>NZ_AP022620.1:0-2848375 GCF_010731855.1 Mycolicibacterium anyangense | reverse complement strand
CCGGGGTCGAACCAGTTCTCGTTCTTCTCCGTACGCAGCAGCCCCATCTCCTCGTAGGTGATGGCGACGGTCTCGGCGCAATAGGCGGTTTCCAGCCCGCTCTCCCGCTTGGCGGCCTTGCGTCGCTCAGCTGACTCGCGAACCTTCTTGTGCAGGAACGGGATTCCCCGCGTCCAGTCCGAGACCGTGGGTACCTGGCCGCGGATCCACCGCCCGGCCAGCCGGGCGGTGGACGGGAAGGGTGTGCCATCCATCCTGGCGATCACCTTCAGCAGCCGGTCCTCCTGTTCGCGGCTGGCGTGCGGGCTCAGCTGACGCAGCCAGCAGCGCTGGTCGTAGTGGAACAACCACTGCTCGACGGCTTCCCGGGCGTCGTTGAGTTGCACGCCGCGGTGGTTGGTCCCGGTCCACATGTCGGTGAGTTTCTGGCCGAGTTCGGCATGCCACATCAGCGGCGGCAGGTCGTCGATCGCCACCGTCATCCCGACGTGGTTGATCGGGGCGTTGGTCAGGGTCTGGATCGCCCGGTCCGGCCCGGACCCGCCGCGAAACAGCCACACATCGCCGGTGCGGGTCTCGTTGAGCGCCTGAGTCAGCGACACGGTGTGCACGGTCACCAGCGCAGCTTAATGTGAACGTCATGCGCAGCATCTGGAAGTGGATCGGGCTGGCCGGGGCGGCCGGCGTGGTGGCCGGTGGGGTTCTGGTCGCCCGGGATCAGCGCCGCCGCAACGCCTATAGCCCGGATGAGATCCGCAGCCGGCTGCACCAGCGGCTGGCCGATGCCGAATCCGCCGAGACGGGCGTTGAGTCAGAACCTACGCACAAGAACGCCGAGTAAACCTGTGTGTGGTTTCTGAGTCAACGCGAAATCACCACGGCGTAGAGCCGGTGGGTGCCCGCGAAGCCTTTGAGCTCGGCGTCGCGTCCGCCGTCGAACTCGTAGTCCTCGACGGCCTGGCGCACCGGCGCGCTCACCAGCACCTCGCCGCCGTCGGCCTGAGCACCCGCGAGTGGGAGATCGCCAATCTGGTCGCCCGCGGGATGACCAATCGCGACATCGCCGAGCGGCTGGTCGTGTCCACCCGGACCGTCGAGGGGCACGTCTACCGAATGTTCGCCAAACTCAACATCACTGACCGCGAGGGGTTGGCCGCGCTGATCCGTGGTAACGATTGAGAGATGACCGTCCTGCTCGTCGGCAGCCCCGAGCCCTCGCTGGCTGCCGAGCTGTCCCGGCGTGAGCCGCTGTCGTCGTACCCGCTGCCGGACTCACCGGCCGTCACGGTGATCCTGTCCTGCGGTGGCCCAGTGGACGCCGACCTCATCGCGGGACTGCCGAACCTCGAGGCGATCGTGAACTTCGGTGCCGGGGTGGACGCCATCGACCTGGCCGCCGCTCGTGCCAGGGGGATCGCGGTGAGCAACACCCCCGACGTGCTGACCGACACCGTGGCCGACACCGCCGTCGGGCTGCTCATCGACACGATGCGCGGATTGTCGGCGGCCGACCGCTATGTGCGGGCCGGTCACTGGCCGGTCCGCGGCCCCTTGCGGTACGCCCGCGATGTCAGCGGCAGCCGGGTCGGCATCCTGGGGCTGGGCCGGATCGGCTCCGCGATCGCCACCCGGCTGGCCGCCTTCGACTGCACGATCGCCTACCACAACCGGCGACCGGTGCCCGGCAGTCCGTACCGCTATGCGGCGGCGCCCGCGGATCTGGCCGGTTCGGTGGACGTGCTGGTCGTGGCTACCGCAGGCGGCCCGGAGACGGCGCGCCTGGTGGACCGTGCCGTCCTGGAAGCGTTGGGACCGCAGGGCTTTCTGGTCAACATCGCCCGCGGCGGCGTGGTGGACGAGGACGCTCTGGTCGAGCTGCTCACCAATGGGGGACTGGCCGGTGCCGGGTTGGACGTCTTTGCCCACGAACCGCAGGTGCCGGCCGCGCTGCTGGCGCTGGACAATGTGGTGTTGCTCCCGCATGTCGGGAGCAACACCGCTCGTGCACGAACCGCGATGGCGCGCTTGGCGTTACGCAATCTCGACGAGTGGCTGGCCCATCGCCGACTGCTCACCCCGGTGGCCTAGCGCCGCGCCGACCACCAGGTAGACGACCACCGCCAGAACCGCAGAACCCACAGTGCTCAGGTCGACTCCCGCAGCGATATCGGCCAGCGGTCCGACGTAGAGCGTCGTGTTGACGGCCAGCACACCGAACAGCGAACCCGCCGCCCATGCAGCCACCGCCGGGATATTCCAGCCGCGGGTGAACCAGTACCGGCCGCCGCGGCGACCGTGCGCGAAGGCCTGCAGGTCCACCGGGTCGTAGCCGACTGTGCGGCTGCGCAGCGCGCCGACCGCCAGCACCGCCACCCACGGTGTGATGACCGCGTTGAGCACCACCGTCATCGCGGTGACCGAACCGACGGCGTCGAAAACGAACACCCCCACGTAGAGCAACGCGATGGCCACCGCCGCGGTGATGATAGTGGTTTGCGTCCGTTTCAATTGCGGCGCAAGACCTTCCAGGTCCAGCCCGCTGGCGTAGATGCACAGCACACCCTGGCTCAGCCCGCCCAGTACCGAGATCACCACGATCGGCAGTACGTACCACGCCGGAGCCGCGGTCACCAGGTCGTCGAGGTAGGAGTCGGTAGGGTTGGTGAAACTCAGCGCCGTGTAAGCGCCGAACATGCTGGGCAGCAGCACACCGACGAACATGCCCGCACCGAGGGCCAGGCTGATCTGCTTGTCGCTGAACCGGATTGGGGAGATGCGCCGGGTGTAGTCACCGATGGTGGGGCCGTAGGAGACCGGTGCGGCGGCGAACAGTACCGCGCACAATGTCCAGGTCGGCCAGAAGCTGCCGAGCGCGTACTCGCCCGAGCTCGCGCCCGGACTGAATCCGGCGGCGAAGGCGAAGACCCCGGCGACCATCAGCGCACCGACAACCGGGACCACGATCTTCTGCATCGCCACGATGGTGGCGTGGCCGTAGAGCGCGACGGTGACCATCAGCGCGGCCACGATCGCATACCCGATGCCGCGCACCACATTGGTCTCGGGCAGCGCGAAGATCCGGTGGGCGGCCGCCACCAGGGCGTCGCCGCTGGTCCACACCGTCACCGCGGCGAATCCGAGGGCGATGGCCAACGCCAGGAAGGAGCCGATGAACCGGCCGCGGATGCCGAAGAAGGCACCGCTGGACACGGTCATGTTGGTGCCGGTGCGCGGGCCGATGACCGCGGTCGGCAGCACGGCCAGTGTGCCGATGGCGGTGCCCACCGCCATGGACGTCAGCGTCTGCCAGAAGCTCAAGCCGAACAGGATGGCGAACGCCCCGAACACCACGTTGGTCCAGGTGAGGTTGGCGCCGAGGAAGACCGCGCACAGGTTGCCCGGGCTGGAGTCCCTGGCCCGCTCAGGCAGGTACTCGACGCCGGCGGCCTCGATGGCGCCCGGCCGGTCGGTGGTGGTGTCCAGGGCCATCGGACCTCCTTGTTGATGGGTACTTCAATAGTGTTGATGTAGTGTTCAACAAGACTCCGGCATCCGTCAATGGAAAGGGCGAAAGTGGCCGCGAAGGCGATGCGAGACGCCAAACGCAAGATGCCGACCGAACGCCATGACGAGCTACTCCGTCAGGCGGTGCAGATCAGCCGCACCGACGGCCTCGGCGCCGTCACGCTGCGCAAGGTCGCCACCGACCTCGGCGTGACGCCGGGCCTGGTCAGCCATTATTTCTCGTCGGCCGAGCAGCTGATCACCGCGGTGTTCCGGGCCGCTGCCGTCGAGGACCTCGATACCGCGCGCACGCTGATGGCCGGCCAAACCACCGCGACAGACGGCATCAACGCACTGATGGACTACACCCTCGACGAGTCCAGCATGGACGCCAGCGCACTGTGGCTCGAGGCGTGGAGTCTGGGCCGGACCAACCCGGCGCTGGCGGCAGCGGCGGCCACGCTGACCGACCAGTGGCTGGACAGCATCGCCGAGGTGGTGCGGGCAGGCAACGGTAACGGGGAGTTCAGCGTCGCCGACCCCGACGTCACCGCCCGGCGGCTGCTGACGATGATCGACGGGCTCGGCGCGCAGATGGTGGTGCGCGCGGTGGACTCCCGGGAGCTCAAGCACATCGCCCGCTCCTATGTTGCCGCCGAGTTACACCTGCCGGTCAGCGGGTGACGAACGCGACGACGGCGTCGGAGAAGGCGTCGTTGTCATCACCGGCGGCGGTGTGTCCGGCGTCGGACAGCTCGACGAACTCCGCGTGCGGCACCTTGGCCAAAAACGCCGTAACCCCCTCCATACTCACGACATCGGAGAGCTTGCCGCGGATCAGCAGGATCGGGACGCCCAGGTCGGCGGCTGCCTGCTCGAGTTGCTCGACGCGCAGGAATTCCGCACCTTCGACCGGCTCGAGGAACGCCGGATCCCAATGCCAGAACCAGCGACCCTCGCGATGCCGCAGGTTCTTCTTGAGACCCTCCAGATTGGTCGGCCGCGGGCGGTGCGGAAGGTAAGCGGCGATGGCGTCGGCCGCCTGTTCCAGGTTCTCGAAGCCGTGCACATGCGCGGCCATGAAGTCGCGGATGCGCGAGGTTCCCTTTTCCTCGATCCGCGGGACCACGTCGACCAGAACCAGCTTGGTGACCTCCTCCGGTCCGGCCAGCTTGGCCACCATGATGCCGGTGAGCCCGCCCATGCTGGCTCCGATCAGCACCACCGGCCTGCCGATCTGCTCGAGCACGGCCAGTACGTCGTTGCACAGCGCGTCCACGGTATAGACGCCGTTGGGTGCGCGGTCGCTGTCCCCGTGGCCGCGGGCGTCGAGTGCAACCACATGGAAACCCCGGTCGGCCAGCACCTGGCCGGTGTTCTTCCAGGAGAACCGGTTCTGCCCGCCGCCGTGCAGCATCAGTATCGTCGGCCGATCACCGGCGCCGGAGCGATTCCACTCTTCGCCGACCAGAGTCAACCCCTGATCGCCGTGGAACTGCACGGTCTGCGCGCCGCTGGTCGTGCTGGCCACTGGCGGACTCCTCTGCGCGTGGAAGTGAGAAGCACGTTACCCAGGCCCATTGCCGACTGTCGCCCCAGGTGACTCTCACCACAGGGACAGCCGGTAGCCTTTCGCCGGAGTAGGGGCGACGGCCCCGACATGCCGATGAGGGAGCAAGCATGGCCGACGCGCCAGACGAGCCCAAGGTGACCACCGAGGTGGCCGACGAGGCCTCCCCGGAGGCCCCCGAGGAGATCGTCGAAGAAACCACCGAGGACACCATCGAAGACACTGGTCAGGCGGTCAAGGCCCGGCAGCCGTGGTCACATGTCAAGCTGGCCACGGTCGTGGGCCTGGCCATCGTGGTCGCACTGGGCGGCCTCACCGGCTGGTTGGGCTACCGGGCCTACCAGGCGCGCCAGGCCGAGCAGCTGCGTGAACTACTGGTGAGCGTCGGCCGCCAGGGTGCGATCAACCTGACCACCATCGACTTCGAGCATGCCGACGACGACGTGAAGCGCATCCTCGATTCCGCCACCGACGCGTTCTACGACGACTTCGCCAAGCGGTCCCAGCCGTTCGTCGAGGTCGTCAAGCAGGCCAAGTCGAAGTCCGAGGGCACCGTGAACGAGGCGGGCCTGGAGTCGGTGAGCGGCACCGAGGGGCAGGTGCTGGTGGCCGTCACCGTGAAGACCCAGAACGCGGGTGCGCAGAACCAACCGCCCCGTAACTGGCGAATGCGCCTGACGGTCAAGAAGACCGGTGCCGACGAAGCGAAGGTGTCCAAAGTGGAGTTCGTCCAGTGACCGCATCCGACGAGAAGCCCGAGGTCCCAGTGGAAGAGATCGGCGAGGCCGTCGAGATCGACGAGCCCAGCCCCGGGGTCGAGGAGACGGTGACCGAGTCGGCGGACCCGGCGCCGAAGAAGAGGTTCGACGCGGCGCGACTGGTGGCGTTCGTGATCCTGCCGGTGCTGGCCCTGCTCTTCGGAGCCGCTGCCGGCTACCTCAAGTGGGAGGACTCCTCGCGTCGTGACGCCGACCAAGCCGCGGTCGCGGCGGTAGCGGCGGCCAAGGACTCGACGATCGCGCTGCTGAGCTACAAGCCGGACACCGTCGACAAGGATCTCGGCGCCGCGCGAGACCGGCTCACCGGCAGCTTCCTGGACGCCTATACCCAGTTGGTCAACAACGTGGTGATCCCGGGCGCCAAGGAGAAGAAGATCTCGGCGCAGGCCAGCGTGCCCGCCGCGGCTTCGGTCTCGGCAAAGCCGGACCACGCCGTCGTGCTGCTGTTCGTCGACCAGACCGTCGTCGTCGGTGCCGATGCGCCGACCAACACAGCCTCCAGCGTCCGGGTCACCCTGGACAAGGTGGGCGAGCGTTGGCTGATCTCCGGGTTCGACCCGATCTAGCCGTGTCGACGCCACGGTGGATCGACGTCACCGCCCCGACCGTGCAGTTACGGGCGTTGACGTGGGGGCCCGAAGAGGGGCCGATTGCGTTGTGCCTGCATGGTTTTCCCGATACCGCGTACGGGTTCCGTAAGCTGGTCCCGCATCTGGTGGAGGCCGGCTACCGGGTGGTGGCTCCGTTCATGCGCGGGTATGTGCCCTCGTCGATTCCTTCCGACGGCAGCTACCACATCGGCGCACTGATGGACGACGCTCTGCGGGTGCGCGACGCCTGCGGCCCGACCGACCGGGACGTGGTGATCGGCCACGACTGGGGTGCCATCACAGCGACCGGGCTGGCGGCGATGCCGGAGAGTCCCTTCGTCAAGGCAGTGGTGATGTCGGTGCCGCCGTCGGCTGCGCTGAACCCCGGCGGCCCGGTTCGCGACCGTGGAAAGTTGTTGCGGCTGCTGCCTGCTCAGGTGGTGCGCAGCTGGTA
Source organism: Mycolicibacterium anyangense (assembly GCF_010731855.1). Lineage (NCBI taxonomy): Bacteria > Bacillati > Actinomycetota > Actinomycetes > Mycobacteriales > Mycobacteriaceae > Mycobacterium > Mycolicibacterium anyangense. The sequence goes on along the minus strand of NZ_AP022620.1, from coordinate 2,841,478 downwards.
CGTCAGCTATTTCCAGTTGCCGTTCGTCCCGGATCGGTCGGGTTCGTGGGTCGTACCGCTGCTGTGGCGGCGGTGGTCGCCCGGCTACGACGCCGCCGAGGATCTGCGCCATGTCGATGCCGCGATCGGCGCGCCGGAGTACTGGCGTGCCGCACTGGGCCCGTACCGGGCCGCGATCCGCAACACCAAGCCGCCGGCCCGCTATGCCGCTCTGCACGAGTGGTGGACCAAGCCGCCACGGCTGGCCACCCTGTATCTGCACGGCAACGACGATGGTTGTATGACACCGGAATTCACCCCGTGGGTGCGTGATGTCCTGCCTGCCGGTAGCGACGTGGCGATCGTGGAGCACGCCGGGCATTTCCTGCAGCTCGAACAGCCGGATGCGGTGGCCCGGCGGATCCTGGACTTCCTCAATCCCTGAGGCTGGTATGTCCACGAGCAGACCGATGGCCGCGGTGGACGCGCAGATGTTCTGGATGTCCGCGGTCAATCCCAGCGATCAGAACGTGGTGTACGCCTTCAACGGTGCGCTCCAGGACCCGGACACCGCTGTCGCGGAACTGATGCATCGGGCGCAGGAGTGCGACGAGCTGCGGATGCGGGTGGTCGAGGCGGGCAGGTGGCGTTATCCGCGATGGCAGCGTGGCCAGGTCGGCGCTGACCAGTTCGTGCTGCACCGCGGTGGGCCAGTGCAGTGGCAGGATTGCCTGGACACCGCCGCCGGGCTGCGGTACCACCAACTCGATCTGCACCGAATGACCTGGCGGGCACAGGTTTTCCCGCATGTGTTAGGAATCCCGGGCTGCTCTGGCGCGGGCTCGGTGGTGATGCTGCAACTAGGCCATTCGTTCGCCGACGGCACCCGCGGTACGGCGCTGGCGGGGGCACTGCTGGGCCGCCGGCAGCCGGTCGCGGTCCCGGTCGGTGCGCGACACGGATTCCTGCCGGCACGAGGTGTCGCCGCAGCATGGGCACATCGCCGTCTGGTGCGCGATACCGAGGCGAGCCTGGTGCCGCCGCCGGCCCCGGGATGCCCGCTGCTGAGCATCAACCGGCGGCCCGGTGCCACCTCGGTGGTACGAACCCTGGTACTTCACCGCGACGACCTCACGCCCACTGTGACGATCGGCGCGTTGGTGGCGATCTCCGAGGCGCTGGCGGGCTATCTGACCGCGCGCGGCGAGGACACCTCGGAGCTGGGTGCCGAGGTCACCATGGCCGGAGTGCAGGAACCCGGCGCCCACAACAACTTTCGCAACGTGGGAATCCGATTGCATCCCGATGCCGAGCGCGCCGAGCGGGCGCAGCTGATCGCGGCGGAGTTGGCCGCCCAGCGTCGGCGTGGCGAGCATCCCGCGATGCGGGCCTCCGCGGCGGCCTTCGCGGCGACGCCTGCCGCGCTGTTGCGCTGGGGTGTGGGCCAGTTCGACCCGAACGTCCGTGCGCACACCGTCACCGGCAACACCGTGGTGTCCAGCGTGAACCGTGGCCCGGCCGATCTGACGCTCGGTGGATTGCCAGTGTTGTTCGCGGCCGGGTTCTCCGCACTGTCACCCATGATGAGCCTGACCCACGGCGTGCACGGCCTGGGTGACACCGTCACGCTCAGCGTGCACGCCGACCCCGGCAACCTCGATGTCGAGGACTACATCGACCGGGTGAGAATGGCATTTGGCCGCTGAGGGGCACCGTCGATGACGTGGATGCATTAGGTTGACCAGCGTGACTGCCTACGATGTCGGACTGCTGATCTTGCGACTGGTGCTGGGCCTGACCATGGCCGCGCACGGCTACAACAAGTTCTTCGGCGGCGGCCGCATCAAGGGCACGGCGGGCTGGTTCGACAGCATGGGGATGAAGCCGGGCATCTTCCACGCCCGGGTCGCCGCGACGACCGAGGTGGCAGCCGGCCTCGGTCTGGCCGTCGGGCTGCTGACCCCGGTGACGGCGGCGGGTTTCGTCGCGTTGATGCTTGTCGCCGCGTGGACGGTGCACCGGCACAACGGCTTCTTCATCGTCAAGGAGGGCTGGGAGTACAACCTGGTGCTCGCCGCGGCGGCTGTCGCGGTGGCCGCGACCGGCGCGGGCCGGCTCAGCCTGGACTACGCCCTCTTCGGGAACACCGGCTTCTACGACCTGTTGCACGGCTGGACGGGCCTGGCCATCGCCGTGGTGCTGGGCTTGGCCGGCGGTATCGGCCAGCTGGCCATCTTCTATCGCCCGCCCGCCACAAGCTAGCGCGCCCTTTCGCCCAACTGCTTACACGGGACTAGAACACGTTCTAATCTGTCCCGCATGGGATTTCTGAAGCAGGAAGTACCCGTCATCGACTTCGAGACGTGGAGCAGGGGCACGCGCGCCGAGAAGATCAAGCCGATGGCGCGGCACTGGGCCGAGGTCGGCTTCGGCACACCGGTGGTGCTGCACCTGTTCTACGTCGTCAAGATCCTGCTCTACATCTTCGTGGCCGCACTGTTTGCCCTGGCCACCAAGGGAATTGACGGGTGGAGCAATATCGGGCAGTGGTGGTCGGAGCCCATCGTCTTCGAGAAGGCCGTGCTTTACACCATGCTGTTCGAGGTGGTCGGCCTCGGCTGCGGATTCGGCCCGCTCAACAACCGGTTCTTCCCCCCGATGGGCTCGATCATCTACTGGTTGCGGCCGGGCACCATCCGGCTGCCACCGTGGCCCAACCAGGTGCCACTGACGAAGGGGGATAGCCGCGGGCCCGTCGACGTCGTGCTCTACGGCGCGCTGCTGGCGATGCTCGTGGTGGCGCTGTTCTCCGACGGCACCGGACCCATTCCCGAACTCGGCACCGAGGTGGGTCTGTTGCCGACTTGGCAGATCGTCACCGTCCTGGCGCTACTGGCCCTGGCCGGTCTGCGCGACAAGGTGATCTTCCTGGCCGCCCGCGGCGAGGTGTATGCGAGCTTCGCCGTGGCGTTCCTGTTCGCCGGTGTCGACGTCATCATCGCCCTCAAGCTGGTCTGCATGGCCATCTGGATCGGGGCGGCTACCTCCAAGCTCACCCGGCACTTCCCGTTCGTGATCTCGACGATGATGTCCAACAGCCCGGTGATGCGGCCGCGTTTCCTCAAGCGCACGTTCTTCGCCGACTTCCCCGAGGATCTTCGGCCGGGCCGGATCTCGCATCTGCTGGCCCACATCAGCACCGCCATCGAGATGGGCATTCCGTTGGTGCTGTTCTTCTCCCACGGCGGCTGGCCCACCGCGATCGCGGCGTTCGTGATGGTCTGCTTCCACCTCGGCATCCTGTCGTCGATTCCGATGGGCGTGCCGCTGGAATGGAACGTGTTCATGATCTTCTCGGTGCTGTCGCTGTTCGTCGCGCACGCCCAGATCGGCATCGCCGACCTCACCAGCCCGTGGCCGGTGGTGTTGTTTGCCGTGCTGGCCTTCTTCGTGTTCCTCGGAAACACCGTGCCACGCAAGGTCTCCTTCCTGCCCGGCATGCGGTACTACGCCGGCAACTGGGACACCACGCTGTGGTGCATCAAGCCGTCCGCCGAAGCCAAGATCGACAAGAACCTGATCGCCATCGCGAACATGCCCGCCGCACAGTTGGAGAAGTTCTACGGCAGCAAGGAAGCCGCCCAGATCCCGATCTATATGGGATATGCGTTCCGCGCGTTCAACACGCACGGCAAGGCGCTGTTCACGCTGGCGCATCGCGCGATGGCGGGGCACGACGAGGACGACTATTCGGTTACCGACGGTGAGCGGATCTGCAGCATGGCCATCGGCTGGAACTTCGGCGACGGCCACATGCACAACGAGCAGTTGATCGCCGCGATGCAGAAGCGCTGCGGGTTCGAACCCGGGGAGGTGCGGGTGGTGCTGCTCGACGCCCAGCCGCTGCACCGGCAACGGCAGGAGTACCGCTTGGTCGACGCCGCCACCGGTGAGTTCGAACGCGGCTGGGTGGCAGTGGCCGACATGGTCACCCGTCAGCCGTGGGACGACGACCTGCCGGTGCACGTGACCAGCGGAAAGTAGCCACTCGCGCCGGCTGACCGAACGGTTGGTTGGCCCCGGGCGTGGGCCCGCTCACACGGTGTGTTAGACATCGAGGACCCACATCGTCACCCAGCAGAAGGAGAAGGTCGATGGCTGAAGCGGTCATTGTCGAGGCTGTGCGTTCGCCCGTCGGAAAGCGCAACGGCGCACTGTCCGGAGTGCACCCCGCCGAGTTGTCGGCCCAGGTGCTCAACGGCCTGGTCGAGCGGGCCGGCGTGGACCCTGCGCTGGTCGATGACGTGATCTGGGGCTGCGTCATGCAGGCCGGTGAGCAGGCACTCGACATCGCCCGCACCGCGGCGCTGACCGCGGGATGGCCGGAGACCGTTGCCGGTGTGACCGTGGACCGTCAGTGCGGATCGAGCCAGCAGTCGTTGAACTTCGCGGTGGCCGGCGTCATCGCCGGGCACTACGACGTTGTCGTCGCCGGTGGCGTCGAGTCGATGTCGCGGACCCCGATGGGCTCCTCGCTGGCCAACGGTGGCAACCCCTACTCGGAGAATTTCAAGGCGCGCTACACCAAGACCCCGAACCAGGGCATCGGCGCCGAGATGATCGCCGAGCAGTGGGGCTTCAGCCGCACCCAGCTCGACGAGTTCTCCCTGCGCTCGCACGAAAAGGCCGCTGCGGCACAGGATTCCGGCGCTTTCAAGGATCAGATCGTCGGCATCAAGACCAAGGACGCCGACGGTAACGACACTGTGGTGCTCGAGGACGGCGGCATCCGCCGCGGCGGCACCGTCGAGTCGATGGCCAAGATCAAGCCGGCGTTCTCCGAGGACGGCGTGATCCACGCCGGCAACTCCAGCCAGATCTCGGACGGTTCGGCCGCCCTGCTGATCATGTCGGCGGAGAAGGCCAAGGACCTGGGCCTCACGCCGCTGGCCAAGGTGCACACCGCGGTGCTGGCCGGTGCTGATCCGGTCATCATGCTGACCGCGCCGATCCCGGCCACCCAGAAGGCGCTGAAGAAGTCGGGGCTGACCGTCGACGACATCGGCGTCTTCGAGGTCAACGAGGCCTTCGCGCCGGTTCCGATGGCCTGGCTCAAGGACATCGGCGCCGACGAGAAGAAGCTGAACCCCAACGGCGGCGCGATCGCGCTCGGCCACCCGCTGGGCGGTTCGGGTGCCCGCATCCTCACCACGCTGCTGTACCACATGCGGGACAACAACATTCAGTACGGCCTGCAGACCATGTGTGAGGGCGGCGGCCAGGCCAACGCCACCATCCTCGAGCTGCTGTAACGGTGTCGGACGTGCAAGCCCCCGCCGCTCTCTACGAGCGGCGGGGCAACGTCGCCCTGATCACCATCAACCGGCCCGAGGCACGTAACGCCGTCAACGGTGCGGTGAGCACCGCGGTCGGTGATGCGCTGCAGCAGGCGCAGGACGACACCGGAGTGTGGGCGGTGGTGATCACCGGTGCCGGTGACAAGTCGTTCTGTGCCGGCGCCGATCTGAAGGCAATCTCGCGGGGGGAGAACCTATTTCACCCGCAGCATCCGGAGTGGGGCTTCGCCGGCTACGTCCGGCACTTCATCGACAAGCCGACGATCGCCGCGGTGAACGGCACCGCACTCGGTGGCGGCACCGAGCTGGCACTGGCCAGTGACCTCGTCGTAGCACAGGAGAGCGCGAAGTTCGGACTCCCCGAAGTCAAACGCGGTCTCTTCGCGGCGGCCGGCGGCGTGTTCCGCATCGTCGACCAGCTGCCGCGCAAGGTCGCCATGCAACTGCTGTTCACCGGCGAACCGATCACCGCCGACGAGGCGCTGCGCTGGGGCCTGATCAACCAGGTGGTGCCGGACGGCACCGTCGTCGCGGCCGCGCTGGCACTGGCCGAGCAGATCGCCGCCAACGCGCCGCTGGCCGTGCAGGCCAGCAAGCGCGTCGCAGTGGGTGTCGACCTCGAAGACGGCAGGGCCACGATCACCGCCGACGAGACCGGCTGGACCCGCACCAGGCGCGAAATCGGAACGCTGATGCGCTCCGAGGACGCCAAGGAAGGGCCGCTGGCCTTCGCCGAGAAGCGTGCCCCGGTCTGGAAGGCTCGCTGAGCCTTACGCGTTCGGTGCCTTGGTGGTGGTCGGCGTGCTCGACGCAGTGGTCGTCGGCGCTTCACTCGAGGTCGAGGTCGCGGTGGACGTCGTCGAGGTGGACGTGGCGCCGGCGACCTGACCCGGGGTGAGCACCGTGTCGATCATGTAGATGTAGGCACCCTTGGCGGTGTAGCTGCACACCACCTTGGCGGTGTCGTTGACCTTGACGTCGCCGCCCTTGCCGGTGACCGAGATCAGCCGACCATCCTGGGTGGGCATCTTGCCGTCGACGTCGTCGGGGCCGAGATAGCCCAGCACCATGTGGTAGTAGACCGTCGGCAGCAGCACCGCGGGATCGCTCTTCAGTGACGCCAAGGTGGCCTCGTCGAGCTTGTCGAACGCGTCGTTGGTGGGCGCGAACACCACGTAGGGGCCGCCGTCGAGCACGGACGTGACATTGACCGCCGGGTTCAGCTTGCCGGAGATGGCCGCGCTGAACGTGCTCAAATCGGGGTTGTTGGCGATGGCCACCGAGGCGACCTCGCTGCCCATGCTGGTGATCGACCCTGGGCCGGTGGGCACCTTGTTCTTGTAGGCATCGCAGCCCGGGCCCTGCGGGTCGGGCAGCTGGGTGACGCTGGGCACCGGGATCGACGAGGTCGTCGGCGCCGCGCTGGTGGTGGTCGGGGTGGTGGGGTCGGCGTAGGCCTGAACCGCCGTCGGGATCGCGACGGCGATGGCGGCGACAGCCGCGGCTACGCCAAGGGTCTTGGTGCGAGTGCTCACATCGGCTCCTTGCTGGGTATCGGAGTCGGCGAGTCGCGGGTCCCCGGACCGCCGCGACGCCTGACGCATCGTACTGTCCGCCCGTTGACCCTCACAAAAGGGCCTGGTCAGAGCGGCCAGGAGGGGGCACGCCTACGATGTCGGCCATGGCCGAGCCCCTGATCGTCTCGCTGCACGGACGCAGCCCCGAACTGCACCCCGAATCCTGGGTCGCACCCAACGCCAGCGTCATCGGCTGGGTCAGGCTGGGCGCACGGGCCAGCGTCTGGTATTCGGCGACACTGCGCGCCGAGGCCGAGCCGATCGAGATCGGGGTGGGCAGCAACATCCAGGACGGCGCCACCCTGCACGTCGACCCCGAATACCCGCTCACCCTGGGTGCCGGGGTGACCGTCGGCCACAACGCGGTGCTGCACGGGTGCACCGTCGAGGACGGCTGTCTGATCGGCATGGGTGCCATCGTGCTCAACGGCGCGGTGATCGGCGCCGGGTCAACGGTCGCCGCCGGCGCGCTCGTCCCGCAGGGTGTCGTGGTCCCGCCGCGGTCGCTGATCGCCGGGGTGCCCGGCAAGGTCCGCCGTGAACTGTCTGACGCCGAACTGGCCGGCAACCGGGCCAATGCCGCGGTCTACGAAAGCCTGATGGAACTGCACCGCGACGCCACTTAGCGGCCGATCTCACAGCGACGTCAGGTTTGTGTCACCGGCAAACGGCCGATATTTCGTACCGTGGAAGCAATGCGCATCCTGGTCACCGGTGCCACCGGATATGTGGGCTCACGCCTGGTCGCCGCGCTCGTCCGGGACGGTCACGACGTGGTGGCGGCCACCCGCGACCCGGAAAAACTCGGCCGCTTCGGCTGGTGTGACCAGGTGGATGCAGTGGCGCTGGACGCCGATGACCCCACGGCCGTCGAGGCGGCCTTCGCTGTGGCCGGACCCGTCGACATCGTCTACTACCTGGTGCACGGCATCGGCCAGCCGGGCTTTCGTGACCGCGACAACGCCGCCGCCGCCACTGTCGCGGAGGCGGCCGCCAACGCAGGGGTGCGGCGGATCGTGTACCTGGGCGGGTTCGTCCCCGATGCCGACTCCCTCTCCGAGCATCTGGCCGGCCGGGCCGAGGTGGCCGGCGCCCTGTCCGTCGACGGCGGCGCTGAACTGGTGTGGCTGGGGGCGGCCGTCATCATCGGTGCCGGGTCGACCTCGTTCGAGATGGTCCGCTACGTCGGCGACCGGTTCTGGCTGATTCCGTTGCCGCCGTGGGCCGAACATGACATCGACCCGATCTCGATTCGCGACGTGCTGTACTACCTGCTCGCGGCGGCCGATCCGGATACCGTGCCGGCCGGTGCCTACGACATCGCCGGACCGAGCACCACCACCTACCGCGGGCTGCTGCACAGCTACGTCGATGCCGCCGGTTCGGTGCGGGCCGGATTGCCGGTCGACGACGTCGTGCCCCGCTCAGTGGTGGCCCGGGTAGCGGGGACCGTCGTACCGGTGCCGACCGGCCTGGCCACCGATCTCATCGAATCGCTGGACCACTCGATGACGGCCTCGGACACTGTCTTGCGTGACTACGTGCCGGATCCGCCCGGAGGCCTCACCGATATCGACGACGCGATTGCCGCGGCGGTGTCCAGCCCGCCGCCGCGCCCGGTGGACCAACTCGCCGATCCGCACCACCTGGCCGACAGCGACCCGGTGTGGGCCGGCGGTGACACGCTGCGTCTGCAGCGGCTGGCCGCCGCGGTGACGCCGTCGGTGGCCCGGCCCGCACTCAGGATGCTCGGCGCGGTGCCGCGCCCGCTCGCCGGTGTGGTGCGCACCGGGCTCGACTTCCTGCTCGCCAAGGTGCCCACGTTATGACGGTGCTGTCGGAGATTCGCGCGGCTGCTACCAAAGCGGCTGTGCCGCATCAGGAATGGCCGTCGGTGGTGCGCCGCCGCAAGATCATCGTGTGCGTCGTGCTGGTTGTCGGCGCGGTGCTGTTGGGGTATTCGCTGAGCCGCCGACCCGGTGACGAGACGTTCTATTGGCTGACGCTGACGCTGGCCGCGGTATGGACGGCGGGCGCGGTGGCGTCCGGGCCGCTGCACCTGGGATGTATCCGCTGGCGCGGGCGCAACCAGCGGCCCGTCATCACCGGGATCACCGTGGGGCTGGTGCTCGGCGTGGTGTTCCTGCTGGGCGGCTTGGTGGTGCGGGAGATCCCGCCGATCGCCGAACGCGTGACCCGGGTGCTGGAATACACCAACCACGGCAGTCTCACGTTGATCGTCATCATCACCCTGGTCAACGGTTTCGCCGAGGAACTGTTCTTCCGGGGTGCGCTCTACACCGCGCTGGGTGCGTTCCACCCGGTGGTAATCTCCACCCTGCTGTACACGGCGGCGACATCGGCCAGCGGCAACCCCATGCTGGGCTTCGCGGCAGTCATCCTCGGCACGGTATGTGCCTGGGAGCGCCGGGCCACCGGGGGAGTGCTGGCACCGGTGCTCACCCACGTGGTGTGGGGTCTGATCATGGTGCTGGCACTGCCGCCGGTGTTCGGCCTCTAACGCAGCGGGTGGGCGATCTCGTCGCGGCGCATGCGAGCCGCGACCAGGGCGACCGCCGCCAGCAGGACAGGCAATATGCCTGCCGCACCGAAGATGACCTCGACGGGCACGACCTTCGACAGCGGGCCCGCCACGGCCATCGACACCGGCATGAATGCCAGCGAGACGAAGAAATCCAGGCTGGAGACCCGGCCCAGCATCTCCGGCGGGACCCGGCGCTGCAGCAGCGTGCCCCAGATGACGCCGGCACCCTCAGCGAGCCCGATCAGGAATAGCGCGATCAGCATCACCGGCAGCGAGGAGGTCGTTCCGACGATCACGAACGGCAGCGAGCCGACGCCCCACATGGTCATCATCACCGTGAGGTAGCGCCGAGGCAACGGTCGCGAGGACACCACGACGGCGCCGATCGCACTGCCGACTCCGAACGCGGCGAGCATCAGCCCGAACACCTGCTCACCGTGCGCGAACCGGTCGCGCGCGATGAACGGCAATAGCACCTCGATGGGCCCCATCGCCAGGAACACCCACGTGCTGGCGAACAGCAGAGTCCAGCGCAGCCACGGCGTGTGCAGCACGAAGCGCAGACCGTCGCGCAGATCGGTGAGGACATGCGGCTTTTCGCGCTCGACAGTCAGCACGATGTGCTCACCGTCGCCTCGGCGCATCGACACCAGAAGGACCAGCCCGAGCACCATCAGCGCGGTCACCGTCACCGAGCCGAGTGCGGGGAAGGTGAGCCCGACCAGGACACCCGCCGCCGCGGGGCCGACGGCTTGCTGCAACGTGGGCCGGACCGCGCCTTCCACCCCGTTGGCGGCCAGCAGGTGCTCGGCCGGCAGGATCCGCGGCAGATAGGCGTTGTAGGCGGGGAAGAAGAAGGCGGCGCCGACGCCGAGAACCGTTGCGGCAACAGCCATGTGCCACAACCGCAATGAGCCCGTCAGGCCCAGCAGGGCAACGGCACCGGTGGCCGCGGCATTGGCCGCCTCGACGGCGATGATGATCGCCCGCTGTGGCGCGCGGTCGGCGACGATCCCGCCGACCAGCATGAAGACGAGCATTCCGCACGCCATGCAGGCCGCGACGAGCGACAGTGCGGCGGGGTCGTCGTCCAGCGCGATGACCTGAAGGGCCATCACCACGGTCCACATACCTTCGGCGAAGAGGAACAACGACATCGCGGCGATGAGCAGTCGGAATTCACGGAACCCGAAGGGCGCGAGCACCCGCCAGCGGCCGGCGGTGTTCACCGGCTGCGCTACGTCACACGGCATGCCCATGACATCGATGGTGGCCGACCGAAGGGGTCCGCGTCCAACTGTTTTCGGGTCAGCGAAACAACTCGTCGAGCGGGTTGAGCATCGGCCGGCCCGCGAGCTTGTAGCGCACCCACTGGGTGCCGTTCAGGCGTCGCTGTAGGACGGCTTGCGGTGTTCCTGGAACGCCGTCGCCCCTTCGCGGAAATCAGCGGATTCCAACAGGATCAGCTGGCCTTCGGTCTCCCGGTCGATGGCATCGTCGAGCCCGGTCAGTGTTGTCTCGTTGATCGCTTGCTTGGTCTTGCGCAGCGCGACAGCGGGCCCGGTCACCAGCGTGTCGATCACGTTTGCCGCAGCAGCGTCCAGTTCGTCGGCCGGGTGCACCGAACTCACCAGGCCGAACTCGTAGGCGTCGGCGGCCGAAATCCGTTCTGCGAGAAGGGCCATCCGCATGGCCCGGATGCGGCCGATCGCAGCTGCCACCAACGCCGAGGCGCCGCCGTCGGGCATCAACCCGATCTTGGTGAACGCCAGCAGGAAGAACGCCTTCTCGGAGGCCAGCACAATGTCGCAGGCCAGGGCCAGCGAGACCCCGACGCCCGCGGTTGCACCCTGAACGACCGCAACGACCGGCTTGGGCAACGCGACGATCGCCTGCACCGCCCGGTTGGCGGCGCGCAGGGTCTCCCCGGCGGCGTCTGCCGCGCGGGTTGTCTGGCCCTCGGCGCCGATCCCGGCGCCCGAGCTGAATGCGCGACCAGCCCCGCCGAGACGCACGACGCGAACCCGCGGATCACCGGCGGCGATCTCCATGGTCGCGGCCAGCGCGTTGAGCATCTGCGGATTCAGCGAGTTCAGGCTGTCCGGGCGTTTCATCGTCACTGACAACACCGTGCCCTCCAGCGAGACGGTGACTTCTGGGATGTCGGGGTAGGCGGGAGCGGTCATTCGGCAACTTTCGCTGGGTGGGGACAGGCCAGTCAGGGCGGACTGGTTATATGAATACGCTATCCGCGTCAACCAACTGGAAGGTAGGGCCATGGCGGGACCACTGCAGGGTTTGCGAGTCGTCGAGTTGGCCGGTATTGGCCCGGGCCCGCATGCCGCGATGATCCTCGGGGATCTGGGCGCCGACGTCGTTCGCGTCGAGCGGCCGGGCACGGTGCCGGGCATCCAAGCCCCTGCCAGTAACGACTTCCTGTTGCGCAATCGCCGGTCGGTGGCCGCCAACCTGAAGAGTGACGAGGATCGCGAACTCGTCCTGCGCCTGATCTCGAAGGCCGACGTACTCATCGAGGGCTACCGGCCCGGTGTCACTGAGCGGTTGGGTCTCGGGCCCGAAGACTGCGCCAAGGTCAACGAGCGCTTGATCTATGCCCGCATGACCGGGTGGGGCCAGACCGGTCCGCGCAGCCAACAGGCTGGCCATGACATCAACTACATCTCTCTCAACGGCGTGCTGCATGCCATCGGCCGGGCGGGCGAGCGCCCCGTTCCGCCGCTGAATCTCGCCGGTGACTTCGGCGGCGGTTCGATGTTCCTGCTGGTCGGAATTCTCGCCGCATTGTGGGAGCGGGAGCGCTCCGGCAAGGGCCAGGTGGTCGATGCCGCGATGGTCGACGGATCGTCCGTGCTGGCCACCATGATGTGGGCGTTCCGGCACATGGGTATGTGGAGCGACGAGCGCGGTACCAACATGCTTGATACCGGCGCCCCGTACTACGACACCTACGAGTGCGCCGACGGTCGCCATGTGGCGGTCGGTTCGATCGAGCCGCAGTTCTACGCCGAGCTCATCGAAAAGCTTGGGCTCGACTCGGCAGACCTGCCCGGCCAGAACGATGTGGCTCGCTGGCCCGAGTTGCGTGCGATCCTCACCGCGACGTTCGCCGAACACGATCGTGACCACTGGGCAACCGTCTTCGCCGGCAGCGACGCCTGCGTCACGCCCGTGCTGTCGTTCGGCGAGGTCGAGACCGAGGCGCACAACACCGAACGCGACACGTTCTACAGCGAGAACGGCTCCCTGTTCCCGGCGCCGGCGCCCCGTTTCTCGCGGACGTCACCGGACACCCCGCGCGCGCCCGGCGTCCCCGGCGCCGACACCGAGGCCGTTCTCCGCGATTGGGTATAGTCCCCAACCAACCAGTAGGTCGGAAACTGAAAGGAACACATCTGTGCTGATCAAGGACTCGGTAGCCGTCGTGACCGGGGGTGCCTCCGGGCTCGGTCTGGCCACCACCAAGCGGCTGCTCGACGCCGGCGCATCGGTGGTCGTCATCGACCTCAAGGGTGAAGAGGTGGTGGCCGGTCTCGGTGACCGCGCCAAGTTCGTCGCGGCCAACGTCACCGACGAGGCCGCCGTCACCGCGGCGCTCGACGTCGCAGAGTCGATGGGCCCGCTGCGCATCAACGTCAACTGCGCCGGCATCGGAAACGCCATCAAGACCCTCGGCAAGGACGGGCCGTTCCCGCTGGACGGCTTCCGTAAGGTCGTCGAGGTCAACCTGATCGGCACCTTCAATGTGCTGCGGCTGGCCGCGGAGCGGATCGCCAAGACCGAGCCGGTCGGCGAGGAACGTGGCGTCATCGTCAACACCGCCTCGGTCGCCGCGTTCGACGGCCAGATCGGCCAGGCCGCCTACTCGGCCTCCAAGGGTGGCGTCGTCGGCATGACCCTGCCGATCGCCCGTGACCTCTCGCGCGACCTGATCCGCGTCGTCACCATTGCCCCAGGCCTGTTCAAGACCCCGCTGCTGGGCTCGCTGCCGCAGGAGGCGCAGGACTCCCTGGGCAAGCAGGTGCCGCACCCCGCGCGGCTGGGCGACCCCGACGAGTACGGCGCCCTGGCCGTGCACATCGTGGAGAACCCGATGCTCAACGGCGAGGTCATCCGCCTCGACGGTGCCATCCGTATGGCTCCGCGGTAGAGCCGGCCATGGCGCTCAAGACGAAGTTCACCGAGGTATTCGGCGTCGAGCATCCGATCGCCCAGGGTGGTATGCAGTGGGTTGGTCGGGCCGAGTTGGTGGCAGCCGTCGCCAATGCGGGTGCGTTGGGGTTCATCACCGCGCTGACCCAGCCCACGCCGGCGGACCTCGCCAAGGAGATCCAGAAGACCCGCGAGCTCACCGACAAGCCGTTCGGGGTGAACCTCACGATCCTGCCGTCGATCAACCCGCCGCCGTATGACGAGTACCGTCAGGTGATCGTCGACGAAGGCGTCAAGATCGTTGAGACGGCCGGCTCCAACCCGGCGCCGCACCTGCCGATGTTCCACGACAACGGCATCAAGGTGCTGCACAAGTGCACCTCGGTGCGGCATGCGGTCAAGGCGCAGAGCCTCGGCGTCGACGGCATCAGCATCGACGGCTTCGAGTGCGCCGGGCACCCCGGTGAGGACGACGTCCCCGGTCTGGTGCTGATCCCGGCGGCGGCCAAACAGATCGAGATCCCGATGATCGCCTCCGGCGGTTTCGGTGACGCCCGCGGACTGGTGGCGGCGTTGGCTCTCGGAGCCGACGGAGTGAACATGGGCACCCGGTTCATGTGCACGGTGGAGTCCTGCATCCACCAGAACGTCAAGGAGGCGATCGTGGCCGGCGACGAGCGCGGCACCGAGTTGATCTTCCGCAGCCTGCACAACACCGCCCGGGTGGCCAGCAACGTCGTGTCGCGGGAGGTCGTGCAGATCCTTAAGGACGGCGGACAGTTCGAGGACGTCCGGGACCTGGTCGCCGGCGTGCGCGGGCGGCGGGTCTTCGACGACGGCGATCTCGATGCCGGCATCTGGACCGTGGGCACCGTGATGGGTCTGATCCACGACATCCCGACGGTCGGTGACCTGGTCAGCCGGATCGTCTCGGAAGCCGAGGACATCGTCACCGGCCGGTTGACCGGCATGATCTCCTCGGGCCACGACGCAAAAGTGCCCGCCTGAACGTCAGGCGGGCACACCGCGCCAGGTGCGCGGAACGGTTGAGAACTCCGATTGGCGCCTCGCCGCTCACGAGCGGTGGAGGCGCCTTTCGGCGTTCAGGTCAGCTGGCGGTTGCCAACGGAGGCCGGTCCTCGAACTGCTCTGAGGTGTCGCCCTCCACGAGGACGTCGCCGTGATAGAGCGCGTCAAAGTCGACCTTGATGACATCGGCACTGGTGTCGTCGATCCACATGAGCCTGATCGTATTGGTCACCATTAAGGATTCTTTGAGTCACGTTTCGGAAAATGGTGGCAATTCTTACTCCGGAGTCAGGTCGGCTCCTGTCATAAGTCACGGTTGCGTCATCGAATACTGACGTTTGAGCTGGTGAACAGCGACAAAGATGAGACTGTGCTGCACACACTGGCGCACCTGGCTCTACGCGCACCCCGGCGGATCATCGCGGTGGCGGCCATCATCATGGCCGCCACCGCGATCTTCGGCATTCCGGTGGCTACGAGCCTGTCCGCCGGTGGCTTCGGAGACCCCACCTCCGAGTCCAGCCGGGCAGCGCAGCTGCTGGGCGAGAAGTTCGGCCAGAGCGACCAGCAGTTGTTGCTGACCGTCACGTCCCCCGACGGCGCCGCCGGCCCCGCGGCCCGGGCGGTGGCCACCGGCATCGTCGACCAGCTCAAGGCCTCGCCGTACGTGCTGCGGGTCAGCTCGGCCTGGACCTCCCCGCCAGCGGCCGCCGGCGAACTGATCAGCCGCGACGGCAAGACCGGCCTGGTGGTTGCCGTGCTGGACGGCGGGGAGAACAACGCCCAGAAATACGCGACCACACTGGTCAAACAGATCGGCGAGGGCAGGGACGGCGTCACGGTACGGGCCGGCGGCACCGCGATGATCTACTCCCAGATCACCAAGCAGACCGAACGGGATCTGCTGATGATGGAGTCGATTGCGGTTCCGTTGAGCTTTCTGGTGCTGATCTGGGTGTTCGGCGGGCTGGTGGCCGCCGCGCTGCCGATCGCCGTCGGGCTGATGGCGATCTTCGGCGCGATGACGGTGCTGCGGCTGATCACCTACGTCACCGACGTGTCGATCTTCGGGCTGAACCTGGCCACCGCGCTGGGCCTGGCGTTGGCCATCGACTACACCCTGCTGATCCTGAGCCGCTTCCGCGATGAGATCGCCGGCGGCGCCGACCGGGACAGTGCGCTGTTGCGCACCATGGCGACCGCGGGGCGCACCGTACTGTTCTCGGCCACCACCGTCGGGCTGTCGATGTCGGTGCTGGTGCTGTTCCCGATGTACTTCCTGAAGTCCTTCGCCTACGCCGGGGTGGCCACCGTGGCGTTCGCGGCGGGCGCCGCGGTGATCGTCACCCCCGCGGCGATCGTCCTGCTCGGTGATCGGCTGGACGCTCTGGACATCCGCCGGATGGTGCGCCGGATGTTCCACCGGCCCGAGCCCGTCGCCAAGCCACTGGAAAGCCAATTCTGGTATCGCTCAACCAAATTCGTGATGCGACGAGCCATCCCGATCGGCACCGCGATCGTCGCGCTGCTGGTACTGCTCGGCGTGCCGTTCCTGCACATCCAGTTCGGCAACCCCGACGATCGGGTGTTGCCCAAGACGGCATCCACCCATCAGGTCGGCGATCAGTTGCGCAACGACTTCGCCAGCGACTTCTCCACCGCGGTGTCGATGGTGATCCCGGACGCCGACGGCATCGCGCCACAGGAGATGGAGCGCTACGCAGCCGACCTGTCGCGGGTGCCGGACGTGGCGCTGGTGTCGGCACCGACGGCGACGTTCGTCAACGGCAAGAAGGTCGGTCCGGCCTCCGCGCCGTCAGGCACCTCTGCGGGCAGTGCATATCTGACGGTGCGCAGCACCACCCCGCTGTTCTCGGATGCGTCCAAGATTCAGCTGGACCGGTTGCACGCGGTGCCCCAGCCGGCCGGACACGACGTATGGATCACCGGCGGTGCCCAGGTCAACCGGGACAACGTCAACGCCATCGTGTCGCGGATGCCGATGGTGCTGGGGCTGATCGCGGTGATCACCTTCGCACTGCTGTTCATGCTGACCGGTAGCGTGGTGCTGCCGCTGAAAGCCTTGGCGCTCAACGTTTTATCGCTGTCTGCCGCATTCGGGGCGCTGGTGTGGATCTTCCAGGAGGGCCATCTCGGTGCCTTCGGCACCACCCCGACCGGCACCATGGAAGCCAACATGCCGGTGCTGTTGTTCTGTATCGCCTTCGGTATCTCGATGGACTACGAGGTATTCCTGGTGGCCAGGATCCGAGAGTACTGGCTTTCCTCCCAGAAGACCCGCGAGGACAACGACGAGAGCGTGGCGCTCGGGCTGGCCCGCACCGGCCGAGTGGTGACGGCCGCTGCCCTGATCATGGCGATCGCGTTCGCCGCACTGATCGCCGCACAGGTGTCGTTCATGCGGGTGTTCGGGGTGGGGCTGACGCTGGCTGTCCTGGTCGACGCCACCCTGGTGCGAATGGCGCTGCTGCCGGCGTTCATGCACGTCATGGGGCGCTGGAACTGGTGGGCTCCCAAACCCCTGGTCCGGTTGCATCAGCGCGTCGGCTTCAGCGAAGCGCCACCGGAGCCGGTGCCCGCCACGGTGGGTGCGCCGGGCGGCGGCTAGCGTGGGAGGGACACCGGCGGGAGGACCTTCGACAATGACATCACCGACGTCACAAACCTTCGACCACCCTTTCTTCGCGCGTTTCTGGACGCTGATGTCGACCCACGAGTCGGGTGCGATGAAGACGATGCGTCAGCAGAATCTGGCCGGCCTGCATGGCCGGGTCTTGGAGATCGGTGCCGGCACCGGCACCAATTTCGAGTTCTACCCCGATACCGTCACCGAGGTCGTCGCACTGGAGCCCGAGACCCGGCTGGCGCCTCAGGCCAGGGCGGCCGCAGCGGCGGCGCGGGTTCCGATCACCGTGATCGAAACCACGGTCGAGACCATGCCCGCCGCCGAACCGTTCGACGCGGTGGTGTGTTCGCTGGTGCTGTGTTCGGTGGAGAATCCGGAAGCTGTTCTGCGCCAAGTGAAATCGACGCTCAAGCCGGGCGGAGAGTTGCGCTACTTCGAGCACGTCGCCCAGCCGGGTTGGCGTGGCGGATTGCAGCGGCTGGCGGACGCGACGATCTGGCCGCGGATGGCCGGCAACTGCCACACTCACCGCGAGACGGAGCGGGCGATCACCTCGGCGGGCTTCGCCATCCAAACCGCCCGGCACGAGGCGACATTCCCAGCCTGGGTACCGCTGCCGGTGCAGGAGGTGGCACTGGGCCGGGCGCTAGCTGCCCAGTAACTCGGGCAGCTTCTGCAGCAGGGTGGGCAGCGCGGTGCTGGCCGACTCCCGGATCGTCAGCGTGGCACTGTCCGACAGCGGGGTGGCCTCCGGATTGACCTCGATCACCACGGCTCCCTGCGCCAGCGCCACCTCGGGCAGGCCCGCCGCCGGGTAGACGATGCCGGACGTGCCGACCACCACCAGGATGTCGGCGGTGGCGACGGCGTCGACCGCCGCCTGCCACGGCTCGTCGGGCAACTGCTCGCCGAACCAGACGATGCCCGGCCTGATCAGCCCGCCGCACTCACAGGTCGGCGGCATCTTCTCCAGCTCCGGTTCCGGCATGTCGGGCAACGGGCCGTGATAGCGCGAACCGCAAGTGTCGCACCAAAATTCGGACAAGCTGCCGTGCAGATGATGTACCGGCTTGCTGCCCGCCCGCTCGTGCAGATCATCGACGTTCTGGGTGATCACCGTGACGTCGGCGTAGTCCTGCCAGGCGGCCACCGCCCGGTGCCCGTTGTTGGGTTCCACGGTGGCGACCAGGTGATGGCGCCACAGATACCAGGCCCACACCCGTTCGGGATGGCTTTGCCAGCCTTGCGTGCTGGAGAGTTCGTACGGGTCGTACTTGGCCCACAAACCGGTCTCGTCGTCCCGGAAGGTCGGTACACCGCTTTCGGCGGAGATTCCCGCCCCGCTGAGCACCGCAATTCGCACATCCACCAAAATAGCCGGTCTCGGCGATAATCAGCACGTGTCGGAGTTGGGGGATTGGGTGCGCCTGGACGTCCACGCGCCCACAGCACTGTTCGATCAGCTGAGAACCCAGATCATCGAGGGCGTTCGGGCCGGTCGGTTGCCGCCGGGCACCCGGCTGCCCACGGTGCGCGAACTGGCCGGCCAGCTGGACCTGGCCGTCAACACCGTCGCCCGCGCCTACCGCGAGCTGGAGACGGCGGGAATCGTCGAAACCAGGGGCCGGTTCGGGACGTTCGTGGCCCGGGCCGATCCAGCCGACGCGGCCATGGCCGCGGCGGCGAACGCCTATGCCGAGACCGCGCGGGCGCTGGGCCTGGGGAAGGCCGAGGCGCTGCGCTACCTCGACGCCGCGTTCGAGTGAGGGCTCAGCCGAACTCCAGCAGGGTGTAGGCGCCGCGCAGGTTCCTGGCCGGGCGGAACGCCCAGATCGCCGGGAACACCTTCTCGAAGAAGAAGCCGCGGCCCCTGGGCATCGGGATGTCGTGCACGGCCGTCACGCCGGGCATGGTGTTGACCAGAGCGGCCAGCTGATCCACCGACAGGCTGAATGGCATCGGCGGTACCCGGTAGTGCTTGGATGACCGCATGCCCTTGGGGGCCAGCTTCTTGACCAGCACCGGCGGCAGGTCGAAGAACATCTGGCCGTCGGGAAAACGCTTGGCGCACTGGGCAATCAGGTCCATCGCCTGGTGCGGCTGCAGGTACATCAACAGGCCCTCGGCGGTGATGAACACGCCGTTGCTGCTGTCCACCCGGTCCATCCAGCTGTAGTCGAGTGCGGACTGCGCCAGGTTCGTGATGCGCGGGTCGGTCGGCAGCAGGCGTTCGCGCAGTTCGATCACCGGCGCGAAGTCCACGGATACCCAGCTGAACTGCGGGTCGCTGATCGCCTCGGACAGCCGCCAGAAGCTGGTTTGGAAGCCCTCGGCCAGCGCGACCACCGTCGCCCTGGGATGGCTGCGCAGGTATCCGGTGGTGCAGGCGTCGACGGCCAGCGAACGCAGCGCCATCTCCTGGCCCTTGCGGCCGAACTTGTCGTAGTCGAACGCAATGGCGTCGCGCAGTTCGATGGCCATCGGGTCATGCAGGATCGCCCCGGGCAGGCCGGCCTGATAGGCGCGGCCGTTGAGGGTCAGCAGTGCGGTTTCGGAGACTCCGGTGAGGGTGACGGGCTGGTTCATCACCAAAAACAGTACCCGCGGGACTCAGCGCAGGACTTTGGTCAGGGTGCGCAGGTTGCGGGTGGTGGTCGAGGACTTGTAGCGCTTCTTGCCCATCGTCTTGCCGATGGTGGAGTCCAGTGTCGCGGCCTTGGGCACCTGCCAATACACGACGCCGTCGCCACGGGCGATCCTCTCGTCGGCCCCGGCGTCGGCGGCCAGCGCGGCGAGTTCGTCGAGAATCCCGGGATCGCTGACGAACGTGACGTAGGAGTGCTGACCCTGTACCTCGCGATCGAAGGGGTAGTCCTGTGCGATCTTTCGCACGGTGTCCAGCTCGTAGACCAGAACCCAGGCGTCGTAGCCGAAGCGTTCCCGCAGGGCGGTCTCGGCAGTGGTGCGGACCTTCGGCGCGGATGATGGTGACTCGAGCACGACGTTGCCGGAGGCCAAGATCGTGCGGACTCCGGTGAACCCGGCGTTGGTGAAAGCGGCTGCCACATCAGACATCTTCATCGTCGTTCCGCTGACGTTGACACCGCGCAGGAAAGCCGCATAGCGCGTCATGGTGACGATGCTATACGTCGGCCGCGACGGGACTCCGAAACCTGTGTCCGGACCTACTGCAGGCGAGCTTCGATCGCTTGGGCAACGCATATTATGCTCTGATTGGGACATTGAAGATGAACTGCGTAGCCATAGGCCAATGCCCCGGAAGGGAATCTAGACGTGGGAGTCAGTGCGCGGGACGCGACAATCGTCGGGCTCGGTATGACTGAGATGGGCAAGGTGTACGGGCGGTCCTCGACACGGCTCGCCGCGGAGGCAGTGCTGCATGCGGTGGCGGACGCAGGGTTGCAGCTATCCGACGTCGACGGCCTGTTGGTGTCGCCGGGGGTCACCAATGACCTCGGGATCGGATTGTCGGCCGTCTTGGGCCTGCACGAGTTGGCCGTTCTGAACGAAATCAAGGCCTTCGGTGCCAGCGCGGGTGTGATGGTGGCGCAGGCCGCTAGGGCTATCGCCGAGGGCGCCGCTTCCACGGTGGTCTGCGTGTTCGCGGACACCCCGCTCAAACCCAAGGTATCTGCGGGGGCATCATGGGTGGGAGCGGCGAACAAGCGGCAGAAGGGAACCCCGGCATCGGGATTCACCGGGTGGTCGCTGGTCTCCGGTGCGGTCAACCCAAACATCCTCTATGCCCTGTGTGCGAGGCGGCACATGGAACGATTCGGTACCAGCTCTACGCAACTGGCGGAAATCGCGGTGGCGCAACGGTCCTGGGCGGCCCGCAACCCACTGGCCCAACTGCGCAATCCCATCACCGTTGCCGACCACCAAGAGTCACGATGGATCGCCGATCCGCTGCACCTGCTCGACTGCTGCCTGGTCAGCAACGGAGCAGTCGCGGTCGTCGTCACCTCGGCGGAACGCGCCGTTGCGCTGGCCCAGCCACCGGTCCACGTCTGGGGCTATGGGCAGGCGCACGGGCCACGGCGAATGCATGCCGGTTCCGAGTGGGGCCTCGTCACACCCGCTGCCCGTTCGGGGCCACAGGCGATGCGTATGGCCGGGATCAGCGTCAGCGACATCGACGTCGCGGAGCTGTACGACTGCTACACCTTTACGGTCCTCGTCACGCTCGAAGATTACGGATTCTGTGCGAAGGGCGAGGGTGGCGAGTTCGTGTCGGACGGGCGGTTGGCTCCGGGCGGGGAGTTGGCCTGCAACACGGGTGGGGGTCAGTTGTCCTCTTATTACATGTGGGGTTTCACTCCACTGTCCGAGGCGATCATCCAGGCTCGTGGGGCCGGTGGCGATCGACAGGCACCGCGCAACGACGTGCTCATCGTCAGTGGCAACGGCGGCATCCTGGAACATCATTCGACGTTGGTGCTGAGCCCGCATGAACGGAGTGCCGCATGAACAGCTATCCAACTGTGCAGCGCGACGATTCGTCGGCCGCTTTCTACGATGCAGCGAGTCGCGGAGAGTTGCAGCTGAAGGCCGACCGGTCGGGAGTGATCTGGCCTCCGCAAGCATCGTTGGATCCGGGTGATCCCGACGTGACGTTGCAACCGGTGATTGCCTCCGGGGCCGGGACATTGGTGAGCTGGTCAGTGGTTCACCAGGCGCCGCATCCGCTGTTGGCCGGTGCCGTTCCGTATGTCAGCGCAGTCGTCGAACTGTCGGAGGGGCCCTGGCTGTTCGTTCGGCTATATGGTGATGTAGAGCAGTGCGTAGTCGGTGCGAAGGTCCAGGTTCGCTTCGACTCGACCGGCTCGTCGGAGCAGCCGGGTGAGGTTGTGCCGGTGTTCGAGCTCGTGTCGGGGTAGTTGTTCTCTGGCCCAACGCTTTCCCCGGGCGCGAGCGAGGCCGACAGCGTTTTCAGTGGCCGGTCATGCCGCCGTCGACGACCAGGGTAGTTGCGGTGATGTAGCTGGAAGCGGGGCTGGCCAGGAACAGCATCGCGGCGTCGATCTCGCGCTGTTCGGCGAATCGCGGTATGGGACAGGCGCCGACGAGTCTGTCGCGCCACTCCGGAGTAAGTTCGGCGGTCATTTCGGTCTCGATGAATCCTGGCGCGAGGGCATTGACTCGGATGCCCCGTCGACCCGTCCATTGATTCGCGAGATCCCGAGTCAGCCCGATCAGCCCCGCCTTGCTCGCCGAGTAGGCCGCCTGCGGCAGTAGCGACCTGGACAAGCCCATCACGCTCGCGACGTTCACGATGCTGGCCCCGGGCTCCATGACCTGAGCGCACGCGCACGCCATCTGATACGCCCCGACGAGATTTACGTCTATGACGCGGCGGAACTCGGAGACGCTCTGTTGCAAAGCCGGCGCGACAGCGCTGATGCCGGCATTGTTGATCAAGATATCCAACCGGCCGAACTCCGAGACAGCTTGAGCTGCGGCCGCTTCGCACGACGCCGGGTCGCAGACGTCCATGCTGACCACCAGGGCCCGTCGTCCATGTTGGCGGACGGCACCGGCGGTTCGGGTGAGTTCTTCCACGCGTCGCGCGGCGAGAACCACATTGGCCCCGGACTCCGCGAGCGTACGAGCGAAGCCGGCACCCAACCCGGAACTAGCGCCGGTGACCACGGCGACCCTGCCGTCGAGTCGGAAGAGATCGATCACCGACCGTGCCTCACCGTCTGGCTTGCTCAGAGCACGTGGCATAAGTTCTCCTCCTGGGATCACGATGTCACCTGAACATGCTCATCTGGACTCGACAGCCGTCGCGAATAATTGGCGTGCGGCGTTGTAATCAGCCTTACCCGATGGGGTGCGCGGGACGTGCGGCACCCGGCAGATTTGGCGGGGCACCTTATAGCCGGAAAGCCGCTCGCGGACAACGGCCACAATAGCGTCGTCCGTCGTCTGGCTCGCGTGCTCGGTGAGCTCCACCACGGCGACGACGCGTTGACCGAAACGTTCGTCGGCGACGCCGAAGACCAGACTGTCGGCGACACCGGGATGTGCTTTGATTGCTTGCTCGACTTCTTCGGGATAGACCTTCTCACCGCCAGTGTTGATGCAGTTGTTGCCTCGACCAATGAGGTGAATCGAGCCATCAGCCTCGACGGTGGCCATATCGCCGGGGACGGAATGCCGCACCCCGTCGATTACGGGGAAGGTGCGGGCGCTGCGCTCAGGGTCCTTGTAATAACCGCGAGGAACCATCGTCGACGCAATTGCCACCGTACCAATCTCGTTCGACCCCGGTGGTATCTCGCTGCCGTCGTCCCGCAGCACGCGCACACCGCGTCTGAGGCGAAAGCGCGCCGAGGCACTGCTCTGCCCTTTCCGTAAGACAGCACCACCCATTGACCCCTCCGTCGAACCCAGCACGTCGGCCACCGCGACCTCGGGTAGGTGGTGCAACAGTCGGTCTTTTACGTCATCGGAGAGCATCGCGCCGCTGGACAAGATCATCGACAGGCTACTCAGGTCGGGTTGATCGGCTCGCTCGGCGTGTCGGTCGAGGGCATCGACGATAGGGCGGCCGAAAGCGTCGCCCACGATCACCGCGATAGCGACCTGGTGATCCTCGACTACCTGGATGAAGCTCTCGCCGTCGAAGCCATGCGAATCGTTCAGTACTACCGTGGCTCCGAATAGATGTGGCGTAATCGCACCCATCCACATCCCGGCACCGTGCATTAGTGGTGGACAGGCGAACGTCCTGGTAGGCCGTTGCTCACCGTGAATCGTCAACGCGCATAGTGCTGCCTGACTCGGATCTGTGACCGGCTCGTGGTGATAAGTGCCTGTTCCACCTCGCAGGAACGAGCGTGCCATGTCGCCGATGTCGTACATCACTCCCTTCGGCAGGCCAGTGGTCCCACCTGTATAGAGCATGTAGAGGTCGTCTTCGGAACGCTCGATGATGGGCTGAGCGGTGGCGTTGCTCAACGCCGACTCATAGTCCAGCGCGCCCGGTAATGATGTGTGCCCGTTGCCCGCGCCGGTTGCGTTTGCCTCTACTTCGACCAGTAGGCGAAGCTTGGGTAGGCGATCAAGCGCCGGCTTCACCCTGGCGGCGAGACTGGAGTGATACACCAGTGCCTCTGCGTCGGCATTGTCGAGTAACTGTGCCAACTCGTCGGCCTGGTATCGGTAGTTCACATTGATGGGCACCGCCCGTGTCTTGAAGGCTCCGAACTGTGCTTCGAGGTACTCCGGGCAGTTGTGCAGCAGCAAGCCAACTTTGGAATTGAGTCCGATCCCATGGGCTGAGAGCAGGCCGGCGAACCTGGCAGCGCGCTGTTCGTATTCACGCCACGTCAGGACCCTGCTGCCCTGGATGACGGCGGGGGACTCCGGTACGGCTGCTGCGATTGACTCCCAGATGTCGGCGAAGTGCATCAACACGTGGTTCTCCTAGGTGGGGTTCCATCCGAGAATGTACGGCGGACTGGCTGCTGCCGGGGCCGGGCAAGGCCCCGAGGCGTGATAGGCAATATGCGATGCTATCAGCACCCTGTATCACGCAAAACAGCAATCCTGAGCCCGACTTATGTCGATATTCGCGTCTTCTTCGCGCTGAAATGGGGACGGCTCGCGCGATGAACACCATGCGCGCCGCGGGCACGCCATGGGGTTGATGGTCCGCGTCACCAACAACCGCATAGTGGTTTTCGCGAACCAGAACGCAAGCTGTATTCAGTCGAACGGATGTGTTACGTTTTGCATTCATGAGTGACGTTCGCGATGCCCTCCATGAGGGGGCTGACGTAACGGCCCCCTCGATCGGCGCTCCGCCGTCACCTGCTGACGCCTTGCGTGCCAGCGCCGCTCTGGTCCCCCTTGTGGGCTATTGGGCGCTCGACAGGTTGTGGTCACGCTCGCTGCCTGTGAACGCCGTTGTTCCCGGCCGGGTCGAACTCGTAACGCCGGCATGGGTGACTCGTGTGCTTCGGCCGAAATTGGGCGGAGCACGCGTCGAATCGCTTACCGTAGAACCGCATTCGTCAGGAACGTCGGTTCGGGCGCGCATCCGGTTGCGCTACGTATCATCCGGCGACGCACCATCCCTTCCTGCGACATTGTTCGTCAAGTCCACACCGTCGTTGGCGACGCGGATCGGCAACGGGCTGACGGGATGCGCCCCTGCCGAGGCTGGTTTCTACAACAGGGTGCGGCCGCTGCTGCGGATCGAAGCACCCCACGGGTACTACAGTGCCGTCCAGCCGCTGGCCTACCGGGCCATCCACCTCTTGGAAGATCTCAGCGCTACTCGTGCGGCGACCTTCTGGACGCCGACTACCGCGCTCACCAGAGAGCAAGCCAACCAATTGGTCGAGCAACTTGCCCTGCTTCATGCCCAGGCTGCCAGGACCGGCTTCCTCGACTGGCGGCGGCCGCAGTGGTTGCGCACCTATCCGCAATGGTGGCATGCGACCGGAGGGATCTCGATGATCCGCCGCTATCACCTGCGTGGTCAACAGCGTGCAGACGAGCAGGGAATCACTCCACCCCGACTGGTCGGTCTCGGTAAGCGGCTGTGGCACAGCTTCGAGGCGTCGGTCGATGCTCATCGTCGGCTGCCACACACCCTCATTCACGGTGACCCTCACCTGGGCAATTGGTACATCACCGGCGAGGGCCGAATGGGACTCTGCGACTGGCAGTGCATCTCGACTGGGCACTGGTCCCGCGACCTTGCCTACACCCTCGCTTCGGCGCTGACCGTCGACCAACGTCGTGATTGGGAGGATTCACTCATTGATTCCTACCTCGATCGTCTGGGTGAGGAAGGTGGCCAGGTAGTATCGCGCGATCGCGCTCGGGCGCTGTACCGCTTGCAACTACCTGGTGCCCTGGCGATGTGGACGACTACCCTGTACCCGCCGAAGTTCCTGCCGGCCATGCAGCCTACGGAGACGTCGGCCGAGATGCTGCGGCGAATCCTCACTGCCATCGACGATCACGATGTGCTGCGGTTGGCGTGATCACGTCTGTCGGCGGCGCTCTGCGCGTGAATGGCGTGACTGATCCCGTCAAGCAGGCCGGGCTTGACTCGGTACGGTGTGTAGAATGTCACGCGGTCAGCGAGACCCTGGTAACGCCGGTACATCTCGGCCGCAACATGCTCGGGAGTCCCGACCACCGCGAAGGCATCGAGTACCTCATCCGGGATCGCCGAGCCCATCTCATCCCACCGTCCTTGCTTGGACAGGACGTGCAGCTCGCCCTGCAGGTCGCCCCAACCGTGTAGCTCCAGGACTGGGCGGTAGGCGGGGGTCGAGGCGTAGAACGCCAGCTGCTTTTTGGTCTTGGTGACCGCGTTGGCCATCTCGCCCTCATCAGTTCCGGTCACGGTGAAGACCGGCCATGCCACCTCGGTACGGCCGCGGCCGCCCTGCGCTTGGCCGCGCTCCAACGCCGGTAGCGTCACCTGCCGGAAGTACTCCGGAGTGCTGAATGCGTGCGCGATGAATCCGTCACAGACCTCGCCGGCAACCTCGGTCATCTTGATGCCGACGCCTGCGAGGAAGACTTTTGGAGTGCCGAACTCGCTCTTCCCGGGATTGAAGAAGGGGGTCATCAGCGTGTGGGTGTAGAACTCTCCGCGGAAGTCGAGCTTGGTGTCCTCATGCCAGCAGCTCCAGATTTCGCGCATCGCCATGATGTATTCACGCATCCGCGCTGCCGGATGAGACCACGGCATCGAGAATCGGTTCTCGATATGGGGCTTGATCTGACTGCCGAGGCCGAGGATGAAGCGGCCTTGTGAGAGCCGCTGAAGGTCATTGGCGGTGACGGCCAATGTCATCGGCGTTCGTGCGAACGCGACGGCGATCGATGTGCCGATCTCCAGATGTGTCGTCTCATGCGCCGCCGCCTGCACTGCGAGGAACGGATCGTGGCTCGTCTCGGCCGCCCAGGCACCGGCGTACCCGGCGGTCTCGGCGTTGCGCGCCGTCTGAGCCGCTTTTACCGGGTCCGCCGCGATTCCTCCATCTACCTTCATGACACTTTCCCACTGCTTGTTGTATCGAATACCGCGGGCCGACGTTCGATGACGGCCGCGACGGCCTCCCGCTGCTCGCGGGTGCCGAAACACAAAGATTGCGTACGATCCTCGAGCGCGATTGCGTTCGCGAGGCTCGGTGCTTCCAAGTTCGACCACATGACCTCCTTGGTCATGCGAACGCCGAACGGGCTGTTGGCGGCGAAGCTGCGAGCCACCTTGACGGCGGCGTCAACGACCTCCCCATCGGATACCACGCGCAACACCAGACCGCGGTCGGCAGCCTCCTCGGCGCTGACCATTCGGCCGGACAACATCATTTCGAATGCCGCAGTCGCGCCGACAATGCGCGGAAGCAGGTAACTGACACCCATGTCACAGCCGGAGAGTCCGACCCGGACGAATGCCGCCCCGAATTTCGCCGATGTGGAAGCCAACCTGGTGTCTGCACCGAGCGCCAGAGCCAAACCGCCGCCCACGGCAACGCCGTTGACCGCCGCGATGATTGGTTGCGGAAGCGCGCGCATAGCGGTCACCAGTCGAGCGAACTCCTGTTGGTGCTCCATGCCAACCGCGACCGGGTTGGACAGTCGGCGTCCACCGGAGGCTCCGTCTCGGAGTTCGCCGAGATCATGACCCGAGCAGAAGCCGCGACCGGCTCCGGTGAGGACGACTGCTCGGCAGCTGCGATCGCGCCCGAGCTCATCGAGCGTCTCGTGAAGGTGCTCAACCAGGCGGGCCGACATGGCATTGAGCGTGGAGGGGCGGTTCAGCGTGCATACCGCCACCCCGCCGTCGACCCTGTCGACCAGCACGGGAAGATCTTCGGTTGCCATCGGTTGTCTCCGCCCTCTCGTTGCCCCGCGCCGACAGCGCGAGCTGGTCAAAAGAAACATTCAGGATCGGCGGGAGCTCCTCCTGGCGGCACCGGCTCGGGCAGAACGCGAGGCCGGTAAGCATTTAACATCATTGCGGTACGCATTTACTAGCTCAGAGAGCATAGATATGAAACTCTTGGTGCTGAGCTATCGATATTGCTCCGCATGATGTGTTCTAATCGGAGCGTGGCCCGGGTGGCGAGCGCCTGTTCTTGGTGCGGTTGTCGGGTCGGGCCGGTTCACGGTTGGGCCGCGTGTCGAGACGGTTTGCGCTGACCAAGGAGAGTGAAGGGTTCCGTGGAGCCAAGGCTCGTGACAGTGGATCGTAGGGTGGCGCTGGTGAGCGGTGGCAGCCGTGGCATCGGTCGGGCCATTGCACTTGGCTTGGCGAAAGACGGCTGTGATATCGCCGTCAACTTCCGTCGAGACGTGGACGCTGCGGCGGCAACGGTTTCCGAGATCGAGGCGCTCGGCGCCCGTGCGGTTGCGGTGCAGGCAAGTGTCGACGACGAGGCAGCCTGCAATGAAATCGTGCAGAACGTCGTCGAGAAGCTAGGGCCGCCGAGCGTCGTGGTGCACAGCGGCGGCATCGCCAGTTCCGGCCGCAGCGTTCTCGACACCGACTTCGCCGAAGTCCAGCGCGTGATGGGAGTGCACGCTTACGGCGGATTCCACCTCGCCAAGGCGTGCATTCCCTATCTGGTTGACTCGCCCCGAGGCGACATCGTCATGGTGTCATCGATCGCTGCTGATGAGTTGGCGGCCAACGGCTCGCCCTACAACATGGCCAAGGCTGCCCTGGAGGCCCTAGCCATGACGCTGTCCAAAGAGCTCCTACCGTATGGCACCCACGTCAACATCGTCGCGCCGGGACTGGTGAGTACTGAGATGGGTGATCGTCTCACGCAGGCGATTACGAGAGGCAAGGTCAAGGAGGCGGCCGGCCTCGACGCCCGGGCGCCGTTCGGCCACGTCTGCCATCCCGACGAGGTTGCCGACGTGGTGCGGTTTCTGGTCTCCGACGCCGCCAGTTACGTTAGCGGGGTTCGGATCAAGGTGAGTGGTGGCTTGGGAAACCGCTGGGACTGAGTATCTTTCGAAGTTGCCCCTCGGCCGGTGATGGCGCGGCGAGCAGCCAAGTAGTCAGATCTATGCGTCGCAGTAGGACGCCGACGGACGTTGAGGAGGAGCATCGATGTGGATCAAGGCGGCTGTGCTGCGGTCCGCGGATGGGCCGTTTCTCATCGAGGATGTCGAGCTGCGCGATCCCGCGCCCGACGAAGTTCGGTTGCGGATCTCTGGCACGGGCTTGTGCCATACCGATCTGCTACCAAGGCATCCCGGCTTCGCAGCGGTGTCTCCCATAGTGCTTGGCCATGAGGCCTCCGGAGTCGTCGATGCGGTGGGCGAGGCGGTCACCAATGTCGTCGTCGGGGACCATGTGGTGGCATCCTTCGACTCGTGCCGACAGTGTGCTACCTGCACATCGGGCCACCCGGCGTACTGCGATGGCTTTGTGGTGCGCAATCTGACGGGTGTGGGAATCGGACACTCCGACTCGGTGCTTGATATCGACGGCAACACCATTGCCTCACGGTGGTTCGGGCAGTCGTCATTCGCCAGCCACGCCATTGTCGCTGCCCGCAATATCGTCAAGGTCGACCCGAGTCTTCCCCTGGAACTGTTGGGTCCGCTGGGGTGCGGAATGCTCACCGGCGCGGGATCGATCTTTGGAGCGCTCGGCGTGACACGGGGCTCGAGCGTGGTCGTTTTCGGTGCGGGAAGCGTAGGTCTGTCGGCCGTAATGGCGGCGCGAGTTGTGGGGGCCGCGGTCATCGTCGCCGTCGATGTACACCCGGCGCGCCTGCAGTGGGCACGTGAACTGGGTGCAACACATGTCGTACCCGGCGCCGCGGACGATTTGTCCGAACAGCTGGCCGAGGCCACCGGTGGGGGCGCTGATTATGCGCTGGACACCACTGGCATTCCCGCGGTGGTTCAGGTCGCCATCCGGTCGTTGAAACGCACCGGCACGTGCGGCTTGGTCGGCGCCCAGCAGGGCCCGCTGATGCTGGAACCCACCGACCTGGCATTCGGCCGCACCGTCAAGGGGATCTTGGTGGGCGATGCGGTACCCGAGGTCGTG
Source organism: Mycolicibacterium anyangense (assembly GCF_010731855.1). Classification (NCBI taxonomy): domain Bacteria; kingdom Bacillati; phylum Actinomycetota; class Actinomycetes; order Mycobacteriales; family Mycobacteriaceae; genus Mycobacterium; species Mycolicibacterium anyangense. The sequence continues at coordinate 2,811,102 of NZ_AP022620.1, read as the reverse complement.
ATTCCTCACCTCATCGAACTGTGGCAGCAGGGTTGCTTCCCCTTCGATCGACTTGTCACACGCTACCGACTCGACCAGATCAACGAGGCCGAGAGCGCGAGCCTTCGCGGTGAGGTAGTGAAAGCGGTCCTGGTTCCCTGAATTCCTGGCAGCGTGCGTCTTGAAAGGAGCACACCATGCAGTACGAATACACCACCATCTACGTTGACGGCCAGTGGGTTGAACCCCAAGGGCAAGAACCGATCCCGGTGATCTCACCGGCAAGCGAGCGGCAGATCGGGGTGGTGCCGCGCTCGACATCAGCCGACGTGGACAAGGCTGTCGCTGCGGCACGGCGGGCGCTGACTGCGTCCCAGTGGAGCGGCCTCGGTGCCGAAGACCGGGCAAAGGTGCTGATGCGATTGGCCGATGAACTGGAAGCCAACTCGGCCGAACGTGCCGCCCTGACGTCGATCCAAAATGGCATGCCGATCATGATTGCGGGGCCAGCCGAGGGCAGCGCTCCCGTGGGTATCCTGCGGTATTACGCAGCCCTGGCAAGCGAGATGCCGGTAGAGGAGCGGCGGCCCCGGCTCGGCGGCGGGGGCACGACAGTGGTGCGGCGCGAGCCGGTGGGTGTGGTGGCTGCCATCGTGCCGTGGAACTACCCGCAGGCCTTGACGATGTTCAAGCTCGCACCAGCTCTCGCGGCCGGCTGCACCGTTGTTTTGAAGCCGTCGCCGGAGACGACACTCGATGCGCTGGAGCTGGCCGCGGCTGCCGAGCGGGCCGGCTTGCCGTCCGGTGTGCTCAATGTGGTTACCGGTGGCGCCGATGTCGGCGCGTATCTGGTCTCCCATCCCGATGTGGACAAGGTGGCGTTCACTGGATCGACAGCTGCAGGTCGTGCGATCGGTGAGGCGTGCGGTCGGCTGTTGCGTCCGGTCACCCTGGAACTCGGCGGAAAGTCGGCGGCGATTGTGCTCGATGACGCGGACGTGGCGGCCGTGGCTACCGGGCTGGCGTCGGTCTCGTTGCTCAACAACGGTCAGACGTGTCATCTGTCCACCCGAATTCTCGCCCCCCGCAACAGGTACGACGAAGTCGTCGGCGCGGTGGCAGCGATGGCGTCGGCGTTGCCGGTGGGTGACCCCCTCGATCCGGCGACGTTTATCGGACCCCTTGTCTCGCAGCGACAGCGTGATCGCGTGGAGTCCTACATCGAGCAGGGGAAATCGAGCGGCGCTACCCTGGTCGCCGGTGGTGGCCGCCCCGCGCTAGAGGCGGGCTGGTTTGTGCAGCCAACTGTCTTCGGAGACGTTGACAACAGCAGTGTAATCGCGCGCGAGGAGATTTTCGGGCCCGTGCTGAGCGTCATCCCTTACGGTGACGTCGACGAGGCGGTGAGCATCGCTAACGACTCCGATTACGGTCTCGGGGGCAGCATCTGGACTACGGACCTGGACAAGGGTCTGGATGTCGCCCGTCGCGTCGAGACGGGAAGCATCGGGGTGAACTTCTACGAACTGGACCTCGGCTCGCCGTTCGGTGGCGCCAAGGCGAGCGGTCTGGGACGTGAGTTGGGACCCGAGGGACTGGCCGCGTACTACCAGCTGAAGTCGATCTACCTGAGGTAGAGCCAGAACTCGCCGGGGCGCATCGACGTCACTGCGGGGAGTCGAGTCTTCTCATCGACGAGCTGATTCGGACCACCTCGACAATCAACGAGGTGTCGGTCGCCAGAACTCCATCCATGGACTGGATGGCACTGACGATGGACATTAACTCCCGGGCGGTTCTTGCGGTCACCGCAACGTTGAGATCCCAGCTGCCCAGGCAGGTGGCGGCAAAGGCCACACTGGGCGACTGGGCGAGCTCCTTGAAGGTCGCGTACAGGCAGTGCCGATCGACCCGAATCGACACTGTCGCAATTACTCGGATCCGCCCCAGCGCGACGGGCTCGACCAGGGCCAAGACGCGGATGAGCCCGGATTGGGTAAGTCTGGTGACACGCGCTCGAACGGTTCCTTCGGACACTCCGAATCGGCGGGCCATCATGCGGGAGGACTGGCGTCCGTCATCGGCCAACGCTTGCACGATCGCGAAGTCAAGGTCGTCGAGCCCAATCCGTGGAGCAGGCATGCGGATCGGAGAGGTGCTGTGGCCGAAAAATAGTTGCCGGCCGTGAGTGGGCACGGCAGTGTCGGTGGCCACGTCGACGTCGAGATCAGCCAAACCGTCGACCGCGGCGACCCGTTCGGTCAGGTCTCGCAGCTCCGCGCGATCAGCGACCAGGAAATACCCGAGAACTTCGAATGAACCCAGCACAACTGACACTGCTTCGCACTGCGGGAAGCTGCTGATGTCGTCGGCCACCTCTCGCGGGGTGCGGATTCGGGTCTTGATGCGGCAGATCACCAACCACTCGAAACCGGCCAGTTCCCAATCGATGATCGCGGAGAAGGCCAACACTCCAGAGTCGATGAGCTTGTGCAGGCGGATGCTGACAGCAGACTCGCTGATGCCGGTTCGACGGGCGAGTTCTCGGTTCGTGAGCTTGCCGTCCGCGATCAGCTCTTCGATCAACGCTGTGTCCTGGTCATCGATCGCGGCCGGCGGCGATGCGGTGTAACCGTCAGAGGGCGTCAACCCTGCCAGGTCCTGCCTGACCACTAATGCGCCGTTTCCCAGGCGCGGCAGTCACGATCGCTCGCCCTGTATGCGACGCGAATCATCGCCTCTTCCCCGTTCAGACCTAGAGTATGCAGAGTCATGACCGCTGCAATGTGCGCACACTCCAATCCACAAAGGGTACTGCCGAAGATTGCCGCCCGCGCCCGTTTTTGAACTGCGCTGGCATGCGCGTCACGGTAGGCCATCATCCACCTGAGCTACGAAGATTGGGTTTGTGGCCCTTGCATGGCGCCATTTCGCGTAATACTGTGGTCGATACGTGGGGTGATTCAGAACACGCAACCGAACAATGAGGTAGGTACTATCTTGGCGATCACGGAACGGCATGGTGGACCCGTGGCGGCCGTCAGCACTGCACGGCGACGAGCACCCGGCCCGGGGGTGGGCCGGCTGGCAGCGATGTTTGCGCGCTCCCGCGATCCGTTTCAACTTCTCAGCGATTGTGTCGAGCGCTACGGCGACTTCTACTCACTTCCGCTGGGGCCGGGCGGGACGATGGTGGTCAATGACCCTGAGCACGTTGGCAGTTGGCTGTTGGACTACTCGCGGTATCACAAAGGCGTGATGTCGAGAGCGTTGGTGCCCGCTATCGGCGAGAGCATCCCGGTGGCCGACGGCGAGCCATGGAAGCGCAACCGCAGATTGCTCAATCCGGCTTTCGCGCGCCGGAATCTCAACGGAATCGCGGCGATTCTGAGCAGCGCCGTCGATGACACGTTGGAACGTTGGGATGCGATCGCGGCGGCGGGCGATGAGGTGGACCTCTATCGCGAGCTCTCCATCCTGACGATGGCGGCACTGCAGCGGTCGATGTTCTCCTCCTCGGTGCCCTCCGACGGCATTCCCGAACTAGTTGATGACTTTCGGGTTCAGACCAACTACATGGGTGGGCTGATGCTCACCTTCTGGGCGCCGTCCTTCGTTCCTGTGCCACACGAACGTGGTGGCAAGGTAGCCGTGGCAGCAATTCGCCGCCGGATCGAGGCCGCGATCGCCCATCGGCGAGCCAACCCCAACGACAGCTCCGATGTGCTCAACACGCTACTGGCAGTTGGCGAAGGCGACGGCGAGGGGGCACTGGAGCACGAGAATCTCGTCGATCAATTGATCGGCTTGTGGTTCGGTGGATTCGACACTACGGCGTCTGCACTTGCCTGGACGGTCGCGATGCTGGCGCAGAATCCTGATGCCATGGAGGCGATGCGCGCCGAGGCGGACGGCTATACCGGCAACTTCGACTCGTTTGCCGACCTGAATCTACTGCCGTACTCGAAAGCGGCATTTGACGAAGCGCAACGAATGCAGGGCGCTCTCCTCCTGACCCGTCAGGCACTCGAGGACGACGAGATCGCTGGCTATCACGTGCCGGCGGGAAGCCAGGTGGGTGTCAGTGCCTACACCATCAACCGGCACCCAGCCCTCTGGGACAATCCCGAGCGGTACGACCCGATGCGCTGGCTAGACGAGCGCAAGGCAGCTCAGCATCGCTTCCAATTCGTCCAGTTCGGTGGCGGCCCACGGCACTGCATCGGCGTCGGCATGGCCTACCTCGAGGCACAGTTTGTTCTGACGAAAATTGCCCAGCGCTTCTACATCCAACCCCGCCCGGGATGGACACCACGTCACGACTTTCATCTCAGCGTCGGGCTCAAAGGTGGTCTGCCCGGTCGGATCATTCGCCGCAAGCATGGAGTCGCAGCATGAAAAGAGTGATCTTCGACGAAAATCTGTGCCAGGGCACCAAAGAGTGCGCATCGATCGCGGCACAAGCGGTGACATTCGCCAGCGATGGCATTGCGGAAGGTACCGATGCGGTGATCGACGACGACACCGCGGAGCGCATGGTTTCTTCCTGCCCAAGTATGGCCATCACCGCCATCGACGCCTGAGCACAGTCAACGACAACATTACGAGAACAGGAGTACATGAAAATGACTGCTAATGACTATGACGTAATCATCAAGGGCGGCACCTTGATTGACGGAACGAACACACCGCGCAAGTTCGCCGACGTTGCGATTCGCGACGGCCGGATCGCCCGGATCGGTGGACTGGGCAATGCAACGGCGACCCGGATCGTCGACGCGTCCGGAAAGATCATCGCGCCTGGTGTGGTCGACGTCCACACCCACTACGATGCCGCGATCTTCTGGGATCCGTACTGCACACCCTCGGGCTATCACGGGATGACGACCGCAGTGGTGTCGAACTGTGGCTTCGGTTTCGCGCCTTGTAAGAAGGAAAAGGCGGTGCAGGAACGCTACATGGGCATGATGGAGACCACCGAGCAGATTCCCACCGCGGCGCTGCGCGAGGCACTGCCGTTCTCATGGGAGTCGTTCCCGGAGTGGCTGGACGTCGTCAAGGGCCTGGGCAAGGGCATCAACGTCGCCAGCTACATTCCGCTGAACTCGCTGATGATCTTCGTGATGGGATCGGTCGAGGACGCCCGCGATCGACTGCCCACCGAGTCCGAACTCGCCGAGATGAAGCGCCTCTTGCGGGAAGCCTTGGAAGCTGGAGCCATTGGGTTCGCCTTCTCCAAGCTCAATGAGTTCAACTCGCACAAGGACCACGGCTCGCCGATGCCCACCGACGCCGCCGATGAGTCCACCGCCTATGCATTGGCCGAGGTGCTTCGAGAGATGGACTACGGCGTCATCCAGGCATTGGTCGACTTGCCGATGGCCATCGACAACAACCACATCGCTGAGAGGCTTGCCGAGATCTCGGGGCGCCCGGTGCTGCAGAACATCATCGTGCCGTTCGACCACATTCCCGAGGAGATCGACCGGGTTCTGAATTGGCTGGACGCGTGTGAGGCCAAGGGGCTGGACTGCTACTCACAGGCTCTTGCCTTCCGTACCTGGCAGGAATCGCGGCTGCTGGATTGGAACACCTGGGATATCCTTCCGGCGTTTGCTGAGTTCTCCGAGCTCGGTGACGACATCGACGCACGGGTCGCCAAGGCCAGCGATCCCGAGTGGCGGGCGAGGATCAAGGAAGTCCACACGGTGGACAACATGACATCCGGTGGCGGCATGCTCGACAACTTGAAGCTGATCACCATGCCCGACGCCAGTGATCCGCGCATCGGCAAGAAATTCGGCGACATCGCCGCAGAGGCCGGTATCCACGTTGTTGACGCCTTCTTCGACGCCGTTGTCGACTCCCGTTGCGAAATGGACTTCCGCACACTTAGTTCGATGAGCCAAGACCCGGCGCTGTTCGAAAAGCTCTACAAGCATCCGCGTGTCATCGCAGGCACCTCCGACGGCGGTGCGCACATCCGGTTCTTCAGCGGCGGGAATTTCTCGACCGACCTGATCCAGTGGCTTGCGTTGGAAGAGAAGCGTTTTACTCTCGAGGAACTCCATCACAAGTTCAGCATGATGCCCGCACGCCTGCTCAACCTGGTTGATCGAGGGGCACTGCTGCCGGGCTTCGCGGCCGACCTGATGATCTACGATCCGGAGACACTGGGCTACCCCGATCAGTATGAGTTGGTGACGGACCTGCCTGGAGGTGAGTTCCGGCGGGTGATCCCGGCATTCGGTATCGATCTGATCATGGTCAACGGTGTCGTGACGTTCGAGAGCGGCATGAAGTCCACCGGGGCAACCCCCGGTAGGGTGCTGGTGTCTGCAGGGGTTGGGGAAAACAACTGAGCTGACCGGTTCCTTCCCTCACGGGGGGTATGAAGGACTGGCCGAGATGGTCGGGGCGAAGGCGCTTGGCTCTCCACTGAGGAGAAGGGCGCCTTCGCCCTGACTGTGTATGCAGGCTCGGTTTGCGTCCAAGCAGCATGTCAGCTTCGGACAAGCATTACTGAGGCACCCGGGTGCCACGGGCGAAAAACGGGACCCCGCACGTCAAATGTGCGGGGTCCCTGTCATATCCGCGGGTCCGCTGGCACTTACCTCAATTCCGGCGGCTAGCTTGGTTCGCGGCAGTCATCAGCGCCGACACCCGTTCAGCGACCATCACGCATCCTAGGTAGGTGTTGCCCGCGGGTATGGTCGGCATGGCGGAGGCGTCGACGACGCGCAGTCCGGACACCCCTCGCACCTGACATTCGGAATCGAGGACTTGACCCATCGGGCAGGTGCCAACCATATGGCCGTAGCTGATGATGATGCGCGCCAGGGCATCTCTGACTGCTGTTGGAGATACGAGATCATGCGGTTCGGCAGGCCGGCAGCCGAAATCGCGGAAAGCAGAAGACTGCTCCCAGTCGGCGATTCGCTGGAATGCGTGGCCGAGCCGGATGTCGACATCGTCCGGTAACGGAGGTGCTGTCACAACGGGCGGGGCCTGGGGATCTTGGGCGAGTTCGACACGTCCTTGTCCGGTGGACTTCAAGACATAGGCGAGCAGCAGGAAATCTCCCGGCCGAGTGAGGTCCGGAGACGGCGAGGGGAATACGTGGTAGTCGATTTCGCGGCCATTGGAGGAGCCGACGAGAACGGTCTGTGCGGGCCCACCGAGCATCTCTGTCGGCCCGTCATGGTGATAACGCAGGGCAGTGCCGAGGTGGTCACTCATCGTCAAACCGACCGGGAGGTTTGCGTGCACCGCGATGCCACGTGCTTCGAGCTCGTCCCGCGGGCCGATGCCTGATCTCATCAGCAGGGTCGGAGATCCAATCGCGCCGGCGGAAACGATGACCTCGTCGGCCGTCAGTGTTTCGCCACTCTCGAGGTTCACGCCGACCGCCTTGCCTCCTTCGATGATGATCGTCGACACAGGCGAGTGAGGCCGAATGGTGAGGTTCGCTCGTCCGCGGACCTGCTCGGTCAAATAAGCCGCGCTGACCGTCAGTCGTTGCCGTGAACTGTCGAGTGTTGCGGGAAAGGCTCCGATGCCCGGCAGCTGATCGGGGTCATTGACGTCGCCGACGCTTGGAACACCGATTTCACGCATGCCCTCGGCGAATGCCCGTTGAAAGGTGCTGTTCTCCTCGGATCTCCAACGGCTCACCGACAGTGGACCGCGATTGCCGTGGATCGGTGCGTCAGGAAAGTCCAGATCGCTTTCGGCTGCGATGAAGTACTGGCGAACATCACGCCAGCCCCAACCGTCGAGGCCGGCCTGCTCCCAGCCGTCGTAGTCCTGCGGCTGACCCCGGATCGTCGCCAGATAGTTGACGGCTGAGGTGCCACCCAAGACGTTGCCCGAAACCATCGGGATAACGCCGGTAGGGTGCGCCATCGTGGTGACCGTGGAGTTCGCCAGCGTCGACCAGACTTCGTGCGCCCGGCGCGGATCACGAACCTCTGCACCGTAGTTGTCAATGGGACCCGACTCCAAGAGCGTCACCGACATCAGGGGGTCTTCGCTCAACCGGGCCGCCAGCACCGCGCCTGTCGTACCGCCACCGACGACGATGACCGACCGCGCCGGTCGGTCAGCCGCGAACGCATCAGACGGGGCGGATCGCTGATCAGAAGTCATGTTGGCATTGCTCATGGGCTAACTATACGCATCGACAAGTCAGACCTATGATGTATTGGCTATATGCGTAGCTAGTATCCGGATTAAGATGCCAATACTGCAGCCGAGTGCGCGCAAGAAGTATACTGTGCGTTCTCGAAATGCGTCGCTATGTGGACGCCGGGTGGTCAGCTCGAACAGGGGTGTGTGCGCTCGTCGTTTCGATGGGCGGCGTGGATGGCCGGAGGTGTCTCCTCTGGAAAGAAGGACCGAGTCGTGGATCGTGGCGCCGTAGTTCGTCTTGCTTGGGACCTGGCCGAGGCCGTGCGGCCGGCTTTGGCCCCGTCCGCTCGCACGCGTGTGTTTACCGCACTCGGTGCCGGTGACACCGAACGTGCAATCGAGATGATTCTCTGCGAGCACAAGGGTTCTCCACATGGATTGGACCCCTCTCTCGCGGCGTCCGTCGAACGCTGGATCGACGGCAGGGCTGATGAAGCAGTCAGGCTCAGGCTCAAGGCTAGGCTGCGCTCCGTCACCTGTTCATCGCACGGTGGCGGCCCAGCGGTTCTGCCGTTGGACTGTCAGCCGATCGCAGCCGAAGTGGACCCCATGTCGCAGTGGGCGCTCGGATAAATGCGTCAACTCAGCGGTAGTATCGAACGCGAATTCCGGTACACAAGCGCATACTATCCATGGTTTGCTTAGATTCTGCGCAACTCATGGTTAGACTGCCGGCATGGTCGATTCTTCGTCAGCCGCCAACGTTGTGCCGGCTGCGGATGACGTGACTCCTTACATCCCTTCCGGGCGAGAAGAGCAGCTGTTCGCTGCGGCGCACGCCTGCGGGCTCGCGGTCATGCTGACCGGGCCAACAGGCTGCGGCAAGACCAAATTCGTTCAAGCCATGGCGGCCAAGCTGGGGCGTCCCCTGATCACGGTTGCGTGCCATGACGACCTCAGTGCTGCCGATCTGGTTGGTCGATACTTGTTGCAGGACGGTCGAACTGCCTGGTTCGACGGCCCGCTCACCCGGGCGGTTCGGACCGGTGCCATTTGTTACCTCGATGAGGTGGTAGAAGCGCGCCAGGACACGACAGTGGTCTTGCATCCGCTCACCGACCACCGTCGCGAACTCCACATCGATCGATTGGGCGAGACGCTGGCGGCCCCGCCGCAATTCCAGCTCGTCGTGTCCTACAACCCTGGCTACCAGAGCATCATCAAGGATCTCAAGGACAGCACACGCCAGCGCATGGTGGCCATTGCCATGGACTTCCCAGCTGCGAGCACCGAGGTCACAGTGCTGTGCCAGGAGGCGCTCGTCAGCAAGGAGCAAGCCACCGAGCTTGTCTCCCTTGGTGTCGCAATCCGCAAGGCCGGCCGTCTGGATCTTCGGGAGGTCGCCTCCACCCGGGCACTGGTGTCTGCGGCCCGGCTCATTGCGGTCGGCGTCCCGGCGCGCGAGGCTGCTACGGCGGCAATTGCCGGTCCGCTGTCCGACGAGCCGTCGATCCAGGCCGGGTTGACGGAACTGATCGAGAGCTATCTGGCCGAGTGACCCAACCGCAGGGGATTGGCGGTTCTGCCGCCGCCGATCACGATGCCGATGAGAGTCGGCTCCAGCGGTTGTCGTTTCTCGCAAGTGCGTTAGCCGCGCGTCCGATCGACGTCACCTATGCGGCGAACGGTCGGGCACGGACCGATGGACGTTCGATATTCGTTGCCGCCGAGGCCGATTGGAAGACATCGCGCAAACAGGTGCTTGTCCACGCTGCACTGCTCGCCGGCGGGATGACGGCTGAACAGCTCAGGCCACTACGGCGGCGACGGGAGGGGTTGCAGCGGTACTTCCTGCTTCAAATCCTCTGCGCGGCTGCCGCTCCGACCGTAGAGGGCGCGATAATCCAACGCGGAGTCGATGATCTCCCGACTGGAGTGCTTCCTCCACATGGCCCCGCCGACGTCATGCGTCGCGCACTGAGCGTTGAAGACCTCCCTGCCGCGCCGGCCTGCTGGGGCACAATCGATGTGCGACTGCTGAGGTCTGCTGGCGCCGTGGCCGATCCGGCTGCGGGTCGGCCCGCGGCTTCGGCGCTCAGCGACATGCTCGATGAGGATCAAGGGCAATGCCTCGAACTTGATGACGGAGGCTCGGAGCCGGACGGCTTGTTCGATTCGCCGACAGGCAGTGGCTTCCTACGCCGACTGTTCCAGAATGTGGCAGGTGTGCAACGGGCGCGCACGACCGACAGCCCGGAGGGTGCCGAGTCATCGGCCGGATCGGCGATGCGAGGTCGGTTGACCGGCGCAGTCCGTCCGGCCACGAGCTGGCGGGGTGGCAGGGGTCGCGCAGCCGATCCACCCGGCCTGTCCCGCCTGCAATACCCTGAGTGGGACCACGTTTCGCAGACTTTCAAAGCCGATTGGTGCCACGTCGTGGCTACCTCGGCAACCGATTGTCCGGTGATCAGCGGTGGCGAGGTAGCCGGTGGGATCACAGCAGCAACGTTGGTCCCACGCCTGCTACGGGCTTTGTCGACAGTCGGGATGAGGTCTATTCCAGTCGGCCGGCTTTCGGACGGTCCTGAGCTGGACATCGACGCGGCGATCGATGCCATCGTCGACCCCGGGGCCGACCAGGATGCCGTCTACTCTCGTGCATTGCCCCGCTATCGAGATCTGGCCATTCTCGTGCTTCTGGACGCCTCGGCTTCCACGAAGGACCCGAGTTCTGCCGGTGGCATGGTGTTCTCACTGCAGGCACAGCTCGCCTGGGCTGTCATCGCCGCGACGACGCGATTGGGTTGCCGCACATCGGCGATGGCGTTTCAGGGAATGGGGCGCAAGTCGGTGAAACTGAGCTCTCTGAAAGACTTCGACTCGGTGCGGGAGGCACAGTTCTTGCGTCGGATTGCGGAGGTGGAACCGGGGGGTTACACCCGTACCGGCGCCGCCGTCCGCCACGGCACGCATGTGCTGAGCACTCGGTCTGGTGCGTCACGGGCCTTGCTTGTGGTGATCACCGACGGATTGCCGTACGACATTGGCTACACCGACGATTACGCGCGTGCCGATACCGCCCATGCTTTGGCTGAGGCGCGCGCGTCCGGGATCGGTTGCGTATGCCTGTCGGTGGGCTCCGATAATCCGAACGCTGAATTGGCGCGTGTCTTTGGGGGGTCGACGACGGCCATACTTCCCGACAGTTCTGAACTGCCCGAAATGGCACGGCGCCTGTTCATTGATGCGCTGAAAGGAGCCGATCTTCGTCGACGCCTTGCGCACTGACTACGACGCCTGATGGGGTGCGCCACCCGACTATCTGACGGAGCAGAACGGATATGAGGCGGGAGCGCGACTTTGGCGTGTCGCGGCATTGGCCTCAGTTACGTATTCCATTGCTGTACTAGAAAATTGGCTATTGATTTAGCGTATGTGCGACACTAATGTCGCACATATGGTGAGCTCCGAACAACGCGCCGTCGGTCCAGCGACCGGCGGCAATCAACGTCCTGTCGCCGGTCGCTGGACCGGCGCATTCATCGCGCTTGGCGCAGTCTTTGCCCTGGTGGCCTTGGTCGCTATCGCCCGGTGGGGCTTGCAGGGCCCACACTCGGTAAATCCGGGCCCGGACGAGTTCGGTGGCGTAAAACTCGTCATCCTGCGTGTGCTCGAGTGGGGCCAGTTCGCAGCGTTTCTGGTCCTGGTGGGATGGTTCGTCGTCAAACCCCTCGTCGAACGCCGCGGCCTCGGGTTCGATGGAATCTTCATCCTTGTTTCCTTCGCGATGAACATCTGGGATCCGCTGGACAATTACTTCGTCTTCGCCTTTCAGTACAACGCACATTTCCTCAACGTCGGTTCGTGGGGCGGCTTCATCCCCGGTTGGCAGGGTCCGCACCCAGAACTCTGGGCCGTGCCGCTGGGGTTCATCTTTGGCTGCTATACGTGGTCGTGGTATGCCGCTGTTCGGCTCGGTAGCTTCATCTACCACCGACTGGTGGTGGCCCGGCCGGATTGGGCGCAGTGGCAACGCTACGGGTTGGTCTATCTCGCAGTTGTCGCCCAAAGCGCGATCAGCGAGATCATCTTCATTCGCCTCGAACACTGGACCTACCCAACTCAGAACTCGTTCTTCGTCATTGGTCACGGTCAGTACGGCTGGCCCTGGTTCAACTGCATCATCTACGGCATGACCTGGATGGTGATGGTGTGGCTTCGCGAGTCCGCCAATCAAGACAACGGGCAGGGATTGTCGTTCGTCGAGAGGGGCATCGATCGCTACCAGATCGGCAGTCTGCAGAAGACCACACTGCGCTTCCTCGCCATTTTCGGCTTCGTGAGCGCGGTCTACATCCTGATCTACTTCGTTCCCTTCAACGTGATCATGATGAACGGAACACCGGTAACCGACCTGCCGTCCTACTTCCCGGTCCCTTGGGGCGGTCGATGATCTGACTGCGACATAATGAGTTGATGCGCGCATCGTCACGCCCACGTCGTGCCGATGCGCGCATCGCTCGTGAACGGATCCTGGCCGCAGCGGTGAGTGTCTTGGGGACTGAGCCGCTGGTGTCCTTGGAGCGGGTTGCGCAACTGGCAGGTGTGCATCGCGCGACTGTCTACCGGCACTTCCCGTCCCGCGAGCACCTTATCGAGGCGGTGGTGGAACAAGCGCTGGTCGAGGGGCGCGACGTGGTGGATCGCACGGCACGGCACCCCGTCGGCGAGAAGGCGGTGTACGTCCTTGCCGCTGAAACCACTCAATACGAAGATCGCTATTCTTTCCTCATCGGCTTGCCGGAGGTCGCGGCTGCGGGCCCGGACCCGATCGGGCTTTCCGCGCTCATGCAAAGCTGGCAGGAACACGATGTACTGCGCGATGACATGAGTCCCCAATGGTTGGCGGCGACCTTCGTCGCCCTGGCCCAGGCGTTGCTCGCCCCGGGCGCGGTTCTCCCGGGTCAACTACCGCATGAGGTGCTGGCCGCTATGTTCCTGCGGGGCGCTTCGGCAAGCGACTGAAGAGCTGCGGCCGGTGCGGCGTGGTTTGGGCCCACCGCATCGCATCGCGGCGCTCTCAGACGATCCATGTCCATTCATAGGTGTGCTTGAGGCTCTGGCTCATGTGCAAGGTCTCGGTCCGTAGCACCCCGGGTATGAACGTGATCTCCTCATTGACAGCGGCCATGATCGAACTGTGATCTCGTGCAGTCATTACAAGAATAAGAGCGAAATCGTCGAGAACGTGGGTGATTTGGGAGATGTCGTCCCGTGCCGCGAGTATCGCTGCGATGGACTCAACCGTGCCGGGCTCCGCGGTGATCAGCACGAAGGCATAGGCATATCGGCCGAATGCGAGCAGGTTCGTCACAGCCTGAATGCGGAACACGCGTTCGTTCAGCATGCGCTTGATTCGTCCGCGAATGGTCCCTTCCGAGAATCCGAGCTCAGCGGCGATGCTTCGATTACTCCGGCGTGCGTTTTTCTGCAGCAGCTGGATGATCTCCAGATCGACGCCGTCGACGGTGTCGCTGGGCTGTGCTTGGGGTGTGGTTCCGGGGTTATGGAAACTCGCCCAGTTCGAGTCGTACTTCAGGACGTCGAGAGCAAGAGTGCCGTGAACTCCTTCGACGCCGTCAATAGCGGTCAAGACTGTTCCGAACATCTCCGCAGTGTGTGCGCGATCTCGGCACACCACGGGTAGAACGATATCGAAGCGCCCTGAAGTAACTGTGACACCGATGGTTTCGGGCAGCGCAGCTAACTTGGCCGCGACATCCTGGACTGAGCGCCCTCGTACTCGAAGGAGGGCGAAGTTGAATTCGCGATGGCCGAACAATCTGATGTCGGTCACGGCCACGACTCGCATGATGCCGGCATCTTCCATTCGGCGGAGCCGAGCAGCGACCGTCACCTCGTTGACACCGAGTCGCTGTGCCAAGGAGCGGTTGCTCTCGCGTCCGTCGAAGCGGAGCCGATTGATCAGAGCGCGATCGAGGTCACTGATCTCCGTTGCGCGCTGATGGTGGGGAGCTGTGCTCGGATCGCTCTCTTGTGCGATCGCCTCGGGCTCGCGCGCCACATCATCATCCTGTCGCTCGGCACGGGTTAGCAGCGCCGTCACTCTATGGCATTGTGGCAACCCTTCCGTGCATAGACTGCCGAATGCGCCAGCAGATGCGCCACAGACTACGCAGAGTATCGTAAAGCCAAGGCCCTCGCGTAAGTTTGCTCCCAGCATTGTGTGCCGTAACGGACGAGATGGCTGGTGAAGAATCAGGTTCCCGACAGTCATCCTGATCGGTTTGCTCAGAACAGCTTGACGCGGGTCGCCACAGCGGTCACACGCAGTGGCCTGCAACGTCCTGTGCGGCTGTCGTTCAGAACCAAACCAGATGTAGACGGCGGCCCGCGCAGAGCGCCGGACGATGGCTGCGTGCGACGAAAAGCTCTGCCGATTGCGTCGCCGTATGCCGTCGGGTTGGCGGGCCTGCCGGCTAGCGCCCAGGGTCTCGGCTGGCGGCCTCGCGCATCGTCGGGCGCGGCAATGGGCAACAGGCCGTGGTATCCCGCACCGTGGCGGTGCGGCTCTCAAGGGTGCAAGTGGCTGGAGAATTTATCGCAGCTGTTGCGCACTGAAACTACGCGTTCTTGACACTCACAAGCCAAGTACTGGCACCTTCCGATGCGAATCATCTGTATCTCACGCGAGTGATGTGGTAGACATCTCACTTGTACTGCACATGTGAGACTCGTGAGGTAAGGCATGCGGCACATTGACGGCAACGGTGACCGTTAACGCTCGGACCGAAAGCTCGGTCACCCTATTGACGACAGCCAGAGGCGCGGCCGAGAGAGTGGCGGCCCGCTTGGTTGCCATCCCGATGCGCAGCATGGCGACGACCGGCCGCAGTGTGCACTTGGCGCTGGCGGTGCTTCGCTACGCGGTAGTCGATACGGTGAAACTGCGGATACCTGTCGGAGAGATGATTGTCCAGGCGTGGGGTTTGCTGAAAGTGACAGCCACTCCTGCTTTGTTGATGGCCATCCCGATCGGCGCGATGGTGTCGGTGCAGGTGTCCGGGTTGGTCAACCAGGTCGGTGCCAGCTCGCTCGTGGGTGCCGCGAGCGGAGTCGGAGTCATTCGGCAGGGTGCGGCGATCACGGCCGGCTTGCTCATGGGCGGTGCAGCGGCATCGGCAATCGCGTCCGATCTCGGCGCCCGGCAGATCCGAGAAGAGCTCGACGCGCTGCGCGTGCTGGGAATCGATCCGGTGCGGCGACTTGTGGTCCCGCGCTTCCTTGCCCTGATCATGATTGCGCCGATTCTGTGCACACTGATCATCGCGTCGGCAGTGGGGGCCGCCTTCATGCTTGCGGTGACAGTCAGCGATGTGACGTCAGGGAGCTTCTGGATGTCATTTGGCTCGTTCGCGAAGATGGTCGACGTCTGGTTCGCCATGGGCAAGGCGGTCATCTTCGGCGCCATCGTTGCCGTCATCTCTTCGCAGCGCGGAATGGAGGCCAAGGGTGGTCCACGTGGTGTCGCTGATGCCGTCAATTCATCGGTGGTGCTCAACGTCGTCGGAATTGTGCTGGTGAACCTGGTGATGACTCAGTTGCAAGCGATGTTCTTCCCCATGGAGGTGTCCTAGTGGCGGTGCCGAAGGGCGGAAGTGCAGTTCCTGCTAGGCGTTTCAGCCTTCCCGGCAGGCCGGTCGGGGCGATTCGGCGGACCTCCGAAACCGCCGGGCAGTGGGTGGTATTCATCGGGCAGACACTGTGGCTGCTTCCGCTGACGGTGCGCCAGTATCGGCGGCAGACGCTACAAGAGATGAATAGCCTTGCCTGGGGAAGAGGCTCGCTCATCGTCGACGGTGGCGTGATCAGTGTTTTGGTCATCCTCGGCCTGGCGGTCGGCGCATCGGTGGCCATCGAGGCGTTCGCCACCCTGAACCTGCTCGGCTTCGGCGCATTGTCCGGGATCGTCGGTGGTTTGGCGAATGTGCGCGAGATGGCTCCTCTGGTCGCAGGCATCGCATTCGCCACCCAGGCCGGTTGCCGTATGACCGCCGAGATCGGCTCGATGCGGATCGCTGATGAGATCGACGCGACCGAGGCGATGGGACTCAGAGCCATCCCATTCGTGGTCGGAACCCGCCTGGTTGGTGGCATGTTGTGTGTTGTGCCGGGCTTCTTGCTGACGCTCGTGGTCAGCTTCTTCGTCTCGGACTTCATGTTGCGCGTTCTGTACAGTCAGCCGGGCGGTACCTACCAGCACTACTTCGTGCAGTTTCTGTCCCCGACCGATATCGCGTATGCAGTCATCAAGGCCGTCGTGTTCTGTGCGGCTGTCACGCTGATCCATTGCTACTACGGATATTTCGCCTCCGGAGGCCCCGTCGGTGTAGGCCAGGCGTCAGGTCGTGCCGTTCGGGCGAGCCTCGTGGTGATCATGGTCCTGGACTTCATGCTCACGGTCACCCTGTGGGGCCTGCGTCCCGAGTTCGTTTTCAAAGGCTAGGAAGGGCAGGGCACAAGAATGTTGTTCCGAGCTTCGGCCGAAGAAGAAGCGCGTCGTCTGGCATTTGTCGGGCTAGGACTCTTTCTCGCTGTCGCGTTGGCGATAACGCTGTGGGTGCTGAATCCGTTCGGCGGTCGGCCGGCGAATCAGCTGTCCTTGACCATCGATACGCCGTACTCCGGGCAAGGAGTGGTGAGCGGGACACCGGTCATCATGCACGGTGTCAAGGTCGGTGAGGTCAAGAATGTTTCGAGCATGGCTGACGGTGGTGTCCGGCTCAATGTTGATCTTCAGGGACCGTCAGCAGCAGGTCTCACCGACACCTTTGGAATTGACTACCGGCCGGCCAACTACTTCGGTATCACCGGTATCAACGTAGTCAAAGGTGAAGGGGGGCAACCACTCCGTGACGGAATGCGAATCACCACAGTTCCACGCGGCAACTTTGCCCTACAGACTCTGTTGTCAAGGCTCGGGCAGATCACCCAGGGAGTGGTCACACCACAGCTGGTGGGCGTCATCGACCGATCGACCCGATACATCAACGGCATGGAGCCACTGTTGGAGACCATGTTGACGGTGACCAGAGCTGTCGACAATGTCCAAACCGTCAGTACCGCAAGGCTTCTCGAAAATGCGACCGGGCTGAGTGTCGCATTCCCCGCCTTCACCGATGCGCTCATCAAAACGGGCACCGAGTTCGACAATTCGGGCCTGGTCGTGCTCGACGACGGCGGCGCAACAGTGACCGAGGAATTCTGGCAGAATCGGTACCTACCGACGGTCGAGCTGACCGCGAAGGGTTTGTTTGGTGCCGCTGGCAAGCTGGAATCCTCCCACGTCAGTGACCTGCTGCCAGTAGTCGGCATCACGAAGATCTTGTCCGACACAGTTCCGGGATTGGTGCGCCCCGACGACATCGCCGCAACGCTGGTCGAGCTTCGGCGTCGGTTCGAAAGCCTCTACGGCGGTTCACCGGAACAACGCGCCCTGCAAGTACATATCGTGCTGGATGCGCTTCCCGGCATGGCCGCACCGCTTGGTGAGATGGGAGTCGCGCCGTGAAGCCGAGAGCCGCGTTGTGGCGGTTTGCCCTGAGTGCGGCGCTCGCAGTGGTTGTTTTCATCATTTTGGCGAACGTCATGCTCCAGCCGGTCCACAGTGAAACGCGTTCGTATACAGCTGATTTCACCGACGTATCCGGCCTTCATCTGGACGCGGACGTCCGGGTACGCGGGGTTCGGGTCGGCAAGGTGAACTCGATCGCGCTGGAGCGTAGAAGCGGCCAGAGCCTCGCAGCAGTCGGATTCACGCTGGACAAGCGCTACGGGGTGAGCTCCGCGACTCGTCTTGCGGTCAAGTACCAGGCCCTCACCGGCCTGCGCTATGTGGACGTCATGAACCCGTCTGATGCGGGTCCCAACACTGCCACCGTGACGCACATACCCACCACGATGACGCAGCCGTCGCTGGACATCACCACGTTGTTCAACGGCCTGCAGCCTGTCTTCGCGACATTGAGCCCAGAGGAGATCAATACCTTCACGGCCAACGCGGCGGCGTACCTCTCCGGTGACGGCAGCGGCGTCGGGCCGATGCTCGACAGCATCAGGAAACTGACGGCCTTTGTCTCCGATCGTCAGGAGGTTGTGGCCACTCTGATGCAGAACCTGACTGCGGTGGCGGACAAGCTCGGTGGTCACAGCAAGGACATGGTGCAAATTCTCAAGTGGGTGAACCGTCCGATGGATCAAGCACTGCTCATCCTCGACGAATTCCGCAAGTCCGATCTCTATGGGCTCGGATTCACCAGTGTCGTCGTGCGGCTGTTGCACAACGCCGGCATCAAGCCTGGAATCAACTTGGACACCGCCTTCGACAAGGCGTTCACGAATCTCGACAACGCCGTTGAGGCGTTCAAGTTGGTTCCTGTGATGTGGGACAACATCGAACCCCCGCAGAAGGAGGGTGTTCCGCTCACCTGCTCGCGGGGTCGAGCCCAACTCCCGGCGACCATGGATGTGCTTCTCAACGGACATCGGGTGGTGTTATGCAATCAGTGAAGTTCCTGCGCAACCCCACCGTGTGGGGAGCGGCGGCCCTGGTCTTCGTTGCGGTGGCCGCGATGGTCATTGCCTTGGTGTACGTAAGTCCTCCCGGGGAGAAGACCGTCAGCTTCTATACCGATGACGCAGCATCAGTCCGGCCTGGTGACACGGTACGGATCGCCGGTGTCACCGTAGGAAAGGTGAAAAGCCTTGCAATCGAGCCGAATCAAGTCAAGGTCGACACCACGGTCAAAGGCGATGCCTTCGTCGGCGACCAGTCCCAGGTCGATGTCCGGATGCTGACGGTCGTCGGTGGTTATTACGTCAACGTAGTCTCTCTGGGCGACAAGCCACTGGGGGACAGAGTCATTCCGCGGGAACGTGTCACGATGCCCTACAGCCTGGTGCGCACACTCACCGATGCGGTGTCGATCACAGATCAGATCAAGACGAAGCCGATCAACGAATCCCTGGATGAGATCTCGAAGGGATTGACCGGTACCAACGTCGATTCGCTGAGTGCGGTGATCAACGCCGGCAATTCGTTGACCCAGACGATCGACAAGCAGCGCGGTCAGATTTCGGCGATCCTGAATCTCTCCGACGAGTACATCCAGGAATTGAGTAACTCAACCGCCGAACTCAAGGAGGTGATCTCCAAAGTCTCGATACTCGAGCAGACGTTGACGGTGTATGGCAAGGGGTTCGGCGCTGCGTTGATGGGCATGGGCGATCTCGGCGACGCCATTGGGCCCATCGCGCCGTTCTACAACGCACATCGGGAGCGGTTCCTGGAGAAGATCCACAACTGGCAGGCGATTTTCCGGAGTTGGGCCGATCGGAGCGGCATCATCGTTCGTGGACTCCGTCGGGTACGTGACAAGCTAGATCGCGTTCTCGACGCTCAGAACGCGCGGCCAGAACTGCTCGCAACCGACGTGTGCATCCCGATGCCGGGGAGTGCGTGTTGATGCGTTATCACCTCGGAGTCTCATTGCACCGCGCTGCGCTGTCTGGCGCTACCCTCGCTGCGGTTGCCGCCGCGGCGGTGTCATGCGCCACCCCATCGGCTTCCCCAGCAAGCAGCAACAGCGCCGACTATTGCGCCGTGATGCCCGACAGCATTGGGCTCTACGTCGGAAATCCCGTGACGCAGATGGGCTTTCCCATCGGGAAGGTGAAATCGGTTACACCGAGCGCGAAGAGCGTCAGGGTCGATTTCACTTTGACCGATGATCGGCCGCTGCCCAGTGATGTGCGCGCGGTCGTTCGCTCACCATCGGTTCTCGCCGATCGTGCCCTGGAGATGGTCGGCAATTATGAGAAGGGTCCCCGGCTCAAGCCGGGGGAGTGTGTCCCATTGGACCGCTCGCTCACACCGAAGTCGCTGTCCCAGGTGATCGGGTCGACAACCGAGTTCGTGAATGCGATCAATCCCAAGGATTCGACCAATGTCGGCGGAACTGTTGCCGGACTCGATCAGCTCATGCGCGGCAATGGAGAGGCCACTAACAAGCTGCTGACTTCCACCTCGGCACTGCTCGACAGCCCCGACCGGGCGATCAGCGAGATGGGATCGATCGTCACCAATCTCGCTGACCTCACCACCTTCCTGAGCGATGTCAGAGGGCCGATGAAGCAGATCCTCCTCGATGCGGTGACCACGACCCCCGACCTCAATCGATCTCTCGACGGTGGCACACGCCTAGTCCGCCCGTTCCCCGCATTGATCACAGCCGTCGGTGACCTCGAGCAGCATGCCGGTGATGAGATCCAGCTGACCCTGGATTCCATGTCGGACGCGCTCAGAAAGATGACTCCGCACGCCAACGCGATGGCCGATCTGTTCAATCCGGTGCCATGGTGGATCAACACATTCGCCAATCATGTCAACAATCGGGGCCTCAGCATCCGGTATCGGCCCCCGATGTATCGAATTCCCACACACGACGGGCTGTTGCAATGTGGATACATGAACGCTCAGGTGCCGGGCAGCTGCATGGACGTCGCCGGCCAGCCCTACGCGGTCGATGTCGCGCTGCTGCAATACGTTCTGACGATGGCCAACAAACGATGAACCGTGCGATTCCGTCGTTACTGGCGTTGTTGAGCGCAGTCGTCCTGCTCACATCCTGTTCGTCGCTATCGGTGAACAATCTGCCCCAACCGGGCAAGTCCTACAGCGACGGCTACGACATCGTCATGGAGTTCGCCAACGTCCTCAACCTGCCGGACAGGGCCAAGGTCGTCATCGACGGGACGGCGGTCGGGGTGGTGACCAAGGTGGCCAGCGCCCGCGATCACGTCGACGTGACAGCGCGCATCGAGCCGAGCGTGACGGTGCCGTCGAATGCGCATGCGACGCTGCAGCAGGCCACCGTCCTCGGTGACATCTACGTTGCGCTTGAACGCTCCCAACAAGATTCCGCGACTACTGCGCTGTCAGCTGGTGGTCGGATCCCCCTGTCGAACACGACGTCGCCGCCACAACTCGAAGACACCATCGCCAACATGGCGAACTTCGTGGCCAGCGGGTCGATTCAGCGGGTGCAGCAAGCCATCATCGGCATCAACAGGGTCACCCCGCCCGAACCCGACGTTCGAAAGCTGACCACGCGGGTCGCTGTCGACCTCTCCGATCTGGCCAGCAATATGGATCTCGTCGATCAGTGGCTCGACGGTGTCTCACGAGCCGGAGATGTCATGGCCGTCCATGTGCCGGACTTCCAGCACTGGTTCTCCCCGGCCGGAATGCTTGGGTTCGACCGGGGCACAACAACTGCGTCATACGTCGGGTTGTTGCTCCCATCTATCGGCAGTATCTACAACGGCGGCTTCTGGTTGGTACCGCTGCTGGATTCGCTCGGCGTCACGATGGGGGCGATTCAACACAGCAAGTGGGCCGTCGAAGACGAAGTGCCTCACTGGAGAAAGCTTTTCACGGACTTCTTCCTTCCGGTCGACAAGAACCCGGCGATCAACATCACCTCGATTCAGGGACCAGACGGGCGAGAACTCTCCGGCAATATCCAAGACGTGCTGCGAATTCTGGGAGCAACGCCATGAGGCTACGTGACGCGGTGTCGTTTACCGTCTTTGCGGCGATCATCGCTCTGTCGATCACCTACATCGCGTCCTTCGGACTACGACTCGGGCCGCCGTCGGATCGGACCAACCTGTCGATGACGGTCGCCGACGTCAACGGACTGGTCGTGGGATCCAATGTGTTATTGCGCGGTGTGCCAGTGGGCAAGGTGACCGGAATCCAATCCACTGTTTCCGATGCCACGGTCGACTTCTATATCGACCGCAGCCAGCCCATCCCGGTCGACACCGATGTACGCCTGGACAACTTGTCGGCCCTCGGCGAGACGTATCTTGGCTTACTGCCACGCACCTCTGACGGCCCGATGTTGAAGAACGGTCAACGGATCGCCGCCGAACGAGTGCACCAACCGGCTTCGATCTCGGAACTGGCCGCCAGCGTCGTCCGGGTGATGAATCAACTCGACCCTGATCAACTCAAACGCATCGTCAACGAAGCCGACGCGGCGCTACCGGATCCGGGTTCGGTGCTGCCGAACCTCGCCCGCACGAGCTTGCTGCTGCGAAACACCACCGCAGGCATGAATGGCCGTGGGCAAACGGTGTTGGCGAATATGCAGACACTGCTGCAGAACGCGGACTGGCTTGGCCCGACGCTGACCAGCTTGGTCGACCCCTTCACCAAGATTGGGCCACTGATCCACTCGACCTACGGCGCAGCCATGAAGGTGGTACTTGTGAACGGTCCGCCGGGGCTACGGCTGTTCCAGTCGCTGCTCGCCCGGCTGCAGAAGTTCCTCGACGACCGTGCGCCCGATCTCAAGGTGATCTCCGAAGCTCTTCTGCCCAAGATGAACGGCATCGCCGGATCGTTGATGAACTTCGACACCGGCCAGATCCTGTCGAACATGCTCGCAGCGGTTCCTGAGGACGGTGCTATCACACTGCATGTCACCGTTCCGGATCCGGCGGGATCTTGAGAGCGAGACTCACCCGTGACCGAAAGCCCCATTGAGAGAAGGACATCTGACATGACTGCCGCGATGGATACCGAGAATAGTGCGACCCCGCGCAGCGCTGAGGAGATTTCTGCTGCGCCTGAGCCCGACGCCGCGAGGGCGGAGCGGAAGCCACCTAAGGCTGTGTCGGTGCGAGCGCTCGTCACGGGTGCCATCCTGGCTGTTCTCGCCGCCGTAGTCGGAGTGCTGGCCTGGCTCTACATCAGTGCTGAGGGCACGATCGATGCCCAAAAGCGGCAGGCCGCAAACGACAAACATGCCGAGGATGTGGCCCTTGACTATGCGGTGAATGCAGCGGTCATGGATTTCCATGACCTCGGTAGCTGGAAGACCAAGCTGGTTGCCGGGACGTCACCGGAGCTCAAGGACAGGCTGACCAAGGCCGCCGATTCCATGGAGCAGATCCTGGTACCGCTGCAATGGAATTCGACCGCGAAGCCGCTAGTTGCCAAGGTGCGGTCGGAGTCTGGCGGAGTTTACGTGGTCGATTCGTTCGTCAACGTCGTCACCAAGACGATGCAGGCGCCGGATGGTCTTCAATCGACGGCGACCTACAGCATCACCATGGATGCCAACAACAATTGGCAAATCACTGATGTCGGCGGCATCGACGCGGTCATGCCGCCGAAGTAAGACGCCTGTTGCGTTGGTGCTTGGCACCGTGTTTCTGATGGAGGGAGCTGGAGTGGTCGGTCGCCTGAACACGGCACAGAGCGTGTCCGCGCTCAGATGCCGAACGGGGGTCGTCGCGGCGTGTGCGGCGATGGCCGCGGCAGCGGTGCTCTCGCTGACCGGCCTCGCGACCGCGGACCCTGCCGGCAATGACGCCCCACCACCGCTGTTGCCTGTCGTCACTCCGACTCCGACCAATTGGCAGCCTCGTTTCCCGTTCCCGTACGACCAGACGCGAGACAAGGTCACCGCCGCCGACATCACCGCCGCTGGCGAGATGTGCCAGTGGTACAACGCGCAATATGATCAGTTGATACATCAAGTCGAGACCTTCAACTTGAACCTGATCGGCGAGAACGGCAACTGGAATGCGCCCGGCATCAACGAGCAAGCCGACGCGGTGGTCGCCAATCTCAACGAGTCACTGGACTTCCTCACACCTCGTGCGCAGGCGTTGACTATCACCCAGGACTCATCGAACGACCAGTATTTCCCACTTTTTCAGGGCGAGAGCTTCTACCGCCTTTGGCAACAACTGTCCAATGTCCGAGACGGCCTCAGAGGGCGCCAACCCGCCTGGTTCACGGGCCCGTCGTTCCAGCATGCGCAGCGTTTCGGCAGCAAGATCCATCGGTCGCACGTCTGTGACTGACGGGGATGGCGCGGCGAACCGCGCGGAGAGAAGGGCCATTCACGTGAAGTGGCAATCCTTGCGGAGCCGGACGCCCGAAATCCTTCGAGGGGCAGGCATCGTCGCATCGATCGCACCGTCGGTGGCACTGGCTCTCGGCACCGGCCTGGTGCAATCGGCACCCGCCGGTGCCGAACCATCGCCGACTTTGGCTGACGCTGTAGCGCAGATGCGTGGCGGTACAAGCTGCCCCGCGCTTCAGTATGACCCGCTCGCCGAACATACGGCCTCGATCGTGAATCGATCCACCGACACCTATCTCAGCCATCAGGCGGAGAACGTCCCCGTGGAGGATGCATTTCCGATCTACCGGGACCTTGGCGGCAAGGGGGCCAAAGTGAAGGTTCTCCTCGGCGCGGCCGACAACGATGGTGATGCGACGAAGGGACTTCTTTTGCAGGGGTTTTCGGCCATTCCGGACTGTTCCTTCACCACCTTCGGCGCAGACAGATTGTGGAACGCAGACGCTGGCAAGGTGCTTCTCGCCGTCGTGTTGGTGGGATCATGACAGCGAGGCTGTGGCCAGGGGCGCGTTCCGGAGATGTGGTTCGCGCTTTGGCAGTGCTGCTCTCAACAGCTTTCGTTGCGGGGCTCCTCAGCCCGTACGGGCGCGCGACCGACGACGTAGTGACCTATGAAGTGGTCTCCGACAGCGTCGGTATCGCCGGTATCGAGTACATGGATGCTCAGCGCAGGATGTTGATCAGGGATGTCCCCCTCCCCTGGCGGCTCGATACGACAGTGGCCGGGGGAGTTGCACGAAGCGAGCTCCGGGCGGATTGGAGACCTCGAGCTCAGGTTCGGAATTGGGTGAGCGTCCGAATCTGGTATCAGGGAAAGCTGCTGTGCCAGAGCACTTTGGACATCGGCAATGCGACCTGCTACGGGGATACGCCGCACATGGCCTAACGGACGAGAGTGACCTTCGTAGACGAAAGTAGATGCTTGTGATTGCCTCAAACAATATCCCGCGTCCGAACCGATGCAACATTGCCGGATTGAGCGCCATATGTGTGGCGATGATGTTGACAGGCGGCACCGCCACGTCTCAGGCAGACCCTGCATCTCCGCCGCCGGATCCGCCAGCGGCGGCCGGCCCCGCGGACTCCCCGGCCGCTGATCCTGGCGCCAACCCATGGCCGGATATCAGATACTACGATCGCCTGGACGCCAATGACTTTGCGCTGCCGGGTGGAGTGTGGTTCCTGTCGCCGACCGGATTGACTTGCGGAATCTGGGGCAGGGGAAACTTCGGCTGCAGCGGCCAAATACCCGGTGCTCCTGCTGATGTGACCCACATCGGTTGGATCAACGGTGACCGTGATGTCCACTACGATTGGTCGATGGCGGTCAGGTTCCCAGCCACCCAGGCCCAGCAGCCGCTACCCCCGCGGTCGTTCATCACGCATGAGGGCACTACGTGTGCAGCGACACCAGACAGCCGAATCTACTGTGAACGCGGGCCCATGAAGCTGTCGGTCGAACCCACAAGAACGTGGCTGTCTGCGCCCTGGACGGATCTCAGCTGGCAGGTCCTTGGCCCCACCACCAGCGCGCCGAAGTAGACTGCCACCGGTTGGGCCCACTTCGCGGCCTGAGGCCTCGTCGGCGCACCTGACTGGCGGCGTGCCGCCATCCCACGGGTAGCCCTGCCGGTCATCAGTTGTCATCCGGTGAAGGCACGGCCAATCGAGGCAATAGCTTCCGGTGACGGCGACGGCTGACCCTTGGCGGGCATGATCGCCAGCACCGGCGTGGTCACCCCGGCATCCACGTACTCCCTTGTTCGCGTGGCGATATCGTTCGGACTACCGTAGATGAAAAGGTCGTCGATGACCGCCTCGGGTATTGCGGCAAGCGCGGCGGCACGGTCACCGGACTGCCAGGCTGCCCACATCGGTTCCAACTGGTCGCCGCGGCCCAGCCAGCGATGAAACTCTGCATACACCGGCACATTCAGGTATGCCGCGATCGCCCGTCGTGCGGTGGCCCGTACAAGCGCCACATCTTCGCTCGGAACCACGAACAGGCGGGCGACGATCTCAGCATCAGAGCCAGTCGAGCGCACACACCGCTCCACCCGGGGCACATCGGAGGCCGCGAGCCAGTTCACGATCGCCCCGTCCGATATTGCACCGGCTAGGCGCAGCATGCCTGGTCGCAGCGCCGCTATCAACAACTTGGGTTGTCGCCGGGGGACACGTTCGAGTCGGAAACCGTCGATCCTGAAGCTGTCACACACCATGTCGATGCGCTCACCTGTCAGCGCCCGGCGTACGAAGGACACCACATCACGAACCTGTTGAAACGGTGCCTGGAACTTGAGGCCGTTCCACTTCTCGACGATGACGTCGGAGCCGGCGCCGATGCCAACGGCGACATCGCCTTGTGCGACGTCGGCCAAGGCTGCCGCAGACATCGCTATCAGCGCCGGGCCGCGCGTGAATGCCGACGCGATCGCCGTACCGAGTCTGAAGCCCGGATGACTGACCGCGGCGGCAACCAGCGGAGTGAAGGCGTCGGCGCCAGAGGCTTCGGCCGACCACAGGTCGGTGAAGCCGCCGCCTTCGATGGTGTCGAGGTGACATTGCTGCTGTGCTAGGGCTGTTCCTTCCAGTGGGATCGTCAAGCCAAGACGGGACATGGTGATCCGACCTTTCTGGTGGAATTGAGGACGGTACGCGGAACTGGCGTCAGGCCGTGCCGCCGTCGATGCGCAGGACAGCCCCCGTGCAGAACGACGACGCCGAGGTCGCGAAGTAGAGCGCAGCCCCAACGATTTCATCGGGATTGCCGCAGCGTTGCAGGGCGGCAGAGTTCTCCATGTGGGCGCGTCCTTCGGGCGTCCATGCCGAGGCGATGTCGGTCAAGAACGCGCCCGGCTGGATCGTGTTGACGCGGACCGTCGGCGCATATGCCTGGGCGAGGCCTTCGGTGAGCGAATTGAGGCCGGCCTTGGCCGCCGCATAGGGAATGGCGCTGGCATTGGGTCGGATCGCGGCAATGGAGCTGATGTTGATGATCGATCCGCCGCCGGCCTCGACCATCCGAGCGCCGATCTTCGCTGAAAGCCGGAACGGCCCTTTGAGATTCACACCGATCACCTTGTCGAACAGCGCCTCGTCGACCTCCGCAAGCGAAGGGTACAGCGGCGATAGACCGGCGTTGTTGATCAGCACGTCAACGCGCCCGAACTCGTCATACACAGCCTCGGTTAACCGGTCACAGTCTGACCAGTTGCTGACGTTGCAACCCACCGGAAGCGCTCGGACCCCGTAGCGGTCAGTCACGAACGCCGCCAATTGAGTGCAGTTCTCCTGTTTCCGGCTCGCGATTGCCACATGCGCGCCCCGTTCGGCAAAAGCCACGACCATCTCGCGCCCCATGCCCCTGCTACCGCCCGTGACAACGACTACTCGGTCCTTAAGGTCATCCATCCAGTTAATGTACCAAGCGCTCGGTTAATGTCGGACATATCTCCCTACCGCAACGGGTTTCGCTTCGTCCGGGGCATACGACCGGGGTCAATAAATGTCCTATCTAACCTATTAATGGTCTGCCATCGTGTGGGTCGTGCGGACGCCGACGCCCATCGAGGGGCTCAACCCGAGCGCGATCGAATCGTGGATGGCCGAGCAGGGTCTCGGCACCGGGCCGCTTGGTTTGTAGCGGCTAGTGCCTCGGTGGCTTGGTGAGCTTGAGTCCTACTCGACCCTGAGCGACTACACCCCCGGTCGGCTACAGGGGCACACGCACATTGTGGCCTCATCCCGGGTTCGAAGATTCCGCGGAGCGCGGCCCAGTCCTTGCCGCCGGCGGCGAGGCATCCTGTGGGGACCCCGTCAAGCGCTACTCGGAGCGAACGGAACGCGACGCGTCGGCTATCACGTGATGTCTAGTCCTTGCCGGATTCAAACTCGGCATCATTGCGGCGGCCACGCAAGCCCGCGCCTGTGCGGGCAAGGCTTCCCAGCACGTCGGTGACCGGCTTCATCGAAGTGCGCGACGCATATTCGAGCCAGCCCATGAACTTCGACTGATGCCATCTCGCTGTTTTGAGTGATCGGACCCGTGATGGATCAGCCGAGTGGGTCAGTTCAGCTCAATGACTCGGACGGGTGAACAGTCGACCGCTGACGGTGCCGGTGTCGAGACGGTCCAGCGCCTCGGTAAGAGCGTCGAACGGCACTTCCTCGAGTACCGGCACGAGCGACCCGTCGGCGATCAATCCGAGTACCTGGGCGAGCTCGTCCCGCGAGGAACCCAGTGAGCCCTGCAAACGGACGTTCCGGGTGACGAGATCGACCGTGTTGATGGTGGCCAGCTCCGCGCCAAGTCCGACGACGACGACGCGTCCGCCCAGACGCACGGCAAGTGCCGCCTCTGCGGTGGTCGTCCCGACACCGGCGAAGTCCACGACCACATCGATCGGCCTTGGTACGTCAGCGATACTCGTGAAGCACTCCGTCACGCCCTGCTGGCGTGCGGCGTCGAAGCTATTGATGTCGATATCGACGCCGTAAACGGTGGCGCCGCGCAGTACCGCGATGCGTGCTCCGCTGAGACCCAGGCCGCCGAGGCCGATGATGGCCACCCGCATGCCGCTGACGATTCCCGCCTCGGTGACAACCGCGTGGTAGGCGGTGGAAATGGAATCCGTTGCGACGGCCGCCTGTTCAAGGCTGACTCGGGGTGGGATCTTCACCAGGAAATCAGCAGGGAAAACTGCTTGTTCGGCATAGCCGCCGTCGCAGCCCAGTCCCGGTGCGGTTCTCGGATCCATCTCGGATAGCGGATGACTCACGAGCGCTATCGCGACTCGGTCGCCGAGCGCCACATTGCTGACGCCGGATCCGACCTGGCGAACCGTGCCCGCAATTTCATGGCCGAGAATGATGGGCCGTTTGGACGCCCAAGCCCCTCCGGGCCCCTTCAGGATGTGGAGATCGGAATGACAGAGGCCGGCGGCTTTCACGTCGATAACCACCTGACCCGGCCCTGCCGCTAGGTCATCGAGCTCGACGAGCCTCAGACCTTCACCGGCGGAGTTGAAATGGTAGGCCTTCATGCGGTCGCCATCGCTTTCATCACGGTCGGTGCCGTGCTCTAGTGGGAAGAGGCTTCGAGTAGGTGCGCGAACCGCTGTTGGGCGGCCTGTCGGCGGGTGGGGACGTGTTCCGTGGGAATGCCGTCGAGAGGCGGTTGGTAGTCGCGCAGGATCAGCCGCGCGACCGTCTCCCGGTGCACCTCGTCCGGCCCGTCGTACATGCGTGCAGCGCGTGCGGCCTTGTACATCCATGCCAGCGGTAGGTCATCGGAGTATCCGAGCGATCCGTGCACCTGGATGGCGCGGTCGATCACGTTGTGGAGCACTGACGCCCCGTAGAACTTGATAAGAGCGATGTCCTTACGGGCGGCCCGGACCCCCTGCTGGTCGATCACCCATGCTGCGTGCAGCGTCATCAGCCGGGCCGCCTGGATCTCGGCAGCGGAGTCGGCGATCCACGCCCGGACGGTCTGCTTGTCACCTAATACGCTGCCGTGTGCCCACCGATAGGTGGCCCGCTCGCACAACATGTCGAAGGCCCGCTGGGCCTGTCCAATCCAGCGCATGCAATGGTGAATGCGGCCGGGGCCCAGGCGTTTCTGCGCGATGGCGAAGCCCTCGCCAACGCCCCCGAGGATGGCGTGCGCAGGTACGCGTACGCCGTCGAAGACCACCTCGGAGTGACCGCCGTACAAGTTCTTCTCGGATGCGCCGTGGTCCAGTGAGGGAATGTCGCGAATAATGCGAAGGCCAGCGCTATCAGCCGGCACGATGAATTGGGAGGTGCGGCCGTGGCTGGGTGCATCGGGGTCGGTGACGGCAACCACGATGAAGAAGTCGGCGATAGACGCGTTGCTGATAAACCACTTGTGCCCGTTGATGATCCAGTCATCACCATCGCGTACTGCCGTTGTGGTCAATCCGGTGGGATCTGAACCCGCATTGTCGAGTTCGGTCAGCGCGAATGCTGAATATGCTTGCCCTGCAAGCAGGGGGCGCAACCACCGGTCCTTCTGCTCGGGCGTGCCCATTTCGGCGAGTATCTCGCTGTTGCCCGAGTCTGGGGCCTGGTTGCCGAAAGTCAGCGGAGCGTAGAGGGATTTGCCCAGAATCTCGTGCATCAGCCCCAGCTTGACCTGACCGTAGCCCTGGCCGCCCAGTTCGCGGCTCAAATGGGTGGCCCAGAGACCCTGAGCCTTGACCTCTTCCTTGAGTGGTGCCACGGCCTGAAGCAGCCCCTGCCAATCCAGGTCGATGGTCTCCAAGGGCAGGATCTCGGATCGGACGAAGTCGTCCATCCAGTCAAGTTTCTTCTGGAAGTCCTCATCGGCAAACAGTTCGGTGATCATGGCTTTCCCTTCTGGTCATGGGAGTTACGAGCGACGTCCAGCGACAACATGCGGGTGCAGGAGGGTCCTTCGCTGCGGCCACATCATCGGACGGGGGCCAGCGGACGAACCAAGGCGGCGCCTTGCGATGTCGACAGCGCGCCGAGGCGAAAGCCACTGCGGGTCTGTTTCGCCACGACGGTGTGCATGGCCCCGAGAGTAGTCCTCATTAAATTGGTTGTCTACTACAATTGTAGAGGCATCACGGCCGACACCTGCTGTCCCATAGGGATACTGGCGGCGATCGGTGCTTGATTAATTGTGTGAACACTCCATTACTGCAAGCTGTGTTGAACGCCGCGTTCTGGTCGGCTCGAGAGCACAGCGGGTGTGTGGGCGGGAAGTCGGCAGCTGTTTGCGCTGGCGTCTCGAGTGGCGGTTCCGGCTTAGCCGGCGATCTTGTGGCTCGGCGGCGGCGCGGCCTGAGAGACGCGATCAAATGTGCGAATATCATCCAGTCATGTCCCCGACCCGCCCGCAGAAAGACTCTGAGCATCGAGGTCCTGGCCGGCCTCGCGGCAGCGTAGCGGCCAATCGTGACATCACCCGTGACCGTATCTACGAGGCGGCCACCGAGCTATTCGCCCTGCGGGGATACCACGGCACCAGTGTGGCTCAGATCAGTGCGAGCTCTGGCATCCAAACTGGTGCCCTCTATCACCACATCAAGTCGAAAGAAGAGTTGCTGTGGCAGATTCTACGTCGCTACACCGGTAAAGCCCTTGCGGCCGCGGTAGGCGTGACGTCGGCTGCTGCAGACCCCGTCGACAAACTTTCGAGGCTCATCGACACCCATGTCGAGGTTATCGCCACGCACCGGCGGGAAGTCGCAATCCAGACGCGTGACGCGTCTGAACTCAACTCCGAGCACGGCATTCAGCTGCAGGCACTGCGCCAAGGGGTCCAGGATTGCTGGGAAAGCGTGATCGGAGATTGTTGGCCGGACAAGCGGCCGGCCGAGGTTCGGGTGGTGGCCAATGGGATGCTCGGGATGGTGAATTCCCTGTGGTACTGGTTTCGGCCCGAAAGGGGCGATACGGCAGCGGAAGTCGCGCGCGAGTTTCGCGACGTGATCATCAACGGGGTGGGACGGACGAGGTAACGGTCGACGGCCGTCAAGAGACCCGCGCAAATAGCTCGGCAACATTGTCCGCATATTGCAGTATCGATAGAACTGGCGACGCGTATTGCGTATACTTCCGTCGCTGTGCTACGCATACTGCGTCACTGTCGGCCCACCGAGTGAGCTATTACGGACGAACGCTCCAGGGAGTAGGGCTCAGCGTTGTAGCTTGCCCATACGCGAGGGGAGTCCCTGATCCGATCGTCATTGGCGGGTGTCCCCAGCCCCCGCTTCGGTCTCGAAGTGGCCGACGTTGTGGTGTTCACCAGCATGCGTCCTGCGTGAGTGCCCGTGCGCTCGTGCGTTTCGCCGGCCGTTAACCCCAGACCGACAGAGGAGACTGTCATGGATGCTCTGGTCTATCGAGAAGACCACGATGGCTGGACAACGTTGTGGTTGAACCGACCTGAGAAGCTCAACGCGCTCACTACTGCCATGTTCACCGAGTTGCGCAAGCATATCGAAGCTCTTGCCGGCGACGACTCCGTCCGATGCGTTGTCTTGCGGGGAGCGGGGCGGTGCTTCTCGGCCGGGCACGACCTGACCGACATTTCGGCGGGGGAGACCTCGCCTGCGCCCGGTTGGCACAGTCAAACCCTTCGCCTCTTGGAAAGACTTCCGCAGCCGGTCATCGCCGCCGTCCATGGGCACTGCTACACCGGCGCCCTTGAAGTCGCGCTCGCCTGTGACTTCATCGTCGCATCGGACAACGCGCGATTCGGTGACACCCATGCAAAGTGGGCGTTGACGCCAGTCTGGGGAATGAGCCAGCGGCTGCCTCGACGGGTCGGCCTGGCGACAGCAAAACGGCTGATGTTCACCTGCGACATCATCGATGCTGCCGAAGCTGTGCGCATCGGGTTGGCCGAGTTCCTGATAGCCGATGGCAGCTTTGATGAGGAGGTCAGCGGGTTGGCGACTCGGATCGCAACCAATTCGTCCTTCAGTCACCAGGCCGTCAAGGGTCTCTTGGACGCAACAGAGGGCAGCTCCATCGACGCGGGGCTGCATTGGGAAGTGATGGAGAGCGCGGGCACAGGTCCTGACATGCAGGAGCGCATCGCCACGTTCTCCGGCCGGGGAAAGGGCAGTGAGTCGCATGCATCTTGACGTTGATCCGCGACTCGAGGCGTTTCGCGGGGAGGTCGCCGAATTCCTGGACACCGCGCCGACAGAGGCCATCCGTGAGGCGGGCCGCAAGACGACGAGCGTGTTCGCGCCCTTTGAGGAAGTCATGCAGTGGCACCGAATACTGCACGAGCGAGGCTGGGCCGCGCCGGCATGGCCGGCCGAATACGGCGGTGCCGGTTGGACTGACGAGCAGCGGTTGATCTTCACCGAAGAGTACTGCGATCGCGACCTCCCCCCGCTGCTTCCCAACGGCCTTCAGATGGTGGGGCCCCTCCTCATGGAGCTGGGTACCGAGGAGCAGAAACGGAAGTATCTGCCGGGAATCCTCTCCGGAGACGACTACTGGACACAGGGGTATTCCGAGCCGAACGCGGGGTCTGACCTGGCTGCCCTCGCCTGCGCCGCCGTCGCGGACGGCGAGGATTACGTGATCAACGGGCAGAAGACCTGGGCGACTCTGGCGCACAAGGCCAACCGCATGTTCATGCTGGTGCGTACCAGTAGGGAGGGTAAAAAGCAGCACGGAATCACCTTCTTACTGCTGGAGGATCTGGATCAGCCAGGCCTCACCGTGCGGCCGATCATCGGGTTGGACGGTCACCCTGAGCAATGTGAAGTGTTCTTCGACAACGTCCGGGTTCCGCAGTCAGGCCGAGTGGGGGCTGAGAACGACGGGTGGTCGGTGGCCAAGCAGTTGCTGCGCCACGAGCGGGGCGGGGCACTGCACAGTCCGTGGATGCGCCGGAACCTCCGGCTGATTCGAGGCGCTGCCGAGACGGTGCCGGCGCCCACGGGAGGGTCGCTCGCCACCGATGCCGTTTTTCAGCGCGATATCGGTGAGCTCGAAGCGGAGGTAGCTGCGCTGGGAGCCCTCGAAAAACTGATGATCACCGGCCATGGGCTGGTATCCGACCCGGCCACTCCATCGCTACTCAAGATCGTGAGCTCTGAACTCACGCAGCGAATCTCAACCGCCATGACCCGGGTGTCCGGCATCGATGCGGTTCCGCTACAGGTTGACGCGTTGACGGTGGGGGCCGGTGTGGAGCCATTGGGGAGTGACTTTGACCTTGTTGCTATGCCGTACTACCTGAATTCGCGGGCAACGACCATCTATGCAGGGACCAACGAGATCCAACGAGACCTTCTCGCCCGTACGCCGGCGCCCCTAGGCTGAAAGATCTATTCACAATGGACTTCAACTTTTCCGACGAGCAGACGATGTTGCGGGACTCGCTGACCGAGTTGCTCACCCAGCATTATGGTTTCGAGCAGCGCCAATCCATCGTGCGATCGGCCGCAGGCGTGTCCGAGAGTGTGTGGACACTGTTTGAGGCGATGGGGCTGCTGGCGCTTCCGCTTCCCGAGTCTGTCGGTGGCTACGGTGGATCGGGTTCTGACATCGTCGCCATCAGCGAGCTGTTCGGCCGCCACCTGGTGGTCGAACCCTACCTCTCGTCGATCATCTTCGCCGGGCGCGCGCTGGCCCGGTCCGAACGCAACCCGCAGGCGACCGGCTGGCTGCGACAGATTGTGGCGGGCAAGCTGCGAGCTGCGTTGGCCCACGAGGAGTCTCGGGGAACGGCGACGATCGACATGATCTCGACAACTGCCAAAGCCGACGGGGACGGCTATGTACTTCGCGGGCACAAGCGCCTCGTCCTCGACGGAGCAACCGCCGATGTTCTGGTGGTGACGGTGCGGCTGACCGAAGCGACGTTCGGCATCGTGGCCGTCGATCCCGGTTCCGACGGGGTCACGCTGACCCCTTACCGCACCATCGATGGTCGTCGTGCGGCGGACATCCGATTCGACGACGTACGGGTGCCGGCAAGCGGTCTGGTTTGCGAGGACGCCGCAGCGGCCATTCAAGACGTCATCAATGACGCGGTGTTGGCTCTGTGTGCCGAGGCTGTCGGTGCGATGGGGGCGCTTCTGGATGCGACGGCGAGCTACGCGAGCACCCGCAACCAGTTCGGGTCTCCGATAGCTGGTTTCCAGGCGGTAGCACACCGCATCGCGAACATGAAGGTCGCCTACGCGAAGGCTCGGGCGACGCTGATCTATGTCACAGCGGCCATCGACAGCGGCCTGGCCAGCCAGCGCGACTACTCACTGATCAAGGGGCAGGTCGGCCGGCTTGGCCGCGAGATCGCGGAGTCCGCGGTCCAGATTCACGGCGGTATCGGAATGACCGAGGAGTGTGCCGTGGGACATCACTTGAAACGGATTCTCACAATCGACGCGTTGTTCGGTCCTGCTGACTACCATCTCCGAATCCTCGGAATCCGGCAGTCCGCCTGACCACTGAGGCGCAGCCGCACAGGTGTGCGCGCCCACCATTCCGTAGTGGTCCCAATGACGTAGTCGCCCTCCACCATCGAACGGGCATCCTGAAGGGGCTGGCGCCGCCTACCCGTGCGCGCCGGAAGCAGATCCTCGATCAGCCCCACTGAGCGTCAGACAAAGCGGTAAGCGTCATCCCCTGAGCCTCAGGCGCAACACCCGAAACCATCGTCAGACACTTTATAGACGCACTGTGCGTGCTATCGGTGTCCAACCGGCCGAGTTCAGGCCAGGACGCCTCTTCTGCAGTGTTGTGTGCGTGGAGCGCTAGCAGCGCTGTGGTGCGGCGTTATGCAGTTCTGGCATCGCCTTGAGGGCAAGACGTCCGGAGATGAGGTAGCGCAGGGGCCGCGGCGCATGGGCCATGAAGAATGTTCCGATCTGATGGTGCTTGCCGTGCACGATCATGCGGTCGCCTCGCTTGGATGCCTCGAAGCCTTGCCGCGCCACAGCAATTGGGCTCATCATCGACATCTGCATGGCCAGACCTTCGGTAAATTCCGTCACGTTGCTGTTGTCGAAAATGTCGGTGTCGGTCGTACCCGGGAGGCTGACAGTCGAGTGCACGCCCAATCGCTCGACCTCTTCAGCCAGACCTTCAGAGAATTTGTGTACCAAAGACTTTCCTGCGGAATACAACACCTGGCCGGGCAAGCCGGACATTACCGCAGCGATTGATGCGACGAAAACAATCCGGCCCCAACGACGTTCGATCATCGATGGAAGCAGCAGGTGCGTCAGCTCGATACCGCTCAGTCCGATCACCCGGAGAAAAGCCTCCTGATCGGACCACGAATTATCAATGAACCGGCCAGCGATCGAATACCCCGCGTTGTTGACCAGTACATCCACAGTCGTGTTACGACGAGCCAGTTCGGTGTAGATCTCCGCGGGCGCGCCCGGCCTGCTCAAGTCGGCGGTCATCGGTGACACTGACACAGACCAATCGGCTTCGAGACGTTGCTTGAGCGCGTTCAGACGATCCAAGCGGCGCGCGACCGGCACGATGTCGAAGCCTTTTGCGGCAAGTAGTTCGCACCATGCCAGGCCGATTCCCGACGAGGCCCCGGTGACCAGTGCCGTGCGCCCGCTGCCCTCGGAGCTGCGGTCGTGCTCACCGATCGGCTTGGTGCGGCGTGCGAGCCAGTATCGGCTCTGCTGGGGAGTGATCGTGGGAGCCCAGGACGTTGCATCTGCAGCCATGAACTACGCATAGTATGCATATTGTCGGATTCTGTCTATAAGGAGCGTAGCGAAGAGGTGTCAGCTCCCATGTTTTCTCGCACTCTTGCAGGGCATGGGCGCTGGCTCCAATCGATCCGAGCCATGTGTCCGGATAGTGTGATACCCGTGAGATCTACAGTGCATTATTCGTAGTAGACTAAGGCTTTTAGACTGCAAAGATGAGTCATAGGGTTCGTCGGTGCATGCCTGTCCATGCCCAGTAGGCCACCGTCGCGGCCATTGCCCACTCAGGAGGTCCTGATGTTTCCCGGAAGTCACCCTCGCGACAAGGTTGCGGTGATCATGGCCGATTCGGGGCGCACGCTTACCTATGGTGAGCTCGATGACCGATCCGCACAGCTGGCGGCAGCCTTGCATCAGCTCGGACTACGGGGAGGTGACGTCATCGCGATGCTCGTCGACAACATCCCCGAGGCTTTTGAAATCTACTGGGCCGCAATCCGGTCTGGGCTCTACATCACCGCGATCAACTGGCACCTGCGAGCTGCTGAAGTCGACTACATCCTTAGGGATAGCGGAGCACGTGCTCTGTTCGTCTCATCCGGTGTAGGAGATCTGGCCGACGAGATCGGCAAACAGTGCACTGGAGGCGTCTCAGGATTCGCGGTCGGAGGAGCGGTGGCGGGCTGTGCCCCGTATGAGGAGCTGCTGGCCGGTGGCCATCCCCGTCTGAGCGACCAACCCAGAGGCGCAGACATGCTGTACTCGTCGGGAACCACCGGCCGGCCGAAGGGCATCAAGTCTCGATTGCCGGGCACTCAGGTCACCGATGGCTTCGACCCGCAAACAACACTCCTCACAAAGCTGTTGGGTCTCAGCGCCGACGATGTCTATCTGTCACCTGCCCCCATCTATCACGCCGCTCCGCTCCGCTACTGCGCCACTATCCACGCACTGGGGGGGACGGTGGTACAGATGGAGAAGTTCGACGCGGCAGCGGCTTTGGAGGTGATCGAGTTACATGCGGTCAGCGCCACCCAAATGGTGCCCACGATGTTTGTGCGCATGCTTCAGCTCCCGGAGGTGGTGCGAGACCGGTTTGATGTGTCCTCGCTTCGGGTGGTCGTTCACGCCGGGGCGCCATGTCCTCCCTCGGTCAAGGATGCGATGTTGACATGGTGGGGGCCCATCCTCACCG
The DNA here is from genome assembly GCF_010731855.1 of Mycolicibacterium anyangense. Lineage (NCBI taxonomy): Bacteria > Bacillati > Actinomycetota > Actinomycetes > Mycobacteriales > Mycobacteriaceae > Mycobacterium > Mycolicibacterium anyangense. The sequence continues at coordinate 2,773,573 of NZ_AP022620.1, read as the reverse complement.
AGTACTACAGCGCGACTGAAGGTCATGGGATGACGCTCATCACTGCGCAGGAGTGGCTGGAGCGACGGGGTTCGGTGGGCCGCGCTGTGGTCGGGGAGATTCATATCTGCGACGAGCAGGGCAACGAATTGCCTGCCGGGCAGATCGGAACGGTCTACTTCGAGCGGGATGTCTCTGCCTTCGCTTATCACAACGACTCGGAAAAGACTGGCTCGAGTCGACATCCGGCGCATGGCAATTGGTCAACAGTCGGCGACCTCGGGCACATAGACGAAGATGGCTATCTCTATCTGGCGGAGCGCCAGTCCTTCGTGATTATCTCGGGCGGGGTGAACATCTACCCCCAGGAAATCGAAAATGTCCTGACCTTGCACCCCGCCATTTTCGACGTTGCGGTCATCGGCGTGCCAGATCCGGTGATGGGTGAGCAGGTCAAAGCGCTGGTGCAGCTACGCGACGGACATGCGGCGAGTAGCGAATTGGCGGGCGAACTGATTGAGTTCGTCCGCGAGAACGTCGCGCACTACAAGGCGCCGCGATCAGTTGGCTTCGTCGACGAGTTGCCGCGATCTGCGGCCGGAAAGTTGATGAAGCACAAGCTCGTCGACACCGTCGTGCAGGATGTCTCGGTCTGAGCGGATGCCCGTAGGTATTGTCCGGGATCAGACGATCCAGGTCCAGGCGTACGTGTGCTTGGGCGAGGCCACCCCGGCCACGATCTCTGCGCGGCGCACCCCCGGCAGCAGAGCAATCTCGTCGAAGACGCTGGCCACCAGTGTTGCGTCGTCGGGCGACTGCATCACCGCAACCACTTCGACAGTGTCGAGCACGCGGGTGACCTGGACAATGTCGTCCCTGCGGGCTAGCGCCTTCGCGATATCGTCGGCCTTTCCCGGCGCGGTAGAGACCAACAGATAGGCGTGTGCGCCAAGTCCTGACAACTCCACGTCGGACACGGCCTGGATGCGAAAGACCCGTTCTGCCACCATTCGCTTGATGCGAACCCGCACTGTGCCTTCGGAAACGCCGAGGTCGGCGGCAATCTGTCGGTTGCTTCGACGCGCGTTCTGCTGGAGGAGCGCGATGATCGAGAGATCCATTTGATCAACGGTGTCGCTGACTTGTGCTTCCGGAGTCGCCCCCGCCTCCGCCCGCAACAAACCCCACTTCGAGTCGTGCTTCAACACATCGAGTGCGAAGCTCCCGTGAACGGAGGTGACTCCCTTGATCTTTGGCAGCACCCGGCCGAAGAGATCGGCAAGGTGCTTCCGGTCACGGCCGAGGATGGCCACCATGATGTCGAATCGGCCGATGCAGATCGTGACACCGATCGACTCCGTCAGCTTCGCTATCTCGGTGGCGACGGCGTGCACGGGTCGACCTGCCACCTGGATCATCGCGAAGGCGAATTCGCGGTGCCCGAACAGGCGCATGTCGGTGATCGCGACCACGCGCATGACACCGGAATCTTCCAGCCGGCGCAGTCGCGCGGCCACCGTGACTTCGTTCACCTTGAGTCGAGCCGCGAGCGCTCGATTGCCGGCGCGGCCGTCGACTGTCAGCGCCTCGATGAGCGCCCGGTCGAGGGTGTCCAGATCCACCGGCTCGGTGGGCAGTCCTTGGCCGAACGTGGTGGTCTTGGCTCTATTGACGCCCGGCCGAGGTGCCACTGCGAATACCATCCGATCTGACGATTGCGGTGATGTCTCGGCACGTCACTCTACGCAATCTGGCAGGAAGTCTGGGTGAAGGTAACGGCTCTCGGATGTTGGGTGGGAGATTTGTCGCCCGGGAGTGCTGCTTAGTCAGGCATTTGCCGGAAGCAACGCTTCGGAAAGCTGCCGCCACTCATTCACCGGGAACCGGCCGAGCTCGGGGCCCATGACCTGAATGCTGACATGATCGGCGCCGGCCTCGACGTGTTGCTGAACTCTGGTGAGGATGGTGTCGAGGTCGCCCCACACGACGAGGTCGTCGACGAGACGGTCGCTGCCCCGCCCGCCGTCGATGTCGGCTTCGGTGTAGCCCAGCCGTAGGAACTTCGCGATGTTGTACCGCGTCGTGAAGTACGGGCGGAGCTGTGCGCGCGCACGTTCGCGCGCCTTGTCGGCATCTTTCTCGAAGATGACGGACTGCTCCACGCCCAAGAAAGCTTCAGGCCCCAGAAGCTCGCGTGCCTGTGATGTGTGCTCGACCGGGACGTGGTAGGTGTGCGCACCCTGGGCACGCTCGTGGGCAAGCTTGATCATCTGCGGACCGTAGGCAGCCAGCAACCGGGGCCGCGGTCCCGGTGGCACCGGGGCGGTGCAGAATGCCGAATCCAGCTCGTCGAGGAACTTGGTGACAGCTTCCATCGGCTTTATCCCTGGTCGTGCATCACCGAATCCGAGGCCCAGAACGTGGCGGCCCGGATAAGCGTCGGCGAGCAAGACCGAAGCGGCATGGGTCGCAGCGGCAGTACGCGGCCAGATGCTGGCGATGGCGTTGACGACCGTGATGTTCTCCGTGCAGGACAGCAGGAAACCGGCGTTTGTCATCGCTTCGCGGCCGAAGGCCTCCGGAATCCAGATGGCTTTCCACCCGGATTGGTCCAGCTCCTGGACCACGTCCCGAATTGCGGCAACCGGCATGAACTCGAAGTCCGCCGTCCACACCCCGTAGCGGCCTAGGTCTCTGCCTTCAATGGTGCCCACGAGCGCTTCTCTCATCCATCCGAACTCGGGTCATGTCAACGTCGCCGACTGTCACCACGCAGCGGTGCATCTGCGGGTGGCGGCGAATTCACAGCAGTGGCCGGGGACTCGGTGCCGCTCATCGATCACCCAAATGATCTTTCTCTTCTTCTCGCCGCCGCGGCGTGCCAAATCGCGCGGCCAGTCAGCGAGAGTATTACGAAAAATGTGATCAGACAACAGTGGATGCCCAAGAAGCCGATTCCGGCATGTGCTGAGCGGTACTCGGTGAGTCGTCCGGCAAGCCCTGCGCGCGTCGGCCAGGTCGTACGCTCGAAGGCATGTCTCGCCACGTGTTCGACGACAAGCTGCTGGCGCTGATCGCGGGCAACTCCCTCGGGGTGCTGGCCACCATCAAACGCGACGGACGGCCGCAACTGTCCAACGTCACCTACCACTTCGATGCGCGCGAACCCGCCATCGAGGTGTCGATCACCGAGCCGCGCGCCAAGACCCGCAACCTGCGCCGCGACCCGCGCGCCTCGCTGCTGGTGGCCTCCGATGACGGCTGGTCCTATGCGGTTGCCGAGGGCGACGCGGTGCTGAGCGCTCCGGCCGCCGCGCCCGACGATGACACCGTCGAGGCATTGATCGCCCTGTATCGCAATGTCGCCGGGGAGCACCCGGACTGGGACGACTACCGCCAGGCGATGGTGACCGACCGGCGGGTGCTGTTGCGGATGCCGATCACCCACGTGTACGGGATGCCCCCGGGCAAGCGCTGAACCGATAGGCTGCCAGCATGGCCGAGTCAGAGTCCGAACCGCAGGACGACACCAAGCGCAAGTTCCGTGAGGCGCTGGAGCGCAAGAAAGCCAAGTCGGCGGGCGGCGCCGGCCACACCGACGGCGGCAACAAGCAGCCTCGTGCGCACGGCCCGCTGGAGAACCGCCGCGAGTTCCGCCGCAAGAGCGGTTAGTCGCTGCGGGCCACCGACACTGCCGCAGCCGTTGCCGGCGAGCGGTTCTCGGGGCGCGACTCCTGGCGCAGGATCGCGGCCAGACAGCCCAGTGCCAACACCCCCACGACCGCGGCGAACACGATGCCGCTGGGCCGAAGACCCACGGCGTGGGCTGCGAAGCCCTCACTGATCACCGGTACCGAGATGGCGATGTAGGCCACCACGAAGTAGGTCGAGCTGACTTCGGCGCGCCGCTGCGCCGGGGTGCGTTCGGCGACGGCGGCCAGCCCGCGGCTGAAGCTGATGCCCTGCCCGACACCGGACACCACCGCCGCGGCGATCAGCCCGGCCAGCGACGAAAACACCAGGGCGACAACCAGGATCGCCATCCCGGCGGCCAGGATCGCACACCCGATCGCCACCGCGCGGGCGGGCTGCATCCGGGTGGCGGCGATCTGCGCAACCGCGGAGGCGGCGAAGATGGACCCCGCGATCACACCGGCCAGCGCGTGATTGTCGATGCCGACGACGGTGGCCAGGAACGACGGCGCCACCGAGGTGAACAGGCCGGTGACCGAGAACCCGGCGAACGCCGCCAGTGCGGCGGTGATGAACACCGATCGGACCTCTGATGGTACCGAAAGGCGTTGGAAACCAATGCTTCCGGTGCGACTCGAGGTCTCGGGGACGATCAGCACCGCGATGGCCGCCAACGTGGCGAGCACGATGTGGACGATGAAGGTGAGGTGCAGCGGGGCAGGGGCGTACTGGGCCAGCACCCCGGCCAGCACCGGCCCGGCACCCAGGCCGCCGATATTGGCCACCGTCGCCACCGCGGGCGCCCGGTCGCGCCAGCTCGGCGGGGCCGCCTCGATGATGGCCGCCGTGCCCGTGCCGGTGAACAGCCCGGCCGACAAGCCCGACAGCACCCGCCCCACGAGTAGCACCGGAACCGAGTCTGCGCCCAGGAACACCGCGGCGCTGGCCAGCGCGCATGCCGTCCCGGCGAGCAGCATCGGCCGTCGGCCCACCGCATCCGACCACCGGCCGAACACCAACAGCGCCACCAGCACCCCGCCGGCATAGCTGGAGTAGATGACCGTGGTGGTCAGCACGGCGAAGTGCATGCGCTGGGAGTACAGCGCATACAGCGGCGTGGGCAGGGTGGTGCCGGCCATCATCGCCGCGAAGGCGTAGGCCAGCAGCGCGAACGAGAATCGCCGGGTGCGGGTGGTCATAGTGACATGAACATCATCGACACACCATGACCATTCCCGCACCCGGCGAGATTCTCACCTCATTCAGTGGTGGGTGGCCTTCTCCGCGCCCACGCCGGTCAGTGAGCGGACCTCCATCTCGGCGTTGAGCTCCGGATCACCGGTGTCCGAGGACGTCAGCGTGCCGATGATGCCCAGGATGAAGGCCAGCGGGATCGACACGATGCCGGGGTTGGCCAGTGGGAACCAGTCGAAGTGCGCACCGGGGATCATCGAGGTCTTGGTCCCCGACACCGCGGGGGAGAACACGATGAGCACGATGCAGCTGATCAGGCCGCCGTACATGCTCCACAGTGCGCCGCGGGTGTTGAACCGCTTCCAGTACAGCGAGTAGACGATCGTCGGCAGGTTGGCCGAGGCGGCTACCGCGAACGCCAGTGCCACCAGGAACGCGACGTTCTGCCCGTTGGCCAGGATGCCCAACCCGATCGCCGCGACACCCAGCACCACGGCGGTGATCCGGGAGACCCGAACCTGCTCATCCTCGGTGACCTTGTGGTTCTTGAGCACGCTGGCGTAGACGTCATGGGCGAACGACGCCGACGCGGTGATCGTCAGGCCGGCCACCACCGCGAGGATGGTGGCGAAGGCGACGGCCGAGATGACGCCCAGCAGGATCACCCCGCCCAGTTCGAAGGCCAGCAGCGGAGCGGCGGAGTTCTGCCCGCCCGGTGCCTTGAGGATCCGGTCCGGCCCGACGATGGCCGCCGCGCCATACCCAAGAACCAGGGTGAACAGGTAGAACGCGCCGATCAGCGCGATCGCCCAGACCACGGACCGCCGGGCTTCCTTGGCAGTGGGCACGGTGTAGAAGCGCATCAGCACATGCGGCAGACCCGCGGTGCCCAGCACCAGTGCCAGACCCAGCGACAGCAGGTTGATCTTCGAGGTGGTGTTCGCGCCGTACTGGGCGCCCGGTGCCAGGACGTCGCGGCTAGAAACCCCCTTGGTGGTGGCCTCGTGCACCATGTGCTGTGCGGAGCCCAGGATCTCGGAGAAGTTCAACCCGAACTTGGCCAGCACCAGCACGGTCATGAACGCCGCACCGGCGATCAGCAGCACCGCCTTGATGATCTGTACCCAGGTGGTGCCCTTCATGCCGCCGATCAGGACGTAGACGATCATCAGCACACCGACCACCGCGATGACGAACGACTGGGCGGTGCGGCCGTGGATGTCGAGTAGCAGGGCCACCAGGCCACCGGCGCCGGCCATCTGGGCCAGCAGGTAGAACAGCGACACCGTCAGCGTCGAGGTGGCAGCGGCCAGCCGCACCGGCTTCTGCTTGAGCCGGAAGCTCAGCACGTCGGCCATGGTGAATTTGCCTGTGTTGCGCAGCAATTCGGCGACCAGCAGTAGGGCCACCAGCCAGGCCACCAGGAAGCCGATCGAGTAGAGGAAGCCGTCGTAGCCGTAGACCGCGATGGCTCCGGCGATACCGAGGAAGCTGGCTGCCGACAGGTAGTCGCCGGCGATCGCGATGCCGTTCTGCGGGCCGGAGAAGGCGTGGCCCGCGGTGAAGAACTCGGTGGCGTTGGTGTTGGAGCGGCTGGCCCGGATCACGATGAACAGCGTGATGATCACGAAGCCGACGAAGATGCTGATGTTGACGGCAGGATTGCCGATGGTGCTGCTCTGTGCGAGCAGGGTCAGGTGATTCACTGCTGGCTCCAGTGCATGTCGTTGCGGATCTTCTCCGCGCGCGGGTCCAGCTCGCGGTTGGCGAAGCGGACGTAGAGGCCGGTGATGAGGAACGTCGTCACGAACTGGCCGAGCCCGAGCAGCAGTCCGACGTTGATGTTGCCCCACACCTTGATCGCCATGAAGTCATGGGCGAAGGCGCCGAGCAGCACATAGCTGGCGTACCAGATGAGGAAGAACGCCGTCGTGGGGAAGACGAAGCGGCGCAGGGTGCGGCGCAGCTCCTGAAACTCCGGGCTGGCCTGGACGGCCAGATATTGGGCACCGCTGGGTTGGGTTTCCCGCGGTGGGATTTCGGTTGAGGACACCGCACGCTCCTGTGGTTGTGAACTCGATGGTGTTCCACAGGGTATTGAGAGGTGGATCACAGCCCTAGGGCTCAACGACGAACAGTCGCAGCGTGCGCCCAACGGTTGTGCGGGGGCGATGAGCGGTCGTGTCGAGCGGGCGCCGTTAGCCCCGGGGCACGCGCTCCACACCCATGCCGAGGCGTTCGGGCACATGCATCCGGGCGAAGGTGCGCGCCACGTCGGTCGGCACCGTGCGCCGGGTGAGTCGGCTGGCCACCACCATCGTCGCGAAGGCCAGCGGCACCGTCACCGCGGCCGGATATCCGATGAGGGTGGCCGGCCAGCCGCGTAACGCGTCGTCATCGACCCAGCCGGTCACGGTCACCAGCGCGGCGAAACCCGAGGACACCGCCCCGACCACGAGCCCTGCCACCGCGCCCGCCGCGGTGAGTCCGCGCCACCAGATGCCCAGCACCAGCAGCGGGCACAGGGTCGATGCGGCGACGGCGAACACCAGGCCGACACCGCGGGAGATCTCCAGTGAGGACGCCACCAGCGACAGCGGAATCGGGATGAGGCCGGCGATCAGCGCCACCAGCCGGAAGTCCCGGACCCGCCCGCGCAGCACATCGGTGGCCAGCGCGCCGGCGATGCTGACCAGCAGACCCGACGACGTGGCCAGGAACGCTGCGATGGCGCCCGCCGCGACCAGGGCCGCGATCAGTTCGCCGGGTAGCCCGGCGATGGCGGCCGACGGCATCAGCAACACCGCCGCATCCGACTTGCCGGTGATCAGCAGCTGCGGCACGTAGAGGCGGGCGAACACGCCGAGCAGGGTGGGGAAGAGGTAGAACAGCCACAGCAGCGCGATCACCGCCAGCGCGGTCCGCCGCGCGGCGCGGCCGTCGGGATTGGTGTAGAAGCGCACCAGCACGTGCGGCAGGCCCATCGCACCCAGGAAGGTAGCGATGATGATCGAGAACACCTGGTACAGCGGGTGTTCGCCGCCGAACCCGCCGCCGTTGTCGATCCACTGTGCACCGGTGGTCGGGGCGCCGGCCACCACTGGCGTCTGCGCCCCGGCCGCCAGCGCCAGTGTGGTGCCCGCGGTCAGGGTGTACTGACCTGGTCCGGGCAGCGCACCGCTGCCCGTCGGCCCGCGCAGCGTGACACCGGCGGGGTCGTTGACGGTGACGACGACGTCGGTGTCGATGGTGACGGTGGTTGCGTGCTCCACGGTGGGCGGCAGCGGTCCGCCTAGCTGCGGGTGCTCGATGCCGACGTGGACCAGCAACACCAGTGCCGGCACCGCGACCGCGGTGAGTTTGAGCCAGTACTGGAAGGCCTGCACGAAGGTGATCGACCGCATGCCGCCGCCGACCACGTTGACGATGACGATGACGCCCACCAGTGCCGGACCGATCCAGACCGGCACGCCCAGAAGCGTTTTCAGCGTCAACCCGGCACCCTGATACTGCGGCACCAGGTAGAGGACGCACACCGTGACCACCACCAGCATCGCCGCCCGGCGCAACCGCGGCGAGCCGAGCCGGAACTCGGCGAAGTCCGGAACGGTGTAGGCGCCGGAGCGGCGCAGCGGTGCCGAGACGAACAGCAGCAGACCCAGGTAGCCCGCGGTGAAGCCGACCGGATACCACAGTGCGTCGGCCCCATATTTGGCGATCAGCCCGGCGACACCGAGAAACGAAGCCGCCGAAAGGTATTCACCGGAGATGGCCGCGGCATTCCAGCGCGGACCGACGGTGCGGGAGGCCACCAGGAAGTCCGATGTGGTGCGCGCCAGCCGCACTCCGTATGCGCCGACCGCCACGGTCGCGACCGCGGCGGCCAGCAGCCCACCGGCGGTCAGTGCGGTCGCTGTCGAACTCACGGCGATCCGTCCTCGTCGACCACGCCGATGAAGTCTCGCTCGCCCTGCTCGGCCAGCCGGATGAACAGCCGGCCGACTCCGTACATGGCCGGGTAGACCAGCACCGCCAAGATCAGCCAGTTCAGTCGCATCCCGAAGACCGTGACGGCGGCCAGTTCCGGGAAGGCGGCGTTGAGCAACGGCAGGGCGACCATGGCGCCGGCAACCACCGTGGCCAGCCGCAGAGCCAACCCGAGCTGGGCGCGCACCAGACCGCGCACCAGCGCGTCACCGACCTCGGTCTGTTCCTGGACCTCCACCCGGGTGTGCACCATCCGGGTACCGCGACGGTGGGCCAGCACCACCCGCTCGCGTTGCGGGCGGCCCGCTCTAGTCATCGCCGCCGGGCCGGAAGGTTCGCATCGGGTCGCGGATGAGCCGGTCGCGCAGTTCGCGGGCCTGGCGGCGGCTGACGGGCAGCTCGACCGCGGGGGAGGACCCGTTGGCCCGCAGCCGCACCATGGTCGAGGCGCCCGAGGTGCGCAGCCCGGTGACCATGTTCAGGGCCACCAGATACGAGCGGTGCACCCGCAGGAAGCCGCGGCTGCGCCAGCGATCCGCCAAGGTGCTCAACGGAATTCGGACCAGATGCGATCCGGATGCCGCGTGCAGGCGGGCGTAGTCGCCTTCGGCCTCGACCCAGCCGATGGTGTCGCAGCGCACCAGCTGGGTGACCCCGCCGAGTTCGACCGGAATGGTGTCGCCGGTCGCGTCGTCGGACGGCGCCGCCGGTTCGGCACCCCGGGCGGCGGCGACGCGGCGGACCGCTTCGTCGAGACGTTCCTTGCGGATCGGCTTGAGCAGGTAGTCCAGTGCGCCGACGTCGAAGGCGGCCACGGCCTTGTCGTCGTGGGCGGTGACGAACACCACCGCCGGCGGGTGTGCGAAGTTGCCCAGCACGCTGGCCAGTTCCAGGCCGGACAGACCGGGCATGTTGATATCGAGGAAGATCGCGTCGGCGGTGCGCTCGTTGAGGATTCGCAGTGCGGAGGTGGCGTCGCCGACGCCGATCACCTCACCGATCTCGGGGTGCTCACCCAACAGGTAGGTCAGCTCGTCGAGGGCGGGCGCTTCGTCGTCGACCGCGAGTACCGACAGTCCCATCCCACCTCCCCGAGGGTTCACGCCCGCACACCGGCGCGGAACTTGGGCACCCGCATGATGACCTTGGTGCCCGCACCCGGAGCCGTCTCGACCACCAGACCGTAGTCGTTGCCGAACGCCGCGCGCAGTCGATGGTCCACATTGGTCAGGCCGACGTGCGCGGCCTGCTCGCCGTCGGCCAGCACGTCGCCGTGTCCGGAGCGCAGGGCGTCGGGATCCATGCCGATGCCGTCGTCCTCGACGGTGATCACGCAGTCGGATCCTTCGTTGCGCGCGACGATTTCGATGGACCCGCTCTGCCGGCCGGCCAGGCCGTGCCGAACGGCGTTCTCGACGAGCGGTTGCAGCGCCAGGAACGGCACCACCACCGTGAGCACCTCGGGAGCCACCTGCAGGGTGACCGACAGGTTCGGGCCGAAACGGGCGCGCTCGAGGGTGAGGTAGCGGTCGATGTTGCGCAGCTCGTCGGCGAGCGCGGTGTAGGGCCCCGCAGAGCGGAACGAGTACCGGGTGAAGTCGGCGAACTCCAGGATCAGGTCGCGGGCCCGGTCGGGGTCGGTGCGCACGAACGAGGCGATGGTGTTCAGCGCGTTGTAGATGAAGTGCGGGCTGATCTGGGCGCGCAGGGCCAGCACCTCGGCGCGGTCGAGACGGGCGCGGGAGGCGGCCAGCTCGGCCAGCTCCAGCTGGCTGGCGGCGTAGCGGGCCACCTCGCCGATGGCGCCGAGCATGCCGGGCGCGGGTTCGGCGGCGTTGACCACCACCAGCACCCCGATCACCACACCGTCGTCGTCGAGCAGTGGTTGGGCGACCACCGCCGGGGTCTGGTCGCGGGCCAGCACCCGGCGCTGCCCGGCGATCGAGGCCGCGGCGGTCTGCTGGCAGACCTTGATGGTGTGCGGGGCCCACAGGTCCCCGCCGGGGTCGGTGGCCAGCAGGGTGCCCTCGCCGTCATAGAGGGCCACGCCGTCGGTGCCGGTCAGGCCGCGCAGGTGGGGCGCGGCGCTCTGGGCGGAGTCGGCGTCGAGGCCCCGGCGCAGGGAGCGGGCGGCCAGCGCGGCGGTGTGCAGGGTGGCGTGCACGGCACGCTCGGCCGGCGTGCTGACCCGCCGGCGGGTGAGCACGGCCAGTATCCCGATGATCAGCGCGACCGCGGCAAGGGCGACCGAGACCGCGATCGCCACCGCTCCCGACATGCCGCCTCCTGCCTATTGGACGGGGCAGGCGTACTTCCGGGCCACGTCGAATACCCGCTCCTGAGCACCGGGGCCGATAACCCCCTGCGCGGCCAGCTCCAAACCGATGTAGCCCGGTATACCGCCGATGCAGGCCTGATGGGCGACCCGCCAGGCCGTGTCGGGAATCAGGTTGTAGCCGTTGCGTTGCAGGCCCTGCATGTACTGGTCGAATTCGGGCGTGCCTTGGTCGGGGATCGCGTGCGCCGGGCCGGCCAGGGCGAGAGCGGCAATGACTGCCGCCACAACAGGTGCCATCACCCTTTTCATGTCCGTCTCCTCAAGGTCTCTCCGGGATTGCTGCTCACCATCGCATATCCCGGCGACAGGAACGGCTGAACCGTCCAGTCGGTCTCGACTTACACTGACGCCATGGCCCAGCTGCAACTGACCCAGGATCCCGCGGCGGACACCCTGCTGTCCGAGGATCCGTTCGCGTTGCTGACCGGCATGATGCTCGATCAGCAGATCCCGATGGAGGTCGCGTTCGCCGGTCCGCGCAAGCTGCTGGACCGCCTCGGTGGCATCGACCCGCGCCTGATCGCCGAGTACGACCCGGAGGCGTTCGCTACGGAGTTCGCGAAAACCCCTGCGGTGCATCGCTTTCCGGGATCGATGGCCAAGCGGGTGCAGGACCTGGCCCGCGAGATCGTCGACCGGTACGACGGCGACACCGCCCGGCTGTGGCTCGACGGCGACCCCGACGGGGCCGAGGTGCTGCGTCGGCTCAAGGCGCTGCCCGGGTTCGGTGAGCAGAAGGCCAAGATCTTCCTGGCGCTGCTCGGCAAGCAGTATGGCGTGACGCCCCGTGGCTGGCGCGCCGCCGCGGGAGACTACGGCAAGGCAGGCACCCACATGTCGATCGCCGATGTGGTCGACAAGGGGTCGCTGGAACAGGTCAGGGCGTACAAGAAGAAGATGAAGGCTGCAGCGAAGGCGAAGGCCTGAGCAGTGAGATTCAGCCAAGGCGAATAACAGGAGGCACCATGAAGACTCACATCAACTGCCCGTGTGGTGAGGCGATCAGCGCCAAGGACGAGGACGAGCTCGTCGACCTGACCAAGCAGCACCTGGCTGCGGCGCACCCCGGCATGGACTACGGCCGCGACGAGATCCTGTTCATGGCCTACTAGGCCGCGTTCAGATAGAACTCACGCAGGGTCGTACTCGAACTTCTTCTGCGTAGGTTCTGGCTCAACGGACACTACTAGGCCACCCGAACAGCGGCCTCCAGCTCCGCCAGGGCCTTCTCGGTCAGCGGGATGAGGTCGTCGATCTCGGCCACCACATCGCGATCGGCGACGTAGCCGACTCCGATCTTGTCGGCGTAGGAGCACACCGTTACGTTCAGGGCCATCCCGTCGTAGACCACCGAGACGGGGTAGATCTCGTCGACGTGCGCCCCGTTGAAGTACCGCTGCTCCTGCGGTCCGGGCACATTGGAGATCGGCAGGTTGTAGCTCGGCCGCACCCATGAGGTGAACGGCAGCTGCGGCAGCAACACTGTCGGCCCGATCGCGGGCATCAGCACCAGCAGCATCGCCCCCGGACCCTGGGCGGCCACCTGATGCTTGACATTGCCCATCGCGTAATGCACCAGGGTCAGCCGCTGCCCGGGGTCGTCGATGTTGGTGCCCAGCGGGCACAGTCCGAGGCCGAACATGTTGCCGTGCTCGTCGCCGGGTGCCGCATCGGGATCGCGCACCGTCACCGGACAGATCGCCACCAGCGACTGGTGCGGCAGCTCGTCGTGGCCGGCCAGCCAGTCGCGCACCACACCGGAGACCACCGCGGTCACGACGTCGTTGCCGGTGACTCCCGCCGCCTGCTGGATGGCACGAATTCTCTTGCGGTCCAGGCTTGTTGCCGCCACGGCGCGCTGGGCGCCCAGCTTGGTGTTGAACCGGGTATGCGGGGCGCCGAACGGTGGTGTCACCGCCGGGGTGGCGATGCTGCCGAGGATGTTCGCCAACTCGCCGGCCACCACATGGCGGGTCAGGTTCACCCCCGAGGCCGCAATGCCGGCGGCGGCCTTGACCGCCGAGACCGGGTTGGGCAGCCGACGGCGCGTCGGTGAGGGCCGCGGTGGCACCGCCTCGGCGCTGGCGTAGAACGGCGGCATGTCGCGCTGCCCGGGATCCGGGGACAGTGAATCGCCGATCATCTTCAGCCCCGCCACCCCGTCGACGACGATGTGGTGGACCTTGATGTAGAACGCGAACCGGCCGTCGGGCAGACCGTCGATCAGGTAGGCCATCCACATCGGCGCGGTGCGATCCAGCGGCAGCGCGTGCAGCGCAGAGACCAACTCCCACAACGCTTCCGGGCCGGAGCCCGCCGGCAGGGTGCGCCGCTGCACGTGGTGGCGCAGGTCGATGTCGTCGGCGTCGCGCCAGGCCCACAGGCCCGCGGTGTCGATACCGCGGTAGGGCCGGCGGCGCAACCGCGGGTCGATCGGCACATCGGCGGTGAAACTGTCGGAGTAGAGCTGCTCGACGTAGCCGCGGGGTTCGACTCCTGGCGGCGGGGACAGGATCATCACCACGGCCACGTGCATCGGGCTCGACAACAACTCACCCGTCAGCATCAGGGCGTCGATCGGGTCGAGCGTGTCCATGTCCCAATCAGGGTACGACGGTGGACCCGATCGTCGGCATGAAAGTGCACTGCTTGTCGACGGTGGTCACCTGGCCGAAGATCGTCGACATGATGCTGCCCGAGCCGGTGTCGGCGACGGCGGTCAGCGTGGTCGGGCCCTGCGGGTTGATCGCCGGGTTCGGCTTGAGCGTGACGCTGCCCGACTTACCGGTGGTCAGGTTCACCCAGGTGACGTTCAGCGGCAGCTTCTGCTCGGCGGCGGGCGCGGGAGTGCCGACTGCGGTGAACACGTAGGCCGTCTGGCCGGGTCCGGGGCCGGGGGCGGGGATCTTGGCCGGGCCGGCCACCGACAGTGCGGTCGCGATCACGTTGCCGCCGTCGGCCAGGCAGCCGTTGGAGATCGACGGGTACATGAAGTCCTGCGTCGGCGGCGTGGCCGGGTCGTAGTTCGGCGCGGCGGCCGGCGCCGGGGCGGGCGAGGGTGCCGGGGCGGGGGCGGGAACGGCATTGGCGACCGGCATGGCAGCCGGTGCTGCGGGTGCGGCCGGGGGAGTCACCGGCGTCACCGGCGTCGGGATCTCGGGCAGTGCGTCGGGCGCCGGCCCGACGGCGTGTGCCGGGTCGATGCCCTCGGGAAGGTGCGCGTCGACGCCATAGGCGGCGGCGGTGGGATCGGTGAGGTGTTCAGGCAGGGGGGCGGGGCCGTTACCGGTGCCGGGTGTCGCCAACGGCGTGGTGCCGTGCGCGACGCCGGTCAGTGCCGCCGCGGCGGGGGGTGCCGCAGCGGGCATGGCGGCCGACGGGCCCGCGGCCCCGCCCTCCTGCACGAATTTGGTGACCTGCTGAGCCAGGGCCGCCGACCCGGCCGGCGTGGCGGCGTTGCCCGCCAGCTGGGACGCGGCGGCCAGCAGCAACTGCTGCGCCGATGAGGGATTGCCCGCGGCCTGCTGAATCACCGGGCTCAGGTTCTGCACGGCGTCGAGGCCGGGCAGCTGGCCGGGATCCAGCGGGATGGACGGGTCGGCGGTCGCGACCGGAGCCAGACTCAGGGCCGCGACGAGCGCGGCGGCGGTCAGGCCGGCGGACAGCTTGGCGATAGGCACGGGGTGCTCCCTCATCGGGTTGATAGCGACGGTCAGGGCAGAGCGGACAGCGGCAGCAGCTGGCCGAGGCCGGCGCCGCCCGGGGTGGTCGGGGCGATCGGCGGGTTGCTGGCCGGCGGTACCGTTACTGGGGCGCTGGCCGGCGGGTTGGAGATGCCGGGGGTGTTACCGATGGCCACCGGGAACGGCATCGACTCGGGAGTCAGGTTGGCCAGGTTGCCGGGCACCCCGAGCTGGTTGAGCAGCGGGATGATCGGGCCGGCCAGACCGCCGGCGGTCGGTGCCGGAGCGGGCGTGGCGGGCAGCGGCGCGGTGGCCGGTGCGCCGGCGATCGGCGAGACGGGCAGCGTCTGCGGGGCGGCTCCGGTGAGGGCCGACGCGCCGGTCAGTGCGGTCGCGGCGGTCTGCACCAGTGCCGCGGCGCTGGCCGGGTTGGTGGCGATCTGCTGGAGCATGTTGAGCGCGGGCACGCCGGGGACAGCCGGCGGGAGGGCGGGGTCGGCGGCGGCTGTGGGGCTCAGTGCCAGGGCGGCAGAGCACAGTCCGGCGGCTCCAATCGCGTTGGCGGCGAACAGTTTTGTGAAACGTGACATGGTGATCCCATTCCTTCGATGGCAGGTCTGTTCCCGAAGGTAGTCCGTTACTAGAGTTACTCAAGTGACACGTGTGGCGGTTATCCAACCGTTACGGCAGTGATGGCCGATGGTGATACGCGCGCCGTGTCCCGCCCCGACATCGACACTGCGCCCAGGGCGGCGACACGCCGACGGCGCACGCCCTGAGCGCAGCCTCGGTGCGGTCGACGGCCCGCGGAAACTGGCTACAGTCTTGGGGTGAACGCGACGGCCCGGGCGGCCCGGCTGGCCCCGGTGGTGCTCGTCGTGTCGATCGCCGCCCGGCTGGCGTGGACCTATCTGGTGCCCAATGGGGCGAACTTCGTCGACCTGCACGTCTACATCGGCGGCGCGGCCGCCCTGGACCACCCCGGCACGCTGTACTCCTACGTCTACGCCGACCAGACGCCGGACTTCCCGCTGCCGTTCACCTACCCGCCGTTCGCGGCTCTGCTGTTCTACCCGCTACACCTGCTGCCGTTCGGTGTGGTGGCGTTCTGCTGGCAGATCGGCATCATCGCCGCCCTGTACGGCGTGGTGCGGGTCAGCCAGCGACTGCTGGGCATCGCCGACGGCCGCCGCACCGCCATGCTGTGGACCGCGGTGGCCATCTGGATCGAACCGCTGCGCAGCACCTTCGACTACGGACAGGTCAACGTCATCCTGGTGCTGGCCGTGCTGTACGCGGCGTACAGCTCACGCTGGTGGCTGTCGGGTCTTTTGGTCGGCGTGGCCGCCGGCATCAAGCTCACCCCGGCGATCACCGGCCTGTACTTCCTGGGGATGCGGCGCTGGCGCGCGGCGACTTTCTCGGCGGTGGTCTTCTTCGCCACCGTCGCACTCTCGATCGCGGTGATCGGCCAGCAGGCCCGCTACTACTTCACCGACCTGCTCGGCGACGCCGGCCGGATCGGCCCGATCGGGACGTCGTTCAACCAGTCGTGGCGCGGCGGCATCTCCCGCATCCTCGGCCACGACGCCGGCTACGGCCCACTGGTGCTCGCCGCTCTCGCGGTGACCGCGGTGCTCGCGCTGCTGGCGTGGCGGGCGTTGGGCGCCGAAGCCAACTGTGAGCGGGACCGGCTGGGCTCGCTGCTGGTGGTGCAACTGTTCGGGCTGCTGATCTCGCCGATCTCCTGGACCCATCACTGGGTGTGGTTGGTGCCCTTGATGATCTGGCTGCTGCACGGGCCGTGGCGCACCCGCCCCGGCGCGCGGGTGCTGGGCTGGGGATGGTTGGTGCTGACGCTGATCGGGGTGCCGTGGCTGCTGAGTTTCGCGCAGCCGACGATCTGGCAGATCAGCCGGCCGTGGTACCTGGCCTGGGCCGGACTGATCTACATCGTGGCGACGCTGCTGACGCTGGGCTGGATCGCGGCTAGCGGTCGCCGAGAATCTCGTTGAGCTCCCGCGCCAGCTCGACGTCCTTCTCGGTGATCCCGCCTTCGGAATGCGTGACGAGCGCGAAGGTGACTGTGCGCCAACGGATATCGATATCTGGGTGATGGTCACGACGTTCGGCGTGCTCGGCCGCCCGGCGTACCGCCTCGATGCCGTCGAGGAAAGATCCGAACGTCACCGAGCGCCGTAGCGCACCATCGCGGCGTTCCCAGCCGTCGAGTTCCGCGGCGGCGGCGTCCACTTGTTCATCGCTCAGCACGGCCATCGCTCCAGTGTCCCCGCCGCGGCGCCCGGAAGCCAGCCCGTCGTTCAGATTCCGTCTGGGAGTGGGAAACGTTGACGAGCAGCAACATTCACCCGTTAGACCAACATCGGTACAAAAATGACACGCACGTTCATTTTTTCGCGAATCCTTAGACAATCCAGTACAGCCGTCCCTATTCTTCTGATCGGCTCGTTGCGAGGTTGGTTGGGGCGCGACAGCGAAGGTGACTTCTGCTTACGACGAGGGGAATTTTGTGATGCATGGGGCATGGTTGCGAGCGCTGCCCGTCGAATTCGGCGGACTGATGGTTCGCAAACCCGACGCACGGCTGGCCACGTGGCTGACAGCCTCGGCGATCGCCCTGGGTGTGGGCGCCGCCATCGCCGCCACACCAGCGGTGGCGTCCGCTGACGCAACCGGATCGGCCGGCTCACGGGGGTCGTCGTCCAGCAGCAGCGCCCCCAAGACCGGCGACCACTCGGCGACTTCGTCCAGTGTGGCGTCCCATGCCCGGCCGACCAGCACCGTGGCAGGTAGCAACGCGCGCAGCGCGGCAGCCAGGAGCGCCGCAACAACGAGTGCGGTAGTGCCCAGCGCCGCTGCGAACAGCCGGCCGGTCTCCGCACTGGTCGCCCAACCCGGCCAGAACACCGTCGTCCCGATCTTCTTCGGCAACGGCACCGCCGAACATCCCGACGGCGGCATCATCGTCGGCAACGGTTACTCGTGGACCGCCGAGACGTGCACAGGTGGCAATAGCTGCCGGGGCGGCAATGGCGGCCTGCTTGGCAACGGTGGCAACGGATTCAACGGTGGTAACGGCGGCGCTGCCGGGTGGTTCGGCAACGGCGGCAGCGGTGGTGACGGCATCGCGCTGGTCAACAACGGCCGCGGCGGTAACGGCGGTGCCGGCGGGCTGATCAGCGGTAACGGCGGATCCGGCGGCCTCGGGGCGAACATTGTGGGTGCCGGTGCCGCCGGCGGTAACGGCGGCTCAGCCGGCCTGTTCGGCAACGGTGGCGGCGGTGGTGACGGTGGGCAGGCCGCGGACTCGCCCGATCCGGGTGGAACCGGTGGTGCAGGTGGTCGTGGCGGATCCGGTGGCCTGCTGGTCGGGGATGGCGGTGCCGGCGGATCCGGAGGGGCGGCGATTCCAGCCGACGGCACCGGAGGTGACGGGGGCCATGGCGGAAGCACCGGCGTGCTTGCGCTGTGGGGCGCCGGCGGCGCCGGGGGCGCCGGGGGTGACGCCGCTACCGGAGGCCGGGGCGGCGATGGCGGAAGCGGCGGCGCGTTGGCGGTGTTCTCCATCGGCGGCGACGGCGGTGCCGGCGGTAACACTCCACTCCAGGGCCACGGGACCTACCTCGGCGGGCGGGGCGGCGACGGCGGTGCGGGCGCCCTGTGGTCGGGCAATGGCGGCGACGGCGGCGCAGGTGGCCGAGGGGGCGGCAACGGCGGAAACGGCGGCGATGTCGGGCGGTTGTCGTTGCTCGGCGCCGGCGGCAACGGCGGTGACGGTGGTGTGGGCCAAGCCGGAACACCGGGGAGCAACGGCGTCATCGGGCGTCCTGACGGCCTTGACGGCGTGGCCGGCCGGCAGGGCGGTTCCGGCGGCAACGGCGGCAATGGCAGCGTGGTCTTCGGTGTTGGCGGAGATGGCGGTTCCGGCGGCCCCGGGGGAGCCGGTGGTAACGGCGGCAAGGGCTACAGCGTCCCCGATACCGGAGCCGTCGACACCGGCGACGGCGTATCCGGCGGTAACGGCGGCGTCGGAGGCCGCGGCGGTGACGGCGGTGCTCTCGGTGGCAACCCTGGGTCGGGCCGGTACTTATTCGTGATCCCGTCACACGGCGCGGGCGGCGCGTCCGGTGCCGGCGGCGCGGGTGGCGCTGGCGGCCAGGGTGGTCTTGGCGGCCTGACCAACGACGTCAATGCCGTCGGCGGCAGCGGTGGCCAGGGCGGCGAGGGGGGCGCAGGCGGTTCCGGCGGAGCCGCGACGGCCGTGAATGCCGCCGGTGAAGGCGGTAAGGGCGGTATCGGCGGTGCGGGTGGCGGAGGCGGCTACGGATACGGCACCGGCGGCCCAGCCGGCGCCGGCGGCCGCGGTGGTGTCGGTGGTGAAGGGGGTGCCGGGAGCTCCGCTCAGGTGGGCGCGGACGGCGGTGCCGGCGGAGCGGGTGGCGCAGGTGGCGCGGGCGGCAATTCCCAAGCCTCTGGCGTCGGCGGCGTCGGCGGCCGCGGTGGTGACGGTGGTGACGGCGGCAACGGCGGCCCGGAGGGCGGAGTCGGCGGCGATTTCGGCCAGGGCGGTCTTGGTGGCGAAGCCGGTAAGGACGGCCAGCGCGCCGACAGTGGCGCCGCTGGTGTGCGCGGGCAGCACGGGACTCCCACGGCTGCGGTCATGCCCGCGGCTGCACTCAGGTCTGTCACCGACGTGCTGACCGTGTCGGCATCGGATCAGCCCACCGTGCAGTCGCTGCTGTCTGACTTCGTCGCTCGCCTGAACTACATTTTCTTCAACAGCGCACCCAGCGTGACGATCGACGTGAATCCCCAGGATCCGCTGACTGGCGCGATCAACGGACGCCTGGACGGGGTGAGCCACAACGGTTACCAGGTCACGTACTCCATCGCCAGCGGGCCCAAGTACGGCCAGATCACTGATTTCAACTCGGCCACCGGGGAGTACACCTATGTTCCGAATCCGAAGCTGGTCAATCCGGGAGTAACCGATAGCTTCACCATCGTCGCCGACAATGGCGCCGGGGCGCAGCTGCCGGGCGTCTTGGGACTCATCCAGGACGCACTGCATTCCTTGGCGATCCGTTTGAACCTGGCTAGGCCCGACACCGTCGAGGAGACGTTCACCGTCAAGGTTCTCGGTGACGGCGCGTACGGCGACACGACCAATGCGCAGTGGGCGATTCTCAATCAGAGCTACGAGAACTGCACGTTGAACGCGACGGCGGCGGCGATTCGTCAGGTGACCAGCGGGGCCAAGGCGCCGGACGAGCAGGACATGGTGGCACTGGCGAAGGCGAACAACAGTGTCGACCGGCCCGGGGCGAAGATGTACCTCGACGAGAACACCTCCGACGGTGTCGCGGTCAAGGACGCTGTGGCGCTGATGGCCAAGGAGTTCGGCTTGACCGCGAACACCACGCACTACGACGACAGCCCGGGTGCGATGGCGGACCTGCAGGCCAACCTGGCCTATGGCAACGCCACGATGGTGACCGTTTCGGCGTCGCTGATGTGGAACGCCATCCCGGACGCTTCCAACGACGGCAACCCGAACTACACCGACCTCGACCATGAAATCGTAGTCATCGCGGTAAATCTCAAAGAAGGCGTGGTTTACGTCAACGACAGCTCGGCGACCAACACGAAAGACCAACCGATCGGTGCCGGTATGAAGGTTTCGCTGGCTGCCTTCCTGTCCTCCTGGAAGACCAGCCGATATGAGCTGACGGTCGTCGACAAGCCGGTTTGATCGGCGGACGGGCTCAGCGGCTGAGGGTATACCGTTGCACCCCATGCCCGGACAGATCGTTGTCGCCGGAGCGTTGATCTCCGACGCCGCGTTGTTGGTGGCCCAGCGGGAGCGGCCGCCCGAACTGGCCGGCCTGTGGGAGCTGCCCGGCGGCAAGGTCGCCGCGGGGGAGACCGAGGCCGACGCCCTGGCCCGCGAGCTCCGCGAGGAACTCGGTGCCGAGGTGACCGTCGGGCAACGGCTGGGGGATGACGTCGCACTCGGCGAGTCGCTGATCCTGCGCGCCTACGTCGTCACCCACACCGGCGGCACTCTGCACCCGCACGACCATCGCGAGTTGCGTTGGGTCACCGCCGCCGAACTCGACGATCTGCCCTGGGTGCCCGCCGACCGCGCCTGGCTACCCGAGCTCTCGAAACTCCTCGGGCGCCAAGGCTGATCGCCCTATGATCTGGGCGTGCCCACCGATGTGAAGCCGGACATCGACCTGACCGACGGGCGGTTCTACGCCGACGGTGCCGCGCGCGAGGCCTATCGCTGGATGCGCGCCAACCAGCCGGTGTTCCGCGACCGCACCGGCCTGGCCGCCGCCGCGACCTACCGGGCCGTCATCGATGCCGAGCGCAACCCCGAGCTGTTCTCCAACGCCGGTGGCATCAGGCCGGCGACCCCGGCCCTGCCGCACATGATCGACATGGATGACCCGGCGCACTTGCTGCGCCGCAAGCTGGTCAACGCCGGATTCACCCGCAAACAGGTCAGAGATAAGACGGAAGCCATTGCGGCACTGTGTGACACGCTCATCGACACGGTGTGCGAGCGCGGCGAGTGCGACTTCGTCCGCGATCTGGCCGCACCGCTGCCGATGGCCGTCATCGGCGACATGCTGGGGGTGGCACCCGAGGACCGAGAGACCCTGCTGGCGTGGTCCGACGACCTGGTCGTCGCGCTGAGTTCGACGGCATCCGAGGAGATCCTGGCCGCCTCGGTCAACGCGCTGCTGGCGTACAACGAGTTCATGGCGGACACCGTCGCCAAGCGCCGCCGCCAACCCACCGATGACCTCGTCAGCGTGCTGATCGGTGCCGAGGTCGACGGTGCGAAGCTCACCGACGAACAGATCATCTCCGAAACCCTGCTGATTCTCATCGGCGGCGACGAGACCACCCGGCACACCCTGTCCGGCGGCACCGCCGAACTGTCTCGGCACTCCGAACAGTGGGAGGCGGTGCGCGCTGACCCCGACCTGCTGCCCGGCGCCGTCGAGGAGATGCTGCGCTGGACCTCACCGATCAAGAACATGTGCCGAATCCTGACTGCGGACACCGACTTTCACGGCACCGAGTTGCACGCCGGCGAGAAGATCATGCTGCTGTTCGAGTCGGCCAACTTCGACGACACCGTGTTCGGCGACCCGGATGAGTTCCACATCGACCGCAACCCCAACAACCACGTCACCTTCGGCTTCGGCACCCACTTCTGCCTCGGCAACCAGTTGGCCCGCCTCGAGCTGACCACGATGACTCAAAAAGTGCTGCAACGCCTGCCCGACCTCCGGCTGGCCGACGGCGCGGACCTACCGCTGCGCCCGGCCAATTTCGTCAGCGGGCTGGAGGCCATGCCGGTGGAGTTCACGCCAACGGCTGCCGTTCACCACTGACGCAAGAGAGATCCTGACCACAGCTTCGGGTCGCATTCGCCCAGCATGAGGGCCGGGCGCGGATCACTCGTTTTCGCAATCGGGGCTCCGCACTGCGACAATCACCGTCGTGAATACGCAGGACTTCCGCAATGTCGCCATCGTGGCGCACGTCGACCATGGCAAGACCACCCTCGTGGACGCCATGCTGCGGCAGTCCGGTGCACTGTCGCACCGCGGCGACGACGCCATCGAGCGGCTGATGGACTCCGGTGACCTGGAGAAGGAAAAGGGCATCACCATCCTGGCCAAGAACACCGCGGTGCACCGCCACCACCCGGACGGCTCGATGACCGTCATCAACGTCATCGACACCCCGGGCCACGCCGACTTCGGCGGTGAGGTGGAGCGCGGCCTGTCCATGGTGGACGGCGTGCTGCTGCTGGTCGACGCCTCCGAAGGCCCGCTGCCCCAGACCCGGTTCGTGCTGCGCAAGGCGCTCGCGGCACACCTTCCGGTGATCCTGGTGGTCAACAAGACCGACCGCCCCGACGCCCGGATCGCCGAGGTGGTCTCCGAAAGCCACGACCTGCTGCTCGACGTCGCCTCCGATCTCGACGAGGAAGCCCAGGCAGCCGCCGAGAAAGCCCTCGACCTGCCCACGCTGTACGCCTCGGGCCGGGCCGGCATCGCCAGCACCACCGAGCCGGCGAACGGCCAGAATCCCGACGGCGAGAACCTCGACCCGCTGTTCGACGTCCTGCTCGAGCACATCCCGCCGCCGCAGGGCGATCCGGAGGCACCGCTGCAGGCGCTGGTGACCAACCTCGACGCCTCGGCATTCCTGGGCCGGCTGGCCCTGATCCGGATCTACAAGGGCCGGATCCGCAAGGGCCAGCAGGTGGCCTGGATGCGCGAGGTCGACGGCCATCCGGTCATCACCAACGCCAAGATCACCGAGCTCCTGGTCACCGTCGGCGTCGAGCGCACCGCCACCGACGAGGCCGTCGCCGGTGACATCGTCGCGGTCGCCGGCATTCCCGACATCATGATCGGCGACACCCTGGCCGACCCGGAGCACGCGCACGCGCTGCCGCGCATCACCGTGGACGAGCCCGCCATCTCGGTGACCATCGGCACCAACAGCTCGCCGCTGGCCGGCAAGGTCTCCGGGCACAAGCTGACCGCCCGGATGGTCAAGTCGCGGCTGGACTCCGAACTGGTCGGCAACGTCTCGATCAAGGTCGTCGACATCGGCCGCCCCGACGCCTGGGAGGTGCAGGGCCGTGGTGAGCTCGCGTTGGCGGTGCTCGTCGAGCAGATGCGCCGCGAGGGCTTCGAGCTGACCGTCGGGAAGCCGCAGGTGGTCACCCAGACCGTCGACGGCAAGATCCACGAGCCGTTCGAGGCGATGACCATCGACTGTCCCGAGGAGTTCGTCGGCGCGGTCACCCAGCTGATGGCCGCCCGCAAGGGCCGGATGGAAGACATGGCCAACCACGCTGCCGGCTGGGTGCGGATGGACTTCATCGTCCCCAGCCGCGGCCTGATCGGCTTCCGCACCGACTTCCTCACGCTGACCCGCGGCACCGGCATCGCCAACGCGGTGTTCGACGGCTACCGGCCGTGGGCCGGCGAGATCCGGGCCCGGCATACCGGTTCGCTGGTGAGCGACCGCAGCGGCACGGTCACCCCGTTCGCGATGATCCAGCTGGCCGACCGCGGCCAGTTCTTCGTCGAACCCGGTGACGACACCTACGAGGGCCAGGTGGTGGGCATCAACCCGCGCGCGGAGGACCTCGACATCAACGTCACCCGCGAGAAGAAGCTCACCAACATGCGCTCCTCCACCGCCGACGTGATGGAGACGCTGGCCCGGCCGCTGGAACTGGGCCTGGAACAGGCCATGGAGTTCTGCGCCGAGGACGAGTGCGTCGAGGTGACCCCGGAGATCGTCCGGGTGCGCAAGGTCGAACTCGACGCGACGATGCGGGCGCGGGCCAAGTCGCGTGCCAAGGCCCGCGGCTGATCGGGTCACCGCGAGGCGGGTGGATACGCTGAGGGGCGTGCCGAGGGGACCGCAACGCCTGCAGACCGTGGCGGCCCTGCTGTCGGTGCTGGTCACCGCCGCGTGCACGGTGAGTCCGCCGCCGGCCCCGCAGAGCACGGAGACCTCGCAGAGCCCGACACCCCCACCGCCGAAGGCCACCCAGATCATCATGGGGATCGATTCGATCGGGGCCGGGTTCAACCCGCACCTGCTCTCCGACCAGTCGCCGGTCAACGCCGCCATCGCCGCGCTGGTGCTGCCCAGTTCGTTCCGCCCGGTGCCCGATCCGTCGACGCCGACGGGCTCGCGCTGGGAGATGGACCCGACGCTGCTGGTGTCGGCCGAGGTGACCAACCAGAGCCCGTTCACCGTCACCTACAAGATCCGGCCGGAAGCGTCGTGGACCGACAACGCCCCGATCGCCGCCGACGATTTCTGGTACCTGTGGCGGCAGATGGTCAGCCAGCCCGGTGTGGTCGACCCGGCCGGCTACGACCTGATCACCGGCGTGCAGTCCATTGACGGGGGCAAGACCGCGGTGGTGACGTTCTCCCAGCCCTACCCGGCCTGGCGTGAGTTGTTCAACGACCTGCTGCCCGCCCACATCGTCAAGGACGTCCCTGGTGGCTTCCCGGCCGGGCTGGCCCGCGCGCTGCCGGTGACCGGCGGCCAGTTCCGGGTCGACAACATCGACCCGCAGCGTGACGAGATCCTGCTGGCCCGCAACGACCGGTTCTGGGGGCCGCCCGCCTCGCCCGACCAGCTGCTGTTCCGGCGCGCCGGTGCGCCCGCCGCGCTGGCCGACTCGATCCGCAACGGTGACACCCAGGTGGCCCAGGTGCACGGCGGCGCAGCGGCTTTCGCCCAACTCTCGGCCATCCCGGATGTGCGCACCAACCGGATCAACACCCCGCGCGTCATGCAGCTGACGCTGCGCGCGCAGGAGGACAAGCTGGCCGATCCGCACGTCCGCAAGGCGATCCTGGGCCTGCTCGACGTCAACCTGCTCGCCGCGGTCGGGGCGGGCAGCGACAACACCGTCACGCTGGCCCAGGCCCAGGTGCGCGCCCCCAGCGACCCCGGGTACGTGCCCACCGCGCCGCCCGCGCTGGGGAGGGAACGGGCGCTGGAGTTGTTGGAGCAGGCTGGTTTTCAGGTCGACCGCACGCCCACCGAGGCACCGGTCGCGCCGCCGCCGTCGGCCGGTTCGCGGACCAGCTCGCAGCCGCCTGGTCCACCGGAGATCACCCGCGGGCGGATCAGCAAGGACGGGGAGACACTGGCGCTGGTGATCGGGGTGGCCGCCAACGACCCGACGTCGGTGGCGGTGGCCAACACCGCGGCCGACCAGTTGCGCAGCGTCGGCATCGCCGCGACCGTGCTGGCGCTCGACCCGCCGGTGCTGTATTCCGATGCCCTGGTGAACAACCGGGTGGATGCGATCGTCGGCTGGCACGCCGCCGGGGGTGATCTGGCGACGCTGCTGGCCTCGCGGTACGGCTGCCCGGCACTGGAGGCCACCGCGGTGTCCACCACGCCATCGGCTGCACCGTCGCCCACCTCGTCGCCCGCGCCGAATCCGCCGCCCCCGCCGCCGACGCGGGGTACCACCACCGCCTCGGCCCCGCCGCCGCTACCGGCGCCGGACAGCGGAACGCTGGTGCAGGCGCCGTCCAACCTCACCGGGATCTGCGACCGCGGCATTCAGCCCAGTATCAATGCGGCACTGGACGGTTCGGCCGAGATCGGCGAGGTCATCGACCAGGTCGAGCCGCGGTTGTGGAACATGTCGACGGTGCTGCCGATCCTGCAGGACGCGACGATCGTTGCGGCCGGCCCGAGCGTGCAGAACGTCAGCCTGACCGGAGCGGTCCCGGTCGGCATCGTCGGCGACGCGGGCCGCTGGGTCAAGACCGCCCAGTAGGCTCAGTCCGCCGCGTGCTGGCGCTTCGAGCCACCGGTGGACTTTGCGGCTTTGCCGGCTGATGGTGATGCCGCGCCGGAATCGGTTGCCGCCGAAGCATTGTCGCCACCGGTGGCCGCCGCTGCTCTCGCGGTGCGAGCAGGAACCGCCTTGAACGAGGCAATCGTCTTGGTTGCCGGACCGGCGACGGCGGTCGCCGCGAGTGGCGGGGAGCGACGGTGGGGATGGGCGAGGTGGCCACACCGGGTCCGGTGTTGAGGTCGGCGTAGACCGTGGAACGACCCTCGTTGATCTCATTGGTCAGGGCGGTCAGCGACGTGTTCACCGCCGCCTCGATCGGCGCCCGGCCGGCATTGAACGCGGTGATGAGATCGCCGGTCGTGGCCAGCGTGCCCGCGAAGATCTGGGCGCCGGTCACCACACCGCCGATGACGGTGACCGGGCCGGTCACCAGCGCCTGCGCCAGGATGTTGACGGTGTAGTCGACGATGTCCTTGGTGGCGTTGAAGGCCCGGTCCAGCGCGGCCTGCAGCGCGAATCCGCCTGCGGCGCGGGGTGCTTGCAGCAGGGCGAAGGTATTGGTCAGCGGTGTCTGGATGGCCAGCAGCGCAGCGCCGAGCGCCTGGTTGACGTTACCGCCGGCCTGCAGCGTCTTGACGAGCACGACGGGGCTGGTGATCAGGCCGGCCCCGACACCGATCAGCCCCCACCCGGTGAACGGCACCGCGGGATTACCGGCCGGCCCCAAGCAGGCCGTGCACTGTTCGGTACTGCCGATCAGGATCGGCGCCAGTGCCAGCAGGTTGCCCAGGGTGTTGATCCCGATCTGGTAGGGGATGGCGCCCAGGGCCGGGGTGGCCAGCCCGCTCAACTCGACGAACGGCAGCGTGACGGTGGGGACGCGGGCATCGTGCGTCGGCACCAGGGGACTCATTGCGATGGCGCCGGCCCCGGCGAGCGCGACACCGGTCTTGAACACAGAGCTGACAGCGGTGGACATTTGAGCTCCTTTGCCCGTCGAGACGTGATGAGCGCAAGGTACCTGAGAGCAGCCTGAGGAATCGCGAGTTCGGCCAGGCGACATGGAAGTAGTTGCACATGCGATCACTGTCAGGAGTGAAGAGCACTGCGCTGACGGTGGGTCTGCGCTGGTGAATCGCGTATCGACCCGGATATCTGGACTGTGCAGCGCGTGTTGATGACGCTGACTCCGGCGTCAATACGGCACGGGGCTCAGTCGCCGGCGGTGGCTCCCTGGCCGCCCGCGCTCTGATCCTTGGCGCTGGCCGTCGCCGGCTTCGATGTGCCCGGGTCATGCGGCTTGGGCCGGGTGACGGGGCGTGTGCCGCCAGGCGTACCCGCTGCACCGCGGCCGCTCTCGGCGACCGAGGTGCGCGTCGGGGGGGACCCGGGCTGCGGGGCGCTGTCGGCGTTGTCGTCGGGGGCTGTGGAGGTCGGGCCCGGATCGGTCTGGGCTGACCGGGCGACGACCCGCGGTGTGGTGGCGGCGCGATTGCGGCCGCTCTGGGC
The DNA here is from genome assembly GCF_010731855.1 of Mycolicibacterium anyangense. Classification (NCBI taxonomy): domain Bacteria; kingdom Bacillati; phylum Actinomycetota; class Actinomycetes; order Mycobacteriales; family Mycobacteriaceae; genus Mycobacterium; species Mycolicibacterium anyangense. The sequence continues at coordinate 2,745,783 of NZ_AP022620.1, read as the reverse complement.
GACGCTGGTGGTTGCCGCCGGACCGCTCGGATCGCCGGTGGGAGTGGCCCCGGTGCCGCCGGTGCCCGCGGGGGCGGTACCGGTGTCCGTTCCCGGCGTTCGGCTCGCAGCCGGCGGCGGGGTCGGGGTCAGCGGGATCGACGGCTGACCGGTCAGGCTGTCGATGAAGCCCTGCAGACCGCCGATCAGGATCTGGCCGGGACCGAAGAAGGCCTTGATCGCATCGACGATGGTGTTCAGCGCCGAGACCAGATCGCCCTTGATCAGTGCCACGATGGCCTTGACGATCAGGCTGGGCGTGTTCACCAGGACGTCGACCGCGGCGTAGGCGGCCTCGACGACCTTGCTGCCGAGGTAGGTGGTGTCCTGAACCAAGCTGGTGACGACCTGCTGGACGTCGGCGACGCCCGCAGCCGGGAGCATCGCCGCCGCAGCCGCCGCGGACGGGGTGCCGTTCGGCGGGACGAACGGCGTCTCGGCCGGTGGGGGCGGATAGGCAGCGGCGGTGAGCGCGGCCGGGGGCACCGGGGCCGCCTCGAAGCCGGTGGAGTTGACGTCGTTGCCGATCCGGTCGGCCTCGGCGGCCAGTGCGCCCAGGATTTGGGCCAGCGCCGAGCCGAACGGCGCCGACTGCTGGGAAATCGAATTCAGCAGCGACTTGTCGAAGGGGATGAGGGCCTGGGGGCTGGTGGACAGCTGCGTGGTGGAGATCTGCATGTCCCTGATCGGAGGCGCGACAGGGTTGGCGACCACCACTGCGGCCGCCACCAACGCCACTCCTGTGGTCAGGATTGGCCCCATCGCCTTACGCACGCCGTCTCCTCCCGCTGTCGCGGCCCGGCTAACGGCAACCATACCTGAGAGCAGGCTGATAAGTCCGCAGACTGATCCTGAGAATCTGAACCGGTCTGCGGTGCCTACCCCCCGGCCGTCCGGAGAAAAAGGCCTGACAGTAGCCCTGGTGCCGGCGGATCCGTGGCTGAGCGACTGCTGAGTGATCGCGGCCCACGACGAAGGCTAAGAGTCGGGGCCGCCGACGTGTCCCCGCAGTGCGGGTGGGGGATGGGCTTGGCGTGCTGGTTTGTCGCGATACAAAGGACGGGGCACCGGCTTGGGGGAGGCGCCAGCAACTACCCGAAATTTCCCGCATTAATTGGCGAAAGCGATAGTTTGTCGCAATTGTCAATTTACCAAGACCGGTTTGCCTATCGCTTATGTGGGACTTCTCGCCACGGTGCCGAACGCAACGATTCGGCGCCCGCCGACATGGGCCCGAATCGAATCTCAGCGACGTTTTCTCCCTGAGGAGATGCTGATAAAAGACCACGACGGTTCGCTGCTTTGCCAAGTCGTGCAAGCATGGCAAGCGGTTGACTGAGCTGTAAAAACATTGCAGCAGCTGCCTTTTCGGTCCGAAGCAGCACAGTCTTCAGCGAAATCCCGTTTCTGGTGTGCGATTCTCAGCGGTATTTTGCAGGGGAAACAATCGGCTATTTTCGACCCGAAACTACTTCAGTTTTGGGCGCCGAAAAATATCGCTTCCGGAGAGTCCCCGGTGTTACGTTGCTGCTGCTTGGATTTCGAGCACGATTGAAGGGAGCTCTTCCTACATGTCCATCCATTCAGAAACAGTCACCAGCAAGCGACGCGCTCGCCCGCTGATGGCGACGGCGGCCGCAATCGGCGGCGCCGGAATGATCCTGGGCGCTCCGGCGGCCGGGCTTCTGCTCGCCCCAGCTGCTCAGGCCGCGCCGATCGTGGCGCCGCAGGCTCCGCTGGACAACCTGCTGGGCAGCTTCGGCAGCATCTTCGGAGCCGGCGCCTCGTCGCCGTCCCCGAACGCGCTGCTGGCCGTCGCGGTCGATCCGTTCAATCAGATCTCGAACGGGTTCCTCGACATCGCCGGTGCCATCCCGATCCTGAACATCTTCATCGGGAACGGGGCCGACGGGAACGCCCTGCATCCGAACGGGTACGACGCGGGCTTCTTCGCCGGTAACGGCGGCAACGGGCTCAACGGCAGCTACAACCCGCTCACCCAGACCTCCACCAACGGTGGCAACGGTGGCAACGCCGGTCTCTTCTTCGGAAGCGGCGGCAACGGCGGCAACGGCGTCAGCGGCGGCTACTCGGCCACCGGCAAGGCGGTCGAGGCCACCAACGGTGGCGCCGGTGGCAACGCGTCGTTCTTCATCGGCAGTGGTGGCCAGGGTGGCCAGGGTGGCGCAGGTCGTCCGGGCCTCAACGGCCAGAACCCGAGCGTGCTGGACCTGCCGCCGAATCCGAATGTCTCCAACGGAACGCCGGGCCTCCCCGGCGCGGTGTTGCCGCCCGCCCAGGCTCAGGCCGGTGGCGTCGGTGGGACCGCAGGCGGCAACGGTGGCGACGGCGCTGCCGGGCTACCCGCGCCCACCGGGCAGCAGGGTGGCAACGGTGGCGACGCGACCGCCGGCGGCGGTAACGGCGGCAACGGCGGTGCCGGCGGCATCGGCCTGGTTGGTGTCGGTGGCGCTGGTGGCAACGGTGGCAATGGTGCCGCGTCGACGGCTAATGGCCAGGACGGCGGCAAGGGTGGCAGCGGCGGTGCCGGTGGCACCGGCGGCCTGATCTTCGGCACCGGTGGTAGCGGTGGCAACGGTGGTCAGGGCGGCCAGGGCGGCAACGGCGCCAATGGTGGCAACGGTGGGGCCGGCGGTGCCGGTGGCCTCGGAGTCACGGGTGTCGGTGTCGGCGGTAACGGCGGCAACGGTGGCACCGGCGCCGACGGCGGCAAGGGTGGCGACGGCGGTAACGGTGGTGCACCGGGTGCCGGCGGGTTCCTGCCCTTCTTCACCTCGCCCGGTAACCCGGGCATCGGTGGTGGCGGCGGTGGCGGCGGTGCCGGCGGCAACGGTGGCAGCGGCGGCAAGGGCGGCTCCGGAAGCACCGTTGGCACCGACGGCACTCCGGGCACCGGTGGAACCGGCGGTGCCGGCGGCAAGGGTGGCCTGAGCGGGTCCGGCACGGCCGGCACCTCGGGCGGCACCGGCTCGGCCGGTAGCGCACCGTCGCCGGGATCGACTGCCGGTGGCACCGGTGGAACCGGCGGTAACGGGGGTACGGGCGGCGGCGCTGCCTAACACCGCTCGATCCGGCTGGGATCTGGGAGGAATCTCAGCTGGCTCGGCCCCGGGAGCGTCGGTGTTCCCGGCGCTCCCGGGATGCCCGTAACTGCACTGTCAACAGACACCGGGCCCACTTCGGTGGGCCCGGTGTTCTGTATTCTTCGCCCGACACACGAGGGGAAAGTTGATGATTGCCAACGCTGCCGTCAGCATCAACGGCATGTCGACGCTCGAATACCCGCACGGACCGGACGCGCTGGCGGCCAAGGACGTGGGCCGCCTGCTGCTCCGCTGTGCCGACCGTCCCGGTCTGGTCGCGGCGGTCAGCGCATTCCTGGCCGGCGCAGGAGCCAACATCGTGTCGCTGGATCAGCACGCCACCGCCGCGGCCGGTGGAATATTCATGCAGCGGACCATCTTTCACCTGCCCGGTCTGGCCGCCGCCCGGGATGCGCTCGAACGTGACTTCACCGAGCAGGTCGCGGGGCCGTTCGACATCGACTTCCGGCTCACCGAGGCCAGCAAGCCCAAACGGGTGGCGATCCTGGCCTCCAAAGAAGACCACTGCCTGCTCGACCTGCTGTGGCGCAACCGCAGGGGTGAACTGGACATGTCGGTGGTGATGGTGATCGCCAACCATCCCGACCTGGCCGACCAGGTGCGGCCGTTCGGCGTTCCGTTCATCCACGTCCCGGCCACCAAGGACATCCGCGAAGAGGCCGAACGCCGTCAGCTCGACCTATTGCGCGGCAACGTCGACCTGGTGGTGCTGGCCCGCTACATGCAGATCATCACCCCGGAGTTCCTGACCGAGGTGGGCTGCCCGCTGATCAACATCCACCATTCGTTCCTGCCCGCCTTCATCGGCGCCGCGCCGTACCGGCGCGCCAAGGAGCGCGGCGTCAAACTCGTTGGGGCGACCGCCCACTACGTCACCGATGATCTGGACGAAGGGCCGATCATCGAGCAGGACGTGGTCCGGGTGGATCACCGGCACGGTGTGGAGGACCTGGTTCGGCTGGGTGCCGACGTCGAACGTGCGGTGCTGTCCCGTGCGGTGTCCTGGCATTGCGAGGACCGGATCATCCGCTACGGCAACCAGACCGTGGTGTTCTAGACCGCGATGCGGTTGGGTAACTCGTAAACCAGCCAGCGCATTTCGATGGGCCGGTCTTCCCGGGCGACGTCGAAAACGTCCTGCCCGCTGACCCATTCCGGGTACCACCCGGTGGGTGGCCAGGCGCCGTCGGGCAGATTGGCCCGCTCGTAGTCGTAGACTCCGACGTCGGACACCAGGGTCAGCGGGAAGCCGGCCAGCGCGGCGGCCATGTCCGGTTGGGTGAACAGGGTGCTGTAGCACTGTTGGGCCATCTGGACCGCGGCGGCATCGGGAAGGTAATCCCGGTGGGCGACAAACGCGTTGAACACCAGTCGGCCACCAGGTGCCAGGCAGCGCGATGCCAGTTCGAAGACTGCCCTCAGCTGGTCGGCCGACCGGAAGTCCGACACCACCTCGGAGAGCACGATCAACCGGTAGTCCTGGCGCAGATCGTCGATGGTTGCGAAGATGTCGCGTTCGATGACGTTGACCGGCAATGACTCTCGCTCGGCGTCGGCCCGGATGGCCTGAGCGAACGATGAGGTCATCTCGACGGCGTCGACGGGGTGTCCACGCCGCGCCAGGGCCAGTGCATTACGGCCGGTGCCGGCGCCGAGGTCGAGTATCGGGAACTCGGCGGGATCGGTTGCCTCGCCGGCCAATGTCGACACTCGCGCATCGGGCTCGGAGCCGAACAGGGGAGGCTGGCGGGTGGCGACCCAGTTCTCGTAGGCGCCCTCGACGGTGAACCACTGCCCGTTGACGTGATAGTTGAGCACCGTGCCGACGGGTGCGTTGTAGGTGATCACGATGTTCGACCGGGGCGAGGCGCGGTAGGCCTCGGTCAATTGCCCCTCGAGTACCGAGCGCAGATGGCCCAGCTGGTCTTCGGTGAACGGTCGGCCCACGGCGCCAAAGATCTTGGCGCACATTGCGACATACTCGTCGATGAGTCCGGGGACGGCAGGCAGGGTGATCTCACCGTTGACGGTCGAACGCCGATGCAAACGGCGTGCCATCGCCGCATGAAGCAATGGCGTCTGAATGACTTTGAGCGGTTGAGAGTCCACAGAGTTCTTCTACACGACTGCGGCACTGTTGTCAGGTACGGCCGGAACAACGGCCGCGGTCTTGGCGCCAATCCCGCTGGCGGGCAAAGTATTGTGCGGACGTCGGATGCGGCGCTGAATACCTGATCAGGCCCCGCAGGCGTCGGCAATCTTGCCTGCCAGCAATGCGCAATTAGCGCCGAATGCAATGAAATCGATTGAATGGCAATAATTTTCGCGCGCGCAAATGTGGGTAGATTGTTCAATTCGCGATTACCGGCCGCTATCATCAGCTCATGCCGGATACCACTGAAGATGTCCAAACCCATTCTGCCCCGGTGTACCGGGTCCCGACCGTGTGGCAGCGTGTGTCGCGCTGGGGTGTTCCGGTCGCAATCGTGCTGGGCGTCGTCGCCGTCGCGGTGTCGATCTGGGCGCTGACCGCCGCAGGGTCCAAGGGCTCGACCACCTCCGCGCTGCCGGGAGACCCGAAGATGCGCGTCTGCAACGCCTTCGACACGGTCAGCCGCGGGGTGGCGCTGCAGACCCACAACGACCTGGGGCAGGATCCGGTGGCGCAGGCAGCTGTCGCCGGCAACGCCAGGCTGGCACTCGTCGGAGGTGGCGATTACCTGATGCGCCAGCTTGATTCGTCGACCCCGTCCCAACTTGCCGATGCCGTCAGCGCGTTCGCCCGCGATCTGCAGGACATCGGGATCAACGCGCTGGCCGGTGTGCAGAACAGCGATCCCGGTCAGGCCGCCCGGCTGGCCGAGGGGGATTCGGCCCGCAAGCAGGTGGCCGACCTCTGCAAGTAGGTCTACTCGCTCGCCGTTGCGCCGCGCATCTGCTGGTTCAGCAGGTGCGCGGCGGTCGCTGCGGCCAGGAAGACGATCAATAGCCACAACGGCGGGCGGGCCAGCTCCCAGACGAACAACGCTGCCCACAAGGGTGCCCCCTGGGTGATCGCCAGCACGCCGGCAGCGCACGCCAGTGCGACGGCGGGCACGCTGACGTGCAGCGGCGTCCAGGTGTTGAGTGCCAGTGCCACCACCGATCCCAGCGCGGCTCCGGTGGCCAGTGCCGGGGTGAGCATGCCGCCCACGGCGCCTGCGCGCAGGAAGACCGCCGTCAGCAGGGGTTTGAGGATGACGAGGGCCAGCGCAGAGGTGAGGGTCAGGCTGCTACTCACGCTGATGGCCAGCACGCTCTTGCCGTTGCCCGGAAGTTCTGGCCACTGCCGCGAACACAGACCCACGAGCAGGCCCGCGGTGGCGATGGCCGGGATCAGCACCCACGAGTCGCCGACCGCATGGCCGCGGGCGTAGGCCATCAGCCGGTTGAAGCCCCGCCCGACCGCCACGGCCAGTGGGGCCAGCAGGATGGCGAATGCGGTCAGCAGGTAGGACAGGTCCGGATCGGGCCAGGACAGCGGTGTCTGCAGGTGTGTGATGGGTGCGGCCACCGCGGTGGCCAGTGCCGAGGTGAGCAGTGCCGTGCCGACCGCCCGCAGCTGCCAGGTACGCAGCACGATCTGCACGGCGAACAGCGCACCGCCCATCGGCACGCTGTAGACCGCGGCCAGGCCGGCCCCCGCCGCGCAACCCAGCAGGATCTCCCGATCCTGCGGCGTCAGGGCCCAGCGCGAGGTGCCCAGATCGCCCAGGGCAGCGGCTAATTGGCGGGGGGCGCCCTCGCGGCCCAGTGAGGCGCCGCTGCCGACGAGCAGTACCTGCAGCCCGGCGTCCAGTGACATCGCCAACCGGGGGATCGGCTCGTGACTGAGGATCGCCGTCGTCAGCGACGGGATTCGGGCCCGTCGGCGCAGCAGCCACCAGCCCAGGCCGGCCAGCGCCCCGCCGATCATCGGTCCGAGCACCCGCCGGACCGGGCTGGCCCCGGTCACACCATCCAGCAGCGTGCCGAAACTGTAGTGGTAGGTGAGGTGCTCGATCCAGTGCAGCAGCAGCGTTGTGGCGGCGCCCGCGACCCCGGCCAGCAGGCCGACGAGGACAACCCCGCAGCCGAACTCGAGGGTGCGCCGGTTCACGCGCCGAATGTAGCCGGATTCGGCGCGGCCCGACACCGCTCGATCCCGCGGTGTCCTCGGTAGGGTGGCGCGGTGACCTTGCAGGAGACTCCGCGGCTGCTGTTCGTGCATGCCCACCCCGATGACGAGACGATCAACAACGGGGTGACCATCGCCCGCTATGCCGCCCAGGGCGCCGACGTCACCGTCGTCACCTGCACGTTGGGTGAAGAGGGCGAGATCATCGACGATCGGTGGTTGCGGTTGGCGGTGGATGAGTCCGACCAGCTCGGCGGCTACCGGATCGGCGAACTCACCGCTGCGCTGGGCAAGCTCGGGCTACCTGGTCCCCGCTTCCTGGGCGGTGCCGGCCGCTGGCGTGATTCGGGGATGCCCGGGACCCCGCCGCGCCGGCACGGACGGTTTGTCGACGCCGACGTCGACGAGGCCGTCGGCGAGCTCGTGGCGGTCATCGACGAGCTGCGCCCGCACGTCGTCGTCACCTACGACCCCAACGGAGGCTACGGCCACCCCGACCACATCCAGGCGCACCGCATCACCACCGCGGCGGTGGCAGCCGCCGGGTGGCAGGTGCCCAAGTTCTACTGGACTGTGATGAGCGCCAGGGCTTTTCGGGCCGGTGTCGACGCGCTGGGCGATTCGGATGCGCTGGCGGACTGGATCTGGCCGCCCGCCGAGCTGGAGTTCGGCTTTCCCGACGACGACGTCACCGCGGTCATCGAGGCCCCCGAGCACGTGGCTGCCAAGGTAGCCGCCATCGCCGAGCACGCCACCCAGATGCTCGTCGGACCGACCGGCCGGGCCTTCACGCTGTCCAACAAGATGGTGCTGCCGGTGCTGGCTGCCGAACACTACGTGCTGGTGCGTGGCGAGCCCGGCCCCACCGACGAGCGGGGCAGGGAGACCGACCTGCTGGCCGGGCTGACCTGACCCGTGGAGGATCCCGCCATCCGCACGGTCGTGCTGGCCCTGCTGGCCGTCGACGGTGTGATCTCGGCGCTGGTCGGCGCGCTGCTGCTCCCGATCTACCTGGGGTCGGTGCCGTTTCCGATCAGCGCACTGATCAGTGGTCTTCTCAACGCGGTGCTGGTGTGGGCGGCCACGTACTGGGCTGACTCGACCCGGCTGGCGGCGCTGCCCCTGATCACCTGGTTGTTCACCGTCGCCGCCCTGACCCTCGGCGGGCCCGGGGGAGACATCGTGTTCGGCGGCCCGGGCCTGATGGCCTACAGCGTGTTGCTGTTCCTGGTGCTCGGCGCGGGTCCGCCGGCCTGGTTGCTCTGGCGTCGTACCAGCACCGGCTAGGCCGGAGCTAGTTGTCCGAGGACTTCGACGCCTTCGCCTTGTGCATGGCGCGTCCCGATCCGCCGGTGGCACCCGAGTTCTTGGCGGTGCCGCCGGATGCCGCGCTGCCGCCGTTGTTCGATGAGTTACCGCCGGTCTTCGGCGTATCCGGCGTCGCATCGGACGTGGTGTCCGGCGTGGTGTCGGATGCCGTGGTGGACGTGGTCGTGGAGGTGGAGTCCGGCGTGGTGCTGTCCGGTGTACTGGTAGTCGACGAGCTGGCGGCAACCTGGGCCGAGGAGGCCGCCACCGACGGGGTGTCCTTCACGGCGATGACGCGCGCGGAGTGGCCGGTGGCGGCCGTAGCCGGGGCGGTGGTCTCGGTCTTGGTGTCCGCCGGCTTGCCGCCGGCGGCAGCTGCGGCCGCCGGAGAGGTCAGCGCGGCACCCGGCAGCGGCGGGAAGGGCGGCAGCGGTGGCAGCGGCACCAGGCTGCCGATCCACGCGAGGCCGTAATTGACGAAGTTGACGGCCGCCTGGTTGAGCCCGGCGGCGAGCTCGGGCCCGATCGCGCCCCAGTTGCCGTCGATCAGGTAGGCGAAGCTGTACACCAGGCTCTGCACAACTGGTTCGACGGTGTAGTAGGCGAGGCTGATGCCCGGTGCCAGCCACCACAGCCCGGGTATGAAGCCCAGGGCGTACTGGCCGAGTGCGAAGCCATAGGCAACCCACGGTTCGATGGCGTTGTAGGCATTGATGATCACCGAGCCCGCCGATGTTGCCGACGCCGTCGCGGCCGCCTGTGGCGTCGAGCTGCCCGCGATAGTCGTGGTAGCCGCCGCCGGCTTCGGCTGCACAGGGGCGTCGAGCACGCCGAGCACTGCCGCGGCGGCGGCGGTCGGCTGCACCAACGGCTGCACAGCGGCACTGAGCCGGACCGCGGCGGCCGTGATCGAGGTGGCGGTCGGAACGTGCACCGGCGCGACGACGAGGGCACTGGCTGCCATCGCGGCCATACCGGCGGTCAGGTAGGAACGGACGGACACGGTCATGGTGCAAACTCCCAGAATCTCGGCAGCGAACATCCCTAACTTACGTTCTCGTCAGGCTGTTGTGACAACTTCGGCGGCGAGTCTCGGCGCCCGATCATCGGCGCGCAACCGGGTACTACGCTATGGACATGTCAGCTGCCCGAATTTCAGATAGTGAGACGTGCGGATGATTTCTCTGCTGCCAATGGTTACCGGGGAGTGGCCCTGAACCCGCAGCATCCCAGTCCGCTGCCCACCCCCGTGGTTCCTCCGCGGACTGATACTCCTTCTCCCGCCGCGATCAGACGTGTGCTCCGGCGTGCCCGCGACGGGGTAACCCTCAATGTCGACGAGGCCGCGATCGCGATGACGGCGCGCGGCGAGGACCTGGCCGACCTGTGCGCCAGCGCCGCCCGGGTTCGCGACGCCGGGCTGGAGTCGGCGGGTCGGCGCGGCCCCGGTGGCGGCCTTCCGGTCAGCTACTCGCGCAAGGTCTTCATCCCGGTGACGCACCTGTGCCGGGACACCTGCCACTACTGCACGTTCGTGACGGTGCCCGGCAAGTTGCGCGCCGAGGGTCGTGGGATGTATCTCGAGCCCGACGAGATCCTGGCAATCGCCCGTAACGGGGCCGAACTGGGTTGTAAGGAAGCGTTGTTCACCCTCGGTGACCGCCCGGAGGCGCGGTGGCCGGAGGCGCGCCAGTGGCTCGACGAGCGTGGTTACGACTCGACGCTGGACTACGTGCGGGCCATGTCGATCCGGGTGCTCGAAGAAACCGGACTGCTCCCGCACCTGAACCCCGGGGTGATGAGTTGGACGGAGCTCTCCCGGCTCAAGCCCGTCGCGCCGTCCATGGGCATGATGTTGGAGACCACGTCGCGGCGTCTGTTCGAGACCAAGGGGCTGGCGCACTACGGCAGCCCGGACAAGGATCCGGAGGTCCGGCTGCGGACGCTGACCGATGCGGGTCGGCTGTCCATCCCGTTCACCACCGGACTGCTGGTCGGGATCGGGGAGAACCTGACCGAGCGGGCCGAGACGCTGCACGCGATCCGGCGGCTGCACAAGGAGTTCGGGCACATCCAGGAAGTCATCGTGCAGAACTTCCGGGCCAAGGACCACACCGCGATGGCCGCCGCGCCGGACGCCGAGTTCGACGACTTCGTGGCCACGGTCGCGGTCAGCCGGCTGGTGCTCGGTCCCGGCATGCGCATCCAGGCGCCGCCGAACCTGGTGTCGCGCGCCGAGTGTCTGGCGCTGCTGGGCGCCGGTGTCGACGACTGGGGCGGCGTGTCGCCGCTGACCCCAGACCACGTGAATCCCGAGCGGCCATGGCCGGCGCTGGACGAGCTGGCCGAGGTCACCGCCGAGGGCGGTTTCGAGTTGGTGCAGCGGCTCACCGCCCAGCCGCGCTACGTCCAGGGCGGTGCGGCCTGGATCGACCCGCGGGTGGCCGCACATGTCGCGGCCCTGGCCGACCCGGCGACCGGCTTCGCCCGCGACGTCAATCCGAGCGGACGGCCGTGGCAGGAGCCCGACGAGACCACCGAGTCGCTGGGGCGCACCGATCTGCACACCGCCATCGACAGCGAGGGTCGACGCACCGAGACCCGCAGCGATCTGGGCAGCGCCTTCGGCGACTGGGAATCGATCCGCGCTCAGGTCGGGGAACTGGCCGCCCGCGCCCCGGAACGCATCGACACCGACGTGGCCGCCGCCCTGCGCGCCGCCGAACGCAACCCGGGCGGCTGCACCGACGACGAATATCTCGCGCTGGCCACCGCTGACGGTCCTGCTCTGGATGCCGTTGCAGCACTGGCGGATTCGCTTCGCCGCGACGTCGTGGGCGACGATGTGACCTACGTGGTGAACCGCAACATCAACTTCACCAACATCTGCTACACCGGCTGCCGGTTCTGCGCGTTCGCCCAGCGCAAGGGGGACGCGGACGCGTTCTCGCTGTCCACCCAGGAAGTGGCCGACCGGGCGTGGGAAGCCCACGTCGCCGGTGCCACCGAGGTGTGCATGCAGGGCGGTATCGATCCCGAGCTGCCGGTCACCGGTTACGCGGACCTGGTCCGCGCGGTCAAGGCGCGGGTGCCCTCGATGCATGTGCACGCGTTCTCGCCGATGGAGATCGCCAACGGAGTCACCAAGGCGGGCTTGAGCGTTCGCGACTGGCTGACCGGACTGCGGGAGGCCGGCCTGGACTCCATCCCCGGTACCGCCGCCGAGATCCTCGACGACGAGGTGCGCTGGGTGCTGACCAAGGGCAAGCTGCCCACCTCGCTGTGGATCGAGATCGTCACCACCGCGCACGAGGTGGGACTACGGTCGAGCTCGACGATGATGTACGGCCACGTCGACACCCCACGGCATTGGGTGGGGCACCTCAATGTGCTGCGCGGTATCCAGGACCGCACCGGGGGCTTCACCGAGTTCGTGCCGCTGCCGTTCGTCCACCAGTCCTCGCCGCTGTACCTGGCCGGGGCATCCCGGCCGGGGCCGACCCACCGGGACAACCGTGCGGTGCATGCACTGGCCCGAATCATGTTGCACGGCAGGATCTCCCAGATCCAGACCAGCTGGGTCAAACTGGGCGTCGAGCGCACCCAGGTCATGCTCAACGGGGGCGCCAACGATCTGGGTGGCACCTTGATGGAGGAGACCATCTCCCGGATGGCCGGCTCCGAGCACGGCTCGGCCAAGACCATCGCCGAGCTGACCGCGATCGCCGAAGGCATCGGGCGCCCGGCGCGGCAGCGCACCACGACGTACAGCACGCGTGCTGCCTGAGGGGACGAATCGTCCGCCATTGATGGCGGGGATCGCTTTCGCTGTTCTGTCGATCGCGGCACTGCTGATGGCACCGCCCGGCGGGGCGGTTGACCAGTTGGGCAGCCATGCGTCGGCGATCCGGTTCCAGGCGTTGCTGACCGCGCTGAGTCTGCTGGCCGTGGTGGTGGTGTTCGGTTTCGCCCGCCAGCGCCTGGACGGCCCCGCCGCGCACATCTTCACCGTCGGTGCGGCGGCACTGGTCACTCAGGTCAGCATCCGGCTGTGGTTCACCGCCGGTCTCACACTGCACGGCGGCGGCCTCGAGCCGCCCACCGCGCGCGCCCTGATGGACGTCGTGGCGATGTCGGGACCACTGCTGACGGTCGCCGACCTGATGCTCGCCGGGCCGATCGTCTGGGCGGCCCGGCAGGGCCGATTCCCGCAGTGGCTGGCCGTGATCGCTGCGGTGTTCGCGGTCGAGCATCTCGTCGAACTCGTCACCGTCATCGGTCCGGTGGGGAGTTTTATCGCCCCGGGCGGTCCGATGAACGTCTTCCTCGGTGGGGCGCTGTTGGTGGTATTCGTCGTCGCGCTCGGTGCTGCGATGGCGTTACCGGTGCCTACAGCGCCGCCGCCACCTCGGTCCCCTGCCTGATCGCCCGCTTGGCGTCCACTTCGGCGGCCTGTGCCGCCCCACCGACCACCCTGGGTTCGATACCCCTGGCGCGCAGCGCATCCGCGAGGTCGCACACCGATTCCTGGCCGGCGCAGATCACGATGGAGTCGACCGCCAGCACCTGCGCTCGCCGACGCCTGGCGCCGAAGCTGACGTGTAGACCCCGGTCGTCGATGCGCTCGTAGTTCACCTCGCACAGTTGATGAACACCCTTGCCCCGCAACGATGCCCGATGTACCCAGCCGCTGGTTCTGCCCAGGCCGCTACCCTGCGGGGCTTTCCCGCGCTGCAGCAGCCACACCTCTCGGGCCGGCGGCGCAGGCAGGGGCGCAGCCACCCCGCCGCGTGCCTCGGCGGGGTCGACGACACCCCACTGTGCCTTCCACTGCCCCAGATCCAAGGTCGTCGACGCGACGGTGGTCAGGAGCTCGGTAACGTCGAATCCGATTCCGCCGGCCCCGATCACGGCCGCGCGCGGGCCCACCGGCCTGCTGCCGGTGATCGCCTCGGGATAGCTGAGCACCATCGGGTGGTCGACGCCGGGGATGTCGGGAGTCCGCGGCCGTACCCCGGTGGCCAGCACCACGTCGTCGAATTCGGTGAGGTCGCCGGCGTCGACACGGTGGCCCAGGCGCACCTCGACCCGGTGCTTGGCCAGCATCGTGGTGAAGTAGCGCAGCGTCTGGCCGAACTCCTCCTTGCCGGGGATGCGACGGGCCAGGTCGAATTGGCCGCCGATGGTGTCGGCGGCCTCGAACAACGTCACCCGGTGACCGCGCTGGGCGGCGCCGACGGCCGCGGCCAGACCGGCAGGCCCGGCGCCGACGACCGCCACCGACCGCGCCGCCCTGGTGGGGGAGAGCACCAACCGGGTTTCGTGGCAGGCCCGCGGATTGAGCAGGCAGGACGCCGTGCGGTGCGCGAACACATGATCCAGGCAGGCCTGGTTGCACGCGATGCAGGTGTTGATCTCGTCGGGTCGTCCGGCCCGGGCCTTGGTCACCCAGTCCGGATCGGCCAGCAGCGGGCGTGCCATCGAGATCGCCGAGACCGCGGTGTCGGCGAGGATCGCCTCGGCGGCCTGCGGCATGTTGATCCGGTTGCTGGCGATCACCGGGATCCCGACGTGGCGGGCCACCGCTGCGGAGAGGTCGACGAATGCCGCGCCCGGCACGGAGGTGACGATGGTCGGCACCCGCGCCTCGTGCCAGCCGAAGCCCGAGTTGATCACGTCGGCACCGGCTGCTTCGATTTCGCTTGCCAGCGAGAGGATTTCGGTCCAGTTCTGGCCGTCGGGAACATAGTCGGCCATTGATATCCGGTAGCAGATGACGAAGTCCGCGCCCACGGCCGCACGGGTGCGCCGGATGATCTCGACCGGCAGCCGCCGGCGGTTCTCCGGGGTGCCGCCCCAACGATCGGTGCGCCGGTTGGTGCACGGCGTCAGGAACTGGTTGAGCAGATAGCCCTCACTGCCCATGATCTCGACCCCGTCATAGCCGGCTTCGCGGGCCAGCCGCGCGCAGCGCACGAAGTCCTCGATGGTGCGGCGCACCCCGCGATCGGTCAGCGCCCGCGGCCGAAACGGGTTGATGGGGGCTTTGATCGACGAGGCGCTGACCGACAACGGGTGGTAGGCGTAGCGGCCGGCATGCAGGATCTGCAGCAGGATCCGGCCGCCCGCGTCGTGCACCGCGCCGGTGATCCGCCGGTGCCGACGGGCCTGCGCCGTGCTGGTCAGCTGCGCACCGAACGGCAGCAGCCAGCCGGTGCGGTTGGGCGCGTAACCACCGGTGATGATCAGGCCGACTCCACCGCGGGCCCGCTCGGCGAAGTAGTGCGCCAGCCGGTCGGTGTGTGCGGCGCGGTCTTCCAGCCCGGTGTGCATCGAGCCCATCACCACGCGATTGGGCAGGGTGACCCGGCCCAGCCGTAGCGGGGACATCAGCGTCGGGTACGACTCGCTCATCGGTCCCTACCGTATTCCGCTCGAACTCCGAGACCGGGGATGGCTAATATACGCAACGTCTAGTATCAGTAACGCGCCGAAGTTAGGGCACACTGAGTCAGCATTCGGGGTGCGGACGTCGGATACTGGGCCCTCAGTACCGCGCGAGAGACCTACAGCCACCTGCAGATCGAGGAGAACGTTCGTGACGTACACGATTGCCGAACCCTGCGTCGACATCAAAGACAAGGCATGTATCGAGGAGTGCCCCGTCGACTGCATCTATGAGGGTGCACGCATGCTGTACATCCACCCCGACGAGTGCGTCGACTGTGGTGCCTGCGAGCCGGTCTGCCCGGTCGAGGCGATCTACTACGAGGACGACGTCCCGGATCAGTGGTCGCAGTACACCCAGATCAACGCTGACTTCTTCGCCGAGCTGGGCTCGCCGGGCGGCGCCTCGAAGGTCGGCCAGACCGACAACGACCCGCAGGTGATCAAGGATCTGCCGCCCAAGGAAGAAGACTGACGGCTCACATCCCGTTGCGCGCCCGGCGGGTGTCGGGACGGCTTCCGGTCTTCCCCTGGGACACCCTCGCCGAGGTGACCGCCACCGCCCGGGCCCATCCGGGCGGCATCGTCGACCTCTCGGTCGGCACGCCGGTGGACGAGGTGGCTCCCGTCATCCGCGCGGCCTTGGCCGCCGCCAGCGGCGCACCGGGTTATCCGACGACGGCCGGCACGGCGGCCCTGCGTGCGGCCGCGGTGACTGCACTGCAGCGCCGCTACGGCATCACCGGATTGGCCGAACCGGCCGTGCTCCCGGTGATCGGCACCAAGGAACTGATCGCCTGGTTGCCGACGCTGCTCGGTCTGGGCTCCGATGACCTGGTCGTGGTGCCTGAGCTGGCCTACCCGACCTACGAGGTGGGTGCGCTGCTTGCCGGTGCACAGGTGCTGGCTGCCGACTCGCTGACCCAGCTGGGGCCGCAGTCGCCGACGGTGGTGTTCATCAATTCGCCGAGCAACCCGACGGGCCGGGTGCTTGGCGCCGACCATCTCCGCAAGGTGGTCGAATGGGCGCGCGACCGTGGCGTGCTGGTGGTCTCCGACGAGTGCTATCTGGGTCTTGGCTGGACCGGGCAGCCGGTCTCGGTGTTGCATCCCGACGTCAGCGAGGGCGACCACACCGGTCTGCTGGCGGTGCACTCGCTGTCGAAGAGTTCCTCGCTGGCCGGCTACCGGGCCGGCTTCGTCGCCGGTGACGCCGAGGTGGTGGCCGAGCTGCTCGCGGTGCGCAAGCACGCCGGGATGATGGTGCCCACTCCGGTGCAGGCGGCGATGGTCGCCGCTCTGGACGACGACGAACACGAGCGCGAGCAGCGCGAGCGCTACGCGCGGCGTCGCGAGGTCCTGCTGGCCGCCTTCCGGTCGGCCGGGTTCACCGTCGATCACTCCGAGGCGGGCCTGTATCTGTGGGCCACCCGCGGTGAGCCCTGCCGGGACACCCTGGCCTGGCTTGCGCAGCGCGGCATCCTGGTGGCGCCGGGCGAGTTCTACGGCCCGCGCGGCGCCCACCACGTGCGGGTGGCGTTGACCGCCACCGACGAACGCATCTCCGCCGCGGCGGAGCGGCTGGGCCAGTAGTCGCAGGCCCAACCGCCCCGCGCGAGAAGCGGAGTCAATGCGGTTGTGTCAGTTCATGTTCCAGGGTTCGCCGTAGGTGGTGACGGAGTCACCGGCCTTGGAGATCAGGCGGGCGAACGGACGCAGCAGCACACCGCCGGCCGCACCGGTCACGGTGCCGTGGGCGTTGGCCACGGCGACCGAGCCGTTGGGGCCCGAGACGTCCACCGAGAAGGTGGCTACTTCCTGGATGCCGGGGCCGTTGCCCAGGTCAGCGCTGATCGACACACCCGGGAACAGGTTCGGGGTGATGATCGAACCCAGCGGGTTGAAGCCCGTCGGGGAGATGTTGGCGTCGTCGAGCAGGATGTTGGGGGTGGTGTAGCTGAAGTTGATGCCCACACCCAGTGACCACGGGAAGCCGACCTGGTAGCCCAGCTCCAAGGTGCCCGCGAACTCGTCGGCACCGGGGCCCACGACGCTGTAGACAGCCTTGCCGGAGTGGAACCACTCACGGGTCAGCCGGTTGCGGTCCAGGGGGAACACGCCGTCCAGGAAGGTGTCCCACTGCTGAACCGTCAACGTGCGGCCACCGCCGTCGACCAGACTCAGCTGATTGTCCAGCCCCGCATTCGAGGTGCCGTTTCCGACGAACAGTGCCGCCATGGCGGCGATCAACGCCACCAGCACTCGACCCATGTATTTCATGCTGACCCCTTAGTGCTTCGACGGTGAGTCGGAGGGCCCCGCGTCACCGAGATTTCTGGTTCTGCCCGGACGCGACCATGGACCTGTGGCGCGGATGGACAGCCGCGTGACAGGACTCACAGCCAGTCATGACAACAGCCTCATCGACACCAGTGACCACATCGTTACCACTGCCCGGGAAATTCTCCGCACTGCCCTCGGGGCGGTTCTCCTCAGGCGGTAGCCCGCAGGCTCAGCGCCAACAGCAGCCGGACGTCCGGATCGGCCAGCGAGGTGGCCATCGCCTGCTCGATCCGGCGCACCCGGTAGCGCACGGTATTCGGGTGCACGTGCAGCGCGGCTGCCGCCGCGGCGATATCGCCGAAGCTGTCGAGATAGGCCTCCAACGTGGCGGCGAGCACCGGCTCACGTTCCCGCAGCCGGCGCACCCGCGGGTCGACCAGCCGCTCGTTGGCCCCGACCATGGTGACGATCTCGTCGAGCAACACCGTGGTGCGCGCCTCGGCCAGAGTGGTCACCTGCCCGATCGCCACCGGATGGCGCTCGGCACTGTCGAGCACCCGGTCGATCTCGCGGCGCGCCGCGGCTACCGCGGCCAGCCCGGCGACTGGCGCGGCGATCACCGCCCGCAGTTCCAGCCCGAGTTCGGTGCGCAGGGTGGCGATCGTGCCACGGATCCACGACACCACCGGGCCTGTCCGTCCGGAATCGGGCAGCAGCACGTACACCCGCGACCCGTTCGAACCGACTTGGGCGTCGGGCCGAAAAGCGCTGGCGCTCAATGCCAATACGTCGACAAGTCGAGGGTGTTCGGTGCGGGTGTCGAAGCCGATCACCGCCGCACGGCCCTGCGCCGGCACCGCGAGCTCGCGCGCCAGCTCGGTGACGTCGGTGTCGGTGTCAGCCAGCCCGAGCACCTGCTGCACGGCCAGCAGATGGGCCGACGGGCGGGCCGCCAGCCGGGCCATGATCCGGGCGGCCAGCACCGCTGCGCCGCGCAGTACGTCCTCGGCGTCCTCGGCCAGCGGCCGGGAGCCCTGCTGGACCCAGATGGTGCCCATGAACCGGGCGTCGGACCGGTGGATCCCGATTGCCAGGCGTGGCTGAAGGCCGAGGGCTGGCCGCGCGTCGACGCGCACCACCTCGCTGCCCGCACGCAGGATGTCGAAGATGCCCCACTGGGCGATCCACTGCAGATGCGCCGGTGGCCCGGCCCGGCCCAGGATCGACAGCCGGCGCAGTTCGTCGGCCTCGTCGTTGGACGCCGAATAGGCCAGCACGTGGGACTGGTCGTCCTCGATGCTGACCATCCCGTGTGTCCGGTCGGCGACCGACTGGGCCAGGGCGAACAGGTCGGTGCCCGAATCGGATACCGGGTCGGCGCGGCGCGCTTCGAACACATGGTTGACCAGGCGATACAGCCGTTCCCAGCGGGCCTTGGGGTCGACAGCCACCACGGCGGCGCCCACCGCGGTGGCGCGGGCGACGACGGCGTCCGACGGTTCCTTGACGAAGACGGCTGTCGGGGCGCGGTGCGCAGCGGTCTGTCGGTCGATCCACCGGACGACGTCCGATTCGCCGATCCCGAGCAGGAAGAACACATCGGCCGACCCGGCGCTCACCGACAGGCCCAGCCGGACATCGTCGGCGTCGATCAACGCCGCCGACCGCACCGGCACGTCCAGCCCGCGGGGCGCCTCGATCAGCCGGACCAGCGTCGCGTCCAGCGCCAACACCAGTTGGCCCAGTCCGACACCGGAAGACCGCATGTTGTCCGATTCTACTAGCTCAGGTGGCCATCCTTGGCCGATCAGCCAACAGTTCGGGCGGCTGGCCAGGCGATCCTTGTCGCATGGACGCCCGCACCGATGTTCCCGCCCCGGCCAACGAGCCGGTCCACGACTACGCGCCGCACTCCGCCGAACGCACCCGCCTGTCTGCCGCGCTGCGTGACCTTGCCGCCACCCCGATCGATCTGCCGCACGTCATCGCAGGCCGCCACCTCATGGGGGACGGCGAGCGCATCGACGTGGTCGCGCCGCACCGGCACGCGAAGCGGCTGGGCACCCTGACCAACGGCACTGCTGCCGATGCCGCCGCCGCCGTCGAGGCGGCGATGGCCGCCAAGGCCGACTGGGCGGCGACCTCGTTCGACGACCGCGCAGCGGTATTCCTGCGCTCCGCCGACCTGCTGGCCGGGCCGTGGCGGGAGAAGATCGCCGCGGCCACCATGCTCGGCCAGTCCAAGACCGCCTACCAGGCCGAGATCGACGCGCCCTGCGAGCTCGTCGACTTCTGGCGGTTCAACGTCGCCTTCGCCCGGCAGATCCTGGCCCAGCAGCCGGTCAGCGGCGCCGGGGTCTGGAACCGCACCGACTACCGGCCGCTGGACGGGTTCGTCTACGCCGTCACGCCATTCAACTTCACCGCCATTGCCAGCAACCTGCCGACGGCTCCTGCGCTGATGGGCAACACCGTGGTGTGGAAGCCGTCGATCACCCAGACGTTCGCCGCCTACCTGACCATGCAGCTGCTGGAGGCAGCCGGCCTGCCGCCCGGTGTCATCAACCTTGTGGCCGGCGACGGCTACGCGATCTCCGATGTGGTGCTCGCCGACCGGCGGCTATCCGGTATCCACTTCACCGGGTCGACTGCCACCTTCCAACACCTGTGGCGCGAGGTCGGCGCCCGCATCGCCGACTACGACGGCTATCCGCGGCTGGTCGGCGAAACCGGTGGCAAGGATTTCGTGCTCGCCCACACCTCGGCCGATCCGGAGGTGTTGCGCACCGCGCTGATTCGCGGTGCCTTCGACTACCAGGGCCAGAAATGCTCGGCCGCCTCGCGGGCGTTCATCCCGCGTTCGGTGTGGCAACGGATGGGCGACGACTTCCTGGCCGCCACCGAGGCGCTGTCGTACGGCGACGTGACCGACCTGGCCCACTACGGCGGCGCGGTGATCGACGCCCGTGCCTTCGCCAAGAATGCCCAGGCGATCGACCGTGCGAAGAGTGCGCCGGGAGTCACCGTCGCCGTCGGCGGTGAATGTGACGACAGCGAAGGGTATTTCGTGCGCCCCACCGTGCTGCTCTCCGACGACCCGGGCGACGAAGCCTTCAGCACCGAGTACTTCGGCCCGATCCTGGCCGTGCACGTCTACCCCGACGAGAAGTTCGACGACATCCTCGACGTGGTCGACGGCGGCTCGCGCTACGCACTGACCGGTGCGGTGATCGCCGACGACCGGGCGGCGGTGGCCACCGCCGCGGATCGACTTCGCTTCGCGGCGGGCAACTTCTACGTCAATGACAAGCCCACCGGGGCGGTCGTGGGCCAGCAGCCGTTCGGTGGCTCGCGCGCATCCGGCACCAATGACAAGGCCGGCTCGCCGCTGAACCTACTGCGCTGGACCTCAGCGCGCTCCATCAAGGAGACCTTCGTCCCACCCACCGATCACCGGTATCCGCACATGGAGGTTGAATCGTGAGTGGCCTCTTCAGTCGCACCGCTCGGCCGGCCATCCTGGCAGCCAGTCGGTCACATCGGTTGCGGCACAGCGCCGAACGGATGCCCGTCGCCCGCGACGTCGTCCGCCGGTTCGTGCCGGGGGAGTCCGTCGCCGACGCCCTGTCGGCGGTCGGCGGGTTACGCGACTCCGGCCGGCTGGTCAGCATCGACTATCTCGGCGAGGACGTCACCGACGCCGACACCGCTGACGCGACGGTCGCCGCCTACCTCGATCTGCTCGACGCGCTGGCCGCCGGCTTCGACACCGCCGGGCTCGACACCGGCGGGGTGATCCGCCCCCTGGAGGTGTCGCTGAAACTGTCCGCACTGGGGCAGGCGCTGGGCAAGGACGGCGACAAGATCGCCCACGAGAACGCGCATACGATCTGCGCGCGCGCCGAGCAAGTGGGTGCGTGGGTGACAGTGGATGCCGAAGACCACACCACCACCGACTCGACGCTGTCGATCGTGCGGGACCTGCGCGCCGACTATCCCTGGCTGGGCACCGTGCTGCAGGCCTACCTGCGCCGCACTGAGGGCGACTGCGCCGAGTTCGCCGCGTCCGGCGCCCGAATCCGGCTGTGCAAGGGGGCCTATGACGAGCCGGCCGTGGTGGCCTACCGGGACCCGGTCGGGATCACCGAGTCCTACCTGCGTTGCCTGCGCATCCTGATGGCGGGGTCCGGCTATCCGATGGTGGCCTCGCACGACCCCGCCGTCATCGCTGCGGTGCCGGGCCTGGCCCGCGAATTCGGCAGAGGCACAGACGGATTCGAGTATCAGATGCTGTACGGAATCCGGGACGGCGAGCAGCGCCGGCTCGCAGACACGGGCAATCACGTGCGGGTGTACGTTCCGTTCGGCTCGCAGTGGTACGGCTATTTCGTGCGTCGGCTTGCCGAGCGCCCCGCCAACCTGATGTTCTTCCTGCGAGCATTGGCCCACCGGAACTGATCCCGTCTACGCCCGGGGCGCTCACCCGGTGGGCAACAGCTCCTCGGGCTCCGCAATGGCGGCCTTCGCCAACCGCTTCGTCAAACGTGCGCTCTTGCGCATCTGGATGACGAGGTTGGTCGACGTGACCATCGGAATGACACCGAGAAAGGTGCGCTCCGAGGGGGTGTGTCCGTGCAGATACTCCAAGCTGCCCAGGATGTAGAAGATGCCGATGGTCATGAACGCGGCCGGCACCGAGTAGGCCAACGGAGATCGACGGATGTCGATGATCCGCTCGGCGAGATTCCACTCGTCGGATGACATCGGTTCATTCCTGCGGAGCTTGCGCAGCGCCTTCTGGTAGCTGTTGAGATCGTCGCCGAGCGGCAGGGCCCGCAGCCTCAGCAGGCGCCGGGTGTAGACGAACGCCAGGCTCGCGAACACCACCTCGAAACCCAATGCGATGAACATCAACAGGCCCCACAGGCCCAATCCCGTCGTGTGAGTGCTCAGGTTCATCGCCGCACCCCCACGAAATCCGCTGCCGTGCGCGGTGGCAACGGACGGCTGCGGACCAGGGTCGGCCACCAGAACCATGGGCCGAGCAGCCTGATCAGGGCCGGCACGACGAACGATCGCACGACAAGGGTGTCCAGCAAAAGGCCGATGCAGACGGTGGAACCCACCTGGGCGATCGTCCTGAGGTCGCTGGCCAGCATCGCCAGCATGGTGAACGCGAACACCAGACCGGCTGATGTCACCACCCCACCGGTGCTGCCGAGGGCGCGGATCAAACCGGTGTGCAATCCAGTGGTCTGGTACCCGACCCCGATCTCCTCCTTGACCCTGGCGATCAACAGCAGGTTGTAGTCCGAGCCGACGGCCACCAGGATGACGAACGTGATCGGTAGGACCAGCCAATGCAGGTGGAGCCCGATCAGGTGCTGCCACAACAGGATTGAGAGACCGAACGCCCCGGTGAACGACAGGGCCACCGTTCCGGGGATCACGATTGCGGCCATCAGGCTTCGAGTCAGAACAAGCATGATCAGGAAGATCAGGATGAACGCGGCGATGGCGACGATCTTCAGATCCGATGCCGCGTACTCCTTGATGTCTTTGTTGTTCGAGGCCGCGCCGCCGATGTAGATCTTCGACCCGGCCAGTGAGGTCTCCTTCAGCGCCGCCCGCACCGCGTCCGGGAAGGCGTTGACGTGGTCGATGCCCTCGGGAGCCATGGCGTTGCCCTCGTGGGTGATGACGAACCGCGCCGCCTTCCCGTCCGGCGACATCATCAACTGCATGCCGGTCTTGACGTCGTCGTTGTCGAACGCTTCACGGGGCAGGTAGAAGTAGTCATCGCTGCGAGACGCGTCGAAGTCGTTGCCGACGTTGATCTGGTCCTCGAACGTCTGGTTGATCTGGGTGGCCTGGAGATGCGCAGGGCCGTAGGAGTTCACGATGACCGCACGCAGTGACTGGGTGTTGTCCAGCATCATCTTCAGCTGGGTGATCAACTGCGGCAGCAGTGCGTCGACGGCTTGCAGATCACCGGTGAGGGTGTGGATTTGGCTGTCCAAACCGTCGATCCCGTCCAGGCCGTCGAACAGCGACCGCAGCGACCAGCACAGCGGGATATCGAAACAGTGTGGCTCCCAATAGAAATAATTCTTCAGGGGCCGGATGAAATCGTCGAGGTTGGAAACGTCGTCGTTGATCTGATCGGTCACCTGTTCCAGGTTCTCGGCGGTCAGCACCGTTGCATGCAGGTCGTCGGACATCTTCTGCGTCAGGTCGATCGTCTTGCTCAGCACGGCGAGGGATTCGGTCTGGATCTGCGCCTGTTGGTCGGTGTCGGAGTTTTGCTGCTGTGTGAAGGGCAGCTGTTGGCCGTTCGCGCCGCCCTGGGTGGTGAACAGGTACGGGATGTTCGCGTGATCCAGAGGTCGGCCAAGTGGGCGGGTGATGCTTTGCACCATGGCGACACCGGGCAATCGGATCAGGGCTTTCGCCACGCGGTCCAGTGAGATGAAGTCGGCCGAATTACGCATGTCGTGGTCGGATTCGATCATCATCATCTCGGTGAACAGCTTGCTGGGCGGGAAATGCCGGTCCGAAGCCGTGAACCCCTGGTTGGCCGCGCCGCCGGCCGGCTGGTAGGCCCGATCGTCATAGCTGACGCGATAACCCGGCACGAATATCGTCCCGAGCACCACCACGGCGGTGCTTGCGGCAAGGATCGGCACCGGCCAGCGCACCACACTGGCGCCGATCCGGCGGTACAGCCGTCCGCGCCGCAGCTGCCTGGGATCGAACAGTCCAAACAGGGTGCCCAGTGTGAGCAGCGCCGGAGCCAGCGTCAGCGCGGCGGCGATGGTGAACAGCATGCTGATCGCGACGGCTGGCCCCATGGTGTGGAAGTAGTCCAGGCGCGCGAACGTCAGGCAGAAGCACGAGCCGGCGATCGTCAACCCGGAACCGATGATGATCGGGGCTACACCCCGATACGCGGTGTAGTAGGCGTCCTCGCGGCTTTCGCCCGTCTGCCGGGCTTCGTGATAGCGGCCGAGTAGGAAGATGCCGTAGTCGGTGCCCGCGCCGAGGGTCAGTGAGACGACGATGTTCACCGCGAACGACGACATCGGGATCACCCCGTAGTGCCCGAGCGTGGAGACAATGCCTTTGGCGATGAGGATTTCGAACAGCACGCTGTACATCGGAACGGCGACGTTGGTCAGCGAGCGATACACCAACAGCAGCATCACGAAGATCAGGACGACGGTGACGATCGTGATGTTGTTCAGGCTCGAGTTGGCGATGGACAGGGTGTCCGATGCCATCGGCGCCGAACCGCTGACGTAGACCTTCAGCCCCTGCGGCGGGCTGACGTTCTTGACGATATTCCGGACGGCCTCAACGGATTCGTTGGCCTGGATCTGACCGACGTTGCCGGCAAGCCGCAGTAAGACGTACGTCGCCTTGCCGTCGATGCTCTGGGCGCCCGCCGCCGTGATGGGCTTGCCCCAGAGGTCCATCACGTACTGGACGTGCCGGGTGTCTTGTTCGAGGCGTGTGACGAGGTTGTCGTAGTACTCGTGGTCCTGTTCGTCGAGCGGGTGGTCGGCTTCCAGGACAACCATGGTCAGGCTGGTGGAGTTGGACTCCTCGAATTTCTCACCGATGTGCAGCAGCGCCAACTGCGAGGGCGCGTAGGTGGGAATCTCGGGTCCGGCGAGTTCGGTGGCGACGTCTTCCACCTTCGGCACGAAGGTGTTCGTGACAACCGCCAGCAGTGCCCAGAAGATGATGATCGGAATGGCCAGCAGCCGAACCATTCTCGGGAAGAATGGGCGGTTCGCCTGGTGCGCGCTCACGCGGACTTGACCCTGCAGGTGACGTCGGCATCTTCGCGGCTGGCCGATTGTTCGTCCCGCACAACGTCATTGACCAGCATCCGGCACCCCACATGCGTGCCGTGCACATGCGCCGAGATGCTGCCGGACACCACGGTCAGCGTGGTGGTCTCGGTATGCGTCCACGGCAGTTCGGTGAGATCGACCTCGTGGGGGTGCCCGTCGATGTCGATGTAGTCGAGCATTCCGCCGGAGCCCAGGTCACCGAACAACTCGTAGGTCAGCCGTTTGGGGGTGAACTCGGCGGGCGCTTGCGGCGGGCTGACGGTCAGGACCGGACCCGGCGCCGACGACTGATGCACCTTCCACATGCACAGCCCCCCGATGCTCAGCGCGATCAGCACCACCGCGGGCAGCCATGCGCTGGCCAGTACAGCTCGACCCTTCACGCGGCGCGGCACCGTTGCATCCTATGCAGAATGTAGTTGCTTGATGCAAGCCGAGGAGGGCTCGTGCCACCTTGAGGCTTCCTGTGAGTATTCGAACTGTTGAAGAGCTATCTACAAGCAATTGGGTCTGAACATCGATGACCCGCGAATTATTCCCTATATATCACTTTAGTGATATAAAAATCTGATGGAGCTCACGGTTGCCGACGGCGTTGAGTCGGTCTCGGAGATGCTGGCCCTGGCGACGGACACCATGTGGCGCTACCTGATCAACCGCGACGACCTCAGTGCCAGCGCGGCATTGGTGCTCAACAGGTTGTCCCACGAAGGTCCGATGCGCCTGACGGCGCTGGCAGCGGCCGAGGGTGCCAGCCAGTCGGGCATGACGCAGCTGGTTCAGCGACTGGAACGGCAGGGTCTCCTGGAACGGGTGAGTGACCCTGACGACGGGCGAGCCTCGCGAGTCAGGCTCGGAGAAGCCGGTAAGCGGAATTGGGAAGCGCGTGCCGAATTGCGCAGGCAGCGCATTGCCGACTGGATGCCGTCGGTGTCCGACGATGATCAGGTTGCCCTCTGGCTTGCCTCGAAAGTGATTGTCCGCGTGCTCAGTCACATGCGGGAGGCGCAAGCGGGTAAGCCCGAGGCCACGGCTACTCTCTCTCCAACCCCTGAAACAGGCGAGCCCACCGATCGGAACTGAGAAGGCACCCTGAGCGCACTGGACGCCGTCACCCTGGTGATCGCCGGTGTACTGGGTGGATTGGCAGGCAGCATCGCCGGGTTCGCCTCGGTGGCCACCTATCCGGCGCTGTTGGCAGTCGGACTGCCGCCGGTGGCGGCCAATGTGACCAACACCGTGGCCCTGGTGTTCAACGGGATCGGCTCGGCGTGGGGGTCACGGCCCGAGCTCGCCGGGCAATGGGGCTGGCTGGCCCGCAGTGCCCCGGTGGCCGCACTCGGCGGTGGCGCGGGTGCGACGCTGCTGCTGACCACTCCCGCCGATGCCTTCGAGAAGCTGGTCCCGATCCTGCTCGGCGTGGCGTCGGTGGCGATCGTCATCCCGCGCCGGCCCGGGCCCGCCGGCGGTGCGCGGCGCCGCGGAGCGGTTGCCGCCGAATTCCTCGCGATATTCGGGATCGCGCTCTACGGCGGCTATTTCGGTGCCGCCGCCGGGGTGTTGTTCCTGGCGATGCTGCTGCACCTCGGCTCGGCCAGCCTGGCCCACGCCAACGCCGCCAAGAACGTCCTGCTCGGTCTGGCCAACACCGTGGCCGCCCTGATCTTCGTGGTCCTGGCGCCGATGCACTGGCCACAGATGATCGCCCTCGGTGCCGGGGGACTCCTCGGGGCCCGGCTCGGCCCGATCGTGGTGCGGCACACCCCGGCCACGCCACTGCGCATCCTGATCGGGGTGGCGGGACTGGTGCTGGCGGTCAGACTCGGTCTGCAGGCGTATCGCGCGGGGTGAGCGCGATCAGCGCCACACCCGTGGCGAACCATCCCGCCGTCGCGATCGGCAGCTGCCCGCCGGGTGCGAAACCGTCGATGGCGATCTTCGTCAGCGCCGCGGCCACCGCCATGGTGCCCGTGCCCATCGACACCCAGCCCACCCACGGCGGAACCGGCACGCCCACAGCGGGAACCGGGGCGGCGAAGAACGCCCGCCCCCGCCACAGCAGCAGCAGTTCCACCGCGGCGACCACGGCCAGGATTGCCACCCACGCCAGCCGGAACCACCACCAGGCTGCCGTCCCCGGCTCGGGCTGTGGCAGCAGCCCGGTCGGGTAGCCGACCAGCGCCACGATCACCACCGGAACCATGTGCCACAGGTACAGCGCCATCACATTGTCGTTGGCGACGGCCAGGAACCGTTGCGCCCGAGCCGAATTCAGCGCCCGGTTCACCGTCGGTGCAATCGCCAGCACCAGCCCGGTCTGGGTGAGGCCCAAAGCCAGCAGCGCCAGGTTGGGCGGCGAGGTGTTGTTCAGCGTCTGCCCGGGCACCCCGATCATGCTGATCGGATACGGCCCGACGGTCACCAGCAGCACCAGTGCGACCGCCGACGCAATCGCCAGCGGCACCTCGTGGCGGGCCCGCAGCGCGCCGTCCTGCCAGGCGATGCCGAGCTGGTAGAGCGCTGCCCACGGCAGCAGGTAGTTCAGCCAGTCCAGGTACGGCACGCCGGCGCCGATGGTCGCCGCGTCGACGGCGGCCACCGCGATCACCAAGGCCACCGGCACCCACAGTCCCCACCGGCGGTGCGCGGCCACCGCGACCGGCGTCAGCGCGATCACCAGGACGTAGATGCCCAGGAACCACAGGTGCATGGCCACCGCCCAAGCACCGAAATCCAGTTCGGCCCCGGGCACTCCTACGGCGGCCAGAGCGGCGACGACCAGAAGCACGATCAGCACGTACACCGCCGTCGGCCCCAGTGGCCGGGTCAGCCGGTGCCGGATCCAGGTCTGTCGCGACGGTCCGTCGTCGGCCAGCCGGCCCCACGACACCGCGCTGGCGTAGCCGGCCACCACGAAGAACACCGGAACCACCTGGAACAGCCAGGTGAGCCACTGCGTCCAGGGCAGCTCCAC
This sequence comes from Mycolicibacterium anyangense, assembly GCF_010731855.1. Taxonomy (NCBI): domain Bacteria; kingdom Bacillati; phylum Actinomycetota; class Actinomycetes; order Mycobacteriales; family Mycobacteriaceae; genus Mycobacterium; species Mycolicibacterium anyangense. Next base: position 2,717,592 of record NZ_AP022620.1, on the reverse strand, counting down.
CAGCGGGTTCTGCCGGTAGAACGCACCATCGCGGTAGGTCAGGGCCGCGGTGATCCAGTGCCCGATGACGACCATCACCAGCGCGAGGACCCGGTACAGGTCGGCGGCGTGGTTGCGGGCGCTCGGCATGGTCTCAGGTCAGGCCGGGACCGCCACGACCGGCATCACGACGCTGCCGCGGCACGGGCCCGAGGCGATATCGGTGTGCCAGGTGCCGCGCAGCGATCCGTCGGGCTGCGGTGCGTAGAACGCCCACGATGTCGCCGGGCTCCACTGCTTCTGGTAGCCGTCGCCCAGGAAGCAGTCCCACGCCCAGTCGTAGGTGGTGGTCCACTCCGAGCCGTTCCAGGTGTAGCGGGTCGGCTGCGGGATGGTGGGGTTGCTCGGGGCCGGGCCGTCGACGACGGTGGCCACGCAGGTGCCGCCCGAGCAACTCGTCGACAGTGTGAAGGTGGCGCCGAAGTCGTTCTCCTTCTGGCGCGTCGCCGGGCTGGTGCCGGCCTTCTGCGAGGCGTACGTGGTCATCTGGTAGCGCCCGTTCCAGGCCAGCGGCGCCCCGTGCGCCGATGCCGGGCTGACCAGCCCTGCCGTGCAGGCGGTCGCCACAGCGACAATCGTGACTCCCAACCGGCCGGTCCCCATGTCCCCTCTTACGTCGGCTTCGTCAGGAATCACCCTAGGCGTCAGTAAATGCCGAACCGGTGCTGCGCCAACGGGAGTCGTTGCGATCGTGATCCAACCATGACCGGACCGTTACCGGCCTTCGGCGAGCAGCAGCAGCGCGTAGGCCGCGATGGACTGGGCGTCGGTGACCTCACCGGCGCGGATCATCTCCTCGAACCGCGCCCGGGTGAACCAGTCGAAGTGCATGTCCTGCTCCTCGTGCTCGCGGTCCGGGTCACCCTCGGTGATGTCGGTGGCCAGGAATGCCCACCCGCGCTGACTGCTCATCCCCGCGGCGATGTCCAGGCGGCCCAGCGCCGTCAGCGAGCCGGCCCGCAGTCCGGTCTCCTCGCGCAGTTCGCGGACGGCCAGTTCGGCGGGGTCGAGTTCGGCGCGGCCCGGCGCGGTGCCCTGGGGAAACTCCCAGCGCCGCTCGCCGAGCGGATAGCGGAACTGCTCCACCAGGGCCACCCGATCACCGTCGACCGCGATGATCAGGGCGTAGGACGGCTTGTCGACGACGCCGTAGATACCGGTGGACCCGTCCGGGCGGCGGATGACGTCCTCGCGCACGGTCATCCAGGCGTTGCGGTAGACCTCGCGGGAGGAGATCGCGGTGATCGGCTGCACGGCGCAAGAGTAGCCTCGGCGACGTGCTGCTGGCCTCGCTGAACCCGGCCGCCGTCGCTGCCGGAGCGGATATCGGCGACGCGGTGCGCATCGACGCAATGACCCTGTCCCGCAGCGATCTGGTGGGCGCCGCCACCTCCGTGGCCGAACGGGTCGGCGGTGCGCAGCGGGTCGCGATCCTGGCCACCCCCACTGCCGCGACGGTGCTCGCGATCACCGGCTGCCTGATCGCCGGCGTGCCGTTCGTGCCGGTGCCCGCCGACGTCGGGGTGGCCGAGCGCACCCACATGCTCATCGACTCCGGTGCGCAGGCCTGGCTGGGGGAGGCGCCCGCCGACCCGGGCGGCCTGCCGCACGTGCCGGTGCGCCTGCATGCCCGATCCTGGCATCGTTACCCCGAACCGGCGCCGCAGAGCACCGCGATGGTGATGTACACCTCGGGCACCACCGGGTTGCCCAAGGGTGTGCTGATCAGCCGGGCCGCGGTAGCCGCCGACATCGACGCGTTGGCCCAGGCCTGGCAGTGGAGCCCGGACGACACGCTGGTGCACGGGCTCCCGCTGTTCCACGTGCACGGGCTGGTGCTGGGTCTGCTGGGGTCGTTGCGGGTGGGAAATCGCTTCGTGCACACCGGGAAACCCACGCCGCAGAGCTATGCCGCAGCGGGCGGAACGCTGTACTTCGGGGTGCCGACGGTGTGGTCGCGGGTGGTCTCCGAACCGGCCGCCGCGGCGGCGCTGGCTGGCGCGCGGCTACTGGTCTCCGGATCGGCGGCGCTACCCGTGCCGGTGTTCGATCGGCTCACCGAACTCACCGGGCACGCCCCGGTCGAACGCTACGGCTCCACCGAGTCGCTGATCACCATCTCCACCCGGGCCGACGGGGAACGGCGCCCGGGCTGGGTGGGCCTGCCGCTGACCGGTGTGCAGACCCGGCTGCGCGGCGAGGACGGCTCATCGGTGCCGCACGACGGGGAAACCATTGGCAGCCTTCAGGTTCGGACGCCAACGCTGTTCGACGGCTACCTGAACCGGCCGGATGCCACCGCGGAGGCGTTCGAGTCCGACGGCTGGTATCGCACCGGGGACGCCGCCGTCATCGACTCCGACGGCATGCACCGGATCGTCGGCCGGGAATCGGTGGACCTGATCAAGTCCGGCGGCTACCGGATCGGGGCGGGGGAGATCGAGACGGTGCTGCTGGGCCATCCCGGGGTGTCGGAGACGGCCGTCGTCGGGCTGCCCGATGACGACCTGGGGCAGCGCATCGTTGCGTTCGTGGTCGGCGACGCCGCGCCCGAGGATCTGATTTCCTATGTCGCCGAACAGCTTTCGGTGCACAAGCGACCGCGAGAGGTGCGGCTTGTCGACGCGCTGCCGCGCAACGCCATGGGCAAGGTGGTCAAGAAGGAGCTGATGACATGGGGCTGAGATTCACCGAGGTCTGCATCGACGCCCACGACATCGAGGCGTTGTCGGCGTGGTGGTCGGGTGTGCTGGGCTGGCCCGCCGAGCCGACCGACGACGGCGACGTGGCCCTGCGCGCACCCGTCGGCGCCGGCCCGGACTGGCTGTTCCTGGCGGTCCCCGACGACAAGGTGGTCAAGAACCGCATCCACTTCGACTTCACGCCCACCGATCAGCAGGCCGAGGTCGACCGGGTGGTCGCACTGGGGGCGCGCCGGATCGACATCGGCCAGGGGGAGCAGAGCTGGGTGGTGCTCGCCGACCCCGAGGGCAACGAATTCTGCATCCTGGCCGCGCAATAGCGGGGGCCGCCGTTTGACTGTCATCGCCGCCGGATATGAAATGGGGCATGACCTTCTTCACCCGTGCGCTGTCCGCTGTCGTGGTCGGAGGCGGCCTCGCGGCCGGTCTCCTCGGGCTGGGCGCCGGCCCGGCCGTCGCCGATCCGGCGCCGCCCCCACCGCCCGCGTTGGGCGAAGAACCCCCGGCCTGGGCGCCGCCGAAGCCCGCACAGGTCTGGGACGGCCAACCGGTGGTGTGGACGTCCATGTGGGGCGGACGCTGGGGTGTGTGGATCAACGACGGGTTCATCACGCTGACGTCGAACCCGGTCACCAACGGTGGGTGACCGCGGGACGGGTTGCGCCCGGCGATATAGTGAGCAAGGCTAATCGTTCAAAGGCTGCGGAACGCTGAGGTAGGAGACATCATGACTGGACTTCCGGGTCGCGCGACACGAGCGACTCTCACCCTCGCCGCCGCGGCCATCGCGGGCCTGGCGGCGGCCGGCCCGGCCGCCGCCGACGCCAGCGACGACTATCCGATTCCGCATCGGATGATCATCACGCAGTGCGACGCCGAGCAGTACATGGCCGCAGCCCGGGACACCAGCCCGGTCTACTTCGAGCGGTACATGATCGACCGCAGCAACCGGCCGGCCGACATCCAGCAGATGGCCGAGGACCGTATCCACTGGTTCTTCTCGCTCGACCCGACCGCGCGCCGGCAGTACTCCGAGGACACCGCCACCAACATCTACTACGAACAGGTGGCCACCCACTGGGGCAACTGGGCCAAGCTGTTCTTCAACAACAAGGGCGTGGTGGCCAAGGCCACCGACGTCTGCATGAACTATCCGCGCGGTGACATGTCGGTGTGGGACTGGGCCAGCGCCGGGTAACGACGGCGACTCTGCGCGATGAGCGTCAGTTGGCGTGCAGTGCCTCGTTGAGTGCGATGCCCTGACCGTCGCGGCCCACCACCTCGACTGCGCCGGTGATCGAATTGCGCCGGAACAGAAGGTTGTTCGCGCCGGATAACTCCCGCGCCTTGACGGTCGCGCCGTCCGGTGTGGTGACTTTCGTGCCGGCCGTGACGTAGAGCCCGGCCTCGACGATGCAGTCGTCGCCCAGCGAGATGCCCAGCCCCGAGTTCGCCCCCAGCAGGCAGCGCTTGCCCACCGAGATCACCTCGGTTCCGCCGCCGGACAGGGTGCCCATGATCGAGGCGCCGCCACCGACGTCGGAACCGTCGTCGACCACCACACCCGCCGAGATCCGGCCCTCCACCATGGAGGCGCCCAGCGTGCCGGCGTTGAAGTTCACAAAACCCTCGTGCATCACGGTGGTGCCCGGCGCCAGGTGCGCGCCCAGGCGCACCCGGTCGGCGTCGGCGATCCGCACGCCGGTGGGCACCACGTAGTCGACCAGCCGGGGGAACTTGTCGATGCCGTACACCGTCACCGGTCCGCGGGCGCGCAACCGCAGCCGCGTCTGCTCGAACCCCTCGACGGCGCACGGGCCGTAGTTGGTCCACACCACGTTGGTCAGCGTGCCGAAGATGCCGTCCAGGTTGCAGCCGTGCGGTTCGACCAGCCGGTGCGAGATCAGGTGCAGGCGAAGGTAGCCGTCGTAGGTGTCGGCCGGCTTGTCGTTCAGGTCGGCGATCACCGTGCGCACCGCGATCACCTCGACGCCGCGGTCGGCGTCCGGCCCGCTCAGGGCGGCGAACTCGTCGGGGGCGTCGGCCTCCGACAGCCGGGTGGTGCCCGCCGGGCTGTAGGCGCCCAGCTCGGGGTCCGGGAACCAGGTGTCCAGGACGGTGCCGTCCTCGGTGATGGTGGCCAGTCCGATGCCTGCAGCAGAAGTCACGGTGCTAGAGGGTAGTCCATCGCGACCGCCCGCTAGCCTGGGAAGTTGTGCCGGACGCTTTGGACCTGAGCGCGGATCCGATCGCGCTGACCGCCGCCCTCGTCGACATCCCCAGTGAGTCGCGCGACGAGGCGCGCATCGCCGACGCGGTCGAGGCCGCCCTGCGCGAGCAGGCTGCCGGCTTCGAGGTCATCCGCAACGGTGATGCGGTGCTGGCGCGCACCCACCTCGGCCGCCCGTCACGGGTGCTGCTGGCCGGTCACCTCGACACCGTGCCGATCGCCGACAACGTGCCGTCCCGGGTCGATGGCGACCACCTGTTCGGCTGCGGCACCTCGGACATGAAATCCGGTGACGCGGTCTTCCTGCACCTGGCCGCCACCGTCGCCGACCCGGTGCACGACATCACCCTGGTGATGTACGACTGCGAGGAGATCGAGGCCTCGGCCAACGGCCTGGGCCGCATCGAACGCGAGCTGCCGGACTGGCTGGCCGCCGACGTCGCGATCCTCGGCGAGCCCTCCGGCGGTTACATCGAGGCCGGCTGCCAGGGCACCCTGCGGGTAGTGATCTCGGCGACCGGCACCCGCGCACATTCCGCCCGATCCTGGTTGGGCGACAACGCCATTCACAAACTCGGCGCCGTCCTGGACCGGCTGGCCGGCTACGACGCACGGATCGTCGACATCGACGGCTGCACCTACCGTGAGGGCCTGTCGGCGGTGCGCATCGACGGGGGAGTGGCCGGCAACGTCATCCCGGATGCGGCGTCGGTGACGGTGAACTTCCGGTTCGCCCCGGACCGTTCGCCGCAGGCCGCCCTCGACCATGTCCGCGAGGTGTTCGACGGCCTCGACGTGACACTGGAGCAGACCGACGTGGCCGCCGGCGCGCTGCCCGGGCTGCACCACCCGGCCGCCGCCGCGCTGGTCGACGCCGCCGACGGCATGGTGCGCGCCAAGTACGGCTGGACCGATGTGGCGCGCTTCGCCGCGCTGGGCATCCCGGCGGTGAACTACGGCCCCGGCGACCCGAATCTGGCGCACAAACGCGACGAGCGGGTCGCCGTCGCGCAGATCACCTCGGTCACCCAGGTGTTGCGCGCGTATTTGGGCGGTTAGATCAGAGTTACTGGCCGGCAAGGGCATTCGCTTGCCGGTCGGCGTCGGCGGCGACGCCCACCATCCCGATGCCGGCGAAAGCCGCCGACGCCGCGAGCAGTCCGGCGGCGTCCCGTGCGCGCAGCGCCCTGGCGTAGTCGAGGGTGAGACGTCCGACGACGGTGTCGCTGGCCAGCCGATCCAGCGCCTCGGCGGCCCGGGTGTCACCGAGGCGCACCGCGTCGAGCCACGCGCGCAGCGCCACGGCCGTCTGCCCGCCGCGTTCGGCGGTCTTGGCGGCGGCGCGCGCGGCGCTGATCGCCTCCGCGCCGTCCCTGCGGGCGGCGGCCGTCCACGCCTTCGCCAGCTCCAGTTCCGGCGCGAACAGCATCGATTTCAGGCCGTGCTTGGCCTCGGCACGGGCGAGGATGCGGCCGGCGTCGGCGAGGCGGCCGGCCTGGGCGACCGCGCGGGCCAGCAGCATCCAGGCCAGCGGTCCCCAGGAGTAGCCGGTCGGTGCCAGTGCGGCGGCCGCCTCCCCGAGCAGGTCGGCGGCCGCGGCGGGATCCCCGCGGGCGATCAGCACGTCGGCGAGCAGCACCGTGCCGATCGCGTGTGCGGGTTGCGCGCCATGAGCGTCGTCCACCAGTTGCTGCGCAAGCGCCTGCGCCCGATCCAGCTCACCGGAGAGCACCAGCGCCGTCGTCTGCCCGAAGGCGGAGGTGAATCGCAGCAGCCCCGGATGCCCGGCGGCGATGGCCCGGTCGGCGAGCTCGTCGACGTCGGCGAACGCGCCCATCCGCGCGGTGCACAGCGCGGCCGCCGCGGCCGCCCACCCGACGGCCTGATCGTCGGCGTCGGCGGACGCGAGCACCGCACCGGCCAACTCCATCGCACGGTGCGGACTGCCGGCGTTCATCGCGAACGTGCCCAGCAGGGCGTCGACGGTGGCGACCGACGGACCCGAGGACACCCGGGCGCGCAGGCTGCGCAGGAACGCCGTCGCGCGTTCGGGCTCGTCGAGCATCCAGAACTGGTTGGCCGCCCGCGGCAGCGCCCATGCCATCAGCTCGGACTCGGTGAGCGTGGCCGGATCGACGCCGGCCAGCACGTCGGCCGCCTCCCGGCCGAGGCCCTGCCACGCCAGCTCCTGTGCTTTGGCGAGCGTGGCTTCCAGCGACAGTGACACTGCCGCAGTGTAGGGCGCGGCCACCGGTGGGCACGGCGAAATGCTGCGCGCTAGGTTTCTCGGGTGCAGCCCCACTCTGATTCCGGTTCCGAATGGGCGGTGTGCGTCTACTGCGCCTCCGGCCCGCGTCATCCCGAATTGCTCGACCTGGCTCGCCGGGTGGGTGCGGGGATCGCCGCGCGCGGCTGGACCCTGGTCTCCGGCGGCGGCAACGTCTCGGCGATGGGGGCGGTGGCCGACGGCGCCCGCCACGGCGGCGGCAAGACCGTCGGCGTTATCCCCAAGGCGCTGGTACACCGCGAGTTGGCCGACGTCGACGCCGACGAACTCATCGTCACCGACACCATGCGGCAACGTAAACAGGTGATGGAGGACCGCAGCAACGCGTTCATCACGCTGCCCGGCGGAATCGGCACGCTCGAGGAACTTTTCGAAACCTGGACAGCTGGGTACCTGGGAATGCATGACAAGCCGGTGGTGCTGCTCGACCCCGCCGGCCACTATGACGGCCTGCGGAAATGGCTGGCATCCCTGGTCGACACCGGCTACGTCGCACCTGCGGCGCTCGACCGGCTCCTGGTGGCCGACGACGTCGACACCGCGCTGGATCTCTGCTCCGGCGGCCGCGGCTAGGCTGGCCGGCACCCCCAACCACGAAAGAGGTGGCGCACGTGTCCGGTGACGACGCTGGTTCGCACAAACACTCGGTCGGGCTGCTCGACCTGGCGACCCGGTTGCCATCGGTGGTGATGGACGCCCCCGTGATCGTGCGCGGCGCGCTGACCGGGCTGCTGGCCCTGCCCACCTCGAAGGCCTCGATCGGCAAGGTGTTCCAGGATCGTGCGGCCCGCTACGGCGACCGGGTCTTCATCCGGTTCGGTGCCCAGAAGGTCACCTATCGGGAGGCCAACGCGACCGCCAACCGCTACGCAGCGGTGTTGGCGGACAAGGGAGTTCGCCGCGGCGACGTGGTCGGGATCATGCTGCGCAACTCGCCCGACGCGGTGCTGATGATGCTGGCTGCGGTCAAGTGCGGTGCGGTAGCCGGGATGCTGAACTATCACCAGCGCTCAGATGTGTTGGCGCACAGCATCGGACTGCTCGAGGCCACGGTGGTGGTGGCCGAGTCCGACCTGATCGAGCCGATCACCGACAGCGGCGCGCAGGTCGCCCAGTTGATGACCATCGAGGAGATGCGCGAGCAGGCCACCGGCAAGCCGACCGGTAATCCGGCATCGGCCGCCGAGGTGCAGGCGCGCGACACCGCCTTCTACATCTTCACCTCGGGGACCACCGGGCATCCGAAGGCCAGCGTGATGACGCACCACCGCTGGCTGCGGGCACTGGCCGCGTTCGGCGGGCTGGGCCTGCGGCTCAAGAGCGACGACACCCTGTACTGCCCGCTGCCGCTCTACCACAACAACGCGCTCACGGTCGCGGTGTCGTCGGTGATCAACGCCGGCGGCACCCTGGCGCTGGGCAAGTCGTTCTCGGCATCGCGGTTCTGGGACGAGGTCATCGAGATGGAGGCCACCGCCTTCATCTACATCGGCGAGGTGTGCCGGTATCTGCTCAACCAGCCGGCCAAGGACACCGACCGGGCGCACAAGATCAGGGTGATCGCCGGCAACGGACTGCGCCCGGAGATCTGGGAGGAGTTCACCCGCCGGTTCGGCATCGGCCGGGTGGCCGAGTTCTACGCCGCCAGCGAGGGCAACGCGGCGTTCATCAACATCTTCAACATCCCGAAGACCACCGGCATCAGCCCGCTGCCGCTGGCCTATGTCGAGTACGACGCGGAGACCGGCGAGCCGGTGCGCGACGAGAACGGCCGGGTGCGCAAGGTGCCGGCCGGTAAGCCCGGTCTGCTGCTGAGCCCGGTGACCAAGCTGGCACCGTTCGACGGCTACACCGACAAGGCGGCCAGTGAGAAGAAACTGGTGCGCAACGCCTTCAAGGAGGGCGACGTCTGGTTCAACACCGGCGACGTGATGAACCCGCAGGGCATGGGGCACGCCGCGTTCTCCGACCGGCTCGGGGACACCTTCCGGTGGAAGGGCGAGAACGTCGCCACCACCCAGGTCGAGGGTGCCCTGGGGGAGGACGGGAACGTCGAGGAGGCGACGGTCTTCGGCGTCGAGGTACCCGACACCGGCGGACGGGCCGGGATGGCGGCGGTCAAGCTGCGCGAGGGTGCCCAGTTCGACGGCAAGGCGCTGGCCGCGACGCTGTACGGCACGTTGCCCGGCTACGCGGTGCCGCTGTTCGTGCGGGTGGTGGAGTCCCTGGAGACCACCTCGACGTTCAAGAGCCGCAAGGTGGACCTGCGCAAGCAGGGCTACGGCGAGGATGTCAGCGACCCGTTATACGTGTTGAACGGCCGTGAGGAGGGCTACGTGCCGTTTTACGACTCGTACCCGGCCGAAGTCGCCGCAGGTCAGCGACCTAAGGGCTGACCTGCGGGTTCGCCGAAACGTCGGTTTCGCCGAGGAATCGCGAGTGGGGCACACCATTTCGTCGATCTCGGCGTGACCAGGCACCATGGTGGGGTGAAGTCGACGTTCTGCGGACGGCCGGTGGCCGGTGATCGCGCCCTGATCATGGCGATTCTGAACCGCACCCCCGACTCGTTCTACGACCGGGGCGCGACGTTCACCGACGAGGCCGCCAAGGCCGCTGCCTACCGGGTGATCTCCGAAGGCGCCGACGTCGTGGATGTCGGCGGTGTCAAGGCCGGTCCGGGCACCCTGGTCGACGCCGACGAGGAGGTCGCCCGCGTCGTGCCGTTCATCGAGTGGCTGCGCGCGGAGTTCCCCGACCAGCTGATCAGTGTGGATACCTGGCGCGCCTCGGTGGCCAAGCAGGCCTGCGCGGCCGGCGCGGACCTGATCAACGACACCTGGGCCGGTGCGGACCCAGGCTTGCCCGAGGTGGCCGCCGAGTTCGGGGCCGGGCTGGTGTGCTCGCACACCGGCGGTGCGGTGCCGCGGACGCGGCCGTTCCGGGTCAACTACGGCACGACGGTCACCGGCGTGCTCGACGACGTCATCGCCGAAGTGACCGCGGCCGCCGAACACGCCGTCGCCGTGGGGGTGGCCCGCGACTCGATCCTGATCGACCCGACGCACGATTTCGGCAAGAACACTTACCACGGCCTTACTTTGTTGCGTCATGTGAACGATCTCGTTAAGACCGGATGGCCCGTCCTGATGGCGCTGAGCAACAAGGATTTCGTCGGGGAGACTCTGGGTACGGAGTTGACCGAACGGCTGGAGGGGACACTGGCGGCAACGGCGCTCGCCGCCGCCGACGGTGCCCGGATGTTCCGGGTGCACGAGGTGGGTCCCACCCGCCGTGTTCTGGAGATGGTTGCGTCGATCCGGGGGGATCGTCCACCGACGCGCACGGTGAGGGGACTGCAATGACTGATCTCGCGGCCAATGACACGCTTCCCGGTGATACCTGGCTCGCCGACCACAGCTGGTCGCGCCCGACCTGGACGGTCGAGGAGTTGGTGGTCGCCAAGCGGGGCCGCACCATCTCCGTGGTGCTGCCCGCCCTGAACGAGGAAGAGACCGTCGGATCGGTCATCAAGACCATCAGACCGATGCTGGGCACGCTCGTCGACGAACTCATCGTGCTCGACTCCGGATCCACCGACGACACCGAGATCGTCGCCGTCGCCGCCGGTGCCCGCGTGGTCAGCCGCGAACAAGCCCTCCCCGAGATCGAGTCGCAGCCCGGTAAGGGCGAGGTGCTGTGGCGCTCGCTGGCCGCCGCCACCGGCGACATCATCGTCTTCGTCGACTCCGACCTGATCGACCCAGACCCGATGTTCGTACCCCGGCTGGTCGGCCCCATCCTCACCGGCCGGGGGATTCACCTGGTCAAGGGCTTCTATCGGCGTCCACTGACGGTCGGCAAGGGGGAGGACCCCAACGGCGGGGGCCGGGTCACCGAGCTGGTAGCCCGCCCCCTGCTGGCCGCGCTGCGCCCGGAGCTCGGGTGCGTGCTGCAACCGCTGGGCGGGGAGTACGCCGGGACGCGGGAGTTGCTGACCTCGGTGCCGTTCGCGCCCGGCTACGGGGTGGAGATCGGCATCCTGATCGATACCTACGACCGGTTGGGGTTGGATGCGATCGCCCAGGTCAACCTGGGTGTGCGGGCGCACCGCAACCGTCCGCTGACCGACCTTGGGGCGATGAGCAGGCAGGTGATCGCCACTCTGCTGACCCGCTGCGGGATCGCCGACTCCGGGGTGGGGCTGACCCAGTTCCTGCCCGAGGGTGACGAGTACCTGCCGCGCACCACGCAGGTGTCGCTGGCCGACCGGCCGCCGATGAACACCCTGCGCTGAGATCGACGCGACGCAGCCAAAGTTCGAGTACACGCCTGCGGGAGTTCAATCTCGGTGCGGAACTGTCGGCCGGTTAGGGCAATATCGGTGTCGTGACGTTGATCCTGCTGTACCTGGTGGTGCTGATCCTCATCGGCATCGTCCTGTTCGGGGTGGCCAGCCTGGTCTTCGGCCGGGGCGAGGAGCTGCCCCCGCTACCGGCGGCCACCACCGCGACCGTGCTGCCCGCCTCCGGGGTCACCGCCACTGATGTCGAGGCCGTCAAGTTCACCCAGGTGCTGCGCGGCTATAAGACCAGTGAGGTGGACTGGGTGCTCGACCGCCTGGGCGCCGAGCTCGACCAGCTGCGCGCCGAACTGGCCGCGGTGCGCGCTGTCGCGGGCCTCGACGAGCCCGCGGTGACCCATCACGCCGTCGCCGAGGAGGACGCGGTATGAGCGAACCGGATGACGACGGCCGGATCCGCTGCGGCTGGGCCGGCGGGCAAAGCCAGCTCTACCGCGACTATCACGACCAGGAGTGGGGCCGGGAGCTGCGCGGCAGCGTCGCCCTGTTCGAGCGGATGAGCCTCGAGGCGTTCCAGAGCGGCCTGTCGTGGCTCATCATCCTGCGCAAGCGGGACAATTTCCGGGCCGCGTTCGACGGCTTCGACATCGCGACCGTGGCCCGCTACTCCGACCGGGACGTCAGCCGGCTGATGGCCGATGCCGGGATCGTGCGCAACCGCGCCAAGATCGAGGCCACCATCTCCAATGCGCGCGCAGCTGCCGAACTCGACGTTGACCTGTCCGATCTGCTGTGGTCCTACGCACCCCCGGCCCGCCCCCGCCCCGCGACACTGGCCGATGTTCCCGGGCTGTCACCGGAGTCCCAGGCCTTGGCCAAAGACCTCAAAAAGCGGGGTTTCCGGTTCGTCGGACCCACGACCGCGTACGCGTTGATGCAGGCCACCGGCATGGTCGACGATCACGTCCAGTCCTGCTGGGTGCCGGCTGCGGCCGCCTCGACGCGGCGCTGATCACACTCGCAGGCCCGGGTCTGGCACACGCATCCGCTCGGATAAGGAACAATGGGATGTGAAAACAGGCAGTTCCGTGCCAGGACACAGCAAGCCCGGGTGGTCTGGCACCGATCCGGGTCCGTGTTCACGGGCCGGCTCGACTCTGGAGGGAGTACTCGATGGCGGCGATGAAGCCCCGGACTGGCGACGGTCCGCTGGAAGCAACCAAGGAGGGGCGCGGCATCGTGATGCGGGTACCACTGGAGGGCGGTGGCCGACTCGTCGTCGAGCTCACCCCTGAGGAAGCCGCAGCCCTCGGCGACGAGCTCAAGGGCGTCACCAGCTAACAGATTGGTCCATGAAACCCCGCGTGCGCTCGCGGGGTTTCATACTGCCTACGTCGACACCGTGCGGTAGATCTCCAGCGTCTGCTCGGCGATGTGAGCCCACGAGAATTCGGCGATACAGCGCTGCCGCCCCGCCTGTCCATAGCGCTTGGCCCGCTCCGGATCGCCGACCAGGTCGTTGACCGCCTGAGCGATCCGCTCCTCGAAGCCAGCCGCGTCGTCGGCGGCATAGTGCACCAGCGTGCCGGTCACGCCGTCGTCGACCACCTCGGGGATGCCGCCGACGTCAGAGGCCACTACCGCCGTCCCGCAGGCCATCGCCTCCAGGTTCACGATCCCCAGCGGCTCGTACACCGACGGGCATACGAATGCTGTTGCTGCCGAGAGAATCTCGCGAATCTTGCCGATCGGCAGGAACTCCTGCACCCAGAACACGCCGCTGCGCGCGGCGGCCAGCTCCTGCACCGCGCCGCTGACCTCGGCGGCGATCTCCGGGGTGTCGGGCGCCCCGGCGCACAGCACCAGCTGCACTTCGGGATCGAATTGGTGGGCCGCAGCGATCAAGTGCGGCACTCCCTTCTGCCGGGTGATCCGCCCGACGAAGGCCACCATCGGCCGGGTCGGGTCGACGCCGAGCTCGGCCAGCACCGACTCGCCACGTTCGGGCGGCGCCGGGTACCAGACGTCGGTGTCGATCCCGTTCTTCACCACGTGCACCCGGGCGGGGTCCAGGCCGGGATACACCGACAGGACGTCCTCGCGCATTCCCGAACTCACCGCGATCACCGCATCGGCGGCTTCCACGGCGGTTCGCTCCACCCAGAGTGAAACCCGGTAGCCCCCGCCGAGCTGCTCGGCCTTCCACGGCCGCAGCGGTTCCAGTGAGTGTGCGGTCAGCACATGCGGGATGCCGTGCAGCAGCGCGGCGATGTGCCCCGCCATGCCGGTGTACCAGGTGTGCGAATGCGCCACGGTGGCGCCCGCGGCGGCGTTGGCCATCACCAGGTCGGCCGACAAGGTCGACAGCGCCGGGTTGGCACCTTTGAGGGCGGGGTCGGGCTGATGCACGAAAGCACCTGCCCGCGGCGCTCCCATGCAGTGCACGTCGACCTCGCAGAGCCGGCGTAGCTGCGCGACGAGTTCCGTCACGTGCACACCGGCGCCACCGTAAACCTCGGGTGGGTACTCCCGAGTCATCATCGCCACCCGCATGGCACCGACCGTAGTAGGCCCGGGCCCCGAACGCAGCTTTGTTCCTCAACGTGGTTGAGCGCGAGGAGGAATCTCGTTCGGGCGCGACACCAACCCGCAATAGTGCCGATGGCCTAGCCGACTTCGGCAGCTGCCATTAGGTTTACATCATGAGGGAATTGCCACATGTGCTGGGCATCGTCCTGGCCGGCGGGGAGGGCAAGCGTCTGTACCCGCTGACCGCCGACCGAGCCAAGCCGGCGGTTCCCTTCGGCGGTGCCTACCGCCTGATCGACTTCGTGCTCTCGAATCTGGTCAATGCACGCTATCTCCGCATCTGTGTGCTCACCCAGTACAAGTCGCACTCGCTGGACCGCCACATCTCGCAGAACTGGCGGCTGTCCGGTCTTGCCGGTGAATACATCACCCCGGTCCCCGCCCAGCAGCGTCTCGGACCGCGCTGGTACACCGGCTCGGCCGACGCGATCTACCAGTCGATGAACCTCATCTACGACGAGGACCCCGACTACATCGTGGTTTTCGGTGCCGACCACGTGTACCGGATGGACCCCGAGCAGATGTTGAAGTTCCACATCGAGAGCGGTGCCGGTGCGACCGTGGCCGGCATCCGGGTGCCGCGCGCCGAGGCGCACGCGTTCGGCTGCATCGACGCCGACGAGTCCGGCCGCATCAAGAACTTCGTCGAGAAGCCCGCCGACCCGCCGGGCACCCCCGACGACCCGGATCAGACGTTCGTGTCGATGGGCAACTACATCTTCACCACCAAGGTCCTCATCGACGCCATCCGCGCCGACGCCGACGACGACCACTCCGACCACGACATGGGCGGCGACATCATCCCGCGGCTGGTGTCCGACGGGATGGCCGCGGTCTACGACTTCAACAACAACGAGGTGCCCGGCGCCACCGAACGCGACCACGGCTATTGGCGCGACGTCGGCACGCTGGATGCGTTCTACGACGCCCACATGGATCTGGTGTCGGTGCATCCGGTGTTCAACCTGTACAACAAGCGCTGGCCGATCCGCGGCGAGTCGGAGAACCTGGCCCCGGCCAAGTTCGTCAACGGTGGCTCCGCGCAGGAGTCCGTCGTCGGAGCGGGCAGCATCATCTCGGCTGCCTCGGTGCGCAATTCGGTGCTGTCGAGCAACGTGGTGATCGACGATGGCGCCATTGTCGAGGGTTCGGTGCTGATGCCCGGTGTGCGGGTGGGTCGTGGCGCGGTGGTCCGCAAGGCGATCCTGGACAAGAACGTCGTCGTCGGGCCCGGCGAGATGGTCGGGGTCGATCTGGAGAAGGACCGCGAGCGGTTCGCCGTCAGTTCCGGTGGCGTGGTCGCCGTCGGTAAGGGCGTCTGGATTTAGATCCCGCGAGCCGATGTTCCGCTGGGGCCGCCGCCGTTCGGCCGGTTCCGCACCGGCCACCTGTCCGTACTGTCAGGAGCCCCTGGATAGCGACGGCAGCTGCGCGCGCTGCGGTGCCGCGACACCCGCCGCGCCGCCCACCGGGTGGCGGCCGGACCCGACCGCGCGGTTCGAAGGGCGCTACTACGTCACCGGGCGGCCCACCAACCGGGTGCGCAACGGTCGGGCCGAGAGCACCGATCCGGTTGGCGGCCGGATGCTGCCGGGCTATGTCGAGGTACCGACCAGCCGGTCCGGGATCCGCTCGACCTGGCTGGCGACCGGGGCGACGACGCTGATCCTGGTGATGGTCGGCGCCGTCGAGTGGGTGCTGTGGAGCGAAAGTCACCGCCCGCCGCCCGCCCCGGAGGTCGGCTATCTCGACGCGCTCAAGGGTGCGGACCTGATGAGCCAGTTCAATTCCGAGGCCAACGCGATCGCCCACGGCCGGGCGGTGTGCCGTCAGCTCGAGCAGGGCGGCCCGCAGCAGGGGCTGCCTGCCGACAAGATCGCCGTCGACGCGTTCTGCCCCCAGTTCAACACGGGCTTCCGGATTCTCGAATCCGCCACGGTCCCGGGTGTTTTCGTGCTCACCGACAGCATGGGCGCCGACGCGATCAGCACCGACGGGGGGCATTGTTCGGGGGCGAACGGCTACGCCGACGTGGGTGCCAGCACCGCGGTGACGGTGAAGAACGGCACCGGGCAGATCCTGGCCACCACCCAACTCGGGCCCGGCAAGGGCACCACCGCCAGCTGCACGTTCTCGTTCAGTTTCACCATCACCGAGGGTCAGGACCGCTATGTCGTGTCGGTGGGCAGGCGCGGCGAGTTCAGCTACAGCTTCGGTCAGTTGCGGGCCCAGGGCGTGCAGATCCACCTGGGCATGTGAGCGCGGTCAGGCGGCGCGCTTGCGCCGGCGCCGGCGTCGCAGCAGCGATACCGCGCCCCACACCAGCGCCACCATGAGGACCAGGACCAGGGCAGGCAGCAGGATCGCGATAAAGACCAGCCCGACGCTGGTGACGTCTTCGATGGTGCTCAGCACCGGCGCGGCCACACCGGCGGTGGCGACGTTGGCGGCAGGGCGGACCGCGGTTTTGGTCAGGTGCACGACGAGTGCGGTGACGACACCGATCGCGATCGGCACCCACTGCCCGGTGCGGGCGAACTCGCCGGGGTCGGTGACGGCGGCGGTTTGCGCGGCGGTACCGGAGCCGAAGACGATGCCGCCCGAGGTGGGCCGCACGAAGGTCTGCACGGCGTCGTTGATCGAATCGAGCGCGGGGACTTTGTCGGCGACGATCTCGACGAGCAGCAGCACCGCGACGATCCCGATCACCCAGCCGTTCTCCAGCCAGGCCCAGCCGTGCGGCAGGTGGATCAGGTTGGTGAACCGGCCGAGCAGGCCCATCGCCAGCAGCGGGATGTAGGCGTTCAGACCGGCCGCGCTGGCCAGCCCGAATCCGGTCATCAGCTCCACACCGGCCTCCTCACGATGCGATGACGGGCACCAGCAGGTGCGCGTCGTGGGACGGTCCCCAGAACAGGATGACGCGTCCGCGCTTGGCGGTGGGGTAGGCGGCGGGAAACTGTCCGGTCAGCGGGTTGCGCGGTGCCAGCCAGCGGCCGGCGACCACCAGCCGCAACTGTTCACCGGCGCGGAACTGGGTCGCCGAGTCCACCAGAGCCACGTCGACGGGGACGATCTCGCCGGGCCCGACGGGCTGCGGCTCGGTGCACGACGGCACCGGCCGCCACGGCTGCGACTGCTCGGGATCCAGTGCCCGCAGCGACACCCGCTGCCAGCCGGTGGTGACCCGGTCCCGGCCGTAGCCGTAGGAGCCTTCGAAGTCGACGCGGCGACCGTTGCGCCACTTCTCGACGCCGACGAACAGGTCGGCGTCGGGGGCGTCGCGCACCTGCACCCACAGCCGGGCTGCCATCGGGCCGGTGATCTCGGTGTCCTGCGGCAGTGTCCAGGTGAACGATGCTGCGCGGGAGCGGATGGCGAACTCCACGCTGCCCGGCTGGCCGGGTGCCTCGGTGCTCAGTGTGCCCGGCCCGCTCAGGTACAGGCGGCGCCAGTCGGTGCGCTCCAGTGGCCAGCTCAGTTCCTCGCGCACCGATGTGATGGTGGTGCGGTCCTCGCGGACTTCCAATCGCACTGTGCGGGAGGGTCTTTCAGTGCCTTCGCCGTCGAGTGCGGTACGCAGGAACGCGAGCTGGGCTGCCCGCGCCGCTGCCGAGTAATAGGTGGCCCACTTGCCGCCGCGGTGGGTGTAGAGGTGCGCGATCCGCGAGCTGGTCTGTTCGAAAGCGCGGATCGAGCCGCGGCTGTGCAGGTTGTGGTCGGAGAAGCTGCCGCACACCAGCATCGGGACGGTGATGGCCGACAGATCGGGAACCAGGGACTGCCAGAACTCGTCGCGCAGTGGATGCTGGTCGCCCTTGGCGATGATGTCGTAACTCTGCCGGGTGGTGCGCCGAATCCCGGCGGCCCAGAGCCGGATGAATCCCTTCTCCCGAACGCCGCCGGGGAACGCGAGATCGCGGTAGACGTCGGTGAACCCCTCCCACGGGATGATGGCCTTGAGGGCCGGCGGGCGCAGGGCGGCCACGGCGTACTGGCTGATGGCCAGATACGACACCCCCGACATCGTCACCCGCCCGTCGCTCCACGGTTGGGCGGCGCACCACTGCACGATGTCGTAGGTGTCTTCGGCCTCCTGCCGGGACAGCAGGGCCCCGGTGCCCTCGGCGGTGCCGCAGCCACGCAGGTCGGCGTTGACCACGGTGAATCCCTGGGCCACCCACCATGCCGGATCCGGTGCCTCCCAGGAGGTGTAGGCCGAGAAGCTCACCGGGCTCGGTTGGCGCAGCGCCCGATACTGCGGCGAGAATGTCCACCGTCGGTGTTTGCGGATAGGCAGGTCGTCCTTGCCATAGGGGTGTGCGCACAGCAGGACGGGTCGGGGTTTGTCGCCGGGAGGTCGGAAGATGTTGGCCCGCAGGACCGTTCCGTCGCGGGTCGGTACCGCGACATCGCGGTCGACGACGATGTCGGCCGGTGGGTCGGTGACGGTCACGGGTGGGCGCAGGGCGCTGTGCAGCCGGGCCATCGCATAGCGCACCCTGCCGGGTCGCCGCCACGGTGTGTCCAGAGCCCGCGTCACGACGTTCACCCTAGACCGCTCACCAGATCAGCGGTATCAATCGGTAGCGCACGCCTGCCATGTAGTCGCAGTAGCCGGGCAGTTCCTGGCGCAGCATGGTTTCCTCGTCGACGGTGCGGATCACCAGCAGCAGCAGGGACACGATCGCGGGGATCAGGGCCCAGTACGAGCCCAATGCCAGTGGCATGCCGATGATCATGATCACGCTGCCGGAGTACATCGGGTGCCGCACCATGCCGTAGAGCCCGGTGGTCACCAGCTTTTGCTGATCTTCCACCACGATATTGGCTGCGGCGTAACGGTTCTGGTACACCACCAGCATCGCGATCCCGAGGCCGACGGCCACCATGACGGCGCCGAGCACCGCGAGCCACGCGGGCACCTGCGACCAGCCGAAGCGCCGGTCGAGTCCCGATAGCACCAGGATTCCGGCGAAACAGCCGATGATGCCGATGACCACGACCTTCTGGACAAGCCGTGGTTCGGCGGTGGGACCGCCGTGCATCCGCCGTTCGACCACCGCGGGGTCGATCCGGTTCAGGAACAGGATCGGCACCAGCGAGGCGACCGCGAAGACCGCCAGGAACGTCCAGCCCTGCCAGTAGTCCACGGTGCCCGCCGGCCAGAACAGCAGCGCCACGAACACCGCAAGGCTCACCAGCGACGATAGCGTCACCCGCAGTGCGTTCGACATCGTCAACCCCCTATGTCCCGGCGGCGGTACAGCCAGCCCGCGACCGCGGTGAGACCCACCGCGATCGCCCCCATCACCACCAGAGCCACCGCCGAGATCGACGACGGCGCCTGCGTTCGGCCTACCGGCGAGGACTCGATCAGCCAGCGCGGCAACCGGAGCAGTGCCCCGAGGTAGAGCGCCGCCACCACGAACGTAACGGCCAGCCAGCCCAGCACCGGCCGGCGCAACGCCACACCGAGGGCGGCCACCGCGGCGACCACCGCCATCGCGGGCAGGAATGCCAGCCCCGCCAGGGTGAGGCGCACGATGGTGGGTGGGTCGCCCAGCGTCAGCCCCGCGCCGAGCCCGTTGCCTAACCCTGCGCAGACCAGCAGCACCGTGGCGCCCGTGACAGCGGCCCCGACCGCGGACAGCAGCCACGTCCACCGCGACACCGCACCCGCCAGTACGGCTTCGCCGAGCCCGGACTCCTCGTCGCGGCTCAGGCCGACCACCACGCTCACCACATACGCCGTGGTCGCCGCGGCCAGGAACTGTGTCATCGTCGTATAGACGCCGTCGGTGCCCTGCGCCGACAACACCCGCGCGATCAACGGGTTGCCGCGTGCGGCGTCCAACAGCGACTTGGTCATCGACCCGAAAGCCGCACCGGCGAGCAGCAATCCGACCGACCAGCCGATCGTCAGGCCGCGATGGGTCACCATCTGAAGACCGAACACCCCGCCGACCGGGCGTGCGCCGGGATGCTCACCCGAGGACGCCAGCACGCCCTCGTCGTACTGCCGACTGTCTTCCAGAAGTACTGCCACACAGACCAATCCGGCTGCCAAGAGCAGGATCAGGGCGAGCGGCCACCACCGCAGCGCCACGAAGGCTCGCATCTGCTGGGCCCATGCGATGGGGGAGAACCAGCTCAGCGCGCTACCGGAGTGGTCGATCACATCACCGGTGCCGCGCACCAGAACCGCCACGGCCAGGCCCGCCATCGCGGCCGCAGTCGCGGTCCTGGCCTGCCGCCACAGCTGCGCGGTGACCGCGGACACCGCGCCGAAGACCGTCGCCACCGCGGTGACCCCTAGGGACATGGCGGCGGTGTCGACGACGGCGAAACCTGTTGCCGCCATGGCCGCGGTCATCGTCACGGCCAGGGTGGCGTTGACCGCCGCGACCACGATCAGTGCTGCGGCGGTGCGGGCGTGGCGGCCGACACCGCAGGACAGCATCAGTTCGGCCGCACCGCTTTCCTCCTCGGCGCGGGTGTGGCGGATGACGGTGAGGATGGCCAGGATCGAGGCCGCCACGATCAGGGTGAGCATCAACTCGTTGGCCATCATGACGCCCAAGTCGGTCTCGTCACCGCCGAACATGGGGCCGCCGAGCATGATTCCGGCGGGCGTCTTGAGCAGGTTCACCCGGGCCTGCCGGCGTGCTTCGTCGGGATAGGCGAGCTTGATGCCGTTGGGGGCGTACACCATCATCAGCGTCAGCACCGCGATCCACACCGACAGCCGGACCCGGTCACGGCGCAGGGCGAAGCGAGCCAGAGCCGCCACCCCGGTGACCGCCGACGCCGCCGGTGCCGCCTGATGGCGGGTCGCGGTCGATGCCGGGGTCATCGCCCCGCGCCCTGGTATTCGCGCAGGAAGAGGTCTTCCAGCGAGGCGGGCGTCACGGTCAGGTCGACGATGCCCAGCCGGGTCAGCCGTGTCATCGTCGGTTCCAGCTGTTCGCGTTCCACCGAGAAGCGCACCTGCCCGTCGCGGACCTCGGCGTCGTGCACGCCCGGCCAGCCGCGCACCTCGGCCGCCTCGTTTCGGGTGCGGGCGGTGACCGTGGTGCGCATCAGGTGGCGAAGCTGGGCCAGCGGCCCGGACTGCACCGTGCGCCCGGCGCGGATGATCGTGACCGTGTCACACAGCTTCTCGACCTCGGCCAGGATGTGGCTGGACAGCAGGACCGCCGCGCCGCGGTGTGCGACGTCGTCGACGCAGCGCTGAAAGGCCTTCTCCATCAACGGGTCCAGGCCCGAGGTCGGCTCGTCGAGGATGTAGATGTCGGCGTCGGTGGCGAAGGCGGCGACCAGCGCCACCTTCTGCCGGTTGCCTTTGGAGTAGGTCCGGGCCTTCTTGTGCGGGTCCAGCTCGAACCGGTCGATCAGGTCGTCGCGGCGGCGCGGGTCGGCTCCGCCGCGCAGACCGCACAGGAAGTCGATGGCTTGGGCTCCGGTGAGGTTGGGCCACAGTGCCACGTCGCCGGGAACGTAGGCGACGCGGCGGTGCAGGTCGACGGCATCGCGCCAGGGGTCGCGGCCCATTAGTCGCACCGTGCCGCCCTCGGCGCGCAGCAGGCCCAGCAGCACCCGGATGGTGGTGGATTTGCCGGCCCCGTTCGGGCCGAGGAACCCCGCGACCGAGCCGCGGTGGACGGTCAGGTCCAGGCCGTCCAGTGCCCGGGTATGGCCGAATGTCTTGACCAAGCCCGAGATCTCGACTGCAGCTGCGTCAGAGCGGGCTCTCGCCGGTGTCCTCGTCATGGTGCTCTCCTTCGGTGTCCGCCGGTGGATGTTGTAGGGCGGCAAAGGTTTCCAGCATGGTGGAGTCGGTGAGTAGGCCCTCGGTGAACACTTCGAGGGCGGGTACCATCATGTCTGCGCTGTAGTCGCGCAGAACGGCGCGGATGTCGCTGGGGTTGTCGTGCAGCTGCAGGTAGAGCAGGAACGCGCCACCGCCGGCCAGTGCCAGGTACCTGGCGCGCGCTGCGGGGTCCCGGCTCGGGCGCACGGTGCCGGCCTTGACGCCGTCGTCCATATAGCTTTCGACATTGTGAATCATGCTCTGCCACAGATGCTTTGCTAGTTCGCCACCGGTCTGCATGCTGCGCACCAGGTAGGCCATCATCGGCGCGTAGGACTCGATCTCCGCCACCTGGGCCAGCCAGCTGGCGGCATCGGTGCTGCGGATCGCCTGCGACTTCTCGCTGCGGATCTCCTCGGCGATGTAGTCGTCGCAGGCCTGGCGCAGCCCGTCCTTGGAGCCGAAATGGTGGATCACCAGCCCGGGGCTCACCCCGGCGGCCTCGGCGATCGCGCGGACCCCGACGCCGAACCCGCGGGACCCGAACAGCTCGATGGCCGCAGCCCGGATCCGGGCGGCGGTCGTCAAGTCCGCTGAACGCATGTTTAACATGCTAAACACGCGTTCAATCGACGGTCAAGACTCAGCCCGGCGAGCATGCGCGTCAGGACACGGACACGCCGCAGCAGCGTGCAGTTCATGCACGCTCGATCGGCGGAAAGTCAGTCGCGGGCCGCGACCAGGATGCCGTCACCCAGCGGCACCAGCACCGGGGTGAGCCGCTCGTCCTCGGCGATGAGCCGGGCGGCTTCGCGGACCGCGGCGACTTCGGAGTCGTTGGCCGCCGGGTCGCCGGCGCGACCGCCCAGGGCCGCCCGGTGCAGCACGATCACACCGCCGGAGCGCAGCAACCGCACGCCCTCGACCACGAAATCTGCCTGATCATTCGGTGCGGCGTCGATGAACACCAGGTCATAGGACTCGTCGGCCAGCCTGGTCAGCACCTCCTGCGCGCGGCCGGCGATCAGCCGGGTACGCGACGGGCCGATGCCGCCCTCGGAAAACGCCTGCTTGGCGATGCGCTGATGCTCCGGCTCGATGTCGATCGTGGTGAGCACGCCGTCCTCGCGCATCCCGGACAGCAGCCACAGCCCGCTGACTCCGGCGCCGGTACCGACCTCGACGACGGCTTTGCCGCCGGACAGTCGCGCCAGGACGGACAGCAGGGCGCCCACCGCGGGTGTGACGGCGCCCGCACCCGCGTCGACGGCCCGCTCCCGGGCGGCCGCCATGATGGCGTCCTCGGAGATCGAACCCTCTGCGTGCGCAACGATCCGCTCGGCCCGGCTCGGCTCCCGCTGGCCTGAGTCGTCGTCGGTGGTGGCCATTCTCAGCAGCGTAGAGCCAACTCGATCGGTGCGTGGGCAGGCGCGCCCGGCTGGGGCGACGGTGTGGCGGGAGTCTCCGACACGCTGATGCTGGCCGGGTCACAGGAACCTCGCAGGTGCGGCATCAGCCCAGCACACCAAAGGTAACGAAACTATTTCTCATAGCTAGCTCAGTTTGCTCACATCCTCCCCACACCGCGATGGGGAACGGTAGCGGGCATGGAACGCCGGGAACGCTGGTCGGGGAATACGCCCGAAGGCGCTCGTGTTGTGCCGCTTGATGCATTCGACGGCGCCGAGCCGCTCATGCAGATCAACCAGGAGGACCCCACGACCACCACACTGACGGCCCCGACGAGCATGTCGCATCTGGAGCAGATCAGCGACGCCGAGTGGGTTGAACCGTCCGATGACTTGCAGGGCACCGCGGTGTTCGACGCAACGGGCGACCGGGCGGCAATGCCGTCCTGGGACGAGTTGGTGCGCCAGCACGCCGACCGGGTGTACCGGCTGGCCTACCGGTTGTCCGGCAATCAGCAGGATGCCGAGGACCTGACGCAGGAGACCTTCATCCGGGTGTTCCGCTCGGTCCAGAACTACCAGCCCGGCACCTTCGAGGGCTGGCTGCACCGCATCACCACCAACCTGTTCCTCGACATGGTTCGCCGTCGCGGCCGCATCCGGATGGAGGCGCTGCCCGAGGACTACGACCGGGTGCCGGCCGACGAGCCGAACCCCGAGCAGATCTACCACGACTCCCGACTGGGGCCTGACCTGCAGAATGCGCTGGACTCGCTGCCGCCGGAATTCCGCGCCGCGGTGGTGCTGTGCGATATCGAAGGTCTGTCCTACGAGGAGATCGGCGCCACCCTCGGGGTGAAGCTGGGCACCGTGCGCAGCCGTATCCACCGGGGCCGCCAGGCGCTGCGCGACTACCTGGCCACGCACTCCGGCCAGCGCAGCCTGAGCGACTTCTCCGCCGAATCGGCCTGACCCCCACCGGGCCCGGATCGAGCCGGCTATTGGCCCACGTGTCGGTCTTGCCATGTCCTGCGCAGGTTCGCGCGCTACATTCGACCTAGCGCCGCAGAACTTCGATGCGACCAAGGGAGAGGAGCAGGTGATGGTCGACCCCGGACATGTGTTCCGTCGGGCCTTCTCCTGGCTTCCCGCCCAATTCGCCTCGCAGAGCGATGCGCCGGTCGGTGCGCCGCGTCAGTTCGGCTCCACCGAGCACTTGTCGACGGAGGCGATCGCGGCCTATGTCGACGGCGAACTGCGGATGAAGTCCTATCTGCGCGCCGCGCACCATCTGTCGCTGTGTCCGCAGTGCGCTGCCGAGGTCGACGGCCAGAGCCAGGCCCGCGAAGCGTTGCGGGATTCCTGCCCGATCAGCATGCCGAGCAGTTTGTTGGGTCTGCTGTCGCAGATTCCGCACTCCGCCCCCGAAGAACAGGCAGCCCCGACCGCGGGACTCGCCGAGCAGTTAGCTGACGGCACGCCCCGCGGTCGTCGTAAGCGCCGGTAGGGTGGATGTGACAGCGAGCAGCGACGTGCTCGGTCCCGTAGCGCGCGTTCGTTTCTGAGCGCCTGGATAGAGGTTGAACGTGAGCCCCAATCAGGACAGTTCCGGCAGCAGCCCCCGCCTGGCTCCGCGCCCGATCTCGCGTCCCCCGGTCGACCCGCAAGCCACCAGCACCTTCGGCCGCCCCAAGGGCGTCGACGGCTCCTTCGTTGCCGAGGAACTGCGTCCCGCCAAATACCGCGGCGAGGTCGATTTCACGCCGACGAACAAGCCTGCCGACCCGGTGTTGCAGGAGGCGTTCTCCCGGCCGTTCCCCGGCGGTGAGTCGCTGCAGCGTCATCCGGCTGACGCCGGTGCCCTGGACGCTGACACCGAGGGACCCGAGGAGCCCGACGATCCGTGGCGCGACCCGGCGGCCCCGGCCGCGCTGGGCGCTCCCGCCGTCGACCGGCCCGTTGCGGTGGCCGCATCCGGGCCGACTGGCAAGCTCGGCGTGCGCGATGTGCTCTTCGGCGGCAAGGTCTCCTACGTCGCGCTGGCCATCCTCGGCATCACCGCGCTGTTGATCGGCTTGGTCGGCGGCTGGGTGGGCCGCAAGACGGCCGAGGTCGTCGAGGCGTTCACCACCTCCAAGGTGACGCTGTCCACCGACAGCAACAGTGAGGTGCCTGCCGGGCGTTTCGCCAAGGTGGCCGCCTCGGTGGCCGATTCGGTGGTCACCATCGAGTCGGTCAGTGACGACGAGGGCGCGCAGGGCTCGGGCGTGGTAGTCGACGGCCGCGGTTACATCGTCACCAACAACCACGTCATCTCCGATGCCGCCCAGAACCCCAGCAAGTTCAAGACGACCGTGGTGTTCAACGACGGCAAGGTGGTGCCGGCCAACCTCGTCGGCCGCGACCCCAAGACCGACCTCGCCGTCCTCAAGGTCGACAACGTCGACAACCTCACCGTCGCCAAGTTCGGCGACTCCGACAAGGTCCATGTCGGTGACGAGGTGATCGCCGCCGGTGCCCCGCTGGGCCTGCGCAGCACCGTCACCTCGGGCATCATCAGTGCCCTGCACCGGCCGGTGCCGCTCTCCGGTGAGGGTTCGGACACCGACACCGTCATCGACGCCATCCAGACCGACGCCTCGATCAACCACGGCAACTCCGGTGGCCCGCTGATCAATATGAACTCCGAGGTGATCGGCATCAACACGGCTGGAAAGTCGTTGTCGGACAGCGCAAGTGGCCTCGGCTTCGCGATCCCGGTCAACGAGGTCAAGCAGACCGTCGAGACGCTGATCAAGGACGGCAAGATCTCGCACCCGACGCTGGGCCTGTCGGCGCGCTCGGTGAGCAACGACCTCGCCCAGGGTGCGCAGGTGGCCAACGTCAAGGCCGGTGGCCCCGCCGAGAAGGCCGGCATCCTGGAGAACGACGTGGTGGTCAAGGTCGGCGATCGCAAGGTCGCCGACGCCGACGAATTCGTGGTCGCGGTGCGTCAGCTCAAGATCGGTCAGGACGCCCCCATCGAGGTCATGCGGGACGGCCGCAAGGTCGTGCTGACGGTGAACCCCGCACCGGACAACTGACGCCATGTTCGCCAATGTCGGGTGGGGCGAGATGCTCGTGCTCGTGGTCGTCGGACTCGTCGTCCTGGGCCCCGAGCGGCTGCCCGGCGCCATCCGGTGGACGTCGAACACGCTGAAGCAGGCCCGCGACTACATCAGCGGTGCCACCACCCAGCTGCGCGACGACCTCGGCCCCGAGTTCGACGATCTGCGTCAGCCGCTGTCCGAGCTGCAGAAGCTGCGTGGGATGACGCCCCGGGCGGCGTTGACCAAGCACCTGCTCGACGGCGACGATTCCTGGCTCTCCGAGGCGTTCGCGTCGCCGGAGGAGAAGCCGCACAGCGCGCCGCCGCCGTCAGCGGTCACCCCGCCGCCACCGCCCGAGCCCCTGCCTCCGGGCACCCCCGCGCCCTACGACGCCGACGCCACCTAGCGATTTCGGCGCGCGAATCGTCGCTCGGCGACGGCAAACGCGCCGAAATCACAACTCAGAGGTGGCGGGTGGTGTCCAGACCCAGCGACATCCCGGCCAGCCCGCGGCGGCGTTCGGACAGCTTGTCCGCGATACCGCGCAGCTGCGTGCCGGCTGCCGAGTCCGGCGCCGAGAGCACCAGCGGCACACCGGAATCGCCCGCGGCGACCAGAGCCGGGTCCAGCGGAACCTGGCCCAGCAGAGGCACATCCGCGCCGACCGCACGGGACAGCCGTTCGGCGACCTGACGGCCGCCACCCTCCCCGAAGATCTGCATCGTGGTGCCGTCGGGCAGCAGCAGCCCGGACATGTTCTCCACCACGCCGACGATGCGCTGACGGGTCTGCAGGGCGATCGCCCCGGCCCGCTCGGCCACCTCGGCGGCGGCCAGCTGCGGGGTCGTCACGACGATGATCTCCGCGCCCGGAATCAGCTGGGCCACCGAGATGGCCACGTCGCCGGTGCCCGGCGGCAGGTCCAGCAGCAGCACATCCAGGTCGCCCCAGTACACGTCGGCCAGGAACTGCTGCAGCGCCCGGTGCAACATCGGCCCCCGCCACACCACTGGCGCGTTGCCCTGCGTGAACTGGGCGATGGAGATGACCTTCACGTCGTGGGCGATCGGCGGAACGATCATCGACTCGACCTGGGTGGGCCGGTCGTCGGTGCCCATCATGCGCGGCACGGAGTGGCCGTAGATGTCGGCGTCGAGCAGTCCGACCGACAGGCCGCGGGCGGCCAGCGCCGCCGCCAGGTTCACCGTCACGCTCGACTTGCCCACCCCGCCCTTGCCGGAGGCCACCGCATAGACGCGGGTCAGCGACCCCGGCTGGGCGAACGGGATCACCGGCTCGGCGGCATCACCGCGCAGCATCTTGCGCAGTTCGGTGCGTTGGTCGTCGTTCATCACGTCGAGGGTGACGGTGACGGCGCCGGTGCCGGGCACATCGGCGACGGCCCGGGTGACGGTCTCGGTGATCTCGGTCTTCTTCGGGCAGGCCGAGGTGGTCAGGTAGATCTCGACGTGGACAGCGCCGTCGCCGGCGACCGCGACGCTCTTGACCATGTTGAGCTCGGTGATCGGCTTGCGCAGCTCGGGGTCGATGACTTTGCCCAGTGCGGCGCGGACCTGGGATTGCAGCTCAGTGTTCTCGGACATCAGCGCCGAGTCTAGGCGGCTGGCAGCCGTCGGCCCGCTTCGCATCGGGTTGTCGAGTGCGCCGCGCGACCAGGATCGTCGCCAACACCAGCAGACCCATCACCGCGGAGGTGATCACCGAGTTGACGCCGTTGGCGGCGTCAACGGACAACCTGGCGATCACGGCCAGCCGGATACCTACTTCGGCGAGAAGTCCGATGCCCCACATCGCCGACAGCTGGACATGGATCCGCCTGCGCCGGTCGGCCGCCGCGGTGCCCGGGTCGCCGGCGGTCCGGAATCGGTCCGAGACGACCTGGGTCAGCGGTGTGCCCACGACACAGCTGCCCAGGAAGATCAGGCCGCCGATCCCGTTGACCAGGGTGTTGCCGACCAGAATCAATCGGGGATCGGTGGTGACCAGTGCGACGACGAGGCTCAACCCGAATGTCAGCAGCAGGTAAGCGGCGAACGGGTCCAGGCGTCGGGCTCGCACCACGCCATAGATCACCCGAAGTCCCGACACGACGGTCGCCGTCAGCAGCGCGACGTATTCGGACGCCCCCGCCGCGCGCAGGCCGTAGTAGGCGGCCAGTGGCGGCGCCACATCGACCAGGATGGTCTGGAACAGAGGGCGCATGGACGGCCGCTGTGGCTGGTCAGCATCGGTCGCGTCGCCATCGGTCACATCGGCTGACGCTACCGATGCCGGCTGTCGGGATCCTGTGCTAGCTGGCCGGTCCGGGCAGGGCGCCTCGGGCCGGCGGAAGCGGCGCGGCAGGCGCGGCAGGCGCGGCAGGCGCGGATGCTGGAGCCGGCTCAGCTGCCGGTGCGGGCGCCTGCGCCGGGAGCAGCCACGGCGGCTGCCAGGGCTGCGGGGTATCGGCAGGAGTCTCCGGGTTGGCCTCCGGTGCCTGGGGGGCCAGCTGTGAACCCATGCAGATCACCTGGCACGGCTGCTGCGGCAGCATGCCTGCCGGTCCGGGTAGCGGACCGGTGGACAGCTGGCCCGCGGTCTCGGTGTTGCCGAAGGTCATCGGCATCTGCGACAGCGGATCGGTCGACGGCAGGCCGATCGCGTTCAGCGGCATGCCGGGGCCCAGGCCCTCGGGGTTCTCCAGGTGTGCGTCGGCCAGCGCGGGGACCGGCCCGGTGATCGGCGGCAGCGCCACCGGTTCGACACCGGTGGCGTACGCACCGGCCCAGCCCATGACGTTCTGGGCGTAGGCCATCGAGTTGTTGTACCGCAGGATCGCGGTGAGAACCTGCGACTGGTTGCGCAGGTTCAGCCCGCCGCTGCACAGGTAGCGAGCCGCAGCCAGCGCCGCGTCGTAGATGTTCTGCGGGTCGGCTTTGCCGTCGCCGTCGCCGTCGGAGGCGTAGCGCGACCAGGTGCCGGGCAGGAACTGCATCGGCCCCATCGCCCGGGCGTACTCGGCGTGGCCGGCCTGCACGGTCTGCACGATCACCTCGTTGCCGGGCAGCGTGCCGTCCAGCGCGGGTCCGTAGATCGGGGTGACGGCCGTACCGTGGGCATCGGTGGCGCCGCCGTTGGCATGGCCGGACTCGATGCGGCCGATCCCGGCCAGCAGGTTCCAGCTGATCCCGCAGCCCGGGGCGGCCTTGGCCATGATCGACTCGGCGTTGCGGTAGGCGGCCAGCGCGACCGCCGGAATGCGCATGGCGCCAGGGGAATTGACCACGATCGCCGGCGGCGGCGCCGAGACGGTGGCCTCGGCAACCCGGAAGTTGGTGGGCGCTTTGGTCAGCGCGACGACGGTGACGCCGGAGGTGTCCTGCGGTGAGGGTGACACGGCGGCCAGTGGGGTCACATCCGCGCCGTACACCGGCGCGCTCTGGCGCCCGGGGGCGGCGGCGACGGCGCCGGCCAGGACGATCGGTGTGAGCATCGCGATACCGAAAGCAGGGGTCCGCACCACCCTGCCCACGCGGTTACCTATGCCCACTCGTCCGTCCTCAACAGACTCGTCCGTCCTTCACCAGAAAAAATCCGTGCTTGTGAACCAAGTCACCATACATACCTTAGAGACCACAGTGGTATCCAATGGTCACCTTGGTCACGAACCGGATTCCTCGTCCTCGGGCTCGATTACCGGTCGGGCCTTCTTGGCCTTGTCCTTCTTGACCTTGCCGCCGTTGTCGGCTTGAGCCGCTTCCAGCAACTCCCGGATCTCCTCGAGTTCGCGCCGCAGGTAATCGCGGGTGGCCACCTCTCCGACGGCCAGTCGCAACGCCGCGAGTTCGCGAGCCAGGAACTCGGTGTCGGCCTTGGTCTGCTGGGCCCGCCTGCGGTCCTCCTCCAGCGCGACCTTGTCGCGGTTCTCCTGGCGGTTCTGCGCCAGCAGGATCAACGGGGCGGCATAGGCCGCCTGGGTGGAGAACGCCAGGTTCAGCAGGATGAAGGGGTAGGGATCCCAGCGCCACTGCACCGCGAACAGGTTCAGCGCGATCCAGACGATGACGATGATCGTCTGCCAGGCCAGGTAGCGCCCGGTCCCCAGGAACCGGGCGATGGACTCGCTGAACCGGCCGACGGCCTCGGGATCGACGTTGAACGCCAGCCGACGTGAGGTGCGCGGGGTGTCGAGCCGCTGACGTGCCGACAGCTCGCTCACGTCGTCCCCTCCGTGCCCGCCCGCTCGAACCGCGGTTCCTCATAGTCGTCGCGCCAGTCGTGGGGTAGCAGATGGTCGAGGACGTCGTCGACGGTCACCGCCCCGAGCAGATGGTTCTCCTCGTCGACCACCGGTCCGCAGACCAGATTGTAGGCAGCGAAATACCGGGTCAGCGCACCCAGCGAGGTGGTCGGCGTCAGGCTGGGCAGGTCGGTGTCGACGATGCCGCTGACCAGGTTGGCCGGCGGTTCGCGCAGCAGTGCCTGCAGGTGGACGCAACCCAGGTAGCGCCCGGTCGGGGTGGCCGTCGGCGGGCGCACCACGAACACCAGCGAGGACAGCGCCGGGGTCAGGTCCGGGTCGCGCGCCCGGGCCAGCGCTTCGGCGACGGTGGTGTCCGGGGCCAGCACCACGGGTTCGGAGGTCATCAGACCGCCGGCGGTGTCGGGGGAGTGGGCCAGCAGGCGGCGCACCGGCTCGGAGTCCTCCGGGTCCATCCGGCGCAGCAGCACCTCGGCCTCGGTCGGGTTCATCACGCCCAGCAGGTCGGCCGCGTCGTCGGGATCCATCGCCTCGAGTACGTCGGCGGCCCGCTCGGTGTCCAACTGCATCAGCAGTACGGTCTGGTCGTCCTCGGGCAGCTCCTGGAGGATGTCGGCCAGCCGCTCGTCGTCGAGGGCGTTGATCACCTCGGTGCGGCGCTTGGCCGGCAGATCACGCAGCGCGTCGGCCACCTCGATGGGCCGCTGCCCCTCGAACTGGTGCAGGAGCTGGGCCACGCCCTGGCCGGGCATCGCCAGCGCCGAGGGCGTGAGTCCCTGGACGTTCTGCCAGTCGACCACCTGCACGGTGGAGCGGCGGCCCAGTCGGCGCATGCTGCGCACCGCGACGCGGGTCACCAACCAGTCGCGGGTGCGGGTCTGCTCGATGCCGAGGTCGACCACCACCACGTCGATGCCGCCGAGCTGCGGCAGCTCCGGGTCGTTGACCCGGACCCGCGAATCCAGCACCTGGCCCAGCACCAGCACCTCGCCTGGCCGTTGGGCGAAGCGGCGCAGCGACACGTTGCCGGTGTTGAGCGTGACGGCGTTGGGTTCGATCGCGGTGACGCGCAGAATGGGAACGAAAATCCTTCTGCGCGTTAGCAATTCGACGACCAGACCGAGCACTCGGGGCTGCTGGCGGACGATGCTCATGCTGATCACGACATCGCGCACGCGACCCAGTGATTCCCCGTCCGGACCGAGGACCGCCATACCTGCCAGCCGCGCCGCGTAGACCCTGTTCACCGACGCCATGCATCAAAGAGTAGGAGTGTAGGCGTGGACAACGCGTATCGACCCCGCAGAACGTGCCTCTCGGTTCCCGGCAGCAGCCCCAAGATGATCGAGAAGGCCAAGGGCCTGGCCGCTGACGAGGTGTTCCTGGACCTCGAGGATGCCGTCGCACCAGATGCCAAGGCGCAGGCCCGCACCCAGGTCGCCGCGGCGCTGGCCGGCCCCGGCTGGGCGGGTCAGTTGCGCGGCGTACGGGTCAACGACTGGACCACACCGTGGACGCACAGCGACGTCATCGACGTGGTGTCGGCGGCCGGCGCGCACCTCGACGTGATCGTGCTGCCGAAGGTGACCGACGCCAGCCACGTCCACGCCCTGGACCTGTTGCTCACCCAGCTCGAACTCACCCACGGATTGCCGGTCGGGCGCATCGGGATCGACGCCCAGATCGAGGACGCCAAAGGGTTGCGCAATATCGACGAGATCGCCGCCGCGCCCCGGGTGCAGGCCCTGGTGCTCGGGCCGGCCGATCTGATGGCGAGCCTGAACATGCGCACCCTGGTGGTCGGGGAGCAGCCCGAGGGCTACGACGTCGGCGACGCCTATCACCACGTGCTGATGACGATCCTGATCGCCGCGCGGGCGCATGGGGTGGCCGCCGTCGACGGGCCGTACCTGAAGGTGCGCGACGTCGAGGCGTTCCGCCGCGTCGCCGGCCGCTCGGCAGCGCTGGGCTATGACGGCAAGTGGGTGCTGCACCCGGACCAGATCGCCGCCGGAAACGAGATCTTCAGCCCACGCCAGCAGGAGTACGACCACGCCGAGCTGATCCTCGAGGCCTACGAGTGGCACACCTCGACGGCCGGCGGCGCCCGCGGTGCGGTGATGCTCGGCGACGAGATGATCGACGAGGCCAGCCGCAAGATGGCGCTGGTGATCGCAGGCAAGGGCCGCGCCGCCGGGATGACCCGCGGCGGGCAGCGGTTCGTCCCGCCGGCCTAGAGGTTCTCGTAGGAGCTGGTGCTGGTCACGATGAAGACCATGAACAGCACGTAGAGCAGTGCCAGTGCGACGATGGCCGCGCCGATCGCCACCCCGGCGACGGCCAGGCCGAAGCCGTCCTGCCCGGTGCGCTTGGTCTCGCGCATCGCGACGATGCCCAGGATCACCCCGGCGATCGAGGGCAGACCGCAGAACACCATCCCGGCCAGCGAACAGACCAGCGCGGCGATGGCCTTGCCGTTGGTGCCCGGCGGCTTGAGCGGCCGGTACGGATCGTAGGGGTCACCGGGATAGGGCGGGTACGGATAACCGGCCAGCGGGTATGGCGCCGGGTACACCGGCGGCGGCAGCGGCGGATAGTTCGCCGGGTAGTCGACCGGCGCATACGGGTCCGGCGCGGCGCCCTCGAACGGCGGCGGGGGGTTGGTCATGGGTCAGTTGATCGCGTAGATCATCCAGATCAGGCTGATGACCAGGCTCGCGACACCGACCACGATTCCGGCGACCGCCAGACCGTAGCCACCCTGGCGGGTCTGCTTGATCTGGTTGAGGGCCACCACGCCCAGCACGATGCCGATGATCGAGCCGACACCGCAGAGCAGACCCACCACCGAGGCCACCAGCGAGCCGATCGCCAGGGTGTTGGTGCCGCTGGCCGGGGCCGGGTAGCCGTAGCCGGCACCCGGGTATGGGGGCGCACCGAATTGCTGCGGCGGCGGCGGGGGCGGCGGGTAGCCCGGCTGGGTGTAGTCGCCGGGCGGTGGTCCGGCCGGCGGCGGATAGCCCGGCTGCGGGGGGTAGCTCGGCGGCGGGTAACTGGGCGGTGGGTAGCTCGGCGGCGGGTAGCCGCCCGGTGCCTCATACCCGGTGTAGGCGGGCGGTGAGGGCGGAGCCTCGAATCCCGACGGGGCCTGGCCGGCTTCGATGGGCGGGGCCTCGTAGGCGCCGCCGGGAACCCCGTGTTCGCCCTCGTTCTGCGGCTTTTCGCCGGAGTCGCCGCCGGAAGCTGTCATGCTGTTCAACCTAGCGTATGTGCTGGTGGCGCGGGGCTGGCTCGCCGGGAGTCCGGTAGCGGAAACCATCGTCGTCCGCACGTCGTTGAACGTGACAGACGACCTGTACGACAGCAGAATGAGGAGTCATGACCAGCCCCTTCTCGTCCGGACCCAATCCTGGCACCACGCCCGCGGGCGCTGCGGCGGGCTCGCGCCGCGGCCCGGTCGGTCTGCCGACGCCCCCGAAGGGCTGGCCGATCGGTTCCTATCCCACCTACGCCGAGGCCCAGAAGGCCGTCGACTACCTGTCCGACCAGCAGTTCCCGGTGCAGCAGGTGACCATCGTCGGCGTCGACCTGATGCAGGTCGAGCGCGTCACCGGGCGGCTGACGTGGCCCAAGGTGCTCGGCGGCGGTGTCATCACCGGTGCCTGGCTGGGCATCTTCATCGGCCTGGTGCTGGGTTTCTTCAGCCCCAATCCGTGGGCGTCGCTGATCACCGGTGTGGTCGCCGGCGTGATCTTCGGGCTCATCACTTCCTCGGTGCCGTACGCCATGGCTCGCGGCACAAGGGATTTCAGCTCCACCATGCAGTTGGTGGCCGGGCGCTACGACGTGCTGTGCGACCCGCAGAACGCCGAGAAGGCCCGGGACCTGCTGGCGCGCTTGACGATCTAGGGGTCACGATTGCGCCGCGTGCGGCGCGGCAGTGTTGCACATCACCCACCTGGGGTTCTACGGTTTGCCCGCGGGACAAACCCCGCCGTAGACGACGGGAGGCGGTGTCGTGGCAAGCCCTGGCGCACGCGCTCGGCGGGTGGGCGCCGCCGCGGTAGCCGCACTGACCACCGCCTCGCTGATATCGGCATGTGGTTCCACTGACGACGGGCTGGTGGTCAGCCTCTACACCCCGGCCAGTGAGACGGCGACGTTCACCGCGGTGGCCAAGCGGTGCAACGAGCAACTCGGCAGTCGCTTCCGCATCGAACAGCGCAGCCTGCCCAAGGCTGCCGACGATCAGCGCCTGCAGCTCGCGCGCCGGCTGACCGGCAATGACCGCACGCTGGACCTGATGGCCCTCGACGTGGTGTGGACCGCGGAGTTCGCCGAGGCCGGCTGGGCGTTGCCGCTCTCCGATGACCCGGCGGGCCAGGCCGAAGCCGACGCGAAGGCCGACACCCTGCCCGGACCGCTGGAGACCGCGAAGTGGCAGGGCAAGCTGTACGCCGCGCCGGTCACCACGAACACCC
Source organism: Mycolicibacterium anyangense (assembly GCF_010731855.1). Lineage (NCBI taxonomy): Bacteria > Bacillati > Actinomycetota > Actinomycetes > Mycobacteriales > Mycobacteriaceae > Mycobacterium > Mycolicibacterium anyangense. Next base: position 2,682,389 of record NZ_AP022620.1, on the reverse strand, counting down.
AATTACTCTGGTACCGAGCCGATCTCGTCGCACCCCCGCCGGACACCTGGGACGGCATGATCGCCGAGGCCACCCGACTGCACGCCGAGGGCAAGCCCAGCTGGATCGCCGTGCAGGCCAAGCAGTACGAAGGCCTGGTGGTGTGGTTCAACACCTTGCTGGAAAGTGCTGGGGGACAGGTGCTTTCCGATGACGGCAAGCGTGTCACGCTGACCGACACCCCGGAGCACCGGGCGGCGACGGTCAAGGCACTCCAGATCATCAAGTCCGTCGCCACCGCGCCGGGCGCCGACCCGTCGGTGACCCAGACCGACGAGGGCACCGCGCGCCTTGCCCTGGAGCAGGGCAAGGCGGCCCTGGAGGTCAACTGGCCCTTCGTATTCGCCTCGATGCTGGAGAACGCGGTCAAGGGCGGTGTGCCGTTCCTGCCGCTGAACGACAAGCCGGAGCTGGCCGGCAGCATCAACGACGCGGGCACCTTCTCGCCGACCGACGACCAGTTCACGGTGGCCTTCGACGCTGCCAAAGAAGTGTTCGGGTTCGCGCCGTACCCCGGTGTGATCCCCGGACAGCCGACCCGGGTGACATTGGGCGGACTGAACATCGCGGTGGCCAAGACCACCCGGCATCCCGCCGAGTCGTTCGAGGCGATCCGTTGCATCCGCAATCTGGAGAACCAGAAGTACACCTCGATCGAAGGTGGCCTGCCGGCGGTGCGCACCTCGCTTTACTCCGATCCGGACTTCCAGAAGAAGTACCCGCAGTACGCGATCATCCGCGATCAGCTCACCACCGCGGCGGTGCGCCCGGCGACCCCGAATTATCAGGCGGTATCGACGCGGATCTCGGCGACGCTGGCGCCGATCACCCAGATCGACCCGGACAAGACGGCCGACGAACTCACCGAACAGGTGCAAAAAGCCATCGACGGAAAGGGTTTGATCCCGTGACCGCCGCCGTCTCGCGCACTCCGGCCGATGCTGCGGCTCGCAGCGATGACAAGCGCTCGCAGCGCCGGCTGGCCTATCTGCTGATCGCGCCGGCCGTCATCCTCATGCTGGCCGTGACGGCCTACCCGATCATCTACGCCTTCTGGCTCAGCCTGCAGCGCTACAACCTGGCCAGCCCCGCCGACACGAAGTTCATCTGGTTCCAGAACTACGCCACCATCCTCACCGATCGGTACTGGTGGACGGCGTTCGTCATCACCGCGGTGATCACGGTGATCTCGGTGGCCATCGAGTTCGTGCTCGGCATGGCGCTGGCCCTGGTCATGCACCGCACCATCTTCGGCAAGGGGTTGGTGCGCACCGCAATTCTCATTCCCTACGGCATCGTCACCGTCGCGGCCTCCTACAGCTGGTACTACGCCTGGACGCCGGGCACCGGCTATCTGGCCAACCTGCTGCCCGACGGCAGTGCCCCACTGACACAACAGATTCCATCGCTGGGCATCATCATCGTGGCCGAGGTGTGGAAGACCACGCCGTTCATGGCCCTGCTGCTGCTGGCCGGGCTGGCGCTGGTACCCGAGGATCTGATGCGTGCCGCCCAGGTGGACGGTGCCGGACCCTGGAAGCGCCTGATCAAGGTGACGCTGCCGCTGATCAAGCCCGCCATCCTGGTGGCGCTGCTGTTCCGCACCCTGGACGCATTCCGTATCTTCGACAATATCTACGTGTTGACCGGCGGCTCCAACGACACCGCCTCGGTGTCGATCCTGGGCTACGACAACCTGTTCAAGGCGTTCAACATCGGCCTGGGGTCGGCGATCAGCGTGCTGGTCTTCCTATCGGTGGCCGCCATCGCGTTCATCTTCATCAAGCTGTTCGGCGCCTCGGCGCCCGGCACGGACAACGAGGTGCGGTGATGAGCGAGCGGATCGGAGCACGCCGCGCCACCACCTGGACGGTCATCAATGTGCTCGTGGTGGTGTACGCGCTGTTCCCGGTGTTGTGGATCCTGAGCCTGTCGCTCAAGCCGACCTCGTCGGTCAAGGACGGCAAGCTGATCCCCTCGGAGATCACCTTCGACAACTACAAGGGGATCTTCACCGGGGACGCCTTCTCCTCGGCGCTGATCAACTCGATCGGTATCGGGCTGATCACCACCGTCATCGCCGTGGTGGTCGGCGGGATGGCCGCCTACGCTGTCGCTCGCCTGGACTTTCCCGGCAAGAAGCTGCTCATCGGCGCCGCCCTGCTGATCGCGATGTTCCCCCAGATCTCTTTGGTCACACCGCTATTCAACATCGAGCGGCGGATCGGCCTGTTCGATACCTGGCCGGGCCTGATCATCCCCTACATCACGTTCGCGCTGCCGCTGGCGATCTACACCCTCTCGGCGTTCTTCCGGGAGATTCCCTGGGATCTGGAGAAGGCCGCCAAGATGGACGGCGCCACCCCGGGCCAGGCGTTTCGCCGGGTGATCGCTCCGCTGGCCGCGCCGGGCATCGTCACCGCCGCGATCCTGGTCTTCATCTTCGCCTGGAACGACCTGCTGCTGGCCCTGTCGCTGACAGCCACCAAGGCCGCGATCACCGCCCCGGTGGCGATCGCGAACTTCACCGGCAGTTCGCAATTCGAGGAGCCGACGGGGTCGATCGCCGCCGGCGCGATGGTGATCACGATCCCGATCATCGTGTTTGTTCTGATCTTCCAACGACGGATAGTCGCCGGGCTGACCTCCGGTGCGGTGAAGGGGTAGGGATGGCTGAGATCGTCCTGGACCGGGTGACCAAGAGTTACCCCGACGGTTCGGTGGCCGTGAAGGACCTGAGCCTGACGATCGCCGACGGTGAGTTCGTGATCCTGGTCGGCCCGTCCGGGTGCGGAAAGTCCACCACACTCAACATGATTGCCGGTCTGGAGGACATCACCTCCGGCGAGCTGCGGATCGGCGGCGAGCGGGTCAACGAGAAGGCGCCGCGCGACCGCGACATCGCCATGGTGTTCCAGTCCTATGCGCTCTATCCGCATATGACAGTTCGGCAGAACATCGCCTTCCCGCTGACGCTGGCCAAACTCAAGAAGGACGAGATCGCCCGCAAGGTCGACGAGACCGCGAAAATCCTTGACCTGAGCGACTTCCTGGACCGCAAGCCCGCACAGTTGTCCGGCGGCCAGCGCCAGCGCGTCGCCATGGGCCGCGCCATCGTGCGCAACCCCAAGGCATTCCTCATGGACGAGCCGTTGAGCAACCTCGACGCCAAGCTGCGGGTGCAGATGCGCGGTGAGATCGCCCGGCTGCAGAACCGGCTGGGCACCACCACCGTTTACGTCACCCACGACCAGACCGAGGCGATGACCCTCGGTGACCGGGTCGTGGTGCTGCGGGCCGGGCAGGCCCAGCAGATCGGCAGCCCGCAGGAGTTGTACGACAAGCCGGCCAACCTGTTCGTCGCCGGGTTCATCGGCTCGCCGGCCATGAACTTCTTTCCCGCCAGCCTCACCGAGGTCGGGGTGCGGTTGCCGTTCGGTGAGGTGACGCTGGCCCCGGAGGTCTTCGACGTGGTCCGCAGCCATCCCACTCCGGGCAACGTGATCGTCGGCGTGCGACCCGAACACATCGAGGACGCCTCGTTGATCGACGCCTACGAGCGCATCCGGGCGCTGACCTTCCAGACCACCGTGGATCTCGTCGAGTCGCTGGGGGCGGACAAGTACGTTTATTTCGCGACCTCCGGGGACAGCGCCCGCTCGGTCCAGCTGGCCGAACTGGCCGCCGAATCCGGTACCGGCGAAAACGAGTTCGTGGCGAGGCTTTCCGCTGAGTCCAAGGCGGCCGCCGGGCAGACCGTGGAGCTGGCGCTGGACACCACCAAGCTGCACATCTTCGATGCCGACAGCGGTGTCAACCTCACCCTGGCACCCCAGGCATAAGTGAGCTCACCGCTGCAGCAGGTCCGCGATCATCTGCGCGGCCACTTCGCCGGCGCCGGTATCGATGCCGAGCCGGACTCGGCCAGCGTCACGTTCCTCGGTGTCGAGCGGATGGAGATCCTACGGTTCGGGCCGAGCCCGGACGGGGTGGCCCACTATGTGTCGGTGGGGTGTTCGCGTCATCCGATGACCGACCCGTCGGACGTGGCGGCCGACCCGTTGCGCGGTCCGCGGGCCGAGGTCGTCATGAGCTTGCGGCAGACCGCACCGACACCCGGTCTGGCCCGCAGCCTGGCGGTGGTCGCCGCGACGCCTGCTGTCGAGGGTGTGGTGCTGGTTGCCGATGCGCTGATCGATCTGTCTGGGCCGCTCTGGGATTCGGCTCCGTTCACCGCAGTGCTGTTGGGGCCGTCCGACATCGCGGACCTAGCACTGGAGCCGCCGATGGATCCGGTGGTGTTGCTCTCGGCGGTGCCGATCACCGCGACCGAGGCGGCCTGGGTGCGGCTCAAGGGTGCGCAGGCCATGCGTCAGGCGTGGCTCGACGACGGGGTCGACGTGCTGGATCCGCGACGGCGAGCGTCGGCGCCGAGCTAGTCCGGCGCCGAGCGTCACACCAGCGTGACGCCCGCGGTGCACTGTCACTCCAGGGTGACGTTCGGTGGAAGACGAGGCTAAAGCCAGTGGTTACGGCGGAAGTTGCGGTACAGGAAGCTGCAGATGCCCACCATCACCAGCACCACCAGGGGATAGCCCCAGCGCCAATGCAATTCGGGCATGTCGTCGAAGTTCATACCGTAGATGCCGGCGATCATGGTCGGCACCGCGGCCATGGCCGCCCATGCGGTGATCTTGCGCATGTCGGTGTTCTGCTGCATGCCCACCTTGGCCAGTGCGGCCTGCACCAGTGACGACAGCATCTCGTCGTAACTGGCGATCCGGTCGGCGGCCTGGGTCTGATGGTCCAGGACGTCGCGCATGTAGCGCAGCAGTTCCTTGGTCATCAGATCCTTGTACTCGGTGTTGAACCTGGCCAGCGCGACCGTGAGAGGCGATACAGCCCTTCGCAATTCGACGACCTCACGCTTGAGCATGTAGATCGGCTCGATGTCGGTCTTGGTCAGCGGGGAGAACGTGTCGGACTCGATGGCGTCGATATCGCATTCCATCAACGCGCTGACGTCGCGGTAGGTGTCCACCACGTGATCGGCGATCGCGTGCATCACCCCGTAGGGACCCAGCGCCAGTTGTTGGTGTTCTTCTTCGAGCTTCTTGCGCAGCCCGGCCAGACCGGTGTGGTCGCCGTGGCGGACGGTCACCACGAAATCGCTGCCGACGAACACCATGATCTCGCCGGTCTCCACGATCTCGCGGGCCAGTGCGACCGACTCGTGCGGAACGTAGATGACGGTCTTGAGGACCAGGAACAGGGTGTCGTCGTAGCGCTCGACCTTGGGCCGCTGGTGGGCGTGCACCGCGTCCTCCACGGCCAGCGGGTGCAGTCCGAAGACCTCGGCCACCGATTGCATCTGGAACTCGTCGGGCTCGTGCAGCCCGATCCACACGAATGCTTGTTGGCCCTCGGCTTCCAGTTCGCGGACACGCTCCAGCGCAGCGGCATGGGTGTACTTACCGGGTAGTCGCTCGCCGTCGACGTAGATCGCGCAGTCGACCGTGGCACGTGCCACCGGGACGTGGATGCGCTTGGCATCGACCTCGGCGGGCCGCGGGCGGTTCACCCCCAGCAGTGAGGGTGGACGAGCGCGGAACGTCGCCATATCGGGCCTCCCCTCGTACGCACTGCGACCCCGGTGGGTCCGACCGGAAATGCTACGCGCCGGGCGCTCTGCGGGCTTCCCGCCAACTGGCGGAACCTCATTCTTCCCGGCCTGCTGGGCGAGTACCCTGACGCCGTGACCGAAACGGTGCCCAACTCCCGCCTCGTCATCGACGACGAGGAGATCTTTGACGCCCACCACGGCGGCAAGCTGTCCGTCGAGCTCAAGTCGCCGCTGGATACCCAGCGTGCACTGTCGATCGCCTACACCCCGGGGGTAGCCCAGGTCAGCAGGGCGATCGCAGCCGACCACACCCTGGCCGCCCGCTACACGTGGGCCAATCGTCTGGTGGCGGTGATCAGCGACGGCACCGCCGTGCTCGGCCTGGGCGACATCGGTCCGGCCGCCTCACTGCCGGTGATGGAGGGCAAGGCTGCGCTGTTCAAGACCTTCGGCGGCCTGGACTCCATCCCGATCGTGCTCGATACCAAGGATCCCGACGAGATCGTCGAGACGGTGATCCGGCTACGCCCGACCTTCGGGGCGGTCAACCTCGAGGACATCTCGGCGCCGCGTTGTTTCGAGATCGAACGGCGGCTGATCGTGGCGCTGGACTGCCCCGTCATGCACGACGACCAGCACGGCACGGCCATCGTCGTGCTGGCCGCGCTGATGGGCGCCGCCAAGGTGCTCGACCGGGACATCACCACGCTGAAGGTGGTCATCTCCGGGGCGGGTGCCGCCGGTATCGCGTGCGCGAACATCTTGCTCGCCAGCGGCGTCAGCCACCTCACCGTGCTGGATTCGCAGGGCATCGTGCACAGCGGTCGTGACGACCTCAATGCCTTCAAGGCCGAGCTGGCTTCGCGGACCAACCCCGCCGGTCTGACCGGCGGCATGGTCGAGGCGCTGGCCGGTGCCGACGTGTTCATGGGCGTCTCCGCCGGCCTGGTGCCCGAGGAGCTGATCGCGACGATGGCTCCGGGCTGCATCGTGTTCGCCATGTCGAACCCCGACCCGGAGATCCATCCCGAGGTGGCCAAGAAGTACGCCGCGGTGGTGGCGACCGGCCGCAGCGACTTCCCGAATCAGATCAACAACGTGCTGGCCTTCCCGGGGGTGTTCCGCGGAGCGCTCGACGCCGGTGCACGCCGCATCACCGAGAAGATGAAAGTGGCTGCCGCCCAAGCGATCTTCTCCGTCGTCGGTGACGATCTGGCGCCCGACTACATCGTGCCCAGTCCGCTGGATCCGCGCGTCGGCCCCGCCGTCGCGCAGGCGGTGGGTGCGGCGTCGGAAAGCGATTGAGCGCAGCGTTCGTTCGTCGGCTGGCCGGGGTTCTGCTGGCGCTGACGCTGACCGCATGCGGCGCCGCGCCCCCTGGCCCGTCGATGGCGGTCGGCGCCACACCCGATCCGCAGACCACGCTGCTGGCCGAGCTGTATGCCGCCGCGCTGCGCTCCTACGGGACGGCGGGATACGTCAAGACGCTGGATGATCCGTTGTCCGCGTTGGACTCCGGTGCGGTCAGCGTGGTGCCCGGTTTCACCGGGCGGCTGTTGCAGAGGTTCGACCCGGGGTCGGCGGCGCGCTCGGATGCCCAGGTATACCGGGCGATGATCGGCGCGCTGCCCGAAGGAGTGGCCGCCGGTGACTACGCCACATCGGCAGAGGACAAGCCTGCGCTGGCCGTCACCGATGCGACCGCGGCGAGCTGGGGGAGCCGTGACCTGAGTGCGCTGGTGACCCACTGCACGGGGCTCATCCTCGGTGCGGTGGCCGGGGTGCGCGGGCTACCCACCTCGGTGGGAGCCTGTGCGCTGCCGCCGGCACGTGAATTTCCGGACGCCGCAACGCTATTCGACGCATTGCGCAAGGGGGTGATCACCGCGGCGTGGACCGGCACCGCCGATGCCGGGGTGCCCAGTGACATCACGGTGCTGGCCGATCGCAAACCCGTTCTGATCCAGGCGGAGAACGTCGTGCCGTTGTACCGGCGCAACGAACTCGACCAGCAGCAGATGCGCGCGGTCAACGAACTCGCCGGCGTCCTGGACACCGGGGCACTGGTGGATCTGCGCCGCCAGGTCGCCGAGGGCGGCGACCCGCGCACGGTGGCCGAGAACTGGCTCTCCGCGCACCCGTTGGGGCGTTAGCGCGTCGGCGGCGACAGCTTGGGCAGCACGCGGGAGAACAGGTCCTGGTAGCCCGAGCCGGTGATCCGCACGATCACGTCGAGGATCTTGGCGTCGGCGCCGACGAGTACCCGGGCCTTCTTCTTGCGGACGGCCTCGAGGATGATCTGTGCCGCCCGCTCCGGTGTGGTGCGGGCCAGCTTCTTGTCGAAGGCTTGGGCCATCGCGGCCTGGTCGAGTCCCTCGGCAACGGTGGAGTTGCGGGCGATGGCGGTCTTGATGCCGCCGGGGTGCACGGTGGTCACCTGCACCGGGTGGTTGGCCAGGATCATCTCCTGGCGCAGAGCCTCGGTGAAGCCGCGCACCGCGAACTTCGCCGAGTTGTAGGCGGCCTGCCCGGGGACGGAAAAGATGCCGAACAGGCTGGAGATGTTGACCACGTGGCCGTCGCCGGACTCGATCAGGTAGGGCAGGAACACCTTGGTTCCGTTGACCACACCCCAGAAGTCGACGTCCATGACTCGTTCGATGTCTTTGAACTGGCTGACCTCGACATCGCCGGAGAACGCGATACCGGCGTTGTTGTAGATCTGGTTGACCTTGCCGAAGTGCGCCTTGACCTCATCGGCGTAGGCGCTGAACGCCTCGCGCTCGGTGACGTTGAGGCGATCGGCTTTGACGTTGACCCCGATGGCCTTGAGGCGTTCCTCGGTGACGGCCAGACCTTCGGTGTCGACATCGCTGATCGCGACGCTGGCACCCGATCGGCCCAGTTCGATGGCCAATGCCTGGCCGATACCCGACCCGGCGCCGGTGACGACGGCGACCTTCCCGGCGAACCCCTGCATGAGTGCTCCTCTTGTTAGACGTGTGTCGAACGCGGCCCACGTTAGCCGGTCCCCGGACCGCCGGTAACGGCGGCCTGCCGATGCACGATGCTGTAAGCATGATGTTCCGTCAGATGACGACCGCCGCGGTGGCTGCGGGCCTGCTCGCCGGTGCTGCGGCGTTCGCCGCGCCCGCGCACGCCGACACCACGGCCGACGACTTCCTGGGTGCCCTCAGCGCCGCCGGTATCGACAACCTCGATCCCGGCCAGGCCGTCGAGTTGGGTCAGTCGGTGTGCCCGCTGCTGGCTCAGCGCAGTCAGAACACCGCCGACATCGCCTCGACCGTCGCCGACCGGCTGGGCCGTCCGCTGGGCCCGGCCACCATGTTCACCGGTATCGCGGTGTCGTTCTTCTGCCCGCGCGCGGTGCAGGATCTGGCTAACGGCAATTCGCCCATCCCGCTGCCGTTCCTCAACAACCTCGGCTTCTAGGGCGTCGACTCCGCGAGTGTGGGGCCTATGTACGCGATCCGGCGATGTGGCGTACATAAGGCCCACAGTCGCGCCGTTCTAGCCGAACGACTGGTCGATGATCTCCTGCTGCTCGACCGCGTGCACCTTCGACGAGCCCGATGACGGCGCCGACATCGCGCGTCGCGAGATCCGCTTGATGCCGGTCAGCTTCTCCGGCAACAGCTCCGGCAATGTCAGCCCGAAGGTCGGCCATGCGCCCTGGTTGGCCGGCTCCTCCTGCACCCAGAAGAACTCCTTGGCATTGGGGTAGGAGTCCAAGGTGTTGCCCAGCCGGCGCTTGGGCAGCGGGGCGAGCTGCTCGACGCGCACGATCGCGACGTCCTCGCGCTTGTCCTTCTCCTTGCGCGCGGCCAGTTCGTAGTAGATCTTGCCGCTGGTCAACAGGATTCGGGTGACCTTGCTGCGGTCGCCGTCACCGTCGGTGTAGGTCGGCTCCTCCATGATCGAGCGGAACTTCTGCTCGGTGAAGTCCCGGATGTCGCTGACCGCAGCCTTGTTGCGCAGCATCGACTTCGGCGTGAAGACGATCAACGGCCGGTGCACCCCGTCCAGACCGTGCCGGCGCAGCAGATGGAAATAGTTTGCCGGTGTGGACGGCATCGCGATGGTCATCGATCCCTCGGCCCACAGCTGCAGGAACCGCTCGATGCGGCCCGAGGTGTGGTCGGGGCCCTGACCCTCGTGGCCGTGCGGCAGCAGCAGCACCACGTCGGACAGCTGGCCCCACTTGGCCTCACCGGAGCTGATGAACTCGTCGATGATCGACTGCGCACCGTTGACGAAGTCGCCGAACTGCGCCTCCCACAACACCAACGCGTCCGGGTTGCCCACCGAGTAGCCGTATTCGAAGCCGACGGCGGCGTACTCCGACAGCGCCGAGTCGTACACCAGGAACCGGCCTCCGGTCGGCGTACCGTCCGGGTTGATCGTCAGCAGATCCAGCGGGGTGAACTCCTCGCCGGTCTTGCGGTCGATCACCACGGCGTGGCGCTGGGTGAAGGTGCCGCGCCGGGTGTCCTGGCCGGACATCCGGATCAGCTTGCCCTCGGCCAGGAAGGTTCCCAGCGCCAGCAGCTCGCCGAAGGCCCAGTCCACCTTGCCCTCGTAGGCCATCTCGCGGCGCTTCTCCAGTACCGGCTTGACCCGCGGGTGCACGTTGAAGCCGTCCGGGAACGCCAGGTGCGCGTCGCCGATGCGGGCCAGCAGCGCCTTGTCCACCGCGGTGGTCATCCCGCGCGGGATCATCTGGTCGGCTTCCACCGACTCACTGGGCTCGACCGCGACCTTCTCCAGCTCGCGGACTTCGTTGAACACCCGTTCCAGCTGACCCTGGTAGTCGCGCAGCGCGTCCTCGGCCTCTTTCATCGAGATGTCGCCGCGCCCGATCAGGGCTTCGGTGTAAGTCTTGCGGACACCGCGCTTGGTGTCGATGACGTCGTACATGTAGGGCTGGGTCATCGACGGGTCGTCGCCCTCGTTGTGCCCGCGGCGGCGGTAGCACAGCATGTCGATGACGACGTCCTTCTTGAACTTCTGTCGGAAGTCGACGGCCAGCCGGGACACCCACACGCAGGCTTCCGGGTCGTCGCCGTTGACGTGGAAGATCGGCGCACCAATCATTTTCGCGACGTCGGTGCAGTACTCGCTGGACCGCGAGTCGTGCGGCGAAGTGGTGAAGCCGATCTGGTTGTTGACGATGATGTGGATGGTGCCGCCGGTGCGATAACCCCGCAGCAGCGCCAGGTTCAGCACCTCGGCCACCACCCCCTGCCCGGCGAACGCAGCGTCGCCGTGCAGCATCAGCGGCATCACGGTGAAGGCCCGGGACTGCTCGGCATCCGTTGAACCCTGTTCCTCCAGCAGGTCCTGCTTGGCGCGCACCAGACCCTCGAGCACCGGGTCGACGGCTTCGAGGTGGGACGGGTTGGCCGTCAGCGACACCTGAATGTCGTTGTCGCCGAACATCTGGATGTAGTTGCCGGTGGCACCGAGGTGGTACTTGACGTCACCGGAGCCGTGCGCCTGCGACGGGTTCAGGTTGCCCTCGAACTCGCTGAAGATCTGCGAGTAGGGCTTGCCGACGATGTTGGCCAGCACGTTGAGCCGGCCGCGGTGCGGCATGCCGATGACGACCTCGTCGAGCGCGTGCTCGGCGGCCTGGTCGATCACCGCATCCATCATCGGGATGACGGTCTCTGCGCCTTCCAGCGAGAAGCGCTTCTGCCCAACGTATTTGGTCTGCAGGAAGGTCTCGAAGGCCTCGGCGGCGTTCAGCTTGCTCAGGATGTATTTCTGCTGGGCCACCGTGGGCTTGTCGTGCTTGACCTCGATGCGCTCCTGCAACCACTTCTGCTGCTCGGGCTCCAGGATGTGGGTGTACTCCACCCCGATGTGCCGGCAGTACGCGTCGCGCAACAGCCCGAGCACGTCGCGCAGCTTCTTGGTCTCCTTGCCCGCGAAGCCCTCGACCTTGAACACCCGGTCCAGATCCCACAGCGTCAGGCCGTGGGTGTTGACGTCGAGGTCGGGGTGGCTGCGGAAGCGGGTCTTGTCCAACCGCAGCGGGTCGATGTCGGCCATCAGGTGACCGCGGTTGCGGTACGCGGCGATCAGCTCCAGGACGCGGGCGTTCTTGTCGACGATCGGATCCGGGTTGTCGGTGCGCCAGCGCACCGGCTCGTACGGAATGCCGAGTTCGAAGAAGATCTCGTCGTAGAAGTCGTCGGAGAGCAGCAGTTCGTGGATGGTGCGCAGGAAGTCGCCCGACTCCGCGCCCTGGATGATGCGGTGGTCGTAGGTCGACGTCAGGGTGATCAGTTTGCCGATACCCAGTTCGGCGATGCGCTCCTCGCTGGCCCCCTGGAACTCTGCGGGGTACTCCATCGCGCCGGCGCCGACGATCGCGCCCTGTCCCGACATCAGTCGCGGCACCGAGTGCACGGTGCCGATGGTGCCCGGGTTGGTCAGGGAGATCGTCACGCCCGAGAAGTCCTCGGCGGTGAGCTTGCCGTCGCGGGCGCGCCGCACGATGTCCTCGTAGGCGGCGATGAACTGGCCGAACCGCATGGCCTCGCAACCCTTGATGGCGGCGACGACCAGCGACCGGCTGCCGTTCTTGCCCTGCAGGTCGATCGCCAGGCCCAGATTGGTGTGCGCGGGGGTGACCGCGTTGGGCTTGCCGTCGATCTCGGCGTAGTGCCGGTTCATGTTCGGGAACTTCTTGACCGCCTGAACGATCGCGTAGCCCAGCAGGTGCGTGAACGACACCTTGCCGCCGCGGGTCCGCTTGAGGTGGTTGTTGACCACGATCCGGTTGTCGATCATCAACTTCGCCGGGATGGCCCGCACGCTGGTGGCGGTCGGGATCTCCAGCGAGGTGTTCATGTTCTTCACGACGGCGGCCGCAGCGCCGCGCAGCACCTGCGTCTCGTCATCGGCAGCCACCGCTACCGGTGCCGCCTTGGGGGCGGCCGGCTTCTCCGGGGCCGGGGGAGCGGGTGCCGCTTTGGGAGCTGGTGCCGCCGCAGCAGCGGGCGTCGCGGCAGGAGCGGGCGCGGGCTCAGCCGGCGCGACCGGAGCCGCGGCAGCGGGCTTGCCGTTACCGACCGCCTCCGTCGTGGGCTCCGGGTTGTAGTCGACGAGGAACTCGTGCCAACTCGGATCCACCGAGGAGGGATCGTCGCGGAACTTGCGGTACATCTCTTCGACCAGCCACTCGTTCTGGCCGAATGGTGAACTCGTACTGCTCACGGCAGGTACTCGCCTCGATTCGTGTCGTCCGGGCAAGCCGTGCTCGTAACGGCCCGCCCCACTGTTGTGCCCGACTCTTCGTCGCCCTAAAGGCTAACGCTTCCCACGCATTCCCGAAGCACGTCAGGGTCATGCTCGGAGGTGGTGAGATAACCGGTGCGGCATCGTCGGCGAACGGTTACCTTGCCGCTACCTCTCGTCTGCCACCGCAGGCAGCAGGTGCAGCATCACCGGCCACCGCGTCCGGGCCGGCCCGAACGCCGCATGGGCGTTGGCGACGATCTTGCGGCCCATCATCCGGTTACCGCCGCCGCCCACCGCGGCGCCGATGCCGACCGGCAACATCTTGCCCAGCGCCATCGCGCTGCGCTTGATCGTGAACCGCTTGACGAAGTAGCGCATCAGCCGGGTGTTCAGCTGTGACACCAGCGGCAGTGGCAGCATCTCGGCGCCCTCGGCCAGCCAGGCGCCGTTGGTACGGCCGGGCCCGACAAGGTCGGCGATGGCGCCCTTGCTGTCGTCGCCGACCAGCACCGCCAACACCAGGGCGCGACGGCGTTCCCGCTCCTCGAGGGGGATGCCGTGCACCTCGGCGACGGCCAGCACGAAGACCGCGGTGGCCTCCAGGAACACCAGGGTCTCGCCGGCCACCGCCGACAGGGCCGCCAACGTTCCGATCCCGGGGAAGGCCGCGGCCGAGCCGACGGCGGCACCGCTGGCCATCACGGCGGCCAGATAACGCTTCTCCAGTTTGGTGACGATCTCGGCCGGGCTGGCCTCGGGATTGAGCCGTCTCAGCCGCGCGACGTAGGCCCGGACCGCTGGCGCCTGGACCCGGGTACCGCGCTCGAGGATCTGCGAGAGCACCCGCGCCGACATCGCCGGATCGTCGTCGATCCGAGCTGGCAGGTTCTCCTCTGCCGTGCCCCGTCTGCGGAGTTTCATGCGGGTGCCTTCCTGCCTGGTGCGTGACTTCAGGCTAACGAACGAGGACCGTCCGAACGTGCCCGCCGTGATCCCGGTCACCACTCGTCGGATCGGCCCAGGAGGAACAAATATTCGGACAGCGGTGCTGTCGAAGAGCATGGCAGCATCCCGGGCAGTGACCACGACACGAAACACCGCCACTGCCGCGGCCACGGCGGCGCCCAACCGGGCCCGGATGATCGTGATCCTGGGCGCGCTGGTGGCGCTCGGCCCGCTGACCATCGACATGTATCTGCCTGCGCTGCCGCGCATCGCTACCGAGCTCGGGGTGTCGTCGTCGGTGGCGCAGCTGACGCTGACCGGAACGCTGGCGGGCCTGGCGCTGGGCCAGCTCGTGGTCGGTCCGCTGTCGGATTCGCTGGGCCGGCGCCGCCCGCTGATTGCCGGGATCCTGCTGCACATGGTGGCCTCGCTGGTCTGCCTGCTGGCCCCGAACATGGCGGTGCTCGGCATCGCCCGCAGCGTGCAGGGGATGGGCGCGGCCGCCGCGATGGTGGTCGCCGTCGCGGTGGTGGGCGATCTGTTCACCGACTCGGTGGCGGCCACGGTGATGTCGCGGCTGATGCTGGTGCTCGGTGTCGCGCCGGTGCTGGCGCCGTCGCTGGGCGCGGCTGTTCTGCTGCACGCCAGCTGGCACTGGGTCTTCGCGGCGTTGATCGTGCTGGCCGGGGGACTGTTGATGATCGCCGTGCTGGCACTGCCGGAGACGCTGCCGCCGGCACACCGCCGTCCGCTGAAATTGCGGTCGATCCTGGGCACCTATGCCGAGCTCTTCGGTGATGTGCGCTTCGTCGTCCTGGTTCTGGTCGGCGCGCTGGGCATGTCGGGTCTGTTCGCCTACATCTCGGCGGCCTCGTTCGTGCTGCAGGGCCGGCACGGCCTGGATCAGCAGAGCTTCGCGCTGGTGTTCGGCGCGGGCGCGATCGCGCTGATTGCGGCCACCCAGTTCAACGTGGTGCTGCTGCGCCGGTTTCGCCCGCAGCCCATCATGGTCACCGCACTGGTGGCGTCGACGCTGGCCGGAACGGTGTTCATCGGGCTGGCCGCCACCCACACCGGCGGCCTGCTGGGCTTCGTGCTGCCGGTGTGGGCGGTGCTGGCGTTGCTCGGTTTCGTGATGCCCAACGCACCCGCGGTCGCGCTGTCGCGGCACCCCGACGCCGCGGGCACCGCGGCCGCGCTGTTGGGTGCCGCGCAGTTCACCACCGGTGCGGTGATCGCGCCGGTGGTGGGGCTGCTGGGCAATGACGAGGTGGCGCTGGCCGTGGTGATGACGGCAGGCGTGTCGATCGCGCTGGTGGCGCTGCTGTGCGTCGGCAGCGGGGATTAGCCCGCGGAACTCATCTCGGCGTACCGCAGGACCGCGGCGACGCCGTCGGCCGGACTGATCCGTTCGTCGGTGCGCACCAGCGCCGCGCCGGTCGTCACCGCCAGCAGCGGCAGGGCCTCGTCGGCGCGCAGGGTCCGCTCGGGTGCGCCACCGAGGTCCGAAAGGGTGTCGGCGTCCGGCGCGATCAGCGTCAGATCGGTGTCGGCGACCACGGTGGCCGCTCCGATCTCACCGATGATCAGGGTGTCCACCGCGCCGTCGCGCAGCGCGGCGGTCACCGCGGCCAGACCCTCCACAGCCAGCCCGGTGCCCTGACCGGCCGCGAACCGCTGGGCGGCGTCGTCGATGGTGGCCAGCCGCCGCTTGAGGAATTCCTGACCGATCTCGTGGTGCACCTCGGCTTGGTCGGTGCCCTCGGTGCGCCCGCCGCTGTGCAGCGCGACCGCGATACCGGCCACCCGCTCGGGCAGGGCTGCGGTGAGTTCGGCGCGCGCACTTGCCTCGCCCTCGATGAAGACCAGTTCGGCGCCGGTCTCGTCGACCAGCTGGGTGACGCGGTCGGCGACGTCGCGGATGTTGCGGCGCACCGCCTCATCGACCTTGCCCTGTGCGGTGCCGTACTCGTGATGCTCGGCGGATTTGGCCTTGTGCACGGGGCGGTGATCGCCGTCGACGGTCTCCGAGCGGGTGGTGCCCGACCGGTGCACCGTGATGTCGGCGCCGGTGTGGTCCACGGCCACCAGCAGATAGGTCGTGTGCAGCAGGCCGTGCTCGACGATCGGGATCAGATAGGGCAACTCCGAGACCCGCAACTCGGTGGTGGCCGGTGGCCGGATCAAGTGCTCGTCGGTGACGATCGAGCCGCTCGCGGCGATCACCGCGCGCCCGCTTCGGCCCACCGGCGGATGAGCGGCGCGCACCGCGGTGTCGATCTCCTCGATCATCGCGGTCTCCACCGACCGCTCCTCGAGGTGTTTGCGGATATCGCGCAGTCGGGCGTCGAGTTGAGCTGCGGCGTCCTGGGTGTCGTGCGAGTCGTCGAAGTAGATCGAGACGAACGGTCCGGTGGCGTCGAGCAGGGGGCGAAAACGGTCGGAAAGCATGGCTACTCCTCAGCTGTATGTCGGTCCTGTGTCGGTTCTCCACGGGGACCTATTCCCCCGACAGCTGTCCGTATCCAACCTACGCCCGACCACCGCCGTGGCGACGGGTCCGGGGCGGTCGATAGTCTCGATCGGGCACCGCAGTTGTTCTGCTGCATCGACGATGACGTCTGCCGATGGCCCTATTCCGTCGCGGGGAACCGAAACGAGGTGTGGAGATGACCAGGAGCATGGCCGGCGAGGAGCCGGACGTGGACTTGGCCGACCCACCGGCAACCTCGGCGAATCCGTGGCGTGCGCTGTGGGCCATGATGGTCGGCTTCTTCATGATCCTGGTCGACTCGACGATCGTCGCGGTCGCCAACCCCAGCATCATGGACGCGCTGAGGATCACCGACTACGACACGGTCATCTGGGTGACCAGTTCCTACCTGTTGGCGTATGCGGTGCCGCTGCTGCTGGCCGGCCGCCTGGGGGATCGCTACGGACCCAAGTACCTGTACCTGGCCGGGCTGGCGCTGTTCACGCTGTCCTCGCTGTGGTGCGGTCTGTCCGGGTCCGTCGAGATGCTCATCGTCGCGCGCGCCGTGCAGGGGCTGGGTGCCGCGCTGCTCACCCCGCAGACGCTGTCGACGATCACCCGCATCTTCCCGGCCCAACGCCGGGGCGTGGCGATGAGCGTGTGGGGCGCCACCGCCGGGGTGGCCACCCTGGTGGGCCCGCTGGCCGGTGGTGTGCTCGTCGACCACCTGGGCTGGGAATGGATCTTCTTCGTCAACGTGCCCATCGGCGTCATCGGTCTGGTGCTGGCGGCGTGGCTGGTGCCCACGCTGCCCACCCATAAGCATCGATTCGACCTGCTTGGGGTCGCGCTCTCCGGGATCGGCATGTTCCTGGTCGTGTTCGGGCTGCAGGAAGGCCAGGGGCAGCACTGGGCGGCCTGGATCTGGGCCGTGATCGTCGCCGGGATCGGGTTCTTCGCCGCCTTCGTCTACTGGCAGTCGATCAACCGCAACGAGCCGCTGATCCCGCTGGAGATCTTCGCCGACCGCGACTTCAGCCTGTCCAACCTCGGTGTCGCCGTCATCGGGTTCGTCGTCACCGCAATGGTGTTGCCGGTGATGTTCTACGCCCAGGTGGTGTGCGGTCTGACGCCGACGCGTTCGGCCCTGTTGGTCGCACCGATGGCGGTGACCAGCGGTGTGCTGGCGCCGGTCGTGGGCCGCATCGTCGACAGCACGCACCCGCGCTCGATCATCGGATTCGGGTTCTCGTTGGTGGCGATCGCGCTGACCTGGTTGTCCGTCGAGATGGCACCGGCCACGCCGATCTGGCGGTTGGTGCTGCCGTTGACGGCGATGGGCGCGGGCATGGCGTTCATCTGGGCGCCGTTGGCCACCACCGCGACCCGCAACCTGCCGCCGCGACTGGCTGGCGCCGGGTCCGGTGTGTACAACGCCACCCGCCAGGTCGGCTCGGTACTGGGCAGTGCAGGCATGGCCGCGCTGATGGCCGCACGGATCAACGACGAACTGCCCGCCGCGCCGGGTAACACCCCGGCCGGTGACGTCGCGGTGCTGAAGCTTCCGGCGTTCCTGCACGTGCCGTTCGCCGCCGCGCTGTCACAGTCGGTGCTACTGCCGGCGTTCGTCGCGCTGTTCGGGATCATCGCGGCGCTGTTCATGATCGGCGGACTGGGCCGGCGGGTCGAGGGCCCCAGCAGTGCGGATGACGACGAGATCACCGATCGGCTCCCGCTCTACTACGACGACGACGACTATCTGGAGTACGAGGTCGATCGGGAGGCCGACTTCGCCGGGCTGCCCGAGGTGGTCGACGACGAGACCGAGCAGATCGTGTGGCGGCGTCCGGAGCCGGAGCACGTCGTGCCGATTGTCGAGCCGATCGGATTCGCACACAACGGTTTCCACGTCGGTTTCCAGGCCGGCTTCCAAGCCGAGGACGACGAACCGGCCACCATCGTCGAAGACGTCTCGTTGTGGACGGTGCCGGAAGCCGGTGGCTTCGAGGAGTCAGAGCCCGAGTCCGAGTCCGAACCCGAGCCTGAACCCTTCTCCCGCCATCGGCTGAGTGACGAGGGTGAACCCCGGCGCCCACGGCATTACCGCGAGGACTCCGACGAAGTGGAAGGCTACGGCCGCCATTCGATGCGCCGGGACTGACGAGGACGTGGGTGATGCCCGCGCCGACAGTAACCTGGCGGCGGTTATCCGCTCGTTTTTCCGCCGCGTGGTTACTGTCGCGGCTCAGTCGAACAGCACGGCCGGATTCAGGTAGCCGGTCGGGTCGAACGCCGCCTTGATGGTGCGCATCGCGGCGATGTCGGCGGGTTCCCGCGACATCCCGAGGTAGGCGCGCTTGCGGCTGCCGATACCGTGCTCGGAGCTGACGTTGCCACCATGGGCGGCAATGAGTTTCATCATGGCCGCGTACAGGTGGCTCTCCTGCTCGGAACCGCAGCGCAGCACGTTGAGGTGCAGGTTGCCCTCACCGATATGGCCGAACAGGATCGGGATGGCATCCGGGGCATGCTCGGCGACCAGCGCGGCCGAGTCCTCAGCGAACGACGCGATGGCCGACAACGGCAGCGACACATCGAATTTCAGCGGCGGCCCGAACAGGCCCACGATCTCGGCGGTCGACTCGCGCACCTGCCAGAGCCGCTGCTGAGATCCCGCGTCTATTCCGACGGCAGGCTCACCGGCGAGTTCGGCGTCCTGGAGTGCGTCGGCCAGCCGCTCGGTCAGGTCGATATCGCCGGCCAGTTCGACCAACAGCAGCCAGTCACCGTCGACTGGTACCGGCACATCGAGATGGTCGGCGGCCAGGGTGGCGGCCCTGGCGTCGATCATCTCCAGGGCCGCCACCGATTCGGTGTCGCGCAGCACCCGGCCGGTAGCCACCAGCGCCTCGAGATCGGCGAACCCACAGACCGCGGTCACCCGATGCGCGGGTGTGGGGTGCAGGCGCAGGTCCAGCCCGGTGATCACCCCGAGCGTGCCTTCGGCGCCGACGAACAATGCCGCCAGGTCGTAACCGGTGTTGTCGGCCCTGACCTGGCTGTGCCGGTGCACCACCGAACCGTCCGGTAGTGCGACGTCCAGGCCGATCACCTGTTCGCCCATGTTCCCGTACCGCACGGTCCGCAAGCCGCCGGCATTCGTCGAGGCCATCCCGCCGACGGTCGCCGAGTCGCGGGCCGCCAGATCCACCCCGAACAGCAGGCCCGCCGCGGCGGCGGCGCGCTGCACAGCGGCCAGCGTCACCCCGGAGCCCACCCGAACCCGGCGCTCGGTCACGTCGATCTCGCCGATCTCGGTCAGCCGCTCGGTGGACAGCAGTACGTCGTCGTGTTCGGGCACAGTGCCCGCGACCAGGGAGGTGCGCCCGCCCTGGACGGTCACCGACACCCCGGCCGCACGGCATTCCCGCAGCACCGCGGCCACCTCGTCGGCCGAACCGGGCCGCACGAGAGCGCTGGCGGTGCCCCGGTAGCGCCCGGTGTAGTCGACACTGCGCCCGGCCAGGACGTCGGCGTCGGTGACGACATGTGCGCTGCCTACGATGGCCGCCAACTGCTGTGTCAGCGTTGTGCTCATAGCGAGGGTCTATCACACATGGCCAGGAATGCCCCCAGCTCCACCACGCCGTCGGGTGTCGAGGGCAGATAGTCGGTGAGCATTGCCGAGCGGACGATCACCGCCGCATACTTGGCCCGGCTCACCGCGACGTTGAGACGATTCCGGTTGAGCAGGAACGAGATTCCCCGGGGCACATCGGCGATCGACGAGGCCACCAGCGACACGAACACCAGCGGGGCCTGGCGGCCCTGGAACTTGTCGACCGTCCCGACCTGCACCTCGGCCAGCCCCGCCTCGTCGAGCAGCCGGCGCAGCAGCACCACCTGGGCGTTGTAGGGGGTCACGATCAAGACGTCGGGTGGGCCCAGCGGCCGGGTGCCGTGCTCGTCGGTCCACGTCGTGCCGAGCACCGCGGCGATCGCGGCGACAATCGCCACCGCCTCCTCGGGGCTTTCCGTCGAGTTACCGTCATGGTCGATCGCCAGCACGTGGACGCCCGGCTCCATCCCGTCGAGGCGGCGGGCCGCGGTGGTCGATTCCACCGAGTGCAGCCGCCCGTCGTAGCTCAGCCGCGACACCGCGGCACAGACTGACGGGTGCATCCGATACGAGCGGTCCAGGAAGTAGCCGAGTTGTTCGGGCAGCGTGTGCGCGCCGTCGACCAGCCAGCCCAGCGCCGAGGAGTCGACCGGCTCGGGGTGGGTGCCCTGGCTGACCTGGGGCAGCTGTTGGGGATCACCCAGCAGCAGCAGGTTGCGCGCTGCCGGGGCGACGGCGATGGTGTTGGCCAGACAGAATTGGCCGGCTTCCTCGATGACCAACAGGTCCAGGCTGGCCGCGGGGACACGGTTGCGGTTGGTGAAATCCCATGCGGTGCCGCCGATCACGCATCCTGCGTTGTCGGCGATGAACATCGGATAGGCCGATTCGCCGAGATCGGTCCACAGACCGCTGCCGCTGGGCTTCTTCGCGACGACGGCCGCATCCACCCCGGCGCCGATGATGTCCCGAAACAGGTTCTCCACCACCGCATGTGACTGTGCCACCACGCCGATGCGCCAGTGCTGGTCGTTGACCAGGCTGGCGATCACCCGGGCGGCGGTGTGCGTCTTGCCGGTGCCTGGCGGGCCGTGCACGGCGACGTACGAGCAGTCCAGCGCCCGCAGTGCGGCGGTGATGTCGGCGACGGTGTCACCGGTGCGTGGCAGCGGGCCGCCGGTACGCGGCGGGCGGCGCAGCAGCATGTCGATGACCGCCGAGTGAGGCAGTGCGGGAAGTCCGTTGGCGATCTCGGTGGCTGCAGCATCGAGTGACTCGCGCAGGGCCTTGGTGGAGAACGGCGGACCCGGGGTCAGCGCGAACGGCAGCCGGTCGTAGGTGCCGCCGGTCTTGGGCTCACGCTCGAACATCAGGATCTCGGTGGGTGCCGCCGGGTCGTCACACTCCAGGACGGTCACCGAGGCGTAGGCGCGGCGTTCCGGATCGTCGGACAACCCCGCCGGGGTGGGCGGATCGTAGAGCGCATACATGTCGCGGCTCAGCTCACCGGCGGCCATGGATCCGGTCAGCAGCAGCCGGCGCTGCGGCTTACGGGCCCGGGCCGGCAGGTGCCAGTCGGTGTCGATCGTCACCTCGTCGACCAGGAAAACGCCTGCGGTATCGCCCCATTCGTCGAGAGGACTGTTCAGCCGGTCGAAATGCCCCCACCAGAACGGCTTGTCCTCACGGCGGTGATACCCGCGGGCTGCCGCGACCATCGCGACGGCCCGCTGCTCGGGGGTGCGCGCGCTCACGTCGTCACCGGCGAATCGGGCCATCCGGATGGCGACCTCGTCGTCGACCTCCATCAGCGCGCCGTCGGAGACTGGCTGAGGGCCCTGCGGGGGGACACCGGATTCGAAGGCGCGCTGCAGCAGCCAGTCCCGCAGTTTGCGGGTGGAGCGGCAGTCGTAGAGGTTGTAGTCCTCGATCTCCTTGAGCACGGTGGCGGCTTCGTCGTCGCGGCCCTCGGCATGCAGCTCGCCGTAGCGGGCGTACATGGTGATCGAATCCGTCGCCGTCGTGACATCGCCGGTGCGCAGTTCCGAGCCCATGTACAGCGGTTCCAGCGACTTGAGGCTGTAGTTACCGGTGCCCACCCGAATGCTCTTGCGTACCAAGGGGTACAAGTCCACCAGCACACCGTTGCGCAGCAGATCGTCGACCTCGTCCTCACCTTCGCCGTACCGGCCGGCGAGCCGCAGCAGTGCCGTCTTCTCGTACGGTGCGTAGTGGTAGATGTGCATTTTCGGAAAACGCTTGCGCCGCTTGCGCACCATCGTCAGGAAGTCGCGCAGGGCCTTGCGTTCCGCGCCGCGGTCATGCGCCCACAGCGGCCGGAACTCTTGTTCGGCCCCCAGCACGCCGAACAGGTACTCCAGGCCCCAGTCCCGGCCGTCGGCCGTCCACAGCGGGTCACCCTCGAAGTCGAAGAACAGGTCGCCCTTGTCGTGATCGGGCAGCAGCATCAGCGGCTGCGGGTCGACCACCTCGTAGGGTGGCTTGCCGTCCTGGCGGGGTGCGATCTGCAGCCGGGCCTGGCTGCCCAGCGCGGTGACGGCGCGGGCGGGCAGATCCGGCACCGTGCCCTCGAATGCGGCCAGCTCTGTCATGGTGGTGATCCCGGCGTCGATCAGCCGGGCCCGCTGGCCGACCCGCATTCCGGCGACCAGCAGCAGGTCATCGGTGGCGCGCACTTGCTGTTCGCACTCCGGGCAGCGCATACAGGCGCGGACGGCCTCGTCGGTCCAGGAGACCGCCGCCCCGGCGGCGTAGTGGCGGTCCAGCAGCTGCTGCAGGGCGGCCCGCCGCAGCCGGTAGACGCCAAGCAGTTCGTCGACCCGGTAGCGCGCGGTGGTCTGGTTGCCCAGCACCAGCTCCACCTCGTCGTGTACCGGCACCCCGTCGGCATTCAGGGTCTCGGCGTAGGCGGCCAGCTGCAGCAGCGCCTCCACCTTCACCGAGCGCGCCAGCTTGGTGTCCCGCAGCCGATAGCGGTCGCCGTCGAGCACCAGGAAATCGGCGAATCCGGCGAATCGGCCGTCGAACATCGCCGCCTGGTAGATCACGGGTGCCCGCTGCTCGACGGCGCGGCGGGTGGCGTCGGTGGCCGCGGTCAGCCCGGCCAGCGAGTAGGCCGGCCGCCCGATGACGGCCACGTCGGCGCGCTCCCGTAGCGCGTCGAGATGGCGCTGCTCGTGGGCGTCACCGAGTTCGGCGGTACGGGCCAGCAGCTCGTCGGTACCCGAGACCGCCGGGCCCCGACCGAGTTTCGCGTCGAACGAGCGCAGCAGCGCGTACTCGCAGCGGGCGGCCGCGGCGAGGTCGGAGGCGCTGTAGACCACCAGGCCCTCGATGACGAACACAGCACCACTGTAGGCGTGCGGTCCGACAGGTCAGTGACGCGCCGAGGTCGACGAGATGGCGGGTTCCGCTCGCACTTCCTCACCCAATCGTCGGTTTGGGCGAGGTGGGGTAAGCAGGGCGTCGATTTCCTCGGCGGTCAGCGGCGGGGAGAAGTAGTTGCCCTGGCAGAAGGTGCAGCCCAAGGACCGCAGCCGGGCGATCTCCTCGGCGTTCTCGGCGCCCTCGGCGACCACCTCCATCCCGAGGCTGCGGGCCAGCACCACGATCGTCTTGACGATCTGCAGGCTCTCCATGTTCGTCTCCATCCGGGAGATGAACGAGCGGTCGATCTTGAGCACCTGCAACGGGAAGCGATGCAGATAGCTCAGACACGAGAAGCCGGTGCCGAAATCGTCCATGCTCAGCTGAATTCCCAACGCCCGCAACCGGTTCAACACATCCGCGGCGTACTCGGCGTCGTCCATCGTCATGGTCTCGGTGATCTCCAGGCGCAGCTGCTCGGGCTGCACACCGGTCTCGGTGAGGATGGCGCTGACCCGTTCCACCAGATCGGGCTGGGTGAACTGGCGCGGCGAGAGGTTCACCCCGACGGTCAATGACGGGCGGTCTCCGTGGCCGTCGTTCCAGCGGCGCGCGGCCAGACAGGCCTGGCGCAGCACCCACATTCCCAGCGGGACGATGAGCCCGGTCTCCTCGGCGATGCGGATGAACTCGTCGGGGTAGCGCAGCGTGGTCGGCGACGTGCGCCACCGCACCAGCGCCTCCACGCCGACCACCTGGTCATCGGCCAGCGATACCACCGGTTGGTAGTGCAATTCGAAGGCTTCGGCGCGCACCGCGGCCCGCAGTTCGGCCTGCAGATCCAACGTGCGGGTCGCCGAGGTCTGCATCCCGTCGTCGTACAACTCGGTGCGGCCCTTGCCCCGCGACTTCGCTTCGTACATCGCCATATCCGCGTGGCGGACCAGTTCGTCGGCCGAGCAGTGCTCGGCGGTACTCATGGCGATGCCGATGCTGGCGCTGGTGACCACCTCGTGGCCCTCGACGCGGAACGGGTTACCCAGCACCGCGTGGATGCGGTCGGCGATCGCGACGGCGTCCTGGCTGGTGGCCACCCCGCGCACCAGGATGGTGAACTCGTCACCGCCCATCCGTGCCAGCAGCGCTTCGGGCGTGGAGTCACCCGTGTGGCCGGTGAAGTCCTTGGCCCGGACCGAGGCCATCAGCCGGGCGCCGACCTGAGTGATCAGCGCATCGCCTGCCGCGTGGCCGAGGCTGTCGTTGACCAGTTTGAACCGTTCGAGGTCGATGAACATGACGCAGAACCCGGTGTTGCGGTCCAGGGATGACTCGCGGAACGCCTCGTCCACCTCGCGCAGGAAGTGCGGCCGGTTGGGCAGGCCGGTGAGGGCGTCGTGCAAGGCGTCGTGCATGCCGTCGTTGGCGCGGTCGCGTTCGATGACGCGGCCCAGTTGGGTGCCCGCTTGACGGATCATCCGGGTCAGCGCGGGGTCTTCGGGCATCGGGTTGGGGCCGAAGAACTCCAGCGCTGCCACTACATCCGGGCCGATCAGCAACGGAACCCCGAAGCCGGCCCGCAACCCACAGCGCAGTGCCGCCTCGCGGCGCACGAATCCCGACTTCACGAAGTCGTCGACCCAGACCGGTGCCGCCGCCGCCCACACTCGGCCGGGCAATCCTTCGCCTTCCGCGAAAATTGATCCCGCCGTGGCGGTTTGGAACTCCGTGAGATCAACTCCGGGGGCGCCGTACCAGATGTTGGACGGCCACATCCGCAGGGTCGGGCCGTGCCCGGCGACGATGTAGGCGTGTGCTGCCGACCATCCGGTGAACCGGCACATGTACTCCAGCGCATCCTTGAGCACTTCCTGGGCCGAACCACCCTGGTTGGCCATGATCGTGATCTGCGAGAGGAATTCGAGTTCGCGCTGCTTCTGGTAGAGGTCGCGCAACCCGTGCTCGGCAATGTCCTCGGCGGTGCGGCGAATCTTGACCTCGCGCTCCAGGCGACGGCGCAGCCGCGCGTTCTCCTGCGCCAGTTCGGTGGCCACGCTTCTCAGTTCGTCATCACCCCCGGTGTCCACGGTGCCCCTTATGCCGCCGCGACCGCGACCAGACAGCGGCTGGAACCGTGGTGCATGCACTCGACGTGCTCGACCGTCAGCGCCTCGCCGTAGTGGTCACCTGACCCGAGGATGAAGCCGTGGGCCAGGCCGCACAGCCGCCGTGGGGATCGGTATCCGATCAGCAGTGATCCGTCCGCGGGTGAGGTGAACTCGAAATGCGGGCAGTAGGCGCCGGTGTAGAGCTTGCGGACCTCGGGGTGGATCACGTCGTTGAGACTGCGCAGGAAGGGGATCGTGTGCTCGTGGGCGGTGAAATAGTCGGGCCAGCGTTTCACCATGTGCGGGATGGCATGGCGGCCGAACCAGCGCAACACCTCGTCGTCGGGCAGTTCCAGCGCCGCCCCGGCAGCCGATACCAACCGGGTCATGTCCCGGTCGTCGTAGCTGCCCAGCGACGTGTAGACGCCGTCCGAGTGGGCGGCATCCAACAGGTCATCCCAGGTCTGGTCGCCGTAGCTGTCGACCACGACCTCCTCCAGCAAATTGAAGATGACGCCCTTCACGGACCCTCCGATACCGGGCTGCTTCCTTAACCCGATAGCCAATCTACGCCACGAGATCTGTTTGCCACAGCTTTTGATTCACACCGAAGGGCCAGGAAAAACCGGCAAAAGGTCAAATCGGGGCGAATGCTGGCGTCAGCCGGCGTTGCCGATCAGCTCCACGCCGGCGCCATTCCAGCGGAACTTGACCACGCTCTGCAGGCCGAGTGGGTTGAGGTACACCAGCGCGACGGTGTCACCCGTGCTCTGGTTGGCGTCGACGGCGTTGAAGCCGAACGTGTCGGGCACCCCGGTCGGGATGTATTTGCCGAGGTGGAACATCACCGCGCGGGTGTTCGGGTTCTCGGCGTTGGTATTGGCCTTGACGATCACCGCCGACAGCTGGGCGCACTCGTTGAAGTTGCCGGCGATCGGTTCCGGGTTCCAGGCCTGGCCGCTGCGTGGGTCGCGCGGAAGTTCGGACACAGCCTGTGCGATGGCGGGCGCGGCCAGGTTGACCGCGCACGGGTCGGGCGGTGGCGCAGTGGTCGGTGCGGGCGGCGCCGGTGCCGGCGTACTCGGTGGTGGGGCGGTCGACGACGCCGCTGAAGGGGGCTCGGTGGGCCCGGGAGTCTTGGCCACCGTCGAGTCCCCGGAGCCGCAACCGGCCAGCACCAGGGCCGCCGCAGGTATCACCAACCGATGCCACACATCCGCCGACGGTACCGGCCTGCGCTGCATGAAGGGGGTTTCGCCGCGCTCGGGCATTAGACTGCAGGTCAATGACACTCCCGGAAGACGCCGGATCCGACTCCGCCGTTAGCTCGCCCCAGACTTTCGCCGACCTGCAGATTCACCCCGCCGTGCTGCAGGCAGTCTCCGACGTCGGCTACGAGACGCCCTCGGCCATCCAGGCGGAAACCATCCCGGCGTTGCTCGCCGGCGCCGACGTCGTCGGCCTGGCCCAGACCGGCACCGGCAAGACGGCGGCCTTCGCCATCCCGATCCTGTCCAAGATCGACACCGACAGCCGCACCACCCAGGCGCTGGTGCTGGCCCCGACCCGCGAGCTGGCGCTGCAGGTCGCCGAGGCGTTCAGCCGCTACGGCGCGCATCTGAAGGTCAACGTGCTGCCCATTTACGGCGGCTCGTCGTATGTGCCGCAGTTGGCCGGCCTCAAGCGCGGCGCGCAGATCGTCGTCGGCACGCCCGGGCGTGTCATCGACCATCTGGAGAAGGGCAGCCTGGACCTGTCCCACCTGGACTACCTGGTGCTCGACGAAGCCGACGAGATGCTGCAGATGGGCTTCGCCGAGGACGTCGAACGCATCCTCGCCGACACCCCGGAGTACAAGCAGGTCGCGCTGTTCTCGGCCACCATGCCGCCGGCCATCCGCAAGATCACCTCGAAATACCTGCATGATCCGGTCGAGGTCACCGTCAAGGCCAAGACCCAGACCGCCGAGAACATCACCCAGCGCTATTTCCTGGTGTCCTATCCGCGCAAGATGGACGCGCTGACCCGGCTGCTCGAGGTCGAGCAGGGCGACGCGATGATCGTGTTCGTCCGCACCAAGCAGGCCACCGAGGAGGTCGCCGAGAAGCTGCGCGCCCGCGGGTTCGCGGCGGCGGCGATCAACGGCGACATTCCGCAGGCCGTGCGCGAGCGGACGATCAGCCAGCTCAAGGACGGCACGATCGACATCCTGGTCGCCACCGACGTGGCCGCCCGCGGCCTGGATGTCGAGCGCATCTCGCATGTGGTGAACTTCGACATTCCGCACGACCCCGAGTCCTATGTGCACCGCATCGGGCGTACCGGTCGCGCCGGGCGTTCCGGCACCGCACTGCTGTTCGTCACTCCGCGGGAACGTCACCTGCTCAACTCGATCGAACGGGTCACCCGCAAGAAACTGATCGAGGACCAGCTGCCCAGCGTCGAGGACGTCAACGCCCAGCGGGTGCAGAAGTTCCGCGACTCGATCACCGATGCGCTCAATGCGCCGGGGTTCGAGATGTTCCGCCGGCTGATCGAAGACTACGAGCGCGACAATGACGTGCCGATGGTCGATATCGCCGCGGCGCTGGCCCTGCAGTCGCGCGACGGTGCGGAGTTCCTGCTGACCGA
This sequence comes from Mycolicibacterium anyangense, assembly GCF_010731855.1. NCBI lineage: Bacteria > Bacillati > Actinomycetota > Actinomycetes > Mycobacteriales > Mycobacteriaceae > Mycobacterium > Mycolicibacterium anyangense. The sequence continues at coordinate 2,654,298 of NZ_AP022620.1, read as the reverse complement.
GCCGCCGCCGGAAAAGCATCGCGAACGTCCGGAGCGTCCGGAGCGGGAACGCGACCGCGCGCCCCGCAAGACCCGTGACGACCTGGCCACCTACCGCATCGCGGTGGGCAAGCGGCACAAGGTGAACCCCGGTGCGATCGTCGGCGCCATTGCCAACGAGGGCGGCCTGCACCGCAGCGACTTCGGCCACATCAGCATCAAGGTCGACCATTCGCTCGTCGAACTGCCCGCCAGGCTTCCCAAGGAGACCTGGAAGAAATTGGAGAACACCCGCATTCAGGGTGTGCTGATCGATTTGAAGCCCGACCGCGGTGGGCATTCGTATGATTCGCGTCCCTCCGGCGGGAAGCCCCGGCGCAAGCACACATGACCGCGTCCCGCGAGGTCGACCAGGGCGGGTTGGAGGCGGTCTCGACCGTAGACCGGGTGGCCTCGCTGACCGGTGTTCGTGCCGTGGCGGCCCTGCTGGTGCTGGGTACCCACGCCGCCTACACCACCGGCAAGTACACCCATGGCTTTGTCGGGCTGGTGTATTCGCGGATGGAGATCGGGGTGCCGATCTTCTTCGTGCTGTCCGGTTACCTGTTGTTCGGTCCGTGGGTGCGGGCAGCGGCCGGCGGGACGGACGCGCCCTCGATCGGGCGCTACGCATGGCACCGGGTGCGGCGCATCATGCCCGCCTATGTCATCACCGTGCTGGCGGCTTTCCTGATCTACCACTTCCGCGACGGCGGTCCCAACCCCGGCCACACCTGGGTGGGGCTGCTGCGCAACCTCACCCTGACCCAGATCTACACCAACAATTACGCGTTCAATGGCTATCTGCACCAAGGGCTTACGCAGATGTGGAGCCTGGCCGTCGAGGTGTCGTTCTACGTGGCGTTGCCGGTCCTGGCCTGGCTGCTGCTGGTGGTGGTGTGCCGCAGGCGGTGGCGCCCAGGGCTGCTGCTGACCGGGCTGGCCGGGCTGGCGTTGATCAGTCCGTTGTGGATGCTGGTGGTACACAGCACCCACTTCCTGCCCGACGGCGCCCGGCTGTGGTTGCCCGGCTACCTGGCCTGGTTCGTCGGTGGGATGCTGCTGGCGGTGTTGGCGGCCATGGGGATTCGGATGTACGGCTTCGTCGCCGTACCGTTGGCGGTGATCTGCTATCTGATCGCCTCGACGCCGATCGCGGGGGAACCGACGACGTCACCGACCGGTGTTGGTGAGGCTCTGGTGAAGACGGCGTTCTACGCGGTGATCGCCACGCTGGTGGTCGCACCGCTGGCGCTGGGCAACCGGGGCTGGTACGCGCGGCTGCTGGCCACCCGGCCGATGGTGTGGCTTGGCGAGATCTCCTACGAGATCTTCCTGGTGCACCTGGTGGTCATGGAGATCGCGATGGTCGAGGTGCTGGGTTGGCCGGTCTATACCGGTTCGGCGCCGGTGCTGTTCGTCGTGACGCTGGTCCTGACGATCCCGGTGGCGTGGCTGCTGCACCGGTTCACCCGGGTGCGCACCTAGGTGGTGGGCGGTGGGGGCTGGCTAGCTCCACTGGGAAAGAGCGCGGGCGCGCCGCAGGACTGCCTCGTCCACCATGCGGCCGTCGCGGCCGCGCCGCGCACCGTGGGTGCTCGATTTCTCCGACTCGAGTAGTTCACGGGCCCATGCGATGTCATCCGCGCTGGGGGTGAACACCTCCTGCGCGACGGCCACCTGCGCGGGGTGGATGCAGGCTCGCCCGACGAAGCCCATTCTGGCGAGCGCCTCAGTGGTCGCCCGAAAATGGGCGAGGTCGTCGATGACGGCGTCCACTGGCGCAACGGGAGGGGAGATCTGAGCTGCCCGACTCGCCAGCACCACCATCGACCGGCTGTGGTGCAGTTCTGCGCCATCGGCTCCCGGGGAGGCTCCGATGTCGGCGGCGAGATCAAGTTCCCCTAGGTGGAGCACCTCCACCCGCGGTGCCGCGGCGATCTCCCTGACTGCCAGTACGCCGGCGGCCGATTCGATGAGTGGCGCCAGCCGGAGCGGTGAACCGATCCCGCTCAATTGGTCGGCGACCTCTTCGACATCGCCCGGAGAGTCAGCTTTGGCCAGTACCAGCCCAGTCACGTGCGGTGCATCGGCGATCGCCCGAATGTCGTCATTGCGCTCAGGTCCGGCGTTGACACGGATCCACACCGGAGTGTGGGTCGAGCCGAGTCCGGCAAGCCAGTCGGCCACGTTGCGTCGCGCATCGGCCTTGGACGCCGAAGGCACGGCGTCCTCGAGGTCGACGATCAGCGCGTCAGCTCCCCGAGACATGGCCTTGGCCAACCGATCCGGGCGATCACCGGGGACGTAGAGGTAGCTCCTGATGTGGTTCATCGGGTGTCCCCGGCAGGCAAGGACCGGACTACGACGGTCACGAGTCACATCCTTTCGTGCACGGTCGTCGCTTCGGGCGGTGTGGCGTCCCGGCCCCTGCTGCGCCCGTCAGGCCAGAAAGCTGAATGCTCCACCGTTGCCAACCTTCATCCCAACTCCCTTGAGGCGCAGGAACTCTTCGATGCCTCGGCGGCCGCCTTCCTTACCCATACCGCTCAGTCCGAACCCGCCGAAGGGGCGGTTGACGAGCAGGTTCTGCGAGCCGTTGACGAGGATCTCACCCGCAACCAATTCATCGGCGACCCGATGCGCCCGGGCAACATCCCGGGTGCTGATGTAGGCGGCTAGGCCGTAGGCTGTGCCGTTGGCGATGGCGATCGCTTCTTCCTCGGTGTCGAAGGGCGTTACTGCCAAGACCGGACCGAACACCTCGTGCTGGGCGAGATGTGACGATGGGTCGACGTCGGCGAAGATCGTGGGCTCGATGTAGTAGCCCGTCGCCAATTCACCACCGACGCGGTTACCGCCGGTGACGAGCCGGGCCCCGTCGTTCTTGGCTTGTTCGATCGTTGCCAGGATGCGATCGACCGCGGCCGCATTGATAACCGGCCCGACCACGTTTCCGGGTGTCCAGGGATCGCCGATCGGGAAGCTCTTTGCGACTGCTGCAACGCGTTCGATCACCTCGTCGTAGATCGGACGCTGAACAAGCAGACGGGTGGGGAACGTACATCCCTGTCCTGAGAGGAAGCCGACGGACATCATGGCGGCATGCGGGCAGGTGATGTCGAGGTCGGCATCCTCGAACACGAGATTGGCCGACTTTCCGCCGAGTTCCAGGACCGCAGGCTTCATGGACGTCGCGCACGATTGGAGGATGCGTTGGCCGGTGGCGGTGCCTCCGGTGAAGGTGACCTTCTTGACCAACGGGTGATCGACCAGGGCCTGACCAGCCTCGGCGGCGCCCGGCAGAATGTTCACGACCCCTGGTGGGAAGCCGGCCTCTTTCACGATTCTGGCGAAGACCTCGGCTCCGAAGGGACCGACCTCCGGCGGCTTGATGACGACCGTGTTGCCGGCCGCGAGTGCGGCTGGAACCTTCATGCCGATCGAACCGATGGGGCCATTCCACGTGAGGATCACCCCGACGACGCCGTAGGGCTGTCCGAGTGTGTAGGAGAACTCGCCACCTGCCATCGGCGAGGCAACCACTTCGCTGGTCAGCTTGTCGGCCCAACCGGCGTAGTACCTGATCCAGTCGGACACCATCGGTACCACCGGCATGTACGGCATGGCGCAGTCGAGTGTGACCGTACGCCCAAATTCGGCTTGGTTCTCCTCGAACAGGTCGGCAAGGCGAAGGAGTAGTCGACGCTTCTCGGTGGCAGGCACCCGACGCCAGCTCAGGTAGGCCTCGTGTGCGGCCCGCACCGCGGCATCGACATCGGCCGCGCCGGCGAGCGGGATCTCCGCGTGCACTTGCCCGGTAACCGGGTCATGGCGTTGGAACGTGCCGCCGGTACCCCGGTCCAACACCCGCTCACCAATGTGCAGGTGCACGGGTATCGGAGACCGGTCGACCTCTGCGGTGGCGGTCATTGCTTCAGTGGCCACGGAACACTCCTGGGATTGGGTCGGAAACTGACTGGCGCCCCACGGTGGCGCCGATGTAAACGTCTGCGCTGTATGCACTCAGGCCGTGGGCCCTCGCTGCCGAGCGATCCCTGACCGCGCCGAGCAAGCTTGTTCGCGACGAGAACTACTGGTAGCCAACGGATGCTGGTGCACATCCGAGTGGGACGCTAACACCCCGCACACCGCGCGGACAATGGGTAATGCGTTAGAAGATATCTCCTTGTTCGACGCGGCTCAGCGACCACCAGAGGTCAACCGCGTCGGCGCGATCCGAGCACCGGTAGCGGTCTAGCGGCCTTCCAGAACCAGTAATATACACCGTAACGTGACCCGTCGGATAGAGATATCGGGCTCGGATCACGCTGGATATCTGTTGAGCCACCTCCGACGACTGGGCACTCTCTTTGCTATTTCGTTGTGCAGCAGTCGAATCACGCGCGCCATCTCCAAGTTGAAGGCCCCTCAGCGGTAGGCGTTCAGTCTCGCGATGGTGGCAACTCTTCCGTCGGCGCCCCTGGCGCGCGCGTCGATCACTGCACTTCGGCGACCCTTGTGGATCACCGAAGCCTCGTACATGGCCTCGGCCCGGTTCCGTTCGGAACCCGCCAGCGCTGCGAGAAAGTGCACCGTCATTGAAGACGTCCGAAACTGCGGCACCTGACCAGCATTCACCGCGGTTGTTCCGGCGAGTTCGAGGGCGGCGGCGACCACTCCGCCATGGACTGTGCCAATGACGTTGGTCAACAGCGGATTCCACTCCTGAGCTAGGACAGCCGCTCCGTCGCCAACTGACCGCAGGGACAAGGCGAGCCGTTGTGACAATGCGCGTCGGGTGCCCGTGTCGTCATCGCTGAATGGTGGTGGCGGGGTCTGCGGAACCACGCCTGCCGGAATCGTCAGCGAGCGAACCGAACCCTCTCCGAGCAGCGTCGAACCTGCGTAGATCTGGCACCTCGAGAGTGCCATCGAATCGTCTGCCCGAATGAGCCCCGCTGTGGCACGGACGGATTTCGCCAGCGCCCAGTCGACGCCCGGTGTCATGATGAGGCTCAGTTCCGTGGATACGGTCCAGAATTTCTGCTCGTACGGCAGGTGGTTCACCGTGCCGCCCACGGCATCGACCAGGACAGCCAACGGAGCCAGCGTCGGCTCCTCGGTTTCCGGATCCCAAAGTCCCGTCAGCGGCATTTCCATGGTGGCCAACGAATTCCGTCGATCGATGGACGTCCGCTGTATTCCGAACCGACACTGTACGGTGCTGAGCTTGTCGAGGTCATTGCTCGCTTCATGAGTCTCGGTCATCGTGTGTCACGAAACCTCGATCACCATGGCCGCCCCCATACCGCCACCCGCGCACATGGACACAACTCCGACTCCGCCGCCGCGACGGCGGAGCTCGTAAATGGATGAGGCCACCATGCGAGCTCCGGTGGCGGCAATCGGGTGACCGAGGCTGATTCCGGAGCCGTAGACGTTGACCATCTCTTCGTCCAGATCGAGTGCTCTGGTACAGGCGACGGCCTGGGCGGCAAAGGCCTCGTTGATCTCGAAGACGCTCACGTCCTTCAGGGTGAGCCCGGCCAGCGCGAGTGCCTTCGGGATGGCTTCGATCGGCCCGCTCCCGGTGCGATTGGGAGCAACGCCCACCTGAGCCCACGACAGGACGTGCGCGAGCGCTTCAGGATGATCCGCGCCGGCCAGGGCGACTACTGCCGCGGCATCGTTCATGCCGGACGAATTGCCTGCGGTGACGCTGAAGTCGGGGATCTCCGGGTGCAGCACTTTCAGACCGCCGAGGGCCTCCATGGTGGTGCCTGGTCGGGGGTGCTCGTCGGCGCTGAACCAGACTGTGGATCCGTCGGCCTGCGGCACCTCGACGGGCACGATCTCCTCCGCAAAGAACCCGTCTTCGCGCGCTCTGACCGCTCGCTGGTGGCTGCGAACCGCCCACTCGTCTTGATCACTTCGCGAGATTCCATATTGCACATTGCAGTTGTGGGCCACGGTGATCGACATGTCCATGGCCGGTGCATCAGGGGTCGGCGGATGAGAGAAGGAGAGCCATGGGTCGTCGTATTCGTCGACCGTGAACGGTTTACGCTTCCGCACGACTGGCGTCGTCGACAGCGATTCCATGCCGCCTGCGAGCACTGCCGAACTCATACCCGAGGCGATCTGCGCGGCCCCGATGGCCACCGCGGACAAACTCGACGCACACTGCCGGTTTACTGCCAGACCCGGGATAGCGGTGAGACCCAGGTCGACCGCGATGTAGCGGGCTGAGTCGCCCCCGCCCTGCATGACTTCGGCGAGGACGAAGTCGTCGATCTCGGCGGAGGACAGGCCGGACCGTTCGATGACGGCCGACACCACCGGTTTTGCGATCTCCGCGGCCGGCATGTTGGCCAGCGTGCCCTTGCGCGCAGTACCGATTGCGCTGCGGCCGACGGCGAGTATGGATGCTTTGGATCGTTGTGACACGTCACTCCCACGGTTCGATCTTGTCAACGCGTTAAGCGGTCGCCGACAGACTATACGCTATACAGTATCCTTTATAGGGGTCGCCCTGGCTGGATCGCATCTTCCGCGGTGCCCCGATGGGACGAGCCTGTCAGCGGTGTCGGGGCTAGTGGTCCTTGGCTTCGCCGATGACGGGTTGAGTCGTGAGTCCGGACGTGTCGACACCGTGCCAGAACGCTTCCCACTTCGGTGAGCTCTCGGGGAGCGACGGCCGCGGCGGAGCTGACTGCCAATCGTGGAAGGCGACGGACTGAGGTCGGTCCAGTACGTCGGCTTCGTACCAATGGTGGTCGCGCCGCGCGCTGAAGTGCCAGGCGCCGTTGACCTTTCGGTACTCGTCGTCGTACCGCACCGGAATCACGACCCAGCGCTGGCCTACTTCGTGCTCGGCCCGGCAATACACGTTTCCGATCGCCCGGTCTTCGTCCTGGAGAATCACCCGGTGGCCGCAGATCAGGTGGATGGACCGGTAGAACAGTCGCAGCTGGGGTTCGAGGACCGCGCGTAGCTCATCACGGCCCGAGCGACCCCGGCCCACCCGGACGTCGGGCACGAATAGCTCTAGCAACTGGTCGATGTCACGGGCGTCTACCGCAGTCGCGTATCGGACGGCGAGCTGCTGGATCTCGAGCTGGTCCTCGAGTACCTGAATCCGCTTGGCAAGATCGTGGTTCGGTGCCTGGGTCATGATTCCTCCGTCGCAATGGCCGACATGTTGATCAGCCTCTCGTCGTCTCGACGGTACGTGACTTCGGGGTCGCTACCGGCGAGTCCGTTCCGAAGTGACGTCGCAGGCTGTTGTACACCCTTTTGAGGCTACTAATTAACGAGGCAACCATATCAGTGCACTTATTGGATCGGTTTGATCGCTTCCGAGATCAAGCTCGCGTCGCGCAGGACCGGCTGGCATTGGGAGCTGACGAATAGCTATGGCACAGTGGCTTTCGCCGCGCTGGCGTGCTGTTCTGTCGATCGTCGGACCCGCTGATGTCGGGTGACAACCGCCCTGTGTTGACGGTTCGGCGAATATGTACACGTATCCCCGGAGCCATTGTTGGCCGCCACGATACCCATTCCAGTCGTCCAATATGGCAATTCCCTAGCCTCGATTTTGGGGGCGGAATTAGGCCACGATAATTGTGGATCAATGAGCAAACAGAGATTCCCGGTGGCTGTCCTGAGATCGTTTGACTCAGGACAGGGCAACCCAAATAGCCTCGGAGAGACCACTTCCGTACCAGGTCAACACCCCTCATGAGAGAGCGTCGGACTGCCCCGTGGAAGACTCGGGTCGCGAGCGGCGCACGTTGGCAAGCGTGGTTGAAAATGCGTGCTCAATGGCCGACCACCTGCGGTAATCGATGAGCGATCTGCTATTCGACGGAACCTTGCTGGCGATTCCCTTTATAGTGTACTCTTCAGCCGCAATGCGACCTGGAGCACACCATCTGTCGAGGGTGATCCAGGTCATGGTGGTGCTACAGCAGAAGGACAACGTGCTGATGTCAGGTACTTGTGAGCGGGCCTGTCCATGTCGATGACGGTGCCTGCCACTGCGCTCAAGCCCGTGCGAGCGGTCGGTGAGTTCTTCGCCATGACGCTCGACACTCTGGTGGCGATTCCGAGACGACCCTTCGCCTTCCGAGAGTTCGTTCTCCAGACCTGGTTCGTCGCCCGCGTCTCGTTGTTGCCGACGACTCTGCTGGCCATCCCGTTCACGACGTTGGTCGTGTTCATGCTCAACATTCTCTTGGGCGAGGTCGGCGCGCGTGACGGCTCCGGGGCGGCCGCAGCGATTGCTTCGGTCAATCAGATTGGTCCGATCGTGACGGTCGTCGTGGTTGCAGGTGCTGCAGCCACTGCGATGTGTGCGGACCTGGGGTCGCGGACGATCAGGGAGGAACTGGATGCGATGCGAGTGCTTGGCATCGATCCGATTCAGCGGCTGGTGGTTCCCCGGGTGTTGGCCGGCACTCTGGTCGCGGTGATGCTCAATGCGGTGGTGACCATGGTCGGTCTCGTCGGCTCCTTCTTGTTCTCGGTGTTCGTCCAGCACGTCACTCCGGGCGCCTTCGCCGCAAGCCTGACGATCCTGGTCGGTCTGCCCGATGTGATTGTGGCGATGGTCAAGGCGTTGATGTTCGGGTTGGCTGCCAGCCTGGTGGCTTGCTACAAGGGTATTTCGGTGGGCGGCGGTGCTCAGGGCGTCGGCAACGCGGTCAATGAAACGGTGGTCTACACGTTCATGGCTCTCTTTGTTATCAACGTGCTCGCCACGGTAATCGGCATCAAGGTCACCGCACGATGAGCGCCGGATCTCCGAGCCGCCGATTCGGGCGAGTCGAGCGGTGGGGTAAGAGCCTCGCCAAGGACTGGAACAATCTGGGCAAGCAAGCCCAGTTCTACGCGAAGACAATGACTTCCATCGGCGACGTCGTTGTGAACTACCGTATCGAGTTGATCCGGGCGATCGCGGGAATGAGCCTGGGGACCGGTGCATTGCTACTCATCGGCGGCACTGTGGTCATCGTCGCCTTCCTGACGATGTTCGCCGGCGCGGTGACCGCGGTACAGGGTTACAACTCACTGCTGACGGTCGGGCTCGACGCACTCACGGGATTTACTGCGGCTTTTGTCAATACGCGGCTGTCTGCACCGCTGATCGCCACGGTCGGCCTGGCCGCCACAATCGGCGCGGGTGCAACGGCTCAGATCGGGGCGATGAGGATCAACGAGGAGATCGACGCACTCGAGGTGATTGGAGTGCGTTCCATTGCCTACCTTGCCTCGAGCAGGGTCCTGGCCGGGGTGATCGTCGTCATTCCGTTGTTCTGCGTCTCAGTGCTCACGTCCTACTGGGCGGCGAAATTCACCACCATCCTGTACGGGCAATCTCCTGGTGTGTACAACCACTACTTCAACACCTTTCTCAATCCTGTCGACCTGCTGTGGTCCTTCGCGGTGGTCATCGTGTCGGCCGTCATCGTCATGCTGGTGCACACGTACTACGGCTACAACGCGACCGGTGGCCCAGCCGGGGTGGGTGAGGCCGTTGGTCGGGCGGTGCGTACCTCGCTCGTCTTCGCTGTGTTTGCGAATCTCTTCGTGTCGCTGGCTATTTACGGCCCCACCGGCAACTTCCACTTCTCCGGGTGATCGGCATGCATCCCCGCAAAGGTGAGTACCGAATCGCACCAGGCTGGTGGGCCCTCGGTCTGGTCGTCGCTATCGTCGCGGGAATCGCGACGTCGTGGGCCATCTACAACCGAGACTTCACGACATACGCGCCGATAACCGTCACCGCTGAGCGGTCCGGGCTGTCGATGGAACCGGGAAACCCGGTGAAGATGCGCGGAGTGCAGATCGGCCAGGTGAAGGCTGTGACCGGCGGCGACAAGCCGGTTAGCCTTGCCCTCGACATCGACCCCGCCGAGCTGAAATACATTCCGGCCAACGTCCAGGCTCAGATCACCGCCAGTACGGCGTTCGGGCCGAAGTACGTCGAGTTGCTCTATCCGAGCAATCCGAGCGCGGCGCGGTTGGCCGCCGGCGCAGTCGTGCGGTCCAACAATGTCGCAACAGAGGTCAACACCGTGTTCGAGAACCTGGTCGACGTGTTGCACCACGTGGATCCCGCCAAGCTGAATGCAGTGCTGAGCACTTTCGCAGAAGGCCTCCGTGGGAAGGGCCCGGCGATCGGACAGGCGATCAGCGATGGTAACGAAGTCTTGGCCGCGCTGAACGTGCGCAATGGGACGATCCGACAGGACTTCCGGTCCCTCGCCGACGCCAGCGACACATATGCGAATGCGGCGCCCGATCTCATCAGGACCCTGCAAGCTGTGACGACGACGAGCGCCACGATCACCGCACATGCTGGTGATCTCGATCGATTGCTGCTCAGCGCCGCTGGATTCGCGCAATCAGGCGTCGACTTGCTTGGACAGACCACCGAGACACTGCCTGGGGCCATCAACATCTTGGAGCCCACCACCTCCTTGCTGCTGAAGTACAACCCGGAGTACACCTGCCTGTTGGTGGGCAGCCAGGTCTACCTGCAAGATGCCTACGTTGTCGGTGGTGGGCTCAATGGCCACTCGATCATGGCGGATGCCGGCCTGTTGCCCGGCAAGGATCCCTACGTCTACCCGGACAACCTGCCGATCGTCGCTGCCAAGGGTGGCCCCGGCGGTAAGCCCGGCTGTGGATCGCTACCGGATGTGTCGAAGAACTTCCCGGTACGACAACTGGTCACGAACACCGGTTGGGGGACAGGCATGGATATCCGGCCGAACCCGGGCCTCGGCCATCCCTGCTTCGGAAACTACTTCCCAGTCACCAGGGCGGTGCCCCAGCCGGACACCTATCGCTGTGTCGGTCCGCCGTCACCGGGCCTCGTCACACCGCCGACCGGCCCGCTGCCGTTCGCGGCGCCTGCACCCGCCGACCCTGCCGGGCCGCCTCCGCCCGGACCGGCGGGGCCACCCCCACCCGGCCCGGCGGTGCCATGACATCCGTGATAGGAGGAAGAAGACGATGAAGGAAGACCTTCGGGGCACACTGTGGCGAGTCGCCGCGTTCCTGCTCCTGTGTTTCCTCGGCATCTTCGCCATCGTCGCGGTGTTCGGACAGATCAGGTTCGATTCGCACAAGACCTACAACGCCCTGTTCGCCAACGTGAGTGGGCTGCGCGAAGGTGACTTCGTGCGCATCGCGGGCATCGAGGTCGGCAAGGTCAAAACTATTCAGGTGCAGAGGGACTCAACTGTCATGGTCCAGTTCGGAGTGGACTCCTCAGTTGTCCTCACCGATGGTGACCGTGCGGTGGTTCGGTACCAGGACTTGGTCGGTAACCGGTACCTGGCCATCGACGCGGGTCCTGGCGGTCTGAAGAGGCTCAATCCTGGGTCAACCATCCCCTTGGACCGCACCGAGCCGGCACTGGACGTCAACGCGTTGATCGGCGGCTTCCGGCCTCTGTTCAAAGCACTGAACCCCGACCAGGTGAATGCGTTGAGCGGCCAGTTGATTCAGGTGCTACAAGGCCAAGGTGACGTCATTGACGCCTTTCTGACTCAAACTGCCTCTTTGACAAGCACTTTGGCCGACCGTGATCAGCTTATCGGGCAGGTGATCGACAACTTGAACACCGTGCTCGGCACGTTGAGCAGCCAGAGCAAGCAGATGGACTCTGCCGTAGATTCCATCGCCCAACTGGTTCAGAAGCTGGCCGATCGCAAGCAGGAGGTGAGCAATGGACTGGCCTACATCAACTCGGCCGCCGGGTCCCTGGCAGACCTGTTGACCCAGGCTCGTGAGCCGTTGAACAACACGATTGTGCAACTAGACAGGGCCAGCGGAGCCGTCGCATCCGAACGCGACTACCTGGACGGAATCCTCAAAGCGTTGCCGGAGAAGTATCAATTGCTGGCGCGCCAGGGCCTTTACGGCGATTTCTTCAGCTTCTACCTCTGCGACATGGTCCTCAAGGTCAACGGTAAAGGTGGACAACCGGTTTACGTGAAGATCGCCAGTCAGACCACGGGACGGTGCACGCCGCAATGAAACGGTTCTCAGAACGAAATCCGATCATCATCGGAGCGGTGTCGATCGCGGTCATCGCGGCATTGGTCCTCTTCGGCCTGACCTACGACAAGTTGCCGTTTCTCGGCGGAGAACGCACCTACAGCGCCTACTTCGCCGATGCAGCAGCCCTGAGAACCGGTGCCGACGTCGAGGTCTCCGGATCGAAGGTCGGTAAGGTCACGGCTGTCTCCCTTGACGGGAGCAAGGCCCGCGTCGAGTTCACCGTTAGTCGAGACATCTCACTGGGGGACCGTACCGAGGCTGCCATCAAGACCGAGACGCTGCTGGGGACAAAGGTTGTGGCCATCACTCCTCGCGGTACGGGCGCCCTGGCCGCCACTATTCCCCTGGAGCGCACGACTTCTCCGTACCTTCTGCCCGCCGCGCTCGGCGATCTGACCAAGACGATCAGCGGGCTCAACACCAACGAGCTTTCCGACTCGCTGAAGACACTGTCAGAGGTCTTCCAGAACACACCGCCCGAACTACGCGCAGCAGTCGACGGTGTGTCGCGGCTGTCGCAGACGATCAACAATCGTGATGAGCAGTTGCGGAACCTGCTCAGCAGTGCCCACACAGCCACCGGCGTGCTGCGCCAACGCACCGATCAGATAGTTGGTTTGGTCCGGAACGGGAACGCCCTTCTTACCGAGTTGCGGGCACAAAGCGGCGCGCTGGACCAGATCTCGACCAATATCTCGGCGATGGCGCGGGCACTCTCGACGGTGATCGACGACAACAGAACGCAGTTGCCGCCCATGCTGGACAAGCTGAACACAGTCTTGGCCGTGATCGAAAAGCATAAGCAGGACTTGCAGCGGTCCATCAAGCTGAACATCGCGTATGCGTTGTCGCTCGGTGAATCCGTGAGCTCGGGCCCGTTCTTCAACGCCTACTTGGTCAATCTGCTGCCAGGGCAGTTCATCCAGCCGTTCGTCGATGCAGCGTTCTCTGACCTGGGTCTGGACCCGAGCACACTGCTGCCGTCCCAGCTGGTCGATCCGCAGACGGGGCAGCAAGCAACCCCGGCATTGCCGGTGCCCTTCCCCCGCACCGGTCAGGGCGGCGAGCCGCATCTCAACCTGCCTGACGCGATCACCGGCAAGCCGGGTGATCCGCGCTACCCGTATCGCGAACCCCTGCCGGCTCCGCCACCGGGTGGGCCACCGCCCGGTCCGCCGGCACAACCAGCGCCCTCCGTCGGCGGTGCCACTGATCCGACTGGACCTCAGCCCGTCTTCCAGCCGGCCCCCAATGAGGTCCCGGCCACGCCGCAGGCAACCGCTTCGGCACCGAGTCCACAGCAGCCGGCGTCGGAGGAGGGTCGATGAAACTGACGAGAACTACTGCCAGGATGGCTCTTTCCGCTGTTCTCGCGGCCACGCTCGCTGTTGGCGGGTTCATGGCCTGGCGGGTGCTGGGGTCCGGCGACCAGACTGTCGTGGTCGCATACTTCGACAACAGCAACGGGATCTACGTCGGTGACGATGTGCTCATCGCAGGAGTGCGAGTGGGAAAGATCGACAAGATCGAACCGCAACCGCTGGATGCCAAGATCACCTTCTCACTCGACAACAAGTACAGAGTTCCCGCTGACGTCAATGCCGTGATCTTGACTCCGGCCCTGGTATCGGCCCGAGCCATTCAGCTGACGCCCACCTACAGCAGCGGGCCTGTGCTGAGTAGCGGCGCGGTGATACCCCGAGAGCGCACGGCGGTACCGATGGAATGGGACGACTTGCGCAAGCAACTGGAGAAGCTGACAGCAGCTCTGCAGCCCACTGAGCCCGGTGGGGTGAGCACCTTGGGCAGCTTCATCAATACCGCGGCCGATAACGTGCGTGGTCAGGGCGCCAATATCCGCGAGGCATTGATTCAGGCCTCCCAGGTGTTTTCGGCCCTCGGAGATCACAAAGACGACATCTTTGCTTCGGTGAAGAACCTTTCCACCTTGGTCGCTGCGCTGAATACTACCAACGACGTCATACGGCAACTCAACGACAATTTCGCGGCTGTCACGGGCGTATTCGACAACGATCCCAATGAAGTGGCCGGCGCGGTAAAGGATCTCAACGACGTTGTCGTGAAGGCGCAGCGGTTCGTCGCCGACAATCGGGAGGCCGTTGGCGCAGCGGCCGACAAGCTCGCACCGGTGACCCAGGCGCTCATCGAGAGCATCGACGACATCAAACAGCTACTTCATGTCGCGCCCAACTCGTTGGCCAACTTCACATCGATCTACGAGCCCGCAGGCGGCGCTCTGACCGGCGCACTGGCTGTGAACAACTTCTCCAATCCCATCCAGTTCCTGTGTGGGGCAATCCAAGCTGCTTCCCGCCTGGGCAGTGAGCAGGCAGCGAAGCTGTGTGTCCAGTACTTGGCGCCGATAGTCAAGAACCGCCAATTCAACTTCCCGCCGTTCGGTGCGAATCCGTTCGTCGGTGCGCAGGCGCGCCCCAACGAGGTGACCTTCAGTGAGGACTGGCTGCGCCCGCTGACCGAGGCAGGTCGGGTCCGTGACTTCTACGAAGGGACACCGCAACCGGCTGCTGCGCCGGATGTTCCGTCGCCCACCCCCATGCCGGGTGCGGCCGAGGCGTCGACGCCAACCGCGGGCGAGCCCGCGCAGACCGATCCCAACTCCGGTTTGGCCGGGATGATGCTGCCCGCTGGAGGGGGTTCATGAGACTGCGCAGCGTTGTTGCATTGCTTGTGGTCACGTCGGCCCTCATGACGGGCTGTGAGTGGCGTGGGGTGAACTCGCTCAAGTTGCCGGGTACGGCGGGCGGTGGTCCGGGGTCCTACAGCATTCAGGTGCAGCTACCGGACGCGGTGAATATCGAGCCTAATTCTCGGGTTCGCGTGAACGATGTGACGGTCGGCAATGTGACCAGGGTGCAGTTGCAGGACCGGCACGCACTGCTCACCATTCGGCTCTCAGGAGACGTGGATCTTCCGGCGAACGCCGTCGCGAGTCTGGGTCAGACCAGCCTGCTGGGCTCACTTCACGTCGAGCTGTCCGCGCCCAAGGGGGTCGCGCCCGAAGGGCGACTTCACGAGGGGTCGCTGATTCCGTTGTCCTCGGCAAAGGCCTCACCCACGACAGAACAGACGCTGTCTGCGATGTCGTTGTTGCTCAACGGAGGTGGCCTGGGCAATATTCAGGACATCACGCAGTCGCTGAGTACCGCGATGACCGGTCGGGAACAGGACGCACGGCAGTTGCTCGCACAGATGAATGAGTTTGTCGGGTACCTCAACGACCAGACCGACGACATCATCAAGGCAACTACGAGTCTGAACAACGTCTCCGGCCAGTTCGCTGCTGCCAAGCCAGTCTTGGAGAAGGCGCTGCAGACTGCACCCGGTGCATTGGAAACCCTCAAACAGCAACGCGAGCACCTCACGGATGCGGTCACCCGACTCGGGCAGCTCAGCGCATTGAGCGCCGATCAACTGGACCGAAGCAAGGACAACCTGGTCAACGAGCTTCGACAGCTCGCACCGGTGCTCGAGTCATTTGGCAATGCGGGCAAGGCTTTCCCGCACTCACTGAGCACGCTTGCCACATTTCCGTGGCCGGTCGAGACGCTCGAGAAGTGGGTCCGTGGTGACTATGCGAACCTGACTGCCACCATCGACCTGACCCTGAGCCGCATTGATGCGGACTTCTTCACCGGCACACGGTGGGAGGGCAAGTTGACGGAGCTCGAGATGCAGTGGGGCCGAACCATCGGTCAGTTGCCGAGTCCGTATACCGCGGGCAATCCGCTGGTCGCTCCCTACAACTGGAATCAGGGGCGGTGAGATGGACCAGCTGACCAGAACCGTCAAGATCCAGATCGTGGTGTTCATCGTGATCGCCCTCGCCTCAACTGTGGCAGTGGGACTGAACTACATGCACCTGCCGTCCTTACTGTTCGGCGCGGGCCGCTACACCGTGAGCTTGGAGCTGCCGCAATCGGGAAATCTTTATGCCACCGGCAATGTCACCTACCGAGGCACCGAGGTGGGGCGTGTGACGTCGGTGCATCTGACGGAGACCGGCGTGCAAGCCGAGCTGAGTCTGAAGTCGGGGATTGCGATTCCCAGTGACCTGAAAGCTGAAGTCCACAGCCAGAATGCTGTCGGCGAGCAGTATGTTGCGTTGCTTCCGCAGGATGGCGCATCGCCACCTTTGAAGGACGGTGACGTCATACCGGTGAGTCGAACGAGCGTTCCGCCCAACCTGAACGGATTGCTCGACGCGACGAACAGAGGCCTCGAGGCCATTCCGAATGACAATCTCAAGACCCTGATCGATGAGAGCTACACGGCATTCGGTGGTCTGGGGCCGGAGTTCTCCCGCTTTGTCAGTAGTGCCACGGCGCTCGCCACCGGCGCCAAGGAGAATATCGGTGACCTTACCGGCCTTGTCGACAACGCGGCCCCGGTGCTGGATGCGCAGGCTGACTCCTCGGATTCCATCCAGGCGTGGGCGTCACACCTCGCTTCCATCACCGGCCAACTTCAAACGCAGGACCCGGCGGTATCGGGCATATTGGCGCATGGGGGATCGGCCGCCGAGGATGCCCGCGCTCTTGTCGACCGGCTGAAGCCAACTCTGCCGGTGATCCTTGCCAACATGGTCACGTTGGGCAACGTGGCCGTGGTCTACCAGGCCGACATCGAACAATTGCTGGTGCTCCTTCCGCAGGCCGTCGCGATGATGCAAGGCGGGCTGGTGGCCAACAAGAACAGCAAGCACCCAGGGTTGTTCCTGGATTTCAATCTCAACATCAACCTACCGCCGCCCTGCACCACCGGCTTCTTGCCCGCCCAACAAATGCGTCCGCCCTCCGCGCTCGACGTTCCTGATCGTCCTGCCGGTGAGGTCTACTGCCGCAGACCGCAGGACTCGATCTGGAATGTTCGCGGTGCGCGGAACATCCCGTGCGAGACAAGGCCGGGTAAACGTGCCGCCACGGTCAAAGAGTGCGAGAGCGATGAGCCCTACGTGCCTCTCAACGACGGGATGAACTGGAAAGGCGATCCCAACGCGACCTCGTCCGGGCAGGATATTCCTCAGGTGCCGCCCTCGCCGGCCTCGCCGGCGCCTCCGGTGCCTGGGATCGCTGCAGCGCAATATGACCCAGCGACGGGCACCTTCATCGGACCGGACGGGAAGGCTTACACCCAGACCAATCTCGCCGCCGAAGGCCCCAAGGAGCACACGTGGCAGTCCATGCTGATGCCGTCGCCGCTGCCCTGACGCGCCGATGAGTCGAGCCGTAGAAAGACGGGCCGACGCTGGCGTGTCTGGTGTTCCATTCCACCGTGGTCGGACTGATCTCCGACGTCTCAGATAGTGAGAGGTCCAACGTGATTCGTCGGCTTTCCGGCATCGTCGGCGTCGCAATGCTGGTGTCGCTTGCGGCACTGGGGGTCTCACCCGCTGCGCGGGCCGACAACAAGCGGCTGAATGACTCTGTCGTGGCGAACGTATACACAGTGCAGCATCAACACGGATGTTCGAACAATGTGACGAGTGATCCACAGCTGCGGCTGGCGGCCCAGTGGCACAGCGACGACCTCCTGGCAAATCACGCGCTGGACGGTGACATCGGCTCCGACGGCTCGACAGTGCAGGACCGCGCCCGCGCCGCCGGCTATCTGGGTGTTGTCAGCGAGACGGTGGCGATCAATCCGGCGCTGGCGATCAACGGGATTGACGTCCTGAGACAGTGGTTCTCTCGGCCTGACTATCTCGCGACCATGTCCACCTGTGCCAATACTCAGATCGGGGTGTGGTCAGAGAACAGCCTGGACCGCTCGGTGGTTGTGGCCGTGTACGGCCAGCCTCGCACATCCTGATCGTTCTTTCGACGTGTCATGCGCTCTCCCAGCACCATGTCGACTCTCAATGAACTGGTGAGCACACAGAAGGGAAATCTCGGATGGGATTGTTGGACGGCAAGGTCGCTTTCGTCACCGGAGTCGCACGTGGACAGGGCCGCAGTCACGCGATCCGGCTGGCCCGCGAAGGCGCCAAGGTGATCGGGATCGACATCGCAGGGCCGGTTAGTGAATACAACGGATATCGCCCTGCCGCGGCGGCGGACCTGAAGGAGACAGATGGGCTGCTGCGTGCGGAGGGAGCCGTGTTCGTCCTCGCGACTGCGGATGTGCGGGATTCGGCTGCGATGGACGATGTCTTGTCCAGTGCGGTCGCTGAGTTCGGCGGACGGCTGGACGTCGTGGTTGCGAACGCCGGCATCAGCAACTGGAACCGATTCTGGGAGATGCCCGACGATCAGTGGCTAGAGATGATCGACATCAATCTGACCGGAGTTTGGCGAACTCTGAAGACGGCTGTACCGCACATGATTGCGGCTGGCAACGGCGGCTCCATCATTACTGTCAGTTCGGTCGCCGGTATCAAATCACTTCCAGCTCAGGCCCATTACAGCGCTGCTAAGCATGGCGTCGTCGGGCTCACGAAGGCAGCTGCCGCGGAGCTCGGCGAGTACGGCATCCGGGTGAACTCGATCCATCCGTGGGGAGTGATGACGACCATGGTCGAGGACCCCAAAATGGCGGAGGCGCTCAGTGCTCACCCCGGCTACGGCGCCTGGTACGCCAGCATCCTGCATTCGGTGCCGATAGCTGACCCGGACGATATCTCCAACGGCGTGGTGTGGTTGGCATCGGATTTGGCCCGGTCCGTCACTGGTACGCAGTTCACGATGGACATGGGAGCTACCAAGGTGTGAGAGTCGGCAATAGGCGAAACGCCCGGCCATCCTTGGATGGCCGGGCGTTTCGCTCGCTTCTGGTGGTCGCGGCAGCTGCAGGTCAGTGGATAACCAGCGGAAGGTACTCGGCAGCCCGAACGGGCACGTTGGCGTAGCGAACCTCGTCATCGGGGGCGATGCTGTAGTTGGGCATTCTCTTGTGGAGCTCCTCGAGAGCCACCCGTAGCTCCATGCGGGCGAGGTTCGAACCGAGGCAGCGGTGGGTGCCGCTCGCGAACGCGATATGCATGTGGCGAGGTCTGTCGATGTTCACCGTCAACGGGTCGGTGTGGACTGCCGGATCGAGATTCGCCGTCGCCCACGAAGCAACGACGGCCTCGCCGGCCTTGAGTACAAGTCCGTCGCCAAGGTCGACATCCTCTGTGGGATAACGGGTTCCGATGGGAACGGGGCTCTCGTAGCGGAGCATCTCTTCGACGAAGCCGCGCAGCAGCGAGGGGTCGCTGACGACGCGCTGGCGCTGTTCCGGGTTGCGGGCGAGCCAGTCGATCATCAGCGACACAGAAGATGTGACGGTGTCCAGTCCGGCGAACATCAACAACATGATGACGTTGAGCAGTTCTTCGTCGCTGACCGGAGCCCCGTCGATCTCGACCGCCATCAAGGTGCCGAGAACGTCATCCTTCGGCGACTCTGCCCGCCGCTTGGCAAGGAGGTCGTGGAAATAGGCGATGAGTTGCCCGGCCGCACCGACCATGGCCTCTTTCTTTTCCTCGGCGGTGTCGCCGGCAGGACGGAGCATGTTCTCGGTGTAGGACAGGAAGAAGGGCAGATCTTCAGCCGGTGCACCAAAAAGCCGCAGGAACGTGAGGCACGGCAACGGCACGCAGAACTGTGTGTACATTTCGACGACGTCCTGGGCTGCGAACTGGTCGACGAGTTCGGCTGTGAGCGCGCGGATCGAGTCTTCGAGCTTGGCCACCTGCTTGGGGGCGAAAAGCGGATCCATCAACTTGCGCCACTTCACGTGGTCAGCGCCGTCGATCTCGAGTGGGATCAGCGGGGAGGGCGCTCCGAATGCGCTGCCCCGCCCGCCGACTCCGAGAATCCGGGGGTCACGGTTGACCTTGATGATGTCCTCGTGACGGTAGAGGTACACCACTCCCTCTTCGATTCGCTCGAACCGGGTGGTCGCCACCTTCTCTGCCAAGTACGGCTGGGGATGGGTCAACGCATCGGTCACCCGCGCGTACTCGGACAAGCGGAAATCGAAAGGCTCTTTCGCGGTGTCCATCAGCTCGCCACTCGTCATTGTCACTCTCCTGGATCTCGTGATGCGTCGCTGCGCCGGACGACTGTATTGGCGCGCACGCGGGCCTCCGGCTCCGTGACCGCCATCACTCATCGTCGGCATTGTGTGGGTAATCATTGCACTGAATTTGATCTGGAGGTTACTCCGATCACAGGACCGGTGCAAGCACCAACGGCCTACAGAAAGCCCACCAGAGAGTACTCTTTTCGCCGTCTGCCCAGCCGTGGTTTGGCGATCTCGCCCAACGCGGGAGGGTTCAGTGCGGGGCATCTGCTGCTGTCCAACCGATGATGGCACTTATCCAGGCTGATTGACGTGCGCAAATGCCGGGGAGGTGCAGGGTGGAGGCCGCGTGGTCGGCGATACTCGAGGAATTCCGAGGGGGTCGCGAGATGCCCTGTGTCGTCAATCACACCATTTCGATCTAGGGTGAATGGAGGATACTCTATTCACGACGCCGGGGCTGGTGCGCGTCAGTAGTCAGAGCAGCAGGCACGCAATCTTTCGGGAGGATCGGTATACGTGAAAGCCGAAGCCACTGCGCTGTGGTTGCGCGACCCTGTCGCGGACTGGATCACGGGAAGCATCGGCGAGGTCTTACGTCGCCGTGCCGACGAAGGCGGTGATCACCCCGCGCTGCACTGGATGGATGCGGCCGGGACGATCACGACGCTGAATTACCGGGAGTTATATGCCGCGTCGCGCGAGCGCGCCAGCGCGCTGTTGAGCCTGGCGGCCCCCGGCGACGCGGTCGCGGTGTTCGCGCCGAATTCACGTGAGTGGCTACTGGTCGAGCTCGGGTCCGCCCTGGCGGGAACGGTTCTGGTGCCGATCAATCCGGCCATGCCCGACGATGAGGTCGAGCACATCCTTGATCTCACCCAGGCCCGCGTTGTGCTCACCGTCGAGAGCTACCGCGGCCAACGGCTTGAAGAGCGGATGCGCGCGCTGGCGGCGACGCGTTCTGACCCGCTGGTCGTGCTGAATCTGTCCAGCTGGGCACAGGAGGTGCGAGGGGGAGCGGACATATCACCGGTCAAGTCTGACCATCCCTTCATCATCCAGTACACCTCTGGCACGACCGGACGGCCCAAGGGGGCACTGCACACTCACGAGTCGGCCCTCAACGCCGGGGCGATCTGGTGTAGGGACTGGGGTCACGGCGCCGGGGACGTATTGGCCACCGCGGCACCGCTGTTCCATGTCGGTGGTTCGATCACCATCGTGCTCGGCACGATCGCGGTCGGCGCGTCGGTTGCGCTGATGGCCAGTTACGAGCCGAGTCTGCTCCTTCGGCTATTGGCTGAAACAGAGGCGACAGTGTTGGCGGCGGTGCCGACCGTTCTGTTCGACCTCCTCGAGCAGCCGGAATTCAGCCGGGAGCAGCTTCCTCGACTTCACACCGTGATGGGTGGCGGGGCCGATGTCTCGCCGGAGACTATTCGCTCGATCGAAGAAGGGTTCGGTGTCCGTTGTGTGGTGACCTACGGACAAAGTGAAGCGCCGGCGGTGCTGCAGACTCGACGCGATGATCCCCTCGAGATGAAAGCAACGCGGCTGGGAAGGCCGCTGCCCGGGCGCGACGTCCGGATCGCCCGCTCGGACGGGTCGACGGCTGATGACGACGAAGTCGGGCAGATCTGTACTCGCTCCGCGATGCGGATGGTCGAATACTTCGGGCAGCCTATGGAGACAGCCCAAGTCGTCGATTCCGAGGGCTGGTTGTATACCGGTGATCTCGGCGCGATGGACGCCACCGGATACGTTTCTTCCCATGGTCGCGCCCGCGACGTCATCATCCGCGGCGGAGAGAACATCTACCCGGAGGAAGTCGAACGGGTTTTTCGGCAGCATGACAGCGTCGTCGACGTCGCCGTTGTCGCTGCCCCTGACTCCCGCTGGGGCGAGGTTCCCGCCGGATTCGTACAGCCTGCCCCCGGTTGTCAGGTGGACACCGCCGATCTGGTTTCCTTCGGCAGAGCGAGGTTGGCAAGCTTCAAGGTTCCGCGCCAATGGGTCGTTGTGGAGGAATTCCCGCGGACCGCCACCGGCAAGATCCGCAAGGCTGACCTGCGTGGGCGACTGTCCAATTCCAGCGCAACGAAAGAGGCTCATGGTTCAAAGCTCTGAAGGCCTGCTGGTCGACATTCGTGAGGACGGGGTATGTGTCCTCACGTTGAATCGACCCGAGCAGTCCAACGGCGTCAACCTTCCCCTGCATCTGCGACTGCAGAGCGTTTGGGAAGAGTTGGCACTCGACGCCCGTGTGCGCGCTGTGATTGTCACGGGGGCTGGTGAGACATTCTGTGCCGGAGGCGATTTCAATCGGATGCTCGACAACAGTCAAGATCCGACCGCGCCGGCGAGCATGATGCGGCGGGCCCGGGAGTTGATCACCGAGATGGTCCGCTTTCCAGCCCCCATCATCGCCGCGATCAACGGTCCAGCCGTTGGGCTGGGGGCGAACCTCGCGATCCTTACCGACATCATTCTCATCGCCGACAGTGCCTATATCGCTGACCCGCACATCAGGATAGGGCTGGCGTGCGGGGATGGGGGAGCGGCGGTGTGGCCCGCGGTGATGTCGCTGCCGGCGGCAAAGCGCTATCTGCTCACCGGGGACAAGATCCCGGCCGACGAGGCATACCGGATAGGGCTTGCCAGTGAGGTCTGCTCACCAGGCGACCTCATGCCCAAAGCCCTCACATTGGCCGGCCGATTGGCCAAACAGCCAGTGCGGGCGTTGCAAGACACCAAGCGTGCCATCAACACTCATCTTGAACGCCAACTTGTCGGCGCGCTCGATGTCGCGGCATTCGCTGAGCAGGCAACTCTCGCATCACCTGAATATGCCGAGATTGTCCGGAAATTGGCTGCTCGTGCCGAGGGCACCGGGCAGACTGACCAGAGCACGTCGGTGGCGCGGTAGTGCGGCCGAGCGGGACCGCGCATGCCAGCGAAGAAACAGTCGAATAGTTCTCGTAGCTGCCAAGCATTGGCTTCACAACATCCCGACGACCCAGGCAGGAGCAATTGAGTACAGAAGATCTCTTCGAACCCGAAATCGAGGCGATGCCTCGCCCGGAGCTGGAGAGGCTCCAGGAAGAACGCATCCTCGAGCTGGTTCCCTACGCATACGAGCGGTCCGCTTTCTATCGTGAAGTATGGGATGAAGCGGGCGTCAAGCCTTCTGACATCAAGTCGATCGCTGACTTCAAGGAACGAATCCCGTTCATCAACAAGGACATGGTGCGCGACTTCCGCGAGCGCCACGGCGACTCGTACGGCGGTCTGCTCTGCGTGGACCCAGGAGAGCTGACGGCAATCGGGTCAAGTTCGGGAACCACCGGTGATCCGACATTCTTCAGCGAGAAGTTCGATCAATGGATGCCGTTGATGGTCGGCTGGTTGCGTGCGATGTGGGAGCACGGCCTTCGCCCGGGAGACCATGCCATCACCGGTAGCGCGACGTTCCGAGGTGCATCCGGCCATGAGCATCGACTGCTGGGCGTGATTCCGATCGCGCTGGACAGCTGGTTCGGTGAGTGGAACGCAGTACTCGATGCGATCACGCAGTACGACGTGCGCCAAGTCCACGTACTGGGCCCGCTGCTCTCTGAGCTCGAACGCATCAGCCACCAGCGTGACATGCGGGAAGCGTTGGCGCCGTTGAAGTTCATGACCTTTGCCGGTGAACCGATGGGGTCGCGCATGCAACGCACCATCCGTGAGGATTGGGACACCGAGCTGGTGTTGTGGACGAGCGCCGGTGACACCGGTACTGCGTGGGAGTGTAAGCAGCACGACGGCTATCACTTGTACGAGGACACCGTCTTCGTCGAGGATCTGAACCCGCTGGGCCCAGAACCGGTCGCCGAGGGTGACGTCGGCGAACTGGTGACGACCGACCTGGACAACAACATCGCACCGCTGATCCGTTTCCGGGCGGAAGACCTGGTGCGGGTGAGTCGTCAGGCGTGTGGCTGCGGTCGTACCCATGCCCGGATGTGGCCGCTGGGACGTGCCGGCGACGAGACCATCGTGCAAGGCCGCTCAGTCATGCCGTTGGAAGTATGGGCCGTCATCGAGCAGTTCGACGAGACCCGGTCCGCACTATTCCAGATCGTCCGGCCGCACCGTGAGGTTGACGTCCTTCATCTACGTGTGGGATACGCTTCGGAGCAGACGGCAAGCGCCGACGAACTGCGGGAGCGCTTGTCTGCCGCAGTGTTTGAGGCGATCGAAGTAACACCGACTCTGGAGTTGGTCGAGGAGCGTGAGCTCGCCGCCCGAACGTCATCAGCCGCCAAGATTCCGAGGATCGCAAAGTCATGACCCAGCAGTCCAGCATTGCCCGTGCAGCCAAACTCGAGCGTCCCGGTATCGCCTGGATCGGTCGGTTCCACGTCGACGGCGAAGCCGTGGACTTCACCGTCGGTGAGGCCGACCTGGAGCGAGATTCACAATGGGCCGCCAGTCTGATGCGTCAGTATGGCGTCTGCGCCGGTGAACACATCCTCATCACGTCGAGGCCTTCAGAGTCACCGTGGTTGGACGCATTTCGGGATGGCGCCCGCCTCATCGGTGCGGTGCATTCCAATGGTGAGTCATGGGGTTGGGACGCTCGTCGCAGCGAGATGTACATCCGGCGGCTGAATACCGTCCTCATCATCGGGTTGTCGGCGGAGACCATCGACGGAATCTCGCAGATGACAGATGCCGCGGAACGCCTGAGCTCGGTCAGGAAAATCCTAGCGCGTCAGGAAGCTGTCGGGCCGCTGCAAGAGCTCGGCGTCGAGGCCGACTCCTATCGTCAGATTGGGCCGGTGCTCGCAGTGTCGGCGCCGGGTGGCGGGCTCCGATACAACGAGAGTGAATGGATCGTCGAGTCGATCGATGGTCAGCTCGTGGTGTCCACAGTCGGCCCTCGTGCCACCAAATTCGTCCGCCAGCCCACCGGGATCACCGGAAGCGTCGTGATGTCGGCCGAAGGCGCGCGGATCCTGTTGACCGGCAACGGATAACGGATAGAAACAGCAAAGAGCCCGCCTGGCCGATGGCCAGGCGGGCTCTTTGCTGTACAGGCGCGCCCCTCCTAGTCAGGAACTCTTCTGCCGCGACGTCTGCCGGACGTGCTCGCGAGCCAGTTCCAATCCGTCCTCGATGCTGGACGCTGACGCATACCAGTTTTGACAACAGCACCCGCATGCGTAGCTGCCGTCGCCCAGCGGTACCACCGACTGGGCATCACATCTGCCACCGGATGCCGCGTCGGACAGGAACTCCCGGGGAGAGTCGTGCAGGATGTCACTCATCGGGGTCTACTGGCCGGCGGGCTGGAGAGTCGGCTCCTGCGGGATCGGCGGAACCTGCGGGAAGAGCTCGTAGAACGCGCCGTGCATGACCCGTTCGGCGACCTTCGGATCAGCATCGTCGAACAGCTCGTGCAGCGTCTCCTGGGTATGTCCGAAGGTGCCCTCCATGTGCGGATAGTCGCTGCCCCACAAGACATTGTTGTAGCCGAGGTAGGTAGCGGCAGCAACCGCGCTCTTGTCGTGCTGGAACGAGGCGTATACCTGCGAGTAGACGGTCTCACGGATAGACCGCTTCAGCTTCGGCCGAACCGCCATCGCGTGCTGCCGATAGGCCTCTTCCATCCGGTCCACGACGAATGGCACCCAGGTGGCGCCGCCCTCTGAAACCAGTACCTTCAGGTTCGGGTGACGATCCAACGCACCCGACGACACCATCTTGGTGACGGCCCGCTGGCCCTCGTAGGAGGTCTCGGTGTAGTTCAGAATCGCACCGCCGGGCCCACGGAATTTCATACCCGGGGTACGGGTCTTGTCCGAGAGATCGACCGGTTCGCTGCCGATGTGAAAGGCGACGACGATGTTGGCGGCCTCGCATGCCGCCCAGAAGGGCTCCCAGTCGTCGTAGTTGTAGTCCTTCTGCTGGGGATGGGGAAGCGTGGGCAGGAACACCGCGCGGTACCCCATCTCGGCGATGCGCTCCAATTCGGTGACCGCGTCGTTGATATCGAGCGTGGAGACCTGGCCCGTTGTGACCAGCCGGGGATTTGCCTTCTCCAGCGTCTCGTAGGCCCAGTCATTACTCACCCGCACGGCTTCGCGCAGGACCTCTGGAGTGCGGAACGATGCACACCACATCCCGAGCGACGGATAGACGACCTCCCCCCAGACGCCCTCGTTGTCGAGGTCCTTCAGGCGAGCCTCGACGTTGAATGAACCGGCATGGTCCACGGTCTTGCGCATGAACTCCTGCGCCGCGCCCGTGGGTAGCTTGCGCCGGAACGCCATTCCATCGACGTGGACGGTTTCCCATTCACCGTCAGGGTCTTTGACCGAGCGAGGTACGCGCTCCGCCAAGGCCGGTGGCAGGCTGTCGCGCCAGAGATTCTCCGGTTCGATGAAGTGCGAATCACCTGAATTGGCCCATAGTTTCTGCATTCTGTCCTCCAGTCGTCTCTCATCGGACAAAGACGTGCTTGTCCGCCCACACGCGTCGGTGACCACTACCCGCTAATGGTCGGTATCGGTCAGTGTGCACCCCCCAACTGTACAGTGTCAAGTAAACCGCTCGCGTGGAATTCGTACTCAATGTGTGAGGTCCTAGCTGCGCGCCGTTGCGACCATCTCGGCAATGGAGACGAACTTGAGTCGAGGTCTGGCCGCCTCGGCCCCACGCTCACGTTCGGCCGCATCGATGGTGCCCCAGTCGTGCCATTCAAGGGGTGTCACACCGCGTTCGCCAAGCAGGCGATCGACTTCTCCACGCGCCGGTAAGGGTCCGCTGAGATCGCCGTTGTCGAAGTCTTCCCACATTCGGGCAACTGTCTGCTCGGCGCAGGCACGGTTGGTGCCGATGACTCCGCTGGGTCCGCGCTTGATCCAACCGGTGGTGTAGAGCCCCGCTTGTGGCCGCCCGTCCGCATCGACGACTCGGCCACGATCGTTCGGGATGGTGCCCGATACCTGATCGAAGGACAGGCCGTCCACCGGACTCCCGCGGTAACCGGTCGACCGCAGCACCAATGATGTCGCGATAACGTCATCATCTGGTCCAACGCGAAGGCCTTCGACGCATGACTCGCCGATGATCTCGGCAGGCGGTGCCAGGAACCTGAACACGATCCGCTTGTGCCCCGGAGTCTGAGGCTGTTGCGCGTACTCTCGGGCGATCTCGAGTTTCACGGCGGTCTCCACGTCGTCCCCGGCGTGGGGCTCGAGGTTGCCGTTCTCGATGACCACATCGACACCGGGGAGCGAACCTAGCGCCAGGAACTCGCCAACCGAGAATGCCGCGTTGCGGGCATCGCGGCGCGCGACGATGACCACTTCACGAATAGCGCTCTGCGCCAGGGCGTTCAGGGCGTTCTCGGTGATATCGGTCGTCCGTAGGTTCTCCACGGGGGTGAGCAGAACTCGGGCGATATCCAGGGCGACGTTGCCGTTGCCGATGATCACAGCCCGTTCGCCGGACAGGGTGAACTCTCGCGCGGCATGGTCGGGATGCCCGTTGTACCAGCCGACGAATTCGGCGGCGCTGTGGCACCCGTTGAGCTGCTCGCCGGGGATGCCCAACAGGCGTCCCTGCGATGCACCGATGGCGTATATGACGGCGTGATGATGCGCCGCCAGCTCCTCGTGGCTGAGGTCGCGGCCGATCTCCACGTTGAAGTGACATGTCAGTCTCTTGTTGCGGAATGCCTGGTCGAAGAGTTTGGTGATCGCCTTGGTGTGCTGGTGGTCGGGGGCGACGCCGGCGCGCACCAGACCATACGGAGTTGGCAGGCGTTCATAGACGTCGATGTCCACGCCGGCCACCGCCAACAACTCGGCCGCGGCATAGCAGCCTGCCGGCCCGGCGCCGACGACGGCAACTCGTAGCGTGCTCGGGCTTAGGTCGGTGTGCCTGGGCTGCTCGGGTATCGCGGCGGGTTCCGTTGGCTGCTGCGCGAAGTAGCGGGCGTTGAGGTCGCGGAACGGCTCGAGGTCCGCCGGCAACTCATCCTCGTAGTAGATGGCATCGACCGGACACTCCTCCTGGCAGGCGCCGCAATCAATGCACGCTTCAGGATCGATATAGAGCATCTCGGTGGTGGTGAAACCATCCGGTGGTGTCACCGGACGGATGCAATCCACGGGACAGACCGGTACGCAACTGGCGTCCTTGCAGCAATTCTGGGTGATGACATAGGCCACGGTCAGCTCTCCTCAGCCGATCCTGTCCGCCCGCCCGCGGGGGGAGGCGGAACCTTAGATGGGGTCGATTCGCCGAGGCGTGAACTCGGCTCGGAGGTGCTTGACCCCGTGAACGAAGTTGGTACGCAACAGGTCCGGCTCGCCGACGGAGTGAAGGTCGGGTAGCAGCTGGAACAGCGTCTCGAAGAAGACCGAGATCTCCAGGCGCGCAAGGTTGGCGCCGAGGCAGAAGTGCGCACCCGCACTACCGAAGCCGAGGTGACTGTTCGGCCGTCGGGAGATGTCGAGCTTGGTGCCGTCGGCGTAGTAGTCCTCGTCCTGATTGCCGGAGCGATACCAGAGGACCAGCTTGTCACCCTCGTTGAATTCCTGATCACCGAGTCGGACGCCGTCGCGTGTCACGGTGCGGCGCATGTAGAGCACCGGAGAGGCCCAGCGCACGATCTCTTCCACGGCGCCCTTGGTGTGGACCTCCGGATCTGATCGCCACTTTTCGTGCTGGTCAGGAAAGAGCGTCAGGCCATGGAGACCGTGCGCGATCGCATTGCGGGTGGTCTCGTTGCCCGCGGTGACGAGCAGGATGAAGAACGCTCCGAGTTCCTGGGCGGTGAGATTGTCTTCGTTGTGGGCCGCGACAAGTGCCGAAATGACGTCGTCGCGCGGCGACTTGATCCGGTCGGTGGCGAGATCGGCGAGCAGCTCGACGAGCTCGTTACTTGCCGCGAAGATCGCCGCGCCCACCGCTTTCGGTCGCTGATCGGGCACGTACTCGGGATCGCTCACACCCATGATGACGTTGGTGAGTTCGAAGATGCGGTTCTCGTGGCCTTCCGGCACGCCCAGCATGTGGTTGACGATGCGGATCGGCAGGCGAGCGGCGACCTCGCTGACGAAGTCGCACTCGCCCTTCTCAGCGATCTCGGCGAGGATGTTGTGGCATTGCCGTTCGACATCGCTGCGAACCCGCTCGAGTGCACGAGGAGTGAACCCCCGCGAGATGATCTTCCGCAGCCGGGTGTGTTCAGGGGCATCCGCGGTCATCACCGAACCCCGGTACTCCAGCATCGCCGGCGTCTGATCGAAGATCAGTGCGCCCTTGGCAGAACAGAAGTCCTCTGACCGACGGCTCACTTCCCTGATGTCGTCGTAGCGGGTCAGCGCCCAGAATCCGCCACCTCGTGGTTGCCCGAGGGTGTCCCGCTCGGCCACGAACGGGCGCGGCTCGTTGGCGCGTAGCCATGCGAACGTCGCGTCGCGAGGGCCAACCGGTCCGGTCCACCAGTCCAGGTTGTCGAGCTCGGCCACGTCGTGATCTGTCGTCTTCGCCATTTCGCCTCAGACTCCCGGTGTGATGATGGATTGATAGGACAGGAACTCCGTGATGCCTTCGTGGCCGCCCTCACGGCCATATCCGGAGGAGCGAAAGCCGCCGAACGGAGCTGAAATATCCAGCGGGTTGGCGGAATTCACCGCTACCGAGCCGGCAATGATTTGGCTGGCCAACTGCTCTGCGCGGGACTGATCGGCGGACCACACGGTTCCTGCCAGGCCGTACTCGGTGTCGTTGGCAATGCGGACGGCGTCGGTGTCGGTGTCGTAGGGGATGAGCAGTGCGACCGGCCCGAAAATCTCTTGGCGGGCAATCAGCAGAGCCGGATCGACATCGGCGAACAGGGTGGGTGCCAGATAATGGCCGGTGCTCAGTCCTGCCGGTCGGTGGCCGCCGACCACGAGTTCGGCCTTGCCGCGTGTCTCGTCGATGAGTCCCTCAATCCGGGACAGCGACTGTGCCGAGATGACCGGCCCGATCTCGGTGGCCGGGTCGCGAGGGTCGCCGACGACGAGCCGGGAGAATGCATTACCGATGCGGTCGGCGAACTCGCGCAGGCGCCGTCGAGGGACGAGGATGCGGGAGGTAGCCATGCAGACCTGGCCGCTGCCCGCGATCGCACCGTCGACGAGGTTCTTGACGAGCTTGTCGTCAAGTTCCACATCACCGGTGACGATCGCGGCCGACTTGCCACCGAGTTCGAGGGTGCAGCGTCGCAGATCGCGTCCGCAGACCTCGGCGATCTTGCGTCCGACGGCTGTCGAGCCGGTGAAGCTGACTTTGTCGACCAAGGGGTGTGCCACCAGGTGTGCACTCGCCTCACTGTCAGCGGGTAGGACGTTGAGGACTCCACGGGGAACTCCTGCCTCGGTGGCGGCCTCACCGAGCAGCTGAAGCGTAAGTGGTGCCTCCAGAGAGGATTTCAGGACGACCGAGCAGCCGGCAAGCAGAGCCGGTGCCAGCTTGAGGGCTGCGGTGAACAGCGGAGCATTCCACGGAACGATGGCTGCGACCACGCCGACCGGCATCCGGCGGACCTGTACCGATCCCCCCATGACCGAGGGCCGGACCTCCGTCCACGGATACGTCGCCGCGAGCCTGGCGTTGACTTTCAAAACGGCTATCGCCGAGCCGATCTGAGCGCTAGCGGCCCACGTTGTCGGTGCTCCGGTCTCCTCCGATACCACCGCGGTCAACTCGGCCGCGCGAGATGCGAGGCTGTTGGCCAGGGACTTGACGATGGAGCCACGCTGCTCGGGCGTGGTCGATGCCCAGTCGCCACGGTCCAGAGCAGCTCGAGCGGCACCGACAGCTGCATCGACGTCAGCGGCGGAAGCATCGGGAACGCGGCCGACCACGGTTTCGGTGGCCGGCGAGTACACGTCGATCATCCGATCGCCGCGGGCCTGCTGTTGGGCCCCGTCTATGAAGAACGTCTCGTAATTGCGCACTGCGCTGCCGCTCCGATCCTAGGCCGGAATTGATCACCCGCGATGTGCCCGGGGTCATCATATTCTGACACTCTAGTACACATCCGCGCAACACCGTCTGCGCTGGCTTGATGCAAGAACATCCGGCATATCATGCTGATATGCCGGATGTTCCGTGTTAGGTGCGCAGCGGCGCAGCGCGGGCTGTGCAGCGGATTGCGCTCTGCGTCTGACATTATTGTTTAGTACCGGGAAGGGCGGCGCAGTTCCGGGAAGCCCGGTGGCGGATGCGTCACCGCAACATCGTGCGACCGCCGTCGACCATCAGTGTCGCGCCGGTGACGTAACGGAGATCGGTCGCCAAGGACACGACGACGGGAGCGATATCGACGGCCGAATCGCCGAGGCGGCCCAGTGGAACCTTCTTGACGATGGCCTCATACCACCGAGGATGCTGCTCGACGTACTCGGAAATGTTCTCCGTCAACGCGGCAGGACAAAGGACGTTGACGGTGATGTCGTACTTGCCCCATTCCCGCGCCGCATGTTTGGTCAGGCCGCGGATGGCTTCTTTGTTGGAACCATATGCGGAGAAGCCCGGATCACCGTCGACACCAGTCGACGAAGCCATGTTGACGATGGTGCCGCCGGTCTCCTTCATATAGGGCAGGCACAACTTCATCGCATTGAAGGTGGGGATCAGACCGCCATCGAGGACGCTGTGCAGCATTTCGACGGTGGTGTCCTCCAACGAGACGGGAACGCCACCGCTAGCACCTCCCTGGGCGTTGTTGACCAAAATAGTTGGTGCGCCAAGCTCCTCGGCCGTTCGATCGATCGCGGACTTCAGTTGGTCGAAGTCGGACACATCGCAGGCAATGGGCAAAGCTGTTCCGCCCGCGGAGGTGATCTCTTCGGCCACGCTCTCCACCCGGCTGTAGGTACGGCTCGGCAACGAGACGGCAGCCCCTTCTCTTGCAAGTACCAGCGCGATACCCCGCCCGATGCCTTGTCCAGCTCCGGTGACGATAGCCACCTGGCCCTTCAATCTGTCCATTGCGGAAACCTCTCCAGTCGTCGTGTTCATCGTGTCGTTCTGCTGTCCACTCAGCCGCCCAGACGCAAACCTGTGTTGCGTGAGCCGAACAGCTCGGTGGCAAAGATTCCACCCAACCGTTCTGCTTCCCAACGCTTCTGGTGATTCGACACCGACGCGGCGGCATGCCAGCCCTTGAGCAGCTGGAGATCTTCACCGAGTGCACGGATGATCTGTCCGCTGATGTAGCCGGACTCCTCGCTTGCCAGCCAGGCCACCACCGGTGAACCCAGGGAGGGATCCTTCGGATCGAATTCATCGTCGCCGCGTTCATCCGGCTCGATCGGTGCGGCCGCGCCCGGCATGGATGCCGACATCCGCGTTCGTCCACCCGGGCTGATGGCGTTCACCGTTGCCCCGATGGACGCGAGTTCGAGGCTGAGGGTGAGAGTCAGCCCAACGATGGCAGCCTTGGCGGCGCTGTAGTTCGTCTGGCCGAAATGACCGTGCAATCCGGCACCGGAAGTCGTGTTGATGATCCTGCCGAAAACCTTGGCGTCGGCCGCTTTGGATTCCGCTCTCCATTTTCGGGCGACCGCGCGTGAGGTCAGCCAGCTGCCTCGCACGTGCACGCGCATCACTAGGTCGAAATCATCGGCTGACATATTCCAGATGGCCCGGTCGCGGACGATGCCCGCGTTGTTCACGACGATGTCCAAGCGCCCCAGCTCCGAGTAGGCCCGCTCGACCGCCTGCTCGACCTGAGCCTCGTCACCGACGTCGGTGAAGTCTGAGACTGCCCTTCCGCCACGGCTTTCGATGATCTGCACTACCTCGTCGGCCACCTTGCCCGAACCCTCACCGGACAGGCTGGTGCCCAGGTCGTTGACGATCACCGTGGCCCCGTGCTTGGCCAGTTCGAGCGCGTGGCCTCGGCCGATGCCGTGGCCGGCACCCGTGACCATGGCGACCTTGCCGGTGAGTAGTCCAGTCATGAAATCTCCTTGAGTGGGGTGAATACAGTCAGGTAGGGGCTGTGCGAGTCCGTCTCGTCGACCGGGCGGAAGACAGCATGGACTGGCATGCCGACGTACAGCTCGGCTGCCGGGGTGCCTTCGATCAATGTCATCAGTCGTGGACCCTCGGCGAGTTCGACGATGCCCACCGAATAGGGCAACCGCTCGGCGAATGGCGCGAGATCGTTGGCGTACACCGTCGAGTAGGTGTAGAGGGTGCCGGTTCCGCTGGCGGCGACCGGGCGGATCGCTTCACCCGAGCAGTGCGGACAGAAGGGGCGAGGGTAGTGATGGACAGCGTCGCAGTCACCGCATTGGGCGATCAACAGCTGGCCGTTGCGGGCGCCCTCCCAGTACGGGGCGCTGTCGGCATCGATGACCGGGATGTCAGTACGTTTCATGTTTCAGTGACCCGCAAAATTCGTCGGTCGCTTCTCGACGAAAGCGCGAACACCCTCGCCGGAGTCGTGTGAATAGGACTGGATCTCTTGCGCCATCGCTTCGGTGACGAACGCGCCGTTTCGGTCGGTGTCCAGGGAATCGTTGAGTAGGCGCTTGATGAGCGAGATCGCGCTCGTTGGTGCGCAGGCTAGCTCATCGGCGAAGGTGTGGACGGCTTCGTCGAGTTCGTCGGCGCTCACGACCCTGTTGGCCAAGCCGAGCGTGAGGGCTTCCTGAGCGGACAGCTTCGCGCCGAAGAACATCATCTCCTTGGCCTTTTGCACGCCGATACGTCGCGGCAACAAGTAGCAGCCCCCGCCGTCGACGACCAGCCCGCGTTTGATGAAAGACTCGGCAAAATAAGCGTTGTCGGTAGCGATCACCAGATCGGCGGCATAGGCGAGGTGTGCTCCGATGCCGGTGGCGGCACCCTGGACAACGACGATCACCGGCTTGGAGCAGTCCAGGACACTGGCAACCAGTTGCTGTGCGCCACTCATGATCCTGCGCATCGGGTCGAGAACTCTTTTCTCGACCCGCTGCCGTCGATCTGCCAACGAGGCTACATCGGCGCCCGCACAGAAGTGCTTGCCGTTGGCCCGCAAGACGACGACACGTACTTCATCGTCGTTGTGCGCGGCGGTGAACAATGCGATCAATTCGTCCCGGTCCGCAGGCCGCAGCGCGTTGGCCGCATCGGGACGGTCGAGGGTGATGGTCATGACCCCGCCGCTGACACCGTGCACGACAGCGTTCATCGCACGCCTGCCGTGGAGTCGGCGGCCGGCGGGTAGAGCAGCACTCCGCGAATGTTGGCTCCAGCCCGTAGATCAGCGAAGCCGTCATTGACCTTCTCGAGCGGGTAGGTGCGGGTCACCATGGCGTCGAGGTCGACCTGGCCGGAGCTGGACAGCTCCAGGACCTTGGGAATGTCGGCCCGCGGGTTGCCTGAACCGTACAGCGAACCGACAATCTGCTTCTCGGTGAGGGTCAGATCCATGAGATTCGCCCGGATCTCACGCTCGAGCATCGGATGGATGTTGGTGACGACGAGCCTGCCGCGCTTGGCTGTCATCGCGAGTGCGTCCGCGATGAGCCTGCCCTCTCCAACGCCCATGGCGCAGATGAAGCGATCCGCGCCACGGTCCCAGGTAGCCTCCGCGACAACGGTTTTGGCCTCACTCCAGTCTGCCGCCGTATGGGTGGCGCCCAGCTTGACGGCTGCCGCGCGCTTCTCCTCGGACGGTTCGATGACCGTGATCGTGCGAGCGCCGGCGAGCCGGGCGCCCTGCACGGCAGCCCCCCCGATCCCGCCGAATCCGGCGACGACCACGGTGTGGCCCGGCCGGATGTCGGCGGCGTAAACCGCTGAGCCCCAACCGGTGATGAAACCGCATCCCAGCAGGCAGGCCCGATCCAGCGGATAGGTCTTGTCGATCTTCACGCAGCTGGCTTCGTGTACCACGGTGTGGTGTGCAAACGACCCCACTGAGCAGGCCAGCGATAGGTCGTGGTCGCCGATGTGATGCCGTGACGTGCCGTCAGTGATCTGCATGCCGGCGTAGATCTTCGCTCCGAGGTCGCACAGGCTCTGGTGACCGGTGGAACACGACGGGCAGCGTCCGCATGACGGAACGAAGCTGAACACCACGTGGTCTCCCGGCTGCAGCCACGAGACGTGGTCCCCGACGGCCTTCACCACTCCTGCGCCCTCATGTCCGCCGATGCAGGGCAATCGCATCGGCATGTCGCCGGTGACAACGTGGTCATCGGAGTGGCAGATGCCGGAGGCGTACAACTCGACGAGAACCTCGGGTGGTTTTGGTGCGTCGAGTTCCACTGTCTCGATTGACCAGGGGCTGTTGCGTTCCCACAACACGGCGGCCTGTGTTTGCATTTTGTGCTTCCTCGGTGATGATTCCGACCAGGTGGTGCGGAAGATGTCGACATCGGTCATGGACCGGTTCGCTCACGTGCGTCGTCTGTCGATTCTGGCAGCAGTGTCGACAGAAAACAATGCCTCCTACCTGCGTACTAAGAGGGTGGGTACTTGAATGCCGTCCGATATCTGACATTATTGGTTACATGATGGCAGAAGCTGAGCCGGCGCCTGTCGGCGCCATGGGAGAACCGTGGGAACTGGTGGTCGAGCGGGGCAAGATCGCGGAGTTCGCCGCCGCGGCGCAGTCCGACAACGCGGCGTACGGCGGGCAACAACCCGTCGCACCAGCCACCTTTCTCACCACCGCTGCGCGCTGGGCGCCGCCGGGCGCACGGGTCAACGTCGGGTTCGATCGGAAACGGCTGCTGCATGGCGGCCAGGAGTACATCTTTCACGGCTCGATACCGTCGGCCGGAGATGTGCTCATCGCGCGGGAGCGAATCGCTGAGCGGTATGAGAAGCCGGGTCGTCGGGGCGGGGTGATGCGGTTCGCCGTCGTGGTGACCGAGTATCGCCGGCCAGACGGGGACTTGGCGGCCGAGGCGCGGGCAACCTTCATCGAAACGGCCAAGCCCGCATGACCGGCATGGTGAACCATGTGAAGGTCGGTGACGAGGCCGCCGGGAGGGCATTCGGCCCGATGACGCGGCAGATGTTCGTCCGCTACGCAGGGGCGTCAGGCGATCTCAATCCGATGCACTACGACGACGAACTCGCCAGGTCCGCTGGATATCCGTCGGTCTTCGGGCAGGGCATGCTCAGCGCCGCGCTGTTGTCGACGTTCGCCACTGATTGGCTCGGCGCGGAAAGGCTCCGCCGGTTCAGTGTGCGATTCCGCGAGCAGGTCTGGCCCGACGACGTGCTGAACTGCACAGGGCACGTCGTCTCTGTTCAACAACAAGACGATGGGCAACTGGTGACGGTCGAACTGGTCGGAACACGCCAAACCGGCGGGGTTGCTGTTACCGCGGAGGCAGATTTCCACATCGTCGGCATCGACGCGTCATCGGGGCGGCAGAGCACGACGACGACCGTCTAGCGCTAGGTTGATCTGGTCATGACAGATCCACCCATTACCCGCCGGGCGAGCTACGGGCCGTCCAGTCCGGACGTCGGTGCCCGTGGTGTGCACACACGCCAGCGGATCACCGACGTCTCGCTGAGGCTTTTCGGCGAACTGGGGTACTTCGACACCTCGGTCGATGCGATCGCCAAGGCCGCCGACATCTCGCGGGCGACGCTCTACCAGTATTTCTCTGGCAAGGACGAGATATTCCTCGAGCTGCTCGATGACTGCGGAAACGCGATGATGCGGGTGGTGCGCAGAATCGGTCCTCTCGGTTCTGATGCAGTCGGGGTGGACAATCTCAATTGGTGGCTGGGCGAGTGGCGGTGGGTGTTCGAGAAGTACGAGACGCTCTTCTTCCAGTGGACCGCGATCGCCGCCGCTGACGTCCGAGCCCGGCACCGGTTCCAGGAGCGGTTGCGTAGCTACCACGACCGGATCGCGGAGCGGCTGGTGAGTTCGGGGATCGAGGGCGTGACCCCCCTGGTCGCCGCAGTGGTGATGACCGTGCTGGTGCACCGCCTCAACCTGCTGATGCACAGCCAATTCGCCTACGGACGCGAAGCGACGCCTGCCATCGATGCTCTGACTGTCTTCCTGCAGCTGTTCCTATTTCCGGAGACACCGCACGAGGCGCTGGCGAGTATCGGCATTACTCCGAGTGTTGAGGCGAGCGCCGATTCCCACCGCGCTCCCAAACGCTCGTCGCCCAGTCAGCAGCTGGCCTCGTTCGACGACCGTGTCGAAGGCTTGAGCAAGCGAGCCGTCAAGACCGTCGAAACACTCATCGCCTCGGGCCTCAACCAATTCCGTGCCAGAGGTTACCGGCGTACCAGCGTCGACGACATCATCGAAGCGGCCGGAGTCGCCCGCGGTACCTTCTACAAGTACTTCAGTGACAAGGCGGACTTGTTGG
Organism: Mycolicibacterium anyangense; assembly: GCF_010731855.1. Taxonomy (NCBI): domain Bacteria; kingdom Bacillati; phylum Actinomycetota; class Actinomycetes; order Mycobacteriales; family Mycobacteriaceae; genus Mycobacterium; species Mycolicibacterium anyangense. The sequence goes on along the minus strand of NZ_AP022620.1, from coordinate 2,616,757 downwards.
CCGCCGCTACCGCCCAAACGCACCTTGCGGCAAGTCATCTGGCCGAGCAGATTACCGATGTCGACCCCTGCGACTCAAACGCCGAATTGCAGGAATGCCTCTTGCGCTACATCGAGTTCACAGATCTGTACTCGGGATGTATCGACGCCTGGGAGGATGCGACCACTGATAACGAGCCCGTGCTGGCCTATGGCGCGGATTCGCTGGCGCTGATCGACGGTGCCATTTCCGCCATGCTGAGTCGACGGCCACTCCGCTATCCGATCGACCCGACGATTTGTGCGCTGATCGTGCGTGCGCTCGTGACGTATCTGCCCCATGTGGGTCCTGGTTGGGGTGCGCCCGTTCACCGAAAGTGGTTCGCCGAGCTGATCACGGTGTGCATCGAGCGCGGCTTCTACGGGTCCACGATGGCGATGTCCGAACAGAGCGGGCCCGCAGTCGAGTCTACCGATTCGCCATCGGGCAAACTCGACGGCTGATCGGCCCATCGTCGATCTCAGTGTGAGACGGCCACCGCCATGCCGGTGATCCATTCTGGAACAGGTTGGTAGACAACCGGATGCAGTGGATGGCTACCTCCAGCGGCTGCTGCTGCCAGCCAGGTTCGCACTTCATTGGCCCCAGCGCCGGCGGCTGCATGCGCATTGTCTACCAGCTTCAGTAATGCCGGCTGATCGGCATCGGCGAACGCCGCAAGCACCTGCCGATCCCAGTCGGGCCGGATCTTCGTGCGGGCCTCGGCCATTCCCTCCGAAATGAGCCGCGCGCGCACGTCGTCGCTGATCTCGTAGGCGTCCACCTCCAAACTCGGGGGCGAGTGGGACAGCCCCCCCGTTCCGATGACCAGGACTCTCTCATCGAGGGTGTCGAGATACCCGCCGACAGCTGAACCGAATTGGGCGACTCGTGCCGCCGTGGGCAGGGGAGCTGTCGCGCAGTTGACCGCAATGGGGATCACCGGCTTGATGTCGATGCCACCCAGCAGGTCGTACAGCGGCTGGGCGAATGCATGATCCAGTCCGATATCCCGGCAGACCGCAATGTCGAAATCCCGGGCGAGGAGATACTCGGCCAGGGAACGGGACTGGCCACCGGGGACGGTCACGTCGCCGGTGGGGCGAGAGCCGTGTTCGGTGATCGATGCGGACAGAGCCACCCCGAATGTGGGCACGACATGGCGGAATGCGCGACGGTGATCGCCACCGAAAAGAACCACCAGTTCGGGGTCGAACTCCTCGACGATGGCAGCCGCGCTGCGCAATCCTGATCGGAATTCGGTACCGAACTGCTCAGTCACATCTCGTTCCTTGCCCGGGCTGTGACTGGCGCACACCACGAGACGGTTGGGGATTGACGTCATTTCGACTCCGTTGCTAATCGGTTGCGAGTTCTGCGGACAGTCGCCGGCGCAGTTCCTTGCGGTCCGGCTTGAGTAGGGCCGTTCGGGGAATCTCGTCGACAACGACCAGTCGGTCGGGAGCTTTGTAGTCGCTCAGCCGTGCCGATACCCAGGCGCGCAGTTCCGCCAGCGACGGCGGTGTCGCGCCCGCGGCCACGAACGCAACACCGATCTCGCCGATCACCGGAGTTCGGTGGCCGACCACAACGGCGTCGGTGACGCCGGGATGCGCCAACAACACCTGTTCCACCTCGGCGGGTTGGACATTGAACCCACCACGGATGTAGGTGTCGTCGCTGCGGCCGGTGATGACCACGTTGCCGTCGTCGCGGATCCCGCCTATGTCGCCGGTGCGCAGCCACCCGTTCTGCAGGACGGAAGCGGTGAGTTCGGGACGTTGCCAATACCCGCGCATGACGCAGGGCCCACTCACCTCGACGATGCCGTCGCGGACGCGCACCTGCATGCCCGGCGCAGGCCTGCCGACGGTGTGGAATTGCACTTCTGGCGGGTCACCCGGTTCAGTGCCACTGATCGTCGGGCACTCGGTCATGGCATAACGCACCACCAGCGGGACGCCGATCCGGTCGGCCACATTCGCGACGAGTTCCGGTGCAGCCGGCGCACTGGCGACCACTCCGAGGCGCAGATCTTTCAACGCGTTGCGGTCTATCCCGTCGACCTCGAGCAGCTTGGCCCACTGAGTCGGCACCGCGCCGGCGACGGTGATGCGCTCCTCGACGAGGACTTTCGCCATGCCTTCTGCTGACCAGGGGGCAGGCGGGACCACCAGCGTGGTACCCCAGAGCAGTTGGTCCCAAAGCTTGAACATGTAGCCGGCGTGCGCGAACGGTGTGGATGTCAGTCGACGGTCGTAGGGAGCGCTCATCACACCGGCGGCATGTGCGCCGGCGGCCAGATTGTCGGCATCGAAGACCGCACCCTTGGGGACTCCCGTTGTCCCGCTGCTGAACAACACCGCGACCGGGTCAGTGCGGCCGACGTCAACCATGGGCGCCTGGCGCTTGGTCCGATAGAGTTCGTGCAGCGATGACCGGGATACCACTGCGGTATCCCCGGCCGTGATCGCAGCCAGCTGCTCGTCAGCGACTATCAGTGCGGGGTTCGCTTGATCGATGACGGCTTTGATCTCGGTAGGGCCGAGTCGGGGATTGAGACCTGCCGTCACTGCGCCGATCATCGCGGCTCCGGCATAACAGACCGCGTAGTCGATGCCCGACGGAAGCCACAGCAGGACGATGTCACCCTTTTGGACGCCGAGTCGGGCGAACTCGGCTGCAGCTGACTCCGCTCGACTCACCCACTGCACGAACGTCATTCGTGCGTCCGGCTCTACGTAGGCTTCGCGATCACCGTGGTGGTGTGCGGCCGCCTGCAACGCCATCCGGGTGTTGGCGAAGGTATCCGGCAGCACGGTCATTCAGGGCTCCTCTGCTCCGAGGATGACGGTGCCGCTGGAGCAGAACCAGCCGCCGGTTCCGCTCACGCAGGCGATCTTGGCGCCAGGAACCTGGCGAGGGCCGGCTTCACCGCGCAGCTGTCGGCAAGCCTCCACCAACAGGAACAGGCCTCGCTGGCCGGGATGGCATGCCGACAGCCCACCTCCGTCGGTGTTGGTCGGGAGGCGCCCACCGAGGCGCAAGGAGCCCTCCGCCACAAAGGGACCCCCTTCACCCTTCGCGCAGAAGCCCAGATCCTCGAGCGTCACCAGCAGCATGTAGGTGAACGCGTCGTAGATCTCGGCGACGTCGACATCGGCGGGCTGAATCCCGGCTCGCTGGAACGCCAATGGGCCGCTGACCGCGGCGGGGCCCACTGTCATGTCCTCCCACTGTGAAGTCAACATGTGCGAAGTGGCCTCGGCCGAGCCGAGAACCCACACCGGATCGGAGGGAAGATCCTTGGCTCGGTCACCTCGCACCAGTACGACCGCGGCCCCACCGTCGCTGCGAATACAGCAGTGCAGCTTGGTGAACGGGTCGGCGATCATCGGTCCCGAAAGGACGTCGCCGATGGTGATCGGATCCCGGTAGTAGGCCTCCGGGTTGTCGGCAGCATTGAATCGTGCCGACACGGCAACTTCGGCGAGTTGTTCGATCGTCGTGCCGTACTCGTGCATGTGTCGTCGGGCGGCCATCGCGTACTTCGAGATCAGCGTGTGCCCGTAGGGCGCCTCCCATTGCAGTGGACCACGTGCACCCCAGTTGATACCCGCGGACCGGAGGCCCTTGCGAAGGTCCGCCCTTGCGGTCGAGCCGTAGGTGAGCAGGACCACCTCGGCGTGGCCGGCGGCGATCGCGTCGACTGCGTGGGACGCCATCACCTCCCAGGTGGCGCCGCCGACGGCGGTCGAGTCGACCCACTTGGGTCGAATGCCCAGGTATTCCCCGACATCGACCGGCGGCAGGGTGCCTTGGCCGGTTGAGGCTAGCCCGTCGACATCGGCGAAGGTGAGGCCCGCCTGGGCCAGTGCACGCCGGCTCGCCTGCGCGATCAACTGATAGGGGCTCTTGTCGTCGACCTTGCCGACGTCGGAGAGCGCCGCGCCGGCGATTGCGATGGAGGTCATTGGGCTCCCTTGTATTGCGAGACAACTGCTTCGGCGCCGCGAGCCACCAGGGCGACATCCGCACCTACCAGCACGAAGGTCGCACCTGCGGCGAGGTACCGTTCGGCGATTTGCCGGTTGAACGCGTTCACACCTGCCGGCTTGCCCTGCGCGACGATCTCTGCGAGTGCCCCTTCGATGCGGTTCACCACGTCGGCGTGCTCGGGCTGGCCGAGTCGCCCCAACGAGGCGGCGAGGTCGGCGGGGCCGATGAACACTGCGTCCACTCCGTCGACCGACGCGATCTGGCTGAGATTCGCCAGGCCCTCAACGGATTCCACCTGCACTGTTACCGAAAGACCGTCGTCCGCCGTCGCCAGATAGTCGGGAACGCGATTCCAGCGGGATGCCCGCGCCAGCGCGCTACCGACGCCGCGGATACCGCGAGGCGGATAGCGTGTTGCCGCGACCACGTGTGCGGCTTGCTCCGGGGTGTCGACCATCGGGATGATCAGATTCTGCACACCGATGTCGAGCAACTGCTTGATGTACACCGCGTCGCCGGCCGGCGGCCGGACGACCACTTCCACGTCGGGGTAGGCGGCCAGCGTCTGGAGCTGGCTCAAGACACTGCGCACGTCGTTGGGTACGTGTTCCTGGTCCACCAGTAACCAGTCGGCCCCTGAGCCGGCGCAGATTTCGGTGATGTAGCTGCTGCCGGAGGCCGCCCACAGCCCGTACTGCGGCAGTCCGGAGGTGATTCGGCTGACCCAGGTGTTGATCACCGCTCGGGCTCCCGATCGAAGGTCACCGACACGGTTCCCAATGAGCCGTAGTCGGCAACGAAGGTATCGCCCGGCTCGGCGAAAACCGGCTTGGTGAACGACCCGGACAGGATGACCTCACCCTGACTCAGCGTATCGCCATGCGGCGCAAGCCGATTGGCCAGCCATGCCACCCCGTTGGCGGGGTGGTTGAGCACCGCGGCGGCAACACCGGACTCTTCGACCGTCCCGTTTCGCATCAGCAGCGCTGCCACCCAGCGCAGGTCGACGTCCATCGGACGGACCACCCGTCCGCCCAGTACGAGTCCGGCATTCGCGGCGTTGTCAGCAATCGTGTCGACGATCGTGCGCAGGTGCCCCGTCTCGGGATCCGACATCTGCACCCGTGCGTCAAGGATCTCCAGGGCCGGGACGACGTACTCCGTTGCCCGCAACACGTCGAACACGGTCGTATCGGGACCGGTGATCGGCTCGCCCAGGATGAAGGCGAGCTCGACTTCGATCCTCGGGCGGATGAACCGGTCGACGGGAACGTGTCCGCCGGCATCGAAGAACATGTCGTCGAACAGCACGCCGTAATCCGGCTCGTCGATCGATACGGCGCGCTGCATGACTTTTGACGTGAGGCCGATCTTGTGGCCCTTTGCCACCCGGCCGTCGGCGATCTTGAGGGCAACCAGTTCTCGCTGCACCGCATAGGCGTCGTCAACCGTCATCTCAGGGTAGTCCAGCGAGAGTTGCCGGATCGGCGTACGACTCCGCTCCGCGGAATGGAGACGCTGAGCAAGCAGCGCTATGTCGCGACCACGTGGCCGGCTCATCGGTTGAGGAACTCCACGGCAGCGACATTGAATGCCGCCGGATCCTCGAAGTGCGGCCAGTGGCGGACATCGGGCATTTCGAAGGTCTCCGCGTTCGGGATGAGCCCGGCGATGGTGGTGGCTGTGTCTTGGTAGACGCCATGGTCGCGGCCGGAGGTCACCACCATCACCGGGGCTTTGATGCTCGTCCACTGAGACTCGGGAATGAGGTTGCGGTCCCGCGCGTCGGGGTCCTGCAGGATGAGCAGGTGGTCGATGGTTTCCCGGGTGTCGGCGCGCTCGTAGATCGAGCGCCGCAAGCCGATGAGGTCGGGCAGTCGATTGGCTTCGTCGGCGATGAGATGGGCGAAGACCGCATGCAGTGACTCCCAGGTGGGGTCGTTGACAGCCTTGGTGCGCTCTGCGCGGATCCGGGCCATGTTCGCTGCGGCAGCTTCCTTGCCCGCGGGGGACATCAGAATCACCCGGTCAACGCGTTCCGGGTGGTCGGCGGCGATGCGTGCGGTAACCCAGGCGCCGAGGGACATCCCGACGAAGTGGGCCTTCGCCACACCGAAGTGCTCCATCAGGTTCAGGACATGCTCGACGTAGATGGGAATCTCGTAGTCGAAGTCCGGCTTGTCGGAGAATCCGTTGCCGACCATGTCGACCGCCAGACAGCGGAAGGACTTCGAGAGCACCCCGAGGTTGGCGGCGAACGTCTCCCAGTGGCCGCCGGTTCCGTGCAACAGGATGACGGGGGGAGCATCCGGATCTCCGGCGTCGGCGTACCGGGTGCGCACCGACGCGCCGTTGACCGGGAGGTCGACGAATCCCTGCCGGAATGCGACCTCCTTCAGGTACATCCAGATGCTCCGATAGTTCTCGGTATCAATCATCGAGTCGCCTTCCGCTCCGCATCATGCGTGTCGTTTCTAACGAACCTGTCTACTGTAGAAGCCGGTCCAATCCTGCCGGTAAGCGCCCCTTTCAATCAAGGATCACGCGCAAAAGTCGCCTGTCGAGTGAAGTGCAGGGCCGACTGAATGATAGTTGATTCTGACAGTCGTATGCGATAGTAGTGAGTGGAGCCGCTTCATCGGCGAAGCTCGAATACATCGGCGCGACAGAAAGCCACGGTCTCCATGGCAATCCAGGATCACGGGACAGCAGACACCCCGTCGGCCCGGCACGGGCACGGTGGTCAGCGGCGCCTCGCAGACCTGCTGAACGAGTTCGCCTCGGTACGGTTGATCCTCGACCTGGAGGGCAACGGGCCCCGGCTGTTGATCCAGGATCTCGAAAGCGATTCGCACATCTACTTGTGCCCCTTGGAGTTGGTGAGCCTGACCGAGGCGACCCAGGAGGATCGTGACGGCTGGCTCCGGGTGGGCCCCTACCGCTCCGATCATGGGCCGGCCCACTGATGAGAAGCACCGATCTGGTCGGTCTCGGGATGACCGAGATGTCGCTGCGGGGTGGCGACTCCGCGGTGGTTCTCGCCTGCCGTGCCATTGGTGCCGCATTGGCCGATGCGGGCTGCACGCGGTCGGACATCGACGGCCTGCTGGTGGGGTCGTCGCAGGGGGTTCGGCCGGAGCGGCTGGGGGTCGCGCTTGCCGGGCAGGGCGGGTTCGGTGACCTTCGTCTGCTGGAGCACGTCGAGATCAAGGGCACAACCGCAATCGCGATGATTCAGCGCGCGCGGCATGCCATCTCCACCGGTGAGGCCTCGACGGTGATGTGCGTCTTCGCTGACGCACCCCTGGTGGATGGCAAGGGCGCAGGTTCGTTGTATGCCCACAGTGGCGGAAAGTCAGGTCTACGCGGGTTCGAACGGGCTTCTGGTCTGCTGGGGTCGGTACCGACCTATGCCTTGATGGCACAGCGGTGGTTGCACGTGTCGGGTACTGATCCTGAGGCCATCGCAACGGTGGCGATGACCGCACGCCGATGGGCGTCGGGTAATCCGCACGCGGTCGATCGTGAGCCGATGGACCGCGAGAAGTACCTTGCCAGTCCGATGATCGCCGAACCGCTGCGGCGCGTCGACTGTGCGCGACCGGTCAACGGGGCAGTTGCCATTGTCCTGACTGGTGATCCCGGATTGGGCCTGACTCGGCTACGGGTACGCGGCGCGGGTCGCTATCACCCGGTGCGTCGCAGGCGCGCCGGCGCCGAGTCGTGGTTCGGCGGCGGGCGGCGCGCGCTCGACGATGCCCTGCACGAGGCCGGAATCCAGCGGGCCGACCTCGACGTCGTCGAACTCTACGACCCGTTCTCGGTTGTGACGCTGATGCTTCTTGACGAATACCGGCTCACCGACTCGGTGCCAGTTGGTGAGTTCGTCGCCGCCGGCGAGATCGGTCCGGGTGGAGCGCTACCGACCAACACCGGCGGTGGCCAGCTGGCGGGCTTTTATCTGCAGGGCATGACCCCGCTGGCCGAAGCCGTCATTCAGCTCCGTGGGTCCGGTGGCGCACGACAGGTCGAAGATGCGGTAACCGCTCTGGTCGGCGGGGTTGGCGGCCGCCTCGATCACCATGCAGCGCTGATTCTGGAACGTGCAGCGTGACCGATATTCGCAGTATGACCGAGGACTGGTTGCTGAACAGCCAGCTTGCCCCCGGCGGCGATCTCGATCCGCTGCAACCGCTGTATGAGGCGGCCCGGCGTGGTGAGCTGGTGTTGCCATTCTGCAGCCGATGCCGGCTGCCACTTGAACTCGAGCAGACCGTCTGCGACGGCTGTGGCGCCTTCGGGCGCGAATGGACCAGCGTCGAACTCCGGGGTGTTGTGCACTCGTGGACCACCGTCCACCGGCGGGAGCCGGGGCTGGTTCGTGCCGAAATGCCCTACCCCGTCATCGACGTCGAGCTGGACAGCGGACACCGCCTGGTGATGACGACAACGTCATCCTCAGCGTCCGTACCCCCGATCGGCACCAGCGTGCACATCGCCTTCCGCACGCTTGGTGACGCCCACATTCCTGCAGTTCAAAGTTCGGAGGATTAGCGTGACAACTGCTGAGAAGGAAAGCGCCACAGACGGTTTCGATGTATCTGAGCTGGTTCGACCGGACCGGGTGCACGGCTCCGTCTACACCTCGCCGGAGGTCTACCGGCGGGAGATGGACACCATCTTCAAGACCGGCTGGGTATATGTCGGCCACGAGAGTGAGATCAAGCAGCCGGGCGATTACCTGACCCGGATGATCGGTTCGGACCCCGTGGTGGTGGTGCGCAGCAAGGACAACCAGGTTCGGGTGCTGCTCAATCGTTGCACCCACCGTGCTGCCAAGCTGTGCACGGCCGAGATGGGCAACGCGACGTCCTTTCGGTGCCCGTACCACGGTTGGACCTTCTCCAACACCGGTGAGCTTCGTGGCGTGCCGATGCGTGAGGCCTACGGTGAAGCCTTCGACGAGGTCCGCAGTGACCTTGGCATGGCGGCTGCACCACGGGTCGACAGCTACGGCGGATTCATTTTCGCTTCACTTGCCCCCGAGGGCGTTTCGCTGATCCAACACCTTGGCAAGGCCACCGGGGCCATCGACCGTCTGCTGAACCTCTCGCCGACAGGTGAGATCGAATTCGCGTCGACCTGGATGAAGCATCTACACCATGCCAACTGGAAGATGGTGGTCGAGAACAACGTCGACGGCTACCACGCGCTGTTCACCCACATCTCGGTGTACGAATCGATCCGCCCGGCCAAGGTGTCCCACGTGCCCGAGAAGACCAGCGTGCTGGTTCGCGACCTGGGGGATGGCCACTCGGAGATCGACTACAGCGAGGAGTACCGCCGACTCGACGAGGAATTCGTTTGGTACGGCCGCATCCCGAGGGAGAAGCTCGGAGGTTATGCCGAAGCGTTGGAGAATGCCTACGGTCCGGAGAAGACACACGAATCCCTGGTGATCGGACCGCCGCACACCTTGATCTGGCCGAACCTGTTCCTTGCCGAGATGAACGTGATGTTCGTCGAGCCGCAGGCCCCCGACCGGACGGTGGCTTACACCACCGCTGTTCAAATCCCCGGGCAGCCCGAGCTCAACGAGCGCACGCTGCGCCGGTGTGAAGGTGCCATGGGGCCGGCGGGCTTTCTGATTGCCGATGACGGCGAGATCGGGATGCGCAACCAAGCGGGCTTGGCTGCGGAATCTCCGGAGTGGCTGGTCCTGGCCAGAGGAGCCGGCAGCGATATCACCAATGAATCAGGCGTGATCAACAACGACAAGAGCGCTGAGACGCCCCAACGCGGCTTCTACCAGCGTTGGGCGGCGGTTGTGGGAGGACAGGCATGAGTGTGATCAGTGAGGGACAGCAGTTGGCGATCCGTCCGCTACCCGACTCGGACATCTTGGCGTTCCTCTATCTCGAGTCCCGGTTGGCCGACGAGGCCCGCTATTCGGACTGGGAAGCACTGTGGGACGACGACGCCGAGTATCGAGTGCCGATGCACCCCAATGACGACCCACGTTCCACCGTGGCGTACATCAACGACAATCGTCGGCGGATCAAGAGCCGGATCGCGCAGCTCAACAGCGGCAGCCGGCATTCCCAGACGCCTCCGTCGGTGATGCGTCGACTACTGTCCAATAGCGAGGTCGTCGACCAGGGGCTGGACACCGTCACTGTCGAGTCGAATTTCGCACTGTTCGAATATCGTGTCCGCCAGCGCTTCTGGGCTGGCCGGGTAATTCATACCGTCCGCAGGAGCGACGGTGGGTTGCGGTTGGTGCGTAAGGTGGTCCATCTCATCGATGCTGCCGGGCCGGTCGACACATTGGCGTTCCTGATTTGAGCGTCAGGCGATCACACATGCTTCTCGGCGACATTTCGGCCAATAACGCACGGCGGTACCCGAACAAGCGGGCGCTCGTCGACGGTGACCGGGTTCTCTCCTGGGCGCAGGTCGACGAGCGGGCGCGCCGTCTAGCCAATCACCTTGTCGGCAGCGGACTTTCGGTAGGAGATCGGGTACTGGTCATTGCCCGCAACTGCATCGAATGGCCGGAGATCTCCTTCGGTCTGGCGAAGGCAGGTCTGGTCACCGCTCCGGTCAACGTTCGGCTGGCGGCCGACGAAGTCGCTCACCTGCGGGACGACTCGGGTGCCCGCGGTGCCATCATCCACGCCGATCATGTCGAGAAGTTCGGGGACCTGCTGACCGGCCTGGGCCCGGTCCTGGTGATCGGCGGGGCAGCCGGCGCGCTGCAGGGCGCGACAGGCTACGACACAGCGCTGGCCGCAGCTTCGGCGGAGCGTCCGAAATCCGACATTGCGCCGGACGATCTCGCGGTGATCATCTACACGAGCGGGACCACCGGCCGGGCCAAGGGCGTCATGCATTCGCACCGTGCACTATTGCACCAAGCGGTCGACACCAACCTTGTCACCGAGGCGAACCGGTCGGACGTCATGCTCGCGACCACGCCGTTCTTCACCGCTGGTGGCATGGTGCGCACCGCATCCTGGCTGTACCTCGGCCAGACGATGGTGATTCACCAGCGCTTTGATCCTGAAGCGGTGATCGACGAAATCGAACGCAGCGGAATTACCTTCACCACGTTCATCCCCACCATGCTGCACCGGACATTGGCCATTCTCGAGGAGGGACCCCAAAGGGATCTCTCGAGCTTGCGGCGGATCTCCTATGGTTCGGCTCCGGTGCCTCCCGGGCTGGCCCAGCGCGCCATGGACTTGCTGGGTTGCGATCTTCAACAGAGGTACGGCTCGACCGAATGTGGGGGACAGGCCACCATCCTGACCCCGCAGGATCACCGCGACATCGTCGCGGGCCGGACGTCGATCGCAACGTCGTGTGGGCAGGAGACGCCGATGTGTGCCATCCGGATTGTGGACGATTCCGGAAAGGAATTGGGGCACGGGGAGATCGGGGAGATCGTGGTGCAGAGTCCGGCCAACGCCATTGGCTACTGGAACCTGCCCGAACAGAGCACTGAGACATTCCGCCCCGACGGTTTGCGAACCGGAGACCTCGGATTCCTGGACGAAGAGAACTACCTCCACGTCACTGGACGCAAGCGGGACATGATCATCTCCGGTGGCTTCAATGTCTACCCGGCCGAGATCGAGCGGGTGATCGCTCACCACCGTGACGTCGAGCACGTCGCAGTCGTGGGAGTTCCCAACGTGGAGTGGGGTGAGACCCCGGTGGCGGTGGTGATCGCTCGGACATCGGTGTCCGATTTCGATCAACTGACCGCCGAACTTGCGCTGTTGTGCCGCACGGAACTCGCCGGATACAAGCAACCCCATCGGTTCGAGTATCGCGCCGAGTTCCCGCTGGGCCCATCGGGAAAGATTCTCAAGAACAAGATTGCTGACGAATTGATCAACGGGGTATCCGGAGGGTTGAGATGACGACCAGTACGGCCGAGTCGCTCATCGAGTATTCCCTTGTCATCGACGGCCAACGGGTGCCGGCAGAGTCGGGGGCCACCTACGACAGCGTCGATCCATTCACCGGAAAGGCTTGGGCCCGTGTTCCCGACGGAACTGGTGCCGACATCGACCGCGCCGTGGCCGCCGCCCGGGCTGCCCTGCAAGGGGAGTGGGGCCGGTTGACCGCCACAGCACGCGGGAAGCTACTGCACCGGGTCGGCGAATTGATCGAGCGGGATGCTGAGTACCTCGCCGAACTCGAGGTTCGGGACGGCGGAAAGCTGCTGCGCGAGATGGTGGGGCAGATGCGCGCGCTGCCCGAGTACTTCTACTACTTCGCAGGCCTGGCCGACAAACAACAGGGCGAAGTCATCCCCACCGACAAGACGAATTACCTTGTCTACACCCGCAATGAACCGGTAGGCGTGGTCGGGGCGATCACTCCCTGGAATTCGCCGTTGTTGCTGCTCACCTGGAAGCTCGCCGCCGGTTTGGCAGCCGGATGTACCTTCGTCATCAAGCCGAGTGATCACACGCCGACGTCGACGTTGGCGTTCGCCGAATTGTTCGGCGAGGCCGGCTTCCCACCCGGGACGGTCAACGTGGTCACCGGATGGGGACCGGCGACGGGTGCCGCGTTGGCGGCCCACCCGGGTGTCGACCGGATTGCTTTCACCGGATCCACTGCAACCGGCATCACCGTAGGCCGGTCGGCCATGGAGCACCTGACGCGGGTGAGCTTGGAGCTAGGTGGGAAATCAGCTCAGGTCGTCTTCGGCGATGCGGATCTCGAAGCAGCTGCCAACGGCGTCATTGCCGGTGTCTTCGCCGCGACCGGTCAGACCTGCCTTGCGGGATCGCGACTGCTGGTCCACGAGTCGGTGGCGGACGAACTCGTCGAGAAGATCGTCAGCAGGGCCAAGACCATCAAGCTCGGCGATCCCAAGGATGCGGCTACCGAGATGGGACCGGTGTCCAATGAGCCGCAGTATCGAAAGGTCCTCTCTCACTTCGACTCGGCGCGCGCGGAGGGGGCGACCATTGCTTGTGGCGGTGAGCCTGCTGCGGACCTGGGAGGCTTCTTCGTCAAGCCGACAGTGCTGACCGGGGTCAGCCCCCAGATGCGGGCTGTTGCGGAAGAGATCTTCGGACCGGTCCTGGTGGTGCTGACTTTCGGCGATGAAGACGAAGCGATAGCGGCGGCGAACTCCACGGAGTTCGGCCTCGCGGCGTCCGTCTGGACCAAAGACGTTCATCGCGCCCATCGGGTGGCCGCCCAGTTGCGAGCCGGAACGGTCTGGATCAACTGCTACCGGGTGGTGGCACCTCAGGTCCCGTTCGGCGGGACAGGACACAGCGGAATCGGTCGAGAGAACGGCATTCACGCCATCCGCGACTTCACCGAGACCAAGGCCGTGTGGGTGGAACTTTCGGGAGCCACCCGGGATCCATTCACCCTCGGCTAGTTGCGCGGAACCTGATCGAAGAACGAGCGGATGTCGGGCGCGTACCAGATGTGTTCGATGAAGTGCCCCAGCTCTTCACGGTGGTCGGTGTAGAAGTATCGCACCATGCCCTCGCCGCTCGTGCCGTGCATGGCAATCGGTACCCCGGCGGCCTCTGCCGCCGAACGGGCCGCGGCGAGTTGACTTTCGGTTTCCATCAACTGGGCAATGTGATGGAAGCGCACCGCGAAGCCGCTGTCGGGCAGCGGACTTCGGTACACCGTGTCACTTCCACCGCACGGCTGGATGAGTTCGAGTTGCAGGTCACCGACATAGGCGAGTGCGATCCGTAGCCGGGCGCTCTCTTCGTCGCTGATCGCGAAGTCGCCTTCCGGCATATGCAGCCACTCCGACACGTCGTAGCGCTCGGCAAACATTGCCAACGCCCTGTCGTAATCGGTTGTCACATAGGCGACCTGGGACACGTTACGAAAGGGGGCGAACTCTCTCGGGTTGACCACGGGCTTACCACCTTCTCCTCAGTTGTGCGCCAAGCGCGCGCTGTCGTAGCACTTCCGTGCGTTGCTCTGTGGTGATCAACGGCGTGTCGGCGGGCAGGTGGGCACGCACGTCCGCCACCTTGACCCGGCTGACCGTCGGAGTCGGGTGAGAACTGCATCGATACCATCGCCCGATCAGCATCCCCTTGAGCTCACCGCCGGTGTCCAACCAGTTGGGCACGCCGGGATCGGTGGTCGACAACACGGCGCGAAACTTGCCGTCGCTGTCGATATGAGCCTGGAATCCGTTGAGGCTGCTCTGATGGTGGATCAACTCCACCTGATTCCACAGCGCATCGATGACCTGAATATTCCAGTAGACATGGTGCTCGGGCAGGTCGGTCTCCACGATCAACGCTTCATCGGGGGTCAGCTCGAAACGGCACTCGTAATATGCCTGTGGCCAGTCGGCTCCGTTGCCGAGTCCGCTGAAGTCGGTGAGCACCACTTGGTCGCTGCCCTCGCGTTCACGCAGGTTCTTCATGTACCCGGTGGTCACCTTGGAAAGACCAGCCGTGTACTGACCGAACAGCCCGCGAAGCCGGGCGTCGACATCGGTGGCTGTCACCCTGGGACTCGGTGGCGCTTCGTCGAGCCGAACGATACCCAGCGTCGCGTCGAGCTCGTTTCCCCAGTCATAGGAGAACTGACGCACGATGACAAACTGGGTGTCGGGGTTCAGATAGAGCCAATCCCCCTGATAACCGGCCGGACGCTCGGCGGACAGCACCACATCGAAGAATCCGGCCTCGTCGAGGGTGAGTTGATCGGCGTCGTAGTTGTCGAATCCGGGGCCCGGAGAGTCGCTCATCCCAAAAAGATTGCGCCCAGTGGCGAATCCAACGACAGGTACTGTGCCCCGGCGTCCGCGAATGCGATAGACGCCCGTGCCATCGACGGCGGCGTAGTGGTACACCGCGTCGGGGTTCGGCTGGGCAAGAAACGCGGAGTTCTCGAACGGTACCCAGTCGGGCTGTCGAGGATCGGCCGCCGCGAAGTACAGGAAGTAACCCTGTGACAGCGACATCGCAAACTGGCGGTAGAGCGCAGCACGCAGATCCACGTCGTCGGGATCCCATAGGGTCGTCTCGAGGTCCGCAGCGTCCTTGAGAAGGTCGACATACTCCGCCCAGGATGCCAGGCCTTGGTCGTCGTCTATTGCCACGGGTTCACCAGCACCTTGCAATTCGACGATCCCGACCGCATGCTCTCCAGACCGGCAGGCAGGTCCTCCAACGCCCAGGTATCGGTGATCATCGCTCGAGGTTCGACGTGACCGGCATCGAATGAGTCGGCGACGAACTGGAATTCGCCGACGGAGTACACCATCGAGCATTGCAGCTTGATCTGCTTGAACATCGCCTCGGCAGGCACGATGGTGTCCGGCTGCATGCAGTTGCCCAGCACGACCACCGTTCCACGGGGAGCAGCGAGGTGGATGGCCTGTGCAATGGCGCCCGGCACGCCGGCGGCCTCGAAGACCACATCGGGCAAACCGCCGAACTGTTCGGTGACCCGCTCGTCGAGGTCGTCCCCGCCGGGCAGGAAGGCGTCGGCACCGAGCTCGCGGGCGAACTTCTCACCGCGGTGCGAGGGTGCGGTGACCACTACCCGGCCGGCGCCCAGCCGTTTGGCCCAGTAGGCGGCACTGATACCGATCGAGCCGGCGCCGATCACCAAGACCTTGGCACCCGGCCGCAGCGCTGCCAGGGTGACACCGTGCAGGCTGACAGCGAGGGGCTCGACGAGTGCCCCGTCCTCCAGGGACATCGAGGACGGTAGCTTCACCGCCGCCATCGCCGAAGCGAGGGCGTACTGGCCGAAGCCGCCGCCCACCGGCGTGAAGCCGCTCGCACACCAAACAGGCTCACCGGCAAGGCAGCTCGCGCACGCGCCGCACCCGTGCATGGGTAGCGCCGACACGATGTCGCCGACCGAGAATCCGGATGTGTTCGGACCTACCGCCACCACCTCGCCCGCGAACTCGTGCCCGAGGACCGTTCCCGGTTCGAATGTGGCACCCTCGCCGCTGGTCATGTGCAAGTCGGTTCCGCAGATGCCGCACCGGCCGACCTTCAGCACCAGTTGACCGGCTCCCGGTGTGGGGTCGGGCAGGTTCTCGATCGAGAGCGGTTTGCCGACTCCTTCGAAGACAGCTGCATGCATGGGTACGGTCCTTTCTAGAGCTCGTACTTGGCGATGTAGTCGCCGAACTGATCCTGAATGCCCTTGACTGTCAAGCCGTATCGTTCAGGGGGAGCATCTGGTGCCTGGCGTTGCTGCTCGGGTTGTTCGTCGAGCCACCGCCGCATATCGCGTTCAACCTCGTCGGCCAGCTCCAGACCCAGCTGACGGTAGAGACCGCGGACGGTGCCGATCGGGTCCTGTCTCAGGTCACTTTGCTTGACGTCGAAGAATTTGTCCGGATGTCGCCGGCGCGCGATTTCTGTCCGATCGATCGCGCGCCGCCAAAGATCAGCTTCACTCGGTCCGATCTGAGCGGGATCAACGTTGTCTCCGTGGTACATCGAGCGGGGCATCTCGAGCACTCGCGCGACGGAAGGAAGTGTCTTGACCGGATTTCGGTGAGTCTGCACCACCATGGCGTCGGGGAAGACCTCGAAGAGGTGGTCGATGCCCCATACATGACCGGGATTCTTCAGCAGCCAGCGTTTGTCCTGATCGTTGAGTCCGATCAACCGCAGGATGTCCGCGTATCGCCGATAGGACGGCAATTCATCTGCAGTGAGCCACCACTCACGGTAGGCGGGGATGCCGAGCATCGACGCGAAGTAGTTGCTGACGAAGTCCTGCTTGAGCAGTTCGAGACACTCATCGACGCCTTGCGGATCCAATTCGTGGACATCGGTGAATCCCGGCATCGCTGCCAGAAACGCCTGGACCTGTGCCTCACACGCTTTGAATTCCGGCGCTTGTGCCCACGTCTCGCGGGCGGGTCGTGGCATCGGATTCGATGAGAGCCACCGTTCGACGCCCTGGAACTGCGGGTCGCAGGCCAGCAACCGGTGTAATGCCGTCGTGCCCGTGCGGGGAATACCGGTGATAACGACCGGAGCGGTGATCACGACGTCTGCATAGCCCGGGTTTTCCCGCCAGGCGTGTTGGGTGCGCAGCCGCTCGGCGAGTGCAGCAGTCAGGAGGTTCAGCGCCGCGGGGGCGCCTTCGTCGGTGAGTGTGCTCGCGGCGTTCAGGGCATCGAGAATCCGGTTCAATCCCTCCAGGTAGTCCGCGGTACCGAAGTCGTCAAGACCGGTCGCCTGTGTGGCATCGGTATGGATTTTTTCTAGGGCGGCACTGAACTGCATCAAGTCCCCTCGGGGGTGTGACAGTGATCTCTGCGAATGGCACATGTGACGGCCATTACGGACGATAGACGTGGACGCTTTACGTCGTCAAGTGCTGCCCCGATGCGGTCGAGCGACAAGAGGGGAGTCGGCTCGGCCCGGGATTCAGGGTTATGTATTGGCGTGACGCCGCCGGATGTGGGGGTTGCGCGCGCAACGTGACCTAGACTGAGTATCCTTAATTATCAACTTTCGGTTGGTCGCCCCTGTGCGTCGGTCTGGGTTGCACATCGACGGTGCGGGCGGCTAGGTCACAAAGAAGGGCTAAGTGCGATGACCCGAGCGGGATGCCGCTGATGGACCTGTTGTTCTCCGACGAGGAGGTCCAATTCCGTGAACAAGTTCGGACGTGGCTCGCCGAGAACGCCCCGACAGAAGGCCGCCCAGACGCCCCAGAAGCGATTCGGGAGTATGACTTGTGGTGGCAGCGTCGCCAGTGGGACGGTGGCTGGGCTGGCATTGCGTGGCCGGTTGAGTACGGGGGACGTGGATTATCCCTTGTCCAGCAGCTGATTTGGTACGAGGAGTACGCCCGCGCCGGACTGCCCGCCATCGACGCGTGCTTTGTCGGACTGAACCATGCCGGCCCCACTCTGATGGCCTGCGGCACAGCCGAGCAGCAAGCGGCCCATCTCCCCAAAATCCTTCGGGGCGATGTGATTTGGTGCCAGGGGTTCTCCGAACCCTCGGCCGGCTCGGACTTGGCGGCCCTGCGTACCAAGGCCGTCATCGACGGTGACGACTTGGTCGTCACTGGCCAGAAGATCTGGACCAGCTTCGCTTCTATCGCCGATCACCAGGAGCTGCTGGTGAGAACCACCAGCGGCGAGCGAAAGCACCATGGGATCACCTGGGTCATCTGCGACATGAATACACCAGGAATCGAGATCCGGCCGATCGAGACCATCGACCGGGGTGCGGAGTTTTGCGAAGTCTTCTACGACGACGTGCGGATACCGCTCAAGAACGTTGTCGGTGAGGTCGACAACGGCTGGCCGGTGGCATTGTCAACGTTGTCGTTCGAACGAGGGACAGCGTTCACGGGCAGTCAGATGCGGCTCTCGAAGACGGTGGAGAGTCTCGTCGAGCTCGCCCGGGAGCACGTGGGACCCGACGGGCGGCGACCGGCGATCGCGGATGACCACATCGCCACGGCACTGGCCACACTGCGCACCGAGGTGGCCGCGCTGCGGGCGATGACCTATGCCAGCATCAGCCGTAACGCCCGCAGCGATACTCCCGGTCCCGAGGGGTCGATCTCCAAGTTGTACTATTCCGAAATTGCCAAGCGGGCAGCGCATTTGGCCATGGAGATCCTCGGTCAGGATGGTTTGGCATTTGTCTCGAGGTGGCACCGTCCGTTCGGCTGGACCGGACACTACGTCTATTCCTATTCGGTGTCGATATCAGGCGGAACATCGGAAGTCCAACGCAACATCATCGGCGAGCGTGTGCTCGGCCTGCCCCGCTGAGGAAACCAGGAGTTTGTCATGGATATGCTGCCTTCGGCATTTCAACTCGAGCTGGCGGAGGCCACCGCGGATTTCTGTCAGCAACAGGATCCAGTGGCCATCATCCGCACTCGCCGCGGGGACGATTCGCCAATCGAAGCCAAAACGTGGCGTGCGGGTGCTGAACTCGGCTTCATCGGACTGTCGGCATCCGAGAGCCTCGGCGGTCAGGGGCAGGGGATCAGCGATCACGCCTTGGTGTGTCGTGAGCTGGGACGAGCACTGCTACCGGGGCCATGGGTCGCCACGATGATAGCGACACAGGTGGCTGCTGCGGCGGGCCATAACGACCTCGCCCGCGCTTTCATCGCGGGCGACGACCGCGCAGGTTTCGTGCTATCGCGGGGCAACGAGGTGGTCGATGAGAGAGTTCGCGGTGAGCTGACGCTGGTGGACGCCGCTGACGCCGGCTGGATGTTGTTGTGCGACGAGTCCGGAGTGGGTCTGATCCGGACATCGGAACTTGCTTGCTTGAAACCGGTTTCCTGTATCGACCCCGGGTCTAGGTTGCATTCGGCGGTTGCCGATAACATTGAGGTTCATTGCTGGAGTTCGCAGGCAGCCCAGACACTGCATGCTGCGAACTGTCTCGCCGCCGCCCAGCTGGTGGGTATCGCTGAGGCCGCCATGGCCCGCGCAGTCGAATATGCCAGTACGCGAATTCAGTTCGGCAAGCCGATCGGGGTGAATCAGGCGATCAAGCATCGGTGCGCCGATATGGCGGTGGCAACCGAAGCGGCGTTACAGCAGACGCTCTTCGCCTCGGTGTGCGTCGACGAACGGCGGAACGACGTCGAATTCCATTGCCGGGCAGCAAAATTTCTGGCGGGCCGAGCGGCGATCGACAACGCTGGGGCGGGAATCCAGATCCACGGCGGTATGGGTTTCACCTATGAGCATGACATGCATCTGTTCCTCAGCAAGGCGCATGTGCTCGACCTCGTGATGGGTAGAGGCCGCGAGCAGCTTCCGCGGATCTTGGCGCTCCCTGCGGTCGACTAGGACTGCTCGGCCGCTGCGAGATGTTGGGCAACCGGGCCCAGAAGCTCGGTGGTCGAGCCGTGCAGAATCAGCTCGTCGGCACCCTCGGCGAGATACTCCCGCAGTCGGGAGCTGCAGTGCGAGGCCGTGCCGATCGCAGCTCCCGTCAGCGTCCACTCCGTTGGTACACAACGTCGCGCGGTGTCCAGTAACTCGTGCCGGGTGAACCGGTGGTCGGCAGCGCCGGGGAGCCCGGCCAGGACTGGATCTGCTCTCAACTGTGCCAACGGTTCCCGTGACCAACCGTTGATGTCGACCAGATTCTCACCGTAGCCGGGGATCTGGAAGTATGTGACGGCTCGCGCCGCCGCGACGGCCGTCTCCTCCTGGTCCGTCAGATCCGCAGCGACCACCACCGTCGCGTACACCCGAACGGATTGAGGATCTCGCCCGGCCGCCGCTGCGGCCGTTCTGACACGGAGCGCGCAGCGGCCAACGGCAGCTGCCGTGAGAAAGGGGTGCAGCACGACGCCGTCGTAGTGTTGACCTGCAATGTCAAGGCTTTTCGGGCCGATGGCCGCCAGCACCAACGGTGGCGCTGGGAGCTCCGGGAGGTCGGTGAGGCGCATCTTGGGAAAGTTCCCCGCCGGGCCGTCATAGGACACGGTCTCACCCTGACACAACCGGCGAACGATGCTGGCGGTGTCGCGGACGACCTGATTGTTAGGCGTCTGCAGACCGTATGCGCGCGCGGCCGATGGATGCAGGCGCCCGAGACCCAGAATGAATCGACCTTGGGTCATCGCTTGTAGAGACATCGCGGCTGACGCCAGGAGTAGGGGGTGCCGCAGACCGATGTTGGTCACCGCGCTGCCCAGCCGGATCGACGAGGTGGCCTGGGCGACGGCGCCGAGGAGCGGACCGAAGTCTTTCGTGCCGAGGCGCTCACCGATCCAGGCGCTGCCGAGGCCGAGGTGCTCCGCGGTGCGCGCCTCAGCGATGGCGCGCAGAGGGTCCGTGGTCCGCCCCGGCAGTAGGTAGGCGCCCACGCGGCTGAGCGTTGGACCGGACGGCGACCGCGCAACCTGCACCATTATTTCCTTATACTCTATTTCGCAAACCTATGCCATGATGCAATTCATGTGCCGCATGGGAGTTTTCGGACCTCGGAATGATGCGCGATGACCGTAGCCAGCCGCCGAGACGTCGGCGAGGTCCGCGACACCCTGGCTCGTTGGTTCATCGAGCGCGCCGCTGCGGCCGCGGTCGACGTGGTGGACGTACGGGCCTCCAGGAGCGGATTCTCCAACGAGTCCTTCCTGTGCGATGTTCGCTGGACCGACGCGGTGGGGGTCTCGACGAGCCAGTGGCTGGTGCTGCGCATCGAGCCGACCACCCATCAGTTGTTCTCCCAGGCCGACGTCCTGCGGCAGGCCCGCGTAATGACCGCGATCGGTGCTGCGGCTGCCCTTCCTGTGCCGTCCGTCCGCTTCGTCGAGCGTGATCGGGCATGGTTCGGGGCACCGTTCTATCTCATGGATCGAGTTGAGGGGAAGGTTCCCTCCGATGTGCCCAGCTACCATGCCAAAGGCTGGGTTGCCGACTTGGCCGTCTCCGATCGCACCCGGCTCTATGACAATGCACTGACGGCTTTGGTACAGCTACACGAGGTGCCATGGCAACAGAACTTCACGTTCCTCCAGCCTGTTGGTAGCGACCCACTTGCGGCCTACCTGACCGGCGTCGAGGAATGGACCGCGTCAATCGGCAAAGAAGTGCGTGTCGGACGCGAGGTGATCCTGGCCGCCTCCGAGTACCTGCGCCGACACCAGCCCACCGACACCCGAGCGGGATTGGTGTGGGGCGACGCCAGACCGGGCAACATCATCTTTGGTTCCGACCTTTCGGTAGCCGCTGTACTCGACTGGGAGGCCGCGACCATAGGCCCTCCCGAGATCGACCTCGGATGGTGGTTGATGTTCGAGGAGTACATCTGTGAGTCCGACGGCCTGCGACGCCTTGATGGCGTCCCCGGCCGAGAGGAGACCATTGCCCGATACGAGGCGTTGAGTCACCGTGGGGTCGTCGACATTGGCTATTTCGAAGTCCTTGCCGGGCAGGTGTTCTCGCTGATCAACAGCCGCCTCGCAACGCTACTGCGTGGCCTGGGTTACGAGCCCCGAGCCGCGGACTCCTTCGTGGCCCGGTCGACGGAGATGCTCCAGCGCAGCCTGCGGGCGGCCGGCGGCTGGTGATTCAGGGCCGCCAGACATCCGTCAGGGCCTCGAGGTGGCGGCGCATTCGATGCTTGGCCAGAGCGGAGTCGCCGGCCAGGATCGCATCGACGATCGCGCCGTGGATGGCTTCGATCTGGGGTGCGAACGGGCCGCTCTGCGCACCCGGGTCGGCGGGCAACGCGGCACTGTGCCGCACCCACACCTCCATCAACACTCTCAAGAACACGCTCAGGACCGGGTTGGCACTGAGGTCGGCGAGCTCGGTGTGAAAAGTCCGGCTGCGTTCCAGGACCTCGCCCTCCGGGGTCGACGTGTCCACCTCTAGGGAAGCCCGTAGGCGCTCGTAGACCACCTCGTCGTCGATGAGTTTGGCGACATGGTCAACACAGCCGAGTTCAAGCGTCTCGCGCAGTATTCGAAGGTCCTCGACACGGATCCCCTTGTAGTCGAGATAAAGGCCCATCGTCTCGATTGCCGCTTGGGGATCCGGTTCGGCAACCACGAGCCCCCCGCCCGGGCCACGTCGCATCACCGCTATCGAGTGATACTCCAGCAGCCGGACGGCTTCTCGAAAGACCGACCTACTCACGTCGTAGTCGACCTGTAGGTCGCGCTCAGAACCCAGCAGGTCACCGGCGTTGAGGCCTTGCTTGGCGATGTCGCGGCGCACTTGTTCGGCTACCACCTCGGCCAACTTTGCGGTGGGCGCGACACTGCTGTGCTCTGGCTCGTCGGCAGCCGAAAGCTGCTGCGACTGGCCGGTCAACCAGTCGGCGATGGCCTCGATGTGCTTCCGGATGCGATGTTGGGCCACCGAGACATCGCCGGCGATCATGGCCTCGCTGATTGCGACGTGGGCATGCCTCGCCATATCTGCGGAACGTCGATGAGCGGCCGGCGTATGGGTGGATGCCGCCCTGGAGTACCGCTCGGTGAGTGCCGTCAGCATGTTGATGAACAACTCCAACGCCGGATTGTTGGAGAGGCCGCCGATGGCCTGATGTAGGTAGGGCGCCGACATCCCGGACGAGGCTCGGAATTGAGCTTCCTGGTCGAGCGCCTCCCGCAGTTGCCGGATACCTTCCTCGTCGAGTCGGGCGACGGCCAGTTCCACCGCGAGCGACTCCAGCAATAGCCTGGCCGAGACCAGATCGGGCAACGTCGTGCCGACTCGTTCGAGGTAGATGATCAGCGCACGCGTCGCACTGTCGGGATCCGGCGAGCGGACGAACAGACCACCGGACGGCCCGCGCCGCATGGTGGCCACCTGATGGTGTTCGAGTAGACGGACGGCCTCCCGCAGGACGGCTCTGCTCACCCCGAAGCGTTCCCTGAGATCTGCCTCGGAGCCCAGGCACCGGCCAAGGGGCCAGCGTTGTCGAACGATGTCGGTCTCGATCTTGCGGGCAGTTTGCTGTGCGAGCTTTTCCGAGCTGTGGGTACCCCTGGCGACGCCCGCCCGCCGTGCGGTAGACGCCATGAATCTCTCCCCAAAGTCCTCGATACGCAGCCAGCGAAGGCACAAATCATACGATGCGCGGGACACCGAATGCTGGAGTACGCCGCCGCTGAGCTGGTTCGGGCGCTCACCCGGGGGGCCTTAAAAAGGAATAGAGGACACTGTATAGTCGCGTCCAGCAAGTGCTACTTCTCACTCATAGCGGAGCATTCATGCATCACTTGACATTGAGCGATGTCCTCGATGAACACCGGCGTACCTACCCGGACAAGACGGCTGTCGTCTGTGGCGAACACCGCTACACCTACAGTCAGCTCGAGGACAGGGTCTCCCGGTTGAGTCAGGTCCTGCGCGGAGCCGGTATAGAACAGGGGGACCGGGTCCTGTGGATGGGACAGAATTGCCATCGACTGTTCGAACTGATCCTCGCCTGCGCCCGCATCGGGTCGATGGTGTGCCCGATCAACTGGCGTCAGTCGGCCGACGAGTTTGCCTTCGTGGTGGGGGATCTGACGCCCAAGATGATCGTGTGGCAGCAAGAGGCCATCGGTGAGACCGTTCGTGCTGCCCGGACGATGCTGACCTTCGATGCCCTGTGGGTTCAGCACGACGGTGAGGGTGCAGGGGATTATGAAGGCCTCCTGGCTGCTGCCGGTTCGGCCCAGCGCGCAGCGGATGGAGACGTTGATGTCCGCCAACCGTTGGTGCTGCTGTATACCGCCGCGTTCGACGGGCATCCGAATGCCTCGATGCTGACCCAATTGGGCCTGATGACACAGGACGCCAATCTCTTCCTGCTCGGCGGCATCGAACCGGACCATATCTACCTGAACTGCGGACCGCTCTTCCATATCGGTTCGTTGATGTTCACGATCGCGACTTTCCATATCGGGGGCACGAATGTCTTCGCCCGCCAGGCGGATCCGCAAGAGATCATGGAGTTGATCGACCGCGAACGGTGCGTGGATGGATTCGTCTTGCCGCCAACAATTCTGAAGATTCTCGAACTCAATTCCGGCGGCCGCTTCGACCTATCCTGCTTCCGCTCACCGATTCCGATCCCGGGATGGACCGACATGGTGCAGTTTGCGCCATCGAAGTTCTTCACCGGAGGGTACGGCCAGACGGAGGTCACCGGCTTCAACTGTTTTGCCGGCTATGGCGGCCGTGAAGGCGTGTCGACGGCAGGCAGGCCTTCTCCTTGGACCCGGGTGCGGATTCTCGATGAGGCCGGCAATGAGGTTCCGGTAGGCGAGACCGGCGAGATCGAGTTCTCCGGTCCGCTTGTCCACGCGGGCTACTGGAATCGAGAGGCGATCAATGCCGAGCGCACGCGTAGCGGTGGTTGGCGGACGAATGATTTGGGCCGCAGGGAACCCGATGGTGTCATCAGCTTCATCGGACCCAAGACACAACTGATCAAGTCCGGCGTCGAGAACATCTATCCGGCCGAGGTGGAGAAGTGCATCGAGAGCTGTGCGGGAGTCAAAGAGGCTGCCATCATCGGCGTCCCCGACCAGAAGTTCGTCCAGTCGGTCAAAGCCATCGTCGTCCGTGAGGCTGGGACCGAAGTCACGGTGGAGGGGGTCATCGAGCACTGCCGCGCACACATCGCTTCCTACAAGAAGCCGAAGTTCGTCGAGTTCGTCGACGAACTACCGCGAACCTCTGCGGGTGCGAAGGATTACGCACTGCTGGACGCGACCTTTGGTGGCGGCGGCTACCCAGGCGGAACCACCCGTAGCAACTGAGGTGTGTGCCCCGGTCTTGCCCGAGGGGAACGGGCCATGACATCACAATGTGCCGTGCCGGCATCTCGAACTACCCGCTTCTTTACCCTGATTGCGAGGCTTCAGATCATATGAGCGATTTCGACTACGTCATCGTCGGGGCCGGATCGGCCGGCTGTGTGCTGGCGAACCGGCTGTCCGTGGACCCGCGGATCCGCGTTCTGCTCATCGAGGCAGGACCCAGGGACGTCAGTCCGATGATCCGTATTCCCAAGGGTTTTGGAAAGCTTGTGGGACACCCCAAGCTGGCCTGGCACTTCCCGGTGCGCCCGATTGGGCCTTCCGGCAACGTTGAGCATTGGGTGCGTGGACGCACTCTTGGTGGTTCAAGTGCCGTCAACGGAATGATCTACAACCGCGGCAGCGCTGCTGATTTCGACGCGCTGGTCGAGCTGGGAAATCCCGAGTGGGGCTGGGCGGACATCCTTCCCATCTACAAGCAGATCGAAAACCATGCCCTCGGGGCGTCGGTAACTCGCGGGGTTGGGGGACCGCTTGGTGTATCCGTCGATCCCTACTTCCCCGAGTTGTGTCGTCAGTTCGTCGAGTCGGCCGCACGGTTGGGCATGTCAACACCCGCTGACCTCAACAGCAGTGACGAAGAGCGGGTTGGTCCCGCAGTCCGCAACATCTGGAACGGCCGACGTGTCAGCGCCGCCCACGCCTTCCTGCGGCCCATCAGACAACGTCCGAATCTGACCGTGGCAGTCAATACCACGGCCCGTCAGATCTTGTTCGAGGGTGACAAGGCCGTTGGTGTCGAGGCGTCGACCAAATCAGGCCGGACCGAGTTTCGGGCCAACCGCGAGATCATTCTCGCACTAGGTGGGATCTCCACGCCAAAGCTTCTGCAGCTGTCGGGTATTGGTGATTCCGCCACGCTGCGTAAGCTAGGTATCGACGTCCGTGCCGACAGCCCGAATGTCGGGCGGCGGATGCGCGAGCACCGCTGTGTCGCGATCCAGTATCGACTCAAGCGCGAAGGTGGATACAACAAGGCGCTGGCTACACCGATGTCCCAGGCTGTCAGCGGACTCAAGTATTTCGCTACCCACCGAGGGCCGATGTCCACCTCTGCCTACGATTCGGTGGGCTTCTTCAAGACTGACCCCGGATTGGCGCGGCCCGACGCACAGATATTGATGGCACCATTCTCGGCCAAGCCCCTCATGCCAGGTGAAGATGTCGGCGTCGAGCGGTTGCCAGGCATTCAGGCCATCGGCTTCATCCTGCGCCCTGACAGCGAAGGGTCACTGACCATCACCTCGCGAGATCCCAACGCCGATCTTGATATCGATCCCAATTTCTTTGATACCCAGCATGATCGCGACATCATCACGAAGATGTTCCGCAAGATGCGCACCATCTTCGAGCAGTCACCGATCGCAGACGAGATTGTCTGTGAAACACGGCCCGGTGGCGAGGTCGATTCGGACCAGGGCATCATTGATGCTGCATTGGACTACGGCTACTGCGGCTACCACGCGGTGGGCACCTGTGCGATGGGCCCGGCGGACGATGACGTTGTCGACTCTGCGCTGCGTGTTCGTGGAGTGCAGAATCTGCGAGTGATGGACTGCTCCGTCATGCCCACCATGGTGTCCGGCAACCTCAACGCGCCGGCGATGGCAATGGCCTGGCGCGCTGCTGACCTCATCTCGGCGGAGCGCTGATCCCGTTCGGATGTCGACGAGGGTCAGTTATCCGGCCAGAACCGTTGCCAAACAACTGATCTGGCTGATATTTAGGGGACGGATCGCGTTGCGCGACACCGGCCTGATCAAGCTGCGCGAGGTCGTGGCGCACCCAACGACGGTGAGGGTGTGTCGGTCGGCGGGATGACTTGACGGCGCCGCTGCGCTCGTTCGGCATTACGGACGAAATCAGCCGCGGGCCTTTGGCCCGCGGCTGATTTTCCTACAACTCAACGTCTGGTCGATGCCGGTCCGTCAGCTGTCTTCCAGAATCAGTGCCTTCTCCGGGCAAGCGCCGACACCGGCCTCCACTGTCGCAAGATCTTCAGCTTTCACTTCATACGGTTCGACGGTCGAGTATCCCGAATCGTCCAATGGAAACAGTTCCGGATCAACAGCGTTGCACATGGCGTGGCCCACGCACTTTGACCGGTCAAGGCTTAATTTCATCGTCGAGAGACCTTTCGTTATGACCTGGATGGCTGACTACCAGTCCATTGCAACTTACAATGTATAGGAGTATCAGTCAGTTGATTCGACGTTGATTGCAGCCGAATTCGCGTAGCTAGCCGCGGGGGGTCTGCGGCGTAGAGCCACGAGATGGCTTCTTGCGTGCGGAAGCCTTCGCAGGTTCGGCCGACACCGGGCGGTCGGCCAGTCGGGCCTTGAGCCCGGCGATGATGGTGTCGACACCGAACGAAAAGAAGTCGCGGCCGCGCAGCCCGTTCAGAGACGGCAACAGATCTTCGAGGGTGTCTCCCAGATCTGCGGTCTCGGCAGGCGTGAAGTCTTCCTGGATGCTGACCACTTGGTAGCGGCCGAAGAGATAGGTGTGGATCATCGCGTAGCACAGGAACACCTGTGCGCCTTCGAATCCGGCGCTTCTGAGGATATCCATGATCCCGGTCATCAGCCGTTGGTCGGTCCTGGTCATGCGCTCCAGTAGCACGACAGCGACGCTGGGATGGTCGTGCAGGCATGCGTCGATGCCGTTCAGAACCTCGCGAAGACGCTCATCCCAAGGGCCGGAGTCTGGCAGGGGTATCCGAACCTCGGACAGGAGCTTCTTGGCGACCAGTTCGAGTAGTTCCCGCTTGTCGTTCACGTACCAGTACGGCGCCATGGCAGAGCGGTCGAGCTCGCGGGACAGCCGACGCATCGACAGCGACTCCAGTCCCTCCGCGCGAATGATCGACAACGCCGCGGAGACGATCTGGTCCTCGGTAAGCGTCGGCGGCTTGCCGCGCCGACTTCGAGCCGGCTGGCCACCGCGAACGGCATCATCTGCAGTAATCGGTCACCCCGTCGTTGGAAACTGAGGACTCAATGGTATTCGATGACCACTGGTCGGTCGGATCATCCCTGGGATGCGGGTGGTTGGCGCCACTCTGGGCAGGTGGGCGGGATTCCGGGTCCGGATGGGATTCCGGCATTTACAGCCCCTTGTACGCCGTATAGTGTGGTTGGTCGGTGCTGACGTCGTGCAACGCGTCTGTGGCCCCGGGCATCCACTCTGGGGGTCAATGCGCTCGGTTCACCAAGCAGCTGACAGGTCACCGCTGCTCGCCGGCGCGGTATCGGGTTCTATCGACGGTTTCGCAACAGGGAGAGTTCTATGGTCGCCGACACTGATGCATCACCACAGCGGGAAGGGATCAAGGTCGGTGTCTACTTCGATGTGCGTAACCCGCAGCAGTGGCGGCAGGATCCGGCCAGACTTTACGGCTTCGTTCTAGAGGCGTGCGAGGAAGCGGAGCATCTCGGCGCGGACTCGCTGTGGTTTTCCGAGCACCACCTTTTCGAAGACGACTATCTGTCGAATCCGTTGACGCTTGCGGCGGCGGCCGCTGCGCGAACGGTTCGGCCGAGGATCGGAACCGCGATCGTCATCGCACCCATCCATCACCCGGTCGAAATTGCGGAACAGAGCGCTGCCGTCGACCTGATCTCCAATGGTCGACTCGATCTCGGGTTGGGCACCGGCTATCGAATTCCAGAGTTCGAGCTCTACGGGACCACGTTGGAGCGCAAGTACGGCAGAACCGACGACACCACCCGCGAACTGCGAAAGCTGTGGGGCCCGGGCGGTATTCGGCCTGTGCCGGTCCAAGATCCGCTGCCGATCTGGATGGGCTACCAGGGCCCCCAGGGGGCTCGGCGGGCAGGCCTGCTCGGTGAAGGGCTGCTGTCGGCCGATGGTGCCCTGTGGGCGCCGTACGCCGAGGGGCTTTCCGAGGGCGGCCACTCGTTGTCGTCGGCGAGGATGAGTGGGGGGTGTCAAGCGTGGGCCACCGAAGACCCCGAGCGGGACTGGCCGATGGTGTCTGAACACTTGGCTCATCAACTCAACTCGTATCGCAGGCACATGGTGGAGGGCACCGGTCAGCCGGCGCCGCGGCCCGTCGACGTGGACAGGCTCGTGAACGAGCAGCGCAGTGGCCCGCTTGGGGGCTTCACCTACGGAACTCCCGAGACTGTTGCAAAAGCCTTGCTGGACAAGGTTGGTGACGCACCGGTCGGCACCATCTTCTTCTGGGCCTCCATTGGAGGTATGCCGGAAGACGTGGTCATGGCCAACATCAACACCATTTGCACCAAAGTTGCACCGCTGCTCTCGCGAGGCGATTGAGTGCGATCGCGCGGGTCGGCGGTTATCACGCGGCGTAGCGTCAAATCTCCAAGGACGTACTAGGATTCGTTACCTTCACTCCAGTGATCGGGTCGCGCCCAAGCTCGTCCAGTATCTGCGCAGTGTGTTGCCCCAGCGCTGGAACATCGCCCATCCGCGCTTCGGCGCCGAGGTTCATCGGCGGCAGCAGCGCGCGAATCGGTCCGGCCTCCGTGCTGACTTCCCGCCATCTGTCGCGACCCGACAACACGGGGTGCTCCAACAACTCCGCGACGGTGTTCACCCCGGCGTAAGCGACTCGAGCGATGTTCAGACGTGATACCAGCTCAGACGATCGATTCTGACCGAAGATGCTGGTGATGATGGGGTTGAGCAGATCACGGTTGGCAACGCGCAGAGAGTTTGATGCGAAGCGAACATCCCGAGCCAACTCCGGGCGGCCCAGGACGACATCACAGAACCGCTCCCACTCCGGTTCGTTTTGGATGGCGATGAACAGGGTGTGGTCGTCGTCGGCGACGTACGGGCCGTACGGCGCAATCGTGGCGTGCTGAGCTCCGAATCTCCCCGGCTGACGGCCGGCGCCAGCGGTGAAGTGGGCGGGCTGGCCCACCCACTCGGCCAGGGCTTCGAACAGTGAGATTTCAATCGAGGCGCCTTCGCCGGTCACCTCCCGCTGAAACAGAGCAGCCAAGGTCGCACTGAATGCGTACATGCCTGCTGCGATGTCGGCGATGGACACGCCCACCTTAACGACGTCGTCGGGCGTGCCGGTCAATGACAGCAGTCCGGTCTCGCACTGCACCAACAGGTCGTAGGCCTTCCGGTCCTGCCAAGGCCCATCCGATCCCCAGCCGGTGATGTTCACGACGATCTTGCGTGGGTCGCGGGCTCGCAATCGGTCCGCGCCTAGCCCCAACCGATCGGCCGCCCCTGGGCCGAGATTCTGGATCACGACATCGGCGCGATCGGCGAGTTCGTGCAATACCTCGCGGCCCGAGTCGGTTTTGACGTCGAGTTCCACCGACTCCTTGGACCGGTTCAGCCAGACGAAATAGCTTGACAGGCCGTTCACCGCTTCGTCGTAATGCCTGGCGAAGTCGCCGCCACCGGGACGCTCGATCTTGATGACCCGTGCGCCCAGGTCGGCCAGTTGCCGAGAGGCAAAGGGTGCGGCCACGGCATGCTCAAGCGATAGGACGGTGATTCCGTCTAGTGGCAGCATTGATGTTTCCTCGATCGGTCGATGGGTGGCGCTCGGATGTGCAGCGGGCGACCGACCGTGGCGGTGAAGAGTCGCCGGGCGCCGCATCAGAGTCGGACCCTGGACAACGGGATGCGCTGTGCTCGCCAGCCGGCCCGGACTGTCGTGCCACCATCATGCTTGCTGATATATGGAAATGAGAATTAACATTTCTTGATGGGCCCATTGCGACGTCGAATACCTCAGGGTCCGCCGTGGATCTGAAGCAACTCGCGGCAGTCGTGACGGTCGCCGATGCGGGCAGCGTGACAAAGGCAGCCCGGCTACTCCATCTGGTCCAGCCCGCGGTTACCCGCCAGATCCGCACTCTCGAGGACGAACTCGGAGTGACGCTCTTCGAACGTACGCGGCACGGCATGGTGCTCACAGCGGCAGGCGACAAACTGGTCGCCCGCGCCCGTCGCGCCATCAACGAAGTCGAGCGGGCCCGCGCTGAACTCCACCCAGACCCGGGAGGTGTTACGGGGACGGTCACGGTGGGCATCTTGGAGAGCGTCGTCGACATCGTTCTCCAACCTCTCGCCGCTGCGGTGGCGGACCGGTATCCCGGCATCGGATTGAGGGTCTTGTGTGGTTACTCCGGTCATCTGCAGCAGTGGTTGGACGACGGCGACATCGACGTCTCGCTGCTATACGGATTGGCGAGCACCCAGTCCCTCGCGGTCACCCCTATTCTGCGAGAACGACTATGGGCGGTTGGACCGCCGCATGCAGAACTCGACGCCAGCCAACCTGTTTCGTGGGACGAGATGCTGCGTCATCCGCTGGTCTTGCCCATTGCCGGACATGGGCTACGGGAGTTGATAGATCAGGCCGATGTCCTGCCGATGCACCAGAGCGCAGTGGTCGCTGAAACGAATTCGATGGTTGTGCAGAAGCAACTCGTGCAGGCAGGTCGAGGATGGACGGTTCTGCCGGCGGCCGGCGTGGCCGCCGACGTAGCCGCCGGGCGGCTCAGCGGAGCCCCGCTGGGCGCGCCGGAGATCGTCCGAACCGTGGTACTGGGTCTGCAGCGCGGGAGCTGGATGCCGCCACCCGTTCAAGCAGTTGCCGTGCAGCTGACCGGCGTCGTCCGGGCGGCGGTAGTTGCGGGCCGCTGGCCGTCTGCGACATTGCTGACCGACAGCGAATCCGCCTCTCGCTGAGCCGCTGTATGTGCTTGCCGGGTCTTAACTCGGCGCACGAACACCCGTCGTGTGGCTGGGACGTTGTGACACATGGGTTGGGCATACGAGCGGTACCACGAACTCCTCGAGCATGGCGCGCTCGTCGTCCGGATCGCGGCCTGGAAAGATCAGCAGTGAGGTGAGTACCCGTACCAGCCAGCGGGCGCGGCGCTGCACCACATCGGGTTCGTCGGGCCGCAGCGACAGCAGGAACGCCGAACTCAGCGCCTGGATCACCTCGGACTGGTCGGCCATCTCCGCACCGATGGGCGAGCCGGTCGTGGTGAACCACGCTGACAGCGGCGGGCTTTCGCGCACCAGCCGCAGCGAGGCGGTAAGCCCGGCGACCAGACGCTCGCGCGGGTCCTCGATGCCGTCGATGAGTTCACCCATCTGCTGGTACAGCCGGTAGGCCTCGCGATGCACGTAAGCGGCATGCAGCGCTTCGCGGTTCTCGAAGTAGCGGTACAGGGTGGCCCTGGAACAGCCTGCCGCGCGGGCGATCTCGTGCATGCCGACACTGGATACGTCGGTGTCGGTGAACAGCTTGCCTGCGGCGTCGAGTATCCGGTCGGACGCCACCTCGGCACGTCGGGCGCTCAGCCAGTCCTTGCCGGCCATCAGTGCGCCACCCGGAATGGCACCGCCAGCGGTCGGCGAACGTAGCTGCCGCCCGCCCACACCACGCCGGCCGTGTCGATCTCGTAATCCGGGCAGCGCGACAGCAATTCGGTCAGCGCCACCCGCGCTTGCATCCGCGCGGCAGCAGCACCCAGGCAGTGGTGCGCGCCGTGGCTGAAGGTCAGGATGTTGCGCGGACGTCGTAGCACGTCGAGCTCGCCGGCATCGACGCCGTACTGACGTTCGTCGCGGTTGGCCGAGCCGTAGAGCAGCAGCACCTTTCGCCCCGCGGGGATGGTCTTGCCGTGCAACTCGACGTCGCGGGTGACGGTGCGGGCCAAGCCCTGCACCGGTGAGGTGAGCCGCAGGAACTCATCGACGGCGTCGGGGATCAGGTCGGGCCGCTCGACGAGCAGGCGGCGCTGATCGGGGCGCGCATCGAGCAGTTGCACTGCGCCGCCGAGCATTCCGGTGGTGGTGTCGTTGCCGCCGGTGACCATGGTGAAGGTGAAGGCCAGCATCGAGAGTGTCCCGGCGATATCACCGTCGGCGCCGACCCCGGCGGCCACCAGGTGCGAGACGGTGTCGTCGCCCGGTTCGCGGCGGCGCCGCTCGATGAGCTGGGCGAAGTACGCCATCATCGAACCGATGGCGTCTCCGACCGAGCCCAGTGCTCCAAATCCGCTGGCGTTGGCCGCCACGATGGCATCGGTCCAGCCGTCGAACTGGTCGCGGTCTTCGTCGGGCACGCCGAGGTAGTGCGCGACGACCATCGACGGCAACGGCTTGAACAATTCGGTGACGATGTCCCCGCCGCCGGCGTCCCGCAGCCGCTCGATGCGCTCGATCACGAACTCGCGCACCTTCGGTTCGACGGCCTCGACCTGGCGCGGGGTGAAGCCGCGGGCGACCAGCTTGCGGAACTCGGTGTGGACCGGCGGGTCCTGCATGACCATCGGTGGATTGTCTTGCAGCCCAATCAGTTCCAGTTCGCCATAATTGACGGTGAGGCCCGCCGCTGAGGAGAACGTCTGGTGATCGCGCGCTGCGGCCCAGACGTCCTCGTGCCGGGAGAGCACCCAGTAGTCCTGTTCGGGGTGGTGCGGGACGACGTGGTGGACCGGGTCGTAATCGCGCAGGGCACGGTACATCGGCCAGGGGTCGGCCCAGGTATCGGCGCTGGCCAGCTCGAAGTGAGCCTCGGCCTCGTGAGACACAATTGGTGTCATGTTTCATGATTACGACAGTGTGTTGATTTTGTCAATCCACTGATGAATTTGCCCATTAGGAACAACGACCACGACGGAGATCCGAGCCGTCCACATTCTCTCTAAAGTGAGACAGTCCGATGTGTGACGCGGATCCTTCCCGGACGCCGATGTCAGGAAATTCGGTCGATTTCGAGACGGCTGTGCGCCGATGCTGTGGTGGTGGGCATCGTCGAGAAGTGGCCGTCGCTGTGCGACCAGGTTCTGATAGCGGAGCGATTATTCGGGTTGTCTGGGTCGGGCAAGGTCACTAGGTGGCTCGCCGAACAAGCCGGGTTCGTCGGTGACCGCGACTTCGCAAGAACGTTTTCTGATCACGTCGATCTGCCCGGAATTAGCTCTCTGGACTACGCCCATCGACACATTCGCACCGCACGCGGTGATCTGCTCGGGGGAATCAGGTTTTACTCGCGCGACGTGAGACGCCCGTTCGTCGATGTCGTGGCCCACAGCTTCGACGACCTCGACGACCTGGCCGCGTGCGTGTACGCCGAATGGTCACCGTTTAGCGCACGCTACCTGCGCCTGCGGACCCGACCCGGGCGGCTCGCTGATCGACGCGGCGTCGTGCTCGACAAGTCCATCCATGCGGCCCGCTGTTCCGACATGGCCATCAGCGACGGCCGTATCGGGCTGGCACGCTTTGACACCGCCCAACAGGCCATCGACATGGTCAGCGACCGCTACACCCAACTCGCGATGACGGACCCCGTGCTGTCGCGCAACTTGGCTCCGGCGGCACCGGAGGATCTGCGGGACTGGCATGCCCGGCATCAGCTGTGGGCCATCACCCGCGACCCGGACACCGTTGGTGTCCTGGCAGTGGCCCCCGGCGCGATCGGCTGGATCACTGGCCAGGAGATCAACGAAGAAGTCATCAGCGTGGCACACTCCGGGCACCGGTACGCCACCTCGGCGCAGTGCGCCTGGGCGCACGGCGGTTTCACCGAGGCCACCGACCTGCTCATCGGGACCATCGACCGACACAACAACCGCTCCCGCGCCACCGCGGTGCGCGTCGGACGGCCCTGCGTCCTCGACGACGTCTTCATCGCCCTTGATCACGACGCACGTGGGAACCATGGTCCGGCGGCTTAGGTCGAAACGTGATCACACCGGCACGGACGGCTGGGTGCACGTGCGACCGTGGCGGAATGGCGATGGATCGGGCATTGATCGTCTGCTCGATGCCGCCATAGATCCGTTGTGGGAGAAACAATTTCACGCTTTGCACGGTGCTGATGGGGAGGGTCCTTCGTGGCGGAGGTGTCGTGTCGCCACCGACCGCACTGGCGCAGTGATCGGTGCTGCGACCGTCGTCGTCAACCCGCTCCACGCCGGGCGCATGCCGTGCGCGATCGAGGTGGCCCCACCGTGGCGCCGGCAGGGCGTCGGGTCGCTGCTGCTCGAGCAGGGTGCGGCGATGGGCTGCCACCCAGCCGCGGGCAAACTGCACTGACCTGACCGACGTGGACGTTGACACGGTGGTGGCGGCATTTGCCGCGCTCTATATGTGGAGCCACCACGGCTGGTCGCCGGTCACCGACGCCGACGAGTTGATGCGGGTAACGGGTCAAGAAGTCGCAGAGGCCGATCGCGCGCTAAGTGTCGGCGCCTGGGTTGATGGCCAACTAGCCGCCTTGGCACTGGCCTTCCCGGCTCACGACGGCATTGAGGTCGTCGCCGAGACGATCCACCCCACCCCATTCCGAGGCCAGAAGCTCCTCGCCTCCGCGCTTGCGACTTTGTTGGAGACGTTCGCTCAGCGCGGGGGCGGCCGCGTCCATATCGACGGACACATCACCGACCCACACCTGCAGCCAGTGCTCGACGTCATTCCGCGAGCAGACGCCGAGCCCATCGATCTCATCGAAACTAGTTGATTAACTGAGACAAATCGGGGCCGAGCCGCCTCACGTCAGCTCGGGGCGGCGGCACGACCGCTCTGCCAGACGATCCGGCAGCACTGTTCGATAGATTTTGACAGGACGCGGTCCGAGCGGGGTTGCCCGAGTCGCACGCCATGACGTTGTCGACCCGTCAGACCACGACAAGCACCGGCGCCCTGGCTTGCCCCGTCTGAGCAGCCCGGGAGCTATGCCGTCGGAGTCCGTTGTGTGCGAAGATGGGACCGTTATGAGCAATGCAGACCTGAGCCCGGCCTCGCTGCGCCAGGCGTTCGGCCATTTCCCTTCGGGTGTCATCGCTATCGCCGCGGAAGTCGATGGTGTCCGAGTCGGCTTGGCGGCCAGCACGTTCGTGCCGGTCTCCCTGGATCCGCCGCTCGTCTGTTTCTGTGTGCAGAACAATTCAGAGACGTGGCCGAAGCTGAAGGACCTTCCATCCCTGGGGATCAGCCTGCTCGGCGAGTCGCACGATGGCGCCGCCCGCACCTTGGCGGCCAAGACCGGTGACCGGTTCGCCGGACTGGAGACGCACTCCCACGAGAGCGGTGCGGTGTTCGTGCACGGCACCAGCGTGTGGTTGCGGAGCTCAATCGATCAGCTGGTGCCGGCCGGCGACCACACGATTGTTGTGTTGCGGGTCCTGGATATCACCATTCATGACGACGTCGCGCCGATCGTCTTCCATCGCAGCACTTTTCGCCGACTGGGCGCCTGACTCAGTCTGACTCCAGCGCTGTGTTGGTGCCGATGAGCAAAGCCTGTGCCGCCGAGACGAACTCGGCGACAAGCGGGTTCGTCTCGCCGATTCGGGTGGCGACGACGACGCTGCTGGGCGGAAAACCCTCCAGCGGCACGGACGCCAGATCCGGGCGCACCGAGCTGCGGCGGTCGCCGACCGGAACGACCGCAACAGCCTGACCACTTGCGACGAGTTCCAGCCTGTCCTCGAAGCTTTCGACGATGGGTCCCGCCGACATCGGCCCCGGATCGCTCGACTGATAGGAGTCGGCCGGGAAGATCACGCGCGTTCCGCCGTGCGAGCATATGATCGACTCGCCTTTGGCGAAGTCCTCCAGCGAGACTGACGGCCGGTCGGCCAGCCGATGATCGGCCGGCAATACGAGCATGCGTGGCTCGTCGTAGAGCTCGGTCACGCGGACGCCGTCGGTCGGGATGAACAGCGGCGCCCTGGCTACCAGCGCGTCAGCCCGTCCGTCGATCAAGACGTCCTGTTGGTGGCATTCCAGATGGCGGGTCGTGATATCGGCGTCCGGGTGTCGGCGACGCAATTGCCGGACAGCGGGCGTGACGATGAGGTCTTCGACGTAGCCGATGACGATCTTGCCGGCGGGGGCGTAGGCGCGGGCGGTGAGCGCCGCCTGGCGGGCGGCACGCAGCAGCGTCTGCGCCTCGGGAAGAAACGCCTTGCCGGCTTCGGTGAGCAGGGCGCCCTGTGGCGTGCGGTCAAGCAGACGGACCCCGAGGCGGTGCTCCAACCGCTGGATCTGCCTGCTCAGGGAGGGCTGTGCCACTTGGAGCTCGGTGGCAGCGCGGCTGAAGTTCAGATGTTGGGCGACCACGGTGAAGTACCGGACCAGCCGCAGCTCGAGGTCGACTCCGAGATCGTTCACCCCACGTCCAACCCGGCTGGAATCGGGGCTATTCCGTTTCGGGATGACGGGGTACCGGACAGGTCTTGGACAGCCGCCGGCGGCGGCCGAAGACTCGACAGCATGAGCAGATACGACGGCAAGCGCGTGGTGATCACCGGCGGAAGCAGCGGCCTGGGGCTGGCCGCTGCCCGCTATCTGATCCGGCACGGCGCACAGGTCATGGTCACCGGGCGCAATCAGGACACGCTCGACGACGCCGCCCGCCAGCTGGGCGACCGCGGCGTTGCGGTCCGCAGCGACGCGCGTTCACTCGCGGCGATCGACGCACTCGCCGACCGCGTCCGCAGCGACTTCGGTACCGTCGATGCCTTGGTCGTCAACGCAGGTATCGGGAGCTTCGATTCCTTCTTCGCCGTCACCGAGCAGACTTTTGACGACGTCTTCGCGATCAACACCAAAGGCCCCTTCTTCACGGTGCAGAAGTTGGCGCCACTGCTGACCGAGGGCAGCAGCGTGGTGCTGACGACGTCGATCGCGAACCAGACCGGTTGGGATGCGCTCAGCGTGTACTCGGCGAGCAAGGCGGCGCTGCGGTCGATGGCCCGGACGCTCAGTAAAGAGCTGCTGCCCAGGGGAATTCGGGTCAACGCGATCAGCCCGGGCTCGATCGACACCGGCAAGCTGGAGAAGGAGGCACCCGAGAAGGCCGCTGCGCTGAAGGCCGAATTCGAGGCGAGCAGCCCGATGCGGCGGTGGGGACACCCTGATGAGTTCGCGCCTGCCGTGGCATTCCTGGCCTTCGATGCGACCTATGTCGCGGGAATCGAACTCGTGGTCGACGGCGGCGAGTCACAACTGTGAGAGGAGATCTGAAAGTGACAGCAGGCGAGGGGAAATACCGGGGCAAAAGGGTGGTCATCACCGGAGGGACGAGCGGCATCGGTCTAGCCACCGCCACACTTCTGGTCGACGGTGGCGCGCGCGTGGTGGTGACCGGTCGCACGCCGTCGTCGCTGGAGTCGGCGCGAGCGAAGTTGGGTGACGGTGCCATGGTGGTCGACAGCGATGCCGTCTCGGGCATCGACTCGCTCGTCGACCGGGTGGCGGCCGAACTCGGCGGTGTCGACCTGCTGGTGCTCAACGCCGGCGCAACGGATACCGCGACAGTCGCGGACACCGAGGAGGCCAGCTATGACCGGCTTTTCGCCCTCAACGCCAAGGCCCCGTTCTTCACCGTGCAGAAGTTCCTGCCGCTGCTACCCGTGGGCAGCGCCGTCGTGCTCACAACATCGGTGAGCAACACGAAGGGGATTGCGACGACGAGCGTCTATTCGGCGACCAAAGCGGCATTGCGATCCATGACACGGACCTTCGCCCGTGAACTTCTCGAGCGGGGAATCCGGGTGAACGCGGTATCCCCGGGGCCGATCGATACCGGCATCCTCGAACGCACCATGCCGGTCGAGGCCGCCCGCGCATTTCTCGAGCAGATCAAGGCCGACAACCCCATGGGTAGATTCGGCGAGCCCGAGGAAGTGGCGAAAGCGATCCTCTTCCTGGGGTTTGACGCCACCTACACGACCGGCACCGAACTCCTGGTCGACGGTGGTGCGTCAGATCTGTGAGCGCGCAGGTGAGCAAGCCGGCGAGAGGCTAGACCACCGCGCCCGGGTTGAGGATCCCGTCCGGGTCCAGGGCGGCCTTGATCCGGCGGTTCAGCTCCATCGCCTCCGGCCCGAGTTGTCCTGCCAGCCAAGGCTTCTTGAGGCGGCCAACGCCATGCTCGCCGGTGATGGTGCCGCCCAGTGACACAGCGAGGTCCATGATCTCGCCGAAGGCGAGGTGGGCCCGCTCGGCCATCGCGGCATCGTTGGGGTTGTAGACGATCAGCGGATGAGTGTTGCCGTCGCCGGCGTGAGCGATCACCGAGATCATCACATCCCGGTCAGCGGCGATCTTGGCCACCCCGCCGACCAGCTCGGCCAGCGCGGGCAGCGGCACCCCGACATCCTCGAGTAGCAGCGCGCCCTTGGCTTCCACCGCAGGAATCGCGAAGCGGCGGGCCGCGACGAAGGCCTCACCCTCCTCCGGGTCTGACGTCGAAAAGCATTCGGTGGCACCGGCTTCGGTGAACACCCGGGCCATGAAATCGACATCCTCGGCACCGGCGGCGCCGCGGTCGTCGGAGGCTGCCACCAAGATCGCCCCCGCCGAACGGTCCAGGCCCATCTTGAGCTTGTCCTCGACGGCGTTGATGGCCACCGAGTCCATGAACTCCAGCATCGAGGGCCGGATCCGGGCCGTTACCGCGACCACCCCGTTCATGGCGGCCTCCACTGAGTCGAATGTTGCGACCACGGTGCACGGCGAATGCTGCGGCGGTAGCAGCCGCAAGGTCACCTCGGTGACCACTCCCAACGTGCCCTCGCTACCGACGAACAGTTTCGTCAGCGACAGCCCTGCAACGTCTTTCAGTCGAGGGCCGCCCAATCGCACGGCGGTGCCGTCGGCCAGCACCACCTGCAAGCCCAGCACGTAATCGGTTGTCACACCGTACTTCACGCAGCACAGGCCGCCGGCGTTGGTGGCGATGTTGCCGCCGATGCTGCAGATCTCGTAGGACGACGGATCCGGTGGGTACCACAGGCCGTGCTCGGCGACGGCTTTCTTCACCTCGGCGTTGAGTAGTCCCGGCTGGACCACCGCGGTGCGGGTCGTCGGGTCGACGGTGATGTCGCGCATCTTCTCCGTCGAGAGCACGATCCCGCCGTCGACCGCCGTCGCCCCACCGGACAGGCCGGTGCCCGCCCCGCGCGGGATCACCGCGATGCGATGCGCGCTGGCCCAACGTAGGACGGTCTGCACCTCCTCGGTGCGGGTGGGCCGGACGACGGCCAGCGCAGTACCCGCCGACGGGTCGGCGGCCCGGTCGTGGCGGTAGGAGCCCACGATGTCGGGATCGGTGACGACCATGCCGTCGGGGAGTTGCGCGGCCAGATCGGTCAGGGGGCTTGCCATTACGCCATCTTAGGTTCGCCGGACTCGTCGTCGAGGTCCTTCAGGGCCGGTACCCAGGGACACGTCAGGCCGATCATGAGGATCGGCACAGCCAGCACCAGGAAGGTCACCTTCAGGCCGAATGCGTCGACCAGTGGTCCGGCGAGCATGAAGCCGACCGGGCCGGCCGCATAGGCCATCGACGTCATCACCCCGACCACCCGGCCGCGCAGGTACTCCGGTGTCCTGGTCTGCATCACCGAGTTGTAGATCGGCCCGATCGGCCCGTAGACCAGACCCACCAGCGCGGCCGACGACAGGATCACCGGCAGCGGCGGCAGGAACGCGATCACCAGCACGGCCAGGCCGAACGTCAGCACCGCGGTCAGCACCGTGGTGCGCTTGCTGGCGATCCGGGACAGCACCGTCCAACTCAGTGCCCCCACCAGACCACCGATCGACAGCGCCATCAGCACCCAGCCCAGCTGGGCCGGCTCGTTGCGGTCGGTGAAGTACTTGGGGAACAGCACGCTCTCCATCGGCAGGTACATGCCGGTGACCGCCAGGTCGATCAGGCCCAGCGTGCGCAGCACCCGGGTGTGCCAGACGAACTTCAGGCCTTCGACCATCCCCGACACCACGCCGTCGGGACGGGTCTCGCGGGCCGGCCGACCGGCACCCTCGAGCCGCAGCACTGCCATCGCCAGGATCGACAATCCGAAGAACGCCGCGGTGACCCACATCGTGTTCACGCCGCCGAGCGTGGCGATGAACAGACCGCCGACGCCCGGGCCGGTGATATAGGCGAGGTTGAACACCGCTTCGTAGACGCTGTTGGTGTGGTCCAGGGTCCACTGGGCGCGGGCCGCCGCCTCCGGCAGCATCGACTGGCGTGCCGTCATCCCGGCCGGGTCGAACAGCGAGCCCAGCGCGGCCAGCCCGGCCAGCACCACCGTCGTCAGCGACCCGGTACCGGCCGTGATCGCCAGCACCGGGATCGCGGCCACCGATGCCGCGGACAAGGCATCGGAGAGGATGGCGACGCGGCGCCGGCCCAGGAAGTCGACGGCCGTCCCGGCGATCAGGGTGGCCACCAGCAACGGCAGGGTGGCGGCTCCGGCGACGATCGAGGCGTCCACCGCGCTACCGGTGCGTTGCAGCACCAGCCAGGGGAAGGCCACCATCGAGATGCCGTTGGCGCCGGCGGCCAGGAAGGCCGACGCCAGGATCAGCAGCGCGGGAATGCGCCTGGTTCTCACCGGCGAAGCTTAAGCGTGCACAGTGGACTGGTGACTGCACACGCTCATCCGCGCACCGGTGTGCCGTTCGAGTCGCCGGTGCCGCCCGGCACTGGCTGGCCGGGGGACCCGGCGGTGCCCGAGACGCCGGTGGCCACGACACCGCGCCGCGTCGCGACGCTGGCGGCCAAGGTTGGTGACGTCGACGAGCTGGACGCACTGGTCAGTGTGTGCCGGGCTTGCCCGCGGCTGGTGACCTGGCGCGAGGAGGTCGCGGTCACCAAGCGCCGGGCGTTCGCGGTCGAGCCCTACTGGGGACGACCGATCACCGGATGGGGTTCGGCCAGGCCACTGATCCTGGTGCTGGGGCTGGCGCCGGCCGCCCACGGCGGCAACCGCACCGGCCGGGTGTTCACCGGGGACCGGTCCGGTGACCAGCTGTTCGCCGCGCTGTACCGCGCCGGACTGGTGAACTCACCGGTCAGCGTGGATGCAGCAGACGGGTTGAGCACCAACGGGATTCGGATAGCGGCGGCGGTCCGGTGCGCGCCACCGGCCAATGCGCCCACGCCCGGGGAACGTTCGGCGTGTGAGCCGTGGCTGGCTGCCGAGTGGCGGCTGGTCGGCCCGCATGTGCGGGTGGTGGTGGCTCTCGGCGGGTTCGCGTGGCAGGCCGCGCTGGGCCTGCTCGGACCGTTCGCCGGGCCGGCCAAGCCGAAGTTCGGCCACGGCGCGGTGGCCGAATTGCCGTCGGGTGTGGCGCTGATCGGGTGCTATCACCCCAGCCAGCAGAACATGTTCACCGGCCGGCTCACCCCGGCGATGCTCGACGAGGTGTTCACCGACGCCCGCCAGCGCGCAGGTCTGGGCGGCGGGGAAGCTCTGCGCGACGGGAGGCGTTGAGAAGGTCATGCGCCTTTCCGTCCTCGATCTCGTCCCGGTTCGTACCGATCAGAGCACCGGCGATGCGCTGGCGGCAACGGTGCGGCTGGCGCAGACCGCTGACCGGCTCGGTTTCACCCGGTACTGGCTGGCCGAGCACCACAACATGCCCGCCGTCGCGGCCACCAGCCCGCCGGTGCTGATCGCCTATCTGGCCGCCCAGACCACCCAGGTACGCCTGGGTTCGGGTGGGGTGATGCTGCCCAACCACGCGCCGCTGGCCGTTGCCGAGCAGTTCGCGCTGCTGGAGGCCGCCGCCCCGGGCCGCATCGACCTGGGACTGGGCCGGGCGCCGGGCAGCGATCCGGTGACCTCGATCCTGCTGCGGGGTACCCGCGATGACTCCGACGTCGAGAACTTTCCCCAGTACCTCGACGAGGTCGCGGCGATGATGAGCGCCCGCGGGGTGCGGGTGCCGATCCGCGGCCAGGACTACGTCCTCAAGGCCACCCCCGGGGCGGTCAGCGAGCCGCGGCTGTGGCTGCTCGGCTCGTCGATGTACTCGGCGCACCTGGCGGCGGCCAAGGGCTTGCCGTACGTGTTCGCCCACCACTTCGCCGGACAGGGCACCGCCGAGGCGCTGGCGATCTACCGCAGCGAATTCCAGCCCTCGGCGCTGACCGCCGAGCCGGTGACATTCATGACGGTCAATGCCGTGGTGGCGCCCACCGAC
This sequence comes from Mycolicibacterium anyangense, assembly GCF_010731855.1. Taxonomy (NCBI): domain Bacteria; kingdom Bacillati; phylum Actinomycetota; class Actinomycetes; order Mycobacteriales; family Mycobacteriaceae; genus Mycobacterium; species Mycolicibacterium anyangense. The sequence goes on along the minus strand of NZ_AP022620.1, from coordinate 2,573,431 downwards.
GAGCAGGCCCACGCGCTGCTGCTGCCGAATCTGCAGATGATGGCGCGGTTGCGCACCGGCCAGCCGCTGAGCCCGCTGGACCTGGTCGAGGACGCGGCGGCACTGTCGATGCATTCCCAGGCCGGCGCCGTCATCGCGGCCGGGCGGGCCATGGCAATCGTTGGCGCGCCGGCCGAGGCCGCTGATCAGGTGCGCGCGCTGGCCGCCGAGTTCGGGGTCGACGAGGTGATGGTCAACCCGGTGGCTTCGGCGTACCGCGGCACCGACCCGGCGACCGCGCCCGCCCGGGAGGCCACCCTGGAACTGCTGGCCAAAGAGCTGTTCTAAGGCAAGTCTGCGCCGAGATTGACGTCACGCAGACGTCCACTCGAACCTTTCCTGCGCAGGTTCAATCTCGCCGAGGCGGGCCGCACTCGAAACATCGCGGACCCCGACCCCACAAGTCGCTCGAAGGTGGGAACCCATGGTGCCCCACCTTCTCCGGTGGCGGATGCGGCTGGTGTGACTAGGGCGTCAGCCGCACCACGGGGATCGGCCGCGTCGTCAGCTTCTGGTAGGCGCTGTAGCGTCCACCGTTCTCGTCGTCGCAGATCTTCCACAGCCGCGCGTAGTCCGGATCGTCGGGCAACACCACGTGTGCGGTGACGGGCACCCGGCGCGGCCCGATGTTGATCTCGACGTGCGGGTCGGCCCGCAGGTTGTGGTACCAGCCCGGGCTGCGTGGGCCACCGCCGTTGGAGGCGACGATCAGATAGTCCACCCCGTCGCGATAGTAGGCCAGTGAATTCGACCGCGCTGCACCGGTTTTCGCCCCGGTGGTATGCAATAGCAGCATGCGCGGGGCGAAGGGCAGCCGGTGGCCGATCCACCCGCCGCTGCGTTTGTAGAGCGTGTCGTGCACGGTCAGGAACCGCATCATGAATTTGTCGAGCGCCGATGTCATCCGATCAACTCCAATGCCTCGCGCAGGATCCGGCCGGTGGCCTCCCGGTCCGGGTCGCGCCGGACCAGCATGCCCTTGGCGAAGGACAGCTTGTCGCCATCGCGACGCGGAATCACGTGCAGGTGAATGTGGAACACCGTCTGCATCGCGGACTTGCCGTCGTTGATGGCGATGTTGTTACCCGTCGCGCCGAGCCCCGAAACCCGGGTGGCCTGGGCAATCCGCTGGCCCACCGCCAGCATCCCGGCCAGCGTCTGCGCCGGGGTGTCGGTCAGGTTCACGCTGTGCCGCTTGGGCACCACCAGGGTATGGCCGCGGGTGAACGGGCGGATGTCGAGGAAGCCCAGATGGTCGTCATCCTCGTAGACCCGGATGGCCGGGGCGGTGCCGGCGACGATCTCGCAGAACACACATGACATGCCGCCACCGTAGCCGGTGCGCGATCACTGCCCGTCAAGGAAGGCCGCGACCAGCCGATCCCGCAACGCCGGGTCCAGATGCTCGCCCCGCAGCCGAGCCACGATCGCCACCGTCGTGCGCAACTGGGCCAGGTAACCGCGGCAGCCCGTGCAGATCAGCAGATGCAGCCGTACCCGCGCCGCGGTCGGCACGTCGAGCGCACCCGTGTCGTAGTCACTCAGCAGCTCCACGAGCGCTGAGCAGCTCATCCGCGGCGGTTTCGGCATTGGTAGGGCAGTGTCGGGCGGGGCCTGTTCCGTTACGGCGATACGCTGCCGGACGTGGACCTCACCGACATCGCGTTCGCCGGCGCTGCGGAGCAGGCCCGCATGCTCGCCGCCGGCACCATCACCGCGCCCGCGCTGCTCGACCTCTACCTGGACCGGATCGCCCGGGTGGACCGGGAGGTCCGCGCCTACCGGGTGGTGCTCACCGAGCGCGCCCGCAAGGAAGCCGCGGCCGCCCAGCAGCGGCTGGAGGCCGGGGAGCGGTTGCCGCTGCTCGGTGTGCCGATCGCCATCAAGGACGACGTCGACGTCGCCGATGAGTTCACCTGCTACGGCAGCAGCGCTCACGGCCTGCCGCCGACGCAGGACGCCGAGGTGGTGCGACGGCTGCGCGAAGCCGGTGCGGTGATCCTGGGCAAGACCGCGGTGCCGGAGATGATGCTGTGGCCATTCACCGAGACGGTCGCTTTCGGCTCCACCCACAATCCGTGGGACCTGGCCCGCGCCCCGGGCGGCAGCAGCGGCGGCAGCGGTGCGGCGGTGGCCGCCGGCCTGGCCCCGATGGCGCTCGGATCCGACGGCGCCGGGTCCATCCGGATACCGTCGACCTGGTGCGGGCTGTTCGGGATCAAGCCGCAGCGCGACCGGGTGCCAATGGACCCGCACACCGACGCCTGGCAGGGGTTGAGCGTCAACGGACCGATCACCCGCACGGTCGAGGACGCCGCCCTGTTCCTCGACGTCACCAACACCGCGCGGGCGCCTCGGGGCGGCTTCGTGGCGGCCGCGGCCCGTAAGCCCAAGAAGTTGCGAATCGCGTTGAGCGCCAAGATTCCTCCCACCGTGGTGGGCCATGTCGGCGGGGCCCAGCAGAAGGCTCTCGACGGAGTCGAGGCGCTGTTGCGCGACCTCGGGCACGAGGTCATCTGGCGCGACCCGGACTATCCGGCCTGGGCCGTCTACGGTCACGTGCTGCCCAGGATGTGGCGTGGCATCTACGACGACGTGCAGCAGCTTCCGCACCGCGAGCGCCTGGAGCCGCGCACCAAGGCGCTGGCGCGACTCGGTGGTCTGATCTCTGATCAGCAGATCGCCAGGATCCGAGCCGCCGAGGCCACCTTGGCTGCCCGCGTGGGGTCGATCTTCGACGACGTCGATGTCCTCATCACGCCGGGCACCGCCACCGGCCCGTCCCGGGTCGGGCAGTACCAGCACCGCGGCGGCCTCGCCACCCTGGCGATGGTCGCGTCCCGGGTTCCGTTCCATGCGATCTTCAACGCGACGGGCCAGCCCGCCGCGGTCGTGCCGTGGGGCCTTGACGGTGAGGGGATTCCGGTGTCGGTGCAACTCGTCGGCCGGCCCTCCGACGAGGCCACCCTGCTGTCGCTGAGCCACCAGATCGAGAAGGCCCGACCGTGGGCCAACCGGCGACCGCCGGTGTCATGAGCCGGCGATCACCCGCCACGCGCTGAGCTTGTCGGCGTAGCGCATGGTCTGCGCCGGGCTCGTCGACGGTAGCCGGAAGTAGTCGACATCGGTTTGGGTGTGTACCAATCTGGCATAGTTGCCCTCGGCGGCTGCACCGTTGAAGAACACCCGACGGATGCCACGGTGAGCGGCGAAGAAGCTGGCGAAATCGTTGGCCACCATGCTGCCCGGTTCGACCGCGGAGTCCAGACTGCCGATCCGGCGGCAGTGTTTGAGGACGTCCCACACCGCGATCCCGTGCCGCCGCAGTTCCTCGGTGCGCTGCGCGTACGGTGCGTCGGCAGTGACGTCGAAAAGCTCGGAAATGATGCGCCAGAACGCATTTCGCGGATTCCCGTAGTACTGGCCCGCCGCTAGCGACATTACGCTGGGCATATTGCCGAGAATGAGCAGCCGGGCCTGCCGGTCGGCGATCGGCGGCAGTCCCTCCAGCAGTGGCGATGAAGACATCACCGGTGACCGTATACGTTGAACCGGTGAGCGACGACGCCGATATCGAAACGTCCGGGCTGCTCGACGGTCTGAGCGGCGAATCCCGTGCAGAGCGGGCCGAACTGATCCCGTGGCTGCTCGCGCAGGGCATCACCATCGAGGAGATCCGGGCGTCCTTCGCTCCGATGCTGCTTCCGGCACGCCGCACGATCGGTGACGACGGAACCTACGTCTCGGCCCGTCAGATCAGCGAGTGGGCCGGCCTCGACCTGGACATGCTCACCCGGTTCCAGCGGGCCAGCGGCCTGCCCTCCGTCGAGGACCCCGACGCCGCGGTGTTCATGCGTCCGGACGGCGACACCGCGGTGCACATCAAGCGGTTCATCGACCGCGGCATTGATCCGGACCTGATGCTCAGCGTGGTTCGGGTTCTGGCCGAAGGACTTTCGAATGCGGCCGAGGTCATGCGCACCACAGCGCTCGCCGCCGTCATGCACCCCGGCGCCAGTGAGCTCGACATCGCCAAGGGCGCGCAGGCACTGGTCTCCGAGATTGCACCGCTGCTGGGCCCGATGATCCAGGACATGCTGATGCTGCAATTGCGCCACTCGATGGAAACCGAGGCGGTCAATGCCAACGAACGCGCGGCTGGTGCGCCATTGCCCGGTGCGCGTCTGGTGGCGGTGGCGTTCGGCGACCTGGTCGGCTTCACCCGGCTCGGCGAGACGGTGCCCCCCGAGGAACTCGAACAGCTGGCCAACAGGCTGGCCGACGCGGCGCGCGAGGTCGCGACGCCGCCGGTGCGGTTCATCAAGACCATCGGCGATGCGGTGATGCTGGTGTCGAGGGACACCACCGCACTGCTTGACGCCATGCTGCGCCTCAGTGCCGCCATCGAGGCCGACGCGGACCTGCCCCAGTTGCGGGTCGGGATGGCCTACGGTCCCGCGGTCACCCGCGCCGGCGACTGGTTCGGCAGCCCGGTGAACCTGGCCAGCCGGGTGACGTCGGCGGCGAGGCCCGGTTCGGTGCTGCTGGCCGAGTCGGCCCGCGAGCAGGTCGCCGACGACACCGCGTTCGCCTGGTCATTCGCCAAGGCCCGCCACCTCAAGGGCATCAAAGACGAGGTCAAGCTGTTTCGCGCTCGCCGGGCCGGCGCATAACTGCGGCATTCTGCGCCGCCGACGTTCGCCCGCAGAGAAACACTGGCCGGCCGGGTGCAACGATGTAATTATGTAATTTATGAAGCATCAACACGCACATCCCCGTTCTGGCCGTCCCGGCCGACCCGGTGGCTGGCAGCAGGCCGACCAGCCCGACGCCGGCGACGCAGGTGAATGGTTCGCCGGCCGGCTGCCCGACACCTGGTTCGACGGAGACCCCTCCGTCATCGTCGACCGTGAAGAGATCACCGTCATCGGCCGGCTGCCCGACCCCGCTGACGGTCCTGAATCCGAGGCCCGCGCTTCGGGCCGGGCGTCCCGATTCCGCGAGGACACCCGTTCCGAGCGGATGCGGATCGCCGACGAGGCGCAGGACAAGTACGGCCGCAAGGTGTCCTGGGGCGTCGAGGTCGGCGGCGAGCGAATCGTGTTCACCCATATCGCGGTACCGGTGATGACCCGGCTCAAGCAGCCCGAACGCCAGGTCCTCGACACCCTCGTCGACGCGGGCGTGGCCCGCTCGCGCTCCGATGCCCTGGCGTGGAGTGTCCGCCTGGTCGGTGAGCACGCCGAGGAGTGGCTGGCCAAGCTGCGCGCCGCGATGGCAGAGGTGGACGAACTGCGCGCCGAAGGCCCCGGTCTCTGAATCGGCTTTAGACCGGGGACGCCCCGGCGTTCTGCAGCGCCCGGATCGCCAACCAGGCCGTCGTGCGGTCATCCGGGTTCGCCATGGACAGTTCGGTGAGTTCCTCGACCCGGCGGATGCGGCTGGCAAGGGTTTGCCGGTGCACCCCCAACCGGGTGGCCGTCGCCCCCCAGACGCCGTGCTCGGCCAGGTAGATCTCGAGCGTGCGCAACAGCTCGCCGTGCCGGCCCTCCTCGTCGCGAAGGGGGTCGAGCACGGCGGCGATGCGCGCCGTGGAGCCGTCGTCCAGGTGGTCGAGCACATAACTCACCGTCGCCAGCGACCGGTACCAGACGACCGGGCGGGCGTCGACGACCGCGACGTCCAGGGCTTTCCTGGCCTCGGCGGCCGAGCGGGCCAGCAGCTGCGTCTTGGCCGACGACCCCAGGCCGAGGCGAAGCGGCATCCTGCCCTCGGAGCTCAGCTGCTCGACGATGTTCGCCAGATCCTGAGCCCGATCGTCGCGGATGAACCCGAGCACCCGGCCGTCCAGCGGAGCCAGCACATGAGCCGCGCCGAGGTCGTCGAGCCAGCGGATGGCCAGCGATTCGGGATCGATCGTCCGGGATCGCGATGCCACCGCGAACGCGGTCAGCGATGTCTCGTGGACGCCCCAGCGCCGCAGCAGCGCCGCGGCCTCCTGTCCGCCGCGCAGCAAGGTCGTCAGCATCACTTCCCGCCCGAGGCGCTCGGTTGCTGGGATGTCGGCGGTTCGCAGCAGCAGATCCAACAGTGCCGCCGCCTGCGACGCCAGGTCACGGCTGCGGCTGGTCGGCCCCCGTGCGCCGATCACCAGGTAGGCGCTGATGTCCTCGCCCTGTCCGACGGGATGGACCTGCAAGCCGGTATGCCGGACCCGGACCGGACGGCGGAGCGCCACCGCGACCGCATCACGCACATGCAGACTTCCGGCGCCCGCGGTGGTGATGAGTTCTCCGCGCGCATCGAGAAGTACTGCCCAGCCGTCGATTCGGTGGGCCATCTCGGCGACGACGGCCACCACACCGCCGCGGCGGGCGACCTGGGTCAGCACCTTGGTCCCGGTCGTCACCCGCCGGTCCTCGGCGGCCTGGTCCGTGGCGATCCGGGCGGCGAGGGTCAGGTGCGCGACCTCGACCGCGTGCGCGCCCGCATGGATGGTGGTGATGCGTTCGGTCGCCAGCCGCGCCGTCAGCCCCGGACTGGCGGGCGCCTCGGCGACCACCGCCACGCAGGTAGCCAGGTGCGCTGACAACGCCTCGTCGGCCAGTGCGTTGGCAAAGGCATCGGGGGAGCCGACGACGGCGCTGGCGAAACCGGGTGCACTGCCCACCACCAACTGCTCGAGCAGGATCGCCTCGTTGACCGGCACACCGGCGTCGACGCCGCCGAGGAACAGCTCGGCGTCCAGTGACGCCGCAACGGCGCGTACGTCATAGGCCATCGGCTGAGTGTACAAAGCGGTGAATCCTGCTCGGGAAACCACATATTTTCACAGTGACGGGACGGGGCCGGGCTCCCTAGCATTCGGTGCGTTCGAGCTACGCCGTCTGCGATGAGGAACCTGCTGTGAAAGCCATCGTCTTCCGAGACCAGAACACCCCCGTCGAGCACACCGACGTCGAACTCGCCGGGCCCAAGGCCGGGGAAGTTCGGGTGCGGATTGCCGCTGCCGGTGTCTGCCACTCCGATCTGCACGTCAAGCGCGGGGAGTGGGACGCACCGGCACCGCTGGTAATGGGCCACGAAGGATCGGGCGTCGTCGTCGAACTCGGGGAGGGCGTCACCTCGCTGGCCGTCGGCGACCACGTGGTGCTGTCCTGGGTGCCGCCGTGCGGCGAGTGCCGCTATTGCCGCTCCGGGCATGAGGCGCGCTGCCAGAAGGCCGCCACCGTTGTCGGGCCCAAAGGTGTTCTCTTCGACGGCACCTCGCGACTGTCCCGCGCCGGCGAGCCCGTCCATCACTACCTCGGCGTCTCGTCGTTCGCCGAAGAAGTCGTCGTTCCGGCCTCCGGTGCGGTCAAAGTTCGCGATGACGCACCGCTGGACGTCATCGCGGTCGTGGGGTGCGCGGTGGCGACCGGGGTCGGTGCGGTGCTGAACACCGCCGCGGTGGAGCCGGGGGCCACCGTGGCGGTGATCGGTTGTGGCGGTGTGGGACTCAACGTGGTCCAAGGTGCCAAGCTCGCCGGCGCCGAACGGATCGTCGCCATCGACGTCATGCCCGACAAGACCCAGCTCGCCATGCAGTTCGGCGCGACCGACCGCATCGACGCCTCCCGCGGGGACGCCGTCGAACAACTGCTCGCCTTGATTCCCGACGGTGTCGATTACGCCTTCGACGCTTTCGGTAACACCTCGACCACCGAGCAAGCCATCCGGATGCTCGGACTGGGCGGCGCCGCGGTGATCGTCGGCCTGCCCCCGACCGGCGCTCGCGCCTCGTTCGAGCCGCTGGTGCTGGCCGAAGCCGACCAACGCATCCTCGGGTCCAACTACGGTTCGGTGCGGCCGTCGATCGACATCCCCGCACTCGTCGACCGCTACATGGACGGTCAGCTCAAACTCGACCCGCTCATCTGGGCCCGGCGTCCGCTGGCCGAGGCGGCCGAGGCCTTCGACGACTTGGAGTCCGGTGAAGCGCTGAGAACCCTGCTGATTCCCTGAAAGCCCTGAACCAGAACATCTTTGGAGAGTCATGTCCAACACCACCGTGACACCGACCGATGCCGGGCTGCGCCGGGGGGGTGATGTCGGGTCCTGAGCTGGCCGCCCAGGCGATCGCGAACATCGCGCCGAGCGCGGTCATCGCCTTCACCGCCGCCGCGATCTACCTCAGCGCCGGCAACGGCACCGTGCTGTCCTTTGCGCTGGCCACGGTGGTGATCTTGGCCGTCGGCTATTGCGTGGTGGTCTTCGCCCGGCGCAACGCCTCGGCAGGATCCTTGTACACCTATGTCGTCAAGGGGCTGGGACCATTCGGCGCCTACCTGGCCGGGGTGTCGCTGTTGATCGGATGCTGGGGGATCGCCGCCGGCTCACTGGGCGGTGCGGTGTCCTATGCCAGTGACTTCCTGACGTTGATCGGGCTGCCGGCTCAGGGTCTCGGTTGGCACATCGCACTGGCGATCGTATTGGGCGGCTTGGCAACGTTGTTCACCATTCGGGGAATCAGGTTGTCCGCGCGCGTCTCCCTGGTGCTGGAGCTGATCTCGGTCACGATCATCACCATCCTGCTGGTGCTCGCCCTGGTGTGGGCCGGTCCGGCGGCGTGGGATCCCGCGCAGTTCTCGCTCACCGGGGTTCCCGTGCAGGGCGTGGCGGTCGGGATGGTGCTGGGCATCCTCGGCTTCGTCGGGTTCTCCTCGGCTGACGCCCTGGGCCGCGAAGCCCGCAACCCGTATACCGCCATTCCCCGCGCCATCATCTGGAGTGCGATCGTCGTCGGCGTGCTCTACGTCTTCGCCGCCTACACCCAGATCGCGCTGCTGCACGACGGGCTGGCTGCCAGCGCAAGTCCGTTGCAGGACATCGCCGTCAAGATCGGCATGCCGGGGTGGTTCACGCCCATCCTGACGTTCGGCGTTGGTGCGTCGTTCTTCGCGGTTGTGGTGGCGCCGTTGAACGTGGTCGGCCGGATCGTCTACGTGATGGGTAAGGAGGGCGTGGTCGCCGAGCGGTTCGGCCGCACCCACGAGAACCACCTGACCCCGCACCGGGTACTGCTCATCGCCGGGCCGCTGGCCATCGCGCTGGACATCGTCCTGCTCGTCGCGGGCGTCGCGCCGATGAACATCGTGGTCTGGGTGGACACCTACGGAACCTACGGCTACATGGTCGCCTACGCCCTGGTCGCCATCGCCTGCGTGGCCTACACCAAGCGTGCGGGCATCCCCAACCGGCTGGTGTGGACGGCAGCGGTCGTGGCGGTGGTGGCGATGGCCTACACCTTCTTCGCCAACGTCTACCCGGTTCCGGCCTTCCCTCTCAACGTGATTCCGTACCTGTTCCTGGCGACGGTGGCTCTCGCTCTGGTGTGGTTCGGTCACGTCAAGCGCACCCGGCCCGAGGTCGTCGGCCGCATCGGCCGAACCGAGACCGACATCCTCGACGGCGTCGGCTAGCGGGGCCGGCTAGACCTGCGTCATCGCGAAGTAGGCGCCCCGCCGGGCCAACAGCTCGGCGTGGGTGCCTTTTTCGACGATCCGGCCGGCCTGCATCACCAGGATGACGTCGGCATCGCGGATCGTCGAGAGGCGATGAGCGATGATGAAACTGGTTCGCTCCCTGCGCAGTTCGGTCATCGCATGCTGCACCAGCAGCTCGGTCCTGGTATCCACCGAACTGGTCGCCTCGTCGAGGATCAGCAGTTGCGGGCGGGCCAGGAATGCCCGAGCTATCGTGATCAACTGCTTCTCGCCCGCGCTGATGTTGGAGCCGTCGTCGCTGACCCGGGTCTGATACCCGTCGGGCAGCGTCCGCACGAAGCGGTCAACATAGGCCGCGCGGGCCGCTGCCAGCACGTCGTCTTCGGAGGCCCCCGGCCTGCCGTAGGCGATGTTCTCGGCGATGGTGCCGGCGAACAACCAGGTGTCCTGCAGCACCATTCCGATCCGCGAGCGCAGCGACTCGCGGCTGATGTTCCGGACATCGACGCCGTCGAGCAGGATCCGCCCGGAGTCCACGTCGTAGAACCGCATCAGCAGGTTCACCAGAGTGGTCTTGCCCGCTCCGGTGGGCCCGACGATCGCCACGGTGCTGCCGGGCTCGGCCACCAGCGAGAGATCCTCGATCACGGGAGTGTCCGCCCGGTAGCCGAACCACACGCTCTCGAACTGGACCCGGCCACCGCCGCTGCGCGGCAACGTCTGCGGCGCGTCCGGTGATTCCTCCGGTTCGTCGAGGAAGTCGAACACCCGCTCGGCGCTGGCCACCCCGGACTGCAGCGTGTTGTACATTCCGGCGACCTGGGTCAGCGGCTGGTTGAACTGGCGCACGTACTGGATGAACGCCTGGATGCTGCCCAGCGTGATCTGCCCGGTGGCCACCTGGTAGCCGCCGACGACGGCGACGGCCACATAGCTGAGGTTGCCGACGAAGGTGGTGGCCGGGGCGACCAGACCGGAGAAGAACTGGGCGCCGAAGCTGGCGTCGTAGACGTCGTCGTTGCAGTCCCGGAACCGCTCCTGCGCCGCGGCCCGATGCCCGAAGGTCTTGACCACCGTGAAACCGCTGTAGGTCTCCTCGATATGGGCGTTGAGCCGGCCGGTGTTGGTCCATTGGGAGATGAACATCTTCTGCGAACGCCGGGCGATCGCCCGGGTCACCCACAGCGACAACGGAACCGTGATGACCGTGATCAGCGTCAGCAGCGGGGAGATCGTCAGCATCATGGCCAGCACGGCGACGACCGTCAGCACCGAGGTGAGCAGCTGACTGATGGTCATCGATACCGAAGACGCGATGTTGTCCACGTCGTTGGTCACCCGACTGAGCAACTCGCCGCGCTGCCGAGAGTCGAAGTAGGACAACGGTAACCGGTGCACCTTGGCTTCGACGTCGGCGCGCAGCGCCCGCACCGTGCGTTGCACGATCACGTTGAGCAGCCGAGCCTGGACCCAGACGAACAGTGCGGCAAGTAGGTACAGCGCGAGGGCCAGCAGCAGGGTGCGGCCGACCGCGTCGAAGTCGACGCCCCGGCCCGGCACCACGTTCATCCCGGATAGCAGGTCGGCGAAGGTGTTGTCACCGCGCGCCCGAGCCGCGGCGATGGCCTGGTTCTTGCTGATGCCGGCGGGCAGTTGGTGGCCGATAACGCCGTTGAACAACAGGTCGGTGGCATGTCCGAGGATGCGGGGGCCGGCGACGCCGAGCCCGATCCCGGCCATCGTCAGCACCAGTACCGCCACCGCGAGCCAGCGCTGCGGGGTCAGCCGCGCCAGCAGGCGCAGCGCCGAACCCCGGAAATCACGGGAGCGGGCCTGGCGGGGATCCTGGTTGAGCATGCGCATACCGCCGCCGCGCATTCCGGCCCCGGTCACCCGATGCCTCCGACTCCGGCACCCAGCGATTGGGAGTCGACGAACTCGGCATACGTCGGGCAGTCCGCCAGCAGGGTGTCGTGGCTGCCCGCCCCGACCACCCGTCCACCGTCGACGACGACGATGTGGTCGGCTTGCATCACCGTCGAGATCCGTTGCGAGACAACGATGATCGTCGAGCCGGCCGACACCTCCCGCAGCGCGGCGCGTACGCGCGCGTCGGTGTGCACGTCGAGAGCGGAGAAGGCGTCGTCGAACAGGTAGATGGCGGGCCGGCGGATCACCGCCCGCGCGATCGCCAGCCGCTGGCGCTGCCCACCGGAGAAGTTGATCCCGCCCTGGGCCACCCGCATCCCGAGACCGTCACGATGGGCGGCCACGAAGTCGTCGGCCGCGGCCACCCGCAGCGCCGCCCACATCTCCTCCTCGGTGGCGTCGGACTTCCCGTACCGCAGGTTCTCGGCGACCGTTCCCGAGAACAGGTAGCCGCGCTGGGGCACCAACCCCAGTGCCGACCACAATTCCTCGGTGTCGTAGTCGCGCACGTCGATCCCGTCGACGTGCACCGCGCCACCGGTCACGTCGTAGAGCCGGCAGATCAGCGAGATCAGCGTCGACTTGCCCGAGCCCGTGCAGCCGACGATCGCCGTGGTCGTCCCGGTTCGTGCAGTCAGCGAAATATCCTCCAGCACAGGGCGTTCGGCGCCGGGATAACTGAACGTCGCGTTCTGCAGGCTCACCTCACCGCGGATGCCGCCGACCGGATGCGCCGGTGCGGCCGGGCTGGTGATGGCGGTGTGGGTGGACAGCACCTCGGTGATCCGCTCGGCGCACACCGAGGCCCGCGGCAGGATCAGCAACAGCAGAGTAGCCATCAGCACGGCCATCAGGATCTGCATGAAGTAGGACAGGAACGCGATCAGGGATCCCACCTGCATCTGCCCGGCGTCGATGCGCAGACCACCGAACCAGATCAGCGCCACACTGGAGATGTTGATGGTCAGCGTGGTCAGCGGAAGCATCAACGCCTGCCAGCGCCCGGCAGCCAGCGCGGTGTCGGAGACCGCGGCATTGGCCACCGCGAACCGCTCGCGCTCGAAGTCCTCGCGGGCGAACGCGCGGATCACCCGGATACCCGAGAGCTGCTCGCGCATCACCCGGTTGATGCCGTCGATCAGCCGCTGCATGCTGCGGAAGATCGGCAGCATGTGCGACACCACCCAGTAGTTCGAGACGGCCAGCACGGGCACGCTCACCAGCAGCAGCCAGGACAACCCCGCGTCCTGGTGAATCGCCATGACGATGCCGCCGACGCACATGATCGGCGCGGTCACCAGCACCGTGGCCGTCATCTGCACCAGAACTTGGATCTGCTGGACGTCGTTGGTGGTCCTGGTCAGCAGCGAGGGTGCACCGAATCGGGAGGTCTCGCGCTCGGAGAAGGTGGTCACGTGGTGGAACATCGCCGAGCGCAGGTCCCGGCCGAACCCCATGCCGGTGCGCGAACCGAAATACACCGCGCCCACGGCGCACACGCCCTGCAGCGCGGTCACCGCCAGCATCAGCAGACCCAGCCGGGTGATCAGGCCGGTGTCGCCCCTGGCGACGCCGTCGTCGATGATCGCGGCGTTGATCGTCGGCAGGTACAGCGAGGCCAGCGTGCTGATGACCTGCAGCACCATCACCGCTGCGACCAGCCACCGGTACGGCCGGACGTACTGTCTCAGCAGCGCCAGGAGCATCCCGTTACTGTCGCATACCGCCACTGCGTGGTCGCTGAACCGTGTCGCGGGGCAACCTGCGGGTCACCTACAAACCGGCTGGTCAAGCGGCATGTCGGTGGTTGGTCGATGGGCTGCCCGCTACAGTGCATGCTGTGACTCGCAGCAGGTGCGCATGACAGCGGCGCGCAAACTGGCCGTGGCGGCACTGGCCGTCGCGGCAGCAGTGGTGAGCGGATGCTCGTCGGACTCCGGTGGGCCGGCCCCGCAATCGTCGGCGGCGCCCAACACGCCGTCGCCGGCCAACGCCAAGCACGGCCCGACGTTCCCCGAGTGTGGCGGCATCAGCGACCAGACGATCGCCGAGCAGACGCGGGTGACAGGTCTGGTGAACACCGCCAAGAACTCGATCGGCTGCCAGTGGCTGGCCGGTGGCGGCATCCTGGGCCCGCACTTCTCCTTCACCTGGTTCCGCGGCAGCCCGATCGGGCGGGAACGCAAGACCGAGGAGCTGTCGCGCACCAGCGTCGAGGACATCAATATCGAAGGCCACAGCGGTTTCATCGCGGTCGGCACTGATCCGACGCTGGGGGACAACCTGTGCGAGATCGGCATCCAGTTCAACGACGACTTCATCGAGTGGTCGGTCAGCTTCGCCGAGAAGCCCTTCCCGCCGGCGTGCGACGTCGCCAAGGAACTGACCCGGCAATCGATCGTGAACGCGAAATGAGCCCGGCGATGTTGCGGCGTCCGCTCGTCGGCGCGGTGGCGGTCCTGTCGGTGTTCGCCGCGGTCACCGGCTGCGCGCGTACCGTCGACGGCACCGCCGCCAAGTCCGGTTCGGGCACGGTGGATCGCAATGACAACTCCGCCCAGCAGTACCCGAACCTGCTCAAGGAATGCGAAGTCCTGACCCAGGACATCATCGCCAAGACCGTCGGGGCCGATCCGCTGGACATCCAGAGCACGTTCGTCGGCGCGGTGTGCCGTTGGCAGGCCGCCAACCCGGCCGGGCTGGTGGACATCACCCGGTTCTGGTTCGAGCAGGGCAGCCTGGACAACGAGAAGAAGATCGCCGACTTCCTCAAGTACCAGGTGGAGAACCGGTCGATCGCCGGGGTGCGGTCCATCGTGATGCGCACCAACGACCCCAACGGCGGTTGCGGCGTGGCCAGCGATGCCGCCGGCGTGGTCGGGTGGTGGATCAACCCGCAGGCCCCCGGTATCGACGCGTGTGGTCAGGCGATCAAGCTGATGGAACTGACGCTGGCCACCAACTCCTAACGGGGATGAGCGCTTGCGCGAAGACCAACTAACGGGGCACGTGAAAGGCGATCAGCCCGGCGCCGCTGAGTTCCAGCGCTGACCAGCTGACCGGTACCCGCAGTACGGCGATGGCCGAGGTGGGGAACTTCATCGAGATCTGTGCCGCGGCATCGTGGTCGGAAGCCTGCGGGTCGGCCAGGCCCAGACTGACCTGGGACACCGTCGGTTCGTGGCCGACGACCAGCAGGGTGGCGACATCGTCGAGCACCTGGTTGATCTCCTCGATCATGGTGCCGGGAGTGGCGCCGTAAAGCCGGTCGGAGAACTCGACCGGGGCGTTGACGCCGGTGCGCTCGAGGGTCTGTCGCGTCCTGGTCGCCGACGAGCACAGCACCTGCTCGATGGGCGGCAGGTTGTCGCGCAGCCAGTCCCCGGCCAGCCCGGCCTCCCGGATGCCGCGGGGCGCCAGCGGGCGCTGATGGTCCGCGACGCCGCTGGGATAGTCCGACTTGGCGTGGCGCATGACGATCAGGCTGCGGGTACTCACGCAGACAGGCTAAAGCGTGGACCGCACATGCCGGTCGAGGTCCCCGGACTTGTCGGCGGACCGCCATACACTGCGGCCCATGCGTTTCCTGCACACCGCCGACTGGCAGCTCGGCATGACGCGGCACTTCCTGGAAGGGGAGGCTCAGCCGCGCTATTCAGCCGCCCGGCGGGAGGCTGTGTCCAGCCTGGGGCCGCTGGCCGGCGGGTGCGGTGCGGAGTTCGTGGTCGTCGCCGGCGACGTCTTCGAACACAACCAGCTCGCCCCGAAGGTGGTCAGCCAGTCGCTGGAGGCCATGCGGGGAATCGGCGTTCCGGTGTACCTGCTGCCTGGCAACCACGACCCGCTGGACGCGTCGTCGGTGTACACCAGCGCACTGTTCACCGCCGAATGCCCCGACAACGTGACGGTCCTGGACCGGGCCGGGGTGTGGGAGGTGCGGCCCGGTGTGGAGCTCGTCGTCGCGCCGTGGCGTTCCAAGTCGCCGACCACCGACCTCGTCGCGGAGGTGCTGGCCGGCCTGCCCGCCGACGGCACCACCCGGATCATCGTCGCACACGGCGGAGTGGACATCCTCGACCCGGATCCCACCCGGGTCTCGCTGATCCGGATGGCCCCGCTGGCCGAGGCCCTCGAGCGCGGCGCGGTGCACTATGTGGCGTTGGGGGACAAGCACTCTCGCACGTGTGTCGGCGACAGTGGCCGGATCTGGTATTCCGGCTCGCCGGAGGTCACCAACTACGACCATGTGGAGGCCGATCCGGGCCATGTCCTGGTGGTCGACATCGACGAGGAACATCCGGCCCACCCGGTCTCGGTCGAGGCGCGCCACGTGGGGCGGTGGCGCTTCCTCACCCTGCACCGGCCGGTCAACGACAGCCGGGACATCGCCGATCTCGACGTCAACCTCGACCTGATGGCGGACAAGGACCGCACTGTCGTACAACTCGGGCTCACCGGCACGCTCACAGTCACCGACCGGGCAGCCTTGGATGCCTGCCTGGACAAGTACGCCCGGCTGTTCGCCTACCTGGGCACCTGGGAACGCCACACCGACATCGCGGTCATGCCGGCCGACGGAGAGTTCGATGACCTCGGGATCGGCGGCTTCGCCGCGACCGCGCTGGAGGAGCTGGTTGCCACCGCCCGCGGGGGTGACGGCGAGGACGCCCAGAACGCCCAGGGTGCGCTCGGCCTGCTGCTGCGACTCGCCGGAGGCAACGCGGCATGAAACTGCACCGACTCGTTCTGACGAACTATCGCGGAATCACCCACCGCGAGATCACCTTTCCCGACCAGGGCGTGGTCGTGGTCTGCGGTGCCAACGAGGTCGGCAAGACCTCGATGATCGAGGCGCTCGATCTGCTGCTGGAGTCCAAGGACCGTTCCACCAAGAAGGATGTCAAGCAGGTCAAGCCCACCCACGCCGACGTCGGATCCGAGGTGACGGCCGAGATCAGCACGGGCCCATACCGATTCGTCTACACCAAGTGCTTCCACAAGAAGCCCAGGACCGAGCTCACCATCGTCGCGCCGCGGCGTGAACAACTGACCGGAGACGAGGCACACGAGCGGGTGCGGGCCATGCTGGCCGAGACGGTGGACACCGACCTGTGGCACGCCCAGCGGGTGCTGCAGACCGGCTCGACGGCGGCGGTGGATCTGTCCGGGTGCGACGCCTTGTCGCGTGCCCTCGATGTGGCCGCCGGGGACACCGCCGACACCCTGGAGGCCTCCGGTGCCGACTCGTTGCTCATCGAGCGCATCGACGCCGAGTACGCCCGCTACTTCACCTCCACCGGCCGGCCGACCGGTGAGTGGTCTTGTGCCATCAGCCAATTGAAGGCTGCCACCGACGAGGTGGCCCGCTGCCGGGCGGCCGTCGCCGAGGTCGACCAGCGGGTGGCCCGGCATGCCGAGCTGGCCGAGAAGCTGTCTGTTCTGACGGCTCAGCGGAGCACCGTCTCGCAGCGCAGCGAGGCCGCTGAACGAGCCGGTGCCGAATTGGCGGCGCTGCGCACCGAACTCGAGAACGCTCGGCTGGTCGCCGCCGCGGCCACCGGAACCGGTGCGGCCTCGGCGGCCTCGCAGGCCGAACGGGCACGGATGTGCGCTGAGGTGCAGGAGCGTGCGGCCCGCATCGCCGAGGCGGACGCCGAGGTGGCCGGGGCCGCCGAGGCAGAGGCGACCGCGCAGGAGGTCGCCACTGTTGCCGCCGCAGCCGCGCAGGAATCTGCGGCCGCATTGGCCGCGGCCGAGGCTCAGTTTGCCGGCGCGCAGCAGGTGGTCAACGACTTAGCTGGACGGGAGCAGGCGCAGCGGCTGGCCGCCCAGCTGGCCCGGATCGACTCTGCGCGTGCCGAATTGGCGACGGTCGAGGCCCAGCTCGCTGGCATCACCATGACCGCTGACGTGATGGCCGATATCGAGTCGGCGGCCGCCTTGGTGGGGCGGTGCGAGGCCCAGCTGGCGGCCACGGTCGCCAGCTTCGAGTTCACCGCGGCAGCTGATCTGCAGCTGACGGTCGACGGTCGGGCCGTGCCGTTGACGGCCGGGCAGTCGTGGTCGCCGCCGGTGTCGGCGGCGACCACCATCGAGCTGCCCGGTGTACTGAGCGTCCGGATCGACCCGGGCGTCACTACCGCCGGGATCCGGGACAAGCTCGGCGCGGCACAGGCTGTTCTGGCCGAGGCGCTGCAGCAGGGCGGTGCCGCCGACGTGGATGGTGCCCGTCAACTCGAGCAGCGGCGGTGCACCCTGGCCGGCAGCCGCGACCAGATCGGCGCGACGCTGGCGGCGCTGGTGGGCGACGACGACGTCGAGGCGCTGCGAGCCCAGGTCGCCGCTGCGCAGGCGGCCGTTGCCTCGCAGCCGGGCGAGGATGTCGACCGGGCGACGGCCGACGATCGGCTCACCGCCGCCCGGGAGGCGCTTGCCACGGTCAAGGCGCAGGCGGGTGTCGATGCGCGAGTGGCCGCTCAGGCTAAGTCGCACGCGGTCGAGAAGTCGACTCAGACAACGGTTCTCACGGCCCAGGCGGCGGCCGCCAGGGCTGAACTGGCCACTCTGCAGGACCGGTTGGCCGCCCTGCGGGCGACTGCCGGAGATGACGAGGTGGCAGCCAGGGCCGCCGCGGATGCTGCGGAGGCCCGGGAGGCCGACGCCGCGGTGGCCGCACTGGCCGAGCGGTATGCGGCCGCTGATCCCGTTGCGGTCGAAGCAGAGCTGGCCGCCGCGCGCGCCGTAGCGAGCACGCTGTCTCGCGACATCGGCGAGATCGAGCACGCACTGAACGATCTGACCGTCGAGCTCGGTGTCATTGGCAGCGAGGGTCGGCAGGGCGACCTGGACGTGGCCGAGACCACGCTGCAGCATGCCCGGGCCGACCATGACCGGGTTGGCCGCCGGGCCCGCTCCGCACATCTGTTGCGCACCGTGATGGCTCGGCACCGGGACAACACCCGGCAGCGCTATGTCGAACCGTTCCGCAGAGAGATCGAACGCCTCGGGCAGCCGGTCTTCGGGCCGACGTTCGAGGTCGAGGTCGATAGCGACTTGAAGATCTGCAACCGCACGCTCGACGGATGCACTGTGCCGTATGAGTCGCTGTCCGGTGGCGCCAAGGAACAACTGGGCATCCTGGCCCGGCTGGCCGGAGCGGCGCTGGTGGCCAAGGAGGACACCGTGCCGGTGATCATCGACGACGCGCTGGGCTTCACCGACCCGGAGCGGCTGACGAAAATGGGCGCGGTGTTCGACTCTGTCGGCAGTCACGGTCAAGTGATCGTGCTGACCTGCACACCGACCCGCTACTTCGGGGTGCGCGACGCTCACATCATCGAGCTGAGTGCCTGAGTGCCTGAGTGCAGCGGGCACGGCCAGACTGCAGCGGGCACGGCCAGACTGCAGCTGAATCATGATTCACTGTTGATCTTGGCATCGGCTGGCCGCTATGTTCGTGATGGCCAGCGAACGCTGGCATGCCCGACGCCAGGAGTTCACCATGATGCCGTCTCGATCGGAGGCCGCCGCCCTGCGGCACGACATCGAGCTTTCCCGGCGCATCCAGGTCTTTTGTGCCTGGTGCGGACCGGCTTTCGTGATCTTGCTGTTCGGCGGATGGGGCCTGTTGGGCGGATTCATCCCACTGATTCCGCCGTCATTCACCGCCGACCAGGTGGCTGCGGCCTACGGTGACGGGGCGAACCTGCACCGTATCGGCGCTCTGCTCGGGCTCATCGGGATCTTCCTGACCATCCCGTTCTTCTTCGCGATCAGCATGCAGATCCGCCGGACCGAGTTGCGGGTTCCGAGCCTGGCGATCCTGCAGTTCGCCTCGGGCATCATCGTGACGGTCGTGCTGATCATCCCGGTGTTGCTGTTCATCGGCGGCCTGTTCCGCCCCGACCGCCCAGCCGAATTGACCAAGCTCGTCAACGATCTGTCCTACGTCATGCTGATACTGCCCTGGCCGCCGATTCTCGGACAGTTGGGCGCGCTCATCGTGGCGATCTTCAGCGATCGCCGACCAGAGCCGGTGTTTCCCCGCTGGCTGGGTTACTTCAACGCCTGGGTCGCGGTGCTGCTACTGCCGGCGAGCATGATCATCTTCTTCAAGACCGGCCCGTTCGCGTGGACCGGGATCATCGGATTCTGGATTCCGGCCGCCGTCTTCGGTATCTGGTACCTCATCATGACGGCTTTCCTGTTGCGCGCCATCACATCTGAGTACCACGAGGATCTTTCTGGCGTCCAGACGCCATAGCGACACGGGCTCCCACTCGATGTGATCGGCCCAGAAGGGTTGACGGTGAGTGCCGACAGTCGGTCCTCACCTCAACGCCTTCAGGGCCGTCACATCGCTGTCTCAGGCATTCACCGGGATGGTGATGAATCGAAGACGGTCACGCTGAGGCGTGCCGCCCAGCTCTTTGCGCATGCTGAGCTAGAGCGGAATCCATATCGGCCCAAGCCAGAATCCCCAGGCGTTCTGCCCACCATCCCAGATCACGGACGCATCGGGTTGCCATGGCGGCGGGGGAGGCGGTGGCGGAGCCCATGGTGGCGGTGGCGCCGGCTGCCACCACGGAGGCGGGGGAGGGACCGGACCGGGCTGCCACCCGGGTGGTGGGGGAGGCGGAGGTGGCCCGCCGGGTGCGCCTGGTCCGCCAGGGTTCCACGGTGGCGGCGGAGGGCCTTGCCATGGCGGCGGAGGTGGGCCGCCCGGTCCGCCCGGCGGGGGACCCTGCCATGGCGGCGGAGGTGGGCCGCCCGGTCCGCCCGGCGGAGGACCCTGCCATGGTGGCGGAGGTGGGCCGCCCGGTCCGCCCGGCGGGGGTCCGCCAGGTCCGCCCGGTACGCCAGGCGGAGGTGGTGGTGGCGCGGCCTGCGCGACCGGGGTGGGCGCCGTGACGATGATCGAGGCCATGGCGACCGCGGCTGCCAATGACGTCCAACGGGGGTTGAGCATCCTGTCTCCTAGGGTTCGTCGAGAAAAGCCCTGCTCGTGGATCTCTTGCTGCCATCGCTGCCGACGGTTGGGATTGCCGGTGCCGTGGCGATGGGATCACCAACATCGCAACTGATACCCGACCCGAAGCTCTAGCAAACGCCGATGATGGTCGGCGAGTCCAGGTCTGACGCGATAATCCCAGTAACAACACAGGTTTTCGCAGTGCTGCCATCGGGCACTGGTCATTCACGGGGCGCTGCAATCTATGTCGAACTCGCTCTACCTCATCCGGCGGCGACACGGAGAGCTCCAGCATTTTCGAATTCCGCAGTTGCGCAGTAGATCTCGATGGCGTAGCCGGCCAGCTATGAACCTGTTGAGTCACTGTGGCATTGGTGTACGTGTCGGCCCCGAGATGGCGCGGCCGCCGGTCTTGGCACCTGGGGTTGTGACGTGAGTCATTGCACCGCGGGGAAGTGGGCGGAATTACAAGAACTCAGGGTATTGTTTACCTAGAACATCTAATAGTCTACCGGAATGGGTCGGGATAGCCTGTGTCGCAGTACCACTGACGAATTGCTGGCGCGCTATGTGTCATCGGACGGAACGATCTCGATTCCGGATGACCTCACGGTGACGTCGTTCCTCGCGAGCCACGCAGCCGTCGAGGACCAGAGCGCCGCCTATCGGTTCGTCGACTACTCCCAGGAGCGCGACGGGCAGATCGAAGAACTCAGCTGGCGGTCATTGGAGATCGCGGTCAACGCCGTCGCAGCACGAGTGCGGCAGGTCATCGCGCCTGGAGATCGGGTTGCAGTACTTGCTCCACACGGATTGCATTATGTGATCGGCTTTTTCGCCGCGATTCACGCCGGGGCGGTTGCGGTGCCGCTTTTCGTTCCCGCGCTGTCCGGGCATGCCGAACGGCTGAGAGCTGTACTGTCCGACTCCGATCCGCGGATCATCTTGACGACCACCAGCGCGGCTGAGTCGGTGCGGGAGATGTTGCGCGCCATTCCGATCAATGCTCGGCCGCGGGTCATCGCGGTTGATGCCGTCCCGGCGGCTCTCGGGGAGATCGCGGTTGCACCGGAACGCACCGCCGACGATGTCGCCTATCTGCAGTACACCTCCGGGTCGACGCGCACCCCCGTCGGCGTGGAGATCACCCACCGCGCTGCGTGCACCAATGTCGCTCAGATGATCCTGGCCGGTGGCCTCGACATGGGGATTCGCAGCGTCAGCTGGCTCCCGCTCTATCACGACATGGGACTGATCATGATCCTGTTCCCGATGCTGTGCGGCGGTCACATCACGCTGATGGATCCCATGGCGTTCGTCCGGCGTCCATACCGTTGGATCCGTCGGCTCGCCAACGAATCCGCCCATGGCAGAACGTTCGCCGCTGCACCGAATTTCGCATTCGCGCTGTGTGCTGAACGGGGTCTTCCACCGGACGGTGAAGCATTGGATCTCAGTAACGTCGTCGGGCTGCTGAACGGGTCAGAGCCCGTCACGATCAGCGCCATCGAGAAGTTCAACACTGCCTTCGCACCGTACGGACTCCCTGCCACGGCCATCAAGCCGTCCTATGGAATGGCAGAGGCGACCTTGTCGGTCGCCAGTATTGCTCCCGAGGCTGAACCCACAGCCGTCTATCTGGACCGTGGTGCACTGGTCCGTGGCCGGGCTGTACGAGTCGACACCGACGCACCGGGCAGCGTGCCGCTGGTGTCCTGCGGTCGACCGATACCCAGCCAGTGGCTGGTCATCGTTGACTCCACTTCCGGCGCCGAGTTGCCAGACGGAACCGTCGGCGAGATCTGGTTGCACGGCAACAACATCGGCCGTGGCTACTGGGGTCGCCCGGAAGAGACCCAACGCGTGTTCGCGAACAAGCTCCAAACGCGTCTGGAGGTGGGCAGCCACGCCGACGGTGTCGCCGACAACGGAACCTGGCTGGCGACCGGCGATCTCGGGGTCTATCTCGACGGGCAGCTCTATATCACCGGCCGCAGCAAGGATCTGATCATCATCGACGGTCGCAACCATTACCCGGCCGACGTGGAAGCCACGGTGAGCCAGTCCGCACCCGCGATCCGCGACGGATACGTCACCGCATTCGCCGTCGACGCCGCGACCGTCGGACGCGGCAGCGCTGGCGCAGGGGAGTGCCTTGTCATCGTTGCCGAGCGCGCCATCGGGTCGAGCCGGATGGAGTCTTCGTTCGTTGCTGAAGCAGTCCGGGGAGCGGTCGCTCGCACCCATCACATCCCGGTCGCCGACTTTCGTCTGGTACCCGCGGGGGCGATTCCGCGCACGACGAGTGGGAAGCTCGCACGAAGCGCCTGCCGAACGGCATACCTGGCAGGGGACTTCGACTAGCTGCCCGCACCGATGTGGTGCGTCAGCGCTTCGAGCGCTGCTCGTCGCGCATGGCGGTCTGTGCTGCCAACTTGCCCGGCAGGGCACACACTCCGCCGACCGGGTGGGTGCCGGCGCCGCTGAGGTAGAGGCCGTCGACCGGGGTCTTGTATGCACCCAGCCCCGGCGCGGGCTTGAGCGGTCCGAATCGGGTGATCAGCGGGTCGACGTGGTAGACGTTGCCCGCCGGTGCGTTGAATCGCTCCTCGATGTCGGGGCCGCCGAGGACGGCACGGTCGATCTCGAGGCTGTCCAGGCCCTCGTAGTAGTTGGCGCAATCCCGCAGCACCGAGTCGCCGACCTTGTCGCGCACGTCTTCCCACGGCTCGTTCGGGGTCACGGGGATGACGCCGGACCACAGGTAGAACGTGCTGCCACCGTCCGGTGCCTGCGAGGGATCGACCGCCGAGGGGATCATCGAGCAACTCACCGGCACCGGGTCCGGCCATTCACCTCGCACCAGAGAGTTCCATCCGGCGTCCTGCTCTTCCAAGGTGTGCCAGGCGGCGAGGTGCTTGCGCAGGTCCAGATCGTTGCCGCGCCACTTCTCGTGCCGCTTCATCGAGACGTGCCCGTCGAGGGCGACGTTGATCTTCAGCGATGTTGCGTGGGTCTTGCGTAGCGGGATGTCCTTGGCGCGGGTCGCCAGCTTTCGGTCCAGCGTGCCCTCGGGCAGCAGCTGGTTGAGCGTGATGTACGGATTGCACGTGGCGATGACGCCCTTTCGGGGGGTGATCACCCGGCCGTCCTCGAGCCGGACACCGGTGAGCCGGTCATTGGACACCACGAACTCGCTGACCCGGGTGTTGAGGTGCACCGAACCGCCGTGCGCGGTGAGATACCGCTCCAGGGCCGCCGGCAGGGAACCGGTGCCGCCTACCGGCATCATGTTCGGAACCTGCTGGACCACACCGAGATAGATCATCGCCCAGGCGGTCATGTCAAGGCGCATCTGGGAGAACGCGGCCATGGCGGCCAATGCTCCCTTGGGAAGTTCGCTTTCGAAGGTCTCTTCCAAGAACTCCGTGTGCGAGGCGGTGGCCAGATGGCGAAGTGACCAGAGCTGTTTGGGATGGCCGGCTGCGCGCAGCACCGCCTTGCCCATCTCTGTGTTCCACGGCCGTAGCGGGTGTGACTTCATGTAGGCGACGACGAGCTTCATCGCGGGGTCCAGTGCGTTGGCCAGATCCAGCCATGCCCGGGCGTCGCTGGGGGAGAACCGCCGCAGTTCGTCGGCGGTCTTGCTGGCGTCCTTCCAGATGGCCAGTGAGCTGCCGTCCGGAGCCAGTTGGACGTGGGCGGGGTCCACGGAGATCATCCGAAGGCCGTACTTGTGTAGCTCCAATTCGTCTGCCACACCAGATAATCCGAAGATCCCAGTGGCCTGGATGGCCCCTTCGTTGAAGAGGTGCTGGGGTGCCTTCGGCAGTATCGCCTTGGTGGTGGTCATGCCGCCGAGGGTGTCCGAGGCGTCGAGGACGGTCACCTGATGGCCCGCGCGAGCCAGGTAGCAACCGGCCGTCAGACCGTTGTGGCCCGCGCCCACGATGACGTAGTCGGTGTCACGTGCCGGTGCATGGGGGAGCGAAGAGGTGGAGGACGTCATGTGTGGATCGTCCATCAGGATGAATCGGAAATCAAGGTCGATCTAATAATCAATTTTGCGCCAGATCGGCATCGGGCACTATTACCTGCGGATATACCGCCGAACGGGTTGGGGAGCGCCCGCGCCGCCGGATGCCGTCGGTTGCTGAATCAACTATCACTCTTGAGTTCTAGTTCATCAGACAGCTAGCCTCGGTCGGTCCGGTTCGCCACGAGCGAGGAGTCGCGTTGTCAGATGACGGCCCAGTGGGTACTGGCGGAGAATCGGACGAGCTGGCCAAAGAACGGGATCTTCGGACTCGGATTCAGATCGTCGCCGCCTGGTGCGGTGTCCTTTTCATTGTGGGGTTCTTCGCGGGGTGGGGGCTGATCGCCGGGTTCATCCCGGCACCGTCACCGAGTAGACCGCGCAACGCGGTGGTCGCCTACTTCGTCGACAACCAGTACCGGATCATCACCGGGTGCATCGTCACGATGGGCGCGGTCATGTTCCTCGCGCCGTTCACCTCGGTCCTGGTTCGACAGATGCGACGGATCGAAGGGCCCTCTCGAATCCTGGCCAATGTCCAGTTGTTCGGCGGCGCGGTGACCGCGGCCGTCGCGACGGTGTCATGTTTGATCTTCTTGGTCGCGGCCTTTCGGCCCGATCGTGATCCGGACATCACGCTGATGCTCAGTGACTTCGGTTTCACGACATTCATCGGTCCGTTCGCTCCAGGGCTCACGCAATGCCTGGCAATGGCGGTGGCCATCTTCTCGGATCGCCGGGCCGACCCGATCTATCCGCGATGGGTCGGGTACGCGAATCTGTGGTGCGCGGTGCTGTTCCTTCCCGGCCCGGTCCTGTTCTACTTCTTCACCGGGCCGTTCGCCTGGAATGGTTTGGCGGCGTTCTGGATTCCGGCCAATGCGTTTGGTGCGTGGTTCCTGATCATGGTCTACGCGACCATCAAAGCTGTGCGCCTCGAGCGTGAACAGCAGCGCAGATTCGGCGGGACCGACACAGTGCAGTCGCGACAGCATGAACCGGAGCGTGTGTGATGACCAGCTCGACGATGAGAGAGTCGGCGCGCGCCGACCGGCCGGTTCGGTATCGGGTCCCGGGTGAGCCGGGCATCTGGTTCGTCATCTTCGGTGACCTGCTGGCCTTCGGGGCGCTGTTCATCACCTACATGTACTACCGGGGGCGGTTCCCCGAGGCGTTCGCCGACGGACTGGCGGCGATGAGCCGCGGTATCGGCGTGGTCAACACGGTCGTGCTCCTGAGCGCCTCGTTGGCCGTCGTTCAGGGTGTTGGTGCCTATCGCGCCGGTGACCGCCGCGCCGCCGACCGGGCCCTGATCGTGGCCTTCGGTTGTGGCGCAGGATTCGTCGTGCTCAAGTCGGTCGAATACGGAATCAAGATCTCCCAATCCCTGGTCCCGAACACCAGTGCATTCTTCGGGCTGTACTACACGTTCACCGGAGTCCATCTGGTGCATGTGGTCATCGGTCTGGCCCTGTTGCTGTACCTGCGCGCCGTCGTCCGGAGACCGACTCCCGATATCCGCGACCGCCAGGTGGTCGAGAGCGGGGCGGTGTTCTGGCACCTGGTCGATCTGCTCTGGGTCGTCCTGTTCGCCTTGTTCTACGCGGTGCACGTATGAGCATCATGGTGGGCGTCAAGTACGTGCCTCGCCGGGGACTGATGGTGTGGGCACTGATGGTCGGGTTGGCAATCCTGACCTGGGGGATCGGCGTGGAGCACAGCCTGCCCCACACTGCTGTGACCGCAACAGTTTTGGCCATCGCGTGTCTGAAGGCCCGGTTCATCGGCTCGGACTTCATGGAGTTGCGGGCGGCGCCGCCACTACTCAGGGCGGCGTTCGATCTCTACTTCGCCGCACTCTACGTCGGGCTGATGGTCTCATACCTGGTGTGGTGAGCGGATATCAGCGCGTCGGCGCGGAGACCGATTCGTCGGTCGTCAGCTCGATGTGGGCAATCCGGTGAGCGGCTTCGGCATCGACGCCGAACGCGCGTAGCATCATCTCTGCGCCCCGGCTTTCGGTTTCCGGTCCGGCCGCTACCACTCCGGCCAGCATGGCCCGGATGACACCAAGTGCGCTGGATGCCACCGTCACCAGAGCTAGCTCGGTGTCCGCGATCGTGAATTGCCCTGCTGCGCAGCCACGTTCGATTGCCTGACGAGCCCACGGGCGAACGGATGTCTCGAATATCGGCTCTGTTCGGTCGAGTTCGACGAGCACCCGGGTCAGGTCGGGCTGTTCGTGGGCGAAACGAAGAAAGCGGCGAAACGAGCTTGCTGCGGCCTCGGCCGGGTCTTCGGAGGTGACGGCGGCGGTGCCGATCGACCGGACGAGCTCGGCAAGGGTCTCGGCGACAACCGCTTCGACCACGGCGTCCTTGGTCTCGAAATAGGTGTAGAAGGTCCCGAACCCGAGATCCGCGCGCTCGGTGATATCGCTGATTCGCAGTCCGGCGACGCCGCTCTCGGCGATCAACTCGCGGGTGGCGTCCATGAGGCGCTGGCGAGCTCTGGCCTTGCGGCGCTCGCGGCGTCCGCCGCCTGCTGCTTCTGCGGTCACCGGCCAATGGTCGCACATGGGGCCGCCGGCTCGGTCGATGGCTTCTCTGCCTGCGGGATTCGCCGCTCGTACACCGGACCGGATCACCGTATGAATACAAATTCATTATTGATCGAAAGATCAGACGGAGGTATGGTGCGGAGCAACGATCACCTCGCAGCTCTCTGCCCGCCCTGCAGCAATGCCAGGGATGCCAATCAAGGAGTCCGTATGACCTTGCACGAGATCTTCTTTGCGGCGCCGCCGATTCCGGCTCACCCGAAAACCCCCATGCCGTTCGTCCCGGAGATGATCTTCACGGTGTTCCTGGGGCTGCCGGTGCTCGTCGGCGTGGTCTTCGCCATTCGGCACCTACTCACCGGTCGTGGCCCACTGTTGGCCTACTGCCTCATCGGTGGCGGAATCGCGTGCCTGTTCGAGCCGATCGTGGACACGCTGGGGCTCTGCTATATCCGGCAGAACGCCACGATCACCACGTTCTCGTCGATGGGGCGGGATTTTCCGCTGTTCATCAACTTCGTCTACATCTGGTACGTCGGCGGATTGGCCTACCTCGCCTACCGGATCTACTCCACCGGTGTGACGCGCAAGGGGCTATTCCAGGTGTATCTGATCGACGTGTTCATCAACATCTTTCTGGAGAGCCCGGGCGTTCTGATGGGCGCCTATGAGTACTACGGCCCTCAGCCGCTGAACTTCTGGGGACTCCCGCTGTGGTGGGTCTGCGTCAACCCAGTGATGCCAATGACCGCCGGAGCGTTGATCTATCGACTTGCGCCCCATCTGCCGGGCTGGCGCCTGGCTCTGGTGATTGCGTTCATTCCGATGTCGGACGGCATCGCCAACGGTGCCACGGCCTGGCCGGTGTGGACCGCGCTGAACCTCAATGCACCGCTGGTGGTCAGTCACGTCGCCTGGTTGGTGACTCTCGGCCTTGCCCTGACCGCGGTGTGGATCCTGTCCTTCGTGGTGTCCCGGCCGGATGACCAGGTGTTCATCAAGACCAAGGCAGGGCTGCTCAAAGCTGCGGTGTTCGGCGTCGGGGAGAACGTGCCGGCTTCCCCGGTAGGCGCGGCCAGGTAGCCGAAGGGTGCGCTGGCGTCCGTCGGGTTGCGCGAGGCTCAGCTGCTGATGGACTGTTTGATGTGGTTGGCGATCACCAGCGCTTCTTCCGGGCGAATTCCCAGTGATGCCAGGATGTGCCGGGCGAAGTCGACTTCGGCGTAGGCGCCGTGCTTTCCGTCGAGGATCTCCCGCATCAGCGCGAACGCGCCGCCGATGACCAAGGTCAGGAGCACCTCGAGATTCGCAACGACGAATCGCCCTGAGGCGACGCCGCGCTCGACGGCGAATCGTGCGTGCGGGTGGATCGCCTCGCTGAACAGTGCTTCAGAGTGAGCGATGTTGACAGTCAGCCGGGCGAGTTCTGGCTCGCTACGGGCGAGTCCGACGACTTTCAGGCAGGCAGTGGCCACCACTTCGGCAGGATCGGTTGCGTTGTCGAGATCGGTCACCGTCGCCTCGGCGACCGCCGAGAGCGTCTCGCTGATGACCGCTTCTACAAGTGCGTCTTTCGAGGCGAAGTAGTTGTAGAACGACCCCAGGGCGATGTCGGCTCGCTCGGTGACGTCCTGGACGCGCAATCCGTTCAGGCCCTTGGCTGCGATCAGCTCTCGACCGGCGTCCATGACCAGCCGCCGGGTGCGTGACTGTTGGCGCTCCGTGCGGGTAAGGGCCGCCTTCGGGGTCTCGGGACTCACTGGTACATCATCGCTTATGAATAGATATTCAGTCTTGATTGACCAGTCGTGAAAAGCTACAGTTGTGCGACCGAATGCATGACCTGGGTCACAGCAGATGCTGTGCGTCGCGCGCATTAGCCAGCGAACCCAGCCTTCGCCAACATCGAAAGAGGCTGTCCACCATGTCGATTCGCACTCATCCGGGA
This sequence comes from Mycolicibacterium anyangense, assembly GCF_010731855.1. Lineage (NCBI taxonomy): Bacteria > Bacillati > Actinomycetota > Actinomycetes > Mycobacteriales > Mycobacteriaceae > Mycobacterium > Mycolicibacterium anyangense. Next base: position 2,544,463 of record NZ_AP022620.1, on the reverse strand, counting down.
AGCACCGATCTACTCCTGCCACTGCCGCAGGCCGGTGAGACCTGGGATCCGCACATGATCCACACGCACTACTTCGGTTTCTCGATACCCGAGGCGGCCATCGGCGCGTTCATCTACATCCGGTATCAACCCGCCTTCCCGCTTGCGCAGGGTGGCGTCTGTGTTTTTCAAGGCAACGACAACGTCGAACTCACCGACATGGCATACCTCGACTACGAGATCACCATGCCGTGGCCGACTGTCGATGGGGCGCGCATCACCACCGACAACGGACTGAGCATCGAATTCCTGGAGCCGGGTAAGACGGCGCGGCTGACGTATCGGGCCACCGACGCCCGGATGTCCTTCGACGTGCTCGCCGACGCGGTGACCCCGCTTCTTGCCCGCGGCCATGTCATGCCGGGAGAAGACACGCACCACGAGTCGACCGGCAATCCCGGCGGCACCGAGCAATTCATGCGGATGACGGGCGAGCTGCACCTCGACGGTGTACGGCACGCCATCGACTGCTACGCGCCCCGCGACCGCTCCTGGCGCCAGGTCCGGGTGGAAAAGCGTGGTGCCGTTCAGAGCCCGCCGGTCGGCTGGTCGCCGATGTACTTCGGCCCAGATCTGATCTTCAACCAGATCAGTTTCGAGGCCAGCGACACCGACCCGGCGTGGCAGGGCCTCTACGAGGTCGGGGACCGGCCGTCGCATCATTTCGCGTGGATCCAGCGTGGCGACCAGACGCGTGCGGTGACATCGGTGCGCCGAAACGTGCTGGCCTACCACCCCAAGCTCCACATGGCGATGGAGCAGGACATCACCGCCGAGGACGAGACCGGTGAGACCTACCGCTTCCGAGGTCACGCCATCGCGAGCGCCGCCATCCCGGCCTGGCCCAACGTCGCCTTCCGCGACAGCGTCTACCGGTGGGAGGACGAACAGGGGCGCACCTCCTTTTCCACCTACCAGGAGATCTGGTTCGACACCTATCAGCGGGCCATGCACGGCCGCGCCCTGCACAGCGTTACGTCCTGATCGCTCTCACCGAGGAGAATTTCTGTGGCACTGAAGAACACCATCGACACCGACATCATCGAGGCCAGGCTCAACACCTGGCTGGCGGCGAAGCTCGACGATGTCGACAACATCGCGGTCGCCAATCTGGTCATCCCGCAATCCGCGGGAATGTCCAATGAGACAGTCCTGTTCGACGTCGAGATGACCAAGGGTGGAGAGCAGGTCACTGAACGCCTTGTCGCCCGGGTCGCTCCCAGCGGGGAAGGGGTCTTCCCGACCTACGACCTGGGCAAGGAAGCGAAGGTGCTACAGGCGCTGGGGCAGCACACCGCGGTTCCGGTGCCCCGTGTGCTGTTCTTCGAAGACGACCCGGCCGTGTTCGGCTCACCGTTCGTCGTGATGGAGCGGGTGGACGGGGAAGTACCGTCGGACGATCCGCCGTTCACCGCCGGCGGGTGGGTGCTCGATCTGAGCCCCGAAGAGCGATCGTTGATGTGGGACAACAGTATCAAGGCCATCGCTGCGATCCACAACGCCGACTGGCATTCGATCGGGCTCATCGGACTCGATCCCGCGCCCGGTGGCGACCATCTCGGGGCCCAGCTGGACTACTGGCGGAACTTCTTCACCTGGGCCGCCGCGGGCGAGCCCAACCCGACCATCGAATACGCCTTCGGGTGGCTTGCGGACAACAAGCCCACCGAACCCGGCACGGCCGTACTCAACTGGGGTGATGCGCGGGTGGGCAACATCATCTTCGGCGCCGACCACTCGGCGGCAGCCGTGCTCGACTGGGAGATGACGACCATCGCCGCGCCGGAACTCGATCTGGGGTGGTGGTTCTTCCTGGAACGGCACCACACCGAAGGTATCGGGATGCCCATGCCCACCGGCCTTCCGAGCCGGCAGGAGACCGTCGCCCGCTACCAGCAGCTCACCGGGCATACCGTCGAAAATTTGGACTACTACGAGGTTTTCGCAGGGCTGCGGCTCTCGGTCATCATGGTTCGGGCAGCGCACATGATGATCGATGCGGGTTTCCTGCCGCCCGACGCGCCGATGGCGCTGAGCAACCCCGCCAGTCAGCTGCTGGCCAAGCTGCTCGACCAGCCCGCACCAGTGGGGCAGACCACCACCTTCATCGGCAATCGGTAAGGTCGTCGCGACCCCGCCTACCGCTGACCCGCCATCAGGACGACCCGGGCAGCATGTAGGACGGGGGAGTGATGAGCGAATCGGGATTGACCGACATCCAACTCCACGGCAGGAAGTAGGCCAGCGCGGCCCAGACTGCGCAGAAGCCGATGACCGCCAACAGGGTCACCGGGGTACGCCAGCGCGGTGCCCAGCGGTCGATTCCGCGCTCCACGAACGAGATTCCGTTCGGATCGTCGTGTGCTGACATCCGTAGATAGGTGAATCCAGCGGCGTAGACGGCCACGAAAACACTCTCGTAGATGGGGAACTGGAATTCGGAGCCGGCGAACAGTGTCAGCGCTTCCCAGGTCCGCGGGAAGGCATAGATCCTGGTCCGGATGAAGAGCTGCTCAATGAGGATGTCGATGCCGAAGATGCACAGGACGGCCACGCTGAACGAGCGGATGTTCGCGATACCCGGGAAGCGGCGGCGCAGCGCGAGGATGATCCGGCATTCGATCGCCGCGAGCCCGATGCCGAGGTAAAGATACTGCGGCACAAACCAAGCCAGGCCCTCGGCGTAGCGGGTCGGGCCCTGGTGAAGGGGGAAGAACGCGAGCCAGGAGCCCATGTTCAGGGCATGGGCATTCCAGGCGAACGTGTAGTGGAAGTAGTTGATCAGCGGGTCGATGCCTGACGCCAGCAGCGACCCGATCACGATCATGCCGTCCAACGTCAACCGTCGGGTGGTCGCGAGCGGCTTGATCAAGAACACCCAGATGGTGCCAGCCGCGATGAACAGGCTGACGATCTCGATAACCCGAAGGATCAGCAGGGCGGTGCCGTCGAAAGTGTCCGGGCCCGCAATCGGTGCCGGGCGGAACAGGGTGTCCGAGGCGATCCAGCGCAACCACGCCTGCCCCGCGAACGCGATCCACAACGCGCCGAGCACCGCCCAGAGCGACACCGCACCCTTGCGCGCCGGGATGTCCTGAGTGCTGTCCCTGCCGGGTGCGGTCGCGGTGCTGTACATGTCCGTTGAAGCTAGCCGAACGTGAATGCACTATCAATGATGAAAGTAGATTCACTAAGGGTGTTGCGCGTCGCCCGCCAGCGCCAGAATCTCGTCGAACCCCGCCACCAGGCAGTCCACGAACTGGTCGAAGTCCGGGATCGCCCCGGTGTCGACGTCGATGCCCAGGGCGCAGGTGTCGACGTAGGTCAGCAGTGTCACATTGACCGCCGACCCGATGGTCGGGCCGAACGCGTATTGCATCAGTACCTTGGCGCCGCCGAGGAACACCTGCACCGGAACGCCCGGCACGTCGCTGCACAGGAAGTCGACGTGCCGCAGTACCGAACCGATGTACCAGCGCGGCATCAGGTTCAGTGCACCGGCGATCAGCTGGGTGTAGGGCAGTGACTTCTCGGTGCGCACCTTGCCGGTGCGCTCCCGGATCTCGCTGATCCGCTGTGCGGGGTCGGCCACCCCAGCGGGAATATCGAAGCGCATCAACCCGATTCGGTTGCCGCCCATGCTGTCATCGGCGGTGCGCATATTGATCGGCATGGTCAGGTGCAGATCGCCGATGGGTGCGCCGTGCTTCTCGTGGTAGCGGCGTAGGCCGCCGGCCACCCCGGCCACGAACGCGTCGTTCAGGGAACCCCCGCTGCGATGGGCGGCCTCTCGAAGGGCCGCCAGCGGCACCTGGTGCACACCGAGCCGGCGCACCAGGGTGCGTTCGGTCATCAGCGCAGAACCCGGACTGCTCACCGGGCGCACGGTGCGGTAGATCGAGGCGGCGAGCTCACCGGCCGCCGTCGCCGTCTGCAGTGGGCGCCGAATGGTGTTGAACACCAACTTCGGCACTCCTCTGACCGTCTCGGTCACCGCCCGGCCGACCAGACCTGCGTCGTAGCGCACCGCATCGCGGTAGCCGTCGAGCGGTTGCGCGGTGGTCACCAGCGGCTCGTCGGGCACCGCGTCGATGGTCCGTGGTTCCTCGGTGAGGTCGAACAGCGTCATCGCGATCTGCACACCACCCACGCCGTCGGTCAGGGCATGGTGGAACTTGCACAGCACCGCGGCGCCGCCGTCGTCGAGTCCGTCGATCAGGGTGGCTTCCCACATCGGCCGGGCGCGGTCGAAGTCGTCCATCGCGGCCAGCCTCGCCATCTCCAGCACGCCGTCGAGGTTGCCCGGCTGCGGCGCCGAGACGCGGCGCATGTGGAAGTCCAGATCGAAGTCCGGCGCCCACTCCCAGCGTGGTGGCGCCGGCGGCAAGGTCTCGACGACCCGCTGGCGGAACATCGGCAGTTCGCGGCTGACGATGTCGAACCGCTCGCGAATCAGGTCCCAGTCCGGTGAGCGGTCGAGCAGAATCACCGTCACCACGGTCGATCTCAACCGCGGGTCGGATTCCATCGACCAGGTGAAGGCGTCGGTGTTGCGCATGAATTCAGTCATTGTGTGCTCCGCCACAAACGTACGACGGTGGTGACACCGGACAGAAGATCATGCGGCCAACTGGGGACTTTCTCCCCTAACCGAGGTGTCTAAATCACCCCGCGGCGTGGTCCAATCTCGATTTCGGCGCGGTTGACGTCGTTCAGCGACGCCAACCGCGCCGAAATTGCACGAGGGTCAGAAGTAGGCGTTGGCCGGAACGGGCGTGCCGTGCAACAGGTTCTGGCCGATCACCCGCGCCTTGTAGGCCACCGGGTTGTGCAACGTGATGGTGCGCACGTTGCGCCAGTGCCGGTCAAGATTGCGCTGGCGGCTCGCAGCGCTGGCCCCGCCGAGCTCCAGCAACCGGGTGGCCGCCACCGGGGCGACGTCGTCCAGGTGCACCTTGACCTTGGCCACCTTCAGCTGGGCCTCTTCGGCCAGATCGGCATCGGGCACCCCGTCGCGCGCAGAGTCGGTAGCCGCCTCGATCGCCGCTGCCGCATCCAGGACGGCCGCCTTCGCGACGTAGGCGGTGCTGGCCAGCTCGCCGAGTAGGCGCTGGTAGAGCGGATCGTCCACCGGGGCTTCCGACAACGCGTGGCTGAAGCTGCGGGTGCGTGAACGCAGCAGCTCCGCACCGTCGTCGACCACGGTCTGCAGCACCCCGGCGACCACCGCGTGGATGTAGAGCTGCAGCGAGGCGTACTGCACGGTCGGCTGCGGCTCGGCATCATAGGGAGAGTCCGAGAGGATCTCGTCAGCCGAGACGTCGACGCTGGTCAGGATCGTCGTCCCGGTGCCCGTGCGGCGCTGCCCGAAGCCGTCCCAGTCGTCGATCAGGCGCACCCCCTCCCGATCGGCCGGGATGACGACGGTGGCCACCGAGTCGTGATCGGTGGTGGCGGTGACGGTCAGGTAGTCGGCGAACAGGGTGCCGGTGCTGTAGAACTTCTCCCCGGTCAGCCGGTAGCCGCCCGGCACCGGCAGCAACCGGGTGTTGAACACCAGGCTGCCGACCGCATTGGCGCCCTTCTCGCTGAACGCGTTGCCCACAATTTTGCCTTCGGCGACCTTGGCCAGCCACTGCCGCGACCGTGGATCGGTGCCGATTCCCGGGTCGCTTCGCTCCTGCCCTCCGCCGAGAGTCCGCAGCCGCTCCTCGACGAACCAGAAATGGGTTCGGAAGATATGCGCCACAATGGGATCAGCGGCTGCGACGTCGATGATCGTGGAAAACAATCGACGCACAGTAAAATTCGCACCGCCGAGCTCGGTGGGCAGTCGAAGGGTGCCGAATCCGGCCTTCTTCAGTGCATCGACTTGGTCAAAGGGGTTCTCGTCGTTGAGGTCTCGATCCTTGGCCCCAGATCGGATGCGAGCGAGGAGATCGGTGAATTCCGGCGTACCGGGCAGCAGGTGGTTGAGGGGTTCGACTGTGGTCATGTCCCCGTTGTACCGATGGCCGGATCGGGGAGCACTGCTTTGGATCACCCCGAATCCAACCGCGCATTCCATTCCCCCGCGGCGCAGGGCAGAATCGAGGCATGGGAGTTCGGCACCGATGACGTTGAACCAGAAGCGCCGCCGTGCCCACGAGAAGCTCGCCGCCCTGCCCGGGGTACGTCCGGTCCGCCGCCCGGTGACTCCCGGCGGTTCCGGCGAGTTCGACCTCTACTACGTGCGCAGCGGTCGCAAGACCCAGCACCCGGTCGTCATCATCCCTGGTGGGCCGGGGGTGGCCTCGATCGCGCTGTACCGCGGCCTACGCAGGCGGGCTGCCGCCGAGGGGCTCGACGTGATCATGATCGAGCACCGCGGGGTCGGGATGTCCCGCCACGACGATGCCGGTGCCGACCTGCCGCCCGAGGCGCTCACCGTCGACCAGGTCGTCGACGACGTCGCTGCTGTGCTCGACGACGCCCAGGTGCGCAGTGCCGTCATCTACGGCACCTCCTACGGCACCTACGTCGCCGCCGGCGTCGGCGTGCGGCACCCGGACCGGGTGCACGCGATGATCCTGGATTCGCCATTGCTCACCGGTGACGACATCGAGGTCGTCCGCCGTGCGTTGCGTGACGTGCTCTGGCATGGGGAGGACCCCGAGACCAGCGACCTGGCCGACAAGGTGCGCCGGCTGTTCGACGACGGTGTGATGACTCCGGCCGCCGCCCAGCTCGCCGCGGCGGTGTACGGCTTCGGCGGCGCGTCGCTGCTGGACCGCCAACTCGATCTGCTGCTACAGGGCCGGCATCTGCTGTGGACCGGTATGGGTCGGGTCGCAGAGCTCATGGTCGGGCGAAAGGCGCCGTACCGCAACGAGACCGATTTGGTGGGCCGGATCGCCTACCGGGAGCTCAACTATGCGGGCACGCCCGACGGCCTGCCGTTGGACCCAGCGGTCGCGATGCGGGATTTCGCCCCCGGCGACACCGCCTTCGAGGCCGAACCGTTCGATCTGGTGGCCGAGATGCCGAAATTCAGCTGGCCCACCGTCGTCATCTCGGGCGGGCGGGACCTGACCACGCCACCCGAGGTGGCCGACCGGGTTGCCGAGCTGATCCCGCGGTCGGTGCTGGTGCGGCTGGAGACCACCGGGCACAGCGTGCTCGACAGCAAGGAGCGCGCCGCGCTGCGCATCATGTCGACGGTGGCGGCCGGTCGCGCGGTGACCCTGCCGGCCCAAGCCGCGGCCCTGGACGCCATGCCCGCCCCGCCCGCCCTGCGGCTGATGGTCGGGGCGATCGGGACGGCGGCGCGGGTCGAGGCGGCGCTGCCCGAGGTGGTGCCGAAGCTGGTGGGCCGGGTGGCCCGCCCGTCGGCTACTTCATGAAGCCGATGGCGCTGTAGTTCAGGTCGCCGAGGCCGGCCGGCCCGAAGTTGGCCAGAGTGCTGCGCACTGCGACGTTGCCGGGGGCCTGGAACAGCGGCAGGCTGAACACCTCGCCGAAGATCAGCTTGTCCGCCTCGTTAGCCAGCGCGCGGGCCTTGTCCTGATCGAGTTCGTCGAGCGCCTGTTCGATCTTGGCGTCGATCTCCGGGCTACTGATCTTGCCGAAATTGCTCTCGGCCCCGGTGGTGTAGGTCTGATTCAGCGATCCCAGTGCGAATGCGTCAGCACCCCAGGCGAATTGGGCGATGTCGAAGTCGCCGGGGATGACGTAGTTGGTGAAAAATCCGGTGCCCGGTTTGGCATCGATCTGCAGGTTGACGCCGATCTGGGCCAGGCTGTTCTGCGCCACCAGCGCGACCTGGCGGGTGGTTTGGGCGTCATAGAGCACGTCCCGGATGACCAGTTGCTTGCCGTCCTTCTCCCGGAACTTCCCGTTCAGCTTCCAACCCAGGGCGTCGAGCTCGGACTTGGCCTTCTCCGGGTCGTAGGCCACCACGGCGCTGTTGTCCTGATAGCCCTTCTGCCCGGCGACGTAGACGTGGTTGTTCAGTGGGACCGGCTTGTCCACCAACCCGCGCTGGGTGACGTCGGCAATGGCCTGCCGGTCGATGCCCTTGGCGACGGCCAGCCGCAGGGCCTTGTCCGACAGGATCGAACCGGGCGCGCCGTTGAAGGTGAAGTGATACCACTGCAGGCCGGGTGTGCGCCGGATGGAGATGCCCGGCGTGCGCCGGGCGATCGTCAGCTCGTCGAGCGAGCCGAGTCCGGTGGCATCGATGGTGTTGTTCTGCAGCGCAGGGACACGAGCCGCGTCGTCGAGCACCAGGAACGTGATGGAATCCAGCAGTGGCGGGGCACCCCACCACTTGGCGTTGCGAGTCAAGATGATTCGCTGTGCCGTGCGGTCGATTCCGGACATCAGGAACGGCCCGGCGGATGGGCCCGGACCGTTCAGCTGCCCCTTGTTGAACGCTTCGGGGGTGGCGGTCACGGACCGCGGATACAACATGTTGTTGCCGGCGAACATGCCGCGCCAGTCGGTATAGGGCTTGGCGAAGGCGATGATGGCCTGCCGGTCGTCCACGCCGCGGGTGACGGAGGCCACTCGATCGGCGCCGTCGGGCGAGGCGACCACGAATGCCTTGTTCTTGCCACTACGGGCGTTGATCTGAGCGGCAATGTCCTCCCAGGTGATCGGGTTGCCGTCGGACCACACGGCCTTGGGATTGATCGTGTAGGTCACCACCTGCGGGCTGGTGCTCGTCAGCTCGACACTGGTGAAATAGTCGGTATTGACCTTCATCGACCCGTCGGGAGCGATGACGAACGCCCGCGGCATAGTGGGTCGGAGTACGGCGCCGGTGTCGCCGTCGTTGCCGTCGACATTGAGGGTGTTGAAGTTCGCCGGGAATGAGGTCAGCGCCAGGCGAAGATTGCCGCCGTTGCGCAGCGTGGCCGGGTCCTGCGGGTTGATATCGCTGGTGGTGCCCACCTCGGCATTGCCACCCGCCGACGGCGTCGGCTGCTTACCGCCGGAACAGCCGGACACCACCAGTCCCGCCACCACTGCCAGCGCTGCAATTCGGCCGGCGTGCCGGCGGATCGTTCGAGTCACCCAAACGATGCTAGCGGCGCGTCGGATCAGGCTGCGGGATAGCGGCCAGCAGCTTCTGCGTGTACTCGTGCTGCGGATTGCCGAAGATGTCATCGGCGTCGCCGTATTCGACGATCGCGCCCCGATACATCACCGCCACCCGGTGGGCCAGCACCTTGACCACCGACAGGTCGTGGGAGACGAACAGATAGGACAGGTCGAACGTCTGCTGCAGATCCAGCAGCAGGTTGATGATGCCGGCCTGGATCGACACGTCCAGCGCCGACACCGGTTCGTCGAGGGCCAGGATCTTGGGCTGCAACGCCAGTGCACGGGCGATCCCGATCCGCTGCTTCTGCCCACCGGAGAACTCCTGGGCATAACGGCTGGCATCGCCGCGACCCAGCCCGACGATCTCCAGCAACTCGACTACCCGGGCGTCGATACGAGTCTTGTCGAAGCCATTGGCCTGCAACGGTTCTGCGAGCAGATCAAAGACCGGCAGGCGCGGGTCCAGGGAGGCGACCGGATCCTGGAACACCACCTGCAGATCGCGGCGCAGTTCGCGACGGCGGGCGGCGCTCAACTCGGCGACGTTCTCGCCGAGCACCTCGATGGTGCCGGCCTGCGGTGCGCGCAGTTCGAGGATCTCGTGCAGCGTGGTCGACTTCCCGGAACCGGACTCGCCCACGATGCCGACGGTTCGGCCGCGCTGCAGGTCGAAACTGATCCCGTCGACCGCACGCACCTCGCCGATCGACCGACGGAACACCACACCCTTGGTCAGCCGGTAGGTCTTCGACAGGTCCCGGACGCTGACCACGACCTCGGGCTCGGCGTCGTCGTCGGCCACCACCGGTTGGGTCGAGACACCGTAGATCTCGGCAGCGCTGCGCCCGCCCACGAGTTCGGTGCGGATGCACGCCGCGGCATGGCCCTGTGCGACGGGCACCAGCGTCGGCTCGACGGTGCGGCAGTCGTCGACGGCCAGCGGGCAGCGCGGGGCGAACGGGCAGCCCGGCGGCAGGTTCACCAACGACGGGGGAGCGCCGGGTATCGGCACCAGCCGGGAGCCCTGCGGTGAATCCAACCGGGGAACCGATCCCAAAAGTCCTGCGGTATAGGGCATTCGACGATCGCGGTAGAGGTCGTCAACGCTAGCCACCTCGACTGCCTTACCGGCGTACATCACCAGGGCACGGTCGGCGAACTCGGCCACCACCCCCAGATCGTGGGTGATGATCAGCACCCCGGCGCCGGTGACGTCGCGGGCCGTCTTGAGCACGTCCAAGATCTGGGCCTGCACGGTGACGTCGAGTGCGGTGGTGGGCTCGTCGCAGATCAGCAGGTCGGGATCGTTGGCGATCGCAATGGCGATGACCACCCGCTGGCGCTCGCCGCCGGACAGTTCGTGCGGGAAGGCCCGGGCGCGCCGGTCCGGCTGAGCGATGCCCACCAACTCCAGAAGCTCCACCGCACGGGCGCGGGCCGCCTGCTTGGACACATCGCCGTGGTGCACACGGATGGCCTCGGCGATCTGGTCGCCCACGGTGTAGACCGGGGTGAGCGCGGACATCGGGTCCTGGAACACGGTGCCGATCCGCTTGCCACGGATCTTCGACATCTCGGCGTCGTCGAGACCCAGCAGTTCCCGGCCGCCGAGGCGGACCGAGCCGGTCACCTCCGCGTAGTCCGGCAGCAGGCCGATGACGGCCATCGCGGCCGCGGACTTGCCCGACCCGGATTCGCCGACCATCGCCACCACCTCGCGGGGCGCCACCTGATAGCTCAGCCCGCGCACCGCCTGCAGATCGTCGGTGTCGGTGGGGAAGCGGACGGTCAGGTCGGTGACCTCCAGCAGGGGCTCGGTCATCGGCGGCCCTTCTTCCGGCGCCGCAGGTTTGCGCTGCCCGGGTCCAGCGCGTCACGCAGGCCGTCACCGGTCAGGTTGGCGCACACCAGGATCAGCACCAGTACCCCGGCGGGGAACAGGAACACCCAGGGGAACGTCGTCGCCGACGTGGTGCCGTCGGCGATCAGCGTGCCCAGTGAGACGTCGGGTGGCTGGACACCGAAGCCCAGGAAGCTCAACCCGGTTTCGGCCAGGATCGCCACGCCCACATTGAGTGCGGTATCGATGATCAGGATCGAGGCCACGTTGGGCACGATGTGGCGGGTGATGATGCGCCAGCTCGGAACGCCCATATACCGTGCGGCCCGGACGAATTCGCGCTCCCGCAGGCTCATCGTCAGTCCCCGCACCATCCGCGAGCTGACCATCCAGCTGAAGCCGGCCAGCAACACGATCAGCAGGGCGATGTTGGCGGAGTTCTTGGTGCGTGGGGTGATGATCGCGATCAGGATGAAGCTGGGCACCACCAGCAGCAGGTCCACGAACCACATCAGCACCCGGTCGCGCCAGCCGCCGAAGTAGCCGGCGATCGAACCGACCGCGGCCGCGATGGCCGTGGAGATCACCGCCACGCACAAGCCGATCAGCATCGACTTCTGCATACCGCGCAGGATCTGGGCCAGCAGGTCCTGACCCAGGGCGTTGGTGCCGAACCAGTGTTCCGGGCTGGGCGGGGACTGTAGGTTGTAGAAATCGAGGTCGGTGTAGGACCACGGCAGCAGCGGCGGCAGGGCGTAGCAACCGACGAACAGCAGGACCAACACCACCAGCGATCCCGTGGCCAACCGGTTGCGCGCGAACCGGCGCAGCACCAGCGTGCGCCGCGAGGCGAACTCCTCCGGCTTGACCCCGGACTGGGCGGACGTATCGGTCATGTCACCCGCACCCGTGGGTCGAGGATCGCGTAGATCACGTCGGACAACAGGCCCGCCAACAACACCACCGCACCGGAGAACAGGGTGATAGCAGCGACGATGTTGGTGTCCTGGGTGGCGATGCCCTGCACCACCCATTCACCCATGCCATGCCAGCCGAAGATCTTCTCGACGAACACCGCCCCGGTGACCAGACCGGCGACACCGTAGGCGAACAGCGTGGCCATCGGGATCAGCGCGGTGCGTAAGCCGTGCTTGAACAATGCCTGGCGGCGGGTCAGGCCCTTGGCCCGCGCGGTGCGGATGAAGTCCTGGCCGAGTACGTCGAGCATCGCATTGCGTTGGTAGCGGCTGTATCCCGCGATCGCCCCCAGCGCCAGCGTGGTGGTGGGCAGGATCAGGTGCTGCAGCCGGTCGACGAACTGATTCCAGGGTCCGCCGACAGTATCGGGCGATGTCTCGCCGATGTACTCGAAAAGCTGAACTCCCAGAACCGAATTCACGTTCAGCGCGGCCAGGATCAACAAGTTGGCGATCACGAACGTCGGGGTGCTGATCACCAGAAGCGACAGCATGGTGATGACGCGATCGGACAATCGGTACTGCCTGATTGCACCCCACGCGCCGACCACCACGCCGATCACCGTGCCCAGCACCGAACCGATGACCAGCAGCCGCAGACTCACCCCGATGCGCCGCCACAGCTCGTCGGCCACCGGCTGGCCGTTGACGGTGGTGCCGAAGTCGCCGTGTACCGCGCCCGCCACCCAGTGGCCGTACCGCAGCGGGATCGGCTTGTCTAGATCCAGCTCGGCGGCCTTGGCGTCGATGACGGCCTGCGGGGGCCGCGGGTTGCGCTGCAGCAGACTGTTGAGCGGGGTGAACGTCAGCGAGGTCAGGCTGAACGTCAGGAACGACGCCAAAGCCAGCAACACCAGATAGTTGAGCAGGCGGCGCGCCAGAAACCGCGTCATCGGCGCCTGCCTGGCCCTTGGTGCATGCAGCACAGGGTAGGAGATGGCGGCCCGGAACGACGGCAGGAGGGCATCGCGTTTACCGCTGTGGTGCTCGGGTAGGCAGGCGCACGTGAACCACATCACCTCTCGGCGGGCTGCGCGACTGCTGGTCGTCTCCGCGTTGTCCCTGGTCCCGCTGGTGGCCTGCGCCGACAACGGTCAGACCAACACCGACCCGACCACCAGCCCCAGCCCGACCACCACGAACACCTCGCCGCCCGGGGCGCTGATCACGACGACACCGCAGACATCGGCCAATCTCTCCGAAACTCCACTGCCCAGCAGCTCCTTCACCAGTGGCCCCAGCATCACGCCGCGCTCGGCTGCTCCGAGTCCTCGTCCGCCCACCGGGGACGTCGACCCGCCCGGCGGCCCACCCGGACTGCCGGGCGGCGACAACGGACCGAACGGGCGATAAGCCAGGTTTGCAGTCCTCGGCTCGCGGTTAACCGAGCTGTATGAAACCGAAGAAGTCCACCCCGCGTCCGCGGGTCAAGGCCTTGTCGGCGGTCATCGGGGGTAGTGCTGTCGTCGCCATGGGGGTCCTGACCACCGCACTGTCCGAGGAGCCGCGCGGCGCCATCGTGTCCGATCCGGGAACGTTCACCGCGCCGGTGACCTCCGAGATGACGACGGGTCAGACCACCAAGTCGACCTCGGTCGAGCCGACGGTGACCCCGGAGGTGGCGACACCGCCGGTCACCGCGACGATTCCGCCGCCGCCCTGACCCTCAGAGCGACCAGGACTCGGTGAACGCAGTCACCGAGGCAGCCACCCGATTGCGCACCGCGGCCACATCCACCGATGCCGGCGCATCCGCGAACGCGACCACCAGGCCGTCGACGGCACGGTCGGCCAGCGGTTGCCACCTGGCTGCCCACCCGTCGATCACGGCGCGGTTGTTCGGGTTCTGGGCCAGTGCGTAGCGGGCGAGTGCTGTGCTCCAGGCCTGGCTGCGGGTGGTGTCCACCCGCGACTCCTGCAGCAGGGCCGCGGTGAGGGCGTCGCCGTTGGCACTGGCCAGGTCCACGAACGCCTCCTTGAACAGGGCGTCCAGCGTGGGCTTGACCACGAGGTTCAGCGCCGTGAACGCCTCACCCCAGTCATAGGCCAACAACAGTCGTTCCAAGACTTCGCGGGCCGGCTGCCAGGCGTCGTCGAGTTCCCAGATCCGCCGGGTGGCTTCGGTGTTGGCCAGCTGCGTGCCGTGGGTCAGGGACAGTGATTTGGCGCGGTAGGCGATCCACTGCAGAGCCCGCAATTCATCGGCGGCGCCGAAGAACGCCGCGTTGGTGATGTAGGCGCTGGGCCCGAGCTGACCGACATAGAGCGAGGTGATCTGCAAGACGTGGAAGGCGAACCGGGCAGGGAGATATACCCGCTCCAGGACCGAGACCCACTGCGGGTCGAGCTTGGCGTCGTGATCGAGGGCTTCATAGTGGTCGACGACGCCTTCGGCGTACACCTCACGCTCGTGCTGCAACGCGATGTAGCGTCGGTAGTTCAACGCGGCCGGGTCGCGGAAGCCCTCCCAGTCCGGTGCCTGCAATGCGGAACCCTCGCGGTGCTTGAGGTACCACTGGTTGATATCGCTGTTCGGGTCCAGGTCGAACGGTGCCGGCGTGCGGTTGAAGTGGTAATGGAAGTTGCCGGTGACAGCCTCGTATTCAGTGGGCTTACGGCGGGTGTCGCCGATGACGCTCCAGGTCTTGAGCCGGCGGGGTGCGGCGGCGGTCATGTCAGTCCTCTCGTTCCAGGAACCAGTGCAGTTCGTCGTCGCCGACGTAGCGCATCCGGCCGGCGAATCCGGCGATCGCCGGCTCCAGCGATGCCAGCGGAATGGGTTGTCCGGCAGCCTCTTCCAGGCTCGCCCGAGTGACCCGCAGGAACCAGGCGGCGTGGATGCGGACGTAGCCGGCATGGTCGTCGATGGTGATCTCGGCGTCGGGGTTGTCCACCGCGATGGCCTCGGTCAGGGCGTCGACCACGTCGGGGTCGAAACCGCGCACAATCGGCCCGACCAGCTTGGGCTCGATGGTTGTCATGTGTTCTCTCCGTTCAGCAGGACCGCGATCTGGTCGCCGTCGCGGCGCACCGGGTAGCTGCGCAACCGGCAGCCCGGTGGGTTGACCCCGTTGCCGGTGGTCAGGTCGAACTCCCAGCTGTGCGCCGAACAGGTCAGCACGTCGTCGACCACCTCGCCGTCGCCAAGTGGGAAACCGGCATGTGGGCAGGTTCCCTCGTAGGCCCGGATCTCCCCGGTGCGTAAGTGCGCCAACAGGATCGGTTGATCACCGACGTAGAACTCGGCGACCTCACCTTCCCAGAGGTCGTCGACGGTGGCCACCGGGGCCCAGGCCAGCGTCTCACTCATAGAACGCCTCGACGTGGTCCAGCGGGCCAACGCCAGCCGCCCCGATCGGTACCGCGGGATCGAGCACGGAACCGTTGTGCCGCAATCGAATCGGGGCATCCTTGCGGGCTACCCGGCGGCCCACCACATGGTGGGCGATCTGCCGGCTCACCGAGTCGACGGTGTCACCGTCGTCGACCGGGACGAGCAATTCCAGGACGTCACCCTCGAACAGGGCGGTCAGCGGGAGCAGTGCCATGGTGTCTCCTCAGTCTTGTTCCAGGACTTCGCCGAGCCTGTAGTTATCGAGCAAAAGTGCGAGTAATCAGCGCGATAACTACAGTCTCGCGGCGTCACTTCTTTGCCCAGGCGTAGTCGTCGGCGTCGCGGCCCTGTTCATCCGGCGACAGGCCGAAGTACTCCAGCACGGTGCCCAGGTCGGGCGGACTGATCTCGCCGGAGAGCACCCGGTCGATCAGCGACTGATGGCCGGCGAAGCGCTCCGGGCGCTGGGTGAAGATCCACCGGCAGGGCTCCGAGCAGAACAGGTACTGACGACCGTCGTGCACGTGGGTCAGGGGAGCGGCGTCGGTGTGGGCGCCGACGAGCACGCCGGCGGCCCGCACGATCGGCAACTGGCACAGGTTGCAGGTGATGGGCAACGTCTCGGGCAGGGTAGCCGCGATGTCCCCGTTGCGGACGTTCTCGGTGATGACGTCCCAGTGCCTGCCGAAGGTGCGGTTCCAGCCGGGGTACTTCTCCTCGAGCCACAACCGTTCCTCGGCGGACACCCCGGCGTCGGGGTTCCACCAGACCGTCGGTCGGTAGTTCCACACCCCGAGGTGGATGGCGTGGTGATACCAGGTCAGCTCGTCGATGAATTCCTGCCAGTACCAGGGATGGTCGAGGCCGAAGTCGCGGAACTGGTCGGCGAACTGCTTGACCACCCAGTCCTCGATGAACTCCTTGAAGCTCATCCGCCGGCTCTCCAGCGGGGTGTAGTAATCCATCGACAACCCGGTGAGCAGAGCGAAGATTCGCCACGACCGCCAGAACATGTGGTCGATCAGGAACTGGCCCCACTCCTTCTCGCCGTTCTCGATGAGCACCTTGATCGTCGGCTCACCCTGCTGGGCATGGCGGGCCTCGTCGGTCTGGATCGAGGAGATCAGCGCGCCGAACTCGAGGTCGCCCACGTCGATCGCGTCGGCGGCCATCCCGAGGAACTGCAGGTTGGTGAACCCGGTCTCGAGGGTGAACGTCAGTTGCAGCGCGATGGAGGTCGCGTCGTTGGCGACGAACATGTCGTCGAACAGGTAGCGCACGGCCAGCACGATCCAGTCGTTGGTGTGGAAGGCCTTGAGCGCCCAGTCTCCGCGCGGCTCCTTGTCGAGCAGGCCGTAAGGGAAGAAGGCCTGGATCTGTCCGTGCCGGATCTCGTCGAGGGTGCCGAACGTCGCCGTGTTGCGCCACGCCGCGGCGCGGCCGAACCGGCCCATCCGCGCCTCGCCGATGGAGGCGAGATATTCGGGCATGGTGATGGCCCCGTAGTGCGCGACGATCACCGACTTCCAGCCGGGATCGAGGGCGTCGAACAGCTTGGAACGCCCGATCGCGTTCTTCAGCGAATAGGTGGTGGTGTCCTTGGTGACCTGGTTGTGGACGTACTCGCGGTAGCCGATCTTGTAAGGCTCGTCCCACTTCAGCCAGCCCTCCGTCGACACGCGATGTGAGCCGGAGAGTGCCTCGGGGAACGCTTCCTCCTCGGTGACGTAGCGGAACGTCCAGTTGGTGTCGCGAGCGAGGTCGTACCAGTCGCTGCGGGAGAGTTTGGGCATGGGACGTAGGCTGCGCCAGATGCCGAGGAATCCTAACTATTGAAATCGGGGTGATTCTCACTGGTGATCTTGGTGGTTGCCGGAACTTACGATCCACCCGGAATGTTGTGTGCCAACCGAATCAGGAGGATCCAGTGACCGTCACCGACGAGTATCTGGCCAACAACGTCGAGTACGCCAAGACCTTTTCCGGCCCCCTGCCGCTGCCGCCGAGCAAGCACGTCGCCGTGGTTGCGTGCATGGACGCGCGGCTGGACGTCTACCGGATCCTGGGCCTCAATGACGGTGAGGCCCATGTGATCCGCAATGCCGGCGGGGTGGTCACCGATGACGAGATCCGCTCGCTGGCCATCAGCCAGCGGCTGCTGGGCACCAAGGAGATCATCCTCATCCACCACACCGACTGCGGCATGCTGACGTTCACCGACGACGCCTTCAAGCGCGATCTGCAGGACGAGACCGGTATCAAGCCGGAGTGGGCCGCCGAGGCGTTCCCCGACGTGGAAGAGGATGTCCGCCAGTCGCTGCGGCGCATCGAGCTCAGCCCGTTCGTCACCAAGCACGAGTCGCTGCGGGGCTTCGTCTTCGACGTGGCGACCGGCACGCTCAACGAGGTCGTTCTCTGAGGCACGGCGAAGAACGTCACCGGAGCCTCGACTCGAAGATCGTCGGGGCGCTGGACCGCATCGGGGACGCGCTGCACGTGCTGGCCCGGCGGGCGGCCGAGGCCAACGACCTGTCCAGCACCCAACTGCGGGTGCTGAGCTGGTTGTACGTCGGGCCGCCGCCGGCCGCGCGCAGCACCACCCTGGCGCGCGAGCTCAACGTCTCCGACCCCACCGTCAGTGATGCGGTCGGGACGCTGATCCGTAAGGGGCTGATCACCCGGCGGCGCGATCCGTCGGACCGCCGCAGCCACGAGCTCATCCTCACCGCCGCCGGGCGCAAGGTGGCCGCCTCGGTGCACCGGTGGACCGCTCCTGCCGAGATGGCGACGTCGAAGCTGGACCGCGCCGAGAGTGAACAGCTGCTCGACAGCCTGATCGTGGTGATCGGGCAGCTGCACGATGCGGGACTGCTGCCGGTGAGCCGGGCGTGCAGCACGTGCACCCATCTCGGGGTGGAGATGGGGCAGTCGCGAAGCTACCGCTGCCTGTTCTATGACACCCCGATGGCGGTGTCGGATCTGCGGGTGGACTGCGCCGATCACGTTGCGGTGGGCTGAGGGTCGGCGCGTCTGGGACGTGAATCAAACCCTTGACTTCGGGGACCTCGCTGGCTAGATTCCCGACTAGCTTTGTAATTCTGGTCAAATCTACCAACTTTACGAGGAAACTATGGCGAGTCCGGCGGTCGAACGTCCCAAGCCGGGGCAGTACGAGCTGAGCCACCTGCGGTCCCTGGAGGCCGAGGCGATCCACATCATCCGCGAGGTCGCGGCCGAGTTCGAGCGGCCCGTGCTGCTGTTCTCCGGCGGCAAGGACTCCATCGTGATGCTGCACCTGGCCATCAAGGCGTTCGCGCCGGGCCGGCTGCCGTTCCCGGTGATGCACGTCGACACCGGGCACAACTTTGAAGAGGTCATCGCCACCCGCGACGAGCTGGTGCAGCGGCACAACCTGCGGCTGGTGGTGGCCAGTGTGGAAGAGGACATCGCCGCGGGCCGGGTGGTCGACAACGGACCTTCGCGCAATCCGCTGCAGACCGTCACCCTGCTGCGTGGCATCCGGGAGAACAAGTTCGACGCCGCCTTCGGCGGTGCGCGCCGTGACGAGGAGAAGGCGCGCGCCAAGGAGCGGGTGTTCTCGTTCCGCGACGAATTCGGTCAGTGGGATCCCAAGGCCCAGCGCCCCGAACTGTGGAACCTCTACAACGGTCGGCACCGCAAGGGTGAGCACATCCGGGTCTTTCCGCTGTCGAACTGGACCGAGTACGACATCTGGGCCTACATCGGTGCCGAGGAGATCGGCCTGCCGGCGATCTACTACGCCCACACCCGACCGGTGTTCAAGCGCGACGGAATGCTGCTGGCCGTCCACGAATTCATGCAGCCGGGCGCCGACGAGGAGGTGTTCGAGACCTCGGTGCGGTTCCGCACCGTGGGTGACGTGACGTGCACCGGTTGCGTGGAGTCGACGGCATCGACCGTCGAGGACGTGATCGCCGAGACCGCGGTGTCGCGGCTGACCGAACGTGGCGCCACCCGCGCCGACGACCGTATTTCCGAGGCCGGTATGGAAGACCGCAAGCGGGAGGGCTACTTCTGATGAGCACATTGCTGAGGATCGCTACCGCCGGCTCGGTCGACGACGGCAAATCCACCCTGATCGGGCGGTTGCTCTACGACTCGAAGGCCGTCATGGAGGACCAGCTCGCGGCCGTGGAACGGACCTCGCGGGAGCGCGGTAACGACTACACCGACCTCGCGTTGGTGACCGACGGGCTGCGTTCGGAGCGCGAACAGGGCATCACCATCGACGTGGCCTACCGCTACTTCGCCACGGCCAAGCGGAAATTCATCATCGCTGACACGCCTGGCCACATCCAGTACACCCGCAACATGGTGACCGGAACCTCGACCGCCCAGCTGGTGATCGTGCTCGTCGATGCCCGCCACGGTCTGCTCGAGCAGTCCCGCCGGCATGCCTTTCTGGCGTCGCTGCTCGGTGTGCAGCATGTGGTGCTCGCCGTCAACAAGATGGATCTCATCAACTGGGATGAGGAGCGGTTCAACTGGATTCGCGACGAATTCCACGCCTTCGCCGCACGCCTGGACATCCAGGATGTCACGACCATCCCGATGTCGGCGCTCAATGGCGACAACGTGGTGACCAAGTCGGATAAGGCGCCGTGGTACGACGGCCAGCCGCTGCTGAGCCACCTCGAGGACGTCTACGTCGCCGGTGACCGCAACCTGGTCGATGTCCGATTCCCGGTGCAGTACGTGATCCGTCCGCAGACTCTTCAGCACGCCGACCATCGCAGCTACGCCGGTACCGTGGCCGGGGGTGTGCTGCGCCCCGGCGACGAGGTCGTGGTGCTGCCGAGTGGAAAAACCAGTCACATCACCGCGATTGACGGTCCGACCGGTCCCGTGGACGAGGCGTTCCCGCCAATGGCGGTGTCGATCAGCCTGGCCGACGACATCGACATCTCCCGCGGTGACCTGCTGGCCCGTCCACAGAATCAGCCGGTCGTCACCAGTGAGTTCGACGCCACGGTGTGCTGGATGGCCGACGATGCCGCGCTGGAGCCGGGCCGCGACTACATCATCAAGCAGACCACCCGCACCACCAGGGCCCGGGTGGCCGCGCTGGACTATCGCCTCGACGTCAACACTCTGCACCGCGACAAGAGCGCAACGGCATTGAAGCTCAACGAACTCGGCCGCGTCACGCTGCGTACCCAGGTGCCATTGCTGCTTGACGAATACTCACGCAACTCGGCCACCGGTTCATTCATCCTGATCGACCCCGATAACAACGTGACGGTGGCCGCGGGCATGGTCCGCGACACCACGCCCGTCGCCAACCGCGCTGCCACCCCGAACACCGTGCGGCATCAGTCGCTGGTGACCGCAGGTGACCGGCTGACCAAGGGCCGCACGCTGTGGTTCACCGGCCTGTCCGGGTCGGGCAAGTCATCGGTGGCGGTGCTCGTCGAGCAGAAGCTTCTCGAACATGGTTGCCCCGCTTACATTCTCGACGGTGACAACCTGCGCCACGGCCTGAACGCCGACCTCGGCTTCTCGATGGCCGACCGGGCCGAGAACCTGCGCCGGCTGGCGCACGTCGCCACCCTGATGGCCGACGCCGGTCTCACGGTACTGGTGCCGGCGATCAGCCCGCTGGAGGAGCATCGCGAACTGGCCCGCACGGTGCACACCGATCAGGGCGTGGAGTTCTTCGAGATCTTCGTCGACACCCCGCTGGAGGACTGCGAGAAGCGCGACCCGAAGGGCTTGTACGCCAAGGCCCGGGCCGGGGAGATCACCCACTTCACTGGGATCGACAGCCCATATCAGCGGCCCAAGAATCCCGACCTGCGGCTGACACCGGACCACGGCCCGGACGAGTTGGCCGAACAGGTGATCGAGCTGCTGGAAACGGCGCGATGAGCGATCACGAGCTGGCCGCGACGCTGGCCACCGAAGCCGGTGAACTGCTCCTGGGCGTCCGGACCGAGCTGGCCGATGCCACAGCTGCCGAACGAAAAGCGGCCGGCGACAAGCGCTCTCACGATTACCTGATGGAGGCGCTGGCCAAGGCTCGGCCCGCCGATGCGGTGCTCTCCGAAGAGGGCGTGGACAACCCGGTGCGGTTGAGCAGCCCGCGGGTCTGGATCGTCGACCCCCTCGATGGCACCCGGGAGTTCTCCGAGCTCGACCGCGATGACTGGGCGGTGCATGTGGCGCTGTGGCAGGACGGTGAGCTGATCGCCGGGGCGGTGGCACTGCCCGCCCAGGGCGTCACCCTGGCCACGCCGACCGTCGCCGCACCACCGGAAGGGCCGCAGGCCCCGCGGGTGGTGGTATCGCGCACCAGGCCACCTGCGGTCGCCCTGCAGGTGCGCGACGCGCTCGGCGGCACTCTGGTCGAAATGGGTTCGGCCGGAGCGAAGGTCGCCGCGGTGGTGCAGGGCCGGGCCGATGTCTACGTGCACGCCGGTGGGCAGTACGAGTGGGACTCTGCGGCCCCGGTGGCGGTGGCTCGTGCCGCGGGGCTGTACACGTCGCGGATCGACGGTTCGCCGCTGCTGTACAACCGTGCTGATCCGCTGTTACCCGATCTGATCGTGTGCCGGCCGGAGTATGCGGAGGCGGTGCTGGCCGTCACGAAGTAGCGTGACGATATGAGCAACCCCACCACCCTTCGCGCGCTGGCCGATCTGCCCCTGCAACCGGTGAGCCTGGCCGAGTCCACGCTGATCCTGATCGACTGCCAGAACACCTATACCGAGGGTGTGATGGAGCTCGAGGGTGTGCAGGCCGCGCTCGATGAGACGGCGGCGCTGCTGGACCGGGCGCGCTCGGCCGGGATCCCGATCATCCACATCCAGCACGATGACGGGCCTGGCTCGCTCTATGACGTGAGCGGACACAGTGGCGCGATCGTCGAGCGCGTTGCCCCGCGCGGCGGCGAGCCGGTGGTCGTGAAGAACTACCCGAACTCGTTCGTCGAGACCGACCTCGATGCCCGGCTCAAGGCGGTAGGTGCGCAGAACCTGGTGATCGCGGGCTTCATGACGCACATGTGCGTGAACTCGACCGCCAGGGGAGCGTTCAACCTGGGTTATGCCCCGACCGTGGTCGCGGCAGCCACCGCCACCCGGGCCCTGCCGGGTCTCACCGGCGAGCCGGTAGCTGCCCAGGCTCTGCAGGTGGCGAGCCTTGCTGCGCTGGGCGATCTGTTCGCGGTCGTCGTCCCTGACAGCGCCGCCATCCCGAGCTGACGGCGGGGCCGCGACCAGGTGTGAGGCACCTGTGAGAGCGGCTCAGATTGGCCGAGAAACCTGAGAAAACCGACGCTGCGTCGGTTCGCTAGGCCGTGGGACCTTGGTCCTTAAATGTGGTGACGCCGTGTCGAAAGTTAGCTGTGATGCCGATCACTGTGCAGATTACCTGCTCATTTATGGTATTTCACGTTACACATAGTTAACCGGTAATTGGCATCGTGGGAAAATAAATAGAATTTCCCTAAAAAACGTCAATATTGGCTTCCGCTTAGGTTTTTCTCAGGTAGCTTGTCTCCTGACAGTGCAGTCACCAACGGGAGGAAATCATGCAAATCTCACTTCGATCACATCTGATCGCGGGTACTGCCGCGGTCGTGGGGGCGAGCGCCATCGCGATGACCCCCGTCGTTGCGCAGCACGATCTGGCGCTGCCGGCGATCCAGGCTCCGGCCGCCTCGGCCTCGGTTCAGCTGGCCGGTTTCGACAGCCCGATCACCGAGCTGCTCACCAGCATCGGTCTGACCAACCAGCTGCTGTTCCAGAATGTCGGCCCGGTGTTGTCGCCGGCCGTCCCGTGGAGCGGCCTGTCCAAGCTGGGTCTGCTTCCGCAGATCATCACCGACGCGCTTCCGGTGGTCCGCCAGCTCGGCCTCAACGGCTCGGACTACATCTACCAGTCCGTCAAGGGCCTGGGTACCAGCGCCGTCGCGCTGAGTGAAGGTGTGTGGAACGCGGCCGGCCAGCTCGCCTCGCTGAACATCCAAGGCGCGATCAACACGCTGGTGACCGCCGTCCAGTTCGCCGGCCAGAACGCGCTGGCCGCCGGCAATTACGTGCTGCAGGGCGTCATCACCCGGGCCACCGCCGTGGTCAACAACCTGGTGCCGATCCTCAGCGCGCTGCCTGGCGCGGTGATCAACCAGGGTCTGGTCGTCGCCGGTGCCGTGGTTAAGGTCGTCACCAACGCGGTCAACGCGCTGAGCGCGCCGAACCCGATCGAGGGCGTCTGGAACGCGGTGGTCGACGGGCTGCTCGGCCCCACTGGTATCCCGGGCGTTCTCAACGCTCTGACCATCGGCCCCGGTGTCGACGCGTCCGCTACTCCGCCGATCAACGCCTATGTGCCGAGCGTCCGCACGGTCGTCACCAGCGTGGTGAAGGCCGTCCAGACCGGTCTTGCCACGGCCAACCCGGCCCCGCCGCCGGCGACCGCCGTCAGCACGGCTGCACCGTCGGCTTCGTCGCTGCGGGCCGCCGCTGCCGAATCGAGCACCACGTCCACGGTCGAGACAAAGAAGTCCGACGAGGGCACCAGCGGCGGCAGCGCCACCGCGGGTGACAACAAGAGCGGCGGCTCGTCCGCCGGATCGGACAACGGCTCGTCCAACGGTGGCAGCAAGAGCACCGGTGGTTCGGCGCGCGCTCACAAGGCCAAGTCGGCCGACTAGCTCACTGGCCTGACGCCCTGAGCGCAAGGGTGCCCCTCCTTCTCCGGAAGGAGGGGCACCTTTCTGTTCGGCGCTGTTCGAATCAGCGGGACCTAGGTCCTTGTTTACGGTGCCAAATGCCCAAAAGGAATTGACTCAAGGGCGCCACATACTGGTCTCTTCTCAGGCTTATCTCAGGTAACTTCAGGTTCTGACGATGACGTCAAAATCGACGGAGGGACCTCATGGACATCGCACTGCGCTCGCACCTGACCGCGGGAATCGCGCTACTCGGCGCCACCGCTATTGCGGTGACGCCCATCACATCCACCAGTCTGGTGTCGTCGGCCGAGCGTGCCGCGACGCAGGCCTCGTCGGTGACCCTGGCAGCGCTGGCCAACCCGATCAATGCGATCGCCGAGGTCATCGAAGACGTCAACACCAACATCCTCTACAACGGGACGTGGGGCGCGCCGTGGAACACCCTGCCGAGCCTGGGCGACTACGCCTACGCCGGTTACCAGGGCATCCTGCCCGATATCGCATTCTGGCCGCTGCCGCTGGCCCAGACCGTCGTGACCAATGTGTCCGGTTACGGGTGGGCCGCGGTCCGGGGTGTTGGTGACCTCGCGAACAAATCCCTGCAGGCGGCGTGGAACACCCCGTTCGCCCTCGTCGACGCCGCGCAGCTGCTCATCGCCGGTGACCCGACCGCGGCGCTGGCCGTGATCCAGAACCAGATCGTGCTGCCGCTGCAGAAGGGCATCAACTCGGCGCTGAACTCGGCGAACTACATCGTCAGCAACCTCATCGAGAACGTCGGGATTGTGGCAGCCGCCGTCCCGACCCTGGTCACCAACCTCGTCGGCGTGACGGTCGGCGGCACCTCGTACATCGTCAACCAGGCAATCGCCACATTGACGACGGCGTTCGGCCAGCTGACCAGCGGCCAGTTCGCGGCCGCGTGGGACACCGCCGTCAACGGTTTCCTGGGCCGCAACGGCACTCTGGGCTACCTGGAGAAGCTCACCATCGGTCCGGGGGTGGTGACCGGTGATCCCGCCAATCCGGTGATCCCGAGCCTGCGGGCCGTCGTCACGCAGGGCACCCGGCAGCTGGCCGACAGCTTCTACAACGCGCCTTATGATCCGGCGACCGGGCCGTTCCAGCCGGCGGCGGCAGCGAAGCCGGCAACGCCGGCAGCGCCCTCCACGGTGTCGGCGCTGCGGGCGTCCGCACAAGCCACGACGGCGGACTTGGCAACGGACAGCACGCCGGCCACCGGCGAGGGCGCGCCAGATGCCAGCGCCACGCCCGGTGATCACGGCACTGCCGAGTCGGCGTCTTCGGACACCGGGACCACGAAGGCGGCCGCGAAGAGCACCGGTGGCTCCAAGCGGGCTCACCAGGCAGGTACCGCCAAGTCCTCGGACTAGCGAGACCAGCTCCTCGAAGGTGCCCCTCCCGGACGGGAGGGGCCCCTTGCTGTCACGGGGTAGTGATCACCCTTTCGGCAGCAAGAGGTGGGTAGCCGATTAGTTTCTCAGTTTCCTCTCAGGTACCCTCGAGATCTCGAATCGGCAACAAGGCGGTGAGTTCAGTGCGGCGGGGCATCGGTGCGATCGTCATCACCGGCGTGGTACTCGTGGGTGCCACCGTCGTCGTCGCCAACCCCGTGCTGGTGCCCCAATCCGACGTCCGGGTGCCTCCCGTCGAACTGTCCGCCGGCAGCGCTGCACCGGGCAGCATGCTGGACCGGGCGTTCCTCGACGCCATCGCCCAGCAACCGACCGACTCCGCGCCCGTCAGTGTGGTCAAGCGGATGCTGGCCGAACTGGCCGCCAACGCCGCCCTGCTCGGCGGCAAAGCGGTCGAAGAGGTCGTCGATGCCCACACTGCGATAGCCGCCGCTCCGGCGCCGGCAGCCGTTTCGCTGGCCGCCGCGCCCGTCGCGATGGTGCCGCCCGGACTGCTCGACGCGGTCGGGCCGGTCAACCTGCCGAGCATGCCCGCCGCGGTGCCTGACATCGATCCCACACTGCGCCAGGCGCTGACCTCGCTGGTCGCCGACGTGGGATATGTCGGCGGCCAGATCGTGGTCGCCGCGCTGGCGACCGGTGCACTGGTGTCCTCGGAGCCCAGACTGATCGTCGACGCCGTCGCCGCGCTGGCCGCCGGGGATCTGCACACCGCGGCCGTTACCGCCATCACCGCGGTGTCCGCTCCGGTCGTCGCGCCGCTGATCGTTGCCGACGCGGTCAACACCGTGGTCCGCAACCGCTTCGTCGACGTCCCGCCGACCCGGACCCAGGAGCAGGCGTCCGTGCGGCTACGGCCGACAGCCACCGCCAGCGGGGTGCGCCGCCATACCGCGGCGGCCCTCTCGTCTGTCGGCCCGGCGGCTGCCAGCCCGAACGGCGCCACCGACCTGCGCGACGGCAACAAGACCAGCCCGCGGTCGGCGGAGTTGCAGGCCAAGGCCGGCGCGGCCATCCGGTCGGCCCGGCAGTCTGCCGACCGCTTCGGTGACGCCGTGCGTACGGCACTCGGCCCGCGTGCGGCGGCCGACGCGGCCACGTCGACCGACAACTGAGTGCCTGAGGCGGTTGTCACCGGCGCGGTGGCAGAATTCGCGGCATGCGAATGTCGGCGAAAGCGGAGTACGCCGTTCGCGCCATGACCCAGCTCGCCTCGGTGGACGGCGGCGTTCTGGTCAAGACCGAGGACCTGGCCAAGGCCCAGGGCATTCCGGCGCAGTTCCTCGTCGACATCCTGTCCGTGCTCCGCACCGATCGGCTGGTGCGCAGCCACCGCGGCCGCGACGGCGGCTACGAGCTGGGCCGCCCCGCCGCCGAGATCAGCGTCGCCGATGTGTTGCGCTGCATCGACGGCCCGCTGGCCAGCGTGCGTGACATCGGGCTGGGCGATCTGCCCTACACCGGACCCACGAAAGCGCTGACCGATGTCTGGCGTGCCCTGCGCGCCAGCATGCGCTCGGTGCTCGAAGAGACCAGCCTCGCCGATGTGGCCAGCGGGAACCTGCCCGACCACGTCGCCTCGATGGCTCGCGACTACCTCAAGCAGGAGAACCGCCGCGGCCACCACACTGGCTGACGGCGCGTCGCAGCCGTAGAACGCCCTTGTGCCACGCGGGCGAAGGTGCACCCGTAGCCTCTGTCACTTATGGCGACGACGCACTCGCACGAAGTGTTGGGCAACATCGGACCCAATTGGTTCGCCTCGGTGATGGGTACTGGCATCGTGGCGACCGCCGGTGCCACACTGCCGATCCAGTTCCGCGGGCTGCAGGCCTTCACCCAGATCGTGTGGGTGGTCGCGGCAGTATTGCTGGCCGTGCTGCTGGTCGTGGTGGGCGGCCACTGGGTGCGCCATCCCACGACGGCCCGTAGCCACGCCCGCAACCCGCAAATGGCGCATTTCTACGGGGCGGCGCCGATGGCGATGATGACCGTCGGGTCCGGCGCGCTGCTGGTGGGGCAATCGGTGGTGGGCTCGCGGCTGGCCGTCGACCTGGCCTGGGTGCTGTGGACCGCGGGCACCATCAGCGGTCTGTTCACCGCGGTCAGCATTCCCTACCTGATGTTCACTCAGCACCATGTGGAACCCGATGCCGCTTTCGGGGGCTGGCTGATGCCGATCGTCCCGCCGATGGTGTCGGCGGCCACCGGTGCGCTGCTGCTCTCGCACATGGCGCCGGGAACCGGTCGCACCACGATGTTCTACGGGCTGTACGCCATGTTCGGCCTGTCACTGGTGGCCGCACTGATCATCATCTCGATGATCTGGAGCCGGTTGGCGCTCTACGGCACCTCGGGTACCGCGCGGGTGCCGACGCTGTGGATTGTGCTCGGTCCGCTGGGCCAATCCATCACGGCGGCAGGTCTTTTGGGACTCAACGCCCATCTGGCGGTGGCTCCGGCCCTGGCCGAGAACTTCAACGCGCTGGCCGTCCTGTTCGGAGTGCCGGTGTGGGGTTTCGCGGTGTTGTGGATCGCACTGGCGGCCTCGCTGACGGTGCGCACGCTGCGCCGCGGGATGCCCTTCGCCCTGACCTGGTGGAGCCTGACGTTCCCGGTGGGGACATTCGTCACCGGCACCACCCAGCTGGCCGTGCACACGTCGCTGCCGGCGTTCAAGGTCGCCGCCGCGCTGGCCTACGCCGGACTGCTGTGCACCTGGCTGCTGGTGGCGGTGCGCACCATGCGCGGCAGCCTGCGCGGCAATCTGTTCGCCCCGCCGCCGAATGCCGGCCCGGTGCGGGCCAGCAAGGATCCCATCACCTGAGCCCCGGTCGCGGCTGAGCCGGCTGCGCCGAAATCGACACTTCGGCGCGTAACCACGGTGCGGGACACGCCAGAACGTCGACCTCGGCGACGTGCCAGAATCGCGAGCGTGCAGATTGGCATGACGCTGCCGGTCATGGAGCCGGACATCGATGCGGACGTCTTGAAGCGCTGGGCCCGAGCGGTCGACGAGGGCCCGTTCTCCTCGTTGTGCTGGGGCGAGCGCATCGCGTTCGGGAACCCGGACTCGCTGACTCTGCTCGGGGCGCTCTCGGCATGGACCGATCGGGTTCCGCTGGTGACCACCGTCGTCGTGCCGCAGCTGCACGACCCGGTGATGCTGGCCAAGGCACTGGCCACCGGTGACATGCTGTGCGGCGGGCGGCTCGTGGTGGGTATCGGTGTCGGCGGACGACACGAGGACTACCGCGCCGTGGGTGCGGACCCGGCAACCCAGACCATGCGGGAGATGGCCGACCGGGTGGCCGTCATGCAACGCATCTGGTCGGGGGAGAAGATCACCGAATCCGTGCTGCCGGTCGGGCCGCGGCCCGCGCAGCACGGTGGACCCCGGCTCCTGGTCGGTACCATCGGGCCCAAGACGATCCGCAGTGCCGCGCCGTGGGCCGAGGGGCTGGCCGGGATCACCCTCGATCTCGACCTGGACAAGCAGAACGACCTGTTCGACGTGGCCCGCACCGCCTGGAAGCAGGAGGGCAAAGCAGACCCGCACCTGGCGACCTCGTTCTGGTTCGCCCTCGGCGACGGGGACACGGCGCGTACCCAGGTGCACCGGCATCTGCGCCACTACATGAACTGGATTCCCGGCGAGATCGTCGATGCGATGGCCCCCACCACCGGCTGGGCGGGCACCGACGATGAGCTCGTGGCGACACTGCGCGGATTCGCCGAGATCGGCACCAGCGAGGTGCATCTGATCCCCACCAGCACCGACATCGATCAGTTGCGCCGAGTGGCCGACCTGGTCGCCGAGGTCGCCTGAGCACGAGGTACCGCCATGACCCAGCCCTACGGCAACTACCAGATCGAGATCTACTTCCAGGGTCTCACCGGGGTGTTGCCAAGCCTGCCGATGACGTTCACTGAACTGGAATCGCGTGCTGCCCAAGCGCTTTCACCGTCGGTGTGGGCCTATGTCGCAGGCGGTGCCGGCGATGAACGCACCCAGGACATCAACGCCACCGCGTTCAACCAGTGGGGTCTGATCCCGCGGATGCTGGTCGGCGCCACCGAGCGCGACCTGTCGGTCGAGTTGTGGGGCAGGCGCTGGCCGAATCCGCTCTTCATGGCTCCCATCGGCGTCATCGGGCTGTGCACGCCGGACGAGCATGGGGATCTCGCCGCCGCCAGGGCTGCTGCCCGCACCGGGGTACCGCTGTGCGTGTCGACGCTGACGATGGACCCGCTGGAAGATGTGGCGGCCGAATTCGGGGACACGCCAGGGCTTTTCCAGCTCTACACGCCGACCGACCGGGATCTGGCCGAAAGCTTCGTGCGCCGCGCCGAGGCGGCCGGTTACGCCGGCATCGTGGTGACGCTGGACACCTGGATTCCCGGCTGGCGCCCGCGTGACCTGGCAACCGCGAACTTCCCGCAGCTGCGCGGCAAGTGCCTGTCCAACTACATCAGCGACCCGAACTTCCGGGCCAAGGTGGACGCCGACATCGACGCCGACCCGCGCAACGCCGTCATGCAATGGGTAAGCGTGTTCGGAAATTCGTTGACGTGGAACGACTTACCGTGGCTGCGATCGCTGACAAAGCTTCCGCTGATCCTCAAGGGCATCTGCCATCCCGACGACGCGCGGCGCGCCATCGACGCCGGGGTGGACGGCATCTACTGCTCCAACCACGGCGGCCGCCAGGCCAACGGTGGACTGCCGGCCATCGACTGCCTGCCTGAGGTGGTGGCCGCCGCCGGTGACGTACCGGTGCTGTTCGACTCGGGAGTGCGTTCCGGGGCCGACGTCATCAAGGCGCTGGCGCTGGGCGCCAGCGCCGTGGGCATCGGCAGGCCGTATGCCTACGGGGCGGCGCTGGCCGGCACCGACGGGATCATCCATGTGCTGCGCTCGATGTTGGCAGAGGCCGACCTCATCATGGCCATCGACGGCTATCCGACACTGGCCGACCTGACGCCTGCGGCGCTGCGCGCCGTGCGACAGTAGGGGCATGCCGCACCCTTCGACACACGTCAGCCGCCTGGCCGAGAAGCAGAACACTTCCCGCGACCGCCTCGACGAGCTGCTCGATGCCACCCCGTTGGCCACCATTGCGCTGGTCCGCGACGGGCACCCGGTGATCTTCCCGATCGGATGCGCCCGCATCGACGATGAACTGGTGATCCACGGCTCGACGGGGTCGCCCTGGTTGCGCCAGCTCGCGGGCGGTGCCCAAACGGCGGTCTCGGTGACGGCATTGGACGGAGTGCTGGTGGCGCGCAGCGCGTTCGAATCCTCATTCCAGTTCCGCAGCGCCGTGCTGTTCGGCGCCTTCGAGGTGGTGCCCGACGGCGACAAGGTGGCCTACCTGCAGGCGCTGACCGACACCTTCATCCCCGGGCGGGTCGCCGAGTTGCGGCCGAGTAATCGCAAGGAACTCGCCGCCACCCTGGTGCTGCGGATGGCCATCACGGCGGACAACTGGTCGCTGAAGATCGGCGACGGCTGGCCGGAGGACCCCGACGAGGACGTCGCCGCCGGGGCGTGGGCCGGAATCGTCCCTCTGACAACGGTTTACGGGGAGCCGCGCCGTGCTCCGGACTGCGACGCCAGCACTCCGATCCCACCCTCGGTCACTGCGATGACGGGGGAGCTGTCGAACCGGCGGCACCAGCCCAACCCCTAGAACCCGGGCTCAGCGCCGATTCCACGGGGCGAACAGCGTCCGCAGCAGTTTTCGGAAGCCCTCCGGGAACACCACGTCTTCGCCGCGTTCGGCCTCCGCGCGGGCTTTCTCCCGTTCCTCGAAGCTCGCGTGCCTGGCGGCGTCGTCGTCGGTGGCCATGGTCTCCGACGGTATCCGAACTACACCCGCGACGGGGCGACAGTGGCGAAAGCTCAGGCGGGCAGGCGGCCGCTCGGGTGCCGGGCGACCGCCGAGAGCCATTCCGCGGTCACCCGGACATCGTCGAGCTGACGGTCGGTTCCGTCGATACGTTCGGACAGCTCGCGCAGCTGCCTGGCGAGATCGGCACGTTGCATGACAAGCCGCACCCGCATCCGTTCCAACGCGGTCAACAGCATCCGAGCCTCTGAGCGGCTGGGAACTTGCGGTACTGACGCGGCCATGGCGGTACTCCTTAGATCCGAGTACTTCCAGGTTGCGCTCGTCGGCGACGGGAAAGCTCGCCGTTTGGGACACCCCCAGCTGGTTGGCAGGAGCCCGGGAGATTCACCAGATCACGGGAAGTGGCGACAGTCCGTGGGACAGTGAATGGAAGCCTTCGCCCATACTCGACACCTCGCCGAGCAATTGCATCGTCGGAAACCGCGGAATGAGCTGGGAGAAGACAATTTTGAGCTCCAAGCGAGCCAGCGCCGCGCCCAGGCAGTACCGCATGCCGTAGCCGAAACTGACATGGGCGGCCCCGGTGCGGCTGAGGTCGGCCCGGTAGGGGTCGGGGAAGGCGGCGGGGTCGTGATTGGCCGAGCCCGGGTCGAGCAACACCAGATCCCCGGCCCTGATCGTCACCTGCCCGACGTCGATGTCGTCGCGGGCGTAGCGCGGCACGCCGATGCCGCCGGGCATACCCACCCGCAGCAATTCCTCGACGGCGTTGGGGATGAGCTGCGGGGACTCCAGCAGCGCCCGCCACTGGTCGGGATGGGTGAGCAGCAGCAGTGACTGCAACCAGATCTGCATCACCGTCGTCTCGTGTCCGGCGAATAGCAGCTGCATTCCCAGAGTGGCGATTTCGAGGTCGGACAGGTCCGGCTCGTCGCATAACCGGGAGATGACGTCGTCAGCAGGATCGGTGCGCTTGGCGGTGACCAGTTCCATCCCGTAGCCCACCAGAGACATCAAGCCGTCTTCGGACACGCTGTCGTCGGGGGAGAAAGCGGCCTGCTCCACCCACACCCGGAACCGGTCCCGATCGGAGTAGGGCACGCCGAGCAGATCGCAGATCACCGAGACCGGGAAAGGTTGCGCCAGGCTGGTCAGCAGATCGGCAGGCGGCCCCTGCCGTTCCATCTCGTCGAGCAGCGCGCTGCATTGCGCCTCGAGTTTGGGCGCGAGTTCGCGCATGTGCTTGGGAGAGAAGTGCGGTTGCAGCAGCTGACGCATTCTGGCGTGGTCGGCCAGTTCGGTGTCGAAGTCGCCGATCGGTCCGCCGAACAACGCCGAGGTGCGGCTGCGTGGTGCGTTGGCGGGGTCGCGGTGAGTGCGGCCCAGTCGTTCGTCATCCATCAGCCGGCGTACCTCGGCGTAGCCGGTGACCAGCCAGGCCTCGTGGCCGACGGCGGTCAGCACCTTGTGGATCGGGCCGCGGGACTGCAGCGTCTGCAGCTCCTCGGAGGATCGGAGCGGATGGTCCTGGCGAAACGGCAGCTGCACGGACGCGGTCATGGGGCTCCTTCTGCAGGACGTCAGATGGTCCGCCTTCGACGGTAGAACGCGGACCGGGTTTTCGGAACTACCAGTCTTGTTGGGCTGTGAGCGCCACTTCGGCCGGTCGCACCGTTTTGTCCCCGAAAGTTCGCTGTGATGGTTGACTGGCCTGCATCCAGCACGCCGCAAGGTCGATCCCGGGAAGGTCGCGCGTCGATGACATCTGCACAGTGGGTGCGAAGGGCCATCGTCGGCGGGGGCCTGCTGGTGGTGCTTCCACTGGCGTCGGCGGCTGCGGCATCGGCTGATCCGATCACCGATGCGCTTGCTACTACACCCTGTAGCTACGCCCAGGTTTCGGCTGCCCTGAAGGCGCAAGCACCGGCGCTGAGCCTGCAGTTGGCCTACCGGCCCGACATGCAGGCCAACCTGCAGCAGTTCCTGGCGCTGCCGGTGGACCAGCGCCAGGCGCAGATCGCCCAGCAGCAGTCGGCGATGGACCCGCAGACCGAGGCGATGCTCGCTGCTGCAGTGGGTCCTGCGGTCACCAAAGTGGCCAACACCTGCATGAACTACTGAGGGCGTTTCCTGAGAGCCCCGCGCGGCGTAATTCTTACGAATTCACGCCGACATGCGGTTTCAGCAACACATGACTTCGGTTACCGGATAACCTTCTTCACAGGGTTACCGGCTGGTAGGGGGGCCGGGATAAGAACGTGTTCTAAAACGGCCTCACGCACGCGTCAATTCGTTAAAGTGCGTCACCATGCGTGCCTCCTTGGCTAACTCGCGTCCGATGGACGGCGCGTCCGGTTCTTTGCTCGACCGTCACGATGTCAGCGATGCACTGACCGCGATCCGCAGGCCGGTTGCCGTGGTGTCGTCGGCCCAGGGCCCCCGGCCGATCGTGCTCGACGATGCCGGGTTGCTGACGCCGGAGATCCTGGGTCAGGACGTGCTGGCCGTCCTGCCCCCGATCTACCCCGAATGGCTGGGGGAGCGCAGTTTCACCGCCACCCATGGGGTGCGGTTCCCCTATGTCATCGGCGAGATGGCCCGCGGCATCGCGACCCCGCAGATGACCATCGAGGGTGTCCGGGCCGGGGTGATGGCCTTCTATGGCAGTGCGGGACTGGATCTGGCGACCATCGAAGCCGGTGTCCGGGAGATCCAGGCCGCCCTTGGCCCCGATGCCGGGGGCTGGGGCGCGAACCTGATCCACAACATGCACAACGACGCCGTGGAGATGGCCACAGTCGACCTGTTCCACCGGCTCGGTGTTCGCTACGTGTCGGCCTCGGCCTTCATGCGGCTGACGCCAGCCATCGTCTACTACGCGGCCAAGGGTCTGCGCCGCGGTCCGGACGGCCAGATCGTGCGGGCCGGACACGTCTTCGGCAAGGTGTCCCGCGAGGAGGTGGCGCGACAGTTCCTCTCGCCGGCGCCCGAGGCCATGCTCGCCGCGCTGGTCGCCGATGGCCGCATCACCGCCGAGGAGGCGGCGCTGGCGGCGGGCATCCCGGTCGCCGAAGACATCACCGCCGAAGCGGATTCGGGCGGCCACACCGACAATCGTGCGCTGACGGTGCTGTTGCCGGGCCTGATCGCGCTGCGCGACGAGATCGCCGCCGCCCACGGTTATGCGGTGCTGCCACGGGTGGGCGCGGCCGGTGGTCTGGGCACACCGGCATCGGTTGCGGCCGCTTTCGCCGCCGGTGCGGCCTACGTGCTGACCGGGTCGGTGAACCAATCCGCAGTGGAGAGCGGTCTGGCCCCCGACGCGCGCAGCCTGCTGGCGCTGGCCCAGGCGACCGACGTCACGATGGCCCCCGCTTCGGACATGTTCGAGATGGGGGTGACCGTGCAGGTGCTCAAGCGCGGCACCATGTTTGCCCAGCGCGGTCAGCGGCTCTCGGACTTCTACCGCCGCTACAACTCGTTCGAGGAGGCGCCGGCCGAGGAGGTCCGCAACCTCGAGACCACGGTGCTCGGCCGCGCCGTGGACGACATCTGGCAGGAAACCGAAGCCTTCTTCGCCCGAAGCGACCCGCGACAGGCCGAACGTGGGCGAACCGATGCCAAACACCGGATGGCGCTGGTGTTCCGCTGGTATCTGTTCATGGGTTCGCAGTGGGCCCGCGACGGTATCTCAGAACGCCGCGCGGACTATCAGATCTGGTGCGGCCCGGCCATGGGCGGGTTCAACGACTGGGTGCGGGGCAGTTTCCTGGAGCCGGTACCCGCGCGCACCGTTCGCCAGATCGCACTCAACCTCCTCGAAGGCGCGGCCACCGTCACCCGGGCCGGCCAGTTACGTACTGCAGGCGTCGAAATGCCGCCTTCTGCATTCGATTTCCGTCCCCGACCTCTCGGATAGCTCACTTCGCCGGTTCATTCGTCCACCTCCCCCGGATAAAAGGTGTCATGACAGACCACAAGCAGCACCCCCTCGCCACCCCCGTCGCCGTCGTAGGAATGACAGCCATCTATCCGGGCGAGCCGGGACTGGACGGCTTTTGGCGCACCATCACCACCGGCCGTGACGCCATCGGTGACGTGCCGCCCACGCACTGGCTGATCGACGACTACTACGACCCGGACCCCAAGGCCGTCGACCGGACCTATTGCAAGCGCGGCGGATTCATCGAGCCGGTGCCGTTCGACCCGGTGAAGTTCGGCCTGCCGCCCAATGCGCTGCCGTCCACCGACTCCGCACAGCTGCTCGCTCTGATCGCGGCCCGCAAGGTGCTCGACGAGGCCACTCGCTCGGGTGTGCAGGTGGATCTCGACCGTGTCGACATCGTGCTCGGTGTCGCCTCGACCACCGAACTCGTGGTCCAGATGGGATCACGGATGCAGCGCCCGGTGTGGCGTAAAGCGTTGCTGGAGAACGGTTTGTCTGAATCGGAAGCCGACGAGATCTGCAGCGATATCGCCGATTCCTACCCGGCCTGGCAGGAGAGCACCTTCCCCGGTCTGCTCGGTAACGTCGTGGCGGGCCGGGTGGCCAACCGCCTCGATCTGGGCGGCAGCAACTTCGTGGTGGACGCCGCCTGCGCCAGCTCGCTGTCGGCGCTGCAGGCTGCGCTGCACCGGCTGTACCTGCACGAGTCCGATCTTGTGCTCACCGGCGGCGTCGATGCGCTCAACGACGTGATGATGTACATGTGCTTCTCCAAGACGCCGGCCTTCTCGCCGACGGGTGACTGCCGGCCGTTCTCCGACAGCGCCGACGGCACCATCATCGGCGAGGGCGTGGGCATGCTCGCGCTCAAGCGTCTCGAGGATGCCGAGCGCGACGGGGATCAGATCCACGCGGTGATCCGCGGGCTGGGCTCGTCCTCGGATGGCCGCGCCTCCAGCGTGTACGCGCCGCGCTCGGAAGGCCAGGCCAAGGCGTTGCGTCGCGCTTACGAACGCGCCGGCTACGAGCCCGAGACCGTCGAACTCCTCGAAGCCCACGGCACCGCCACCAAGGCCGGCGACGTCGCCGAGTTCGCCGGCCTCAAGCAGGTGTTCACTGATCATGCCGCGCGCATCGCGCTCGGGTCGGTCAAGTCCCAGATCGGCCACACCAAGGCCGCGGCGGGGGCGGCGGGGCTCATCAAAGCCGTTCTGGCGCTCCAGCATTCGACGCTGCCCGGCACGCTCAAGGTGGATCGCCCGAACCCGGCCATGCATCTCGAGGAAACACCCTTCTACGTCAACGCGCAGACCCGCCCGTGGGTGCGGCCCGGTGATCAGCCGCGCAGGGCGGCCGTCAGCTCATTCGGCTTCGGCGGCAGCAACTTCCACGTGACGATCGAGGAGTACACCGGCCCGCACCGCGCCAAGCGGTTGCGTGCGCTGCCCAGCGAGCTGGTGGTGCTCAGCGCCCCGTCCGAGGCGGAGCTGGCCACCCGGGCCGCCGAACTCGCCGCCGCGGCGGCGGCCGGTGACAGCCTGGCCCGGATCGCCTACGACTCGGCGCGCACCTTCGATGCCGGGCACACTGCGCGGGCCGGCCTGGTCGCCACCGATGTGACCGCACTGCAGACGCTGGTCGAGAAGCTGCGCACGGCGCTCGCCGGGGGCACCGTCGCGCAGCTCAAGGACGCCAACATCGCCGTCGGTATCGGGCCTGCCCGCGACGGTAAGACCGCGTTCCTGTTCCCGGGGCAGGGCAGCCAGTACGTCGGAATGGGTGCCGATCTGGCGCTGGCCTTCCCGCAGGCCGTCGCGGTGTGGGATTCGCTCGGCGGTGATCTGGCCGAGCTGCACCGGGTGGTGTTCCCGGAGCCGGCCTTCGACACCGAGACGGCCGACGCCCAGCGCGCGACGTTGACTGCGATGCAGAACGCCCAGCCGGCGATCGCGGCGACCAGCCTGTCCCAGCTCGCGCTGCTCGACGTGCTCGGTGTGCACGCCGACGCCGCCGCCGGGCACAGCTTCGGTGAGGTGTCGGCGCTGGCGGCCGCCGGCGTGCTGCCGTTGCAGCGCCTGGTCGACACCGCGCGTACCCGGGGCGTGCTGATGGCCGAGGCGGGTCAGGGCCGCGATGGAGCGATGCTCGCGGTCACCGCGAGTGCCGCGGACGTCCGTGCGCTACTCGATGCCGAGCCGCAGGCCGCGGCCGCGCTGGTGATCGCCAACGACAATGCCCCGGGGCAGGTGGTGCTGGCCGGACCGGACGCCGACATCGCATGGGCGCAGAGCGCTGCCAAGGCCGCCGGCTGGACGTCGGTTCGGTTGCCGGTGGCCTCGGCGTTCCACTCGCCGATCGTGGCGGCGGCCTCCGAGCCGCTGACGGCCTACCTCAAGACGATGGAATTCGGGCCGGCGCAGTTCCCGGTGTACGCCAACGCCACCGCCCAGACCTACAGCGACGGGGTCGCCGAGCAACTCGGTGACCAGGTGCGCCAGCCGGTGCGGTTCCGCGAGATGGTCGAGGCCATGGCCCGCGACGGCGTCACCCGCTTCATCGAGGTCGGCCCCAGCCGGGTGCTGACCAAGCTGGTCGACCAAATCCTCGACGGCACAGCGCATCTGGCGGTGGCGCTCGACGACCCGAAGGCGGGCGGCCTGCGTGGCTGGCATCGCGGCCTGGCGGCGCTGGCCGCCGACGGGGTGTCGCTGAACTTGGCCGCCCTCTACGACATCTACGAAGAGCCGGCGGCGCACGTACCGGCACCCAAGCATGCGGTACTGGTAGGAGGAGCCAACGTTGGAAAGCCTTACCCGCCGGCGGACGGCAAGGTCACGATCACGCCGAAGCGCACTCGCGTGAGCGCCCCGAGCGCGCCGCAGCCGGCCGCCGTGACCGCTGCGCCTGCCCCGGTAGCGGCACGTAACGGTGCCCCCGCTCCGGCTCCGTCGCCGGTTGCTGCTGCGGTGCAGACGCTTCCGGCTCCCGCCCCGGCCGCGCCACCCGCACCCGCCCCGGTGCTGCCGCGCGTCGGTGCATCTGCTCCGGCGGCCGCGCAGGCACCGCTGTCCACCGATGCCTGGAGCATCATCGACCGCATCCAGAAGGAGACTGCGCAGCAGCACGAGCGCTATCTCGGTGCGGTGGCCGACACCCACAAGGCGTTCCTGGAGATGTCGGCGCAGATGATGGCTGAGATCGTCGGTGAGCACTCCGCCGCACCGCAGGCGCTGACACCCCCGCCCGCTGTGGTCGTAAGCGCCCCCGACGCGGTGGTGCACACCGTGCATACCGTGGCCGAGCCCGCCGCGCCGGCCCTTGCGCAGGTAGCTGCCCCGGCGCCTGCCCCGATAGCTCCCGCGCCCGCTCCGGTAGCGGCCCATGCCCCCGCGCCTGCTGCACCGGTCGCCGATGCCGGTGCGGTGGTGTTGGCGATCGTGTCGGAGAAGACGGGGTATCCGGCGGACATGCTTGGGCTGGATATGGAGATGGAGTCCGAGCTGGGGATCGACTCCATCAAGCAGGTGGAGATTCTGGCGGCGTTGCAGGCGAAGTTCCCTGGTGCGCCGGAGATTCCGGCCTCGGAGTTGTCGAGTATGCGGACGCTGCAGGATGTGGTGGATTCGGTGGCCGATTTCGCCTCGGCGGGTGCTCAGGCTCCTGCTGCTGCGGTCGCGCCTGCCGCTGCTGCGGCTGTACCTGCGGTGGATGCCGGTGCGGTGGTGTTGGCGATCGTGTCGGAGAAGACGGGGTATCCGGCGGACATGCTCGGGCTGGATATGGAGATGGAGTCCGAGCTGGGGATCGATTCGATCAAGCAGGTCGAGATCTTGGCGGCGTTGCAGGCGAAGTTCCCTGGTGCGCCGGAGATTCCGGCCTCGGAGTTGTCGAGTATGCGGACTCTGCAGGATGTGGTGGATTCGGTCGCTGACTTCGCGTCGGCGGGTGCTCCCGCGCCGACCCCCGCCGCGCCCGCGCCTGTTGCTCCTGCGGTGGATGCCGGTGCGGTCGTGTTGGCGATCGTGTCGGAGAAGACGGGTTATCCGGCGGACATGCTCGGGCTGGATATGGAGATGGAGTCCGAGCTGGGGATCGATTCGATCAAGCAGGTGGAGATTCTGGCGGCGTTGCAGGCGAAGTTCCCTGGTGCGCCGGAGATTCCGGCTTCCGAGCTGGCCAACCTGCGTACCCTGCAGGACGTCGTCGACTCCATTGCCGGGTTCGCCTCCGGCAGCGCACCGGCTGCTCCGACTGCTGCGCCGACCCCCGCCGCACCTGCGCCTGCTGCACCGGTCGCCGATGCCGGTGCGGTGGTGTTGGCGATCGTGTCGGAGAAGACGGGGTATCCGGCGGACATGCTTGGGCTGGATATGGAGATGGAGTCCGAGCTGGGGATCGACTCCATCAAGCAGGTGGAGATTCTGGCGGCGTTGCAGGCGAAGTTCCCTGGTGCGCCGGAGATTCCGGCTTCCGAGCTGGCCAACCTGCGTACCCTGCAGGACGTCGTCGACTCGGTGTCGGGCGCCACGTCCGGTGGCGTATCCGAACCGGCCGCACCCGCACCGCAGACCTCGGTGGTCACCGCGCCCTCCGGCGGTCTGGACTGCACCGAGGCGGCAACGCGGGAAGTTCCCCCGAGCGGCTTTGCCATGGCCGGCCTGCGGGACGGCGAAGTGTTGATCACCCGGGAGAACGCGGCGTTCGCCGAAGATCTCGAACGGGTGATGATCAGCCACGGCATCAAGGCCCGCGCGGTCGACGTGGTGCCCCACGAGGCGGCTGCGGTGATCAGCCTGGCCGCGCTCGGCCCGGCGCACTCACCGCAGGACTGTGTCGACATGCACCTGCGGGCCTTCCACGCCGCCCGCAGTGTCGCCAAGAGCGCCTCGCGGTCAAGGCTTTTCGTCACGGTTCAGTCCACCGGCGCCCGCTTTGCCGGAGCCGACATCCCGGTCGGGGTGGCCAGCGTGGCCAAGACCGCCGCCTGGGAGTGGCCCAATGCCTCGGTGCGGGCCATCGACATCGAGAACCTGGATGCCGAACGCCTGACCGCCGAACTGCTCGCCGGCGGCAGCGGGGTGGAGGTCGCCTTGCGCAGCGACGGCTCCCGGCTGGTGGTCGTCGACGACGTCGACGCCGAGCCGACGGGACAGGAAATCAGTGTTCCCTCCGACGGCGTCGTCGTGGTCACCGGCGGCGCCCGCGGAGTGACGGCGCAGTCGGCGCTGGCCCTGGCCCGCCGCCACGGTCTGCGCCTGGCCCTGCTGGGCCGCACCGCATTGCAGGAGGTGACGGCCGACGAACCGACGGGCACCACCGCGACGGAGATCGCCACGGCACTGGCCGCCTCGGCCCGCGCCCGCGGCGAGACGCTGACGCTGCCGCAGGCCCGGGCCCGGGCCGAACGCCTGCTGGCCGAGCGGGAAGTCCGCGCCACCCTGGCGGCTGCCGAGCAGCAAGGCACCCCGGCCCGCTACTTCGCCGCCGACATCAACGACGCACACTCGCTGCGCACCGTCCTCGATGACGTGCGCGCCCACGTCGGGCCTATCGTCGGTGTCGTCCACGGTGCGGGTGTGCTGGCCGACCGGCGTCTGGAAGACCTCGACGACGAACAGTTCGTCCGGGTCTTCGGCACCAAAGTCCTTGGTGCCGAGTCACTCCTGGCGGCGACGTCGTCGGACGATCTGCGGTTCATCTCGTTGTTCTCCTCCATCGCAGCGCGCGCTGGCAACCCTGGACAGTGCGCCTACGCGGCCGCCAACGCGGTGCTGGAGTCCATCGCGGCCCGCGAGGCCGCCCGCCGCGGTGAGAACTGCGTGGTGCGGGCGTTCGGCTGGGGTCCATGGGACGGCGGCATGGTCGATGCCACCCTCAAGAGCCGGTTCCTGGAATCCGGCGTGGGGGTGATCCCGATCGGCGAAGGTGCGCAGTTCTTCGCCGAGCATGCGCTGCGGCGTGACCCGGCCACCGCGATCGTCGTCGCGGCTCCGGCGCAGGGACGGCTGCGGACGGCCCGCCTGGATTGGGATGTGTCCACCGAGAACCTGCCGGTGCTCGCCGACCATCAGGTCCGCGGCCGGGTCGTCGTGCCGGTGGTGATCGTGCTCGATGCCATGCTGCGCGCGGTGCGCGGCTTGGTGCCCGATGCAACTCCGGTCATCCGGGATTTCCAGGTGCTCTCCGGTGTCACCTTCGCCGAGTGCGAACAGCAGGCTCTCACCCTGGACTTCGAGCCGACTGGCTCGGCCTACACCGTGAGCGTTCTGGATCCGGAGGGCCGTAAGCGTTACCGCGCTGTCCTGGAAACCGAAACCCAGCCTGCACCAAGTCTTTCAGTGCCGTCCTTCACCGGCGGGCAGTGGCCGTTCGGGGTGGACGAGATCTACGGCGGGCCGCTGTTCCACGGTCCTCGGTTCGCGGCCATCGAGCAGCTGGAGGCGGTCGGCACCGCCGGCGGCAGCGCCATCCTCAAGGGACTGGCTGAGCTCGGCTGGCCGGACGGTGACTGGGCCATCGACCCGGTCGGCGTCGACGGCGGACTGCAACTGGGCATCCTGTGGGCCAGCGCGCACGGACGGCCACTGGTGTTGCCGGTGCGCATCGGGCGGGCGGCGTTCCACCGGCCGTTCGGGGATGGCGGCAGCCTGAACTGCCGGATCGCCGCCAAGCCGGTCAACGACAAGCGCGTCGATTTCGACATCGTGCTCCAGACCGCCGACGGTGGGCTGGTCGCCGAACTGGAAGGTGTGGAGTTCTACGTGGCCGGCACTGGGGCGGATACGACGGCGTGAGTGGTTTCGAGCCGGTCGCCATCGTCGGGCGCAGCTGCATCCTGCCCGGCGCACCCACTCCGGAGGCACTGTTCGACGCGACGCTCAACGGTCGCTGCCTCCTGACACCCACCCGCCCCGAACACTGGCGGGGCGTCGATCCGGCAGCCCTGCTGGCCAGTGACAAGCAAGGCCTTCGGGTGTCCTCGGCCACCGGCGGATACATCGACACCGCACCCGATCTCGGGGTGCTGGGCTCGGCGATCGCCGATGTCGGCCGGCTCGACCCGATCGCCCACTGGCTGTCCTACTGCGCGCACCACGCGCTCGGCGGCACGGCGGCGCCGCGGACGGGACTCATCGTGGGCAATCTGTCCTACCCGTCGAGCGGTAACACCGAGTTCGTCGAGGGAGTCTGGAACGGGACCGGGCACGCCGACCCACGTAACCGCTTCTGTTCCGGGTTGCCGGTGCATCTGGTGGCCGGGGCGATGGAGATGACCGGACCGGCGTTCGCCCTGGACGCGGCATGCGCATCGTCGCTGTATGCCATCAAGCTGGCGTGCGACGCCCTGCACGACGGCGAGGCCGACGTCATGCTGGCCGGTGGTGCCAACGGCGCCGACGACCTCTTCCTGCACCTGGGTTTCACTGCGCTGCAGGCGCTCAGCCCATCGGGACGGTCGCGGCCGTTCCACACCGACGCCGACGGGCTGGTGCCCGCGGCGGGTGCAGCACTGGTGGCACTCAAGCGCCTCGAGGACGCCGAGCGCGACGGTGACCGGATCCTCGGCGTGATCCTGGGAGTCGGGCTGTCCAACGACGGGCGCCAGAGCGGCTTCCTGGCCCCCGCCGTGGGCGGTCAGACCCGGGCGATGCTGGCCGCGTTGGATCAGGCCGGACTCAACCCCGCCGACATCGACTACCTGGACTGCCACGCCACCGGAACACCGCTGGGCGATGCGACCGAACTGCAGAGCATCCTCGCCGCCTACGGCGAGGTGCCACTGCGGCTCGGCGCGCTCAAGGGCAACCTGGGGCACACCATCACCGTCTCCGGTGCGGCCAGCCTGATCAACGTGCTCTCGGCCATGCAGACCTCGACCATCTCTCCGGCTCTGTGTGAGAAACCCACCGCCGCACTGGGCGACACCTCCTTCACGCTCGCCACCACCCCCACCGCCTGGGACGGCGACGTCAAGCGGGCAGCGGTCAGTAACTTCGGGTTCGGCGGGAACAATGCCCATCTGATCGTCGAGAACTACGTACCCGGCCGCCGGCGCTCGGCGCCGCCGGCCGCGCCCTCCGGCGATGTCGTGCTCTGCGCGCTGGGTGTGGTCACCGGCGACGCACGCGACCTCGAGTCGTTCCGGCGCCGTGCGCTGGGCCCCGAGGCCGCGCCGACGCCACTGGACACCGTCGAACTCGGCCTTGTCCGCCTTGGCTTTCCGCCC
Organism: Mycolicibacterium anyangense; assembly: GCF_010731855.1. Classification (NCBI taxonomy): domain Bacteria; kingdom Bacillati; phylum Actinomycetota; class Actinomycetes; order Mycobacteriales; family Mycobacteriaceae; genus Mycobacterium; species Mycolicibacterium anyangense. The sequence goes on along the minus strand of NZ_AP022620.1, from coordinate 2,501,006 downwards.
AGTGAACTCAAGTCCAGCCTCAGCCAGCAGACCACCATGCTGGCCGCCGCCGGGCAGGCGCTGGATCAGGTGGGCACCGACCCCGAACGCACCGGTGTCATCGTCGGGATGGGGTGCGATGCCACCATCGCCCGGCAGCGGCTACGGGTGCTGCACGCCGACGACGAGGCCTGGCTGACCGCCAACGCCGAGGCTGCCCCCAAGCTGACCGCCGACGGTGTGGTCGGCACCATGCCGAACATCCCGGCCAATCGCATTCACGCGCAACGCGATTTCCGCGGTTGGGGCTTCACCGTATCCAGTGAGGAACTGTCCGCGATCACCGCACTGCGTCTCGCGGTGCGGGCGTTGCGGCGCGGTGAACTCGACGCCGTGGTCGCCGGTGCGGTCGACATGTGTTGCGAGCCTGCCCACGAGCGGGCGGCCGACGCCGTGGGCGCCGGGGGATGGGAACCGCACGGCGACGCTGCGGTGGCGTTCGTGCTCAAGCGGCGGGCCGACGCCGAAGCCGCCGGTGACGACATCATCGCCGTGGTCGACCCCGATGGGACTGTGAGCGCAGCGGATCCGAATGTCGGGGCGCAGCGATTCGGCCGGACCCATGCCGCCAGCGCGGCCATCGAGATCGCCGCGCGCGCAGAGGCGTTGCGTACCCGGGTCCGAGTGGACAGCAACGGCGCCCAGCCCACGCCGGGTGAGACCCGAACCTCGATCTGGCTGGAGTCACTGGGCGGGCGGTCTGATGGTGTGGCCCTGTCGGCGGTGGACCATCGGCCCCGGCCGCTGGCGCTGGGCGCGGTACCGATCATCGAGCGCTACGCCGGTATTTGCCGTGACGAGGTACTGGGCCGGATGAAGCGCCGCGAGCCCGGTGGCGACGGGGGCGTGCGGTGCTCGGTGGTGTCCGACAACGAGACCTCGCTGGAGACGCTGCGCACAGCGGCCATCGAGCGTCTCGAGCGCGGCGAGGTACCGGTGATCCCCGGTGTCGCGTTCGCCGACGGTCCGACCACCGGTGAAGTGGCCTTCATGTTCACCGGCGCGGCGGCGGCCTATCCCGGCGCGGGGCGCGAGCTCTTCCTGGCCTGGCCGGAACTGGGCGACGCGCTGGCCGGCCGGCTGTCCGGCGTGGGTGCCCTGGCGCGCCCGCTCTACGGCGCCGGGATCACCACGTTGGACCCGCGCACCCAGCTGACCGGTTGCGCCCTGGTCTGTCAGGCGCATGCGGAGTTCTCCCGCACCGTGCTCGGACTGGCGCCCACCGCGGCCATCGGGTTGTCCTCCGGTGAGACGAATTCGCTTCTGGCGTTCGGGGTGTGGCGCGATCTGGAGGAGATGCTCGAGGAGATCGAGGCCTCCGGCATGTACGGAGAACAGCTCACCGGCAGCTGCCGGGTCGCGGCCGCCGACTGGGGGCTGGGCGAGCAGGCCGCGCCGTGGGAGTGCTGGCGGGTCACCGCTCCGCGTGCCGAGATCGAGGCCGCCCTGGACCGTGAACCGCACGCCTACATGACGATCGTGCAGGCGCCCGACGACTGCGTGATCGGTGGTGATCCCGCGGCGTGCAAGCGGGTGATCGAGTCGGTCGCGGGTGCGGCGGCGATCCCGCTGGGCCTGGACATGGTGATCCACTGCAGCGCGATGGATCCGTTCGCCGACACGTGGCGGGCCATCCACACCCGACAGGCCCACGTGGCCCCCGGGGTGCGGTTCTACACCAACGCCGGGAACCGGGCCTATGTGCCGACCAGCGAGGCCGCGGCAGCAGCGATCACCCAACAGGCCGTCGAGCCGATCGACTTCCCGGCGACGATCCTGCAGGCCTACGCCGACGGTGTCCGGGTCTTCGTCGAGCACGGACCGCGTGCCATCCTGACCGGTTCGATCCCGAAGATCCTCGGGGATCGCCCCCATGTGGCGGTTGCCCTGGACCCGCAGGAGCGTCGCGGGTTGCGAGCGCTGGCCGAGTCGGTGTCCAAGCTCTGGGTGCACGGCCTGCCGGTGCGCGTGGACGCCGTCGATGCCCGCCTGGACCAACTGCGCCGGCAGTCCGCCCCGGTATCAGCCGACACACCCCGCACGGTGACACTGCCCGCCCACTGGCCCGACGTCGTCTCGGTGTCCCAGCCGCAGTCCGTACACCACGCGTCCGAGAATGGGAGCGCCCCGATGCCGGAGATCGACTACGGAACCGTGCAGACCATGCCGGCGGCACCGGCGTATCCGACGCCGCTGGTGATCCCGCAGAAGGAGGTCGTCGTCACGGCCACCGAGGTGGTGCCCTCGCGTGCCGAGGCTGCGGCCGCCGCCGTCAGCGGCCGTGCCGCAGCTGCGCTGAGCCTGGTCGAGTCGGTGGGGCAGGCCCATGCGGCGTTCGTCGAGCAGCAGGCGGCCGCGCATGAGTCGTTCCTGAAGATGCGGGCCGAGATGCTGTCGATGGCGGCCGGTCGGCGCGCTCCGGTGACACTGGAGTCGTCGCCGTCGCCGGTGGCCCTGACCGCGGCTCCCCCTGCGGCACAGCCGCTGTCGCCCGCACCGCTGCCAGTACCCCCGGCCCGCGTCCAGGTGGCTTCGCCGGTTCAGGCCGCCCCGGTGGCGCCCCCGCTGCCGCCGCCGGCTACCGCACCCCCGCCCCCGGCGGCCCCGGCGCCCAAGGAGGCGCTGTGGTCCCGCGCCCAGCTCGAAGTGCTTGCCGGAGGCAATATTTCGGAGGTTTTCGGCCCGAAGTTCGCCGAGCTCGACCAGTACGACCGGCTGGTGCGGATGCCCGAACCGCCGCTGCTGCTGGCCGATCGGGTGATGCTCATCGAGGGTGAGCCCGGCACCATGGGCACCGGCCGGATCGTCACCGAGACCGATGTCGACCCGGACGCCTGGTACATGCACAACGGGCGGATGTCACCCGGTGTGGTGATCGAGTCCGGACAGGCCGACCTGCTGCTGGCGTCCTGGCTGGGTGCGGACTTCCACAACCGCGGTGAGCGGGTCTACCGGTTGCTCGGGTGCGACCTGACGTTCATGGGCGAGCTGCCCAAGGGCGGCGAGACGCTGCGCTACGACATCCACATCGACGGCCACGCCAAACACGGCGACACCCGGCTGTTCTTCTTCCATTACGACTGCTACATCGGCGATCGGTTGATGATCTCGGTGCGCAATGGGCAGGCCGGCTTCTTCTCCAATGAGGAACTGAGCCACTCCGACGGGGTGCTGTGGGACGCCGCCGATGACGTGCCGCGCCAGGGTGCACGCCGTGACGAGCCGCCGCGGATCACCCAGAAGCGCTCGTTCGACCGCGCCGACGTCGATGCCTTCACCGACGGGCACGCCTTCGCCTGCTTCGGACCCGGCTTCGAGCGCGCCGCCGCGCACACCCGCACGCCCAAGCCGCCGCGCGGCAAGCTGCGGCTGATCGACGAGGTGGCCGAGTTCCAGCCCGACGGCGGGCCCTGGGGCCGCGGCTATCTGCGGGCCACCGCCTCGGTGCCCAGGGACACCTGGTTCTACGACGGGCATTTCAAGAACGACCCCTGCATGCCTGGCACCCTGATGGCGGATGCCGCTACCCAGGCGCTGTCGTTCGCGATGGCCGCCTACGGCTTCACCATCGAACGCGACGGCTGGCGCTTCGAGCCGGTTGCCGAGGAGATGGCCCGGTTCGTCTGCCGCGGTCAGGTCATCCCCGACGCCGACCACCATCTCGATTACGAGGTGTTCATCGAGGAGATCATCGACGGGCCCACCCCGACGATCTACGCCGCCCTGCTGTGCCGCAGCGACGGGTTCAAGGTATTCGGCTGCCGCCGGTTCGGGATGCGGCTCGTGCCGGACTGGCCGATGCCGCCCGGAGCGCCCGGCCCGATCCGGATCCTGGAGGGCACCAAGGACGTTCGCGGTGACTACGGCGCACTGCTGGCCTGCGGGCGGGGGATGCCCTCGGATGCCTTCGGCTCCCTGTACAAGCCGTTCGACGGGACCCGGCGCGCGCCGCGGCTACCGGATGAGCCCTATCACTTCGTCTCCCGCATCGTCAGCGTCGACAGCCCGCCCGGGGTGCCGACCAAGGGCGGCACCGTGGTCGCCGAGTACGACGTGCCGGCGGATGCCTGGTATTTCGAGGACGGCAAGACCACGACCGTCCCGCTGTCGGTGCTCATCGAGATCCTGTTGCAGCCGTGCGGCTGGCTGTCGTCGTACAACGGCTTCGCCGCCAACCGTCCCGACGACGTGGTGTTCCGCAACCTCGACGGCGACGAGGTGGTGCTGGTCAAGCCCGCCGAAGTAGGGACGCTGCGGATCACCTCGACGCTGAGCCGCTACGCCGAGGGCGGCGGGTCGACGATCGTCTTCTTCGACGTCACCTGCACCCAGGGCGATCACGTCGTGATGACGATGAAGACGGCGTTCGGCTTCTTCAGCCCCGACGCGCTGAAGAACCAGGTGGGGCTGAAGGTGGAGCCCGGTCAGCTGGAGTCGCTGTCGGATCCCGCCCCGATCGCCATGCCGTACCAGGCTGACGAGCTGCGCGGTGACCCGTGGCTGGCGCAGGGCAGGCTGCAGGTGATCGACCGGGTCAGCTTCTGGCCCACCGGGGGAGTCGAGGGCCTGGGCCGGCTGGTCGCCGAATACGACGTGCACCCCGAAGCATGGTTCTTCAAGGCGCACTTCTTCCAGGATCCGGTGCAGCCGGGGTCGCTGGGCCTGGAGGCCATGCAGCAGGCCGCCCGGGCGGCCGCCAAGCTGGCCGGCCTGGGCAGCGAGGACAGCCGGTTCGAGATCGTCGCCGTCGGACAGCCGTTCAGCTGGAAGTTCCGCGGCCAGGTGGTACCCACCAATAAGCGGACTCGCAGCGAGATAGATATTCTCTCGGTGACACGAGAAGATCTCGGTGTGCTGGTCGTCTTCCAGGGTTCGTTCTGGGTCGACGATCTGCGCATCTACGAGACACTGGGGATGGGCGTGCGGATCATCGAACGGGCACATGGCTAGTGACATGCGCGGCATCATCCTGGCCGGCGGGTCGGGCACTCGGCTTCACCCGATCACGCAGGGTGTTTCCAAGCAGCTGATCCCGGTCTACGACAAGCCGATGGTGTACTACCCGCTGTCGACGCTGATGCTGGCCGGGATCCGCGACATCCTGGTGATCACCACCCCGCATGACGCGCAGTCCTTTGAGCGGCTGCTCGGCGACGGGTCGCGGTTCGGGGTGTCGATCACCTTCGCCCAGCAGGCCTCACCGGACGGCCTGGCGCAGGCCTTCACCATCGGATCGAATTTCATCGGTTCGGACAAGGTGGCGCTCATCCTGGGTGACAACCTGCTCTACGGCCCCGGCATGGGTACCCAGCTGCGGGCCTTCGCCACCGTCGACGGCGGCGTGATCTTCGCCTACTGGGTGGCCGAGCCGTCGGCGTACGGCGTGGTGGAGTTCGACGCCGCGGGCACGGTGGTGTCGCTGGAGGAGAAGCCGAAAGCTCCGAAGAGCAACTACGCGGTGCCGGGACTCTACTTCTACGACAACGACGTGGTGGAGATCGCGCGTGGTCTGCAGCCCAGCGACCGCGGCGAGTACGAGATCACCGACGTCAACCGCGCCTACCTCGAGCAGGGGCGGCTTCGGGTGAATGTCCTGCCGCGCGGTACCGCCTGGCTGGACACCGGCACGTTCGACCAGATGACCGATGCCGCCGATTTCGTGCGGACCATGGAGCGCCGTACCGGGTTGAAGATCGGGGTTCCCGAGGAAATCGCTTGGCGGCAGGGCTTTCTCAGCGATGATGAGTTGCGCGAGCGCGCCGAGAAACTGGTGAAGTCGGGTTACGGCTCCTATCTTCTCAGTCTGCTGGAAAGGGGCCTCTAGTGGCCCGGCTGCTGGTCACCGGAGGGGCCGGCTTCATCGGGTCGAACTTCGTGCACCACGTCATCGAGCACACCGATCATCACGTCACGGTGCTCGACAAGCTCACCTACGCCGGTAACCGTGCCTCGCTGGCCGGCCTGCCGGAGGGTCGGCTGACGTTCGTCCGTGGTGACGTGGCCGACCCCGACGTGGTCGACGATTTGGTGGCCACCTCCGACGCGGTGGTGCACTACGCGGCGGAGTCGCACAACGACAACTCGCTGTCCGACCCGAAGCCGTTCCTGCAGACCAACCTGATCGGCACTTTTACCCTGCTGGAGGCCGTGCGCAAGTACGGTGTGCGCTTCCACCACATCTCCACCGATGAGGTGTACGGCGATCTGGCCCTCGACGACCCGGCCCGCTTCACCGAAGCCAGCCCGTACAACCCGTCCTCGCCGTACTCGTCGACCAAGGCAGGCAGCGACATGCTGGTACGGGCCTGGATCCGGTCCTATGGCGTGGCCGCGACGATCTCGAACTGCTCCAACAACTACGGGCCCTACCAGCATGTGGAGAAGTTCATCCCGCGCCAGATCACCAACATCCTGCTGGGGATCCGGCCCAAGCTGTACGGCGAGGGCCGCAACGTGCGGGACTGGATCCATGCCGATGACCATTCCTCGGCCGTGCTGCGGATCCTGGAGGCCGGCCGGATCGGCGAGACCTACCTGATCGGTGCCAACGGGGAACGCGACAACAAGACCGTGGTCGAGTTGATCCTGACCATGATGGGACGCGACGCCGACGCCTACGACCACGTCCCGGACCGCAGCGGCCACGACCTGCGGTATGCCATCGACTCGACGAAGCTGCGTACCGAGCTCGGGTGGTCGCCGCGGTACTGCGACTTCGAACACGGGTTGTCGGCGACGATCCAGTGGTATCGCGACCACGAGGACTGGTGGGCACCGGCCAAGGACGCCACCGAGGCGTTCTATGCCCGGCTCGGGCAGTAAGAGGAGCTCAATGACGGAGTACGGCAAGGCTCTTCGGGCGACGGCCACCCCCATTCCGGGTCTGACGATCTGGGAGTTGCCCGTCCACGGCGACAACCGCGGCTGGTTCAAGGAGAACTGGCAGCGCGAGAAGATGATCGCCGCCGGGATGCCGGATTTCGGTCCCGTGCAGCAGAACATCTCGTTCAACGATGCGGCCGGTACCACCCGCGGAATCCATGCTGAGCCGTGGGACAAGTACATCTCGGTGGGCTCCGGACGGATCTTCGGCGCGTGGGTGGATCTGCGCGAGGGCCCGACCTTCGGCGCCGTGTTCAGCGCCGAACTCGATCCGTCCCGCGCGGTGTTCGTCCCGCGGGGAGTGGGCAATTCGTTCCAGACGCTGGAGCCCAACACCGTCTACAGCTATCTGGTCAATGACCACTATCGCGCTGATGTCGCCTACCCGTCGCTGCACCCGGGCGACCCTGCCGTCGGCATCGACTGGCCGATCCCACTGGATCGGGCCGAACTGTCGGCCAAGGACCGCGCCCAGGGCCCACTGTCGGCGGTGACCCCGATTCCGCGGCGCACGATGCTGGTGATCGGTGCCGGCGGCCAGCTCGGCCAGGCGCTGCGGGCGGCCTACGCCGACGCAACCCATGTCGAGTTCGCCCAGCGCGCCGATATCGATCTGGCCGCCGGGTCACTGGCCGATGCCCGCCCCTGGCGGGAGTACGACACGATCGTCAATGCGGCGGCCTACACCGCCGTCGATGCCGCGGAGACGCCGGAGGGCCGGGCCGCGGCGTGGGCCACCAACGTCACCGGCGTCGGCGAACTGGCCAGAGTCGCTGCTGCGCACCGCATCACGCTGGTGCACGTGTCCAGCGACTACGTCTTCGACGGGACCGCCACCCAGCCCTACCGCGAGGACGACGCTATCGCCCCGCTGGGGGTGTATGGGCAGACCAAGGCCGCCGGTGACCAGATCGTGGCCGCGGTGCCCCGGCACTACATCGTGCGAACCTCCTGGGTGATCGGCGAGGGCCGGAATTTCGTGCGCACCATGCTGTCGCTTGCCGAACGCGGTGTCGATCCTTCAGTGGTCGACGACCAATTCGGGCGATTGACGTTTGCCAATGAAATCGCCCGAGCGATAAGGCATCTCATCGATGTGCAGGCGCCGTACGGCGTTTACAACATCAGTGGTGCGGGCGCGGTGGGCTCCTGGGCGGACGTGGCGCGGCGCACCTTCGAACTGGCCGGCCACGATCCGGGTCGGGTCACCGGCGTGAGCACCGCCGCGTACTTCGCCAAGGCCGCGGGGCCGGTGGCGCCCCGGCCGCCGCGCAGTGCGCTGGATCTGACGAAGATCGAGGCCACCGGTTTCGTGCCTGCCGATGCCGACGACATGCTGGCGAAGTATGTGCTTGCGGAGAGCCGCGAAACCAACGGGTCGCCGGTCAGCTGACGGGCCGGGGGAGTTCCGCGGTGACCGCGGCATCCTCGGGGTGAGGTTCGTTGCGCTCCAGCAACTCCCGAACCGACACCCGGGTACCGTACGCACGCAGCATCTGGCTGGCCGGCCGCGGCCGCACGATCTGCGGCCACCAGAACCAGCGGCCCAGCAGGGCCGCGATCGACGGTGTCATGAACGAGCGCACCACCAGGGTGTCGAACAACAATCCCAGCGCGATGGTGGTGCCGACCTGGCCGATGATCTGCAGGTCGCTGGCCAGCATCGCGGCCATGGTAAAGGCGAAGACCAGTCCTGCGTTGGTGACGACCTTGCCGGTACTGCCCATCGCGCGGATGATGCCGGTGTTGATACCGGCGGCGATCTCCTCTTTCATCCGTGCGACCAGCAACAGGTTGTAGTCCGAACCCACGGCCAGCAGCACGATGACCGACATCGGCAGCACCATCCAGTGCAGCTTGATGCCGAAGATGTACTGCCAGATCAGCACTGACAGACCGAACGACGATCCCAATGACAGGGCCACCGTGCCGACGATCACCAGAGCGGCGATCAGGCTGCGGGTGATCACCAGCATGATGATGAAGATCAGGCACAGCGCGCCGACGCCGGCGATCAACAGGTCGTACCTGGAACCGTCGCGGAAATCCTTGAATGTCGAGGCGGTGCCGGCCAGGTAGATCGTGGCGCCCGACAGCGGGGTGGTCTTGAGGGCTTCCTCGGCGGCGGTACGGATCTTGTCGGTGCGGGCTATCCCTTCCGGCGTGGCCGGATCGCCCTTGTGCGAGATGATGAATCGCGCCGATCTACCGTCGGGGGACAGGAACGAGCCCATCGCCTTCTTGAAGTCGGCGTTGTCGAAGACTTCCGGCGGCAGATAGAAGGTGTCGTCGTCCTTTGCGGCGTCGTAGGCCTGGCCCATGGCGTTGGCGTCGTTGTTGGTGTCGTCGATGACGTCGAGGCTGCCGGACATGGTGGCGTGCATCGCCTTCGACATGTCCCGCATCTGCTCCAAGATGGCGATCTGCCGAGGCATCTCGTTGAGCAGCCTGGTCTGCAGTACGTCCAGGTTGCTCAGGGTGGGAAGGAGCTCCTGCAGCTTCTCCGTCGCCTCGTTCACTCCATCGATCGCATCGAAAATGCTTCTGATGGACCAGCACATCGGGATGTTGTAGCAGTGCGGTTCCCAGTACAGATAGTTACGGATGGGCCGGAAGAAGTCGTCGAATTGCGCGACCGCGTCGCGCAACTGAGCCACGACGTCGGCCATCTGCGCCGTCAGCTCGATCGACTTGTGCGTCGTGACCGTGATCTGCTTCTGGAATTCGTACATCCGTTTGAGCAGTGCCACCTGCTTGTCCATCAGCGTGGCCATCTCGCCCATCTGGTCGACCTGGCCCCGCATGAACTTCATGCTCTGCACCTGGGATGCGCTCTGCAAGCTGATCAGGAAGGGGATCGAGGTGTGCTCGATGGGTGTGCCTTCCGGCCTGGTGATGCCCTGGACGCGGGAGATCCCGGGCACCCGGAAGATCGCCTTGGCGAGCTTGTGCAGGATCAGGAAGTCTGCGGGGTTGCGCATGTCCCGGTCCGATTCGATCATCAGGATCTCGGGCATCATGCGGGCCTGGGTGAAATGCCGCTGGGCCGCGGCGTATCCGACGTTGGCCGGAATGTCGTCGGGGATGTACAGGCGGTCGTTGTAACTGGTCTGGTAGCCCGGCAGCGCAATCAGGCCCAACGACGCCACGGCCAGCGTCGCGACGAGAATCGGTGCGGGCCAGCGGACGATCGCGGTGCCGACCCGACGCCAGCGCCGGACTCCCATCTTGCGCTTGGGATCGAACAGGCCGACCCGGCCGCCGACGGTCAGCGTGGCCGGCACCAGGGTGACGGCCACCGCGACCGCAACCACCATGCCGATCGCACAGGGCACACCGATGGTCTGGAAGATCGGTAGCCGGGTGAAGCTGAGGCAGAGCATGGCGCCTGCGATCGTCAAACCCGAACCCAGGACGACGGGGGCGACGCCGCGAAAGGTGCTGTAGTAGGCGGACTCCCGGTCTTCACCGTCCTGGCGGGCCTCCTGGTAGCGCCCGAAGAAGAAGATGCCGTAGTCGGTCCCGGCGGCCATCGCCAGAGCCACCAGGAGATTCACCGCGAAGGTGGACAGCGAGAAGACATCGTGGTCGGCGAGGAAGGCGACGATGCCCCGAGCCGCGAAGAGTTCGGCGCCGACCGTGACGAGCAGGGCGATCACCGTGATGATCGACCGGTACACCATGAGCAGCACCGCGAAGATGATGACGGCGCCGATCAAGGTCATCTTCAGGATCGAGCGGTCACCGGCGTGCTGCATGTCGCTGGACAGCGCCGCGGGACCGGTGACGTAGGCCTTGACGCCCGGTGGCGGTGGCGTCTGGTCGACGATACGTCGCACGGCGGCGATCGAATCCTGGCCGAGGGTTGTGCCCTGGTTTCCGGCCAGGTTCAACTGCACGTAGACGGCCTTGCCGTCAGCGCTCTGCGCCCCGGCGGCGGTGAGCCGGTCACTCCACAGGTCCTGGACGTGTTCGACGTGAGTCGGGTCGTCCTTGAGTTTGCGGATCAGCGTGTCGTAGTAGGTGTGGACGTCGTCGCCGAGGCGCTGTTGCCCTTCGAGGACGAGCATCGCGAAGCTGTCGGACGTGGACTCCTTGAAGTCGGCGCCGATACGTTGCATGGCCTGTACGGCCGGCGCATCCTGCGGCGCCAGCGGAACCGAGTGCTCGCGGCCCACGGTCTCCAGCCACGGACCGAAGAATGTCGCGATCAGCGCGAAGGACACCCAGAACAGGACGATCGGGATCGAGAGCGCCCGAATGGTTCGCGCTACCCGAGGTCGCGGCGGGCGCTCCTGGCCTACCCGGTCGTCGGCGGACTGCACAGTCGGCATCTAGTCTTGCTGGCCCATCAGCAGGGCACGCACCAGCGGGCGGGGACCGGTGGGCCGCAGCATGGTGCTGGCGGGCCGCGGCCGAACCTGCTGCGGCCACCAGAACCAGCGACCGAGTAGTGCCGCAATCGAGGGAGTCATGAACGCGCGCACCACCAAGGTGTCGAACAGCAGCCCCAAGCCGATGGTGGTGCCGACCTGACCGATGCTGGTCAGATCACTCACCAGCATCGACATCATGGTGAAGGCGAACACCAGGCCGGCGTTGGTCACCACCTTGCCGGTGCCGCCCATCGCGCGAATGATGCCGGTGTTGATACCCGCGCCGATCTCCTCTTTCATCCGCGCCACCAGCAACAGGTTGTAGTCCGAACCCACCGCTAACAGGATGATCACCGACATGACCAACACCGCCCAGTGAATTTGGACGCCGAGCACGTACTGCCAGACGAACACCGACAGCCCGAATGATGCGCCGAGTGAGATCAGCACTGTCCCAACGATCACCAGTGCGGCGATCAGGCTTCGGGTCATGATCAGCATGACGATGAAGATCAGACAGATCGCGGCGACCACGGCGATCATCAAGTCGTATTCGGAACCTTCGACGATGTCCTTGGTTCCCGCCGCGGTCCCGGTGAGGAATATCCCGGCGCCCTCCAGCGGGGTGCCCTTGAGGGCCTCCTCGGCTGCGGACTTGATGTCGTCGACGTGCGACATGCCCTCGGGTGTCGACGGGTCGCCCTTCTGCGAGATCAGCATCCGGGCCGCGGTGCCGTCCGACGACAGGAAGATGTCCATCACCCGCTTGAAATCTTCGTTCTTGAAGACCTCCGGCGGGATGTAGAAGGAATCGTCGTTCTGCGCGGAGTCGAAGGCCTTGCCCATCGCGGTGGAATTGGCTGTGCCATCGTCCATTTGACCGAACACACCGCTCATGGTGCTGTGCATCGTCAGCAGCATGGTCCGCATGCTCTTCATGATCGCGAGCATCTCGGGGAACTGGGCCACCAGCTGAGGCATCAGCGCGTCGAGCTTGTCGAGCTCGTTGACCATCTCACCGAGCTTGTCGGTGAGGGCGCTCACCCCGTCGAGGGTGTCGAAGATCGACTTGATCGAGAAGCACAGCGGAATGTCGTAGCAGTGCGGCTCCCAGTAGAAATAGTTGCGAATCGGTCGCCAGAAATCCTCGAAATCCGAGATGTGATCCCGCAGTTCGTTGGTGATCAGCTGCATCTCGTGGGTCTTCTCGACCATGGTGTGGGTGGTGGCCACCAGCTGCTGCATGATGGCGAACATCCGCTCCATGATCGTGATGGTCTCGCCCATCATGTCGGCCTGCTTGAGCAGGTCGCCCATCCGCACCTTCTGGAATTGCATGAACTGCTGCTGACCGGCCTGCTGCATGCTGAGCAGGTAGGGGATCGTGGTGTGCGCGATCGGAGTTCCCTCCGGCCGGGTCACCGACTGCACCTTGGAGATCCCCGGCACCGCGAGCACGGCCTTGGCCAGCTTGTTGAGGATCAGGAAGTCGGCGGGGTTGCGCAGATCATGGTCTGACTGAACCATCAGAATCTCCGGCGACTTCATGGCCGACGGCGGGAAGTGTCGTGCCGCGGCAGCCAGGCCGAGGGTGGCGGGGATGTTCTTGGGCAGGTACTCCTGGTCGTTGTAGCTCGGTTTGAAGCCAGGCAGCGTGAGCAATCCGACGAGTGCGACGGCCAGTGACGCCACCAGGATCGGACCCGGCCAGCGCACGATGGCCGTTCCGATCCGGCGCCACCCACGAACTTTGAGGACTCGTTTGGGGTCGAAGAGCCCGAACCGGCTACCCGCGGCGATCAACGCCGGGAACAGCGTGAGAGCGACCGCGACGGCGACCACGATGCCTACCGCGCAGGGCACACCGAGAACCTTGAAGAACGGCAGCCGGGTGAAACTCAGGCACAGCACCGCCCCGGCGATCGTCAGCCCGGAGGCCAGGACCACCTTGGCCACACCGTGGTAGGTCGTGTAGTAAGCGGTCTCCCGGTCTTCCCCGGCCTGCCGCGCCTCCTGGTATCGGCCGACGAAGAAGATGCCGTAGTCGGTGCCTGCCGCGATGACCAGTGACACCAGCAGGTTCACGGCAAACGTTGTCAGGCCGATGAATTCGTGATGGCCGAGGAAGGCGACGATTCCGCGGGCAACCTGCAATTCGATGCCGACCACGAAGAGCAGGAGAAAGACCGTGACGATGGAGCGGTAGACGAACAGCAGCGTGATGCAGATGACCCCGACACTGACCGCGGTCACCAGCAGGACGGTGCTGTCACCGCTCTTGGCCATGTCTGCGACGATCGCTGCAGGTCCGGTGATGTAGGCCTTGACCCCGGGTGGCGGCGGAGTCTGGGCGACGGTGCGCTGGATGGCGGCGATGGAATCGTTGGCCTGCGCCTCGCCGGGATTACCGGTCACGGTGATCTGGGCGTAAGCGGCTTTGCCGTCGGAACTCTCCGCCGCCGCCCGGGTGAGGTCGTCGCCCCAGAAATTCTGGATGTGCTTGACGTGGGCCGGGTCCTTCTCGAACTGGTCGATCAGGCGGTCGTAGAACCCATGGGCGTCGGCCCCCAGCGGTTGCTCACCTTCGAGAACCAGGAAAGCCATACTGCCGGAATCGTTTTCCTTGAACGCATCTGAGATGCGCTTGGCCGCAATGAATGCCGGTGCGTCCTCGGGGTTCAGGGACACCGAGTGCTCGGCCGAAACCTGTTCCAGCGTGGGAAGCGTCAGACCCATGACGACGACGAAGCCGATCCACGCCAGGATGACCGGAATCGCAAATCGGTGCAGCGTCCGCGCCACGAAGGGCTGCCGGGTGTGCAGCTGGTGGTTGCTCATGCGGCCTTCAGCATGCAGGAAACGAAGGAACTGACCTCGTGATTGGTCACCTTCTCGGTCTTCACCTCATCGCCCACCGTGATGCGGCAACCGATGGTGTCGGTGTCGCCCTGTGCCGCGACACTTCCGATGCCCGCCGCACCGACCATCGGGAAGGAGAACGTCCACGGCAGGCTGACGCCCTGGATGAACTGTGGGTCGCCGTTCTCGTTGAAGTAACTGATCTGGGCCACCGTGCCGGGGGCTCCCCATACCTCGTACTTCAGATACTTCGGATTGATCGGCTTGGCGGTGTCGGTCCGGGTGTCGCCGTAGGCGACGGGCTTCTGGGAGCCGAAGATCCCATGCAGCCGCGACACCGTGAACCCGCCGGCCACCACCACCGCCAGGACGACCAGCGGGATCCAGAGCCGTCGCAGAAGGCCGAAGATCCGCGAGCTGGCCGGGCGGCGCTTCCTGGCCGACGATCCGTCGGTTGCGGGCGGCGTCAAAGACTCGCGCCCACGCCGGCCGAACTTCCGTGACGAGCTAGCCACTTTGCTGGCGTCCGCGGCGCCGGTAGCAGTGATCTCGGAGTGTGGTGGTTCCACGTCAGGCAGTTCGCCCTCGACCACCGCATCCACCGTCTCCACCTTTCCACCGGTATCCGGCGCTGACGCTGCGTCAGCAGGTCCCACATGCGGCAACGCGCTGTGTTGCGCCGCTCACGGTACCGTTAACGTGGCCGGCGTCACACTAGCCGGTCCCGCCCACACAACATCCGTCAACGACTGGAAGAGCCCCGACCAGATTGATACGAGAGTTAACCACGTTGGCGGCCCAATGTGAACGTGTTCACAGGCAACCGAGATGCGGACGCAGGTCTCGTTGGCGAATGGGGACGACGCCCGGCCCCTGATCGCGGTTCGGTGACCTCGCCTCGCTCAATCGATGTCTGCGACCAGGCTGAACTCCGCCAGGGTGCACGCAGCCAGGGCGCGTAACTCGGCTCGGGTGGTCACCGAACCGGGCTGATAACCGCTGACGTAGATGCCGACCCGGTTGATCTCGGCCGACGTTCCGATGAAGAGGTGTAGTTGACTGCCCATCCGGTCGAGCCAGTGCCGGGTGAGATGCTGACTCGCCCCGCGGGCGAAGACGTCATCGCAGCGGGATCCGTCGGGCCGGATGGCGGCCGGGCCGGTATCGCCCAGGTTGGAACACACCGCCGGATATTCGGGGTCACTCAACGCCGACTCGACCATCAACCGCCAGGCCTGCTTCGGTGTGAACGGGGTCAGCGCAGCGAGCTCCGCGGATTCGTCGGGCGAGTCCCGGTGCGTCTGCAGCGCCTGTTTGATGGCTGCTCGTGCGCCGCGAAGGTCGGCGGTCACGCCGGTCGGGTCGAGCCGCGCGCGCACGAAGGACACCGCGATCGCCCGGACGTCGTCCGCAGTGCGGTCATTGACCACCAGAAGTACGGGCACACCGTCACAGTCGCCGTGCCGGCGTCCCATGTGCTGGTCCAGCCGTGCGGTGACGGCCGCCGCAAGGGTGCTGGCCGTCCCGCCGAGTGCCTCCGCACGGGCACTCCACTCGTCGAGGTTGATCCGGATCCACACGCTGGGCATCGTGATCGGGTCGTGCGGGTTGCCGTCCTGCCCGGCGGGGCGTGACGCCTTTGCCCGGGCCACGTCGTCGACACGACCGCGTGCCCCCCTGACCGCGACGGCGAATGCCCGCGCGACGGGCCCGGTGTCGTGCAGGCACGCCGCGGAATCCTGGATCAGCGCGCGCACCCGGCCGCGCGACCGCGGCGGCGGATAGTCAAGGTGGCGCGGCAGGTTCAGGGCGGCCTCGGTCACCGCCAGGGCGCCACCGATGCCGTCGATCACGTAGTGGGACAGCACCAGGCTGATGGCGGTCGAGCCGTCGGTGAGCGGCAGCACGCTCAACCGCCAGCCGGGCCCCCGTTCCGGGTCGACCGGTTCTCGGGTGCATTCGTCGAACCAGTCGCCGAGTTCGGCGCGTGGACGCGCTGCCGCGGCGAGCTCGATCTCGGTGGGTTGGTCATCGACCACCCACCTGTGCCGCCCGAATGGCAACGGGGAACGCTCGATACGACGACCCAGCAGCCCGTGACTCAGGTTGTGGTGAAATCCGTTGAGCTCATCGAGGTCTACGGCATGCCGGTAGAGCCAGCCGACCTGCATGACCTCTTTCTGGCCGGCGGCGCGGTGGCCGTCGAAAAAGGCTTGATCCAGCAAGGCCAGCTGATTGTCCGGCCGTGTGGTGCCGTGAAATTCGTGGCGACTCGGGGATACGCGGATGGGCCGTATCCGTGCTGCCACTGATTGGCCTCCAATGAGAAAGGGTCTGGTCGCGCCGACCGGAGGCTCATGCGATCGGGTGGGGATCGGCGCGGAATGAGACCATTCGAGGCTTCACAGTAGACGACCCGGGCGCTCGTCCGGGGGACTATGAACTTCTGCCCAAGTCAGTCGATCAGGCCGGTGAGTCCGAACTCGTGCAGGGTCCGCTCGACGAGGTCCATCAACTCCGCCTTCGTCGTCACCGACCCCGGGTGGTAGCCGCGAATGTGCAGGCCGACCTTGTTCATCTCCACCGAGGTGCCGAAGTAGAGGTTCAACTGGCTACCGATCCGGTCCAGCCACTGTTGCGTCATGTGCTGGCTCGTCCCGCGCGCGAAGGCCGAGTCACACGGCTCCCCGTCGGGACGGATCACCGCCGGTCCGGTATCGCCGAGATTGGAACAGACCGCCGGCTGGTCGGGATCGTTGAGGGCATGCTCGACCAGCTGGATCCACGCCCGCCTAGGGGTGAACGGTGTCAGCGCGACGAATTGTGTTGACTCGTCGCGGGTTTCCTTCAGCTCTGCCAGACCCTTCTTGACGGCGGTGCGCGCCGCGGTCAGGTCCGAGGTCAAATCGGACGGGTCGATGCTGAGCCGGGCGAACGACACCGCGACCGCCCGCACGTCACCCAGGGTTCGTTCGTTGACCAACAGCAGCACCTTGACGTCGTTGGTGTCGCCGTGGCTGCGCCCCATGAGTTCGTCGAGTTTGGCCGTCAGGGCGACGGCCAGCGTGCTGCCGGATCCGCCGAGTGCTTCGGCGCGCGCATTCCAGACGTCCATGTCCATCCGGACCCAGGCGCTGGGCACTGTCACGGAAGTGTCCGCGGTGCTGGTCAGCGCCGGCGGGGGTGCGGTCGGCTGCTGCCTGGAATCATCGGTGCGCCGACGGCGGGCCTCTTTGGCCGCCGCGACGAGCGATTTCGCGACCGCCGGAATCTCCCGCGCGGTGTCGACGGTGTCTTCCAGGATCGCCTGCAGTGTGCGCCGCGACCGGGGCGGTGGATAACCCTGCCCGCTGGTGTCACCCATGCTGGCCAATGCCACGCCGACCACTGCGCCGATACCGTCCACCACGTAGTGCGAGATCACCAGGGTGGCGGCAGCGGTGCCGTCGGTGAACGACACGACCGACAATCGCCAGCCGGGCCCTCGTTCCGGATCGATCGGCAACTGGGAGCGTTCCTCGAGCCAGTCGGCGAGTTCACTACGGGGGCGGGGTGACTCGGCGACATCGAGCTCGGTGGGCTGCTTGTCCCACACCCATCGGTAGCGGCCGAAGGGCAGCGGGGAGCGTTCGATGCGCCGGCCCAGCAAGCCGTAGGCCAGATCGTGGTGGAACCGCTTGAGCTTGTCCATGTCGATGGGGCGCTCGTAGATCCACGCGACCTGCATGACCTCGTTCTGGCCGGCGGCCTGATGGCCGGCGTAGAAGGCTTGGTCCATCAGAACGAGTCGATTGTCCACCGGCGCTTCACCTTTGGCGTCGCTGTTCTCCGATGATGCTCGTGCGCGACGAATCCCGACTGCCACTGATCAGCCTCCGATGAGACAGGGTTCACCGTCGAACCCGTTTGGTGACGACAGGGTAGCCGACATCCGGGTGTGGTCTGCCGTGGATGCGCTGGTCTGACGCTCAGGCTGATCGCGCGGGTGGCTGACCGGTCGGCAAATCCTGCCCATTCGCAGTCGGTGGCGCGGGCGCCGCGCTACGCTCCGGGGCGGCCGAGCCGCAGGGCGCAGGTGTCCGCCTCGTATCGCAGCAGACGCACCGCAAGTAAAGGAACACAACCGCGCTATGAAAGTTGTGCTGGCGTTCTACGGGACCCGAGGGGACGTCGAGCCCGGGATCGCACTCGGCCGTGAACTGATGCGCCGGGGACACCAGGTGACCATGGCCGTGCCGCCCGATCTGCTGGCCTCCGCCGAATCCGTCGGGCTCACAGCGGTGGCCTACGGCCCGGACACCCAGGCGTGGCTCGAGGACACCCGCGACTTCTGGGCGTACTTCTTCCGCAACTTCTGGCGGGTCCGCGACGTGCAGAAGCACTTCCGGGAATCCCGCGAACCGGGGACGCGCGCCTGGGCGGAGATGAGCGCGATGCTGACTGCACTCACCGGCGATGCCGACCTGATCGTCACCGGGGTGAGCTACGAGGAACTCGCCCTGAACGTCGCTGAGTATCAAGGTATCCCGCTGGCCACGGTGTTGTGGTTCCCGATCCGGGTCAACGGCCACCTGGTCCCGAGTCTGCCGGCGCCGGTCACCCGTGCGGCGATGAAGGCCTACGAGTGGTTGGTGTGGCTGGGCCTGAAGAAGGTCGAGGACACCCAGCGCCGTGAGCTGGCGCTGCCCCCGGTGAAGGGTCCGGTCTCGCGGCGGATCGTCGAGCGCCGCGCCCTGGAGATCCAGGCCTACGACGACGTCTGCTTTCCCGGCTTGGCCGCCGAGTGGGTGAGGTGGAAGGACCAGCGGCCGTTCGTGGGAACGCTCACCCTCGAGCAGGCCACCCGCGCCGATGACGATGTCGCCGCCTGGATCGCGGCCGGGACGCCGCCGATCTGTTTCGGATTCGGCAGCATCCCGGTGCAGTCGCCGGCGGACATGCTGGCCATGATCGCCTCGGTTTGCGACACACTCGGGGAGCGGGCGCTGGTGTGCGCCGGCTGGACCGACTTCGGCAACGTCGCGCAGTTCGACCATGTCAAGGTGGTCGGAGCGGTGAACTACGCGACGATCTTCCCGGCCTGCCGTGCGGTCGTGCACCACGGCGGCGCGGGCACCACCGCGGCCGGCCTTCGGGCCGGTGTGCCGACGCTGATCCTGTGGATGGCCGACGTGCAGGTGATCTGGGGGACAGCGGTCAAACACCTCAAGGTCGGCACCTCCCGCCGGTTCTCCACGGCCACCGAGAAGACACTGCTAGCAGACCTGCGGACCATCCTCGCGCCGGACTATGCCGTTCGTGCTCGCGCCATCGGCGCGCGGATGAACCGGCCGGCCGACAGCGTGGCGGCGGCGGCCGATCACGTCGAACGTTTTGTCGGCGTGACGCCCGCCTGCTGACCGGGTCGTCAAATCTTCGAAAACTCTTAAACAGGCGTCGAGTCGGCTTTACACTCAGCGCCGACACGCTGGCATGCGAGACAGGAACCGTCTTGACCATCACCCAACCCGACGTTCGCTCTCTGTACCTTGACCTGCTTCGACGCAATCTGACCAGGTACGGAATGGCTGAGCGGATTCCCTCGGAGTGGCCGCTTCGTCGTCGCCTGCTGCTCAAGACCGTCAACAACATCCTGCCCCGGCTGTCCGGCTCCGACGCCCGCGGCCGCAACCAGCGTGAGCTGGGCCTGGACTGGCCGGCCGAAGCCGAGACCATGATCGGGATGAAACGCCTGACCAGTCTTCAGGAATCCGTCGAGACGGTCATCAAGGAGGACATCCCGGGCGACCTCATCGAGTGCGGGGTGTGGCGCGGCGGTGCCTGCATCCTCATGCGCGCGGTACTGGCGGCCTACGGTGACCACACCCGGTCGGTGTGGCTCGCCGACTCGTTCCAGGGCGTGCCCCGCTCCGATCCGGATAACTACAAGGCGGACAAGGGAATTCGCGCCGAGTTCGCCGCCGGCATCCTCGGGGTGTCCGAAGCCGAAGTCCGGGCCAACTTCGAGCGGTACGGGTTGCTCGACGACCAGGTCCGTTTCCTGCCCGGGTGGTTCAAGGACACCCTGCAGGATGCGCCGATCGAGAGCATCTCGGTGCTGCGTCTCGACGGTGACCTCTATGAATCCACCATCCAGGCGCTTGACGCGCTCTACCCCCGGTTGTCGCCGGGCGGATTCTGCATTGTCGACGACTACCTGGCTGTCAAGGCATGCGAACAGGCCTGCACCGACTACCGGGCCAAGCACGGGATCACCGCCGAGATCGTCAATATCGACGGGACCGGCGTCCTGTGGCGCAAGTAGCGACCTGTCTACGACGTCCCGCCGGGCACTAGCGAGACTTCATGGTTGATGCGAACGGTCCAGTGCGCATTGGCATCCTGGGCGCGGCACGGATCGCACCGGCAGTCCTCATCAAGCCCGCCAAGGCGAGAGACGATGTCGTGGTTGCGGCCGTGGCCGCCCGCGACGGTGCGCGTGCCCGGGAGTTCGCAACCAAGCACGGCGTATCCCGGGTGCACGACAGTTACCAGGCGCTGATCGACGATCCCGACATCGATGCGGTGTACAACCCACTACCGAATGCGTTGCACGGCAGGTGGACCAAGGCGGCAGTGGCGGCTGGCAAGCACGTGCTGTGTGAAAAGCCGTTCGCAGCCAATGCCGATGAGGCACGCGAGATCGCCGCGTTGGCGGCGGCATCCGATCGGGTGGTCATGGAGGGGCTCTTCTACCGCTACCTGCCGTTCGCGGCGCGGGTGGACGAGATCCTCGCCTCGGGCGAGCTGGGTACTCTGCAACGTGTCGAGGCCGCCAATTGCTTCTGGTTGCCGAAGTTCTCCGATATCCGCTATGACTACTCCCTTGGCGGCGGATCGTTGATGGATCTGGGCTGCTATGTGGTCGACCTGCTGCGGATCTTCACCGGCTCCACCCCGGAGGTGGTGTCCGCCCGCGCCCAGCTCCGTGGTCCGCAGGTGGACCGGGCGATGACCGCCGAGCTGCGGTTTCCCGGCGGTGCCACCGGGCGGGTGCACTGCTCGCTGTGGTCGAAGGATCTGCCGCACTTCAGCGCAACCCTCACCGGGGATCGCGGGGAGTTGGCACTCAATCCGCTGATGCCATTCCAGCGATTCACGGTCCGAAGTGCGAAAGGGAAACGGGTGGAACGCTTCGCGCTGCGCAACCTCTACGCCGACCAACTCAACGCCTTCACGGCCGCGGTGTTGCACGGCGTCCCGGTGAAGACCACACCTGCCGAGTCGGTCGAGACGATGACGGTGATCGACGCGATCTACCGGGCGGCGGGCCTGCCGCCGCGTCAGCCCGGCTGAACGGTCTTGATGAAGGACGGTAGTGGCGTCGACGACAGCCAACTGTCCACCGTGCGCGCGAACATATCCGGATGACGCAGCGGCCAATCGTGGCGCATGCCGGTGGCCAGCCCGTCCACGCCTCGAGGCATCGAACGCGCCAGCACCCCCGCCCATCGACGGATGATCCGGGATTCCTCGGTGCCGGTGATGAACAGAGTTGGGTTCGGTGCGCCGTCCAATGTTCCGGGAAGCGTGAATCCGGCTGAGGCGACGGCGATATGGGCGAGTTGGCGCCCTGAGTTCAGCCGGGCATCGGTCAGGTAGTCATCGGCAGATGCATGGGGGGGCGGTCCATGGTTGTGCCAGTGCCGGTTGATGACGAGCCAGCGAAACCAGGCCGTGCTGGCCAGCGCCCCCACGACTCGGCGGGTCATCGCGACTCCGGTCACCGGGTGAACGAACGTGCCGGACAGCAGGGCCCGGTCGACGAGCTGGGGTTCGGTGGCGAGCAACTGTACGGCGACCTGGGCGCCGAGGGAGAAGCCCACCAGATGTGCGCGCCGTGACGGGATCCGCGACCTGATCAGAGCGGCCACGGACTCGGCCGCGCGGGTGATCTCGAACGGGCCGAGTCCGAAACTCTTGCCGTACTGCGGCAGATCGGGGACCAGACAGCGGTACTGCGGCAACAGTTCCACCACGGGGTTCCATGACCAACCACTCATGATCCCGCCGTGCAGAAAGACCACCGCGGGTACATCGACCTGACCGGACTCGCGTACGAACAGGTCCACGGGCCGATCTTAGCTCCGGCGGGCCACAACGTATCTGTGGATGGGCCGCGAGGCCTGGCGCGGGTGTTAGCATCCGCCGATGGCGGACACAGCGGCCCCGGTGCGGATCGGCATTCTGGGTGCAGCGCGCATCGCCCCCGCGGCGGTGATCAATCCCGCCAAGGACAGCGCAGAAGTCGTCATTGCGGCTGTGGCCGCGCGTGATTCGGCCAGGGCCAGGCAATTCGCGGACCAGCACGGGATCGCGAAGGTACACAGCAGCTACCAGGCGTTGGTCGAGGACCCCGGGATCGATGCGGTCTACAACCCGCTGCCCAATGGCCTGCACGGCAGGTGGACCCGGGCCGCACTCGCTGCCGGAAAGCACGTGCTGTGCGAGAAGCCGTTCGCGGCCAACGCCGACGAGGCCCGCGAGATCGCCGGTCTGGCAGCGGCGTCGGATCGGGTGGTGATGGAGGCCTTTCACTACCGATATCACCCCTTTGTCAGCTACGTGGAGCAGGTCATCGCCTCCGGTGAACTGGGCAATCTGCAGCGGGTCGAGGCGTCGTTCTGCTTCCCGCTGCCCAAGTTCTCCGACATCCGATACGACTACGCCCTGGCCGGTGGTGCCCTCATGGATGCGGGCTGCTATCCGGTCGACATGCTGCGCACGTTCGGCGGTTCGACCCCGGAAGTGCTGTCCGCACAGGCGAAGCTGCGCGATCCCCGGATCGATCGGGCCATCCAGGCAGAGCTGAGGTTCGACGGCGGACACACCGGCCGCCTGCGCTGTTCGATGTGGTCCAGAGATCTGCTGCGCATCAGCGCCACGGTGGTGGGGGACCGTGGCGAGGTCCGGGTGATCAATCCGGTGCTGCCGCAGCTGTTCCACCGCGTCACCGTGTGCACGGCCGAGGGAAAGCGGGTCCAGCGCTTCGGGTCGCGGCCCACCTACTCCTATCAGCTCGATGCGTTCGCCGCCGCGATACTGCGCGGGGAGCCGGTGAAGACGACACCGGCCCAGGCGGTCGAGAAC
Organism: Mycolicibacterium anyangense; assembly: GCF_010731855.1. Taxonomy (NCBI): domain Bacteria; kingdom Bacillati; phylum Actinomycetota; class Actinomycetes; order Mycobacteriales; family Mycobacteriaceae; genus Mycobacterium; species Mycolicibacterium anyangense. The sequence continues at coordinate 2,477,721 of NZ_AP022620.1, read as the reverse complement.
ATGACCGTCATCGATGCCATCTACCGCGCGGCGGGGCTGCCGGTCAGGCTGCCTGTGGAATAGCTGAGCCCTGGCGTGCCGCGCCCGTCGGGTCGGGTAAATGCTTTCAGGGACAAGCGCTTTGTGAATCGGGACAGGTCGTGGCATTTTCCGGAGCCCGGCTGGTAGCGTGCCGGGCGTGCCAGACTGTCCGAGCCCTGTCCGAATCGGCATCCTCGGCGCTTCGAGCTACGCGCCGACCACGCTGATCAATCCCGCCAAGGGCAAGGACGACGTGGTGATCGCGGCCGTCGGAGCGCGCGACCAGGCCAGTGCGGACCAGTTCGCCGCCAAGCACGGTATCGCCACCGCGCACGGCAGCTATGCGGCTCTGGTCGACGACCCGACGATCGATGCGGTCTATGTCCTGCTTCCCACCAGCATGCACGGCAGGTGGATGCGGGCCGCGCTTGCCGCAGGCAAACATGTGTTGTGCGAGAAGCCGTTCACCGCAAACTCGGCGGAGGCCCGGGAGATCGCCGAGTTGGCCGCGGCGTCGGATCGGGTGGTGATGGAGGCTGTCCAGGGGCGGTATCACCCGTTGACGTTGCGGGTCGAAGAGATCATCGACTCCGGTGAATTGGGCAAACTGGAGTTCGTCGATGTTGCGCTCTGCGTGATGCTGCCGAAGTTCTCCGGCAACTGCTACAACTACGACCTCGCCGGCGGCGCGATGATGGATGCCGGAAGTTACGTCGTCAACATGTTGCGAACCTTCGGGCGGTCGACGCCGCAGGTGGTATCCGCCAAGGCGAAACTGCGCGACCCGAGGGTGGACAGAGCCATGTCGGCCGAGTTGCGGTACCCCGAGGGACACCGCGGCCGGTTACGGGTCTCGCTGTGGTCGTCCGACTTGTTCCGGGCGACTGCCAAGGTGGTGGGTGATGCCGGGGAGTTACGCTGGCTCAGTCCCGCTGCCCCGCATCTGTTCCCGAAGCTCACCATCAGTTCCGCGCGAGGCAAACGGGTGGAACGCTTTCCCCGCCGCCCGACCTACGACTACCAGCTGGATGCTTTCGTCGCGGCGGTGTCGAAGGGGCATCCGGTGCGGACCACCGCGGAGGGAGCCGTCGAGACCATGACCGTGATCGACGCCATCTACCGAGCCGCCGGGCTGCCGCTGCGCTACCCCAGCTAAGACTGGGTAAACGGCTGTGCCGCACTATTTCTGGGCGCCGTCAGCCGGCGAATTGCTCGCCATTGATGTGCTCGGCCACCCGCAATGCGTTGGCGGCCACCGTGAGACTGGGATTCAATCCGGTGCTGGACGGGAAGAACGAAGCGTCCACCGCGTAGAGGTTGTGCACCTCATGGGCCCGGTTGTGGGAGTTGAGCACGCTGGTTTTCGGGTCGGTGCCGAACCGGACGGTGCCGCACACGTGGCCCAGGGTGGTGTTGCTCTCGCCGGTACGCAGGGTGAGCGTGCGGTAGGGCTTGAGCACGTCGTTGAGCTGGCGCAGGAAGATCTTGCGCCGGGCCGCTTCGTTGGGATGGACCCGGTACTGCAGCCGGAGTCGCTGGCGCCCGTCGGTTCCAGGGCGTAGCGACGGCAGGACGCGATTGTCCAGGTACGGAAGGTCTTCCATGATCGCGGCGAGCACCAGGCCACCGGAGAAGAACCGCTGATAGATCGGCCGCGCGGCCGGGCTGGCAAGGCGTAGGGCCCGCGGCAGCAGGCCGGGGTGGTTGGTCAGCATCTCCATCGGGGCAAGCGACGCCATCGAGCCGGCCGACTGCACGGTGCCGAACTTCTGGCCTTCCCAGAAGTAGAAGTCGTTGAGCCCGATCTCCTTGTTCTCGGCGGTGATTCGGCATCCCGACTCGGGCCACACCTCGATCCAGTCCAGCAGGTGACGCATCAGATTGCGGCCCACGTAATCCGAGCCGTTCGCCAGGCCGTTCGGCCAGTCACCCGAGGTGGAATTCAGCAGGAGCAACGGTGTTGCCAGTGCGCCGGCCGCCAGCACCACGACCTTGCCCTGCAGCGCCACCGTGCCGTCGGGATGCGCGCAGATCACCTTCTGGACGTGCGTGCGATCGGCCTCCAGGTGCAGCACCCGGCATTCGGCGAGCAGTCCGGCGCCATACTCGGTCAGGGCCGGCTGCACACCGTTGCGGCCGCCGTCGTTCTTGCAGGCCTTGTCGCACAGGAACGCCTGGCACGTTCCACATCCCTTGGTGTAGTCGCACGCCATCGGTAGGTGGTAGGGATGCAGGCCGCGGCCGGTCAGATAGTCGACCAGCGGCTGGTTGTCGGGTGAAAAGGGCGGTGCGGCAGGCAATCCGGACGCTGCGGTTTCGGGCCGCAACGGATCGGGTTGACCCCGCACGCCCATCAGTTTCTCGGCGCGGGCGTACCAGGGCGCCAACTCGTCGTAGGTGATCGGCCACGCTTGCGGAACGGTGGATTGACCGGGATCGGCGAAGTGCTGCCGAGGAGTGAAGTCCGCGGCGAAGAATCGCTCACACACCATGCCGTAGAGAGCCGATGACCCGCCGACCCCGGCGCCGATGAACGGGACGAAACGCTTGGCGAAGCGACCGCTGATGTCCTCGATTTCGTCGGTCGACCGCCCCCCTCGGGCCAGCGCCTCGAAGTAGGCGTCCGCGGAACGGTAGGCCCCGGGTTCGGCCAACTCGGGCATCGCCGCACGGATGGTGCCGGGCGTCCCGGGCAGAGTGGACCGGCCCTTCTCGACGAACAGCACCCGGCGGCCCGACCGGGCCAGCGCGTACCCCAGTGTTCCGCCGCCCATTCCGGTACCGACGACGATCACGTCCCACACCACGCGTTCCGCCTCGCGGGCCGCCACTTCGCCGTCAGGCAATATCGAGCTCCTCACCGTGGGGGACCAGTTCTGGTCACGGCTGGACGGGATCGTAACAGTGTGTTGCTGGCGCCCCGATAACGTACAAGTGATTGATTTCCGGTGGTCTTTTCAGTCTCAATTTCGTGCCACTGTGAAGAAACTGAATCGCCCAATTGCCGGAAAATACGGGTGTTATCGTCGACAGGTTGGGCAGCCGGTCCAGCCGCGTCGGGGTTTCGGCCAATCCCGCAGCGCGGTCGAATTCTCCTGGAGATGATTTGCTGAGACGGCAGCGTTCGCCGAATGTGGGCCCGGAATGCGCATGAGTGCTGCCCGGCGTCCTGCCATCGCGGGCTCGGCGCTGCTGGCGGTCGCGGCCGTGGGCTCTGGTCTGATGGGTCCGGCGCTGGTCGCGCCGACGGCCTGGGCTGCCACCTCGGCACTCATCATGGGTGGCACCGGGCACTCGTTAGCCAGCCCGCCCGACACGCTGGGCTACGTCGAGGACTATCTGAGCGCAGCCGTCGACAAAGCCATCGCGCCGGCGTCGGAGATGAATCCCGCCACCGGAATCCCACAGGGTCCCTACAACCGCGTCGCGGTGATCACCCCCGAACAGGCAGCGCCCAGTTACGGCACGCTGACCGTCGACGAGTCGGTCGCCCTGGGCGTGACCGCTCTGCACAGTTGCATCACGTCCACGACATGCGACTACAACCAGCAGGTCGGATCGGTTGCGCCCACGCCGTCGGACACGCTTGTGGTATTCGGCTATTCGCAGAGCGCGGTGATCGCCATGCTCGAGAAGGCCGCACTGGCCGCCGAATACGGGCCAGGACAAGGCCCGAACGTGTCGTTCGTTGTCAGCGGCGACACCAAGCGTCCCAACGGCGGCTTGTACGCCCGTGACCCCAGCGGCGTCTTCGTGCCGTTCGTGAGGGCCGGTGGGTACACCTTCGGCGGGGCCGCACCCACCGACACGCAGTACGCCACCGTCGACATCGCCATCCAATACGACGGACTTGTCGATTTCCCGGTCAATCCGCTGAACCTGCTGGCGGTGGTGAACGCCTATATGGGTATGGCACTGTTGCATTCCACCTACGGGGACCGCAGCCTGAGCGAACCGGGAATCATCGACCAGGGACAGTACGGCGACACCCACTACTACCTGGGCCCCACCCCGGTTCTTCCGCTGCTCATGCCACTGCAGGCGGTGCCGCTGGTCGGAGCGGTTCTGGCCGATGTGCTGGACGCCCCGCTGCGGGTCCTGGTCGAGGCGAGCTATGACCGGAGCACCAGTCCGGGGCAACCGGTTCCGTTCAATCTGCTGTACTTCCCGCATCCACTCAAGACCGCACTCGATGTCCTGGTAGCGATCCCGACCGGGCTGGACAACGGCTTCGAGGACGTGTTCGGCGTCCGCCCGTTCCACACCGAACGTCCGGGGCCCTTCGGAGTCGGCGGTCCGGATGTCGACCTCGCCGGCTCGGCGCCCGCGGCAGTCAGCACGCCGGCCGCTTCGTCGACTTCCCATGCGGCGGCGGGAACTTCGGTCGCCGCGGGACGGTCAGGGCGGCAGATGGTGTCGGCGGACCCAGAACAGTCCCCGTCGGTAGCGGCACCAGGACCGGCCGCCCCGGTGCGGGCCGGTGCCACTCACCGGCGCGCGGCATCGGCGGCCCGGTCCGAAAACCGCCCCGCAGCAGCCTCGTCGGACCATTCGACGGGTCGCACCGGCCGCGGCTGAGGCGGCACGACGTCACCGCAGGCCGAGAATGCTGACCAGTTCACCGTCGTGACGTTCCCGGCGAAAACGTTGTGATGACTGCACCGCCCCGGCGCCAAGCCGGCGTCGTAGGTCCTCGTCGGCTTCGAGCCGGATCAGGTTGGCCGCCAAGGCATCGGCGTCACCGGCGGGGCTGAGGAACCCGTTGAGTCCGGGTTCGATGAGTTCCGGGGTACCGCCGGAGTCCACCCCGCACACCGGTAAACCGGCTCTCATCGCTTCGATGGTGACCCGGCCGAACGCTTCTCGCTGTGAGCACATCAGGCCGACGTGTGCGCGGGCCCAATGGGGGCCGAGATCGCTGGTGGGCCGGTGGATGGTGAGCAGGTCCGCCACCCCACGCCGGCGGGCGAGACGCCGCATGCAACGGTGCCGTCCGCCGCCGACCAAGGTCAGTTCGATGTCCACGCCGGCGGCGCGTGCACGCGCGATCGCCTCGATCGCAAGGCATTGCCCTTTGGTCTTCGAGAGGTAACCCACCAGGATGGCTCGCAGCCGTTCGCCGGGTGCGCGGTGCGGTGGTGTGCGGACGGGGGTGTCAACGCCGGGATAGACGACGGCCGTCTTCATCGTCGGGTCGAGGGTCAGCATCGAACTCTCGACCGCCTGCGAATTGCAGATCACCACTTCCGACAGCGTGCCGATCAAGCGAATCGTCCTGCGGTAGCCGAAGAGGAACCAGAAGCCGTGGTCGTCTCGGCCGAACTCCCGCACCACCCAGTAGTGCGGGATGCCAAGCAGTTTGGCGGCGATCGCGTGGGACGGGATCGTCATGGTGTTGGTGATGACCAGCGCTGGCCGAATCCGGCGGAAGTACACAACCGCCTGCACGATCCCCGGCAGCAGGATCAGCGTGTAGGGCAACCAGCCCAGTACCGCGTGCGGGTCCAGGTGTGTCGTGCGGCCCCATCTGCCGAACGTCCACCATGGCACCCAGGCGATCTTGGTGGCAATGCCGTTGCTTGCGCAGGCATCGGCGACCTTTCCGCGCTGGGGGAGCACGCCCACCACCTCGAGATCCGGTCGCTGCTCTCGAACGGCGAGCAGGATCTCGCGGAAGCCGACCACGCCGCCGCCGCCGAAGCGGCTCGCGTTGGATACCACCACGACGACCTGCCGGGTTGTGGGGAGGTCGGGTGCGGCCTCGCCGGTGGGGCCGTGGGCTTGAGCGCGGCAAAAGCCCTCGGCGGCGACCATGACCCAGAGTTTATGGTGCGCGCGTCAATTTATGCCCATAACGATTGGTTGTAGTGCGACAAGCTCAGCTGCGGGCAAAACCGACCCATCGTCTGCAGGGTTGCCGTTATCCGCAGTCCGAACACCGGGATTCGCGCTCCGGACTGATAGTGATCTGACGTCCGATTCGGCTCCTGTTCGGTAGCCTCGTAGCCGATGACGAACGTCCTTCCGCTGCCTCAGACGGCGATGGTGACCTTGTGGTGCCGGGCCAGCGAGGCCCGTCGGCGCGACGGCATCCTTGACGACCCGATGGCGGTCGGCCTCGTCGACTCGATCGATGTCGACTTCGGCGCATTCAGGTTGTCGGCCGACCGGCAAGACCTGGCATTGCGTGCGCTTGCGTTCGACGGCTGCACTCGGCGTTATCTCGACGCCCATCCCAAGGCCACCGTCGTCGCTCTGGGCGAGGGCATGCAGACCAGTTTCTGGCGCCTCGACGACGGGTCGGTCGGTCACCAGTTCCGCTGGCTGACCGTGGACCTGCCGGCGATCACCGGCCTGCGTGAGCATTTGCTGCCGCCATCACCCCGCATGGACACCTGCGCGCAATCGGTTCTCGACTTCAGCTGGATGGATCGGGTGGACAACCCGGACGACGGGGTGTTCATCACCGCGGAAGGCTTGCTGCCCTATTTCGAGCCCGCTGACGCGCTGCGGGTGATCGGTGAATGCGCGCGGCGCTTTCCGGGTGGGCAGATGATGTTCGACCTTCCGCCGAAATCGCAGGCTCGCTTGGCCCGGCACCGGCTGTGGACAGTGTTGCGCGGTGGCTGGCCGCGGACACCGTTCGGTCTGACCGTCAATGAGCTCGCCGCATTGGGGCACATCGTGCCGGGCATCAGAACCGTGCACGATGTGCCGCTGCCACGCGGCCGCGGGGTGCTGTTCGATTCGCTACTGCAACGAACGCGGGGGCATGCTGTCCATCGCCCGCTTCGCCGGTTCGTCGGCCTCAACTGGCCGACGATCGCCACATTGACACTGCTCGAGTTCGACGCCGGTCAGTGAGTCACATCGAGTGGCTGGCGGCTCAAGAGGATGTCGGCTGACGTGCAATCGTAGAAATCCTCGTACGCGGCCTCGGTGATCTGCGGAGTCTTGCGCTGGTAGATCCAGCGGTAGTCGTTGTGCAGGTCGTAGATGTGAAATCCATGCTGCCGGAACGGTTCCAAGGTGGCTTCGATCTCGCTTCTGACCTCCAGCGCCACCACCAGCCGCGGGTGGGTGAACCCGGTGGCGATATCCGGGGCCAGGGCCGTCTCGGCCCCCTCGACGTCGACCTTGAGGAAGCTGACCCGATCGGCATCAGCGCCCACGAGCGCGGACAGGGTATCGGCCTGCACGGTCACCGGAATCCACTCCAGCCCCTTGCGATGGTCCCAGTCGCCTTTCGCGGGTGGAGTGAGGCGAGAACATCCGTCGACGGTCGGGTGCAGGTAGAACGTCATCTCACCGCGCTGCGGGGCGCATGCCGCCTCGATCACCTCCACAACAGCGTCGACTCCGTTGAGCTGCAGGTTCTTCCGTAGCAGCCGCGCGGTTCCCGGTGCCGCCTCGATGGCGATCACCTTCCCGCCGGGGCCGACGCGCTGTGCCAACAGCGCGGAGAAATAGCCGATATTGGCCCCGGCGTCGACGCAGACGTCACCCTCGCGCAGGTGGCGGAGCAGGAATTCGGAGAGCACGGGTTCGTAGACATCGCGAAAGCGCAGCCAGAACGTGACGATCGAATTGTCCCCGTCCGGAGTGAATTTCGTACCGTACGCCGACTCGATCGGCGTCTGGTCGGAGTCGGTGCCGAGCAACCGGAGCAGTCCACCGCGCGGTTCGACATAGGGTCCCGCGGCCAGCATCACGAAGAGTTGCTTGGCCACCAAAGGGATTCGATCGTTGTCCACCACGGCCCGCATGGATCGCACCAGGGCACGGCGGCCACGCTGGCGGGCGGAGTCGAGCGTCGGCACGGCTGTCTCCTAGTCGGCGAAGTGTTCGGAGTCGACGCACTGTGCCACCCGAAGTGCGTTGGCCGCCACCGTCAGGCTGGGGTTCAGCCCGGCGCTGGACGGGAAGAACGAGGTGTCCACCACGTAGAGGTTGGCCACCTCGTGGGCCCGGTTCTGGGCGTTGAGCACGCTGGTCGCCGGATCGGTGCCGAATCGGCATGTGCCACAGACGTGTCCGAGGTTGGAATTGTCCTTGCCGCTGCCCAGCGGCAACGTCCGGAACGGTGCGAACACCTCTTTGAGCTGGCGCAGGAAGATCTCGCGGCGGCCGATCTCATTGGGATGCAGGCGATAGTGCATGCGCATCCGCTGGCGTCCATCGGTGCCCGGCCGATCGGTGGGCAGGACACGGTTGTCCAGGTAGGGCAGGTCCTCGGTCATCGCGGCCAGGATCAGCCCACCGGTGAAGAACCGCTCGTAGACCAGGCGCACCGCGGGGTTCATCACCCGCATGCCCTTGCCCCGCCAGCCCGGCCGGTTGGCCAGCCACTCCATCGGCGGAATGGCCCCGAACGACTGGACGGTGCCGTACTTCTGGCCTTCCCAGTAGTAGAAGTCGTTGAAGCCGATCTCCTTGTTGGCGCCGGTGATCCTGCTGTGGCGCTGTGGCCAGACCTCGATCGGGTCGAGCAGGTGGCGCATCAGGTTGCGCCCCACGTAATCCGAGCCGTTGGCCAGTCCGGCCGGCCAGTCCCCGGAGCGCGACGTCAGCAACAACATCGGGGTGGCCAGCGCGCCCGCCGCCAACACCACGACCGTGCCCGTCAACGCCACCGTGGCGCCGCGGTGCTCGCAGATCACCCGCTGCACCGTGCGGCGGTCCGCCTCCAGTCGCAGCACCCGGCACTGATCCAGCAGGGCCGCGCCGTACTCGGCGATCGCGGGCGCAACCCCGTTGCGCGCCGAATCGCGCTTGCAGGACTGCGGGCACAGATAGGTCTGGCAGGTGGTGCAGCCCGGGGTGTAGTCACAGGCCATCGGCAGGTGATAGGGGTGCAGCCCGCGGCCCTGCAGATAGTCGACCATCGGTTGGCTGTCGGCGGAAAAAGGCGGTGCGGCAGGCAAACCGACGGTAGCGGCTTCGGGACGCAGCGGGTCGGGCTCACCGCGCACGCCTAGCAGTTGTTCGGCCTGGGCATACCACGGGGCCATCTCGTCATAGCCGACCGGCCAGGCCTCCGGGACGGTCGAGTCGCCCGGCTGCAGGAAGTTCTGCCGCGGGGTGAAGTCGCGGGCGAAGAACCGCTCGCACACCATGCCGTAGAGCGCCGACGACCCGCCGGTTCCGCTGCCGATGAACGGGGTGAACCGCTTGACCGACCGTCCGCTGATGTCCTCGACCTCGTCGGTGCAGCGGCCGCCGCGGGCCAGAGCGTCGAAGTAGGTCTCGGACGATCGCGCCGCGAGGGGTTCGGCGAGTTCGGGCATCGCCGCACGGATGGTGCCCGGAGCCCCGGGCAGGGTGGACCGGCCCTTCTCCACGAACAGCACCCGTCGCCCGGCCCGAGCCAGCGCGTATCCCAGTGTCCCGCCGCCCATTCCGGTGCCCACGACGATGACGTCCCACGAGATGCGCTCGGCGTCGCGGGCGTCGATGTGGCCATCAGCCTGCATTGCGCGTCAATCCTCCTTGCGCCACAGGGCCCCGTCCTGGTCGATCGTCACAATGGGGGCGGTGATGTGGTGCTTGGCCCGGTAATCGGTGACTGCCTGCCGGCAGACCGGGATTCCGCCGTAGTCGTCGATGACGCAGAACCCGCCGGTGGACAGCTTCGGGTACAGCGCGTCCAGCGATTGGATGGTGGACTCGTAGAGGTCGCCGTCGAGGCGCAGGACCGCGATCTGCTCGATCGGAGCGTCCGGCAGGGTGTCCTTGAACCAGCCGGGAAGGAATCGGACCTGCCCGTCCAACAGCCCGTAGCGTGCGAAGTTCGCCCGGACCTGCTGTTCGGACACCTCGAAGATGGACCGGAATCTGTCGAGTCTCAGGTTGCGGTCCATGCCGAAGTTGACGGTGTCGGGAGCGGGGACGCCCTGGAAGGAGTCGGCCAGCCACACCACCCGGTCGTCGCTGCCGTAGATCTCCAACACGGCGCGCATCAGGATCGAGGCGCCGCCCCGCCAGACCCCACACTCCACCAGATCACCGGGAATGTTCTCCTGCAGAACGGTTTCCACGCAATGCTGGAGGCTCTCCAACCGCCGCATCCCGATCATCGTCAGGGCCTCGGCCGGCCAGTCCAACCCCAGCTCCCGCTTGCGGCTACCGAACGGGTTGGCCCCGCGGCGCAACGAGTTGCTGATGTTCATCGAATGCAGCAGCAGCTTCTGATTCCACGGCCAGTCCGACGGCGCTGCTTCGCGAGCCCCGTACCGCGTGAGGTCCCGGCGCAGCAGCTCCAAACACGCGGAACGAAATTCAGAATTCACGCCATCCTCCGGTTCCGATCCGTCCCAGTGCAGCACCCTACGTCAGAGTGGGGCTGCCTCCACCGAAATGACCAGGACTTACCTGGGCCGAACCGGCTTTCGCAACTGCGCCGACCGGTCATAATGGCCGGTGCTCCGGATACCCCTGGGCAGTCCCGACCGAAAGGCCACCGCCGCGATGAAGTTCGTCCTCGCCAGCTACGGGGGCCGCGGTGACGTCGAGCCGGCCGTCGTCGTCGCGCGGGAGTTGCTCCGTCGCGGACATCGGGTGCTGATGGCGGTTCCGCCGAACCTCATCGGCTTCGCCCGGGACGCCGGACTCGAGGCAGTCGCCTACGGCCTGGATTCCGGTCCGATCCTGGAACTGCAGCGCCGGTACTTCACCGTCTACTCGCGCACCCCGTGGAAGCTCAGGGAACTGGGCCAGATGAGCCGCCAGACCGAGGAGTTCGCGTCGCGGTGCTGGCAGGAGATGACAACGGCGCTGGCCGTGGTGGCCGAGGGTGCCGACGCGCTGATGACCGGGTTGATCTTCGAACAACCCGCGGCCAACGTGGCCGAGCGGTTCGAGATCCCGCTGGTGACACTGCATTACTTTCCGGTCCGGGAACACGGGCAGCTGCTGCCGATGGCACCCGGTTTCCTGAGCCGGGCCGGGATGAAGGTCAACGACTGGCTGGCCTGGCGCGGCACCCGGGCGGGGGAGGACGAGCAGCGTCGCGACCTGGGGCTGCCGCCGGCCACCGGACCCGCCCCGCAGCGCATCGCCGACCGCGGTGCACTGGAGATCCAGGCCTACGACGAGGTGTGCTTTCCGGGCCTCGGATCGGAATGGTCCGAGTGGGGCGCGCTGCGGCCCTTTGTGGGAGCGCTGGCCATGCAGTCGCCCACCCCGGCGGACGAGGAAGTCGCGGCCTGGATCGCCGCCGGCTCGGCGCCGATCTTCTTCGGTTTCGGCAGTGTGCCGATCGGGTCGCCCGCCGAGACCGTCGCGATGATCGCTGCCGCCTGCGCGCAACTGGGCGAGCGGGCCCTGATCGGTGCCGGCGGCACCGACTTCGGCGAGCTACCCCGATTCGAGCACGTGAAGGTGGTCGGTCAGGTCAACTACGCGACGATCTTCCCGCTGTGCCGGGCTGTGGTCCACCATGGCGGCGCCGGGACGCTTGCTGCGTGCCTGCGGGCCGGGGTTCCCCAACTGGTCCTGTGGACCCTGCCCGACCAGCCGTTCTTTGCGGCCCAGCTAAGGCGACTGAAGGTGGGCGCCGGGCACCGCTTCGCGACCACCACCGAGAAGTCGTTGGTCAAGGATCTGCGCCGGATCCTGGATCCCCGCTACCGCACCCGGGCGCGCGAATTGGCTCCCCGCATCACCAAGCCGGACGACAGTGCCGCTGCTGCGGCCACCCTGGTCGAGGAGTTCGCGCGATCCCGCAACCTGGGGTGATGGCGACGTTCGTTTTTCGGCTTTAACTGCACCGTCGTGGATTTGGGCAAACTTTCCGATTTCAGATCGGCACCGCGGCGGATCAACTAGGCTGCCGACGGGTTAGTCGGGGATGCGATTCCCCGCGCCTACTTCACCGAACACGCACGGGGGATTGAAGGGGCTCAGGAACGCGATGGCTGAAGGCGTGTTTGGACGGACCGACGCGGAGATCGACCTGTTGGTCCGGGGCATGCGATCGGGCATCGCGGTCGTCGGGTTCGGCTACATCGGCACCGTGATCGGTGCGGTCCTGGCCGACCGGGGCTGGCCGGTAACCGGAATCGACGTCCGCCAGACGGTCGTCGACGAGATCAACCAGGGCAGGTCCCATGTGCCTGAGCCGGGACTCGACGAGCTGGTGTCCAACAGCGTGCGGGTGGGAAAGTTACGTGCCACCACCGACTTCGGCGCCGTCGCCGACAACGACTTCGTCATCGTCACCGTCGGCACCCCGCTCGGCCCGGATTTCGAGCCGATCGTCGACGACATCAAGGCCGCCGCACAGGCCGTCGGTGAGCATGTCCGTGCCGGTCATCTGGTGATCCTGAAGAGCACCGTCCCGCCGGACACCACCGAGAAGCTGGTGCGGCCGATCCTCGAGGAAGCCTCCGGCCTGAAAGCCGGTGTCGATTTCGGACTGGCGTTCTGCCCGGAACGTCTGGCCGAGGGCCAGGCGATCCACGAGCTCACCTCGATCCCCGTGGTGGTCGGCGCCGTCGACGAGCGCAGTGCCCGGGCGTGCTCCACCCTGTGGCGCCACGCCCTGGGTGTCGAATCCGTCGTCGTCGACGACCCGCGGACCGCCGAGATGGTCAAGCTCGCCGACAATCTGTGGGTCGACCTCAACGTCGCGCTGGCCAATGAGTTGGCCAAGGTCTGCGACCGGCTGGGCATGGACGCCCTGCAGGTGATCGAGGCGGCCAACACGATGCCGAAGGGTGGCCGACTGGCCAACATCCTGCGCCCGAGCATGGGCGTGGGCGGCTACTGCCTGACCAAGGACCCGTGGTTCGTCAACCATCTCGGTGAGTCCCTGGGGCTGGAGCTGTCGATCCCGCGGACATCGCGCACGGTCAACGACACCATGCCCGGCTACACCTATGGCCTGCTGACCCAGCTGCTGGCCGAGCAGGACAAGGCGATCGAGAACTCCAAGATCGCGGTGCTGGGCATCGCCTTCAAGAACAACACCGGCGATTGCCGCCTGACACCGACCAAGTACGTCCTGGAATTCCTGGAGAAATCGGGATGCCAGCTCTCCGTGCATGATCCGTGGGTGCCCGACGAGGAGGCGCACTCGGTGACGAAGATCCCGCTGACCCCCGACATCGAATCCGCGGTCAAGGACGCCGATGCACTGGTGGTGCTGGCCGGGCATCGACAGTTCCACCAGGTGCCACTGGTTCGGCTGGCCGATCTGACCGCCCCCGGCTGTGTCTTTCTCGACGGACGCAACAGCTTCGACCCGGCGGCGGTGCGCGCTGCGGGCTTCGCCTACAAGGGAATCGGCCGATAATCGGTCGACGGACGCACGGCAGCCACCGCAACCGGCTATCTGAAACGGGAGAGCAGACATGTCCAATGTCGTCGTGACAGGCGGCTACGGTTTCATCGGGTCCCACCTGGTGTCGGCCTTGCTGGACCGTGGCGACTCGGTCACCGTGTTCGACTTCGCCAAGAACACCCGGGATACCAGCATCGACTTCGACCGGTACCCTAATTTCCGGTTCGTGCAGGGTGACGTGACCGATCCGGCTGCCTTGGCGCAAGCCTTGACCCCGGACGTCGACACCGTGTTCCACCTGGCCGCGGTGGTTGGCGTCAAGAACTACATGGACGATCCGCTGAAGGTCCTCGACGTCAACGTGATCGGCACTCGCAACGTGCTGGAACTCAGTCAGCGCAACGGGATTCACGTCGTCTTCGCCAGCACGTCCGAGGTGTTCGGCAAGAACCCCAACCCGCCGTGGGCCGAGGACGACGACCGGGTACTGGGATCCACCAAGACGGCCCGCTGGAGCTACAGCACCAGCAAGGCCATGGCGGAACATCTGGTGTTCGCCATGCACGCCGCCTACGGGCTGCCGGTGACGGTGGTGCGCTACTTCAATGTCTACGGACCGCGGCAGGCACCGATCTTCGTGGTGTCCCAGAGCGTGCACCGCATCCTCAACGGGCGCCAGCCGCTGCTCTACGATTCCGGTCAGCAGACCCGCTGCTTCACCTATGTCGACGACGCCGTCGCCGGCACACTGCTGGCGGCCGAACACCCGGCCGCGATCGGTGCGGCCTTCAACATCGGCAGCATGACCGAGTCGACGATGCGTGAGGTGGTCGAGCTCGCCATCAAGATCGCCGATGTCGACGGGGTATCGGCCGCCGAGGCGCTGGACACCGGGGAGCGCTACGGCCAACTCTACGAGGACATTCCGCGCCGAATCCCGGACTCGACCAAGGCGCAGCGCGAGTTGGGCTGGCAACTGCAGGTCGATGTCGAGGAGGGCATCCGCCGCACGATCGAATGGGCGCGCGCCAATCCGTGGTATCTCAATGGCCCGGCGGGAGACGGAACAGTCTGAGCGCCGATGAAATTCGTTCTGGCCAACTGGGGCACGCGTGGTGAAGTCGAGCCCTTCGCAGCTGTCGGTCGCGAGCTGGTCCGACGAGGGCACGACGTCCACCTGGTGGTGGCACCGGAGATGGTCGGCTTCGCCGAATCGGCCGGGCCGCACGCCGTCGGTTACGGACCGACGCTGCAATCCATCGACGATCCGCACCACGAATTCTGGACGCTGCTGTTCACCGAGCCCTGGCGGGTCAAGGATCTGAGTCGGCTGCTCGCCGAAGTCGCCGAACCCCTCAATGCGCACCGCGCCGATGTCCGCCATGCGTTGACGTCGGTCACCGACGGCGCCGATGTCCTGCTGACCGGCATGAACTACGAGGACGTCGCCACCAACGTCGCCGAACACTGCGGCACACCACTGGCGACTCTGCAGATCTTTCCGCTGCGGGCCAACGGTCGGCTGGTACCATTCCTCCCCGGCCCGGTAGGCAGTGCCGCGCTGGCTGCCTACGACTGGTATGCGTGGTACGAGAAGAGAGACCAGGAGGATGCCGAGCGCCGGGAGCTGGGCCTGCCGAAGGCGACCAGTCGGTGGACGCGACGGATGACTGACCAGGGGGCGCTGGAGATCCAGGCCTACGACGCGGTGTGTTATCCAGGGCTGGCTGATGATTGGGCTCGGTGGAACAACCAGGATCTCCCGAAGCGGCCGTTCGTCGGCGCGCTGACCATGGAGCTCGCCACCCAGGACGACGAGGACATCGTCTCCTGGATCGCCGACGGCACACCCCCGATCTTCTTCAGCTTCGGCAGCATGCCGGTGGACTCCGCAGCCGACACCCTCGCGATGATCGCCCGCGCATGCGCCCAAATCGGGGAGCGGGCGCTGGTGGGCGCCGGATGGACTGACTTCAGCGCTGGTCCGCACTACGACCATGTCAAGGTGGTGGGTGCGATGAACTACGCGAAGATCTTCCCGACGTGTCGTGCGGTGGTCCACCATGGCGGAGCCGGAACCACCAATGCTGGTCTGCGCGCGGGCCGGCCCACCCTCATCCTGTGGATGCTGCCCGACCAGGGCTGCTGGAGCGCCAGGGTCAAGCGGCTCAAAGTCGGTACCGGACGGCGGTTTTCGGCGACCACCGAGAAGTCACTGGTGGCGGATCTACGCAAGGTCCTGGCCCCGCAGTGCGCTGTCGAGGCCCAACGACTGGCGGAACGGATGACGCCGCCGGCGCAGAGTGTGGCCGCCGCCGCCGACCTGCTGGAGAACTTCGCCCGCTCACGCGGTCGTTAGAGGCTGGCGCCCGACCCCCCGGATTCGGCTGCGGTGCGGTAGCCGCGCACCGCCAGCGGCCCGACGATCGCGGCCAGGCCGATGGTCCACACCACGCCCAGCAGCAGTTGCACCACCGGAAACCCGCCCAGCGCAAGTGTTCTCATCGAGTCGACGATCGGCATCATCGGCTGCAGACGCAGCAGCGGCCACATCCACGATGGCAACGACTCCACGGGCGGCGAACCAGAGCTGGCGAAGACCGCGCTGATCGCCGGCAATCCCAGCAGGATCAGCACCGTTCCGTGCTTGGCCCGGACCGCGATCGCGATCACCGCCATCGCGAAGACGAGCACCACCAGAACGGGCACCAGCAGGAACAGGGCGAGAGCAAGCACGTTGCCGTGGAACCGAAGTCCCAGCATGATTCCCACCGCCGTGATCACCGCCGTGCTCAGCAGCGTCCTGGCCGCCTCGGCCAGCAGCCTGCCGGTCAGGGCACTGGCGCGATGAACGGGCAGGACCCACAGCTGGCTGATCAGCCCGTACTCGCGTTCCATGGGAATGGTGATGCCCACAGCGAGGGCACCGGAGAAGGCACCCGCGATGGCGCAGGTGGGGACCAGCCCGTAGAGGCTCTCGGTTCCGGTGATGCGCATGATGGACTTGCCGACCAACAGGTAGTAGGTCACCAGGAGGAAGGACGGGAACAGCACCGCCTGGATCACCACCATCGGATCTCGGCGCCAGTGGGTGAACATCTGGCCGGCGAACACCAGGCTCTCGTTGAGCAACGAGTGGCGAAGCGGCGCGGTCATACCGTCCGCCTCTGCATGCGTACCGCGATGGCGCCGAAGCCGACCAGCAGACCCAGACACCAGGCGAGGCTGGCCGTCATGCTGGTCGCTGACACGTGCCCGGAGGCGAGCTCGCGCAGGGTCTCGGTCACCTGGGAGACGGGCTGATAGCGGACGAACCCGTGTAACCAGTCGGGGAACGACTCGACGGGCGCCATCCCGGTGGACAACATCACCAGCAGCAGTTGCGGGACCAGGAGCACCTGACTGGACGCTCCGGTCTTGCCGATCGTCGCCCCCGAGATGGCGACCCCGATGGCGTCGGCACCCAGCGAGAGGGCCAGTGTCAGCGTCAGCACCATGATCACGAATGTCGCGAGATAGGCTGGGCCGCCGAACATTCGAAATCCGAACGCATATCCGACGGCGATCGTCACCAGCAGTGCGATCATGCCGCGGATCAGGCAGTACACCATGCGGGCGGCCAACGGCGCGACTGCCGAGATGGGCATGGTGCGCAACCGGACGCCGAGTTCGGACTGATGATCTCGCGCTGCCCGGTCGACGGTGGTCAACGCGCCCAATAGGGTCACCTGCACGATGATGACCGGCAGCAGGTATTGGGGATAGCCGATCCCGCCGGTGTCGATCACGTTGCGCAGGGCCAGGTTGAAGATGACGAAGTTCCCGGCCGGCGCCAGGATCGCGAACGGCAGATCGTCACGCAGAGTGTCGCGGACGATGCGCTCGGTGAGAACGACCAGAGCTGTCACGCGGTGACACTGCCCGTGAGGTGGAAGAACACCTCATCCAAAGACGGCCTGCGAAGCGAGATATCGGCCAATTCGACATCCAGCTGGTCGACCCGGCGGAACACCTCGCTCAGCGTCGCGACACCGTTCGGCGCCAGCACCGAAACCGTGTTGGCATCATGGTCGACCTGGGCGTCCTGGAGGTCGGAGACCACTTCGAAGATCTTGAGCAAGTCGGCCGGATCGACCGGGCTCACGGTGCAGTAGCTGGATCCGACCCGGCGCTTGAGATCGTCGGCGGTACCGCTGGCCACCACCCGGCCATGGTCGATCACGACGATGGAATCGCTGAGAACGTCGGCCTCTTCCAGGTATTGGGTGGTCAGCAGGACCGTCACGCCCTGGCCGGCCAACTCCGAGACGAGGTCCCACACGGCTCGGCGACTGCGTGGATCCAGCCCGGTGGTCGGTTCGTCGAGAAAGAGCACCTTCGGTGGCACCACCAACGCGGCGGCGATGTCGATGCGTCGCCGCATACCGCCGGAATAGGTGAACACCCGGCGGTCGGCCGCATGCGCCATGTCGAACTGATCGATCAACTCGTCGGCGCGCGCCCGGGCGTCCTTGCGGCGCATACCGTGCAGCCGAGCGAACATCACCAGGTTCTCCCGCCCGGTGATCTGCCAGTCCAGGGCGGCCTGTTGTCCCGTCATCCCGATGCTCGCCCGCACCTGAGGTGCCTGCCGCGCAACGTCATAGCCGGCCACCAGGGCCTGGCCGGCGCTGGGCCGGATGAGGGTGGACAGAATCTTGATCGCCGTCGTCTTGCCCGCGCCGTTGTGGCCGAGCAGCGCGCAGACCGACCCCGTCGGAACCGAGAAACTCACGTCCTGCAGCGCGTGGACCTTGCCCCCGTAGGTCTTCGCTACCCCGTCAAGCTCGATCACGAATGCACACCATAGCGTGGGCGCCGCGAGCGCGCGGTGAGTTGCCTCTTCTTCGCGACGGCCGGGCCGGCGGCGTTCACTCGGGGCTCCGTGGCGACTGTTGGCCGATCCAGTCGAGCAGCCCGCGCATACCGTCCTCGAGCGTCCACTTCGGCTGCCAGTCCAGTTCTCGCACTGTCTGTTCCACATCGCACCTGGCCGCCCGGACATCCCCGTCGCGGAACTTGCCGACCACCACGGGTTCGGGAGCGCCGCAGATGCCGGCCAATGCCCGGGCCAGTTCATGGATCGTTGTCGGGACGCCAGAGCCGACGTCGAGATGGCGCACCGGCTTCGCCGGCGTGGCGATGGCGGCGAACAGTGCGTCCACGACGTCGTCGATGTAGACGAAGTCACGCAGGATCCGGCCGTCCTCATACACCTCCAGAGCCTGCTGCTGGCGCGATAGCCGGGCGAACAGGGCCACGATCCCGGTGTAGGAGTTGGTCAGGGACTGGCCGGGGCCGTACACGTTCTGCAGGCGCAGAACACTGAGACTGGTGTCGTGTGCGGCCGCCCAGGCCGCCAGGATGTGCTCCTGAGCGAGCTTGGTGGCGGCATAGATGTTGGTGGGCCGCGGTTCGGTGCGACCGGCGCTGCTGGCCAACGGAATTGCGGGTTGGCCCGTGGGCCCCTGGGGGTCCCAGGTGCCGGCTTGCAGCTGAGCGTGACTGCGTGGCGCCGGATAGAACACCTCGGAGCCCGACTGCCAGGCTCCTTCGCCGTAGACGGCTCGCGACGACGCCAGCACCAGTTGGTCCGGGACATGGCCGGCGCGGCTCAGCGCATCGACCAACTGGGTGGTTCCCACTACGTTGACCGACCCGTGCCGGGTCGCCTCCGACAGCGACTGCGCCGTTCCGGTCTCGGCCGCCAGGTGCACGATCTGGGCCGGCCGGAACAACCGGAGCACGGCGTCGACGTCGGCAGCGTGCGTGACATCGCCGGTGAACAACCGCACCGACGCGGGAAGTGTGATCGCGGCGTGCTCACCGTGCACCTGCGGGTGCAGGATGTCCAGCACGGCGACGTCGTAGCCCGCATCGACAAGTCGGCGGGACAGTGCGGACCCGATGAAACCGGCCCCGCCGGTGATCAGCACGGGAGTGGCCAACGCCTGACCTCCGGTGGTCTCGTGGGCCCTGCGGCCCCGTCCAATGGGTGTTCGATCGGCACCTCAACCACCGGCCATCGCACGGTCGGTCAAGGCCGCCATCACGGGTGCCAGTACCCGCGAGTACTGCAGCGTCAGATGACTGACATCCAGATAGACCAGGGCGTTGCCGACGATCACCGGACAGGTTTGCGCGGTGCAGAAGTAGTCGGTGAGGTCGGCGTACTGGCCGCCATTTGCCTTGGCGGCGTTGGCTTCTGCGGTGATCCCGGCTTGATCGACCGACGTGGTGCGAGACAGCGCGCAGGCCGCCGCATTGTCGAGGTGCCCGGAGATGCAGATCGGCACATTGGCATGGGGTGCCGGGATCGGACCGAGCACCAGCACCTGCGATCCGTTCGCCCGCAGTTCCTTCACCAGCCTGGTCAGGCTGTCGATCCAGGCCGGGTCGAATCCTCGGAAGCCGGTCATCGTCTCGTCGATGCCATACCCGCGCCACACGCTGAGGACCACCAGTTGCGGACGTTCGGCCTTGAGCCGGTCCATCACCCCGGCACGCCAATGCTCGCAATGCTGCAGACGCTCGATCAGGCGGCGGAAGTGGCCCTCGACATGGATGTCGAGGATCGGGCAGGCTTCCTTGGCCATGAGTTCCAGCCGCCAGCCGCGCTGAGTGGCGATCTCGCGAAGCGCCGGGGTCCACATCGCGGCGTGCGAGTCACCGACCAACGCGACCCTGGTCGGGGAGGCGGTATCGCCCATCGCACACGAGGGCTGTCCGTCCTGGTAGGGCGTCAGCACACAACCGCCGTAGGTGTAGTCACCCTGTTCGGCGGCCAGGTTGTCCAGCGGTGGTACGAGATTTGCGGGAACGGGCCTGGGCGCGGTGGCCAGGGTGAGTGCGGCCTGGATCTGGCTGAGGGCTTGCCCGACGACGGTGTCGTAGGCGGCCGGTGGGGCGTTCGGTGGTGGCGGCGTGAGGTTCAGTGCCAGTGGCGCGGCCGGGGCGCCAGGACCGACGGCGGTGGGCGCGGCTTTGAGTAGTCCGAGTCCGGTGCACACCGCCACCGCGGTTGCCGCCGCCCCCAAAGCCAGGCTGCGCCAAGCGGATTGGCGGATCCTCTGACCGAACCGAAGCGGGTTCTCCAGGTAGTGCAGAGTCAGCCAGGCCAGCCCGGCAGACAGTACCGCGGCCAGGATCCGGGCACCCAGCCCCAGCGGATGGCCCACCAGTGCCGGCGCCAGCACCAGGACCGGCCAGTGCCACAGGTACCAGGAGTAGGAGATCCGGCCTATCGAGCGCATCGGCGCGGTACCCAACAGCCGCCCGCAGCCCTGCGCCGGGGCGGCGCAGCCGGCTCCGATGATCAGCGCGGCGCCCGCCGTGGGCAGCAGTGCGGCGGTTCCCGGAAACGGGGTGGTGGGGGTGTACCAGAGGCAGGCCACCACCACCATGGCCAGTCCGGCCCATCCGACGACGGCCGCCGCCCGGGCCGAAAGGCGTTGCCACTGTGGGACCGTCAGCGCCAGCAGGCCACCGGCGGCCAGCTGCCAGGCCCGGGTGGGCAGCGAGAAGAACGCCGCGGCGGGCACCACGTAGGTGATCACCAGGGACAGCGCGAACGATGCCGCCCCGACCAACCCCAGAACCACCAGATAGGGGCGCCGCGACGCCCGAACGGGTGTGGTCTTGTCGCGCCGGAACCGTCGGATCGCCCAGGCGGTGCCCAACACCAACGGTGCCCAGATCAGATAGAACTGCTCCTCGACACTGAGCGACCAGTAGTGCAGGAACGGCGACGGGGTCAACAAGTCGGAGAAGTAGTTGACGTTGTCGATGATGAACCAGTAGTTGCCGACGTAGAGCGCGCTGGCGATACCGTCGTAGAGCACCGTGGGAACTCGCAAGGGCGGCAACAACACCAGTGCGGCGATCATGGTGATGACGCCGACGAAGGCGGACGCCGGTAGCAGCCGGCGCGCCCGTGCGCCGTAGAACGTGCGCAGTGCGACGGTGCCGGTGGAACTGGCCTCGCGCCAGAGCAATCCGGTGATCAGAAAGCCCGAGATGACGAAGAAGACGTCGACGCCGACATAGCCGCCGCCGATCCCCGGAATCGAGGCGTGAAAGAACACCACGCCCAGCACCGCGACCGCGCGCAATCCTTCGATGTCGGGGCGAAACCCGGTCGATGCCGCGCGCCGCTCCTGGACCCCGTGTGCGGAGTCAACGCTGTTGGCCTGGCCCACGCTCACCCGTCTGGTCTTCACCACGTCACCCCACCGCCAGGGAGCGATCGGCCAGGGTCGCGATCACGGGTGCCAGTGCGCGGGAGTACTCCAGTGTCACGTGGTTCTCGTCGAGATACACCAGGGTGTTGCCGACGATCACCGGACAGTGATCCGACGTGCAGAACAGATCGGTGAGGTCGGCGTACTGTCCACCGCCCGCCTCGGTGGCAGCGGTCTCGGCCGCGATCCCCGCGGGGTGCACCGCCGTCGCCCGGGCAGGAGTGCAGGCCGCGACGTCGTCGAGATACCCGGACAGGCAGATCGGCACCACGAAGTGCGGGTCAGGGACGGGGCCGAGGACCAGCACCCGGGAGCCGTTGTCGCGCAGTTCGCGCACCACCCGGGTCAGGCGGTCCAGCCAGACCGGATCGAAAGCGGTGTAGCCCGTCCATGATTCGTCTGCGCCATACCCCCGCCACATACTCAGGACGACCAATGCCGGCCGCTCGGCGCGCAGCCGCGCCAGGATCTGGTTGCGCCACTCCCGGCAATGCTGGAGCCCGTCGGCGAGCTGCCGCAACGGATTGCCGATCGGCACGTCCACCATCGGGCAGGCGCCCTTGCTCAGCAGTTCCAGCCGCCACCTCCGCTGGCCGGCGATCTTCTCGAACGCCGGATTCCACATCGCCGCGTGGGAGTCGCCAACCAGGGCCACGGTGGTGGGCGAATCGACGTCGACACTGGCGCATTCGGGGTGGCCGCTTTCGAACGGGGAACGCATGCAGCCGCCGAACGCCAAGGCCGATCGCTCGGCAGGTGCGTCGGCGAGGGCGGGAATGAGGTTCGACGGAACGGAACGGAGGTTGGCCGACCCGGCCACCGCCGCCTGCACCTGGGCGAACGCCTGGCGCACCGCAGTGTCGTAGGCCGCGGCACCCGAACCCGGCGGCACCCGCATCTCGGTGAAGTTCAGTGCGGTGGCGGGCGCCCCGCGCCCGACCGGGGTGGGGGTGACCGCCAGTAGCCCTAAGCCCGCAACTACCGCGGTCGCGGTGGCCACCGCCCCCAGGCCCAGGCTGCGCCAGGCCGACGTCCGGATCTTCGTGGCGAACCGCAGCGGATTCTCCAGATACCGCAACGTCAGTACGGCAAGCACTCCCGACAACGCGGCGGCCGCCAGACGGGCGGGCAGGCTCAGCGGGTGGCCGACCAACGCCGGCGCGAGCACGAGAACCGGCCAGTGCCACAGGTACCAGGAGTAGGAGATCCGGCCGATCGCGCGCATCGGGGCCAACCCCAGCAACTGGCCGCAGCCGCCGGCCGGCAGCGCGCACCCGGCGCCGATCACCAGCGCCGAGCCCACCGTGGGCAACAGGGCGGCGCTTCCCGGATACAGCGTCGACTCGGTGAGCACGGTGCATGCCACCAGGATCATCGCCAACCCGGACCAGCCCACCACTGCCGCGGCCCGCGGCGACAGCTGGCGCCAGCGGCCCGCCGTCAGGGCGATCATCCCGCCCAGCGCGAGCTGCCAGGCCCGGGTGGGCAGCGAGAAGAACGCGGTGGCCGGGGAGACGTAGGTGGCCACGAATGACATCGCGAACGACAGCACCGCGACCACCGTCAGCACCACGAGATACGGGCGCTGCGATGCGGTTGCTTCAATCCTGTTGCGCCGCCGCAGTTTCCGGATCAGCCAGGCGGTGCCGAGGATGAGCGCCGGCCACACCAGGTAGAACTGCTCCTCGACACCGAGTGACCAGTAGTGCTGGAACGGCGACGGCGGCACGTGTGTCGCGAAGTAGTCCACCCCGCGCACCACGAACCAGCAGTTACTCACATAGAGCGCGCTGGCGATACCGTCACCGATCACGCTGCGCACCAACAGCGGCGGTAGCAACAGGGCGGCCGCGACCATGGTGACGATGCCGACCAGCGCCGAGGCCGGCAACAGCCGCCGCGCCCGGGCGCCGTAGAAGTTGCGCAGCCGAACCGTTCCCGAGCCCTGGGCTTCGCGCCACAGCAGGCCGGTGATCAGGAAGCCGGAGATGACGAAGAAGATGTCGACACCGACGTAGCCGCCACCCAACCCGGGCACCGCGGCATGGAACAGCACTACGGCCAGCACCGCGACCGCGCGCAGTCCCTCGATGTCCGGGCGGAATGTCGACTGTGCCGGGAGCTGGCTATCCAACCCCTCGGCGGGGCTCACACTGTCGGCCTGCGCCACACTCACCCGATCTCATAACTGGAACACGTTCTAAGAGTCGAGGCATTGTGCCACTGCGCACGCCCGGGTGGGGCTCGTTTAGCAGTGTTGGGCGATCCAATCGGTGGTGAACGCCAGAACCGACGGAATGCTGCCGGCCAGACTCGAGCCGATCGTCTTTTCCAGCTGTCCGCCGAGCAGCGGCACCTTGACCTTGACCTTCACCACGGCCCGCAGCTGCGATCCGGTACCTACCGGCGTCAGCAGATTGTCGGCCAGGCTCGAACCCAGACCGCCGGCCGCCGAGACGTCTACCGCTCCGCGCACCGTTCCGTCGCCGCCCGGAGTCCAAGTCTCGCTGTATGAGAGTTGGAGTTCGCCGGGAACGACCTTGGCCATCAGCCCGGTGAGGCCGATGATGCGTTGGGTCAACCGAACCGCGACGGTGCCGTCGCCGTCGACGCGCAGCGACTCCAATGTCGCGTTGCCGTCACCGGCCAGCCTGGCCAGCCAGTAATCCTCGCGGCCGAACGCCTCGTGGATCTGCTCGACGCGGGCAACGGAGTCGGCCACCACGTCCAAGGAGTGCGCCATAGCCGTCCATTCTTATCGCAGCGAAACGGGCCGATCTGAACGCGACCCGCGAATTTACCCCCTTGTCAGCGAACCGGTTGTGTGGGCAGGATCGTCGCCGTGAACTTCAACGACAGGCTCACCATGTTGGTGGATGCCCTGCCCGGCGTGAACCGGATCAAAGCGGTGCAGCGCGCGCTCGACGGGCGGACCAACCCCGTCTATCTGGAGATCGGGGTCTCGAAGGGCCTGGCGTTCCGGCAGATCAGTGCCGACGAGAAGATCGCCGTCGACCCGGCGTTCCGGCTGTCCGACGAGACCCGCGCGCAGGCGGACGCCCGCGGGCGTGCCACCCATTATTTCGAAGTGACCAGCGACGACTTCTTCGCCACCCAGGGCGATTTCCTGGCCCAGCGGCCCATCGACGTGGCGCTGATCGACGGTATGCACACCTATGAACAGGTGGTGCGCGACGTCGAGAACACGCTGCGGTTCCTGCGCGACGATGGCGTGATCTTCCTGCACGATTGCAATCCGCCGTTCGAACTGGCGGGCCGGCGTGCGGAGTCGTGGGACGACTTCATCGCCGGGCAGTCCGGGCCCCTGGTCATCGGTCTGTGGAACGGTGACGTGTGGAAGGCGATCGTCCATCTGCGCAGCACCCGGCCCGATCTGCTGGTCGGTGT
Source organism: Mycolicibacterium anyangense (assembly GCF_010731855.1). Taxonomy (NCBI): domain Bacteria; kingdom Bacillati; phylum Actinomycetota; class Actinomycetes; order Mycobacteriales; family Mycobacteriaceae; genus Mycobacterium; species Mycolicibacterium anyangense. The sequence continues at coordinate 2,452,731 of NZ_AP022620.1, read as the reverse complement.
GCTCAAGTGCGATCAGGGGGTGGGCTTCGTGCGCAAGGGGGCACCGGAATCCACCCTGCCGTACTCGGTCGAACAGATCGAGGGCCTGACCTACGCCGATCTCAAGGCCGACCGCAAGCGGTTACTCAACCTGAAGTCGCCGCGCTACCTCGACGAGTTCCTCAGCGCGGGCGCCGGTTCTGCCCGAAACTGACGTCCCCACAATGAAATTCGTGCTGGCGACGTGGGGGAGTCGCGGTGATGTCGAGCCCAGCCTCGCCGTCGGCAGGGAACTGGTGCGCCGCGGCCATGAGGTGATCATGGCGGTGCCACCCGATCTGGTGGATTTCACCGCGGCGGCGGGTCCGACCGCAGTGGCGTTCGGGCCCCCATCGCGGGCCATCCTCGATGCCCACCGGGATTTCTGGACCTGCTTCTTCAGTACCCCGTGGAAGATCCGCACGATGGCCGCGGCGCGCGCCGCGATCGCCGGGCCGTTGCTGCAGGGCTGGCAGGAGATGAGCTCGACATTGATGTCGCTGGCCGACGGCGCGGATCTGATCTTCTCCGGCATCAACTTCGAAGACGCCGCCGCCAATGTCGCCGAGCACTACGACATCCCACTGGCCACACTGCACTACTTCCCGTTGCGGCCCAACGCCGAGGTGTTGCCGTTCCTGCCGCCGAGGCTGGGTCGGGCGGTGGTCGAGGCGTTCTGGTGGGTGTCGTGGCGCGGCACCAAGAGGGTCGAAGACACCCAGCGCCGTGAGCTCGGGCTGCCCAAGGCCGCCGGGTCGGCGCCGCGGCGGATCACCGAACACGGCTCGCTGGAAATTCAGGCTTACGACGCAGCCTGCTTCCCCGGCTTGGCCGACGAGTGGTCGGCAGTCGAGGCCCAGCGACCGTTCGTCGGCACCCTGACCCTGGAATTGGCCACCGACACCGACGACGAGGTGGCGTCCTGGATCGCCGCCGGCAGCCCGCCGATCTTCTTCGGCTTCGGCAGCATCCCCGTCGAATCACCGGCCGACACCATCGCGATGATCTCGGCGGCCTGTTCGCGGCTGGGGGAGCGGGCCCTGATCGGGGCGGCCGGCACCGACTTCGGCAGCGTCGCGGTCCCCGACCACGTCAAGGTGGTCGGCGTGCTGAACTACGCGACGGTGTTCCCGGCCTGCCGTGCCGTGGTGCACCACGGCGGGTCGAGCACCACCCCCATCGTCATGCGTGCCGGGGTACCCCAGCTGATCCTGTACTGGGACATGGTGCATGCCATCTACGGCGCCGCCGTGAAACGGTTGAAGGTCGGCACCGCCCGGCGATTCTCCACCGCCACCGAGGAGTCGCTGGTCGCCGACCTGCGGGCGATCCTCGCCCCGGACTGCGTGGCCAGGGCGCGCGAGCTGGCCACCCACATCACCGAACCCGCGACGAGTGCGTCGATGGCGGCCGATGCGCTACAGGATTTCGCTCGTTCCCACAGTGTTCGTTTAACGGACTAAGCATCGTTCCTGTTCAGGATCCATTTTGAAGATGTCTTAAAAAGTGGTGTAATCATTGCTGTGAACGTGATTGGGGTCACATGCAAGTACGTGACAGCTGTCACATCACAACGTATGGTTTAGAACTTGTTCCAGTTATTGACGTAGTGGTCGGGAGACTCGGTGAGCATCAATCCGTTCGACGACGACGGTGGCAGCTTCTTCGTCTTGGTCAACGACGAGGAACAGCACAGCTTGTGGCCGGTTTTTGCCGATCTGCCCGCGGGCTGGCGAGTGGTGTTCGGCGAAGCGGACCGGGCCGCGTGCCTGGAGTACATCGAGACGAACTGGACCGACATTCGGCCCAGGGCTTTACGAGAGAGGTTAGCCGGGGCGCAGGCCGACGGTCGCTGAGTCACTCCGGTGCCGGGGATTTCCATGGAACGTGACGATCGCGTGCTGCCGCTGACGCGCGCACAACTAGACATCTGGCTCGATCAGGAGATGGGCCACTCCGGGACGGAGTGGCAGGTCGGTCTGCTGGTGCACATCGAGGGTGCGGTCGATCTCGACGCCTTGCAGTGGTCGATCACCCGGGTCATGCAGGAGGCGGAGCCGCTGCGCGTGACCTGCTTCGAGGACGACGGCCAGGTGTACCAGCGGCCCGTCGATTACCCCGAGATCGATATCGAATTCCACGACCTCACCGCCGCCGACGATCCGGCCGCCGAGGCCAGGGCGCGGGCGCTGGCGATCCAGCGCACTCCGATGCCGTTCACCGGACCGCTGTTCCGGTATGCCATCTTCCAGACCCGGGCCGCCGAGTACTTCGTCTTCGGCTGCTTCCACCACATCGTGATGGACGCCGCGGGTATCGGTCTGTTCGGCAACCGGGTGGCCTCGGTGTACTCCGCGATCGTGTCCGGCGAGCCCATCCCGCCCGCCTACTTCGGCTCACTGGCCGATCTGGTCGAGTTCGAATCGGCGTACGAGTCCTCCGCCGACTACGCCGCGGACCTCGCGTACTGGACCGAGAACCTGCCCGCCGAAACCGGTTCGGCCAACCCGTCGACGCCAGTGTCCGACGAGCCGGACCCCAACTTCAGCTCCGCACCGGTGGAGCTGGACCCCGCCGTCCTGCGTCGGGTCCAGCAGCTCGCCGACCGGTGGAACATGCCGCGCTCCTCGGTGATCACCGCAGCATCGGCGATCCTGATGCGCCCCTGGTGCGCCGAGGGATCCGAGGTCGTGCTCGACTTCCCGGTCGGTCGCCGGGTGGCTCCGGAAGCCAAGACCATGCCGGGCATGGTCGCCGGTGTGGTGCCGCTGGTGCTGCAGGTCGCCGCCGCATCAACCGTCGCCGAACTGTGCACCCACGTCGACGCCAGGATCCGCGAGGCCTTGGAGCATCAGCGGTTCCCGGTGCAGGCACTGGGCCGTAAGGCACATCTGCGCAATTCCGGGCAGTCCGCCGAACGCGTGGTGGTCGACTTCTTCCCCAATGCGTTCGCGCTCGACTTCGGCGGGATCGACGCGACGGCGACGATGACGAACTCCGGATTCGTCGGTGACTTCGGTCTGATCTTCTCCGGCGTGGGTGACGAACTGTTCCTCGGCACGCTGGGCGCGGGCCGGCTGTTCTGCAAGTTCGACGCCGCCGATCTGGCCCGGCGCCTGGAACGGGTGCTGGTGGCCATGATCGCCGACCCGGGCCGGCGGCTGTCCTCGGTCGACGTGCTCGACGCCGACGAGCATGCCCGCTCCGATGAGGCCGGCAATCGTGCCGCGCTCACCGGTGCACCGGGCGAGCCGGTCTCGATCGCGGCGGCGTTCGCCGCGCAGGCGGCCCGCACTCCCGACGCGGTGGCGCTGAGCGCCGACGGCCAGTCGCTGGCCTATCGGGAGCTGGACGAGGCCTCGAACCGCCTGGCCCATGCGCTGACCAGCCACGGTGTCGGTCCCGGGCAGCGGGTTGCGGTCCTGCTGCCCCGGTCGGCCGGAGCCATCGTCGCGATACTGGCGGCGGTCAAGATCGGCGCGGCTTACATCCCGATCGACCCGTCCGTGCCCGTCACCCGCATGGACTTCGTGCTCGACGACTCGGCACCGGCCGCCATCATCACCAACACCGAACTCTCCGGTCGCCTCGACGGGCGAGACGTGCTCGTCGTCATCGTCGATGATCTGGATCTCGCCGGCCACCCGGCCACCGCAGTGCCCGAGCCGTCGGCCGACGACACCGCCTACATCATCTACACCTCCGGCACCACGGGTAAGCCCAAGGGCGTGGCGATACCGCAGCGCAACGTCACCCAGCTGCTGGCGACCCTCGACGCGGAGATGAACCTGGCCGGGCTGGTCTGGACCCAGTTCCACTCGCTGGCGTTCGACTATTCGGTGTGGGAGATCTGGGGCCCGCTGCTCTACGGCGGTCGCCTGGTGGTGGTGCCGGACGCGGTGGTGCGCTCACCGGAAGAGTTCCTGGCGCTGCTGGTCGACGAAAAGGTCAGCGTGCTCAGCCAGACGCCATCGGCGTTCTACGCGCTGCAGGCCGCTGACGCGCTGGGCCCGGAACTCGGTCAGCGACTGGCGCTGCAGGCCGTGGTGTTCGGTGGGGAAGCCCTTGAGCCGCAACGCCTTCGGGGTTGGCTGGACAACCATCCGCAGGCCCCGCGGCTGATCAACATGTACGGCATCACCGAGACCACGGTGCACGCGTCGTTCCGGGAGATCACCGCCGCGGACGTCGAGACCGCCGTCAGCCCGATCGGTGTGCCCCTGGCGCACCTGGGCTTCTTCGTCCTCGACGCCTGGCTGCAGCCGGTGCCCGCCGGTGTGGTTGGCGAGCTGTACGTGGCCGGCGCCGGATTGGCCGACGGGTACGTGGGCCGGCCCGGGCTGAGCGCGACCCGGTTCGTGGCGTGCCCGTTCGGGGCGCCCGGTGAGCGGATGTACCGCACCGGTGACCTGATGTGGTGGGGCGCCGACGGTCAGCTGCGCTACGTTGGCCGGGCCGACGAGCAGGTCAAGATCCGCGGTTACCGCATCGAACTCGGCGAGGTCCAGGCCGCGCTCAGTGCCGTCGACGGGGTGGGTCACGCCGAGGTGATCGTGCGCGAAGACCGCCCCGGCGACAAGCGACTGGTGGGCTACGCCACCGGTGAGGTCGACCCCGCCGCGGTGCGGACCGCGATGGCCGCGCGTCTGCCGGAGTACATGGTGCCCGCCGCGATCGTGGTGATCGACGCGATGCCGTTGACGGTCAACGGCAAGCTCGACAAGCGCGCGCTGCCCGCACCGGAGTACCAGGACAGCGAGTCCTACCGGCCGCCAGCGGATGCCGTGGAGCAGATCCTGGCCGATATCTACGCCCAGGTGCTCGGCCTGGATCGGGTCGGCGTCGACGAGTCGTTCTTCGAACTCGGCGGCGACAGCATCCTGTCGATGCAGGTGGTCGCCCGGGCCCGGGCCGCCGGTGTGCTGTGCCGCCCGCGCGACATCTTCGTCGAGCAGACCGTGGCCCGGCTGGCCAGGGTCGCCATGGTCAGCGACGGCTCGCCCGATGCGGTCGATGAGGGCACCGGAGCGGTACGCGCCACCCCGATCATCAGCTGGCTCAAGGACATTCCGGGACCGACGGACCAGTTCAACCAGACGGTGCTGCTGCAGGCCCCCGCCGGTGCCGGCGAAGGCGACGTGGTGGCGGTGCTGCAGGCCCTGCTCGATCGGCACGCCATGCTGCGGCTGCGGGTTGGCGACGACTGGTCGCTGACGGTGCCCGACGCCGGAACCATCGACGCCCAGTCCCTGCTGAGCGTCACCGATGTCGTCTCGGATGAATCGGTGGCGGCGGCGCGCTCGCGGCTGAACCCGGTTACCGGTGTCATGCTCAGTGCGTTGTGGGCCACCGCCACTCGTCAACTGGTGCTGATCGTCCACCACCTCGCGGTGGACGGGGTGTCGTGGCGCATCCTGCTCGAGGACGTCAACATCGCCTGGGCGCAGCTGCGCGGCGGGCACGACATCGTCCTGCCGGACCCGGGGACCTCGTTCCAGCGTTGGGCCGCAATCCTTTCCGAGCATGCCCGCGACGACGACGTGGTGGCGCAGGCGCGGACCTGGAAGCAGATCGCGAAGGTGCCGGCCGTCTTGCCGCCGCTGCAGCCCGAGGTGGACACCCTGGACAACGCCGGGACGCTGTCGATGGACCTGGACGTCGAAACCACCCGCACCCTGCTCGGTGAGGTGCCCACCGCGTTCCACGCCGGCATCCACGAAATCCTGTTGATCACCTTCGCCGTCGCGGTCGACGCGATGTTCGGCACCGGCGGCACCCTCGCCATCGACGTGGAGGGCCACGGCCGTGACGAGGAATTGGCCGCTGAGGTCGACCTGTCGCGCACCGTCGGCTGGTTCACCACCAAATATCCGGTGGCACTGACGCTCGACGCGATCGACTGGCCCCAGGTGTCCGCGGGCGGTGCGGCGCTGGGCAACCTGGTCAAGGACGCCAAGGAACAACTGCGCACCCTGCCCGATGGCCTGACCTACGGCGTGCTGCGCTACCTCAACGACGATGTCGATCTGGACGGGGCCGACCCGGCGATCGGCTTCAACTATCTGGGCCGCCTCGGTGGACCCGAGGGCACCGACGGGGTGTGGGAGATGAGTGCGGACGGCTGGTCGGTCACCCGTGCCGCCGCGTCGATCCCGATGCCGTTGGTCCATACCCTGGAACTCAACGCCGGCACCGTCGACACCGACCGGGGACCGCAGCTGCGGGCCGGTTGGACGTGGGCGACGTCGGTGCTGAACGAGAAGCAGGTCGCCCTTCTGAGCACGCGGTGGTTCGAGGTACTCGAAGGTATCTGCGCACACGTCGCAGGCGGTGGCGGTGGGCTGACGCCGTCCGACATTGCAGTGAGCCTGAGCCAGAAGCAAATCGACGAGCTTGCGCGCCAGTATGCGGATCGCTGACGTACTGCCGCTGACACCCCTGCAGCAGGGGTTGCTGTTTCACGCCAGCACGGCGCAGGGCCATGACGACGTGTACGCGGTGCAGTTGCAGATCTCGGTGGCCGGCCTGCTCGATCAGCACCGGTTGCACGACGCGGTGAACGCGGTGGTGGCCCGGCACCCGAACCTGGCCGCCCGGTTCTCCGACAAGTTCGACGTGCCGGTACAGATCATCCCCGGCGATCCCGAAGCCCCTTGGCGCTTCGTCGAATTGACGAGCGGTGATGTCGAGGCCCAGATCGAGCAGGTCTGCGCCCAGGAGCGGGCCGCCGTCGGTGAACTCGCCGACGAGCCCCCTTTCCGGGCCGCACTGGTCCGGATCGCCCCCGATCAGCACCGGCTTGTGCTCACCAACCACCACATCGTGCTCGACGGCTGGTCGCTGCCCATCCTGCTCGGTGAGATCTTCGCCGGGTACTACGGCCAGCGGCTGCCGCCAGCCGTCCCGTACCGCAGGTTCGTGAACTGGCTGTCCGGCCGCGACCTGGATGCCGCCCGCGCCGCCTGGGGCGACGTGCTCTCCGGTTTCGAGACGCCCACCCTGGTGGGGCCGGCCGACCGGATGGAGACCGGCAGCCGCACCGTCGAGTCGTTCGTGGTCCCCGCCGAGATCACCCAGGCTCTTGGCGAGCTGGCCCGCTCCCAGCACACCACCGTCAGCACCGTTCTGCAGGCTGGCTTTTCGCAGTTGCTGATGTCGATGACCGGACAGCATGACGTCGCCTTCGGCACCACGGTGTCGGGCCGGCCCGATGAGCTCTTCGGCGCGGACTCGATGGTCGGCCTGTTCATCAACACCGTCCCCGTGCGGGCCACCGCCACCGCGGCGACCACCACCGCCGACCTGCTCGCCGCACTGCAGGACTCCTACAGCCACACCCTGGACCACCAGCATCTGGCGCTGGCCGAGATTCACCGGATCACCGGTCAGGACCACCTGTTCGACACGTTCTTCGTCTACGAGAACTATCCGCTGGACGCCGCCGGACTCTCCGGTGGCGACGGGCTGGCGATCACCGACATCACCCACCGCGAATACAACCACTATCCGCTTGCGGTTCAGGCACTTCCGGGCACCGAGCTGAGCCTGCGCGTCGAGTTCGACACCGACATCTTCTCGGTGGCCGACGTGCACTCGATCATCGCGCGGTTCACCCGGCTGCTGGCGGCGATGGTCGCCGACCCGAACCAGCCGCTGTCGTCGATCGGTGTGCTCGACGCCGCCGAGCACGCCCGCCTTGATGGCTGGACCAACCGGGCCGTGCTCGACAAGCCCGCTACGACAGTGCAATCCATCCCGGCGCTATTCGCCGCGCAGGTGGCTCGCGTGCCCGACGCGCTCGCGCTGACCTGCGACGGGCAGTCGATGACCTATCGCCAGCTCGACGAGGCGTCCAACCGGGTCGCCCACCTGCTGGCCTCCCGCGGGGTGGGCCCCGGGCAGCGGGTCGCGCTGCTGTTCACCCGGTCGTCCCAGGCGATCGTCGCGATCCTCGGCGTGCTGAAGGCTGGTGCGGCCTACGTGCCGGTCGACCCCGCGGTGCCGCTGACCCGGATGGAGTTCATGCTCGGCGACAGCCTGCCCGTCGCCGCGGTCACCACCACCGGTCTCTCCGATCGGCTGGCCGGTCACGACCTGACGGTGATCGATATCAACGATCCCGTCGTCGCGGCCCAGCCGACCACCGCCCTGCCTGCGCCCGGCCCGGACGATATGGCCTACATCATCTACACCTCGGGCACCACCGGCGTGCCCAAGGGCGTGGCCATCACCCACCGCAACGTGATCGGGCTGCTGGATTCGCTGGACACCGAGTTGGCCCCCGAACAGGTTTGGTCGCAATGGCATTCGCTGGCGTTCGACGTGTCGGTGTGCGAGATCTGGGGTGCGTTGCTCTACGGCGGCCGGCTGGTCGTGGTGCCCGAGTCGATCGCGCGGTCTCCTGAGGAGTTCCACGCGCTGCTGGCCGCCGAGCAGGTGAACGTACTCAGCCAGACCCCCTCGGCGTTCTACGCGCTGCAGTCCGCCGACGTACAGCAACCCGACATCGCCCGCCGGCTCCAACTCTCGGCCGTCATCTTCGCCGGCGAGGCACTCGAGCCGCAGCGGCTGACCCAGTGGGTGCACGACCACCCGGACGCGCCCCGGCTGCTCAACCTTTACGGCACCACCGAGACCACGGTGCACGCCTCGTTCCGGGAGATCTTCGCCGAGGACACGGCGAACCTGGCCAGCCCCATCGGTGTTCCGATGGACCACCTGGCGTTCTTCGTCCTCGACACCTGGCTGCGCCCAGTGGCCCCCGGCGTGGTCGGCGACCTGTACGTGGCCGGTTCCGGTGCGGGGCTGGGGTATTGGCGCCGGCCGGGCCTGACCGCAGCCCGGTTCGTCGCCTGCCCGTTCGGCGGCGAGGGTGCGCGGATGTACCGCACCGGTGACCTGGTGTACTGGGGCACCGACGGGGAGCTGCGCTACGTCGGGCGCGCCGACGAGCAGGTCAAGATCCGCGGCTTCCGCATCGAACTCGGCGAGGTGCGCGCCGCGCTAGCCGCCCTCGACGGTGTCACCCAGGCCGAGGTGACCGCCCGGGAGGACCGCCCCGGCGACAAACGTCTGGTTGGCTATGTGACCGGCGCTGTCGAGCCGGCAGAGCTACGCGCCCGGCTGGGGGAGAAGCTGCCCGCCTACATGGTACCGTCGGCCATCGTTGTGCTGCAGGCACTTCCGCTGACCGTCAACGGCAAGCTGGACAAGCGCGCACTGCCAGCCCCGGAGTACCAGGACGGGGAGAACTACCAGGCGCCCGCCACCGCGGTCGAGGAGATCCTGTCGGGTATCTACGCCCAGGTGCTCGACGTCGAACGGGTGGGCCGTGATCAGTCGTTCTTCGACCTGGGTGGGGACTCGCTGTCGGCGATGCGTCTGGTGGCGGCGGTCAACGCCGCGCTGGATGCCGGGCTGTCGGTGCGCACCCTGTTCGAGTTGCCGACCGTCGCCCAATTGGCACCCCGCATCCGTGGCGGCGAGGGCGAACTGGCGCCGCTGACCGCGGTCGAGCAGCGCCCCGACGTGGTCCCATTGTCGTTCTCCCAGAACCGGTTGTGGTTCCTCGATCAACTGCAGGGCGCCTCACCGGCCTACAACATGGCCGTCGGTCTGCGGTTGCAGGGCCCGGTGAACGTCGACGCGCTGGGTGCCGCGCTCGCCGACGTCGTCGCGCGGCACGAATCCCTGCGGACCGTGTTCACCGCTCCCGGTGGGGTGCCCCGGCAGGTGGTAGTGCCTGCCGAGCGCGCCGACTTCGGTTGGGAGGTGGTCGACGCCAGCGGCTGGACCGACGCCGAGCTTGACGCGGCCATCGACGCGGTGGCCAGTCACGCATTCGACCTGGCCACCGAAATCCCCATGCAGTCACGGCTTTTCCGGATCAGCGACAGCGACCACGTCGTGGTCTCGGTGGCCCACCACATCGCCGCCGACGGCCTGTCGATCTCGCCCCTGGTCCGCGATTTGGGCGTGGCCTACGTCAGCCGCTCCATGGGGCTGCCGCCGTTCTGGTCCGACCTGCCGGTCCAGTACATCGACTACACGCTGTGGCAGCGCCAGCAGTTCGGTGATCTCGACGACGACAACAGCCTGATCGCCGCCCAGCTGGCCTACTGGGAGAAGGCCCTGGCGGGGATGCCCGAGCGGGTGCAGCTGCCCACCGACCGGCCCTACCCGCCGGTGGCCGACCAGCGTGGCGAGAACATCGTCATCGACTGGCCCGCCGACCTGCAGAATCAGATCGCCAAGGTAGCCCGCGACCACAACGCCACGAGCTTCATGGTGATCCAGGCCGCCCTTGCCGTGCTCCTGAGCAAGCTCAGCGGGACATCCGATGTGGCCGTGGGTTTCCCGATCGGCGGACGCCGCGACCCGGCCCTCGACGACCTCGTCGGCTTCTTCGTCAACACCCTGGTGCTGCGCGTCGACGTGACCGGTGACCCCACCGTCGCCGAGCTGCTGGCCCAGGTCCGCGGCCGCAGTCTGGCCGCCTACGAGCACCAGGACGTGCCCTTCGAAGTGGTGGTCGAACGCCTCAACCCCACCCGCTCGCTCACCCATCACCCGCTGGTGCAGGTGATGCTGTCCTGGCGCAACCTGCCCGCCGAGGCCAGCGATGACATCGTGATGGCCCTCGGCGATCTGCAGATCACCCAGATCCCGCTGGAAACCCATACCGCCAAAGTCGATTTGGCGTTCTCACTGGCTGAGCGGTGGACGCGCGCCGGTGAAGCGACCGGCATCGGCGGTGTGGTGGAATTCCGCACCGACGTCTTCGACGCGGCCAGTATCGAGGCGATGGTGGCCCGCCTGCAGCGGGTCCTGGCGTCGATGACCGCCGACCCGAGCCGCCGACTGTCGTCGGTGGATCCGCTGACCGAGACCGAGCACGCCCACCTCGACGAGGTCGGCAACCGCGCGGTGCTCAGCGCGCCCGAACCGCCGGACAAGTCGGTGCCCGAACTTCTCGCTGAACAGGTGGCCCGGGCCCCGCATGCGGTCGCCGTCGTCGCGGGGGAGACCTCGCTGACTTACGCCGAGCTGGACGAGGCCGCAAACCGGCTGGCGCACATCCTGTCTGACCGCGGGGTCGGCGCGGGCGACTGCGTTGGCCTGCTGCTGGAGCGCTCCGCCGAGGCGGTCGTGGTGATGCTGGCCGCGCTCAAGACCGGCGCCGCCTACCTGGCGATCGACCCGGCCTTACCCGAGGGCCGCATCGACTTCATGCTCGCCGATGCCACCCCGGCCATCATCGTCACCACTGCGGCGCTGCGCTCACGCCTCGGCGGCGAGCTGGCTGTCCTCGATATCGCCGACCCAGCCATCGCGGCCGCCCCGGCCACCGCGCCGCCGGCGCCGGACCCGGGCAACGTCGCCTACCTGATCTACACCTCGGGCACCACCGGCACCCCCAAGGGGGTGGCGGTGACCCACCGCAACCTCGCGCACCTGCCGGCCTCCACCCCGGAAACACTTCCCGCCCAACAGGTGTGGACCCAGTGCCACTCGTACGCCTTCGACTTCTCGGTGTGGGAGATCTGGGCTGCGCTGCTGGGCGGTGGCCGCCTGGTGGTGGTCCCCGAGTCGGTCGTCGGTGCGCCCGACGAATTCCACGATCTGCTGATCGCCACCGAGGTCAACGTCCTGACCCAAACCCCGTCGGCGGTCACCGCGCTGTCCCCGCACGGGCTGGAGTCGGTCGCGCTGCTGCTCGGCGGTGAAGCCTGCTCGGCCGACGTCGTCAACCAGTGGGCGCCGGGGCGGGTGGTCATCAACGCCTACGGTCCCACCGAAGCCACCGTCTACGCCTCGATGAGCGCGCCGGTGACCGTGGGTTCCGGCGCTGCGCCAATCGGTTCCCCGGTCTCCACCGCGGCATTGTTCGTCCTCGACGAATGGTTGCGACCGGTACCCACCGGGGTGGTCGGCGAGCTCTACGTGGCCGGCCGCGGCGTGGCCATGGGCTACCTGGGCCGCTGCGGACTGACCGCGGCACGCTTCGTCGCCTCACCGTTCGGCGGCCCCGGCGCCCGGATGTACCGCACCGGCGACCTGGTGCGCTGGCGCGCCGACGGGCAGTTGCAGTACATCGGGCGGGCCGACGAGCAGGTCAAGATCCGCGGCTACCGCATCGAACCCGGCGAGGTGCAGGCCGCGCTTGCCGCCCTCGACGGTGTCGAGCAGGCGGTCGTGATCGCCCGCGAGGACCGGCCCGGCGACAAGCGTCTGGTCGGTTACCTGGTCGGCTCGGCCGAACCGGCCAAGGCCCGGGCAGCATTGGCCGAGCGGCTGCCGGCCTACATGGTGCCGGCCGCGGTGGTGGCGATCGACGCGCTGCCGCTGACCGTCAACGGCAAGCTCGACATCCGCGCACTGCCGGCGCCGGAGTATCGCGACGGCGAGAACTACCGCGCCCCGTCGACGGCCACCGAGGAGATCCTGTCCGGCATCTTCGCCCAGGTGCTCGGTGTCGAGCGGGTCGGTGTCGATGACTCCTTCTTCGACCTCGGTGGTGACTCGCTGTCGGCGATGCGCCTGGTGGCCGCGGTGAACAACGGGCTGGAAGCCGGGCTGTCGGTGCGCACCCTGTTCGAGGCGCCCACCGTGGCGCAGCTCGTGCCCCGGATCGCCGGCGGCCACGAGCAATCCGAGCCGCTCACCGCGGGCGAGCGCCCCGATGCCATCCCGCTGTCGTTCGCCCAGAACCGGTTGTGGGTGATCGACCAGCTGCAGGGACCCTCGCCGATCTACAACATCGCCGTGGCGCTGCGCGTACGCGGCTACCTCGACGCCGACGCACTCGGTGCGGCACTGGCCGATGTGGTCGACCGCCAGCAGAGCCTGCGCACCCTGTTCCCCGCCACCGACGGTGTGCCCCATCAGGTGGTGGTTCCCGCCGCTCAGTCCGACTTCGGCTGGGAGATCGTCGAGGCGCCCGGCTGGGATGAAGCCGAGCTGGACCAGGCCGTCGAGCACGTCGCCGCCCACGCCTTCGACCTGGCCACCGAGATCCCGTTGCGGGCCAAGCTGTTCCGCCTGACCGACGACGAGCATGTGCTGGTGACGGTAGTGCACCACATCGCCGCCGACGGCGCGTCGATCGCGCCACTGGTCGCCGATCTCGGTGTCGCCTACGCCGCCCGCACCGCCGGTGCGGCCCCCGGCTGGACGGACCTGGGCGTGCAGTACGTCGACTACACGCTGTGGCAGCGGGCGCAATTGGGCGATCTGTCCGACGGCGACAGCCGCATCGCCGCCCAGCTGGGCTATTGGGACACCGCGCTGGCTGGGATGGCCGAACATCTGCAGCTGCCCACCGACCGGCCCTACCCGCCGGTCGCCGACTATCGCGGCGCCAGCGTGGCCCTCGACTGGTCCGCCGAGCTCCAGCAGCAGATCGCTCGGCTGGCCCGCGAGCACAACGCCACCAGCTTCATGGTGGTGCAGGCGGCGCTGTCGGTGCTGTTGTCCAAGCTGAGCTCGAGTTCGGATGTGGCCGTGGGCTTCCCGATCGCCGGGCGCGGGGATGCCGCGCTCGACGAGTTGGTCGGCTTCTTCGTCAACACCCTGGTGTTGCGTGTCGACCTCGCTGGGGACCCGACGGCCGAGGATGTACTGGCCCAGGTGCGCCGCCGCAGCCTGGCCGCTTACGAGCACCAGGACGTGCCGTTCGAGGTGCTCGTCGAACGCCTCAACCCCACCCGCAGCCTGACCCACCATCCGCTGGTGCAGGTGCTGCTGTCATGGCAGAACTTCGGCTGGCAGAGCAGCCGGGCCGCCGGCCTGACGCTGGGTGATCTCGACGTGACACCGTTGCCGGTGGACACCCACACCGCCCGGATGGATCTGTCGTTCACCCTCGCCGAGCGCTGGGATGACGCGGGCAAACCGGCCGGTATCGGTGGTGCCGTGGAGTTCCGCACCGACGTGTTCGACGCCGCCACCATCGAGACCCTGATCCAGCGTCTCGAACGGGTGCTGACGGCGATGACGGCCGACCCGGCCGTCCGGCTGTCCTCGATCGACGTTCGTGACGCCGAAGAGCGTGCTCGCCTTGATGATTGGGGCAATCGGCGGGCATTGGCCGCGCCTGCGAAGGCTCCGGTCTCGATCGCCGATCTGTTCGACGCCCAGGTGGCGGCGAGGCCCGAGGCGGTGGCGGTCCGCGGCGACGGTACATCGTTGAGCTACGGCGAACTCGACGCGGCAGCCGCCCGGTTGGCCACCGTGCTGACCCGCCACGGGGTCGGTCCCGGCCAACGGGTCGCGCTGCTGCTGCCGCGCACGGCCCGGGCTGTGATCGCCATGGTGGCGGTGGTCAAGACCGGCGCCACCTACGTGCCGATCGATCCCGCCGTACCGGTGGCGCGGATGAACTTCGTCCTCGACGACTCCGCGCCGATCGCCGCGGTCACGATCACCGATCTCACCGACCGGCTGGCCGGACGCGGTCTGGCGGTGGTCGACCTCAACGACCTCGGCGCCGAATCCGACACCGAAACCGTGGCTGCGGCAACGCTGTCCGGGCCGGCAGCCGATGACATCGCCTACATCATCTACACCTCAGGGACCACTGGGACCCCGAAGGGGGTGGCGATCCCGCACCGCAACGTCACCCGGCTGCTCGACACCCTCGACGCCGACATGGGGTTGGGTGGACATGTGTGGTCGCAATGCCATTCGCTGGCTTTCGACTTCTCGGTCTGGGAGATCTGGGGTGCCTTGCTCTACGGCGGCCGGGTGGTCGTCGTTCCCGATGCGGTGGTCCGCTCGCCGGAGGATCTGCTCGAACTGCTGGCCGGCGAAGAAGTCACCGTACTGAGCCAGACGCCATCGGCGTTCTACGCGCTGCAGGCCGCCGAGGCCGCCGCGCCCGAAGTCGGGCGGCGCCTGGCGCTCAAGGCTGTGGTGTACGGCGGTGAAGCCCTTGAGCCGCAACGGCTGCGGGGCTGGCTGGACAACCATCCCGAGTCGCCGCGGTTGCTCAACCTGTACGGCATCACCGAGACCACCGTGCACGCATCGTTCCGGGAGATCACCGCCGCCGACGTCGACAGCGTGGCCAGCCCCATCGGCGTACCCCTGACCCACCTCGGCTTCTTCGTGCTCGACCGCAATCTGCGGCCGGTTCCGGTGGGCGTGGTGGGGGAACTGTACGTGGCCGGGGCCGGACTGGCCGCCGGTTACGTGGGCCGTCCCGGCTTGAGCGCCACCCGGTTCGTGGCGTGCCCGTTCGGTGAGCCGGGCGAGCGGATGTACCGCACCGGTGACCTGATGTGGTGGGGCGCCGATGGGCAGTTGCGGTACGTGGGCCGAGCCGATGAGCAGGTCAAGATCCGCGGCTATCGCATCGAACTCGGCGAGATCCAGGCCGCGCTGGCGGCACTCGACGGTGTCACCCAGGCCACGGTGATCGTCCGCGAGGACCGGCCCGGCGACAAGCGCCTGGTGGGCTACATCGTCGGTGACGCCGATCCGGCGGCCCTGCGTGCCACGCTGTCCGAGCGGTTGCCGTCCTACATGGTGCCGACCGCCATCGTGGTGCTGACGGCGTTGCCGTTGACCGTCAACGGCAAGCTCGACACCCGAGCGCTGCCGGCGCCGGACTACCAGGACGCCGAGTCCTACCGTGCTCCGGCCGACGCGGTGGAAGAGATCCTGGCCGACATCTACGCCCAGGTGCTCGGACTGGACCGTGTCGGCGTCGACGAGTCGTTCTTCGAACTCGGCGGCGACAGCATCCTGTCCATGCAGGTGGTCGCCCGTGCCCGGGCCGCAGGCCTGGTCTTCCGTCCGCGCGACATCTTCGTCGAACACACGGTGGCCAGGCTGGCCCGGGTGGCCGGCGTCGCGGTCGAGGATGCCGAGGAGATCGACGAAGGCGTGGGACCCGTTGCCGCGACGCCGATCATCTCCTGGCTGGCCGGCGTCGAGGGGCCCGTCGACCAGTTCAACCAGACCCTGGTGGTGCAGGCCCCGATCGGGGTGACCGAGGACGACGTGGTGACCGTGCTCCAGGCGCTGTTGGACCGGCACGCGATGCTGCGCCTGCAGGTGCGTGACGACGGTGCGGGCGGATGGTCGCTGACGGTGCCCGAATCCGGCACGGTCGACGCCCGGGCGTGTGTGCAGCACGTCGATGTGGTCACCGAGGACGCCGTGGTCGCCGCCCGTTCCCGGCTCGCCCCGGCTGCCGGCGCCATGCTCAGCGCACTGTGGGAGCCGTCGACCGGGCATCTGGTCATGATCGTCCACCACCTGGCCGTCGACGGGGTGTCCTGGCGAATCCTGTTGGAGGACATCAACCTTGCCTGGGCACAGATCCACGGCGGCCAGCCGGTCGCCCTGCATCCGGCTCGCACCTCCTTCCAGCGCTGGGCCACTCTGCTCACCGAGCACGCGCATCGCCCCGATGTGGTGGCGCAGCTGGGCACCTGGCAGCAGATCGCGGCCATCCCCGCCGCGCTGCCGCCGGTGCAGCCCGACGTCGACACCTACGCCACCGCGGGCAGCCTGTCGGTGGACCTCGACGTCACGACGACCCGGATGCTGCTCGGCGAGGTACCGACGGCGTTCCACGCCGGTATCCACGAGATCCTGCTCATCGCCTTCGTGCTGGCGGTCGCCGAATTCAGCGGCACCGCAGACGGTCCCGTCGCCATCGACGTCGAAGGACACGGCCGCGACGAGGAACTGGCCCGCGGCGTGGACCTGTCCCGCACGGTCGGCTGGTTCACCACCAAGTATCCGGTGGCGGTGACCGCCGGTGGACTGGACTGGGCTCAGATCACCTCCGGTGCAGCGGCGCTGGGCGCCTATGTCAAGGAAGCCAAGGAGCAGCTGCGTGCGTTGCCCGATGGCCTGACCTACGGTCTGCTGCGCTACCTCAACCACGACGTCGACCTCGGTGGCGCCGACCCCGCGATCGGGTTCAACTACCTGGGCCGGCTCGGCGGAGCCGAGGCATCCGGTGACATCTGGGAGATCCGGCAGGACGGTGGACCGGCCGCCGGTATCGCGGCGGCGATATCGATGCCGCTCATGCACACCGTCGAACTCAACGCCGGAACGGTCGACGTCGGCGCCGGACCGCAGTTGCGTGCCGGATGGACCTGGGCGCCTTCGGTATTGACCGAGGAACAGGTCGGCCGGCTGAGCCGGTTGTGGTTCGACGCGCTGGCCGGGATCTGTGCGCACGTGCGCGCCGGCGGTGGTGGTCTGACGCCGTCGGACATTGCCCCCGCCCGACTGACCCAGACCCAGATCGACGAGCTGTGCTCCACCGAGCAGATCAGCGACATCCTTCCCCTGACGCCGCTGCAGCAGGGCCTGCTGTTCCAGGCCGGAGCCGGCGGCGGCGCCGACGACGTGTATGCCGTGCAGCTGGACGTCACCCTCGACGGCCGGCTCGATCAGCATCGCCTGCGCGACGCCGCGCGTGCGGCCATCGGTCGCCACCCGCACCTCAGTGCCCGGTTCTGTGCGCGGTTCGACCAGCCGGTCCAGGTGATCCCGGCTGATCCCGACGTGACGTGCCGCTACCTCGACATCGACCCGGCGGCAGGCGATGTCGAGGAGCAGATCGCCCGGATCTGTGCCGCCGAACGCGCCGCCGTCTACCACCTCGCCGAACAGCCGGCGCTGCGCATTGCCCTGATCCACGTCGGCGGCGACACCCACCGGTGTGTGCTGACCAATCATCACATCGCGCTCGACGGCTGGTCGCTGCCCATCCTGTTGCAGGAGATTTTCGCCGGCTACTACGGGCAGCGGCTGCCCACCGCGGTGCCGTACCGCCGGTTCGTCGACTGGCTGGACACCCGTGACCGGGACGCGGCCAGGGCGGCCTGGGCCGAGGTGTTCGCCGGTTTCGGCGCCCCCACACTCGTGGGCCGGGCCGACCCGTTGGGCCTCGCCCCGCGGAAGGTGGCCTCGCTCAAGGTATCCGAGCACAGCACCCGTGCGCTCGGGGAGTTGGCGCGCGCGCACCACACCACCGTGAGCACCGTCCTGCAGGCTGCCTTCGCGCAGGTTCTGATGTCGATCACCGGTCACGGCGACATCGCCTTCGGCTCGGTGGTTTCGGGCCGGCCGGCCGAGGTCATCGGTGCCGAGCAGATGGTCGGGTTGCTGATCAACACGGTGCCGGTGCGTGCGACCGTCACCGGCGAGACCACCGCATCGGATCTTCTCGACCAGTTGCGCACCGCGCACAACCACACCTTCGAGCACGAGCATCTGGGGCTGACCGAGATTCACCGTGCCACCGGACATCGGCAGCTGTTCGACACGGTGTTCGTCTATGAGAACTATCCGACCGACACCGCAGCACTGTCCGGCGCCGACGGCCTTGCGATCACCGCTATCAGCGCTCGCGACCACTACCACTACCCGCTGGCTGTCCAGGCGGTGCCGGGCGCCGAACTCGACCTGCGTTTCCAATACAGCACTGCGGTGTTCGGAGCCGACGAGATCGACACGGTGATCGAGCGGTTCCGCCGCATCCTATCGGCCATGACGGCTGACCCCACCGAGCCGTTGACCGTGGAACCGCTAGGCGCAGTGCCGGATTCGCCGGAACCGCCCCATCAGCGCACCGACGGAGGTCGCGGTCCGGCCACCCTCGTCGAGCAGATCCTCGCCGACATCTACATCCAGGTCCTGGGTGTCGATCAGGTGGGTGTTGACGACGGTTTCTTCGACCTCGGCGGCGACTCGTTGTCCGCCATGCGTGCGGTGGCCGCCGTCAACGCCGCGCTCGGCAGCGATCTTGCGGCGACCGTCCTGCTCGAGGCGCCGACGGTGCGGAGCCTCAGTGAGCGGCTGGGGGAGGAGCCCAGTGCGCAGGCCGAGGTATCTGCGAGCGAGAGCTAGGCACGGCTAGGTCGTGCGGAGCTGGTTGCGCGCCGTGGTGTACCACCGTGTGACGTCGTCGCCGGCGCCGTAGCGCGCCAGCCATTCGGCCGCCATGTCGGGCAGCTTCTGCTGGTCGGGATCGTGGCCGGGCAGCTGGCTGCGGACCACGCCGATCATCGCGGCAACCTGTTGGCTCAGCGGTACCTGCGGGTAGGGCTTGCCGAACGGGCCGAACCGGGGTGCGCCGATGCCCGGCAGCCTGCTGACGAACCGGAACCGCTCGGCCAGAACGGTTTTCCACCGATGTCCGCCGAACATCGATGAGGCATCGACCTTGCGGATCTCGGTGGGCACCAGCCGGTTGAACCCTTCGGCAGCTTTGACCATGACGGAGCCGGCATGCGCGAACACCGAAGGCGCGACCCGCATCCGGTACCACGGGCTGTTGACCACGGAGTCGTAGATCAGCAGTGCCGAACTGCGGTGTTCGACCTCTTCGACGAAGTGCCAGACGAACAGCGACGCCACCCGGTCGTCACCGGGGGCGAAGAGGGTGTCGGCGTTGTCGAGCATGAGCTTGAATGACGGGGTGAACGTGGCTTCCAGATCGGCGACGTAGGCCAGCCGGTACTTCAGCGGTTTTCGCGTCGTCAGGCCGTCATACGTCTTCACCATCTCGTCGAGGACATGCTTGAGCGGCGGGTGGGTCTTGATCAGCGCCTTCGCGTGCTGGCGGTGGGCCAGGGTGTGCTGGGCCTCCTGCCGCACGAACGCGCGGGCCTCGTCGACGACGGCCGGGTCGGCGATCAGCGGCAAGGCTTCGTTGACCGCCGCGACGATCATCTTCTCCACGGCGATGAAGAAGAACGACATGGCATTGGTCGCGCTGGAGAACGCCGGATCCGACGGATTCCACAGGTACGGGACTTCGGCGTCGGCGAAGCCGAACCGCAGCTTTCGGGTGGGCAGGTGCGTCATCGTGAACTATCGCCGCGACTCGTCACCACATCCCCGGGACCAGGCGGTAGCGAACGGTCTGGGTGTACTCGAGATAGCCATCCAGCTCTGCGCGCAGCAGTTTCTCCTCGTCGCGGATGCGGACACCGAGCACCAACAGACCCGGGATCACCAGCAGCAGGCCCCAATAGGAGCCGAGTGCCAGCGGGATGCCGGTCATCATGATGATGTTGCCGGTGTACATCGGATGCCGCACCAGCCCGTAGAGCCCGGTGGACGCCAACTTCTGGCCCGCCTCCACGCGCACCGTCGAGGCGGCGTAGTTGTTCTGCATCACCACCAGCATCGGCGTGGCCAAGCCGATGGCGACCAGGATGTTGCCGACCACCGAGACGGCCGGCGGCACGCTGGACCACCCGAACCGGTGATCGAGAGCACTGACGACGAGCATGGTGGCCAGCGACAGCCACAACCCACCCATGACGCGCTTTTGCACCGCCCGGGGCTCGGCGGCCGGTCCACCGGTCATCCGGCGTTGCAGCGCCTCGGGGTTGGCCCGCAGCAGATAGATGCTCGACGTCCAGGTGGTCACGGCGAAGACGACCAGCAGAGCCCAGGCCTGCCAGTAGTCGACCGTGCCCGCGGCCGCGAACACGATCAGGCCGAACACAACAGGCTCGGTGAGCCCGTTCACCAACAGTTTGAGAACGGTGTGCACCGAGCCTCCTCACGGGTCGGGGAACCATCACGGGCGATAACACACGTCATGCGCCGTACAGCGGTCACCGCGACTTACGGTTACGTAGCCGAAAGTCGGCAGCCACAACTGCGGCGCATGTCAAAAAATACCGTTACGCGGCCTTGAATGTGCGCGTATGGCGAATGTGGTACGGCCGGCTAAACAAATACCGCCGCAGCTGGGTGATACGGCGGCGTCAGCGCATCTGCAGGCGCCGCGCCGGACTCTTCGTGCACGGGTTCGCCGCCATCAGCGCCATGATCGCAGCAATCACCTGGCGCCCTACCGACGACTGGTATTCGCGCAGGTACTGGGCGCGAAGCGGATCGTCGTCAGCCAATTGATGGGTGAGCGGGTGCGGGGTATTCCACACGGCGTCCTGCGCCGCCTCGCCCACCGCAACCTGGAAGTCGATCGTGTTCATTGTTGTCCCCCCAACCCCGGGCGGAGAAAGCCCGGTAGCCGCAATTGTGCGACGGGGAACTCATGATTGCAACGTTAGTTGAACTTTCGTAATTTTCTTGTGTTTATGCATGTCAGAACATTCGTGGAGTCGGTATTCGAATATCGAAAGTGACTAATGGCCGCTTTGGCTCATGCGTGATGCGCGGACGAGAGTTTGTCGCACAACAGGTCGGCCAGTCCGCGAACCGTCCCGGCCGCGAGGTCACCGGCGGTGAGTCGGACGCCCGTCTCGGTCTCGATGCGCGTCCGCAATTCCAGGGCGCCCAGCGAGTCGACACCGTATTCGGACAGCGGACGATCCGGGTCGACACTGCGTCGCAGGATCAGGCTGATCTGGTCGGAGATCAGCCGGCGCAACCGGGTGGGCCACTCGTCGGCGGGTAGCTCGCTGAGCTCGGCGCGCAGTTTGGTTGTCCCCGTGGCACTTTCTCCCACCGAGCGGAATGCTTCGGCGAACGGGCTGCGCGCAGCGAAGGCAGTCAACCAGGTGGCTCCGATCACCGGGGCGTAGCCGGTGTAGCCGCGATCGTGGCGCAGCAGCGCCTCGAAGGCGTAGGCACCCTCGTCGGGTGCGATGGCCGCACCCGTGCCCTCGGCGAACTCCGTCGCCCGGCCGATCTGGCCCCAGGCGCCCCAGGCGATCGCGGTGGCAGGCAGTCCGTGGGCGCGGCGCCACCGGGTGAAGGCATCCAGCCAGCTGTTGGCCGCCGAGTACGCGCCCTGCCCAGGAGAGCCGACCAGTGCCGCGGCCGAGGAGAAGGAACAGAACCAGTCGAGCGGCTCACCGGCGGCCTGCAGAGCTGTGTGCAGGTGCCAAGCGCCGTAAACCTTTGGCGCCCAATCTCGTTCGACCAAGTCGTCGGTGACGTTGGCCAGGGTGGCGTCCTCCACCACCGCGGCGGCGTGCAGGACACCGCGCACCCGCAGACCGGTGGCGGTCGCGGTGGCCACCAGCTGCTGTGCGGTGTCGGGATCGGCGATGTCAGCGCACACAACCACGACATCGCTGCCCATCGAGCGGATGAGTTCGATCGTCTCCAGCGCCTTGAGTGAGGGCTGTGAGCGCGACGTGAGCACGATCCGGGCACAGCCGGCGGCTGCCATCTTCTCGGCGAGGAACAGACCGAGGCCACCCAGGCCGCCGGTGATGAGGTAGGCGCCGTCGCGCCGGAACGGCTGGATCTGCGCTGGTGGCACCACGACCTGCCGCTGACCGCCGCGTGGCACCTCCAGCAGCAATTTTCCGGTGTGCTGGGCGGCGCTCATCACCCGGATGGCTGTGGCCGCCTCGGTCATCGGATAGTCGGTGTGCTTGGCCGGCGGCAGTTCACCGGCGGCCGTCCGCGCGTACACCTCGCGCAGCAGCTCGCCGACCCGCTGCGGATGGGTCAGCGACATCAGCGCCAGGTCGACGTAGCAGAACGTGAGGTTGTGCCGGAACGGGAACAGTCCCAGCCGGGTGTTGCCGTAGACGTCGCGCTTGCCGATCTCGACGAACCGCCCCCCGGTGGCCAGCAGTTCCAGCCCGGCCCGCTGGGCCGCACCGGTCAGCGAGTTGAGCACGATGTCCACGCCGTACCCGTCGGTGTCGCGCCGAATCTGCTCGGCGAACGCGGTGCTGCGCGAATCGTAGACATGCTTGATTCCCATGTCGCGCAGCAGTTGTCGACGCTCTTCACTACCCGCGGTGGCGAAGATCTCGGCTCCGGCGGCCCGCGCCACCCCGATGGCGGCCTGCCCGACACCGCCGGTGGCCGAGTGGATCAGCACCTTGTCGCCGGCGCCGATCCGGGCCTGATCGTGCAGGCCGTACCAGGCGGTGGCGGCGGCCGTGGCCACCGCGACGGCCTGATGGTCGGTCATTTCGGGCGGCAGCGTCGCCGCCAGACGGGCATCGCAGGTGACGAAGGTGCCCCAGCAGCCGTGCCGGGAGAATCCGCCGACGCGGTCGCCGACCCGGTGCTCGGTGACGTCGGGCCCCACCCCGGTCACCACCCCGGCGAAGTCCATCCCCAACTCGGGAAGGTTGCCGTCAAGGGCGGGGAACAGGCCCATCGCCACCAGCACGTCGGCGAAGTTGATGCTCGACACGCCGACCGACACCTCGATCTGCCCGGGACCGGGCGCAACCCGTGGGCAGGCAACCCATTCCAGGGTCTCCAGGTCACCGGGGATGCGGATCTGCAACCGCATTCCGTCGCTGTCGTAGGCGCCGTCCCGGCTGTGGCGGTCCTCCGGACGCAGCGGGGACGGGCTCAGCCGCGCGGTGTACCACTGGCCGTTGCGCCACGCGGTCTCGTCCTCGTCGGACCCACTGAGCAGCTGACGGGCCAGGTCGTCGGCCTGGGTGTCGGCGTCGACGTCGATCTGTGCGGTGCTCAGGTGCGGGTGCTCCGCGGCGATCACCCGGATCAGACCGCGCAGGCCACCCTGCTCCAGATTGGCGACATCGCCGTCGAGCACGCTCTGGGCGCCGCGAGTCACCACGACCAGATTCGGTACCTGACCGGAGGTCTGCGCCAGCTCCCGGGTGATGCGGATCAGGTGCTGCACCTGGTCCAGGCCTGTCTGCGGGGACCGGTCGTCGATGGCACCGGATCCCGGTCCGGTCAGCACCACCGCGCCGTTGAACTGCTCCTCGCGCAGTATCTGCGCCAGCTCCTCGGCGCTGGCCTGATGGTCGGCGTGTACTTCCCATGACAGCGTGGTGCACTGCACGCCATGGCTTTTCAGGGCGCCGGCCAGCGCGGTGCCCAGGGTGTCGGCGGCAGCGGTATGGATCAGAAGCCAGCTGCCGGTGGCTGCCTCAGGTGGCTCAGGCAGCTGCCGCTGCTGCCACTCGATGGTCAGCAGCCGATCGGCGAGCATCCGATCCTGCTGCGAGGCTTCGGATGCCCCGGTGCCACAACGCAACCCCTGGACCCGGAGCAGCACCGCGCCGTTCTGGTCGAGCACGTCGATATCGGCTTCGATCCCCGAGGCGTCGACGTTGGTCACCCGGGTGTAGCAGTAGTGGGCGCCCCGGGTCGCGGCGTAGGTCCGCAACCGCCTGGCCCCCAGTGGCAGCGCCAGGGCATTCTCGCCGAGGCCCTGCAGCTGCGGGCTGGCCGCGACTGACTGGAAGCAGGCGTCCAGCAGGGCGGGATGCACGCTGTAGGCGCTCTGCTGTGAGCGGATCTGGCTCGGCAGCGACACTTCGGCCAACACGGTTCCACCGGCCTGGTCACCGGTATGTACGACGGCCAGCCCGGAGAATGCCGGGCCGTAGTGCACGCCGCGCTGGTCCATCCCTGCTCGCACGTCGGTGCCGTCGATCGAATCGGGATGCGCGGCAAGCAGTTCGGCGATGTCGAAGGGGGCAGGCGGGTGATCGTCGTCGTCGGCGTGCAGGACTGCGGTGGCCTGCCGGGCCTGGGTGCCGGCCTGGTCGGACTCCACCACGAACTCCAGGGTGCCGGGAGAGGACACCGTGGTCGAGGCGCCGATCGTGGTGTGCTCGTCGAGCAGCAGAGCCTGCTCGAAGCTGATGTCACGGACTTCGCCCGACTCGCCGAGCACTGTGCGGGCGGCAGCCAGTGCCATTTCGCAGTAGGCCGCTCCGGGGAGTACCGCGACGTTGCGGATCTGGTGCTCGGCCAGCCACGGGTGGGCGGCCGTGCCGACCTCGGCCTGCCACACGTGCCGCTCCGGCTCCTCCTGCAGGCGTACGTGCGGGCCCAGCAGCGGGTGCACCGAGACGGTGAGGCCACCGTGCGATGCGGCCTCCTGGCCGTCGCGGCGCAGCCACAGCCGCCGGTGCGACCAGGTGGGCAGTGGGGCGTCGACCAGGAGTCCGGTGGGGTAGGGCACCGCGAAGTCGATGGCGGCACCGGCGCTGTGCAGATCGCCGAGGAACCCTCGAAGGCCCTGCGGCAGTTCCTGTTCCCGTCGCACCGCTGCCAGCGTGGCCAGCGGGACGTCGAGGCTGTCGGCGGTCTGCTCGACGGCATGGGTGAGTAGGGGATGGGGGGACAGTTCGGCGAAGACCCGGTAGCCGTCTTCCAGTGCGGCGCGGACCGCGGCGGCGAACCGCACGGTGCGGCGCAGATTGTTGACCCAGTACTTGGCGTCGCAGATCGGGTCCTCGCGCGGGTCGAATCCGGTGGCCGAATAGAACGGCACCTGCGGTGTCAGCGGGGTGATATCGGCCAGTGCGGTCACGAGCTCGTCGAGGATCGGGTCGACCTGGGGGGAGTGCGAGGCGACGTCGACGGCGACCTGGCGGGCCATCACGTCACGCTCGTCCCAGACAGCGATCAGCTCCTTGACGGTCTCGGTGGCGCCGCCGATCACCGTCGAGGTGGGGGAGGCCACCACGGCGACCACGACATCCTTGATGCCGCGCATCGTCAGTTCGGAAAGGACTTGCTTGGCAGGCAGTTCCACCGATCCCATGGCACCGGAGCCGGCGATCGTGGCCATCAGCCTGGAGCGCCGGCAGATGACGCGCACGCCGTCCTGCATCGACAGTGCACCACTGACGACGGCCGCGGCCGTC
Source organism: Mycolicibacterium anyangense (assembly GCF_010731855.1). NCBI lineage: Bacteria > Bacillati > Actinomycetota > Actinomycetes > Mycobacteriales > Mycobacteriaceae > Mycobacterium > Mycolicibacterium anyangense. The sequence continues at coordinate 2,427,154 of NZ_AP022620.1, read as the reverse complement.
TCGCCCATCGAGTGGCCGATCACCGCGCCCGGGCGCACGCCGTGCGCCGTCATCGCGGCGGCCAGCGCCACCTGCATGGCGAACAGGCTCGGCTGCACCCGGTCGATCCCGGTGACGACCTCCGGCGCACTGATCGCCTCGGTGACCGAGAAGCCGGACTCGGCGGCGATCAGCGGTTCCAGCTGGGCGATGGTGGCGGCGAAAACCGGTTCCTTGGCCAGCAACTCGGCACCCATCCCCGCCCACTGCGAACCCTGCCCGGAGAACACCCACACCGGCCCGCGGTCGTCGCGTCCGACAGCCGGCTGGTACAGCACGTCGTCGGCGGCCACCTGGCGCAGGGCATCGGTGAGCTCGGAGCGGTCGGTGGCGACCACGGCCGTGCGTACTGGGCGGTGTGCCCGGCGGCGGGCCAGCGTGTAGGCCAGATCGGGCAGCGCCACGTCCTGGCGGGTCTGCGCCCAGTCGGCCAATCGTCCTGCGGTGTGCCGCAATTCGTCGGCCGAGTTGGCCGACAGGGTGAACAGCAGTGGTGTCGCAGCGTCATGACGTGTCGGTTGCGGTGTGGCGTCCGGCGCCTGCTCCAGGATCGCGTGCACATTGGTGCCGGAGACCCCGTAGGACGACACCGCTGCCCGCCGCGGATGGCCTTCCGTCGGCCAGTCGGTGTTCTCCTGCGGCACAAACAGATTGGTGTCGATACGCGCCAGGTCGTCAGGTAGCCGGTGGAAGTGCAGGTTGCGGGGCACCACGCCGTGCTGCAGCGCCAGGACGGCTTTCATCAGGCCGAGGATGCCCGAGGCGGACTGCGCGTGGCCGAAGTTGGTCTTGGCCGAGGCCAGTGCGCACGGCCCGCTGATGCCGTATACCTCACTGAGGCTGGTGAATTCGATGGGGTCACCGACCGGCGTGCCGGGGCCGTGGGCCTCGATCATGCCGACGGTGGCGGCGTCGACATCGGCATTGCGCAGCGCCGTTCGGTACAGCTGCGCCTGCGCCGTTGCCGACGGCGTGGAGATGTTGACCGTGTGGCCGTCCTGGTTGGCGGCGGTACCGCGGATGACCGCCAGGATGCGGTCGCCGTCACGCACCGCGTCGGGCAGTCGTTTGAGCAGCACCACGCCGGTGGCTTCACCGCAGACGTAGCCGTCGGCCGCGGCGTCGAACGCCCGGCACCGTCCGGTGGGCGACAGATGGCTCTGCGCGGTCCCCGCGACGTACTTGCGCGGTTCGAGAAGGACGAACGACGCACCGGCCAGCGCCAGGTCGCTCTCGCCGTCGTCGAGGCTGCGGCATCCCATGTGGACGGCGAACAGTCCCGACGAGCAGGCGGTGTCCAGGGTGAGCGCGGGTCCGTGCACACCCAGGGTGTAGGAGATCCGCCCGGAGGCCATGGCCAGCGTGCTTCCCTCGAAGCCGTACGGCCCTTCCATCTCCTCGGAGTCGGCGTTCACCAACTGGTAGTCCAGGTGCGTCAGCCCCATGAACACCCCGGTGAGAGAGTCACGGATGGCCTCCGGTGTCAGGCCGGCGTGCTCCATCGCCTCCCAGGACGTTTCCAGTAGGAGCCGGTGTTGCGGGTCGAGCGCGGTGGCCTCGCGATCGTTGATCCCGAAGAACTCCGAGTCGAAGCTGGCGACGTCGTCGAGGAACGCGCCCCACTTCGAGACCGTGCGGCCGGGCACGCCGGGCTCCGGGTCGTAGAACTCGTCGACGTCCCATCGTTCGCGGGGGATCTCGGTGACCAGGTCGTCGCCCCGCAGCAACGCCTCCCAGAGTTGCTCCGGCGAGGTGATGCCGCCCGGCAACCGGCAGGCCATTCCGATGACAGCAACCGGGGTGTTCGGCTGGCGGGTCATCGGGGGAGGGGGATTCGCGCAAGCCGAGCGGTCTGCCCGATCATCGATCGCACCGAGTGGAACCATCCCATCTGATTGACTCGCTGGCGGCACCCCGGTTGAACAGCCACGATGCCGTGCCCGTGTCGGCGTCTGAGGACGCGTGATGACGTGCCGAGGTGGCAGGGCGAAGTCATTATGCAGCTGACCAACGGGTTGGTACAGCGTTTCGCCGCTTAACCAACTGTGGGTCAGCTACGTCCCGTTCGCATTCTGTACCGGCCGATTGTGATGTCCTACCTTTCGGTAATTGACGACACAGTCTGCGCTAGCCTGTGGTCCGTGACACAGGCGGTTGAAACCTCGTTCCCGGCGTTGCTGCGCGAGCGCGCACTCCTGCAACCGGACGACACGGCACTGACGTTCGTCGACTTCGATCAGGACTGGGCGGGCGTCCCGCTGAGCCTGACCTGGCCGGAGCTGTACCGGCAGGCGCTCAATGTGGCCCGCGAACTCGGTACCTGCTCCACCCCCGGTGACCGCGCCATGATCGTCGCGCCGCAGGGTCTGGAGTACATCGTCGGCTTCCTGGGCTGCCTGCAGGCCGGTCTGATCCCCGCGCCGCTGGCGGTGCCGTTCGGCGGGGTCGCCGACGAGCGCGTCGATTCGGTATTGCGCGACGCCCAGCCCGCCGCGGTTCTGACCACCTCGTCGGTGGTGTCCGACGTGGTCCGCAGCCTCACCCCGCCGCCGGGGCAGCCGGCGCCGGCCGTCATCGAGGTCGATCGCCTGGACCTCAACGCCCCGGTGCGTTCCGATAACGGCGACGGCGACTTTCACGGTTTCGAAGGGCCGGCGTACCTGCAGTACACCTCCGGCTCGACCCGGTCGCCGGCCGGCGTGATGATCTCCTACAAGAACGTGCTGACCAATCTTCAGCAGATCTGCACCGACTTCCTCGCCGACGGCGGCGTGGTCGCCCCGCCGACCATCGTGTCGTGGCTGCCCTTCTATCACGACCTCGGTCTGTTGATGGGCATCTGCACCCCCGTGGTCGCGGGCTTCCCGACGGTGCTCACCAGCCCGGTGTCGTTCCTGCAGCGGCCGGCGCGCTGGATGCACCTGGCCGGCGGCTACGAGCGCGCGTTCACCTCGGCGCCCAACTTCGCCTTCGACGTCGCGGCTCGCAAGATCTCCGACGACGATATGGGCGGTGTCGACCTCAGTGAGATCCTGCTGATCCAGAGCGGTGCCGAGCGGGTGCAGCCCGCCACGGTCAAACGCTTCATGGACCGGTTCACCCGGTTCGGACTGCACGACAACGTGATTCAACCGTCGTACGGTCTGGCTGAGGCCACCCTGTACGTCGCGACCCCGGATCCTGCGAAGGCTCCGACGATCGTGTCGTTCGATTCCGAGAGCCTGGCCGCCGGGCAGGCCAAGCGTGCCGAGACCGGCACTCCGCTGGTCAGCTACGGCGCGCAGCGCTCTGCACTGTCCCCGGTGGTGCGGGTGGTCGATCACGAGACCGGGGTGGAATGTGAAGCCGGCGCGCTCGGGGAGATCTGGGTGCACGGCGACAATGTCGCTGCCGGCTACTGGGAGAAGCCCGAGGAAACGGCGCGCACGTTCGGCGCCACCCTCCTCGGCGCGGCGGGGGACACCCCCGAGACCGGATGGCTTCGCACCGGCGACCGTGGCTTCATGTCCGACGGTGAACTGTTCGTGGTCGGCCGGATCAAGGATCTGCTGATCATCTACGGCCAGAACCATGCCCCGGACGACATCGAGGCGACGGTTCAGGAGATCACCCGCGGCCGGGTTGCAGCGATCGCCGTCACCGACGACGGCGAGGAGAAGGCTGTCGTGGTCATGGAGGTGCGCAAGCGCGGCGACTCCGAGCAGGAGATCGCCGAGAACTTGGCTGCCATCAAACGCGAAGTGACAGCGGCGATCTCGAATTCGCATCGACTGGCCGTCTCGGATCTGGTTCTGGTGGCTGCGGGTTCGATCCCGGTGACCACCAGTGGCAAGGTGAGGCGCTCGCTGTGCGTCGAGCACTACACCCGCAACCAGTTCGCCCGGCTGGATGCTTAGTCCCGGTGCGGACTAGGTAGTGTCTGCCGTCCCGTCGGTTCCGGTCGAACCGCCGGCGCCCAGCCCGTTGCCGGCCGAACCGCCAACCCCGGCAACGGCATTGGCGATCAACGGCGCGAAGGCGCTGCCGCCGATCCCGCCGCCGCCCCCGGTCGAGCCGGTGCCCACCCCGGCGCCACCGGTCCCGCCGTCGCCGCCGAAAGCCACCCCGCCGACCAGGTTGTAGGCGGTGCCGCCCTGGCCGCCGTCACCACCCGCAGTGCCGCCGGAGCCACCGGCGCCGCCGTCACCGGCGATGGCATTGCCGGCGGTGCCGAAGAGGTAGTAGCCCATGATGGCCATACCGCCCGTCCCGCCGTTGCCGCCGGTGACGGTGCCGGCTCCGCCGTTGCCGCCGGTGCCGCCGATGACGTTCCCGTAGCCGATACTGAGGGCCACGCCGCCCGTCCCGCCGTTACCGCCGGTGACACCGCTGCCGCCGTTACCGCCGTTACCGGCGGTCAGGACACTGCCCCCACCGTTGCCGCCATTGCCACCGGTTGCGCCCGTGCTGTTGCCGCCGTTGCCTCCGGCGCCTGCCACCCCAGGCAGGCCCGCACTGCTGCCACCGCCGTTGCCGCCGTTGCCACCGGTTCCGGTGGTGGCGCTTCCGCCCACCCCGCCGACTCCGCCGTTGCCGAGGAGGAATCCACCGATTCCGCCGTTGCCGCCGTTGCCACCGGCCTGCAGGTCGGTGGTGGTCGATCCGCCCGTGCCGCCGGCACCGCCGTTGCCGAACCAGCCGGCCGCGCCACCGTTGCCGCCTGCAGCACCGGCACCGCCGGTACCGCCGGCTCCGCCATCGCCGATCAGGCCGGACCTTCCGCCGTTGCCCCCGGCAACGCCGGGTGTCGTGGAGTTGTAGCCGTTGCCGCCGTTGCCGAACAGCACGCCGCCCGGCTTGCCGTCCGGGCTGCTGGCAGTTCCGTTGGCGCCGTTGCCGATCAAGAGGGTGCCGAACAAGACGACCGAGAATCCGTTGGTGGTGGCACCGGCCATCGAGGTGTTGGAGCCGAACGCCAGCCCGTTGCCGACGTTGTGGGCGATACCGTCCTGGCCGTCGGCTCCTGTGGTGGTGCCGCCGGTGCCGCCTGCCCCGCCCGCGCCGCCGATGGCATTGCCGGGCGCGCCGAAGGGGTAGTAGCCCATGATCGCCATGCCACCCTGGCCGCCATCGCCGCCGGTCACCGTTCCCGCGCCGCCCGAGCCGCCGGCCCCGCCGATCACGTTGCCGTAGCCGATGCTCAGTGCGATGCCGCCGGTGCCGCCCTTGCCGCCGATCACCCCGGCGCCGCCCGTACCGCCGGCCCCGCCGACCTGGTCGTCATTGCCACCGGCGCCGCCCACTCCGCCGGTGCCGCCGACGCTGTCACCGCCGGTCCCGCCGATGCCGGCGTTGCCGAGATAGCCGCTGTTGCCGCCCGCGCCGCCGGCGCCACCGGTGCCGGTGCTGGCCGCGCCGCCGGTCCCGCCTGCTCCGCCGTCGCCGAGAACCAGGCCGCCGAGGCCTCCGGCTCCGCCCGCGCCGCCGGTTGCTCCATCGACGGTGGTCGCCCCGCCTGCGCCGCCGGCGCCGCCGCTGCCGAACCAGACCGCCGCGCCTCCGTTACCGCCTGCCTGGCCGGCGTGACCGGCGCCGCCGTCGCCGCCGTTGCCGATGATTCCGGAGGTGCCGCCGTTGCCGCCGCCCCAGCCGCTGCCGCCGTTGCCGTAGAAGAAACCTGCGTTGCCGCCGTTGCAGCTGCCGGATGCGGCAGTGCAGTCGCCGGCGACGGTGCCGTAGCTGTAGCCGTTGCCGATCAGCAGCCCGGCATTGGGATGGTCGGCGGTGCCATTGCTGACCAGAAGGTTCATGAAGTCGCTGAGCGGCCCCGTCCAGGGGAACAGGGACGGCAGGGTGGGCAGCACAGGGATGGCCGCCGCCGGCACCGTGGTCTTGGCGGCCGCGGCTGCAGGCGCCGGTGTGGCCGTGGCCGCGGCCGGGGAGATGGTCTGGCTGACCGCCGCCGATGGTGTGGCAGTGGTGTCCGCCCTGGCCGTCGACGCCCGGCCGGTTGCCGAGGCTGGTGCGGGAGAACCCTTGGTGGACTTTGGTTTTGAGGCTGCGGAACCGCTATGGGACCGGGCCGAACCGGTGGACTTCGCGGCTGACGTGGCGCCGCCCGACTCGGCGGTGCTGTGGGTGGACTCGTTGCTCGCGGGTGCGGCGTTGGCCACGCCGGTGACGCCGCCCAGGGACGCGCAGAACCCCACGGTGAGCGCGCCGGCTCCGATCCAGGTGGCTAGGTCAGCGTGCTGCTGCGGAGCGCGATGGCGTGGCGCGTGACGGTGCGCCTTGGCCTTCTTGCTCGCCGCACGATGTTTCGCTGCCATTGTTCTTCCCGGACCGTTGTGTTACCTCGGTCACAGATCGTAACAAAGCTTACGGAGGTCCCAGCAAATGCCTGGTCAGCCTAGGTGGCGTCCAGCGCGATTGTGCTGATACCTACCCTCGGTCGGATATCCGACCGTGAGCCAGCTGGGAATTCGTTGTGTGGCGTCGCATTGTTCGCGACGGCCGCCGACCCGCGGTGATTCCGCGTGGGCTACTTTCGGTGCCGCCCGCCGCCGCCGGTGCTCGAGCCCGAGGAGTCCGACGCCTTGGCGTGCTTCGGGCTGCTGTCGGACTTGGCGTGCTTGGGGCCGCTGCTCACGGTGTTGTCGGCCGTCGTGGTGGTCGACGCGGCGCTGGTCGCGGTGCGGTTGTTACCGAGCAAGCCTGCCGGGCGCCCGACGGCGAAGCCGTTGATGTTGAAGCCGGGGCCGCCGGCCTCATTGACGGCACCGGTCTGGCCGATCGAACCCGCCAGGGCGGCGGCGCCGGGGCCCGCGGTGACCTTATTGCCGTTGCCGAGAAAGTTGAAGGCGCTGAGCAGGATCGACGGCGTGGCGGAGTTCCCGGCCGACACCGTGGTGTCGTTGCCGTTGACATTGACCGCGCTGGTCAGGATGCCGGCCGAGGTGACGTTGTTGTTGCCGACGTCGCCGGAGACGTTGACCGCCGCAGACGCCACCCCACCGGCCGCGGTGGTCTGGGTGCCGTTGTTGTTCGGCAGGAATCCGATCGCGATGTTGAGGCCGCCGACCGTCGAGGTGGTGCCGGGGCCGATCTGCAGGGAGTAGTTGAAAAGCCCGGCGGCTCCGGTGGTTTGGGCGCCACCCCCGAACGGGTTGATACCACTGGCGAAATTGAACAGCCCCAGCGTGGAGGTCGTGCCGTTGCCGAGCTGGTAGGAAATGTTCGCGACGCCGATCGCGCCGGCCTCCGCCGTTCCGGTGCCGGTGTTCTGGCTCACCACGAGGTTGAGCGCTCCCCAGGTCGAGGCCGTGCCCGCGCCCAGCTGCAAGGCGGTGGAGAAGAAGGACGTCAGTGATCCGGCCGAGGCGCTGTTGCCGATCGCGGCCGCCCAGGTGAACGCACTGATGGTCGTCGAGGCGCTCGCGCCGTCGCCGATGGCGATGGCGCCGTTCAGGAATCCGCCGGCCGTCGCCGTCGCACCGTTGCCGATGCCGATCGCAAAGGTGGTCAGGTTGCTCGTGCAGCCGTTGCCGTTGCCGATGCCGAAGGCCGAGAAGCAATTGGCGTTGGCGGGCGGGGCAACGCTGAGAGTTCCTGCGCCCAGTGCACCGGAGACCAGGGCCCCGAGTAACACGCCGCCTCTGACTCGAGCCTGATCCATCGGCGTACCTCATCGTTCGTCGGTGTCTTTGCCGGTATGGACGGTACCTCGATGCGGCGCGGGGCAGAATCACTTTGGGACAACTGTTTGCCGCGTTCTCGTCTGGAGCGCACATCACGCCGGTGAGCTGCCACGGAACGCCCAGTATCCAGTTTGCGAAAAGCCCGCAATTCCGGTGTGTGGCTGGTGAGCCTGACGAGACGACGATGGCTGGCTCGGTAGCCGGGAGGTATAGCGGCGAGGGGCCGGATATCACCGAATCCGCACGGATCGCGATGTCGTGCGGCGTCGACGATCTGAGTTAGAGACTCGATGCACGGAGGTGTGGTGGAAAGTGCCCCCGGCAGGATTCGAACCTGCGGCCTTCTGCTCCGGAGGCAGACGCTCTATCCCCTGAGCTACGGGGGCGCGGATCGAAAACGAACAGCGCCGTTGGGCCTGCACAGCCTAACGCATCCGGGTGCCCGCTGACCAAAGCCCCCGGGGAGCTCGCCGTTGCTTTACCGGGTCGCTGCGCTCCTGCCCTCTGTCCCGGGATATGGATGCGGGCTCTGACCACGGCAGACCATAGGATGGACCCCCGTGACCCCCGCCGACCTCGCCGAGCTGCTGAAGACCACCGCTGCCGCGGTGCTGGCCGCCCACGGCCTCGACACCGATGCCCTTCCCGCGACCGTCACCGTCGAGCGCCCGCGCAACCCCGAGCACGGCGACTACGCGACCAACCTGGCCTTGCAGGTCGCCAAGAAGGTCGGCGCCAACCCGCGTGAGCTGGCCGGATGGCTGGCCGAGGCGCTCACCGCCGCCGACGGCATCGCCTCGGCCGAGGTGGCCGGACCCGGCTTCGTGAACCTGCGGATCGAGGCCGCCGCGCAGGGTCTGATCGTGCGCAACGTCCTCGACGCCGGCGCCGCCTACGGCCATTCCGCCTTGCTCGACGGCCAGAAGATCAACCTCGAGTTCGTCTCGGCCAACCCGACCGGACCGATCCACATCGGCGGCACTCGCTGGGCTGCCGTCGGCGATGCGCTGGGACGGCTGCTGTCCACCCAGGGCGGCGACGTGGTGCGGGAGTACTACTTCAACGACCACGGCGCCCAGATCGACCGGTTCACCAACTCGCTGATCGCCGCCGCCAAGGGCGAACCGGCGCCCGAGGACGGCTACGCCGGTGCCTACATCAACGACATCGCCGACCAGATTCTCGCCAAGGCCCCGGGCGCCTTGAGCCGGACCGGCGAGGAGCAGCGCGAGACCTTCCGGTCCATCGGCGTGGACCTGATGTTCGACCACATCAAATCGTCCCTGCACGAGTTCGGTACCGACTTCGACGTCTACACCCACGAAGACTCGATGCACACCAGCGGACGGGTCGACCAGGCGATCGCCAAGCTGCGGGAGAACGGCGCCATCTACGAGAAGGATGGCGCAACCTGGCTTCGCACAACGGAATTCGGCGACGACAAGGATCGCGTTGTCATCAAGAGCGACGGACAGCCGGCCTACATCGCCGGTGACCTCGCCTACTACCTCGACAAGCGCCAGCGCGGATTCGATCTGTGCATCTACATGCTGGGCGCCGACCACCATGGCTACATCGCGCGCCTGAAGGCTGCGGCCGCCGCGCTCGGCGACAATCCCGACACTGTCGAGGTGCTCATCGGGCAGATGGTGAACCTGGTCCGCGACGGCCAACCGGTGCGGATGAGCAAGCGGGCCGGCACCGTGATCACCCTCGACGATCTGGTCGACGCCATCGGGGTGGATGCCGCGCGCTACGCGCTGATCCGCTCCTCGGTGGACACCCCGATCGACATCGACCTCGAGCTGTGGTCGTCGGCGTCGAGCGAAAACCCGGTCTACTACGTGCAATACGCGCATGCCCGGCTCTGTGCGCTGGCCCGCAACGCCGCCGAACTCGGCCTGGCACCGGACACCGCGCACCTCGGCCTGCTCACCCACGACAAGGAAGGCGCGCTGATCCGCAACCTGGGTGAGTTCTCCCGGGTGCTCGAGGCGGCCGCGTCCTTGCGTGAACCGCATCGGGTCTGCCGCTACCTGGAGGATCTGGCGGGCGACTACCACCGCTTCTACGACTCCTGCCGGGTCCTGCCGATGGGCGACGAGGAGCCGACGGATCTGCACCGGGCCCGGTTGGCGCTGTGTGCGGCGACGCGTCAGGTGATCGGCAACGGGCTGGCCATCCTCGGGGTATCCGCACCGGAGCGCATGTGAACGCTCACCCGGCCGGCCCACGGCACGCCGAGGAGATCCACCACGGCGGCACGCCGCCACGCCCCGTGAGCGCCGCAGACGCCATGGCGCTGGCCCCGAAAGTGTGGCCCCGCAACCTTGTTCGCACTCCCGAAGGGGAGGTGACGATCGCCGGCATCGCGGTGACCGATCTGGCCGCCGAGTACGGCACCCCGCTGTTCGTCATCGACGAGGACGACTTCCGCAGCCGGTGCCGTGAGATCGCCACGGCCTTCGGCGGTGGGCGCAACGTGCACTACGCCGCCAAGGCGTTCCTGTGCAGCGAGATCGCGCGCTGGGTCGCCGAGGAAGGGTTGTCGCTGGATGTCGCCAGCGGGGGAGAGTTGGCCGTCGCCCTACACGCCGGGTTCCCGCCGGAGCGAATCGCGTTCCACGGCAACAACAAATCCGTCGACGAGCTGACGGCCGCCGTCAAGGCCGGTGTCGGCCACGTGGTGCTGGACTCGATGACCGAGATCGAACGCCTGGACGCCATTGCCGGGGATGCCGGTGTGGTGCAGGACGTGCTGATCCGGATCACGGTGGGGGTGGAGGCCCACACCCACGAGTTCATCGCCACCGCCCACGAGGACCAGAAATTCGGCCTGTCGCTGGCCAGTGGCGCCGCGATGGCCGCCGTGCGCAGGGTGTTCGCCACCGACCACCTGCGGCTGGTCGGTCTGCACAGCCACATCGGTTCGCAGATCTTCGACGTCGCCGGATTCGAACTCGCCGCCCACCGGGTGATCGGGCTGCTGCGCGACGTGGTCGCCGAGTTCGGTGTCGACAAGACCGCCCAGATCGCGACGGTGGACCTCGGTGGTGGTCTCGGCATTTCCTATCTGGCCCAGGATGATCCGCCGCCGGTCCAGGATCTGGCCGCCAAGCTGGGCGCTATCGTCGCCACCGAGTCCGCAGCTGTCGGTCTGCCCGCCCCGCGACTGGTCGTCGAACCCGGCCGTGCCATCGCCGGCCCCGGCACCGTCACGCTCTATGAAGTGGGCACGGTCAAGGATGTCGCGATCAGCGCCGGTTCGTCGCGCCGCTACATCAGCGTCGACGGCGGGATGAGCGACAACATCCGCACCTCGCTCTACGGCGCCGAATATGACGTACGCCTGGCCTCCCGGGTCAGCGATGCTGCACCGACCCTGTCCCGGGTGGTCGGAAAGCATTGTGAGAGCGGCGATATCGTCGTCCGCGATGCCTGGGTCCCCGGTGACATTCACCCCGGTGACCTACTGGCGGTGGCCGCCACCGGAGCCTATTGCTATTCGATGTCGAGTCGGTACAACCTGATCGGCCGCCCTGCGGTGGTGGCCGTGCGCCAGGGGCGGTCCCGCCTGATCCTGCGCCGGGAGACCGAAGACGACCTGTTGAGTTTGGAAGTGAGGTAGGACAATGGGTAACGAGAAACCAATCGGCGTCGCCGTCCTGGGTCTGGGTAACGTCGGCAGCGAGGTCGTGCGCATCATCGAGGACAGCGCCGTCGATCTCGCGGCCCGCATCGGTGCGCCGCTGGAATTGCGCGGTGTCGCCGTCCGCCGGGTCGCCGACGATCGCGGCGTGCCGGCCGCTTTGCTCACCGACAACGTCGAGGAACTGGTCTCGCGCGACGACGTCGACATCGTCGTCGAGTTGATGGGCCCGGTCGAACCGGCCCGCAAAGCCATCCTGTCGGCACTGGAGCAGGGTAAGTCGGTCGTGACGGCCAACAAAGCTCTGCTGGCCCAGTCCACCGGCGAGCTGGCACAGGCCGCCGAACGTGCCCATGTGGACCTGTACTTCGAAGCCGCGGTGGCCGGTGCCATTCCGGTGATCCGGCCGCTGACCCAGTCACTGGCCGGTGATTCGGTGCTGCGAGTGGCAGGCATCGTCAACGGCACCACCAACTACATCCTGTCCGAAATGGCCTCGACCGGAGCCGATTACAGCTCCGCACTCGCCGACGCCAGCGCGCTCGGCTATGCCGAGGCCGATCCCACCGCCGATGTCGAGGGCTACGACGCCGCGGCCAAGGCGGCGATCCTGGCGTCCATCGCCTTCCACACCCGCGTCACCGCCGACGACGTCTACCGGGAGGGCATCACCAAGGTCACCCCGGCCGACTTCGAGGCCGCCAAGGCGTTGGGCTGCACCATCAAGCTGCTGTCGATCTGTGAACGCATCACCACTGCCGATGGCCAGCAGCGGGTTTCGGCGCGGGTCTACCCGGCGCTGGTACCGCTGACCCATCCGTTGGCCACGGTCAACGGCGCCTTCAACGCGGTTGTCGTCGAAGCCGAGGCCGCCGGCCGGCTGATGTTCTACGGCCAGGGCGCCGGCGGCGCTCCGACTGCCTCGTCGGTCATGGGCGATGTGGTGATGGCCGCCCGGAACCGGGTTCAGGGCGGCCGCGGTCCCCGCGAGTCCAAGTACGCCCAGCTGCCGATCGCGCCGATGGGCGTCATCCCCACCCGCTACTACGTCAGCATGACGGTCAACGACCGCCCCGGCGTACTGGCCTCGGTGGCAGACGAATTCGGCAAGCGTGAGGTCAGCATCGCCGAGGTCCGGCAGGAAGGCATCACCGACGAGGATGGCGTGCCCGCCGGTGCCCGGATCGTGGTGGTGACCCATCGTGCCACCGACGCCGCGCTGTCAGAGACCGTCTCCGCACTCGCCGATCTCGATGCCGTGCAGAGCGTGAACAGCGTGCTGCGACTGGAGGGAACCGCCGAATGAGCACGACCAAAGTCCACACGCCCTGGCCCGGCCTGATCGAGGCCTACCGGCACCGGTTGCCTGCCGCGGCGGATTGGACGCCGGTGACGCTGCTGGAGGGCGGCACGCCGCTGGTGCCCGCGCCGCGACTGTCTGAAAAGACCGGCTGCACAGTCCATTTAAAGGTCGAAGGCCTCAACCCGACCGGCTCCTTCAAGGACCGCGGGATGACCATGGCCGTCACCGACGCCGTCGCCCGCGGGCAGAAGGCGGTGCTGTGCGCCTCGACCGGTAACACCTCCGCCTCGGCCGCGGCCTATGCCGCCCGCGCCGGCATCACCTGTGCGGTGCTGATTCCGCAGGGCAAGATCGCGATGGGCAAGCTCGCGCAGGCGGTCATGCACGGCGCCAAGATCATCCAGATCGACGGCAACTTCGACGACTGCCTGGAGTTGGCCCGCAAGCTGACGGCGGATTACCCGACCATCGCCCTGGTCAACAGTGTGAATCCGGTTCGTATCGAAGGCCAGAAGACAGCGGCGTTCGAGATCGTCGACGCCCTCGGCACGGCACCCGACGTGCACTCGCTGCCGGTGGGCAACGCCGGAAACATCACCGCCTACTGGCGCGGTTACACCGAGTACCACCGCGATGGCGTCAGCGACAAGCTGCCGCGCATGCTCGGCACCCAGGCAGCCGGCGCAGCCCCGTTGGTGCTCGGCAAGCCGGTCACCAACCCCGAGACGATCGCCACCGCGATCCGGATCGGTTCGCCCGCCTCCTGGGACGGCGCCGTGGCCGCACAGCAGGAGTCGGGCGGCCGCTTCCTGGCCGCGACCGACGACGAGATTCTCGCCGCATATCGCCTGGTCGCCGAGGCCGAGGGGGTGTTCGTGGAGCCGGCATCGGCCGCCAGCATCGCCGGGCTGCTCAAGTCGGTCGAGGACGGCTGGGTCAAGCCGGGCTCGACGGTGGTGTGCACCGTGACCGGCAACGGACTCAAGGACCCCGACACCGCGCTGCGCGGTATGCCGACGGTCACCGCGATTCCGGTCGATCCGAGTGCTGTCGTCGCCGAACTCGGCCTGGTCTGAGGACGGATCGCCGGTGACCCTGAGCCTTCCTGCCGGACTGACTGCCAGCGCATCGGTGGCGGCGTCGAGCGCCAACCTCGGCCCCGGTTTCGACAGCCTGGGCGTGGCGCTGGGCCTCTACGACGAGATCCTGGTCGAAACCACCGACGGCGGCCTCGTCATCGAGGTCGAGGGGGAGGGCGCCGGTCAGGTCCCGCACGACCACGATCATCTGGTGGTGCGCGCCATTCATCGGGGCCTGCTGGCCGCGGGTGCCGAGGCGCCCGGGCTGGTGGTGCGCTGCCGCAACAAGATCCCGCACTCGCGTGGCCTCGGTTCCTCGGCCGCTGCCGTGGTGGGAGGGCTTGCCGTCGCGAACGGCCTTGTGGCGCAAGCGGATCTGCAGCCGTTGGACGACATCAGGTTGATCCAGCTGTCCTCGGAGTTCGAAGGACATCCGGACAACGCGTCGGCGGCCGTGCTCGGCGGGGCGGTGGTGTCCTGGACCGATACCAGCACCGTGCCGCCGACGTATGCGGCCGCGCCGGTGCGTCTGCATCCGGACATCCGGCTGTTCTCCGGCATCCCGCAGGTACGGTCGTCCACCGCGGAGACCCGCGTGCTGCTGCCCGAACACGTCAGCCACACCGCGGCGCGCTTCAATCTGAGCCGGGCGGCGTTGCTGGTGGTGGCGCTCACCGAGCGGCCCGACCTGTTGATGGCCGCCACCGAGGACGTCCTGCATCAACCCCAGCGCGCTCCGGCGATGCCGGCCTCGGCGGAATTTCTCCAGGTCCTGCGGCGTTGCGGAGTGGCAGCGGTGCTGTCCGGCGCCGGCCCCTCGGTATTGGCGCTGTCCATCGGCGCCGATCTACCTGCCGAGGCCGTCGAGTTCGGCACCGCCCATGGATTCGCGGTTACCGAACTCGGCATCGGTGATCCAGTTCGCTGGAGCACCGGTGTCGCGGTCCGCGGCTGACTTGGCCACACGCCGGTGCGATTTCTTGCTTTCCTGCCGTAAAGAGGGCTATTCTCGGTCCCGTCCAGGCAATCGCAGCGTCTGCACCTGCGCCGAGACTAGGACGACCACCAATTCTTCCCGTGTTCAAGTCGTTGACTGACGGTTCGCCATGTGGCCGCGAATCCCGCCCGTCACCGTTGGCACTGAGATGACGGTGAGACTTCGCATTCAGCGAATCGGCTGAATGCCAGCACCCCTGACGTGACGCAACGCCGGGGGAAGAAAGGAAATCCGTGACTGATACGGACCTCATCACGGCTGGAGACAGCGCACCTGCAACGGATGCGCCCGCCGTGGATTCACCCGCCTCGTCGGCATCCGAACGGTCCGCCCGCGGCGGCGCCACCGGGTCGCTGTCGGCGATGGTTCTGCCCGAACTTCGTGCGCTGGCCAGCCAGGTCGGCGTCAAGGGCACCTCCGGTATGCGCAAGAGCGAGCTGATCGCCGCCATCCGGGACGCCCAGAACGGCGGCAACGGTAGCTCGCACGGTGCGGCCAACGGTGGCGCTCCGGCGGCCGCCGAGCCGGCATCCGACAACGGAGCCCCCGAACAGCCGCGCCGGGAGCGCCGCACCGCGAACCGCGGCGCCGGTGCGCCGACCAGCGAGAACGCCGCCGCCGGTGCGTCGACCAGCGAGAACGCCGAGCAGCAGAAGCCCGCCGAGCGGCCCGAGAACACCTCGCAGAACGACGCGGAGAACAAGGCCGACAAGCCCGAAACCCGGTCCCAGAACCGGACCGACAACGCCGAACAGCCCCGCAACGAGAACCGGGGCGACAACCGTGACAACCGGCCCAACCGTGAGTCCAACGACTCCGGTGGCGACGGTCAGGGCGGCGGCCAGAACCGCAACAACAACGGCAATAACAACAACAGCACCAACACCGACGACGACGAGCGCGGTGGCCGTCGCGGCCGCCGGTTCCGGGACCGCAGGCGCCGCGGTGAGCGCACCGGCGGCGAAGGCGGCGGCGGTAACGAAGCCGAGCTGCGCGAGGACGACGTCGTCCAGCCGGTGGCCGGCATCCTCGACGTCCTGGACAACTACGCGTTCGTCCGGACCTCCGGCTACCTGGCCGGCCCCAACGACGTCTACGTCTCGATGAACATGGTCCGCAAGAACGGCCTGCGCCGCGGTGACGCGGTGACCGGTGCGGTCCGCGTGGCCAAAGAGGGTGACCAGAGCAACCAGCGGCAGAAGTTCAACCCGCTGGTGCGCCTGGACAGCGTCAACGGCGGACCGGTCGAGGCGGCCAAGAACCGCCCGGAGTTCAGCAAGCTGACCCCGCTGTACCCCAACCAGCGTCTGCGCCTGGAGACCACCACCGAGCGGCTCACCACCCGCGTGATCGACCTCATCATGCCGATCGGCAAGGGTCAGCGCGCTCTGATCGTGTCGCCGCCCAAGGCCGGCAAGACCACGATCATGCAGGACATCGCCAACGCGATCACCAAGAACAACCCCGAGTGCCACCTGATGGTCGTGCTGGTCGACGAGCGACCTGAAGAGGTCACCGACATGCAGCGCTCGGTCAAGGGTGAGGTCATCGCCTCGACCTTCGACCGGCCGCCGTCAGACCACACCCAGGCCGCCGAACTCGCTATCGAGCGGGCCAAGCGCCTGGTGGAGCAGGGCAAGGACGTGGTGGTGCTGCTGGACTCGATCACCCGCCTGGGCCGCGCCTACAACAACGCCTCCCCGGCGTCGGGTCGCATCCTGTCCGGTGGTGTGGACTCCACCGCGCTGTACCCGCCCAAGCGGTTCCTGGGTGCTGCCCGCAACATCGAGCACGGCGGCTCGCTGACGATCATCGCCACGGCCATGGTCGAGACCGGCTCCACCGGCGACACGGTGATCTTCGAAGAGTTCAAGGGCACCGGCAACGCCGAGCTCAAGCTCGACCGCAAGATCGCCGAGCGCCGGGTGTTCCCCGCGGTCGACGTCAATCCGTCGGGCACCCGCAAGGACGAGCTGCTGCTCTCGCCGGACGAGTTCGCGATCGTGCACAAGCTGCGCCGCGTGCTGTCCGGGCTGGACAGCCATCAGGCCATCGATCTGTTGATGAGCCAGCTGCGGAAGACCAAGAACAACTACGAGTTCCTGGTCCAGGTGTCCAAGACGGCGCCGGGCGGCGCCATGGACGTCGACTGACGCAGCCCGCCACCTAAACGGTCGTGAACGGGTCCGCGAACGTGACCCCGGCGCGATCGGCGACCTTGGTGTAGATCGACAGCGTGGGGGAGTTCCCCACCGGCGTGAGGATGCTGAACGAGTTCACGTCGCCGGTCGGCGTCGGAGTGACGGAATCAGCGGTAGCAAAGCCACTGGTGCCGAAATCGACGACGTTGAACTCAGACCCGACCGCGGGAACCTGACCTGCTGACGTCCCGGTGGTCCCCGCGGTGACATCGGTCACCAGAATCGCTTGGCTGCGGATACCGAGCAGGTCCCACTGGCTGTAGACGTCGGCGTCGACGCTTCCGATCCGGGTGCCGGCCGAGTCGTAGACGGCGAACTGTTGGTAGCCCTGAATCTGCACCTCCCTGGGCGGAAGGCCGTTCACCCCAGTGGGCTGCAGCGTGGATACCGGGACGAACGTAGTGCCGTTCGGGCCGGTAAACGGTTGGGTGGCCGGCTGTTCCGAGGCGTCGATCAACGTCAGGTCGCTGGTGGCGACGGCGCCGGAACTCACCTGCGACACCGCGACCGGATCGCCGGATTGCGCCGGCATCGACGAATACAGCACATAGTTCTGGTCGGAACCGCTGTACACGACGTTGTACACCGAGCCGACCGGCGGGACCTGCCCGGGATCGAGACCCACGTTGGTTCCGTCGTTGGCGGTGACCAGGATCGCCTGGGTGTAGGTACCCAAGATGTCCGCAGTGGTGGTGACGACGCCCTCGAAACTGCCCACCGGAACCCCGGCCGGGTTGTCGATGGTGAAGACCTGACGTCCCTGAACTGTCGTGAAGAACGGCAAGATTCCGCTTGTCCCCGTGTAGGTTTCGGGCGTCGAGACAGCGGGAGCGATGCTGTAGCCGTTGGTCAGCTGGACCGGCCTGCTGTCCACGGAGTAGTCAGCGATGCCAGCGGCGGCATCGAAGGGCATCGGCAGTGCGAGGCTTCCCAACGGGGTCACCAGCCGGAAGGAGACCTTGTCCCCGGAGCCTGTCGGTATTGCGGTGTAGGACAGCGTCACCGGGCCGATCCCGAAGGAACTGATCAGTGAGCCGACCGGAGGGAGTTGGCCCGCACCGGTTCCGACGTTGGACCCTTCATCGGACGTGACAAGCAGTTCGGTGTAGTTGTAACCGTTGCCTCGGCTCACAAGGGCATCGAAGCTGCCCGCCGATGTGCCCGTCTTGGGGTCAACGACGGCGAACTGCTGTTCGCCCTGGACCACGCTCGGCGCACCCGGCAGATATGTCCACCGCCCGTAGAACGAGGTGACTTGCTCGGGTGAACTGGCAATCACGGTGTCGCCGTTGAGGTCCAGGGTGGAGCTTACCCTGGTGGGGCTGGGCGCCAGTGCGTTGATCACCGAGACCGTGGCTGCCAGAGCAAGTTCGACTGCGCTGGTCAATGCCAAGCCGGCGACACCGGAGGGGATGGTGGGCAGCGAGATGGATGCCTGCGGGGCGGCGTGGAGGCTTCGCACCACGGACATTGCCGGTGAAGCGACGGCCGGCCTCGCCGGTGCGAGCGCACTGCGGAACTTTCCGACAGAGCCGGTTGCAGTAGTCGAATATGACTGTGGGGCAACGCTTTTAGCTGCCAGTGCGGAAGGCGAGGGTGAACCGGGCGTGCTGGGAGTGCTGGGCGCGGCGGCGACCGAAGCTGCCGCTGGTGCAGCCGTCGTGGAATGTCGGGGGTTGTGCGCATGCACCTCGCCCGCTCGGCTGGCGCCCGCGGTCCTGGCCGGCTGCGAGGGCCCTGGCGAACCGGTGTCCGCCGCAGCGATGCCGCAGGTCGCCCCGATGGCGACACCCACGCCGACGACGACGGCCAGCCCGCCGACACGACCGACGTGGCGTGCGGCGCTCATCGCTGCTCGCCGCGGAGTTGGTGTGGTTTCGTCAGGTCGTAGGCGTCGTAGATGTATGCCAGGTCGGCCCGAATGCGGTCGGGATCCAGGCCGAACTGGTCGGGCGAATGGTGATGGCGGCTGGTGTACCCGCGTTGCCGTTGCGCCTGGGCGCGAACTTCGGCACGGAACTGCGCGGTGGGTTCGATCCCGGTGAAGTCCAGAATCCGCTCGATGGTGGGTTCGAGGTCGTCCAGGAGATCGGAGTAGCGCACCACGCAGAGATTGTCCTCGGGGATCAGGCCGCTGATCTGGGCCTCGTGGAAGCTGCCGAGCATGGCGCACGAGGCGTCATAGAGATTGCTGATCCAGCGCTGCTGATCGGGCTCATCGGTGCGATTCCATGCGTCGTAGCCGTTTTCCAGCACGCTGGCGATCAGTGACAGGCCGGAGGGGATGACTTCGACGGGATCGCGGATGATGTAGACCAGCTTGCAGTCGGGGTAGCGCGCCAGCAGCTCCTCGAGCCGGAAGGTGAGCATGCTGGTCTTGGCCAGGATGCGGTTGCCGCGCTTGTAGGTCAGGTTTCGCCGCCAGCATGCCTCGTAGTAGCGAAAGAAGCGCTGCCGCTCGTGGTCGGAGGATCGGTTGATCCCGAAGCTGCTGCGCGATAGTGCACTGCCCCAAACATCCTGCCAGGCAAGGAAATAGGCCCAGGCAAAGGGTCCGTCGAGGGTTCGGAAGAACCATGCCACGTCGTCGGTCTCGATGCCGCGCAGGCTGGTGTCGTGGACGTCGGAGGGGTGGTAGCGCGCCGGCGAGATCCGGTCCAGGCGGGGCACGATCCGGCCCAGGAGCTTGCGTGCGGTGATCGCCGGGAACAGCATTTCCCAGAGTTCGAAGGCAGTGATCCCGGGGGCGGCTCCCAGGAGCAGCCGGTGCAGGAAGGTCGTGCCGCTGCGGGGGTTGCCGATGATGAAGATGGGCCGGTCGATCGGTTGGGTGCGGTGCTGCGGGTAGAACACGTGGTCCAACCCGAGGGTCGTCGCCGAGATCGCTTGACGCAGCTGCAACAACAGGAATGCTCCGAGGGGCCGAAGTCGGTACCCGAACGTCGTGCTGATGACGCGGTAGAGGCGCAGGTAGTGGCTCACCGGGCTTCCCAAACCGCCGCGGCGCCCACGATGGTGAAACCGGCTGCGGCGCTGGCGAGCACGACCTTGTCGCCGTCCTGCACGGTGCCATTGGTGAGGCGGTAGTCCAGCGCCAGCGCCCAGGCGGTGCTGGCGGTGTTGCCGAACAGCGAGTGGGTGAAGATCCCGGCTTGCGGTTGGGCGCCGAGCTCGCTGAGAACACGCTCGACGACGGCTTCACTGGGCTGGTGCAGGGCGTAGTGGTCGACGTCTTCGGGCGACCATCCGATACCGGCGAGCAGGCGCCGGATCTCGGGCGGTACATGGACGGCCAGCGCGAAGAGTTCTTTGGACTGCGACAGGAAATGCCCGTCGACCGGTGCGCGGCACAGCCCGTAGTGCTCGGCCAGGGTCTTGTGGGTCAGGGCCAGCACCCGGGCTCCGCCTGCCGGTAGTGGCTCGCGGGTGACCAGCAATGCCGCGGCGGCGTTACCCAGGGTCAAGCCTGCCACTTCGAGGGCGACGTCCTGTGGTGTCTGGATGTCGTAGGTGACCCGGTCGCGGGTGATCTCGCCGGCGCAGATCAACGCGGTGCGGATCTCGTCGTGCAGGGCGAAGTAGCCGCTGACGACGTGCAGTGCCTCGATGAGGCCGGCGCACGCGCACGTCACGTCCATCGTATGCACCGGGGTGGCGCCCAGCCGTCCGGCCACCTCGGCCGCGGTCGCCGGCTCGAAAGCATCGCGGGCGATCCCGCCGTACACCAACAGGTCGAGGTCGTCGGCCGCGATACCGTTGCTGCTCAGGCAGGCGCTGGCGGCCCGGGCGGCGAAGTGCCCCGGTGACAGCGTGGGGTCGGCTTCCAGATACCGCATCTTGCTGTTGCACCGGTCGAACACGTAGCGAATGCTCGACTCGATCGGATCCCACTGCGACGCTGTGCCGCGAAACGCGTTGCGTACCCGCGACAGAACCTCCTCGTTGTCGACTACGTCGTCGGGCAGGACCACGGAGGGCCGGGAAAAGTAAAGCTGTGGAAACGTCATCGAGCGAACCCCTCTCTTCTGCCCTGACGCGCTGGATGCTCAACGGGTGGGCCGGTGCATCCGGCCCGGACCCTGTCTCTCGCTGCGAGCCTGATGGCGATGACTCACCCGTGGCGTCGGCGCCGTGGGAACAACCGGGTCAGGTCCGGTTGGCTGTCACGTCCAGCAATACCAGTATTGCCCGACCGTGCTGCGCGGCTCGCGCAAGGGCGCAAGGGTTTTCGTCACTCTGAGCCGATTCCTGGCAGATGCACAGACAACGCCCAGTGAGCGCCAATGTTGGAAGTGCCTGTGGCGGTGTATAACTCGGCTGAGGCTCGTGTTGAAGCGGGATCGGTGATCGTCTCGGTGTATCCGGCGCATTTCCGGAGCGGGAATTCCGTTGGGGGGCAGCTGATCTGGCGGATCCACTGGACACTCGGCCGATGTCGGCAGTCAGTGCGAAGGCGGCAGCTGCAGTCCGGGCAACACGTAGCGGCGCATGTATCGCCGCACTGCCTCGTAGTCATCGGCGTCCAAGGTGTCGCCCGGGATAGTGCCCAGGCTCATCTGGACCCGGGCCACCCACTCGGCGGCCTCGTCGATATCGGTGTCGGCGTGGATCTCACCGCGGTCGCGCGCCGCCTCCAGGTAGGGACGCCAGAACTGGCCGAGGTCGGGCAACAGTCCCTGAACGCCGGCGCCGGCGCAGGCGGCGAACTCTTCGGGCTCGTCGCGACGCAGCTGCATCACCAGCGCTCCGGGGCTTTCGTGGGCGCTGCGGCCCAGCCGCACACCCACGACGAGCCTGTCCTCGAAGGCCGTGAGGGCCGCCAGCGTCCGGTTGGACTCCTCCCAGAACGCCTCGTTGAGCCGGACGAGGGCGGCCCCGAGCAGCGACACCTTGTCCGGATAGTGGCGGTAGAGCCATCCGCGCGACACCCCGGCAGCCTCGGCCACCTCCGAGACCGTGGTGGCCCGGATGCCCTTGGCCCGAAGACAGACCTCGGCGGCGTCGATCAGTCGTTCCCGGACCGTCTTGGCGGCGGTCTGGCTGGCCGCATCGGCGCTCGCGGTCACCCCGGCTTCTCCTTCGACGTCATGGACCATGCCCCGTCATCCTGTCAAACCTGCTCACCTGCCGCTGAGACGGCGGAGTAGACAGATTCATGATCCTGTTTACCCTGAGCTTCTATTGTGACGTGTGTCGCACGCCTCATCGGCGGTAAAACCTCAATCCGACGGGAGTTCGATGGCCGAGACGGTCCAGCAGTTGCTCCGTGAACGCTGTAGCGACACCGGTCCTGCGGTGAAGTTCGGCGATCAGGTATGGAGCTGGCAGGAGCACCTCGACGAGGCGGCCCGCCAGGCTGCAGCCCTGATCGCGCTGTCCGACATCGAGCGGCCCCTGCACGTCGGCGCCCTGCTGGGCAATACCCCGGCGATGCTGACCGCGATGGCGGCCGCCGGCCTCGGTGGCTACGTGCTGTGCGGGGTGAACAACACCCGTCGCGGTGGCGCGCTGGCCCGCGACATCGCCACGGCGCACTGCCAGATCCTGCTGACCGACGCCGCCCACCGCGGTCTGCTCGACGGGCTGGACCTGCCTGGCGTCACGGTGCTCGACGTCGACTCGGCAGACTGGCAGGCCCTGCTGGCCGGGGCGGGGGAGCTGACCCCATACCGCGAGGTCACCGCGACCGACACCTTCATGCTGATCTTCACCTCGGGCACCAGCGGTGAACCCAAGGCCGTCCAGGTCGCCCACATGATGGTGCCGTTCGCAGGGGTAGCGCTCGTCGACCGCTTCCAGATCACCGCCTCCGACGTCTGCTACCTGTCGATGCCGCTGTTCCACTCCAACGCGCTGATGGCCGGCTGGGCGGTAGCGCTGGGAGCGGGAGCGGCGATGGCGCCGGCCAGTTTCTCCGCCTCCGGGCTGCTCGCGGATCTGCGCCGCTACGGCGCCACGTACATGAACTACGTCGGTAAGCCGCTGGCCTATGTGCTGGCCACCCCGGAGCGTCCCGACGACCACGACAACCCGCTGCGTGTCGCGTTCGGTAACGAGGCCGCCGACCGGGACATCGCCGAGTTCGGCAGGCGGTTCGGCTGCACCGTGTGGGACGGCTTCGGCTCCACCGAGGGCGCCGTTGTCATCACCCGCGAGGAGAACTGTCCGCAGGGCTCGGTGGGCCGCGGCTTCCCCGGCGTGGCGATCTACAACTCCGAAACCCGGACGGAATGCGCCACGGCGGTATTCGATGCCAACGGTGCGCTCACCAACCCCGATGAGGCGATCGGTGAGATCGTCAACACCACCGGCGGCGGCATGTTCGGCGGCTATTACAACGACGCGAGCGCCACCGACGAACGATTGCGCCACGGAATGTACTGGTCCGGGGATCTGGGCTACCGCGACGCCGACGGCTGGATCTACCTGGCCGGGCGTACTGCCGACTGGATGCGGGTCGACGGCGAGAACATGGCTGCTGCCCCGATCGAGCGGATCATCCTGCGTCTGCCCGCGGTCAGCCAGGCCGTGGTCTACCCGGTGCCCGACGAGCATGTCGGCGACCAGGTGATGGTCGCGCTCCTGCTGACCGAACAGGCCAAGCTCAGCCCCGAGGCATTCGGGGAGTTCCTGGCCGATCAGCCCGACCTCTCTCCCAAGGCCTGGCCGCGGCATGTCTGGATCGCCGACGAGTTGCCCACGACCGCCACCAACAAGGTGCTCAAACGTGAGCTGGTCACCCGCGGCGCCCACCCGGAGGGCGGTGAACTGTGGACCCGTTCGGGCCGCGAGAAGGTCTACCGTGCGGTCACACCGGAATAGCCCCGGCTCCCGGCGCGTTTGGGCAGGTGACGGTCAACCTGGCATACTGGACCGTCGACCACCTCAGGTACCGGTTCACGCCCGCTGACCAGGGATTTCCCGAGGGCGACCCGGCGACCTACGAATGAAGAGGACACCATGAAGACAGGCATTCACCCTGCCTACGCCGAGACCACCGTGGTCTGCGGCTGTGGCAACACGTTCACCACGCGCAGCACCAAGGAAGGCGGCCACATCGTGGTCGAGGTCTGCTCGCAGTGCCATCCCTTCTACACCGGCAAGCAGAAGATCCTCGACAGCGGCGGCCGCGTGGCCCGCTTCGAGAAGCGCTACGGCAAGCGCAAGACGGCTGCGGAGTCGGCCGACAAGTAGCTGCCTCACCGACGCCCGCTCTGTCGCGATGATCCGCGAGAGGCCGGGCGTCGGTCTGCGTTCGGGCACAGTTGAGGTGAAGGAGGGTTGATGGCGCAACAAGCCGCGATGGCAGTCGACACCGTGCTCGCCGAGCACGCAGACCTCGAGCGTCAGCTCTCCGATCCCGACCTGCACGGCGATGCGGCCAATGCCCGCCGGGTCGGACGGCGCTTCGCCCAGCTCGCACCGATCGTCGCCACCTACCGCAGGCTGGAGACGGCGCGCGGTGATCTGGAGGCCGCCCGCGAACTGGCCGCCGAGGATACGTCGTTCGCCGCCGAGGTCCCCGAGCTCGAGGCCCGGGTGGCCGAACTCGACGCGCACCTCACCGACCTGCTGGCCCCGCGTGACCCGCACGACGCCGACGACATCGTGCTCGAGGTGAAATCCGGTGAGGGCGGCGAGGAGTCGGCCCTGTTCGCCGCCGACCTGGCCAGGATGTACATCCGCTACGCCGAGCGGCACGGCTGGACCGTCACCGTGCTCGACGAAACCACCAGTGACCTCGGCGGCTACAAGGACGCGACGCTGTCCATCCGGAGCAAGGGCGACTCCGCCGACGGCGTGTGGGCCCGGCTGAAGTTCGAAGGCGGCGTGCATCGGGTGCAGCGGGTGCCGGTCACCGAATCGCAGGGCCGGGTGCACACCTCGGCGGCCGGGGTGTTGGTGTACCCCGAGCCCGAAGAGGTCGAGCAGGTGGCGATCGACGAGTCCGATCTGCGTATCGACGTCTACCGGTCTTCCGGCAAGGGTGGTCAGGGCGTGAACACCACCGACTCCGCGGTGCGCATCACCCACCTGCCCACCAACATCGTGGTCACCTGTCAGAACGAACGGTCTCAGCTGCAGAACAAGGCCCGCGCCATGCAGGTGCTGGCTGCGCGACTGCAGGCGCTGGCCGAGGAGCAGGCCCAGGCTGACGCCTCGGCCGACCGTGCCAGTCAGATCCGCACCGTCGACCGCAGCGAGCGGATCCGCACGTACAACTTCCCGGAGAACCGGATCGCCGACCACCGGATCAATTTCAAGGCGCACAACCTCGACCAGGTTCTCGACGGCGATATGGACGCGCTGCTCGACGCGCTGGGCGAGGCCGACAAGCAAGCCCGGCTCGCCCAGGCCTAGGGCCGGACATGACGAACCGAGCCATCGGCCCGAGCCAGCTGCGCCGAGCCATCGACTCCGCCGCCGCGACCCTCGCCCGGGCCGGGATTGATTCGGCGCGAACCGATGCCGAGCTGCTGGCGGCCCATGTGGTGGGTGTCGAACGGGGCCGGCTGGTGACGATCGACCCGCCCGGCCCGGACTTCTATGAGCACTACGACCAGGTGATCGCCCGGCGGTCCCAACGGGTGCCCCTCCAGCACCTGACCGGTACCGCGGCCTTCGGGTCGCTCCAGCTGCGAGTGGGCCCCGGGGTGTTCATCCCGCGGCCCGAGACCGAGGCACTGCTGGAATGGACTCTGGCCCAACCTCTCCCAGCTGGGCCGGTCATCGTGGACCTGTGCACCGGGTCGGGTGCGCTGGCGATCGCGATGGCCGCGGCCCGGCCGGACGCCCGGGTGATCGCCGTCGACGACGATCCCACCGCACTCGAGTACGCCCGGCGCAACGCCGATGCCGCCCCGGTCGAGCTGGTGAGCGCCGACGTCACCGTGCCCGAGCTGCTTGGGGAGCTGGACGGTACGGTCGACCTCGTGGTGTCCAACCCGCCCTACATCCCAGCCGGTGCCGAGCTGGAACCCGAAGTCGCCCAGCATGACCCGGCCCACGCGTTGTTCGGCGGTCCGGACGGCATGGCGGTGATCGGCCCGATCGTCGGCCACGCGGGGCGCTGGCTGCGGCCGGGAGGGTGGCTGGCCATCGAGCACGACGACACAACATCCCAGCAGACGGTTGAAACCATCAGCCGCACTGGACTTTTCACAGCGATCACCGCGCGCCGTGATCTGGCGGGCCGGCCGCGATTTGTGACGGCCCGCAGGACGGGCATGGAGGAGCCAACGTGACCCAGGTATTCGACTGCGCCGACAACACCCGGCGCCAAGAGGCCGTCGCGGCGGCCGCCGCCGCGGTCAAGAGCGGCCGGTTGGTCGTCATGCCCACCGACACCGTCTACGGCCTGGGCGCCGATGCGTTCGACAGCAACGCCGTCGCCAGCCTGCTCGCGGCCAAGGGCCGGGGCCGCGACATGCCGGTCGGCGTGCTGGTCGGGTCCTGGCACACCATCGAAGGCCTGGTCTACACCGTCCCGCACGCGGCCCGCGAACTCATCCGGGCGTTCTGGCCCGGAGCCCTGAGCCTGGTGGTGCGGCAGGCCCCGTCGCTGCAATGGGACCTCGGCGACGCCCGGGGCACCGTTATGCTGCGCATGCCGATGCACCCGGTGGCCATCGAGTTGCTTCGCGAAACCGGGCCGATGGCGGTCTCCAGTGCGAACATCTCCGGGCGCCCGGCGGCCACCACGGCCGAGGAGGCGCAGCGTCAGCTCGGCGATCTGGTGCAGGTCTACCTCGACGCCGGGCCGTCGCAGGAGCAGGCAGCCTCCACCATCGTCGACCTCACCGGTGCGGAGCCCCGGCTGCTGCGTGAGGGGCCGGTCAGCGCCCAGGCCATTGCCGATGTTCTCGGCATCGAGGTCGCGGCACTGACCGCTTGATCGGCGCGGCTGCGGTCACAGCTTGGTGCAGTACGGTTTGTCCAAATGGTCAGCGGATCTGAAGTTGTTCTCGCGCTGTCTGACCGCGGTGCCGGTGTTCCGTTGCGGGAGTTGGCACTCGTCGGCCTGACCGCCGCGATCATCACCTATTTCGCCACCGGCTGGGTCCGGGTGATGGCCACCCGTGCCGGTGCCCTGGCCTACCCCCGTGAGCGTGACGTGCACACCCGCCCGACGCCCCGGATGGGCGGGCTGGCGATGTACCTCGGGGTGGTGGCCGCGGTGTTCCTGGCCTCCCAGCTCCCGGCGCTCACCCGCGGCTTCATCTATTCCTCCGGCATGCCGGCGGTGGTGGTGGCCGGCGGCCTGATCATGGGTATCGGGCTGATCGACGACCGCTGGGGATTGGATGCTCTGACGAAGTTCGCCGGCCAGATCACCGCCGCCAGCGTGCTGGTCACCATGGGCGTGGCGTGGAGCGTGCTCTACATCCCGTTCGGCGGGGTGGGCACCATCGTGCTCGACCAGGTGTCATCGATCCTGCTGACGCTGGCGCTGACGGTGTCGATCGTCAACGCGATGAACTTCGTCGACGGGCTCGACGGCCTGGCCGCCGGGCTTGGCCTGATCACCGCCTCGGCGATCTGTATCTTCTCGGTCGGGCTGCTCCGTGACCATGGCGGCGACGTGCTGTTCTATCCGCCCGCCGTCATCTCCGTCGTGCTGGCCGGCGCCTGCCTGGGATTCCTGCCGCACAACTTCTACCGGGCCAAGATCTTCATGGGGGACTCCGGCTCGATGCTGATCGGGCTGATGCTGGCCGCCGCCTCCACCACCGCGGCGGGGCCGATCTCGCAGAGCGCCTACGGCGCCCGCGACGTGTTCGCGCTGCTGTCACCGTTCCTGCTGGTGGTGGCGGTGATGTTCGTGCCTGCCCTGGACATGCTGCTGGCCATCGTGCGCCGCACCAGGGCGGGGCTCAGCCCGTTCAGCCCCGACAAGATGCACCTGCACCACCGGCTGCTGCAGATCGGCCACTCCCACCGGCGCGTTGTCCTGCTCATCTACTTGTGGGTGGGCATCGTCGCGCTGGGCGCGGCGAGCACGATCTTCTTCGATCCGCGCTACACCGGAGGGGTCATGCTGGCCGCGATCGTGGTCGCCGTGGTGGTCACGCTGATCCCGTTGCTGCGCCGTGGAGACGACGACTACGACGAGATTTACGACGCGGAGTAGTAGACGTATTTAGGGCCGTCTACCATGTGGTACGGTGCTGGCAGAACCCGAAAGAAACCTCGCGGGTTGCCGGCCCCCGGCCCGTCGGATTCACCTCCGGTGAGCCGCTTTATGACCGACAAAGGGAGCTGCCCCTTGGGTGATTCCAGCGCGCCCGTCGCCGTCCGATACGCTCTCGGCGGGCCACGCAAGAATCGCTTCGGCCAGCTCTCGACAACGCAAGATTGAGGTGAACCTGTGACGACGCCAGCGCAAGATGCGCCGTTGGTGTTTCCGTCCGTTGCCTTCCGGCCCGTTCGGCTGCTTGCGATCTGCCTTGCCCTGACCGCCGTCGCCGTGGGCCTGGCAGCCTGGGCCGGCTACATCATGTTCGGCGTGTTCTTCGGCGTCGGTCTGGCGCTGGGCCTGACCAACGCGATCCTCGTCCAGCGCTCGGTCGAGTCGATCACCGCCGAGGACCACCCCCTCAAGCGCAAGATGGCGCTCAACTCCGCCACCCGGCTGCTGGTCATCAGCGCCATCGGCCTGGCGATCGCGTTCGCCTTCCGGCCCAGCGGCCTTGGAGTCCTTTTTGGCCTGGCGTTGTTCCAGGTTTTGCTTGTTTTGAGTACTGCGTTGCCGGTGTGGAAGAAAATTCGCACGGGTGACGACAGTGACGTTGTAGCCGCGGGGTCGGGCACCCCAGACGAAGCACCGAAGGATTGAGCACACCATGAGTGAACGAATCCTCGCCGAGGGCGCGATCGAGGTCGGCCATCACACCGAGGCCACCTGGCTGGGAATGACGGTCAACGTCGACACCGTCCTGGCGACCGCCGTCGCCGCCGTCATCGTCATCGCGCTGGCGTTCGTACTGCGGGCCAAGGTCACCTCGACCGGTGTGCCCAGCGGTGTCCAGCTGTTCTGGGAGGCACTGACCACCCAGATGCGCGGTCAGATCGAGTCGGCGATCGGCATGAAGATCGCCCCGTTCGTGCTGCCGCTGGCTGTCACCCTGTTCGTCTTCATCCTCATCGCGAACTGGATTTCGGTGCTGCCGGTGCAATACAGCACCGCCGACGGCAAGACCGCCGAGCTGCTCAAGCCGCCGGCCGCCGACATCAACTTTGTGCTCGCGCTCGCGCTGTTCGTGTTCCTCTGCTACCACGCCGCCGGTATCTGGCGTCGCGGTCTGCTGGGCCATCCGCTCAAGCTGCTCAAGGGTCACGTCGCGTTCCTGGCGCCGATCAACCTGGTCGAGGAGATCGCCAAGCCGATCTCGCTGTCGCTCCGACTTTTCGGCAACATCTTCGCCGGCGGCATCATGGTCGCGCTGATCGCGCTGTTCCCGCCCTACATCATGTGGGCGCCCAATGCGATCTGGAAGACCTTCGACCTCTTCGTCGGCCTCATCCAGGCGTTCATCTTCGCCTTGCTGACGATCCTGTACTTCAGCCAGTCCATGGAACTGGATGAGGAGCACCACTAAATAGACGTGTTCGACCCCCGAACCACCCACAGCCTGGTAGGAGTCCTACCAGCAATCAAGGAGGAATAGGAATGGCAGACCCCCAAATCGTCATGGGCGCCCTGATCGGCGGCGGCCTCATCCTGGGCGGCGGCGCCATCGGCGCCGGTATCGGCGACGGTATCGCCGGTAACGCCCTGATCTCCGGCATCGCCCGCCAGCCCGAAGCGCAGGGCCGCCTGTTCACCCCGTTCTTCATCACCGTTGGTCTGGTGGAAGCGGCGTACTTCATCAACCTGGCGTTCATGGCGTTGTTCGTCTTCGCCACCCCCGGCGCCTCCTAGCCGGCATGGGGGAGCACAGCGTCACCTTGTTGGCGGCTGAGGAAGGCGGCGGCACGTCGAACTTCCTCATCCCCAACGGCACCTTCTTCTTCGTGCTGGCCATCTTCTTGATCGTGCTGGGCGTGATCGGCAAGTTCGTCGTACCGCCGGTCCAGAAGGTGCTCGGTGAGCGCGAGGCGATGGTCGTCAAGACCACCGAGGACAACCGCAAGGCTGCCGAGCAGGAAGCCGCCGCAGACTCCGACTTCCAGAAGGAGATGCAGGCGGCTCGCACCGAGGCATCGGGAATCCGCGACCAGGCCCGCGCCGAAGGTCGGGCGATCCTCGACGAGATGCGCGGCCGTGCCAACGAAGAGGTGGCGGCCACCCTGCAGCAGGCCTCCGACCAACTCAAGGTGCAAAGCGATGCGATCGCGGCGGATCTGAGTTCGTCGGTCGAGACCCTGTCGGCGACCTTGGCCAGCCGGGTTCTCGGGGTCGAGGTTTCCAGCACGTCGGCGTCAGCGCCGGGACGGTAGGAGAATGTCAACCTTCATCGGACAGCTCATCGGCTTCCTGGTCATCATCTGGATCATCTGGCGGTATGTTGTGCCGCCGGTACGCACCATGATGGCCAACCAGCAGGAGGCCGTGCGCAACCAGTTGGACGAGAGCGCCAAGGCCGCCAAGCGCCTGGCCGATGCCGACAAGCATCACGCCGAGCGGCTCGCGGAGGCCAAGGCCGAGGCCGGCCGGATCGTCGAGGAGGCCCGCACCGACTCGGTGCGGATCGCCGAGCAGCTTCGCGCCCAGGCCGACGTCGAGGTCGAGCGGATCAAGGTTCAGGGCGGCCAGCAGGTTGCGCTTCTGCGCGCCCAGCTGGTCCGTCAGCTCCGCCAGGATCTCGGCGCCGAGTCGGTGCGCCGGGCCGGTGAGATCGTTCGGGCTCACGTCGCCGACCCGCAGGCTCAGGCCGCGACCATCGACCGGTTCCTCGATGAACTCGACTCGATGGCGCCTGCCGCCTTCACTCCGGAGGTCTCCTCGGATCTCCGGTCGGCCAGCCGGGACGCCCAGGCCGCCGTGGTCGCGAAGTTCGACGCCGTTTCGGCCGACCTGTCCGGTGAGGCCTTGTCGACGTTGTCCGACGAGTTGGCTTCGGTCTCGAAACTGCTTGTCGCCGAACCGATCCTGGCCCGCCACCTGGCCGAGGCCACCGGTGAGGTCGAGGCCAAGAAGCAACTCCTGCAGCGACTGCTCGCGGGCAAGGTCTCGGACACCACGCTGGACCTGCTCAACACCGCGGCGTCGGTGCGGTGGTCGCAGACCTCGGATCTGATCGACGGCGTCGAGCACATCGCCCGGCTGAGCCTGGTGGTTCGTGCCGAGCGCGACAACCAGGCCGACGAGGTCGAGGAGCAGCTGTTCCGGTTCAGCCGGATCCTCGATGAGCGGCCGCAATTGACCTCGCTGCTCAGCGATTACGCCAAGCCGACCGAGGGGCGCGCCGGGCTGGTCCGCAGCATCATGAGCCAGCAGAACGGCGGCAACGCCACGGCGATCGCGCTGCTCACGCAGACGGTGGAGCTGCTCCGCGGTGAACGGGCCGACCAGGCCGTGCTGGAGCTGGCACAGCTTGCCGTCGCCCGCCGGGGCGAGATCGTGGCCCACGTGGATGCCGCTACCGATCTCAGCGACGCCCAGCGGACCCGGCTCGCCCAGGTGCTGACCCGCATCTACAACCACCCAGTGTCAGTGCAGCTGAACACCGATCCCACC
Source organism: Mycolicibacterium anyangense (assembly GCF_010731855.1). Lineage (NCBI taxonomy): Bacteria > Bacillati > Actinomycetota > Actinomycetes > Mycobacteriales > Mycobacteriaceae > Mycobacterium > Mycolicibacterium anyangense. Next base: position 2,395,530 of record NZ_AP022620.1, on the reverse strand, counting down.
GTGCTGGGCGGCCTCTCGGTCGCAGTCGGCGACGAGGTGATCGACGGAACGCTGTCCTCCCGGCTGGCCGCAGCAGTCACCAAATTGCCCGACTAGCTGACCGACCAGGCGACGAACCCCCAAGACCCAAAACACAGGCATGAAAGACATAAGCCACCCGATGAGCGCTGGCGCGAAGAGGAGAACACAATGGCAGAGTTGACAATCTCGGCTGACGACATCCAGGGCGCCATCCAGGATTACGTCTCTAGCTTCGAGGCGGACACCGGCCGGGAGGAAATCGGTACCGTGATCGACGCCGGCGACGGCATCGCCCACGTCGAGGGTCTGCCCTCGGTGATGACCCAGGAACTGCTCGAGTTCCCCGGCGGCGTCCTGGGTGTCGCTCTGAACCTCGACGAGCACAGCGTCGGCGCGGTCATCCTCGGTGAATTCGAGAAGATCGAAGAAGGCCAACAGGTCAAGCGCACCGGTGAGGTGCTCTCGGTGCCCGTCGGCGACGCCTTCCTCGGGCGCGTCATCAACCCGCTCGGCCAGCCGATCGACGGCCAGGGCGACATCGCGGCCGAGACCCGTCGCGCACTGGAACTTCAGGCCCCCTCGGTGGTGCAGCGCCAGAGCGTCGGCGAGCCGCTGCAGACCGGTATCAAGGCCATCGACGCCATGACCCCGATCGGCCGCGGTCAGCGCCAGCTCATCATCGGCGACCGCAAGACCGGCAAGACCGCCGTTTGCGTGGACACCATCCTCAACCAGCGGGAAGCCTGGGAGACCGGTGACCCCAAGCAGCAAGTGCGTTGCGTATACGTCGCCGTCGGCCAGAAGGGCTCCACCATCGCCAGCGTGAAGCGGGCGCTGGAGGAGGGCGGCGCGATGGAGTACACCACTATCGTGGCCGCCCCGGCTTCTGATGCCGCCGGCTTCAAATGGCTTGCGCCCTACACCGGTTCGGCCATCGGCCAGCACTGGATGTACAACGGCAAGCACGTCCTGATCGTGTTCGACGACCTGTCCAAGCAGGCCGACGCCTACCGCGCCATCTCGCTGCTGCTGCGCCGTCCGCCGGGCCGCGAGGCGTTCCCCGGTGACGTCTTCTACCTGCACTCCCGCCTGCTGGAGCGTTGCGCCAAGCTGTCCGACGAACTCGGCGGCGGCTCGATGACCGGCCTGCCGATCATCGAGACCAAGGCCAACGACATCTCGGCGTTCATCCCCACCAACGTCATCTCGATCACCGACGGCCAGTGCTTCCTGGAGTCCGATCTGTTCAACCAGGGCGTGCGTCCGGCCATCAACGTCGGTGTGTCGGTCTCCCGCGTCGGTGGTGCCGCGCAGATCAAGGCGATGAAGGAGGTCGCCGGCTCGCTGCGTCTGGACCTCTCGCAGTACCGCGAGCTCGAGGCGTTCGCCGCCTTCGCCTCCGACCTGGACGCCGCGTCCAAGGCCCAGCTGGACCGTGGCGTGCGCCTGGTGGAGCTGCTCAAGCAGCCGCAGTACAGCCCGCTGGCTGTCGAGGATCAGGTGGTCGCGATCTTCCTCGGCACCCAGGGGCATCTGGATTCGGTTCCGGCCGAAGATGTGTCGCGCTTCGAGGCGGAATTCCTCGAGCACGTCAAGGCCAGCCACGCCGACATCCTCACCGGCATCAAGGAGAGCAAGAAGCTCTCCGAAGAAGCCGAGGAGAAGCTGGTCTCGGTCATCGCCGACTTCAAGAAGGGCTTCCTGACCACCGACGGCAGCTCCGTGGTGGTGGGTGACGAGAACGCCGAGGCGCTCGATCCCGAGGACCTGGAGAAGGAATCGGTCAAGGTCCACAAGCCGGCCCCCAAGAAGGCCTAGGTAACCAATGGCAGCCACACTGCGCGAACTACGCGGACGCATCCGTTCCGCCTCGTCGATCAAGAAGATCACGAAGGCTCAGGAGCTGATCGCCACGTCGCGGATCGCGAAGGCGCAGGCCCGGGTCGATGCGGCCCGGCCCTACTCCTCGCAGATCACCAACATGCTCACCGAGCTCGCCGGAGCCAGCGCGCTGGACCATCCGCTGCTCGTCGAGCGGTCGAACCCGAAGCGGGCCGGTGTGCTGGTGGTGTCCTCGGACCGCGGTCTGTGCGGTGGCTACAACGCCAACGTGCTGCGCCGCGCCGAGGAGCTGTTCTCGCTGCTGCGGGAAGAGGGCAAGACCCCGACCCTGTACGTGGTCGGCCGGAAAGCGCTGGGCTACTACAACTTCCGCCAGCGCAATGTCATCGAATCGTGGACCGGCTTCTCCGAGCGGCCCACCTACGAGGACGCCAAGCGGATCGCCGACACCCTGGTGACGGCGTTCATGGCCGGTGCTGATGACGAGGGCGAGGACCCGGGTCCCGACGGCATCCTCGGTGTCGACGAACTGCACATCGTCTCGACCGAGTTCCGGTCGATGCTGTCGCAGACGGCGCAGGCACTGCGGATCGCGCCGATGGTCATCGAGTACCTCGGCGAGCCGGAGGCCGGTCCCCGCACGCTGTACTCGTTCGAGCCGGACGCCGAGACGTTGTTCGATTCGCTGTTGCCCCGCTACATCGCCACCCGCGTGTACGCGGCGCTGCTGGAGGCGGCGGCATCGGAGTCGGCGTCGCGCCGGCGTGCCATGAAGTCGGCCACCGACAACGCCGACGAACTGATCAAGGCCCTCACGCTGGCGGCGAACCGCGAGCGGCAGGCGCAGATCACCCAGGAAATCAGCGAGATCGTCGGTGGCGCCAACGCGCTGGCCGACGCCCGATAGGCCTCATAGGAAAGCGAAGAGAGATATGACTGCTGCTGTAGACACCAAGACCGCAGGTCGCGTTGTCCGCATCACCGGCCCGGTGGTGGACGTCGAGTTCCCCCGTGGTTCGGTGCCCGAACTGTTCAACGCGCTGCATGCCGAGATCTCCTACGGCGCACTGTCGAAGACCCTGACGCTCGAGGTTGCCCAGCACCTCGGCGACAGCCTGGTGCGCACCATTTCGATGCAGCCCACCGACGGCCTGGTCCGCGGCGTCGAGGTCACCGACACCGGTGCATCCATCTCGGTTCCCGTCGGCGACGGCGTCAAGGGACACGTGTTCAACGCCCTCGGTGACTGCCTCGACGAGCCCGGCTACGGCAAGGACTTCGAGCACTGGTCGATCCACCGCAAGCCGCCGGCCTTCGCCGACCTCGAGCCCCGCACCGAGATGCTCGAGACCGGTCTGAAGGTCGTCGACCTGCTCACGCCGTACGTGCGCGGTGGCAAGATCGCCCTGTTCGGCGGTGCCGGCGTGGGCAAGACGGTGCTCATCCAGGAGATGATCAACCGCATCGCCCGCAACTTCGGTGGTACCTCGGTGTTCGCCGGCGTGGGGGAGCGCACCCGCGAGGGTAACGACCTGTGGGTCGAGCTCGCCGACGCCAACGTGCTCAAGGACACCGCGCTGGTGTTCGGTCAGATGGACGAGCCGCCGGGCACCCGTATGCGCGTGGCCCTGTCGGCGCTGACCATGGCCGAGTACTTCCGCGACGAGCAGGGCCAGGACGTGCTGCTGTTCATCGACAACATCTTCCGGTTCACCCAGGCCGGCTCGGAGGTCTCGACCCTGCTGGGCCGCATGCCTTCCGCCGTGGGCTACCAGCCGACCCTGGCCGACGAGATGGGTGAGCTCCAGGAGCGCATCACCTCGACGCGTGGCCGTTCGATCACCTCGATGCAGGCCGTGTACGTGCCCGCCGACGACTACACCGACCCGGCACCGGCCACCACGTTCGCCCACCTCGACGCGACCACTGAGCTCTCGCGTGCGGTGTTCTCCAAGGGCATCTTCCCCGCGGTGGATCCGCTGGCCTCCAGCTCGACGATCCTGCACCCCAGCGTCGTCGGCGACGAGCACTACCGGGTTGCCCAGGAAGTCATCCGAATCCTGCAGCGCTACAAGGACCTCCAGGACATCATCGCGATCCTCGGTATCGACGAGCTGTCCGAAGAGGACAAGGTGCTGGTTTACCGCGCCCGCAAGATCGAGCGCTTCCTCAGCCAGAACATGATGGCGGCCGAGCAGTTCACCGGTCAGCCCGGTTCGACGGTTCCGCTCAAGGAGACCATCGAGGCCTTCGACAAGCTGGCCAAGGGCGAGTTCGACCACCTGCCCGAGCAGGCGTTCTTCCTCATCGGCGGCCTCGACGACCTGGCGAAGAAGGCCGAAAGCCTCGGCACCAAGCTGTGAGTTTCACAACGCGAAAGGTGATGTGAGATGGCCGAATTGGACGTCGACATCGTCGCCGTCGAGCGCAAGATCTGGTCGGGCAAGGCGAAGTTCGTCTTCACCCGCACCACATCCGGCGAGATCGGCATCCTGCCCCGGCACATCCCGCTGGTCGCCCAGCTGGTCGACGATGCGATGGTGCGGGTCGAGCGAGAGGGTGAGGACGATCTGCGGATCGCCGTCGACGGTGGCTACCTGTCGGTGACCGAGGAGGGTGTGACTATCCTCGCCGAGTCTGCAGAGTTCGAATCCGAGATCGACGCGGACGCGGCGAAGTCCGATGCCGCCAGCGACGATCCAGAGATCGCAGCTCGGGGCCGGGCCCGCCTGCGGGCCGTCGGCCAGCTCGACTAGCCCGGGGACAGCGGCCGATGAGCGCGACGACGATGGTCATGGGCGCGCTCATCAGTGTGCTGGCACTCGTCGTCGTGGCGCTGAGCTACCGGTTGTGGAAGCTCCGCCAGGGTGGGACGGCCGCGATCCTGCGGGATATCCCCGCGGTCGGCGGTCACGGCTGGCGCCACGGCGTGGTGCGGTACGCCGGTGACGAGGCCAGGTTCTATCGGTTGTCGAGCCTGCGCTGGTGGCCGGATCGTCGGCTCGGCCGGCGCGGGCTGGACATCGTCTCCCGGCGCGCACCCCGGGGCGACGAGTTCGACATCATGACCGACGAGATCGTCGTACTCGAACTCAACGACACCACCACCGAGCGGCGCCGCGGCTATGAGATCGCCTTGGACCGTGGTGCGCTCACCGCGTTTCTGTCCTGGGTCGAGTCGCGGCCTTCACCGCGGTCGCGGCGACGCACGTCCGACCGCTAGGTCGTGGTCGGCCGGTCGGCCTCGGCTCCGCCCGGCTTCCACATCACATCGCCGTCCGGGTTGGCCACCCGAGACAGGATGAACAACAGGTCCGAGAGCCGGTTCAGGTACCTGGCCGGCAGCGGGCTGACGGTCTCGGGATAGGCCTTGACCGCAATCCACGCCGATCGCTCGGCGCGCCGGGTCACCGTTCGCGCGACGTGCAGCAGCGCCGAGAGCGCCGTTCCGCCGGGAAGAATGAACGAGTTCAGCGCGGGCAGGCCGTCGTTGTAATGGTCACACCACGCTTCGAGCCGTTCGATGTAGGGCCCGGTGATCCGCAGCGGGGGATATTCCGGGTTCTCGACCACCGGCGTCGACAGGTCGGCACCCGCGTCGAACAGGTCGTTCTGAATCTGGACCAGCACCGTGCGCAGCGACTCTTCCGGCTGGCCCACCGCCACCGCTACGCCGAGTGCGGCGTTGGCCTCGTCACAGTCGGCATAGGCGATGAGGCGCGGATCGCTCTTCTCGACCCGTGAGAAATCACTCAGACCCGAAGTCCCGTCGTCGCCGGTCCGGGTATAGATGCGGGTCAGGTGGACTCCCATGGCTAAACCGTACCGGCGACTGCCACGGCCGTCGGTGCTGGCTCCACTAAACTCAACGACCGTGGGCGAGCGTTTTGTGGTGACCGGCGGCAACCGGCTGTCTGGTGAGGTCGCGGTGGGCGGCGCCAAGAACAGCGTCCTGAAGCTGATGGCGGCCAGCCTGCTGGCCGAGGGCACCACGACGATCACCAACTGCCCGGACATCCTCGACGTACCCTTGATGGCTGAGGTGCTGCGGGGTCTGGGCGCCAACGTGGAGCTCGATGGCTCGGTTGTGCGGATCACGTCGCCCGACGAACCGAAGTACGAAGCCGATTTCGCGGCGGTCCGCCAGTTCCGCGCATCGGTGTGTGTGCTCGGCCCGTTGGTCGGTCGGTGTAAGCGGGCCCGTGTTGCGCTACCCGGTGGTGACGCGATCGGCTCGCGCCCGCTCGATATGCACCAGTCAGGGCTGCGCCAGCTCGGGGCGGAGTGCAACATCGAGCACGGCTGCGTGGTGGCCTCGGCCGATCACTTGCGGGGTGCCGAGATTCAGCTGGAGTTCCCGTCGGTCGGTGCTACCGAGAACATCCTGATGGCAGCCGTGGTCGCCGAGGGTGTCACCACGATTCACAACGCCGCCCGGGAACCTGATGTCGTCGACCTGTGCGAGATGCTCAACCAGATGGGCGCCCAGATCGAGGGCGCCGGTACATCGACATTGACCATCACCGGAGTCCCGAAGCTGCATCCGACCGAGCACCGGGTGATCGGTGACCGGATCGTGGCGGCGACGTGGGGGATCGCGGCGGCGATGACGCGCGGCGACATCTCGGTCACCGGTGTGGACCCGGCCCACCTGCAACTGGTGTTGCACAAACTGCATGACGCCGGCGCCACCGTGACGCAGAGCGACGACGGTTTCCGGATCGTCCAGTACGAGCGGCCGAAGGCGTGCAATGTGGCGACGCTGCCGTTCCCCGGATTCCCGACGGATCTGCAGCCGATGGCGATCGCCCTGGCGGCGGTCGCCGAGGGCACGTCGATGATCACCGAGAACGTGTTCGAGGCGCGGTTCCGATTCGTGGAGGAGATGATCCGCCTCGGCGCCGATGCACGGACTGATGGACATCACGCCGTGGTGCGCGGTCTGCCGCAGTTGTCCAGTGCGCCGGTGTGGTGTTCGGACATTCGCGCCGGTGCCGGCCTGGTGCTCGCGGGCCTGGTCGCCGACGGAGAAACCGAAGTTCACGACGTGTTTCACATCGACCGCGGCTACCCGCTGTTCGTCGAGAACCTGGTGCGACTTGGCGGAGAGATCGAACGCGTGTAATGTAGGCGTCCGGCCAGCCGCACCGGACCCAGCGATGGGACGGGAGCGGAGAGCCAAATTCGAGAATCTCTTGACGTTGTTCGAGTGGTTGCTCGCGCTCTCGATCCGGGAACGCTAGCAGCGATTTGACTCGGAGAGATCCTCACAGTAAGTTAGCGGGGTTGCCTGCTGACAGGCGTCAACCAGCCAGAAACTGACGAACCGGAAACGGGCCGGAAGTTGGGGGTTGACACCAGAAGTTCGGTGCAGTAAGCTGGCAGGGTTGCCTAAACGGCGAAAGCCTGCCGGGTGTGTTGTTTGAGAACTCAATAGTGTGTTTGGTGGTTTTTGTTTGTTGTTTTTTGCCGCATTCTGATACCCCCGTGTTGGGGTGTGGCTTTTTTGATGCCAGTTTTGGTGTCTTTTTGTTAGGTCAGATTTTCTCTGATTGTGAATTCGCCATGCTTTTGTGTGGGGTTTTTGTTTGGAGAGTTTGATCCTGGCTCAGGACGAACGCTGGCGGCGTGCTTAACACATGCAAGTCGAACGGTAAGGCCCTTCGGGGTACACGAGTGGCGAACGGGTGAGTAACACGTGGGTGATCTGCCCTGCACTTTGGGATAAGCCTGGGAAACTGGGTCTAATACCGAATATACCCTGCTGGTCGCATGGCCTGGTGGGGGAAAGCTTTTGCGGTGTGGGATGGGCCCGCGGCCTATCAGCTTGTTGGTGGGGTGATGGCCTACCAAGGCGACGACGGGTAGCCGGCCTGAGAGGGTGACCGGCCACACTGGGACTGAGATACGGCCCAGACTCCTACGGGAGGCAGCAGTGGGGAATATTGCACAATGGGCGCAAGCCTGATGCAGCGACGCCGCGTGAGGGATGACGGCCTTCGGGTTGTAAACCCTTTCAGCAGGGACGAAGCGCAAGTGACGGTACCTGTAGAAGAAGGACCGGCCAACTACGTGCCAGCAGCCGCGGTAATACGTAGGGTCCGAGCGTTGTCCGGAATTACTGGGCGTAAAGAGCTCGTAGGTGGTTTGTCGCGTTGTTCGTGAAAACTCACAGCTTAACTGTGGGCGTGCGGGCGATACGGGCAGACTGGAGTACTGCAGGGGAGACTGGAATTCCTGGTGTAGCGGTGGAATGCGCAGATATCAGGAGGAACACCGGTGGCGAAGGCGGGTCTCTGGGCAGTAACTGACGCTGAGGAGCGAAAGCGTGGGGAGCGAACAGGATTAGATACCCTGGTAGTCCACGCCGTAAACGGTGGGTACTAGGTGTGGGTTTCCTTCCTTGGGATCCGTGCCGTAGCTAACGCATTAAGTACCCCGCCTGGGGAGTACGGCCGCAAGGCTAAAACTCAAAGGAATTGACGGGGGCCCGCACAAGCGGCGGAGCATGTGGATTAATTCGATGCAACGCGAAGAACCTTACCTGGGTTTGACATGCACAGGACGCCGGCAGAGATGTCGGTTCCCTTGTGGCCTGTGTGCAGGTGGTGCATGGCTGTCGTCAGCTCGTGTCGTGAGATGTTGGGTTAAGTCCCGCAACGAGCGCAACCCTTGTCTCATGTTGCCAGCACGTTATGGTGGGGACTCGTGAGAGACTGCCGGGGTCAACTCGGAGGAAGGTGGGGATGACGTCAAGTCATCATGCCCCTTATGTCCAGGGCTTCACACATGCTACAATGGCCGGTACAAAGGGCTGCGATGCCGTGAGGTGGAGCGAATCCTTTCAAAGCCGGTCTCAGTTCGGATCGGGTCTGCAACTCGACCCCGTGAAGTCGGAGTCGCTAGTAATCGCAGATCAGCAACGCTGCGGTGAATACGTTCCCGGGCCTTGTACACACCGCCCGTCACGTCATGAAAGTCGGTAACACCCGAAGCCGGTGGCCTAACCCGTAAGGGAGGGAGCCGTCGAAGGTGGGATCGGCGATTGGGACGAAGTCGTAACAAGGTAGCCGTACCGGAAGGTGCGGCTGGATCACCTCCTTTCTAAGGAGCACCACGAGAATCAGGCCCGCCCACATCGTGTGGGGGTTCGGTGTTCTGATCGATTCGTTGGATGGCCCTTTTTCACCTGTAGTGGGTGGGGGTCTGGTGCACGACAAGCAAAGAAACTCAGGACGGGGTGCCCCTTTTGTGGGGGTGTCGCTGGGTGCTGCCAAACACACTGTTGGGCTTTGAGACAACAAGCCTGTGCCCCGGTTGCGGGGTGGCTGTCCTGTTGAGGGTGGTCGGATTGTTGTTGCTCCATCTTTGGTGGTGGGGTGTGGTGTTTGATTTGTGGATAGTGGTTGCGAGCATCTAGCACGCAGGGGTTTGCACCGGTCTTCGGGTTGGTGTGGCTGTTGTGTGTTGATGTGCAATTTTTCCTAATCTCATTTTTTGGTTTTGTGTTTGTAAGTGTTTAAGGGCGCATGGTGGATGCCTTGGCACTGGGAGCCGATGAAGGACGTGGGAGGCTGCGAAATGCCTCGGGGAGCTGTCAACCGAGCGTTGATCCGAGGATGTCCGAATGGGGAAACCCGGCACGAGTGATGTCGTGTCACCCGCATCTGAATACATAGGGTGCGGGGGGGAACGCGGGGAAGTGAAACATCTCAGTACCCGTAGGAAGAGAAAACAATTGTGATTCCGTGAGTAGTGGCGAGCGAAAGCGGAGGATGGCTAAACCGTATGCATGTGATACCCGGCAGGGGTTGTGTGTGCGGTGTTGTGGGACGTTTCGTCTTCGGTCTGCCGGCCGGGGCAGGAGTGATAAACCGTTGTGTTAGGTGAAGTGACCTGGGATGGTCTGCCGTAGTGGGTGAGAGCCCCGTAACCGAAAACATGACGGCTTCTGTGGAATGTTTCCCGAGTAGCAGCGGGCCCGTGAAATCTGCTGTGAATCTGCCGGGACCACCCGGTAAGCCTGAATACTTCCCAGTGACCGATAGCGGATTAGTACCGTGAGGGAATGGTGAAAAGTACCCCGGGAGGGGAGTGAAATAGTACCTGAAACCGTGTGCCTACAATCCGTCAGAGCCCTCCTTCGTGGTGGGGTGATGGCGTGCCTTTTGAAGAATGAGCCTGCGAGTCAGGGACATGTCGCGAGGTTAACCCGGGTGGGGTAGCCGTAGCGAAAGCGAGTCTGAATAGGGCGTATCCACACAACAGTGTGTGGTGTAGTGGTGTGTTCTGGACCCGAAGCGGAGTGATCTACCCATGGCCAGGGTGAAGCGCGGGTAAGACCGCGTGGAGGCCCGAACCCACTTAGGTTGAAGACTGAGGGGATGAGTTGTGGGTAGGGGTGAAAGGCCAATCAAACTCCGTGATAGCTGGTTCTCCCCGAAATGCATTTAGGTGCAGCGTCGCGTGTTTCTTACCGGAGGTAGAGCTACTGGATGGCCGATGGGCCCCACAGGGTTACTGACGTCAGCCAAACTCCGAATGCCGGTAAGTCCAAGAACGCGGCAGTGAGACGGCGGGGGATAAGCTCCGTGCGTCGAGAGGGAAACAGCCCAGATCGCCGGCTAAGGCCCCTAAGCGTGTGCTAAGTGGAAAAGGATGTGCAGTCGCAGAGACAACCAGGAGGTTGGCTTAGAAGCAGCCACCCTTGAAAGAGTGCGTAATAGCTCACTGGTCAAGTGATTGTGCGCCGATAATGTAGCGGGGCTCAAGCACACCGCCGAAGCCGCGGCAACGTATTCATACGTTGGGTAGGGGAGCGTCCTGCACCCAGTGAAGCAGCCTGGTAATGGAGCTGTGGAGGGTGTGGGAGTGAGAATGCAGGCATGAGTAGCGATAAGGCAAGTGAGAACCTTGCCCGCCGAAAGACCAAGGGTTCCTGGGCCAGGCCAGTCCGCCCAGGGTGAGTCGGGACCTAAGGCGAGGCCGACAGGCGTAGTCGATGGACAACGGGTTGATATTCCCGTACCCGTGTGTGAGCGCCCAATGATGAATCAGAGGTACTAACCGCCCAAATGGTGGCCTATCCACTCCTTCGGGAGTGGAAAGTCGCCGGCTGCGCGGGACCTTCTTTGGTAGTAGTCAAGCGATGGGGTGACGCAGGAAGGTAGCCGTACCAGTCAGTGGTAATACTGGGGCAAACCTGTAGGGAGTCAGATAGGCAAATCCGTCTGGCACATATCCTGAGAGGTGATGCATAGCCGAGTGAGGCGAATTCGGTGATCCTCAGCTGCCGAGAAAAGCCTCTAGCGAGCACACACACGGCCCGTACCCCAAACCGACACAGGTGGTCAGGTAGAGAATACCGAGGCGTACGAGTGAACTATGGTTAAGGAACTCGGCAAAATACCCCCGTAACTTCGGGAGAAGGGGGACCTCCTACTGTCATGGCCCTCGCGGCCGGCAGCGGTGGGGGGTGGCACAAACCAGTGAGAAGCGACTGTTTACTAAAAACACAGGTCCGTGCGAAGTCGCAAGACGATGTATACGGACTGACGCCTGCCCGGTGCTGGAAGGTTAAGAGGACCCGTTAACCCTTGGGTGAAGCGGAGAATTTAAGCCCCAGTAAACGGCGGTGGTAACTATAACCATCCTAAGGTAGCGAAATTCCTTGTCGGGTAAGTTCCGACCTGCACGAATGGCGTAACGACTTCTCAACTGTCTCAACCATAGACTCGGCGAAATTGCACTACGAGTAAAGATGCTCGTTACGCGCGGCAGGACGAAAAGACCCGGGACCTTCACTATAGCTTGGTATTGGCGTTCGATACGGTTTGTGTAGGATAGGTGGGAGACTGTGAAACTCACACGCCAGTGTGGGTGGAGTCGTTGTTGAAATACCACTCTGATCGTATTGGACTTCTAACTTCGAACCGTATATCCGGTTCAGGGACAGTGCCTGGTGGGTAGTTTAACTGGGGCGGTTGCCTCCTAAAATGTAACGGAGGCGCCCAAAGGTTCCCTCAACCTGGACGGCAATCAGGTGTTGAGTGCAAGTGCACAAGGGAGCTTGACTGCGAGACGGACATGTCAAGCAGGGACGAAAGTCGGGACTAGTGATCCGGCACCCCCGAGTGGAAGGGGTGTCGCTCAACGGATAAAAGGTACCCCGGGGATAACAGGCTGATCTTCCCAAGAGTCCATATCGACGGGATGGTTTGGCACCTCGATGTCGGCTCGTCGCATCCTGGGGCTGGAGCAGGTCCCAAGGGTTGGGCTGTTCGCCCATTAAAGCGGCACGCGAGCTGGGTTTAGAACGTCGTGAGACAGTTCGGTCTCTATCCGCCGCGCGCGTCAGAAGCTTGAGGAAAGCTGTCCCTAGTACGAGAGGACCGGGACGGACGAACCTCTGGTCCACCAGTTGTCCCACCAGGGGCACCGCTGGATAGCCACGTTCGGACAGGATAACCGCTGAAAGCATCTAAGCGGGAAACCTTCTCCAAGACCAGGCTTCTCACCCATTTAGTGGGATAAGGCCCCCCGCAGACCACGGGATCGATAGACCAGACCTGAAAGCGCAGTAATGCGTGCAGGGAACTGGCACTAACCGGCCGAAAACTTACAACAACCAACAACACCACAAAATGTTGGAAACCTTCCTCGCAACCACACCACACCAGTCAAACAACAAGACTGCACCCCACCACCAAAACACACTCACACAAAGTGAATAGAGTTACGGCGGCCATAGCGGCAGGGAAACGCCCGGACCCATCCCGAACCCGGAAGCTAAGCCTGCCAGCGCCGATGATACTACCCAACCCGGGTGGAAAAGTAGGACACCGCCGAACACAATTTAAGTCCTGGGCCCCCAATTTCGATTGGGGGCCCAGGCATTTGTGTATTCAGCTGTCTTTTTTCACTTCATTATCGGCGCCGTTCGGCGGGTCGTCAGACCCAATTAGACGTCAAAGAATTGCTCAGACCGATTGTCGATCAATTGTCAGAGCGCGCCAGCACCGGAATAAATGAGTGCGCCACCCAAAAGGCCGAATACAACAACGGTCAGGACGCGTTGGCGGCGCTGCATCCAGTCACGGAAAGACGCCAAAAAACGGTCGATTCGATGGGACCAGATGGCGTATCCGAGAATGGGTACCGCCGCGGTGGAGCCGCCGACAAGCGTGAAGAACGTGACGGCGCCCGCCACTCCGGCGCTGCTCAACGGAGCCGAGCCGATCAGGTAGCCGGCTGCCGCACATGCGGCGACGACCTTGACGTTGATGACCGTCAGTGCCACTCCTGTGGCGGCAGCACTGGCCGGTGTGATTCGCTTGATCCGCTCGGCCCAGCGCGGATTGTCCACTTTGACCGTGGACCGTCGCCAATACGCCACGCCTCCGACCAAAGCGGCCGCACCGAGCGCGATGCGCAGCCAGCCCGTCCACGACGGCGCCGGACCCTCAAGTTTGTTCAACAGCTGGGGCACCTGGAGGAACGCCACCGTGATGGCGGCCTTGCCGACCAGCCACCCGGCGATGAACGCCAGGCCGACCGGGCGCGGTCGGTCACTGTGGACCACCAGCGCGACGGCAGGAATGACCGTGAAGGGCGACAGCGCTACCACTGCGGCCAGCGCGGTCAACTCACCGAGAAGAGCCAGCCATCCGTGCCACATCGTTGCTCCACGCCTCCTGGGGAATCGGCGTCAAAGTAGCATCGCCGAAATCGCCACAGCGGCTCACGGAGTGGCCCCTAACGGCTCTCCACTGCGTCGGCGCGGCGTTGACCTGCGGGTTCGGTGTCTTCTCCCGGCGGTGGTGGGATCGGTTCTCGGCGAGTGGAATTCGCTGGACACCGCCCCGAGTCCAGAATCCGCGTTAGTCGAACAGCGTCGCGGTGTCACGCACCCGCTCGAGTGCCAGCAACTGCCGCTTGCGGTCCAAGCCGCCCCCATAGCCGGTGAGCCCACCGCTGGCGCCGATCACCCGATGGCAGGGCACGATGATGCCGATCGGATTTCGGCCGTTGGCCAATCCGACCGCACGCGATGCGCCCGGGGACCCGATCTGATCAGCGATCTCCCCGTAGGACCGCGTCTGGCCGTATGGAATGGTGCACAACGCCGCCCAGACCCTGCGCTGGAACTCGGTACCGACGAGGTCCATATCCACGTCGAATTCGGTGAGCTCGCCGGAGAAGTAGGCGTCCAGCTGTTCGACCGCCTCAGGGAAGGCGTGGTCGTCGACGTCCACCCAATCCGAGCGGTCCGGCTCGTGGGTCTGATCGACCATCCGCAGATGCATCAGGGTGGAGTCCCGCCCCGCCAGCGTCAACGGGCCCACCGGGCTGTCAATGATGCGGTAGCGCAAAGTCGTCATGGCGTCGTCTCCTTGGGTGGCCAGTGATTGACGGAATGGTCGAGGGTGCTCCACAGATGCTGGACCGCATAGGACCGCCACGGTCGCCAGCGCACGCTGTGTGCGGCCAGGGCGCGCGGCTCGCCTGGGATGCCGAGTTGCTCGGCGGCCAGCCGGACACCCAGATCAGTCGCGGGGAACGCATCGGGGTCACCCAGACCCCGCATGGCGACGATCTCGGCAGTCCAGGGGCCGATACCGGGTAAGGCCAGCAGCGCAGCGCGGGCCTGATTCCAGTCGCAACCGGGATCGAGCACCACGTCACCGGCCGCCATCGCGGCGATCAGCGCTGCCAGCGAGCGACGGCGCGCCGACGGTACCGCCAGGTGAGCAGGGTCGATGTCACCCAGCTGGTCGATCCCAGGAAATGTGTGGGTGAGCGCGCCGGTCGGATCGGCTACCGGACTGCCGTAGGCCGATACCAGGCGTGCGGCGTGGGTGCGGGCCGCCTTGGTCGATACCTGCTGACCCAGCACTGCGCGCACTGCCAGCTCCTGCTCGTCGACCGTGCGGGGGATCCGCTGGCCCGGCGCCTTGCTCACGACGTCGCGAAGATCGGCGTCGCCGCTCAGGGCTTCAATCACGGCTTCGGGGTCGGCGTCGAGATCGAGCAGCCGGCGGCAGCGGGCGATCGCCGTGCCCAGATCGCGCACGTTCTCCAGTATCAGCGTGCAGGCGACGTGATCGGGCCCCGGCGTCAGGCTGACGATGCCGTAGCCGGACGGTAGGCGCAGGGTGCGCCGGAATGCACCGTCGCGGACCTCCTCGCAGCCCGGCACCGCGCTGGCCGCCAGGTGCCCGAACACCCCTTCGTAGGCGAACGGCGTGCGTACCGGCAACCGCAGCGTCAGGACCTGGCCACCGGGTACCAGATCGTGACCGCGTCGGCGGGATGCGTTGTCCCGCAATCCGGTTGGTGTCATGTCGCAGGCTGCGCGGACGGTGTCGTTGAACTGCCGGATGCTGGCGAAGCCCGCGGCGAACGCGATGTCGCTGAACGCCAGGTCGGTGGTCTCGATGAGCACCCGCGCCGTCTGCACCCGCTGCGCCCTGGCCATCGCCAACGGTCCGGCGCCCACCTCGGCCTGCAGCATGCGCTCCAGCTGGCGCGGGGTGTAGCCGACGCGGGCGGCCAGCCCGGTCACCCCCTCCCGGTCAACCACCCCGTCGCCGATCAACCGCATGGCCCGGGCGACGGCATCGCCGCGGGCATTCCATTCCGGCGAGCCTGGGGATGCGTCGGGGCGGCACCGTTTGCAGGCCCGGAAGCCGGCCCGCTGGGCCGCGGCCGCGCTCGGGTAGAAGCGCACATTGCGGGCCAGCGGCAGCCGCACCGGGCAGCTGGGCCGGCAGTAGATCCCGGTCGTCAGCACTGCCGTCACGAACCAGCCGTCGAACCGGGAGTCCCTGGATTGGACGGCCCGGTAACAGCGGTCGAAATCGTCGTGCATATCTCGACCCTTACACGCCAGCACAGACAGCACTAGCGGAAAACCGACATCGTGGGGGATGGTGGCGGACAGACAAGGGCACCGGTATACCTCGGTACGATCTGACCGTGTCCGAACTGGTGCAGCGCTACCTCGACGAGGTCGTCGGGGAACTCGCCGGTGTCACCGACGGCGCGTTGGCCGACTACATCCCCGAGCTCGCCGAGGTCGATCCCGCCGGATTCGGGCTGGCGATCTCGTCCTCGGATGGCTATGTCTACGAATCCGGCGACGCGAGAACAGAATTCACCATCCAGTCGATCTCGAAGCCGTTCACCTACGCGCTGGCCCTCGACCAGGTGGGGGAGGACATCGTCGACAGCAAGATCGGCGTGGAACCCTCCGGTGAGGCGTTCAACGAGATCAGCGTCGACGATACGACCAAGACCCCCAAGAACCCGATGATCAACGCGGGCGCGATCGCGGCCGTCGCCTTGGTGCCCGGCGTCAGCCCCGACGAACGGTTCGACACGATCCGCGAGTTCTACTCGGCCTGCGCCGGGCGTCGATTGGACTTCGACGAGGACGTCTACCGCTCCGAAAAGGCCACCGGCAGCCGCAATCGCGCGATCGCCTACATGCTCGACAGCTTCGGGGTGCTCGCCGACGATCCCGATGACGTTCTCGACGTGTATTTCAGGCAGTGCTCACTGCGCGTGACGAGTGTAGACCTGGCCAGGATGGGGGCCACCCTAGCTCGCGGCGGGATCAACCCGCAGACCGGGCGGCGGGTTACCAGCACTCGGGTGGTGCAACGGACGCTGTCGGTGATGGTGACCTGCGGCATGTACAACGCTGCCGGAGATTGGGTCAGCGCAGTCGGGTTGCCGGCCAAGAGCGGGGTGGGCGGCGGAATCGTCGCGGTGCTCCCTGGGCAGCTGGGCATCGGCGTGTACTCACCGTTGCTGGATGCGCGCGGCAACAGTGTGCGTGGAGTCCTGTTGTGCCGCAACCTCTCCGAACGCCTGGGCCTGCACTTCCTGACCGTCAGCCGCGAATCACGCTCGACGGTCCGCGCCATCTACGAGCCCACCCCGGGGATCAGGGTCTACGAGTTGCACGGCGACCTGATGTTCGCCGGCGCCGAGCAGGTGGCCCGCACCGTGCAGCGCAACCTCGATGAGTTCGAGGTGGCCATCGTCGACGTCACCCGCGTCGACGACATCAACGACTCCGCCCGCGACCTGCTCGCCGAGGTGAGCCGGTCATTGCGCGACGCCGGCAAGCAGGGTCTGGTCGTAGACCCCGACCGAGTGGTCATCCGGACTGGCCGCGGCTATCACGACAGCGTGTTCAGCACCGTCGAGGACGCGTTGGTCACCGGGGAAAAAGTGTTGCGCGCCAAGCCGACTCTCTAACCGCGCAAAGCGGGTAGAACCTCGGCGGCGAGCAGTTCGGCGGTGCGGTTGGTGGGATCGCTGTCGCTCGGACCGGCGAAAATGACCGTACGCGCGCCAGCATCGCGGTACTCGAGGAGCCGGCTCACCACTTGGTCAGGGGTGCCGGTGACCAGGTATCGGTTGGCGAGGTCGTCGAAGTCTTGTTGGTATGTCGAGCTGACCGCTGCGATAGCGTTGCGGCGGGCTACTGCCGGGTCGCGGTCGATGGCGCCCCAGCAGAAGATGGCTCCCTCGATGCAGCCCTTGCGGCCGTAGGACTCAGCAAATCCCTCGATCGCAACGAGACTGTCCGCAAGTTGCTCGGGGGTGTACATATAGGGCAGCCAGTGGTCGGCGAAGCGCGCCGCCCGCTGGAAAGCGGCAGTGCGGCGGCCACCCATCCAGATCGGCGGGTGGGGACGCTGTGTGGCGGGAGGCTTAAGTTGTAGCTCCTGGGCGCTGCCCCACCAGCCGGACGCGTTGACGGACCGGCCGTCCAGAAGGGCGGTCATCAACTCGAGGGCGTCGTCGGTGCGCCTGCCGCGTTCGCGCACCGGGACTCCGACGGCAGCGAATTCGGGTGGGTACTCGCCGCCGATTCCGACGCCGAAGTCGAATCGGCCGCCCGAAACATTGTCGAGGGACGCAACCAGCTTGGCTGCCAGAGCTGGCGGATACAGCGGCAGCAGGGTCAGCGTCGACAGCAGTCGAATACGCTGCGTCGCAGCGGCAGCTGCGGCCAATGTCACGAAGACATTCGGGGTAGGGATGTGGAAGAACAGGTGCTCACCGGCGGCGACAAAGTCGAACCCTGCCTCTTCGGCCCGGAGGGCCGTCGCCGCCACGTCCCGGTCCGGACAAGACATCACCACACCGACCCGCATCAGCAGCAGTTCCCTCGCATGCCAGCAGAGTGGCGTAGGACGCCCGGGATCCCTACTGCGGAGCGGGTGAAGTCCGTGCGGAGCGCGATCCAGGGCGCCCTTTCGTTGGGTGTTTTCGAACCCTCTTTCATATCGATAATTATTTTCCTGATTTTACTCCCGAGTCAAGGCTAGGGCAGATCGACTCCAGCCAGAGTCTGCAGCTGGGTGCGCTGTTCGTAGCTGCGCAGCGTTACCGCGTCCGCCAGTATCCGACCGACGGCTGCTCGCCACCAATACCATGGACTGATGGCGCGGCCACCGGAGTTCGACCGAGCGCAAGCATTGGTCAGAGCCCTCCACCTGTTCTGGGAGAAGGGCTACGAGCGTACGACCGTCCGCGACCTGACCGAGGTGATGGGCATCTCCGCGCCCAGCCTGTACAACTCGTTCGGTGGCAAGAAAGAACTCTTCGACGAGGCTGTTGCTCAATACGCCAGCGCGCCTTCGAGAGTGATCCCGCCGGCACTGGAGGAGCGGCGGGCACGCGATGTTTTCGCCAAGATCCTCGACATTGCGGTTCGGGAATACAGCGGCCTCGGGCACCCTGCGGGATGCTTCGTCATCTCCGATCCGGTACTGCGTGAGGAACGCGAGTCGGGGCGGCGCGCCATCCGGGAACGGCTGTGCACAGCCCAGCGGGATGGCGACCTGGCGGCCGACGCCGACGTAGATGCGTTGAGCGACTACATCGATATCGTGCTGCGGGGTATGTCGTCGTTAGCCCGTGACGGTGCGGACACCGCAGCCCTGCGCGCCGCTGCCGACGTGGCGTTGCGGGCCTGGCCGCGGATGCCGGGTAGGACCACCGGCCGTTGACCGGGTGGTCAACGGCCCAGGGTCAGATCCATCTCCCCGGGCGCCGCCCCACTGATCGGTTGCGAGATGAAGCTGTGCGTAGTCAACGGGCCGCCGAACTGCTGCAGGAGGCCACCCTGATCATTGCGGCCGAGATCGATGGGGGCGAAACCCATCTGCGTGATCAATGCCGCGATTGCCGCGTTGGCCGCGGGATGGTTGCCCGATAGGAACATGACCCGCCGGCCATGGGGTCCCTGATCGGGATCGCGGGCCAGGATTTTTGCCCAGGTACTGCCGAATGCCTTGACCACGCGAGCGTTGGTGGCCCATTCTTCGACCAAGCCGGAGGACGGTGTCCCACCCAGGTCGGCCGGCGAAAAGTCTTCGTAATCAATCGCATTGGTTGCGTCGATGATGATCCGGCCGTTCCAGTCATCCACGCTGGAAACCAGTCCGCGTACGGCGTCGAAGGGAACGGCCAGAATTACGGCGTCGGCCCCCAAGGCATCGGTGACGTCGACGGGCTTGATCTGTGGACCGATCTGCTCAGCGAGGGGCTCGACCGCGGATGGGCCCTTGGCGGTCGCGACCATCACCTCGAGACCGCTGCGTGCGAATTGGCCTGCCAAGGCTGATCCGATGTTTCCGGTGCCGATGATCGAGTACGTCACGATTGGCCTTTCGATGGGCAATGTTTGAGAGCTTTCGGGCCTGCTGTGCGTCAGTCTACTAGTTTTGTATACTTCGTTACAAAATAAGACTGGCGGGCGCTCGGCGGTGCTCGGCAAGCAATTACCGGCAAGGGAGAACTGACAGTGGCCCACTCGAACGAGCAACTGATGCACGACAATCTGCTCGCGGTCTTCAATGAGCGCGACAAGGAGAAGCGGCTTGCGGCGATCTCCCGAACGTATGCTCCCGACGTGCGGTGGACCGACGCCGAAGGCGTCGTCTCTGGCCGCGACGCGCTGGAAGCGAAGTGCGCAGGCCTGCTGGCCGGGCTCGCGGAGCTGCAATTCGAACCGGTGGGCCCGGTCCACGAACTACCCGGATTCGCCTACCTGGCATGGCAGCTGGTGGATGCCGTGGATGGTCAGGTGAAGATGACCGGGTTCGACACCGTGCTGATCGACCAGGGGCTCATCACTAATCTGTGGACAGTGTTGATTCCGGTCCAGAGCTGAGCGCACTTGTCAGGGCTGTGATGGCACAGTGCCCGATCCGAAGAGCTCGAGGGCGGCGTCGACGAGAGGTTCGGTTCGAGACGCGCGGGTGTAGGCGGCGATGCGCAGCGTCGATGCGATCCCGTCGATAGCGAGCACGGCTGCGTCGCCGGGCGTGACTCCCTCGGCGAAGGCGGCCGGCGCGATCGCACTGCCCAGACCGTGCATGGCGCAGCGGGTGATGTCGGCGAGCTGGCCGAGTTCGAACATGATCTCTCGGTGCAGGCCGGCATCCCGAAACAGGGAGCACATTCCGGCAACTCCATCTCACGTCGCCGTTCGGCAGCACGGTGGTCCTGGCGACCGACGGACATCTGCCGTATCCCTTCGGTCGCGAGGTCGCTGGATACCAGGTCGGCGACGTCGCGACGACCACGGCGAAGGCTGTCTCGGCGGGAGCCGCGGTCCTGTCGGCTGCCGCCGGGCCCCGGCACAGTGCCATGCTGCAGTTCCCCGGCGGCTACATCGCCGAGTTACACAGCGCGTAGCCACATTCAGCGCGCAACGCGCCATTCATCTAGGCCAGCGTGGCCAGCTGGGTGGGCTGCTCATAGCCGCGCAGGGTCACGGCCTCCGCCAATTCCCAATACCGGCTTTCGTCGTCGTCGGCCGCGGTGACCGTCACCGCTGATGCAAGCACCCGATGCGGACGGGTCTTCGCGAGTTCGGACAGCCGGGCCGCCTCGTTGACCGGCTCACCGATCACGGTGTACTCGAAACGCTCGTTGGCGCCGACGTTTCCGGCCACCACCTGTCCGGCCGCCACCCCGATACCCGCCGGGCACTCCGGGACCTCGTGCTCGAGGCGGGTGACGATCGCCCTGGCCGCCGCCAGCGCGTCGTCCTCCGGGGTGTCCAGGGTGACCGGTGCGCCGAAGATCGCCAGGGTGGCGTCGCCCTCGAACTTGTTGACCAGTCCGTGGTGGCGGTTCACCTCTTCGACGATGACGGCGAAGAACCGGTTGAGCAGGCCGACGACGTCCTTGGGCGGCAGTGTGCTGACGAGCTGGGTTGAGCCGACGATGTCGACGAAAATGACTGCGACATGGCGCTCTTCGCCGCCGAGCGTGGGCTTCTGCTGCTCGGCGGCCGCTGCTACTTCGCGGCCGACGTGCCGGCCGAACAGGTCACGCACCCGCTCACGCTCCCGCAGCCCGTCCACCATGGAGTTGAACCCGCGCTGCAGTTCCCCGAGTTCGGTGCCATCGAACACCACCAGGTTGGCGCTCAGGTCACCGTCCTCGACACGCTTGAGCGCGTTGCGCACCACTCGCACCGGAGTTGCGATGAGCCAGGCCAGGATCCAGGTGAGCAGGAAGCCGAAGATCAGCGTGGCCACCGCGGAGATCAGGATGCCGACCTCCAGCTGGGTCTTGGTGAGGTTCTGCAGCAGCAGCGAGAACAGTGCCACCAGGCCGATACAGATCACCGGGAGACCCGAACTCAACATCCACACGGTCATGGTGCGGCCCATGATGCCCGGCGCCAGCCGGTGCGGTGGTGGGCCGGCAGCCAGCGCCTGCGCGGCCACCGGGCGCAGTGCGAACTCGGTGAACAGATACGTGCTGGTCGCCACGACCACTCCACAGACGCCCACGCCCAGCGACAGCCGGGGAATGAAGTCGGTGTCGTACAGCCCGTACAGGATGGTGAACGCCGTGGTGCCCACCGCCCAGAGCGCCAGTTGGGCGATCGCGATTCGCCACGGTGTGAAGAAGACCCTGCGCTGGTCGGCGCGGGTCGGCGGTCTGCCGCTGATGGCCCACCGCAGGTCCTTGACCGTACGGGTGGTGATCCACCAGCTACCGAACGCCAGTGCCGCCGCGCCGTAGGCCGGGGCGACCCCGAACGTGAGCCAGGCCGGTGCATCGTGGAACACGCTGGGCACCGGGAACGCGACGGTGACCAGCAGTGTGGCCACCGCCACCCCGACGATGTTGACCACGAGCGTGAAGACGGTGATCAGCGTCTGGATCCGCACCCGGCGGCGGGCGGGGCTCTCCGAGACCTTGCCCAGCAGCAACGACCCATAAGCGGGGGTGGTGGCCAACCGGCCGCTCTGGCGGGTGACCCGCTCCAGCACACGGCCCAACCGCTGCGCGACACTCGGGCTGGCACTCATGGTGGCGTCAGCCTAATTCGTCGGCGCCGACACACCCTAAGCTTGAGCCGTGCGCCTCGTGATTGCTCAGTGCACCGTCGACTACGTCGGCCGGCTCACCGCTCATCTGCCATCGGCACGACGACTGCTGCTCGTCAAGGCCGATGGCTCGGTCAGTGTGCATGCCGACGACCGTGCCTACAAGCCGTTGAACTGGATGAGCCCGCCATGCTGGCTGACCGAGGACGCCGACGGCCCGCAGCCCGTCTGGGTGGTGGAGAACAAGGCCGGCGAGCAGTTGCGCATCACACTGGAGTCCATCGAGCACGACTCGAGCCACGAACTGGGCATCGACCCCGGGCTGGTCAAGGACGGCGTCGAAGCACACCTGCAGGAGCTACTGGCCGAGCACATCGAACTGCTCGGTGACGGCTACACCCTGGTGCGCCGGGAATACATGACGGCGATCGGCCCGGTGGACATCCTGGCCCGCGACGAGCAGGGCCGCTCGGTAGCCGTCGAGATCAAACGGCGTGGTGAGATCGACGGCGTGGAGCAGCTGACCCGCTATCTGGAGCTGATGAACCGGGACAGCCTGCTGGCGCCGGTCAGCGGAGTGTTCGCCGCCCAGCAGATCAAGCCGCAGGCGCGCACGCTGGCCACCGACCGCGGAATCCGATGTGTGACACTGGATTACGACAAGATGCGGGGTATGGACAGCGACGAGTTCCGGCTGTTCTGATGCCCCGTCGCAGACCGGACCGTCGTCAGGGCACCGGTCTGCCGCCGCTGCCGATGCAGCGCCGCATCGAGATCGGGGCCGACGGCTACGACTACGAGGTGCGTCCGGTGGCCGCTGCACGTGCCGTCAAGACTTATCGTTGCCCGGGCTGCGATCACGAGATCCGTTCGGGCACAGCCCATGTCGTGGTGTGGCGTGTGTACGAGGGATCAGCGGGCGACGCCGAGCTGGAGGATCGCAGGCATTGGCACACGCCGTGCTGGGCCAACCGCGCCTCGCGCGGGCCCACCCGCAGGTGGTCCTGAGAGCCTAGTGCTCGGCGGCCTTCTCGACGAGCTCCACCAGCACACCACCGGCGTCCTTGGGATGGATGAAGTTGATCCGCGAGTTCGCGGTACCGCGCCGCGGTGCGTCGTAGATCAGCCGAACGCCCTGGCTGCGCAGCTGCTCGGACATGGCGTCCAGATCGCTGACCCGGTAGGCCATCTGCTGGATGCCCGGGCCGCGCTTGTCGATGAACTTGGCGATGGTCGAGTTCTCGTCGAGCGGGGCCATCAGCTGAAGCTGCGCGCAGTCGCTGCCGGCACCCTTCAGCGACAGCATGGCCTCGCGGATGCCCTGGTCTTCGTTGATCTCCTCGTGGACGAGGATCATCCCCAGATGCTCGTGGTACCACTGAATCGCGACGTCCAGATCGGGCACTGCGATGCCGATGTGGTCAACAGCCGTCACGAGAGCGCCGGCCAGAACGGGGCGGGCATCAACTTGTTCAGCGGTCATAACGCAAAGGTAACCTAACGACGTCGGATCCAATACTGCGGGATCTGTGATTAGCCGCATACCTGCGGCTCCAAACGCCTGTGGAGGTAGTTATGACGACGTCTGTGATCGTTGCTGGAGCACGTACACCGATCGGCAAGTTGTCCGGATCGCTGAAGGGCTTTTCCGGCAGTGATCTGGGCGCGATCGCCATCAAGGGAGCCCTGGAGAAGTCCGGGGTGGCCGCCTCCCTGGTCGAGTACGTGATCATGGGCCAGGTCCTCACGGCAGGCGCCGGCCAGATGCCTGCGCGCCAGTCGGCGGTGTCGGCGGGGATCGGCTGGGATGTGCCGGCGCTGACGATCAACAAGATGTGCCTGTCCGGCATCGACTCGATTGCCCTGGCCGACCAGCTGATCCGCGCCGGTGAGTTCGACGTCGTGGTGGCCGGTGGCCAGGAGTCGATGACCCGGGCGCCGCACCTGTTGATGAACAGCCGCGACGGCTACAAGTACGGCGACGTCACACTGCTCGACCACCTGGCTTATGACGGCTTGCATGACGTGTTCACCGACCAGCCGATGGGTGCGCTGACCGAACAGCGCAATGACGAGGACAAGTTCACCCGCCTCGAGCAGGACGAATTCGCCGCCGGTTCGCATCAGAAGGCCGCCGCGGCATGGAAGGACGGGCTGTTCGCCGACGAGGTTGTGCCGGTGTCGATTCCGCAGCGCAAGGGCGACCCGATCGAATTCACCCAGGACGAGGGCATTCGGGCCAACACCACCGCGGAGTCGCTGTCCGGTCTCAAGCCGTCATTCCGCAAGGACGGCACCATCACCGCGGGTTCGGCGTCCCAGATCTCCGATGGCGGCTGCGCGGTCGTGGTGATGAAGAAGTCCAAGGCCCAGGAGCTGGGGCTGAGCTGGTTGTGCGAGATCGGCGCTCACGGTGTGGTCGCCGGCCCGGATTCCACCCTGCAGTCCCAACCCGCCAACGCCATCAAGAAGGCGGCCGCGCGTGAGGGCGTCGGCGTCGACCAGTTCGACGTCCTGGAGATCAACGAGGCGTTCGCGGCGGTCTCGCTGGCCTCCACGCGTGAGCTGGGTGTGGATCCGGAGAAGGTCAACCGCAACGGTGGTGCGATCGCGCTGGGTCATCCGATCGGGATGTCGGGGGCCCGCATCGTCCTGCACGCCGCACACGAGCTCAAGCGGCGGGGCGGCGCCTATGCGGTGGCGGCACTGTGCGGTGCCGGCGGCCAGGGCGACGCGCTGATCCTGCGCGCCGGGTAGTCCCGGTCAACGACGGCGCGTAGTAGCTGGGCCGCCGGTCCGGCACAATGGCGCCATGACGAGCACTCTCGACATTCGCAGCACCGCTGGACGGTTCCGGTTGGTCGCGCTGGCCGAAGCGTTGACGTGGGTCGGGCTGTTGATCGGGATGTACTTCAAGTACCTGGGCAGCCCGCGCACGGAGATCGGCGTGAAGATCTTTGGGATGGCCCACGGACTGGTGTTCATCGCGTTCGTGGTCACCGCGCTACTGGCCGGTATCGCCTATCAGTGGCGTGCCGGAACCTGGTTTCTGGCGTTGCTGGGCAGCATCGTGCCGCTTGGCAGTGTGATCTTCCTCATATGGGCTGACCGGACCGCGAAATTGGGCCCGGAAACCGGTGCTGAGCACCATCGCGACGCATCTGCGGCAGCGGCCAAATCGGCACCGTCGGCGACGTGACAGACTTGTGGGCGTGACACGTCCACGCCCATCGATTCCGGCGGCATTGGCCGGTGCCGTTGACCTCTCGGGTCTCAAGCAGCGGGCCCAGGCCCCGTCCGGCGGTGCGGCTCCCACCGGTGCCGTCGAGATCACCGAGGCGAATTTCGAAGCCGAGGTGTTGGTCCGCTCCGGGCAGATCCCGGTGGTCGTGGTGTTGTGGTCCCCGCGCAGCGAGGTCTGCGTCCAGTTGATCGACGCCTTCGCCGACCTGGCTGCCGCCGACAAGGGCACGTGGTCGCTGGCCACCGTCAACGTCGACGTGGTACCGCGGGTCGCGCAGATGTTCGGCATCGAAGCCGTGCCCACTGTCGTCGCGCTGGCCGGCGGTCAACCGCTGGCCAGTTTCCAGGGCCCCCAGCCGCCCGAGCAGCTGCGGCGCTGGATCGACTCGTTGCTGTCGGCCACGGCCGGAAAGCTCTCGGGTACCGGCGAATCGGAGGCCGAGCAGGCCGACCCCGCGGTGGCCCAGGCCCGTGAGCATCTCGAGGCCGGTGACTTCGCCGCGGCCGCCGCCGCCTACCAGGCGATCCTGGACGCCGACCCGAACCACGCCGAGGCCAAGGGCGCGCTGCGCCAGATCACCTTCCTGGAGCGCGCCACCGCCCAGCGCCCGGACGCCGTGGCCGCAGCCGCCGCCGCACCCGACGATCTCGACGCCGCGTTCGCGGCGGCCGACGTCGAGATCCTCAACCAGGACGTCACCGCGGCCTTCGACCGGCTGATCGCGCTGGTGCGGCGGACCGCCGGTGACGAGCGGACCGCGGTACGTACCCGGCTGATCGAACTCTTCGAACTGTTCGACCCCGCCGACCCCGACGTCATCGCCGGCCGGCGCAACCTCGCCAACGCGCTGTACTAGGCGCCGAGATCGGCTAGGCCGGCTCGAGCCAGATCGCCGAGGTGGGCGGCAGTACCAGCGTCGCCGACGCGGGCCGGCCGTGCCACGGATCCTCGGTAGCGTCCACCGCGCCGAAATTGCCTGCGCCCGCGCCGTTGTAGATCGTCGCGTCGCTGTTGAGCACCTCGCGCCAGGTACCCCCGTGCGGCAGACCCAGCCGGTAGTGGGTGTGCTCTGATCCGGAGAAGTTGAACACACACGCCAGCACCGAGCCATCGCTGCCGTAGCGCAGGAAGCTCAGCACGTTGTTGGCCGAGTCGTTGGCGTCGATCCAGGAGTAACCCTCCGGCTTGGTGTCCTGACTCCACAACGCCGAACGAGTCCGATAGATCTGGTTGACATCGGCGACGAACTTCGCAATGCCGTCGGAGTAGCTGTTCTCGTCGAGCTGGAACCAGTCGATCCCGCGTTCCTCGGACCACTCGGCGCGCTGGCCGAACTCCTGACCCATGAACAGCAGCTGCTTGCCCGGGTGCGCCCACTGATAAGCCAGCAGACTGCGCAGCCCGGCCGCCTTGACATGGTCGTTGCCCGGCATCCGGCCCCACAGCGTGCCCTTGCCGTGCACCACCTCGTCATGGCTGATCGGCAGCACATAGTTCTCGCTGAACGCGTACAGCATCGAGAAGGTCATCTCGTGGTGGTGGTAGGTGCGGTAGATCGGGTCGCGGCTGATGTAGTCCAGGGTGTCGTGCATCCACCCCATATTCCACTTCATCGAAAAGCCAAGGCCGCCAATGTTGGTCGGTCGAGTGACGCCGGGCCAGGAGGTCGACTCCTCGGCGATGGTGACGATGCCGGGGGCCGCCTTGTGGACGGTGGCGTTCATCTCCTGCAGGAACTGTACCGCCTCGAGGTTCTCCCGCCCGCCGTAGATGTTGGGCGTCCACCCGTCGGCCGGTCGCGAGTAGTCCAGGTACAGCATCGAGGCCACCGCATCCACCCGCAGCCCGTCGATGTGGTACTCCTGCAGCCAGTACAGCGCGTTGGCCACCAGGAAGTTGCGCACCTCGGGCCTGCCGAAGTCGAAGACGTAAGTGCCCCAGTCGAGTTGCTCACCACGGCGCGGGTCGGAGTGCTCGTAGAGTGCGGTGCCGTCGAAGCGGCCCAAGGCCCAGCCGTCCTTGGGGAAGTGGGCGGGCACCCAGTCGACGATCACCCCGATGCCGGCCTGGTGCAGTGCGTCGACCAGGAACCGGAAATCGTCGGGCGTGCCGAACCGGGACGTCGGCGCGTAGTACGACGTCACCTGGTAGCCCCACGACCCCCCGAACGGGTGCTCGGCGACCGGCAGGAACTCGACATGGGTGAAGCCCTGGGCCACAACGTAATCGGTGAGTTCCTGGGCCAGCTGGCGATAGCTCAGGCCCGGGCGCCAGGAACCGAGGTGCACCTCGTAGGTGCTCATGGGCTCGAACACCGGATTGCGGCCGGCCCGCTGCGTCATCCAGTCCTCGTCGGCCCAGGTGTAGTGCGAGACATTCACCCGCGACGCGGTCTGCGGCGGCACCTCGGTGGCGAACGCGAACGGGTCGGCCCGGTCGGTGACCGCCCCGTCGACACCGTGCACCCGGAACTTGTAGAGCCCGTCGGTGGGGAAGTCCGGCCAGAACAGCTCCCAGACCCCGGAGGATCCCAGTACGCGCATCGGTGCGTCGTTGCCGTCCCAGTGGTTGAACTCGCCGATCAGGCTGACGCCCTTGGCATTCGGGGCCCACACCGCAAACGACACCCCCTCGACCACGCCGTCGGGTGTGGTGAAGGAACGCGGGTGCGCGCCCAGGATCTCCCACAGCCGCTCGTGGCGGCCCTCGGCGAACAGATGCAGATCCATCTCGCCGAGGGTGGGCAGGAATCGGTAGCCGTCGGCCACGGTGAGGGTGTGTCCGCCGGGGTAGGTGACCTCGAGCCGGTAGTCGGCGAGATTGGTGAACGGCAAGCTCACCGCGAACAGGCCGGCATCGATGTGGCTGAACTCGTAGCGCTGGTCACCGACGATCGCCACCACCTGCTCGGCGTACGGGCGCAGCGCCCTCAGCACGGTGTGGTCGTCGTACTCGTGAGCACCCAGGATGCTGTGCGGGTCGTGGTGCACCCCGGCCACCAGCCGGGCCAGGTCGCCGGGATCCGGCGCCAGATACGGACTGGCGAGCTTCGGTGATCTCGTCATGTGGCCCTAGGCTCCTCTCGTTCCGATCATTCCCGGCGAAGCAGACTCGCTCGCTGGTCGGGCGGGATCAGCGGCATGTTCAGGACGTGCGCGACGGCACGTCCGGGCTCGATGCGTACGTAGTTGGCTTGGCCCCATTGGTATTCCTCCCCGGTGATTTCGTCACGCACCCAGAAACGGTCGTAGGGCTGCATACCCAGTGCGCCCATATCCAGCCATACCGTTCCCTCTTCGGGGCCGAATGCGTTCAACGTCACCACCACCAGCACCGTGTCGCCGGTCACCGGGTCGAACTTGCTGTAGGCCAGCAGCGCCTCGTTGTCGACGTGGTGGAAGGTGATGGTGCGCAATTGGCACAGTGCCGGATGTACCCGGCGGATCTCGTTGAGCCGCTTGAGGAATGGCTCCAGTGATTGCCCACGGGACAGGGCGCCGTCGAAGTCACGCGGACGCAGTTCGTACTTCTCCGAATCCAGGTACTCCTCGCTGCCTTCCCGCACCGGCAGATGCTCGAAGAGTTCGAAACCGGAGTACACCCCCCACGACGTGCCCAGGGTGGCCGCCAGCACCGCGCGGATGGCGAACATGCCCGGGCCGCCCTGCTGCAGGCTCTCGTGCAGGATGTCGGGGGTGTTGACGAAGAGGTTGGGCCGCGCGTAGTCGGCATGCTCGGCGATCTGGCGGCCGAACTCCTCGATCTCCCACTTGGCGGTACGCCAGGTGAAATACGAATACGACTGGGTGAAGCCGAGTTTGGCCAGCCCGTACATCCGCGCCGGGCGGGTGAACGCCTCGGAGAGGAACAGCACGTCGGGGTGGGTGGCCTTCACCTGGCTGATCAACCACGCCCAGAAGTTCGGTGGCTTGGTGTGCGGGTTGTCGACCCGGAAGATCGTGACGCCGTGCTCGATCCAGTGCCGCACCACGCGCAGCACCTCGTCGTAGAGCCCGCCTGGGTCGTTGTCGAAGTTCAGCGGGTAGATGTCCTGGTACTTCTTCGGCGGGTTCTCCGCGTAGGCGATGGTCCCGTCGGGCAACTCGGTGAACCACTGCCGGTGGTCCTTGGCCCACGGGTGATCCGGTGCGCACTGCAGCGCCAAGTCCAGCGCCACCTCCATGCCGTGGTCGCGCACCGCGGCCACGAACCGGTCGAAGTCCTCGATGCTGCCCAGGGCCGGGTGCACGGCGTCGTGGCCGCCCTCGTCGCTGCCGATCGCCCACGGCGAGCCGACATCGCCCGGTTCCGCGGTGACGGTGTTGTTGCGCCCCTTGCGGTGCACCTTGCCGATCGGGTGGATCGGCGGCAGGTAGACCACGTTGAAGCCCATCGCGGCGATCCGGGGCAGCGCCTCGATCGACGTCGCGAAGGTGCCGTGCACGGGGCGGCCCTCAGCGTCCCAGCCGCCGGTCGAGCGCGGAAAGAACTCGTACCAGGCGCTGCACCGGGCCAGCGGCCGGTCGGCCCAGACGCCATAGGTGGTGCCCCTGGTGACCAGTTCACGCAGCGGGAATGCGGCCAGCAGCTCGGTGACCTCGTGCGACAGCGCCAGGGCGGCGCGGGTGACGGGGTCGCCGGACTCGCGCAGTGCGGCGCTGGCGTGCAGCAGCGGGGTGCGCCGGTCCCGCGGCACACCGGTGGCGGCGCGCTCGAGCAGGCGCGCGCCGACCAGTAGATCGTTGTTCAGTTCCGACTCGCCCTGTCCGGCGTCCAGCTTGGCGGTCACCGCGTGCCGCCAGGTGGTGATGGGGTCGCCCCACCCGTCGATGCGGAATGTCCACAGCCCGACCCGGT
The DNA here is from genome assembly GCF_010731855.1 of Mycolicibacterium anyangense. NCBI lineage: Bacteria > Bacillati > Actinomycetota > Actinomycetes > Mycobacteriales > Mycobacteriaceae > Mycobacterium > Mycolicibacterium anyangense. The sequence continues at coordinate 2,365,191 of NZ_AP022620.1, read as the reverse complement.
CGGGGACGAACTGGCCGTGGAACAGATCAGGGGTGCGCCCCAGTGCCATCGGATACAGCTGCGGCTTGACCCGGTTGGCGGCCGCCGGCGTCGCCACCGCTTCGGCGGCCTCCAGCGCCTTGACCCGGCGGGCCGGGCTCTGGCCCAGCTGCGGGTAGGCCGACCCCAGGTAGCGGACCACCAGAGTCGCGGCCACCGCGTCGTGTCCCTCACGCCAGACCGACGCGCAGACCGGGACCACCTCGCCGACGACAGCCTTGGCTGGGTAGGTACCGCAGGACACAACGGGCGCGACGTCATCGATCTCGATACGACCGGGCACCCAACCACTCCCATTTCTGACTTGTACGACGTGGCCCGCGCCGCGCCGGATCCGTGCCTTCTCGGGTAACCGCATCACGCTCAGTTCACACCGTAGTGGGCCGAGTCGATGCGAGTGAAAGAAGCGCACGCACGGCTGGGCGCGTCAGTAAGGTTGGGTCACGTGAAGGCCCTGCGTAGGTTCACGGTCCGTGCCCACCTGCCCGAGCGGCTCTCGGCGCTGGGCCGGTTGTCGACCAACCTGCGCTGGTCCTGGGATACGCCGACGCAGGATCTGTTCGCGTCGATCGATCCGCAGTTGTGGGCGCAGACCGGGCAGGACCCGGTCGCCCTGCTGGGCGCGGTCACACCCCAGCGTCTGGACGAACTCGCCGTGGACAGCGGTTTTCTGGCGGGGCTGGACCAGCTGGCCGGCGATCTCGACGACTACCTCGCCCGCCCGATGTGGTACCAGGAGCAGGATCCGGCGACCATGCCGACCGGCATCGCGTACTTCTCGATGGAGTTCGGTGTCGCCGAGGTGCTGCCGAACTACTCCGGTGGCCTGGGCATCCTGGCCGGCGACCATCTGAAGTCGGCGTCGGACCTCGGTCTGCCGCTGGTCGCCGTCGGCTTGTACTACCGCTCGGGGTACTTCGGGCAGTCCTTGACGGCCGATGGCTGGCAGCGGGAGAACTACCCATCGCTGGACCCGCAGGGCCTGCCGCTGCGCCTGCTCACCGATGCCGCCGGCGCGCCTGTCCTGGTGGAGCTGGCGCTACCGGAGGCCCGGCAGCTGCGCGCCCGGGTATGGGTGGCCCAGGTCGGGCGGATCCCGCTGTTGCTGCTGGACTCCGACATCCCGGAGAACGAGCACGACCTGCGTAACGTCACCGATCGGCTTTACGGCGGTGACCAGGAACACCGGATGAAGCAGGAGCTGTTGGCCGGGATCGGCGGCGTGCGCGCCGTGCGGGCGTTCACCGCCATCGAGGGCCGGCCGGCACCCGACGTCTTCCACATGAACGAGGGCCATGCCGGTTTCCTCGGCGTCGAGCGCATCCGCGAGCTGATGGCGGCCGAGCGGCTGGACTTCGACACCGCGCTGACGGTGGTGCGCTCCAGCACGGTCTTCACCACCCACACCCCGGTGCCCGCCGGGATCGACCGGTTCCCGGTGGAGATGGTGCAGCGCTACTTCGGCGACGACGGCCCGGCGGGGCTGCTGCCCGGTGTCCCGGTGGCCCGCGTGCTGGCCTTCGGTGCCGAGGACGACCCGACGAAGTTCAACATGGCGCACATGGGTCTGCGGCTGGCCCAGCGCGCCAACGGGGTGTCGCTGCTGCACGGCCGGGTCAGCCGGGAGATGTTCGACGAGCTGTGGCCGGGTTTCGACCCGGCCGACGTGCCGATCGGGTCCATCACCAACGGTGTGCACGGCCCCACCTGGGCCGCGCCGCAGTGGCTGCAACTGGGCCGTGAGCTGGCCGGCTCCACCGAGGCGCTGCGTGAGCCCCAGGTCTGGGCCCGCCTGCAGGAGGTCGACCCCGGCCACATCTGGTGGATCCGGTCGCAACTGCGGGCCTACCTGGTCGAGGACGTGCGTCGCAGGCTGCGTAGGTCGTGGCTGGAGCGCGGTGCTTCGGATGCTGAACTTGGTTGGATTGCAACAGCTTTTGACCCCGGCGTCTTGACTATAGGGTTTGCCCGACGGGTTCCCACCTATAAGCGGCTGACCCTGATGCTGCGTGATCCGCAACGGCTGGAGGCGCTGCTGCTCGATCCCGACAAGCCGCTGCAGCTGATCGTCGCGGGCAAGTCGCATCCGGCCGACGACGCCGGCAAGGCGCTGATCCAGCAGGTGGTGAAGTTCGCCGACCGGCCCGAGGTGCGGCATCGCATCGCCTTCCTACCCGATTACGACATGTCGATGGCCCGGTCGCTGTACTGGGGATGCGATGTGTGGCTGAACAATCCGCTGCGGCCGCTGGAGGCGTGCGGCACCTCCGGCATGAAGAGCGCGCTCAACGGCGGGCTGAACCTGTCCATCCGCGACGGGTGGTGGGACGAGTGGTACGACGGCGAAAACGGTTGGGAGATACCGACTGCCGACGGACTTGCTGACGAGGGGCGCCGCGACGACCTGGAGGCCGCGGCACTCTACGACCTACTGGCGCACTCCGTCGGCCCGAAGTTCTACGACCGTGACGAGCGCGGCGTGCCGACCCGCTGGGTCGAGATGGTGCGCCATACCCTGCAGTCGCTGGGGCCCAAGGTGCTGGCCTCGCGGATGGTGCGCGACTACACCGAGAAGTACTACGCGCCGGCTGCGCAGTCGCTGCGCCGCACCGTCGCGCCCGTCGACGGACTGCCGTTCGGGGCGGCCCGCGACCTGAGCGCCTACCGGCTGCGGGCCCGCGAAGCCTGGCCGCAGGTCGCCGTCACCGACGTCGACAGCACCGGCCTGCCCGACACCCCGCTGCTCGGCTCGCAGCTCACCCTCACCGCCGCCGTGCAACTGGCCGGTCTGCGGCCCGAGGAAGTCGTGGTGCAGGCCGTGCTGGGGCGTGTCGACGCCACCGATGTGCTGGTGAACCCGACGTATGTGGAGATGCTGCACACCGGACCGGGCGACGGCGGTACCGAACTGTTCTCGACCACGACACCGCTTCCGGTGGCCGGGTCGGTCGGCTACACGGTGCGGGTGTTGCCGCACCACTCGCTGCTCGCCGCCGACAACGAACTCGGTCTGGTGAGAATGGCGTAACGCTGACGGTTCCGGATCCGGTTAGTACGGCAAGGGTGCCGCATGTAGGTTCCCAACAGGAATGCCGACCGGCACCGCATCGGGGCGGGCTGTCGGGTTTCCGGGAAGGCGTTCGGGGCAGTGGTGGTGCGAGGTGCGGCGGCAGTGGTGCTGCTGGTAGGTGGCTTGTTGTCGGCGGCTCCGGCCTGGGCTGATCCCGACGCCACTGCACCGGACGCCGCGCAGCCGGTGGCGGCTGCGGCCGACCCGCCTGTCGATGACGGCCGGGTGGAGTCCACCGGGCCGGCCACCACCAAGTCTCCGGACGGCTGGACCCTGACCATCTCAGCCAAAGACGAAGTGCAGATGCCGGTCGCTCCGCTGACCACCGCGATCTCGTCGCGTGAGTACGTGGTCGGAGGCGTCTACAACGGCGCGCTCAGCGGCGACGGCTCGTCGCCCAAAGGTGTGTTCGAGGTCGGCTACCAGATCGGCTGCGGCATCGACATGAGCACCTCCAACGGCGTCTCGCTGACCGGAACGGCCGGTATCAACCCGTCGATCGGCTACTTCGGCCTGGACTTCCCTGGTGTGCTGCCCGACGGGCTGAGCCCCGGCCTGGGCGCCAACATCGGTGGCGGCATCACCGTCGGCCTCAAGCCCGGCATCATCAACATCGTCCCGGTGACCAAGAAGGAGTACAAAGGCTCCGCACCGTGGGTGTCGATCAGCAACTTCCACGTCAAGATCGACGGCTGCGTGGGGGAGTCGTTCATCCGGTCCTACGCCACGCTGACCAAGTCCACCGACGAAGGCGACGCCATCCTGTCCTGGTACGGGGTCACGAAAAAAATCTGAGCAGAGGCGCCTTCGACTGTGGGGGTTAGGTACGCCGGAAGGCCGTTTTGCGTACATAGGGCCCACACTCGGCGGTTAGCGATCACGGGAAGCGTTTGATGCAGCGGGCCTGATCGCCGAGCACGCCGATCCGGAACGCGTCGATGCGGGAGAACCCGGCGGGCACCGACTCGCCGTTGACATCGCTGGCCGCCAGCCCGTTGGTCAGCAGCCCCGACACCGCCTCGTCGATATCGCCGGCCGTCAGCGCCACGGTGTTGCCGTCCGGGGTGGTGACCTCCTTGGACAGCTTGGTAGTGGCGACCCCGGTCAGGCAGGCCGTGCGCAAACCGGCCTCGGCGTTGTCGAGCACTAGTCCGCCCTGCTGGTGTTGCAGCGCCAGCATGTAGCGCGACACGAGTGCGGAGTACGCCGTGTTGTCGCCCTGCACCAGGGAGGTTTCGTCACCCTCGTTCGACGTGCCCATCTTCTGCAGGCCCGGCAGGTCCACCGCGATGGTGTTGGTCGCCGGGCAGAACGACACCGGCGGGCTGGGCCGGGCGTCCGGGCACGACGAAGCTTTGGCGGCGTCGAAGCTCAACTGCGGTGGATCCTTCGGCGCGAACAGGATGTTCATCGCGTCGACGATGGACTTCGTCGACTCCTCACTCACCGGCCACTCGCCGGTCTGGTCGGACTGCAGCTCGACCGGCAGATCACCGCGGCGCTGGCCGATCTCCTTGACGTCGATCGCGGCGCACGACGACGCCCCGTCGGTGAAGCCGAACTGGAACGCCGAGATCCGCTCGAACGCCGATCCGTGCTCGTCGCCGGTGTCGTAGTAGTCGTCCTGGCTCAACAGCGGATCGCGGAAGGAGATCATCGCGGCCAGCAGATTGTTCAGACCGTCACCGGTGGACAGGGTGAAGCGCGGCGAGTTGCCCTCGGCCACCCAGCGCATGTACACCCCGGCCAGGCAATCGGCCTGTTGCTCGGCGACCAGGGTGGGGGTCCCCTTCTTGTTCAGCTTGGCCAGCTTCTGGATCGCGTGACCATACTCGTGAGCCAGCACCATCGTGATGGCCATATCGCCGTTGGCCTGGCGCAGCGACGGCATCAGCACACCGCGATCCCAGCCGATGGTGTCGTCGTCCTCGCAAAAGGCGGCGTTGACCAGACCCGCGGTGGACTCGTCGCAGAAGGTGCCGTCATAGTCGTCGGAGTTCCACGAGATGAGTTCCTTCACCGGCGTGAACTCGCCCTTGAAGGTGTCGCCGTAGGAGCTCTGCCAGAACGTCTCCAGATCCGACACGGATTGTGCGGCGATCTCGTCGACCTTGCCGCCGTCACCGCCGGTGACCTTGCGGCCGGGTGGCTCGGGATTGGGGCGCAGCCCGCTGTTGCCGTCGACGGCCTGCAGGCCGGCCACCTTGAACGGGTCGTCGAAGATCGACACGGCTTTGCCCGAGACCGTGGATCCGCACCCGGCCAGGACCACCGCGGTGGCGGCAACGGCGAGCAGACGCCCCAGGTGTCGTGCGCGCATGAGGGTTGCCTCTCCACAGTGCCGGCGGGCTCGCTCGACGTTGCTCTCACTCGGTCGATGTTGCTATCACAATAGTGCTGCGCACCCGACAGGACCGCTGTTCGCTCAGTGTGGGCTGCCGGCCCGTAGCCGTTGAAGTGCTTGTTTGGCCCGCTCGGGATCGGTGGTGGTCCAGAACGGGGGCAGCGACGCTCGCAGGTAGCCACCGTAACGAGCGGTGGCCATCCGCGAGTCCAGCACCGCGACCACGCCGCGGTCGTCGGCGCGGCGCAGCAACCGGCCCGCACCCTGAGCCAGCAGCAGTGCGGCGTGGGCACCCGCGACCGCCATGAACCCGTTGCCGCCACGGGCGGCCACCGCGCGCTGCCGCGCCGTCAACAGCGGATCGTCGGGCCGGGGGAAGGGAATGCGGTCGATGAGGACCAGGGACAGCGACGGGCCGGGCACGTCGACGCCCTGCCAGAGCGACAGGGTGCCGAACAACGAGGTCTCCGGGTCCGCGGTGAACTTTCCGACCAGCGCTGCCGTGCTGTCCTCGCCCTGGCACAGCACCGGGGTGTCCAGTCGGGTGCGCATGGCCTCGGCGGCCGCCTTCGCCGCCCGCATCGACGAGAACAGGCCCAGGGTGCGGCCGCCGGCCGCCGCGATGAGCCCGGCGATCTCGTCGAGCTGCGCATCGGTGCCGGTGCCGTCGCGGCCCGGCGGCGGCAGGTGCGCGGCGATGTAGAGGATTCCCGACTTGGCGTGCTCGAACGGCGAGCCGACGTCCAGGCCCTGCCAGGCCGGGCCGTCGGCCAGACCCCACGCCCGGGACATCGCCTCGAACGATCCGCCGATGGTCAGGGTGGCCGAGGTGAGTACTGCGGTGGCGGTGCCGAACAGCCGGCTGCGCAGCAGGCCCGAGACCGACAACGGCGCCACCCGCAGCACCGGCCGCGGTGTTGATCCCCCGGTCGCTGCGCTCCTGCCCGCCGGTCCGCCTGACGAGCGGACCTCTTCGTGGTCGAGCCACACCACATCGGTGCGGTCGGGGATGGCCGGGACGAACGAGTCCAGCACCCGCGCCGCGGTGTCGCCGATCTCGGTGAGCGCCGCGATCGCCTCGGTGCGGGCGGCCGCCGCCTTCGGGTCCCTGGGAGCCGGGTCGATATCGGCGCGCGCGGCGTTGGCGGCGTCGCGCAGCGCGGTCAGATAGGTGGCCAGCTCGTCGTCGAGAAAATCCATCCGCCCCGGCGTGCCGTCATGGATTGCCGAGGAGAACGTCGCCACCGCGGCCTCCATCCGCTGGGCCAGTTCCGGGCGCACCAACCGCGAGATGCGCCGCGTCGCAACACCCAGTGGCGCCGGGGTCAGCTCGCCGGTGGCCACCGACGTCACCCGGTCCACCAGTTCGTGGGCCTCGTCGACCACCACGTAGTCGTGCTCGGGCAGCACCGAGGCCTCCGCGATCGCATTGATCGCGAGCAGGGCGTGGTTGGTCACCACGATGTCGGCGTTACCGGCCTCGCCGCGCGCCTTCTCCGCGAAGCAGTCCGCGCCGTAGGGGCAGCGCGCCATCCCGAGGCACTCCCGGGCCGACACGCTGACCTGCGACCAGGACCGGTCCGGTACGCCGGGGGTCAGCTCGTCGCGGTCACCGGTCACCGTCTCCGAGGCCCACGCCGTCAAGCGCGCCACGTCGCGCCCCAGCGCGGAGGCGGCCATCGGCTCGAACAGCTCCACCTGGGACTCGTCCGGCTCGCGGTCGTCCGCTCCGTGAATCTTGTTCAGGCACAGGTAGTTTCGCCGCCCCTTGAGGAGTGCGAAGCGGGGCCTTCGGGGCAGCACCCCGGCCAGTGCATCGACCAGACGGGGCAGATCACGGTCGACCAGCTGGCGCTGCAGAGCGATCGTCGCGGTGGACACCACCACCGGGGTCTCGTCGGTGACGGCGCGGGCGATTGCCGGGATCAGGTAGGCCAGCGACTTGCCGGTACCGGTGCCGGCCTGCACGGCCAGGTGCTGGCGCGACGCCAGAGCATGCGCCACCGCCTCGGCCATCTGCACCTGGCCGGGCCGCTGGCTGCCGCCCAGCGCGCCGACGGCGGTGGCCAGCAGATCGGCGACCGGTGGAAGTTCCTCGGCGCTCACCGAGGACGCACCGCCACCTGGCGGGTCGGGATCGCTGGCTCACCCTGCGACAGGGCCAACCCTTCCCACGGCAGGCTGCGCAGCCCGGCCGCCACCAACTCGCGGGCCGCGGCCAGATCCGCAGACGCGACCGGCTGCCCGTCGCGGACCAGCGGCACCGTCAGCCGGCGCGACGGCTCGGTGGTCTGTGGCGGCTCGTCGACGGGGTGGACCACCTCTTCGGTGACCGTTCCGGTCGGCTTGGCCAGCCGGGTCGCCGCCTTGCGGCCGCCGTGGGATTCCTTGTGGCTGCTGCGCTTCTGCACCGGGATGCCGTCGACCTCGACGAGCTTGTAGACCATGCTCGCCGTCGGCGCCCCCGATCCGGTGACCACCGATGTGCCCACGCCGTAGCTGTCGACGGGATCGGCGCGCAGGGCGGCGATCGCGTACTCGTCGAGATCACCGGAGACCACGATCCGGGTGCCGGTCGCGCCGAGGCCGTCGAGTTGGGCGCGCACCTGGCGGGCCAGCACCCCCAGGTCGCCTGAGTCGATGCGCACCGACCCGAGCTCGGGACCGGCCACCGCGATCGCGTTGGCCACCCCGGTGGTCACGTCATAGGTGTCCACCAACAGCGTGGTGTCCAGCCCGAGCGCCTCGACCTGGGCCCGGAACGCGGCGGGCTCATCCGGGCCGTCCGAGGTGGTGTGCAGCATGGTGAACGCGTGCGCGCTGGTGCCCAGCGCGGGCACGCCGAAGCGGCGGTGCGCCTCCAGGTTCGAGGTGCCCGCGAAGCCGGCGACGTAGGCCGCCCGTGCCGAGGCCACCGCGGCCTGCTCGTGGGTGCGTCGCGAGCCCATCTCGATCAGCGGACGGCCCTGCGCGGCGCTGACCATCCGCGCCGCCGCCGAGGCGATCGCGGTGTCGTGGTTGAAGATTGACAGCGCCAGCGTCTCGAGCAGGACGCACTCGGCGAAGGTGCCGCTGACCGACAGGATCGGGGAGCCGGGGAAGTACAGCTCGCCCTCGGCGTAACCGTCGATATCGCCGCGGAACCGGAAGTCGCGCAAAAAGTCCAGGGTCACCGGATCCAGGAACGACGACAACGACTCCAGCGCGACCCGGTCGAAGACGAACTCGCCCAAGGCTTCCAGGAACCGGCCGGTCCCGGCCACCACGCCGTAGCGGCGGCCCTCGGGCAGTCGGCGGGCAAACACCTCGAAGGTGGTCCGGCGGCCGGCCGTCCCGTCCAGCAGGGCAGCGGACAGCATCGTCAGCTCGTATTTGTCCGTCAACAGCGCGGCGGTCACACGGCAACGGTATCGGCTGCCACGGCATTGGGTCGTTATTGAGGTAGCTCGCTATCCTTGGTGCCATGGGCGCGTCAGCGGCACCGACCCGGCCGGGCACCAGCGGGCAGCAGGACACCGATCCCGTTGACGCCGCGGACCGCCCCTGGGTGACCATCGTCTGGGACGATCCGGTCAACCTGATGAACTACGTGACCTACATCTTCCAGAAACTGTTCGGCTACAGCGAACCGCAGGCCACCAAGCTGATGCTCCAGGTGCACAACGAAGGCAAGGCCGTGGTGTCCTCGGGCAGCAGGGAGTCCATGGAGGTCGACGTGACCAAGCTGCACGCGGCCGGGCTGTGGGCCACCATGCAGCAGGACCGCTGAGCCCGGTCGACCACATGCGCAAATGGAAGCGGGTGGAGACCGCTGACGGACCTCGGTTCCGCTCGGCGCTGGCCGCGCACGAGGCGGCGTTGCTCAAGAACATGGTGACCTCGGTGCACGGCATGCTCACCGAACGTGAAGACGCCGCGCCCTCGGATCCGCTGGCCCAGCTGACCGGTATCCGCACCGGCAATGCCCAGCCGCCCGAAGATTCCACCATGCGACGGCTGCTGCCGGATTTCTTCAAGCCCCAGCGCGAGCACCCGGCCGGCTCGGCAGCGGCGGAAAGCCTCAACGGCGCGCTGCGCAGCCTGCATGAACCAGACATCATCGATGCGAAAAAGTCTGCTGCACAACGACTTCTGGATACCTTGCCGGACGACGGCGCGCGGTTCGAGCTCACCGTCGACGACGCGAACGCCTGGATCACCGCGGTCAACGACGTCCGGCTGGCGCTGGGCACGATGCTCGAGATCGGTCCGCACGGACTCGACCGGCTGCCGCCCGAGCATCCGCTGGCCGGACATCTCGAGGTGTATCAGTGGCTGACCGTGCTGCAGGAGTATCTGGTGCTCGGCCTGATGGGCAAGCCGATCCGATGACCGCGGGGTCCATCACCGACGTCGCAGGCATCCTCGTCGGTCAGCACGAGCGGTTGGATCCCGACGCGACGCTGGGTTCGGGCTGGGCGTGCGGCACCACCGTCGTCATCGCGCCGCCGGGCACCGTGGGAGCGGTCGACGTGCGCGGCGGTGCGCCCGGTACCCGGGAGACCGATCTGCTCGACCCGGCCAACAGCGTGCGGCACGTCGACGCCGTGGTGCTCACCGGAGGCAGCGCCTTCGGGCTAGCCGCCGCCGACGGCGTGATGACGTGGCTGGAGGAGCAGGGCCGCGGTGTCGCGATGGACGGCGGCGTGGTGCCGATAGTTCCGGCCGCGGTGATTTTTGATCTTCCGGTCGGCGGCTGGGCATGTAGACCGACCGCCGAATTCGGCTATCGAGCCGCCCACGCGGCGGGCACCGAGGTCGCCGTGGGCACCGTCGGCGCCGGGGTCGGAGCGCGGGCCGGGGTGCTCAAGGGCGGTCTGGGCACCGCTTCGGTCACCCTCGACAACGGGGTGACCGTGGGCGCGATCGTCGCCGTCAACAGCGCTGGCAACGTCGTCGACCCCGCCACCGGGCTGCCCTGGATGGCGCGGCTGATCGACGAGTTCGGGCTGGTCGCGCCGCCTGCCGAGCAGATCGCCGGGTTCGCCGCACGCGATCGCGAGTCCGGACCCCTGAACACCACCATCGCGGTGGTGGCCACCGATGCGGCGCTGTCGCCGATGGCGTGCAACCGGTTCGCCGTCGCCGCCCACGACGGCCTGGCGCACTCGATCCATCCCGCCCACACCCCGCTGGACGGCGACACCGTCTTCGCGCTCGCCACCGGCGCGATCGAGGTGGAACCCGACCCCGATATCCCGGTGGCGATGTCGCCGGAGACCAAGCTGGTCGCATTGTTGGGTGCGGCCGGGGCACACTGTTTGGCGCGCGCGGTGCTGGTCGGCGTGCTGGCCGCCGAGTCGGTGGCAGGAATACCGACCTACCGTGACATGTTGCCCGGTGCGTTCGCCTGAGCCGAACGTCCGCTGAACGACTGATGTAGGAGGAGCCCCGCCGTGCTGGTGATCCGTGCCGACCTGGTCGACGCCATGGTCGCCCACGCCCGCGCCGACCACCCCGACGAGGCGTGCGGCGTGCTGGCCGGGCCGGAGGGTTCGGACCGCCCGGAGCGCCACATCGCGATGCTCAACGCCGAGCGGTCTCCGACGTTCTACCGCTTCGATTCCGGTGAGCAGCTGAGGGTCTGGCGGCAGCTGGAGGACAACGACGAGGTGCCTGTCGTCATCTACCATTCCCACACCGCGACCGAGGCCTACCCGAGCCGCACCGACATCTCGTTCGCGTCCGAACCCGACGCGCACTACGTCCTGGTGTCGACCCGCGACCCGGAGCACCACGAACTGCGCAGCTACCGGATCCTCGACGGTGTCGTCACCGAAGAGCCCGTCACCATCGTCGAGCAGTACTAGCCACCAGAAAGGCGCCTCATGAGTGTCACCGTGTCCATCCCGACGATCCTGCGTACCCACACCGGCGGGGAGAAGCGTGTCAGCGCCTCCGGTGACACCCTGCAGGCCGTGATCGCCGACCTGGAGGCGAACTACTCGGGCATCTCGGATCGGCTGCTGGACTCCGCCAATGGCGGCAAGCTCAACCGCTTCGTCAACATCTACGTCAACGACGAGGACGTCCGGTTCTCCGGCGGGCTGGCCACCGAGATCTCCGACGGCGACTCGGTGACCATCCTGCCTGCCGTCGCCGGTGGCGCGCTGGACATGCGTTGACCCGCTACGAATCCCTGCTACAGGCGGTCGGCAACACTCCGCTGGTCGGGCTGCCGCGGTTGTCTCCCCGCTGGGATGACACCGACGAAGGTCCGCACGTGCGGTTGTGGGCCAAGCTCGAGGACCGCAATCCGACCGGCTCGATCAAGGACCGTCCCGCCCTGCGGATGATCGAGCAGGCCGAGCGCGACGGCCTGGTGAAACCGGGCACCACGATCCTGGAGCCCACCAGCGGCAACACCGGCATCTCACTGGCGATGGCCGCCCGCCTCAAGGGCTACAAGCTGATCTGCGTCATGCCGGAGAACACCTCGATCGAGCGCCGCCAGATCCTGGAGCTCTACGGGGCGGAGATCATCTTCTCCCCGGCCGAAGGTGGCTCCAATACCGCGGTGGCCACCGCCAAGAAGCTGGCCGCCGAGCACCCCGACTGGGTGATGCTCTACCAGTACGGCAATCAGGCCAACGCCGATGCGCACTACTACGGCACCGGTCCGGAGCTGCTCGCCGACCTGCCCGACATCACCCATTTCGTGGCCGGCCTGGGCACCACCGGGACCCTCATGGGCACCGGCCGGTTCCTGCGCGAGCAGGTGCCGGGCGTGCAGATCGTGGCCGCCGAGCCGCGCTACGGCGAGGGCGTCTATGCGCTACGCAACATCGACGAGGGCTTCATCCCTGAGCTCTACGACCCGGACGTGCTGACCACCCGCTTCTCGGTCGGCTCTGCCGACGCCCTGCGTCGCACCCGCCAACTTGTCCAGGTCGAGGGCATTTTCGCCGGCATCTCGACGGGGGCGATCCTGCACGCCGCGCTGGGCATGGCCGCCAAGGCGATCAAGGCCGGCGAGCGCGCGGACATCGCCTTCACGGTGTGTGATGCGGGGTGGAAGTATCTGTCGACCGGTGCCTACGCCGGTAGCCTGGATGAAGCTGAGGACGCCCTGGAGGGCCAGCTCTGGGCATGACATCGGAGGCGTGATGGGATCGGGCAACGGATGAACCAGCCGTTGGGGTATCCGCTCACACCGCCGCCCGAGCCCAAGAAGCCGCCCGCCTGGAAGGTCGGCGGCGCCACGATCCTCACGTTCGTCGCGCTGCTCTACGTCATCGAACTCATCGACCAGCTGTCCGGGCATGCGCTGGATCGCAACGGCATCAGGCCGCTGGAAGCCGACGGCCTGTGGGGCATCCTGTTCGCCCCGCTGCTGCACGGCGGCTGGCCACACCTGATCGCCAACACGGTGCCGGCCCTGGTGCTGGGCTTCCTGGTGACGCTGGCGGGCATGTCCCGATTCGTCTTCGCGACGGCGATCATCTGGGTATTGGGCGGCCTGGGTACCTGGTTGATCGGCAACCTCGGGTGCAACCTCGAGACCAACCACATCGGAGCCTCCGGGCTGATCTTCGGCTGGCTGGCCTTCCTGCTGGTGTTCGGCTGGCTGACCCGGCACCCGTGGCAGATCGTCACCTCGATCGTGGTGCTGTTCGTCTACGGCGGCGTGCTGTGGGGTGCGATCCCCGAGCTGGACCGCTGCGGCGGGGTGTCCTGGCAGGGCCACCTGTGCGGTGCGATCGCCGGGGTGATCGCCGCCTACTGGTTGTCCGGCCCGGAACGCACAGCGCGGCAACGCAAGAAGAGCGGCCAGTTTCCCGGCCTGACCTCATGAGCGACCGGTTCGCCCCGGTCGGCATCTTCGACTCCGGGGTCGGCGGCCTGACGGTGGCCCGCTCGATCATCGACCAGCTGCCCGACGAGGACATCGTCTACGTCGGCGACACCGCCAACGCGCCGTACGGCCCGCTGAGCATCCCCGAGGTCCGGGCGAACGCGCTGGCCGTCGCCGACGATCTGGTGCAGCGCGGGGTCAAGGCGCTGGTCATCGCCTGTAACACGGCGTCCTCGGCGTGCCTGCGTGATGCCCGCGAACGCTATGACGTCCCCGTCGTCGAGGTGATCCTGCCTGCCGTGCGACGGGCGGTGGCCACCACCCGAAGCGGACGCATCGGTGTCATCGGCACCCAGGCCACCATCGCCTCGTCCGCCTATCAGGACGCCTTCGCCGCAGCCCACGACGTCGAGGTGACCGCCGTGGCCTGCCCGCGTTTCGTCGACTTCGTCGAGCGCGGCGTCACCAGCGGCCGGCAGGTACTCAACCTGGCCGAGGGCTACCTCGAACCACTGCAGCACGCCCAGGTGGACACCCTGGTCCTCGGCTGCACGCACTACCCGCTGTTGTCCGGCCTGATCCAGCTGGCGATGGGCGACGAGGTGACGTTGGTGTCCAGCGCCGAGGAGACCGCCAAGGATCTGCTGCGGGTGCTGACCGAACGTGATCTGCTTCGGCCGCACTCCGACGAACCGGGTGTCGCGGGCCGGCATGTCTTCGAGGCCACCGGCGATCCCGAGTCGTTCCTGACGCTGGCATCCCGCTTCCTGGGGCCGGCGATCACGGGCGTGGGGTCTGCAGTGCGTCACGTCGGCGCCGAGAAGTGATTCTCGATATCCAAAGCGGTGATGTTTTCGTCCGTGGCCATCCGGGCATGGCAAGCTTGTGTCTGTGCGAATCACCGTCCTCGGTTGCTCCGGCAGTGTTGTCGGACCTGATTCGCCGGCGTCCGGCTACCTGGTAACCGCGCCGGACACCCCGCCGCTGGTGCTGGATTTCGGCGGTGGTGTGCTGGGCGCGCTGCAGCGCTACGCCGACCCCAACGAGGTGCACGTCCTGCTCTCGCACCTGCATGCCGATCACTGTCTGGATCTGCCCGGCTTGTTCGTGTGGCGGCGCTACCACCCGACGCCGGCCAAGGGCCGCGGCATCATGTACGGCCCCAGTGACACCTGGACGCGGTTGGCGTCGGCGTCGTCCCCGCTGGGCGGGGAACTCGACGACTTCTCCGACATCTTCGAGATCCGGCACTGGGAGGACGGCATCCCGGTCACCATCGGCGCGCTGACCGTGCTGCCGCGACTGGTCACCCATCCCACCGAGTCGTTCGGGATGCGCATCACCGACCCGTCGGGGGCGACGCTGGTCTACAGCGGTGACACCGGGGTCTGCGAATCGCTGATCGAGCTGGCTTCGGGTGCGGATGTGTTCCTGTGTGAGGCATCGTGGACGCATTCCGCCGAGCGCCCGCAGCACCTGCATCTGTCCGGTACCGAGGCCGGACGGGTGGCCAAGCGGGCCGGGGTGGGTGAGCTGCTGCTGACCCACATCCCGCCGTGGACAGCCCGGGAGGACGTCATCAGCGAGGCCAAGGCCGAGTTCGACGGTCCGGTGCACGCGGTGGTGTGCGGCGAGAGCATCGAGGTCACCCGATAGGGTTGCCACGTGTCACGACGACAAGACGGCAGGCTTGACGACGAGCTGCGCCCGGTCACCATCACCCGCGGCTTCACCTCGCATCCGGCGGGCTCGGTGCTCATCACCTTCGGCGAAACCCGGGTCATGTGCACGGCCAGTGTCACCGAAGGCGTGCCGCGCTGGCGCAAGGGCTCGGGGGAGGGCTGGCTGACCGCCGAGTACGCGATGCTTCCCGGCGCCACCCACACCCGCTCGGACCGCGAGTCGGTCAAGGGCCGACTCGGTGGGCGCACCCAGGAGATCAGCCGGCTGATCGGCCGCTCGCTGCGCGCCTGCATCGATCTGAAAGCGTTGGGGGAGAACACCATCGCCATCGACTGCGATGTGTTGCAGGCCGACGGTGGTACCCGCACCGCGGCGATCACCGGGGCGTATGTCGCCCTCTCCGATGCCGTCACCTACCTGGCCGCCGCGGGCAAGCTGTCCGACCCGAAGCCGTTGTCGTGTGCGATCTCGGCGATCAGCGTGGGCGTGGTGGACGGCCGGGTGCGCGTCGACCTGCCGTATGAAGAGGATTCGCGCGCCGAGGTGGACATGAATGTCGTCGCCACCGATACCGGGACCCTGGTGGAGATCCAGGGCACTGGGGAAGGCGCGACGTTCCCGCGCTCGACGCTGGACAAGATGCTCGACGCCGCCCTGGCCGCCTGCGAGACGCTCTTCGCGGTCCAACGTGAGGCCCTCGAGCTGCCCTACCCCGGCGTGCTGCCGGAAGGGCCGGCGCCCAAGAAGGCGTTCGGATCCTGACCACTCGCCTGCTGGTCGCCAGCCGTAACCGCAAGAAGCTGGCCGAACTGCACCGGGTGCTCGACGCCGCCGGGGTCTCGGGTCTGGAAGTGGTCTCGCTCGACGACGTGCCCGCCTTCGACGAAGCCCCCGAAACCGGCGCGACGTTCGAGGAGAACGCACTGGCCAAGGCGCGGGACGCCTTCGCCGCTACCGGCCTGCCGGCGGTTGCCGACGACTCTGGCTTGGAGGTGGCGGCCCTCAACGGGATGCCCGGTGTGCTCTCGGCGCGGTGGGCCGGGCGCCATGGCGAGGACGTCGCGAATTACGAACTGCTGCTGGCCCAGCTGCGCGACGTTCCCGACGAGCGACGGGCGGCGGCATTCGTCTCGGCCTGCGCGCTGGTCTACGGTTCCGGGCCGGACGACCACGCGGTGGTGCGCGGGCAGTGGCCCGGTGTCATCGCGCGCGCACCGCGTGGCGAGGGTGGTTTCGGGTATGACCCGGTGTTCGTCCCGGAGGGCGAATCCCGCAGTGCGGCCCAGCTCAGTCCCACTGAGAAGGACGCGGTCTCCCATCGTGGCCGGGCGCTGACGTTGCTGTTGCCGGCCTTGCGCGCGCTGGCGGGCTGACGTCACCGTTCAGCAATATTGCTAGTGCAGCTAATGTGCCATGATGCTGCCGTGGGTCGTCACTCGGTCCGGGCGACGCACCCCGGTGTTCTGATCGCCGTCCTGGCCGCGGCCGGTATCAGTGTGTCGCTGACCCAGACCCTGATGATCCCGCTCATCCCGGAGCTCCCTGCGCTGCTGAACACGAGCCCCGCCAACGCGTCGTGGACCATCACGGTGACCCTGCTGACCGCCGCGGTGGCCACCCCGGTGTTCGGGCGTCTCGGTGACATGTACGGCCCCAAACCGATGCTGATGATCTGCGCGGGCACCATGGCATTCGGCTCATTCCTGGCCGCGGTCAGCAGTTCGCTGGTGCCGTTCATCATCGGCCGGGGGCTGCAGGGTATGAGCCTGCCGATCATTCCGCTGGCCATCAGCGTGCTGCGTTCTGCGCTGCCCGCCGACCGGGTCGGGCCGGCCATGGGGTTGATCAGCTCGTCGCTGGGGGTCGGTGGCGCTCTCGGATTGCCGCTGTCGGCGGTGATCGCCCAAAAGGCCGACTGGCACATCCTGTTCTGGAGTGCGGCCGTGCTGGGCATCGCGGCGCTGCTGCTCTTCCACTTCCTGGTGCCAGAGATCCCGCCGAGTTCGGCTGACCGGTTCGACCCGCTGGGCACCCTGCTGCTGGCGGTCGCCTTGGTGGCCTTGCTGTTGCCGATCTCCAAGGGCTCGACGTGGGGGTGGACCAGCACGACGACGCTGTCGCTGTTCGCCGTGTCGATGGTGGTGTTCGCGGTGTTCGCCCACTGGCAGTTCCGCACGCCCGCACCGATCGTCGATCTGCGGACCACGCTGCGCCGACCGGTGCTGACCACCAATATCACCGCAGTGCTGGTGTGCTTCTCGATGTTCGCACTATCCCTGGTGGCCCCGCAGGTCCTGGAGCTACCGAACGGCACTGGCTACGGCTTGGGCCAGTCCATGCTGCAGGCCGGGCTGTGGATGGCGCCGGGCGGGTTGGCGATGATGGCCGCGTCTCCGCTGGCGGCCCGGATCGCTGGGCACCGCGGCCCCAAGTTCACGCTGGTGTGTGGTTCGGCGATCATCGGGGTGGCCTACCTCGGGGCGGTGTGGCTGATCGACAGTCCGGCGGCGGTGATGGTGGTCAACATCGTCGTTAGTCTCGGAGTGGGGTTCGCGTACTCGTCGCTGCCCGCGCTCATCAACGCCGCGGTCCCGATGTCGGAGACGGCGGCCGCCAACGGCATCAATGCACTGGCCAGATCGTTGGGCACGTCGGTGTCCAGCGCGGTGATCGGGGCGGTGCTGGCCTCGATGACGATCACCTATGCCGGCCATGCGATGCCGTCACTGGCCGGGCTGCGGACCGCCCTGCTGATCGCCGCCGCGGTGGCCGGGGTGGCCGCCGTCGTCGCGATGACGATCCCCACCGCAACCGAGGCGGACGTCGAGGCTCAGAGGTTGAAGCGGGATTTGATGTCGCGGGTCTGAACCTGCTCGACGATGATCCCGAGCAGCGGCACGGTGCCGGCCAGCAGGACGCCGATGGTCTTGGCGATCGGCCAGCGCACCTTGACCGCCAGGTTGGCCGTGAACAGCAGGTAGATGAAGTACACCCAGCCGTGCACCACGCCGATCCAGGTCGGCGGGTTGTCCACCTTGACGATGTACTTCATCACCATCTCGTAGCAGAGCGCGATCAGCCAGATGCCCGTGGTCCACGCCATCACCTGATAGCCCCGCAGCGCGCTGCGGATCTTGTCGACCGGGACGGCCGGCTGGGTGTGGGGGGCGTCGGGTGCGCTCATGGGGCGGTCCTGTTCTGGTCGGTGGCCTTGTCGGCTTGGGCGAGTGCGGCGAGATAAGCGTTGTATTCCTTCATCACCGGATCGTCGGATTGCGTTGTCGCCGTTGGACGTTCGGGCAGCAGGCCGGCGGGGATCTCGGTGATGGCGTCAGGTGAGGGCTGGGGGGCCGGGGGAGCCTCTTCGTAGCGCACGAACTTGCGGTAGGCGTAGACGCAGAAGCCGGCGAACATCGGCCATTGCAGGGCGTAGCCCAGGTTCTGGAACGAGCCCGAGGTGGACTCGTAGCGGGTCCACTGCCACCAGCCCAGTGCCAGGCAGCCGCAGGCGGCGACGATCACCAAAGCGATCAGCGCAAACCTGCGGCGACGGGTCGTTGACACACCACGACGGTACCGTGCCAGCGGTTATGGGTTCAGCATGCAGTGACGCTCAGCACTTCGGGCCGATGAACTCATCCAGGCGTGCCGTTGCGGACTTGCGGTAGATCGAGATGACGTACTTGGTCGATCGTGTCCAGGGGACACCGAGCTTGTCGAGGGAACCGGTGAACAGCCCGAGGATGTCTTCGGAGTGATTCGTGAAGTGATAGCGGATGCTCTTGACGCCGCGGTCGTTCGCGATGACGCGACAACCGTCGCTATGGATCAAGCCGCGGACGAAGCCCTCGGTCGCCTGGTCGACCAGGTCCTGCTGCCAGGGCTCCAGCTTGATTGGTCTGAGGTGCTTGAAACCTGGTCCGTGTTGCGGGAACAGGCATGGCCAGTGGTTGGAGTAGAGGTAGACGACGGCGCAGCCTTGTTGTTTTCGGTAAACCGCCGCGTGCTGCCCGGGCATCACCGCGTCGATGGCCCTCCGGCAGTTGTCGATGATTCCTGGATACTTCTTGTCTAATGCGACTCTGAGTCGCCAGGCCCGCCCTGTCCGTGAGATGCAGCCGTCTCCTAGGTAGAGGCCGAGCAGGTAGGCGTACTCCTTGGGTGGGAGTTGGCCAAAGTTGTGATTGCCAGTGCACTGTCCCGCTCGTCGTTCGCGGTCCCAGTTGGGCGGTCGCGAGCGCCACACCTGCACTGTGCGTCGTGGAATCCCCGTCTCGCGCGCAATCGCGCAATCGTTGAGCCCCGCAGCGATCAGCTGCTGGACGTGTCGGAACTCCGTGTCGGGGCGCATGATCGTCCTGTCGTATCGTCCTGGCCAACGTAGACCGCACCACCGACAGGAAACGACCAGCACCACCGCTAGACTCGGACCGTTCGCGGACGTGGTGGAATTGGCAGACACCCGGGCTTTAGGTGCCCGTGTTCGAAAGAGCGTGAGGGTTCGAGTCCCTCCGTCCGCACTCACAGAGTGATTACCGCTACCGGTGCGCCCGGTGGTGCACCTATGCAGTTCATCGGCGAGCGCGACTCAATTTCGGACGCCTAATGAAATAATCCTTCTCGCACGGCCAATCTCCGGCGTTTCAGGAATCACCTCAACCCGGGGCAACTCGAGATACCTGCAACGCGGTTCTCTGGGGCCATAATGGAGCTCGATCTTGAGCTGGGTATCAGACTCAACGGTGGGGCGGTGGCGTATGTGGCTCGTGGTCCTCAAGGTTGCTCTGGTGGCGTTCCTTGCAATTGGCGTTGGCATATTGATCTTCGCGTACGCACGCCGTGCGCGAGAGATCAAGTCACAGCGCATCGGACCTGATCCCGATATGGGCCCATCGACGACATGGGGGATCGTTCCGCCGACCCCGCTGCCGGAGTGGGCGTACTGGGATGAAGCACCTAGCGATCTTCCGCCGGACCCGCAGGATGGACGCAGATAGGGTTGCTCAGCCCGGGCAGTATTGGTTGAGGGTAGCGAGATCGTCGTGGAATTGTTGCCCGACGCGGGCATAGTCCTGCACGGAATGTGGTGGCTGCGAGGTCGACGGATCAGCCTGTTCTGCACGGAACTCTTGGACGACCGTGACAGTCCGGTCTGCCAGGCTCGCGAGATTGTTGGCACTCTCGGCGAGACGCTGATTGTGGATTCCGTCAGCGTAGGTATGGAGTTGGCGCGCCCAGCGCTCATAGGAACCGATATCGGCGACTTCCGGGTTGTTGCTTCCAGCCACGGCGCTGAACTGCTTGTTGTAAGCGATCATCGCCCGGACGGTCGCGCAATCATCGGAGCTGTCGTGGTTGAGACGGAAAAGAAGCAGCCCTCCGACAGCAACGACGGTGAACAGGACTGCGCCGAGAATCTGCCACTTACGTTTGGTCATCGAGGAGCCGTCATGATGGGCGGCTGATTGGCAGGTCTGCCGCTCCACCCGCCGACCGGAACGCCGCCCTCGTAGGTGAACTGGCCGCCGCAGCCATCCGGGATGTAGTACTTGACGGCCGAGTTGTTCGCCGAGATTGTGGCAATTTCGTTCGGTGCCATTCGGTGCCATTCGCCGAAATTTTGGATCGGAGGAAGGCCACCTATGTCGCCTTCAGTCCACCCGCCTCGACCCTTTACCGGCACTTCTCCTCCGAACACGACCTTCGTGTTGTGTTGGGCCTCATACACGTTTTGCACCCAGCGCTGCTGGCGCACCCCGCCCTCGTCGTTGATCGTCCGGGTGAACGTTGTCGCCTCCTGTCCGCTGATGCGGAACTTGTACTGCTCTTGATATTGCGCGAGGGGGGCCTGATCGTCTGTCACCCAGTTCTGACCGCGGACATACCACTCCGTCGGGCCTCCGTTTTTGCCGGGTGTATCGGGGCCGAACGGCCGGTATTCGGATCTGAGCGGAGGCGGCTCTTTTCCGGTGTAAGGCGGCACGGTGAAATCTTCCCAATGGCCAAACCGTTCGTCGCCAACGAAGGGGTTCCTGGGATCGGGACGCTCACCCACGTGCGGTGGAGTAGCTGGAACGTCGCCACCAATGTGGTTGTCGACGAGCTGAATCGTCGGATCGGGGTGAGAATCTTCGTCGGCGAATGTGGCCCCGCCGAGGCCTTCGGTCGCGGCGATGATCTTGCCGGCGACCTGTTGGTCAGCGGCAATCAGTTCGCCAACTCTCATCCGAATATCTGCAGCTAGTGTCTGCGCTTGGGCTTGCTTGGCCGCCATTGCTGCGGGGCTTGCCGAACCGCGGTAGGTGACCGAGAAGTCCTCTCCTACAGTGAAACCGGCCTGTTCCGCGTTACGCACTGCGGTGAGGGCGTTTCTTTTCGCTGTGTCGATTTGGTCCACACCGGTTCGGGCGGCGCTGGAAGCGGCATGAAGTTGGTCGGCACACCGAATTACCCGCAAGCGGTCGTTGTAGGCACGTTCTTGCGCAGCTTCAGCGGCCTCTCCAAGCCAAGGGGTTCCGCCGGGATTGTTGACGTTCTGGGAGAGCTGGGTGAAGGTGTCCTCCCATACTTTCGCAGTCTTCGCCCACTGGCTTGCCGCTGTCCTAAGATGGGTGACATCCCACGAACGAACTGCGGATAGCGTGGGTGCGGGTCCGCTACTCGGCATTTCAGATCGTCAGGTTGGATGCGGAGTGCTGCTCGTGTTGGGTGTAGTTCGCGCTCGCGCCCGTGAGGCGAGCACCCGTTGACTCCATCCTCACGCTACATGCGGCCCCGAACGCGCTGGCCTGCGTGTGGACGATCGCGACAGCGGTCACAGACGCCTGGCAAGACGATTCGCCTGCGCCCGGGGACACCGTCGTGCTCAATTCCGCGGACCAGCCTTGGCAGCTGGCCGCGAGCGCTTCTAGCCCCGCCGGGTCTACATCCAACTTCCCCACGGCGACCAGTATACGAACCAGGCCCTTCTCGGCAATACGACCATATTGTCAACCGTCTGTGGGCGGTGCTGCGGTCTCAACTGTCGTGACAGACGCTGGCGATGCGCTGACCGGAGGTCTTCCGCACTCACACCTCGGCTATCAACCCCGGCAGCAGCGGCAGCAATGCCAGTGCCATCGACACCTCGAGCGCATCGTCGTCGACATCTCGGCCCAGGATCGTCTCGGCCTGGTTCACCCGATAGCTGACCGTATTGGGGTGCACCGTGAGGCGTTGCGCGGCGCGCGCGGGGCTGCGGTTCTCCTGCAGGTACACCGCCAGCGTCATCGCCACCCGGTAGGTCGCCTCATCGTCGTCGGCCAGCGGCCCGAGCACCCGGTGCACGAATGCCACCGCCTGGTCGGCGTCCACACTCGCCAGTGCGGCGAGTGCGACATCGCGATAGCGGGTGGCCACTGCGGCCCGGGACCGGCTCAAGGTCGCCACCCGACGGGCATGGCCGGCTTGAATGTAGCTGTCGCGGAAGCCTTTCAGGCCGAACCCGGGATCACTCACCGCGACGCGCGCTCCGGCAGGCAGCCCCGCGGTTCGGGTGAGGGTGCCGGCGTCGAGGAGCGCCGGATCGAATGTCTCTCGCCGGCTCAGCCACACCGACATCGATAGCGGGCCCACTGGCTGGTGCAGGGTGCTCTCCGCGGCCACCGCCCGGCTCAGCGCCGTGCCGGCGCTCGCGAGGACCTGCTGAACGTCCCCGGCGTCGGGCGCGGCCGCCAGCCACACCGCGACGCAGACGTGGTGGCGGTTGAGGTCGTAGCGCAGCTTCTTGGCGGCGCGCTGGGCATCACGCTCACGTTCGCTGAGCACATCGTCGATCGCCGTGGTCCGTGACGCGGCGGCGCTGCGCAGCCAGGCCTCCCGCTCGCCCTCGTAGATCTCCTCGGTGAGCGCCAGTGAGCTGTCGATGTAAGCGAACAGCCAACTGGTGACGAGCTGCAGCGCTGCGGCCTGTTGTGCGGCGTCGGAGGCCGAGCTGGTGATGCGCCCGAACAGCCACTCCCAGACGGTGTCCTGGGCCAGCCGGAAGGACCGGATCAGAAAGGCCAGCGGTACCCGCTGCTGCACCCTGGCCCTGCCCAGCGCGACCGCCTCGGCCGGCAACTCCAGCCCGCGCGGATCGGCACCGTCGGCCACGCTCCGGGCGAACTGGCGAATGCTCGACTCGATGCCGGCCTGCTGGCCCTCGGCGAACTGGGCCTCGGGCATCAGCTGGGGCTGCTCGACCCGAATCCGGTCCAACACGTCCTCGGCAAGCTGTGGCGATTGCTCCACCAGGTCGGCGGCGATCGGCCTGAGGACGCTCTGCCACACCTGCTGAGCTGCGGCGTCGTCCCGAATCGGGGCCCATTCGGGATCCATGACCGACCACGCTAAACGCGTTGTGTCCGCATCACAACGCAATGTCGAAGTTTGGCGCCCAGGCACGAGTGCCGGGGCTGCCCGCGGACCTACTTTTCGTGGCGTGGCAAACAGCCACATCAACCGCGAGTGTCGAGAGGGCGAGCCCAACATGACCACGGTAGTGACAGCCGATCGAGGGGGATACAACTTTCTGGAGCGCGCCCAGCATCGCAGCCCCGGTTCGATCCTGGGGCAGATGCTGACCGTGAAGCAGGCCGCCCAGTATCTGGGCATCACCACCGCCACACTGCACCGGCGGATCAAGAGCGGCAGCGGGCCGACCCACTACAAGTTCGGCAACCGCATGCTGTTCAAGCGCGACGACGTCATGAGCTACAAGTCGGCCGGGTAGACAGCCACACCGGCGCCGCTGCGAAGTCATCCGGAATTCCGCAGCACCGCAACGGAATCCGTGTCAGGAGCTTGGCCTGGGCGGCTGGTGGCTCGAGCAGGGCCTCGGCCATGGTGGCCTTGGTCGAGCCCGGCACCAGCGCGTCCCGGGTATCACCTCTGATCTGAGTTGGAAGGGCAAGTACCAGCTCTACTAGTGCGTCGCCGCGCCACCGCGGGACAAGCCACCAATGAAATCCACGCGATTATTTCGGCGCGTGCGTCAATGCCCGCTAGATCATGTCCTTGGCGGTCAGCCAGCGCATGATCGGCCAGCCCGCGAACACCGGCAGCCAGCAGGTCAGAACCCGGTAGAGCAGCACCGACGGCACGCCCACCGCGGCGGGCACGCCGAAGGCGGCCAGGCCACCGATCAGGGCGGCTTCGACGGCACCGACGCCGCCCGGAGTGGGTGCCGCCGAGGCCAGCGTGCCACCGACCATCGTGACGATCGTCACGGTCACGAAGTTGGTGTCGCCGCCGAAGGCCTCGATGCTGGCCCACAGCACCAGCGCCATCCCCAAAGTTGTTGTCGCGCAGCCCAGGACGATCAGGGCGAGTCGCTTGGGCTCGCGCATCAGGTCGAGCAGTTCGCTGCTGACCTCCTGGAGCCTGGGCCGAATCGCGGTGTCCAGCCAGCGCCGCGCCTTGGGCACGAACAGGAAGGTGCCCAGCACGCCCAGGGCGATACCGCCGATCAGATAGAGCAGTGTGCTACTCGGCACGAAGTGTGACAGGTCGGCGGTGGCGCCGGCGGCGACGCTGAAGAAGATCAGCAGTGTCACATGGGTGATCACCTGAACGGCCTGCTGCAGGGCCACCGCGGCGGTGGCGCGCAGCGCACCGAGCCCGGCCTTCTGCAAAAACCTTGTGCTCAAAGCCAATCCGCCCACCCCGGCGGGGGTGGTGGTGGCGGCGAACGTGTTGGCGAACTGCATGATCACCAGATTGCGGAAGCTGACCACCCCGGATGCGCACGCCCACAACGCCGCTGCCGCGCCGACATAGGTCGACGCTGACACCGCCAGGCCCAGCAGTGCCCACCACCAGTTGGCGTTGCGCAACTCGCTGAAGAAGGTCGGCACCGTGCTGATGAACGGATAGGCGACGTAGACCAGGGCCACCAGCAGCACCAGCTGGATCACCTGCTTGCGGGTGAAGCGGGTGATGGTCTCGGTCTTGATCTCGTCAGCACCGGTCTGGCGCTTGACTTGCTCACGCGCCGCGGCCATCACCGCCTTGGGGTCGGCGACCGTCTTGCGTAGCCGCGCCGGCACCGCTGACTTGGTCAGCCGTCGCGATGCGGTGAGCACGGTGTCCTTGCCCAGCGCCTCGACGGCGGCGTGTACCGCGGTCTCGGCGCCGAACCGGTCGCTGGTGGTGACCAGCAACTGCGCGATATCGGACTGCAGTTGTTCGTCGGAGGCGCCGTACTCAGAGGCGCCGAAGCCGCCGAACAAGGCCTTGCCCGAATCCACGGTGATCTCGCTGAACCGCAGGTCGCCGTGCGAGATCTGATGTCGCTGAAGAACGCCCAGCGATCCCCAGATGGTGGTGGCCAGGCCCTCGTCGGGGGCGTCGGCCACCCGGGTTCCCCGCGGCGGGGTGTGGGCGTACAACGTCCAGCCCCGGTCGAGCGCTGCGACCGCCATGGTGGTGATGTTGGCGACGCCGAGATCGCCGACCGCGATCGTCATCAGCGCGCGGTGTTCGACGGCCCGGCGCATCGAGGTCTGCACCGGTGCGGTCTCCGCGTCGCGCAGGATCAACCACCGCCAGAACTGACGCAACGCTCCGGCGCCGCGCTGGTTGGGGCCGTACATCTCGACGACGGCTTCGGCTCCGGAGTCGGTGCGTGCCGACAGCTCCAGCGGGCCGTGCCCGGCCGGGCGGACCACAGTCAGCGCGTGGACCAGGAAGCCGCGCCGGGATAGGGTGCGCACCGCCCCGTCGAGCGGTACTTCCAGCGCTGGGGTGCCCACCACCCACACCACGAGCGCCCCGACGAACCAGCCCACCGCGAGTCCGAGCAGCGTGCGGGCCGGGACGATCGCGCTGACGACCAGATGGATCGGGACGAACGCCAGCAGCAGTGTCCACCACCATCGCCGCCACCGGGCGGGCAGCCACGGGCCGGACACCGTCAGCATCCCGGCCAGCATGGCGATCCAGCGCGGGTCGTCGAGGAACTGCGACAGGGTGGTCGAAAGCCGTTCGGAGAGGTCGAAGTGCCAGCGCGGGGCGGCGATCCCGTTGCCCGTGATGGACAGCGCCAGGACGGCGAAGAACCCGGCGGCCGCGTACGCGCCGAGCAGCTTCCACTGCCGGGCCACGATCAGCCCCACCAGGATCATGAACGGCAGTGCCACAATCGCGACGCCGTAGGCCAGGTAGACCAGGTTGGACTGGGTGGGAGTGAGGACGCCGACGATCCCCGATACCGACTTCTCTAGCCCGACCCAGTCGTTGCGGGTGATCAGTGAGCTGGTGATGACGATGGCCAGGAACAATGCGGCCAGCGCCAGGCGCATGATGTCGTTGGTTCGGCGGGTCAGCGGTTGCAGCAGCTCACCCGTAACGGTGATGTCCCGCCCATCCACTCGCATCGCTGCTGATTTTCCTACCCTGTTCGGCGCCGCCTCGTCGCGGCTGCGGCCAAACCTATCGGACTTCGCCTCAGACGAAGCCGATGTAGCCCAGCAGCGCGGCGGCGCCTACCACGATCAGCGGGTTGGTGTTGGTGCGCAGGAAGATGAGCGTTGCCACTCCGGTGATGAGGTAGGCGCGCCAGTCATGGTCGGCGGCCTTGCTCATGACCAGCGACGTCGCCAGGATCAACCCGACGGTCAGCGGGGCGAATCCCTTCTCGACCGCGATGCGCCATTTCGACTTCTCGGCCTTCTGCCAGGACAGTGTGATGAGGTACATCAGGGTTGCGGCCGGCACCACCATCGCGATGGTGGCCAGCACCCCGCCGACGATCCCACCCAGCACACCGGCCACCCCGAGTCCGGCGGCATATCCGACCAGCGCCACGATCAGGATGCTCGGCCCGGGCGCGGCTTGCGAGATCGAGAAGATGTCGGCGAACTGGGAGTTGGTCAGCCAGTGATAGCCGCTGACCGCGCGCAGGTGCATCTCCGGCAGCACCGTGTTGCCGCCACCGATCGACAGCAACGACAGCGACCCGAACAGGCCCATTAGCGACAGGTAGGTCTTCATGCCGCTGCCCGCTTGCGCGGCCAGGCCCAGATCAGGCTCAGCGGCGCCAGGATGGCCAGGGTGTCCAGCAGCGGCCAGCGCAGCACCCCATTGAGCACGAACGCGGCCAGGAACAGGGCCACCGGTACCACCGACGTCAGGCACTTCTTGCCGGTCTTGATCACCATGGTCAGGGTGAGCGCGACGGCCGCGGCCGAGGCGCCGTGCAGGGCGCCCTTGACCGCAGGCACTTCCCGGAACGTGAAATACACGAACCCCAGCGCAAGGATGATCGCGACGGGCATCAGGCACAGGCCGATCAACGCGGCCACGGCCCCGGCGATGCCTTTGAGTTTCGTGCCCACGAACACGGCGAGGTTCACCTGGTTGGCACCGGGCACGATGCGGCACATGGTCATCGCGGAGAGGAATTCCTCTTCGCTCATCCATTGTTTCTGCGCCACGACCACTTCGCGAGACCACGCTGACAGCCCGCCGCCGAACGAGGCGAGCGCGATGTGGTTGAACGCCCAGGCGATCTCCAGCAGCGAGGTCTTGTGCAGGGTGGCGCCGGGCTCACTCATGGACCAGATCCTCGTCGTGCGGGAAGTCGTCCTCCGGGTGCGGGGTGCTGTCCAGGGGATCGGGCGGCTCGTAGTGGTGGGACACCTTCCAGTCGCTGCTGAACACCTCGCCGAGACGGCCCACCACGGCCGGGTCGTCGATGATGACGCCGAGTTCACGCCGGAGGTCGAACGCGCTGCGGTCGATGTTCATCGAGCCGACCAGCGCCCGTTGGTCGTCCACGATCAGCAGCTTGGCGTGCACGCGCAGGTTCTTCTGCTTGCGCACCTTGACCCCGAAGCGCCGAAGCGTGCGCAAGGACGCGAAGGTGTCGAGAATGTCCCAATCGCTGATGCCGTGTTTGCCCCCGCACAGGACCTTCACCTTCACCCCCCGGTCGGCGGCGGCGGCGATGTGATCGATGATCACCGCATCGACGTACTTGGGGTGCTGGATGTAGAGGCGCTCCTGGGCGGTGTCGATGAATCGGGCCATGTGGTAGCGGGAATTGGAATTGCTCCACAGCAGGCCCTCGTACCGGGGCGGGGTGAAATCGAGATGCTGCCAGTCGGCGTCGAAGACATCGACGATCTGCGCGACGTGTAGCGGGTCGTGGGTGACGATCCCGTAGTCCCGGGTCATCGTGAAGTACTTGGTCATCAAGTTGTAGGTGGCGACCATCGCCGCGGTCTTGTCGACCACGATCGATTTTTCGTGCGTGACATAGAATTTCGGGTTGGACCACTGCACGTCGACGTCGGCGTCCTTGAGCCGGTCGTAGGTCTCGTCGTTGGCGCGGTCGCCACCCGAGCGTTGCGGGTTGAGCATCACCCGAACATCCACCCCGGCCTTGCGTCGCTCGATCACCGCGTCGAGCAGGTCGGGTTCGGTGAACGTGAATTGCTTTATCAACAAAGAGGTTTGCGCGGTCTCGATGAACTCGCGAACCGGTTCCAGACCGTCGTCGGGTTCGACGATCAAGCGGGGCGGGTTGGCAGGCATAGGTTTCGGATGCTAGCACCAGAACTTTGCTGGTTGATGAACCTTTGACTCCCCGCGCGGCCTCAGCCCGGGGGAGCGGGTACTGCCGGGTCCGGCGAGTTCAGCCCGAGTCCCGGTGGCAGATAGATACCGGGTGCCGGCGCCGTCCCCGGAAGGGGTTGTCCGAGTTGCTCGTCGGGCACCTGGCCCAACAGGGCACCCGCCAGATCACCGTCGGAGTACATGGTGTGCACCCGCCGCAGGAACGCCAGCCGGCCGGTGCTCGGATCCTGCGGTGTCGGGCCGATGCCCTCGGCCTGAACACCGTGACCCGGCGCGGCCGGGGCGACGTTCTGCGGCAGCAGGTAGGCGCTGTCGAAGGCCCGCAGATCCGGGGCCGCGACGGGGACCTGCGCTCCGGGTGCCGAGGGCACTGCGTTCTGGCCCAGCAGCAGCCCCGGCGTGTAGGACGACAGATCAGGCAGGCCCAGTGGTCCGGCCGGTGCGGCATCGCTTTGTGCCAGCACGCTCCCGATGCCCGAGCGGGGCGGGACGTAGGGCGGCGGCGGCCCACCAGCCGGGTCGGTCACGGCCGGATCCGGTGCGGGCTGGTCGGCGAGGGCAGGGGCCGAAAAGAGCAGTGCCGCCACGCCGAGCCCCAGCCCGACGATGACGGCACTTCTCATTGGCCACACGGTAATAGATGGCGCCCGGTGGCGTCGGCTTTCCCGGTCAGCCGACCGGCGGTACCGGCGCTAGCGGGAGTACGGGTGCCGCGGGGGCTGCCGGCGGCGCGACGTCCGGTGCTGGCGGCAGGAACTGTTCGGGTCCGGCCGGCAATGCGGTCCCCGGCGGTGGAGCGGTACCGGGCAATGGCTGGCCCAGTTCGGCGGCCGGCATCCGGCCCAGGGACCCGTGCACCAGAGCATGGGCACCCTTGAAGGCGTCGACGCGGGCGAACGGCCCGGCCGGCGCATCCTGGGTGAGCAGATACGGCGACTCCATGTCCGGTGTCGGCATCCGGTAGTACTGCGGGTAGAGCGTCACCGCGGGAGCCAACGGATCCGCGCCCCCGGCCGACGGAGCCAGATTCATCACCGTCGAGGTCGGTGCCCCGAGCAGATCAGCCATCGCGCTGATCGGATTCTGCCGGGTCTCGGTACTGGCGGGAAACGCCGGATCCGCCGGTGGTGGCGGGGCCGACTCGCCGCCGGGAACCGGAATCGGCAGGGCCGGATCGGGTGGTGGGTCGGCTGCGGCGGTGGCTGTTCCAGCCACCGCCGCCACACCGAGTCCCGCCGCCACCAGGGTGGCGATCAGAGGACGTCGCATCCCGATCAGAACACCTGGGTGATGCCGTAGTACGCGACGATATCGTCGTTGTCGCTGCTGGAGCTGGTCAACACCGCGTAGGACCGCAGCGAGGACGCGCCGACGCAGTTGTCGACCTTGATGTGCACGTCCTTGACGGTGACGCGCGCCGAGGTGCCCTTGAACGACTTCTTGTCGACCACCACGTTGGTGACGGTGCCCGGACGGGGCTCGACCTCGATCTGGCCCTGGATGGGGAACGAGATGCTGCCCGGCAGGCTCAGGCCGGAGCTGCTGAGGCTGCCGTTGCCGAGGGTGGCGCCGATCGAGCCGTTGAGCTTGACCTTGTCCATTTCGACGCCGCAACCGATCTGGTAGCCGACCTCCAGCGAGCCGCCGTTGGTGTCACCGGTGGTGGTGCCGGTGAAGGTCGCGCCCACCAGCCAGTCGCGGGCAGCCAGCGAGGTGGTCAGCGGTGCCACCGGCAGCTGGGTCTCGTCCTTGGCCACGACGGTCAGCGTGCGGCCGTCCGGGGTCTTGGCGATGCCCGGCACCGAGGACGCCACGGCACCGGTGTTGACCGGGGGAGCGGCCGCGGCGGCCGGATCGGCCGGCGGTGCCGCCGGGTCGGGGTCGGCGACGGCCGGGGCGGCGGTGCCGACCGCGACCAGGACGCTTGCCGTCACTGTGGCGAATCGAAGCAACATGTCGTCGTGGCGCCTCTCTCGAGTGGTCCGGGTGGTTTCGTGTCGACTCATCAGACGACCCTCGTCACGCCGAGGTAGGTGACGACGTCATCGGTGTTGTCGGTGGAGCTGGTGAACGTTGCGTAGGACCGGATGAAGGACTGGCCGGCGCAACCGTCGATCTTGATCCGGAATCCGGTGATCGACACCCGGGACTTGGTGCCCTTGAACGACTTCTTGCCCACCGGGACGATGTTGATCGTGCCCGGCTTGAGGTCGATCTTGATCTGCTCGGACGCGGACAGACCGAGGGTGATCGGCAAGAAGCTGCCGTTCACGAACGGAATGCCGACGCCCGGGGTGATACCGGCCGACGAGATGGACTCGATGTCGTCCTGGGTGATGCCGCAACCGATCTGGTAGCCGGCCTCCAGCGTTCCGCCGGAGAGCTTGGTCTTGCCCGATCCGGTGACCGCTCCCTCGAAGGTTCCGTCGACCAGATACTCCCGCGACCACGGTGAGTTGGTCAGCGAGGCAACGGGCTCGAGGGACTCGTTCTTGGCCCCAATGCTGAGCTGCCAGCCGTCGGGGGTGGTCAACGTGCCCGGAGCGCCGGAGGCGATCGGGGCAACGCCGGGGCCGCCGGGCGGCGGCGGGGCCGGTGCGGCGGTGGCCGCGGCCGGTGCCGCGTTCGGGTCGGCCGCAGGATCGGCCAACCCATTGGGCGCCGTTCCGATGGCAGTGACTAGGCAGACGCTGAGCAGCGTGGCGAATCGGTGCAACATGTCGCGATGGGGCCTCTCGATTGAGATCTGATCGTGATCGCTCGCGCGATATGTTTCGGTCCGAAAGTGTCCAGATGGCAAACAGGTAGCGAATACCGGGTTCCCTGTTGCAGTCCAACGTGCTTCATGGCTTTTCCGCTGGTTCTGACGACCATTTTCGGGCGGTATCGTCGGCCCGGTCGGTCGGGCAACCCACTGATTCGAGAGGAACCGATGAAGCAGACACTGCGCTATCCGTTGGCAGTCGGCGCGGCCGCGCTGGCCACCTTCGCCAGCCTCAACCTGGCCCCGTCGGCGGTGGCCGACCCGGCTCCGGCAGACCCGGGCGCCGGTGACGCGGCGCCGCCCGCTCCGGGTTCGGCCCCGGCCCCCGGCCCTGCGCCTGCCCCGGAATTGGTCTCGCAGTCCGAGCCGGTGTCGCCGGATACCGTCGACGCCGTCTCGTCGGCGTGCCGCAAGTTCGGTGCGGCGTTGGACCTCGCCTCGTCGAACTACGAGGAGTTCGCCTACGCCACGGCCGGCGGCGGAAACTCGGTGAACTACCAGGATCCGAGTATCAACCAGTACAACCTCCTGGGCCGGACCGCACTGCGCGAGGCGGCCGGTTCCGCGATGGATGCCGCCGGTACCCCGGGCCTGCCCGCGGCCGTGGGGGATCCCATGCGTACGTGGTCGCTGCACGCGACCAAGCTGATTCTCATCATGGGGCTGCGCGGCGGAGGGGATTCGCTGAACGCCGCGGCCACCGACCTGAACACTGACGCCACCAACGCCCAGATGGCGTGCTCGCTCAACGGCGGACGCGCTTGAGCTAGCGCTGTTACGACATCGGCCCCCCTTCCTGCGGAAGGGGGGCCGATTCGTTGTGCGGATGCCTATTACGGGGCAGAACCGGCAGCGCCGCCGGTGCCACCCTTGCCCGGCTGCGGGCCGAGGCCGGACGTGCCCTGCGTGCCGGCCTTGCCGGTAGCCGAGCCGGTCTTGCCGCCGGTGCCGCCGTTGCCGCCCTTGCCGCCGCCGATCGCGCTGGCTCCGCCATCGGCACCGTCGCCACCCTTGCCGCCGATGCCGGTGCCGTTGCCGCCGTTGCCGCCGGCTCCGCCCGCGCCACCGCTGATCGCGCCGAACCCGCCAGTCGCGCCCTTCCCGCCGGTACCGCCGTTGCCGCCGGTACCGCCGTTGCCGCCGGCACCGCCGGCTCCGCCGTTGTTGCCACCGAGCCCACCGGTGCCGCCCGTCCCGCCGTTACCGGCGTTCGTGGATCCGTTGCCGCCGTTACCGCCGGCACCGCCCGCACCACCGTTGGCGGTCAGGCCGCCGGTACCGCCGCTGCCACCCGTACCACCGGCGCCACCGGCACCGGAAGCTGTGCTGCCGCCGAGGCCGCCGACGCCGCCGGCGCCACCGTTACCCGCCAGGAGCGCGCCCTGGCCGCCGTTGCCGCCATTGCCGCCGGCACCGGCGTCGGCTTGCCCGCCGGTGCCGCCGGCGCCACCCGCGCCGCCGGCGCCGCCGGCGCCGCTGCCCCACAGACCGCCGTTGCCGCCGTTGCCGCCGTTACCGCCGACGGTCGACGCGAAGCCGGCACCACCGGCGCCGCCTGCCCCGCCCGCGCCGCCGCCGAACAGCGGCAGGCTCGCGCCGTTTCCACCGTTGCCGCCTGCGCCGCCTGCGGTCGCGCCATTGGTGCTGGCGCCGCCCGCGCCACCAGCGCCACCGCTGCCGGCGAATGCACCGGCGTTGCCGCCGTTACCGCCGTTGCCGCCGGCGAAGCCTTTGCCGCCGTTGCCGCCGCCGCCGCCGAACAGCGCGCCGGCACTGGAGCTGCCGGCGAACAGGCCGCCGTTGCCGCCGTTGCCGCCGTTGCCGTTGTTGATCGCGGAGCTCAGCGCGTCCGCGCCGTTGCCGCCGTTGCCGTACAGCCCGGCGCTACCGCCGTTGCCGCCGTTGTAGCCGTTGCCGCCGTTGCCGAACAGGAAGCCGCCGCGGCCGCCATTGCAGGCCGAGGAGGCGCACTGGGAATCCGAGGCGCTGTAGCTGTAGCCGTTACCGATCAGCAGACCGGCATCAGGGTGGTCCGCGGTGCCGTTGCTGATGAAGATCGCAATGACGTCCCCGCCGGTGGCGGCGGCCGAAGCCGAGGCCGTCACACCCTTGGAGGTGGCCGAACCCGTCCCGGACACCAGGCCGAGGTCGGTGCAGAACGCCGATCCCAGCGAGCACTGGCTGGTCGTGAGCTCGACGGCGGGCGCGGCCACCGGATGTGCAGTGTCGGTAGTGGCGAGCAGGAAGCTCGCGCCCACCATCGCCGCACCGGCGACGCCGGTGGTGACGAATGCGGGTGCGACCACGCCGCGATCCGACTTCTTACGGTGTTTGGCCAATTTCGTCATCCCCTTCGAGGAAGTACTGCCGTTAGGTGCAGCGAGTGCGCGAAAGAAATCCAAGAAGACCCGGCTTACCCGGGACTTGCTGCTTTGCGGCGCGCGGCCGAACATCGGGCAAACGCAAAGCGAACTCAAGTTTTCAGAAAAGGCGTCGACGGCTACTTGCAGAGGGCGGCGATCTTGGCGTTGGTGGCCTCGGCGTCGTGCAGCCTGGCCGCCTGGGCAGGGTTGTCGTTGGTCACCCCGGCGAGCGCGTTGATCGCGATGTCCTGCAGGCTGCCCGCGAACGACCGGATCGCGTCGGCGAGTTCGGGAGGTGTGCCCGCCCCCGTCTTGGCGAGCAGGTAGGTTCCGCCGCCGGCCATCGCGAGCCGCGCGTTGGCGGCGACCGCCTGGATGGCGGCCGGATCGGTGCCCGCATCGCCGTGGGTCTGCAATGCCACAGCAGCGGTCACAACCTGAAAAGCGCTGCAGGCGTTGGCTTTATCCTCCGCCGAGGGCGCTTCGGCGGCTGGCTTTTCAGGGGCGGGGGCCGGTCGCAGGGCAGCCCAGCCGGCCGTGGCCGCCGCGACCAGTGCGATCACCAGCGCGGCCGGGGCGATCCACCGCGGGGCGGACGGCGCCGAGGCGGGCTGGGTGCGGGCGGCGGGGGAGTCGTCGTCGACGGTCGGCTCTGGCATGGCCGCGATCCTAGCCACCCGGGCAGCGACGGTGCCTGCGCGTACGATTCTGCCCAGGTGACGTGAGATGACGGCGAGGATTCGAGTCCGGAAGCTGGCCGCGCATGCCGTGGCGGCGGTGGTGCTGGCGGGTGGGCTGCTGGCGGCCGCGCCGGGTACCGCCAACGCATGCCCGCCGGGGCACCTGAACAACCAGTACACCGGCCAGTGCTATCTGCAGGGCAGCGCGCCCACCATCAACGGAGTCCCTTGTGTGGCAAGCAATCTCGGGCTGTGCCGGTCGTTCACCCAGAACCAGCAGCCGCCGCGCAAGCCATCGTCGTCGGTGGGCTAGCTGCCGGTCAGCGCCTTGATCATCAGGCGCTGCGTCCAGTTCGGGGACACCTGCGACAGGGCCGCCAGCACCTTGGTCTGCCGTCCCACCGGATAGTGCACTCTCGGCAGCCACCGGCGGCGGCTCTGGGTCACCGCGAACACCGCCTCGGCCACATCCGCGGGTTGAAGGTTAACGCCGAGTGACTTGGTACTGCCGGTCTCCACCCCGTCGGTCATCGCCGTCTGCACGAACAGCGGCCACATGGCGACCACCCGGATGCCGTGCGGACGCCACTCCAGCTCCAACGCCTCGGTGAGCGCCCGCAGCGCGAACTTGGTGGCCGAATAGGTGGCCAGCTCCGGCTGGCCGTACAGCGCTGAGGCCGAGCACATGTTGACGACCTGCGCGTTCGGGGTGTCGCGCAGATAGCGGAACGCCTCGTGCAGGCCGGCCAGCGCGCCGTAGACGTTGATGTCGATCATCCGCCGGTGCGTGGCCAGCGGGATGTCGGCGAAGGCGCCGTTGGCCAGCACACCGGCGTTGTTGACCAGGATGTCGAGCCGGCCCGACGGTGCGGTGAATGCCGCGAGTTGTTCGGACCACTGCGTGGCGTCGGTGACGTCGAGCTTCCCGATCACGACCTCGCCACCGGCGGCGGTGATCTCCGCACGCAGGGACTCCAGGCCGGCCAGGTCGATGTCGTAGGCCCCGACCCGGTAGCCGTTGCCGGCGTAGAGCAGGGCCGTGGCGCGGCCGATCCCGGCTGCGGCGCCGGTGATGAAGACCGACCGGTCGGCCACCTCAGACCACCTTCAGGGTCGGGGTCTGGGTCGGGGGCTCCGGGGCGATCCGGTTGCTGGCCGCGGCCATGGCGGTATCGACACGGGTGGCGGCCGTCTGGCAGGCTGCGCTGGCTCGGCGGCCCAGGCCGTCGGCCTCGTCGGCGGCGGTGCGCAGGTAACCGGTCAGCGCCAGCCGCAACCGGTCGCCGGCGCGGGCCATCCGGTTGCGAACGCGGTCGTCGACCATGACGGTGACGTAGGGCAGTTCTAGTTTGATCACGGTGCACCTCCCAAGCCGGTGCTTCGAATCTAGTCGAATCGTGGGCGCCGGTTCTGCAGAGCCGCCCCGTCCTGGGGTGCTGCCCCTCAGTCGGCGGTCCAGCGGTGGGCCCGGCCCTGCTCGGCGTACCAGTCGATGAGGTCGGGGTTGTCGATCGACCGCGGGTCCAGCGACACGTCGCGGTGCCCGGCCATGATGGCGGTGACGGGTACCTCGAGTTTCTTACCGGTCCGGGTGTGCGGGATACCGGGCGCGGCGATGACGTCGTCGGGGACGTGGCGCGGGGACAAGGAGGTCCTGACCGCCGTGCGGATGGTGCTCACCAGGTCGTCGTCGAGTTCGTGCCCGTCGGCCAGCGTGACGAACAGCGGCATCCAATACGCGCCGTCGGGGCCGTCGATCCCGAGGACGAAGGCTTCGGTGACGGCGTCGATCGCCTCGACCACCTCGTAGATGTCGGCCGACCCCATCCGGATCCCGTGCCGGTTCAGGGTGGCGTCGCTGCGACCGTGGATCACCAGCGAACCGTGATCGGTGACCGTCACCCAGTCGCCGTGACGCCACACGTGCGGATCTGGTCCGTCAGCCCAGTGGTGATCGAAATATGCTGCGCGATAACGTGCTCCATCGTTGTCGTCCCAGAACCCGACGGGCATGGACGGCATCGCCGTGGTGATCACCATCTCGCCGACGTCGCCGATCAGCGGTCGGCGTTCCGGTGACCAGCTGTGCAGGCCGACGCCGAGGTAGCGCACGGTCAGTTCACCAGCGATCACGGGCAGGCCGGCCGTTCCGCCGGCGAACGCGGTCACCACGTCGGTCCCGCCGCTGATCGACGACACCGCGACGTGTTCGCCGACTTCGTCGTGCACCCACTCGAAGAGATCTGCCGGCAGTGGCGACCCGGTGCTCCCGATGGTGTTCAGCCGGCTCAGATCGTGGGCGGCACCGGGATGCAGGCCGGCCTTGCGGCAGGCCAGCAGATGGCCCGGACTGGTACCGAAGTAGGTGACCGCCTCGTCCTGCACGATCTGCCACAGCCGATCGGCGTCGGGGTGGAGCGGATGCCCGCTGTAACAGACCACCGTGGAGCCGCACAGCAGGCCGGCGATACGGAAGTTCCACATCATCCAGCTCAAGGCGGTCTGCCAGAAGAAGACGTCATCGGGTCCCAGATCGGCATGCAGCGCAGCGGCTTTGAGGTGCTCGAGGACCACCCCGCCGTGGCCGTGGACGATGCCTTTGGGTCGCCCGGTGGTTCCGGAACTGAACAGCACCCACAGTGGATGGTCGAACGGCACCGGCGTCACCTCGGGCGTTACCGGCTCGGCGATCAGGTCGCGGTAGGCCTGGCCGTCCAGCAGCACGAGCTGCACACCGTCGAGCAGGTCCACCAATTCGGCTGTGTCCGAACGTTTGTCGATCCACCGATCGTTGAACTGGTACCCATCGGCGCTGAACAGGACTTTCGGCTTCAGTTGAGCCAGCCGGGACGCGGCACCCTGCGGTGCGTAGTCCTGGCCGCACGCCGACCACACCGCGCCGATCGCCGCCGTCGCCAGGAAGGCGATCATCGCCTCCGCGATGTCGGGCAGGTAGCCCGCCACGGTGTCGCCGCTGCCCACACCGAGGCGGCGCAGTTCGGCGGCCACCGCGCCGACCTGACCCGCCAGGTCTGGCCAGGCGATCTCGGTGCGGGCGCCGTCTTGGTCGATCCCGATGATCGCCGCCCCGGTGCGTGCGCAGGTGTGCCGCATGATCTGGTCGACGTAGTTGAGGGTGACGCCGGGAAACCACTGTGCGCCGGGCATGGTCGGATCGGCCAACACTCCGGTTTCACCCGGTGCCGGAGCGACGGACGCCAGGACGTCGAAGTGCTCCCAGACGGCTCGCCAGAACCGGGCCGGATGTTCGACCGACCACTGCCACAATTCGGGGTAGCCGCCGGCGGGCGCGCCATGGCGCGCGGCAGTGGTGGCAGCGAATCGCCGCCACCTCGGCTCGGTATCCGCTGGCCTGTCAGTGCGCGACACGGTGCTCCTCTCCGGCGTGCTGTGAGCCTAACGTGAGCGCATCGATGCATGGACTACGGACGGACGCCGAGATCACCCTCCGTATGGTGAGGTGATGTCGTCTGCCGACCAACCGGCCGCCCCGCTGGCCGGGGTCACCGTCGTGGCCCTCGAACAGGCCGTATCCGCACCGATGTGCACCCGGGTCCTCGCCGACTTCGGTGCCCGGGTGATCAAGGTGGAGAACCCGGCGGGCGGAGATTTCGCCCGGCACTACGACGATGTCGTCAACGGCCCTGGCGGACTGGCCGCGCACTTCGTCTGGGCCAACCGCAACAAGGAATCTGTGGTTCTGGATCTGAAATCAGCTGCCGGACTTGATGTCCTGCACCGGTTGCTGGAGCGCGCCGACGTCCTGGTGTCGAATCTGGCTCCCGGCTCCACCGCCCGGCTCGGTATCTCGGCGCAGCAGCTGCGGCAGCGGCATCCCGACGTGATCGCCGTCGAGATCGACGGCTACGGCGCCGGCGGTCCGCTGTCGTCCAAGCGGGCCTATGACCTGCTCACCCAGGCAGAATCCGGGTCGTGCGCGGTCACCGGGCATCCCGGGATGCCGGCCAAACCGGGGCCGCCGATCGCCGACATCTCCAGTGGCCTGTATTCGGCGCTGTCGATCATGGCGTTGCTCTACTCGCGCCACCAGGGGGGCCGCCGCGGCGGGGCGGTCAGCGTGAGCCTGTTCGACACGATGATGGACCTGATGGGCTATCCCCTGACCTACACCCAGCACTCCGGGATCGACCAACAGCCCCTTGGGATGGGCTCACCGGCGGTCGCGCCCTACGGGGCCTACGAGACGTCCGACGGGCAGACCGTCGTGCTCGGTACCACCAACGATCACGAATGGCAGCGGCTGGCCCGCGAGATCATCGACCGTCCCGACCTGGCCGACGATCCGCGCTTCGCGTCCAACTCGGATCGGGTGGCCAACCGGGACATCCTCGACGATGCCATCCGAACATGGTGTGCCAGATACGATCTCGACCATATCCAGAAGACGGCAGATGCGGCCGGTATCGGCAACGCCCGCTACAACCTGCCCAGTGAGGTCCTCACGCACCCGCAGCTGAGTGCCCGCGACCGTTGGCGCACCGTTGCCACCACGAGCGGCCCCATCGAGGCGATCCTGCCGCCGCCGATCATCGAGGGTTACGAACAACCGATGGGCCCGGTACCCGGTCTCGGTGAGCACACCGATGCGGTGCTCAGCGAGCTGGGGCTGTCGGGCGAGGAGATCGACCGGCTGCGTCAGCAGGGGGCCATCGCGTGAACAGTGAGGAGAGGCCATGCGGGATGCGGTGATCGTCGAGGCGGTACGCACACCGGTCGGCAAGCGCAACGGCGGACTGTCCGGGGTGCACGCCGCCGACCTATCGGCCGTCGTGCTCAACGCCCTGGCGCAGCGGACCGGCCTGGATCCATCGACCGTCGACGATGTGGTGTGGGGGTGTGTTTCCCAGGTGGGTGACCAGTCCAGCAATATCGGCCGGTTCTCGGTGCTGGCGGCGGGCTGGCCGGAGTCCATCCCGGGGACCACCGTGAACCGCGCCTGCGGATCCAGCCAGCAGGCGCTGGATTTCGCGGCCCAGGCCGTGATGAGCGGGCAGCAGGACGTCGTCGTGGCCGGCGGGGTGGAGGTGATGAGCCGCGTTCCGCTCGGCTCGGCGCGTGCCACCGGTATGCCGTACGGGCCCAAAGCGCTTGCCCGGTATGATGATTTCTCCTTCAACCAGGGTATCTCGGCGGAGCTGATCGCCCAGAAGTGGGGCTTGTCGCGCACCGATCTTGACGAGTACTCGGCGCGTTCGCATGAGTTGGCTGCCGCCGCCCAGGACCACGGGGCATTCGACCGTCAGATCGTGGCGGTGCCCACCGATGGCGGCGCCGTCACCGCCGATGAAGGTATCCGGCGGGGAACCACCGCCGAGAAGCTCGCCGCCCTCAAGCCGGCCTTCACCGACGACGGCGTGATCCACGCCGGCAACTCCTCACAGATCTCCGATGGCGCGGCGGCCCTGCTGGTGACCTCGGCCGAACACGCTGCCGCCCAGGGCTGGACGCCGATCGCCCGCTACGTCGCCGGAGCGGTGGCCGGCGCGAACCCGGTGCTGATGCTCACCGGCCCGATCCCGGCAACCGAGAAGGTGCTGGCCAAGACCGGCCTGTCCGTCGGCGACATCGGGGTGTTCGAGGTCAACGAAGCCTTCGCCCCGGTTCCGCTGGCGTGGCTGGCCGATATCGGCGCCGATGCCCAGCGGCTGAACCCACTGGGCGGGGCGATCGCGCTGGGCCACCCGCTCGGCGGTTCCGGTGCGGTGCTGATGACCCGGATGCTGCACCACATGCGCGACAACAACATTCGCTACGGTCTGCAGACGATGTGTGAGGGCGGCGGTACCGCCAACGCCACCGTTGTCGAGTTGCTGGGCTGACGGAGGATCTAGCCGGCGTCGATGCACTGCTGGACGAAGGCCAGCACCCCCGAGTGGTACTGCGCGGCGGCCAATCCGAGGCTGAGGTTGTGGCCGCACCCGGCCTGTTGGTTGATCTCGACGCGCGGTGACGCGCCGAACATCGCGGTGATTTGCGCCAGCGACTCGGGGCTGCAGTCCCAGAACCGCTCGTGTTCGGCCGCGGTGACACGCACCGGCACGTGTACCCGGGCCGCCAGGTCCGGAAGGTCCCGGGCGGCCCAGTTCGCCGACACCTCGGCGTCCTGCGGGGGCGAGCCGGTGACGCCGACGGCATTGACGACGTCGTCGGGATACAGTTCGGAGGGCGCCCAGATCAGTTCGCGCAAACCGGCCGGACGATGCGCCGAGGGGGCTTGCTCGAGGATCGAGCGTGCCGCCGGGTGTCGGCGCACACCGGTTCCGGCCAGCTCCACACCCAGCACCTCGGACGCCCGGTCAGTGACGGCAATCCGCAGCGCAAGCTCGCAGCCATTGGAGTGCGCCATGACGAAGACGCCCGCGCCGCGCGATCGCTGTCTCAATACCACATCGATTGCGGCACAGACCAATTCGACCCGACGGGCCGGATCCCACATCTGGTCGGCGTACGACGCGCTGGTCCCGTAGCCGGGGCGGTCCAGGGCCAGGGCAGTGAAACCCGTTGCGGCAGCCGCCCGCAGCAGCGACAGCTCCGGATGGCCCGGGCAGTCGAAGTAGGCCGCCGACGAGGCACCGCCGTGCAGCGCGACGATCACCGCCTTGGGTTCGGCGGCCTCGGCCAGCAGACCCGACATCGGGATGCCGTCCACCGGCACGACCCGGCGAACCGGGACGGGCGCGGCGGTCACGAGAATTCGATATCCGACATCTTGATCTGGCCGCCGTCGCGCTGCAGGCTGACCACCACCCGCCAGACCCGAGGCTGCTGGTCCTCCTTGGGCGCGTCGGGCCCTTCGCGGTGTGAGGTCGCGGCCACCAGCACTTCGGCGCTCTCGTCGTCCATCTCTTCCACAGCGGCGTCATTGACAGTCACCTTGGTGACCATCTTCGATTCCTGCAGCGCCTTGATCAGGTCCGCGGAGTTCTCCTTGAAGTTGTTCTGGAACTTGCCCACCGAGTCGTCGATGACCCGCTGCACGCTCTCCTTGGCCTGGTTGTAGTCCATCGACATCAGGTTGACCACGCCTTGGCGGGCGGCAGCGGCGTACTCGGCGCTGCGCTGCCGGTGGGCCTCGGCTTTGCCGTGTTCCCACAGCATGTACCCGGTCGCGCCGAGCAGGCCGGCGATGACCAGCACCACCAGGGCGGCCGCGAGCGCCCGACCGGACGGCGGCCGAAGCCGGCGTCTGACCGCGGCATCCGTCGCGGCGGTGGTGTCTTCGACATCTGGCACGTCGGCGTCGTCACCGGCCGCTTCCAGCTTGCGGCGCAGTTCCTCGGCGCGGGCTCGAGCGGCTTCGGCACGCGCGTGAGCCTCGGCCGCGGCTGCCTCGGCAGCGTCGGCGGACACGAGGGTGCCGTCGGCGTCTGGCGTCTCGGGCTCACGCTTGCCGGGCGGCATCGGACCTCCTCGTCCTGCGCGGTCGACTGCGGACCGCGACGTTAGCACTGCCACCTAGCATTTCACAGTCCCATTATCTGGTCAGAGCGGGAAAATTCACGCACCGAATATGCGATGGTGTCGGAGTGCGAAAGACCGTCGTAGCTTTGGCCGCGCCCCTTGTAGCTGGTCTGCTGCTGCCTGCGCCGGCATCCGCAGACCCGGCCGGGGCGCCGATCAATGCCACCGAGTGCAATGACGCGTTCTGCACTCCCGGTATCACGGCGGGGGTGGAGCTCGGTGCGCCGTGCAGCGACACCTCGTACTACGTTTTCGGCGTCGACACCCGCAACAACTGGGGCCGGCTGATTTTCTGTGGGTCGCCGCGGCGCCTGGAGCCGCGCTACTTCCGCTCGCCCCCGATGGTCGGTGTCAAGGAGTTCAACACCAACTGCACCGGCTACGAGGACGACGTCGCCCAGGCCCCCGACGGCTTGTTCCTCACCTGCGCGATTCAGAACAACGAGTCGATCTGGGTCCGCGGCGACGCCTGAGCCGGTGGCGACGGCACCGGCGCGGTGATATCGCGGCGGGTGGCCGTGACCGGGCACCTTGACGCCGACGCAGCTCACCAGTGGCGCAGCGAGCAGAGCGCGCCCTTGACGCCGGAGTTCTCGGCGACCACGACGCCGTCTACCGCCAGCACGCAGTGAAAGTTGGGCGGGTTGGGGGAGCGGCCGCTGGTGGCCGTCACCATGGCCCACTCGTCGGGGTTGGCCAGCTGGACGTTGAGCACCCACTTCTGCGACGGCCCCAGGTCGGCTTCGACATTGGGGCTGAACAGGTAGGGGTCGTGGCTGTAGTCGGCCCAGTTCGGCGGATCGGTGTCGCGGTAATAGATCTCGGCTCCGCGGAACGGGGCTTCGGTGAACACGCTGTAGGTCACCTGATGCATCACCGGGTCATCGGCGTTGGCCGTCGCGGTGGTGCCGGCAACTCCGGAAGCGGCCAGGACGAGCGCCGAACCAACCCGGACAAACCTCATGGCGCAGCCTCGCACACCGCCTCCTTCGCTGATCCAGTAGTCGGATTGTAGGTTCTGGCGGAGCCTCGAAACCGGCAAAGTCCGGATATCGGGACATTTGCACGTCGGTCAGTTTCCGGTCGGTGCGAGCCTCCCGCTGCCCGCGGGTCCCGGCCGGTGTGACGTCCCCGCGGCGCATCGCCGACAATGAGCGGCGGTCGGCAGCCAGTGCCCAGCGGTCGCCCGTACGCTGGCTGGATGTTTGGTCCAGGGAGGAGCGCGGACATGTGTAGGTGGCATGGCATCTGAGGTGAACCGTGAGGGTGCGGCGGCCCCGGTGAATGCCGATTCCGACGACGTGTCCGAGGTGAAGGCGCAGCTGGCCGAAGCCGAGGCCGCCGAGGCACGGGCGCGCGCGGAGGCCGCCGAGGCGAAGGCGACCGCAGAACGCCTGCGCGGGGCGACTGCCGAGACCGCCACCGACACCGATTTCGAGACCGAGCCCGAGCTCGAGACCGACGCCGGCGTCGTGGCCACATCGCGGCGGTCGGCCCGAGGGTGGCAGCCGACGGTGGCGGCCGCTGTTGCCATCCTCGGGATTGTCGCGCTGCTCACGGTCACCGGTCTGATGATCTGGCAGCACCAGCGGGCCGAGGCGCAGCGGGCACACCGCGCCGAGCTGATCAACGCCGCGAAACTCGGTGTGGCAGCGCTGCTGTCGATCGACTACAACCACGCCAAGGCGGACGTACAGCGGGTCATCGACCTCTCGACAGGGGGTTTCAAGGATGACTTCAGCAAGGG
The DNA here is from genome assembly GCF_010731855.1 of Mycolicibacterium anyangense. NCBI lineage: Bacteria > Bacillati > Actinomycetota > Actinomycetes > Mycobacteriales > Mycobacteriaceae > Mycobacterium > Mycolicibacterium anyangense. The sequence continues at coordinate 2,321,565 of NZ_AP022620.1, read as the reverse complement.
TGCACAGGATTTCGTGACGACTGCGGAGCAGTCGAAGGCGGTGACTATCGGCTCGATCAAGGCCGCCGCGCTGGAGAGCGACAACGGTGATTCAGGGGTGGTATTGCTTGCCGCCTCGTCTCAGGTGACCAATGCCAATGGGGCCAAACAGGATCCGCGGGCGTGGCGGATGAGCGTGACCGTGACGCGTGACGGGGACCAGTTGAAGATGTCGAATGTGGAGTTCGTGCCATGAGCAAAGACGAAGACACCCAGGTCGAAGAGACCCCGCTCGAGCAGTCCGAAGAGGCCCTCAAAGACCTCGACGTCGAAGGTGTCGCCGAGACCGAGTCCGACACCGATACCGTGGTCGAGCCTGCGCCCGGAGCGGGGCAACGGGCTCCCGGCGGGCTTCGCCGACACTGGGTGGCCGCCTTGCTGGCCGTGCTGCTGGTGGCTTCGGCGGGTGCCGCCGGTGGCGTCTATTGGTGGCTCTACCGCCCGGACCAGCAGACCGACGCCACGGTTGCGCAGCAGGTCACCGCGGCGGCGAAGGACGGTACCGTCGCGCTGCTGTCGTACGCCCCGGACACCCTGGACAAGGACCTGGCCAACGCCAAGTCGCACCTGACCGGTGAATTCCTCAAGTACTACAGCCAGTTCACCGACCAGATCGTGGCGCCCGCCGCCAAGAAGAAGGGCGTCAAGACCGAGGCCAACGTCGCGCGCGCCGCGGTCTCGCAGCTCGAACCCGGCCGTGCGGTGGTGTTGGTCTTCGTCAACCAGGTCACCACCAGCAAGGACCGCCCCGACCCTGCACTGGCTACCAGCAGTGTGATGGTGACCCTGGTCAAAGACCAGGGCGGGTGGAAGATCTCCGAGTTCAACCCCGTCTAGCTCACCCGCTATCCAGGAGGGCCGGCGCGTCGTGACCGACACAGTGCAGAACCGGGAGCACACCCTTGTTCTGGCCATGGATTTCCGGGTGCCCGACCCGGGCGCGGTGTGGGCCGTCTTGCTGCGCAGCAGGTCCGCCCTGGTCGACCTCGGCGCGCATTACGTCCTGCTCTACGTCTCCACTTGGGATCCCGGCCGCGTCATGGTCACCATCTCGTTGCGCAGCCGTGAGCCCCTGCTGGAGGTGTTGCGCTCGGGGTTGTTCCTGAGCTGGTTCGATTCGGTGGGCCTCGAGGACATCCCGGCCGTTTTCGCCGGCGACACCATCGAGAAGATCGCCGTCAGCCGAGCCGACCAACTTACCGCGCCGGGCGTCATCATGGCGACGATCGCCCGGGTGCAGGATGTGCCCCGCTTGATGTCGCGTATTCATCAGGGGCTGGCGCGGTTCGCACACGCTGGGATCCGCTACATGCGTGTCTTCGGGGCGTTCGACGACGAGCAGGAAGTGCTGATCCTGCAGGAGATCGAGACCGAGCGGGATGCGAGTCGCTGGATGGATCACCCCGACTCGGTGGCCGAATGGATGACCGGTGCCGGTGTCGGCGCTTATCCGCCGATCTTCGTCGGCCGGCTGGAGCACATCATGCGGCTCGACGAGAACGCCTGAGGCGCAACGATGTTCGTCTGCTTGTGTAACGGGGTCACCAGCCAGACGGTGGCCGAGGCCGTGGCGGCGGGCGCCACGACCACCAAGCAGGTGGCCAAGGCCTGTGGTGCCGGGTCGGAATGCGGGCGCTGTAAGCACACGGTCCGCGCCATCATCGAGGCGGCCGGGCCGCCGCAACCCAAGCGCCGCAGAGGTTGGCTGCGCCGAGAGTGACGCGGCCGCCGCCGGGGCCGAAACGCCACGTGGCGGCAGCACAAGTCCCCGCAGCAAAGGACTTACGTCTCTGGCAGCGCCGGTGCGATCTGGGCGACTGTAGTCATAGAGAACGACCAGAGAAGGCGGCGAGACCCATGTGCGCGCACTTTCCCGACCCGCAGACTGTGCGGTCCGCGCTGACCCTCGCGACGCGAGCGCCGTCGGTGCACAACTCCCAGCCCTGGCATTGGCGGATCGGCGCCGACAGCATCCAGCTCTATGCTGATCCCAGCCGGCATCTGCCCAGAACCGACCCGGATCGGCGTGACATGCTGGTCAGCTGCGGCACCACGCTGCATCACTGCACGGTGGCGTTGGCCGCGATGGGATGGCAGGCCAGGATCCATCGGTTCCCCGATCCTTCGGACCCCAACCACGTCGCCTCGCTGGAACTGCATCCGCAGAAGCCGGGGGAGCTCGACGTCACCCTGGCCGCCGCGATCACCCGGCGCCGTACCGACCGCCGCAACTACAGCTCATGGCCGGTGCCCGGTGGGGACATCGCCCTGATGGGGGCCCGTGCGGCCAGGGCCGGGGTCATGCTGCGCCAGATCGACCTGCTGCCGCAGCTGAACGCGATCGTCGCCGAGTCGGTGGCCAGGCACACCAGCGATACCGACTACCTCACCGAACTCAACGCCTGGAGCGGGCGGTATGGGTCGGTCGCCGGGGTACCGGCGCGCAACGCGCCGCCGGCCGATCCCCGCGCGATGATCCCGGCCCGTGTCTTCGCCGGCCCCGCGCTCAAGCAGCCGTCGCTGACACCACCCGGCGAGGACAACGCCGTCATGCTGGCGCTGGGCACCGAGACCGACGACGACCTGGCGCGCGTGCGCGCCGGCGAGGCGACCAGCCTGGTGCTGCTGTCGGCTACTGCGATGGGTCTGGCGACCTGCCCGGTCACCGAGCCGCTCGAGATTCCCGAGACTCGGGACGCGGTCCGCACGGATGTGTTCGGCACCAGCGGATACCCGCAGATGCTGCTGCGGGTCGGCTGGGCGGCGATCAACGCCGACCCGCTGCCCGCCACCCCGCGGCGTCCGCTTCCCGATGTGGCCGACTGGCGGGGCGATGCGTTCGTCGTCGGTGTGGACCCGGTGAGCCAAGCGGGGTAGCGCGCTCGGTATGGACACCTTCATCCCGCGTCCCGGGGGCGGCCGGATCTTGCGACTGTTCGCCCGAAATCCGTTGATACGACGTAGTGATCGCCTCGAGTCGCTGGTGCTGATCCTTGCTGTTACCGTCGTGCTCGCCGCCGCACCGATCGCGGGTGCGATCGGCACCGCGATCCACTCGAGCCGCGCCGCGGTCTACCAGGAGCAGATGGCGACGCGGCACGCCGTGACGGCGACCGTGCTCGAGGACAGCGCGTCCACGGTGCGGCCGTACGCGCTGTTCTTCGATGTGCACGCCCGCTGGTCCGATAGGGGAATCACCCACGAAGACACCTTCGGCTGGGGCCAGCCTGCCAAAGCCGGTGAGCAGCTTACTGTTTGGGTGGACCGGCAGGGAACCTATGCCGGACCACCGACCCCGCCCGGCCGGGCGGTCAGCGATGCGGTGATCGCTGCCGTCGTGCTCTGGCTGTCGGTGCTCACCCTGGTGGTGGCGGTCACGACCCTGGTGCGCTTTCGTATCGAGCGCCGCAGGCACGCCCAGTGGGACCGCGGGCTGCGTGGTCTGGTGGGCGACGACGGTGGCCGCACCAGCAGCGACCACTGAGCCTCACGGGAAGCGCAGGGTCGTACCCGGGGTGAGCGTTTGTACGTGCCCCCGGCATTCGATCTCGATCGCGGGATGGTCGGCGGGGTCGACGCTGATCTCGGCGCTACGACCGTGGATGGTCAGGTGCAGCCGGTAGCCGCGATAGTAGATCGGCAGCCGAAGGGCACCAAGGCTTTCCGGCCACATCGGGCTCAGGATGAGCCGGTCGGCGCGGGTCTCCAGCCCGGTGAAGCAGCGCTGCAGAAGGTCGATGCTGCCGGCCATGGCGGCGATGTGGATGCCTTCGGCGGTGGTGCCGCCCTGGATGTCGGCGACATCCGACATCAGCACCTGCTGGAAGTAGCGCATCGCGCGTTCGCGGTCGCCGCGGGCCAACACCCAGGCGTGCACCACGCCGCTGAGCGTCGACCCGTGCGAGGTGCGATGCAGGTAGTAGTCGACGGTCTTGGGAATCTGTTCCGGGGTGAACCGGTAGCCCATCCGGGCGAATAGTTCCCGCAACTCGTCGGATGACAGCAGGTAGAACAGCATCAGCACGTCGGCCTGCTTGGAGGCGCGGTAGCGGTTGACGCTGTCGTTCTCGGCCTCCAGGATGCGGTCGAGCCGCTGGATGTTGCCGTACCGTTCGCGGTAGGCGTGCCAATCCAGTTCGGCCAGTTGGTCATAGCCCTGGAACTGGCTGATGACGTCCCCCCCGGGCGTAGGCCCGGAATTCGAGGCGGAGTGAAACGGGATGTACATCCGGCGGCTGACCTCGTCCCACCGGTCGAGTTCGCGGCCGTGGATGCCGAGCGTCTCCATCAGGTCCAGTCGGTCGCGCAGCGGCATGGCGTCCAGGGCGTCCAGCGCCCGTACGATCACCCACACCGCCATCACGTTGGTGTAGGCGTTGTTGTCGATGCCGTCGTAGGGCCGGTCGGGATAGCCGGAGTGGAACTCGTCGGGCCCGATCACCCCACGGATCACGTAGCGGCCCCGGCCATTGTCCAAACTCTCGTCGAACTCGGCGCGGCTCACCCAGAATCGGGCGATCTCGGCGAGCATCTCCGCACCGTTCTCGATCAGGTACTCCAGGTCACCGGTGACCTGGTAGTACTGCCAGACGTTGTAGGCCACCGCGATACCGATGTGGTGGGCGCGGGCGCTGGCATCGGGATTCCAGTGCCCGGAGTTCGGGTTGAGGTGCAGCTTCTGGCTCTCCTCGCGACCGTCGCTGCCGGACTGCCAGGGGAACATCGCCCCGGCGTAGCCGGCCTCCGCCGCGGCCCGGCGGGCTTCGGGCAGCCGCCGGTAGCGGTAGCGCAACAGCGATCGGGTGGTCGCGGGGGAGCGCAGGTTGAGCACTGGGAACACAAACAGTTCGTCCCAGAAGACGTGGCCGCGGTAGGCCTCACCGTGCAGGCCCCGGGCGCCGAGCCCGGCATCGAGGTCCTCGGCCCGGTTGGGCACCGTCTGCAGCAGTTGCAGAAGGTGCAGGCGCACCACCCGCATGGCGTCCGGGTTGTCGTCGAAGGCGATGTCGAACCGCTCCCACAGATGGGCCCACTCGCGGACGTGGCCCTCCCGTAGATCGCTGTATCGTCCGAGCTGGCGCAGCAGCCGCTCGGCGGCGTCACCGGGCTCGGCGATGGCGTGGTCGCGGCCGGTGAAGATGGCGGCCATCTTCTCCACGGTGACCGAGTCGCCCGGCGACATCGAGACCACGTAGTCGTGGCCGACCCTGCGGGGTTCGTCGACGAATCTGCTGTCGATCTGCAGCGGCTCCTCACCGCGCCACAGCGTGGTCCGCGCGGCCACCGCGATCGGGATGCGGGATTGCACGGTCTGGCAGACCAGCAACACCGCGTTGGCCGACAGCTCCCGGGTGGTGGTCGCCACCAGGTGGTCGTCGGACAACGCCCGGTAGCGTTCGACGCCGGAGTTGCGCACGTCGCCGTCCACCATGGACAGGAATTCGATGGTGCCCGACCAGTCTTCGGCCCAGATCGTGGTTTCCAGGGCGCAGGCGTGCGGCAGGTGCATGGCCGCGATGCGGCGCTGGGCCACCTTGCAGGTGCGCCCGCCCGGATCGCGGAACCGGAACTCGCGGTACAGCTCGGCCTGCCGAAGATCCATGTTCTGCCGGTAGGACAGCAGTGTCGCGGAGTCGATGTCGAACCAGTCGCCGCCGTCGATGCGGAATTTCAGCGACAGCCAGTTCGGCAGGTTGACCAGGCTCTCGTTCTCGATCCGCACCCCGGCCACCTCGTCGGTGAGCCGGTTGTACAGACCGGCGGCGTAGGTGCCGGGGTAGTGGAACGGTCCGGCGTCGGCCTCCGGTGCGCAGCCCCGGGTGGCGCGGTAGCCGTTGCCGACGGTGCACAGCGCCTCCCGCAGCCGCTCCTGCTCGGGCAGGTAACCACCGAACGTGAACGACCAAGGGCTGGAGAGGATCTGGCGGTCCACGTCGCACTGTTCGACCAGCCGCTCGACGAACTCGCGGACGTGGGCCGGATCGTCCAGCGAGTACCGGGCGGCGGTGCAGCGGTTGCCGTCCTCGGTGTGCCGGACCACGATGCCGATCCCGTCGTGCAACACCGAGTCGAACGCATCCTCGTCGGTCAGGTCGTCACCGAGGTAGATCGGGAGCAGGGGCTCCCGACCGGCCACTCGGTCGACGATCCACTCCAGGGTCTCGCCCTTGTCCCAGTCCATGTTCGGACGCAACTCGACGACCTTGCGGCCGGCGGTGACCTTCAGCCCGTGCCGCACACCGGCCCGGTGCACCGCGGCAGTGACCACGGCCTCGGCGTCGGTCCCGCCGTTGCGGTAGTGCACCGCGACAGCAAATCGCTTGTGCTCCACCATTACTCCGGTGAGATCGGCCAGTTCTTCTTGCAATTCCCCGGCGGCGGCGGCCAGCAGCGGCACTGCGGCCGCGGCGGTCTCGTTCTGATGGTGGACGCCGTCGGGCCCGACCATCTCGAAGCCGTGGCTGCCGGCGTACCACAGGCCCGGGATGGCGATCCGTGCGCGGATGTCGTCGAGGTCGCGCCCGGAGAGCACGGCGACGGGATACAGCGCGGCCAGCGACTGCAACGCCTTGTCGGCACCCGGAAACAGTTGGGCCGCATCGGGATTGTCGACGATCTCCGAAAGCGTGCCGTCGAAGTCGAAGAACAGCGCCGGTCGGCGGGCCCCCACCACACCGGCGATCTGACCGAAGGAACGCAGGGCATCGGGCAGCTCCGTCATCCGCCGGTCGATCGCCCGTACCGTGACGTCGGCCAGATCGCCGATCACCGTGTCGGCTCCGTTCTCGAGCAGGGCATCGGTGGCCGCGCCGGTCCGGTCGACACCGATGACCAGACCGAATCCGCCGGCCCGGCCCGCCGCCACACCGGCCTCGGCATCCTCGACCACCACGCACCGGCCGGGCCGGGCACCCAGCCGGCGGGCTGTCTCCAGCAGCATCGCCGGGTCGGGTTTACCGGGCAGCCCCAGCCGCTCGGCGGTCACCCCGTCGACGCGCACGGCGAAATAGCCGCCGATTCCGGCGGCGTCGAGCACTCGTTCGCAGTTGCGGCTCGCCGAGTAGATGGCCGTGCCCACCCCGAGTTCGTCGAGACGGCGGACCAGCGCGACGGTGGACTCGAAGGTCGGCACGCCGTCGGCGATGCGCTCCAGGTAGAGCTTCTGCTTGCGATTACCCAACCCGCATACGGTGTCGTCACCCTCATCCGACGGCGACCCCCACGGCAGGGTGACCCCCCGAGATGCCAGAAAGTCCCGCACCCCGTCGTAACGGGGTTTACCGTCGATGAAGTGCCGGTAGTCGGCGGGGGTGAAGTCGTAATCGTGAAACAGCTCGGCCCAGGCTGCAGCGTGCAGCGAGGCGGTATCGGTGACCACGCCGTCGAGGTCGAACAGCACCGCATCGTGATAGCGGGGGTCGATGGCCACCGGCAGTCCGATATCGGGCCCGTCACGGTCGACGAGGTCGTGACGAACGCCGAACATGCTCTGGCTGCCCATGGTGCGACCATGCCACACCCGCACCGGTGCGATCAGGGCCTTGTGGCCATCCGGTATGGGACCAAGGCCTCATGATCACGGGGACCGGTAGTCCTAGGGTCGTTAGTAGCGCAGGTTAAGGAGAATGAAATGTCAACTCCCGCAACTCATCGCGGAATCCTCGTCGGTGTCGACGGATCGCCGGAGTCCAAGGTCGCAGTGGACTGGGCCGCCCGCGATGCCGCGATGCGCGGAGCACCGCTGAAGCTGGTCCACGTGCTCAACCCACCGGTGGTGATGACGTTCCCCGAGGTGCCGATGCCGCCGGGATACCTGCAGTGGCAGGAGGAATCGGGTCGCAAGATCCTCGACGCCGCCTGCCGGGCCGCCGCCGAGGCCACCAGGGAGCACCCGGTCGAGGTGACCAGCGAGATGGTCTCCGGTCCGACCGTACCGACCCTGGTGCACTTGACCAAGGAAGCCGGCCTGGTGGTCGTGGGCTGCCGCGGCCGTGGTGCGCTGGCCCGCAGCCTGCTCGGCTCGGTGAGCACCGGTCTGGCCCATCACTCGCACTGTCCGGTGGCCGTCATCCACGACGAGGATCCACTGATGACACATCCGTCGAAGGCACCCGTGGTGGTCGGTATCGACGGCTCGCCGGCCTCCGAGCTGGCCACCTCGATTGCGTTCGAGGAAGCCAGCTTTCGCGGAGTCGACGTGGTGGCCGTGCACGCCTGGAGCGATACCGGGGTATTCGAGTTCCCGGGTGTGGACTGGTCGACCATGCAGGCACTCGGGGAAGAGACCCTCGGTGAGCGCCTGGCCGGCTGGCAGGAGCGCTATCCCGACGTCCCGGTGCGCCGCGTGGTGGTCGCCGACCGGCCGGCCCGTCAGCTCATCGAGCAGTCCGAGTCGGCGCAACTGGTAGTGGTCGGTAGCCACGGCCGCGGCGGCTTCGCCGGCATGCTGCTGGGCTCGGTGGGCACCGCGGTCCTGCACGGTGTCCGGATGCCGGTGATCATCGCGCGCAGTTCCTGATTCAGGGCAGCGGAGCGCTCCAGCGCAGCGTGGTCCCGCCGTCGGGGCCGTCTCCCACGCTGAAGGCACCACCGACATCGGCGGCCCTGCGCCGCAGGTTGGTCAGCCCGCTGGCCGTCACGTCGGCGGGCATGCCCCGACCGTCGTCGACCACCTCGATCTGCAACTCGTCCTCGACCCGCACCGTGACGGCCAGCGTGCGCGCCTCGGCATGGCGCACCGCGTTGCTGACTGCCTCGCGCACCACCGCTTCGGCGTGGTCGGCCAAGGCGGCGTCGACCACCGAGAGCGGTCCGACATACTGCACTGTGGTGCGCAGTCCGGATCCGGCGAACGCGCTGATGGCCTCGTCGAGCCGCTGACGCAACCGGGTGGTGCCCGCCGCGCCGCCATGCAGGTCGAAGATCGCCGTCCGGATCTCCTGGATCACGCCCTGCAACTCGTCGACGGTATCGCTGAGGCGCTGCTGCACCTCGGCCGAGCGGGCGCGGGGGATGGTGCCCTGCAGCGTCAGTCCCAGTGCGAACAGTCGCTGGATCACGTGGTCATGCAGATCGCGGGCGATCCGGTCGCGGTCGGAGAGCACGTCGAGTTCGCGCAGATGCCGCTGTGTGCTGGCCAGTTGCCAGGCCAGGGTGGCCTGGTCGCAGAACGCGGCCATCATGTCGCGCTGCTCGTCGGTGAAGGTCGCCGATCCGCGGCGGCGCAGGATCACCAGGACACCGGCCACGGTCTCGGTGGTACGCAGCGGCAGAACGAGTGCCGGCCCGGCTTCGGGCATCACGTCGAGGGTGTCACCGAGCAGGTCGAGGTGACGCGGGGTGCGCCCGGCGAAGCAGGCGCCGATGACGGTGCCCGGAACCGGGATCGGCTGGGCGTGCCGGGCCGACCCGGCCACCCCAGCGGTCTCGACGATCATCAGTTCGGCGACGTCCGGGGTGGGCAGTTCGCTGTCGGTGGGCACCGCGACCAGGACCGCATCGGCGGCGGTCAGCTCCATGGCCTCGTCGGCGATCAGCCGGAACACCTGGGCCGGATCGGCCCCGCCCAGCAGCTCGGTGCCGATATCGCGGGTGGCTTCGATCCAGGACTGCCGGATCCGGGATTGTTCGTAGAGCCGGGCGTTGTCGATCGCGATGCCCGCGGCGGCGGCCAGTGCCTCGACCAGCACCTCGTCGTCCTCGCTGAACGGTTGGCCGTCGGCCTTCTCGGTCAGGTAGAGATTGCCGAAGACTTCGTCGCGAATCCGCACCGGGACACCCAGGAATGTCCGCATCGGGGGATGGTTGGGCGGAAAGCCGACCGAGGCGGGGTGCTGGATGATGTTGTCGAGGCGGATCGGCTTGGGCTCGTCAATGAGGTGGCCCAGCACGCCGCGGCCCTCGGGCAGCGGGCCGATCAGCTCACGGGTGTCGGAGTCGATGCCCTCGTAGATGAATTCGATCAGTTCGTGGTCGCGGCCCCGCACGCCGAGGGCGCCGTAGCGGGCGTCGACCAGTTCGATCGCGGTGCGCACGATGGTCTTGAGCGTGACGTCGAGTTCTAGGCCGGAGGTGACCACCAGCATGGCTTCGACCAGGCCGTCGAGCCGGTCGCGGCCCTTGACGATCTGCTCCACCCGGTCCTGGACCTCGACGAGCAGCTCACGAAGCCGCAGCTGGGACAAAGTGTCACGCAGCGGCGGTGCCGTTTGGTGCTCCCCCCCTGAGCCGACGTGGTCGGTCACGACACCTATCGTGCCAGATTGTTACTGGCGGGTTCAGTCTTCGGTGTGATGGCCCTGGTCGAGCTTGGAGACGAACACCGCGGCCTGGGTGCGCCGCTCCATGCCGAGCTTGGCGAGCAGCCGGGAGACGTAGTTCTTGACCGTCTTCTCGGCCAGGAACATCCGGGCGGCGATCTGCTTGTTGGTCAGGCCTTCGCCCAGGAGTCCCAGCAGCACCCGTTCCTGCTCGGTCAGTCCGGACAGCGGGTCGGATCGTTCTGCCGCGCCGCGCAATTTGGCCATCAACGCCGCAGCGGCGCGGTTGTCGAGCAGTGACCGTCCGGCCCCGACGTCCTTGATCGCCTTGGCCAGTTCCATGCCCTTGATGTCTTTGACCACGTATCCGCTGGCGCCGGCCAGGATGGCGTCCAGCATCGCCTCGTCGGAGGTGAAGGACGTCAGCATCAGGCACCGCAGGTCGGGCATCTTCGACAGCAGGTCCCGGCACAGTTCGATCCCGTTTCCGTCGGGCAGCCGCACGTCGAGCACCGCGACGTCGGGCTGCAGTGCGGGGATCTGGGCCAGGGCCTGGGCGACGGAACCGGCCTCGCCGATGACGTCGAGCTCAGGGTCGGCGCCGAGCAGGTCGATCAGACCGCGGCGGACCACCTCGTGGTCGTCGACGAGAAACACCTTGACCATGGTGTGCCTTCCGGGTCGGCAACAGGGCACGGCGAAGATCCGCACCCACTATGGCCAACGATATCCGTATACCGTGCCGAAACGTCACAACAGGCGTTGCCGGTCGGCGACCAGAACCGAGCAATCGGTGTTGTGCAGGGCCGCCGATCCGGTCGGGCCCAGCAGTTCCTCGACGCTCTCGGCGTTGCGCGCGCCGACGACCACCAGCTGGATGTCGGCGCCGTGCTTGGCCAGGTAGTTGAGCACGCTGCCGTGCACGGCGACGGGTTTGACGTCGAGATCGGGGTAGCGGTGCTTCCACCGGGAGATCCGCCGGTCGAGCTGGGCGCGCACCATGCGATTGCCGTCGGCGACAGCATGGGTGTCGTGGACGTCGGTGTAGCGCGACTGCCAGGAACCGAGCACTCGTAGCGGGGCGCCGCGCAGGCGGGCTTCCTCGACCCCGCACTGCAGCACCGCCGCGCTGTCCGGCGACTCGTCGAGTTCCACCACGATCCAGCCCGCTCCGGGGGGTGCACTGCGATCGGAGCCGCGGACGATCGCCACCGGGCAGTGCGCGGAGCTGACCAGTGATACCGCCGTCGACCCGATGCGGTTGTGGTCGAAGTGTTTGATGCCGACCGCGGCCACGGCGACCATCGCCGCCGACCGCGAGGCCTCGATCAGGGCGGCCGTGGGTTTGCCCCGGACCAGGTCGATCTCGACCTTGACCGGTCGTTCGGTGGCCTCGACGGCGCTGGCCGCATGCTGCAGCGCCAGTTCGGCGGCGCCCTGTCGGCGGGCGTCTTCGTCGGGGTCGGTGCCGTGCGGGTCGATCGCGGAGACCAGCCGCAGCGGGATATCACGACTGATGGCTTCGTCGATGGCCCAGACCGCGGCCCGCACCGCTGGCCGGGATCCGTCGACGCCGACGACGATCGATGGCGGGGTGAACGATTCGGGCGTGAACGATTCGGGCATTGTGGGACTCCCCCAGGGGTGGCACTCCTATTGTGCCGACGTTATCGCTGCCATGGGGCCACTCTGAGAGCAGAAAGTCCTCATTTCCGGGGCGAACGTAACGCGGGGTCAGCCCGCCACCAGGTTGACGTCCACCGGATGGGTGGTCTGGGCGAACAATCGCTCGGTGTCCTCCCTGGTGCACGGCGCGGTGCCGGGAGTGAGCAGCATGGCCGCCCCGGCGGCGATACCGAGCCGGATCGCCTTGGTCAGCGGCCAGCCCCGGGTCAGTCCGACGGCCACCCCGGCGACCATGGCGTCACCGGCGCCCACGCCGCTGCCCGCGGGCACCTGGACTGGAGCGAACCGGTGCCCGCCGTGCCGGGTGGCCAGCAGGGCGCCCTCGGCGCCGAGGGACACCAGCACATACTCGGCGCACCCGCGGTCGACCAGATCATGCGCCGCCGCCAGCTGCTCTGCCTCGTCGGTGAGGTCGCGTCCGACGCACTCCCGCAGCTCGCGCACACTGGGTTTCAGCAGGAACACCCCGGAGTTGACGTGCTGGAGCCCGCCTCCAGAGGTGTCGAGCAGGAACACCGCTCCGATGTCGGTGCACACGTTGGCCACCTGCTGGTAAAAGTCCGGCGGCACTCCCGGGGGCAGGCTGCCGCTGGCGACCACGATCGCCGCCGAGGCCGCGGCGCGGCGCAACTGCAGCAGGCACTCGGTCTGTTCGGCCAGCGTCAGCTCCGGGCCGGGCAGCACGAACCGGTACTGCTTGTCGGTGCATCGTTCGTTGACGGTGATGCTCTCGCGGGTCGACCCGCCGATGTGGATGCGGTGCACCGACAGTCCTTCGGCCACCAGGAGTTTGTCGACCATCTCGCCGGCCGGCCCACCCGCCGGGAACACCGCGGTGGTCGACGCGCCGAGCACGTCGGCCACGTGGGCGACGTTGATGCCGCCGCCACCGGGGTCGTAGCGAGCTGCCGCACAGCGCAGTTTGTCGGTGGGGCGCACTGCGTCGGTACTGGTGGTGATGTCGAGCGCCGGGTTCATCGTCAGCGTGACGATGCGATGCCCGGTGACGGCAATCTCGTTCAACGACAACCCTTTCGGATCACAGGCCGCTGGGATAGGTTTCGGGTGTCTGCCCGGCGATCCACACGCTGGTCGGCTCCAATGGCTCCAGCGCCCGGGTGTGGTCGATGTGGATGATCGCGTCGAACTGGTCGGACGGCCGCACGTGGAAGTAGTGGCTCTGCCGTTCGGTCTGCGGCAGGTAGATCACCCCGATGGCGCGGGCCAGCCGAACCCCCTCCAGCACCGCCGCTGCCGGCGACCCGTCATGGGTGGGGACGACGAACGAGGGGTTGGCGGTGTCATGCAAGAGTGCTTCGAGGCTGCCGGCCAGTGCCGGCCGCACCGCCTTGCGCTCGGCGATACCGCCCCAGTCGCTGGCGGCGGTGACCGTCCCGCTGTGGGTGGAGAACCCGATCAGGCGGCAGTCCGGGCCGTAGTGTTCGCGGGCCAACTGGCCGACGGTCAACTGCCCATCGGCGCCCACCTCGGTGGCGCGGGCATCACCGACATGAGAATTGTGCGCCCACACCACAATCCGGGCGGGCTCCGCGGTGCGGTGGGCGTCGAGGTGATCCAGCAACGCGTTGAGCGTCTGGCCCATGTGCTTGTCGCGCATGTTCCACGAGGTGACCCGGCCACGGAACATGCCGCGGTAGTAGGCCTCGGCATTGCGTACGGTGGCCGCATTCTGCTGCGCATAGAACAGCTCGTCCTGCGCTGCCGGGCCGTCTGAAGCCAGATAGCGCACCGCGTCTCGCTGCAGCTCGATCAGTTGCTCGACGGCCTGGCGCTCGCAGACCGGGCCGGCGCCGAAGGCCGCCGCGTAGCCGTAGGCCTGCCCGTCGTCACCGGAGGAGTGGTCGAAGCAGGCGTACCGGGCCCTGGCGCGCTCGGCGGCCTTGGGGTCGACGGTCTCGAGGTAGGCGATCACCTCCTGCATGGAGCGGTGCAGGCTGTAGAGATCCAAGCCGTAGAACCCGGTCTGGCGTCTGCCGTCGGCGGCGGCGCGACCGTTGTGCCAGCGCAGCCAGCCGACGAAATCCCGGACCACCGTGTTGCGCCACATCCAGGCCGGGAAGCGCTCGAATCCGCGCAGCGCCTGCTCGGGGCTCTCGTCGTCGCCGAGGCCTCGCACGTACCGGTTCACCCGATAGGCGTCCGGCCAATCAGCCTCGGCGGCAACGGCATTGAAGCCCTTCTCGGTGATGAGCCACTTGGTGATCTCGGCGCGGGCCGCGTAGAACTCGTGGGTGCCGTGCGAGCTCTCGCCGATCAGCACCACCCGCGCGTCACCGATCAGGTCGGTGAGCACGTCGACCGGCGGCACACCGCCGGGTGCGTCGACCGCGGCGCGCGCCAGCAGCTCGGCGGCACGTGGCGCATCCGCCGGCGGCGTGGCCGTTGTGGGGCGGCCCAGCAGGTCGCGGACTTCGTCGTCGCTGACCTGGGTGAAATCCCAGAACGACTCGCCGACGGCCAGAAACGGCGTGGGCATCGACGCACACACCACGTCCTCGACGATCCCGGCGAACTCCCGGCAGGTGGATTCCGGCGCGGCGGGCACCGCGATGACGATCTCGGCGGGCTCGGACTCGCGCAGCGCCTGCACCGCTGCCAGCATGCTCGACCCGGTGGCCAGGCCGTCGTCGACCAGGATCACGGTCTTGCCGGTGACCGCGAGTGGCGGGCGACCCTCGCGGTAGGCGGCTTCGCGGCGAACCAGTTCCCGCGCTTCCTTTTCCGCGATCTCCCGCAGCTGCTCGGGGCTGACCCGCAATCCCCGCAGGACGTCGTCGTTGACCACCACCCGGCCGCCGCTGGCCAGCGCGCCGACCGCGAATTCCTCGTGCCCGGGCGCGCCCAGCTTGCGCACGATGAACGCATCGAGGGGCGCGCCCAGGGACCGCGCCACCTCATAGGCGACCGGGATGCCGCCGCGAGCCAGGCCGAGGACCACCACATCGGGGCGGCCCCGGTAGCTCTCCAGCAGTCCGGCCAGCACCTGGCCGGCCTCATGCCGGTCTTTGAACACCCGCCGCGGTTGGTGGCGGCGGATCCCGGTGGAACGTGTCATGTCGCCCCCTTGCTACCTCTCGATCCGACCACCTGGGGACATGCTCGGGTAGGGACCGAAGTCCTCTGTTGAGGGCAGAAGACCCTACGGATCGTCGCCGAATTCCGACAGACTGACGCCATGTGGAGGGGTGTGGTCGGAACGGGACTCGCCGGAGCCGGCCTGTATGCGGCCCGGCGGTTCTACCGCAACTGGGGTACCACCAAGGAGGAGTGCGAAACTCCGCTTCCCGGAGACGAACTCGTGGGGAGCCCCGCGGTGCAGACCACCGAGGGTGTCTGGATCGACGCCTCAGCCGAAGAGGTGTGGCCGTGGCTGGTGCAGATGGGCCAGGACCGCGGCGGCTTGTACAGCTATGAGGCGCTCGAGAATGCCGTCGGCCTGAAGTTCCGCAATGCCGACCGGATCCACCCGGAGTGGCAGCAGCTCGCGGTGGGCGATGAGGTCCGGCTGGTTCCGCGGGGCTGGCTCGGACTGCGTGACGGGGTGGCGCTGCCGGTGGTCCAGATCGTCGACGGTCAGTCGATCGTCCTGCGGCAGGAGCCGGGTGCGCTGCCATGGGACGGCGTGTGGTCCTTCCACGTCATGCCCCATTGGGAGGACCGCTGCCGGCTGCTGGTGCGCAGCCGCAGCCGGATGCGGTTGCCAGGGGAGGTGTTCGGTGCCGAGCTCGCCGGGCCGGTGGTCTCGCTGATGACGCGCGGCATGCTGCTGGGCATCAAGCGCCGCGCCGAGCAGGCCCACCGCGCCCGCTAACCACGGCTCAGCCGCGGATCTCCAGCACGTCGGCCAAGGGACGGCGCGGGGTGGCCGGCGGCACGGTGGCGATCGACGGCACCAGGCCCACCCGGATCAGCAGCTGTGGGTCGAACCCACCGCCGGTCAGTGCCCGGATGATGTTGCGGCTGGCGTCGAGTTCGGTCAGATGGCTCAGCGTGCAGGTGGCCAGCCCGGCCATGGTGGCTTCCAGCAGCACATCGGAGAGCACCTCGCCGCAGCCCAGCGCGTCACGCCGGGTGTCGCCATAGGTAGACAGCACCAGGATGGTGGACCGATCGTGATCGACCTCCGGCCTGCGGTCGGGATGCTCACCGGCGGGGAAGGCACGGGCGATGTCGACGCGCTCCCGCTCGGACGCCGACACCAGCGTGCTGTAGGGAACGCCGTCGGACACCTCGTACGGTGCTGTCCACCATTGCAATTCGGCGTGATAGGAGCTGTCGTAACGGCGCAGCGACTCGGTGAGCCGGGAGGCCTCGGCCAGTTCACCGCGCACCGTCTCGGGCAGCACGTGCAGCACCGCCTTGTCGGCGTCGATGGTGCTGCGCAGCACCGGCTCGAAGGCCGTCCAGTTCGGTGGCGGTGCGAACGGCAACCGGTCGGTGCGGCGGTCCAGGATCGCATCGGCCCGAGCCCGGTGCGCGTCGGTGACCAGTGCGGCGGTGCTGAACGAGACCGTGGCCAGGTGGTCGAGATCGTTGGGATTGGGGAAGCGGTCGATCACGGCGATGACGCCGGCGGCCGCGGCGGCCACCCGGAGATGGTCCAGCACCGCCCCGCAACTGATGATGGCTTCCCGCCCGGAGATGTCGGTGGCGTGCGGCACCCGGTGTGGTTCGACGAACAACCTCAGCTCGGAGCCCTCGGCCACCCAGTGCCACGGCTGGCTGTTGTGCACCGAGGGCGCGCGGCACGCCAACTCCACGATGTTCGCCAGTACCTGGGGATCGAGCGCCGATGTCGCCACGGCCAACCACCGCCTTCTGTTCTCAGTCTCAACGATAGGTCGCCGACGTCCCCGTGAAAGGGGCACTAAGTCATCGGTTTTGCAGGCCGGGTGGGGAGGGTCTTTCGACTCTGGAAGGACGCGACGCCGGCGGCAAGGATTGTGATCATGGGATCGGTACCGCCGAAGCACACCGCACCTGCACCCTCGTCGGCCTCGCCGCATCCGCAGATCGCCGAGACCCACACCGGTTTGGTGTTCCTCGTCGGGGACAAGGCCTACAAGGTCAAAAAGCCTGTCGTCACCGACTTTCTCGACTTCTCCACCCTGGATCGCCGGGAGATCGCCTGCGCCCGCGAGGTGGCCCTCAACAGCAGGCTGGCGCCCAACAGCTATCTGGGCATTGCTCACTTCGCCGCGCCCGGCGGCGCACCGGAGCCGGTCATCGTCATGCGCCGCCATCCCGACGATCTCCGGCTGGCCACGCTGGTGCGCACCGGCCGGCCGGCGACCGACGAGTTGGCGGCGGTGGCGCTGGTGCTGGCGCGCTTCCACGCCGGTGCCGCTCGCGGTCGCGAGGTCGACGCGGCGGCCCGGGTGGACGCGGTCACCGGCCGCTGGCAGGAGAACCTGGCCGAACTCGACCGGTATGCCGGTGGACTCGTCGCCGGCCTGGACCCGCAGATGGTCGCTGAAACCCGCAGTCTGGCAGTCGACTTCATCGCCGGGCGCTCGGTGCTGTTCGCCGGGCGCATCGCCGCACGACGCATCGTCGACGGGCACGCCGACCTGCTCGCCGATGACATCTTCTGCCTCGACGACGGTCCGGAGTTGTTGGACTGCTTGGAATTCGACGATCAGCTGCGCTTCGTCGACGCCATCGACGACGCCGCGTTCCTGGCGATGGATCTGGAGTTCCTGGGCCATCCGGAACTGGCCGCACACTTCCTGGACACCTACGCCCGGGTGGCCGATGACGACGCCCCGGCCTCGCTGCGCGACTTCTACATCGCCTACCGTGCGGTGGTGCGCGCCAAGGTCGACTGCGTGCGGGACGGCCAGGGAGTGCCCGGTGCGGCCGCGGACGCGCGCCGCCACCTGGAGATCGCCCACCAGCACCTGCGAGCCGGGGCGGTGCGTCTTGTCTTGGTCGGTGGCGGTCCGGGTACCGGTAAGACGACGCTGGCCCGCTCGCTGGCCGAGCGCCTGGGTGCCCAGGTGGTCTCGACCGACGACGTGCGCGCCGAGATGGTCCGCCGTGGGGAACTGGCCGGCGAGCCGGGCGCCCTCGACGCGGGCCTGTACACCCGGGAGAACGTCGACGCGGTCTACGACGGCGTGCTGCGCCGCGCCCACCTGGCCCTCTGCGAGGGCCACACCGTTGTTGTCGACGGCACCTGGCTACAGCCCGCCCACCGCGACCGGGCCCGACAGGTTGCCCGGGAGGCGGCCGCACGGCTCGTCGAAATCGCCTGCACCACAACACTGGAAGAGGCCACTCGCCGGATCAGCGTCCGGGCGGAGGGTACCTCGCAGGTGACGCCGGAGATCGCGACCGCGCTGGCCGAGCGGACCGACGCCGCCTGGCCCGGCGCCCACCTCATCGACACCACCCGGCCGCCGGCCGACGCCCTCGCCGACGCGCAGGACATCTGCCGTCAGGCTGTGTAGAGAAGTCCGAGTCACTGGAGGAACCCGATGCCGAGCCGTTACGTCGAAGACATTGCGGGCCTGAGGATGTCCGATGCCGAGGAGGCGGGTGGCAAGGGCGCGAACATGGGGGAGATGGTGGCCGCTGAGCTGCCGGTGCCACCCGGGTTCGTCGTCCTGCGCGACAGCTACCTGGAGTCCATGGCGGCCGCCGGGGTGTCCGATGACCTGAACACCGCCCACCGCGAGGCGATGCTGCGGGCCGGCGACCCGTCCCGGTTCGACGAGATGTGCCAGCAGATGCAGGCGCTGGTACTCAAGGCGGGTATGCCCGATGCGGTGCGCGAGAAGATCCTGGCGGCCTACCGGACCATGGGACCCGATGTGGTGGTCGCCGTGCGCTCGTCGGCCACCGGTGAGGACGGTGCCGACGCGTCGTTCGCCGGGATGAACGCGACGTTCACCAACATCGCCGGCGAGCATGATCTGATCGACGCCGTGCAGCGGTGCTGGGCGTCGCTGTTCGGTGCCCGGGTGGTCGCCTACCGCGCCAGCCGGGGCTTCACCGCCGACCCGGCGATGGCCGTGGTGGTCCAGCAGATGATTGCCTCGGAACGTTCGGGCGTGGCGTTCACCGCCGATCCCACCACCGACGCCACCGACCGGGTGGTCGTCGAGGGCGCCTTCGGTCAAGGTGAGGTGGTGGTGTCCGGGTCCGTCGAGCCCGACACCTACGTGGTCGCCAAGGAGAATGGCGAAATCCTTTCTCGCCGAATCGGTTACAAGGCGTTCAAGATCGTTCGCGGTGCCGACGGCAGCGACCAGACGGTCGATCTCAGCGAGGCCGAGGCGCAGTCCCAGGTGCTCGACGACGACGAGGTGCGCACGATCGCCGACATCGCCGTGCGCAGCGAGCGCCATGCCGGGTGCCCGCAGGACACCGAGTGGGCTATCGCCGCGGGCAAGACCTGGATCGTGCAGACCCGCCCGATCACCACGCTGCACCGCGCCGGCAAGCCGGTACCCGAAACCCACGAGGTGCTGTTGCAAGGACTGCCGGCCGTCCCGGGCGAGGCGTCCGGTGTGGTTCGCGTCTTGGCCGACGTGGCCGACGGCGCCCGCCTGCGCGACGGTGAGGTGCTGGTGGCCCAGATGACCAACCCGGACTGGCTGCCCACCATGCGGCGGGCCGCCGCGCTGGTCACCGACACCGGCGGAATGACCTGCCACGCCGCCATCGTGGCCCGTGAACTCGGCGTGCCCTGCATCGTCGGTGCGCGCACCGCCACCAAGGATCTCAAGGACGGCACCGTGGTGACCGTCGACGGCACCCACGGCCGGGTGCTGGCCGGCAAGGCGGTCGGCGGTGCCCAGACCGCGCCGGTCGCCCAACAGGCGGTGACGGCCGCCCCCGCGGTGGAGGTGACCGCGACCAAGATCTACCTCAACGTCGCCATGCCCGACAAGGCCGAGCAGGCCGCCGAACTCGATGTCGACGGTGTCGGGCTGTTGCGCGCCGAACTGATCCTGGAAGACGCGTTGCGCAACCGGCATCCCCGCGATCTCATCGAGCACGGTGAGCAGGAGAGCCTGGTCGACTCGCTGGCCACGGCCGTGGGCCGCATCGCGGCGGCCTTCACGCCGCGGCCGGTCATCTACCGCGCATCGGACTTCCGCACCAACGAGTTCCGCAACCTGCAGGGCGGGCGGAACTACGAGCCCGAGGAGCACAACCCGATGATCGGGTACCGGGGCTGCTACCGCTACGTCAGCAATCCCGACCTGTTCGACCTCGAACTCCGGGCGCTGGCCCGGGTTCGGGAGCAGAATCCGAACCTGCACTTAATGATTCCCTTCGTTCGCACCAAGTGGGAGCTCGAGAAGTGCCTCGAGCTCGTCGACGCCAGCCCGCTGGGCCGCCAGCGCGGCCTGCACCGCTGGGTGATGGCCGAGGTGCCCTCGGTGGTGTACTGGCTTCCCGAGTACGTCGGCATGGGCATCGACGGGGTGTCGATCGGCAGTAACGATCTGACCCAGCTGATGCTCGGGGTGGACCGCGATTCCGACCTGTGCGCCCAGTTGTACGACGAGTCCGACGGCGCAGTCCTCGACGCCATCGGCCAGATCATCACCACCGCACGCCGGTTGGGCATCACCGCCTCGCTGTGCGGGCAGGCGCCGTCGAGCCGGCCGGACTTCGCCGAGCACCTGGTCCGGATGGGGATCACCTCCATCTCGGTCACCCCGGACGTGGCGCTGCGCACCCGGCGCAATGTCGCGGCGGCCGAGCGCAGGCTGCTGCTGGAATCGGTGAGGTCGTCCTGACCGCGATCGCGGCGCAATCGGCACCGACCGCCGCCTCGATTGCCGCGTCGCCGGTCGCCGAGGTGCTGGACCGGCTGGCGACGTCCGCCGACGGGTTGTCCAGTGCGCAGGCCGCCGACCGGTTGGCCAGCCATGGGCCGAATTCGCTTCGCACCCATCAGGTCAGCGCCTGGGCTGTGCTGCGCAGACAGCTCAACAACGCGGTCCTGATCCTGCTCGCGGTTTCGGCGGTGGTGTCGTTCTTCCTCGGTGACTCCACCCAGGCCGTCATCATCGGCCTCATCCTCGCCGTCAGCATCGGCCTGGGCTTCCTCAACGAGTACCGTGCCGAGCGGGCCAGTGCCGCCTTGCATTCCCGGGTCCACCACACCGCATTGGTGCGCCGTGACGGGCACTACGTCAAGGTCGACGTCAACGATCTGGTGCCCGGTGACGTCATCGCGCTCACCCTCGGCGAACTCGTTCCGGCTGACGTCCGACTCATCGCCGTCAACGGGCTGGAGTGCAACGAGTCGATCCTGACCGGCGAGTCGACCGCCGCGGAGAAATCCGTCGAGCCGGTGCCTGCGGATGCCGCCTTGGCCGATGCCACCGACCTGGCGTTCATGGGCACCGTCGTCAGTGCCGGCGATGCCACTGCCGTGGTGTACGCCACCGGCGCCGACGCCCAGTTCGGCAAGATCGCCGCGGGGCTGGGGGAGCGTCAGCCCGAGACCGATTTCCAGGCCGGCCTGCGCCGCTTCTCGTATCTGCTGCTGCAGGTGGCGATCACGCTGACCGTGCTGATCCTGGTGACCAACCTGCTGCTGCGGCGTCCGGTGATCGACTCGGTGCTGTTCGCACTGGCGATCGCGGTCGGTATCACCCCGCAACTGCTGCCCGCGGTAGTCAGCACCAGCCTGGCCACCGGTTCGCGGCGGCTGGCCGCCTGCAAGGTTCTGGTCAAGCGGCTGGTCTGCATCGAGGATCTCGGCGATATCGACATCCTCATCACCGACAAGACCGGCACGCTCACCGAGGGCCGGATCACGCTGATCGAGGCCGTCGACGCCGACGGCACACCGGCGCAGGATGTGCTGCGGTACGGCTTGCTGTCCACCGACGTCGACCCGGCCGTCGGCGGCACCAGTGCCAATGCGCTGGACGCCGCGCTGTGGGAATCCGAGGCCGGCCGTCACGTCCTCACCGCGGGCGTACACCGTATCGCCGAGCTTCCGTTCGACCACACCCGGCGGGCCACCTCCGCACTGATCGACGACGCCGGCCGGCGGGTCCTGGTGGTCAAGGGCGCTCCGGAGCAGATTCTGGACCACTGCGTCGCGCTGCCCGCGGCAGCCCAGCGGACCCTGGACCGGCTGTTCGCCGACGGGCGCCGAGTGGTGGCGGTGGCCAGCCGCCCCGCCCCGGGATTGGACGCCATCACCGCCGCCGACGAGACGGAATTGACGCTCGACGGCTTCCTCGTGTTCGCCGACCAACCCAAAGAAGCTGCCCGGGATTCGCTGCAGCGGATGGCCGAACTCGGCATCGAACTCAAGGTCGCCACGGGTGACAACCCCCAGGTAGCCGAAAAGGTCTGTGCCGATCTGGGTTTGATCTCCCGGGGCACCGTCACCGGCGCCCACCTCGATGGTCTCGACGATGCCGAGTTCGAGGCCGCCGCCCAATCGGCCACCGTCTTCGCCCGGATCTCCCCGGAACAGAAGGCCCGGCTGATCACCGTGCTTCGCCGCACCGGCCGGTCGGTGGGTTTCCTGGGCGACGGGGTCAACGACGCACTGGCACTGCACGCCGCCGACGTCGGCATCTCGGTGGACACCGCCACCGATGTCGCCAAGGATGCCGCCGACGTGGTGCTGCTGGAGAAGGATCTCGGCGTGCTGGCCACCGGGGTGGCCGAGGGGCGGCGCATCTTCGCCAACACCATCAAGTACGTCCTGATGGGCACGTCGAGCAACTTCGGCAACATGTTCAGCGCTGCCGCCGCCTCGGCGGTCCTGACGTTCCTGCCGATGCTGCCCAGCCAGATCCTGCTCAACAACCTGCTCTACGACACCTCACAGCTCGCGATCCCCACCGACCGGGTCGACCCCGAACAGTTGCACGCGCCGTCGCACTGGAACATCGCGTTCATCCGGCGGTTCATGCTCACGTTCGGGCCCATCAGTTCACTGTTCGACTTCCTGACCTTCGGTCTGATGCTGGGCGTGCTGCACGCCGGGCCGGTGGAGTTCCGCACCGGTTGGTTCGTCGAGTCGCTGGCCACCCAGACGCTGATCATCTTCGCGATCCGCACCCGCCGAATCCCGTTCCTGCGCAGCAAGCCCAGCGGTTGGCTGGTGGCCACCACGGTGAGCGTGATCGCCGTCGGTGTCGCGTTGACCATCCTGCCGCTGTCCCGCGATCTGGGGTTCACCCCGCTGCCGTGGCAGTTCTTCGGTGCTCTGGCCTTGTTGACCGTCGGTTATCTGGTGCTCGTGGAGATCACCAAGAAGGTGTTCTACGCCGAACCCATGCATACCGCCGGCGAGTCGGTGCGGACCCGGGGCCGGGAACACCGGATCCACCGGCGCGCAGCACGATTCAGCCATGGCGGCCGGCTGCCCGCCCGGTACTAGCCGTTGGACAGTAGCCGCAGGCCGCCCTTGCCCCGGCGCCGGCCGCGGGTGTCGGCCAGCGCACTCAGCCGGGCCACCCCGCGTTCGATGCCGCGGGCCAGTTCGTCGATGTCCGGGGCGGCGTCGAAGTCGACGAGGAGCCCGAATGCCAGTTCGTCGGCGTAGCTGAAAATAGCGATACCGGTGCGGAATCCGGCCGCGATCGGTGGTATCGGCAGCAACCGCACCACCTGGTGTCCCATGATGGTCACCGGTGTGCGAGGGCCAGGCACGTTGGTCACCACCGTGACGACGGAGCGCTGCGGCAGCCGCGACAACAGTCGCACCGTCCACGCCGTCACTGGGAACGGAACCAGGTTGCTGGCCCACACCAGCAGACTGCCGGCCTGGCGCTGACCACCGGACTTGGCGGCACTCAACCTCTCGTGCACGGTCCGCAGCCGCTTGAGCGGGTCGGTGATGTCGACCGGCAGCAACGGCAGCATGAGTGAGACCCGGTTGTCGGAGACGTCCATGGCGTCGGAGCCGCGCACCGACACCGGCACCAGTGTGCGCAGCGAGTCGGCGCGGGGTTGCAGGCCGCGTCGCAGCAGTGCGGTGCGGTAGCTGTCGGCCACCGCGGCCAGTGCCACGTCGTTGATGGTGACGCCGAAGGTGTGGGCGATCCGCTCCACGTCGTGGATGCTGACCGCCGCCGAACCGTAGCGGCGCAGATCACCGACCGGGCCGTTGAACGACGACCGTGACGCCGGCCGCAGCAGGCCTGCCGTCAGCGCCGCTGCACCCCCGGCCGCGCGTAGCGCCACCTTGCCGACACTGCGCCCCAGCGCGATCGAATCGCCGATCCAGTCAACGGGATTGAGACTCGGCAGCGGTGGCGCGGTGCGTCGCGCCGAATGTTGTGCCGCCCCTATGGACGACGCGAAGCTGGCCACTCCGGTGTCGTCACACAGCCCGGTGAGCAGATTGCTCGCCGCGATACCGTCGGCCAGGGCGTGATGCACCTTGATCAGCAGCGCCCAGCGGTCCTGTGCCAGGCCGTCGATCACCCAGCACTCCCACAGCGGGCGGTGCCGGTCGAGGCGACGTTCCATGATCGTGGCGATCTCGGCGTGCAGTGCGGTGTCGTCGCCCGGCGGCGGCAGCGCGGCCCGGCGGACGTGATGGTTGAGATCGAACGTCGGATCGTCGACCCATTCGGGTGCGGCGAGGTCGAACGGACGGGTCCGCAGAACCTGCGTACTGCGCGGGTTGGACAGGCAGCGGGCGCCGATCGTATCCCGCAGGGCCGCGAATTCCGGTGCGGGCCCTGCGAGTATCGCCACCCCACCGATGGCGAGGCTGACGTGTTCGTCGGCGTCCTCCAGTTGCAGGAACCCCGCGTCCAGCGTCGTCAAGTGTTGCGCCATCGCCGACCTTCTCCTCGCCTTGACCTCAGTGTCGCGCCGGGCAGACGCACAGGGCAGGGCCGGAAGTCCCCGTTCGGTGGGCTTATCGGCGGGGCGGGGTGAGGACTTTCATGAACATCCGCATGGCCGGTTCGGGTACCCGGTCGCGCACCGCCAGCGCGGTGTTGGCCACCTTCGTGCGGGCGGGGGTGCCCCGGCCGAACAGCTTGTTGAACGGTCCGCCGCTGGGTTCGAGGTCGACGTGCAGGGGAGGCCCACCGTCGGTGGCGCCGAGCGCGGAGGAGATCACGATCCGCTGAATCTCGCTGGTGCCCTCGAAGATCGTGTATAGCTTGGCGTCGCGGTACCACTTCTCCACCGGATGGTCGCTGATGTAGCCCCAGCCTCCCATGGTCTGGATCGCCTGTTCGGTGGTGCGCACCGCGATCTCGCTGGCGGCCAGCTTGGCCATCGACCCTTCGCCCCGGTCGAAGGGCACCCCGTTGGCGGCCATCCATGATGCCCGCCAGGTGAGCAGGCGAGCGGCGTCGATCCCGGTCGCCAGGTCCGCCAGCGGGAACGCGATGCCCTGGTTGTCGATGATCGGCGCTCCGAACGCTTCTCGGCGGTTGGCGTAGGAGGTCATGTATTCCAGTGCGGCGCGGGCAATTCCGAGGGCTTGCGCGGCTACCATCGGCCGGGTCTGCTCGAACGTCCCGAGGGTGGCCGAGCCGGATCGCCGCCCGCCGGCCACGATCTCACGGGCCCGGGCGAGCTTGTGCTCCAGGCGATCCTGACCGCCGAGCAGGTTGGCGCCGGGCACCCGGACACCGGAGAATTTCAGCTCCGCGGTGTGCGACGCCCGGCAGCCCAGCTTGTCGAGCTTGCGCACCAGTTCCAGACCCGGGGTGCCGCCAGGCACCACGAACAGCGCCTGGCCGCGATGGCCGAGTTCTTCGTCGACGACGGCATTGACGACGTGCACGTTGGCGATGCCGCCGTTGCCGATCCACATCTTGTGTCCGTCGATGATCCAGTCGTCCCCGTCTCGCCGGGCCCGGGTGCGCAGGTTTCGGACGTCACTACCGCCCTCGGGCTCCGAGATCGCCAGCGCGGCGAGTTTGATGTCGCCGGGGGAGCCGAAGCATTCCGGTGCCCAGGTCAGCATCTGCTCGGGCGTGGCGGCCTGACCGATTGCCGCGAGCGCCAGGGCAGGCATGACGATCGCCAAACCGATTCCGGCACAACCCCAGAACAACTCCTCCATGAACATCGGCAGTGAGAGGCCGGTCGGATCGCCGATCAGATCGCGGTAGAACAGCGGACTGTAGAACCCCCGCTCGGCCGCCTCCTCGAGCACCGGCCACGGAAACTCCTGCCTGCGGTCGTAGTCCGCAGCCACCGGGCGGATGCACTGCTCGGCGAATTCATGGGTGCGCCGCGCCAGATCATGCTGCGCGGCCGTCGGCGTGAGGTCCAGGCCCATGTTGAGGTGATACCTCCGGTACCGCCCGATCAAACCCTGGAAAAAGATGAAGCCCGGGCTGCCGAGGAGTCGGTTGCTCGGCAGCACGGGGCTGACGGGGATATCGGCACCTGGGGCTCGGGTGTTACCCGGGCAGCGTTTCGGCTCGTGGCCAGCGGGTAGCCGAAACGACGGAGGTGACAGCATGCCCAAGACAGCCAAGAGCGGTGCCGCCAAGAAGAGCGAACTGCCCAGCACATTGCGCAAGTCCGACGCCAAGGCGCAGCGGACCTTCGCCAAGGCCCACGATGCGGCCGCCAAGGAGTACGGCGAAGGCGAACGTGCCCATCGGGTCGCCTACAGCGCACTCAAGCACAGCTACGAGAAGGTGGGCGACCACTGGGAGCCCAAGGACGAGAAGGGCCCCTCGGATGATCGGGCGCGCAGCGGCGGTCCTCATGCCAAGGGCAAGACCGCCGAGGGCGTCAATGCCAACGCCAGCAAGAAGCACCTGCTCGACGTGGCGCGCCGGCTCGACATCCCGGGCCGATCATCGATGACCAAGGACGACCTGGTGTCGGCGATCGAGAAGGCCAACCGTCGCGAGTCCGCTCGCAACCGCTGATCAGCGGCGGCGGGTGGCCGCGGGTGCGGGGTCGGTGTCGCTGAAGAACTCGAGCAGGTACTTGCTCTCCTCGATGTCACCGATGGTGCGGCGGGCCTTCTTGCGGGTGACCAGGATGCCGACCACGGCCACCGCCCAGACCACGTACTGCACGCACCACGCCAAGCGGAACGACTCGAACGAGTAGCCGCCCGCCGCGCCGATGATCCACCCCATGGTCTGCATCACCAGCAGCGAGGCCAGGAACCCGCCGACATTAACAGCGCCTTGGGCGGTGCCCAGGGTCGGCTGCGGGTTGAAGGTGCGGGCGAAGTCGAAGCCGACCATCGACCCGGGACCGCCGACCGAGATGATCACGATCAGCACCACCAGCAGCCAATGCGGGGTGGGGGAGGGCAGCGCCAGTACTACGGTCCAGATCGCGGCATTGCTGCCGATGATGCCGAGCACGATGCGGGACCGCCGGTGCGGATGCCTGCCGGTGAGAATGCCGATCACCACCCCGGACACGATGGCCGAGACCACCGAGATGGTCAGCAGCGTGCCCGCCGCACTGCGCGAAAGATGTTGCGCAACCGTCAAATAGGGGACACCCCACATGAGCGCGAAGACGGTGACGGAGAACTGGGTGCCCATGTGGGTGAAAAAGCCCAGCCGGGTGCCCGGCCGCAGCCAGACCGTCTTGACGCTCCCCAGGGTCTCGCGCAGCGAGATCTCCTGCCTGCTCACCTGCACCCCCGGTGGGGCGTTGTGGATCAGCAGTAGGGTGAGCACCAGGGAGATCACGCCAAGGGCCGCCACCGACGCGTACGCGGTGGTCCATCCCGGCCCGGCCAGCAGAGCCATGAACGGCACGGCGGACAACACCTGCCCCAGCTGACCTGAGATACCCGTCAGCTGGGTCACCAGGGGGATCTGGCGCGGGCCGAACCAGTAGGGCACCAATCGCAGCACCGAGATGAACGTGAACGCGTCGCCCAGGCCGACGACGGCGCGGGCGGCGATCGCGGTCGGCAGCGACTCGGTGAACGCCAGCGCCAGTTGCCCGATCACCATCAGTGCACCGCCGGTCAGGATCATCACCTTCGACCCGAACCGGTCCAGCAGCAGGCCCGCCGGGATCTGGGCGGCCGCGTAGACGATCACCTGCAGCACCACGAATGTCGAGAGCACGCCGGGGCTGGCCGAGAAGCGGGTGGCGGCATCCAGACCGGAGACCCCCATGGTCGTGCGGTCCAGCACAGCTACGACGTAGGCCAGCAACCCGGTCGACCACACAATCCAGGCCCGCACTGACCCTCGCCTCTCACTGTCCCCACGCACTCGTCACCGTCGGTACACATCATCTCGCGCCGGGGCAAATCGATTCCCGCTTCCTGGGCTGCGGCCCGGGTGCAAAACCCCACGTCTATTGGCTGAAATCGAATCTTCATGACTGATTCACAGCTGTGAGCGTGGCGTTTGCCCAGCTGAAATGGTAGAAATAGCGCTTGATGTTGCCCAATCAACTGGATGCTTTTATTTGCTATCATGACCGAGTATCGAATCGCCGAGCTTGCCCGCGTGTCAGGAGTCACGTCGCGCAACATTCGTGCGTACCGCGAGCGCGGCCTGCTTGACCCGCCGCGACGGCAGGGCCGGGATGCCTTCTACGACGACCGTCACCTGGCTCAGCTGGAGCTGATCAACCAGCTGCTGGCGAAGGGTTTCACCTCCGCGCACATCGCCACGTTCCTCGACGGCATCCGGCAGGGGCAGGACCTCTCGGAGGTGCTGGGCGTGCAGCCCGGGGCGGCTGTCGACGAGATGACGCTCGACGCCGTGAGCGCGGCGGCCCAGCGCGCCGTGCGGCATGGTCTGGGCCGGGTCATCGACGGCAGGGTGGTGATCACCGATCCAGACATCGCCCGCGCGCTGTCTGCGGCCGACGATCCCGAACAGTGCCTGCAGCTGATGACCGAGGTGCTCGACACCACCGGTGAGGTGATCGACGACCTGGCCGTGCGTACCGTCGCCGTGTTGCGCAGCGGTTCCCCGGACGGCATCGAGGACATCACCAAACGCGCTCTGTTGAACCGGCTGCAAATCACGTTCGACCAGCAGATGACCGCGCTGCTCTCGGAGTACGAGGCGTCCTGACCGCTATACCCGGGTGGTGGCCGGGTCGCCGCCAAAGCGTTGGGCCAGCCATACCGGGATCACCGCCAGCAGCGTCAGCGTGGCCGCGACGACGTTGATCACCGGTGCCTGATTGGGCCGGAACAGATTGCCGAAGATCCAGATCGGCAGGGTTTGCACGGTCGGGCCCGCGGTGAACGTCGTCACCACGATCTCGTCGAAGCTCAGCGCGAAAGCCAGGATCGCACCGGCCACCAGTGCGCCGCGCATCATCGGGAACGTCACGTACCGGAATGTCTGCCAGCTCGACGCGCCGAGATCGGACGACGCGTCCTCCAGTCCGGTGCCCAGCCGCCGCAGCCGTGCCTGGGTGTTGTTGAACACGATCACGATGCAGAAGGTGGCGTGGCCGATGATCACCGTCGCCAGCCCCAGGGTGACCCCCAGTGCCGAGGTGAAGGTCGCGTTGAGCGCGATACCGGTGACGATGCCCGGCAGCGTGATCGGAAGGACGACAAGGAAACTGATGGTCTGCCTGCCGAAGAAGCGGTAGCGCTGCACGGCGAAGGCGGCCATCGTTCCCAGCACCAGTGCGATCGCCGTCGCGCACGCCCCGACCACCACCGAGTTGCCCAGCGCGCGCCACATACCTTCGCTGGCCCAGGCGTCGGCCCACCACCTGAGGGTGAAGCCGGTCGGCGGGAAGGCGAAGGTCTTGGAGGCGTTGAAGGCGTTGACCACCACCAGAAGCAGTGGGGCATAGAGGAATACCAGGACCAGCCAGGTCCAGCCCCGGACCATTCGCCGCATGCCCTGTGACAGCATCAGACGTTCTCCAATGCACCGGTACGCCGCATGGCCAGCAGGTACAGCACGATCGCGATCAGCGGGATCAGCGACAGCGCGGCGGCCAGCGGCTGGTTGTTGGCCGTGACGAGTTGTCCGTAGATGATGTTGCCCAGCATCTGGGTTTTGCCACCGACGATCGTGACCGCAATGTAGTCGCCCATCGACAGCGAGAACGTGAAGATCGACCCCGCTGCGATACCCGGAAACACCAACGGCGCCACGACGGTTCGCAGTGTCGTGGTATCCGAGGCGCCCAGATCCGAGCTGGCGTCGATCAACGCGTCGGGCACCCGCTCGAAGGCGGCGAACACCGGAATCACCATATAGGGCAACCACAGATAGGCCAGCGTGAGCGTCGTGGCGATCAGGCCGTAGCCCGGGGTGTAGCCCGCCAGCCAGTGCAGCGGGCCCTCCGGCGACAGCAGCATGCGCCAGGCGTAGGCCTTGACCAGATAGCTCGCCCACAGCGGTGTGGTGACCGCGACCACCAACGCCAGCCGCACCCGAGTCGAGGCCACCTTGGCCATGTAGAGCGCCAGGGGGACGGCGAGCAGGATGCAGATCACCGTGACGGTCAGCGCGATCCCGATGGTGCGCAACGTCGCCGTGTGGAACACCGCGTCGGTGAGTACCCGCACGATGTTGTCACTGGTGTAGTTGCGCACCACCGCGCCGGTGAAGGTGTCGGTGCTCCAGAAGGCTGAAAGGAGCAGTACCGCAAGTGAACCCAGGTACGCGACGATCAGCCACGCCAGCGGCGGGACGAGCAGGAAGGCCAGTCGGACCCGCCGGCCCACCGCCTGGGTCAGCCCTTGATCTGCTGCCACTTGTCGACCCACTCGTTGTAGGCCGTGCAGTTGTCACCGCTGCCGTCCACGCACTGCTTCTGCGGGGTGGTCCAGTAGCTGATCTTCTCCGCGTAGCCCTCGTCGGTGGCGTGGTAGGTGGCGCAGAAGTTCTTGTCGCTGGTGAACTCGCAGGCCTTGGTCTGCGCGGGCGCCTCCCCGAAGTATTCGGCGACCTGGGCGTTGATCTCCGGCGAGGTGATCCAGTCCATCCACTTGTACATGCAGGTCGGGTTCTTGGCCTTCGACGACACCATCCAGGTGTCTGACCAGCCGGTGGAGCCTTCCTTGGGCAGCACGGTGGCGATCTTGACCTTGTTGTCGGATGTGAGCATGTTGGCGATCACCTGCCAGCTGGTGCCGATCACCGAGGTTCCGGACTCGAAGGCCTGCACTTCCTTGGTGTAGTCCGACCAGTACTCACCGATGTTGGCGTGCTGCTCCTTGAGCAGATCCACCGCGGCGTTGAGCTGATCCTCGGTCAGCGAGTACGGATTCTTGATGCCCAGTTCGGGTTTCGTCTTCGACAGGTACAGCGCGGCGTCGGCGATGTAGATCGGGGAGTCGTAGGCGGTGAGCTTGCCCTTGTGGTCGCCGCCCGGGAACACCGCGCCCCACGAGTCCGGGGCGTCCTTGACGACGTCGGTGTTGTACATCAGCAGGTTGGCGCCCCAGCCGTGCGGGATGCCGTACATCTGGCCGCCCACCGAGTTCCAGGGCTTGTCCTTGAGGAACGACGAGATGGTCTCGTAGTTGGGCACCAGCTTGGTGTTGACCGGTGCCACGTCACCGGCGTAGATCAGCCGCAGGGTGGCGTCGCCGGACGCGGACACGCCGTCGTACTGGCCGGTGCGCATCAGCTGCACCATCTCGTCGGAGGTGTTGCCGACCTTGACGTTGACCTTGCAGCCGGACTTCTGCTCGAACGGATGCACCCAGTCGACCTTCGGGTCGTTGGAGCCGTCCTCGGCGTACCCCGGCCAGGCGACCAGGTTGAGCTGGCCCTCGCCATTGCCGAGTGCAGCAAGCGGTTCCATCTTGGGCGGCGCGGTCGAACTACCGCCGCTGGAGTTGGTGGAGCTCGAACAGCCGGCGATCAAAGCGGCGCAGGCGGCCAGGGTGACGCCGATCCGGCGGGTGCTGGTTTTCATGACGAACTCCTTGTTCAGTGCTGATCGGATAGCGAGCGGACGGCGCTGTCGGGCCAGGCCAGGACGACCCGGGCGCCGTGATTGATGTCGGTGGAGGCCTCGGCTGAGAGCAGGGTCGCGGTCAGGCGTGCCCCCGCGGCGTCGGCGGCAACCCGGGTGATCGGACCCGCATAGACCACCTCGGCGACTTCGGCTGGGGCGCTGCGCATTCCGGCCGGAACCGCGTCATCGGGCGCCAGCAGCAGAATGCGTTCGGGTCGGATGGCGTAGGTTCCGGCCCTGCCCAGCAGCGACTCCGCGGTGTCGCCGGTGAACACATTGGAGGTGCCGACGAAGTCGGCGACGAACCGGTTGGCCGGATTCTCGTAGACCTCGCGGGCGGCACCGATCTGCTCGATGCGTCCGTTGTTGAACACCGCCAGCCGGTCGCACAGGGTCAGCGCCTCGTCCTGGTCATGGGTGACGATGACGAACGTGATGCCGACCTCGCGCTGAATGGCCTTGAGTTCCACTTGCATCTGTTCGCGCAGTTTGAGGTCGAGCGCGCCCAGCGGTTCGTCGAGTAGCAGCACCTTGGGCCGGCCGACCAGGGCACGGGCCAGTGCCACCCGCTGACGCTGGCCACCGGAGAGCTGGTGGGGCTTGCGGTCGCCGAAGCCCGACAACCGCACCATCTCCAATGCGGCGCCGGTGCGTTCGCGGCGCTGGGCCTTCTCGACGCCCTTGACCTTCAGGCCGTACTCGACGTTCTGGGCCACCGTCATGTGCGGGAACAGGGCGTAGTCCTGGAAGACGGTGTTGGTGTCGCGCTTGGCCGGCGGCAGCGTGGTGACATCGGCCCCGCCGAGGTGGACGGTGCCGGCGGTGGGCTGCTCGAATCCGGCGATCATCCGCAGCACCGTGGTCTTGCCCGATCCCGAGGGACCCAGGATGGCGAACAGCTCGCCATCGCCGACGCTCAGGTCGGCGCCCTCGACCGCCACGACATCGCCGAATACCTTCCGGACCCCACGCAACTCGATCTGTGGAGAGGCAGATGGCATGCAGGGATAGTACGGATAGCGTTGTTGCGGCGCAGCCCCATTGCTGTTTTCGCCGGTGAGGGCGCTGCTCGACCACCGATATCGCGCGTGATCCGCGACAGGCTGTCGCGGGGTGAGGTGGCCGGTCCCGTGCTGCCCTAGTGTGTCGCTCGTGTCCGTGTCCCGACGCGATGTGCTGAAGCTGGCCGCCGCAACCCCGGCCGCGCTCTCCCTGGGAGCGTGGGCGTCGGCGCGCACCGCTGCGACGGCGTCGGCCGACTCGCTCGGCGTGCTGCTGGACTACGCCGCCGGTGTTCTCAGCGCCCAGGATCTCAAGGCCTCCGGCGCTCTCGGCGCGATCCGGTATGTCTCCGACCGCAGGCCCGGTGGGGACTGGATGCTGGGCAAGCCCATCCAGCTTCCCGAGGCACGTGATCTCTACCAGGCGGGCCTGAAGATCGTCTCGAACTACCAGTACGGCAAGGCCGACACCGCCGACTGGCTCGGCGGCCAGGCGGCCGGCATCAGCCACGCCAAGCGCGGCTGGGAGCTCCACACCGCGGCCGGCGGCCCGATCGGTGCTCCGATCTACGTCTCGATCGACGACGACCCCAGCCTGGACCAGTACAAGAACCAGGTCGTGCCGTATCTGCAGGCCTGGGAGTCGGTGCTCGGGCACCAGCGGGTCGGCATCTACGCCAATTCCAAGGTGATCGACTGGGCCCTGCAGGACGGGATCGGGTCCTGGTTCTGGCAGCACAACTGGGGCTCGCCGCAGGGCTACACGCACCCGGCTGCGCATCTGCACCAGGTCGAGATCGACAAGCGCAAGGTGGCCGGCATCGGGGTCGATGTGAACGAGATCCTGAAACCAGGTTTTGGACAGTGGGACTGAAAAATTCGGCCAAACTTACCGGTCGGTAAGGATTTGCCAGCAAACATCAAAACGCCATTCTGGTGAACGCTCGTGAACTGACGGGCCGAGCAACCGCTTGGGCGACGCGCGGCACGCGCCGCGACTGATAGGAAATTCATACATAACGATTCGATAACAATCGTGCCTTGATCAGGGAAATTGACCCTACTCGACCGTAACCACCTGCTTGCAGGACGTTTGTCCCGGTTCATCGCGGCCGCCGTTGGGCCCTGTGTTACCCGCCATGCGGTTACCCGTGCGTAGAACTCGTCAGTAACCAATATCGGGGTCAAAATGGAACCAGTTCTTATGCCACTCTTAGTACAGCCGGTTTGTCCGCAGACCCCTCCCCGTGCGGGGTTGGGGGAGCACGCCGGGCACCGTGATTCGACGGGGAATCGCCACGACACACCTCCGCAGGCAGCGCAGGTTCCAGACGCCGACCGACCAAGACACCCGAAGACATACGAAACGAAGCGCGACGAACGCGACGACGAGCACCGAGGAGACAAGACAAGGTGACGATCCACGAACACGACAGGCTGTCCATGGGCGACGGATCACGACGCGGTGAGGCCATCCAGACCACCCACGCACTCGTCGACCGGCTCAACGCCGGAGAGCCCTACGCCGTCGCGTTCGGTGGTCAGGGTGCGGCGTGGCTGGAGACCCTCGAAGAACTGGTGACCTCGGCAGGCATCGAATCCGAGCTGGCCACCCTGGCCGGTGAGGCTGAGCTGCTGCTGGAGCCGGTCGCCAAGGAATTGGTGGTTGTCCGTCCGATCGGTTTCGAGCCGCTGCGCTGGGTGCGCGCGCTGGCCGCGCAGGAGACGATCCCGTCGGCCAAGCAGCTCACGTCGGCCGCGGTGTCCGTGCCGGGCGTGCTGCTGACCCAGATCGCCGCCGTGCGCGCGCTGGCTCGCCAGGGACTGGACCTGACCGCCACCCCGCCGGTGGCCGTCGCCGGTCACTCGCAGGGTGTGCTGGCCGTCGAAGCGCTCAAGGCCGCTGGCGCCAAGGACGTCCAACTGCTGGCTCTTGCCCAGCTGATCGGCGCCGCGGGCACCCTGGTGGCCCGTCGCCGCGGCATTTCCATCCTCGGTGACCGCCCGCCGATGGTGTCGGTGACCAACGCCGACCCCGAACGCATCTACGAGCTCCTCGAGGAGTTTGCTCAGGATGTCCGCACCGTGCTGCCTCCGGTGCTGTCGATCCGCAACGGACGGCGCTCCGTCGTCATCACCGGAACCCCCGAACAGCTCTCCCGGTTCGAGCTGTACTGCGAGCAGATCGCCGAGAATGAGGCCGCCGAGCGCAAGAACAAGCTGCGCGGTGGCGCCGTGTTCGCCCCGGTGTTCGATCCGGTCCAGGTCGAGGTCGGCTTCCACACCCCGCGGCTGGCTGACGGTATCGACATCGTGGGCCGCTGGGCCCAGGCCGTGGGCCTGGACGTCGACCTGGCCCGCGCCATGACCGACGCGATCCTGGTTCAGCAGGTGGACTGGGTCGACGAGGTCAGCGCGTTGAACGACGCCGGTGCCCGCTGGATTCTGGACCTGGGTCCCGGCGACATCCTCACCCGGCTCACCGCCCCGGTCATCCGTGGCCTGGGCATCGGGATCGTGCCGGCCGCCACCCGCGGCGGGCAGCGCAACCTGTTCACCGTCGGCGCCGTGCCCGAGGTGGCCCGGCCCTGGTCGAGCTACGCACCCTCGGTGGTCACCCTGCCCGACGGCTCGGTGAAGCTGTCCACCAAGTTCACCCGGCTGACCGGGCGCTCGCCGATCCTGCTGGCGGGCATGACCCCGACCACCGTGGACGCCAAGATCGTGGCCGCGGCCACCAACGGCGGGCACTGGGCCGAACTGGCCGGCGGCGGCCAGGTGACCGAGGCGATCTTCGATCGCCGCATCGCCGAGCTGGAGACGCTGCTCGAGCCGGGCCGTGCCATCCAGTTCAACTCGCTGTTCCTGGATCCCTACCTGTGGAAGCTGCAGCTCGGCGGCAAGCGCCTGGTGCAGAAGGCCCGCCAGTCCGGCGCGCCGATCGACGGTGTGGTGGTCAGCGCCGGCATCCCCGAACTCGAAGAGGCCGTCGACCTGATCGACGAACTGAACTCGGTGGGCATCGCCCACGTCTGCTTCAAGCCCGGCACCGTCGAGCAGATCCGCTCGGTGATCCGGATCGCCGCCGAGGTTCCCACCAAGCCGGTCATCGTCCACATCGAGGGCGGTCGCGCCGGTGGCCACCACTCCTGGGAGGACCTCGACGATCTGCTGCTGAGCACCTACTCGGAGCTGCGCGGCCGCTCGAACATCACCGTCTGCGTCGGCGGTGGCATCGGTACCCCGGAGCGTGCCGCCGAGTACCTGTCGGGACGGTGGTCGGAGGCCTACGGCTACCCGCTGATGCCGGTCGACGGCATCCTGGTCGGCACCGCGGCCATGGCCTGCCTGGAGGCCACCACCTCCCCGGCGGTCAAGCAGCTGCTGGTCGACACCGTCGGCACCGACACCTGGGTCGGCGCCGGAAAAGCCATGAACGGCATGGCATCCGGGCGTAGCCAGCTGGGTGCTGACATTCACGAGATCGACAACGCCGCCTCGCGCTGCGGCCGTCTGCTCGACGATGTGGCCGGTGACGCCGACGCCGTCGCCGAGCGCCGTGACGAGATCATCGCCGCGATGGCGCTGACGGCCAAGCCGTACTTCGGCGACGTCGCCGACATGACCTACCTGCAGTGGCTGGCGCGCTACGTCGAGCTGGCGATCGGTGAGGGCAACTCGACCGCCGACACCAAGACCGACGACTCGCCGTGGCTGGACATCACCTGGCGTGATCGCTTCGCCGACATGCTGCAGCGCGCCGAGGCGCGACTGAATGCCGTTGACAACGGCCCGATTCCGACGCTGTTCGCCGATGAGGCGCTGCTGGAGAACCCGGATGCCGCCATCGCGGCGCTGCTGGCGGCCTACCCGGACGCCGAGACGGTGCTGCTGCACCCGGCCGACGTCCCGTTCTTCGTCCAGCTGTGCAAGGTCCCGGGCAAGCCGGTCAACTTCGTCCCGGTCATCGACAAGGACGTTCGCCGCTGGTGGCGCAGTGACTCGCTGTGGCAGGCCCACGATGCGCGCTACACCGCGGATCAGGTCTGCATCATCCCCGGCACCGAGGCCGTCGCCGGTATCACCCGGGTCGACGAGCCGGTCGCCGAACTGCTCGACCGCTTCGAGAAGGCGGCCGTGGACGAGGCACTGGCCGCCGGCGCCCGCCCTGAGCCGGTGGCCTCGCGCCTGCAGGTCCGTAGCGACGCCGCCGGCCCGCTGGCCATCGTGCTGGATTCGCCCGACGTGCTGTGGGCGGGGCGCACCGCTACCAACCCGGTGCACCGCATCGCCGCGCCGTCCAAGTGGCAGGTGCACGACAACCGTTCCGCGACAAACCATTCCACCGGTGCACGGCTCGAGGTCACCGGTGCGGACCGGGTGGTGCTCAGCGTGCCGCTGTCGGGCACCTGGATCGACATCGCCTTCACGCTGCCGGCCACCGTGGTCGACGGCGGAGCGCCGGTGGTGCGCACCGAGGACGCCGCCGCCGCGATGCGCGCCGTGCTGGCTATCGCGGCCGGGGTCGACGGCCCCGATGCGCTGCCGCCGGTGACCGGTGGCTCGAGCACCGTCACCGTCGAGTGGGATCCCGAACGCGTCGCCGACCACACCGGCGTCACCGCCACGTTCGGATCATCGCTGGCGCCGACACTGTCGATCGTTCCCGATGCGCTGGTCGGCCGCTGCTGGCCCGCGGTGTTCGCCGCGATCGGTGGGGCGGCCACCGGCACCGGATTCCCGGTCGTGGAGGGTCTGCTGAGCCTGGTGCACCTGGACCACGCGGCTCGGCTGCTCAAGCCGCTGCCCAAGGACAAGACCCAATTGACGGTCACCGCAACGGCTTCGGTGGCCACCGACACCGAGGTCGGCCGCGTTGTGCCGGTCACCGTCAACGTCACCGATGCCAACGGCATCATCCTGGCCGTGCTCGAGGAGCGCTTCGCGATCCGTGGGCGCACCGGTGCCGCCGAGTTGACCGACCCGGTGCGGGCCGGGGGAGCGGTCTCGGAGAACGCCACCGACACCCCGCGTCGCCGTCGTCGTGACGTCGTCATCGGCGCGCCGGTCGACATGCGGCCCTTCGCCGTGGTCTCCGGTGACCACAACCCGATTCATACCGATCAGGCCGCCGCGCTGCTGGCCGGCCTGGAATCGCCGATCGTGCACGGCATGTGGCTGTCGGCCGCAGCCCAGCACGTCGTCACCGCCACCGACGGCAAGCCCGTCCCGCCGGCCAAGCTGATCGGTTGGACCGCCCGCTTCCTGGGCATGGTCAAGCCCGGCGATGACATCGACTTCCGGGTCGACCGCGTCGGAATCGATTTGGGCGCAGAGGTTCTCGAGGTCACCGCCAAGGTCGGCACCGACCTGGTGATGAGTGCCACGGCCCGGCTGGCCGCACCGAAGACGGTGTACGCGTTCCCCGGCCAGGGCATCCAGTACAAGGGCATGGGCATGGAGGTCCGCGCCCGCTCCAAGGCGGCCCGCAAGGTGTGGGACAACGCCGACAAGTTCACCCGCGAGACGCTGGGCTTCTCGGTGCTGCACGTGGTCCGGGACAACCCGACCAGCCTGATCGCCTCCGGTGTGCACTACCAGCACCCCGAAGGTGTGCTGTACCTGACGCAGTTCACCCAGGTGGCCATGGCCACCGTCGCGGCCGCCCAGGTCGCCGAGATGCGCGAGCAGGGTGCCTTTGTCGAAGGGGCGATCGCCTGCGGTCACTCCGTCGGTGAGTACACCGCCCTGGCGTGCGTGTCGGGGGTCTACCCGCTGGAAGCGCTGCTGGAGGTGGTGTTCCACCGCGGCAGCAAGATGCACGACATCGTCCCGCGTGACGAGATGGGCCGCTCGGACTACCGGCTGGCCGCCATCCGGCCCTCGCAGATCGACCTCGACGATGCCGACGTGCCCGCCTTTGTGGCCGGGATCGCCGAGAGCACCAACGAATTCCTGCAGATCGTCAACTACAACCTGCGTGGTTCGCAGTACGCGATCGCCGGCACGGTGCGCGGTCTTGAGGCGCTGGAGGCCGAGGTCGAGCGGCGCCGCGAGATCAGTGGCGGAAAGCGCTCGTTCATCCTGGTGCCCGGTATCGACGTGCCTTTCCACTCCAGCGTGCTGCGGGTGGGTGTGGACGACTTCCGGCGCTCGCTGGAGCGCGTCATGCCGCAGGACGCCGATCCGGCCCTACTGGTCGGGCGCTACATCCCTAACCTGGTGCCGCGGCCGTTCACCCTGGACCGCGACTTCGTCCAGGAGATCCGCGATCTGGTACCCGCCGAGCCGCTCGACGAGGTGCTCGCCGACTACGACACCTGGCGTAGCGAGAAGCCGCGCGAACTGTGCCGCAAGATCGTCATCGAGCTGCTGGCCTGGCAGTTCGCCAGCCCGGTGCGCTGGATCGAGACCCAGGACCTGCTCTTCATCGAGGAGGCCGCCGGCGGTCTGGGCGTGGAGCGCTTCGTCGAGGTCGGCGTCAAGTCGGCCCCGACCGTGGCAGGTCTGGCGAGCAACACCCTGAAGTTGCCCGAATATGCCCACAGCACAGTCGAAGTGCTCAACACCGAGCGTGACGCCCAGGTGCTGTTCGCCACCGACACCGACCCCGAGCCGGAGGAGGAGCCGGCGGCCGCGGCCGAGCCCGCTGCTGCCGAACCCGCCGCTGCCGCACCGGCGGCCGCGCCGGCGCCGGCTGCCGCACCGGCCGGCGCTCCGCGACCGGACGACATCACCTTCGATGCCGGTGACGCCACCCTGGCCCTGATCGCGCTGAGTGCCAAGATGCGCATCGATCAGATCGAGCCGCTGGACTCGATCGAGTCGATCACCGACGGCGCGTCCTCGCGACGCAACCAGCTGCTGGTCGACCTCGGCTCCGAGCTCAACCTGGGCGCGATCGACGGTGCCGCCGAGGCGGACCTGAACTCGCTGAAGGGCCAGGTGTCCAAGCTGGCCCGCACCTACAAGCCGTTCGGCCCGGTGCTGTCCGACGCGATCAACGATCAGCTGCGTACCGTGCTCGGCCCGTCGGGCAAGCGGCCGGCGGCCATCGCCGAACGGGTCAAGAAGACCTGGGAGCTCGGCGACGGCTGGGCCAAGCACGTCACCGCGGAATTGGCGCTGGGCACCCGTGAGGGCAGCAGCGTGCGGGGCGGCTCGCTCGGCGGTCTGCACGAGGGGGCACTCGCCGACGCGGCAGCCGTGGACAAGGCCATCGATGCCGCGGTCACCGCGGTGGCGGGCCGCAAGGGCATCGCCGTCTCGCTGCCGTCGGCCGGTGGTGCCGCCGGTGGCGTGGTGGACTCGGCTGCGCTCGGCGAGTTCGCCGAGAAGGTCACCGGCCGTGACGGTGTGCTGGCCTCGGCCGCCCGCTTGGTCCTGGGCCAGCTCGGTCTGGACGCCCCGGTCTCGGTGCCGGCTGCGGCCACCGACGCCGAACTGATCGACCTGGTGACCACCGAACTCGGTTCGGACTGGCCGCGGCTGGTCGCGCCGTCGTTCGACGGCAAGAAGGCGGTGCTGCTCGACGACCGTTGGGCCAGCGCCCGTGAGGATCTGGTCAAGCTGTGGCTGGCCGACGAAGGTGACATCGACGCGGACTGGACGCGTCTGTCGGAGCGGTTCGAGGGTGCCGGTCATGTGGTGGCCACTCAGGCCAGCTGGTGGCAGGGCAAGGCGCTGTCGGCCGGCCGCACCATCCACGCGTCGTTGTTCGGCCGTATCGCTGCGGGCGCGGAAAACCCGGACAAGGGCCGCTACGCCGACGAGATCGCCGTGGTGACCGGTGCGTCGAAGGGCTCGATCGCCGCATCGGTGATCGCGCAGCTGCTCGACGGCGGAGCCACCGTGGTCGCCACCACCTCGAAGCTGGACGACGGCCGGCTGGACTTCTACAAGAAGCTCTACCGTGACAACGCCCGCTACGGTGCCGCGCTGTGGATCGTCCCGGCCAACATGGCGTCCTACGCCGATATCGACGCGCTGGTGTCGTGGGTCGGCAGTGAGCAGTCCGAAAGCCTTGGGCCGCAATCGATTCACCTCAAGGATGCGCAGACCCCGACGCTGCTGTTCCCGTTTGCCGCACCCCGGGTGGCCGGGGACATGTCGGAGGCCGGATCGCGCTCCGAGATGGAGATGAAGGTGCTGCTGTGGGCCGTCGAGCGGCTCATCGGCGGACTGTCGGCCATCGGCGCCGAGCGGGATATCGCGTCGCGTCTGCACGTGGTGCTGCCCGGTTCGCCCAACCGCGGCATGTTCGGCGGTGACGGCGCCTACGGCGAGTCCAAGGCCGCGCTGGACGCGGTGGTCAACCGCTGGAACGCCGAATCGTCCTGGGCCCAGCGCGTCAGCTTCGCCCACGCGCTGATCGGCTGGACCAAGGGCACCGGTCTCATGGGCCACAACGACGCCATCGTCGACGCGGTCGAAGAGGCCGGGGTGACCACCTACACCACCGCGGAGATGGCAGCCATGCTGCTGGACCTGTGCTCGGTGGACGCCAAGGTCGCCGCGGCCAACGCGCCGCTGAAGGTGGACCTGACCGGTGGCCTGGGTGATGTCCAGCTCGACATGGCCGAGCTGGCCGCCAAGGCCCGCGAGGAGATGACGGCCGAAGCCGCCGCGGATGACGACGAACCTGCGCCGGGCACCATCGCCGCGCTGCCGTCGCCGCCGCGCGGACTGACCGCGACCACCCCGCCGGAGTGGGCTGATATCGACGTCGACCCGGCCGATCTGGTGGTCATCGTCGGCGGTGCCGAGCTCGGCCCGTACGGCTCGTCGCGCACCCGCTTCGAGATGGAGGTCGACCATGAACTGTCGGCCGCCGGTGTCCTCGAATTGGCCTGGACCACCGGTCTGATCAAGTGGGAGGACGACCCGAAGCCGGGTTGGTACGACACCGCCTCCGGTGATCTGGTCGACGAGGCCGAGCTGGTCGAGCGCTACCACGACGCGGTCGTGGAACGCTGCGGC
Source organism: Mycolicibacterium anyangense (assembly GCF_010731855.1). Lineage (NCBI taxonomy): Bacteria > Bacillati > Actinomycetota > Actinomycetes > Mycobacteriales > Mycobacteriaceae > Mycobacterium > Mycolicibacterium anyangense. The sequence continues at coordinate 2,279,723 of NZ_AP022620.1, read as the reverse complement.
ATCCGCGAATTCGTCGATGACGGTGCCATCGGCGCGGATCATTCCCCGCCGCTGCTGGTCAGTGTCTTCCTGGACAAGGACTTCAGCTTCGTGGTGGCCAACGAGGCCGAGGCGCGCGCGTTCGAGCAGGCCGATCCCGAGCACACCGTGGTGCTCCCGGTGCCGGATTCCGGTGACTGGCAGGTGATCCGCAAGGCGGGCACCGAGATTCGGGTACCGCGCAAGGCCAAGCTGTCGCGCACCGTGGGTGGTCAGATCCCCACCGGGTTCGACCCGACGGTATGGGGCATCAGCCCGGACATGGTCAGCTCGGCCGATCGGGTCGCGCTGTGGAACATCGTGGCCACCGTCGACGCGTTCCTGTCCTCGGGCTTCACCCCGACCGAACTGATGCGCTGGGTGCACCCCAGCCTGGTGGCCAGCACGCAGGGCACCGGCATCGGCGGCCTGACCAGCATGCAGACCATGTTCCACGGCAACCTGCTGGGCACCGCCAAGCCGAACGACATCCTGCAGGAAGTTCTGCCGAATGTTGTTGCAGCCCATGTGATGCAGTCCTACGTGGGCGGCTACGGCGCGATGGTCCACCCGGTGGGCGCCTGCGCCACCGCGGCGGTGTCGGTCGAAGAGGGTGTCGACAAGATCCGGCTCGGCAAGGCCGAACTGGTGGTCGCCGGCGGCTTCGACGACATGACCTCGGATGCCATCACCGGCTTCGGCGACATGTCGGCCACCGCGGACACGGAGATGATGCGCGCCAAGGGCATCAGCGATTCGAAGATCTCCCGCGCCAACGACCGTCGCCGCCTGGGCTTCCTGGAGGCCCAGGGCGGTGGCACCATCCTGCTGGCCCGTGGTGACCTGGCACTGAAGATGGGTCTGCCGGTGCTGGCCGTGGTCGGGTATGCGCAGAGCTTCGGCGACGGCGTGCACACCTCCATCCCGGCTCCTGGCCTGGGTGCGCTGGGTGCCGGTCGTGGGGGCAAGGACTCGGTGCTGGCCCGCTCGCTGGCCAAGCTCGGGGTCGGCGCCGATGACATCGCGGTGATCTCCAAGCACGACACCTCGACGCTGGCCAACGATCCCAACGAGACCGAGCTGCACGAGCGGCTGGCGGACTCGATGGGCCGTGCGCCGGGTGCGCCGTTGTTCATCGTGTCGCAGAAGTCGCTGACGGGTCACGCCAAGGGTGGCGCCGCGGTCTTCCAGATGATGGGTCTGTGCCAGGTGCTGCGCGAGGGCGTGATCCCGCCGAACCGCAGCCTGGACTGCGTCGACGACGAGCTGGCCACCTCGGGTCACTTCGTGTGGGCCCGGGAAACCCTGCGACTGGGCGACAAGTTCCCGCTGAAGGCGGGTCTGGTCACCAGCCTGGGCTTCGGTCACGTGTCGGGTCTGATCGCCCTGGTGCATCCGCAGGCGTTCCTGGCCTCGCTGACTGCCGAGCAGCGCGCGGACTACACCGCGCGGGCTCAGCAGCGGGTGCTGGCCGGACAGCGCCGACTGGCCTCGGCCATCGCCGGTGGGCGGCCGCTCTACGAGAAGCCTGCTGATCGCCGGTTCGACCACGATCTGCCGGAGAAGCGCCAGGAGGCGGCGATGCTGCTCGACCCGGCGTCACGCCTCGGCGATGACGATATTTACGTGCGGTAGGGTCTGTCGGCGTGGCGATCGTGGGTGTGGGTATCGATGTGGTGTCCATCCCGGATTTCGCCGAGCAGGTCGACCAACCGGGAACGGTGTTCGCCGAGACGTTCACCCCTGGTGAGCGCCGCGACGCGGCCGACAAGAGTTCGGTCGCGGCGCGGCACCTCGCCGCCCGGTGGGCCGCCAAGGAAGCGGTGATCAAGGCCTGGTCGGGGTCCCGGTTCGCGCAGCGGCCGGTGCTCCCGGAGGGCATCCACCGCGATATCGAGGTCATCACCGACATGTGGGGCCGGCCCAAGGTCCGGCTCACCGGGGCGATCGCCGAGCACCTGGCCGAGGTCACCATTCACGTGTCGCTGACGCATGAGGGGGACACCGCCGCCGCGGTGGCCATTCTGGAGACGCTCTAACCCGTCGACCCCTCGGTAGGGTTGGCCCATGAGCGATCTCGTCGAACGTGTGCAGGCCGTATTGCCCTCGGTCCGGGCCGATCTCGAGGACCTGGTGCGCATCCAGTCGGTGTGGGCCGACCCGGACCGCCGCGACGAGGTGCACCGCAGCGCCCAGGCGGTGGCCGACCTGCTGACCGAGGCCGGGTTCGCCACCGTCGAGATCGTCAGCGAGGGTGGGGCACCCGCGGTGATCGCCCGCCACCCGGCGCCGCCCGGCGCCGCCACCGTTCTGCTCTACGCCCACCACGATGTGCAGCCCGAAGGCGAAGCAGCCCAATGGCATTCGCCACCGTTCGAGCCGACGGAGCGCGACGGCCGACTTTACGGCCGCGGTAGCGCCGACGACAAGGCCGGGATCGCCACGCATCTGGCGGCGTTCCGCGCTCACGGCGGTACCCCGCCGGTCGGTGTCACGGTGTTCGTCGAGGGTGAGGAGGAGTCCGGCTCGCCGTCGCTGGGCCGGCTGCTGGCTGCGCACAAGGACAAGCTGGCCGCCGACGTCATCGTGATCGCCGACTCGGACAACTGGACCACCGAGATCCCGGCGTTGACCGTGTCGTTGCGCGGCCTGGCCGACTGTGTGGTGGAGGTGGCCACCCTGGATCATGGCCTGCACTCCGGACTATGGGGCGGGGTGGTGCCCGACGCGCTCACGGTCCTGGTCCGGCTGCTGGCCAGCCTGCACGACGACGACGGCAACGTCGCGGTGGCCGGCCTGTACGAGGGTGCCGCCGCCGACGTCGACCGCGGTGCGCAGTGGGTGCGTGAGGAATCCGGGTTGCTCGACGGTGTCAGTGAAATCGGTTCGGGTCCGGTGGCGCAACGGATGTGGGCCAAGCCCGCGATCACGGTCATCGGTATCGACACCACGCCGATCGCCAAGGCGTCCAACACGCTGATCCCGCGGGCCAGTGCGAAGGTCAGCCTGCGGGTGGCCCCCGGTGGGGACGCCGTCGCCCACCTGGACGCGCTGCGCCGTCATCTCGAGGATCATGCGCCGTGGGGTGCGCACGTCACCGTGACTCCCGGCGACGTCGGACAGCCGTACGCCATCGACGCCAGCGGCCCGGTCTACGACGCCGCGCGGGCCGCCTTCCGTCAAGCCTGGGGCACCGACGTCATCGACATGGGGATGGGCGGGTCGATCCCGTTCATCGCCGAGTTCGCCGCGGCGTTTCCCGACGCCACCATCCTGGTGACCGGCGTCGAAGATCCGGGCACGCAGGCCCACAGCATCAACGAGAGCCTGCATCTGGGCGTTCTGGAGCGTGCCGCCACCACGGAGGCCCTGCTTCTGGAGAAGCTCGGCGAACTGCCCGCCTAGCCCTAGACCGCGATATCGCGGCGCAGCTTGGCGACGTGACCGGTGGCCTTGACGTTGTACTGGGCCACCTCGATCTTGCCCTTCTCGTCGACCACAAACGTCGAGCGGATCACGCCCTGCACGGTCTTGCCGTACATCTTCTTCTCGCCGTAGGCGCCCCACGCGGTGAGCACCGTCTTGTCGGGGTCGCTCAGCAGCGGGAAGGTCAGCTCGTCGCGGTCGCGGAACTTGGCGAGCTTCTCGGGCTTGTCGGGGGAGATGCCCACGACGTCGATGCCGGCGCCGTTGAGCTCGGCGAGGCTGTCGCGGAAGTCGCAGGCCTGTTTGGTGCAGCCCGGCGTCATCGCGGCGGGGTAGAAGTACACGATCACCTTGCGGCCTTTGAAGTCGGAGAGCTTCACGGTCTTGCCGTCGGCGTCGAGCAAGCTGAACGCCGGCGCTGTGTCGCCAACCTCGAGGCGTGCTGTGTCGGTCACTTCGCGTCCTTTCTCCAAACCCTTGCCGGTGCGCCCGGTTCGCGGGGGCTGATCTAGGGTAGTTCGGCAGGGCAGCAGTTTGGAGGACGGAAGTGGCGGATCGGGATCCCGAGGCCATCAAGGCCGATATCGACGCGGCGCGTGACCGGCTGGCGTTGACAGTCGACTCGCTGGCTGAACGCGCCAATCCGCAGCGCCTGGCCGACGACGTCAAGGCTGCGCTGCTGCGCTTCGTCAAGAAGCCCGCAGTCACCGCCACCCTGGCGGGGGTCGGCATCGTCACCGTCGTCCTGGTGGTTCGCCGGGTCCGCAACGGCTAGCCGACCGGATCCAGCAGGAACTCCGTCAGCACCCGCGTCATCGCGGGGATTGCGTCGGCTTTGATCACCTCGTAACCGTGGGTGCTCAGCGTCGGCAGACACAACAGCCCGCCACGCGGGCTGTGGCCCGATGCCAGCGCGTGCGATGCGTCCGACTCGAAGGCGCCCAGTACAGCAGCTTGCGCGGACATGCCCAGATTGTCCGCGATGTCCATCAACCGGTCGGCGACGGACTTGTCGTAGGTGCCCTGCGCGTCGCTGTAGGCGATGATCGGCCCACTATCGACGGTGGTCGAGTACTCCACCTCGGTCGGGCCCACCTCCAGGGCCAGGGTCAGGGTGCCGGGCAGCGTGCGGCTGGCGTAGTTCCCTCCCACACCGCCGATCTCCTCTTTCACCGTGCAGACGAAGTACACGTCACCGCGCGGGCGCCGGTCGGTCTCGCCCAAGAGTTGCACCGCACCCAGCATGGCCGTCAACGGTGCGCGGTCGTCCATGAAGTAGCAGCCGATGTAGTCACCCACCTCGACCAGTGAGCGCTTGCTCCCGTCCACGCAGACGCGCGTCCCGGGCCGCACGCCGGCCTCGGTCAGCTGCTCGATGCTGCGACCGGTGAAGACGTACACATGCGTCCAGTCCAGGGCCTGATCGCCCTTGTCGGGCTTGGTCTCCCAGATCCGCCGGCTTTCCTCGGTGGTGTGCTCGGAGCCGAGCGTCAGCACGCCGGGCACCACCTGCCTGTTGCCCAGGATCACCACCGGCCCGAGACCGAAGTTGCCCGGGTACATGGTGCCCAGCGGGGTCAGGTGCAGAGTGCCATCGGGTTCGACGCGTTTTGACGAGCATGGAGAGTTCGTCCATGTGCACCATCACCCGGATCGGATCGGCGCCGGGCTGGGTGCCGCGAATCAGGGCGACCAGATTCCCGGCCTCGTCGACCCAGACGGTATCGGCGATCGGTTCCAGTTCACGCCGGCAGATATCGCGGACGGCGTCTTCCTGGCCGACCGGGCCGTAGGCCGCGAGCAGTTCTTCCAGGAGTACGCGGTTGAGTTCGCTCACCGCGGTGCTCTACCCGGTAAGCGGGGTGACGAACCTCAGCGCCGGCGCAGCCAGTCGCCCAGGGAGAGCCGGAAGCCCGGCGGATTGGCCTGCATGCCGATGCGGCTGCAGCTGTGCACTGCGACGGGCGCAGCAGCAGGCGAGGCGGCGTCGCGCTCAGGCTGGCGGGCGGGGCCGTCCGTCACCATGGGCAAATTCCTCACTGCGTCCTTGGGGGCTGGGTCCGGGTCGGGTGCCCGGAACGGGCCAGCTAATTAGGACTATAACAGGTTGGACTCCATCGGAGCAGCACAACAGCATGATCTCCAATATCCGGGTATCGGTCGGTTATCGAGATGGTGGCGAAAACTGCTGGTTGTCCGGTGCGGTTTGTCAGTCGACCAGCAACTCATCGACGAGCGCCTGCACACGTTCGGCGATGTCATCGCGAATGCGACGGACCACCTCGATCGGCTGACCGGCGGGGTCGTCGAGTTTCCAGTCCCGGTAGGAGACACCCGGGAAGTAGGGGCAGGTGTCACCGCACCCCATGGTGATGACGACGTCGCTGGTTTCGACGGCGTCGCCGGTGAGCACCTTCGGGACAGCCGCGGCGATGTCGATGCCGATCTCGGCCATCGCCGCCGCGGCGGCGGGGTTGATCTGGTCGGCGGGCTCGGTGCCGGCCGATCGCACCTCGATGCGGTCACCGGCCAGATGGGCCAGCAGGCCGGCGGCCATCTGGGATCGGCCGGCGTTGTGCACGCAGACGAACAGCACGCTGGGGGTCACCGGAATCGGCTCCGCAATGCGAGCGAGACGTAGACCAGGCCGACGAGGACCGGAACTTCGATCAGCGGGCCCACCACGCCGGCCAGTGCCTGGGGCGAGGTCGCGCCGAAGGTGGCGATGGCCACCGCGATCGCCAGTTCGAAGTTGTTGCCCGCCGAGGTGAACGCGAGTGTGGTGGTGCGGGAGTACCCGAGTTTCAGTGCGGCGCCGACGACGAACCCGCCGGTCCACATGATCGCGAAGTATGCCAGCAGTGGCAGCGCGATGCGCACGACGTCCAGCGGTCGCGCGGTGATCTGGTCACCTTGTAGCGCGAACAGGATCACGATGGTGAACAGCAGGCCGTATAGCGCCCACGGGCCGATCCGCGGCAGGAACGTGCTCTCGTACCATGTTCTGCCCCTTGCCTTTTCGCCGTAGCGTCGGGTCAGGTAGCCGGCGACCAGCGGGATGCCGAGGAAAATCAGCACGGACTTGGCGATCTGCCATGTGGACGCAGCGATGGCGGTCTGGTTCATGCCGAGCCAGCCCGGCAGCACCGACAGATAGAACCAGGCGAGTAGGGCGAACACCAGCACCTGGATCACTGAGTTGATCGCCACCAGCACCGCGGCCGCCTCCCGATCTCCACGGGCCAGGTCATTCCAGATGATGACCATCGCGATACACGGGGCCAAGCCGACGATGATGATGCCGGTGCGGTATTCCGGCAGGTCGGCCAAGAACACCCAGGCCAGGGTGAACATCAGCGCCGGGCCGATCACCCACACCAGGAACAGCGCGGCCAGCAGCAGTTTGCGGTCCCGGGCGACGGTGTCGAGCTTGTCGTAGCGCACCTTGGCCAGCACCGGATACATCATCACCAGAAGGCCGATCGCGATCGGCAGCGAGACGCCGTCGACCTGGACGGCGCTGATCGCGCTGCCCAGGCCGGGGATGAACCGCCCGAGCAGCAGGCCCAGGCCCATCGCCGCGCCGATCCACACCGGCAGCAACCGGTCCAGTGTCGACAGCCGTGCGGCGACATGTGCTTCGGTGGTCTCGCGGCTGGTCACGATGCGCAGCACCGGCCTTCGGTCTCGGCCTCCTGCTCGTCGGCGGAGCCGCCGAAGAAGGTCTCGGAGTGGGCCAGCACGGTGTAGACCTCCCAGCGTTCGCCGCCGGGGCCGGTGACCCACACCTTGTCCTGGGTGGCGAAGCAGCAGGTGGAGCCGATCTCTTCTTCGGTGAACAATCCCTCGTCGGCCAGCCGGGCGATCTCGGCGTGAACGGTGTCGCTGGACTCCACTTCGACCCCGAGGTGGTTCAGCGTGCCGCCCTGTCCCGGGTTCTCGAGCAGGACGAGCTTGAGCGGCGGCTCGGCGATCGCGAAGTTGGCGTAGCCGGGCTTGACCTTGGCGGGCTCAGCGTGGAACAGCTTGGAGTAGAACGTGATTGCGGCGTCGAGATCGTCGACATTGAGTGCCAGCTGTAGGCGCGACATGGGAACACCTCCGGGTTCTGCGATATATGTCGAACTACAGGGAGTCTGCCACCTTTTCGATATATGTCAATCCATGGGGCATAATGGCGTCATGCCCAAAGCTCTGCCGGTCATCGACACCACCGAACCGGTGTGCTGTGCTCCGGTCGCCGCCGGCCCGATGAGCGACGACGACGCCCTTCAGATCGCGCTGCGGCTGAAGGCGCTGGCCGATCCGGCTCGGGTCAAGATCGTGTCGTATCTGTTCAGTTCGACTGCGGGAGAGCAGAGTTCGGGTGAACTGGCAGCGGTGCTCAAACTGACCGAGTCCACGATGAGCCACCACCTGACCCAACTGCGCAAGGCGGGCTTGGTGCTCTCGGAGCGGCGCGGCATGAACGTCTTTCACCGGATTCGCCCGGAGGCGTTGCAGGCGCTGTGCGCTGCGCTGGATCCCAACTGCTGCAGCTAGGGCAGCGCAATTAGCCGGTGCCCGCGGCAATCGCCTCGTCGACTTCGTGGACGCGGGCCGCCATCTCGGCGTGCGCCTTGTCCAGCTGCTCGGCCTGGTCCTCGTCGGCCTTCATCAGGCCGTCGATGTCGAAGCCGGCCATATCGTGAACACCCATGTCGCGGAAGGCTTTTTGGACCTTGTCGCCCCACAGGCCGATGTCCTTGACGATCGGCACGATGCGACTGAACAGGTGTGAACGGAACTGGATCATCAGCGGCGAGTTGTCGACCCAGTCGGCGCATTGCTTGACGTCCATGCCGAGGGTCTCCCAGACCTCTTCGCCGCGGAACCTGTCGCGCATCAGGTAGCAGGCGTCGACCACGAACTCTTCGCGTTCGGCCCGCTCGGCATCGGTCAGTGCGGCGTAGTAGTCCTTGAGCGAGATGCGGCCGAAGGCGACGTGGCGTGCTTCGTCCTGCATCACGTAGGCCAGCAGCTGCTTGGCCAGCGAGTCCTGGGCGGCCATATCGCGCATCACTCCGAACGCGGCCAGCGCGAGCCCTTCGATGAGGACCTGCATGCCCAGATATGGCATGTCCCAGCGCGAATCGTGCAGGGTGTCCTCGAGCAGCGCGCTCAGGTGGGTGTTGATGGGGTAGGCCATCTCGACCTTGTCCTGCAGGAACCTGCTGAAGGCCTCGACGTGTCGGGCTTCATCCATGGTCTGGGTTGCCGCGTAGAACTTGGCGTCGAGGTCGGGGACGACTTCGACGATCTTGGCCGCACAGACCATGGCGCCCTGCTCGCCATGCAGGAACTGGGAGATCTGCCAGGCCTGGAAGTGCCGTCGCATCTCGGCTTGGCGTGCCGCGTCGGCCGCCTCCCACATCGGGCTGCCGAACAGCGGATGGAACTCGGTGGGCAGGGCGACCGGGTTGTCGGGGTGGACGTCCTGGGACCAGTCGATGCGGGACTGGGCGTCCCACTGCTTGTCCTTGCCCTTTTGGTAGAGCGACAGCAGGCGGGCGCGGCCCTCGTCATACTCCCAGGTGAACCTGGCGTCGCCGGTACTGGGAACCTCCCATGAATAGGGATCGGGGACCCCGGTATAGATGTCTTTCGTGGTCATGGGCGGCCCCCTTTGGCTGCGGCATCGTCAGGTGACGAACATCACAATCGTGGCAGCGGCCGCCGGTGGGGTCAATGTCTGGTGCCGGGACAGGGGTCGAGTTCGACGTCGTTGCTGCAGTCGGTCGGCGAGTTCGGGGTCGTGCCCTTCGCGAGCAGGAGTTCCGACTGGACCAGGATCTCCGTCCAGCCTGTGGCAACCCCTGGCAGCACCATCAGGTGTAAACCTCCGGGCCTTATTCCTGTCGGCTGATTCGTGGCCGTGGCGACTGTTGATCGCGCCAAGCTCCGCAGTGGGTCAGCACCCCTCGGACTGACCCCCATATTCGTACCATAGGTCTGTATTGTCCGGCTGGTGTGGACGCCAAGAGGGCAGACGCCAGCTCTTGGCGATGCGTATTGCGGATCCTTCGGGCGCGGCGAGCCATCAAAAAAGACCCCGCCGCTGGCGGGGTCTTTCGGTGTTGTGCGCCGTCAGGGTTTCGAACCCCGGACCCGCTGATTAAGAGTCAGCTGCTCTACCAACTGAGCTAACGGCGCGTGAACTGCGACGCCGACTCTAACAGGCGAGCAGCCGTAGAGAGAAATCCGCTCGATGACGGGCCCATGAGCTCCGCATTGGTGCTGACCTGCATCCTCGCCGCGCGGCTCCGGCTGCCCCTAGACTCAATGGCATCGTTCCCAGCAGATTCACAGCCAGCGAGGTACCCCGTATGTGGCAGGTCGGCTTGGCACACCGTCCGCGGCGTCGCATACGGCTGGCGGCGCTGGCCTTAATCCCGGCTCTGCTGTTCGTCCTGAGTGCCTGTGGCAGCGATCCGTCGCCGGTCCCCGTGAAGGTGATCGCCGACAAGGGCACGCCGTACGGGGATCTGCTCATCCCGGAGCTGACGGCGTCGGTCAAGGACGGCGCGGTCGACGTGGCGGTGGACAAGCCGGTGACCATCACGGCCACCGGCGGCGTGCTGGGCTCGGTGACGATGGTCAACGCCGCGGGCACGGCGGTCGCCGGGCAGCTCAGCTCCGACGGCGTGACGTGGAAGACCACCGAGCCGCTGGGCTACAACAAGAGCTATACGTTGAGCGCCCGGTCGTTGGGGCTTGGCGGCGTGACCACCGAGAAGCTCACCTTCGAGACCCAGTCACCGGAAAACCTGACCATGCCCTACCTGTTGCCCGGTGACGGTGAGGTGGTCGGGGTGGGCCAGCCGATCGCGGTGCGGTTCGACGAGAACATCCCCGACCGCGCTGCCGCCGAACGGGCCATCAAGGTGACCACCGATCCGTCGGTCGAGGGTGCGTTCTACTGGCTCAACAACCGCGAAGTGCGTTGGCGGCCAAAGAATTACTGGAAGCCGGGCACCAAGATCGATGTCGCGGTCAACACCTACGGCGTGGACCTGGGCGATGGGCTGTTCGGGCAAGAGAACCTGACCACACACTTCACCATCGGCGACGAGGTGATCGCGACCGCCGACGACAACACCAAGACGCTGACCATCCGCCAGAACGGTGAGGTCATCAAGACCATGCCGATCTCGATGGGCAAGAACAGCACGCCCACCAACAATGGCGTTTACATCATCGGCGACCGGTTGTCCCACATGATCATGGACTCGTCGACGTATGGCGTTCCGTCCAACTCGCCCAACGGCTATCGCACCGAGGTCGACTGGGCCACCCAGATGTCCTACAGCGGCATCTACGTCCACTCCGCGCCGTGGTCGGTGGGCAGTCAGGGCTATTCCAACGTCAGTCACGGCTGCCTCAACGTCAGTCCGAGCAATGCGCAGTGGTTCTACACCAACACCAAGCGCGGTGACATCGTCGAGGTGCGCAACACCGTCGGCTCGCTGCTGCCGGGCACCGACGGCCTCGGGGACTGGAACATCCCCTGGGAGACATGGAAGGCCGGCAACGCCAACGCGTGACTTGCGCGGGAGCGGCCCCAAAACTAGGTTTGCTAGCAACGGTAAAACTGCTGTTGAAGCACATAAAGGGGCTTACTGTGACGGAGTCACTTCGCGTCGATCCGGAGACTCTTGTTGCTTCGGGTGCCGAGGTTGACCAGCATTCGCAGAACATCTTTGCCACCCACAGCTGCGCCGATGAGCGGGTTGATGCGTCGCTGTTCAGCTGGGCGGGACAGTCCCAGGCCGCGATGACCGCCATGGCCGCCAAGTGGGCCTCCCTGACACAGGCGCTCTCCGTGCGTCTCTATGACCATGGCGAGAGTTTGCGAACCGCTGGTGTGACGTTCGCCGACATGGATTCCCGCGACAGGGCCACGCTGGATTCCGTGTATCGGCCGCAGTCCTCACCATGACGCTGAGCGTCGCCGATATCGAACGGTGGGATCCCGAAGCCGTTCGAGAAGTCTTCCACGCCGCAACGGCGCGGGCGACGTCGGCTAGTGAAGCCTCCTCCGCGCTCGCCAATCTGCCGGCGTTCGCCAGCTGGGGAGGTGTCGCCGCCGATGCGGCGCGGGATGCGATCGGCCGAACGCGGGTCGACCTCGATGCCCACGCTGGCGAAGCCGGCGCCGTCGCGCAAGCTGCCGAGCGAGCGGCCCAGGATATCGGCAAGGTCAAAGCCGATCTGCGGCGCCTGACCGACGATGCGCACGCCGCTCGGCTCGACATCGATCCGGCCACCGATCGGGTGGTGGCCGGGCCCGGATATCGGGGAACGGCAGCTACCCTGGCCAACGACATTGCACCCCTGCAGGCAAGGCTTTGTGCCATCGTGGCCGAGGCCAATGGGGTTGATGCCGAGCTTGCCGTGGCGATCCACAGGGCCGACGGTGCGATGGCGGTCTCGGCCGCTGGCAGTCCAGACGCCGGGGCTACTCCGACGCTGCAGGACATGCTCACCGGGAAGGGGCGACCGGGGTTGGATCAACCGGGTGAACCAGTCGCGGGTTCGACCCAGCATGCGTTGACTCCGCAGGAGATCGATCAGTTCAAGAACGTCGCTCGTCAGGCCATGCTGTACGACGGTGTGCCGGCGGACCAGATCGAGCAGCGACTCAATGAGATGGTCGCGCGTGCCCGGCTGCCTCTGCCTGCCTACACGCCGCCCAAGCCGCAAGCGGTACCTCCGCCGGGGTTCGGGGAGGGTTTCGCCGATCGCTGGTTCAGCACCGAAGAGGGCATCAAAAACCTTGTCGGACAGGGAGGCCCCGGTGCTCCCGGTGTTCTGGAATCGTGGGAAGGTCTACTCAAGGGAACTGTTCAGCAGGTGACCAACCCGGCCGGTATGGTCGCCGACGAGGTCAAGAATGCGATCGAATCACCCAGTGCTGCATATTATCTCGGCGGGAAGTCCGCGGACGCAGCCTTCGCGGCACCGGGGTTGATCTTCGGCGGTGAAGGCGCCGCAGTCTCACGTGCACTCGGGGACATCGGGCCCGGTGTTCTGGAACGAGGGCCGGTGGTGTCCCCCCACGCGCCCATCGGTTTGGATGTCCCGGGCTCCTACCCCTCATGGGCGCACGAGGCCGCAGCCGATCTCAATCACGCCTTCACCCAGTCCGGCCCAACGACCGAGCTGGCCAATCAGCTGGCCGACTTGTCGACTCACTACGTGGGGGAGGCGCCTGACCGGGTTGTGCTTGGCAGGTTCGCAGGCCAGGACGGCGGATACATCGGCGACGCGCGCGGAGGCGGCGGAATCTACTTCGACACCGGGAATCCCGTGTGGGACGCGATCACTCACGGCTTGAGCAAGCCCGATGCCGATGCTGTTGCGTGGCAAGTGAATGAGCAGTTCTTGCGGAACCAGATGGAGAGTGGAGTCGGTCGCATCGACTACCTTCTCGACCACAGTGAATACTCTTCGCTGGAGGACATGGCACAGGCGCGCCTAGGGTCATTCTCCTCCATGGAGGTCGATTTCCTCAATGAGAGTGCGGCCGCGTACGGATATCGGCGCGTGGGTGACTCCTGGGTCTATGAAGGTGGATGAAATTATGTCCGACTTTGCGACAGATGTGAAAAGCGTCATTGGCCCCGCTGTCGCGGCTCGCGGCTTTGCGCTCGACGAGATTGATGACAGCCCCGACGAGGGCGGTCGGCGCAGGTGCATCGTCTACTACCGCTCCGCGGACTGCAAGATCCAGGTTTACGAGTCATGGCGGGAAGGCGAAGTAAATGCGATGATCGCGCCAGTAAGCGCGCCGAATGATTTCGGTCTGAATTCGAATCAGTGGCATTTCCTGGACCGATTCACCGAACGTGCGAGTCCGCCAAATGCCGAGTCGCTCAGATTGGCGATCTCGGAGTACCGGTCATACCCTAACCCCCTCGAATGGGTGAGGGATCGCATCATCAAGTACTACGACGATGCCCACCGGGGCATTCTCGCCAAGTACGGCAAGGACTAATCAAGTCCGTTGACATCTGAATTCTCTAGAGATGTTCTGGCGATCATCAGTCCACTGTTGGCGGAGCTGGGCTTCACTCTCGATGAGATTGACGACACTCCGGATGAGGGTGGTAGGCCGCAGTACGTTGTCTACTACCGGTCGGCCGACTGCAAGATTCAGATTTACAACTCTTGGCGAGAGGGTGAAATCAACTGCATGATTGCCCCAGCTGATGCCGTCAATAGGTTCGGTCTGCGGGCAAAAAAGTGGCACTTCTTGGGGAGGTTCTCCGAACAGCCCAATCTGTCGCTGGAACAGTTGTCCGACCTGGCTCAGGCAGAACTCGACGCGTACCCGAATCGCCTTGAATGGGTGAGGGATCGCATCGTCAGGTACTACGACGATGCCCATCGGGGCATTCTCGCGAAGTACGGCGGGGACCAGTCCAGACCGATGGCTTCTGAATTCTCCAGAGATGTTCTTGCGATCATAGGTCCACTGTTGGCGGAGCTGGGCTTCACTCTCGATGAGATCGACGATAGTCCCGATGAAGGCGGACGGACTCAGCATGTCGTCTACTACCGGTCGGCCGACTGCAAGATTCAGATTTACAACTCTTGGCGAGAGGGTGAAATCAACTGCATGATCGCGCCTTTGACCGCGCCAAACGGATTTGGCCTGCGGACCAAGACGTGGCACGTCCTAACGAAGTTTATCGATGTACCGGACCTTCCTCTCCCTGAACTGGCCGCGATAGCGCGAGCGGAGTACGACGCCTATGAAAATCCTCTGGAATGGGTTCGGGATCGAATCGCTCGGTATTACGAAGCCGCGCACAAAGGTATCTTGCGCATGTACGACGGAGCCTCATCGTGAGGGTCTGGACAGCCAGCGCATTGCTGCTAGATGCGCCCTACCCGGCGCGCCTTCGCGCGCCAAGTTGAACAAGGCCGCGGTCAGCGAAGGTAGTGGCCCAGTGCCCAGCTTCGCTTACCCGGCGCCTCCATCACCTCGACACGTTTCCCGTCCTTGAACATCTCGTCCTGGCGGACCACCCCGGCCGCGATCGCCTCGGTCCAGGCGCGGTACGGACCTTCGCCCCAGCTGAGCCACGGTGTCAGGTCGTCCATGACCACAGCCGTCTTCTCACCGCAGAACAACCGCATGTTGGCGATGTCGGCCTGAGCGACCTCGTAGGCGTGGCCGCCGTCGATGAAGACGAGGTCGAACTGGAGGTCGGGATTCTTGCTGTGGTGGGCGGGGACTGTCTTGGTGGAGTCTCCGTTGATCAACGTGTGTCGACCCGGGAACTTCTTGTCGATCAATGCCTTCGCCGTGCGGCTGTAGGCGTGCTCACCCAGATCGAAAGACACAACCTTGATGTCCGGGTGTGCGCTGAGGAAGGCGAAGCTGGAAAAGCCGGCATTGAATCCGATCTCTCCGATCAAACGGGCATCGGTGCGCTGGGCGAGGTTGGCCAAGTACAGCAGTTCCTCGATGGAGGTTGAACCCTCGGTCGGAGGACGACCCCGCAACAACAAGAAGCGAAGGATCTCCCGCCGCATCTTGATGATGTCCGCTTTGGTGAGCAGCGTTGTCGTTCCACTTGTCATGTGAGACCCCCTAGACCGAATTCAGCGTCGCTGCGCTCGGCGGCCGCGACGGCTGCCACCCAGTTCGGTCCCCGAGAGCCTGCGAAATTTACGATACCGCTGCTTGCTGCGCGGGCGAGGAATTTACTTCTGCGGCCTTGGCGCGGCCGCCGAGCCAAACAAAAAAGTCAGGCCCCCTCGAAAGGGGGCCTGACCTGCAGGGTGGCTGACGGGACTCGAACCCGCGACAGCCAGGATCACAACCTGGTGCTCTACCAACTGAACTACAGCCACCATTGCCGGAAAACCGGCGTCGTCGATACTAGCTGCTTTCGCCCTCGACAACCGAATCGGTATCGCCGACGGCGTCGATCGACGCCGCCGCGGCGGCGATCTCGCTGGTAGACGGCCCAGGCTGTGGCACGAACGCCGTCTGCCGGTAGTACTTGAGCTCGCGAATCGACTCCCGGATGTCGGCCAGCGCCCGGTGCGCGAGCCCCTTTTCGGGCTGTCCGTAGTAGATCTTGGGGTACCAGCGGCGGCACAGCTCCTTGATGGAGCTGACGTCGATCATCCGGTAGTGCAGGTACTGGTCCAGCTTCGGCATGTCCCGCGCGATGAAGCCGCGATCGGTGGCAATCGAGTTGCCGGCCAGCGGCGCGGTCTTGGCCGCCTTCACGTGGGTGCGGATGTAGTCGAGAACCAGCTGCTCGGCGGCCGGCACGTCGATCGTCGACGCCCGAACTTCCTCGGTCAGCCCGGACCGGTGGTGCATCTTGGCGACGACCTCCACCATGCCGTCCAGCGCGTCGTCGTCGGCGTGGATCACGACGTCGACGCCCTCACCGAGAACGTTGAGTTCGGCATCGGTCACCAGGGCCGCGATCTCGATGAGACGGTCGGTTCGCAGGTCCAGGCCCGTCATCTCGCAGTCAATCCACACCAATTCTTCACGCACAGCGCTCCACAGTAAGCCCAACCGGCTTGTCGATGCCTGTTCCACCCGTCGGTAGCTGGCATTGGCAAGTAGTGTCGTAGCGGCCATCACGCGAGCAAGACGGAGGATCGGGCCCATGACGAGCGAATCGACAGCGACTCCTGCCCAGCAGATCGCCGCCGGCTACGCCACCACCGGGCAAGCCCTCAACCTCGGCTCCGTCGTCGTCGACGGAACCGTCGATCCTGCCGCCCAGGTCCGCATCCCGCTGGCGATGATGAACCGGCACGGTCTGGTCGCCGGAGCTACCGGCACCGGTAAGACCAAGACGCTGCAGGTGATCGCCGAACAGCTGTCCGCCGCCGGCGTGCCGGTGGTCATGGCCGACATCAAGGGCGATCTCTCGGGTCTGTCCCGGCCCGGTGAAGCCAGCGAGCGCACCCTGCAGCGCGCCAAGGAGACCGGCGACGACAACTGGGCCGGCGCGCCGTTCCCGGTCGAATTCCTGTCGCTGGGCACCGGCGGCGTCGGTGTTCCGGTGCGGGCGACGATCTCCGCCTTCGGCCCGATCCTGTTGTCAAAGGTGTTGGGGCTCAACGCAACTCAGGAGTCGACGCTCGGCCTGATCTTTCACTGGGCCGATCAGCAGGGCCTGCCGCTGCTGGACCTGAAGGACCTGCGCTCGGTGATCACCTACCTCACCAGCGATGAGGGCAAGGAACAGCTCAAGACCATCGGCGGGGTGTCCTCGCAGACCGCGGGCGTCATCCTGCGCGCCCTGGTCAACCTGCAGGCCGACGGCGGCGACACCTTCTTCGGTGAGCCTGCCATCGACCCGGCCGACCTGCTGCGCGTCGACTCCCAGGGCCGCGGCGTCATCACGCTCTTCGAACTCGGCGACCAGGCCGCCCGGCCTGTGATGTTCTCCACCTTCCTGATGTGGGTGCTGGCCGACCTGTTCACCTACCTGCCCGAGGTCGGTGACGTCGACAAGCCCAAGTTGGTGTTCTTCTTCGACGAGGCCCACCTGCTGTTCAACGACGCCTCCAAGGCGTTCCTGTCGCAGGTCGAGCAGACCGTGAAGCTCATCCGCTCCAAGGGCGTCGGCGTGTTCTTCTGCACACAGCTGCCCACCGACGTCCCCAACAACGTGCTGTCCCAATTGGGTGCCCGCATCCAGCACGCGCTGCGCGCCTTCACCCCGGACGATCAGGCTGCGCTGACCAAGACCGTCCGCACCTACCCGAAGACCCAGTTCTATGACCTGGGCACCGACCTGACCGCACTGGGTATCGGCGAGGCGATCGTCACCGTGCTCTCCGAGCGCGGCGCCCCGACGCCGGTGGCGTGGACTCGGCTGCGGCCGCCGCAGTCACTGATGGCCAGCATCGGCCCCGACTACATCAAGGCTGTCGCTCAAGCCAGCCCGCTGTTCCTCAAGTACGGCCAGACCATCGACCGCGAGTCGGCCTACGAGATGCTCGCAGCCAAGCTGGCCCCGCCACCGGAGGAAGCCGGCGGTGCGGACCTGCCGCCGATCCTGCCCACGGGAATCGACCTGCCGCCCATGCCCGAGCCGGTGCAGAAGGCTGAGCCCGGTGTGCTCGATCAGGTGATGAACAGCCCCGCTTTCAAGAGCGCGATGCGCTCGGCGGGCACCGTGATCGGCCGCGAGATCACCCGCAGCATTTTCGGCACGGGCCGCCGGAGGCGCTAGGCCCTAATCGCCGCCGAGCTTCTTGTAGACCGCGCCGACGATCGGCGTGACGATCGCCCGCGGTGCATACCCGGAGGCCACCGACATCGCCTTCGACGTCACACCCGGGACAACCCGCATCTTGTTGTGCTCCAAGCCATCCAGCGACAGCCGCGCGGTGTACTCGGTGTTGATCCAGAGGAAGTCCGGGATCAACCGCTCCACCAGCGACTGCTCTGAGGGGTCGGGCAGTTCGGTGCGCACCGGACCCGGCGCCAGCAGCGTCACGTGCACACCGGCGCTCTTGACCTCACCGCGCAGCGACTCGCTGAACGTGTTGGCGAACGCCTTGGTGGCCGCATAGGTCGCGTTGTTGGGAATGGGGGAGTTGCCCGCCGCGGACCCGGAGATCAGGATGCCGCCGGCCTTGCGCGCCAGCATCCCGGGCAGCACGGCGAGCACCAGGTCATGCACGCCGAGCACGTTGAGCTGAACCTGGGCCTTCTCGCCCTCGGGGTCGAGGCTGGCAACCGGCCCGAATGTCGCCGTGCCCGCATTGGCGCACAGGATCGAGATCTCGCGGGCGGCGAGCTCGTCGGCCAGCGCACCGCGCGCCGCCGGGTCGGCCAGATCCGCGGCCCGGACTTCGACGGTGACGCCGTACCGGTCGGTCAGCCGGGCGGCCAGCTCACTGAGCACCTCGCCGCGACGGGCGGTGACGATCAGGCTGTAGCCGCGAGCGGCGAGTTCGGTGGCCAGTGCCTCACCGATGCCCTGCGAGGCTCCGGTGACGACGGCACGACTGTCTGGTGAGGGCGCGGGGACTGGCATGCGGCCATCGTAGGGCGCTCGCTACGCTGGCCCGAATGAGCAGCCCCGGGCCGGGTGCACCGGCCGCCGGGCGGTCCAAGATCCTGGCGTGGGCGCTGTGGGACTTCGGCGCCGTCGGCCTGATCGCCATCGTCGCGACGTTCGTCTACCCCGTCTATCTGACCAGCACCGTCGGCGCCAACCTGGGCGGCGGAACCTCCGCTGCCAGTTGGCTGGGCCGCACGCTGACCGTCGCGGGCGTCACCGTCGCGTTGCTGGCACCGCTGACCGGTGTGCTGGTGCAGGCGCCCCAGCGGCGCCGGGCCGCGCTGGCCCTGCTCACTGTTCTCGCGGCGCTCGCCACCAGCGCGATGAGCCTGATCCGGGCGGAGCCGGCCTACTTCGCCGCCGGCCTGGTGCTGCTGGCGTGCACCACGGCCTGCACCGACATCGCCAGCGTCCCGTACAACTCGCTGCTCAAACAGCTGACCACGCCACAGAACGCCGGCCGCATCTCCGGCCTGGGCGCCGGGGCCGCTTTCCTCGGCAGCGTCGTCTTCCTGATCATCGTCTACGTCGGCTTCATCGGCGGCACGGGTCCGACCCGCGGCCTGGTCGGCGTGCCCGCCGCGGATGGCCAGAACGTCCGTGCCGCGATGCTGGTGACCGCAGTGTGTTTCGCGATCATGGCCCTGCCATTGCTGCGCACCGCTCACACGCTCACCCCGGTCGGCGTCCCCGACCCGGCGCCGACCAGCGTGCTCGGCGGCTACCGCCAGCTGTGGCGGGACCTGAAGTCGGAGTGGAACAGAGACCACAACCTGGTCTACTACCTCCTCGTCAGCGCGGTCTTCCGCGACGGGCTCGCCGGTATCTTCGCGTTCGGCGCGGTGCTGGGTGTCAGTGTCTACGGCGTCTCGCAGTCCGACGTGCTGATCTTCGGTGTGGTGGCCTCGACGGTCGCCGCGACCGGCGCGGTGATCGGCGGCCTGCTCGACGACCGGATCGGCGGCAAGCGGGTGATCGTCGGCGGACTGACCGCGTTGATCATCGTCGCGCTCGCTCTACTCAGCCTGTCCGGTCCGATCGCGTTCTGGGCGTGCGGCCTGCTGCTGTGTCTGTTCATCGGGCCCGTGCAGTCGGCGGCGCGCACCTTGCTGCTGCGGATGGCCGGCCCGGGCAAGGACGCGGTCGCCTTCGGTCTGTTCACCATGGCCGGGCGCGCGGCGGCCTTCCTGGCGCCGTGGCTGTTCTTCGTCTTCGTCGACGCCTTCGGCGCCGACCGCGCGGGTCTTGGCGGCATCTGCGTGGTGCTGGTTGCCGGCCTGCTCGGGATGCTGGTGGTGCGGGTTCCCCGTTAGACGGCGCCGGTGCAGATCGTCAGGCCGCGGCCGGAGCGCTGCCGCACCTGCACCCCGTTGACGGTCACGCTGCACGTCACGTCGCGGCCGACGTTGACCACCGCCACACTGGCCGAACTGCGGGCCGGCGAGGTCAGGCTGACCTCCTTGCTCCACGGCAGCTGCACGTTGAACTCGGTCTGCATGATGCCGCCGGTGTCGACGTAGGTGATGTTGATGGCGCGACCTTCACCGTCGACGGTGTAGACGACGGTGTCGGTGCCCGTCGGGCTGGTGGTCTCGCCCGGCAGCGGTGCCGTGGGCGCCGCACTCGGTGTCGGCAGGGTGGACTGCGACGTCGTCGGCAGCGGGAACCGGGTGGTGGAGGGCGCGCTGGGGGCCGTGCTGGTTCCGGTCACCGGCGGGATCGGCACGGCGACGGTGGACTCGCGTGAGGAGCTGGTGACGATCACCAGGGCGATCACCAAACCAACCACCAGCAGCACCGCGACGCCGGCCAGGATCCACAGCCAGCGCGGCGACTTCGGCGGCTCCGGGGGAGGCGGCGGGTCGGCGGGCGGATAGCCGGCGCCCGGCTGCCAGTAGGTGGGCAGTTGCTCGGTGGGCTGCGTCGCCGGAGGCACGTACCCCGAGCCGTAGCCGTAATACTGACCCGCATAGGCGGGATCGGGGTTGGGCGGGTACCCGTTGCCGATCTGCTGGGTCGGGTCGGACCACTGCGCTCGGCGCGGATCGTTGCGCGGATCGGTCATCGCCACCTCATGCTTGCAGGCTACCGACTGCCGGCAGCCCATCGTTTCCCCGGAAAGCCCAGCACCGTGTTTACCACCGGCACGCTGTGTGGAACGAAGTACCGGGTAACTGCGTGGTCAACGAAGTGAGGTGACGTGGAACGCGACGTTCGAGCGACGTACGGGGCATCGTTGTCACCGGACGCCACCGCTTTCGCGCATCTGGTGGACGACGGCGGCTACCCGCGCGCGGTCCAGCGGTTCCTGCGCGGTCGGCACGCCAGCGCCTCGCGTGACGTGGACCTGCCGGTCGCCGGTCCGGTGACCAAGGTGATGCATTCGGCCGACGGCCACTGGCTGGCGTGTGAGGTGGCTCCCGAGGGCGGCACTCGCACCCAGATCTGGGTGGTCACCACCGACCCCGACGACCGGATGGCGCGGCGCATCGACCGGATGGACACCGGTACCGCCGAGCTGATCGCCTGGGACGGGTCCCGGGTGTGCGCCATCCTCACCGGTGACGATGGTGTCGGCCAGTCCACTCTGATCGACCCAGCCGATGGTGCGGTCACCGTTCTGGATCGTCGATCCGGCGGCCGGCTGATCGACGCGTGGGCGGGCTCGGCGCTCATCCGGGTTGGTCCGCGTGGCTACCGCGAGCTGATCATGCTGCACGGAACTACCGAAATCGCCTTGCTCCCTTCGGATCCCGGATCCAGCACCGAGCTCGGTGTGATCCTCGACGACCATGCTCCGCGACGGCTGCGGTCGGGTCCTGACGGAGAGCTCACCGCGCTCTACCAACCCGGTGAGTATGTCCGGGCACTGATCCGCAGCGACAACGGTGCCGGGTATGCCCGCCTGCTCGAGGTTACGGTCAGTCCCGACGGGGTGGCCTACCACGTCGTCGCAGAACGCGACGGCCACGATTTGGACGAGTTCGCCGTGAGCGACGATCTGTCGACCGTCGCGCTGCTGTGGAACATCAACGGCTGCAGCGAATTACAGATCCTCGAATATGCCGACTACACTTTGAGCCGGCCGATCCCGCTGCCCAACATGGTGGCCGGAGAACTGTCCATCAGCGCGGGTGGCTCGCTGGTGGCGATGACCGTCGAAGGCCCCGACATGCCGCGCACCGTCGAGGTCGTCGACCCCCGAACTCGCACGTGGGAGCTCATCGACCGCGCGCCAAGCACGGGTCCGGTGTCGGCCGCCCCGGCCCTGCACACGCTGACCGCGCGCGACGGTAGGCAGCTCACAGGCTGGCTGTACCGGCCGCCACCGCACGTCGGGCAGATCGGGGCGCTGATCTATCTGCACGGCGGTCCGGAAGGTCAGGCGCGGCCCGGCTACAGCCAGATCTTCCCCGCACTGCTCGAGGAGGGGGTGGCTGTCTTCGCCCCCAACGTGCGCGGTTCCGGGGGGTTCGGCCGGGAGTTCTCCCACGCCGACGACCGGGAGAAGCGGTTCGCCGCCATCGACGACGTCGCCGACTGCGCGGCCTACCTTGCCGCCGGCGGCCTGGCCGAGGCGGATCGAATCGCCTGTGCCGGTTGGTCCTACGGCGGTTACCTGACCATGGCGGCCCTGGCGTTCCACCCCGACCTGTTCGTCGCCGGCGTCAGCATCTGCGGCATGAGCGATCTGGGCACCTTCTACCGCAACACCGAAGCATGGATCGCGGCCGCGTCCTACGCCAAGTACGGCCATCCGGTGGCCGACCGTGAACTGCTGGAAGCGCTTTCCCCTCTGCGCCGGGTCCAGTCACTGACTGCGCCGTTGCTGGTGGTGCACGGCGCCCGCGACACCAACGTGCCGGTCAGTGAATCCGAACAGATCGTGGCGGCGCTGCGCGCTCTGGGCCGCACAGTGCGATATCTGCTCTTCGCCGACGACGGCCACGAGATCACCCGCAGGGAGAACCACACGGTGCTGGCCGGCGCGGTGGCCGACTGGCTGAAGAGGGCTTTCAATGCCGATGTTTAAAGAACTTTCGGACGGGTAAAACCCTGTCCGCCAAGTGGTGCGGACTATCGAGGGAGGCTCACCATGCGAGGCCGCGGAATCGTTGGAGTGATCGTGGTCGTGTGGCTGCTGATCGGAGTATTCGCTACCTGGCAGCGCGGTTATTTTTCGAACAGCGCAACCAACTGTGCTACTGCAGGGTCCATCGCCTTGACGGTTGTCGCCGGCCCGCTCAACTACGCCGGCGTCAATCCCACTGTGACGGACTGCAATCTGCCGCAACCTAGCCAGTAGTGGGGCGAAAACAGTTCAGCAAGTTACGTTTTGGAGGAAACAATGATCGTGCTCGGAGCAATCCTGCTCATCCTGGGCTTCGTGCTGAAGATCCAGATTCTGTGGACCATCGGCGTCATCCTGCTGGTGATCGGTGCCGTCCTGTGGCTGCTGGGTGCCGTCGGCCGCCCGGTAGCGGGACGTCGCTACTGGTATTGACCGATCGCGCGAGGATGACGGTCGCCGGCCGTGGACAATGCGGCGACCGTCATCGCGCGCAGTACCTCGCGTGAACGCCCCTGTTCGGTCACCGTGGCCGCCAGGGGCTTCATGCTGTGTGGGGTGGAGTTGAGCAGACCGAACACCGCATGGGCCATCAGGCGCGCATCCGTCTCCGCGAGCGCGGGGTCAAGCTCGCGCAGCACCGTCACCCACACCTCGACATAGCTGCGCTGGGCCCGCCGCACCTGCCGTTGCGCCGACGCAGGCAGATTGGCCATGTCCCGATCCTGGATCCGGATCAGATCCGACTCGCCGAGGGCGAAGTCGAGGTGGAACTCGATGAGGCCGTGCAGTGCGTCCGACGGTGCATCGGCCTGCTCCACCACGGCTTGCGCGCCGGCCAGCAGCCGGGTGCTGATGCCCACCAGCAGTTCGACCAGCACCGCCTCTTTGTTGGGGAAGTGCCGGTAGAACGCCGGTCCGCTGACCCCGGCCGCGGCCCCGATGTCCTCGAGGCGGACCGCCAGAAAGCCCTTCTCGGCCATCAGCCGTTCTGCCGCGGACAGCAGAGCGGATCGACGATCCGACTTCTGCCTGCTGCGGCGGGTTGGCGCCTCGGCCATGGCCCCTCCGGAAAGCACATCTAGACGATTCGGTTAATCTTCACTAACCTAACACGAGTTATTCGTCATTAACTCAATTGCGACGGGACCTCGACGATGACTTCACCGGCCGCCAACCGCGAGGCGCACACCCGACTTGTCGAGCAGCTGCGCGCCAAGCTGGCTGTCGCCGCCCTCGGCGGGCCCGAGCGGGCCCGTGAACGCCATGTCGCGCGCGGCAAGCTGCTGCCCCGGCAGCGGGTCGACGGGCTGCTCGATCCGGGCAGCCCACTGCTCGAGATCGCGCCCCTGGCTGCCGACGGCATGTACGACGACGAATGCCCGGCCGCCGGGATCATCACCGGTATCGGCCGGGTCGCCGGACGCGAATGCATGATCGTCGCCAACGACGCCACCGTCAAAGGTGGCACCTACTACCCGATCACGGTCAAGAAGCACCTGCGCGCCCAAGAGATCGCGCTGCAGAACCGGCTGCCCTGCATCTACTTGGTGGACTCCGGCGGCGCCTTCCTGCCCCGCCAGGACGAGGTGTTCCCCGACCGGGACCACTTCGGCCGCATCTTCTTCAACCAGGCCACCATGAGCGCGGCAGGTATCGCACAGATCGCCGCGGTGCTCGGATCCTGCACGGCCGGCGGCGCCTACGTCCCTGCCATGAGCGACGAAGCCGTGATCGTGCGCAACCAGGGCACGATCTTCCTGGGCGGACCGCCATTGGTGAAGGCCGCCACCGGCGAAGTGGTCACCGCCGAGGAACTCGGCGGTGGTGACCTGCACTCCAAGACCTCTGGCGTCACCGATCATCTGGCCCACGACGACAGCGATGCGCTGCGCATCGTCCGGCGCATCATCGATACCCTTGGTCCGCGCGCGCAGCGACCGTGGGAGGTGCGCCCGCCGGTTGAGCCCATTGCCGACCAGCGCGAGCTCTACGACATCGTGCCGGTGGACGCCCGGGTGCCCTACGACGTGCACGAGGTGATCACCCGCATTGTCGACGGTGGTGAATTCAGCGAGTTCAAGGCTGAGTACGGCACCACCCTGGTCACCGGGTTCGCCCACATCCACGGCCACCCGGTCGGCATCGTCGCCAACAACGGTGTTCTGTTCGGCGAATCCGCCCTCAAGGGAGCGCATTTCATCGAGCTGTGCGACAAGCGGATGGTGCCGCTGGTGTTCCTGCAGAACATCACCGGCTTCATGGTCGGCCGCGACTACGAGGCCGGCGGTATCGCCAAACACGGGGCCAAGATGGTGACCGCGGTGGCCTGCGCGCGAGTACCCAAGCTGACCGTCGTCATCGGCGGCTCCTACGGCGCGGGCAACTACTCGATGTGTGGGCGGGCGTATTCGCCCCGGTTCCTGTGGATGTGGCCCAATGCCCGGATCTCGGTGATGGGCGGTGAGCAGGCCGCCTCAGTGCTGGCCACCGTGCGCGGTGAGATGACGGCGGATGAGGAAGAGGCCTTCAAGGCGCCGATCCGGGCCCAGTACGAATACCAAGGCAACCCGTACTACTCGACCGCGCGACTGTGGGACGACGGGGTGATTGATCCTGCCGACACCAGAACAGTTCTGGGGCTGGCACTTTCGGTCACCGCCAACGCGCCGGTCGAGCCGGTCTCCTACGGCGTCTTCAGGATGTGACGATGTTCAACCGAGTTCTCGTCGCCAACCGGGGCGAAATCGCCGTCCGGGTCATCCGCACCCTGCGCGCCATCGGCATCGAGTCCGTCGCGGTCTACAGCGACGCCGATGCCGGCGCACGCCACGTCACCGAAGCCGATATCGCGGTCCGCATCGGCCCGCCACCGGCGCGGCAGAGCTACCTCGACATCGACGCCGTCGTCGGCGCCGCGCTGCGCACCGGCGCCCAGGCCGTGCACCCGGGCTATGGGTTCCTCTCGGAGAACTCCGATTTCGCCGCGGCACTCGAACGCGCCGGGCTGACGTTCATCGGTCCGCCGTCCGCGGCCATCCGCACCATGGGCGACAAGATCGCCGCCAAGGCCGCGGTGTCGGCCTTCGGGGTGCCGGTGGTGCCCGGCATCGCCCGGCCCGGCCTCACCGACGCCGAACTGATCGGCGCCGCAGGCGATATCGGCTTCCCGATCCTGGTCAAGCCGTCCGCGGGCGGCGGCGGCAAGGGGATGCGCCGCGTCGACGACGCCGCAGACCTGCCTGCTGCCCTGGCCGCCGCTCGTCGCGAGTCCGTTTCGGCCTTCGGCGACGACACCCTGTTCCTCGAACGATTTGTGTTGCGGCCCAGGCATATCGAGGTCCAGGTGCTCGCCGATCGCCACGGCGCGGTGCTCCACCTCGGCGAGCGGGAGTGCAGTCTGCAGCGCCGGCACCAGAAGGTCATCGAGGAAGCCCCCTCGCCGCTGCTCGACCCCGCCACCCGTGCCCGCATCGGCGCGGCGGCATGTGACACCGCCCGCAGCGTCGACTACGTCGGCGCGGGCACCGTCGAGTTCATCGTCTCTGCCGACCGTCCCGACGAGTTCTTCTTCATGGAGATGAACACCCGGCTGCAGGTCGAGCATCCGGTGACCGAACTGGTCACCGGCTGGGATCTGGTCGAGTGGCAGGTCCGGATCGCGGCGGGGGAGAAGCTGACCGCCCGCCAGGATGACATCACGATGACCGGCCACGCCATCGAGGCCCGGGTGTACGCCGAAGACCCGGCCGCCGGCTTCCTGCCGACCGGCGGGCCGGTACTGGGGCTGCGGGAGCCGTCCGGCCCGGAGGTCCGGGTGGATTCTGGCCTGTCGGTGGGGATGACGATCGGCAGCGACTACGACCCGATGCTGTCGAAGGTGATCGCCCACGGCACCGACCGCCCGGCCGCGCTGCGCACCCTCGACCGGGCGCTGGCCGAGACCGCCGTGCTGGGCGTCGGCACCAACATCGAGTTCCTGCGGTTCCTGCTCGCCGAGGACGATGTGGCCGCGGGACGCCTGGACACCGGGCTCATCGACCGCACGGTCTACACCCCAGCCCCCGTCGACGACACCGTGCTCATCGCCGCGGCGGCCTACCGCTGTCTGCGGCGCTGGCCGGCGAGGCCGGTGGACCTCTGGGATGTCCCGTCGGGCTGGCGGGTCGGCGCGCCCGCCGCCACTGGAGTGCGGTTGCGTTCGGGTGAGCGGACCGACCACGTCCACATCACCGGAACTCCCGACGCCGCCGTCGTCACGGTCGATGACGGTGAAAACCACACGCTCGCAGCAGAACTGAATGGCGATACCCTGGTGGTCACGGTCGACGGAATTCGCACCGCCTACACCGTCGCCGCCGACGGCCACCAGATCTGGCTGGCCGGGCAGGACCGGACCCTCGTTCTCGACGAGGTGCGCGAGGCGTCGGTACGGGCCGACGACGAGCACAGCGGTGACGCCGAACTCCTCAGCCCCATGCCTGGATCGGTCGTCGCCGTCACTGTGGCCGACGGCGATTCCGTCGGCGCGGGCAGCGTCGTGGTCGTCGTCGAAGCCATGAAGATGGAACACTCGCTGGCGGCTCCGGTCGACGGCGCCGTCGAACTTCTGGTCGCCGTCGGCGATCAGGTCAAGGTGGGTCAGTTGCTGGCCAGGATCACCGCCACCACCCAAGAGAAAGCCACGACCGATGAGTGACTTCCTGTCCACGGGAACGCTTCCCGATGAATACCGGCAACTGGGCGAGACCGTGCGGGACTTCGCCCGCAACGTCGTGGCACCGGTAGCGGCCAAGCACGATGCCGAGCACACCTTCCCCTACGAGGTCGTGGCCGGGATGGCCGACATGGGGCTGTTCGGCCTGCCGTTCCCCGAAGAGTACGGCGGCATGGGCGGCGACTACTTCGCCCTCTGCCTGGCCCTGGAAGAACTGGGCAAGGTCGACCAGAGCGTCGCCATCACGCTGGAAGCGGGAGTGTCGCTGGGCGCCATGCCGGTCTATCGATTCGGCAACGAGGCCCAGAAGCGGGAATGGCTGCCGCAGCTGACCAGCGGCCAGTCCCTGGGCGCATTCGGGCTCACCGAGGCCGGCGGCGGCACCGATGCCGGTGCCACCAAGACCACCGCCCGCCTCGACGACGGGCACTGGGTGATCAACGGTTCCAAGCAGTTCATCACCAACTCGGGCACCGCTATCACCAAGCTCGTCACCGTCACCGCGGTCACCGGAACGGTCGGCGACCGCCGGGAGATCTCCTCGATCCTGGTCCCGGTGCCCACCCAGGGCTTCACCGCCGAACCGGCCTACGACAAGGTCGGCTGGAACGCCTCGGACACCCACCCGCTGACCTTCGACGACGTGCGGGTCCCCGAGGAGAACCTGCTGGGCGAACGCGGCCGCGGCTACGCCAACTTCCTGCGCATCCTCGATGAGGGCCGCATCGCGATCGCGGCGCTGTCCACTGGCGCAGCGCAGGGCTGTGTCGACGAGAGCGTGAAGTACGCCAAGGAACGGGCCGCGTTCGGCCAGCCGATCGGGCGCTACCAGGCCATCGAGTTCAAGCTGGCCCGGATGGAGGCCCGCGCGCACGCGGCCCGCACCGCCTACTACGACGCCGCCGCCCTGATGCTGGCCGGCAAGCCGTTCAAGAAGGAGGCCGCGATCGCCAAACTGGTCGCCAGCGAGGCCGCGATGGACAACGCCCGCGACGCCACTCAGATTCACGGCGGCTACGGGTTCATGAACGAATACCCGGTCGCCCGCCACTACCGGGACAGCAAGATCCTCGAAATCGGTGAGGGGACAACCGAAGTGCAGCTGATGCTGATCGCCCGGGAACTCGGTGTCGCGTGACCGAGGAGAAGGTCGTCGAACAACGTGGCCTGTGGTTCGAGGAGTTCGAACTCGGTGTCCGTTACCTGCACCGCCCCGGCCGCACCATCACCGAGGCCGATAACGTCCTGTTCACCACGCTGACGATGAACACCCAGGCGCTGCACCTGGATGCCGCGTTCTCCGATGCGCTGCCGCCGTTCCACCAGCGACTGGTCAATTCGATGTTCACGCTGTCGACCCTGGTCGGATTGTCGGTGGCACAACTGACCCAGGGCACCATCGTGGGCAACCTCGGCTTCAGCGAGATCGCCTTCCCCAAGCCACTGTTCCACGGTGACACCCTGTACGCCGAGACCGTCATCACCGAGAAGCGGGAGTCCAAGAGCCGACCCGGTGAGGGCATCGTGACGTTCGCACATACCGGACGCAACCAGCACGGTGACATCGTGGCGACGGCGAGTCGCAAGACCTTGGTCCGCAAGAGGCCGGTCTGATGGCGCTGGACAATCCCGGGCCGGCCTGGCTGTTCTGCCCTGCCGACCGCCCTGAACGCTTCGACAAGGCCGCCGCCGCAGCCGATGTCGTCATCCTCGATCTCGAGGACGGGGTGGCCGCCAAGGATCGAGAGGCCGCCCGTGAGGCCCTGGTGAGCTCCCCGCTGGATCCCGGTCGCACGGTGGTGCGGGTCAACCCGTCGACCACCGACGATCATGCCCGCGACCTGGACGCCCTGGCCCGCACGCGTTACACCACGGTGATGCTGGCCAAAACCGAGTCCGCCCAACAGGTCAGCGCGCTGGCCCCGCTGGACGTGGTGGTGCTCGTCGAGACTCCACTCGGGGCGCTCGCCGTTACCGAGACCGCCCGCGTGGCCAACGCGTATGCGGTGATGTGGGGAGCAGAGGATCTGTTCGCGGTACTCGGTGGCACCAGCAACCGCTATCCCGACGGCACCTACCGCGAGGTGGCCCGGCACGTGCGCTCGCAGAGCCTGCTGGCCGCGAAGGCCTACGGCAAGCTCGCGCTGGACTCAGTCTTCCTGGACATCAAGAACCTCGACGGACTGCGCGCCGAGGCCGACGACGCCGTCGCGGTGGGTTTTGACGCCAAAGTCGCGATCCACCCGACTCAGGTTGCCGCGATCAGGGCGGCCTACCACCCCAGCCCCGAGGAAGTCCATTGGGCGCGACACGTATTGGCGGCCGCGCGCGATGAGCGCGGTGTGTTCCAGTACGAGGGCATAATGGTGGATGCCCCGGTGCTGCGGCGAGCAGAGCGCATCGTCCAGCTCTCGCCCGATTCCAGGCGTTAGCTGGCACCCCGCCACAATGGGTTTTGCTCTGACCCGCCTCCGCACTGAGCAGACCTGAGGTCGTGGCGGCCGAACATGCCGTCCTCGTGGCCACAAGGAGGCGGCATGGGTCAGTTGGTGCAACTCATCGCACCGGACGGAACCGCTACGGCGGAATCCGACTACCGGCTGCCGCCAGAAACCTTGAACTGGCTGTACGAACACCTCGTGCTCACCCGCGACCTCGACGCCGAGTTCGTCAACCTGCAGCGGCAAGGTGAACTCGCGCTCTACGCCTCGTGCCGCGGGCAGGAAGCCGCCCAGGTCGGCGCCGCGGCCTGCCTGCGCAAGACCGACTGGCTGTTCCCGCAGTTCCGTGAGCTCGGCGTGTTCCTGGTGCGCGGGATCGCACCGGCCCAGGTCGCCGCGGTGTGGCGGGGCTCCTGGCACGGCGGACTCGATTTCACGGCGAAATGCTGTGCGCCCATCTCGATTCCCATCGCCACTCACGCCCCGCACGCGGTGGGTGCGGCGATGGCCGCCCAGCGTCTGCGCGAGAACAGCGTGACGGTCGCGTTCATCGGAGACGGCGCGACCAGCGAGGGCGACACCCACGAGGCGCTGAACCTGGCCGCCGTGGAGAACGCGCCGTGCGTGTTCTTCGTCCAGAACAACCAGTGGGCCATCTCGGTACCGGCCAGCCGGCAGTACGCCGGGCCGTCGATCGCTGAACGCGCCGGCGGATACGGCATGCCCGGGGTGATCGTCGACGGCAACGATGTCCTGGCCTGCTACCAGGTGATGAGCGAAGCCGCCGAGCGGGCTCGGGGCGGCGGGGGTCCGACGCTGATCGAGGCCATCACCTATCGGATGGGCCCGCACACCACCTCCGACGACGCCGCGCGCTACCGGCCCGCCGAGGAGTTGGCGCTGTGGGCCACCCGCGACCCGATCGCACGATTCCGCACCTATCTGGCCAGCCTCGGCCTACTCGACGATCGGCTGGAGCACCGGGTGGCCGCCCGCTCAGAACGGCTGCGCGGTGAACTCCGTGCTGCTGTGGTCGATGCCCCCGACCCGGACGTGGGGGAGCTGTTTGACGTCGTCTACGCCGAGCCCACGCCACTGCTGGCCGCCCAGCGCGAAGAACTGCTGGCCGAGATGGCGAGGGAGTGCTGAGATGACCCAGATCATCGAGCCGCCGGCCCTGATGAGCAACCTGCCGGAGGTCACCACGCTGACCATGGCGCAGGCGATCAACCGTGCGTTGCACGACGCGATGGCCGCCGACGAGCGCGTGCTGGTCTTCGGCGAGGATGTGGCACAGCTCGGCGGCGTCTTCCGCATCACCGAGGGGTTGACTGAAACCTTCGGCACGCAAAGGTGTTTCGACACCCCGCTCGCTGAGTCAGCCATCATCGGCATGTCGATCGGGTTGGCGATCCGCGGGTTTGTCCCTGTCCCGGAGATCCAGTTCGACGGGTTCTCCTACCCGGCGTTCGATCAGATGGTCAGCCACCTCGCCAAGTACCGGACCCGCACCAGGGGCCAGGTGGACATGCCGGTGACGGTGCGCATCCCGTCCTTCGGCGGTATCGGTGCCGTCGAACACCATTCGGAATCCACCGAGACGTACTGGGCGCACACTGCAGGCCTGAAAGTGGTGGTACCGGCCACGCCGTCGGATGCGTACTGGCTGCTGCGCCACGCCGTCGCCTCCCGCGACCCCGTCATCTACCTGGAGCCCAAACGCCGCTACTGGGGACGGGAAGCCGTTGATCTGGTCGAACCGGCACCGCCGATCGGCCGCGCGACGGTGCGCCGTCCGGGTGCCGACGTCACGGTGCTCACCTACGGCGGTCTGGTCGCCACCGCCCTGGGGGCGGCCGACATCGCCGCCTTCGACCTGGAAGTGATCGACTTGCGGTCGTTGAGCCCACTGGACTTCGACACCGTCGCAGCCTCGGTGACCAAGACCGGGCGGGCGGTGATCATGCACGAAGGGCCCCGGACGCTGGGCTTCGGCGCCGAACTGGCCGCCCGGATCTCCGAGGAACTCTTCTATGACTTGGAGGCGCCGGTGCTGCGCGCCACCGGCTTCGACACCCCGTACCCGCCGGCGCGCATGGAGAAGGTCTGGCTGCCCGGTGTCGACCGGCTACTGGACTGCGTCGAGAAAGCGATGCGACGGCCATGAGCGACTTCCTGGTACCCGACCTCGGCGAGGGTCTGCTGGACGCCACGATCACCTCCTGGGCCGTCTCGGTGGGCGACGTCGTCGAACTCAACCAAACCCTGTGCACGGTGGAGACCAACAAGGCCGAGGTCGAGATCCCGAGCCCCTACTCGGGCCGCATCGTCGCGCTCGGCGGGGCCGAAGGCGAAACCCTGTCAGTGGGAACGCTGTTGGTGCGCATCGACACCGGTGTGCCGGAACCGCGCACACCGGTTCTCGTCGGCTACGGCACCGACCACGGTCTGGACCGCAGCCGGCGGGTGCGGGCCGCGCCGAAGGTGCGCAAGCTGGCGGCTGAGCTGTCCGTCGATCTCGACAGTCTGACGCCGGGATCCGGCACCGACGGCATCGTCACCCGCGACGACGTCGAAGCCGCGGTAAGTACCGACACGATCGCGGTGCAGGGTGTTCGGGCCCGGATGGCCACGCAGATGTCGCTGTCGCGCAGCCGTATCCCCGATGCGCATGCCAGCGTTCAGGTGGACTGCTCGGCGCTGCTGCGGCTACGCGACCGGCTGGGCATCACCCCGTTGGTGCTGACGCTACGGATGCTGCTGATCGCGCTGGGGCGTCATCGGGTGCTGAACTCCACCTGGGTGGAAGGTGAAGGTTTTCAACAGATTCAGCTGCATCCCTCAGTGCGGCTTGGGGTGGCGGTGGCCACCGAGCGCGGCCTGGTGGTGCCGGTGATCGCCGACGCGCAGACCCTGACCACTCGGCAACTGTCCGCTGCCGTCGAGACACTCGTCGACAGGGCCCGCGCCGGGACCTTGGGCCCGCGCGAGCTCGGGAACTCCACGTTCACCGTGTCCAATTTCGGTGCCCTTGGCCTCGACCAGGGCGTGCCCGTCATCAACTATCCCGAAGCGGCCATCCTCGGCATGGGGTCGCTTCGGCCGCGCGCCGTGGTCGTCGATGACGTCGTGGTTGCGCGGCCGACGATGACCCTGACATGCGCCTTCGATCACCGGATCGCCGACGGGGCGCAGGTCGCGGCATTCCTCACCGACTTGAGAAGCCTGATCGAGGCGCCGGAGACCGCACTGCTGGACTGTTAGGCCTGCGGATACGGCGAGTACCTCTTGTTGTATCCGATGTGACGCGCGGCGATCTGGGCCTGACGGTCATAGGGGATTGCGGGCAGACTCAGCGCACTGATGGGCACGACGTAGGAGCTGACGGTCGGGTCGGCGGTGCTGGTGGGGTCGAAGTCCTGGAAGCGGATCGCCATCGTGCCCTGGTTGAGCCCGCCCGTCGAAACCCAGTTGGCGAAGCCGGGATCGGTCGGCGAGACCACGATCGTGTAGGTGCCGTCCGCATTGGCAACGGCCTGGCTCACGTTCATGCTGGTCTGCTGGTCCCAGTAGTTGTTGGTGATGGTCCAGTCGTTGGTGACGGGCACACTGAAGTAGCGCGCTCTGCCCGGGTCGATGGTGAGGACCAGCGCCTGGTCATTGGCAAGCTGGAAGTAGCCGGTGCTCTGCAATTGTGTTGCCAGGAAAGAGGCTTGGCGGGACGGATCGGTGAACACGTTGGCCTGCTTGGGCTGGCCCGTCACCGGATCGGTGGTGGCCAATGACATGTAGGTGTTCTCGCCGCTGATGCCGAGCAGCAGCATGATCGTCGCCGCCTCCACCGATCGCAGGAGGCGGGGCGCCGGGATCGGCGGGATGGCCGACACCAGTGTGGTGAGAACCGGGCTGGATGACACCAGGGGGCCGATGCCGGGGATCGCGAACCCGCCGATCTGGCTGAACAGGCTGTCCGGCGGCCCGCTGACGCGCAGGATAGACAGACTCATCGGCTCTTCAGAGGTCCAGTCCGCCAAGGTGTTTCGCGTGGTGATGAGCGTGGTGCCCGGTGGTAGGTACAGATGATTCGACTGCCCAGGGACGGTAGGGGTGGAATCGGCGGTGATGGTGAATGAGCCATCGGGGTTGAGCGCCAGGTCCCTGCCGTTGATGTTGTCGGCGGTGCTACCGCTCAACCCGGTGAGCACGCTGAAGTTGGTGTCGGCCGGCAGTGCCCCGGCGAACCGTCCGGTGATGACGTACTTCGACGCGGTGTTCACCCCGACGAAGCGGTAGATCGTGTCGGGGTTGTCGTACCAGATCCGTGCGCCGGAGAAGTTCTGTTGATACCAATCGTGCGGGGGATTGACCTGCTGGAGGATCTTCGGGTTGTTCGAGTTCAGCAGCAGCACTTCGATGGCGGCCTGATTGGCGTACTCCGTGACGGCCTGATCGAGCTGAGCCATGTTGGCCGCGTCGGGTCCGCCGACAGCGGCGAAGTTCTTCTTCGCGGCCAGCCACCAGCCGGCCTTGAGCACCACCTTGGCCAGCTGCATGATCGGCGAATTCGCGATCTGGGTGACCAGCTTCTCGGCCTTGAGCTGATCGGCGGTGGCGAGCACGCTGGGCGGAAGCGTGTTGCCCTGATCCTGCAGAACCGTGACCTCCTGAGTGGCAGTGGGGCTCACGGTACCGATCGTCGGCGCCGGCTGCGATGTTCGTTGGATCTCCCGGCGGGCGTAGCCGACGACATCGGACAGCGTGGCCGCCGTCTTCGGAACGACCGGCCGACGGGGGCTGGTGACGGTGGTGGCCGGACGGGCAGTCACCTGCATGACGCGGCTGCGGTGGGGTGCAGTCTGGTTGTCCGACGCCGCGGCTGAGTGGCGGGCCGAGTGGGCGGTGGACGAGCCGGTGTCGGCCGCAGCGATCGCCGGGCCGTTCGCGATCGCGATTCCCACTCCGAGGGCGAAGCCGAGTGCTCCGACGCGGCCGATCGAGCGGGAACATCGACATGTGCTCTGCGTCACATTTTGGACTGTAGGTGAGAGCGTGGCTTGTCTGGTCCAAATCCGTCGGCGGGGTCGTTTAGTGTCGAACACATGTTCGAAGAACTTCTGGAGATTGACACCGTCGCCGACGAATCGGTGCTGGTAGAGCGTATCGCGGCGCTGGAGCGCCTGAAGGCGGCCGCGGCCGCGGGGCAGGCCCGATTGACGGTCGCATTGGACGGTGCCCGCCGCTGCGCGGAGGCTGCCGCGGGGGTTCCGGCGGCACGCCGCGGCAAGGGAGTGGGTGCAGAAGTGGCGCTGGCTCGCCGGGATTCGCCCGCCCGCGGGGGCCGCCATCTGGGGCTGGCGCGCGCGCTGGTCCACGAGATGCCGCACACGCTGGCTGCGTTGGAAGCCGGGGCGCTCTCGGAGTGGCGGGCCACCCTGCTGGTGCGCGAATCGGCGTGCCTGCAGGTGGAGGACCGGCGCCGGTTCGATGCGGAACTGTGCGCCGACCGGTCGCAGCTGGACGGGGTTGGCGACGCTGCTCTGGTGGCCGCGGCCAAGGCCATCGCCTACCGGCTCGACCCCCGCGCGGTGGTGGAGCGCGCCGCCAGGGCTCCGGCCGATCGGTGTGTGACGATCCGACCCGCCCCGGACACCATGACCCATCTGAGTGCGCTCTTGCCGGTGGCCCAGGGCGTGGCGGTGTATGCCGCGCTCAAGCGCCAGGCCGATACCTGCTTCGACGGTCGCTCCCGCGGGCAGATCATGGCCGATGCCCTCGTCGAGCGGGTCACCGGCCGTGCCGCCGATGTGCCGGTGCCGGTGACGGTCAATGTGGTGATCTCCGATCAGGCCCTGCTCGGGGTGCGCCAGGACTCGGCGGTGATCGCCGACTACGGCCCGGTGCCCTCGGCGGTGGCGCAGACGATGATCCGTGACGCGCTCGGCGATAGTCGCTCGCGCGCCGCGCTGCGACGGTTGTATGCACGTCCGGTCAGCGGGGCGCTGGTGGCCATGGACACCCGAGCGCGGCATTTTCCCAAGGGCATGGCGGCCTTCATCGCGCTACGCGATCAGCGGTGCCGCACCCCGTACTGCGATGCACCGATCCGCCACATCGACCACGTGACACCCTGCCACGCCGGCGGGGAGACCAGCGTCGCCAACGGTCAAGGCCTGTGCGAGGCCTGCAATTACACCAAGGAGAACCCCGGCTGGTCGGTGACCACTGTGTCCGACGAAAGTGGCAGGCACGCCACGCAATTCACCACACCTACCGGGGCGCACTATCAGTCGGTAGCGCCACCTGCGCCTGGTGCACCGGCCGGTGACGCCGCGGAGATCGAGGCGGCCGCCTAGCTCACCTCTGCTGAGCAGCAGCCAGCCGGGCCTTGAATTCAGGCGACTCGATCGAGGTTGCCTGCGGCCCCAGTTCGATGTCCTTGGCGGCTGCGTGATGGTCGGTGTCGAGGAAACCGGGGATCGCGGTCGCACGCATCGAGGCCTTGGTCGCCAGAACGACCTCGCGCGGTGCCGAGGCCGGTCCAGCTGCCAGTGCGAGTGCGGCCGCGACGGGGTCGTCGGCGACTTCGAGGGCCAATCCATGGCGGACGGCGGTTTCGGCGTCGAAGCGCATCCCGAACAGCAGCGCGGCGCGCGCCACCTGCGGACCGACCGCGCGTTGCAACATCCAGGTAGCGCCGCCACCGGGATGGATACCGAGCTTCTGGAACCGGGGGTCGAACAGGGCGTGCGGCCCGGCGATGCGGACATCGGCGGCCAGCGCCAGGTTGAGGCCCGCGCCCACGGCCGCGCCGTTCACGGCGGCGATAGTCGGCAGGGTGCATCGCCCGACGGCCATGAAGCCGGCATAGATGCGTTCGAGGCCTTCGCGGGCGGCGGCGCCCAGAGCCGACAGGTCGGCACCGGCGCAGAATGCCTTGCCTGCGCCCGTCACCACCACGGCGTGCGCCTCGGCCTCGGCGGCCTCGACGGCGTCGCGCAACTGCTGGGACATCGCATCGGTAACCGCGTTGCGGTGGTCCGGATCATTGACGGTAATCAGCGCGACACGATCGCGCACCTCATAGAGCACCAAGTCAGACACGAACTCGAGGCTAGCAACGCGCGGTTCAGCTGCGGGGGGACAGGGCCGCGTCCGCGATCATCCCCAGCACCGGGCCCAGTGTGCTGGCGTACGGGACCGTGACGTGATTGTCGTCCCGGAACACCAGGTCGTTGCCGATGACCACCGGACACACGGACTCGGTGCAGAACAACCTCGACACGTCCGCGTATTGGCCGCCGGCCGAGCGGACAGCGGCAGCCTCGGCGGCAATCCCGTTGGCGTTCAAGGCCGCCGGCCGCGCGGGCGTGCAGTCGCGGGTGTCGGCCAGGTGCGCGGATAGGCACACCGGGACCACCGAGTGCGGGTCGGGAACCGGGCCCAGCACCAGAACCCGGGCGCCCGTCGTCGCCCGCACCTGCGTCACCAGGTCCTTGAGGCTGCCCAGCCACGCCCGGTCATAGGCGGTGAAGCCGAAGTCGGCGCCGTAGCGTCGCGACATGTCCAGCACCACCAGCTTCGGCCGTTCGGCACGCAGCCGCGCCAGCACCTGGCCCCGCCAGGTCTGGCATTCGGTGTACTCCCGGCCCAGATACGGGCTGATGATCCCCACGTCCTGCAGGGGGCAGGTGATCTTAGCCATCGTCACCAGCCGCCAATGCTGTTGTTCGGCAACAGGTTCCAGTCCTGGTTGCCACATCGCGGCGTGGGAGTCGCCGACCAGCGCCACCGTCGTCGCACTGTCGGCCGCCCCGGCGACGCAGTCCGGAACCCCGACTTCGCGCCACGACCGCACACACCCGTTGACGAACACCGCCGGTTTGTCGGTGGCAGCCTCGGCCAGCGGGGGAGTGAGATTGGATGGCACGTCGTGCCGATCAGCCGACGCCGTCACCGCGGCCGCGATCCGCGCTATCGCGTCGGTCAGCGGATCGGTGCGGCCCAGCCCGCTCGGCTCCACCATGGCTGCGGGTGCCGGCCTGCCCTGGCCCACCGAGGTGGGTACGAAGCTGGGCAACAGCAGTGCCGCGCTCACGGCCACGGCCGTCACCGCACTGCCCAGCACCAGACTGCGCCCCGCCGAGCGGCGCAGTGGAATCGAGTAGCGCACCGGCCGCTCGACATACCGCAAGGTGAGCACCGCCAGCGCGAAGGACGCCGATACCGCTATGAGCCGCCCCGGCACGCCCAACCCATGGCCCACCAGCAGCGGCACGAATACCAGCACCGGCCAGTGCCACAGGTACCACGAGTAGGACAGCCGGCCCAGCGCGCGCATCCAGGGCACCGACAGCAGACGGCCGACGCCGCGGCCTGGCGTCGCGCACCCCGCCGCGATCACCAACGCGGTGCCCAGCACCGGAAGGAGCGCCGCCGTCCCCGGATAGGGGGTGTGCTCGTCGAACCGCACACACGCCACGATCACCAGACCCAGCCCGCCGAATCCGGCCACCGCGGCCCAACCTGGTGCGAGCCGCCGGGATTGCCGTGCCGATAAGGCGACCAGCCCGCCGACGGCTAGCTCCCACGCTCGCGACGGCAGCGCGAAGAACGCCCACGGCGGGGCGCTGTGTGTCCACAGCAGCGCGAGCCCCAAGGACGCCGCTGCTACCACCGACAGCGCGGCGGCGAACGGCCGCACTGACAGGCGCGCCCGGCGGCGGTGTACCAACCACGCGGTGGCCAGTATCAGCAGGGGCCACACCAGGTAGAACTGCTCTTCCACACCCAGCGACCAGTAGTGCTGGAAGGGTGAGGGCAGGGCGTCGGCCAGATAGTCGGTCCCGTGGATCGCGAACCGGTAGTTACCCACATACAGTGCGCTGGCCACCGCGTCACCCAGCGCCGTCCGAGCCTGCAACGGCGGCAACAGGACGGCTGCGCCCACCGCGGTGATCACCAGCACCGTTCCGGCGGCCGGCAACAGTCGCCGAGCCCGCGCCGCGTAGAACCGGGACAGGCTCAGCTCGCCGGTGTCGGACAACTCCGATATCAGCAGCCGGGTGATCAGGAATCCGGAGATGACGAAGAAGACGTCGACGCCGACGAACCCGCCGGGCAGACCCAGCTGGGCGTGGAAGGCGACCACCGCGAGCACCGCAACCGCCCGCAACCCTTCGATGTCGGGGCGAAAGTCTCTGCGCGACGCACGACGTCGCGTGCGGGTCGAGGCCGGGGGCACGATGCGCCCATTGTTCCCGCCGATCGGCCGGTGGCCACGTAGCCACGCCGCCCCTAATGACGGCAGGCGCAGAGCTGATAGTTGCGATTGAATTGAGCGGCCCAGCTCCGGTGCTTGTCAGAAGGGACTTTTGATGCCCACGATCGACGCAGAACCTTTCCCCCTGGACTTCGACGTGGACAGCACCGCGCTGGTCATCATCGACATGCAACGGGACTTCGTCCTTCCCGGCGGCTTCGGTGAAGCGCTCGGCAACGACACCTCGCTGCTGCTCGCAGCCGTCGAGCCGATCCAGCGGGTGCTGCACCGCGCCCGCGAGATCGGGATGCTGGTGGTGCACACCCGGGAAGGGCACCGCCCCGACCTGTCGGACTGTCCCAGCGCCAAGCTGCACCGCGGCGGCAAGACCTTCATCGGTGAGCCCGGCCCCATGGGCCGGATCCTGGTGCGCGGCGAGCAGGGCCACGACATCATCGACGAGCTCTACCCCATCGAGGGTGAACCCGTGATCGACAAACCCGGCAAGGGAACCTTCCACGCCACCGACTTCGCCCAGATCCTCGCCGACCGCGGCATCAAGACCCTGGTGGTCTGCGGTGTCACCACCGAGGTGTGTGTACACACCACCGTGCGAGAGGCCAATGATCGCGGCTATGAATGTGTGGTGCTCTCCGACGGTGTGGCCTCCTATTTCCCTGAGTTCCAGCGGGTGGCGCTGGAGATGATCAAGGCCCAGGGCGGGATCTTCGGCTGGGTCTCGGACTCCGAGCGCTTCCTGGCCGCGGTGTCCTGACGAATGGCCACCAGTTCACGGTTCTACCCCAACCTCTACAAGGACTCGGTGTCCTTGATGACGGTCTCGGCACAGGTCACCTCGGTGCAAGGGATCACCGCCGCCTCGGTGGTGATGGCCTCGGCCACCAATGTGGTCAACCTCGCCCAGGCGGGTCTCGGGACCTTCGAGGTGCGGCCCAACGACCTCGTCGTCGCCGTCTCGGGCACCGAGGAAGCCTGCGCGGAGGCGCTCGCACTGGCCGACTCGCTGCTGTCGGCCGCATCCGGCGGCGGAGGTGATGAGGCCGTTGCTGCGGCACCGGTCACCAGCATCCAGACCGCCGTGGCCAAGGACCCGGCGCTCAACCTCGCCCTGATCTCGGTCCCCGGCGACTACGCGGCCGCCGAGGCGATGAAGGCGCTGCGGCTGGGTCTGGACGTCATGGTGTTCAGCGACAACGTCAGCCCCGAAGCCGAACTCGCGCTCAAGCAATACGCCCGTGAGGTCGACCTGATGGTGATGGGTCCGGACTGCGGCACCTCGATCGTCAACGGCATTCCGCTCGGTTTCGCGAACGTGGTGCGGCGCGGCCCGATCGGCGTGGTCGGCGCGTCGGGCACCGGCACCCAGGAGGTCACCGTCCGGGTGCACCAGAACGGCTCGGGGATCTCGCAGGCGCTGGGCACCGGCGGACATGATCTGGCCGACGCCATCGGGGGCATCTCCATGCTGCACGGACTGGCCGCGCTCGGCGCCGACCCTGGCACCTCGGTGATCGTGCTGGTGTCCAAACCCCCGTCGCCCGACGTCGCGGCAAAGGTCCTCGCCGCCGCCGAAGCAAGCGACAAGCCCGTCGTCGTCATCTTCCTCGGCGCTGATCCCACCTCGGTCACCCGCAACGGCGTGTACGGCGCGGCCTACCTGGCACAGGCGGCCGATATGGCCGTCGACCTGGCGCGCGGGGACCAGCCGCGCACCGGGGACATCGTGATCTCCAATGACGTGCGCCGCGTCCTGAGCGATCTGGCCCGGTCGATGGCTCCGAGCCAGCGCTACGTGCGCGGCATCTTCTCCGGGGGCACCTTCTGCTACGAAGCACAATTGGTGCACCGGGCCCGCGACATCTCGGCGTACTCCAACACCCCGGTGACGGGCAACGCCGCGCTGACCGACATCCGCACCAGCGTCCAGAACACCATCGTCGACATGGGCGATGACGAATTCACCCAGGGCAGACCACATCCCATGATCGACCCGTCGCAGAAGGATGCCCGCATCCGCGATGAAGTCGCCGACCCAACCACGGCGGTCGTGCTGTTCGACGTGGTGCTCGGGTACGGAAGCGCCGATGACCCGACCGCCGAACTGATCTCGATCATCGGCAGCTCGAAGGCCAAGGCCCGCGCCGAAGGTCGCACCGTCGCCTTCATCGGCTATGTCTGCGGTACCGACCTGGATCCCCAGGACCGCGCCAAGGCCGTCGCCGGTCTCAAGGCGGCCGGTGTACTGGTGGCTTCGAGCAACGCCGAGGCGGCCGTCTGGTCGGCGGCACTGATCGCCGAGCGCCAAGGAGTCACCCCGTGAAGAAGCTGTTCGAAGAAGACCTCAACGTCGTCAACGTCGGCTTGCAGGGCTTCGCCAACAATGTCACCGCCGCCGGCGGCCGGGTCACCAACATCACCTGGGCGCCACCTGCGGGAGCGGATGCGGCACTGGGCTGGACGCTGGCCACGCTGGTCGGTGATCCCCGCATCGAGGAGGCCAACCGCACCGCCTACGACCGCTATCTGGCCGCTCAGCCCCGGCTGGTCGACCTGGTCCGGGCGACCGAGGCGATTCCCGGGCTGGGCCCGGGGGAGCGGCGCATCCTGCACTCCGGGCCGCCGATCGCCTGGCCGGACATGTGTGGACCACAGCAGGGCGCGATCGCCGGAGCGATCCTCTACGAAGGATGGGCCGACGATCTGGCGGCCGCCGAGAAGCTCGCTGCCAGTGGCGCGGTGGCGCTGGAGCCGTGCCACGAACACAGTGCCGTCGGCCCGATGGCCGGCATCATCAGCCCGTCGATGCCGGTGTGGGTGGTGGAGAACACTGCAGCCGGAAACCGGGCCTACTGCAACCTCAACGAAGGTCTCGGCAAGGTGTTGCGGTTTGGCGCCAACTCCGCGGATGTGCTGGACCGGTTGCGATGGCTGGGCACCGACTTCTTCTCGACCATGCAGATCGCGGTGCGCGGCTTGGCCGATCCGGACCTCAAACCTCTGATGGCACAGGCCCTTCACATGGGTGACGAGCTGCACAATCGCAACGCGGCAGCCTCGGCGCTGCTGTTCAAGCGGCTCACGCTGTCGCTGTTGGGCTCCGATGTGCCCTCCGATGCGGTACGCCGGGCACTGGAATTCGTCGCGAGCAACGACCACTTCTTCCTCAACATCTCGATGGCCGCCTGCAAGTCGATGACCGATGCCGCCGCCGGGGTGCCAGGCAGCAGCATGGTGACTGTGATGGCCCGCAACGGGGTGAACTTCGGCATCAAGCTGTCCGGAACCGGCGACCAATGGTTCCAGGCGCCGGCCAATCCCGTTGACGGACTGTATTTTCCGGGATACACGGTCGATGACGCCGCCGCCGACCTCGGTGACTCCGCGATCACCGAGACCAACGGGCTCGGTGGGTTCGCGATGGCCGCCTCGCCGGCGATCGTCCAGTTCGTCGGGGGCACCCCGGCCGATGCGACCGCGAACAGCCGCCGGATGCTGACCATCACGCTGGGGTCCAACCCGGCATTCACGTTGCCGCCGTTGAACTTCGGTGGCACACCCGCCGGAATCGACGCCCGGCTGGTGGTGGACTCCGGTGTGCTGCCGATCATCAACACCGGTATCGCGCACCGGCAGGCCGGTGTCGGCCAGATCGGTGCCGGTATCACCACCGCACCGATGGACTGTTTCAACGATGCACTGGCCGCGCTGGCGGCAGGACTGGAGTGAGTGTGGGAACCGCAATCGTCGCATTCGGTGGCAACGCTCTGGTCACCGATGCCGAGCACGACTCCATCCCGCAGCAGTACGACACTGTCAGCCGTACCGTGCCGCCGCTGATCGACATGGTCGAGCAGGGCTGGAAACTCGTTGTCTCCCATGGCAACGGACCGCAGGTCGGCTTCATCCTGCGTCGTTCGGAGTTGGCGTCCGACGAGGTCGACCCGGTGCCGGTCGACTACGCCGTCGCCGACACCCAGGGTGCCATCGGGTACATGTTCGTCAAGGCGTTGCGCAACGAACTCGCCCGTCGAGGGCTGTCGCGGCCGGTGGTCGCCGTCGTCACGCATTCGGTGGTCAGCCTGGACGACCCGGCCTTCGAGAATCCGACCAAGCCGGTCGGATCGTTCCTGGAGCAGACCAAGGCCACGCAGTTGGCGGCGGCGCTGGGCTGGACGATCGCCGAGGACGCCGGGCGAGGGTGGCGCCGCACCGTGGCCTCGCCCCGGCCGACCGCTATCCTGGAGACCGAGCTGATCCGCAAGCTGCTGGACGACGGCGCGATCGTGGTGGCCGTCGGCGGCGGTGGGATCCCGGTGAGTGTGGCCGCCGACGGCACCGTGACCGGTGTGGAAGCCGTGGTGGACAAGGACATTGCCTCCGGTCTGCTCGCCCATGATCTGGGTGCCGAGCTGTTGATGATCCCGACCGGTGTACCGCGGGTGGCGATCGGTTTCGGCACACCCGAGGAGACGTGGCTCGACACCATCACCGTCGACGAGGCCCGGCAGTACATCGCCTCCGGTCAGTTCGGCAAGGGCTCGATGGAACCCAAGGTCGAGGCCGTCGCCGACTTCGTCGCCGGCACTCCGGGTGCCACCGGTGTCATCGGCGCCGCCGAGGAGATTCCGGCGATCCTGGCCGGCACCTCCGGGACCCGGATCGTCGGCGATGCGGTGCCCGAGCCCGCGCCGGACGTTACCGACGGCGGCGCAGTGTTGTTGGCCGTCAACGGAACTCTGATGCGCGGACTCAAGCTGTCGCCGAACATGGCGGCCGCCGGTGCGACGTTCATCCGGGAGACGACCACCGAACCCGTCTACCGGATCTGGACGATCAACGACGAGCACCCCGCGATGATCAGGGTGACCGACGGCTCGGGGGTGGCGGTCGCGGTCGAGGTGTGGTCGGTGCCGGCCGCCGGGCTGGCGGGAATCCTGCTGAACGAACCACCCGGCCTGTCGATCGGGAAGGTCAATCTCGCCGACGGCGCAACGGTTCTCGGCGTGATCGGTGAGCCGGCGCTGGTCGAGGGACAGCGTGAGATCAGCCAGCACGGCGGCTGGCGTGCGTATACCGCCGCGGAGGGCCTGGGGTAACCTCACCCGATGGGTGAACGGGAGTTCGCCACCTCTACGGCGGTGCTGCGCGACACTGGCTACCTTGGCCCGATCAGGGTCTTCATCGGCGTCGCGTGCATCAGTCTGGGTCTGCTCAGCGCGGTCGAGCAGTTCCACAGCATCCAGCCGCTCGGGCCGCAGGGTGTGCTCGCCCGATTCGTTCACCTCGCGCTGCTGGTCTCCGCAGTTGTCATCGGTGTCGCGTGGCTGGCCAGGCCGTGGCCCGGATACCGGTCGGCGATGTTGTTCGTCGGGTGGGGGGATGTCGCGCTGGCGGCGTCGGCTGCTGTGCTGCGGCACCCGAGGCGCGGTTGTCAGGTGCGGTGTACATGTGCCTGCTCGGGGTGTTCGCGGCGGTGCTGCTGGGCTACCGCGTGCTGCGCCTG
Source organism: Mycolicibacterium anyangense (assembly GCF_010731855.1). NCBI lineage: Bacteria > Bacillati > Actinomycetota > Actinomycetes > Mycobacteriales > Mycobacteriaceae > Mycobacterium > Mycolicibacterium anyangense. The sequence goes on along the minus strand of NZ_AP022620.1, from coordinate 2,235,168 downwards.
CACTGTCTGTTCGGCACCGCGGTGATCGCCGCGTTCACCTGGATGGGCGTGCGCTGGGACGGCGCGACGCTGGCCGAACTCTCGCTGTACTTCCTGCCGGCGATGACCACGGTGGTGGTGATGCCGGTGATCGCGGCGGTGGCCATCCAGGGCACCCGCACGGGCCTACGCGCCACGGCCGACGTGGCCAATCGTGATCCGCTGACCGGGCTGCTGAACCGCCGCGGACTGTACGCGGGCACAGACGCGCTCCTGGACAGAAGTCAGCCCGGCACAGTCCTGGTGGTGGTCGTGATCGACCTCGACGGGTTCAAGCAGTTCAACGACGACCATGGACATCCCAGCGGCGACGCCATGCTGCGCGCGGCCGCCCGCCAGCTGACGCGAGCTGTGCGCGCCGAGGACATCGCCGCCCGTATCGGTGGTGACGAATTCGTGCTCGTCGCCGCGCTCGCGAACGGATCCGACCTCGACGGTTTCGTGGACCGGGTGCGCAGCCTGAATCTTCGTGACGCAGAAGGGTTGCCGTTGCAGTGCAGCATCGGCGTCGCCTGGGAATCGTTGTCCGCGTCGCGCCCCCAACTGGATGCGATCCTGCGTCGGGCGGACGAGGCGATGTACAGCGTCAAGCGGGTCGGCGGCGGTGACACCGTGGTAGCTGGACCGGCCTAACGCTTGAGCGGGCTGTAGAACACGATGCCGTTGCCCTTGTTGTCATAGACGACGGCACGACGCTCATGGGCGTCGTCGTAGGGGCCCTTCACGATCCCGCCGCCGCTCTCCTCGACGGCCTTGGCGGCGGCGTCGACGTCGGCCGTCTTGATGCCGACCACGACTTGACCGGGAATCGGGTGGTCGATCTCGGTGGCCAGGGCCAGGGTGATGGGACCGCCGTCGAGTGCGGCGAAATGGGTGCCGTCGCGGAACTTCACTGCCATGCCCAGGGTGTCGCCGTAGAAGCGGATCGACTCATCGAGGTCGTCGGTCGACAGGATGATCATTTTCACTTCGTGGTCGCTCACTGGTGCCTCCTGAGTAGTTCGTCCAGCGCCCCAGCAGAAACGTAGTCCCTGAGGTTGCGACCGGTGATAGCGGGTATCTGACCACCGCCGCGCCCCCGGCGAACCGGGGCTGGCAAGTCGCTGTGAGCAGTTGGTCCACGCCGTGCCGTCGCGGTAGTTTTCGCAGGGCCGAGCGTCGCACCGAAGCGCGTCGAGACAGCGAAACAAGGGCGTACCCACTTCTCATGAGTTCCCACCTCAGTTACCTCGAAGCCGTCGTCGTCGGCCTCTTCCAAGGCGTCACCGAGCTGTTCCCGGTCTCCAGCCTCGGCCACGCCGTCTTGGTCCCGGCTCTGGTCGGCGGGGGCTGGGCGCGGGATCTCAACGTCTCGGCACCCCAGTCGCCGTATCTGGCGTTCATCGTCGGATTGCATGTCGCGACGGCAGCGGCGCTGCTGGTGTTCTTCTGGCGTGATTGGGTCTCGATCGTCGGCGGGTTCGTCTCCTCGGTGCGTCACCGGCGCATCGCCACCAGCGCCGAACGGCTTGCGTGGCAGATCATTTTGGCGACCATCCCGGTCGGGCTGGTCGGCGTGGCGCTGGACCATCTGTTCCGCACCACCCTGGGAAAGCCGATTCCCGCCGCGGCTTTCCTGATCGCCAATGGCCTGCTGCTCTACGGTGCCGAGCGGCTGCGGCGCGCGGCGACCCCGGCGCCGGCGGTGGGCGGCGACATCGACGAGCGTCTGGCCCGCCAACCGCTGCCCCAGGGTGTGCTCATCGGCAGCGCGCAGATCCTGGCGCTGCTGCCGGGCATCAGCCGCTCCGGTGTCACGATGGCCGCCGGGCTGTGGCGCGGTCTGTCCCACGAGGAGGCCGCCCGCTTCTCATTCCTGCTGGCCACGCCGATCATCCTGGCTGCCGGCGTCTTCAAGATCCCCGACCTGTTCGGCCCGGCGGGCGATGGCATCGGCGGTCAGGTGATCGCCGGGAGCGTGGCGTCCTTCGTCGCCGCCTACCTGGCAGTGCGATTCCTCACCCGGTACTTCGAGACCCGCACCCTGACGCCGTTCGCGATCTACTGCGTCGTCTTCGGCGGACTGAGCCTGGCCTGGCTCACGCTGCACTAGAGATTGGCGGCCCAGCGTTCCTCGATGCGGCCGAATCGCCAGATCGACATGGCGAGCAGCCAGGACACCAGGAACAGCGCGACGATGATGTACCCGACGTAATCGAGGTTGATGGCGGCAATCGCGGCCAGCGGCCCGGATTCGATGTGCAGCCGGTCGGCGATGACGCCCACGAGTTCGATCGTGCCGATGATGAGGGCGACAGCCACCGACAGGCTGGTGATGGTCAGGTTGTAGAAGATCTTGCGGACGGGTTTGGCGAAGGCCCAGCCGTAGGCGTAGTTCATGAAAACGCCGTCGGTGGTGTCCATCACGCACATGCCGGCAGCGAACAGGATCGGCAGCACCAGAATGGCGTAGAAGGGCAAGTTGAAGGCGGCCGCGCCGCCGGCCAGCACCAGCAGCCCCACTTCGGTGGCCGTGTCGAAGCCGAGGCCGAACAGCACGCCGACGGGGTAGATGTGCCACGGCTTGGTCACCGACTTGGTCAGGCCACCCAGGAAGCGGTTCATGAAACCGCGCGAGTCCAGCTGCTTTTCGAGCTCGGCCTCGTCGTAGCGGCCCTGCCGCAGCTCGCGGAAGACCTTGATGATCCCCAGCAGGGCAATGAGATTCAGGATTCCGATGATCCAGAGGAACACCCCGGAGACCGACGGGCCGATCAAGCCGGTGATGGTGTGCAGCGGGGAGTTCTCGTCCTCGACCGGGCCGACGAGCGCCCGCACGCCCACCGAGAGCAGGAAGGCCAGTGTGAACACGATGGTGGAATGGCCCAGGGAGAACCAGAATCCGACCGAGAGGGGTTTGCGGTCCACACTGTTGTGCAGATTGTCGGCGATGAGCTTGCGGGTGGTGTTGTCCACCGCGGCGATGTGGTCGGCGTCGAATGCGTGCCGTAATCCGAACGTATAGGCCAGGATTCCGACGCCGACGCTGAACACCGGATGATCGCCGCCGAGCCGGTAGTGCTCGGGTACCACGAAGGCGAACAGGACCCCGAAGCCGATCAGGTGCAGGGCGATGATGAAGCCGTACATCCCGAACAGTGACCGTCGGTCAGCCCCCGACAGGGAACGCCGAAACTGGGCAAAGCCGCTAGTCGGTGCGGCGGCGATCGGCGAGGAGGGCACGAGTGCCGAGCGTATGGCTCATCTGATCGTCTGTCTACGTGAAAAGATGAACAAGGGCCAGATCGTCAGGATCTTCGCAGGAACCACCACGTTCCACCGCCGAGCAGGGCCAGGGCGGCGGCCAGGAGAAACGGCCAGATGGGAATGGACGTGGACGCGTTGCCGGTCGCTGAGGCCGACGGGCCGGGCTTGCCGGTCCCGGCGACGCTGAGGTGAAAGGGCCACGAGCCCGAGACCACATGCCCGTCGGCGGAGGTCACCCGGTAGTTGACCGTGTAGGTGCCGACCGGGCCGAGCGGCAGGACGCCGAGTGAGATGACGGCGCCCTGCAGCTGGGGCTCTCCGGTCGACCACAGATTTCCGTCCGGCCCGACGACCGTCATGGCCGAGAACGTCGTCTGCAACCGCTCGTTGAACGTGGCGCTGACCTGGGTGGGTCCGGTGGTCAGGACGGCGTCGGCTGCCGGTTCGGTGGCGATGCGCACCGCGTGCGCAGAGGCCACCGGCGCACCCACCAGTGCGATCACGGACAGTGTTGCCAGCGCGGCCGCTGCCGCCGACTTCACGACCGGCGCCGGGTCACCAGCGTGACCACCAGGCTGGCCGCGGCGACGAGGAGCGCAGCCCCGGCCAGCCAGCGTGAGGTGTTGTCAGAGGTCGACATGGGCATGGACATGGCGGCGTCGTCATGGGATTCGGCCTTCAAAGCCAGTGTGGGAGAGGGATGTTCGGGTTCGGCACCGCCGGCCGGGGTGGGCTGATCCCAGTGCACGACGGTGCCGTCGCTGTAGGTCTGGGTGGTGGGGAAGCTGGCGCTGTCACCCTTCGGGAGCATGACGGCGACCCGGAACAGGGCGAACTGATCGGGAGCGATACCGGCGCCGGGTGCCGCTGTCCACGTGACGGCCTTGACCGTGCCGGCCGCGACATTGCGATCCAGGCGCGCGGTCCAGCCGGGGATCTGTTCGGCGCTGACCTCGGTCAGGTCTGGGAGTGCGACGCTCACCTCGGTGGTGGCCGCTCCCTTGTCGGACTCGTTGGGGACGGCGAAGGTCAGAACGGCGTCGTCCCCGGGAGTGGTGTGGTCGGCGTCGACGTGGACGTGCGCCCATGCCGGCGCCGCGGCGAGCATGGCGGCCACGCTCAGAGCCGAGGCGTACCCGATCACCCGTGCTGCCTTGCCGGTAGTGCTGCTGTTCATCATTGCGGTGCGCTGACCTTTCCTCCGGACCGGTGGCAGTGCTGCCACCGGTCCATTAGTCGGCACGGTGGGCGACGTGGTTCCCTGGGGATCTGCTGTGCACCTCGTGCTGGGGGGAACGCATCCGATATGTTGCTGAGGTTCGTCGCGAGCGGGTGCGGAAACCGGTGTCATTCCGGTGCGGTAGCGCCACTGTGTCCGACGGAGCCGTCAGAGTGCGGCGCCGACGGGAGCCAGACCCCGCCGTTCGCGTTCACCCACGACGGGGCGCAGTTCCCTTGAAGGATGTCTCATGCCGAAAGCACGGTTCGTCGCCGCCTGGACCAGACGGGACTGGTTGGAGGTCGGTGTTCTCATTGCGGTGATCGCCGCACTGCACATCATCGGCTTCGCCACATTGCTCATGTTCGTCGCGCCCAACCACTACCAGGTGGGGGCGGAGGTCTTCGGCGTCGGGCTGGGCGTGACGGCGTACACCTTTGGACTGCGGCACGCCTTCGATGCCGACCACATCGCCGCCATCGACAACACCACCCGCAAGCTGATGGCTGACGGCAGCAAGCCGAAGTCGGTCGGATTCTGGTTCGCCATGGGACATTCGGCGATGGTCTTGGTGATGGCCGTGCTGGTGATCGCCGGAACCAAAGCGGTGAGCACCCTTCTCGACGACGATTCGCCGGTGCGCCGAGGGCTGGGCCTGGCCGGGACGTTGGCTTCTGGCGGGTTCCTGTACCTCATCGCTGCGATCAATATCGTTGCGCTGATCGGCATTTGGCGGGTGTTCGTCGCGCTGCGCAACGGCGAGTTCGACGAGCGGGAACTCGAAGGGGCGCTGGACAACCGTGGGCTGCTGGCCCGGATCCTGCGTCCGATCATGAAGCGCATCAAGCGCCCGATCGGAATGTTCCCGGTGGGCCTGCTCTTCGGGCTGGGCTTCGACACCGCTACCGAGGTGGCGCTGCTGGCGCTGGCCGGGTCGGGGGCCGCTGCCGGGCTGCCCTGGTATGCGGTGCTGGTGTTGCCGGTGCTGTTCGCCGCGGGCATGAGCGTGATGGACACCGCCGACGGACTGTTCATGACGGTGGCCTATGACTGGGCGTTCGCCAACCCCATTCGCAAGATCTACTACAACTTCACGATCACCAGCCTGTCGATCGCGGTGGCGCTACTGATCGGGACCATCGAGCTGGTGTCGGTGCTGCACGACGACCTCGATCTCACCGATCCAGTGACCACGTGGATCAGCTCCATCAGCCTCAACAATGCCGGGTTCGTGATCGTCGGACTGTTCGCGGTCACCTGGCTGTGCGCGGTGACCTACTGGAAGCTCGCGCGCGTCGAGAAACGCTGGAGCACTTAGAGTCCGAACGCCCCGCCCTCGATGAGCACGGCCAGGCCGATGCCGATGAGAACGACGGGCAGCAGGATGTGCTCCCAGCGTTCGAGAACCCTGGCGACTGCTGGGTGGGTGGCGATGCGCTGACTCAGGGCGCACCACAGCCCGACCCCGATCAGCATCACGATCACGTAGGCCGGCATGCCGGCTGGCCCGGCGGCGGCGAAGACGGGAACGTAGACGCCGATGTTGTCGCCGCCGTTGGCGATCGTCACGGCGGCCACCGTGGCGATGCCGACGCCGGGTCGGGCATCGGCGTCCCAGTCGTCATCGTCTTCGCCGCGGTGCCGCCAGACGTTCCAGGCGGCCTTGATGCCCAGCAGCAGCGGCAGCAGGCCGAAGTAGGCGACCGCGGTATCCGGCAGGAGTTGGGCGCCCAGGGCGCCGAGTACAGAGATGGCCAGGATCGCGATGAACCCGAGGTACTGCCCGATGACCACGCGGGCGGTCGCAGCTCGGTTGCCCCTGGCCCGGCCGAAGAACACGCCGAGAACGACGAGGTCGTCGATGTTGGTGGCGACGAACATCACCGCCGCTTGGACCGCCGTTGCCGCGTGCACCGGGATAGTTTCGCGTAGTCGGGTGTGGGGGAATCTTGGGGTTATCTGAAGTCAGAAGGTGCGCGCGGCCGTCAGGGGTTTCGGTAGGCGTCTGCCCGGCTGAACACGCCCACGACCGTCACGCGCCGCTGCTCGTCGTCAATCCGATAGATCACGCGATACGTTCCGCGGCGGGCACTGTGACGATCTTCGAGCGGCGGTCGCAATCGCTTGCCGACTCGATGTGGGTTGTCGAGCAGCGGTCCAGTGATGAACTCATATGCTGCGAAGGCCACTGCACCGGTCAGGGTTTCGGCCAGTTGTTTCCTGGCGGTCGGGGCGACGATCAATTCGTAGCGCTGATCGGTCACTTCCCGGCTCGACGGGCCTGCATCGCTGCGGCGAGATCGCCCTCAGTTTCTCCTTCGCCTCGGGCTAGTTCGGCGTCGGCCTCGCTCAATGCGCGCAGCGCGGCAGAGTCGGATAGGACCGCAATGGTCTCTTCGAGCGACTCCAGATCGTCGACAGCGATAAGGACTGCCGCGGGACGCCCGTGGACCGTGACGGTGACCCGTTCGTGTTGCTCGCCGACACGGGCCACCAACTCCGACAGGCGGGCCTTGGTCTCTGCGAGCGAGCTGACTTCCGTCATGGTCATAAGTATGACCATAAGATCGCACTGTGTCGATTGAACCGTAAGCGCCCCCGGCAGGAATCGAACCTGCGACCTAGGGATTAGAAGGCCCTTGCTCTATCCAACTGAGCTACGGAGGCAGCGCGTGGACAGAGTGTAGTCGGCCATGTTTGCCGGGTAGGTATGCCCACGGTTTCGAATCTGGCTGAGGCGAAATCAGTCGGCGGCGAACCGCGAGTAGAGGCTGTCCAGGAACCGCTGGACCTCGGCGCGTTTGGCGCGCAGCCGCAGCACCGGTTCCGGGGTGCGCGCATTGCCCCAGCCGGCGTCCACCCGGTCGGCCCAACGCGCTGCGGCGATGTCGATGAGGTGGTCCAACTCGGCGATCTCCGCCTTCATGAGCTCGGCAAACACCCTGGCTTGGGCTGCGTCGTTGGGGTGCGGCGGCGGCGCGGCGGCGGCGAACCGGCGCCGGGTTGGGGCACTGATGGTCCCGCCGACCGCCATGGGCGGGTTCCAGTCGTTGAGAAGCATCTACAAATCGTCAGTGCGTCTACTCCGCGTTTCCTGTCAATGGTGTCGCTGGATACCGTCCGTCAACCCAGAATTCACTTTGCTGGTGGGACGAGCTACCGCGATCGTGTCGGCGATCCGGGCTTCTGGCCTGCGGCAACGGTGCACGCAGCGAACGGTGGGGGAGAAATGTCGTTGAGGCCACGGGCAATTCGCTATGGTGTGACGGGCGGCACACGCTAACCCTGCGTGACTCCGCTCAAGCCGGGCAAACGCCTTAGATTGCCTAAGTGCCAAGGGAGTCCGATCGCTCATGAGCAGTCCGATCGAGCAGGTAGCCGCGCAGTGCGCGCGGGCCTACCACACTGGATCGCTGCTGCTTCGCGGCTCACCCGCGGCGGCAGGCTGGCTGCTCGGCTGGGTCGCCGCCGAGTTCGCCCCGCACGTCGTCACCGGTCACGCCCTCTCGGCAGTCCCCTCACCACTGGAAAAGGCGGCTGCGGCGCTGGCGGTCCAGCGTGCCGACACTGTCCTGGATGCCGCCCTGCAGCAGACCTTCGGCGACGTCTACGCCGACAGGGTGCACCACCCCCTGGAGCCGTACACCGCGCGCCGCCCTAGCCTTCCCGTGGTCCTCGACGCCATGCGTCACCGGGGCCGCTACGCCCAGAAGACCACCAACATCTCCTACGGCCCGGGCGGGCGCAACCATCTTCTGGACGTCTGGCGCCGTCCCGACCTTCCCGACGGCCACCGGGCTCCGGTCCTCATCCACGTCCCGGGCGGGGGATGGTCCATCAACGACAAGCGCGGCCAGGGCTACCCGTTGATGACCCGGATGACCGAACTCGGCTGGATCTGCGTGTCCATCAACTACAGCCGAAGCCCCCGCAACGCCTGGCCCGCACACATCGTCGACGTCAAGCGGGCCATCGCCTGGGTGCGGGCCCACATCGCCGACTACGGCGGAGACCCCGACTTCATCGCCATCACCGGCGGATCAGCCGGCGGCCACCTGTGCTCGCTGGCGGCCCTGACCGCCGACGATACCCGGCTGCAGCCCGGCTTCGAGGACGCCGACACCAGCGTCCAGGCCGCCGCGCCGTACTACGGCGTCTATGACCTGACCACCGTCGAGAACATGCACGGCCTGATGATGCCGCTGCTCGAACATGTCGTCATGCAGCAGCGGCTGGCCGACGACCCGCAGCTCTTCCGCGACGCCTCACCGATATTCCGCGTCCATCGCGACGCGCCGCCGTTCTTCGTGCTGCACGGCCAGAACGACGCCGTCGTCCCCAGCGCACAGGCCCGGGCCTTCTGCACGTCGCTGCGCGCGGCCGGTGCCGGTTCGGTGTCCTACGCCGAGCTGCCCAACGCCCACCACGCCTTCGACACCATCGCCACGCTGCGCTGCCAGCTCGCGTCCGAAGCGGTAGCCGCCTTCCTCGGCATCGTCTACGGCCGACATGTCAACGCCCGCAGGCGTTCTCGACGGCTCGCGGCCAGCTCGGCGAGCTGATCCCTACCCCGCCCCGTTGTGCGGGTCGAGGAACAGCGGCGCCTGCAGTCGCCCGGTGAAGTCGAACATGGCCGTCAGCGTCCCGGCTCGGGCATCCAGCGAGTCGTCACCGATCCGGCCTGTCGACCAGTTGTCCTCGATGAACCGCAGGATCGACGTCTGATCGGTGACGTTGTGGTCGACGAAGTTCGCCTTGGCATACGGCGAGATCACCAGCAGCGGCAGGCGCGGGCCGTAGCCGCAGCGCCCCTGGTAGACGATCGGGCCCGCGGTCGGGGCGGTGCAGGAACCGGGCCCGGTCAGCGCGTCGGCTTTGCTTTCCGACGCCGACACCACCGGGGAGGCCTTGTGGTCATACCAGCCGTCGGAGTCGTCGTAGGCCAGCACGATCGCGGTGTCCTTCCAGTCCGGAAGGCGCTGCAGACGGTTGAGTGTCTCGACGATGAACTGCTGCTCATCCAGCGGGTCGGAGTACTGCGCGTGACCGTCCTGGTAGCCCGGAGCCTTCAGGAAGCTGACCGCCGGCAAATGGCCGGCGTCGGCCGCGGTCCAGAAATCCGCCAGGTCGTACTGGTGGTTGGCCCGGTCGGTGTGCCCGATACCGTCGGCCGACTCCGGCGGCAGGTGGTGCGGGTTGGCGGTCGACGGGTAGTACTGGAACGGCTCGTGATGCGGGATGTAATCACCCTTGGTGCCAAAGGGTTTCGCGCCGGACGTGCCGGTGCCGCCGACCGCCACCCCGACATTGTGCTGGGCGCCGCACACCGCGGTGCCGTCCGGTTTGGTCGACGTCGGCCGGAAGCCGCCCTGGAAGTAACCCCAGGTGATGTTCTTGGCGTTGAGTAGGTCGCCGATGTTCTTGTTGGTGCTGCTCAGCTGGACCTGGTCGCGGCTGGAGCAGTCGTCGCCGAAGGGCTGTGAATCACCGATGAGGGTGTCCTCGATCACCTGGTCGGCAGGGAACGCCTTGCCGCCCGGCATGAATTGCTTTGTGACACCGTGTGTTTGGCCCGACACCAGGTTGATGTGGCCCGGTGTCGACGGGCCGAACGTGCTGTTGTAGGAGTTGTCGCTCATCGCGAAGTGCTGGGCGTAGTTCCACAGCGCGGTCACGGTGTTGCCGTCGTAGTAGTCCATCACCATGCCCGGCGCCGAGTAGATCGGTGGCTTGCAATCGGCGATCTCGGTGTGCTCGACGAACTTGTCCATCGCGCCGTGGTTGAAGGCCAGTTGTTCAGGGGTGTAGTCGTGGTCCTGATCGCAGGTGACGATCTGGTCCGGGCCACGCAGCCGCAGCGGTTGGTGGCTGTTCGGATTGTGGGTCAGCAAGTCCGGAGTCAGTCCGTCGACGGCCGGGGTGCCCGGCCGGGCGCTGAACCGCTGGCCGTCGGTGTTCGTGGCCTTCGGGTAGGTGCCGAAGTAATGGTCGAAGGAGATGTTCTCGCCGAAGATCACCACCAGGTGGTGGATCGGGGTGGTGGTGCTCGCCGTGCCCACCATGGTCGGCTTGTCAGCGCAGGACGAGGCGGTCAGGGCCAAGACCGACGCCGCGATGACCGCGGTCACGCGGGAAGTGAGCTGCCACATGGGTAGAGCTTGGAGCACCGGGTTGTCCCGTTCGTGAACGGGGGGTATCCGGCGGGCTAGTCCGAGCCCGACTCCACCAGCATGTGGTGGCCGTTGGAGTCGTGGACCGCCGCGCCCGACTGGATCTCCATGGCCTTCTCGGTGTACACCCGGTAGCCGTAGTCGGGCCGGTACCCGTGCACCTCAGGGGTGTCGAGATCGCGGATGAAAGCCAGGATCTGCGGGCTGAACAACTGGCCGGGAACCAGCACCGGGAACCCCGGCGGGTAGGGCGTGACAAACGTCGCCGACACCACCTGCCGGCCCGCGGCCAGCCGTTGGTCGATCTCGGCGTCGGACAGGTACTCACAGTTGGCGTCGTTGTAGGACAGATAGAAGGCCGACCGCACATCACCTTCGGGGGTGGCGTCACCGTCGCGGAACGCGGTGTGGAAGCCGCTGAAGTTCGGCAGCGGGATCGACTGCCGTGTCAGCCGGTGCACCCGGCGTTCGAACCAGCCCCGCTCGCTGAGGCTCATCTCGGAGACCCGCTCGTCGAGCTCGGTGGCGATCTTCACCAGCACCTCGACCAGGAACGCCACCGAGCTGCGCGTCGTACCGATATTGGTCATGAACAGCACGGTGTTGCGCGACGTCTTGTTGATCTGCACGCCGTGCCGGTCCATCAATTGCGCACGTTTGAACTGATCGCCGTCGTACCCGGTGTGGCCGATGGACAACGTGATTCGCGACGGATCGAGCACGAACTCGTCGGCCTCCCAGGCCGACATCATGTTGCGCAGTCCCGAACGCAGCGGTTGCGAGATCCGCGACGGCCGGAATTCCTCGGGGATCAGATCCGAGGTGCGCAGGCACGAGAAGTACCTGCGCAGCAGCGGATGATTGTCGATCGCGTCGCGCAGCTGCATCGCGTTCTCGATCTGGCGGGCCACCAGCTCGACCCCTTCGAGTGCCACCTGGCGGCGGCCCAAATCCAGTGACGCCAGGATCTGGTAGTTCGGCGACGTCGACGTGTGAGCCATGTACGCCTCGTGGAACGACTCGGCGGCCTTCTGCTCGAAGTCCTGATCGAAGACGTGGATCATCGAGCCCTGCCGCAGCGCGGTCAACGTCTTGTGGGTCGACTGAGTGGCGTACACCCGGACCCGCGCCCGGGCCGGATCGGGGCTCAACCGCGTATCGAGCAACTCGTCGTCCGACATGGTCGCCTGGGCTTCGAGCGTCGATTCGTAATGGGTGATGTAGGACGGATCGAGCAGCTTGGTCCGCAGTGCCTTGGCCGCCGCCATCGCAGTGCGCGTGCGATAAACCGGGTGGAACCGCGCGAACGCGAACCACGCTTCGTCCCACAGGAACACGAGGTCGGGCTTGATCGCCAGACACTCCTCCATGACCCGGGTGACGTCATAGACGATGCCGTCGAACGTACAGTTCGTCAGCGAGATCATCTTGACGCGGTCGAGCTTGCCCGCCGCTCGCAACGCCAGCAGTTTGGACTTGATCTCGCGCAGCGGCACCGCACCGTACATCGAGTACTCGGGCAGCGGGTAGGCCTCGAGGTAGACCACCTGCGCGCCGGCCAGCATCATCCCGTAGTGGTGCGACTGATGGCAGTTGCGGTCGAGCAGGACGATGTCGCCCGGGGCGACCAGCGCCTGGGTGACCACCTTGTTGGCGGTCGACGTTCCGTTGGTGACGAAGTAGCTACGACGTGATCCGTAGGTCTGCGAGGCCAGTTCTTGCGCCTCACGCAGCGGGCCGGTGGGGTCGAGCAGCGAATCCAGGCCACCGCAGGTAGCCGACGTCTCCGCCATGAAGACGTCGAGGCCGTAGAAGCCCACCATGTCTTTGATCCAGTGCGAGGTGACGATCGACTTGCCCTGTGAGATCGGCAGGGCATGGAACACCCCGGTCGGCCGGTGGCTGTATTGCTTGAGCGCGCTGAAGAATGGTGTGCGGTAGCGGGACGCGACCCCATGCAGGATTGACAGGTGTAGCTCGAGCATGCCTTCCCTGGCGTGGAACACCCGCCGGAAGTGCTGGCCAAGGCGACCGGCGATGTCCTCGACCTCGATCTCGGTCATCAGATAGAGGTCGAGTTCGGGCCGCAGTTCGCCCAGCGAGGTGGCCAGGATCTGGGCGCGGTCGTCGGGGGACTGGTGATCGGCGAGGTCGTCGGTGAGTTCGGTGTCGACGAACTCGGCCAGGGTGGACAGGTCCCGGGTGGACTGATGGGAAAATCGCCGCCGGATCACAACCGCCTGCAGGTTGACGTTCAGGCGCGCGGCGATCAGCGCTTCGTCGCCGCTGCCCACGACCACCAACTCGTAGATGAACTCGTCGTCGGGACGTCGCCAGCTGCGAACTTCCTTGCGCAGCGCGCGTTCCTGTGCCTCGGTCATCTTCTCCACGACCAGCACTTCGAAGTACGGCTGTTCCCGGCGATTCGCCGGCTGACTTTCCAGCTGGCGCGGATCAGTGGGAAACAGGTCCTGGCCGTCGGCGCTGTGCTCGTGCCCTGACCGGTAGGACTCGGTGGTCAGGGCCCGGTTGATATGGGTGACGACGCTCGCGAACTTGTCGTAGCTGCCGCCGGTGAACAGCCGCTGCACCCGGGCGAACTGTGGCGAGCCGGGGAACGCCCAGTAAGGCTCCAGGGGAGTCAAGTCGGCCAGCAGGTCGCGGCAGATGCCGACGTACTTGTCCTTCAGCGCCCCGGTGGTCGTGGTTCGGGTGAGCCGGTCGGCGGCCTCCTCCAGCCGGCACCAGGCATCTGCCCGCAACTGCCCGACACTGTTGTATGCGCGCGAGATATCCACCATGCCCAGCCCTTTCACGACGGTCGTGGTCAAGGGTGGCAGAGCGGTGGGGCACGGCAATCCAACCGCAGACCAACGATGGCCGTCGATCGGCCGACGTGCGGGTAGCGCGGGCCTGGCCATGTCGTCGGACAATCGGGCCCCGTCGGCGTCGCCCGCCGACTAGCGTGGTGCTGGTGTTGTCGATGAGGAGGGATGGATGAGCCGACCCGTCGATGCAAACGGCATGCCGTCCGAACTAGGTCCCCTCGACATGTTGCTGCACCGGGGCGAAGCCAACCCGAGGACCCGTTCCGGGATCATGGCGCTGGAGATCCTGGACACCACACCCGACTGGGAACGCTTCCGGGCCTGCTTCGAGAACGCCTCCCGCAAGGTGCTGCGGCTACGCCAGCGCGTCGTGGTGCCGACCCTGCCGACGGCCGCAGCCCGCTGGGTCGTCGACCCGGACTTCAACCTGGACTTCCACGTCCGCCGGGTGCGGGTTCCGGAGCCGGGCACCCTGCGCCAGGTTCTCGACCTCGCCGAGGTCAGTCTGCAATCACCCCTGGACATTTCCCGGCCGCTGTGGACGGCCACCCTGGTCGAAGGTCTCGAAGGCGGCAAGGCGGCGACGTTGTTGCACCTGAGCCACGCTGTGACCGACGGTGTCGGTGCCGCCACCATGTTCGCCGAGATCTACGACCTCGAGCGAGAGCCGGCACCGCGTCCCGCGCCGCCCATGCCGGTGCCGCAGGACCTGACCCCCAACGACCTGATGCGCGAAGGCTTCAACCAGCTGCCCGGTGCGGTCGTGGGCGGGGTTCTCGGCGCGGTGGCCGGAGGTCTGTCGGTGATCGGGCGGGTGGTGCGCAACCCCGGCACGGCGGTGTTCGACGCGGTCGATTACGCCCGCTCGGGACGACGGGTGATGGGCCGCGCCGCCGAGCCGTCCCCGCTGTTGCGCCGGCGCAGCCTGTCCTCGCGCAGCGAGGCCATCGAGATGCGGCTGGCCGATCTGCGGGCGGCCGCCCACGCCGCGGGCGGCTCGATCAACGACGCCTACCTGGCCGGCTTGTGCGGCGCCCTGCGGCTCTATCACGAGGCACTCGGTGTGCCGGTGAACAGCCTGCCGATGGCGGTGCCGGTGAGCCTGCGCGCCGAGGCCGACCCGGCCGGGGGCAACCGGTTCGCCGGGGTCAACCTGGCCGCGCCGATCGGCGTCGCCGATGCCGCCCTGCGTATCAAGAAGATCCGCAAGCAGATGACTTCGCGGCGCGAGGAGGCCGCGATCGACCTGATCGGCTCGGTGGCTCCAGTACTCGGTCTGCTGCCCGACGCCGTGCTCGAGGCGGTGAGCGGATCGGTGGTCGCCTCCGACGTCCAGGCCAGCAACGTCCCCGTGTTCGCCGGTGACACCTACATCGCCGGGGCAAAAGTGTTGCGGCAGTTCGGACTCGGCCCGCTTCCCGGCGTCGCGATGATGGTGGTGCTGGTATCGCGCGGCGGCTACGCCACGGTGACCGCGCGCTATGACCGGGCGTCGATCACCGACGAGAAGTTGTTTGCCCGCTGCCTGCGCCTCGGATTCGACGAAGTGCTGGCGCTGGCCGGTGATCCGCCGCCGCGGGTGGTGCCCGCATCGTTCCCGGATCCGGGCGGCGACTCGGTGACTACCCCTGCGAACGGATCGGTGGCGTACTGATGACCGACAAGAACATGCGGCTGCCCGGATCGGTCGCCGAAGTGCTAGCCAGCCCGCCCGGGCCCCAGATCGGCGCGTTCTTCGATCTCGACGGCACCCTGGTGGCCGGATTCACCGCGGTGATCCTGACCCGCGAGCGGTTCCGCAGCCGCGACATGGGGATCGGCGAGCTCATCACGATGATCGCGGCCGGGCTCAACCATCAGCTGGGCCGCCTGGAGTTCGAGGAACTGATCACCAAGGCCTCGCAGGCGCTGCGCGGGCGAGCGCTGTCGGATCTGCACGAGATCGGCGAGCGGCTCTTCGTGCAGAAGATCGAGAAGCGGATCTACCCCGAGATGCGCGAACTGGTGCACGCCCACATGGAGCGCGGACACACGGTGGTGCTGAGTTCCTCGGCGCTGACCCTTCAGGTCGAGCCGGTGGCCCGCTTCCTGGGCATCGAGAACACCTTGACCAACCGGTTCGAGGTCGACGAGGACGACGTGCTCACCGGCGAGGTGGTGCGGCCGATCCTGTGGGGGCCCGGAAAAGCCAACGCGGTGCAGAAGTTCGCCGCCGACAACGACATCGACCTCAAGAAGTCCTACTTCTACGCCGACGGCGACGAGGACGTCGCGCTGATGTACCTGGTGGGCAACCCCCGCCCGACGAACCCCGAAGGCAAGATGGCCGCCGTCGCCCGGCGCCGGGGCTGGCCGATCCTGGAGTTCAGCAGTCGCGGGGGCGGCGGGCTGCTGGGTCAGGTACGCACCCTGCTCGGTGTCGGATCGCTGGTGCCCGCCGCCTACGGTGCGCTCGGCTGGGGTCTGCTGACCCGCAGCAGGCGCCGCGGGGTGAACTTCTTCACCACGGCGTTCCCCAATATGTTGTTGGCAGCCAACGGTGTTCGGCTCAACGTGCTGGGGGAGGAGAATCTCACCAAGCAGCGGCCCGCGGTATTCATCTTCAACCACCGCAACAACTTCGATCCGGTCATCTGCGCGGCGCTGATCAAGGACAACTGGACCGGGGTGGGCAAGAAGGAGCTCGAGAGCGACCCCCTGGTCGGCACCCTGGGCAAGCTGGTCGATACGGTCTTCATCGACCGGGAAGACCCGAAGGCGGCCGTCGAGTCGCTGCAGCACGTCGAGGATCTGGTGAGCAAGGGCTTGTCGATCCTGATCGCCCCCGAAGGCACCCGACTGGACACCCGCACCGTCGGCCCGTTCAAGAAGGGGCCGTTCCGGTTGGCGATGGCCGCCGGGGTCCCGATCGTGCCGATCGTGATCCGCAACGCGGAGGTGATCGCCCCGCGCGATGCCTCCACGATGAGCCCAGGAACTGTAGATGTGGTTGTCCACCAGCCTATTTCGGTGGCGGACTGGACGCTGGAGGAGCTGTCGGACCGCATCGACGAGGTGCGCCAGCTTTACCTGGACACCTTGAAGGACTGGCCGCAGGACTCGGTGCCGGCCCTCTACAGGAGCGCTGCGGCCAAGAAGGCGCCCGCGAAGAAGGCCGCGGCCAAGAAGGCTGCCGCGAAGAAGGCGCCGGCGAAGAAGGCCGTGGCCAAGAAGACGGTGGCGAAGAAGGCCCCGGCGAAGAAAGCGGCGGCGAAGAAGGTCGAGGGCCCGCAATGACCTCCAGCGACCACCTGACCGATTTCAGCACCACCGACGACGCGCTGGTGCTCGCCTCGGTGTCCTCCAAGGCCGAGTTCGACCTGCTGCACGATTGGCTGCGCGCCCAGCGCCAGGCCCATCCCGACACCAAGGTCGAGGTGCTGCAACTGCCCGCCGGGGATCCGCCGCCGGCGGTGGTGGCCCAACTCGTCGAGGAACTCGCCGGCAGCGAGGACCGACTGGTGGTGCCGGTCCGGGTGTTCTGGGTGCCCGGCGGCCTGCCGACCCGGGTGAAGGTCGTCGGTCTCATCTCCGGCCGTGACACCTACCGACCGCCGGAGATGTTGCAGCGCAGCATCCTTCGCAAGGATCCCACCCGGGCACGGATCGTGGCCGGTGAACCGGCGAAGGTGTCCGAGCTGCGCCAACAGTGGCAGGAGAACACTGTCGGCGAGAGTCCGCGGGACTTCGCCCGCTTCGTCCTGCGCCGCGCGCGGCTGGCCATCGAGCGGATGGAACTGCGCCTGCTGGGCCCCGAATACAAGTCGCCGCAACTGATCACCGACGAGCTGATGGCCTCGTCGAGGTTCATGGACGGGCTCGAGAAGATCCCCGGCGCCACCCCGGCCCAGGCCGAGGAGATGCTCAACGAGCTGGCCACCGGTTGGAGTAGATTCTCCGTCGACCTGATCCCGAACCTCGGGCGCGCGATCTTCAGCCGGGGATTCGACCCGCGCATCGACTACGACGCCGCCGAGATCGAGTCGATGCGCCGCTCGCTGGAAGACCATCCGGCGGTGCTGCTGTGGTCGCACCGGTCCTATCTGGACGGCGTGATCGTGCCGGTGGCCATGCAGGAGAACAAACTTCCGCCTGCGCACACCTTCGCCGGGATCAACCTGTCCTTCGGCTTCATGGGTCCGCTCATGCGCCGCTCCGGGGTGATCTTCCTGCGGCGCAAGCTCGACGACCCGGTCTACAAATACGTGCTGCGCCAGTTCGTCGGCTACATCGTGCAGAAGCGCTTCAACCTCAGCTGGTCCATCGAGGGCACTCGCTCACGCACCGGAAAGATGTTGCCGCCCAAGCTCGGTCTGCTGGCCTACGTCGCCGACGCCTACCTGGACGGCCGCAGTGACGACATCCTGCTGCAGCCGGTGTCGATCAGCTTCGACCAACTGCACGAAACCGCCGAATACGCGGCGTACGCGCGCGGTGGCGAGAAGACGCCCGAGGGTGCGGAGTGGCTCTACAAGTTCATCAAGGCCCAGGGCGAGCGCAACTACGGCAAGATCTACGTCCGCTTCCCCGACGCGGTGTCGATGCGCCAGTACCTCGGCGACCCGGGCGGTCCCATCGGCTCGGATCCGGCCGCCAAACGTCTTGCCCTGCAGAAGATGGCCTTCGAGGTGGCCTGGCGGATCTTGCGGGCCACCCCGATCAATGCCACCGGACTGGTCTCCGCGCTCCTGCTGACCACCCGCGGCCGGGCGCTGACCCTGCGCCAGTTGCACCACACCCTGCAGGACTCGCTGGACTACCTCCAGCGCAAGCAGAACCCGATCACCAACTCGGCGTTGCGACTTCGCACCCCCGAAGGGGTGCGTGCCGCGGCCGACGCGCTGTCCAACGGCCACCCGGTCACCCGGGTCGACGGCGGCCACGAGCCGGTCTGGCGGATCGCACCCGAGCACGAGCACGAGGCGGCGTTCTATCGCAACTCGATCATCCACGCGTTCCTGGAGACCTCGATCGCCGAACTGGCGCTGGCCCACGCCGGCCGCGCCCCCGACGGCGACCGGGTCGCGGTGTTCTGGGAGCAGGCGATGCGATTGCGCGACCTGCTCAAGTTCGACTTCTACTTCGCCGACTCCGCGGCCTTCCGTGAGCACCTCGCCGAGGAGATGGCCTGGCAGGACGACTGGGAGATCCAGGTGTCCGCCGGTGGTGACGCGGTGGACAGCCTCCTGCGCGCCAAGCGGCCACTGATGGCGCACGCCATGCTGCGGCCGTTCTTCGAGGCATACGAGATCGTCGCCGACGTGCTGTGCGACGCCCCCGCCGACATCGGCGAGAAGGAACTGTCCACCATCGCACTCGGTGTCGGGGCGCAGTACGCCGCGCAGCGCCGGATCCGCAGCAACGAGTCCGTGTCGGCGCTGCTGTTCGCCACGGCGCGACAGGTGGCCGCCGACCAGAACCTGCTCCAAGCCGCCCCGGACCTCACAGAGCGGCGGCGGGCGTTCCTGCACGAGTTACGTGCGATCCTGGGTGACATGGACCGGATCCACGAACTGTCCATCGCACAGTTCAATGCCCGTGAGCTGTCGGTGCGTGACCAGGACGGCTGACCGTAGCGCGATATGGCCGATGCTGTCGGTGGTGGCCCTGCTCGCCGGCACCGTCGCCGCGGGTATCGGTGCCCTCTCACTCGCCGACGCGCTGACGGCGACCGGGCTGCCCGACCCGGGGCCGGTGACCACGCTGGGCCTGCCGTTCGTGCGGGCGGCCGGCGAGATCGCCGCCGTCATCGCCGTCGGATCCTTTCTGCTGGCGACGTTCTTCGTCCCGCCCCAGGACACCGGGGTTCTCGATGTCGCCGGCTACCGCGCGCTGCGGCTGGGCACCGTCGCGTCCGGAGTGTGGACGGTATGCGCGGCGCTGATGGTGCCGCTGACCATCTCCGACGTGTCCGGGCAGCCGCTGCAGGATCACCTCAATCCAGTCCAGCTCTGGTCGGTCACCAGCCTGGTGGACATCGCGAGTGCCTGGCGCTGGACGGCGTTCCTGGCGCTGCTGGTCACCGTTGCCGGGGCGGCGGTGCTGCGGTGGGGTTGGCTGCCGTTCCTGCTGGCCGGTTCACTGATCACCCTCGTGCCGTTGGGACTTACTGGGCATTCGTCGGCGGGCGGCGCACACGACCTGGGCGTGAACAGCCTGATGATCCACCTGGTCGCCGGTGCACTGTGGGCCGGTGGGCTGCTCGCGCTGCTGGCCCACGCGATGCGGGGCGGGGAACATGCCGATCTCGCGGCGCGGCGTTTCTCGGCGGTGGCGCTGTGGTGTTTCGTGGCGATGGCCGCGTCCGGAATCATCAACGCGTTCATCAGGATCCGGTTCTCCGATCTGTTCACCACCGAATACGGCGCACTGATCGTCACCAAGGTGATCGCGCTGAGCGTTCTGGCGGTGCTGGGCTGGCGGCAGCGACGCTCCGCGGTTGCGGCCCTGCAGGCGGATCCGGATAACCGGCGTCCACTGATCCGCCTGGCGACCATCGAAGCCCTGGTGTTCGGGGCGACGTTCGGTGTCGCGGTCGGCCTCGGACGAACGCCGCCGCCACCGCCGGCCAACGGCAACCCGTCGCCCACCGAGGTCGCCATCGGCTACGACCTGGCCGGCCCGCCGACGGTCGCGCGCATTCTGTTCGACTGGCGTTTCGACCTGATCTTCGGCACCGCGGCGATCGTGCTCGCCGCGGTCTACGTCGCCGGCGTCATCCGTCTGCATCGCCGCGGCGATCCCTGGCCGGCGGGACGATCGGCCGCCTGGCTGCTGGGGTGTGCGCTGCTGCTATTCACCACATCCTCGGGGCTCGGGCGCTACATGCCGGCGATGTTCAGCGTGCACATGACAGCGCACATGCTGCTGTCGATGCTCGTCCCGATCCTGTTGGTGCTTGGTGCCCCGGTGACGTTGGCGCTGCGGGCTCTTCCCGCTGCGGGCAGGGACAACCCGCCGGGTCCCCGGGAGTGGCTGCTGGTCGGGTTGCACAGTCACTGGTCGCGGTTCTTCACCCATCCGGTGGTGGCGACCATCATGTTCGTGGCGGGCTTCTATGCCCTGTACTTCGGTGGCATCTTCGATGCGGCGGTCAGTCATCACGGGGCGCATGTCCTGATGAATCTGCACTTCCTGATGAGCGGCTACCTGTTCTACTGGGTGGTGATCGGCGTAGATCCCGCGCCACGGCAACTGTTGCCGGTGGCCAAGATCGGGATGGTGTTCGCCACCCTGCCGCTGCACGCGTTCTTCGGTGTGGTGCTGATGGGCATGAATCAGGTTCTCGGCGAAAGCTTCTACCGCTCACTGAAGTTGAGTTGGCACACCGACCTGGTGGGCGATCAGCACCTCGGCGGCTCGATCGCGTGGGCCGCAGGCGAGGTTCCGTTGGTAGTGGTCATGATCGCGCTGCTGGTCCAGTGGAGCCGCAGCGATCGGCGTACCGCCAAGCGGATGGACCGTGCCGCCGAACGTGACCACGACGCGGATCTAAGTGCGTACAACGCGATGCTGGCCGAACTGGCCCGGCGCGACACCGACGGCGCCAACCACTGAACTGTCCCCAGTCCTGAGTTCATCCACAACCACACCCGGATGGGCCCGTCGACCGTTCCCGAATGTCGGGGGTTCGCGGCCCACTGGAGGTCCAGTGATCAACCACGAAAGGACCCCAGCCATGTTCGAAACTCATCTCACCGTCGTCGGGCGCATCGTCACCGACCTTCGCCGCAGGATCGTCAACAACCAGGAACTGATCAGTTTCCGGGTGGCCAGCAACGCGCGCCGTCGCACTGGCGACGGCACCTGGGAGCCGGGCAACTCGCTGTTCATCACCGTCAACTGCTGGGGCCGGCTGGTCACCGGGGTGGGGGCCGCCCTCTACAAGGGAGCCCCGGTGATCGTCGTCGGGGATGTCTTCACCAGCGAGTACGAGGACAAGGATGGTCTGAGGCGGTCGTCGTTGGAGATGCGCGCCACCGCGGTGGGCCCGGACCTGTCCCGCGCGATCGTGCGCATCGAGCAGCCCCAGCCCAAGCCCGCCGAGGCGCCGGTCGCGGAGTCCGTCCCCGACGACGTCGAGGAGAGCGGGGAGGAGTTCGGGGAGGCCGTCGAGGAGGACCGCGACGCACCGGAGATGGCGCCGGAGATGGCGTTGTCGGTGTAAACCTGGCCGCGGCCGCGCGGGGAGACCCAGCGCGGCCGTGAGGCCGAGGTCGCCAGCCGCCTAGGATGGTCCGCGAGATATTCGCACATACGGAAGGCGACACCGCGGCAATGGCCGAATACATCTACACGATGCGGAAGGTCCGCAAGGCACACGGCGACAAGGTCATCCTCGATGACGTCACCCTGGCCTTCCTGCCCGGAGCCAAGATCGGCGTCGTCGGCCCCAACGGCGCCGGTAAGTCCAGCGTGCTGAAGATCATGGCCGGCCTGGACCAGGCCAACAACGGTGACGCCCTGCTCGCGCCGGGTGCGTCGGTCGGCATCCTCATGCAGGAGCCGGTGCTCGACGAGACCAAGACCGTCCGCGAGAACGTCGAAGCGGGCGTGGCGATCAAGGCCAAGCTCAACCGGTACAACGAGGTCGCCGAACTGATGGCCACCGACTACACCGATGAGCTCATGGAGGAGATGGGCAAGCTCCAGGAAGAACTGGACGCCGAGGACGCCTGGGACATCGACTCCCAGCTGGAACAGGCGATGGACGCGCTGCGCTGCCCGCCGCCCGACGAGCCGGTGACCCACCTCTCCGGTGGTGAGAAACGCCGCGTGGCGCTGTGCAAGCTGCTGCTGAGCAAGCCCGACCTGCTGCTGCTCGACGAGCCCACCAACCACCTCGACGCCGAGAGCGTGCTGTGGCTCGAACAGCACCTGGCCTCCTACAAGGGCGCCATCCTGGCCGTCACCCACGACCGGTACTTCCTGGACAACGTCGCCGAGTGGATCCTCGAACTCGACCGCGGCCGGGCTTACCCCTACGAGGGCAACTACTCGACCTATCTGGAGAAGAAGGCCGAGCGCCTTGAGGTGCAGGGCAAGAAGGACCAGAAGCTGCAGAAGCGGCTCAAGGAAGAGCTCGCCTGGGTGCGCTCGGGCGCCAAGGCCCGGCAGGCCAAGAACAAGGCCCGCCTGGGCCGCTACGAGGAGATGGTCGCGGAGGCCGAGAAGACCCGCAAGCTCGACTTCGAGGAGATCCAGATCCCGGCCCCGCCGCGACTGGGCAACGTCGTGGTCGAGGTCGAGCACCTCGACAAGGGCTTCGAGGGCCGCACCCTCATCAAGGACCTGTCCTTCACCCTGCCGCGCAACGGCATCGTCGGCGTCATCGGCCCCAACGGCGTCGGCAAGACCACCCTCTTCAAGACCATCGTGGGCCTGGAAGCGCCCGACAGCGGCACCGTGCGGGTCGGCGAGACCGTCAAGCTCAGCTATGTCGACCAGAGCCGGGCCGGGATCGATCCGACCAAGACGGTGTGGCAGGTCGTCTCCGACGGTCTGGACTACATCGAGGTCGGTCACAACGAGATCCCGTCGCGCGCCTACGTCTCGGCGTTCGGGTTCAAGGGCCCGGATCAGCAGAAGCCGGCCGGGGTGCTCTCCGGTGGCGAACGCAACCGGCTCAACCTCGCGCTCACCCTCAAAGAGGGCGGCAACCTGATCCTGCTCGACGAGCCGACCAACGACCTCGACGTCGAGACGCTGTCCTCGCTGGAGAACGCGCTGGAGAACTTCCCCGGCTGCGCCGTGGTGATCTCGCACGACCGCTGGTTCCTGGACCGCACCTGCACGCACATCCTGGCGTGGGAGGGCGACGACAGCAACGAGGCCAAGTGGTTCTGGTTCGAGGGCAACTTCGGGGCCTACGAGGAGAACAAGGTCGAGCGCCTGGGTGCCGACGCGGCCCGTCCGCACCGGGTCACCCACCGCAGGCTCACACGCGACTAATGTGGTCGGCTGCGGACCAGCGTGGGTTCGCAAGCTGATCAGGAGTTCCGGTATGACGGTTGACCCCAGGACCACCAGCCTCGACTTGCCGGTCGAATGGACCCATCTCAGCCAGGCGGCCCTCGACGAGAAGACCTCGGCGATGGGCGCGGCCTACTTGGCGACCTACCGCGGTCCGCACGGCGGCGCCCCGCACAGCGAGGTCGATGCCACCGACACCGGGCCGCTGATCCAGGGCGGCGCCAACCACGTCGTACCGGCGGCGCTGATCGCCGCCCAGGAACGGCTGGCCCATGGCCGCGCCCCGGCCGAGACCCTGGTCGCGGTCTACAGCAACGACGACCCGGGCGGTTTCGGCCCCGCGCTGCAGATCGTCACCGAGCAGGCCAGCATGCTGCTCGACTCCGTCACGGTGCTCCTGCACCGCCTCGGCGTGGCCTACGTGGCGCTGATGAACCCGGTGTTCCAGGTGCGGCGCAGCGCCAGCGGCGAGCTGCTCGACGTGCAGCCGCAGCCCGCCGACCCCGACTTCACCAACGGCTTCCCGGAGTCCTGGATCCACGTCCAGCTGGCACCGACGGTGAACCGCAAGGCGCTGGCCGAGGCGCAGCGGCTGCTCCCGATGGTCGTCGCCGACGCCCGGCAGGTGGCCTTGGATTCGCAGGCACTCGGTGAGGTACTGCAGAACCTGGCCAGGGAGATGGACGGCGACACCGGCGTCCGCTTCCCGAGTGCCGACCGCGGTGATGTCGCCGACCTGCTGCGCTGGCTGGCCGACGGACACTTCGTGCTGCTGGGCTCGCAGCTGTGCGCAGTGGCCGACGGTAAGGCCACGGTCGAGGAGTCCACCCGGCTCGGGGTCGCCCGGCTGCGCACCGAGGTGCTGCCTCAGCTCACCGAGCCGGGTGATCTGGTGGTGCTGGCCCAGGCGACCATGCCCAGCTTCCTGCGCTACGGGGCCTACCCGTACATCGTGGTGATCCGGGAGGAGCGTGGGTCCGGCGGGCAGGAGCGAAGCGACTCGGGGGATGGGTCCGGCGCGGTTGAGCATCGCTTCGTCGGGTTGTTCACGGTGGCGGCCACCAGTGCCAACGTGCTCGACATCCCACTGATCTCGAGCCGGGTGCGTGAGGTCCTGGACATGACGTCCAGTGACCCGAGCCATCCCGGTCAGCTGATGCTCGACATCATCCAGACAATCCCGCGCTCGGAACTGTTCTCGCTGACCGCGCAGCAGATGCTGGCGATGGCCACCGCCGTCGTGGAACTGGGATCGCGCCGGCGCGCCCTGCTGTTCCTGCGCGCCGATCAGCTGGGCCACTTCGTGTCAGGTTTGGTCTACCTCCCGCGTGACCGCTACACCACCGCGGTGCGGCTGTCCATGCAGGACATCCTGGTCCGTGAGTTCGGTGGCGAATCCATCGACTACACCGCCCGCGTCAGCGAATCGCCTTGGGCTGTAGTGCATTTCACGGTGCGGCTGCCCGACATGGATCGTCAGTCGATCGACACCTCCGAAGCCAACCGGACCCGGGTGCAGGCCCTGCTCACCGAGGCGCTGCGCACCTGGGGGGATCGGCTGATCGGAGCCGCCCGCACCGGCTCGATCGACCAGGCGATGGCCGAACACTATGCCGACGCCCTGCCCGAGGAGTTCAAGCAAGTCGTCACCCCGGTCGAGGCGATCACCGACATCGGCTTCATCGAAGGGCTGCAAGAAGATTCGGTCCGGCTGCAGTTCGAGCCGGGTGACGACGGAAACGACGCCTTCCTCACCTGGTACCTCGGCGGCTCGACCGCGACGCTGAGCCGTCTGCTGCCGATGCTGCAGTGCATGGGGGTCGAGGTGCTCGAGGAGCGCCCGTTCACCGTGGTGCGCCCCGACGGTCTCAAGGTGTGGATCTACCAGTTCAAGATCCGCCCGGACGCCTCCATCCCGGACGCGGTCACCACCGAGGAATTCGACGCCAGGGCACAGCGCTTCTCCGATGCGGTCACCGCGATCTGGCAGGGCCGCGCCGAGATCGACCGGTTCAACGAACTGGTCCTGCGCGCCGGGCTCACCTGGCAGCAGGTCGCGGTGTTGCGGGCCTACGCAAAGTACCTGCGGCAGTCGGCTTTTCCCTACAGCCAGGCGCACATCGAGACGGTCCTCAACGACAACGCCGGCACCGCCGCGTCCCTGGTCGCGCTGTTCGAGGCGATGTTCGACCCGGACTCGGCGGCCAAGGGCCTGGACGCCCATGCCGCCGCTGACGCCGTCACCGCCGACATCGACGCGCTGGTGAGCCTGGACACCGACCGGGTGCTGCGTGCCTTCGCCTCGATGATCCAGGCCACCCTGCGGACCAACTACTTCGTCGAGGATCCTGACTCGGCTCGGGCGCAGAATGTGTTGTCGCTCAAGCTCAATCCGCAGCTGATCGACGAACTGCCGCTGCCCAGGCCCAAGTTCGAGATCTTCGTCTACTCACCCCGGGTGGAGGGCGTGCACCTGCGGTTCGGCCACGTCGCCCGTGGCGGCCTGCGCTGGTCGGACCGGCGAGAGGACTTCCGCACCGAAATCCTGGGGCTGGTCAAAGCGCAGGCGGTCAAGAACGCCGTCATCGTGCCGGTCGGCGCCAAGGGCGGCTTCGTCGTCAAGCAACCGACGCCGGCCACCGGCGACGCGGCCGTCGACCGCGACAACTTCCGCAACGACGGCGTGGCCTGCTATCGGCTGTTCATCGCCGGACTGCTCGACGTCACCGACAACGTCGACCGCGCCACCGGCCAGATCGTCGTTCCCTCCGGTGTGGTGCGCCGCGACGGCGATGACGCCTACCTGGTGGTGGCCGCCGACAAGGGCACCGCCACCTTCTCCGACATCGCCAACGACGTGGCCAAGTCCTACGGCTTCTGGCTCGGCGACGCCTTCGCCTCCGGCGGCTCGGTGGGCTATGACCACAAGGCCATGGGCATCACCGCCAAGGGGGCGTGGGAAGCCGTCAAACGGCACTTCCGCGAGATGGGTGTGGACACCCAGAGCGAGGATTTCACCGTCGTCGGCGTCGGCGACATGAGTGGCGACGTCTTCGGCAACGGCATGCTGCTGTCCCACCACATCCGGCTGATCGCGGCCTTCGACCACCGGCACATCTTCGTCGACCCCAACCCGGCGGCGGCCAGGTCCTGGGAGGAGCGCCGCAGGCTCTTCGAGCTGCCGCGCTCCAGCTGGGAGGACTACGACGCCGCTCTGATCAGCGAGGGTGGCGGCGTCTTCAGCCGCCAGCAGAAGTCCATCCCGATCAGCCCGCAGATGCGCGAGGCGCTGGGCATCGACGACGACGTCACCGAGATGACGCCGCCGGCATTGATGAAGACGATCCTGCAGGCGCCCGTCGACCTGTTGTTCAACGGCGGCATCGGCACCTACATCAAGGCCGAGTCGGAGTCCGACGCCGACGTGGGTGATCGCGCCAACGACACCATCCGGGTCAACGGAAACCAGGTGCGCGCCAAGGTCGTCGGCGAAGGCGGCAACCTGGGCGTCACCTCGCTGGGCCGGGTGGAGTTCGACCTGTGCGGCGGTCGCATCAACACCGACGCCATGGACAACTCCGCGGGCGTGGACTGCTCCGACCACGAGGTCAACATCAAGATCCTGGTCGACTCGCTGGTCACCGCGGGCAAGGTCAGTGCGGCCGACCGCACCGAACTGCTCACCTCGATGACCGATGAGGTGGGCCGGCTGGTGCTGACCGACAACATCGACCAGAACGATCTGATGGGCACCAGCCGGGCCAACGCCGCGGCCATGCTCAACGTGCACGCCCGCCAGATCCGCGAGCTCGAGGAGCGTCGCGCGCTCAACCGCGAGCTCGAGGCGCTGCCGTCGACCAAGGAGATCCGCAGGCGCCAGGAAGTCGGCCTCGGGCTGACCTCACCGGAGCTGGCCACCCTGATGGCCCACGTCAAGCTCGCTCTCAAGGACGAGGTGCTGGCCAGCGACCTGCCCGACCAGGATGTGTTCGCCTCGCGGCTGCCGCTGTACTTCCCGGGCCAGCTGCGCGACAATTTCGGCCCGGACATCCGCAACCACCAGCTGCGTCGCGAGATCGTCACCACGATGCTGGTCAACACCGTCGTGGACACCGGCGGTATCACCTACGCCTACCGGGTCACCGAGGACGTGGGCGTCGGATACGTCGACGCCGTGCGGACCTTCGGTGCCACCGACGCCATCTTCGGGATCGGCGAGACGTGGCGGCGGATCCGTGACGCCCGACTGCCGGTCAACGTCTCGGACCGGATGACGCTGGATCTGCGCCGATTGCTCGACCGGGCCTCGCGCTGGCTGCTGAACTACCGCCCGCAGCCGTTGGCGGTCGGAGCCGAGATCAACCGGTTCGCCGCCACGGTGGCCGAGCTGGCACCGCGGATGCCGGAGTGGCTGCGTGGCGACGACAAGGCCATCGTGAACAAGGAGGCCGCGGAGTTCGCCGCGCATGGCGCACCGGCCGATCTGGCCTACACGGTGGCCGCCGGGCTGTACCACTACAGCCTGCTCGACGTCATCGACATCGCCGACATCGTGGAACGTGATCCGGCTGAGGTGGCCGACACCTACTTCGCGCTGATGGATCATCTGGGCACCGACGGGCTGCTGACGGCGGTGTCCGGGCTGCCACGGGATGACCGCTGGCATGCCTTGGCGCGGTTGGCAATTCGTGACGACATCTACGGCTCGCTACGGGCGCTGTGCTTCGACGTGCTCGCCGTGGGCGAGCCCGACGAGACCGGTGAGCAGAAGATCGCCGAGTGGGAGCACACCAACGGTTCGCGGGTCGACCGTGCGCGCCGTACCCTGGCCGAGATCTATGAGGACGACGAACGCGACCTGGCCACACTGTCGGTGGCAGCCCGGCAGATCCGCAGCATGACCAGGACGAGTGGAACAGGAACAAGTGGGTAACGGCTTCACCACCGGGGTGCACGTCCGCTGGTCCGACATCGACATGTACCAGCACATCAACCACGCCACCATGGTGACGATCCTGGAAGAGGCGCGGGTGGACTTTCTGCGCGAGCCCTTCGCCGAGGACATCACCACCATCGGCCTGCTCATCCACGAGGTCCAGGTGCTCTACAAAGGTCAACTGCGGCTGGTGGATTCACCGCTGCAGGTGACCATGTGGACCAAACGGCTGCGGGCGGTGGACTTCACCCTGGGCTACGAAGTGCGCTCGGTCGGTGCCGATCCCGATTCCCGTCCGGCGGTGATCGCCGAAACTCAACTGGCGGCGGTGCATATCGAGGAGCAGCGACTGGTCCGGCTCTCGCCGACGCACCGGGAGTACCTGCAGCGCTACCTGCGATGAGCCTGCTCATTGCCGACCCGGTGCAGCGCAATGACCTGGGTGCCTTCGTCGAACGGGCACTGCGCCTGGACGAGGCGGCGGTGGTGCGGCTGCGGCAGCGTGCCGACGGGCTGGTGGCTGCCTGGGTGGGTACCGGTCTGGACGTGCTGGCGGTGCGGGTGGTCGCCGGTGCGGTGAGTCCCCCCGATATGTCCTGTGCCGCAGATCAATTGGCGCGCGGCCTGCAGCAGGCCGACGCGGCCGGGCAGATCGACACCGGCTTCCCGATGGACTCCGCCTGGCGCGGTGTGCTGCCGCCGGACACCGGCTTCGTCCACCTGGACGACGTGCCGGCCGCGGTGCTGGTCGATCTCGCCCGCCGCGGAGCCGAACTGGCCAGGGATCAGGGCAGTGCCCACGGGCCGCCCGCTTCGCTGCTCGACCAGGACGTGCTGCAGGTCAGTTCCGGCGATGTGCTGGCCGGAGTGCCGATGCGGTGTGTGTTTGCCCTGACCGCAATGGGTTTCGTGCCGGAGTCGCCGTCCGCGGAGGAGATCGTGCGGGTTCGGATGCTACCGGCGTGGCTGCGCATCGACGCCCGGTTCGGGTCGGTGTTCCGCCGTCGCGGCGACCCGGCGCTGGTGCTGCGATGAACACGGGCAGACTGCCCTTCTGGGGCCGCCCGGTGGCCCGAGTCGCGGTCGGGACCGCGGCCGGCGCTGCCGTCACGGCCGTGATGTGGGACCGCGCCGGAGCCTTGTCGCTGCTGGCCGGCTGGAGTGCCCTGGCGCTGACGTTCACCGGCTGGACGTGGAGCCTGCTGTGGCCGATGGACCATCGGCGCACCGCCTCCCATGCCGGCAGCGAGCAGCCCGGGCACGTCGCCGTCATCACCCTGATCCTCGGTGGTGCGCTGGCCAGCCTGGCCGGCGTCGGGGTTCTGCTGCACCGCACCGATGACCTGGCCGCCGGCTGGCTGGCCGTGGGTGCGATCGTGCTGTCCTGGCTGACCATCCACACCCTGTTCGCCCTGATCTACGCCAAGCACTACTTCGACAGCGTGCATCCGGGCGGGATCGACTTCAACGATCCCGACGACCATGACCGGCCCAGCTATTCCGACTTCTTCTACGTCGCGTTCGCGGTCGGCATGAGCTTTGCCATCTCCGACACCAACCTGACCAGCAGGCGAATGCGCAAGACCGCCCTTGCCCACGGCCTGCTGTCCTTCGTCTTCGGGACGATGATCATCGCCTCCGTGGTGAACGTGGTGTCCTCGTCGGGCTAGGCCGGTTGGACCCAGGCCGCCGAATTCGGTTGCAGCCGGCCGTCGTCGGTCGGTGCGCTGGCGGCGATGACGGTCCCGGCGGGCAGTGCCACCGCCGTGTCCGAGGTGTTCAGCACACAGAGCACCCCCCCGGAGAAGAACGCCAGCACATCGGAGCCCAGCTCCAGCCACTCCACGTCGTTCTCGGTGACGTGGAATGCGTTGCGCCGCAATCCGAGGATCGTGCGGAACAGCGCCAGCGTGGAGTCGGGGTCGGCGTCCTGATGTTGTACCGTCAACGTCGCCCAGTCCGTTGGCATCGGCAACCAGGTGTTGGGATTGGACGAAAACCCATACGGGGGAGTGGTTCCCGACCACGGCAGCGGAACCCGGCAACCGTCGCGGCCCCGTTCGGTCTGGCCCGAGCGTTCCCACACCGGGTCCTGCAACACCTCGTCGGGCAGCTCGACGTTCGGTAGCCCCAGCTCCTCACCGTTGTAGAGGAACACCGCTCCGGGCAGCGCCAGCATCACCATGGCCATCGCCTTGGCCCGTGCCAGGCCGACCGCGCCGCCA
Source organism: Mycolicibacterium anyangense (assembly GCF_010731855.1). NCBI lineage: Bacteria > Bacillati > Actinomycetota > Actinomycetes > Mycobacteriales > Mycobacteriaceae > Mycobacterium > Mycolicibacterium anyangense. The sequence goes on along the minus strand of NZ_AP022620.1, from coordinate 2,204,494 downwards.
CCGTAGCGGCTCACCTCCCGATCCACGTCGTGGTTGGACAGCGTCCACGTCGGGCTGGCATCCGCTAAAGAGGCTGCCGCCAGGGCATTCTCGATCGCGCCGTGCACGCTGACCGCGTCGAAATCGGCCCGCACCAACCGGAAGTTGAAGCCCATGTGCAACTCATCCGGCCGCAGATACTTGGCGAAGTCCTCGTTGTCGAACACCCAGATCTCGCCGATCGTCACCGCATGCGGATAGTCGTCGAGCACCGAACGGATGCCCCGGTGGATGTCATGCACACCCTCGTGGTTGAACCGGGGATCGTCGTCCTGCGACGTGAGCATCTCGACATTGGGATTGCTCATATCCGGCAGCCCCGGCGGCTTGGACATCCCGTGTGCGACGTCGATGCGGAACCCGTCGACCCCGCGGTCGAGCCAGAACCGCAGCGTCTTCTCCAGATCCTCGAACACCTCGGGGTTGTCCCAGTTGAGATCGGGCTGTTCGGAGTCGAACAGGTGCAGGTACCACTGACCGTCGGGCACCCGGGTCCAGGCCGGCCCACCGAACACCGACACCCAGTTGTTCGGCGGCTCGCCGTCCGAGTCCGAGTCGCGGAAGATGTAGCGCGCCCGCTCCGGGCTTCCCGGCGCAGCCGCCAGCGCGGCCTGAAACCAACTGTGCTGGGAGCTGGTGTGATTGGGCACCAAATCCATGGTCACCCGGATGCCGCGCTCGTGCGCGCCGCTGATCAGGCGCTCCAGTGCGCCCAGCCCGCCGAACAATGGGTCCACATCACGCGGGTCGGCCACGTCATAGCCGTGATCGGCCATCGGGGACACCATCACCGGGTTCAGCCAGATCGCATCGACTCCGAGTGCGCTGAGATGGTCCAGGTGGGCCACCACACCGTCGAGGTCACCCACGCCGTCGCCGTCACTGTCAGCGAACGACCGGGGGTAGACCTGATAGAAGATCGCGTTCGTCCACCAATTCGGTTCAGCGGTCACGCTCTCTCATTGTGCCGTGATCGGCGTATCCGCGTAGGCCTGGTGGGTCCGTGCCACGAAATCGCGGAAGTACGGTAGCGACTCCTGGCGCACGATCGCGCCGAGCAGTACCCGCCAGATTCGGGCCAGCCGAGCCAGGACGTCGTCACCGATGGCGTCGGATAGCAGGTGCGACCCCAGCGTGGTCACCCAGATGGTTTCGCCGACATCCTCGGGGTTGAGGTCGCCGCCGAGGCCGTCGCGGCCGAGGGCCTCGCACACCTGGCCGACGAAGAGCGCGGTCCAGTCCAGGAACGCCTTCGGACCGCGGTCGCTGACCTGGGTCAAGGACTGCGCCAGCATCTTGCCTGCGGCAATGGTGCGATCGGTGCCGGTCAGGTCGGCGACGGCGAACGTCGCTCGGATGATGTTCTCCAACGCCGGCGACGAGGACTCGATGATGGCCGTGGAGACCTCGGCGAACGTGTGGAACGTGCTGTCGATGATCGCGGCCGCAACGGCTTCTTTGGAGTCGAAGTGGTAGTAGAAGGCGCCCTTGGTGACATCAGCGCGCTGCAGGATCTCGGCGAGCCCCGTCTCGCCGTAGCCAAGGTCGATGAACAACTCGACTGCGGTGTCGATGATCTTCTTCCTGGTCGCCTCGGCCCGCGCTTGACGTGCCATGGGCTGACCCCCTTTCCACACCCCCGATCCGACGGTAGCGCGTCGGCGGGCTCAGAACGGGGAGTTGACCATCGAGTTGGCCGCCATATCCAGATACGCCAGCAATTCGCGGCGATGCTCGTCGTCCATGGTCTGCGAATCGATCGAGGCCACCGCGGTGTGCATGCATCGCAGCCAGGCGTCGCGCTCGATGAACCCGATCGTGAACGGCACGTGGCGCATCCGCAGCCGGGGGTGTCCGCGCAGCTCGGAGTAGGTACGCGGCCCTCCCCAATACTGCTCCAGGAACATCCGCAGCCGATCTTCGGCGGCATCGAGTTCATCTTCGGGATACAGCGGCAGCAGCACCTCGTCCTCACGAACCAGCTCGTAGAACCGGGACACGATCGTGCGGAACGTTGCGGCACCACCCACCGCGTCGTAGAACGTCTGCGGGTCTTCGGGCACCCCACCATTGTGACCGTGGCACCCGGCCGGAGCCGACGTCACCCGATGTTCACGGATTCGACCTGCGAACACAGGCCAAATTGCCGTGCGCTCGCGGCCGATCCGTGGTGCACTGGTTCGCGGAGGACGCATGTCGCAGCGCAACCGGAACCGCGGCCACCGAGCCGCGGCGGGGACCGTCGGGTCCCTCGCAGGCTCAGGCCTGCACGCCGACCCTCACATACCCGGCCCGGCTGACGGTTCAGTGTGGGGACGTCGCCGGGTATTGCTGCTGAATTCAACCTACGAACCGTTGACCGCGTTGCCGATGCGCCGCGCGGTCATCATGCTTTTGTGCGGAAAAGCCGACGTCGTGCACGACGATCCGGGTGGACCCGTCATCCATTCGGCGTCGCGGGCGATCGCGGTGCCCTCGGTGATCCGGTTGCGGACCTATGTGCGGGTGCCTTATCGGGCCCGGATCCCCATGACCCGGGCCGCGCTCATGCACCGCGACCGGTTCCGGTGCGCGTACTGCGGATCCAAGGCCGACACCGTCGACCATGTGGTGCCGCGCAGTCGCGGCGGCGAGCACTCGTGGGAGAACTGCGTCGCGGCGTGCGCGGCGTGCAATCACCGCAAGGCCGACAAGCTGCTGACCGAGTTGGGCTGGACGCTGCGCTTGGTGCCGACGCCGCCCAAGGGCCAGCACTGGCGGCTGTTGTGCACGGTCAAGGAGCTGGACCCCGCGTGGGTGCGTTACCTCGACGAGGGCGCTGCGTGACGCTGCTACGGTTTGAACCGTGAGCACTGCAGCCATTCACTCGATGATGGGCGGGATCCCGCTGCTGGTGGTAGCGATACTCGCCGCGCTGATCTTGCCCCGCAAGGGCAATCACCCCGCCACCTATCAGCTTTCCGAGCCCTGGACGCACGAACCGATCCTGTGGGCGGCCGTCGACGAGGTCGTTCCCGGCGGCGGACACCACGGGCATGGTTCGGACGAGACGAGTGTGGGAGGTGGCGCAAGTGGCAAGTGGTGACCATTCCACGGCGGTGGCGCACGTCGACCCGGCGAATCTGCCGGCCGGTTGGGCGGTGACGTCCAGCGGTCGGCTCTCCGGTGTGACGCAACCCGGTGTGCCTTCGGTGACCTACCCGTTCCCGATCAAGGACCTGGTAGCCCTCGACGATGCCCTGAAGTACGGCACCAGGCAGTCCAAGGCTCGCTTCGCGGTATACATCGGTGATCTGGGTGCCGACACCGCGGCCCGGGCCCGGGAACTGCTCGCCGACGTCCCGACGCCCAACAATGCTGTGCTGCTTGCTGTTTCACCCGACCAGCGGGCCATCGAGGTGGTCTACGGCGCCGATGTGCGCGGCCGTGGCGCCGAGTCGGCCGCACCGCTGGGTGTATCGGCTGCCGCCGGTGCGTTCCAGGAGGGCAACCTCATCGACGGCTTGATCAGTGCGGTGCGGGTGTTGTCGGCTGGGATCTCGCGGCCCTGATCGCCACGTAGCGCTCCAGGAACGCCCGTTCGTCGAGCCGCTTGCGGCGCATCCACGCGGTGACCTCGTCATTGCACTTGCTGGCATTGCAGGCCGCGCAGGCGGGCACCACGTTGTCCAGGGTGTAGCGCCCGCCGCGCGATATCGCCATCACGCAGTCACGTTGCAGCGGCGTGCCGGTGGCCCCGCAGTAGGCGCAGCCATTCCAGGCATCTTTGAGCGCCGTCCACTGTTCCTCGGTGAGGTCGTTGACCGCAGCCTTCACCCGGCGCGTACGCCTGCGCGCCGCGCGGGCTCGCCGACTGTTGGGAGCCGCCATGGCCCGATCTTCTCAGCGCGACGTCAGCTCGCGTCGAAGGCGCGCGCGTTCAGCGAGCGTTCGACCCCGGCGCGGCCTTCCAGCACCAGCCGGCGCAGTGCGGCGGGTAGCTCGCCGGCCAGGAACTCGTCGGCCGCCGCCAACGCGTCGGCGCTGATGTCCCACGACGGGTACAGCCCCACCACCACGGTCTGGGCCACCTCGCTGGATCGCCGCTCCCACACCCCGGGGATCGCCGCGAAGTAGCGGGCGGTGAACGGCGCCAGCACCGCCCCCTGCCCGGGCTGGGCGAACCCGCCGATGATGGCGCGCGCGGTGATGTTGGCCAGGGTGTCGTCCTCGACGACCTGCTGCCAGGCCTGCTCCTTGACCTGCGCCTGCGGGCGGGCCGCAGCCGCGGCGGCCGCCTGCCGCTTACCGGCGGCGGTCGGGTCGCGCTGCGCCTCGGCATCGATGAACGGTGTGGCCGCACCGTCGGCGTCGAGATCACCGGATGCGGCCAGCGCGGTCACGATGCGCCAGCGCAGATCGGTGTCGATCACCAGGCCCGGCAGGTTGACCGCGGCCGGCTCGTTGTCCAGCAGCGTTGACAGGACCGCGACATGGTTGCGCGACAACACCGAGGTGCACAGCGCATTGACGAACGCCAGCTGGTGATCGGAGCCCGGGGCAGACTCGCGGGCCAGATCCAGCAGCCGGTCGCCGAAGGCCGGCCAGCCGATCTCCTTGGCCCAGCCCGGCTCGGCATAGGAGTTCAGCGCGGTCTGCGCCTGCAGCAGCAGCCGCTGGGCCACCCCGACCTCGGTCTCGGCCTGCACCCCGCTCATCACCAGCGCCACGAAATCACGGGCCTTGAGCTCGGCGTCGCGGGTCATCTCCCAGGCCGCCGACCACACCAGCGTGCGGGGCAGCGGTTCGGCGATGTCGGCGATCCGGGCAATGGCGACCCGCAACGATTCCGGGTCCAGCCGCATCGAGCAGTAGGTCAGGTCGTCGTCGTTGACCAGAACCAGCTGCCCGCGCGAAACACCCTGCAGCGCTGGAACTTCGGTGATCTCGCCGGAGACATCGAGCTCCTCGCGGTGCACCCGGACCAGCTTGCCGGTGGTCGGGTCGTTGTCGTAGATGCCGACCGCCAGCCGGTGCACCCGGGTCTCGCCGGCGCCGGGCTTGGCGCCACCCTGGGTGATCGCGAAACGGGTGAAGCGCCCGGCGTCGTCGACGTCGAAATCGGCGCGCAGCGTGTTCAGGCCGGTGGTCTTGAGCCACTGGCGGCCCCAGTCGCTCAGGTCGCGGCCGGAGGCCTTCTCGAGCGCACCCAGCAGGTCGTCGAAGGTGGCGTTGCCGAAGGCGTGCGCCTGGAAGTAGTCGCGCAGCCCGGCCAGGAAGTGTTCGAGGCCGACGTAGGCCACCAGCTGCTTGAGCACGCTGGCGCCCTTGGCGTAGGTGATGCCGTCGAAGTTGACCTCCACGGCATGCAGGTCCGGAATGTCGGCGGCCACCGGGTGGGTGGACGGCAGCTGGTCCTGCCGGTAGGCCCACGACTTCTCCACATTCGCGAACGTGGTCCAGGCCTCGGTGTACTCGGTGGCCTCGGCCTGGCACAGCACCGAGGCGAACGTCGCGAACGACTCGTTGAGCCACAGATCGTCCCACCACGTCATGGTGACCAGGTCGCCGAACCACATGTGCGCCATCTCGTGCAGCACCGTCTCGGCGCGGCGCTCGTAGCTGTAGCGGGTCACCTTGGAGCGGAAGACGTAGTCCTCCAAGAACGTCACCGCACCGGCGTTCTCCATGGCGCCGGCGTTGAACTCCGGCACGAACAGCTGGTCGTACTTGCCGAAGGCGTACGGCACCCCGAAGTTGCGGTGGTAGAAGCCGAAGCCCTGTTTGGTCTCGGTGAACAACCGCTCGGCGTCCATGAACTCCGCCAGCGAGGACCGGCAGAACAAGCCGAGCGGGATCTCGCCGTGCTCGTCGGCGTACACGTCGTCCCAGCGGGCGTACGGTCCGGCGATCAGGGCGACCAGGTAGGTGCTCATCCGCGGGGTGGTGGCGAAGGTGTGCTTACCGTCTTCAACGGACACCGTCGCCCCGTTGGAGATCACCTGCCAGTGCGCGGGCGCGGTGACGGTGACGTCGTAGGTGGCCTTGATGTCGGGCTGGTCGAAACAGGCGAACATCCGCTTGGCGTCGGCGGTTTCGAACTGCGAGTACAGGTAGACCTCGTCGTCGACGGGGTCGACGAAACGGTGCAGGCCCTCACCGGTGTTCGAGTAGCGGCAGTCGGCCTCGACCACCAGGGTGTTCTGCTTCGCCAGCCCGCGCAGCGGGATACCGGTGTTCTCGTCGTAACCGGACACGTCGATCGGGTGCCCGTTGAGAGTGGCGCTGTGGACGGCGTCGGCGGCCAGGTCGATGTAGGTGTCCGAGCCGGGCAGCGCCTCGAACGTCACGGTGGTCGTCGACCGGAACGTCTTGTCCGAATCGGTCAGATCCAGGACGATCGCGTAGTTGTCGACGGTGACCAGAGCAGCCCGCTCGATGGCCTCATTGCGAGTGAGATTGGGAAGCACGCGTTCCAACCTATATGGATCGGGAACACTCGACGATGATGATGAGTTGTGCTCGACGTCATACCCCTGACCTGGAGGAGTCTGCATGTCTGAGAAGTCCCGCGCCGATTTCTGGTTCGACCCGCTGTGTCCCTGGTGCTGGATCACCTCCCGCTGGATCCTCGAGGTCGAGAAGGTCCGCGACATCGACGTCAACTTCCACGTCATGAGCCTGGCGGTCCTCAATGAGGGACGTGACCTGCCCGAGCAGTACCAGGAGATGATGAAGAAGGCCTGGGGGCCGGTCCGGGTGGCCATCGCCGCCGAGCAGGCCCACGGCTCCGAAGTGCTCGCCCCGCTGTACACCGCGATGGGCACGCTGATCCACAACGAGGACAACAAGAACTTCGACGAGGTGATCGCCACGTCGCTGGAGCGGGCCGGGTTGCCCGCCGAACTGGCCAAGGCGGCCACCGACTCCAGCTATGACGACGCCCTGCGCAAGAGCCACCACGCCGGCATGGACGCCGTCGGCGACGACGTCGGCACCCCGACCATCCACGTCAACGGGGTCGCATTCTTCGGCCCGGTGCTCTCCCGCATCCCGCGTGGCGAAGAGGCCGGCAAGCTGTGGGACGCCTCGGTGATCTTCGCGTCCTACCCGCACTTCTGGGAGCTCAAGCGATCTCGCACGGAAGCCCCGCAATTCGACTGAAATTCACGCTCCGGTTGCGGGTTGGGCCGCCAGGGACGACCTTTAGTCCATGACAGTGGCTGACTCGGCTGAACCGAGCGTGCAGAGCGACGGCACCTACCGCGACAAGCTGGTCGCCGTCGAGCCCGGTGGCAACGAGTTCATCTCCCACGACGACCGGCATGGGCATCCACGTCAGCTGTTCTGGACATGGACCTCGCCGAACCTCGAGTTCGCGACGATCTTCGTCGGTGTCCTCGCCGTCGCCGTCTACGGGATGACGTTCTGGCAGGCCGTCGCCGGGATCGTGCTCGGTACCGGGCTGGGCGCCATCGCGCACTACTTCCTGTCCGCCCGCGGCCCGCTGCACGGGGTGCCGCAGATGGTGTTGGGCCGCTTGGCCTTCGGCTTCAAGGGCAACGCCTTCCCGGCCGCGCTGATGTCGGTCACCGCCGGGGTGGGCTGGTTCGCCACCAACAGCGTCAGCGGTGCCTTCGCCCTGGCGACGCTGTTCCACATCGGCCCGCTGCCCGCCCTGATCATCGTGGTCCTGGTTCAGACCGGATTCGCCTTCTTCGGGCACAACCTGGTGCAGGCCTTCGAGCGCTGGTCCTTCCCGATCCTGGCGGTGGTCTTCGCGGTGGCCTCGGTGGCCATCCTGACCAAGTCGCACTTCGATGCACCCGCCGTCAGCGGTGGTGTCGGCGGCATGGGTGGCTTCCTGCTGACGGTCGGGACCGCTTTCGGCTACGCCGCGGGCTGGACCCCGTATGCCGCCGACTACACCCGCTACCTGCCTGCCTCGGTGTCCACCGCGCGCACCGGCTTGTTCGCCTCGCTGGGGTTGTTCCTGTCCTGCGCGATCCTCGAGATCGTCGGTGCCGCCTCGGTGACCATCGGCCCGGCGCTGTCCGACAACCCCACCGAGGCATTCACCAGTGAGCTCGCCTCACCGTTGGCCAAGGCGACCCTGCTGGCCATCGCGGTGGGTGCCATCGCCGCCAACTGCATCAACATCTATTCCGGGGCGATGGCCTTCGTGACCATCGGGGTCAAGTTGCCGAACCACGTCGCCCGCGCGCTGGTGACGGTGTTCTTCGGAGTGGCTGGCTTTGCCATCGCGTGGTGGGCGCTGGCCGATGCCGCCGCGTCCTACGAGGCCTTCCTGTTGATCATCGCCTACTGGATCGGGCCGTGGCTCGGCGTGGTGTTCGCCGACCAGTACCTGCGCCGCGGACAGGCGATCGCCGGATTCCTCTACGACCGCAGCTACACCAACTGGGGTGGGTTCGCGTCGTTCGCGGCCGGTCTGGTGATCTCGGTGCTGCTGTTCTCCAACCAGGAGAAGTTCATCGGATTCATCGCACGGGCGGTGCCGCAACTCGGCGACATCACCTTCTTCGTCGGCTTCCTGATCGCCGGTGCGAGTTATCTTGTGCTGTGCCGATCGAAGATCGCCGCGGAACGCACCGCGGTATGACACCGCAGGACATGCTCGACGTCGCCTATGAGGAGGCCCGAAAAGGCTTGGCGGAAGGCGGAATCCCGATCGGCGCCGCGCTTTTCAGTGCCGACGGGACCCTGCTGGGCAGCGGGCACAACATGCGGGTGCAGCTCGACGACCCGTCGATCCACGGCGAGACGGCGGCGTTTCGCAACGCCGGTCGTCAGACCGACTACCGGTCCACGATCATGGCGACCACGCTATCGCCGTGCTGGTACTGCTGCGGTCTGGTGCGCCAGTTCAACATCGGTGCGGTGATCATCGGCGATGCCCGGACCATCGTGTGGGGCCACCCGGAACTGGCCGAACTCGGCGTGAACGTCACCGTGCTCGACGACGACCGCTGCTACGACATCCTCAACGAGTTCATCGTCGCCAAACCCCACCTGTGGAACGAGGACATCGGAGTCGCCGAATGATCGCCACCGTCGACATCTCCCGCTGGAAGGCCGGGGGAGCGCAGGCCGATGCGGTCGCCGCCGAGCTCGACGCCGGACTGCAGCAGGCAGGCTTCATCCTGGTCACCGGCCACGGCATCGATCCGGCGCTGAGCGCGGCGGTGCGGGGGGCGGCCCGCGAGTTCTTCGCACTGCCCGACGAGCTCAAGCGCCGGTACTCGGTGACCGTCGGCGGCCACGGCTGGATCGCCCCCGGCGCGGAGGCCAACGCCTACGCCGAGGGCACCGAAACGCCGCCAGACCTCAAGGAGAGCTACAGCCTTGGGGCGGAGACCGCCGTCGGCGATCCCGAGGTGGACCGGATCTGGTTCGCGCCCAACGTCTGGCCCGACGAGGTTCCTGAACTCGAGGCACTGGTCAGTACCTACACCCAGGCGATGCGCGCCCTCGCCGACGATCTGCTGGCGCTGATGTCGCATGCCCTGCTGCTGCCGGGCAATCCGTTCGCCACCCTGGCCGACCGGCCGACGTGGACGATGAACATCAACCACTACCCTCCGGTCAGCGTGGTGGGCGAGCCCGAGCCGGGGCAGTTCCGGATCGGGCCGCACACCGACTTCGGCACCGTGACGATCCTCGATCGCGAGCCGGGAGCCGGTGGCCTGCAAGTGTTTTCCGAGGCCGAAGGCTGGGCCGATGCGCCGTACGACCCGGCCGCGCTGACCGTCAACATCGGTGATCTGCTGGAGTACTGGAGCGGGTATCGCTGGCCGTCGGGACGTCATCGGGTGCTGCCGCCGCAACCGCACGCGCCGGAAGAGGATCTGGTCTCGCTGATCTACTTCTACGAGGCCAACCACGACGCGCTGGTGACGCCGCTGGAGCCGCCGGTGGGCAAGGTTGCGGGTCTGGCGCCGGTCACCTGCTCAGCGTTCATCAAGGAACGCCTCGACGCCATCACCGTTGGCTGAGACTGGTCAGTAAGGTATCGGCCATGCGTGTCTACCTCGGCGCCGATCATGCCGGATACGAACTGAAACAGACCATCATCGAGCACCTGCGCAAGACCGGCCACGACCCCGTCGACTGCGGCGCCTTCGACTACGACGCCGACGACGACTACCCGGCCTTCTGCATCGCCGCTGCGGTGGCCACGGTGGCCGATCCGGGCAGCCTGGGCATCGTGCTCGGCGGCTCGGGCAACGGCGAGCAGATCGCGGCCAACAAAGTGCCCGGTGCTCGTTGTGCGCTGGCGTGGAGCACCGAGACCGCCTCCCTGGCCCGCGAGCACAACAACGCCCAGCTGATCGGTATCGGCGGCCGGATGCACACCGAGGAGGAAGCGCTGGCCATCGTCGACGCCTTCCTGAACACGGCGTGGTCGCAGGCTCCGCGCCACCAGCGTCGCATCGACATCCTCGCCGAATACGAACGCGACCACGTGCCACCGCCGGTGCCCGGCGCCTAACGGTGCCGGAGGGACATACCCTGCACCGGCTGGCCCGGCTGCACCAGCGCCGGTTCGCCGGCGCGCCGGTGTCGGTGTCCAGCCCGCAGGGCAGGTTCACCGATGCCGCCGTGGTGGACGGCCGGGTGTTCACCCGCGCCTCGGTATGGGGCAAGCACCTGTTCCACCACTACGACGGCGGCCCGATCGTGCACGTCCACCTCGGGCTGTACGGCACGTTCACCGAGGCGACGGTGCCGATGCCGCTGCCCGTGGGGCAGGTGCGGATGCGGATCGTGGGTGCCGAATACGGGACCGACCTGCGCGGCCCGACGGCCTGTGAGCTGGTCGACGAGGCCCAGGTGTCGGCGATCCTGGATCGGCTGGGGCCCGACCCGCTGCGCCGCGACGCTGAACCGGACGTGGCGCTGGCGCGAATTGCGAAGTCTCGCAAGGCGATCGGCGCGCTGTTGATGGACCAGCGGGTGATCGCCGGAGTGGGCAATGTGTACCGCAGCGAACTGTTGTTCCGTCACCACATCGACCCGTACCGTCCCGGCCGCGACGTCGGCGGCGATGAGTTCGCCGAGGCCTGGACCGACCTGGTGGAGCTGATGAAGGTCGGCGTTCGCCGCGGCAAGATCGTGGTGGTGCGTCCCGAGCACGACCATGGGGCACCGTCCTACCGTCCCGACCGTCCGCGCACCTATGTGTACCGCCGCGCCGGCGAGCCGTGCCGGGTGTGCGGCACCCCGATCCGGACCGCCGAACTCGAAGGCCGCAACCTGTTCTGGTGCCCGACCTGCCAGGTATGAGGCCAGCCGAGAGAATGTCCCTATGGAACTGATTCTCGTGGTCGTGGGTGCGATCGTGGTCTCCGCGATGGCCAACCGGCGCGGCCTCGAGCCCGCGCTGATGATCGTCGTCGTCGGTATCGCGGCATCGTTCCTGCCCGGATTCGAAGCGCCCGAACTGGATTCGCACATCCTGCTGACGGTGGTGCTGCCACCGCTGCTGTACTCCGCGGCGTTGGATTTCTCGTTTCCGACCTTCGTCCGCAATATCAGGCCGATCCTGGGACTCGGGGTGGGGCTGGTGGTGGTCTCCGCCTTCACCGTTGCCGCGGTGTCATCGTGGCTCGCCCTGGTGCCGCTGACGTTCGGCACCGCACTGGTGCTGGGCGCCATCGTCGCACCGCCGGACGCGGTCACCGCGGTAGCGGTCGGACGCAAACTCGGTCTGCCGAAACGGGTGATGGCGATCCTCACCGGCGAGAGCCTGATCAACGATGCGGCGGCGCTCACCCTGTTCTCGATCGCCGTCGCCCAGGTGGCCGGCAGCCACACCTTCATCGAGGATCCGTTCCTGCTGTTCGGCTACAGCGCCCTGGTCGGTCCGGTGGTCGGCGCCGTCCTGGGCTATGTGACGCTCTGGATCCGCGGCCGGCTCGACAGCCCGAGTCTGGAGACCATCCAGGGACTGGTGGTGCCGTTCGCGGCTTTCATCGCCGCCGAACGGCTGCATGCCTCGGGCGTGCTGGCCGTGGTCGCCGCGGGATTCGTGGTGGGCAGCGGAACGCTGCGGTCGGGTTACCAGACCCGGGTGCAGGAGCGTTATGTCTGGCACTCGGTCGACGTGCTCCTGGAGGCGTTCGTCTTCGCCTACATCGGGTTGCACCTGCGGTTCGTGCTCGAGGATCTGCGGGAGGCGCACGAGTCGCTGGCCGAGGTCGTCGTCGCCTCGGCCCTGGTGCTGGCCATGGTGCTGGTGATCCGTCCGCTCTCGGTGTTCGTCATGTTCGGCCGCCGCATGCTGTTCCGGCACGTCGACCGCAAGTTGTCGGTGCCGATCCCCGAAGGCGGCGGGCGGGGGGCGCTGGGCGTGCGAAAACGGACCAGACCGGAAGGCAAGTGGCGCTCGATGATCGACCACTCGATGCTGAGCTGGCAGGAGAGCGTCGTGGTGTCCTGGACCGGGATGCGCGGGGTGGTGACGCTGGCCGCCGCCGCGGGTATCCCGCTGACCACGGCAACCGGCGAGCCGTTCCCCGAACGCGCCACCATCCAGGCCATCGCGTTCGTCGTCGCCGTCGGCACGTTGTTGCTGCAGGGCTCGACACTGCCGCCACTGATCCGTCGGCTGCAGCTGTCGTCGCGGGAGGCCGACGACGCCTACGACCGTGAGGAGACGCTCAAGGCCGAGCAGGTGGTGCACCGCGCCGCCGACGAGGTGCTGGCCTGGTTCGAGGCCAATCCGCCCCAGGGCCTCGACCCGTACGTGCTCACCGAGATCCGCAACCGAATCGCCCGGCACTCGCAGGACGCCGATGAGATGCCCGACCCGGAGGCGCACACACTGCGCGCCGAAGTGTTCTCCACCCTGTACCGGGACGTGCTGGCCGCCCAGCGGGCCGCACTGATCGGTGAGCGCGACCAGGGCCAGTTGGACGAGGAGACCGTGCGCACCATGCTGGAGCGCCTTGACCTGCAGGAAGCCAGTGTAACGGCCAGGCTGCAGAGCCGGTTCTAGAAGTCGCCGAACCCGCCGAAGTCGCCGCCGCCGAAGTCGCCGAGACCACCGCCGTCGCCGCCCCAGCCGCCGCCGCTGTCGGCCCAGCCACCGCTGTCACCGCCCCAGCCGCCGCCGTTGTCGCCACCCCAGCCACCGTCCTGGCCGGCGGCCTCGAGCCCCTGGTCGTAACCCTGATCGAAGCCCTGGTCGAAGCCGGAGCCGTAACCGTTCTCGAAACCGGAGGCGTCGTAGCCGACGCCGTGCATCCCGGAGAACAGCGCGTCGAACAAGAGCACCGAGCCCACGCCCCAGGCGCCGGCCACCAGCGCGGTCTTCCACCACGGCTCGGAATACCAGCCGGCCGGCACCGGTCGCCCGGCCACCCGGCCACCGGGGTAGTAGTTCGGGGTCCGCTGCGTGGGCACCGGTGAGGCTTCGATCTCACGGCCGTCGAACTGAACCTTGCGGTCCTCGGTGACCGTGCCCGCCGACTTCTGCCCGGAGATGCTCTCCAGCTCCGGACCCGGATCCATGCCCATTGCGGTGCGCGCCGCGCGCACGTAGTAAAGCCCTTCCAGCGCGCTCTCTTTCGCCAGCTGGGCTTGCTTGGTGGTGGTGGCCTGCTCGATCTGCGAGGAGGCCGCGGTGAACCGCTCCGAAGCGTCGGCCAGCGCCTGGGTGGACGCGTCGTTGCTGCCGTTGAGGTTGAGCACCTGACCGCCGAGGCGTTCGATCACCCGGCGCGCGTCGGCCTTCGCGTCGGCCAGGGTGGCGGCGTTGCGATTGCCCGACGCGCGCGACGAACTCCACACCGCCAGCGCGATCGCGGCGACAACCACCAGGATGAGCACTACGAGCACACCATTCATGGCACCCACAGTACCGAGCCGCCGGCGGTCTGCCCGCGGATGAAAATTTGCCTGTCAGAGAACGCCGATGGCGCGGTAGACCTCGTCGGACAGGGCAGTGCTGCGCGGGTCGGCGTTGCACTTGGAGGCGTCGAAGTAATTCATGACGTAGGCGTAGCCGATCCGGTTCTCCAGGTCGACGAAACCGTAGGAGCCACCCGAGCCGCCGTGCCCGAAACTGAGCCGGTTCGGGCCGGCCACCCCGCGCTGGTTGAGCATGTAACCCAAGCCCCAGCCGTGGTCGGCCACCCGGGGGCCCAGCACCACATCGGTGTCGAAGCCACCCTGCGAGACCCGCGCGAGGCTCAGCTGCTCGTAGCTGAGCAGCTTCTCCTGCGCCAGGCCGTTGTAGAACGTGGCCAGGCCGAGCGCCGAGACATGGCCGTTGGTGCCGGGGAATTCGGCTGTGCGCCAACGTGTCAGCTCGTTGGACCCCAGCTCGTCGTCGGGGACGAAGCCCATGGTGATCGACAGGCCGGCCATCGGGTGCTCGTCGATGGCGGTTGGGTCGCTGGGCGCCTGTCCCTTGGCCAGCACGTCGCGGATATGGGGCTTGTTGATCATGTCCGCGCAGCGGTGATGCTCGGCGGGCGGCAGTCCGATGTGGACATCGATCCCCATCGGCTCGGCGATCTCGGTGCGCAGGTACTGCCCGATGCTGCGGCCGGTGACCCGGCGGACGACCTCGCCGAGAATGAAGCCGAAGCTGACCATGTGGTAGCCCTGCGCGGTGCCCGGCGTCCACCACGGGGTGGCCGCGGCGAGTTCGTCGCACACCCGGGTCCAGTCGGTGGTGTCGTTCCAGTGCAGCCGAGCGCGCGGCGCGATGACGCCGGAGCGGTGGCCGAGCACGGAGGCGATGGTGATGTCCTGCTTGCCGTGGCAGCCGAATTCCGGCCAGTAGGCGGCCACCGGCGCGTCCAGGTCGAGCTCGCCGCGGTCGGCGAGCAGGTGCACGCAGGTGCTGGTCAGACCCTTGGTCCCGGAGAACACGCTGGCCAGGGTGTTCTCCCGCCAGCGCCGGCGGCGGTGCGCATCGGCGTACCCGCCCCACAGGTTGACCGCGAGGTCGCCGTCGACCCAGACCGCCACGGCCGCACCGACCTCATCACGGTCGGTGAAGTTCCGGACGAAGGCATCGCGGACCGCCTCGAATCCCGCGACGCACTCGCCGCCGATGGGAATGGGGTTGCTCACCGCGCCTCCTGGTCGGAAATCCCTGACCGGCGTCGGGAACCGAACCTGAATCTACGGCCGCCGAGGGTAGCCGCCGATCCTGCGAACTGGATTGGAGCCGAACCGACATCGTGTCGTGACCAGCGCGTTCAGTCCTTCACCTGGGAAGGAACCGAAGCCGTGAGGCCACCGACATGAAGATCTGGGTGGCGAGCACGGCCAGGACCGGCACCGGGTCGTCAGCTGCCAGATAGGTCAGCCGGGCTCGGCCCGATCCCGCCAGTGCCGGCCGATCGCGTCGATGCGCCAGCCGGTTGGCCAAGTCCCACGGCTCGATGATGAAGCGTTCGCCGATCACCGGGGAGCCCGGCGGGATCGGCCGCCCGGACAGGTCCAGGTGCATGGCGCGCACGACGTCGACGCCCGCGTCGTTCTCGAACATCCGGAACTGGGCGCCGGGTCGGGGATTGAAATCCAGCAGTGTGTAGGCGCCGGTGCGGACGTCGCGCCGCCAGTCCATATCGAAGATGCCGCGGTAGCCGATGTCCTTGCAGAACGTCGCGGCCATCTCGGCCAGCTCGGTGTTCAGTGCGGTGAAACCAGCCGAGAGAGCACCGCCCCTGGCCGGCCACGAGCGGGCCTTGCATCCGGTGAAGACGGGATTGGCGGTGGCGGCGGCGTCGCAGTACCCGACGGTGAACCAGTCCTCGCCGTGCTCGTCGGGCAGGTACTGCTGCAGGGTCAGGTCGAACGGCTCGGCCAGGGTGCTCAGCAGCTGCCGCAGTGCGGTGCGGTCGGGAACCACCAAGGTGTTCTCTACCCGCCGGTTGGGGCTGCGGGGCCCGGCGCTCTTGACGACGATCGGCTCATCGAGGTCGGCGATCACCTCGTCCAGGTCCGACATCGTCTGTAGGAATGCCGAGCGCGGCACCGGCACGCCGTGCTGCCGGCACAGCCGCTCGAGACCGCGCTTGTCGACCAGCTCAGCGGGCAGCTCGGGAGCGACGTCGGGAAGCACGTAGTAGTCGGCAAGGGCAGCGCGGTTGCGGGCGGCGAATACCGCCATGTCATCGCTGGTGCAGACGATCAGGCATTTCCTGCCCAGCTTGCGCCCGAAGTCCAGCAGGCGGTCCAGCAGTTCGGCCTCGCCGTCACCGCGGTGCGGGCGCCAGACGATGCGGCCCTTGACGTAGCGCGACAACGCGGCCGGAGCCCAGCGGTGCCCGACGACGGCGTAGGCGGGCACGCCGGCGCGACCGAGACTGCGGAAGACGCCCAGACCGCCGTGTTGCAGCGGGTACTGGGAGACCCACAACACCATCACCGGCAGCGAGGTGTCGAGAGTCAGGCCGCCGCGGGAGGTGTCCGGTCGGGGGATGCGGTCGAGCAATCTCGGCGTCGCCGGTGGCCGCGGTGCCGGGGAATTCGAGGGCAGATCTGTCGAGTGCTCGGCCGTCACCCCAGCGCTCCGACCCCGCGTCGACCCGCGTCGCTCCCCCGGAAACAGGTCATCCGTCGGATTGTGCCATGTTGACCTACGTTGCACCCGTACTCGCCAGGGCGGCCGCCGTCCTTCACACTCAACGCCAACACCAAGGTCGGGAGAACAAGTGCGCAATACCGCAGACGTGCACACCGCCGTGGTCTTCGTGCACGGTCTGCTCGAGCGCCGGCCCGCCGACATTCTCGACGCCTTCACCAAGACGGTGCTGACCCCGCGCGACGGCCGCTGGGAGTACCACCCGCAGGCCATCGAGGTCACCGATTCCTATGAGGCTCGCCGCAACTGTGCCCCGTCGGCGGGCATCGACGTCTTCGAGTACGACTGGTCGTTTCTGGCGACGAGCACCCGGTACGCAGGTTTTGCGCCGGCATTGCTGCGGGTGCTGCTGCGCCGGCCGCGCCACGTGCCCGACCAGATCTTCGGCATCTGGCGGGCCGCCTGGCTCACGCTGCTGATCCCCATCACCGTGTTGGTCACCCTGTTCGCCGTCGGCGGGTACCTGCTGCACACCGGAATCCCCGGCTGGATCCTCGGCGTGGTCAGCAGTGTGGTGGTGTTGAGCATCGCAGTGGCGGTGTTCCGCATGCTGCCCCGTGCGCTCACGCGGACCTTTCTGACTACCGGATTCGTCAGCGTGGCAAGGTATTTCGATCCACAGCCGGAATCCCACGCCGCCCGCCGCGCCATCCGCGGGGGACTGGTCGACCTGCTGCACACCCTGCACCAGGGCAGCTATGCGCGGGTGGTCGTGGTGGGGCACGGTGTCGGCGGGTTCATCGGCTATGACGCATTGACCACCCTGTGGTCGGAAATGCATGAGTTGCATGCCGGTTCGGCGCCGGGCCTGCGGGAGCCGGGCCGAGTCCGGGAAGCGGTTGGTGCTGGGATCGACGGGTTGCGGGACGCGCAGTTGCGGCTCTGGCAGGATCTGCGTTCTCAGGGAAATCCCTGGCGGACAACAGATTTCGTAACCATCGGTACGCCCATGGCATTCGCCGACCTCTTCATGGCGCGCCCGCCGATGCTGGCCGGCCTTGGTCGGGCCGACGCCCGCCACGCATTGTTCGACCGGTTGGCCGACAGGGGAGTGGTATTCCGCTGCCCACCGGGTCATGACGAGTCCGCTGCCCCGGCGACCCTGGGTGGACTATCGGCGTTCGCCGTGACCCGCTGGACCAACCTGTGGTTCTCGGTGCGGCGCGGCAGTCTGCGCGGCGACTGGTTCGGCGGGCTGCTGCAACCGTTGTTCGGTGAGGGCGTGCGGGACGTCGCGGTCAGCGGCAACCTTCCCGAGCGGCTGCGACCGGGGGCGGCGCAGACCCAGTACTTCGCCCATCCCGAGCATGACGCCGAAGGTGACCTCGCCTGGCACCTGCGCGAGGTGCTTGCGCTGGACCCGGGTGAGCTGCGGGCGTCACTGGACGCCCCGGGGCCCGACCCCGCGACGGTGCGGCGGGTGGTCTACCGGTCCTGGCAGCGCAGCATGTGAGCTCAGTCGCCGGAGGCCGTCGCGCGCCGCTTGCTGCTGCCGACGCTCGGGCCGCCTGCCGATGGCGCCGTGGACCTCGTGCTGCCCGCCGCCTTGGTGTCCTGAGCGGTGGCGTGGTCGGACGGTGCAGCCGCCCGCGCGGTCGCCGGGGTGCGAAGAGTGTGGACTGAGGTGGTGGCGGTCGCGCCGTTGCGGTTGCTTCGTCCCACACTGGGGCGGGCAGGTTCGACGGCCGTATCGCCGGAGTCGGCGGCCACCGCCACCGCGGCCGGTCGGGCCTGCGCGGCCGCTGCGCCGCCGCAATTCTGGCCGAAGAAGCAGACCGGGATGGTCGGCACTTTCGGGATGTGCAGAAAGTCCAGTGCGGGATTGATCAGACCGGCGAAGCCATTCCACAGGTAGGCGACGGTGCCCAGGGCCACGGCGATCCCGCCGAGGCCGATGGCCAGCACGCCGGGCAACGGGCCCAGGCCGAGACTGTTGAGGTAATCCAGGAACGACGCCGCCAGGGCCAACAGGTCTGGCGGTGTCGTCGATGCGGCCGAGGCCACGGACGTGCGGCTGGCCGCCGCTGACATCCGCGCCGGGGCGACGCCGGTGTCGGTGGTGGTGATGGCGGCCAGCTGCAGCAGGTGACGTTCGGGATGGGGGACCGCAACAAGGCTGGGAACCGGTGGTGCCGTCAGCACGCCGAGGGCGACGATGCCGACGCCGCCGGCAGCTAGCCAGCTGCTGGGGGAGCGACCAGACGTGCACTCGAATGGTCGCGGCATCGCTTACCTCCGGTCGTCGGTCACACGAACGGGATCGATCCTCGCACTGTTCCCGACAAAAAGGCTCTGAACTGCGGGTGCAGTTCAGAGCCTCGATGAGAGCGGGCGACGGGAATCGAACCCGCGTAGCTAGTTTGGAAGACTAGGGCTCTACCATTGAGCTACGCCCGCGTGCTTGCGCGAGCCCAAATGTACCGGCGGTGACCAGATCAAATCCAGTCGGCCCTGTCGAACCCTCCTCGACAAGGTCGATTGAGGCTGGGCGGCGATTGGGCCGTAGGATCGCGGGCGCGATAAATCACCGCACGGGGTGTAGCGCAGCTTGGTAGCGCATCCGCTTTGGGAGCGGAAGGCCGCAGGTTCAAATCCTGTCACCCCGACACGCCCTACAACCACGCGTCAACGAAGAACTACACAAGGAGCACCGCAGTGAAGAGCACCGTCGAGAAGTTGAGCCCGACCCGGGTTCGCATCAACGTGGAGGTGCCCTTCACGGAATTGCAGCCCGACTTCGACCGCGCCTACAAGCAGCTGGCCCAGCAGGTCCGGCTGCCCGGATTCCGGCCGGGTAAGGCCCCCGCGAAGCTGCTCGAGGCCCGTGTCGGCCGCGGCGCGGTGCTCGAGCAGGTCGTCAACGACGCGCTGCCCAGCCGGTACAGCGAGGCCGTCACCACCACCGAGGTGCGTCCGCTGGGTCAGCCGGACATCGAGATCACCAAGATCGAGGACGGCGAGGAGCTGGTCTTCACCGCCGAGGTCGACGTGCGCCCCGACATCGAACTGCCCGATCTCTCGGAGCTGAAGATCGAGGTGGACCCGATCCAGGTCAGCGACGAGGACGTCGACGCCGAACTGCAGTCGCTGCGCGCCCGCTTCGGCACCCTCAAGGGTGTCGAGCGCCCCGCTGCCGAGGGCGACTTCGTCTCCATCGACCTGTCGGCCACCGTCGACGGCGAGGACGTCCCGGAGGCCTCGACCGAGGGGCTGTCCCACGAGGTCGGTTCCGGTCAGCTGATCGACGGCCTCGACGAGGCGATCGTCGGACTGGCCGAGGGCGAGTCCAAGGTGTTCACCACCAAGCTGGTCGCCGGTGAGCACGCCGGCAAGGACGCCGAGGTCACCGTCACCGTCAAGTCCATCAAGGAACGCGAGCTGCCCGAGCCGGACGACGAATTCGCCCAGCTGGCAAGCGAATTCGACACCATCGATGAGCTCAAGGCCAGCCTCACCGAGCAGGTCGAGCGGGTCAAGCGGATCCACCAGGCCGAGCAGATCCGGGACAACGCCCTGGAGCTGTTGCTGGAGAAGGTCGACGTGCCGCTGCCCGAGGCGATCGTGCAGGCCCAGGTCGACGAGACCGTGCACAACGCGATCCATGGCCTGGACCACGACGAGGCCAAGTTCGCCGAGGCGTTGGAGGCCCAGGGCAGCTCGCGCGAGCAGTTCGACGCTGACACCCGCGAGGCCGCGGAGAAGGCCGTCAAGACCCAGCTGCTGATGGACGCCATCGCCGACGACCTGGAGATCCAGGTCGGCCAGAACGACCTCACCGAGCGCCTGGTGCTGATGTCGCGTCAGTACGGCATCGAGCCGGCCCAGCTGCTGCAGATCCTGCAGCAGAACAACCAGCTGCCGGCGATGTTCGCCGACGTGCGCCGCGGCCTGACCGTGGCCGCAGTGGTCGAGGCGGCCACCGTCACCGACACCGACGGCAACGTGGTGGACACCAGCGAGTTCTTCGGCCCGCCGGCCGGTGCCGAAGGCGCTGAGACTGCCGAGGTCGCCGAGGTCGAAGAAGCCGCAGCCGAGGACAAGGCCGACGCGGCCGAATAACGCCGTCAGCGAAAGCGCACTCCTCTGGGAGTGCGCTTCGCCGGCGGTTGGTTAGGGTCGAGTAGAACGTCGAGTAGTTCAAGGTCTGTAGAAAGCAGGTATCAAGTCGTGACTCACATGCGTTCCGGCGGCGCGCCAGGGCTGAACCTCACTGACTCGGTATATGAGCGGTTGCTCGCCGAGCGCATCATCTTCCTCGGCTCGCAGGTCGACGACGACATCGCCAACCGGCTGTGCGCGCAGATCCTGCTGCTCGCCGCAGAGGATCCGACCAAGGACATCTCGCTGTACATCAACTCGCCGGGCGGCTCGATCAGCGCCGGCATGGCGATCTACGACACGATGGTGCTCGCACCGTGTGACGTGGCCACCTACGCGATGGGCATGGCTGCCTCGATGGGCGAGTTCCTGTTGGCCGCAGGCGCCAAGGGCAAGCGCTTCGCCCTGCCGCACGCCCGCATCCTGATGCACCAGCCCCTCGGTGGCATCACCGGTGGCGCCGCGGACATCGCGATCCAGGCCGAGCAGTTCGCGCTGATCAAGAAGGAAATGTTCCGGCTCAACGCCGAGTTCACCGGCCAGCCGATCGAGCGCATCGAGGCCGATTCCGACCGCGACCGGTGGTTCACCGCTCAGGAAGCCCTCGAGTACGGCTTCGTCGACCACATCATCACCCGCGCCCACGTGAACGGACTGTCCAATGCCTGATTACAGCGATCCCCGGTTGGCGCCGCAGGCGCGCTACATCCTGCCGTCCTTCGTCGAGCATTCCAGCTGGGGCGTCAAGGAGTCCAACCCGTACAACAAGCTCTTCGAGGAACGCATCATCTTCCTCGGCGTTCAGGTCGACGACGCCTCGGCCAACGACATCATGGCCCAGCTGCTGGTCCTGGAGTCGCTGGATCCCGACCGCGACATCACCATGTACATCAACTCGCCGGGTGGTTCGTTCACCTCGCTGATGGCGATCTACGACACCATGCAGTACGTCCGCGCCGACATCCAGACCGTGTGCCTGGGCCAGGCCGCCTCGGCTGCCGCGGTGCTGCTCGCCGCGGGAACCCCGGGTAAGCGCCTGGCGCTGCCCAACGCCCGGGTGCTGATCCACCAGCCCTCGCTCGGTGGCGTCATCCAGGGCCAGTTCTCCGACCTCGAGATCCAGGCCGCCGAGATCGAGCGCATGCGGACCCTCATGGAGGAGACGCTGGCGCGCCACACCGGCAAGGACGCGGCAGTCATCCGCAAGGACACCGACCGCGACAAGATCCTCACCGCGGCGGACGCCAAGGAGTACGGGATCATCGACACCGTCCTGGAGTACCGCAAGCTCTCGGCTCAGAACGCCTGAGAGCGATTCCGCGCTCCGCGAACCCTCGGTGAGCACACGCTTCGGTATCGTGGGCAGCGGCGAACATCTCGAGCAACTCGCTGTTCGCCGTTGCCTTTCCGGGTGCGGGCTCTCTCGAATAGGTCACGGCGGCGACACGCCAATAACTCAGGTGCGCGTGCCGGGGCGACGAGAGCCGCGTCAGGGGATATGTTCACCATCACGCACGAATACCACCGACGCTATTCGGCTCTATCTGTCGCACCGCTGCAGAGCGAACGGGTAGCGTCGGGACATACACCACCCAGAGTCGATCTCAACGTTCGAATACCGACGGCTTAGGAAGTAGGACCTCACCACCATGGCGCGCATCGGAGACGGCGGTGACCTGCTGAAGTGCTCGTTCTGCGGGAAGAGTCAGAAACAGGTCAAGAAGCTCATCGCAGGCCCTGGCGTGTACATCTGCGACGAGTGCATCGACCTGTGCAACGAGATCATCGAAGAGGAGTTGGCCGACGCCGACGACGTCAAACTCGATGAGCTTCCCAAGCCGGCCGAGATCCGTGAGTTCCTCGAGAACTACGTCATCGGACAGGACACCGCCAAGCGCACGCTGGCCGTGGCCGTCTACAACCATTACAAGCGCATCCAGGCCGGCGAGAAGCACCGCGACTCGCGCTCGGAGCCCGTCGAGCTGGCCAAGTCCAACATCCTGATGCTCGGCCCCACCGGCTGCGGTAAGACCTATCTGGCGCAGACGCTGGCCAAGATGCTCAACGTGCCGTTCGCCATCGCCGACGCCACTGCGCTGACCGAGGCCGGGTACGTCGGCGAGGATGTCGAGAACATCCTGCTGAAGCTGATCCAGGCTGCCGACTATGACGTCAAGCGCGCCGAGACCGGCATCATCTACATCGACGAGGTCGACAAGATCGCCCGCAAGAGCGAGAACCCGTCGATCACCCGCGACGTCTCCGGTGAGGGTGTGCAGCAGGCCCTGCTGAAGATCCTCGAGGGCACTCAGGCCTCGGTGCCGCCGCAGGGTGGGCGCAAGCACCCGCACCAGGAGTTCATCCAGATCGACACCACCAACGTGCTGTTCATCGTGGCTGGTGCGTTCGCAGGCCTGGAGAAGATCGTCTCCGATCGGGTCGGCAAGCGCGGTCTGGGCTTCGGTGCCGAGGTGAAGTCCAAGGCCGAGATCGACACCCAGGACCACTTCGCCGAAGTCATGCCGGAGGACCTGATCAAGTTCGGGCTCATCCCCGAGTTCATCGGCCGTCTGCCGGTGGTCGCCTCGGTGACCAACCTGGACAAGGAATCGTTGGTCAAGATCCTGTCCGAGCCGAAGAACGCTCTGGTCAAGCAGTACACCAGGCTCTTCGAGATGGACGGCGTCGAGCTGGAGTTCGATGACGACGCGCTCGACGCGATCGCCGATCAGGCGATCCACCGCGGCACCGGTGCCCGCGGCCTGCGCGCCATCATGGAGGAAGTCCTGCTACCGGTGATGTATGACATCCCCAGCCGCGACGATGTCGCCAAGGTCGTGGTGACCAAGGAGACGGTCCAGGACAACGTCCTTCCGACGATCGTGCCGCGCAAGCCGGCCCGGCCCGAGCGCCGGGACAAGTCCGCCTAAGCGGCCACCGGCACCCTGGCGATCGTCGCCAGCGACTCGGCGAAGAAGTGGATCGCCGTGAAGAACTCGAGTACTTCACCGCGCTCGAGGGTGATCCGGCGGTCGGTGATGGTCCGCAGCACGTCGTAGCCGTTGCACAGCGCCTTCCAATCGGCGTAGTCGGCCATCAGGACGTAGGTCGCATCGACCGGTTCTGCGGAGTCCAGCACGCGGCACTCACCAACGAAGTAGCCCGACCAGGCGAGGTACAGATAGCGCTCGCCGCCGCCGAGTTCGATCGGCAGGTTGCGCACGCCGAGCGCCCACGACGCCGTGTACTGCGCCCGGACCACGTCGTAAACATCCCAGTAGTGCGTCAACTTGCCGGCCAGAGCGGCATCGTCAGGCCCGGCGTTCAGCGCGGCCTGGACGTCCTGCGCCCAGGAGTCGCTGAAGAACGCCGAGGCCACGGTCAGACTTGCCCGCTGATCGGTAGCAGCAGCGCCTCGAGCTCGGCGGGCAGGGTGATCCCGAGATCGGTGCATTTGCGTCGCAGGCTGCTCGAGACCAGCAAGCGAATCTCGTCGCCACTCCATCCCAGCGGTTCGTGGAATGCCTGGCGGCTCGACACCGCGCTGACCATCAGGATGGTGCGCAGGGTGGCATAGATGTCGTCGACCACCGCGGGATCCCTGCGCAGCTCCTGCTGCAGGAAGAGCAGCCCACCCCGGACGTGCCGGGCGTGATCGAGATACATCGCCCGGGCCCCGGCGACGAACGCAGGCAACATGCCGCGCCCGGCGGCGAATCCCAACAACACACTCGAGAACGACGCTGCCAGCACACCCTGGATCCACAGGAAACACGTTGTGCCGTAACGAACACGGGCCTGCGGGTCGTGCGGGTTGCGGCGCAGCTCCTCGGCCTGAAAGGCCAGCAGCCCGAAGGGGCCGACAAAGGTCTCCTGTACGAGTGGAAAGGTTCTGTCCAGAATTGTCGCGTCAGCGGTGGGTTCGAGGTCGACCACTTCGCACAAGAACCTGCCGAAGAATGCGGTGTGGCGGGCCTGGGTCTCGATCTGCGCGGCGACATGGAGTTTGTGTTCCTCGGCTGTCCCGGCCATGAACTCGGCCAAGTCGACCTCGAGTTGGCGGCTGCCATGCAGGAAGCTTGCGGCGATCCCCAGGAAGGACTCGCGCTCCTCGGCGGTGAGCGCAAGCGACCAGTCGTGCCGATCCTGGCGAAAGTCCAGATCGAAGACATCCCAGCGGTCCCGCAGGTACTGCCGGTACAGCAGGATGAACGCCGACGACGCGTCGAGGTCGTCGCCGACGGGCCCGTCCCCACGCAGGTCGTCGCGGGTGATGGCAACGTGGTGGCGGCGGAACAACTTGCGCATTCGCTCGTGATACGCCGATACCGGGATGTCGACCTCGACCTCGGTCACAGCCGTCCTCCCCACGTATGTGACACACAATATTCGCTTATTGTCTCATCTGCCCACGCGATCCGCTCGGCTGTAGACGTTCATCGAGTCGCCCCGTAAGAAAGCGATCAGAGTCAGGCCGGACTGGGTGGCGAGATCGACCGCCAGGGACGACGGAGCCGACACCGCGGCGAGCACCGGAATTCCGGCCATCACCGCCTTCTGCGTCAACTCGAACGAGGCGCGGCCGCTGACCAGCAGGATGGTTCCGCTGAGTGGAACGCGATTGCCCTCCAGCGCCCATCCGATGACCTTGTCGACGGCGTTGTGCCTGCCGATGTCCTCGCGTACGACGAGCAGGCTGCCGTCGGCGGTGAACAGCGCGGCGGCATGCAGACCGCCGGTGCTGGCGAATACCTTTTGGGCGGAACGCAATTGCGCGGGGATCGCGGTCAACGTCTCGTTCGACACCGTGACCGGATCATCGCCGGGGGAGTAGCGGCTGGACAGCCGAACCGCCTCCAGCGACGCCTTCCCACAGACGCCGCACGACGAGGTGGTGTAGAAGTTGCGGGTGACATCGGTGTCCGGCGCGGGCACGTCGGGGTGCAACGTCACGTCGAGGACGTTGTAGGTGTTGCTCCCGTCCTCGCCGGCGCCGCGGCAGTACCGCACTGTGAGCAGGTCGTCGCGATGGCCGATCACTCCCTCGGTGAGCAGGAAGCCCTGGGCCAGCTCGACGTCGGAGCCCGGTGTTCGCATGGTGACTGTTACGGGTGCGGAGTTCACCCGGATCTCCAACGGCTCCTCGACTACCAGTGTCTCGGGCCGCTCGATGACGGTCTCGGCGGTCAGATGGCTCGCGCGCCGGCGAGCCGTCACCCGCCCCATGAGGGCTCCAGCCTGATCACAATCGCCTTCGACACCGGTGTATTCGACTTCAGCGCCACGTGATCCAAGGGAACCAGGGGATTGGTCTCCGGGTAGTACGCAGCGGCGTTGCCCTCCGGTGTGGCGTAGGGGACCACCAGGAAGTCCTCGGCCCGGCGTTCCTGAACCTCACCGCGGGCATCAGTGAACTCCGAGACCAGGTCCACCCGATCACCATCGGTCAGCCCCAGCGAGGCGATATCGGCCGGGTTGACGAAGATGACCCGCCGGCCGCCCTTGACGCCGCGGTAGCGATCATCGAGGCCGTAGATCGTGGTGTTGTACTGGTCGTGGCTGCGCAGGGTCTGCAGGATCAGGCGGCCCGCGGGAACCGGCACCCACTGCATCGGGTTGACCGAGAAGTTCGCTTTGCCGGTGATCGTCGGGAACGCCCGGGCGTCGCGCGGCGGATGCGGCAACTGGAAGCCGTCGGGCTGGCGGACCCGGGTGTTGTACTCCGAGCACCCGGGCACCACGGCGGCGATGGCATCGCGGATCCGGTCGTAGTCGGAGACAAACGATTCCCACGGCACCGGGTGACCGGTCCCGAGAACAGTGCGTGCCAGCTGACAGATGATTGCCACTTCGCTGCGCACCTCATCGCTCGGCGGTGTCAGCGAGCCGCGGGAAAGGTGCACCATCGACATCGAATCCTCAACGGAAACAACCTGTTTGCGGCCTCCAACGGTATCCCGGTCGGTGCGTCCCAGGGTGGGCAGGATCAGCGCGGTCCGGCCGTGCACCAGATGGCTGCGGTTGAGTTTCGTGGACACCTGAACCGTGAGCGCACACGAGCTCAACGCCGACTCGGTGACTGCGGTGTCCGGGGTGGCGGAGGCGAAGTTGCCGCCCATCCCGATGAACACCGAGGCGCGGCCGTCGCGCATCGCCCGGATGGCATCGACGGTGTCGAAGCCGTGCTTGCGCGGGCTGGCGATGCCGAACTGACGGTCGAGCGCGGCCAGGAAGCTCTCCGGGACTTTCTCCCAGATACCCATGGTCCGGTCGCCCTGGACGTTGGAGTGCCCGCGCACGGGGCAGACCCCGGCACCCGGCTTGCCGATCATGCCGCGCATGAGCAAGACGTTGGTGATCTCGCCGATGGTGGCGACCGCGTGGGTGTGCTGGGTGATGCCCATGGCCCAGCAGACGATGGTGCGCTGGGAGCGGGCCAGCATGCCGGCGACGCGTTCGAGTTGCGGCCGGTCGATACCGGTGGCCTCGATGACGGTGTCGAGGTCGACGGTGCGGGTTTCGGCCAGGTACTCGTCGAAGCCGTGGCAGTGGGCGTCGACGAAGGCCCGGTCGATCACGCTGCCGGGGGAGCGGTCCTCGGCGTCCACCAGCAGCCGGCCCAGTCCCTTGAACAGTGCCAGGTCGCCGCCGATCCGGATCTGGACGAACTCGTCGGCGATCGGCACTCCGTGGCCGACGACTCCATTGACCTTCTGCGGATCCTTGAACCGGATCAGACCGGCTTCGGGCAGCGGATTGACCGCGATGATCTTGGCGCCGTTGCCTTTCGCCTTCTCCAGCACGGACAGCATCCGGGGGTGGTTGGTGCCGGGGTTCTGCCCGGCGATGACGATGACGTCGGCGTGTTCGATGTCGTCGACGGTCACCGATCCCTTGCCGATCCCGATCGAGTCGATCAGGGCCGTACCCGACGATTCGTGGCACATGTTCGAGCAGTCCGGCAGGTTGTTGGTGCCGAAGCTGCGCACCAGTAGCTGGTAGAGGAATGCCGCCTCGTTGCTGGTGCGCCCGGAGGTGTAGAACACCGCCTCGTCGGGGGAGGCCAGCGCGCCCAGATGCTCGGCGATCAGCGTGTAGGCGTCATCCCAGTCGATCGGCTGGTAGTGCTGGGCGCCGGGCCGCAGCACCATCGGATGGGTCAGACGGCCCTGCTGGGACAGCCAGTACTCCGGCTTGGTCACCAGCTCCGCCACGGTATGCCGGGCGAAGAACTCCGGGGTGACGCGACGTTTGGTGGCTTCCTCGGCGACCGCCTTGGCGCCGTTCTCGCAGAACTCCGCCACCTTGCGTCCGCCGTGCTCCTCGGGCCAGGCGCAGCCCGGGCAGTCGAAGCCGTGGCGCTGGTTGATCCGCGTCAGGGTTTCGGCCGTGCGGACCGGGCCCATCTCGGCCAGCCCGCGCCGCAGCGACACCAGGACCGCCGGAACGCCGGCCGCCTCGAGCTTTCGGTCGCTGACCGTCACCGCGTGCTCGTCGTAGTCGGCATCGAAATCGCGAACGTTGCCCATGGTTCTCAATCTAGCCGCCGAAAGCGCTGCTCCACATGGCCCGGGCCACGTTGGTCTTTG
This sequence comes from Mycolicibacterium anyangense, assembly GCF_010731855.1. Taxonomy (NCBI): domain Bacteria; kingdom Bacillati; phylum Actinomycetota; class Actinomycetes; order Mycobacteriales; family Mycobacteriaceae; genus Mycobacterium; species Mycolicibacterium anyangense. The sequence continues at coordinate 2,176,162 of NZ_AP022620.1, read as the reverse complement.
GTATTTGACATGCGGTGATAGCCGGCGTCTATCGTCACCTGCATGGCGGGAGACGTGCTGTTCCAGCACCTGGACTATCTGCTGGCGCTGGCCGCCGAACGCCATTTCGGGCGCGCGGCCCAGCGCTGCCACATCAGCCAGCCGACGCTGTCGGTCGCGGTGCGAAGGCTCGAGCACGACCTGGGCATCGTCATCGTGCAGCGGGGGCGACGTTTCGAGGGCTTCACCGAGGAAGGCCAGCGGGTGGTGGCCTGGGCTCAGCGCATCATCGCCGAACGTGACGAGATGTTCGCCGACCTGGAACGAATGCAGGGGCGGCTGACGGTCACCGCTCGGATCGGCGCGATTCCGACCGCGGTGCCCATCAGCCCGTTCATCACCACCGGCTTCTTGGAGCGCAATCCGGCCGCGTCGGTCCGGGTCGAGGCGCTGTCGTCGCGTGAGATCGCCAGGCAACTGGCCGATTTCGAGATCGACGCGGGACTGACCTACCTCGACGACGAAGTGCTGCCGGGAACGCGGTCGGTCGAGTTGTACCGCGAGCACTACGTCTTGGTAGCGGCCGCCAGCAATCCGCTGATGAGCAAGCGGCTGGTGTCGTGGACCGATGCAGCGGCCCTCGAGTTGTGCGCGCTGACGACCAGGATGCGCAACCGGCGCATCCTGGACGCCAACATGGCTGCCGAGGGCGCCCCGTTTCGCCCCGTGGTGGAGGCGGATTCGGTCGACGCGCTCTACGCCCACCTCACCCATCCGGGCCGGGCGACCATCGCCAGCACCGCCTGGCTACCGCGACTGGGCCTCCCGCCGGGCTTCGCGGCCCGGCCGATGGTCACGCACGCACCGAGTCCGGTCGTCGGACTGGTGGTGCTCGACCGGGCCCCAACCTCCGTTGCGGCGGCGGCGCTGGTCGCGGTGGCCACCGACGGCGATATCGCCAGCCGGGTCAACGACTTCTGGAATCAGCACGTCGACAGCGAGAGCGGTCGATAGCGCCGACGGTCGTCTCAGTCGGCTGAGGTGTGCGCGCCCCGCTTGCCCGACGCACGAGCCGAGCCGGCCGAAGCGCCCGAGGGTGAGGACTTCTCGGCACCGGCGCCTGCAGCCGAATCCGACGCCTTCTTGGATCCGGCCGGGGAAGCGGCTGCGGCTCGCACGGTCCGGGCACTGCCAGCAGCGGCCGGGGCCGACGAATCGCTGGTGTCGTCGGCGGCTTCGGTGTCGCCCTTGGTCGTGCCGGCGTCGCTCTTGGTTGTGCCGGTGGCTTCGGCTTCTGGAGCGTCGGTGCTGGAGTGCTTGTCCGTGACCGGCGTCGACGTCGTGTCCTCGGCGCCGGCCGGGGCAGCGGACCGCGCGAGGGCGGTAGCCGTGGGAGGGGTGACCGGCTGGCCGGTCAGGACGCTCTGGACCGCGGCGGTGATGGTCGAAATGCCCTGCGCAACAGCAGATGTGACGTTCTTGATGCCGGTTGCGATCACGGTGGTCAGATCAGCGGAACCCAGTGCGCCCAGTACGTTGGTGACGGCGGCGGTGACCGCGGTGACCACCGGAGCGACGGCGCTCGGTAGTGCCGCGGCGATGGTCAAAGCTCCGCTGATCAGCTTCGGCGCGAAGGTCAGCAGCTGGCCGACCGCGTTCAGGCCCGCCTGCACGGCCGTGCCGACGTTGCCGCCGATGGCCGTGGCGAGCTGCTGGCCGGCATTGGCCAGTGCCTGTGCGATCGAGGCGCCGCCGGCCAGGCTGGAGACCACGGAGCTCACCGCGGTCTGGATCGCCGTCAGCAGCGCACCGTTATTGGCGGTCAGCTGCCCGACGATCGTCGTCAAAATCCCGCCCAGGTCGAAGCTGAATCCGCCGCCCCACCAATTCTGCGAGCCGCCTTGACCGCCCCAATCTTCCCAATCTCCGAAATCGCCCCACCCGTGGTCGCGGCGGGCAGACGACGGTCCCGAATTACTTTGCGAAAATTGTTCAGTCGCCTGCGTCAGTGCGATGTGCACCGAATCCACTGACGCGAAAGCGGCGGCCTGGCTGTGTTGCAGCACTGGGACAGCGCCTGTGACCAGCGTCGCGACGGCAAAGGGCGCGATGATCCGTGCAGCGTGCATGATGATTCCCCCTCGAGAGTTTCCGACCCAAGAACTCAAGCGGCCTCACCATAACTCCACTTAGCCCGAGTTCGCGCGGCGTTTCGAATAGCTTGTAGAAGGCTTCATATCGGCTGTACAAGTCCGTCGAATTGGTTTCACCGCAACGGCGTTGGTATTCGGCTATGTATCGACGTTGCTAGAAATGCGCGGGGCCGTCGGATACGCCAGCGTGTACCGCATTCTGTCGTTGACGCGGACGTAACAAGTTTGGAACCGGAGCTTCCTACTGTGGGCCGGTCGCATGCCCGCGAAGCAGACGCGGGTGTCTTGGGTGAAGAGGAAATACAGTTGAGCGGAAATACGGTCCGGCTGCAGGCGATCAACAGCGTCGAGGCTTACGAGCCCCCGGCGATCAGCTTCGACCCCACTGAGGAGCCCGGGGAGATCTTCGGATCGAACGTCTTCACCAAGGCCGAGATGCAGTTGCGCCTGCCCAAGTCGATCTACAAGTCTGTCGTCGCCACCATTGAGAAGGGCGAGAAGCTCGACCCGGCCATCGCCGACTCGGTCGCCGCGGCCATGAAGGACTGGGCACTGGAAAAGGGAGCCACCCACTACGCCCACGTCTTCTACCCGATGACCGGATTGACCGCCGAGAAGCACGACAGCTTCCTGGAGCCGGTCTCCGACGGCCAGACGCTGGCTGAGTTCGCGGGCAAGACCCTGATCCAGGGTGAGCCGGACGCATCCAGCTTCCCCTCCGGCGGTCTGCGCAGCACCTTCGAGGCCCGCGGCTACACCGGCTGGGATGTCACCAGCCCGGCCTACATCCTGGAGAACCCGAACGGCAACACACTGTGCATCCCGACGGTCTTCGTCTCGATGACCGGTGAGGCGCTGGACTACAAGACCCCGCTGCTGCGCAGCCAGCAGGCCATGGGCACCCATGCCGAGCGCATCCTGAAGCTGTTCGGCCACAAGGATTTCGACCACATCGTGTCGTTCTGCGGACCGGAGCAGGAGTACTTCCTGGTCGACCGGCACTTCTTCCTGGCCCGCCCGGACCTGATCAACGCCGGGCGCACCCTGTTCGGTGCCAAGCCGCCCAAGGGCCAGGAGTTCGACGACCACTACTTCGGCTCAGTACCCGACCGCGTTCTGGCGTTCATGATGGACACCGAGCGTGAGCTGTTCAAGCTGGGTATCCCGGCCAAGACGCGGCACAACGAGGTCGCGCCCGGGCAGTTCGAGATCGCCCCGATGTTCGAGCGGGCCAACATCGCCGCTGACCACCAGCAGCTGCTGATGACCACGTTCCGCAACATCGCCAAGAAGCACGGCATGGAGTGCCTCTTCCACGAGAAGCCGTTCGCCGGTGTCAACGGGTCGGGCAAGCACGTCAACTTCTCGGTGGGTAACGCCCAGTTCGGCAGCCTGCTCGTGCCGGGTGACACCCCGCACGAGAACGCCCAGTTCCTGGTGTTCTGTGCCGCGGTGATCCGCGCCGTGCACAAGTACGCCGGCCTGCTGCGGGTGTCGGTGGCCTCGGCCACCAACGACCACCGCCTGGGCGCCAACGAGGCCCCGCCGGCGATCATCTCGATCTTCCTCGGCGAGCAGCTGGCCGACGTTTTCGAGCAGATCGCCAAGGGTGCGGCGACCTCGTCCAAGGGCAAGGGCAGCATGATCATCGGTGTCGACACGCTGCCGGAACTGCCGACCGACCCGGGCGACCGCAACCGCACCAGCCCGTTCGCCTTCACGGGCAACCGGTTCGAGTTCCGTGCCCCGGGTTCGGGCCAGACGATCAACGTGCCGATGATCATCCTCAACACGATCATGGCCGACTCGCTGGACTACATGGCCACGGTGCTGGAGAAGGCCGTCGCCGACGGCCAGGAGTTCGATTCCGCGGTCCAGACGCTGCTCACCGAGATCATCACCGAGCACGGTGCGGTGGTGTTCAACGGCGACGGCTACTCCGACAACTGGCAGATCGAGGCGGCCGAGCGGGGTCTTCCCAACCTGAAGACCACCCCGGATGCCATCCCCGAGCTGATCAAGCCCGAGGCGATCGCGCTGTTCGAGAAGTACGGCGTGTTCAACGAGCGCGAGCTGCACAGCCGCTATGAGGTCCGGCTCGAGCAGTACGTGCTGACGATCGCCGTGGAGGCGAAGCTGGTTCTGGAAATGGGGACGACGGTCATCCTGCCGGCCGCCATCCGCTACCAGACCGAGCTCGCGCAGAACGTCGCCACCCTCAAGGCCGCCGGTGTGGACGCCGACACCGCTCTGCTGACCGAGGTTTCGGGTCCGATCTCGGCGCTGACCGCGGGTCTTGCCGACCTCAAGGCCGCGCTGGGCACCCACGTCGAGGGCGCTGACGCGGAGGCGCTGCACTACCGCGATGTCGTGCTGCCGGCCATGACGGCGGTGCGCGAGGCGGCCGACAGCCTCGAAGGCCTGGTGGCCGACGACCTGTGGCCGCTGCCCACCTATCAGGAGATGCTCTACATCCTCTGATTCGATGACTCCCACCTGGTCGCCGGTCTGTCCGTGTGACAGATCGGCGACTGGGAGGGGATCAGACCCGCCAGGGATTAACGGGCACCCCAGAACGCCGGTGCGGCGTTACCCGTCACGGCGAGCCAGTTCCACCGGGACCACGTCACCGCTGTCGAGGGCGCGGACGCCGGCCTCGCACACCGCGGTCGCGGCGTAACCGTCCCATGCGGTCGGTCCGTCGACGTTGACACCGCTTCGAACGGCGTCCACCCAGCGCTGAACCTCGGTGTCGTAGGCCTGTCCGAACCGCTCCCGGAAGCCCGGGGCGATCGTCCCGCCCCACGTGCCGGGCGCCGATGTGCGGACCAGCCCCACGTCCAGGCCGATCATGGCGCTGCCGCGTTCCCCGACCACCTCGGTGCGCACCTCGTAGGCCACCCCGGTCGTCACGAACAGCTCGACGTCGACATGGCGGCCGCTGACGGTCTTCATGATCGCGATCTGCGGATCCTGCAACCCCTGCGGTGCAAGGGGATTCGGACTCGGACGCACGATCTGGATGCTGGCGATCTCCTCGCCGAACAGGAACCGTGTCACGTCAACTTCGTGCACCAGGGAATCCCGGACCACCATCGAACTGTCGAATGACGGTGGCACCGCCGGATTGCGATGCACGCAGTGCATCACCAGGGGCTGGCCGAGCCCGCCGCCGTCGATGTGGGCCTTCAGTGCCGCGTATTCGTGGTCGAAGCGGCGCATGAAACCCACCTGGATCAGGGGAGCGCCGAGCTCGGCCTCACGGCGCACGATCTCCAGTGCCGAGGCGACATCGGTAGTCAGTGGCTTCTCACACAACACCGGCTTGCGGTGCTCCAGGCAGGCGAGCAGTTGCTTGTCGTGGGCCGGACCCGGGGACGCCAGCAGCACTGCGTCGACTTGAACGTCCGCGACTGCCTCGAGCGGGTCGGCGACCGCGCGGCAGCCCGGAATCGAAGCGGCGAGCTGCTGGGCCTTCTCGGTGAGGTAGTCGTTGACCACCGACACCCGGGCCCCCGATATCCGTGCGGTGATGCGGGCGACGTGGTCCGCACCCATCACACCGGCACCGAGCACCGCAATCCTCAAGTCAGACATGACGCAGGCTCCTAGCGCAATTGCACCGACGGGACCCCACACGAAACGAGATATGCGCTGGTGCGGGTGGCGATGGGCAGCGGTGCGTCGGGATCGCACGGGTACATGTCCTGCTCGACGATGGCGAACACATCGATTCCGAGCTTATCGATCTCGGCGAGAAGTGTTGGCATATATGGGATTCCGTGTGGCGGCTCGATCATCGCGCCGAGCTTGACGGCCTCGCCGAACGGCAAGTCCTCGGCCTCGACCCTGGCCCGGACCCGGGGGTCGACCTGTTTGAGGTGCAGGTAGCCGATGCGCTCAGGTGCCCGTCGGATGATGGCGATGTTGTCTCCGCCGCAGTAAGAGATGTGGCCGGTGTCCAGGCACAGGTTGACGAACGCGCCGTCGGTGCCGTCGAGGAAGCGGTACACGGACTCCTCGGTGTCGACGTGGCTGTCGGCGTGTGGGTGGTACTGCGCCCGCACCCCGTACTGCTCGAACATCGCCTTGCCCAGTTCATTCATGCCGCGGGTCTTCTTGCGCCACTGTTCGGCACTGAGGGTGCGATCCTCGAGCACCGCGCCCGAGGACGCATCGCGCCACATTTCCGGGATCACCACCACGTGCTTACCGCCGACGGCGGCAGTCAGTTTCGCGACATCTTCGATCTGCCTCCAGACGGCACTCCAGGAATCATCCTGGTGCAGGTGCTCGAACACGGTGCCCGCCGACAGCTTCAGGTTGCGAGCCGCCAGCTCGTCGGAAAGTTGCCCGGGGTCGGTCGGTAGGTAGCCGAACGGGCCGAGTTCAATCCATTGATATCCCGCGGCCGAGACCTCGTCGAGAAAACGGGTGTAGGGCGTCTGCAGTGGGTCGTCGGGGAACCAGACTCCCCAGGAGTCGGGGGCTGATCCGACCAGAATCGTACTCACCGGGCGGGCCGCTATCGATCCGACGGATTGACCAGGGGGCGTTGCACTTTCTTCCAGTCGGCATACCGCTGATAAGCCGCCTGGGTGGATTCCAGACTGGAGACCTCGCTGACGGGGACATCCCACCAGGACTGGCTGTCAGGTGCGTAGACCAACGGGTCGGTCTCGACATGAATCACGGTGACCGTGTCGGCCGCCTTGGCGGCCTTGACCGCGTCGGCGAACTCGGCGGCGGTGGCGACCTTGATGACGTCGGCGCCCAGGCTCGCGGCATTGGCGGCCAGATCGACCGGAAGCGTGCCGCCGTCCAGGCGCCCGCCGTCACCGCGGTAGCGGTAGGCGGTACCGAACCGCTGCGAACCCACTGACTCTGAAAGTCCACCGATGGAGGCGAATCCGTGGTTCTGCACCAGTACCGGGATGATCTTGACGCCCTCCTGGACGGCGGTCACCAATTCGGTGGCCATCATCAGGTAGGAGCCGTCGCCGACCATGACGAACACGTCGCGGTCGGTGTCGGCCATCCGCACGCCGATACCGCCGGCGATCTCGTAGCCCATGCACGAGTAACCGTATTCGACGTGATATCCCTTGCGGTCGCGGGTGCGCCACAACTTGTGCAGGTCCCCAGGCATCGAGCCCGCGGCACACACCACCACGTCACGCGGATCCGACAGGGTATTCACCAACCCGATGACCTGATTCTGGTTGAGCTGCACCCCGTCTTCGCAGGCGTACACCGAGGACACGGTGTCGTCCCATTCGGCGGCCAGTTCGGTGATGCGGGAGCGGTATTCGTCGCCGACGGTGTAGTGGTCCAGCGCCTCAGCCAGTGCCTCGAGAGCTTCCCGGGCATCGGCGACGACGCTGACGCCGCCCTGCTTGACCGCATCCAGCGAGGCGACGTTGATGTTGACGAACCGCACCTCGGGGTTGTTGAACGCCGTGCGTGACGCCGAGGTGAAATCGCTGTAGCGAGTGCCGATTCCGATGACCACGTCAGCTTCGGCGGCCAGTGCGTTGGCTGCGGTGGTACCCGTCGAGCCGACCGCACCCACGGCTTGCGGATGGTCGAACGGCAGCGACCCTTTGCCAGCCTGACTCTCCGAGACGGGGATGCCCGTCCTCTCGGCCAGGGCTGCCAGAGCCTGTTCGGCCGCGGAGTAGTGCACACCGCCACCGGCGACAATCAGTGGCTTACTGGCCGCGGCGATGATCTCGGCGGCCCGGGCGATCACCGAGCGCTCGGGCAGCGGGCGGGCGATGTGCCAGGTGCGTTCGGCGAACAGCGATTTCGGCCAATCGTGCGCCTGCGCCTGGACGTCCTGGGGGACCGACACCGTCGCCGCACCGGTCTCGACCGGATCGGTCAGCACCCGCATGGCACCGAGCAGTGCAGCGGGCAGCTGCTCAGGACGCCAGACCCGGTCGAAGTAACGGGACAAGGGTTTGAAGGCGTCGTTGACCGTTACGTCGCCGGCGCAGGGCAGCTCGAGTTCCTGGAGAACCGGGGCACTGACCCGGGTGGCGAAGGTGTCGGCGGGCAGCAGCAACACCGGCAACCGGTTGATGGTCGCCAACGCCGCGCCGGTGAGCATGTTGGTGGAGCCGGGTCCGACGCTGGCGGTGACGGCCCAGGTCGCCAGCCGGTCCTTCTGACGCGCAAAGGCGACGGCGGTGTGCACCATGGCTTGCTCGTTGCGGCCCAGCACGTACCGCAGAGCGGGTTCGCGGCCGGCGGCCAACGAGTGGACCTCGTCCTGCAGGAGCGCCTGGCCGAGTCCGGCGACATTGCCGTGCCCGAAGATTCCGAGGCACCCGGCGAAGAACTTGGTGCGCACGCCGTCGCGCTCGACGTACTGGTTGGCGAGGAACCGGACGGTGGCCTGAGCAACGGTCAGCCGCACGGTGGCTTCGGTGTCGGCCAGCTTCTCGGTCGACTTCGGCGCGGTGGATACCACGGTCAGACTCCTCGGTTGGTGCGCATCGGCAGACGCGGATCGATCTCCTGGTGCTCCCAGCTGTCCCGCAGCCAGGTGTGATTCGGGTCGTCACAGATCAGCCACGCCCGGTTGGGACCCGAACCCGCCATGACGTTCAGGTAGTACATGTGGTGGCCGGGTGCGGCGATCGACGGACCGTGATAGCCGTGCGGGACCAGCACCACGTCACCGGAGCGGACTTCTTCGAGCACCTCGATCGGGCGTGCCGGAGTGCCGTACACCCGGTGATAGCCGAAGCCGGGGGTGCCGGCCGGGCTGTCGGCGATCTCGAAGTAGTAGATCTCCTCGAGTTGGGTCTCGACGTCGGAGTTCTCGTCGTGCTTGTGAGCGGGGTAGCTCGACCAGTTACCGCTGGGGGTGATCACCTCACAGGCGATCAGGGAATCGGCCTCGAAAGTGGTTGCGGTGCCGAAGTTGTGCACCTGCCGGCTGCAGTTGCCCGCGCCGCGCAACTCGACCGGCACGTCGGTGGCGGCCACCCGGCGGTTCGGGAATGATCGAGTCGCGCGGGCGCCACACATGGCGAACCGGCCCTCGCCGGTCAGGGTGTAGATCTTGTCGATACCGATGTAAACCATGTCGGCAGGGCCGTCGAACACCGATTCCCGCCGCGAGAGCTCGAAGGTCTCGTCGCCACACATGATCCTGCCGCCCCCGACCAGCGGCAGGATCATGACCTCGGTGGCGCCGGTGGTCAGCTCGATGCGTTGACTCTCGTCCAATTCGACGATCCGCAGCGATGATTCGGTCCAACCGGCCGACTCAGGGGTGACGTCGACGGTGAACGGGAGCTCGGCGCTTCGGGCCGGAATGTAGTACGTGCTGTTCATCGCGTCCTTCACCGCACCATCGCCACGGCGGTCGCCACCGCGGAGCTCACGTCGTCGTCTGCCGGATAGAGCAGGGTGCGCCCGACGATCAGGCCACGCACCGACGGCAGGGCAAGGGCTTTCTCCCAGCTGGCGAACGCCTCGTCGGGGTCGGTGGGGTCGCCACCCAGGAGCAGGGTCGGCAGGGTGGTGGCATCCATGACCCGATCCATTTCGGCGACCACCGGCAGTTTCATCCAGGTATAGGCCGATGTCGAACCCAGGCCCTGGCTGATGTGGATGGACTTGATCACCGCGTCGGGGCTGAGGTCGTTGCGGACCTTGCCGTCGACCCGGCGGGACAGGAACGGTTCGAGCATCGCGATCAGTCCGTGTGCGGCGAGCTCGTCGACGGCCTGTGCGCAGGCCGCCAGCGTCGCTACCGTGCCGGGATCGGCAAGGTCGATGCGGCACAGCATCTTTCCACCATTCATGCGGGCAGCAGCCGTGGCCTTCGCGGTCGCGGCGGTCATCCGGTCGTCGAGTTCGAAACTGGAGCCGGCCAGCCCACCGCGGTTCATCGAGGAGAACACCACCTTGTCCTCCAACGCCCCCAGCAGCAACAGATCGTCGAGGATGTCCGAGGTGGCCAGCACCCCGTCGACACCGGGATCGGCCAACGCAGTGCGTAACCGGTCGAGCAGGTCGGTGCGGCTGTTCATCGCGGTGGGCCGCGATCCGACAGCCAGCGCACCACGGGCGGGGTGGTCGGCGGCCACGATCATCAACCGGCCGTTGCCGCGGATGGCGGTTCGGGTGGTACGGGTCTGCCAGGCCCGGGTGATCGCGGCGGGGTCGGTGGCGCGCAGTTCGGTGATATCGGCGTAATCCTTGCAGGGGCTAGACATTGACGGCCTCCACAGCGGTCTGTTCGGCGAGTGCGGCGACTTCGGCGGCCGTGGGCATCGCCGTCGAGCACTCCAGGCGTGCGGCGACGATAGCCCCTGCGGCGTTGGCGTACCGCAACGTCTTCTCCAGCGGCCAGCCGTGCAGCAGTCCGTGGCAGAGGCTGCCGCCGAAGCTGTCGCCGGCGCCGAGTCCGTTGACCACCTCGACGTCGACCGGAGGCACCGTTACCGACGCGTTCCTGGTCTTGCCGAGCACGCCACGCGGGCCCTGCTTGACGATGGCCAGTTCGACGCCGAGGTCGAGCAGTGCGTCGGCAGCCTTGTGCGGATTGGTCTCGCCGACGGCGATCTCGCATTCCTCCCGGTTGCCGACCGCCACGGTGACGTGGTCCAGCGCGCGGTGGACTTGTTCGGAGGCTGTGGCGGGGGAGTCCCAGAACATGGGGCGGTAGTCGAGGTCCAGCACGGTCAAAGGTGCCCTGCCACGAGCCAGCCAGGCTGCGAAATGTGCACTGCGACTGGGCTCTTCGGACAGTCCGGTGACTGTCGACCAGTAGAGTCGGGCAGCTCGGATGGCGGTCAGATCCAATTCGTCGGCCTCGATCTGGAGGTCGGGGGCGCTGGGCTTGCGGTAGAAGTACAGCGGGAAGTCGTCGGGCGGGAAGATCTCACAGAACGTCACCGGCGTCGGGTACTCGGAGTGGGTGGTGACGTAGCGGTTGTCGACTCCGAGGCGGCCCAGCTCGGCGCGGACGAACCGCCCGAACGGGTCGTTGCCTACGCCGGAGATCAGTGCGGCGCTGTTGCCCAGCCGGGCGGCGGCCACGGCAACGTTGGCGGCCGACCCGCCCAAGAACTTCCCGAAGGATTGCACCTGCTCGAGGCCGACACCGACCTGAAGGGGGTAGATGTCGACTCCACTGCGCCCGATGGCGAGGACGTCGAAGGGCGGGGTACTGGTCACGTCAGCTCTTTTCAGGGCTCGATGGGGCTTGTTATGACTGTGCCCCCCGCCACAACCTGATGTCAATACTTTGTCCTGACATTCGGTCTTTGTGTCAATCAATGTTAAACTGCAGCTACTGTTGGGATTCGAGTTTCTTCGATCGGAGTCGATGTGCCGTTGGCAGTCGAACTGGACAGGTCAAGTCCTGTTCCCCTGTACTACCAGCTCGCTCAGGCGATTGAAGCTGCCATCCGCAGTGGCGAACTCGCACCTGGTGACCGATTCGAGAACGAGCTGGCGTTGGCCAAGCGGCTGACGCTGTCGAGACCCACGACGAGGCGGGCCATCCAGGAGCTTGTCGACAAGGGATTGTTGGTCCGCAAGCGCGGTGTCGGGACCCAGGTCGTGCAGAATCCCGTTCATCGCCGAGTCGAGCTCACCAGCCTGTTCGACGATCTGGCTCGCGCTGGACAAGAGCCCTCGACGCAGCTGCTGGAGTATCACGTCGGGGTGCCCGATGAAGACGTGGCCCGTGAACTCAGTCTGGCCGGCGACCGCGAGGTGGCCTGCATCAAACGGTTGCGGTGTGCCAACGGCGAGCCGCTGGCGCTGATGACGAACTACCTTCCCATCGAAATCGCCCCCGCGGCAGAGGAACTCGAGCGCAGCGGTCTCTATCAATCACTACGATCCCGCGGCGTGCACATTAGGTTGGCCAGTCAGCGCATCGGGGCACGAGCTGCTAACCGCACCGAGGCCAGACTGTTGGAGGAGAAGCCCGGTGCACCGCTGCTCACCATGGACCGCACGGCGTTCGACGACTCCGGGCGGGCAGTGGAATTCGGCGCGCACTGCTATCGCGCCTCTCGATACTATTTCGACACCACCGTCGTCGACCGCTGACTCGTCGCGCAGAAGGCGGTCCGAAACGCTGCCAGCGCTGCCTCGCTGTCTCCCGATGCCCACGCCTCCAAGCCGACGGTCCCGGTGTAACCCATCTCGCGCAGTGCGGCCGCGATAGCGGGGTAGTGGATCTCGCCGGTTCCCGGCTCGCAGCGGCCGGGAACGTCGGCTACCTGGATCTCGCCGATCGCCGGCCCACAGCGCCGAACCAGGTCGATGAGATTTCCTTCGCCGATCTGAGCGTGATAGAGGTCGAGCATCATCTTGACGTTCGGATGGCCCACCGACTCGACGAGTGCCAGGGTGTCTTTCGCGCGAGCCAGCGGTACGCCCGGATGATCGACGATCGTGTTGAGGTTCTCCACACAGAACACCACGCCGGCGTTCGCCCCGAGCTCACCGATACGTTCCAGCGTGCGTTGCGCGGTCAGCCACATCTGGCCGGTGGCCCGATGCCGCGGGCGGGCGGCCTGGCCGTCGGCCAATTCCGACGTGTGCACGTTGAGTCGTGGAACACCCAGTCGCTCAGCGGCTTTGATGCTCAACGCGGCGGTGCGCACCACCTCGTCCGCGCTCGAGGGGTCGATCAGGTCGCCGTGCAGATAGCCGGTCATCGAGGAAAATCGTGCGCCGGTGCCGGCCAGTGCCGCCAAGTCTTTGTCGTGCCAGCTCCAGATCTCGACCTCGAAGCCCAGTGCGTCGATCCGGCGCACGCGTTCCAGGATGGGCAGGTCGCGGAACACCATCTCCGCGCAGACCGCCAGCGTGAAATCAGCCATCGCCGGACCCTAACATTTGACCTGCAGTCCTAATGTCCGAACAAAGTCTTGACTTTCGGTTGTGAGCCGTATTACATCGAGACAGCATCGTGTCGTGCGTGATGTCGTCGAGGACAAGGAGTCGTCATGAGGTTCAATCGGCTAGCGGCCGTGGCCGGAGCGAGCGCGCTCGTCATCGGGCTCGCAGCCTGCTCGGCGACCGGAGGCAAGCCGCGGGACAACGGTGCAGGATCCGGCGGCGGCACCGTCGACACCCCCCGGATGACGATCGCGATGATCACCCATGAGGCACCCGGCGACTCGTTCTGGGACCTGGTCCGCAAGGGTGCTGAGACGGCCGCCAAGAAGGACAACATCGAGCTGCGCTACTCCAGCGATCCCGAGGCACCCAACCAGGCGAACCTCGTCCAGAGCGCAATCGACAGCGGGGTGAAGGGCATCGCGGTGACACTCGCCAAGCCGGACGCGATGAAGGCCGCCGTCGAGGGCGCCGAAGCCAAGGGGATTCCCGTGGTCGCGTTCAACGCCGGGCTGGACGCCTGGCAGGCAATGGGCGTCAAGGAATACTTCGGGCAGGACGGCTACATTGCCGGGCAGGAGGCCGGTAAGCGGTTGCAATCCGACGGTGCCAAGAAGGTCGTATGTGTGATCCAGGAACAGGGCCACGTTGATCTGGAAGCGCGCTGCGCCGGGGTGAAGAACACCTTCCCGGCCACCGAGGTGCTCAACGTCAATGGCAAGGACATGCCGTCGGTGGAGTCGACCATCACGGCCAAGCTGCAACAGGATCCGGCCATTGACACGATCCTGACCCTCGGTGCACCCTTCGCGCTGACGGCGGTCCAATCGGTCAAGAATGCGGCCAGCAATGCCAAGGTCGCGACGTTCGACACCAACGCGGCGTTGGTCGATGCGATCCAGAAGGGCGACGTGCAATGGGCCGTCGACCAGCAGCCTTATCTGCAGGGCTATCTGGCTGTCGACTCGCTGTGGCTCTACCTGAGCAACAAGAACATCATCGGTGGCAATCAGCCGACGCTGACCGGGCCGTCCTTCATCGACAAGTCCAATATTGACGCCGTGGCCGAATTGGCCAAGGGCGGAACCCGATAGCGATCGGCGGGAAACGACATGACTACGCAAGCAGACCTCGAGGTCGCCGACCACAAAGTGGTGCGGGACGACCGTGTCAAGGAACGCAACCGGCTGCAACGCCTGCTGATTCGGCCCGAGATGGGCGCGGGCATCGGTGCCATCGGTATCTTCGTCTTCTTCCTCGTCGTGGCCGCGCCGTTCCGGGAGGCCGCATCGCTGGCCACCGTGCTCTATGCCAGCTCCACCATCGGCATCATGGCGTGCGGCGTCGCGGTGCTGATGATCGGCGGCGAGTTCGACCTGTCGACCGGCGTCGCGGTGACGTTCAGCTCGCTGGCGGCCTCGATGCTGTCCTACAACCTGCACCTCAATCTCTGGGCGGGCGCTGGGCTGGCATTGATCCTGGCGCTCGGCGTCGGCTTCCTCAACGGCTTTCTGGTGATGAAAACCAAGATTCCGTCCTTCCTCATCACGTTGAGCACGTTTTTCATGCTGGCCGGCATCAATCTTGCGGTGACCAAACTCCTCGCCGGGCAGGTCGCCACCCAGAGCATCAATGACATGCAGGGCTGGGATTCCGCGCAGAAGGTGTTCGCCTCGTCGTTCACCCTGTTCGGTGTGAGCATCCGGATCACCGTCGTGTGGTGGCTGGTCTTCACCGCGGCGGCCACCTGGGTGTTGTTCAAGACCAGGATCGGCAACTGGATCTTCGCCGTCGGTGGTGACGCGGAGAGCGCACGCGCCGTGGGTGTTCCGGTGACCAAGGTCAAGATCGGGCTGTTCATGTTCGTCGGCTTCTGCGCCTGGTTCGTCGGCATGCACCTGCTGTTCGCGTTCAACACCGTGCAGTCCGGTCAGGGCATCGGCAACGAGTTCTTCTACATCATCGCCGCAGTCATCGGCGGCTGCCTGCTCACCGGTGGTTACGGCACCGCCGTGGGTGCGGCCATCGGTGCCTTCATCTTCGGTATGACCAATCAGGGCATCGTCTACGCCGGCTGGAACCCCGACTGGTTCAAGTTCTTCCTGGGCGCGATGCTGCTGTTCGCGGTGATCGCCAACAACGCCTTCCGTAACTACGCAGCGAAGAAATGACGCCATGACCATCTCTATCGAAAGACCCAGCAGCGATTCGCAATCCGGTGGCAAGGTGCCCCTCGTCGAGTTGAAGAACGTCGGCAAGAGCTACGGCAACATCACCGCGCTCAAGGACATCTGCCTACGGGTGCACGCCGGGGAGGTGACCGGCATCCTCGGTGACAACGGCGCAGGCAAGTCGACGCTGATCAAGATCATCGCCGGGCTGCATCAGCAGACCGAAGGAGACCTGCTCGTCGACGGCGAACCGACCCGGTTTTCCTCGCCCGCCGAGGCCTTGGGTAAGGGCATCGCGACGGTGTACCAGAACCTCGCCGTCGTGCCGTTGATGCCGGTGTGGCGAAACTTCTTCCTGGGCCAGGAGATCCGCAAGAAGAGTTTTCCGTGGTCGCTGGATGCCAACGCGATGCGGGCGACCACGCTGTCCGAACTGTCCAAGATGGGCATCGACCTACCGGACGTCGACGTGCCGATCGGCTCGCTGTCCGGCGGTCAGCGCCAGTGTGTGGCGATCGCGCGCGCGGTGTTCTTCGGCGCCCGAGTGCTCATCCTCGACGAGCCCACCGCGGCGCTGGGCGTCAAGCAGTCCGGCGTTGTGCTCAAATACATCACCGCCGCCAAGGAAGCCGGCTTCGGCGTCGTGTTCATCACCCATAACCCGCATCACGCGCACATGGTGGGCGACCACTTCGTGTTGCTCAACCGCGGCCGTCAGAAGCTGGACTGCACCTACGACGACATCACCCTCGAACACCTCACCCAGGAGATGGCCGGCGGCGATGAACTCGAGGCGCTCTCGCACGAGCTGGGTCGCTGAGGGCAGCGGCTTCCCGCCGCCGCAGGATGTCACCGTGCTGTGAGGGCGAACAGCCGCAATTCACGGTCGGTGCGGGTGCGATACGACTGGTACATCGGATACGCCAGGAAACGCTGCACACCACGCTCGCGCTCAGGTCCGGTGAGCAGCGTTGCGATCACCGGTATTTCGACACCGGCGATCGCCACCACCGCCAGGGGATCAGTCAGCAGGTTGGCCGTCCAGGCCGGGTGATGTTGCTGACCGAAATTGCTGCCCAACACCAGGAGACGATCGCCGTCGCGCAGGTAACTCAACGCCGTCAGCCGGGGCTGACCGGACTTGCGGCCGGTCGTGGTGAGCAGCAATTCGGGCAGCGAGGTCGGTCCGAACAGGGTGTACTTGCCCCCGGTGGCGCGCAGCACGCGCCGATCCAGGGGCACCAGCAACCGGATGAAACGTGACCCGATCGGCGACGATGCAACTGCGAGAAATGGCTTGAACAGCGGTGGGATGGCTTCATTGCCCCAATGGGCGTCAGGGAACGGTTGCGGCACCCTGAAATGGTGCCCGAATATGTGCGCGGCGTGGGCCGATTCAGCGTGGTGACATCCCCGCCGCGCGATAGGCGGCATCGACGTAGTGCATGTTCTGCACCGCGTCCCCAACCCCGATCGGCAGGGCGATGCCATCGAGGAGGTGCGCAGCGAACGCCTCCAGTTGATAGGAGTACGACGGTCGCAGCCCCAGGTGTTCCACCCAGGTCGATTGTGGTGTGCGGATGGTGATCCGGTCGTCACTGTGCGGCTTGATGAAGTTGTGTGCGACTGCGTCACCCTTGGTGCCCACCACTGTGATGGTGAACGAAAATGCCTGTCCGGCCATGGTATTGGCGCTGCATCCGGTGGCGCCGGTGGGGAAGCGGAGCTCGACGTCGCACCACTCGTCGATACCGGGGCTGCGCTGCGAGGCGTGCGCAGCGGCGATCGTGGGCCGGCCCAATCCGAGAGCACCCAGCTGTCGCATGATGTGCAATCCGTAGCAGCCCAAGTCCATCAACGCGCCACCGGCCAGGTCGAGCGACCAGCGGGGATCGTCGGCCGCCGGGGCCGGCATGGCCATCCGCACTTCCACATGCCGGAGGTCGCCAAGAGTTCCGTCGGTGGCCAGCTCGAAGATTCGCCGGGTCACCGGATGGAACAGGTAGTGAAAGCCCTCCAGGATGCTGATGTCCGCGGCTTCGGCGGCATCGGCCACCTCTCGAGCCTCATCGTGGTTGCGCGCGAACGGCTTCTCGGTGAGCACCGGCTTGCCCGCCTTGATCGCCTCGAGGTTCCATGGGGCATGCAAGGCATTGGCCAGCGGGTTGTAGACCAGGTCGACCTCGGCGTCGCCGATGACATCGGCGTAGGAATCGGCGATGCGCTCCACGCCGTAGGCTTCGGCGAAGGCTCGGGCCCGGCTTGGGTCGCGGGCGGCGACCACGACCAGCCGGTGACCGAGTTCACGGGCCGGTGCGACGATGGCCTGTTCGGCGATCCGCGCCGCGCCCAGGACACCGATTCGCAGGCTCATGCCGGGATGCGGCCGGCGATGTCCCGCAGGTGGGTGACGCTGGCCACTACGTCGCGCAATGGTCCTTGGCCTTCCGGCTCGCCGCTGAGAATGGTGTCCTGCTCGAGAACGAACCAGCCGTCGAAGCCGTTGGCCAACAACGCGGTGACGATTCCGGCAATGTCGACGTCGCCCGTGCCGAGCGGGGTGTACATGCCCTGGGCGACTGCCTCGGTGTAGGTGAGTTCACCGGCCTGCACGCTGGCGGCCAGCGTCGCATCGACATCCTTGAGGTGGGTGTGGGCGATCCGGTCAGGTACCGACTGGGCCAACAGCAGTGGATCCGTTCCGCCGATCAGCAGGTGCCCGGTGTCCAGGCACAACTGGATCGAGGAACCCGTCAGCACCCTGTCCACCTCGACGCCTTTCTCGACCATAGTGCCGACGTGCGGATGCAGCACCGCGGTGATTCCCCGCTCGGCGGCGACTGCGGCCAGCCGATCCAGGTTGGACAGCAACGTCGACCACTGCTCCTCGTCGAGCTCAGGGCGGGAGTCATAGCCCTCGGTGCCGGTGGCCGCCGCGAGAACGAGCATCGAACCACGGGACGCGACAAGAGAATCCAGTACCGCTGCCACGTCGGTGACCGGGTCATGGCTGGGATCGTGCAGCACCACCGGCGCGAAGCTGCCGACACAGCTCAGACCGTGTTCATCGAGCACGGTGACCAGTGCGGCGGGGTCGGACGGCAGGAAGCCCTCCGGTCCCAGCTCGGTGGCCGACAGCCCGGCTTGGGCCATCTCGGCGAGCACCCGGTCAGGGGTCAGTTGGTAGCCCCAGCCGGGGACTTCGCAGACACCCCAGGAAATCGGGGCACCGGCAATCTTGAGATTCATCGGGCTTGTACCTCCTCGATACGCACCGGCGCGTGCCGGTGCAGTGACTCAGTGGCGGCCTCGGCGATCCAGGCCACCTGAACGGCATCGGCGACTGTGGCACCGGTGGTGGCACTGCCTTTGGTCACGTCGACAAAGGCGGCCAGCTCGGCGCGGAACGCGTCGGTGAACCGATCCATGAAGAAATGGTGCGCAGGGCCCTCCGGAAAGGTGTTGTGCGGGTCGGTGTTTCGAACCGGCACTCCCTGGTCCCAGCCGGCGACCACGCTATCGTCGAATCCATGCACTTCTAGCCGGCAGTCGTACCCGCGAGCGTTGTAGCGGGCCGCCGAGACCACGCCTAGTGTGCCGTTCTCGAACGTCACGACCACGACGGCGGTGTCCACGTCGTCGATCTCGTTGAAACGCGGATCGCCCTGAACGCTGCCGGTGGCGTACACCTCCACCGCACGCTGTCCGGTGATCCAGCACAACGCGTCGAAATCGTGAACCGCGCAGTCGCGAAAGATGCCGCCCGAGCCGGCCAGGTAGTCGAACGGCGGCGGGGCGGGATCCATCGTGGTGCTGCGGACGGTGTGCAACGTGCCCAGCGATCCGTTGTCCACCGCCCGCTTGGCGGCCGCGAAGGCGGCGTCGAAGCGACGTTGGTAACCCACCTGCACCGGGACTCCGGAGCGGGCGATCACCTCGGCCACTCGCGCGCTCTCGGCGGCACCGGCTGCAATCGGCTTCTCGCAGAAGGTCGGCAGTCCCTTGGCGACCGCCGCCAGTGTCAGGTCCGCGTGGGCGGGCGTGGCCGCCGCGACCACCACTCCGTCGATGCCTGAATCAAGCAGTTGTTCAACGGAATACACCGGTTTGGCGCCGTGCTTGGCAGCCACCGCAGCCACCACGTCCGGCCGTTCGTCGGTGACGACAAGGCCGTCGACACCGGCGAGGTTGCTCAGTGTTTCGGTATGAAATGCACCGATTCGGCCCAGGCCGATGACGCCGAGTGTGGTCATGGGATTCTCCGTTCGTTCTGGTCGCGCAGCGCGACGTCGAGGGCATCGGGGGTCAGGTCGTCGGCCAGCGCTGCGAGCACCACATCCACCTGGCTGGGCGGTGCAAGGCTGCCGATCGGCTGGTCGTTGTCGAGGTTGGTGGGGAAGGGATAGCCGTCCGCGGCGGCGACGACGACATTGAGCAGTTCTGCGGGTGCGCGGCCAGCCGCCCTCATCGCGCGCAGCGCCGGGTAGACGGCCCGCACCATGGCGGTGTGGTCGAGGGCCTCCATCGCCCGGCCGAAGGGTGATGAGACCTGCAGCAGGTTGGCCATCCGCCGAATATCGGCCGAGGTGTTGGCCCCCGCCCCGTGATACAGCGCCGGATTGAAGAAGACAGCATCGCCCTTCTGCAACGGGATCTGCACGTGATGGCTGGCGAAGTAGTCGATGAATTCGGGTCGGTGGAACGCCAGGTAACCGCCCTCGACAAGCTGCGAATAGGGCAGCAGCATGGTCGGTCCGCTTTCCACCGGCATTGCCGTGTGGGCAACCGCCCCTTGCAGGGTCAGGGCCGGGGACAGTCGGTGAACATGGGCCGGATAGTCGGCCAGCTGGGCCGGCGTGACGAAGCCGAGATGGTAGTCGCGATGGGGAACCTGGGCTGCGCCACCGGGATTGACCACGTTCACCTGTGCGGTGACCTGATAGCGCGGGCCCAGCCAGGCCTGGCAGATCAGGGCCAGCGCGTCGTTGGCGTAGTACTCGGCGTACACCTCGGGTGCTTGCAGCGCCAGCTTCTGAGCGGCATTCCACAGCCGGTCATTGGCACCGGCGGAGCCGAAGTGGTCGCCGGCAGTGCCGCCTGAGCCGCGCTGAACTGTGATGAGGGTGTCGAACGCTGCGCTGGCCGCATCGACGACGGCAGGTTCGAACGCCCCGGTGAACACCACGACACCGGGGCCGTCGGTGAGGGCCCTGATGAGCTCACCCTGTAGTAGTCGACGGTCGGCGTCGGCCAGATCCGTAGCGCGGTAGACGAGGATGTTGTCGCGAACCTGGGCGGCATGCGGGTAAGAGCGCGGGTCGGTCTCCCGCTCGGCCACCCGTCGCAGTTCGGCGAGTCCGGGTGCCGAGCCGTCCAGCCAGGGTGATGCCGGTGCCCGGACGTCGGTCATGGCTCAAGTCTTGCTGTGACCTAGACCGCAATCAACACCAGGAATCCATCAAAAAGCCATCAGCAGCGGGTAGTCTCGACCGGCATGGCGCACCGATTCAAGGTTCGGGAGATCGCCCAGCAGTCCGGGCTGTCGGAAGCGACCATCGATCGGGTGTTGAACGGGCGCCCGGGGGTGCGCGAGGCCACTCGCGCCGAGGTGCTGCAGGCGATCGAGGATCTGGAGAAGCAGCGAGCACAACTGCGACTCAACGGCCGCCGCTATCTCATCGACGTCGTGATGCAAACCCCGCGCCGGTTCTCCGACGCTTTCCGCGCTGCGGTCGAGGCCGAATTGCCGGCGTTCGCGCCGGCGATGCTGCGTGCGCGATTCCATCTCTGGGAGTCCGGGTCCACCGAGCAGATGGTGGAGACGTTGAGCCGAATCCGGGGCAGCCATGGGGTGATCCTCAAGGCGCAGGACGAGCCGGAGGTGGCCGAGGCCGTCGATCGGCTGGTCGCCGCGAATGTTCCCGTGGTTACCTACACCACCGACATCCCGGCCAGTGCACGCTGCGGCTATGTCGGGATCGACAATCATGGTGCCGGGGTCACCGCTGCATACCTCATGGACCAGTGGCTCGGTGATTCACCGGTAGATGTCTTGATCACCTTGAGCCGCAACGTGTTCCGGAATGAGGCGGAACGTGAGGTTGGTTTCAGGTCGGCGCTTCGCCGTTCCGGTCGCGGCGTCGTGGAGGTCAGCGGAAGTGACGGTATCGATGCGAGCAACGAGCGCCTCGTCCTGGACGCGCTCGAACACCATCCCACGGTGGCGGCCGTGTATTCGGTGGGCGGGGGTAACACCGCAACGGTGGCTGCCTTCGACCGATTGGGGCGCGCCTGCAGAGTGTTCATCGCCCACGACCTGGACCAGGACAACCGGCGGCTGCTCCGCGAGGGCCGCCTGTCGGCGGTGCTCCACAACGATCTGCGCGCCGATGCGCGGCTCGCGATGCGGTTGATTCTGGCCGAACACCGAGCGTTGCGGGCAGAGCCAGCGCGGCCCGTTCCGATCCAGGTGATCACGCCGTATAACCTGCCCGGGTGAGCACCGCGGCTCTTTGATCGGGGCAAGTCGCGACTAACATTTGGCGCCGACGGCGACGATGTTTCCGCCGAAAGTTGATGAGGAGACCGATCGGTGCCAGCGTGCGAGCTTGTCCCGGGCGTGACCGTGCTGGGCAATCTGGCCATCGACGTCATCGACGGCGCGCCGCCCTCACCCGGTGGATGCGCGTCGTTCGCCGGTGTGGCGCTGCAGGCAGCCGGCGGTCATGGCCGGATCGTGGGCCTGGCCGCCGACGAGGACCAACCACTATTCGCGCCCTTGCTCGAGAGGTTCGGCCCGCTCCTCACCATCTTGGGCGCCGACCGGACTAGCTCGTTCCGGCTCGACTACTCCGATGTGGACCACCGCCAGATGTCGGTAGAGGCGCTCGGTCCGGTGTGGGGGCCCGCCGAGCTCGATGCTGCCAATCCGAATACGACGTGGGTTCACCTGGCGCCGCTTCTGCGCACCGACTTCCCGGCCTCGACGCTGGCGCTGCTCGCGCAGCGCGGTCACCGGGTCGCCTACGACGGTCAGGGTCTGGTCCGTGCCGACCGGCTCGGTCCGTTGGTCGTCGATGCCGACTACCCGCCGGAGCTACTGGCCGATATCGACATCCTCAAGCTTGCCGAGGATGAGGCGGTGATCGTTGCCGATGGTGCCTTCGCGCAGGGCACCGCCGACCGGCTCGGCGTCCCCGAGATCCTGGTGACGTTCGGTTCCGAGGGGTGCGACATCTATACCGACGGCAGCTGCGTGCGGGTCCCCGCAGCGTGGCGCGTCGATGGGGTGCAGACCACCGGCGCAGGTGACATGTTCACCTCGTGCTACGTGGCCAACCGGGCGGCCGGGGCGGAGCCGGTCTTGGCCGCCAAGGCTGCCAGTGAGCTCGTTGCCGCTGAACTGGACAGGCGCCGCGGCGACCGGTCGTAGCCGTAGCCGTCGCCTCGAACCCGCCGCCGGGCTACTCATGAGTAGCAAAATTCTTAGAGTTAACATGACCGTAAGAGTGACGAAAGACACAAAGGTGTCTCACCGGGCCGTCCGTCATGGGCCCTGAACAGTGACTTTGTTCCCTTGACTTCGGCGTGTCAGGCCCCACCGGTGGTCTGGCTTGCCTAAGAAAGTGCAATAATCGGTACTGCGAGTGACAGCAACTGAACACGGCTGTCCGATTTCGCTGGCGCGTCGTTCGACCGCGACACGGAATTGGCCCCAGAAGAACCAATGAAAGGCGGGCACGTGGGTCCGAACGGCAACGGAGCTGCGGGTAACCGGCAGAAACTCGAGAAGGTCGTCATCCGGTTCGCCGGCGACTCTGGCGACGGTATGCAGCTCACCGGTGACCGGTTCACCTCGGAGGCCGCGCTGTTCGGCAACGACCTTGCGACGCAACCGAATTACCCGGCCGAGATCCGCGCCCCTCAGGGCACGCTGCCCGGTGTCTCGTCGTTCCAGATCCAGATCGCCGACTACGACATCCTCACCGCGGGTGACCGTCCCGACGTGCTGGTCGCCATGAACCCGGCGGCGTTGAAGGCCAATATCGCCGACCTGCCGCGTGGCGGCCTGGTGATCGCCAACTCCGACGAGTTCACCAAGCGCAATCTGGCCAAGGTGGGTTACGAGAGCAACCCCCTGGAGGACAGCAGCCTCGAGGAGTACGTCGTCGTGCCGGTCGCGATGACCACGCTCACACTCGGTGCCGTCGAGGCGATCGGGGCGTCCAAGAAGGACGGCCAGCGCGCCAAGAACATGTTCGCCCTCGGTCTGCTGTCGTGGATGTACGGCCGTCCGATCGAGGCCAGCGAGACGTTCATCCGGGAGAAGTTCGCCCGTAAGCCCGATGTCGCCGAGGCGAACGTGCTGGCGCTGAAGGCCGGCTGGAACTACGGCGAGACCACCGAGGCCTTCGGCACCACCTACGAGGTGTCCCCGGCCAAGCTCGCCCCGGGCGAGTACCGGCAGATCTCGGGCAACACGGCGCTGGCGTACGGCGTCATCGCCGCCGGTCAGCTCGCCGACATTCAGGTGATCCTGGGTACCTACCCGATCACCCCGGCGTCGGACATCCTGCACGAGCTCTCCAAGTACAAGAACTTCAACGTGCTGACCTTCCAGGCCGAGGACGAGATCGCCGGCGTCGGTGCCGCGATCGGTGCCTCCTACGGTGGAGCGCTGGGTGTCACCAGCACCTCGGGTCCCGGTGTCTCGCTGAAGTCCGAGGCCATCGGCCTGGCGGTCATGACCGAACTGCCGTTGCTGGTGATCGACGTGCAGCGCGGCGGGCCCTCGACCGGCCTGCCGACCAAGACCGAGCAGTCCGACCTGCTGCAGGCGCTGTTCGGCCGCAACGGTGAATCCCCGGTCGCGGTGCTGGCCGCCAAGTCACCGTCGGACTGCTTCGAGGTGGCCATCGAAGCCGCACGAATCGCCCTGACCTACCGCACTCCGGTCATCCTGCTGTCCGACGGCGCGATCGCCAACGGCTCGGAGCCCTGGCGAATCCCCGACGTCGGCAGCTTCGCCCCGATCGATCCGAACTTCGCCCAGCCCGGTGCGGACTTCGCGCCCTACAACCGTGACCCGGAGACGCTGGCTCGCCAGTTCGCCGTCCCCGGCACCCCGGGCCTGGAGCATCGCATCGGTGGCCTGGAGAAGGCCAACGGCTCAGGCGCCATCTCCTACGAGCCGGCCAACCACGACCTGATGGTCCGGCTGCGCCAGGCCAAGATCGACGGCATCTCGGTGCCCGATCTCGAGGTCGATGACCCGACCGGTGACGCCGAGCTGCTGCTGCTCGGTTGGGGCAGCTCCTACGGCCCGATCGGCGAGGCCTGCCGGCGCGCCCGTCGGCGCGGTATCAAGGTGGCCCACGCTCAGCTGCGCTACCTCAACCCGTTCCCGGCCAACCTCGGTGAGGTGCTCGCGCGCTACTCGAAGGTCGTCGTGCCGGAGATGAACCTGGGCCAGCTGGCGCTGGTGCTGCGCGGGAAGTACCTGGCCGACGTCCAGTCGGTGACCAAGGTGCAGGGCATGGCCTTCCTGGCCGACGAGGTCGAAGGCATCATCGATGGCGCCCTCGACGGAACACTCAGTGAGACCGAAACTGACAAGGCGAAGTTCGCCAGGCTGGCGGCTGCGACTGCGGGAGTGAACGCATGACCGACCTGATCGGAACAGACCTGCTGGCCCCGGTGTCCAAGACCGCCGGCGTCCCGACGACGGACCAGCCGCAGAAGGCCAAGGACTTCACCACCGACCAGGAAGTGCGTTGGTGCCCGGGGTGTGGTGACTACGTCATCCTCAACACCATCCGCAACTTCCTGCCCGAGCTCGGGCTGCGGCGGGAGAACATCGCCTTCGTCAGCGGCATCGGCTGTTCCAGCCGGTTCCCGTACTACCTGGAGAGCTACGGCTTCCACTCCATCCACGGGCGCGCCCCGACCATCGCGACCGGCCTGGCTCTGGCCCGCCCGGATCTGTCGGTGTGGGTCGTCACCGGTGACGGGGATGCGCTGTCGATCGGCGGCAACCACCTGATCCATGCGCTGCGCCGCAACGTCAACATCACGGTCCTGTTGTTCAACAACCGGATCTACGGCCTGACCAAGGGCCAGTACTCGCCGACCTCGGAGGTCGGCAAGGTCACCAAGTCCACCCCGATGGGCTCGCTGGACTACCCCTTCAACCCGGTGTCGCTGGCGCTGGGCGCCGAGGCGACGTTCGTGGGCCGGGCGCTGGACTCCGACCGCGCCGGTCTGTCGGAAGTGCTGCGCGCGGCCGCCGCACACCGCGGTGCCGCCCTGGTCGAGATCCTGCAGGACTGCCCGATCTTCAACGACGGCTCCTTCGACGTGCTCCGCAAGGAGGGTGCCGAGGAGCGCGTCATCAACGTCAAGCAGGGTGAGCCCGTGGTCTTCGGTGCCAACGGTGAGTACTGCGTGGTCAAGAGCGGGTTCGGGCTGGACGTCGCGAAGACCGCTGACGTCTCGGCCGCCGACATCGTGGTGCACGACGCCCAGATCGACGATCCGGCGTACTCGTTCGCACTGTCGCGGTTGAGCGATCAGAGCCTCGAGCACACGGTGATGGGCATCTTCCGGCAGGTCAACCGGCCGGCCTACGACGATGCCGCCCGCGACCAGGTCCGCCAGGCACGCGAGGCCACCCCGCACGATCTGCACGCGTTGCAGTCGCTGCTGCGCGGGCGCGACACCTGGACCGTGGACTAGCCGGGACACGCCGTGGGTGCCTCCGCTCCGCTGGCCGCAGTAGTGCTGGCCGGGGGAGCGTCGCGCCGAATGGGGCGTGACAAGGCCACCCTCGCGCATCCGAGTGCTCCGACCACTATGGTGGAGCACACCGTCGCCGTGTTGAGCCCGCGCTGCGCCCCGGTGTTCGTGATCGCCGCACCCGGGCAGGCGCTGCCCAACATGAACGCCAACGTGCTGCGCGACGAGGTCCGTGGGGTTGGACCACTGTTGGCCACCGGTCGCGGCCTGCGGGCCGCGGCGGCCGCCGGCCTCGACCGGGCATTCGTGACCGCGGTCGACATGCCCAATCTGTCGGTCGAGGTCATCGACGCGTTGGTCGATGACGACGGTGTTGACATCGTCCTGCCGTGGGACGGCCGTGACCACTACCTGGCCGGGATCTACCGCACCGGACTGGCCGACCATATCGATTCGTTGGTGGCTGCGGGGGAACGCAGCATGCGGGCGTTGGCCGAGACGGTGGTGACCCAGCGAGTGGTGGTGCCGTTCGAGCATCAGCTGGCAAACATCAATTCGCCCGCTGACTTGGCTCAGCAACCCTCGAAATAAGCCGAAAAAGCGGCGGCGATATCGCGCCGATAACAAATCGGTATCGCGATGATGACCGTGACCTGTCGTGTGAGTGAACGTCCAGCGTGAAACCTATTGTGCCGCTGGGCTTTCGGAACAACACCGCTGGTATGCGGGACGTATCGGTGATGGCGAGCGGATCACCTTGCGGCGCCCGAACCGCTACCGGCGGTCGGTGCCGGCTCGCGGTCCCGGCGGAATTGCGCCGCGTCGGGCACGGAGGCCCACGGGAGTGCGCGCCCAACGCTCCGGATCTGGGCGACCGAGAAAGCCTATGGTCAAGCGCCTTCCGGGGTGGTATGTCCGCGCACGCCCCTTCCGGAAGGCTGGCCGGATCAGCGCGGAAGTGTTCGTCGAAACCTCTGTAATATGTTGCCAGACAACGCAATACGACTCGCAAATGATGGCCGCTCGAACTGAGCTGAGCAGCTAACATCAAGCAAGCCGATACCGTCGGTATCGGCTTGCTGTGGCGATGCGACGCGGCGAAGGCCATGTTTATCGCCGCATTTCGGCTCAGCGTTATTGAAAACAGCGTGACCGCAGTCACAAAATCTGTGTGACATCCATCACTAAATTTGCGACCGCGTCATTTTCTGGGCTGGCCCGGAATCACCCCACTGACCTGCGTCGACTGCTCTCAGGTTCGCGTTGTGATCGTCCTGTTATCAAAACGAGATTGGCGTGTCGTGATGTGACTTCGTTCCGAAGCCTCCGTACGGTCCTTCCCGTTCCCTAAAGGGAGCAAACAACTCCACAGAAACAAACCCTGCGTGTGTGTGGGGCTGGGGAGGCCAAGGCCTCCTATGGATCGCCGGTGACGAACCCCGGCGGGACCGGTCGGCCACCACTGTCGTGCCCGACCGAGACGGCGCGACCCGAGGACACCCTCCTGGAATTCCAGGTGCCCGCCCCCGTGGGGGGCGACTCCCCGGCGGACGCGTGGCGAAAGGATAGATGTTGAACCACCTCCGCACGACGCTTGCACGGTCCTTCGGTATGGCCGCCATCGGCGGCGCCATGGTCGTCGCCCCGATGGCCATGGGTACCGGCACCGCTTCCGCCGACAGCGGCGTGAACTGGGATGCGGTCGCGGCCTGCGAGTCCGGCGGGAACTGGGCGATCAACACCGGAAACGGCTACTACGGCGGCCTGCAGTTCACCTTGGGCACCTGGCGTGCCAATGGTGGCAGCGGTTCGCCGCACATGGCATCGCGCGAGGAGCAGATCCGCGTGGCCGAGAACGTGCTGCGGACGCAGGGCATCGGCGCGTGGCCGGTGTGCGGTCGTCGCGGCTGATCGAGCGGGTTTTCCACGAGGGTGGCACCGGACGGTGAGTCCGGGGCCACCCTCGTCCCATGGGGAACTCTCTTATCAAAAATCTCAGAAAATTCAATTGACACGCCAGTAACACCCGGCGCTTTGGTTGCGATTCATCTCACAACAGCGCAGACGTTGCGCCCCTTGGTCGGGAAGGGCACACAGTGAGCACCATTCGCAGGATCGTCACTCTGGCAGTCATCTCCGGAGCACTGGCTCTGGCCGGGTTCGTTCTGAGCATCGGCAATGCGTCGGCGGACAGCGGCGTCAACTGGGACGCGGTGGCACAGTGCGAGTCGGGCGGCAACTGGGCGGCCAACACCGGTAACGGCTTCTATGGCGGTCTGCAGTTCAAGCCGGCCACCTGGGCCGCCAACGGTGGCGTCGGCGCTCCCGACCAGGCCTCTCGCGAGGAGCAGATTCGGGTCGCCGAGAACATCGTGAGCAAGCAGGGCATCGGCGCCTGGCCGACCTGCGGTGCTGCCGCGGCCACCCCCGGCTTCGCCGTCCCGGTCTCCAACGGCTCTGGTGCCCCGGCTCAGGATCCGTGCGCGAACGTTCTGAGCGGCCCGTTCAAGTCGATCGACTTCAACAAGATGTGCCAGGCCATCCACGACCCGGGCAAGGCCATCGCCAACGCTCTCGGCCTGCGCTGACACCGACCTCGACGCCGATATCAACGACGCCCAGCCGGTTATGCCGGCT
The DNA here is from genome assembly GCF_010731855.1 of Mycolicibacterium anyangense. NCBI lineage: Bacteria > Bacillati > Actinomycetota > Actinomycetes > Mycobacteriales > Mycobacteriaceae > Mycobacterium > Mycolicibacterium anyangense. The sequence goes on along the minus strand of NZ_AP022620.1, from coordinate 2,147,607 downwards.
GGGCGTCGTTGCGGGTGGGGAGCCGAAATGCCGACCGTGCGGCGATCGTGGCCAGGTGCCGGGTGATGACGGCCTCCGGCATGAGGACCGTGGCCCGGCTCAACGCGCCGCTCACCGCCGCCGGCCGCAGGTTGACGATCCGGCCGATCATCCGGGACTCGCGCACCACAGCACTGACCCGTCCGCGCCGGAAGGCGGCGTAGGAGGCAAACGCGCTCGGCAGGTCCTGGCACCAGTCCACGAAGGCGCCCAGGACGGCGGCGTCCTCGATCGCCTGGCAGCCGCCCTGGCCCAGGTGCGGGCGCATCGGGTGTGCGGCGTCACCGACCAGGACGACGGATCCCGACGCCCAGGTCTTCGCGGTCGCGCGGTCGTAGAGGTCGTTGCGCAACACCTCGGCCGGGTCGGTGGCGGCGAGCATGGCCGGAATCGGCCCGGCCCACCCCGCCAGCTTGGCCCGCAGATATGCCAGCTCACCGCCAGGCATCGAGCTGCCCTCGGTCACCCGCTCGGTGGCGAACCAGTACGTGCGGTCAGCGCCCATCGGGACGTGACCGACCTCAGTGCCTGACCCCATCGTCTCGCCGGCCAGGGCGGGATCCAGCGCCATCGACGCCACCCCACGCCAGGCCGTGTAACCGGCGTAACGATGCGGCAGCGGGCCGTTGAGGTGGCGCGCGACCACCGAACCCGTGCCGTCGGCGCCGACGACGGCGTCGACAACGCGGTCCGTCGAATCGGAGAGGTCGAGCCGAACCCCGGCCGAGGTGATGGTCAGTCCCCGCACCGCCGCGCCCGCGACCACGGTGCCGGGCGTCAGCGCGCCGGTCAGTACGTCGCGCAGCGCGGCGCGCTGCAACACGACGAGCGGTTCGCCGAGTGCGGTCACGATGCGCTCCCCGGACGGCCGCCGCAGCCAGCGGCCATCGCGCCAGCGGATCGCGCCGGCTGTCACGCGGCCACCGGCGGCGCGCACCTGATCACCGACGCCGAGGACGTCGAGCGCAGCCAGGGCGTTGGGCCAAATGCTGATGCCGGCTCCCGAACTGGTGTCGGTCCGCTCTTCGAGCACAGTGACGCAATGTCCCTGCTGCCGTAACGCGATGGCGGTGGCCAGTCCGGCGATACCCGCACCGACGACGGCGATGTCGCCCATGGCACCGACCCTAGCGCCGGCTGTGCTACGAACAGGTCATGACCCCAGGCCCGTTCGGTGACTTCAGCGATCTCGATGCCTACCTGGCACTGCCCCGAGTGTCCGGGTTGGCGGTGTCACCCGACGGATCTCGGGTCGTGACCACCGTGGCCGAACTGGACGCGAAGAAGACCGCGTATGTCAGCGCGCTGTGGGAGCTGGACCCCGCCGGGGTGAATCCGGCGCGACGGCTGACCCGCGGGGCCAAGGGGGAGTCGGCGCCGGCGTTCACCGCCAGCAACGACCTGCTGTTCACCGCGGTCCGGCCCACCGAGGACGAGGACAAGCCGCCCGCCGCGCTCTGGCGGCTCGCGGCAGCGGGCGGAGAGGCCGTCCGCGTCGCCGAACTGCCCGGCGGTATCGGTGCGGCGCTGGCGGCATCCGAGGCGGCGGTGGTGGTGGCGGCCGGGCCGTTGTTACCCGCCGCGTCCTCCATCGACGACGACCGCCGGCTGCGGACTCTGCGCAAGGACAACAAGGTCACCGCGATCCTGCACAGCGGGTATCCGGTGCGGCACTGGGACTCCGATCTCGGCCCGGACCAGACACATCTGTTCGTGGTCGGCGAGGATGGGGCGCTGACCGATGTGACGGTGCAGCCGGGGGCCGCGCTGGGCGGCGAAGCACAGTTCGTCGTCAGCGCCGACGGCAGTTTCGCGGTCGCCACGTGGCGGGTGCCGGCGCCGCGCGCGGCGCTGCGATCGGTGTTGGTGCGCATCGACTTACGCACCGGCGAACGCGTCGTGATCGCCGACGATCCCGACGCAGACCTGGAGAATCCTGCGATATCGCCAGACGGCACGGCGCTGGCTTTTACCCGCGAATCGCTGTCCACCCCGCTGCAGGCGCCGCGAATCACGTTGTGCCACATGGCGTTGGGATCGTCCGCCTGGGTACAACTCGCTCCGGACTGGGATCGCTGGCCCGCATCGGTGACCTGGAAGCGCGACGGCTCGGCTCTGCTGGTGACCGCCGACGACCACGGCCGGTGCCCGATCGTCGAGATCGGCCTTGACGGGTCGGTGAGCCGGCTCACCGACGATGACTTCAGCTACACCAACGTGATCTGCGCACCGGGCGGGGTGGTGTACGCCCTGCGCAGCTCGTATGCCGCCCCGCCGCACCCGGTGCGCATCGACGGGACGAGGGTGACGGTGCTGCCGTGCGTGGCGCTGCCGGAGCTACCAGGGGAGCTGACCGAGCTGACGGCCACGGCCGCCGACGGCACCGCGGTGCGGTCCTGGCTGGTGTTGCCGGACTCATCCAACTCTGCGCCACTTCTGCTGTGGATCCACGGCGGACCACTCAACAGCTGGAACGTGTGGTCCTGGCGGTGGAACCCGTGGCTGATGGCGGCGCACGGATATGCGGTGTTGTTGCCCGACCCGGCGTTGTCCACCGGTTACGGGCAGGACTTCATCCAGCGCGGCTGGGGTGCATGGGGTGGCGCACCCTATGAGGACCTGATGGCCGCCGTCGACGCTGCGTGCGCCGACCCTCGCATCGATGCCGCGCGCACCGCGGCGATGGGCGGATCATTCGGCGGGTACATGGCCAACTGGGTGGCCGGTCACACCGACCGGTTCCGGGCCATCGTCACCCACGCCAGCCTCTGGGCCCTCGACCAGTTCGGCCCCACCACCGATGGCGCCTACTACTGGGCCCGGGAGATGACACCGGCCATGGCACAGGCGAATTCACCGCACCGCTTCGTCGACCGCATCAACACGCCGATGCTGGTGATCCACGGCGACAAGGACTATCGCGTGCCCATCGGCGAAGCGCTGCGGCTGTGGTACGAGCTACTCACCGCATCGCGGCTGCCGGCCGCAGCCGACGGCACCTCACCGCACCGGTTCCTCTACTTTCCGAGCGAGAACCACTGGGTGCTCTCACCTCAGCACGCCAAGCTCTGGTACCAGGTCGTCACCGCATTCCTGGCCGAGCACGTTCTCGGCCAGAGCCGCACGTTGCCCGAAACCCTGGGGTAGCCGGGTCCCGGTAAGTTGGCGGACATGACCGCAGAGCAGCGTGAATTCGACATCGTTCTGTACGGGGCCACCGGCTTCGTCGGCAAGCTCACCGCCGAGTACCTGGCCAAGGCCGGCGGGGAGGCCCGGATCGCCCTGGCCGGCCGGTCACCCGAGCGTCTGCTGGCCATCCGGGAGAGCCTCGGTGAATCGGCGCAGTCCTGGCCGATCCTGACCGCCGACGCGTCCTCGCCGTCCTCGCTGAACGACATGGCCGCCCGTACCCGCGTCGTGGTGACCACCGTCGGCCCCTACAGCCGGTACGGCCTGCCCCTGGTTGCCGCCTGTGCGGCTGCCGGCACCGACTACGCCGACCTCACCGGCGAGGCGATGTTCGTGCGGCAGAGCATCGACGACTATCACAAGGAAGCCGTCGATACCGGTGCCCGCATCGTGCACGCTTGTGGATTCGATTCCATCCCTTCCGATATGAGCGTGTTCGCGTTGTACCGGCGGGCTCAGCAGGACGGCACGGGTGAGCTCGGCGACACCAACTTCGTGCTGCGCGGCTTCTCCGGTGGGGTATCCGGGGGCACCGTCGCGTCGATGATCGAGGTGTTCCGGGCCTCGTCCAACGACCCCAATACCCGGCGTCTCTTCGAGGATCCCTACACCCTGAGCCAGGATCGGGCCGCCGAGCCCGAACTGGGTCCGCAGCCCGACCTGCCGTGGCGGCGGGGGCGCGACATCGCGCCGGAGCTGGCGGGCACCTGGACCACCGGCTTCGTCATGGCCCTCTACAACACCCGAATTGTGCGGCGCAGCAACGCATTACTCGACTACGCCTATGGCACCAGATTCCGCTACGCGGAGAACATGAGCGTCGGCTCGTCCATCCTGGCCCCGGCGATCTCGGCAGTGGCCACCGCCGCGAACAACGGTGTGGTGGCGCTGGGCAGCCGGTTCTTCCGGCTGCTGCCGCGCCGGGTGGTCGAGCGGGTGGCGCCCAAGCCGGGTACCGGTCCCAGCGCGCAGGCCCGTGAGAAGGGCTTCTACCGCGCCGAGACCTACACCACCACCACGGGCGGCGCCCGCTACGTCGCGACCATCGCCCAGCAGGGCGACCCGGGTTACCAGGCGACCTCGGTGATGCTCGGGGAGTGCGCTTTGGCGCTGGCGTTCGACCGCGAGAAGCTCTCGGATCTGCGCGGGGTGCTCACGCCGGCGGCGGCGATGGGCGACGCGCTGCTGGCCCGCTTCCCGTCGGCCGGGATCACTTTGGAGACCGCGCGACTCACATGATTTTCCTGTGAGCGGAACAGGTGACCGGACTCCTCGGCTCGACTAATGTCGGCTCCGATTACCGCAAACAATCGTCTCGAAGGTGGAAGTGCAATGGCCGGTCTCGAAGACCTCTACAACCAGATCCCGGTGGCGGACATCGCCAGCAAGCTCGGTGCAGACCAGGGCGAGGTGAGCCAGGCGATCCAGACGCTGGTGCCCACGTTGCTCGGCAGCATCCAGCACAATGTCGTGTCCAACGACATCGATTCCAGCAAGCTCGAGTCGACCATCGCCGAGACGGCCCACAGCGATCTCCTCGACGGCGGCGTGAACGTTGACCAGGTCGACACCGGCCAGGGTGAGGCGATCGTCTCGCGCATCTTCGGCGGCAACGACACCAACCAGGTCGCCTCGGCACTGGCCGGCGGCGGCGCCGGCGGCAACGATCTGATCAAGAAGCTGCTGCCGATCCTGGCCCCGATCGTCATCGCCTACATCGGCAAGCAGTTCTCCGGCGGCCAGACCGCCTCCACTCAGGCGGCCTCTTCCGGCGGCGGTCTCGGTGATCTGCTCGGCGGCATCCTCGGTGGCGCGACCGGTGGCGGGGGCGGCGGCAACAACGCTCTGGGCAGCATTCTGGGCAGCGTCCTCGGCGGTCAGCAGGGTGGCGCGATCGGCAACATCCTGGGTGGCCTGCTGGGCGGAAAGCGGTAGATCCGCACCGCCCGTCACGCTGCTGGCACCCGTTCCTAGAATTGACGGGTGACTACCACTCCTGACTCTCGTGCCGAGGCCCTGCCCAAGTCGTGGGAGCCGGGAGCGGTAGAGCAGCAGATCTATCAGCGCTGGGTGGATGCCGGCTACTTCACCGCCGACGCCACCAGCGCCAAGCCCCCGTATTCGATCGTGCTGCCGCCGCCGAACGTGACCGGCAGCCTGCACATGGGTCACGCGCTCGATCACACGCTGATGGACGCGTTGACCCGTCGCAAGCGGATGCAGGGCTTCGAGGTGCTGTGGTTGCCCGGCATGGATCACGCCGGCATCGCCACCCAGACGCTGGTGGAAAAGCAGATCGCCGCCGACGGCAAGACCAAAGAGGACTTTGGCCGCGAGCTGTTCGTGCAGAAGGTCTGGGACTGGAAGCACGAATCCGGCGGCACCATCGGCGGGCAGATGCGCCGCCTGGGTGACGGGGTCGACTGGAGCCGCGACCGCTTCACCATGGACGAGGGCCTGTCGCGGGCGGTGCGCACCATCTTCAAGCGGCTCTACGACGCCGGGCTGATCTATCAGGCTGAGCGCTTGGTCAACTGGTCGCCGGTGTTGCAGACCGCCATCTCCGACCTCGAGGTCAAGTACTCCGACGTCGAGGGGGAGTTGGTCTCGTTCCGGTACGGCTCCATGGACGATGCCGAGCCGCACATCGTGGTGGCCACCACCCGCATCGAGACAATGCTCGGCGATACCGCTATCGCCGTGCATCCCGACGACGACCGCTACCGGCACCTGGTCGGCACGACGCTGCCCCATCCGTTCCTGGATCGCGACATCGTGATCGTCGCCGACGGGCATGTCGACCCGGAGTTCGGCACCGGTGCGGTGAAGGTGACCCCGGCCCACGATCCGAACGACTTCGAGATCGGCCTTCGGCACAACCTCCCGATGCCTTCGATCATGGACACCAAGGGCCGGATCGCCGACACCGGAACACCATTCGACGGCATGGACCGCTTCGAGGCGCGCGTCAAGGTCCGTGAGGCGCTGGCCGCCGAGGGGCGCATCGTCGCCGAGAAACGGCCCTACCTGCACAGCGTGGGGCACTCCGAGCGCAGCGGTGAGCCCATCGAGCCGCGACTGAGCCTGCAGTGGTGGGTGAAGGTCTCCTCGATGGCCAAGGCCGCCGGTGATGCGGTGCGCGGTGGCGACATCGTCATCCACCCCAAGAGCCTGGAGCCCCGCTGGTTCGCCTGGGTCGACGACATGCACGACTGGTGCATCTCGCGTCAGCTGTGGTGGGGCCACCGCATCCCGATCTGGCACGGCCCGGATGGCCAGACGGTGTGCGTCGGCCCGGACGAGACCCCGCCGGAGGGCTGGGAGCAGGATCCTGACGTCCTGGACACCTGGTTCTCCTCGGCGCTGTGGCCGTTCTCCACGATGGGCTGGCCGGACCGCACCCCGGACCTGGAAAAGTTCTATCCGACAAGCGTTCTGGTGACCGGTTACGACATCCTGTTCTTCTGGGTGGCCCGGATGGTGATGTTCGGTACCTTCGTCTCCGGTGACGACACCATCACCAACGACGGTGCTCGCGGTCCGCAGGTGCCGTTCGAGAATGTCTTCCTGCACGGCCTGATCCGTGACGAGCACGGCCGCAAGATGAGCAAGTCCCGCGGCAACGGCATCGACCCGCTGGACTGGGTCGAACTGTTCGGCGCGGATGCGTTGCGATTCACCCTGGCCCGCGGTGCCAGCCCCGGCGGCGACCTCTCGATCGGCGAGGACCATGCTCGGGCGTCGCGCAACTTCGCCACCAAGCTGTTCAACGCCACCCGGTTCGCGTTGATGAACGGCGCCGCCCCGGCGCCGCTGCCCGCCGCCGCAGACCTCACCGACGCCGACCGCTGGATACTCGGCCGGCTGGAACAGGTTCGCGCCGAAGTCGATTCGGCCTTCGACGGTTACGAGTTCAGCCGGGCCTGTGAGGCGCTCTACCACTTCGCCTGGGACGAGTTCTGTGACTGGTACCTCGAGTTGGCCAAAGTCCAGATCGCCGAAGGGGTTTCGCATACCACCGCGGTGCTGGCGGCGGTGCTCGACGCGTTGCTCAAACTGCTGCACCCGGTGATGCCGTTCGTCACCGAGACGCTGTGGAAAGCGCTGACTGGTGAGGAATCGCTGGTGATCGCCGACTGGCCGCAGCCGTCCGGTCTTGCGTCGGATCCTGCTGCGGCACAGCGTATCGCCGACGTACAGAAGCTGGTGACCGAGGTGCGCCGGTTCCGGAGCGACCAGGGTCTGGCGGACCGTCAGAAGGTACCCGCCCGCCTGTCGGGTATCGAGGCCGCCGGCCTGGACGCCCACGTGGCGCCGGTGACGGCACTGGCCTGGCTGACCAGCCCGGCCGGCGAGTTCAACCCGACCGCTCACGTCGAGGTGCGGCTCGCCGGCGGCACCGTCAACGTCGAGCTCGACACCTCCGGCACCGTAGACGTCGCCGCCGAGCGTCGTCGCCTGGAAAAGGATCTGGCCGCCGCGCAGAAGGAATTGGCAGGCACCACAGCCAAGCTCGACAACGAGGCATTCCTGGCCAAGGCACCCGACGACGTCGTGGCCAAGATCCGCGGCCGCCAGCAGCTGGCTCGCGAGGAAGTCGACCGGATCACCGCGCGCCTGGCCGCGCTGGCGTGATGAGCGAGCCCACGCCCGACGAGATCGCCGCGCTGCTGCAGGTCGAGCATTTGCTCGACCAGCGCTGGCCGGAGACCAAACTCGAACCGTCGACGGCCCGGATCTCGGCGCTGATGGAGCTGCTCGGCTCCCCGCAACGCAGCTATCCGTGCATTCATGTCGCGGGCACGAACGGCAAGACCTCGGTGGTGCGCATGATCGATGCGCTGCTCACGGCGTTCCACCAGCGCACCGGGCGTACCACCAGCCCGCACCTGCAGTCGGCCGTCGAACGCATCGCCATCGACAACGAACCGATCACCCCAGCCCGCTATGTCGAGGTCTACCGGGAGATCGAGCCGTTCGTCCAGATGATCGATGCCCAGTCCGAGGCGGCCGGCGGCCCGGCGATGAGCAAGTTCGAGGTCCTCACCGCGATGGCCTTCGCCGCGTTCGCCGACGCCCCCGTCGACATCGCCGTCGTCGAAGTCGGGATGGGCGGGCGATGGGACGCCACCAACATCGTCGACGCCCCTGTCGCGGTGATCACCCCGATCGGCCTGGACCACACCGAGTACCTGGGGGAGACCCTCGCCGAGATTGCCGCCGAGAAAGCCGGGATCATCAGCGCGCCACGCGGAGAAGTGGTGCAGACCGACACCGTAGCGGTGATCGGGCGTCAGGATCCGGCCGCCATGGAGGTGCTCCTGGCCGAGGTGGTCCGCGCCGATGCCGCTGTGGCGCGCGAAGATTCGGAGTTCGCCGTGCTGAGCCGCCAGGTCGCCATCGGCGGTCAGGTCATCGAGCTGCAGGGCCTGGGTGGGGTGTACCCGGACATCTTCCTGCCGCTGCACGGTGAGCATCAGGCGCATAACGCCGCAGTCGCGCTGGCCGCTGTGGAGGCGTTCTTCGGCGCCGGTGCGCAGCGCCAGCTCGACGTCGATGCGGTGCGGGCGGGGTTCGCCAACGCGGCGAGCCCCGGCCGGCTGGAACGGATGCGCAGCGCGCCGACGGTGTTCATCGACGCCGCGCACAATCCGGCTGGTGCTGCTGTGCTCGCCGATGCGCTCGGCAGCGAGTTCGATTTCCGGTTCCTCGTTGGAGTGCTGAGCGTGATGGGGGACAAGGACGTCACCGGCATCCTGACCGCACTCGAACCGGCCCTGGATCAGGTGGTCGTCACCCACAACGGATCGCCGCGGGCGCTGGAGGTCGATGCGCTGGCTGTGCGGGCCGAGGAGATCTTCGGACCCGAGCGGGTATCGCGCGCCGAGACGCTGCCCGACGCGATCGAGATGGCCACCGCGCTGGTGGAGGAGTCCGCCGCCGACGGTGACGGATTCTCCGGCGCCGGGATCGTCATCACCGGTTCGGTGGTGACCGCCGGGGCGGCACGCACGCTGTTCGGGAAGGACCCGCAATGACCGACGACACGCCCGGGACGCCCGCGGCTCCAGACCCCTGGAAGAGCTTTCGCGGGGTGATGGCCGGCACGCTGATCCTGGAGGCGATCGTCGTCCTGCTCGCCCTGCCCGTGGTGGGTTCGGTCGGCGGCGGCCTGACCGTGTGGTCCACCGCATACCTGGTCGGCTTCACGGTGTTCCTCATCTTGTTGGCCGGTGTGCAGGGCAGGCCCTGGGCGATCTGGATGAACCTCGGCGTGCAATTGATCCTGGTCGCGGGGTTCTTCGTCTACCCCGCGATCGGGTTCATCGGGCTGCTGTTCCTGGTGGTCTGGGGCGTGATCGCCTACCTGCGCGCCGAGGTGCTGCGCAGGCAGCGCCGTGGCCTGCTGCCCGGCCAGCAGCAACCCCCGCGCTGACGGGTACGCTGTCGGCCGTGACCGCGCCGGTGACGATGCAGAGCGAAGCGATGAGGAGGAGCGGCGCTAGATGACTGAGCGGACTCTTGTGCTGATCAAGCCCGACGGTGTGCAACGACGGGTGGTCGGCGAGATCATCACCCGCATCGAGCGCAAGGGCTTGACCCTGGCTGCTCTCGAGCTCAAGCAGGTCAGCGACGAGCTGGCCCGCGCGCATTACGCCGAACACGAGGGCAAGCCGTTCTTCGGCTCCCTGCTGGAATTCATCACCTCCGGTCCGGTGGTGGCCGCAGTCCTGGAGGGCCCGCGCGCCGTCGCGGCGTTCCGCCAGCTCGCCGGCGGCACCGACCCGGTGGAGAAGGCCACGCCGGGCACGATCCGGGGCGATTTCGGCCTGGAAACTCAGTTCAATCTGGTGCACGGCTCGGACTCCCCGGAGTCTGCAGAGCGCGAGATCGCGCTCTGGTTCCCCGCCAACTGACGACCCGGGCGCGGCCCATGCCGTGCCACTGCGTCAGAACTGCCCCCGCGGTGTGGGATACTGATGACGGATGTGCCCACAAACACATCCGAATGAAGACTTAGACGAGCGCGACCACCGCAAACAGCGGTGCGGCGCCGACCGTCCACAGCCGTCATTCAGCCAGGCACCGAGCGCGTTCGCTACGAGCCGTTCGGAGCGAGACCAATGACAAGCCCGGGGGAAGTAACCCGGGCGCATAGCGGAAGCCCTCGCGTGGCCGCGTCGCAGGACGCGCCCGGGGGCTCGAGGAGACTACGTGGCCGACGATGACACCTATCAGGACCAGCCCGAAACCCCGAGCGAGCCGTCGAACGGGTCGCCGTGGGAATCACCCACCGCAGCTGCCCCTGCTGGTGAGGAGCTGCCGGACCGCCTGAGGGTGCACTCCCTCGCGCGGGTGCTCGGCACCACCAGCCGGCGCGTACTCGACGCGCTGAGTGAGCTCGATGGCCGCACGCGCAGTGCGCACTCGACCGTCGACCGCACGGACGCGGTGCGGGTGCGTGACGTCCTGGCCCAGGAGCCCGCTGCCGCCGCCGAAGCGCCGGCACCAGAAACCCCCGCCGCCGAAGCACCCGCACCTGTCGAAGCGCCGGCTGCTGTCGAGGAAGCCCCGGCCGTCGAGATTGACGAGACTGCCGAGGTCCTGCCCGCTGACGAGCCCGATTCGCGGCTGATCCTGGAGACCACCACCGTCGAGCAGTCGGTCTACATGCCGTTGTTCGTCGCCCCGCAGCCGGTGGCGGCGCGAGTCGCCGACCGTGACGACGAGGCCGACGACGACGAGGACGACGACGAGGAGTCCGGCGCCGACACCGACGAGGACCAGGCCGAACGGCCGGCCAGCCGGCGTCGTCGGCGCGGACGCCGGGGCCGCGGCCGAGGTCGCGGTGAGCAGGGCGAGGCCGCCGAGGACGGCGAACAGCCCGCCGACGAGGACAGCGCCGAAAGCTCTGAGGACGACGAGACCGAGGAGAACGCCGGCGACGAGGATGCGGGGACCGGCGAGGCGGCCACCCGTCGTCGTCGCCGCCGCAGACGCCGCAAGACCGGCACCGGTGGCGAGGACGGCGAGGCCGCGTCTGAGGACGATCCGCCGAACACCGTCGTGCACGAGCGCGCCCCGCGGGCCAAAGCCGAACGCGATCCTGACGCCATCCAGGGCATCAGTGGCTCCACTCGGCTGGAAGCCAAGCGGCAGCGCCGCCGCGACGGCCGCGACGCCGGCCGGCGCCGGCCGCCCATCCTGACCGAGGCCGAGTTCCTGGCCCGTCGGGAAGCCGTCGACCGCACCATGATCGTGCGCGACAAGGTCCGCACCGAACCGCCGCACGAGGGCGCCCGCTACACCCAGATCGCGGTGCTCGAGGACGGTGTGGTCGTCGAACATTTCGTCACCTCGGCGGCCTCGGCCTCCCTGGTTGGCAACATCTACCTGGGCATCGTGCAGAACGTGCTGCCCTCGATGGAGGCCGCCTTCGTCGACATCGGCCGCGGCCGCAACGGCGTGCTCTACGCCGGTGAGGTCAACTGGGAGGCCGCGGGTCTCGGTGGTGCGCAGCGCAAGATCGAGCAGGCCCTCAAGCCCGGCGACTACGTCGTCGTTCAGGTCAGCAAGGACCCGGTGGGGCACAAGGGCGCCCGGCTCACCACGCAGGTCTCGCTGGCCGGCCGCTACCTGGTCTACGTGCCGGGTGCCTCGTCGACCGGGATCAGCCGCAAGCTTCCCGACACCGAACGCCAGCGGCTCAAGGAGATCCTGCGCGAGGTCGTTCCGGCTGACGCGGGAGTGATCATCCGCACCGCGTCGGAAGGGGTGAAAGAAGAGGACATCCGCGGCGACGTCGAGCGCCTGCAGGAACGCTGGAACGCCATCGCCGCCGAGGCCGACCGGGTCAAGGGCAACAAGGCCGGCGCCGCCGTCGCGCTCTACGAGGAGCCCGATGTCCTGGTCAAGGTGATCCGCGACCTGTTCAACGAGGACTTCTCCGGGCTTGTCGTCTCCGGCGACAACGCCTGGGACACCATCAATGAGTACGTCAATTCCGTTGCGCCCGAACTGCTTCCGAAGTTGACGAAGTACGATCCGCCGGGCGGTGCGACCGCACCGGACGTGTTCGCGGTGCACCGCATCGACGAGCAGCTGGCCAAGGCGATGGACCGCAAGGTGTGGCTGCCCTCGGGCGGCACCCTGGTCATCGATCGCACCGAGGCGATGACGGTGGTCGACGTCAACACCGGCAAGTTCACCGGTGCCGGGGGCAACCTCGAGCAGACGGTGACCAAGAACAACCTCGAGGCGGCCGAGGAGATCGTGCGCCAGCTGCGGCTGCGCGATATCGGCGGCATCGTGGTGATCGACTTCATCGACATGGTGCTGGAGTCCAACCGGGATCTGGTGCTGCGCCGGCTCACCGAGGCGCTGGCCCGCGACCGCACCCGGCATCAGGTCTCCGAGGTCACCTCGCTGGGACTGGTGCAGCTGACCCGCAAGAAGTTGGGCACCGGGTTGGTCGAGGCGTTCTCCACCACCTGCAGCCACTGCAATGGACGCGGCATCATGCTGCACGCCGACCCGGTGGACACCACCCAGGCCGTCGCCCGCAAGAGCGAGTCGGCCAACCGCCGCAGCAAGCGTGCGAAGAAGGGTCGTGCCGAGGAGCCGGCTGCGGTGTCGCGGGTTCCGGTGCATGCAGCCGGCGAGCACCCGATGTTCAAGGCGATGGCCGCGGCCAACGGCAAGCCCGAGGACGAGGACTCCGAGGAGGAGTTGGCCGACGAACTCGAGCGCGAAGAGATCGCCGAGGTCGAGGCTGACGTCGAGGAGCAGGTGGCCGAGGACGCCGTCGAAGAGGACCTAGACGACGAGGACTTCGAGGAGTCCGACGAGTCCGAGGACGACGACGAGGTCGATGAGATCGACGTCGACCTCGACGAGGACGACGAGGACCTCGATGAGGACACCCTGGACGTTGACGAGGATTCCGAGGACGACTCGGAGGACGACGACCTGGTGGCCGGCGACGACTTCGACGACGATGACGTCGACGAACCCGTCGTCGCGCCGGCGCCGGTGGCCGTGACGGGGCGGACGCGTCGTCGCGCAGCGGCCCGGCCGGCCGGGCCACCCGCCTCGTGAGGCGAGGCGGTTTGACCCTCCCGGTGCTGGTCACGTAACCTTGAGCAGTTGTCGCCAGGCGTCCAGCGCCGGTGGCAGCGGGCTTGAAGATCCCGCACCCCCAGACCCGCGCACGCAGCTTCGGTTAGCGCGCGCCCACAGAGCAAGGCAGAGGAACGAATGGCGACGTACGCAATCGTCAAGACCGGTGGCAAGCAGTACAAGGTCGCCGTGGGAGACATCGTCAAGGTCGAGAAGCTCGAGGTCGAGGCCGGTAGCTCCGTTTCGCTGCCCGTCGCGCTCGTCGTCGACGGCGCCACGGTGACCACCGACGCCAAGGCTCTGGAGAAGGTCGCGGTCACCGGTGAGGTGCTCGAGCACACCAAGGGTCCCAAGATCCGCATCCACAAGTTCAAGAACAAGACCGGCTACCACAAGCGGCAGGGTCACCGTCAGCCGTTGACCGTGCTCAAGGTCACCGGGATCAAGTAGCGACAGGGAGCGAACAGACATGGCACACAAAAAGGGCGCTTCCAGCTCGCGCAACGGTCGCGAGTCCGCCGCACAGCGGCTCGGCGTCAAGCGTTTCGGCGGTCAGGTCGTCAAGGCCGGCGAGATCCTCGTCCGTCAGCGCGGCACTCACTTCCACCCGGGCGTGAACGTCGGCCGCGGCGGCGACGACACCCTGTTCGCCACCGCGCCGGGCGCGGTGGAGTTCGGCGTGAAGCGCGGCCGCAAGGTCGTCAACATCGTCCGCGCCGCCCGACCGGAGTAGGTCTTAATTTCGCGAGTGTGCCTCCACTGCGAGATTGAGACCGATATCTCGCAGCAGGTACACACTCGACGAATGAAAGGACTCTCCGATGCCTCGCTTCGTCGACCGCGTCGTCATCAAGACCCGCGCGGGTAACGGCGGTAACGGCTGCGCCTCGGTGCACCGCGAGAAGTTCAAACCTCTCGGCGGCCCCGATGGCGGCAACGGCGGCCATGGCGGAAGCGTCATCCTGGTGGTCGATCCGCAGGTGCACACCCTGCTGGACTTCCACTTCCACCCCAATGTCGTCGCCCCTTCGGGCAAGCAGGGGATGGGCAGCAACCGCGACGGCGCCAATGGTGACGATCTCGAAGTCAAGGTTCCCGACGGAACAGTGGTGCTCGACGAGCACGGCCGACTGCTGGCCGACCTGGTCGGGACCGGCACCAGTTTCGTTGCCGCCGAAGGCGGACGCGGCGGGCTGGGTAACGCCGCGCTGGCCTCCCGGGCCCGCAAGGCGCCCGGATTCGCCCTGCTGGGCGAGAAGGGCCAGGAGCGCGATCTCACTCTTGAGCTGAAGACTGTGGCCGATGTCGGCCTCATCGGCTTCCCGTCGGCGGGCAAGTCCTCGCTGGTGTCCACCATCTCCGCGGCCAAGCCCAAGATCGCCGACTACCCGTTCACCACGCTGGTGCCCAATCTCGGCGTCGTGTCAGCGGGGGAGCACACCTTCACCGTCGCCGATGTTCCGGGCCTGATCCCGGGTGCCTCCGAGGGGCGCGGCCTGGGCCTGGATTTCCTTCGGCACATCGAGCGGTGTGCGGTTCTGGTGCACGTGGTGGACTGCGCGACCCTGGAACCGGGCCGCGATCCGATCTCCGACATCGACGCACTGGAAGCCGAACTGGCCGCGTATCAGCCGACGCTGCAAGGTGATTCGACGCTCGGTGACCTGGCCAGCCGGCCGCGCGCGGTGGTGCTCAACAAGATCGACGTCCCCGAGGCCCGCGAACTCGCCGATTTCGTCCGCCCAGAGATCGCCGAACGTGGCTGGCCGGTGTTCGAGGTGTCGACGGTGAGCCGGGAAGGCTTGCGCGAGTTGACCTTTGCGCTGTGGGATCTGGTGCAGGCCTATCAGAAGGCCCAGCCTGAGGTAGTGCCGCGCCGGCCCGTCATCCGGCCCATTCCGGTGGACCAGACCGGGTTCACCGTCGAGGATGACCCGCACCACGCCGGCGGTTTCATCGTGCGCGGTGTCCGGCCCGAACGCTGGATCGCCCAGACCAACTTCGACAACGACGAGGCAGTCGGTTACCTCGGTGACCGGCTGGCCCGGCTCGGGGTGGAAGAGGCGCTGCTGCGTCGGGGGGCCAAGCCGGGCTGCGCGGTGACCATCGGTGACATGACGTTCGATTGGGAGCCGCAGACCCCGGCCGGGGTCGACGTCACCCCGACCGGCCGAGGCACCGATGTGCGGCTGGAACAGACCGACCGGGTCGGTGCCGCCGAACGTAAGGAAGCCCGCCGGTTGCGGCGTGAGCACGAGGACGGCGCGTGATCGACGCTTGCGGAGCGAACCAACAGGCGAAGAGTCAGTTCCGCGAGGCGATCCGCACCGCGCGCAGTGTGGTCGTCAAGATCGGTACCACGGCGCTGACGACCAAAGCCGGATTGTTCGATGCGGGCAGGCTGGCCAAGCTGGCCGACGCCATCGAGGCGCGGATGCAGGCCGGCTCCGACGTCGTGATCGTGTCCTCCGGCGCGATCGCCGCGGGTATCGAGCCCCTCGGCTTGAGCCGGCGCCCCACCGACCTGGCCACCAAACAGGCCGCGGCCAGCGTCGGGCAGGTGGCCCTGGTCAACTCCTGGAGCGCGGCGTTCGCCCGCTATGACCGTACCGTCGGCCAGATCCTGCTCACCGCCCACGACATCGCGATGCGTGCGCAGCACACCAACGCCCAGCGCACCCTGGACCGGCTGCGGGCACTGCACGCGGTGGCCATCGTCAACGAGAACGACACCGTCGCCACCAACGAGATCCGGTTCGGCGACAACGACCGGCTCTCGGCGCTGGTGGCCCACCTTGTCGGTGCCGACGCGCTGATCCTGCTGTCCGACATCGACGGCCTCTACGACGGCGATCCGCGTAAGGCGACGCACGACAATCCGGCCCGGTTCATCCCCGAGGTCGCCGGCCCGGACGACCTCGACGGTGTGGTCGCCGGGCAGGGCAGCCGGCTGGGCACCGGGGGAATGCGTTCGAAACTGTCCTCGGCTCTGCTGGCCGCCGACGCCGGGGTTCCGGTGCTGCTGGCGGCGGCCGCCAACGCTGACGCCGCGCTGTCGGACGCCTCGGTGGGCACCGTGTTCGCGCCGCGGCCCGACCGGATGTCGGCGCGGCGGTTCTGGGTGCGTTACGCCGCCGAGGTGTCCGGTGCCGTGAGCCTGGACGCCGGCGCGGTCCGTGCGGTCGTCGCACAACGCCGCTCGCTGCTGCCTGCCGGTATCACCGGGGTGTCCGGCCGGTTCTTCGGCGGTGACGTGGTGGAGCTGCGCGGGCCGGATGAGGCGATCGTGGCGCGCGGTGTGGTGGCCTACGACGCCGGCGAGCTCGCGACGATGATCGGGCGTTCCACCTCTGACCTGCCTGCCGAGATGCGCAGGCCCGCCGTGCACGCCGACGACCTGGTCGCCGTTTAGTCCTTGCTGCGCCCGCGGTGCAGCAGGTTGCGGACGCTCTTCTCCAGCTCGCCGAGTTTGGTCTTGAGCACCTCGGCCCGGTCACCGGCGACGTCCATCGGATCGTCGTCGCGCTTACGCACGGTGATGCCGTTGGCCGTGGCGGTGGCGATCACCGATTCGCTCACCTTGGGGTCGGCCAGGATCAGCGTGGACAGCACGCCGGGCGAGAGCACCTTGTCGCGGCGGAACAGGCCGCCGCGGAAATGCACCTCGGCGGGGATGCGCACGTCGGCATGGTTCTCGATCTGCTGGCGGGCGGTGGCCATCAGCAGGGTCAACACCGCCGCCGAGGCCAGGCCGAGCAGCCGGCCCCGGCCCGGGAACCACGGCACCGGTAGCCGGTCCACCTGTTTCTCGACCGCGCCCGACAGCAGGTATTCGACCAGGTTGCGGGTATCGATCTCGGTGATCTTGGACCATCTGGCGTCGTCGCCGTCGAACTCCAGGGTCTCGGGTGTGATGGCGAGCCCGCCGAACCGGTTGAGGAACAGCACCGCGCCGCGCAATTTCTGGGGCAGCCGGGTGGTGTCGGCGACGATGTCACCGATGCCCAGCGCCCAGCGCTGGGTGATCGGCCCCGGCGGCGGACGCATCCGCTTGAGCAGAGCGGCAACCCGTCCGGCTTCTTCGTCGATGTCCTCTTCGGTATGAACCTCGGCCCTACCCCGGGAACGTTTCATGCAGACATGGTCTCAGTGAGCTCGTCGGCGAGCAGCACCAGGATCTCCGAGCAGCCGTTGTCGATCTTCACCGTCGCCAGCTCGTCACCGCGGGTGGGGCCGCGGTTGATGATCGCGATCGGCATCCCCAGTGCGGCGGCGTGCCGGACGAACCGGTACCCGGAGAACACCGTCAGCGACGATCCGGCGACCAGCAGCGCATCGGCGGCCTCGACCATCGAATAGGCTTGGGCCACAACATCTTTGCTCACGCTCTCGCCAAAGTAGACGATGTCGGGTTTGAGCATGCCGCCGCAGGCCGGGCAGTCGACGACGTGGAACGATTCGGTGTCGTCGACCACGGCGTCGGCGTCCGGTGCGACGGCGATGCCCCCTACGCGCTCGGCCCGTTCGGCGAAGCCCGGGTTGGCGGCTTCCAGCTGGTCGGCCAGCTCGGCGCGCGACATGGTGTGTCCGCAATCGAGGCACACCACCTGCGCATAGGTTCCGTGCAGGTTGATGACGTTGCGGCTGCCCGCCTTGGTGTGCAGCAGGTCGACGTTCTGGGTGATCACGCCGGTCACCACGCCGGCACGCTCCAGTGCGGCCAGCGCACGGTGCCCGGCGTTGGGCCGGGTCCGGGCCATGTGCCGCCAGCCCAGGTGGTTGCGCGCCCAGTACCGCTGCCGGTACTCCCGGCTGGAGGTGAACTGGCGGATGGTCATCGGGTTGGCGGGCGGGGAGTCCGGGCCGCGATAGTCGGGGATACCGGAGTCGGTGGAGATACCGGCCCCGGTGAGCACCGCCAGTCGCCGTCCCGACAGTGATGCGACGAGTTCTGGCGACTCCATACCGCCAGGATAGGCGGCTATCCGAGGTTGACGAACGGGCTGACCGCGTCGCGGGCGAACTGTGCGACATTGACCGACGGGTCACCGTCGGGATAGCTGACCGTGGCGAGCAGATTGGCTCCCGCGTCGACGAAGTTCCCATCCGCGCGGTCCTGATGGGTCGTCGAGGTCACCAGGATGATGCCGGACGTTCCCGCCTTCTCGGCCAGCGGCACTGAGAACTGGGCGTTCTGCACGGTGCTGTTGGCCTTGTCCTCCACGATGATTCGGTTGTCCGGGAAGCCCAGCAGCATCAGCATGCGGCGCATCTGGCTCGCCTCGGTCCTCCCGTTCTGCGGGTTACCGCCGGTGACGATGATCGGCGATTGGGGGAAGAACTGCGCGACGGCCAAGCCGGTCAGCACCCGGCGGCGCAGGATCACCCGCATGGTGCCGTCGGGATTGAGTCCGTAGCCCAGGATCACGATCGCCGGCTTGGAGAAGTCCTTGGTCACCGGTGCCGGTACCGGCGGTGGGGCGGCGTGTGCGGCAGCCGGGAGGACGTCGCCCGCGAAGACGGCCAGCGTCAGCAGAAGAGCAACCCAGATCGCCTTGACGTGTCGCACTGTTCCTCCGCCACCGTTGGGTTCCGCCGCTGACTCTCACATCGACGTGCTGCGCGACAGTGTTACGCAAGCGTCAGCGAGTACCTGATGGTAGGCGTGAGGCGGCTGGGATCATCTCGGTGCTCGTGTTGCATGTCGACCATCAGTAGCGCATTTCAGCCACGGCTCTTCGCATACCCGTTTCCGGACCCATGGCTACACAGGCGACAATGGGGCATGGACTTCTACTCCGCCTACCGGCACGGGTTTGCGCGCGTGGCGGCCTGCACGCACCACACGGTGCTGGCCGATCCGGCGGCCAACGCCGCGTCGGTGGTGCGGATCGCCAAGGCCTGCCATGACGACGGCGTGGCGGTGGCGGTGTTCCCCGAACTGACCTTGTCGGGGTACTCGATCGAGGACATCCTGCTGCAGGACACTCTTCTCGACTCCGTCGAAGCAGCCCTGCTCGACGTCGTCGCCGCGTCTGCGGACCTGCTTCCGGTCCTCGTCGTCGGCGCCCCGCTTCGTCACTTGCACCGTATCTACAACACCGCCGTGGTGATCCATCGCGGCGTGGTGCTCGGCGTCGCACCGAAGTCCTATCTGCCCACCTACCGCGAGTTCTACGAGAGCCGGCAGGTCGCCGCGGGTGACGATGTGCACGGCAACATCCGCATCGGTGGTGTCGAGGTGCCCTTCGGCCCGGATCTGCTGTTCGAGGCGCGCGACGTTGCCGGCCTGGTGCTGCACGTGGAGATCTGCGAGGACATGTTCGTCCCCGTCCCGCCCAGTGCGCACGCCGCGCTGGCCGGGGCGACGGTCCTGGCCAACCTGTCCGGGAGTCCGATCACGATCGGTCGTGCGGAGGACCGCACGTTGCTGGTCCGTTCCGCGTCGGCCCGCTGCCTGGCGGCCTACGTCTACGCCGCGGCGGGCGAGGGCGAGTCGAGCACCGATCTGGCCTGGGACGGCCAGACCATGATCTACGAGAACGGCCGGCTGCTGGCCGAGTCCGAACGTTTCCCGAAGGGCGAGCGCCGCTCGGTGGCCGATGTCGATCTGGATCTGCTGCGCGCCGAACGGTTGCGGATGGGCACCTTCGACGACAACCGCCGCCATCATCAGGATGCGCTGACGTCGTTCCGGCGCATCGGATTTCTGCTCGATCCCCCCTCCGGCGACATCGGCCTCAAGCGTGCCGTCGAACGGTTCCCGTTCGTGCCCAGCGATCCGCAGCGCCTCGAGCAGGACTGCTACGAGGGATACAGCATCCAGGTGTCCGGTCTGGAGCAGCGGTTGCGCGCGCTCAACTATCCCAAGGTCGTGATCGGGGTATCCGGTGGTCTGGATTCCACCCACGCGCTCATCGTCGCGGCCCGGGCGATGGACCGGGAAGGTCGCCCGCGCAGCGACATTCTGGCGTTCACCCTGCCCGGGTTCGCCACCGGCGAGCGCACCAAGAACAACGCCATCAGGCTGTCCCGGGCGCTGGGGGTGACCTTCGAGGAGATCGACATCCGCTCGACGGCCTCGTTGATGCTCACCGAGATCGGGCATCCCTTCTCCCAGGGCGAGCCGGTCTACGACATCACCTTCGAGAACGTGCAAGCCGGTCTGCGCACTGACTACCTGTTCCGCATCGCCAACCAGCGCGGTGGCATCGTGCTGGGCACCGGTGACCTGTCCGAGTTGGCGCTGGGGTGGTCGACCTACGGTGTGGGCGACCAGATGAGCCACTACAACGTCAATGCGGGCGTGCCGAAAACCCTTATCCAGCATCTCATTCGGTGGGTCATCTCCTCAGGACAGTTCAACGACGAGGTCGACGAGATCCTGCAGTCGGTGCTCGACACCGAGATCACCCCGGAACTGGTCCCGACCGGTGAGGACGAGGAGATCCAGAGCAGCGAGGCCAAGGTGGGGCCCTATTCGCTGCAGGACTTTTCGTTGTTCCAGGTGCTGCGCTACGGTTTCCGGCCGTCGAAGATCGCGTTCTTGGCCTGGCACGCCTGGAGCGATCCGGGCCGCGGTGGCTGGCCGCCGGGGTTCCCGGAAGGTAAGCGACCGGCCTACTCGCTCAAGGAGATTCGGCAATGGTTGGCGGTATTCGCCCAGCGGTACTACTCGTTCAGCCAGTTCAAACGCTCAGCGTTGCCGAACGGCCCCAAGGTGTCCCACGGTGGTTCGCTGTCCCCGCGCGGTGATTGGCGCGCACCCTCGGACATGTCGGCGCGGATCTGGCTCGCCGAGATCGAACGCGACATTCCCGAGGAGTAGGGCCCGTCATCGGGTGAGCGCGTCGTCGATGGCATCTTCGGCCGGCGCGCAATCACCGGCGCCGGGGACCAGCGTCGCCAGTGCACCGGCCGCGCAAGCCCGCCGCAGGGCACGATCGATACCGGTCGCCCAATCGGCGGCGAGCACTCCGGCGAACACATCTCCGGCGCCGGTGGTGTCGATCGCCTCGACCTCGGGAGTGGGCACCTCGAACGAACCGTGTGGGCCGCGATAGCTCGCGCCACGCGCTCCATGGGTCACCACCCGATGCGGGGTCGGCCAGATCCAGTGCGGCTCCTCGGTGTCGTTGACGACGACGACATCGGTCAGCGACGCCAGGTCGGCAAGCACAGGATCGGTGCTCACCGGGGATGCGTTGACGATGACGGTCGCGCCGGCCGCCCGAGCCTCCCGCGCGGCTGCCAGGGCGGTGGCCAGCGGGATCTCCAATTGGATCAGCACAACCTCGCTCTTCGCGATGGCCGTTCGGGCCGCTGGCGAACTGAGCGTCAGGTGCCCGTTGGCGCCCGGCGCGACGACGATCAGGTTGTCGCCGTCGGCACCGACCAGGATCACCGCGCTCCCACTGGGAGCCGACAACTCCTCCAGCCCGTCGAGCCCGACGCCGTTGGCGCCGAGATGGGCGCGCAGTTGGGCACCGGCCGGATCGGTACCGACCGCCCCCACGAACTGAACGGACGCACCCGCGCGCGCTGCCGCTACGGCCTGGTTGCCTCCCTTGCCTCCGGGTTCGGTGCGTACCGAGCTGGCCAGAATCGTCTCGCCGGCCCCTGGCAGCGACGCCACTGTGAAGAACTGATCGACGTTCACACTGCCGACGACGCACACCCGTGTCACACCCTCACGTTAACTGGGTGAACCGGCCCCCACCTGCCGGTTGGTCGGTAGACCGATACGCTGGACCGATGAGTGTCGACGCACCGTCGGTTCCCGGTGTTCGCGAACAGGTGCATGAAGCGGCCCGGCGGGCCCGCGTCGCCGCGCGCACCCTGGGATCTCTGACGACCACGGTCAAGGACCGGGCCCTGCACGCCGCGGCTGACGCGGTACTGGCCCACACCCATCAGATCATCGCCGCGAACGCCGAGGATCTCGACGCCGCCCGCGCGTCCGGCACACCCGAGGCCATGCTGGACCGGCTGGCGCTCAACCCGCAGCGCATCGACGGCATCGCCGCCGGCCTGCGCCAGGTCGCGGGCCTGCCCGACCCGATCGGCGAGGTCCTGCGCGGCCGCACCCTGCCCAACGGCCTGCAGCTGCGCCAGCAGCGCGTGCCTCTCGGTGTGATCGGCATCGTCTACGAAGGGCGCCCCAACGTCACCGTCGACGCCTTCGGGCTGACGCTGAAATCCGGCAATGCCGTACTCCTGCGCGGCAGCTCCTCGGCGGCCAACTCCAACGCTGAACTCGTCGCCGTGCTGCGCGGCGCACTCGCCGGTGAAGGCCTTGCCGAGGACGCGGTCCAACTGCTGCCCAGCGTCGACCGCACCAGCGTCACCCACCTGATCCAGGCCCGTGGTCTGGTCGACGTGGTGATCCCGCGTGGCGGCGCCGGCCTGATCGACGCTGTCGTGCGTGATGCCACGGTGCCCACCATCGAGACCGGTGTCGGCAACTGTCACGTCTACGTGCACGCCGCGGCCGACCTCGACGTCGCCGAGCGCATCATCCTCAACGCCAAGACACGGCGCCCCAGCGTCTGCAACGCCGCCGAGACACTGCTGATCGACGCCGGCATCGCCGAGACCGCAAGGCCGAGACTGCTCGGCGCGCTGCAGCAGGCCGGGGTCACCGTGCACGACAACCCCAGCGAGGACGAGCTGCGCGCGGAGTTCCTGTCGATGGACATCGCCGTCGCCGTCGTCGACGGCCTCGACGCCGCGATCGAGCACATCAACACCTACGGCACCGGCCACACCGAGGCCATCGTCACCACCAATCTCGCAGCGGCGCAACGCTTCACCGAACAGGTGGATGCGGCCGCGGTGATGGTCAACGCGTCGACCGCCTTCACCGACGGTGAGCAGTTCGGTTTCGGCGCCGAGATCGGCATCTCCACCCAGAAGCTGCACGCCCGCGGCCCGATGGGTCTGCCGGAATTGACATCGACCAAGTGGATCGTCTGGGGAGACGGCCACACCCGACCTGCCTGATCCCGACAGGAGCATCCGTGACTGAAACCCCGGCCCGCCCGGCACCGCTGTTCGCCGACATCGACGACGTCTCCAGGCGGCTGGCCGAGACCGGCTATCTGCCCGATACCGCCACGGCCACCGCGGTGTTTCTCGCCGACCGGCTCGGTAAGCCGCTGCTGGTCGAAGGTCCCGCCGGGGTAGGCAAGACCGAACTGGCTCGCGCCGTCGCGCAGTGCACGGGAGCCGGACTGGTGCGCCTGCAGTGCTACGAGGGCGTCGACGAGGCCCGCGCCCTCTACGAGTGGAACCACGCCAAGCAGATCCTGCGGATGCAGGCCGGCTCGGGCGACGGCAGTGACTGGGACCAGGCCAAGTCCGACATCTTCAGTGAGGAATTCCTGCTGTCGCGCCCGCTGCTGACCGCGATCCGGCGCACCGAGCCCACCGTGCTGCTGATCGACGAGACCGACAAGGCGGACATCGAGATCGAAGGCCTACTGCTCGAGGTGCTCTCCGACTTCGCGGTGACCGTTCCCGAACTGGGCACCATCACCGCGTCCCGGACCCCGTTCGTGGTGCTGACCTCCAACGCCACCCGCGAGCTGTCCGAGGCGCTCAAACGGCGCTGCCTGTTCCTGCACATCGACTTCCCCGATCCCGATCTGGAGCGGCGCATCCTGCTGTCCCGGGTGCCCGAACTGCCGGAATCGCTTGCCGCCGAACTGGTTCGCATCATCGGAGTGCTGCGCGGGATGCAGCTCAAGAAGCTGCCGTCGGTCGCCGAGACCATCGACTGGGGCCGGACCATCCTGGCGCTGGGGATGGACACCATCGACGACGCCACCATCGCCGCCACCCTCGGTGTGGTGCTCAAGCACCAGTCCGATCAGCAGCGTGCGGCTGGCGAGCTTCGGCTGAACTAGGAGTCCACAGATGGCCGTCCGCAGGGTGCGCCCCCCACAGCCGCTGGCCCCGCATGGCCTGCCCGGCCATCTCGTCGGCTTCGTCGAAGCGCTTCGCGCCCAGGGGATCTCGGTCGGGCCGTCGGAGACTGTCGACGCCGGCCGGGTGCTCACCGTGCTCGGCCTCGGGGACCGGCAGGCACTGCGTGAAGGACTGGCCTGTGCCGTGCTGCGCCGCGCCGACCACCGGCAGACCTATGACGCGCTGTTCGACCTGTGGTGGCCGGCCGCGCTCGGCGGGCGAACCGTTCTGGCCGACGAGGACTCCGACGATCCCACCCCCGAGGGCCTGCCCCCCGAGGACGTCGAGGCCATGCGCGGCATGCTGCTCGACCTACTCGCCGACAACCCGGACATCGGCGATATGGACGATCGTCTGGTGGCGATGATCGCCCAGATCGTCGAAGCCTACGGGCGCTACACCTCCAGCCGCGGCCCGTCCTACTCGTCGTATCAGGCGCTCAAGGCCATGGGGCTCGATGAGCTGGAGGGCCGGTTGCTGGCCGGGCTGCTCGCGCCGCACGGCGACGACCCGAGCCCCACTCAGGAGCAGATCGCCAAAGCGCTTGCCGCCCAGAAGATTCAGCAGTTGCGCCGGCTGGTGGAGAGTGAGACCAAGCGGCGCACGGCCGAGCAGCTCGGCCGCGATCACGTTCAGATGTACGGCATCCCGCAGCTCGCCGAGAACGTGGAGTTCCTGCGCGCCTCCGGTGAGCAGTTGGGCCAGATGCGCAAGACCGTCCAACCGCTGGCGCGGATGCTGGCCACCCGGCTGGCCGCCAAGCGGCGTCGGCACCGGGCCGGGCAGATCGACCTCCGCAAGACGCTGCGCAAGTCGATGTCCACCGGCGGCGTGCCGATCGACGTGGTGTTGCGCAAGCCGCGCCCGGCCCGCCCCGAACTGGTGGTGCTCTGTGACGTCTCCGGCTCGGTGGCCGGGTTCAGCCACTTCACCTTGCTGCTGGTGCACGCGCTGCGCCAGCAGTTCTCCCGGGTGCGCGTCTTTGCCTTCATCGACACCACCGACGAGGTGACCCACCTGTTCGGTCCCGATGCCGACCTCGCGGTCGCGATTCAGCGGATCACCCGCGAGGCCGGGGTCTACACCCGCGACGGGCATTCCGACTACGGCAACGCGTTCGTCTCGTTCGCCGAGAACTTCCACAACGTGCTCTCCCCCCGCAGCTCGCTGCTGGTGCTGGGGGACGCCCGCACCAACTACCGCAACCCCGCTGCCGACGTCTTGGCCCGAATGGTCAACGCCAGCAGGCACGCGCACTGGCTCAATCCCGAGCCCCGTCACCTGTGGGGGAGCGGCGACTCGGCGGTACCGCGCTACTCCGACGTCATCACCATGCACGAATGCCGGTCGGCCAAACAGCTGGCCTCGGTGATCGACCAGCTGCTGCCGGTCTGAGCCCCGACGGGCTGCCAGTAAGCTGGTCAATCGTGGTTTCTACTGGCCGGCGCAGGGTGGGCGTGATGGGTGGGACGTTCGATCCCGTCCACAACGGCCACCTGGTTGCCGCCAGCGAGGTCGCCGACCTCTTCGAACTCGACGAAGTGGTCTTCGTCCCCACCGGGCAACCGTGGCAGAAATCCCGCGATGTCACCCCGGCCGAGGACCGCTATCTGATGACGGTGATCGCCACCGCCTCCAACCCGCGGTTCTCGGTGAGTCGAGTGGACATCGACCGGGGCGGCCCTACCTACACCAACGACACACTGCGCGACTTGCGCGACCTGAACCCCGACGCCGATCTGTACTTCATCACCGGCGCCGACGCGCTGGCCTCGATCCTGTCCTGGCAGAACTGGGCGGAACTGTTCGCCCTGGCCAGGTTCATCGGGGTCAGCAGGCCCGGTTACGAACTCAACGGGCAGCACATCGTCGCCGCCTTCGACCAGCTGCCCGAGGAGGCGCTGAACCTGGTCGAGGTGCCGGCGCTGGCCATCTCGTCCACCGATTGCCGGTCCCGCGCCGCCAAGGGCAGGCCGATCTGGTACCTGGTTCCCGACGGTGTGGTGCAGTACGTCGCCAAACGCGGCCTGTACACCAACCAGGGCGGGGTGGGGACGAGGGCTGCCGCGACACTCCAGGAGGAAAACACGTGACAGCATCCGCCGAAGCCATCGAGATGGCCACGATCGCGGCCAGGGCCGCGGCGTCCAAACTGGCGCAGGACGTCGTCGTCATCGACGTCTCGGGCCAGCTCGTCATCACCGACTGCTTCGTGATCGCCTCGGCGGCCAATGACCGTCAGGTCGGTGCCATCGTCGACGAGGTCGAAGAGAAGATGCGGCTGGCCGGTCACAAGCCCGCCCGCCGGGAAGGCACCCGGGAAGGCCGGTGGGTGCTGCTGGACTACGTCGACATCGTGGTGCACATCCAGCACACCGATGAGCGCAACTTCTATGCGCTGGACCGGTTGTGGCGCGACTGCCCCTTGATCGAGGTCGATCTCGACGTCGACGAGGTGCCGTGAGGATCCGCAGGCTGGTCATGCTGCGGCACGGCCAGACCGAGTACAACGCGGGCAGCCGGATGCAGGGCCAACTCGACACCGATCTGACCGATCTGGGTCGGGCCCAGGCAGTGGCGGCTGCCGAGGTACTGGCCAAACGTCAGCCGTTGCTGATCGTGTCCTCGGATCTGCGCCGCGCCTACGACACCGCGGTGGCGCTGCACGAGCGCACCGCGCTGCCGGTGCATGTCGACACCCGGCTGCGGGAAACCCATCTCGGTGACTGGCAGGGCCTGACCCACCACGAGGTCGACGCTGCCGCCCCGGGTGCCCGGATCGCCTGGCGTGACGATGCCGCATGGGCCCCGCACGGCGGCGAGAGCCGCATCGACGTGGCCGATCGCAGTGTGCCGTTGGTAGCCGAACTGGTTGCGGCTGAACCAGAGTGGGGACGCGACGAGCCGGACAGGCCGGTGGTTCTGGTGGCCCACGGCGGACTGATCGCGGCGTTGTGCGCGGCCCTGCTGGACCTCCCGGTGGACAGCTGGCCGGTGCTCGGCGGCATGGGCAATGCCAGTTGGGCGCAGCTGTCCGGGCACAGCCCCGAGGGGGCGC
The DNA here is from genome assembly GCF_010731855.1 of Mycolicibacterium anyangense. Lineage (NCBI taxonomy): Bacteria > Bacillati > Actinomycetota > Actinomycetes > Mycobacteriales > Mycobacteriaceae > Mycobacterium > Mycolicibacterium anyangense. The sequence continues at coordinate 2,120,234 of NZ_AP022620.1, read as the reverse complement.
CGTTCGCCGACATCCGCTGGCGGCTCGACGTGTGGAATGCCTCGGCCCAGGTGGCCAACGATGTCCTCTGACCCAGCCCGCCGGACCCTGCTGGTGTTCTGCGATTCGCTGTCCTACTACGGACCGCAGGGCGGGCTTCCCGCCGACGACCCCCGGATCTGGCCCACTATCGTTGCCCGCCATCTGGATTGGGATCTGGAGCTGATCGGGCGCATCGGGTGGACCTCGCGTGACGTCTGGTGGGCGGCCACCCAGGATCCGCGCGCCTGGGCCGCACTGCCGCGCGCCGGCGCGGTGATCTTTGCGACCAGCGGCATGGATTCGCTTCCCTCGCCGCTGCCGACGGCGTTGCGTGAACTCATCCGGTATGTGCGCCCCGCGAGCCTGCGCCGCTGGGTGCGCGATGGGTACGGTTGGGCGCAGCCCCGGCTGTCGCCGATCTCGCGTTCCGCGCTGCCTCCACACCTGACTGTCGAATATCTCGAAATGACCCGGGCTGCAATCGACTTCAACCGCCCGGGGATACCGGTTGTCGCCTCGCTGCCGTCGGTGCACACCGCCGACACCTACGGCCACGCCCACCACGGGCGCAGCGGCACTGTCTCGGCCATCACCGAATGGGCCGACGAACACCACATCCCGCTGGTGGACCTCAAAGAGGCGGTGGCCGACGAGGTGCTGGCCGGGCGAGGCAATCCGGATGGCATCCACTGGAACTTCGAGGCACACCAGGCGGTCGCCGAACTGATGCTCAAGGCGCTCGCGCTCGCGGGTGTGCCACCCGAGAATCCGCTCGACTGAACCATGGCCGTCGTCGTGGTGACAGACTCCTCGGCCGGGCTGGCGGCCGAGGGCGTCGCGGAGTCCGGGATTCACGTTGTGCCGCTGCATATCCTGGTCGACGGACAGGACCTGCGCGATGGCGTCGACGCGATTCCCGCCGACCTCTACCACCGCGGGCAGGTGTCCACCGCGGGCGCCACACCTGCGGAACTGGCTGTGGCCTACCGCCGTGCGCTGCACGACAGCAATGGCGACGGCGTGGTGGCCGTGCACCTTTCCGGGGCGCTGTCGAGCACACTGGGCGCTGCCGAGTACGCCGCCGGTGAGTTCGGTGGCGCGGTGCGGGTCGTGGACTCCAAGTCGGCGGCCATGGGCACCGGATTCGTCGCACTGGCCGCAGCCGGCGCGGCGCGCTCCGGGTCGGATCTCGAAGCCGTTGCGGCCCAGGCGGAGTCGACGGCCGGACGAGTGCACGGCTTCATCGTGGTGCATCGGCTGGACAACCTGCGCCGTAGCGGCCGGATCGGCACCGCGGCCTCCTGGCTGGGCACCGCGCTGTCGCTCAAACCTCTGTTGCGCATCGACGACAACGGCCAGCTGGTCCTCGCCGCCCGGGTGCGAACCGCGTCCAAGGCCATCGCCGCGATGGTCGAACAGGTGCTCTCAGTGGTGGGGGAGCGGCGGGCCCGGCTGGCTGTGCATCACATCGAAAACCCGGATGTCGCGGCCGACATCGCCGCGACGCTTGCTGCGGCGTTACCCGGATGCGGGCCTGCCGTCATCTCCGACCTCGGCCCGGTGCTGGGTGTGCACGTGGGCAGCGGTGCGGTGGGAGTTGTTGCCGCCGTGGACGAACCGCGTCTCTGAGCCTCAGCTGGCGGCGAAGCGCCCGGTCACCGGCGGCAGGTCGGCCAGCGTCACGATACCCGGTCGGGCGGCAACCACCGCGGGCACCGCATTGGTCACCGGCATCGCCGTGTAGATCATCCCCAGCCCCATGAAACCGTCCTCCGGCCAGCCCTTGGGCGGCAGACAGTGCAGCACCGTGCGCATGTTGGGCACCCCGAACACCTGGATGACGTGCCCGTGTTCGAGCGGCTTGGGCGGTGTGACATGGCTGCCCATGATCCAGTTGAATCCGACGCTGACCACATTGCGGTCGCCCACCCAGCCACGGTGGTACCCGTGCACCCCGCCCACGGTGCCCTCCGGGATGGTCATGAATCCCAGGTCGGAGTCGCCGGTGGCCGGGGTGAAGGTCACGTCGAACGTCATCCGATCCAGGTCGGCGCCGATCGCGTCGGCCATCATGGCCGCCGACTCGGCGAACACTTCGCTCTCGCGCCGCACGCTCTCGGCCAGGCCCGGGGTGTCGGGGTCGCAGCCGAAGCCCATGGCGGTCTGGGTGCCCGCGGATTCGTAGGTCGAGCAGTCCACCGATTCGGTGATGCGGATCTCGTCGACCCGCTCACACGCGCCGGAGAGCACCATCCCCACCATGTTGGTCATCCCCGGGTGCGCCCCGCTGCCGAAGATGGTCGACTCGCCCTTTTCGCAGGCCTTCTGGATGCGATCGAGGTCCTCGGGAGTCTGCTTGCCGCCGGTGATCCAGGCGGCCGATGCGCACACGTTTACCCCGGCTTCCAGGAGCCGCACCAGTTCGTTGACGCTGGGCCACAGTGGGTTGTAGCAGCAGGCATCCGGCTTGGCGGCCAGCAGCGCGTCGATGTCGTTAGTGGCCGTGATGCCGGTCGGTTCCGGCCAGCCGGACAGTTCGGCGGCGTCCACGCCGACCTTGTCGGCGCCGTGCGCATACACCCCCACCAGTTCCATATCCGGACGGCCGATGATGGCGTGCAGTGACCGGCGGCCGATGTTGCCGGTGGTCCACTGGATCACCCGGATCGGCCGGTCGGCGGGTGCGGTCATCGGGCAACCTCCTGGGACGTCAGTAGACACTCTCGTCGCTTTGTACACCATGGGTGGCGGACGTTGTGCACACTCTGGGATTCATCCACAGCCGGCCGCAGTCGGCCCTGGCGGCGGCCCGGTCCGGTCGGGGGCCGGCCCTACCGTCACGGCATGGGATCTGAATCACCGGCGACCAGCCTGCATCGCCGTCTGGGGGTGGCCGACCGGGACGCCGATGCGGACCAGGACACCGACGACGAGGCCGGGGAGTTGCCCAGCTGGATTCCGGCCGGCCGGCCGCAACGCGGCCAGCGGATGCTGGCCGCCATCCGGGCCGATCCCGGCCGGTCCGGTGCCGTGGCCATGGGGCTCGTGGCGCTGATCGCCGTGCTCGTCACGGTCGTCACGCTGATGCGCGACGACAGCACTCCGGTGATGTCGGCGAAGCTCCCGCCGGTGGAGATGGTGTCCTCGGCCGCCCCCCGCGCCTCGGCCGCCGCCGACCACCCCGTGGTGGTCAGTGTCGTGGGACTGGTCACCAAACCCGGGCTGGTCACATTGGCTCCTGACGCGCGCATCGCCGACGCCGTCTCGGCGGCAGGCGGCGCGCTGGCGGGCGCAGACCTGCTCGGCCTCAACATGGCCCGCCACCTCACCGACGGTGAACAGGTGGTCGTCGGGATCACGATGCCGGCCGGCCAGCCTGCCGCGTTGGGTAGCTCGGTGAGTGGCGGGGCGCCCGCGACGCCGGCCACGGCCGCCGGTGGGGCCACGCCCGCCGGTCCGGCACCATCGGCGCCGGTGGACCTCAACACGGCCACCGCCGACCAGCTCGACGCCCTTCCCGGCGTCGGGCCGGTGACCGCCGCGGCGATCGTCGCGTGGCGGGAGACCAACGGAAAGTTCACCAGCGTCGACCAACTCGGCGAGGTCGACGGCATCGGCACCGCGCGGCTGGAGAAGCTGCGGAGCCTGGTCAAGGTCTGATCGCGTGGACGCCGAGGCGGTCACCAGACTGGACGTGCGATTGGTTCCTGCCGCGCTCGCGGCCTGGGCGGTGACCGCTGCCGGCATCCTCTGGCCGGTGGGCATCCCGCTCGCGGCCGGATGCCTGGTGGTGGCCATCATCGCGGCGGTGACGGGGTGGCGCCGCGGCGGCACGGTGATCGGAATCTCGGCAGCCGCGGTGGCGGGCACCGCTGTGCTCGGTGCCGGGTTCGCGGCCGCGGTGGCGTTGCGCAGCGACGCGGTGCGCGAGCATCCGCTCAGCCATCAATTCGGCACCACCTCCTCGCTGACCGTGACCCTCACCGAGAGCCCCCGGTCGCTGGGCAATGGAAGGCTGATGTTCCCGGCCAACATCGAGCTGCTCGACATCACCGAATCATCGGGCAGGGTAGTGGTTTTCGCCCCGGTGCTCGGGTTTGCGGAGTTGTCGGCTGGTCAGCCGGTACGGTTCCGGGCCCGGATCAGCAGGCCCAGTCGCCGGGACCTGACCGTCGCGGTCCTGAACGTCAGCGGCGAACCCGTTTTCGGCGACGCTTCGCGGATCCAGCGCGCCGCACAGGTGGTGCGCTCCCGCTTCGCCGCGGCGGCACGCAAGGTGCTGCCCGTCGACCAAGCGGCGATTCTGCCCGGGCTCGTCCTTGGTGATACGTCGTCGATCACCACTACCACTACCGCCGAGTTCCGCACAGCCGGGCTGACCCATCTGACCGCGGTTTCCGGTGCCAACGTGACGATCGTGTGCGGCACCGTCCTATGGTGTGCCCGCTGGATCGGCCCGCGGCCGGCGGTCGCGCTGGCCGCAGTGGCGCTGGCGGCATTCGTCGTGGTGGTCCAACCCGGGGCCAGCGTGTTGCGCGCCGCGGTGATGGGTGCACTGGCACTGCTGGCGGTGCTGTGCGGGCGCCGCCGCCAGGCGATCCCCGCCCTGTCAGCGGCTGTGCTGGCGCTGCTCGTGTTCGCCCCGCAGTTGGCGGTCGACGTCGGATTCGCGCTATCGGTGTCGGCGACGGCAGCGCTGGTGATCCTGGCCCCGGTGTGGTCGGCCCGGCTGGTCGCTCGCGGCTGGCCGGTCCCGCTGGCTGACGCGGTGAGTATCGCGCTGGCGGCTCAGCTGGTCACCGCACCGTTGGTGGCGGCGATCTCCGGGCGCTTCAGTCTGGTCGCGGTGCTGGCGAATCTGGCTGTCGCCGTGGCTATTCCGCCCATCACTGTGCTCGGGACCGCCGCCGCGGCCCTATGCCCGCTGTGGCCGCCGGGAGCCGGCCTGCTGATCCGGTTCACCGGGCCGGAACTGTGGTGGCTGCTGCACGTCGCGCACTGGGCCGACGCGCTGCCCGGTGCGGCGCTCTCGGTGCCCTCCGGACCGGCCGGGGCCGCGACCGTCGGTGGGGTCACGGCCGCCGGTGCGGGCTTGTGGTGGTGGATCCGGCGGTGGTGATCCGGCGGTGGTGATTCGGCACTGTCGGGCCGGCATGAAACGATCGGGGCGTGAGCGCGACGGTGGCCGGCCTGCATCTGATCCTGGGCGATGAGGAGTTGCTGGTCGACCGCGCCATCAGCCAGGTGCTGCGAGCCGCACGCGCTGCCGCGGGTACCGACGACATCCCGGTCAACCGGATGCGTGCCGGTGAGGTGTCCACCAATGAACTGGCCGAACTGCTCAGTCCGTCACTGTTCGCCGACGAGCGTGTCGTGGTCCTGGAATCGGCCGCCGAGGCTGGCAAGGAGGCCGTCGACCTGATCGGGTCGGCGGCCGCCGATCTGCCGCCCGGCACCGTGCTGGTCGTCGTGCACACCGGTGGTGGTCGGGCCAAGGCGCTGGCCGATCAGCTCAAGAAGCTGGGCGCCCAGGTCCATTCCTGCGCCAAGATCACCAAGGCCGCCGAGCGCTCGGATTTCGTGCGCGCCGAGTTCCGTGCGCTGAAGGTGAAGGTCGACGACGACACACTGGCGGCCCTGCTCGACGCAGTCGGCTCCGATATCCGGGAATTGGCCTCGGCGTGCTCACAGTTGGTCGCCGACACCGGGGGACAGGTGGACGTCGCGGCGGTGCGGCGGTATCACAGCGGTAAAGCGGAGGTCTCCGGCTTTGACATCGCCGACAAGGCGGTCACCGGTGACATCGCCGGATCCACCGAGGCCCTGCGCTGGGCCATGCTGCGCGGTATGCCGCACGTCGTACTGGCGGACGCCCTGGCCGAGGCCGTCCACACCATCGCCAGGGTCGGCCCGCTCACGGGTGACCCCTACCGGCTGGCCTCCGAACTCGGTATGCCGCCGTGGCGCATCCAGAAGGCGCAGAAACAATCCCGGCGCTGGTCACGGGACCGGATCGCCACCGCGATCCGCCTGGTGGCGGCGTTGAACGCCGACGTCAAGGGCGTAGCAGCCGACGCCGACTATGTGTTGGAAGATGCGGTGCGCAAGGTGGCGCACCTGGCCGCGGGAAGCGGCCGGGACTGACGGCGACTGACCCGAGGTCGGGTCAGTGCTGAGTTACCGTCGAATCAGATCTTGTTGAAGGCCTGGGCGAGCGCCGACTTCTTGTTGGCGGCCTGGTTCTTGTGGATCACGCCCTTGCTGGCGGCCTTGTCCAGCTTGCGGCTGGTCGACAGCAGCAGCTCGCCGGCCTTGTCCTTGTCGCCTTCGGCAGCGGCCGAGCGGAATGCGCGGACAGCCGTGTGGAGCGAGCTCTTCACCGACTTGTTCCGCTGGCGGCGGCGCTCGTTGGTGCGGATCCGCTTCTCCTGCGACTTGATGTTAGCCACGCGTGAATATCCTCTTCGTTCTCAAGCTGGGGTTGTCAGTCTTGCCGGGGCCGGTCGGGCCCTCGGGCAGCGACTGTTCAGGGTACCAGTGTGGGGCACAATCGCCCAAAAGGGACTGCAGTGGCCTGCCGAAATGGCCAACTTGGTGCAGCATGTGACGGGTGAGCCTTCGCACCCTGCCCTCCGAATCCAGCCGCTCGTCGCGCAACGGTTCTCGCCAGCCGCGCCATCACGACCACATCTTCGGTGGTTACAACAAGATGGGCTCGTATGCGAAGGCGTTCGACGAGATGTTCGACGCGCAGGGCAATGTGCGGGGACCCTATAAGGGCATCTTCGCCGAGCTCGCCCCGTCCGATGACGAGGAGCTCGAAGCCCGGGCCGAGGCCCTGGGCCGCGCCTTCATCGACCAGGGCATCACCTTCTCGCTGTCCGGCCAGGAGCGGCCCTTCCCGCTGGACCTGGTGCCGCGGGTCATCTCGGCCGCTGAATGGTCGCGGCTCGAACGCGGCATCACCCAGCGGGTCAAAGCCCTCGAGATGTACCTCGACGACATCTACGGCGATCAGGAGATCCTGCGCGACGGGGTGATTCCGCGCCGGCTGGTCACGTCGTGCGAGCACTTCCACCGGCAGGCCGCCGGGATCAACCCGCCCAACGGCGTGCGCATCCACGTCGCCGGCATCGACCTGGTCCGCGACGCCCAGGGCACCTTCCGGGTGCTCGAGGACAATCTGCGCTCACCGTCGGGCGTCTCGTACGTGATGGAGAACCGGCGGACCATGGCCCGGGTCTTCCCGAACCTGTTCGCCACCCACCGGGTGCGGGCCGTCGGTGACTACTCCTCGCACCTGCTGCGGGCACTGCGCAACGCCGCCGCCACCAACGAGGCCGACCCCACGGTCGTCGTGCTCACCCCCGGCCCGTTCAACTCCGCCTACTTCGAGCACTCGCTGCTGGCCCGCCAGATGGGCGTCGAACTGGTCGAGGGCCGTGACCTGTTCTGCCGCGACAACACCGTCTACATGCGCACCACCGAGGGGGAGCGGCAGGTCGACGTGATCTACCGCCGCATCGACGACGACTTCCTGGACCCGATGCAGTTTCGGCCCGACTCGGTGCTCGGGGTCGCGGGCCTGCTCAACGCCGCCCGGGCGGGCAACGTCGTCATCTCCAGCGCCGTGGGCAACGGGGTCGGCGACGACAAGCTGGTCTACACCTACGTGCCGACCATCATCGAGTACTACCTCGGGGAGAAGCCGCTGCTGGCCAACGTCGACACCTACCGGTGCTGGCTGGACAACGAGCGCGAGGAGGTCCTCGACCGCATCGACGAGCTGGTGATCAAACCGGTCGAGGGCTCCGGCGGGTACGGCATCGTCTTCGGGCCGGAGGCCTCTGAGAAGGAACTGGCCACCATTCGCAAGAAAGTCATTTCCGATCCCCGCGGCTGGATCGCCCAGCCGGTGGTTCAGCTCTCGACGGTACCGACCAAGGTCGGGGACACCCTGGCGCCCCGCCATGTCGACCTGCGGCCGTTCGCCGTCAACGACGGTGAGGACGTCTGGGTGCTGCCGGGCGGGCTGACCCGCGTGGCGCTTCCCGAAGGCTCACTGGTGGTGAACTCCAGCCAGGGCGGTGGTTCCAAAGACACCTGGGTCCTGGCGTCGCGGACGTCGGTGGCGGCGCGCGAACTGGTGGGCGCGGAGATCGTGCGCAAGGTGACCAAGACGGCCAAGGCGCCGGCGACGGAGAAATCGCCCGAGCAATCCGGCCAGCAACAACAGAGCCAACAGCAGCAACAGCAGCAGGGAGTGATGCACTGATGCTCGCCCGTAACGCCGAGGCGCTGTACTGGATCGGGCGCTATGTCGAGCGCGCCGACGACACCGCCCGGATCCTCGATGTCACCGTGCACACCCTGCTCGAGGATTCCAGCGTCGACCCCGACCAGACGTCGCGGGTACTGCTGCAGGTGCTGGGGATCGAACCGCCCAAGCACCAGCTCGACCTGTGGTCGCTGACCGACCTGGTGGCGTTCAGTCGCGGCCTGCCTAGCGGCTGCTCGATCGTCGACGCCATCTCCGCGGCACGTGAAAACGCCCGCTCGGCAAGGGAAGTCACCTCCACCGACATGTGGGAGTGCCTGAACACCACCTACAACGCCCTGGCCGAGCGAGAGCGTGCCGCCCGACGCCTCGGCCCGCACGAGTTCTTCGCGTTCATCGAGGGGCGGGCGGCCATGTTCGCCGGCCTGGCCGACTCGACGCTGTCCCGCGACGACGGTTACCGGTTCCTGGTGCTGGGCCGGGCGATCGAACGAGTGGACATGACGGTGCGGCTGCTGCTGTCCCGCGTCGGTGACAGCGCCTCGTCACCGGCGTGGGTCACGGTGCTGCGTTCGGCCGGTGCCCATGACACCTATCTGCGGACCTACCGTGGCGTGCTCGACGCCAACCGGGTGGTCGAATTCATGTTGCTGGACCGGCTTTTCCCGCGGTCGATCTTCTATTCGCTCAAGCTCGCCGAGCACAGCCTCGACGAGCTGATGCACCGCGCCCACAACCGGGTCGGCGCCACCGCCGAGGCGCAGCGCCTACTGGGTCGTGCCCGCAGTGAGTTGGAGTTCATCCGGCCCGGTGTACTGCTGGAGTCGTTGGAACAGCGGCTGGCCGCGCTGCAGACGACCTGTGCGGAGGTCGGAGAAGCCGTGGCCCTGCAGTACTTCCACTCCGCGCCCTGGGTGGCGTGGTCGGATGCCGGGCGAAACGGGGCGTTGGTCGTCGAGGAAGGTGAGATTTAAATGTGGCGGATGCGCGTGGTGCACGCGACGGGTTATGCCTACAAGTCCCCGGTGACCGCCTCCTACAACGAGGCCCGGCTCACCCCTCGGTCGGACTCCCGGCAGAACGTGATCCTCAACCGGGTCGAGACCATCCCCGCGACCCGCAACTACCGCTACGTCGACTATTGGGGAACGGCCGTAACGGCTTTCGACCTGCACGCCCCGCACACCGAACTGGAGGTCACGTCCTCCTCGGTGGTCGAGACCGACAAGGGCGAACCGCCGGAGGAGTCGGTCTCGTGGGAGGAGCTGGCTTCCGAGGCGGTCCGCGACCGGTTTGACGAGGTACTCACCCCGACGCACTACACCCCGGCCAGCCGTCGGCTGGAGCGGGTGGGCAGGCGCATCATGAAGGAGAACGAGCCCAACGACGCCGTGGTGGCGGCGGCCAGGTGGGCGCACAGCGAACTCAAGTACGTGCCCGGCACCACCGGTGTGCACTCCTCGGGCCTTGATGCGCTGCGTGAAGGCAAGGGTGTCTGCCAGGACTTCGCCCACCTGACCCTGATCCTGCTGCGCGGCATGGGGATTCCGGCTCGATACGTGTCCGGCTACCTGCATCCCAACCGCAAGGCGGCCATCGGGGACACCGTCGACGGCCAGAGCCACGCCTGGATCCAGGCCTGGACGGGCAGCTGGTGGAATTACGACCCCACCAACGACACCGACATCAACGAGCAGTACATCAGTGTCGGTGTCGGTCGGGACTATGCGGATGTGTCACCGCTGAAGGGCATCTACTCCGGCGAGGGCTCGACCGATCTGGACGTCGTGGTGGAGATCACCCGCCTGGCGTGAGTTCGCCGACCGGCACCTCGTTGTCGTCAACCGTGCTGTCCTCTGGCGCAGGGGCTTTCGGCTGCCGGGAACGCCGCACGGCGATGACGGCCTCGACCACGAGGACGACCAGCAGGGACACCCCGAACACTGGGTAGAGCACACCGAGGGTGACGGCAACGATCGTCGCCGCCGTCATCGCGCCCCGTGGCGTGTTGGCACGGGTGGCTTCGCTCACCGGGGCGGGCAGACCGGTGCCGCCCTTCGGCCGTCGCTTCCACCACATGAGCAGTCCAGTCAGCACGCTGGTCAGCACGCCGAGGCAGGCGACGGTCGCTGAAATCCTGGTGAGCCAACCCATTTGGTTACCCATGTGCATGGCGATCCCGAAACTGGTGAGCCGCGACAGGGCGCCGTCCTGGGCGGCGGTGGCGTTGGTGATGGTCGCTCCGGTGAACTGGTTGAGGTACAGCGTGCGCTGTTCGGAGACCCGCTGCGGCCAGCGGTTGACCACCGTGTAGCTGCCGTAGACGGTCTTGCCGTCCGTGGTGGAGTCCGACGGCGGGAAGATCGCGTAGCCGGGCAGCATGTGCTCGTCCTTGGCGATCTTGTCGATGTCGGCATAGGACAGCCGCGCCGGGACGGTCCCGCCAGGTTGCGATGCATAGACCGGATCGTCGGTGGCGGCCCAGGCGATCCGCCGGCCCAGCCGGTCGTAGTCGCCGAGTGTGGCCGCGGTGGACGGGGCGTCGATCGTGGTGGATGGAGTGACGGTGGCAACGACCGTGCGCCAGTTCTCGCCCCAGTAGCGGGTCCAGGTCATTCCGGAGACGATGTAGCAGATCAGGATGACCGCGATCACCACACCGGTCAGCGCATGGACGTCACGCCACCGGATCCGGCCGCCCTTGCGCCACCGGACTTTGACCAGCGGTTTGGCGGCCTCGATGGCCCGCGGCCACCACAGGTAGATACCGGTGGCCAGCAACACCAGAATCCAGGTGGCGGTCAGTTCGATCCACAGATTGCCCACCCCGACCGGGATGGTGGAGTTGGGGTAGGCCGACGGGTTGATCAGATGGCCCAACGACGGCAACTGCACATGCGGGCCGTCGTTGCCGAACATCCGGTGCAGTTGGTTGGCCCATCCGACCAGGCCGGACAGCTGATCGCGCTGACCGAGGTAGGCGCCGGTGTAGGGGTTCACGAACACCTGGACCACGTTGGTCTCGGCCTGCGGGTAGCCGGCGGTGTTGGGGGCCAGGAAGTCCACCCGAGTAGATCCGCGGCCGTTGTCCGGCGGGGTGACCGCTTCGAGCGAGAAGTCGGAACCGACATGCTGTTTGGCGGTGGCCACCTGTTGATCGAGCGGGATGGTCTGCGGCCCCTGCTCGACGATGAACAAATGTCGGTTCAGTGCGGCGTCGAGCGGCTGGCTGTAGAGGATCACCAGCCCGGTGCAGGCCAGCACTACCAGGACCGGCGCTGCGAACAGCCCCACCCAGAAGTGCAGCCGCCAGATCCGGCGCAGCACCGCGGCGTCACTACGCCGTTTCGGTCGATTCGAAGTCTCCGTCGTCGTCACGGCGCATTAGTCGGCCACACTTCGGTGTTGGTTCCCGCCGGCGGGAAAGATCTAGCCGACCGACACGCGGTGCAGGTCGTCGCCAATCTCCACGGTTCCGCTGAATTCGCCTGCGGCCAGGGCGCGCCACTGATCCTCTTGCCCGGGTACCAGCGGCGGCACGTAGTGGGTGAGGACGAGTGTGCCCACCCCGGCGCGCGCCGCCGTCGCGGCGGCCTGTTCCACCGACGAGTGATAGTCGAGGATGTCGCGGATCCGCTGGACCGGCAGCTGCTGCACCAGGTCGGCGCGGATCACGGTGTGCACCAACGCGCCTGCCCCGCTTGCCAACTCGTCGAGGCTGGCGCAGGGAACCGTGTCGCCGGCCAATACCACCGACGTGCCGTCATGTTCGATGCGGAAGGCGATGGTCGGTTCCACCGGACGATGGTCGGTGGGCGCCACGGTGATGCGTACCCCGTCGGTATCCCACACCTGACCTTCGGTGTACTCGTGCACCTGGATTGACGGCGGCTCGGTGATATCGGCGTGGTGGCCGATGCGGTAGGAGATGTCGGGCGCCAGCGCCGCCAGCGTCGCCTCGACGACGGCCTTGGTTCCGGGCGGGCCGATGATCGGCAGCGGGGTCGCGACGAACGTGGTGACCCACCGGGTGGTGATGATGTCCGACAGGTCGGTGATGTGGTCGCTGTGCAGGTGGGTGAGCAGCAGTGCGGTGATGTTGGCGGCGCCCACGCCCGCGGCGGCGGCCCGCATCAGTACACCCCGTCCGCAGTCCACCAGGAACACCGCATTGCCGGCCTTGACCAAGGTGGACGGGCCCGCCCGGTTCGGGTCGACCATGGGGCTTCCGGTGCCGAGCAGCGTGATGTCGATCATGCGTCATTCCTACCGTGCCGCGGCGGTCAGGGCCGGTAACCGGCCTCGGCTGTCGCGGCCGGTGTCGTCCCGCCGGCGTCACCATCCGGTCTTTTCAATGCGTTATTGAAACATGATCGGCGTCAGGTCGGCGATAAAGTGCTGCTAGATCTCGAAGGTTATTCTTTATTTTCAATAGGTCATTCACTGCGCCGAAACACCCCGGCAACAGTCCGCCGTTACGGTCGGAGTTCCACCGCCGCCGACATTGCGTCGACCGCTGAAAGGAATCACATGACCAGCACGCGCAACGGCCACCCGCAACACGCGGAGGTTGATCAGGTCGCCGAGACGTTGGCGAGTGCAGGCGTTCGGTACGCCGCGATCAGCTTCGTCGACATGCACGGCAAGCCCAAGTCGAAGATGGTGCCGCTGGCGCACCTGGGGCAGGCGGCGTACGGCTCGGAGATGTTCACCGGCGCCGCACTCGACGGCGTACCCCAGGACGTCAACGACGACGAGGTGGCGCCCCACCCGGATCTCGGCAGAGCGATCATCATGCCGTTCAACCGCGAGATCGCCTGGTTCCCCGGAGATCTGTGGATCGGCGACACCCCATTCGAGGCGTGCAGCAGGCAAATCCTCAAGCGGGTCGCCTCCGACGCCGAGTCCCTCGGATACACCTTCAATCTGGGGATCGAGACCGAGTTCTTCCTGCTGTCGGACAGTTCCGGCGGCCCGGTTCCGGCCAGCCCGGACGACAACCTCGACAAGCCGTGCTACGACCTGCGCACCATGTTGCACAACTTCGGTGTGGTGGACGAGATCGTCACCGCCATGAACGAATTGGGTTGGGACGTCTACTCCTTCGACCATGAGGACGGCAACGGCCAGTTCGAGACCGACTTCACCTACACCGACGTGGTCTCGATGGCCGACCGCTTCGTGTTCTTCCGGATGATGGTCGGTGAGATCGCCCGCAAACACGGACTGTTCGCGTCGTGGATGCCCAAACCCTTTGCCGATCGGACCGGTAGTGGTGCGCACTTCAACATGTCGCTGGCCGACGCCGCGGGTGTCAACCTGTTCGCCGCCGACGACGACCCCCGTGGGTGTGGTCTCTCGGAACTCGGATACCAGTTCATCGCCGGCGTGCTCCGGCACGCCCCGGCGATCTGTGCGGTGATCGCCCCCACCGTCAACAGTTACAAGCGGCTGGTCAAGCAGGGCAGCATGTCGGGTCTGACCTGGGCCCCGATCTTTGCCTGTTACGGGGACAACAACCGCACCAACATGCTGCGCATTCCCAGGGGCGGCGGTCGGGTCGAATGCCGCGCCGCCGACAGCGCCAACAATCCTTATCTGGGAGCCGCTCTCATGCTGGCCGCCGGCTTGGAGGGTATCCGCGAAGGGCTCGACCCGGGAGAGCCCAACCGGGACAACCTCTACCGGCTCTCCGAGGCTGAGCTGCAGGATCGGGGCATCACCTGGTTGCCGCGCTCGCTCGGCGAAGCCATCGAGGTACTCGACGCAGACCCGTTGGCCCGCAGCGTTTTCGGTGATGCCATGTTCACCTCATTCCTGGACGAGAAACGTGCCGAGTGGAACTCCTACAACGCCCACGTGTCGTCGTGGGAGTCCGATCGCTACCTGAGGTTCTTCTGATGGCCGAGTCCAGCCACCGCTGGGAAGAACTCAACTCGGTCCAGATCGCCGCACGCCTAGCGGCGGACCCCGACACGGTCGCCCTGATCCCGGTCGGAGCCACCGAACAGCACGGTCCCCATCTGCCGGTCGGCACCGACACCATCATGGCGACCGCGGTCGCCGACGCCGCGGCTGGTGACCTCGCGCTGGTACTACCCGCACTGGCGTTCGGCGCGAGCATGTTTCACGGAACCCAGCTGGCCGGGACCGTCGCCTTCTCCGGCGAGGACACCGCGGACGCAGCGGTGCGGGTCGCGCAGGCATGCGTCGAGTCCGGGGTGCGGCGCATCCTGTTCGTCAACGGGCACGTCGGCAACGCGGCTCCACTGTGGTTGTCCTGCGACCGGTTTCGCCGGCTGCATCCGGACCGCCGCGTTGGTGTCATGCAGTGGTGGGACCTGACACCCGATATCGCTCGGCGGGCCACCGAGGACGCCGCCGACTGGCACGCCAATGCCGCCGAGACCTCGCTCATGCTCGCGGTTCGCCCCGACCTGGTGGATACCGACGCGATGGCCGGTGCCGACGATCCGGACCGCACCGCTGGCACGGTGTTCCGCTATCCCGTCCAGCAGGTCTCCACCAACGGGGTGACCGGGTACCCGTCGCGGGCTTCGGAGGCCTTCGGGCGTGAGCTGTGGCGGGATGTGGTGGCCGCCGCCCGCGATGTCGTCGAGCGCGCCCACAACGAGGTCCCCCCACTGGGGTGAGTGACGACCGTAGAATTCGCCGTGTGCCGACATCGGAGCCCCGGTCGCAGGTTCGTTCCATCGGGCGACCCCGCAACGATGCCGACTCGGTGGGTGCGGCCTCGCCGCGCGCCGGGATCGTCAACGCTGCGACACGCCTGTTCTCCGAAAAAGGCTATGCGCAAACCACGATGAGCGACATCGCCAGGGCCGCGGGTCTGCAGCAGTCGTCGCTGTACTACTGGTTTCGCAACAAGGAGCAGCTGCTGGGCGAGGCTTTGCTGGTCAATCGGGCGCCGCTGACGTTCATCTCCGAGGTGGGGGCCGGCTCGGGTTCGCCGGCGGTCAAGTTGTACCGCTTGTTGCGGTTCGACACCCTGCAGTTGGCGTTGTCGCCGATCGACTTCAACGAGATCCAGCGCATCGCCCACGACCAGCGCGCCGAGTTCCACCAATTCTGGACGGATTACGAGCGGCTGAAGAACTGGGTGGCGGACCTGATCGGTGCCGGCATTGCCGAGGGCAAGTTCATCGATTGCGATCAGCAGGAGACGGCGGGGCTGCTGCTGAACTTCGATGAGGGCGCGCAGAAACGCACCCGGCTGCACACCGACGAAGGGGATCGGGAAGCCGAGGCGATCAGGGTGGCCGAACAGGTCGCTGTCATCGCCGTGCGGGGCCTGTTGAAGCGCCCGAGTGAGATCACCCGGATCAGCAGTCAGGCCGCCCAGTTCGACGACGCCGCGATGATCATTCCCGGCCGGCCGACACCCAGGTGAGGTCGGCGAACCGGTCGCCGGTGACCGCGGCGGCTGCCGCGTCCAGCCCGCCGAGCTGCGCGTCGGTGAGCTGAATCGACAGCGATGCGGCGTTCTCGTCGACCCGCGCCGCCCGCCGCGTTCCCGGGATCGGCACCGATACGATGCCCAAGGCCTGCGCGCGCTGGCGCAGCCAGGCCAGCGCGACCTGGGCCGGGGTGGCGCCGATCTGGTCTCCGACATCGGAAATGGCGTGCAGGACAGCCTGATTAGCGTCCAATGCCCCGTCGGTGAAGCGCGGCATGGTACGGCGGAAGTCCCATTCGGAGGAGAAGTCCCCCGCCGAGCGGAAGGCCCCGGCCAAGAAGCCGCGGCCCAAGGGTGAGTAGGGCACGAAACCGACGCCGAGCGCTACCGCGGCGGGAACGACGTTGCGTTCCACGTCCCGACTCCACAACGACCATTCGCTCTGCACCGCAGCGATCGGGTGGACGGCCACGGCGGCACGCAGCTCCTCTGCCGTCACTTCCGATAGCCCGAGGTGGCGCACCTTGCCTGCGGTGACCAGCTCGGCCATCGCGCCGACGGTTTCCTCGATCGGCACCGTCACATCACGCCGGTGCAGGTAGTACAGGTCGACGGCGTCGGTGCCGAGCCGTGCGAGGCTCTCGTCCAGGCACTGCCGTACGTAGTCGGCGTCACCGCGGGCGCGCAGCTGGCCGGTCGTCGGGTCACCGGTGATACCGAACTTCGTCGCCACCGTGATCTCGTCGCGGCGGTCAGCGAGCAGCCTGCCGATCAGCTGCTCGTTGGCGCCGATGCCATAGACGTTGGCGGTGTCGAGGAAGGTGACACCGATGTCGACGCAGTGATGCAGGGTGGCCAGCGACTCGGCGTCGTCGACCTCCCCATAGATCGGAGTCAGCGCCATCCCGCCGAATCCGATCGCACTGACCTCCAGGCCGTCGCCCAGCATCGTCGTGGGAACCGCGCTCACGGTGCACTCTCCTTCAGTCGTCCTGCTCCAACATCAACACACTCGGTTTGCATCCGCGCCGGGGAGGAACGTTTTAGCCTGATGTGAGGTCGATCACAAAGGAGTGTCGATGCGCATCGCGGATATTTTGCGGAGCAAGGGCTCGGCGGTGGCGACGGTCACCGAAACGACCACGGTCAAAGGTCTGCTGACCGAGCTGGCCACCCACAATATCGGCGCCATGGTGGTCGTCGGCGCCGACGGTGTGCTGGGCATCGTGTCCGAACGAGACGTGGTGCGCCAACTCCACGAGCACGGGCCTGACCTGCTGCATCGTCGGGTCGGCGACATCATGAGCAGCACCCTGGTGACCTGCACACCGGAGGATCACATCGACGACCTTTCGGCGCTGATGACCAACAACCGGGTCCGTCATGTGCCGGTGCTGCACAACGGCCGGCTGGTCGGCATCGTCAGCATCGGCGACGTGGTGAAGAACCGGATGGAGGAACTGCAGGCCGAGCAGCAGCAGCTGCAGGCCTACATCACCCAGGGCGGCTAGCCGAGCCTCTCCGATCACCGTGGTTTGAACTATCGCCACGGCTGCGATCTCCGATCATGCTCGTACGGGGTGCCCGCACGCCGAAATGATCTGGAGCCGAACCGATTTCATGTCTGACCATCTCAAGTTCCACTGGTATCTGCCCACCCACGGCGACACCACCACCATCGCGGACAACCAGGGCAACTTTCAGCTACGCGCGCAGTCCCATCTGCTGCCCACGCTGGAGAATCTGACCAAGCTGGTTCGCACGGCCGAAGACCTGGGCTTCGAGGCTGCGCTGACGCCCACCGGATCGGCGTGCGAGGACTCCTGGATCGCGACAGCGGCCCTGGCCCAGCACAGCGAGAAGCTGAAATTCCTGGTGGCCTTCCGGCCCGGGGTACTCTCGCCGACCCTGGCCGCCCAGGAAGTCAGCACCTATCAGCGGTTCACCGGCAATCGGCTGGCCATCAACATCGTCACCGGCGGGGAGGACGTCGAGATGCGCCGCTACGGCGACCATCTGGACAAGGCCGCCCGCTACCGGCGCACCGGGGAGTTCCTGTCGATCCTGCGCGGGGTGTGGCGCGGTGGCGAGTTCTCCTTCCGCGGCGAGTTCTACCAGGTGGACAGCGCCCGCGTCGCCTACCCGGTGACCACGGCGCCGGCCATCTATTTCGGTGGCTCCTCGCCGGAGGCCATCGAGGTGGCCGCCGAGCACGCCGACGTCTACCTCACCTGGGGTGAGACACCTGATCAGGTCGCCGAGAAGATCGCCGAGGTCCGGGCGGCGGCGGCCAGGCACGGTCGCACCCTGCGCTACGGCCTGCGGGTGCACACGGTGGCCCGTCCTACCCGCGACGAGGCCTGGGCCCGTGCCGAGGAACTGCTCGCCGACCTCGATCCCCAGCAGGTTCGTGCCGCGCATGAGCGCTTTCTGCAGTCGGGCTCCGAAGGCCAGCGGCGGATGGCGGCGCTGACCACCGGGGAACTGCTCGATGCGCGCAGCCTCGAGGTCCATCCCGGCCTGTGGGCCGGGCCGAGCCTGCTGCGCGACGGTGCAGGTACCGCCGCGGTGGGCAGCTACGACGACGTCGCGGCGCTCTTCGACGAGTACGCGCGCCTGGGCATCAGCGAGTTCGTGCTGTCGGGTTATCCGCAGATCGAGGAGATCGCGCACGTCGGCACCGGGGTGTTGCCGGTGGTGCGGGCGGCCGAGCAGGCGGCCCCGGTGACCGCGTGAACGCTCAGCTCCAGGAATGCTCCGACCGCAGTCGGGTGGCCACCAGTTCGAAGGTCGCCGCATCGAGGATCGCGCCTTCCCGCCGGATGCCCTCCTCGGGAACGTCGAGCACCCGGTCCAGCCGCACCCAGCTGGCCCGGCCCTCGTAGTCCCAGGTGCCCGCGCCGATACCGATCCAGTTCGGGTCCTCGGCGCGCTGAGTCTGGCTGGACAGCATCAACCCCAGCAGAATCTCGCGGTCCCGGCCGACGACCAGAACCGGGCGGTCCTTGCCCTGAGTGGGATCGTCCTCGTAGACCACCCACGTCCAGACGATCTCGCCCGGGTCCGCCCGGCCGTCCAGATCGGGGGAGTAGACGACCTTGCGGGCACGGTGCGCGGTGGGCACACCAGCCTTGGTCACCGGGCGACCCGCGGTGATCGCGGCGGGCGCCTCGGGGGCAAGGGCGGTCGCGAGCAACGCGTCGAGACCCAATTTGAGGCCCTGTTGGATGGTCCGCTGCACCCCCTGCGGACTCTGCAGCTGGCGGATGAGCTTGGGAGCTTCGTTGAACACGAGGTGCTCGGTGTTGATCAGAATCCGTTGCAACGTCTTCCACTGCGACGCCATTCTCGACAGCATAGGCGAGGACGATGGAGCGCGATTGTGCTCGACGGCGCCGGTGTCGATACTCTTGAGCTGCCCAACGGCCCTCAGAACACCGCCCGACCAGGAGATTCCCATCAGCAGTTTCGCCGACAAGACGTTCACCGCGCCGGCACAGATTCGGAACTTCTGCATCATCGCCCACATCGATCACGGCAAGTCGACGCTGGCCGACCGGATGCTGCAGCTCACCGGTGTCGTCGATGAGCGCTCGATGCGCGCCCAGTACCTGGACCGGATGGACATCGAGCGGGAGCGCGGCATCACCATCAAGGCCCAGAACGTCCGACTGCCGTGGAAGGTCGGCGACGACGAGTTCGTTCTGCACTTGATCGACACCCCCGGCCACGTCGACTTCACCTACGAGGTGTCCCGGGCGCTGGAGGCCTGCGAGGGCGCGATCCTGCTGGTCGATGCGGCCCAAGGTATCGAGGCCCAGACCCTGGCGAACCTCTATCTGGCGTTGGACCGCGACCTGACCATCGTCCCGGTGCTCAACAAGATCGACCTGCCCGCCGCCGACCCGGAGCGCTACGCCGCCGAACTCGCGCACATCATCGGCTGCGAGCCGGGTGACGTGCTGCGGGTCTCCGGGAAGACCGGCGAGGGCGTCGCCGAGTTGCTCGACGAGGTGGTGCGCCAGGTGCCGGCCCCCACCGGTGATGCCGACGCCCCGGCCCGGGCGATGATCTTCGACTCGGTCTACGACATCTATCGCGGCGTGGTCACCTACGTGCGCGTGGTCGACGGCAAGATCGTTCCCCGCGAGAAGATCAAGATGATGTCGACCGGCGCCACCCACGAGCTGCTCGAGGTGGGCATCGTCTCCCCGGAGCCTAAGGCCACCGAGGGCCTCGGTGTCGGTGAGGTGGGCTACCTGATCACCGGTGTGAAGGATGTCCGCCAGTCCAAGGTCGGTGACACCGTCACCACCGCCCGCAACGGCGCCGGCGAGGCGCTCACCGGCTACCGCGAGCCCAAGCCGATGGTGTATTCCGGGCTCTATCCGGTGGACGGCTCGGACTACCCGAACCTGCGTGAGGCGCTGGACAAACTTCAGCTCAACGACGCCGCGCTGACCTACGAACCGGAAACGTCGGTGGCGCTCGGCTTCGGCTTCCGGTGCGGGTTCCTCGGACTGCTGCACATGGAGATCACCCGGGAGCGGCTCGAGCGGGAGTTCGACCTCGACCTGATCTCCACCGCACCCAACGTGGTCTACCGGGTGATCCAGGACGACGGCACCGAGCTCACCGTGACCAACCCGTCGGACTGGCCGGAAGGCAAGGTGCGCTCCGTCTTCGAGCCGGTGGTCAAGTGCACGGTCATCTCGCCCAGCGAATTCATCGGCACCATCATGGAGCTGTGTCAGTCCCGCCGTGGCGAGCTCGGCGGCATGGACTATCTCTCACCCGAACGCGTCGAACTGCGCTACACCATGCCGATGGGCGAGATCATCTTCGACTTCTTCGATGCGCTCAAGTCGCGCACCCGCGGCTACGCCAGCCTGGACTACGAGGAGGCCGGTGAGCAGGAGGCCGCGCTGGTCAAGGTCGACATCCTGCTCCAGGGTGAGGCCGTCGACGCGTTCAGTGCGATCGTGCACAAGGATTCGGCCTCGGCCTACGGCAACAAGATGACCACCAAGCTCAAGGAACTGATCCCGCGCCAGCAGTTCGAGGTGCCGGTGCAGGCCGCGATCGGGTCGAGAATCATTGCGCGCGAGAATATCCGGGCGATCCGTAAAGACGTTCTGGCCAAGTGCTACGGCGGTGACATCACCCGCAAGCGCAAGCTGCTGGAGAAGCAGAAAGAGGGCAAGAAGCGGATGAAGACCATCGGTCGGGTCGACGTGCCGCAGGAAGCCTTCGTCGCCGCGCTCAGTACCGATTCCGGCGGCGACAAGTCGGGCGAGAAAACTCGGAAGTAGGAGCACATCACACACGACGGTTACGTCGTTCGGGGGCGATCGATTCTCGGTGCCGTGTTGGGCATCACCGTGCTGGCCGGCTGCGCGGCCACTGTCGATGGCCGTGCCGTGCCGCAGACCGGCCCGCTGCGCCCACTCGTCTCAGCGCTGCCGACCAGCGCCGAGGTGAGTCGGATCGCCGGAAACCCCCTGAGCGACAACGGTTCACGCCCCTATCAGGGCGGCATCGGCGTCCTGCCGAACGGTATCCGGGACAACGACACCGCCCGGCCCATCGACTGCCTCGGGGCGGTGTCGCCGTTCATGCGCATCGTCTACGAGAAGGGCGACGTCGTCGGGGCTGCCTGGCAGGAATTCTCGCGGTACGGAACCGGCCAGGCGGTTTCCAGCGTCGACGCCGGGGTGGTGCGGTTCCGGTCACCGGGTGAGGCGCAGCGGATGTTCAGCGCGTTCGCGGCCCGCTGGAAGGCCTGCGAGGGCACTACGGTGACGACGTTCCTGCCGGGCCCGCAGAACACCGAACTGTACGAGAAGGTCACCGACGTCCGTGTCGACGGAGCGGTCCTGACGGCGATCATCGTCAATTCCGACAACCAGGGTGGTGCGCAGTTCCCCGCCGAGCGGGCCGTCGAGGTGTCGGCCGACTGCATTGTCGATGTCGACATGGCGGTCACCGCCGGCCGGGCTGCGACCGCCGACCGGGCCGCCGGTATCGCCCGGCTGATGGTCGAGCGGCTCGGCTAGCCCCGGTGACCGGCCACCCGCCGAAGACACACAGGAAACGGTCAGCGGAGGGACAATATTGCGATGATGCGCCGTATACCCGTGCTCTACGTGACCGCGTTGCTGGCCAGCGCCCTGGCCTCCGGATGCGCCTCGACGGTCGCGGGAACGGCGGTCCGGACGCAGGGGACCGGTAAGGCCTCGGTGAACCTTCCCGACCTCACCGAGTCCGATCTCGGTCGGGTGCTGCTCAGCGTGGGCCAGATCAACGGCGTGATGGGCTCGACCGGAATCCGGGAGACCGGATCCACCGAGACCTTGAGCGACAACTCCGCCGTGGTGTCCGACGTGGACTGCCTGGGCGCCATGTACGGCGCCGAGGAGAAGGTCTACCGGGGTAGCGGCTGGTCTGCCGTTCGCGACGAGGTGCTTCAGGAACCCACCGACGACAACGATCACTGGGTGGAGCAGATCGCCGTGCTGTTCCCCTCGGCGGGCAAGGCGCAGCAGTTCCTGGAGGAGTCACGGACGACGTGGCAGTCGTGCGAGAAGGCGTCGGTGGACGTCGACCGCACCGGGGTTCATGCGACGTGGGACATCGGTGCCGCCGATGTCAGTGGTGAAGTGCTGACCCAGGGCATCGAGCAACAAGATGCCGGGGGATGGGGCTGCCAGCACGCGATGGCCTCGGCCGCCAACCTCATCGTCGAAGTGTGGGCGTGCAGCGACTCCATCGGTGACGAGGCCAAATCGATCGCCACCGGCATGCTGGCCAAGGTGGCTAAGAAGTAGCGTTTCGGCCGCCAAGATAGGCCGCTATCGCCAACACCGACAGCGTCACCATGACGATGGCCAGCGGCAGGGCTGTGTGCTCTCCGCCGAGACTGACCAGCGGGGAGACCGCTGCTCCCAACCCGAACTGCAAGGCGCCCAGGCCGGCTGAGCCGGCCCCGGCGGCGGTCGGCACCGCTGCGAGGGCAAGTGCGGTGGCGTTGCCGAGGATCAGTCCCTGGCAGCACACCGCGACGAAGATCGGGACGGCGACGGTCCATGCCGGGGCCGCGGTGAGGGTCAGGACGAGCAGGGTGAGTGTCGCGGCCAGTGTCACACCGAGGCCGGTGCCGAGCAGTCGGCGGCTCGAGACGCTTGCCGTCAACCGCGCGGACAGTGCGCTCGTGGCGGTGAGACCAAGCGCATTGACGGCGAAGGCGATCCCGTACTGCATCGGAGTCAGCCCGAGCATCACCTGGTAGACGAACGGGGAGGCCGAGATATAGGCCATCATCACCGAGAACCCGAAGCCGAACGCCAGGGTGTTGGCCAGATAGGTGCGGGAGCGCAGTTCGCCCCACCGTGAAATACCCTCGGCCACAGTCGCTTTGAGGGCCTCCCGGCGCTCCATGGGATGTGACTCGCGCACCAGGACAGCCGAGGACAGGAACATCAACACCGCGATACCGCCGACCACCCACAGGATGCCGCGCCACCCGAGGGGGCCGACCAGAAGTCCGCCGGCGAACGGGGCGACGACAGGGGCGATGCCGCCGACGATCATCATCAGGCTGAAGGCGCGAGCAGCCGACTTGCCGGTCGCGAGATCGGAGATCACCGCCCGGCCGATCACCATGCCGGCTGCGCCGGTGAATCCCTGGGCGAAGCGTGCCGCGATCAGGATGCCGACGCTGGGGGCGGTGGCCGCCACCGCACTGGCGAGCACACACAGCAGGGTGCCGACCACCAGCGGGCCGCGGCGGCCGACGCGGTCGGACAGCGGTCCGAAGGCGAGCTGCCCGAAGGTGAGGCCGAGCAGGAACGCGGTCAGGGTCAACTGCACGGCCGTCGCGCTCGCGTGCAGTTCGGCCGTCATCTCGGGGAAGGCGGGCAGGTAGAGGTCGGTGGCCACCGGGGCGACCGCCGAGAGCAGGGCCAGCGCCAACAGCAGCCAGGGTGAGATGGACCCGTCGTGCTGGTTGGTCCGGCCGGGCTCGGTCGCTGCGGTCGTCATGAGTCCTCATTGAAGTAGTTATGAACAAATAACTATAAAATAATAACCAATGGGCGTAGTCTTTGTCCATGGACAGCCAGCTGGCCGACCTCGCCGAGGTGATTCTCGCCATCGGCCGAGAACTCCGCATGGGCATGGACGCCGAGACGGTGCCGCTCACCCCGTCGGAGGCCCAGGTGATGCGTCATATCGACAACCATCCCGGCGCGGCTCCCAGTGACGTCGCCAAACACACCGGCCTGCAGCGCAGCAACCTCAGCACGGCGCTGCGGAGCCTGGAACGCCGCGGATTCGTCGAGCGTCGCGTCGATCCCCAGGACGCCCGCGGTGTCAATCTCTTTCCCACCGAGCTGGCCGCTGCGAATCTGACCCGGTTGCGCCGGCAGTGGGCCCGTCACATGGCCACGGCTCTGGGCGACGACGTGGGTGAGGTGGCGACCGTCAAGGCGGTGTTGCAGCGGATCGAGTCGGCGATGGTCACCGATCGTCTCGGGTAGCGCGCATATCGCGCTCCTACATGGGGGCGTTGGCCGGCTGGAACACCCCGGTGCTGTCCGCCTCCTCCTCGGCGCGGATGACGTGCACGACGGCGTTGATGAGCGCCAGGTGCGTGAACGCCTGCGGGAAGTTCCCCAGATGCCGGCCGGTGCGCGGCTCGATCTCCTCGGCATAGAGATGCAGCGGGCTGGCGAACGACAGCAACCGCTCACACAGATGCCGGGCCCGGCTCACCTCACCGATCTCCACCAGAGCCGACACCAGCCAGAACGAACAGATCGTGAACGTGCCCTCTTCGCCGGACAGCCCGTCGTCGGTCTCCTCGACCCGGTAGCGCAGTACCAGGCCGTCCTCGGTGAGCTCGTCGGCGATCGCCAGCACGGTGGCCCGTACCCGCGGGTCGTCGGACGGCAGGAAGCGCACCAGCGGAACCAGCAGCAGTGAGGCGTCCAGCGCGTCGTCGCCATAGCGCTGGGTGAGCACCCCGCGCTGGTCCACCCCGTGGGCCAGGATGTCGGCCTTGATCTCCTCGGCAATGGCCCGCCACTGCTGTGCGTAACTCTTTTCACCGACCAGTTCGGCCAGTTTGGAGCCGCGGTCCAGGGCGACCCAGCACATCACCTTCGAGGAGGTGAAATGCTGCGGTTCACCGCGAACCTCCCAGATGCCGCGGTCGGGTTCCTTCCAGTGCTTGATGGCCTCTTCGACCTGCTCCTTGAGTACCGGCCACAGCTGATCGGAGATCTGCTCGCGGGACTTGGCGTGCAGGTACACCGAGTCCAGCATGGTGCCCCAGATATCGTGCTGGCGTTGGTTGTAGGCGCCGTTGCCGATGCGCACCGGCCGAGCGTTGTCGTAGCCCGACAGGTGGTTGAGCTCCTCCTCGACGAGTTCACGTTCGCCGCCGACGGCGTACATCACCTGCAGCGGGTGCCGCTCCCCGTTGTTGGCGCCCGAGACGTCGGCGATGAATGAGAAGAAGTCGTCAGCCTCCCGGTCCAGGCCCAGGGTGTAGAGGCCCCACAAGGCGAATGTCGAGTCACGCACCCAGGCGTAGCGGTAGTCCCAGTTGCGTTCGCCCTGGGGTGTCTCGGGCAGCGAGGTGGTGCTGGCCGCGAGCAGGGCGCCGGTGGGCGAGTAGGTCAGCCCCTTGAGGGTGAGCGCGCTGCGCTGCAGGTACGACCGCCACGGGTGGTCCGGGAAGTCACCGATGTTGATCCACTGGCGCCAGGCCTCGCTGGTCTGCCACATCTTGTCGGCGGCCTCTTCATAGGTCTGCGGCGCCGGATGTTTCGACCAGGACAGGGCGACGAAGATGTTGTCGCCTTCCTTCAACCTGGTTCGCGCCCTGGCCTCGCGGCCCTCCAACCCGATCCGAAGGTTGGTGGTCAGCCTCAGCGTCGGGTGCGCATCGGGATCCTTGCGGGCCCGCGCGATCGCCTCGCCGTAGGCGTTGGCCGAGTACTCCCACGTCGCGTTGACGCGGGCGTAGTCGAAGGACGGCTCGCAGTTCATCACCATCTCGACCGTGCCGCTCACACAGCGCACGGTGCGCAGCAGGATGTGTTCGGCATCCCAGTCCATCGGGGTGCGCCGGTGGGTGCGCGACCGGGTTTCGATGTCATGCCATGGCCCCATCACGAGGGCGTCGCGGACGATCACCCAGCCGGTGTGGGTCTGCCAGGTGGTTTCCAGAATCAGGCTGCCGGGCAGGTAGCGGCGTGCTGCCGGCACCGAGACCCCGTAGGGCCCGAGCCGGAAGTGGCCGGCCCCGCGGTCCAGGATGGCGCCGAAGACGCTGGGGGAGTCGGGCCGCGGGACGCACAGCCATTCCACCGCCCCGGCCGAGGAGATGAGGCAGGTGTTCTCGCAGTCCGAGAGGAACGCATAGTCGGCGATCGGCGGGAACGGGTTGCGCAGGGGCCCGCCCGGTGTGTACGGCACCGGCGCCGTGGCCGACAGCGGTGCGGCGGTGTCGAAGGCCGGCACGGCCGAGTTATCACCTGCTGGCTGGGCTTGCAGAACCATCCAGACATCATCGACCGCGCGGAGGTCTGGCGTCCACTTCTGCGCCGAACCGTAACTTTGCTGCTCACACCGATGGCGAGCGGGTATCGGTGGCGGCCTAGGCTGGGATCGTGACCGGGATCCTCAGTTGGTGGGACGGCGTGGAATTGTGGCTATCCGGCCTCGGATTCGTGCTGCAGGTCGTCATCGTGATTCCGGTGGTGCTGGCGCTGGCCTACGGCATCGCCGCCACGATCGACGTCATCCTGGGAAACGGCATCAAGGCGCTGCACTGGATTCGGCGCAGTGAGGAGCAGAATCGGTGAGCGGGATGCCCAGGTCGCGGGTCACACTGGCCCTTGTCGCGCTGCTGATCCTCGTCGTCGTGGTGTGGCTTCTCAATCGCTGACGCCCCGAGTAGCCCTGCGCTGAAACTCTGTTAAGCTTCGCGCCATGCAATCGGCGACCGGTTACGGCGAGGGCCATAAATTGGCGCTCATTGCCGTCGGTGCGTGTGCCGTTGCTGATGTCGCTTGTTGTCGCTGACACCCCTGCCCGCCTGCGGTTTGGTGTCGGTGATGGTCATGGCAATTCGCCGTTGATACATAGCCATTCCGTTGTGACGGGTGCGATCCGCCCACATCCCACAATGAGAAAGGCCCCCCATGAAGAGAGTCCCCTCCATCCCGAGCCGTTGGCGCGCTGCCGCGGCTCTCACCGTCACCGCCACAGTGTTGGCCGCGTGCGGTGGCGGAGGCTCGAGCGACGTCGCCGGTGGTGGAAACCAGCCGAAGGCTGATACCACCCTCACCCTGGTCGCCTATGCCGTGCCCGAGCCGGGCTGGAGCAAGATCATCCCGGCCTTCGCCGCCACTCCGGAGGGCAAGGGTGTCGCCGTCACCACGTCCTACGGCGCCTCCGGTGACCAGTCGCGCGCGGTGGTCGACGGCAAGCCGGCCGACATCGTGAACTTCTCGGTCGAGCCCGACGTCACCCGACTGGTGAAGGCCAACAAGGTGGCCGCCGACTGGAACAAGGACGCCACCAAGGGCGTCCCGTTCGGATCGGTGGTGTCCATCGTGGTGCGCAAGGGAAACCCCAAGAACATCAAGACCTGGGACGATCTGCTGAAGCCGGGTATCGAGGTCGTCACTCCGAGCCCGCTGAGCTCGGGTTCGGCCAAGTGGAACCTGCTGGCGCCGTACGCCGCCAAGAGCAACGGCGGCCAGGATGCGCAAGCCGGTCTCGACTTCGTCAGCAAGCTGGTCAGCGAGCACGTCAAGACCCGTCCGGGTTCGGGCCGCGAGGCCACCGACGTGTTCCTGCAGGGCACCGGTGACGTCCTGCTGAGCTACGAGGACGAGGCCATCAACATCGAGCGGCAGGGCAAGGATGTCGAGCACTTCATCCCGGCGCAGACCTTCAAGATCGAGAACCCGGTGGCCGTGGTGACCACCAGTGCGCATGCCGACAAGGCCACCGCGCTGAAGAATTACCTGTTCACCCCGGAGGGCCAGAAGATCTGGGCCGAAGCCGGTTTCCGTCCGGTCGACCCCAAGGTCGCAGCGGACTTCGCGTCCGAGTTCCCGGCACCCGCAGAGAAGCTGTGGACCATCGCCGATCTCGGTGGCTGGACAACGGTGGATCCGGCGCTGTTCGACAAGGAGAATGGCTCCATCACGAAGATCTACAAGCAGGCCACTGGATGACAGCGGCTATCGAGCCGAATCCTTCGGCGGTCCGGCCCGAGCTCACCGGCGGTGACTCGGGCCGGTCGCCCGGCTTTCTATCTCGTCGGCACGGCACCACCCGGCTGCGGGTCGGTGCCGCGTCGATCTGGCTGAGTGTCATCGTCCTGCTGCCGCTGGCAGCGATCGTCTGGCAGTCCGCCAAGGGCGGTTGGTCGGCGTTCTGGGCGGCGGTCACCTCGAACGCAGCGCAGGAGTCGTTCCGGGTCACGTTGACCATCTCGATCGGCGTGACCCTGATCAACGCGGTGTTCGGCCTGCTGGTGGCCTGGGTGCTCACCCGCGACGACTTCCCGGGCAAGCGCCTGGTGGATGCGGTGATCGACCTGCCGTTCGCGCTGCCCACCATCGTCGCGAGCCTGGTGATGCTGGCGCTCTACGGCCCGAACAGTCCGGTCGATCTGCATCTGCAACACACCAAGTGGGGCGTTGGTATCGCGCTGCTGTTCGTCACCCTGCCTTTTGTGGTGCGCTCGGTTCAGCCGGTTCTGCTCGAACTCGACCGTGAGGTGGAGGAGGCGGCGGCGTCGCTTGGCGCCAACAACACCGTCATCTTCACCCGGGTCGTATTGCCTGCCCTGCTGCCCTCGCTGCTGTCGGGCGCCGGACTGGCCTTCTCCCGTGCCATCGGTGAATTCGGGTCGGTGGTGCTGATCGGTGGTGCGGTGCCAGGTGAGACCGAGGTGTCCTCGCAGTGGATCCGTACGCTGATCGAGAATGACGACCGGACCGGTGCGGCGGCGATTTCCATTGTCCTGCTGCTGATCTCGTTCGTGGTGCTGTTCATCCTCAGGGCGATCGGATCGCGGGCGGCCAAACGGGAGGAGCTGGCGTCATGACCCCGTCTCCGTTGGTGCGATACCTCGCTCGCTATACGGCACTGGGCTACGTTCTGATCTTGGTTCTGGTCCCGGTGGGGCTGATCCTGTGGCGCACCTTCGCTCCCGGCTTCGGTGCGTTCTTCGCCTCGATCTCCACGCCTGCGGCGATATCCGCCCTGCAACTGTCGCTTCTCGTGGTGGCGATCGTGGTGCCGCTCAACGTCATCTTCGGGGTTCCGACTGCCCTAGTACTGGCGCGCAACAAGTTTCGTGGCAAGGCGGCACTGCAGGCAATCATCGATCTGCCGTTCGCGGTGTCGCCGGTAGTCGTCGGCGTAGCCCTGATCCTGTTGTGGGGGACCGCTGGGGTCTTCGGTTTCGTCGAGAACAGTCTGGGCTTCAAGATCATCTTCGGGCTGCCCGGCATCGTGCTCGCCAGCATTTTCGTCACCGTGCCGTTCGTCATCCGGGAGGTCGAACCGGTGCTGCACGAACTGGGCACCGACCAGGAGGAGGCTGCCGCAACGCTGGGTTCCAGCTGGTGGCAAACGTTCTGGCGGATCACCCTCCCATCGATCCGGTGGGGCCTGACCTACGGCATCGTGCTCACCGTCGCGCGCACCCTCGGCGAGTACGGCGCGGTGATCATGGTGTCGTCCAACCTGCCCGGCACGTCCCAGACCCTGACCCTGTTGGTGTCCGACCGCTACAACCGCGGCTCCGAGTACGGCGCCTACGCCGTCTCGACACTGCTGATGGCCGTCGCCGTCATCGTCCTCGTCGTCCAGGTGATTCTCGACGCGCGGCGGGCGCGGGCCGCCGAATGAGCCAGACCAGATTGGAACTGTCATGACCAATGCGATCACCGTCAGCGGCGCCAACAAGCGTTACGGCGAGTTCGTCGCCCTCGACAACGTCGACTTCGTGGTGCCGTCCGGATCGCTGACCGCCCTGTTGGGTCCCAGCGGCTCGGGCAAGTCCACGCTGCTGCGCGCCATCGCGGGGCTCGACCAGCCCGACACCGGCTCCGTCACGATCAATGGCCGTGACGTCACCGGTATCCCGCCCCAGCGCCGCGGCATCGGGTTTGTCTTCCAGCACTACGCCGCGTTCAAGCACCTGACGGTGCGCGACAACGTCGCGTTCGGGCTGAAGATCCGCAAGAAGCCCAAGTCCGAGATCAAGGAGAAGGTGGACAACCTTCTCGAGGTCGTCGGTTTGGCCGGCTTCCAGAACCGTTATCCCAACCAGCTTTCCGGCGGTCAGCGTCAGCGCATGGCGCTGGCGCGGGCCCTGGCCGTCGACCCGGAAGTGCTGCTGCTCGACGAGCCGTTCGGCGCGCTGGATGCCAAGGTCCGGGAGGATCTGCGGGCGTGGCTGCGCCGGCTGCACGACGAGGTCCACGTGACGACGGTGCTGGTGACCCACGATCAGGCCGAGGCGCTGGATGTCGCCGACCGGATCGCGGTGCTCAACAAGGGTCGGGTGGAACAGGTCGGCAGCCCCACCGAGGTCTACGACAGTCCGGCAAACGCGTTCGTCATGTCGTTCCTGGGGACCGTGTCGGCACTGAACGGAATCTTGGTGCGTCCGCACGACATTCGGGTCGGGCGTAGCCCGGAGATGGCCATCGCGGCTGGTGACGGCACCGCAGAGTCCACCGGGGTCACCCGAGCCACCATCGACCGTGTGGTGTACCTGGGCTTCGAGGTGCGGGTGGAACTGACCAGCGCGACCAACGGCTCGCCGTTCACCGCACAGATCACCCGGGGCGACGCCGAGGCGCTGGGCCTCAAAGAGGGCGACACCGTCTATGTGCGGGCCACCCGGGTGCCGCCGATCGCCGGCGAAGTCCAGGTCGCGGCAAGCTAAGCCGCGGCGCGCTGCGCCACCGCGCGGTCGAATCGGTCGAGCACCGTTTCGGCCACTAGTGGGTGTGCGCCCAGCGGATCGGCCATCGCGATGCCCTCGGCTTCGGCGATCTCGGCCACCCGGTCGGTGATGCGTCCCGGCGCGATGAACCACGGCGCCAGCACGATCCGGCGGGCGCCGGACTGCCGCAGCAGCTCGATCCCGTCGCGCACCGACGGCTGCGGTCCGGTGGCGTAAGCCACCTGTGCGGCTGCCCAATGGGCGCCATCGGACAGCGCGCCGGCGAGGGTGGCCGTGCGGGCGTTGGCCTGCGGCCGCGACGACCCGACGGCCACTACCAGCACCCCCACCTCGTGGTCGTGCGGGCCGACACCGGTGTGGGCCAGGCGTTCACGCATGACCTGCACCAGGCGCGGGTCCTCGCCGAGGGCGTCGGCCTGCAACACATCGGCATCGGCCTCGGCGATCATCGCCGGGATGTCCACCCGGGCATGGTAGGCGCTGGCCAGCAGCAGGGGACTGACCACAGCAGGTTCATTGTGCGCCTGCAATACGTCGCGCAGGTTGGGGGAGTTCTTCTCGCAGAACGCGACTCGAACGTCCAATGCGGGCCGCTGCAGCCGGATCTGGTCGGCCACCGCGTGTGTCACCGTGGCCGAGCGCGGATCGGCACTGCCGTGCGCGGTCAGGATCAGCGGCAGGGTCACGAAACGTGAAGTCCGCATTCGGTTTTGGCCAGGCCCTGCCAGCGGCCGCTACGCGGGTCGGCGCCCTCGACCGGTTTGGCGGTGCACGGAGCGCAACCGATCGACGGATACCCTTCGTCGACAAGCGGATTCACCAGCACACCATGGGCGTTGATGTAGTCCTGCATGTCCTCGTCGGTCCAGGCTGCCAGCGGATTGATTTTCACCAGGCCGAACGCCTCGTCGAAGCTGATCAGCGGGGCGTTGGCGCGAGTCGGCGATTCCACCCGCCGAATCCCGGTCACCCAGGCCGAATAGCCCGCCAGGGCCTTCCGCAGCGGGGTCACCTTGCGCAGCCGGCAGCACTCATTGGGGTCACGGGAGAACAGGTCCTTGCCCAGCAACCGATCCTGTTCGGCCACGCTGTGCTCGGCGGTGACATTGACGATGTGCACGTCGTAGACGGCCTCGACCGCGTCGCGGGTGCCGATCGTCTCGGCGAAGTGATAGCCGGTGTCCAGGAACAGCACGTCCACCCCGGGACGAACCTTGGCGGCCAAGTCGACCAGCACCGCGTCCTGCATGTTCGACGCCACCACATAGGTGCCGGCGAAATTCTGGTCGGTCCATGCCAGCAGGTCGGCGGCGCTGGCGCCGTCCAGTTCGGCGGCACCGCGCTCGGCGAGCGCCCGCAGGTCGGCCTCGGTCATCTCATGCACCCCAATACTCATCGCGGCCTTCTTCTCTTCGCGCGAGCGCTCATCGCAAATCACCCTCGTCAGCACGAACGGCCCACTGGGCGAAACGCTCTCCCTCGGTTCTTTGTTTCACGAAGTTGCGGACGACACGCTCGATATAGTCACCCAACTCGGTGGAGAGCACCTTGTGCTGGCGCAGCTTGCGGCCGAAGTTGCTGTCCAGACCCAGGCTGCCGCCCAGGTGCACCTGGAAGCCTTCCTCCGGGCCGTTGCCCTCGTCGACCATCTGACCCTTGAAGCCGATATCGGCGACCTGGATGCGGGCGCACGAGTTGGGGCAGCCGTTGATGTTGACGGTCACCGGCACATCGAGCGTGGAGTTGATGTCCTCGAGGCGCTTCTCCAGTTCGGGCACCAGGCTCTGTGCCCTTACCCGGGTCTCGGCGAAGCTGAGCTTGCAGAACTCGATTCCCGTGCAGGCCATCAGGTTGCGCCGCCAATGCGACGGTGACGACGGCAGCCCGATCGCATCCAGGCCCGCGATGAGCTCGTCGAGCTTGTCGTCAGCCACGTCGAGGATGATCAGCTTCTGGTACGGCGTGAACCGGACCCGCTGGGAGCCGGCGGCCTCGGCCAGGTCGGCGACCTTGGTCAGGATCGTGCCCGAGACCCGGCCCGCGATGGGCGCGACGCCGACGGCGTTGAGCCCGTTCTTCAGCCGTTGCACACCGACATGGTCGATGGGCCGCACGACGGGCGCCGGCGCCGGCCCGTCGATCAGCGGCCGCTTCAGATACTCGGTCTCGAGAACTTCGCGAAACTTCTCAACGCCCCAGTCCTTGATCAGGAACTTCAGCCGGGCCTTCGACCGCAGCCGCCGGTAGCCGTAGTCGCGGAAGACGCTCACCACGCCTTCCCACACGTCGGGAACCTCGTCGATCGGCACCCAGGCGCCCACCCGCTGTCCCAGCATCGGATTCGTCGACAACCCGCCACCGACCCACAGGTCGAAACCGGGGCCGTGCTCGGGGTGCTCGACACCGATGAACGCGACGTCATTGACCTCGTGCACCACGTCCTGCAGACCACTGATCGCGGTCTTGAACTTGCGCGGCAGATTCGAGTACTCGAGCTTGCCGACGTAGCGGCGCACGATCTCCTCGACGGCGGGGGTGCCGTCGATGACCTCGTCGAGTGACTCGCCGGCAAGGGGGGAGCCCAGCACGACGCGCGGGCAGTCGCCGCAGGCCTCGGTGGTCTGCAGACCGACCTCGTCGAGCCGGCGCCAGATCTCCGGCATGTCCTCGACCCGGATCCAGTGGTACTGGACGTTCTCGCGGTCGCTGATGTCGGCGGTGTCGCGGGCGAACTCGGTCGAGATGCCGCCGAGTGTCCGCAGCGCCGCGGTGGTCAGTGCTCCGCCGTCGCTGCGCACCCGCAGCATGAAGAACTCGTCCTCGAGCATGTCGGTGTTCTCGTCACCGGTCCAGGTGCCGTCGTAACCGGGCTTGCGCTGGGTGTAGAGCCCCCACCACCGGAACCGGCCACGCAGGTCGCTCTTGTCGATACTGTCGAAGCCCTGCTTGGCGTAGATGGACTCGATGCGCGCCCGCACGTTCAGCGGGTTGTCGTCCTTCTTGTTCTGCTCATTGGGGTTGAGCGGTTCGCGGTAACCCAGGGCCCACTGGCCCTCGCCGCGTCGCTTGGCTGGCCTGGCCGTGTTGGTCGGCTGGGTCATGAATCGTTGCTCCTGGAATTGAGGAGCCGGCGTTCGAATTGCGCACTGCACCGGTGAGCTGTTCCGGCAGCGCAGATCCGGCGGCCAGCTGAAGAACAGGGTGGGCGGGGTCTACGGCGTCAAGCCAGACAACAACAGGTACAGACGCGCTTGAAATCGACATGGCGCCGGGCCACCAGCACACCGTTGCGCAGGGTCTGAGGGGCAGCCATGCGGGTCATTCTGCCATGAACGCCCGCATTGCCTCTAACCGGGCCAGATTTGTGCTCGCGGTGAGCAAAAGTCGATCTCTGCCACACTGAGCGCATGTCGGTTCGCCCCGATCCGGCCGCCGTGCCCCATCTCGTCGTTACTCCGGGTACGGCGTTCGGCATCTACGTTCATGTCCCTTTTTGCGCCACCCGGTGCGGGTACTGCGACTTCAACACCTACACCGCCGGTGAGCTCGGCGGCGCGACCCCGCAGGGCTGGTTGGCCGCGGCCCGCGCCGAGTTGGCGATGGCCGCCGACGTGCTCGGCGAGGTGGTCGTGGACACCGTCTTCGTCGGTGGCGGAACCCCCTCGCTGTTGGGCGGCGACGGACTGGCGGCGGTGCTCGCCGCGATCGGCGATAAGTTCCCGCTGGCGCCGGACGCCGAGATCACCACCGAGGCCAACCCCGAGTCGACGTCGGCGGAATTCTTCGAGCAGATCCGGTCGGCCGGCTACACGCGGGTGTCGCTGGGCATGCAATCGGCGGTCCCGCGGGTACTGGCCACACTGGACCGGACGCATTCACCGGGGCGCGCACTCGAGGCCGCCGCGCAGGCCACGGCGGCAGGATTCGAGCACCTCAACCTCGATCTGATCTACGGCACGCCGGGCGAGTCCGACGACGATCTGCGCCGGTCGGTCGAGGCGGTGCTGTCCGCCGATGTCGACCACGTGTCGGCCTACGCCCTGGTGGTGGAGGAAGGCACGGCGCTGGCCCGCCGGGTCCGGCGCGGCGAGATCACCCGGCCCGACGACGACGTCCTGGCGCACCGCTATGAACTGCTCGACACCTGGCTGTCCGACGCCGGCCTGCAGTGGTACGAGGTGTCCAACTGGAGCTCACCCGGCGGCGAATGCCGGCACAATCTCGGCTACTGGAACGGCGGACAGTGGTGGGGCGTAGGTCCCGGTGCGCACGGCTTCGTCGGAAATGTCCGGTGGTGGAATGTCAAGCACCCCAACGCCTATGCGCAGAAGATCGATGAAGAACAGTTGCCGATAGCCGATTTTGAACGGCTCGACGCTCACGACCGCCATGTCGAAGATGTGCTGCTGCGCATCCGGTTACGCGGCGGGCTGCCCGTTGGCCTGTTGACCGAGTCCGAACGCGAGCGTGCCGAGCACGCCGTCCCCGCCGGCCTGCTGACTGCTGTGGATGGGCATCTGGTGCTGACCCGGCGTGGGCGTCTGCTCGCCGATGCCGTGGTGCGCGACGTCCTCTACGACTAGTACGACGTGGCCGCGGTGCCAGTGTCCATGTCATAGACCCGGGCGTGCAACACCGTGCGGTTGCGCAGCGCGGCCCGCACCGCGCGATGCAGACCGTCCTCGAGGTAGACCACCCCGTGCCACTTCACCGCGTGCGGGAACAGGTCGCCGTAGAACGTCGAGTCCTCCGACAGCAACCGGTCCAATGCCAGCACGGTGGTGGTGGTGACCAGTTCGTCGAGGCGGATCTGGCGCGGTGGGATCTGCGACCAGTCGCGGTAGGTCAGACCATGCTCCGGATAGGGCTTACCTTCGCGGACACCCTTGAAGATCATCGACGCGCCATCCCGAGCTCGTCCTCGAGGGCTGGCGTCACCATGTGAGCAAGGCTAGTCGCTGCGCGGCCGAATGCCAGTGCAGGGCGAACTTCGGTGCGCGGGTGACCACCGCGTGACGCACCGCGGCGCGGGGTGGCACTCGGCGGCCGTGGGTGCTAATTGTGCAGATGATGACCGTAAAATGGAGACGACTTGGAGGTGTACCAGATGGGAAGTGCTGACGACCGTCGCTTTGAGGTGCTCCGTGCCATCGTTGCCGACTTCGTCGCGACCCAGGAGCCGATCGGCTCCAAGGCGTTGGTCGAGCGCCACAACCTCGGCGTCTCCAGCGCGACCGTGCGCAACGACATGGCGGTGCTGGAGGCCGAGGGCTATATCGCCCAGCCACACACCAGCTCCGGCCGGGTGCCCACCGAGAAGGGCTATCGCGAATTCGTCAACCGGCTCGACCAGGTCAAGCCGCTGTCCTCCTCGGAGCGCCGCGCGATCCTGCAGTTCCTGGAATCCGGCGTCGACCTGGACGACGTGCTGCGCCGCGCGGTCAAACTGCTCGCACAGCTGACCCGCCAGGTCGCG
This sequence comes from Mycolicibacterium anyangense, assembly GCF_010731855.1. Lineage (NCBI taxonomy): Bacteria > Bacillati > Actinomycetota > Actinomycetes > Mycobacteriales > Mycobacteriaceae > Mycobacterium > Mycolicibacterium anyangense. The sequence goes on along the minus strand of NZ_AP022620.1, from coordinate 2,084,035 downwards.
ATCGTGCAGTACCCCACGCTGTCCACCTCGACGGTGCGCCACCTCGAGATCGTGGCACTGACCCCGGCGCGGCTACTGATGGTCGTGATCACCGACTCGGGCCGGGTCGATCAGCGCATCGTCGAACTCGGCGACACCATCGACGACCACCAGCTGTCCCAGCTGCGCGAACTGCTGGGCCAGGCCCTCGAGGGCAAGCGGCTGGCCGCGGCCTCGGTCGCGGTCGCCGACCTGGCGGCCCGGCTCGACGGCTCGGGGGGACTGGGTGACGCGGTCGGCCGGTCGGCGACCGTCTTGCTGGAGTCGCTGGTCGAGCACAACGAAGAGCGACTGCTGATGGGTGGCACCGCGAACCTGACCCGCAACACCGCGGATTTCGGCAGTTCGCTGCGCACCGTCCTGGAAGCGCTCGAAGAGCAGGTGGTGGTGCTTCGACTGCTGGCCGCCCAGCAGGAGGCGGGTAAGGTCACGGTGCGTATCGGTCACGAGACCGAGGCCGAGCAGATCCTCGGCACCTCGGTGGTGACCACGACGTACGGCAGCTCCAACACCGTGTACGGCGGCATGGGTGTGTTGGGGCCGACCCGGATGGACTACCCGGGAACTATCGCCAACGTTGCGGCGGTTGCGACGTACATCGGCGAAGTTCTCGGCAACAGAACCGGCTAATCGGCAGAGATTTTCGAAAGGTCAAGCGTGGCACGCGACTACTACGGCCTGCTCGGGGTCAGCAAGGGTGCGAGCGATCAGGAGCTCAAACGCGCCTATCGCAAGCTGGCCCGCGAATACCATCCCGACGTCAACCCCGACGAGGAAGCCCAGCACAAGTTCAAGGAGATCAGCACCGCCTACGAGGTGCTCTCCGATCCGGAGAAGCGGCGCATCGTCGACCTCGGCGGTGACCCGCTGGAGAACGGTGCGGCGGGCAACGGCTTCGCCGGGTTCGGCGGTCTCGGCGACGTGTTCGAGGCGTTCTTCGGAGGCGGTACCGGATCGCGCGGTCCGGTCGGTCGGGTCCGGCCCGGCTCGGACTCGCTGCTGCGGATGCGGCTGGATCTGGCCGAGTGCGCGACCGGGGTGACCAAGCAGGTCACCGTCGACACCGCCATCCTGTGCGATATCTGCCAGGGCAAGGGCACCCACGGCAACTCGACCCCGGTCACCTGCGACATCTGCGGCGGCCGCGGCGAGGTGCAGAGCGTTCAGCGCTCACTGCTGGGTCAGGTCATGACGTCCCGTCCGTGCCCGCAGTGCCGCGGCGTCGGCGAGGTGATTCCCGATCCCTGCCACCGCTGTGGCGGCGACGGCCGGGTGCGCGCGCGGCGCGACATCAGCGTCAAGATCCCCGCCGGTGTCGGGGACGGCATGCGGGTGCGGTTGGCCGCCCAGGGTGAGGTCGGGCCGGGCGGCGGTCCCGCGGGCGACCTCTACGTCGAGGTCCACGAACAGCCGCACGACATCTTCGTGCGCGACGGCGACGACCTGCACTGCACCGTTTCGGTGCCGATGGTCGACGCCGCCCTGGGCACCAGCGTCACCGTCGACGCGATCCTGGACGGGCTGACCGAGATCACCATTCCGGCAGGCACCCAGCCCGGATCGGTCACCACGCTGCGTGGTCACGGTATGCCGCACCTGCGTTCCGGCGTGCGCGGTGATCTGCACGCCCACATCGACGTCACTGTCCCGACCAAACTCGACGCCCGTACCAAGGAGCTGCTGACGGAGGTCAAGTCCCGCGGGCAGGAGGAGGCGGCGGTGCGGTCCGCGCACGCCCAGACGGCCAACTCCGGCGGGCTGTTCAGCCGGCTGCGGGAAACCTTCAGCGGCCGCTGACGCCGTTGGCCGACACGCTGTTCTACACCGACACCGTCCCGGCCGTCGGCCAGCGCGCCGCCGTCGAGGGAGACGAGGGCTTTCATGCCGCCACGGTGCGCCGGATCCGGCCCGGCGAGATCCTGGTGCTCTCCGACGGTGCCGGGGCGCTGGCCCGCTGTGAAGTCGAAACGGCGACCAAGCGCGGGCTGACGGCCACGGTGCTGGAACGCTGGGACGCCGCGCCGCCGGTTCCCGCGGTGACCGTCGTGCAGGCCATCCCCAAGTCGGAGCGCTCGGAACTGGCCGTCGAACTGGCCACCGAGGCCGGCGCCGACGGGTTCGTCGCCTGGCAGGCCGCCCGGTGCGTGGCGCGCTGGGACGGTGAGCGTGCCGAGAAAGGGCTGCGCCGGTGGCGCGCGGTGGCCAAGTCGGCGGCCCGGCAGTCGCGCCGGCCGTGGATCCCCGAGGTCGCCGGGCCGTTGACCACGACGGCCCTGGCCGCACTGGTGGCTGACCGGGTCGGCGGGGGCGCAGTGGTGCTGGCGCTGCATGAGTCAGGTCCGCTGGCCTTCGCGGAAATGCCGGTCGCCCAAGCAGATTCGATCGTCCTGATCGTCGGTCCGGAGGGCGGGATCAGCGACGAGGAGCTGGCCGCCCTGACGGCTGCCGGTGCCCGCACGGTCCGGCTCGGGCCCACGGTGCTGCGGACGTCCACCGCGGCGGCGGTCGCGCTGGGAGCCCTCGGCGTCCTCACCGACCGCTGGGCGCTGCCGTCCTGACCTGGTGCCAGCAAACCCGCGGGTGCGTCGTCGGGCAGAGCGGTAAACTGGGGTTTCTGACCCCGTCGGAAAAACCCAGAAAGCAGGCTTCGAAGACCACGTGACGCCCCGCGAGACGACCGCTGCTCGCCCTGATCACAGCCAGGTGCGCAGCAGCATGACTGTTCCGCCCGACCTCGTGGTGGGCCTTCTGGGTTCTGCCGACGAGAATTTGCGCACCCTGGAGAAGAGCCTGTCGGCCGACGTCCACGTGCGCGGCAACACCGTCTCGATGGCCGGTGACGCCGCCGACGTCGCACTGGCCGAGCGGGTCATCTCCGAATTGATCGCGATCGTCGCCGGCGGCCAGAGCCTGACCCCCGACGCGGTCCGCCGCAGCGTGGCCATGGTGTCCGGGGCCGACGACGAATCCCCGGCCGAGGTGCTGAGCCTGGACATCCTGTCCCGGCGCGGCAAGACCATCCGGCCCAAGACGCTCAACCAGAAACGCTACGTCGATGCCATCGACGCCAACACCATCGTGTTCGGCATCGGCCCGGCCGGTACCGGCAAGACCTATCTGGCGATGGCCAAGGCCGTCAGCGCACTGCAGACCAAGCAGGTCAACCGGATCATCCTGACCCGCCCTGCGGTGGAAGCCGGTGAGCGCCTTGGCTTTCTGCCGGGCACGCTGAGCGAGAAGATCGACCCGTATCTGCGGCCGCTCTACGATGCGCTGCACGACATGATGGATCCCGCGGCCATCCCGAAGCTGATGGCCGCCGGCGTGATCGAGGTTGCGCCCCTGGCCTATATGCGGGGTCGCGCGCAGCCCCTGTCCACTAAAGTGTTGACGCCCGCCGGCTTCCGTCCGATCGGTGAGCTTGTGGTCGGCGACTTCGTCATCGGCTCGAATGGCAGCCCGACCGAGGTCCTCGGGACCTATCCCCAGGGTTTCAAAGAGATCTACCGGGTCCACACCCAGGACGGATCGTCAACCCTCGCATCCGGTGACCACCTGTGGGCGGTCTATACCGCAAGTGACCGACGCCGAAATCGGCCCGCCAGGGTGCTCGAGACCAAGGAAATGATTGGCAACCTTTGGGCAGCGCATGCCCATCGCTACGAGTTGCCGCTACTCGGTGCGCCTGTTGCATTCGAGTCCCGCTCGGTACCGCTCGACCCATATGCGTTGGGACTCCTGCTGGGTGACGGCTGCTTCAGTTGCCGAGCCACACCGACGTTCGCCACCACAGATCCCGAACTGGCGCAGGCGCTGACTGACCTCATCCCCGGCGTCCAAGCACGGCAGAAGACCGAGGTCGATTACGTCCTTAACCGGATCCGGAAACCCGGCGACGTGATCACAATCGAGAATCCCGTTACTGGAGCGATGCGCCGCCTCGGACTTGACGGCAGACGATCGAGTACCAAGTTCGTCCCGGAGGACTACCTACTCAACTCCGCCGACATTCGACTCGCGGTGCTACAGGGATTGCTTGACACCGACGGGGGTCCCGTTACGCAGCTGGGTCGCACATGCCGGATCCAATACGCCACGGTCTCTGACCAGCTTCGGGATGACGTCATCTTTCTGGTCCGTTCGCTCGGCGGCATCGCCTACTGCCGCACCCGTAAGGCCGAGGGTCGCAAGCCCGGCCTTGCTCGCGGGAGAGCGGTCGCATACCGGTCTGATGCACATGTCGTCGACATTCGACTGCCGGAGGGCCTTGCTCCATTCCGATTGGCCCGCAAGGCCGCGAAGTATGACGCGACCGGGGGCGGTCACCCGAAGCGCTATATCCACAGCATCGAACCTGCGGGCACTGAAGAGGCCGTCTGCATCCGTGTCGCAGCCGAGGATTCGCTTTATGTCACTGAGGACTTCCTGCTTACCCACAACACCCTCAATGATGCCTTCATCATTCTCGACGAGGCGCAGAACACCACTGCCGAACAGATGAAGATGTTCCTGACCAGGCTCGGATTCGGCTCGAAAATCGTTGTGACGGGCGATGTTACGCAGGTCGACCTGCCCGGTGGCGCCAAGTCCGGTCTTCGTGCGGCCGCGGAGATCCTCGATGGAATCGACGATATCCACTTCGCCCAGCTCACCAGTGCCGACGTGGTGCGCCACCGGCTGGTCTCCGAGATCGTCGACGCATACGCCAAGGCCGAACAACCGGCTCTGATGAACCGGGCGCAACGGCGCTCGCCCCGACGTTAGGCGGCAGGCCACACCATGACCATCGAGGTATCCAACGAATCCGGCCTCGACGTTTCCGAAGAGGAACTGATCAGCGTCGCCCGCTTCGTGATCCGCAAGATGGACGTCAACCCGGCCGCCGAACTGTCGATGGTGTTGCTCGACACCAACGCGATGGCCGATCTGCACATGCGGTGGATGGACCTGCCCGGCCCCACCGACGTGATGAGTTTCCCGATGGACGAGCTCGAGCCCGGGGGGCGGCCCGATGCGCCGGAGCCCGGCCCGTCGATGCTCGGTGACATCGTGCTGTGCCCGGAGTTCGCCGCCGGGCAGGCCGCCGCAGCCGGTCACACCCTCGGCCAAGAACTGGCGCTGCTGACCGTGCACGGTGTGCTGCACCTGCTCGGCTACGACCACGCCGAGCCGGACGAGGAAAGAGAGATGTTCGCCCTGCAACGTCAGCTGCTCGAGGAGTGGGTGGCCGAACAGGTGGAGTCCTACCACCACGACCGCCAGAACGAGAAGGACCGGCGACTGCTCGACAAGTCGCGGTATTTCGACGAACCGTGACCGGACTCGGCCCGCTCCTGGGCGCTATCGCCCTCATCGCGATGGGCGGCCTGTTCGCCGCCATCGACGCCGCGATCAGCACCGTATCGGTGGCCCGCGTCGAGGAACTGGTGCGCGACGAACGCCCCGGGGCGCTGCGGCTGGCTCGGGTGATGGCCGAGCGGCCGCGCTACATCAACCTCGTCGTCCTGCTGCGTATCGCCTGCGAGTCGGCCGCCACCGTGCTGCTGGTCGCCTTCCTGTGGGATGACCTGGGGTTGACCTGGGGTCTGGTGGCTGCTGCGGGCATCATGACGATCGCCAGCTTCGTGGTGATCGGGGTGGGACCGCGCACCGTCGGGCGGCAGAACGCGTACACGATCGCGCTGGCGTCGGCGGTTCCGCTGCAAGCGATCTCGGTACTGCTCACGCCGATCAGCCGGCTGCTGATCCTGCTCGGCAACGCCGTCACACCGGGTCGCGGCTTCCGCAACGGGCCGTTCGCCTCCGAGATCGAGCTGCGCGAGGTCGTGGACCTGGCCCAGCAGCGCGGTGTGGTGGCCGACGACGAGCGCCGGATGATCCAGTCGGTGTTCGAACTCGGCGACACCCCGGCCCGTGAGGTCATGGTGCCGCGCACCGAGATGGTGTGGATCGAGAGCGACAAGACTGCCGGTCAAGCCACGTCGTTGGCGGTGCGCAGCGGTCACTCCCGGATCCCGGTGATCGGTGAGAACGTCGACGACGTCATCGGCGTGGTCTACCTCAAAGATCTTGTGCAGCGCACCTATTACTCGACCAACAGCGGGCGCGACACCACGGTCTCCGAGGTGATGCGCCCCGCGGTGTTCGTCCCGGACTCCAAGCCACTCGACGAACTGCTGCGTGAGATGCAGCGCGATCGCAACCACATGGCCCTGCTGGTCGACGAGTACGGCGCCATCGCCGGGCTGGTCACCATCGAAGACGTCCTCGAGGAGATCGTCGGCGAGATCGCCGACGAGTATGACACCCACGAGGTGGCTCCGGTGGAGGAGTTGGGCGACAACACGTTCCGGGTGTCGGCGCGGCTGCCGATCGAGGACGTCGGTGAGCTCTACGACGTCGAGTTCGAAGAGGATCTCGACGTCGACACCGTCGGCGGGCTGGTGGCCCTGGAGCTGGGTCGCGTCCCGCTGCCCGGCGCCGAAGTGGAGTCGCACGGGCTGCGGCTGCGCGCCGAGGGCGGCCGCGACCACCGTGGCCGGGTGCGGATCGAAACCGTTCTGGTGAGCAGAACGGAACGGGAGAACGAGGTGACCGATGACTGAGCTCGACGCCGAAGACGCCAAACTGGTGGTGCTCGCCCGTGGCGCGATGGCCCGGGCCGAGGCCGCCCAGGGCGCGGCGGTGCGCGATCTGGACGGACGCACCTATGCCGGTGCCCCCGTGGCGCTGGCGGCGCTGCAGCTGACCGCGTTGCAGGCCGCCGTGGCCGCCGCGGTGTCCAGCGGTGCGACAGGTCTGGAGGCGGCGGTCCTGCTGGGCGGCAGCGCCGACGACGACGGTGTGGCGGCCGTGCGGGAACTCTCGCCGCAGGCGGCCGTCATCGTCACCGACCGGGCCGGGACGCCGCAGTGAGCGACGAATTCCGTTCCGGCTTCGTCTGTTTCGTCGGTCGTCCGAACACCGGCAAGTCGACGCTGACCAACGCCCTGGTGGGTGCCAAGGTCGCGATCACCTCCAACCGGCCGCAGACCACCCGGCACACCATCCGTGGCATCGTGCACCGCGAGCAGTTCCAGATCGTCCTGGTCGACACCCCCGGGCTGCACCGGCCGCGCACCCTGCTGGGCAAGCGCCTCAACGACCTGGTGCGCGACACCTACTCCGAGGTCGACGTCATCGGCCTGTGCATCCCGGCCGACGAACCGATCGGCCCCGGTGATCGGTGGATCTACGAACAGATCCGGGCCGTGGCGCCCCGGACCACGCTGGTCGTGATCGTCACCAAGATCGACAAAGTGGCCAAAGACAAAGTGGCCGAACAGCTCATCGCCGTGCACGAACTGGTCGGGGACACCGCCGCCGAGATCGTCCCGGTGTCGGCCACCACCGGCCAGCAGGTCGACGTCCTGATCGACGTGCTGGCCGGCCAGCTGCCGCCCGGCCCGGCGTTCTACCCCGACGGTGAACTCACCGACGAGCCGGAAGAAGTGCTGATGGCCGAGCTCATCCGGGAAGCCGCGCTCGAGGGTGTGCGAGACGAGTTGCCGCACTCGCTGGCCGTGGTCATCGAGGAGATCGAACAGCGCGAAGACCGGGACGACCTCATCGACGTGCACGCGGTGCTTTACGTGGAGCGCGACAGCCAGAAGGGCATCGTGATCGGCAAGGGCGGCGCCCGGCTCAAGGAGGTCGGTACCGTTGCGCGGACCCAGATCGAGAAGCTGCTCGGCACCAAGGTGTACCTGGACCTGCGCGTCAAGATCGCCAAGAACTGGCAGCGTGACCCCAAACAGCTTGGACGGCTAGGCTTCTAGATCTCTGCGGCCAAACGAGGCCTCACAGGATCTTGCCGCCCGTAGCGCCACGGGTGGGAGGTGCGCTGAGAATCCCTCGGGCACGCGCTTTTTCGACCCAGCTAACCACCGTTCGCGGACTCACGCAGTACTCCTGAGCCAAGCTCGCGGTATAGCCGCGACCCCGGACCAGGTACTCGTGGGCGATCGTGTTCAGGAATTCGTCGGTGAGCATGCGGCGGCAGCGGAGGGGTTGGACGGCGACAGCCGGGAATCCGGTCAACGGAAGGTCGGTGGCGAATGGGTCCGACCCGGCGGCGATGAGTCGGGGCAGGATTCCCGTGACGGCAGTCAACGGCGAGGCCCAGCGAAACTCCTGCTGGAGCGTAGCGAGGTCCAGACCGTCCGGTGCGAGCAGAGACATCTCGACGATCTGCGGCTTGCCATCGATGAGATCTACTCGCGCATTGATCCGTACCGTTGTGTCGCCAGTGGTGGGATCAGTGTGGACCCAGTTGACGATCACGGGTAGATCGACTGTGACGCCGCCGGTCTTCCAAGGATGGTGTGCCGGCCCATCGACCCGCACGAATCGCGACCTGACTCCACTGAATCTCGGCGCTGCATCCATAGGCCTGATCTTCCTCGGCGGGCCGCCTGCACCTTCTGTTTCCGCGCAAGCCGCGGCGATCGGCGGCTTTACGTAGTGGTGCCGTCGGCGCCGCTGTCTCCCGGTTGGCCGCCGAGGCCACCCGGGCCGCCGAAGCCGCCTGTACCGGGCTTGGTCCCGGGGAAACCGCCCTGGTTGGCATTGCCGCCGGTGCCCCCGGTCCCGCCGTTGGCGAAGAGGCCGCCTCGGCCGCCGGTGCCTCCGGTGCCACCGGTACCAAGGGCAATGTTCGAATACGGGCCGGTGCCCACGAGTGCCCCGCCGGTGCCGCCGGTGCCGCCGACAGCGAACGGCCCACCTCTGGCGCCGGTGCCGCCGTGACCGCCCTTGGCGGTCGCGGTGCCGTTCGATGTTGTCGTGGCGCGTCCGCCCGCGCCTCCGGTTGCAGCCCGGACGAGGCTGAGGAAGCTCGCGCCGCCGTCGCCACCTGCCCCGCCCTGGGTGTCACCGAGGAGGCTCACGGCAGAGCCACCGCTACCACCGGACTGGCCCGGGCCGGCGAGCCGAACACCACCGCCGCTGCCGCCGGCACCGCCGGTGGCACTACCACCGCCGGTTGAGGTAGCGGCGTTTCCGCCGTTGCCGGCTTGGCCGCCGGAGCCCATCGTCGCCCCGCCGCCGCTGCCGCCGGGACCGCCGATCGCCTTCCCGTCACCGGAGACGACCCCGGTGAGATACCAGTTGTCGGGATTAGTGCTGGCGGTCCAGCCGCCGCCGTTGCCGCCGGCGCCGCCACTGCCCAACACGAGTCCACCGCGACCGCCGTTGCGGCCGGCGCCGCCGGTGGCGTTGCCATTGGGTGATTGGGCGCGGGCGCCCATACCGCCGGCGCCGCCCGTCCCGAACAGGCCGGTGCCTCCGCCTGCTCCGCCGTCGCCGCCGGTGGCGCCTTGGATACCGAGGCTCAGGACCAGGGCCTCCCCGCCGGCGCCGCCTGCGCCGCCGTCACCCCAGAGCAGGCCACCGCGGCCGCCCGCGCCACCGTTGGCGCCCACCGAGTTGCCGGTCTGCGCGGTGCCACCAAGATCGGTACCGCCGTTGCCGCCTGCACCGCCGTTGCCCAGCAATCCGGCGCGACCACCCCGTCCGCCGGCGGTAGCGGCCTGGTTCAACACATTGGCGACGTACCCGGCGTTGGCGCCGTTGCCGCCATCGCCGGCGTTGCCGACGCCGAGCAAGCCGGCGTTTCCGCCATTGCCTGCGGCCAGCCCGGAGCCTGCGGTGGCACTCCAGCCGCTGCCGCCGTTGCCGAACAACAATCCGGCGTTGCCGCCGTTGCAGACGTGCGACGTGCAATAGGTGTCATCCGCAGAGGTGTAGCTGTATCCGTTGCCGATCAGAAGCCCCGCGTTCGGGCGCGTCTGGGTTCCGTCACCGATGAAGAAGCCGACGACGGAACCCAGCAACCCACTCGCCGAAGCGGTCAACTCCACGTCATGGGTTTGGACGTGCGCCGCAGGTGTGGAAGCGAGAAACGGCGCCCCCGCCGGCGGCATCATCATCATTACCCCGGTGCCGGCCGCGACCCCGACAGTCATCAAACGATTAATGGTCATTCTTCCCCCCAGATGAACTGCAGCCCCGGGTGCACACCCAATCAGGGCGCCGGGCTATCCGGCGCACATTCATCGATCGGTGGAAGCTCGTGGCCGTGATGGAAGGTTCAGGAGACGCCGGGGGACAGCGGCGTGTTCCACCACACGTCGGGTTGTTTGTCGGCCCAGCCGTTGATCGCCTCCAACTCGGCGGCCAGTGACACCAGCAGCGGTTCGCTGTTGGCCGGACCCATCAGCTGGACACCGATCGGCAGGCCGTCGGAGGTGAATCCGGCCGGGATGTTGATCGATGGCCAGCCCAGGACGTTCCACGGGAAGGTCACCGGACACGCCGCGATCATCGCCCGGTCGGTGGCGGTGGGGCCGAGATCGTCGAATAGGCGGGCCTGCGGTGGCGGCTGCGCGGTGGTCGGCGCCAGCACCACGTCGACGGCATTGAAGATGGCCCCCACCCGGCGGTGCAGCGCCGGTTCGCCACGTCGTGCCCAGCGCAGCATCGAGCCCGACAGCAGCTGCCCCATCCGCAGATTGGCCTCGGTGCGGCGGTCGAAGGTGACGTCCTCGCCGAGCCGGTCCGCCCAGTCCAGCAGCCCGGCGGTGGAGCGGGGCAAAAAGCTCAGCGGCAACCGCAGTCCGTAGTTGGGGTTGCCGGCCATCACCGTGTGCCCCAGGTCGACCAGTTGATCGGCGATCGTCTGCAATGCCGCGCGGATCTCCGGGTGAAGCTTGGCCCCGAAGAGGGTGAACGGGAACCGGGTGGACACCGCGACCCGCAATGACCCCGGCGCCACCCCGACGTGATCGGAGACCCGCACCGGTGGCGGCTGGTGCGGGTCATCGTCGACGTTGCCCGAGCAGGCGTCGAGTACCAGCGCCGCATCGGCCACGGTGCGGGCCAGCACCCCGTTGACGGTGATCCCGTTGAACGGGTCGCGCAGCGGCCAGGTGGAGATGCGACCGCGTTGCGGTTTGATACCGACCAGATGGGTCCAGGCGGCGGGTACCCGCACACTGCCGGCCCCGTCGGAGCCGATGGCAGCGGCCACCAGGCCGGCGGCGACGGCGGCGGCGCTACCGCCCGAGGATCCGCCGGGGGTGTGCTTGCGTGACCATGGGTTGCGGGTGTGGCCGAACGCCGGGCCGCTGGTGAACGGCCACTGGCCCAGTTCGCAGCAGTTGGTCTTGCCGACGATCACCGCACCTGCGGCCCGCAGCCGGCGCACCAGCTCGGCGTCCTCGGTGGCGGGCCGGATTCGCCCGGCAGTGCCGAAGGAGGTGGGCACCCCCGCGATGTCGACGTCGTCCTTGACCGCGATCGGCACGCCCAGCAGCGGGGCCTGCTCACCGGCGGCCCGCCGGCGGTCGGCCTCGGCGGCCTCGGCCAGGGCGCTCTCGGTGAGCACCACCCGGAAGGCATTGAGCGTCGACTGGCTGACGGTGATCGCATGCAGCGATCGGCGCACCAGTTCGGCGGAGGTCACCGCTCCGCTGGCCAACTGGTAGAGCTGTTCGCCGACCGTTGGAAACCGGGTCGACCTGCTCGGATGCGCATTCACTGCCATGGCGAGGTCGAGACTATCGGCGCGGGTCCGCGTGGATGTCGCATTACGGTGCGAAACTCTTCTGATGCGGCTGTACCGGGATCGGGCGGTCGTGCTGCGCCAGCACAAGCTCGGTGAGGCCGACCGGATCGTCACCTTGCTGACCCGCGACCATGGTCTGGTCCGCGCCGTCGCCAAGGGCGTCCGTCGTACCCGCAGCAAGTTCGGCTCCCGGCTGGAGCCTTTCGCCCACATCGACGTCCAGCTACATCCCGGCCGCAACCTGGACATCGTCACCCAGGTGGTATCCATCGACGCGTTCGCCACCGACATCGTCAACGACTACGGCCGCTATACCTGCGCATGTGCCGTCCTGGAGACCGCCGAGCGCCTCGCCGGTGAGGAGCGGGCCCCGGCGCCGGCGCTGCACCGGCTCACCGTCGGGGCATTACGTGCGGTCGCCGACGGGAGCCGCCCCCGTGAACTGGTGCTCGACGCCTACCTGCTGCGGGCCATGGGCATTGCCGGCTGGGCGCCCGCACTCACCGAATGTGCCCGCTGCGCGGCTCCCGGCCCGCACCGCGCATTCCACATCGGCGCTGGTGGCAGCGTTTGTATCCATTGCCGCCCGTCGGGTTCGTCCACCCCGCCGCAGGCCGTGGTGGACCTGATGTCGGCGCTGTACGACGGTGACTGGCAGACCGCGGAGTCCTCCACGGCATCGCACCGCAGCCATGCCAGCGGCCTGGTCGCTGCGCACCTGCAGTGGCACCTGGAGCGGCAGCTGCGGACGCTGCCGTTGGTGGAGCGCGTCTACCGGCAGCCCGCTAACCACGGTAAGGAGATGTTCAGGCAGGATGTGCCCCATGGCGATGAACCGGGTGACCAGCTCGTGGCGGGGGGCTGAGCGTCGGCGCAAGGATAAGTTCCCCCAGCTCCCGGCGGCGCCCGACGACTATCCGGTCTTCCCCGACACCTCGAACTGGCCGGTCGTGTTCCCCGACCTGCCGCCGTCCCCGGACGGCGGCCCCCGTCGGCCACCCCAGCATCCGTCCAAGGCGGTGCCGCCGGCCATCCCGGCCGACCAGATGCCCAAGCACGTCGCGGTCGTCATGGATGGCAACGGCCGGTGGGCCACCCAGCGCGGATTGAGCCGCACCGAGGGCCACAAGATGGGTGAGGCGGTCCTCATCGACATCACCTGCGGGGCCATCGAGATCGGCATCAGGCACCTGTCCGTCTATGCGTTCTCCACCGAGAACTGGCGACGCAGCGCCGAGGAAGTCCGCTTTCTGATGGGGTTCAACCGCGAGGTGGTGCGCCGCCGCCGGGAGAACCTCGACATCATGGGCGTGCAGATGCGCTGGGTCGGCTCCCGGGCGCGGATGTGGCGCAGCGTGATCAAAGAGTTCGACATCGCCGAGAACATGACGACGCAGAACGACGTCATCACGGTGAACTATTGCGTCAACTACGGTGGCCGCGCCGAGATCGCCGAAGCCGCGCGCCAGATCGCCCGCGAGGCGGCCGCCGGGCGCATCGATCCCGAACGGGTCAACGAGGCCACCATCTCCGAGCACCTGCACCGGCCCGACATTCCCGACGTCGACCTGTTCATCCGGACCTCGGGGGAGCAGCGGTCGAGCAACTTCATGCTCTGGCAGGCGGCCTACGCCGAATACGTGTTTCAGGACAAGCTGTGGCCGGACTACGACCGCCGCGACCTGTGGGCCGCGTGCGAGGAGTACGCCGAGCGCAACCGGCGCTTCGGACGCGCGTGAGTCTCGCGGCGCGACTGGCCGAGGCGCTGCGTGACGTCATGCCGGTCGACGTCGAGGAGGACGGCGCGCTGACCGTGCGCCACGACGGCACGTTCGCCTCGCTGCGCACGGTGACGATCGCCGAGGACATCGAGATGGTGTCGGTCACCCAGGTGCTGGCCTGGGATCTGCCACTGAACGCCGATCTTCGCAAACGTGTTGCAGCCCAAGCGCAGTCGACGATGCTGGGCACGGTGACCTTGGTCGAGCAACCCGGCAAGCGCGGCGATGTGATGCTGCGCTACAACTTTCCCGGCGACGGTCTGGGTGATTCGGCATTGAGCACGCTGGTGTTGATGGTGCTGGCCGGTGGCGCCGATGCGCGCACCGCGCTGACCACATAGGGCGTTCTGGCGGCGGGTGAGTACTTGTCCACACCGTTGATGCCACAGGGTTTTTGGGGTCGATATGTCGTTGCTCTGATCCTCGCCGTCGCCCCGATCGGGTTGGGCGTCGTTGGTGGCGGGCCGCCAACCGGGACCGCCGTGGCCGAGTGCTTCCAGCGCGGCGGCTACAACCCGCCGCCGTGCACCACAACTGCTCCCACCGCCACGAGCACGCCGGCCCCCAGCAGTTCGTCAGGCGACTCATCCGCCGGCAGCCAGGATTCGGATCAGGGCGGTGCGAGTTCGCCGGATAAGGATCAGTCGGAAAATCCGCCGGCCGGAAAGACCCCGACCGACTCTGGCCTCAACGCCTGTCAGAACCAGGCCGCGATGCCCAACTCGCTGGGCCTGCCGCCCGCCACCTGTCGCGCGAGTCAGGGCCCGAACACTCCGCCGGACTCCGGATCCACCGCCTGCCAGAACCAAAGTGCCATGCCCACGTCCATCGGGCTGCTACCGGCCAGTTGTCCAGGCACTCAGGGCGCCAAGACCGCGACCGACTCCGCAAGTACCGCCTGCCAGAACCAGAGCGCCATGCCGATCTCCATCGGCCTGCAGCCCACCCCGTGCCCGGGCACCCAGGGGGCCAGCACTCCGCCGGACTCGGGAGTCAATGCGTGTCAGAACCTGAACGCAATGGCCAACTCGCTCGGATTGCTTCCCGGTATCTGCCCGCCGAGCGCACCCGGCTAGATCTCAGCTGCTGCGCAGCCCGGCCAGTGCGTCGAAGGAGCCCCGGATGTGCTGCTCGGTGAGGTCGGCGGCTCGTTCGCCGTCACCGGCCTCGATCGCGTCGAAGATCCCATGGTGCTGGCTCTGTAGGACGCGAGCCAGTGCCGGCCAGTCGTCGACCCGCCGCATGGCGTCGAGGATCGGCTGGCGCAGCGAGGCCCGGATGGCCACGGTCATATCGGAGACCAGTCGATTGCCGCTGGCTTCGGCGATGGCGACGTGGAAGGCGGTGTCGGCATCGTTGAAACGCTCGACATCGATTCCGGCAGAATCCATGTCGAGCAGGGGAGCACGGATGGCGGCCCGCTCGGCGTCTCCGGCGTTGACGGCGGTCAAGGCGGCGCTGTTGCGCTCCAGGATGACGCGCGCGTCGACGATGTCAGGCATCGCGAAGTTGGACAGCGCGACGTGCAGGCGCAGGAAACGGGTCAGTGCGGCGCTGGGCATTGCGGCGATGAAGGTGCCGGCTTCCGGTCCTGCGCCGACGTTGGCGGTGACCACACCCTGGGCTTCCAGCACGCGGATTGCTTCGCGGACACCGGCCCGGCTGACCTGAAGGTGGGCAGCGAGCTCCCGCTCCGAGGGCAGCGGATCGCCGACCTTGAGCGCTCCGCCCAGGATCTGGTCTTCGATCGCGGCGATCACCAACTCGTGTGACCGCACCCGCGCGACGGGAGTCCACTGTGGTGCAGGGTGTGCGGCGTTGGTCATGCATGACTCCCTATCACGGGGGCGGCGGTCAGCGGTGTCGTGGAGACGTCTGGCATGTCGGGGATTGACTGTGAGCGGGCTCACGCCTAGTGTACACACCACTGTGTGGTCAGACCACTAAGAGGTCGGCCCCTTTGGGAAGTATGGGCACCAGCATGTACACACCGAATCTGGCACCGATCGCCGGCAGCCTGTTCTCTTCGTCGCTGGTGGCGCTGCTGCCACTGCTGGCGGTCTTCCTCACCCTCGGTGTGCTGAAGTGGAAGGCGCACTGGGCCGGGCTCACCGGTCTGGGCACGGCGCTGGTGGTCGCCGTCGTGGGCTACGGCATGCCGCCGGCGCTGGCGGCGATGTCGGCCACCGAGGGCTTCGCCTTCGGCGTGTTCCCGATCATGTGGATCGTGCTCAACGCGATCTGGCTCTACGAGCTGACCGTGACGAGCGGGCGGTTCGAGGACCTGCGCCGTGTCATCGACCGGATCTCCGACGATCCCCGCGTCCAGTCGATCATCATCGCGTTCTGCCTCGGCGGCCTGCTCGAGGCGCTGGCCGGATTCGGTGCCCCGGTGGCCATCACCGGGGTGATGCTCATGTCGATCGGCTTCACCGCCATGCGCGCGGCGGTCGTGGTACTGGTGGCGAACACCGCGCCGGTGGCCTTCGGCGCGATCGCGATCCCGATCATCACCGCGGGCAACCTCACCGGGATTCCGTTCACCGAGATCGGCGCCGTGGTCGGTCGGCAGACACCGCTGCTCGCCCTGTTCGTGCCGCTGATCCTGGTCCTGCTCGCCGACGGCCGGCGCGGGGTACGTGACGTCTGGCCGATGGCCTCGGTGGTCGGCGTCAGCTTCGCGCTGGCTCAATTCGTTTCGGCCAACTGGCTTTCGGTCGAGTTGACCGATGTGATCGCCTCCTTGGTCGGCCTTGCCGTCGCTGTCCTGATGTTGCGGGTGTGGCAGCCGTCCAACACCGCTGCGGCTCGCGGGCGGCTGCTGACCGAGGGTGCCCGCGACGTCGCCGGTGCGGCCGCAACCGGGTCGGCCCCGCGCGGCAGCACCGTCGTGGAGCACAAGACCGCAACCGAACTCAGCTCCTCCCGCGTCTTCCTGGCGCTGTTTCCCTACCTGTTGGTGATCGTGGTCTTCGCGGTCGCCAAACTCTGGACCCCGGTCAAGACGTGGCTGGCCGGAACGGATGTGAAGTTCGGCTGGCCGGGCCTGGACGGTCATGTCCTGACGGCCGCCGGCAAGCCCTCGGCGTCCACGATCTTCACCGTTGGTTGGTTGTCCTCGCCCGGTTCGCTGTTGCTGATCGCCGGGGTGGTGGTAGCCGTCGTGTACCGCATCTCGTTGGTGCAGGCCGCCCGGGTCTACGGCCGCACGGTCGTCAAGCTGAAGTTCTCGATCCTGACCGTCGCGTCGGTGCTGGCGCTGGCGTATGTGATGAATCAGTCCGGTCAGACGATTACCGTGGGAACCTGGATCGCGGGCACCGGTGCGGTATTCGCTTTCCTCTCACCGATTCTCGGTTGGCTCGGCACCGCGGTCACCGGGTCGGACACCAGTGCGAACGCCTTGTTCGCCACACTGCAGCAGACAGCGGCCACCCATGCGGGTATCAACCCGACGCTGCTGGTGGCCGCGAACACCTCCGGAGGAGTTGTCGGCAAGATGATCAGTCCGCAGAACCTCACCATCGCGGCAACCGCAGTCGGGTTGCTGGGACGTGAGTCCGAGATCTTCCGCCGGGTGATCTGGTGGAGCCTGGGCATGCTGGCCGTGCTGTGCATGTTGATCGGCCTGCAGTCGACGGTGCTGTCCTGGATGCTGCCATGATGAAAGTCGCCGTCTTCGCGACCTGTTACAACGACACGATGTGGCCCGAGACGCCCAAGGCCGTGGTCCGCCTGCTGCGCCGGCTGGGGTGCGAACCGGTGTTCCCGCCCGAACAGACCTGCTGCGGTCAGATGTTCACCAATACCGGGTATGCCGCCGAAGCGCTTCCGGCGGTGCGCCGATTCGCGGCCGCCTTCGCCGACTGCGATGCGGTGGTGGCGCCGTCGGGATCGTGCGTCGGGTCGGTGCGCCACCAGCACGCCGATGTGGCGGCCCGGGCCGGGGACACTGCGCTGAGTGCGGCGGTCGCCGAACTGGCGCCCCGGGTCTACGAGCTGTCCGAGTTCCTGGTCGACGTCCTCGGAGTCACCGATGTGGGGGCCTACTTCCCGCACCGGGTCACCTATCACCCGACGTGTCACTCGCTGCGGATGCTGCGGGTGGGGGACCGACCGCTGCAATTGCTGCGGGCGGTCCGCGGTATCGACCTGGTCGACCTGCCCGCCGCCGACCAATGCTGTGGCTTCGGTGGCACGTTCTCGGTGAAGAACGCCGACGTGTCGGTGTCGATGGGGGCCGACAAGGCCCGCAACGTCAAGGATTCCGGCGCTGAAGTCCTTGTCGCAGGGGACAATTCGTGCCTGGCCCAGATCGGCGGCATCCTGTCGCGCCAGCGTGCCGGGATCCGTGTGATGCATCTGGCCGAGATCCTGGCCACCACCGAGGGGAGTGTGTCGTGAGCGGGCACCCGCATGTCGGAGTCACTCAGGCATTTCTTGGCCTGCCCAGGGCTGTGCCGAAGTTCCCTACGGCCGCCAAAGCGGCACTTCAGAATTCGGTCCAGCGCCGCAACCTCACCCATGCCACCGGCATCATCCGCGGCAAACGTGCCGGCGTGGTGGGCGAGCTGGACAACTGGGAGGAGCTGCGGCTGGCGGCCGAAGCGATCAAGGACCGCACGCTGGGCCGACTCGACGAGTATCTGGAGCAGTTCGAGGCCAAGGCCACCGCGGCCGGCGCCGTCGTGCACTGGGCGCGCGATGCCGAAGAGGCCAACCGCATCGTCGTCGACCTCGTGAAGTCCACCGGGTCAAGCGAAGTCGTCAAGGTCAAGTCGATGGCCACCCAGGAGATCGAACTCAACGAGGCGCTCGCCGCGGCCGGGATCGACGCCTGGGAGACCGATCTGGCGGAGCTGATCGTGCAGCTCGGCGACGACTGGCCCAGTCACATCCTGGTGCCGGCGATCCACCGCAACCGCGCCGAGGTCCGTCAGATCTTCCTGCGCGAGATGGGCAAGGTCGGCAGGCCCGCACCCGCCGACCTGACCGACGAGCCGCGCCGGCTGGCCGAGGCCGCCCGGTTGCACCTGCGGGAGAAGTTCCTGCGTGCCAAGGTCGCCGTGTCGGGGGCCAACTTCGCCATCGCCGAGACCGGGAGCCTCGTGGTGGTCGAATCTGAGGGCAACGGCCGGATGTGCCTGACCCTGCCCGAGACTCTGATCTCGGTCGTCGGCATCGAGAAGCTGCTGCCCTCCTGGCGCGACCTGGAGGTCTTCCTGCAGGTGTTGCCGCGCAGCAGCACCGGCGAACGGGAAAACCCCTACACCTCGATCTGGACCGGTCCCAGCGGTGGTGACGGGCCCCGCGCCATGCACATCGTGCTGCTCGACAACGGCCGCACCGACGTACTGGCCGACACCCTCGGCCGCCAGGCCCTGCGCTGCATCCGCTGCTCGGCGTGCCTGAACGTCTGCCCGGTCTACGAGCGGGCCGGCGGGCACTCCTACGGTTCGGTGTACCCGGGCCCGATCGGAGCGGTACTGACGCCCCAATTACGCGGTACCGCAAGTGAAGTCGACAAGTCGCTGCCGTACGCCTCGAGTCTGTGCGGTGCGTGCTTCGATGTCTGTCCGGTACGTATCGACATCCCGTCGCTGCTGGTGCATCTGCGCACCCGGGTGGTCGACGAGGCCCGCGGCGGCCTGCCGTCGGCCGAACAGGCCGCCATGAAGGCGGCCGGCTGGATGTTCGGCGACCATCGCCGGCTGGAAGCGGCGCAGCGCGCCGCGGGGCTGGGCGGGCGGGCCTTACGCAGCCGGGTGCTCGGCAACAAACAGGTGCTGCGGTCGCTGCCGGGGCCGGCGGCCGGATGGTCGAACGCCCGGGACACCCCGGTACCGCCGGCGGAGACCTTCCGCTCGTGGTGGGAGCGCACCGACGGCGGACGCAACGAGGAGGACCAGTGAGCGCACGAGACGAGATCCTCGGTCGGGTGCGAGCCGCACTGGCCGACCGGCCAGCGCCGGCCGAATCCGGTTGGACCTACGGTGCGCCGGTGTCGACCGGCGGCCAGGACGTCGTCGAGCGGTTCATCGAACGGGCCGCCGATTACCGGGCCACGGTGGTGCGCGTCGACGCGGGGGCGGTGGCCGCTGCGGTGTCCGAGGCGCTCGCTGCTGCCGGTACCAACACGGTAGTGGCCGACGATATGGTGCAAACCCGTTGGGGTGCACAGGTTCCGGTGAGCTGGATCGCCGATGACGGGCTCGATGCCGCCACCCTGGATGGTGTCGACGCCGTCGTCACCACCGCCACGCTGGCGATCGCCAACACCGGCACCATCGTCCTGGACCACGGTCCCGGTCAGGGCCGCCGGGCGCTGAGCCTGATTCCCGACGTCCACGTGTGCGTGGTCTTCGTCGATCAGATCGTCACCGATGTCCCCGAGGCGGTGGCGCGGCTGGTCGAGCTGGGCAGCCACACCAGGCCGTTGACCTGGATCAGCGGGCCCAGCGCCACCAGCGACATCGAACTCGACCGGGTCGAGGGTGTGCACGGCCCGCGCACGCTCGCGGTGATCGTCGCCGGTTAGCCCCGTGCGCAGTCGGCACAGGTGCCGAACAGTTCGATGGTGTGACTGACGTTGGAAAAGCCATGTGCCGAAGCCACTTCCGCGGCCCAGGCTTCGACTTCGCGGCCACTGACCTCCACCGCCGATCCGCAGTGCCGGCACACCAGATGGTGGTGATGGTGCGGCGCCGAGCAGCGCCGGTACATCGACTCGCCGGTATCGGTGCGCACCATGTCCACCAGGTCGGCTGCCGACAGTGACTGCAGCGTGCGGTAGACGGTGGTGAGCCCGATGTTCTCGCCGCGGCGGCGGAGTTCGTCGTGCAGGTCCTGGGCCGAGCGGAACTCCTCGACCGCATCCAGCAACCCGATGATCGCCGCCCGCTGCCGGGTGGCGCGGACGCCGGCCCCTGCTGAACGCACCTCGGCCCCGGTCACGTGCGGTCCTCCTCGGAATGGGTGATCGCGGCGACGACGATCTCGGCCAGATGATCGTCGACCAACCGGTACATGACCTCGCGTCCGGACCGCTCGCCGGCGACCACACCGGCCGCTTTCAGAATCCGGAGGTGCTGGCTGACCAGCGGCTGGGGGACGTCGAGGGCGTCGACGAGCTCGTGCACACAGCGCTGCGACTCGCGTAGCTGCATCACGATCGCGATGCGCACCGGCGCGGCCAGGGCCCGCAGCAGCTCACCGGCTCGTTCCAGCAGTTCGCCGGACAGCAGTGGCGTCGCCTCGACATCCGCCCAATTGGAAACGGTTTTCATATACCGCCAGAATACATGCGCAATCGTGCATGTCAACGCCACCGGCGGCGACCGGGCGCCCACACCGGGTCGCTAGGCTAAGGGATTGTTGCCCGACAGACCGCCCAGACCGACCAAGACAAAGGAGTGACACCCATCGTGGCGTCCGTGATCGATAACGTCGTCAACCTGGCCAAGCGGCGTGGGCTGGTGTACCAGTCCGGTGAGATCTACGGCGGCACGAAGTCGGCGTGGGACTACGGCCCACTGGGTGTCGAACTCAAGGAGAACATCAAGCGGCAGTGGTGGCGCTCGGTGGTGACCGGTCGCGATGACGTCGTCGGCCTGGACTCCTCGATCATCCTGCCCCGCGACGTCTGGGTGGCCTCCGGTCACGTCGCGGTGTTCAACGACCCACTGGTGGAGTGCCTGAACTGCCACAAGCGGCACCGCCAGGACCATCTGCAGGAGGCGTACGCCCTGAAGAAGGGTGGCGACCCCGACGACGTCCCGATGACCGAGATCGTCTGCCCGGACTGCGGCACCAAGGGACAGTGGACCGAGCCGCGTGACTTCAACATGATGCTCAAGACCTACCTCGGCCCGATCGAATCCGAGGAAGGTCTGCACTACCTGCGCCCGGAGACCGCGCAGGGCATCTTCGTCAACTTCGCCAACGTCGTGACGACGTCGCGCAAGAAGCCGCCGTTCGGCATCGGCCAGATCGGCAAGAGCTTCCGCAACGAGATCACGCCCGGCAATTTCATCTTCCGCACCCGCGAGTTCGAGCAGATGGAGATGGAGTTCTTCGTCGAACCGGACACCGCCAAGCAGTGGCACCAGTACTGGATCGACACCCGCCTGCAGTGGTACGTCGACCTCGGTATCAAGCGGGACAACCTGCGGCTCTACGAGCACCCGCTGGAGAAGCTGTCGCACTACAGCGCGGGCACCACCGACATCGAGTACAAGTTCGGGTTCGCCGGCAACCCATGGGGTGAGCTCGAAGGCATTGCCAACCGCACCGACTTCGACCTCAAGACGCACTCGGAGCACTCGGGCACCGACCTGTCGTTCTACGACCAGGCCTCCGACACCCGCTACGTCCCCTACGTCATCGAACCCGCAGCGGGGTTGACCCGCTCCTTCATGGCGTTCCTGGTCGACGCCTATTCCGAGGACGAGGCCCCCAACGCCAAGGGCGGCGTGGACAAGCGCACGGTGCTGCGCCTGGATCCGCGGCTGGCCCCGGTCAAGGCCGCCGTGCTGCCGCTGTCGCGCAACGAGGACCTCAGTCCCAAGGCCCGCGACCTGGCCGCAGAGCTGCGCAAGTACTGGAACATCGAATTCGACGACGCCGGTGCCATCGGACGGCGCTACCGCCGCCAGGACGAGATCGGCACCCCGTATTGCGTCACAGTCGATTTCGACACCCTCGAGGATCAGGCCGTCACCGTTCGCGAGCGTGACCAGATGACCCAGGAGCGGATCGGTCTGGACTCGGTGGTCGACTACCTGGCCACCCGGCTCAAGGGCTGACCCTCCGGCGCGAGCGTGCGTTTCGCGCACGCTCGCGGCCGGCCTGTGCCGCCTAGAACCGGCCGCCGCCGCCCAGCATTCCGCCACCGCCAGAGGATCCCGACGATCCGCCGTAGGATCCCGACGATCCACCCGACGATCCGCCGTAGCTGGTCGACGTCCATCCTCCGCCTTGGCTTGATCCAGCGGCTGACGCCCCGGCGGTAAAGGCACGCAGAATGAGGCCGCCGACCACCGCGGCCGTCTCGATCGGATCTCGCTGTCCGGCGTTGTTGTTCATATATCTCTGCTGGGTCCACTCGACGTCGTCGTTGGCCAACTGCTGGGCCTGAGCGGCCAACTTCGACGCTCGGTTGGCGTAGGCAATGGCCTCGGCGATGTTGGTCTTCTGCTTGGCTTGGGCAGTTTCCAGTTGGCGTTCTGCCGCGTTGAGTCGAGTCCGGGCCTCGGGTCCGACGCTCCCGCGGCGGGTGTCGATGTAGTCCGACACCGAACGAACCCGCGATTGCGCAGTGAGCAGCGCCTTGTCGAACGACCGGTTCAGTCGTTGTGCGGTTTTGCGTTCCTCGGCCACCTCGTCCAGTACGTGGTCGAGATCGGCGTCGGCCTCAGTCAAGTCGGTCAAGGTGCCCAGCGGGTCGGCCGCGCCGTTGTCCTTCGCTGCGGTCACCGCGGTGACCGCAGCGTCGTGTGTCGTGGTCAGCTTGGCGGTGTCGGACAGTCCGCCCTTGGCGAGTTGGGCTGCGGCCTCGTCGATGCCCTCCTGGACGTCCGCGATCACCGACGGCAACGTGGCGACCGCGCTTCTGATGTCGGTGGCCGCGCTGTCTACCGAGTCCAGCATCGAACCGGCCTGCTGCAGAGCCGATTCCGCGCCCCGCACACAGTCGACGAGTTCGATCTGCGGACCGGTGGGTGGTCTGGCCACCAACTCGCGGGCGCGGCCGATGGAGTGGTCGGCAAAGTGCAGTCGCTCCTTGGCGGCGTCAGCGTTGGGAGCCACCGACACCAACGCGGTCTCGGCGAATTCGGTGCGCAGCTGGGTCAGCTTCGCTCGTGCCGGATCGACGCGTGTGCTGATGTCGACCAGTTTCTGAGTCAACGTGTCAAGGCGGTCGGATGCGTTGAGCACCAGGTCGCGCAGCTTGTGGAACGACTCCGTCTGAGCGTCCAGTTCACGGTTGGCGCGTGCGGCCGCGGTCACGACCCGGGTGAGCAGCTTCCGGCGTTCTTCCGGCGTTTCGAAATCTTCGTCATCGAGTACGAGGCGGACATTGAATGCCTGTCGCAGTGCGGACTTCGCGTTCTCGACGGCCTTCGTGAACGGCTCTGTCTCCTGTCGGCCGAATTCTTGGGTCGCCAAAGCCAATTCGTTAGTGCTGGTGCGCACCGCGTTGTCGACATCGACGACGATCGACTTTGACAGGTCGTCGAGCACGTCGAGGGGGATCGCGGCGAGCGCCTTGGGATCGGTCGGGTCCACTCGCTTGGCGGCCGCCAGCTGGGCGGCGTGCCGCTTGCGCGAGCGCCGGTAGCTCCATAGCAGCCACGCTGAGACCGCCAGAACGATGACCGTCAGACCGATCAGTAGTGGCTTCACCCAGAATCGGCTGGAACTGCTGGTTCCGACGGTCGTCAACCCGTCAGCCGCGGCGATCGCCGCATCCGCCCAGTGGTTGTTGTGCAGCGCGGGCTCGATCTTGTCGCGGCGCAGTGCGTCGACGTCCGCCGCGGCGCCACCGACCGCATCGGAGGGCACCTGGAAGTAATACGAGCGGTCCAGGACCGCTACCGCCAGTATTGCGTCGAGAGCGCCGAGGTCACTGGCCTCTCGGGTCGCCTGAGTCCAGCTCGGGCTCGTCAGCGGGGAAAACGATTCGACGTAGACCACCCAGAGCCGAATATGCCGATCGCGGTACAGCGCCTCGACCGCATTCTGCACGTCGGTCCGCTGACCCGGGGTCAGGATGCCGAGGTCGTCGGTGACGTAGCCGGGCAGCCGGAACGGCGGCTCGGCGGTGGCCGCCGGAGCCACCAGAGTCGCCACCGTCAGGATGACGCCGAGCAGGCTGAGTAGACGTCCGAAGTACATGAGCAATCAACTTAATGGTGCGAGGGCGCCGCGCCTGGGAATGCTAGGACAAGGCCCACTGCCGCGGCCCCTAGAACCGGCCGCCGCCGCCGAACATCCCGCCGCCCGAGGAACCCTGCGAGCCGCCGTAGGTGGTCGACGTCCAGCCGCCACCACCGCCGCCGAAGCCGCCGCCGCGGGAACCGCCGGACAGGATGTTGCCCAGGATGATCCCGCCGATCACCGCGCCCATGTCCGACGAACGGCCGCCGCTGCCATAGTGATTCATGTAGACGCGCTGGGCGGCCTGCACATCGCTGTTGGCCAGCTGCTGGGCCTGGGCGGCCAAGAGTGAGGCGCCGTTGGCGTGTGCGATGGCCTCGGTGATATTGGTTTTCTTCTTGGACTGCGCAGCCTCGAGCTGGCGGACCGCCTCGTTGAGCCGGGTGCGCGCCTCCGGGCCGACGCTGCCGCGACGGGTGTCGACGTAGTCCGACACCGACCGCACCCGCGACTGCGCGGTGAACAGCGCCTGGTCGTAGGACCGGTTGAGCCGTTCGGCGGCTTCGCGTTCCTCGGCCACCGCCGCCAGCAGCCGGTCCAGCTGGGCGTCGGCCTCGGTCAGCGCGGTGAACGCGCCGAGTGGGTCGGCGGTGCCGGTGTTCTGGGCGGCGGTGACCGCCGTGACGGCTGCGTCCCGGGCCGCCGACAGCTCGGCGGGATTGGCGAGTTCACCCTGGGCCAGCTGGGTGGCCGCCTCGTTGATGCCGTTCTGGATGTCGGCGATCGCCGCGGGCAGGGTGGCCACCGCCCGCCGGATGTCGGTGGCCGCGCTGTCCACCGCGTCGAGCATCGAACCGGCTTGCTGCAGAGCCGATTCCGCACCCCGCACACAGTCGACCAGTTCAGACTGCTTACCGGCTACCGGCTTGGCCACCAGCTCGCGGCCACGGGTGATCGACTGGTCGGCGAAGCCCAGCCGCTCCTTGGCGGCGTTGACATTGCGGGCCACCGACGCCAGCGCGGAATCGGAGAACTCGGAGTGCAGCTGGGTCAGCTGCTGCGACGACGGATCGATGCGGGCGGTGATGTCGACCAGTTGCTGGGTCAGGGCGTCGAGGCGGTCGGGTGCGTTGATCACCAGATCCCGCAGCTGATGGAAGGACTCGGTCTGGGTCTCCAGTTCGCGGTTGGCTTTGGCGGCGGCGACGATCACCCGGGTCAGCAGGTCCCGGCGCTGGGCCGGTGTCTCGGGCACGTCGTCGTCGAGCTGCTGGCGCACGTTGAACGCCTGCTGCAGCGTGATCCTGGCGTTCTCGACAGCCTTGGCGAACGGTGCGGTCTGCTGCTCGCCGAACTCCTCGACGGCAAGCACCAATTCGTTGTTGCTGGTGCGGACGGCGTTGTCGACGTCGACGACGATCGAGCGGGACAGCTCGTCGAGTGCGTCCACCGGCACCGCCGCCAGCGCGGTCGGGTCGGTCGGGTCCACCCGCTTGGCGGCCGCCACCTCGGCTTCGTGGCGCTTGCGCTTGCGGTGCCGGCTCCACAGGAGCAGCAGCGCGACGGCCAGCAGCACGATCGCGGCGATGATCAGGACGGGCACGATCGACATGCTCGCCGGGGCGGTGCCCGCCGAGGCGCCCAGCGCCGACAGCCCGGTGGCGGCCGCGATCGCCGAGCCCGCCCAGTCGTTGGCGCGCAGCGCCGGTTCGATCCGGTCGCGGCGGATGTCGTCGACCTTGGAGGAGCTGCCGCCGGCCGCGGCCGAGGGCACCAGGAACGAGTACGACCGGTCCTTGGTCGCTACCGCCAGGATCGCGTCCTCGTTGCCCAGATCGCTGACCACCCGGGTGTCCTGCGCCCAGGACATCGCGCCCTTGGGGGCGAACGAGTCCACGAAGACCACCCAGAGCCGCACATGACGGTCCGCGTAGAGCTGGTCGACAGCCTTCTGCACATCGGAGAGCTGCTTGTCGGACAGCACGCCGGCGTTGTCGGTGACGTAGTCGGGCAGCCGGAAGGGCGGCTCGGCGGTGGCCGCCGGAGCCACCAGTGTGGCCGCCACCAGGAGGGCGGCGAACAGGCTGAGTAGACGTGCGAGGCGCATGGGCAATCAATCTAGTGGTGCCAGGGCGGCGCGCCTGAGAAAGTTCTGCGCAAGCGTCGTCATTCGGGCCTGGCAGACTGTGCCCCGGTATGACGAATCAGTACGGCCGCTACGACGAGGCCGACCGCGAACGGGTGGTGACCGAGCCACCCAAGGCCGCCGGGCTACCTGGCACCAGCACCGAGCACCGCAGCGACTTCGCCCGCGACCGTGCCCGCGTGCTGCACTGTGCCGCCCTGCGCCGGTTGGCCGACAAGACCCAGGTGGTCGGGCCCCGCGAAAGCGAGAACCCGCGCACCCGGCTGACCCACTCGCTGGAGGTGGCCCAGATCGGCCGCGGCATGGCCGTCCCGCTGGGCTGTGACGCCGACCTGGTGGACATGGCCGGCCTGGCCCACGACATCGGCCATCCGCCCTACGGGCACAACGGCGAACGTGCGCTCGACGAGTTCGCGGCCTCCTGCGGTGGTTTCGAGGGCAACGCCCAGAACTTCCGGATCCTGACCCGGATCGAACCGAAAGTGCTTGACGCACAAGGCCGTAGCGTTGGGCTGAACCTGACCCGCGCAGGCCTGGACGCGGTGACGAAGTACCCGTGGTTCCGTGGCGAGCAGGGCCGCAAGTTCGGCTTCTACGCCGATGACCGCGAACTGGCGGAGTGGGTGCGCGGCGGGCAGCCGGCGCGCCGGCCCTGCCTGGAGTCCCAGGTGATGGACTGGGCCGACGATGTCGCGTACTCGGTGCATGACGTCGAGGACGGGGTGATCTCCGGTCGCATCGACCTGCGGGTGCTCGCCGACGACGACGCCGCGGCCGCCCTCGGCAAGCTGGGGGAGTCCGCTGCCGTGGCCGCCGCGGAACTGGAGCAGGCCGCCCGTCGGCTCTCGCGCCTGCCGGTGGTCGCCGCGGTCGGCAAGTACGACGGCACGCTCACGGCCTCAGTGGCACTCAAGCGGCTGACCAGTGAGCTGGTCGGCCGGTTCGCCTCCGCGGCGGTCGCGCTCACCCATCAGGTGGCAGGCCCGCAGCCGTTGGTGCGCTACCAGGCCGACCTCCAGGTCCCCGCCACCGTGCGCGCCGAGGTCGCCGTGCTCAAGACCCTTGCGCTGCAGTTCATCATGTCCGATCCACGGCACCTCGAATTGCAGGCGCGACAGCGCGAGCGCATCCATCAGGTGGCGCACTGGTTGCTGTCCGGGGCGCCGGCCACCCTGGATGCCATCTTCGTCCCCGCGTTCAATGCGGCCGCCGACGACGCCGCCCGGATGCGGGTGGTCGTCGACCAGATCGCCTCCTTCACCGAGGGCAGACTCGAGCGCATCGTCGCGCTCTAGACTGTGCCGATGGCTGCAGGTGTGAGCGGGGATCGCAAGGGGCGGATCTCCGACCGTGACATCGCGGCCATCCGTGAGCGGGTCCGCATCGAGGACGTCGTCGGCGATTACGTGCAGTTGCGCCGCGCCGGCGCGGACTCGATGAAGGGCCTGTGCCCGTTCCACGACGAGAAGTCGCCGTCGTTTCACGTTCGGCCCAACCACGGCCACTTCCACTGCTTCGGCTGCGGGGAAGGCGGTGACGTCTACGCCTTCATCCAGAAGATCGAACACGTCAGCTTCGTCGAAGCCGTCGAGACCCTGGCCGACCGCATCGGCTACACCGTCACCTACAGTGGCGGCGGCACCAGCGTGCAGCGCGACCGCGGCAGCCGCAGCCGGCTGGTCGCCGCCAATGCCGAGGCTCAGGAGTTCTATGCGGCCGCGCTGGATTCCGACGAGGCCGCCCCGGCCCGAAAGTACTTGACGGAGCGCAACTTCGACGCGGCGGCCGCCCGGCAGTTCGGCTGCGGGTTCGCCCCCTCAGGCTGGGACTCCCTGACCAAACATCTGATCCGTAAGGGCTTCGAATTCAAGGAACTCGAAGCCGCCGGGCTATCCCGCGAGGGTCGTCGCGGCCCGATGGACCGCTTCCACCGCCGCCTGCTGTGGCCGATCCGTACGGCCAGTGGCGAGACGGTCGGCTTCGGGGCGCGCCGCATCTTCGACGACGACCAGATGGAAGCCAAGTACGTCAACACCCCGGAGACGGTGCTCTACAAGAAGTCCAACGTGTTGTTCGGCATCGACCTGGCCAAGCGCGATATCGCCAAGGGGCATCAGGCCGTGGTGGTCGAGGGCTATACCGACGTGATGGCCATGCACCTGGCCGGGGTCACCACCGCCGTCGCCTCCTGCGGCACCGCGTTCGGCGACGAGCACCTGTCGATGCTGCGGCGGCTGATGATGGACGACAAGTTCTTCCGCGGCGAACTGATCTACGTGTTCGACGGCGACGCCGCGGGCCGCGCGGCCGCGCTCAAGGCCTTCGAAGGTGAGCAGAACCTGGCCGGGCAGAGCTTCGTCGCGGTGGCGGCCGACGGGATGGATCCGTGCGATCTGCGGTTGGCGCAGGGCGACGGTGCGCTGCGTGATCTGGTGGCGCGCCGCACGCCGCTGTTCGAATTCGCCATTCGCACCGCGTTGGCCGAGCACGACCTCGACCTGGCCGAGGGCCGGGTGGCGGCGCTGCGCCGCTGCGTGCCGATGGTCGCCCAGATCAAAGATCCGACGTTGCGTGACGAGTACGCCCGCCAGCTGGCCGGCTGGGTGGGTTGGGATGACGTGGCCCAGGTGATCGGCCGGGTCCGTGAGGAAGCCGGTCACAAGCCCGGCGCCCGTGGGGACAACCGCCGGCATGCGGCCAGCCGGCCGCGTACGGCCGCTGATGCCGGAGCGGTCCGCCCGGATCCGCGCGATCCCACCCTGTGGCCTCAGCGTGAGGCGCTCAAGGCGGCGCTGCAGTACCCGGCGCTGGCGGGCCCGATCTTCGACACCCTGACGGTGGAGAGCTTCACCCATCCCGGCTATGCCGCCGTCCGGATGGCGATCGAGGCCGCCGGCGGCACATCCTCCGGGGCCGCCGGTGCGCTGTGGATCGACATGGTGCGGGAGAAGAGCGGCTCACCGGCCGCGCAAGGGCTGATCACCGAACTCGGGGTGGAGGCCGTCCGGGTGGAGGACGAGGAGAAGCTGCCGCGCTACATCAGCGGCGTGCTGGCCCGGTTGCAAGAGGTGTGGGTGGGCCGGCAGGTCGCCGAGGTCAAGTCCAAGCTGCAGCGAATGTCCCCGGTGGAGCAGGGAGACGAATATCACGCTCTGTTCGGCGACCTGGTGGCTCTGGAGTCGTATCGCCGCAGCTTGCTCGAACAGGCCAGCGGCGACGACCTGACTGCGTGACCCCGGTGATCACGGTATGGTTAACACGCTGCCTGTCTCCGGCGAAAGGTCAGATATGACTACCGCGAATACTCGTGCCCGGCGTATCGCCGCCATCGGCGTGCTTGCCGTGGCTGCGGCCGCGGTGCCGGCCCTGGCGGCACTGACCGACTCCAGCACGTCGAGCACCTCGGCCACCGGCAACTGCCTGGCCTGGGTCGGTTCCCGCAACGACGGCCAGTGCATCTCGTACTCGAATGGCACGCCGGCCTTCATCGGCACCCCGGACCTCGGGATCTACGGCCCGCAGGCCAACGGCGGTAATGGTGGCGGTATCGGCGTCACCACCGGTCCGTTGCTGCCGGGTCAGACCATCAGCATCCCGCTGGGCTAGTTTCGTTCGGCTCGCAGCCCTCCGCCGTTCGGTGTGAGGGCTGTTCGTCGTCGGGTCAGCGGCCCTTCTGGCGTTCCCGCTGCACGGGCTCCACCACGGTGGTGTCCGCGTCGATCTGGGTCAGTGTCACCATCTTGGGATCCGGGTCCGGTGAGACCCGGTCGGCCAGCTTGCGGCGGCCGGCATCGATCACCGTCTTGGTGGCGGGATTGTCGGTGAGCGCACGGTAGGTACCCACGATCTGCTCGTAGCGACGTCGTCCGGCTTTGGTGCCCAACACGTAGCCCACGCCCAGTACGGCCAGAAACCGAATCACTGCGCTCCCTTCCTCGGCTCTGCCACCATCCTGCCTGACGCGCCTGGGGGGACGCTCGTCCGCCCGTTTTGGCGTCAGGGGACCCCGGTAGGCTAGAGTCACTTCCCGGCCCGCATCAGCGGGAAGGTAGTCCCCTGTAGCTCAATTGGCAGAGCTTCCGACTGTTAATCGGACGGTTGATGGTTCGAGTCCATCCGGGGGAGCCAGGGTTTCAGCGGCGGAAGTGCCGCTACAGCCACAGATACAGGCCACTGAGCACGGCCCACAGCGCCACAGAGTAGATCTCGAAGGCGGACACTCAGCGGGATCGGGGCATGCCGCAATTCCATGAAGTCCAGCCCCACCAGGCGCACCTTGACCGCGGCGATGCCGAGGACGGCGACCAGTGAGCCGGTGCCCAGCACCGGCCAGCAGCGCGTACTCGGTGACCTTCAGCGCCACGAACAGCACACCGCAGCCAATGGCCGCCAGCAGCGCCCGGGCGGCGATGGATCGCGCTCCCGTGCGAATGCCGCCCACCGCCGCGACCACCAGCAGTGAGCTGGTGAGCAACACCAGGGTGTTCAGCAGGCCGATATCGAGGTGCAGCGTTTTCCGTGCCGCATCGAAAACCACTGGCGCCTTGGATCTTTCGACCAGGAAGGTACCGAAGAACACGCCGAACACCAGCATGTCGCCGAACACGAACACCCAGGTGCCTTGCTCGCCGGGAATGCGGCGGGCAGCCGGAGCGGGGCGGCCCCGCCACCGTTTCGTCAAGATTGTCAAAACATCTGGGTTCGTGTCGGTCCTGCGCGCGGTAAAGTGACGATTGCGTCAAAATGTGTTTGCCGCCGCGTACAGCCCGCTATCGTTTGTCTTCAGAAGGGCTTTTCGTCGGTATGGGGGTGCGATGGCTCGAGCTCTTCGATCGGCATTGGTCGCCGGTGGTTTCGCTGCCCTCTACGCGATGTCGGTGTCTCTCGGCCGCGCCACTCGGCTGCCCGGCGGCGAGGTGTCTCTGGTCTGGCCGGCCGCCGCCGTGGCCGTCATCTGGTTACTCGTCGCCCGCCGGTATGGGCGCGGGACCTGCTTGATCAACGTGGCGCTGCTCGGCCTCGTCACATTCGTCACCAACCTGGTCACCGGTGCCTCCGCGCCGCTGAGTGCGTGCTTCATCGTGGTCAATGTCTCGTTGGCGGTGGTGACCACTGCGGTGCTGACCTACCGTCGCGACGAGGTGGTCCTGCGTGACCCCCCTGACCTTGCGCGGTTGGTCACCGCGGTCACCGCGGGATCGCTCTGCGCGGCCACCGCGGCCACGGCGGCCCTGGCCTACTTCCTGGACCAACCGCTGGGAATGACGTTCGCGCTCTTCGCAGTGCGCAACGGAGCTACCGCACTGCTCGGGGTGGCGGCCTGGCTGCGACTGCGCGACGTCACCTGGCACCGTCCGCGGCTATCGGCCAGGGCAGTCATGGAGGCCGTGCTGGTCGGTGTCGCTGTCGTGGTGATCTTCTGGACCGCGTTCTGGCTGAAAAATGGTGCGCAGCTTGCCTTTCTGGCACTCGTGCCGGCGATGTGGGTGGCGCTGCGCTACAGCACCACCGTCAGTACCGTCTTTCTCCTGACTGCGGGCGCCTGGATCGTCTTCTCCACCCTCGCTGATCGGGAAGTCTTCGTCGTCGCCACGGTTCAGATGCGTGCCCTGCTGGCACAGGCGCTCGTCATCAGCCTGACGCTTGTCGTGCTGACGCTGTCGTTGTACCGCGACTCACGGGTTCGTCTCGTCCGGCAACTGGAGGCGGCGCGCGATCAGGCAGATCGCGACTCCGAGCTGTTCGGCGCCGTGCTCGACAGCATCCACGACAGCGTTCTGCTCATCGATCCCGCCGGTGATGTCGTGCTGCAGAACGCGCGGGCCTCCGATTCCGGAATCGTGGACGACGTGGTCGCAGTGGCCCGGGGCGACAACGGGGCACGACGCCGTGACGTCAAGGTCGCGGCCGAAAACTCCCGGGTCGTCGAGGTCACGACCGCTCCGCTGGCGCGGCGGTCGCTGTTCGAAGTCGTCGCCTTCCGGGATGTCACCGAGGAACGGGCGAATGCGCGAGCGCTGCGCGAGGCGCGTGACCTGTTCGCCGGGATCCTGCGGGCCGCATCCGAGCAGGCCATCATCGGCACCGACCCCGAGGGGCGCATCACGGTCTTCAACAACGGCGCCGAGCGATTGCTCGGCTGGACTGAAGCAGAGCTGCTGGGCGCCTCGCCGACGGCCTTCCACGACGACGCCGAATTGCGTTTGAGGGCAGCGGAACTCGGCATACCCGTTGGCTTCGGGATCTTTGTTCACAACGTCACGCCGAGCCGGGCCGAGGTGCGGGAGTGGACGTACATCCGGCGCGACGGCAGCAGGGTGACGGTGAGCCTGGCCGTTTCCCAGATCACCAATGAGGATGGCAGCTGCGGGGGATACATCGGTGTCGCTACCGACATCACCCAACAGAAGGCGGCAAAACAGGCGCTCGCGGAAAGCGAAGAGCGGTTCCGGCTTGCCTTCGACACCGCCCCCATGGGCGTGTTCATGTTCGAACTCGCACCGCACGGCGCCGGGCGCATCATCCGATGCAACCAGGCCATGGCCGAATTCCTCGGCCGCACGGCGGAGCAGATGTTGGGAATCACCCTTGTCGAGCTTGTCGACGATATCTGCGTCTCCTGGGCTCCCCGGCTGGACGACCTCCTGGCGCTGCAGGTGGGCCAACGGTGCGAAGCCGAGACCGCTTTTCATCGTGCGGACGGTGTCATCGTGTGGGGTTCGATCTCGGCCTCGATCGTCGCGCCCGCCGGATCCGACTCGTATGGGATCTGCCTGGTCGAGGACGTCACCGGACGCAAGCGCGTGGAGTCGGAGCTACACCATCTGGCGCTGCACGACCAGTTGACGGGATTGGCGAATCGGGCACGGTTCATGGATCACGTGGAACGCGCGCTGGCTACCTCCGAAGACGGTGCCCGCGCCAGGGTGGGCCTGATCTTCCTGGACCTCGACGGATTCAAGACCGTCAACGACAACTGGGGTCACGGTGAAGGGGACAGCGTCCTGAAGATCGTGGCGGGCCGGATACTGACATCGATTCGAGCAGGCGACATCGCGGCCAGAGTGGGCGGCGACGAGTTCGCCGTGTTGTGTCCAGAGGTTGCCGACGCCGCCGAACTGGACAGCGTGGCCCGACGCATCCGAGAGAGCTTGCGCTGGCCCGTCGGGCTGGGTGACGGTGCCACCTACGATCAGCTCTCGGTGAGTGCCGGCGCGGTGATCGCCCGGCCGGGATGTACCGCGGAATCGCTTTTGCAACGAGCAGACATGATGATGTATCAGGCGAAACGGTCCGGTAAGGACCAGGTGACGATCGGCGATCCGTCGAGCGAGGCGGCGCTGGTTCGCACCATGGCACTGATGCGCGATCTCGAGCGGGCTGAGGCGTCAGATCAGTTCGTCGTGCACTTTCAGCCGATCGTGAATCTTCGCAGCGGCGAATGTGTTGCGGCCGAGGCCCTTTTGCGCTGGCAACATCCGCGGTGGGGGTTGCTCACTCCGGAAGCGTTCTTGGATCTGGCCGAAACCTCGTGCCAGATGCCCGCCATCGGGCGCCATGTTCTCAACGAGGCGTGCGCTCAAGCGGTGCGATGGACCGGGGAGATGGCTGCTGCCGCCGTTCATGTGAATGTCTCGCCCCGAGAACTGGTGGACACGAAATTCCGGGCGGGCGTGGTCGACGCGCTCGCTAGGACGGGGCTCTCGCCGTATCGGCTCGTCCTGGAAATCACGGAGAGTTCCGCCGGACAGATCGCGGAGTCGGCGCGAGCTGATCTGGACGACCTTCGCCGGATCGGCGTGCGCATCGCGATCGACGACGTCGGCACCGGTTTCAGCGGCCTGGCCAGGATCGTCAACCTGCCCCTCGACATCCTCAAGATCGACAAGCAGTTCATCGCCGGTCTGCTGGGCGACGTGCGCTGCCAGGCGATCACGCAGGCCGTCTTGGGCCTGGGAGCGAGCCTGGGTCTCACGGTGATTGCCGAGGGCATCGAAGGTGCCGAACAGCGCGCCGCGCTCATCGAACTGGACTGTGAATTCGGTCAGGGCTTTGTGTTCGGAGAGATCACGGCCGCCGGCCGCGCGCACTAACTGCTGACCAGGTGCTCCGGGTGCAGCATCTCGGCGTAGCGCAACTGCTCGGGAACTCCGAACCCGTCGACGAGTTCCTCGGCGTAGGGCCGCAACAACCGGCAGCGCTCGTTGATGGCCCGGGTGACGGCCTTGGCCCGTTCGGTGGACAGATACCGGTGCTCGATGAACCAGGCCTTGTCCTCGTCGATCACCGACAGCGCATACAGGTCGCACACCATGCTCAGAACGCGGCGGGCCTCCGGGTCCCCACATGCGTCGATGCCGGCGACGAAGGCCTCGAGCACGATCCGGTCGATATGGGCCTGCGCGGTGTGCAGCACGTGATCCTGCACGGCGTTGAACGCGTCGAAGGCCGACATCTCCTTGGACTTGCCCTGTAGGCGCCGGGCGACCGACGACAGCAGGTACTCCTCGCGGTCTTCGAACATCGCGACCTGGGTGCCCCGGTTGAACAGGCTGCCCTCCTCCTCGCTGTCCTGCCGGGAGTCCAGGATGGTCTGCATGATTGTCTCTGCCGCAGTCCTTTTCAGTACCCGGTCGCCGGCGAAGTTGGCGGCGAAGCGCACCCACTCGACCGGGCTCATGCCCTTGATGTCGTCGGCGTAGGCGGTCAGCAGCTCCTTGGCCACCAGCTGGGTCAGCACGTGGTTGTCACCCTCGAAGGTGGTGAACACGTCGGTATCGGCGCGCAGTGCGATCAGGCGATTCTCGGCCAGATACCCGGCGCCACCGCAGGCCTCGCGGGCTTCCTGGATCGCCCGGCTGGCGTGCCAGGTGTTGGCGGCCTTGAGCCCGGCGGCCCGCGACTCCAACTCGCGCTGCTCCTCGGCATCGGGATTGTCCGAGGTCTGCAGGTCATGCAGCCGGGCCACCAGTTCGTTCTGGGCGAATTGCAACGCATAGGAGCGCGCGATCAGCGGGAAGAGCCGGCGCTGATGCACCAGGTAGTCCATGATCAGCACTTCGCCCTCGTCGTCCGGAGCGCTGAACTGCTTGCGCTGCAATGCATATCGGACAGCGATGTCGAGTGCCACCCGCGCCGCTGCGGCCGCGCTGCCGCCGACGGTGACGCGGCCCCGGATCAGGGTGCCCAGCATCGTGAAGAACCGGCGGTTGGGGTTCTCGATCGGTGAGGAATAGGTGCCGTCGGCGGCCACGTCGGCATACTTGTTGAGCAGATTCTCCCGTGGCACCCGGACGTGGTCGAACATGATCCGGCCGTTGTCCACCCCGGGCAGGCCGCCCTTGTACTGGCAGTCCGACGTGGTGACGCCGGGCAGGTCGTTGCCGTCCCCGTCGCGGATCGGCACGACGAAACAATGTACGCCGTGGCCTTCGCCCCTGGTGACGAGCTGCGCGAAAACCGCGGCCACTCTGGCGGTTTCGGCAGCACCACCGATGTAGTCCTTACGCGACGACGCGGTGGGGGAGTTGATGACGAACTCCTGGGTATCCGGGTCGTAGGTGGCGGTGGTCTCCAGGGACTGCACGTCGCTGCCGTGACCGGTCTCGGTCATCGCGAAGCAGCCGAGCAGGTCGCAGTCGATGATGCGCCGCACATAGGCCTGGTGGTGGCGCTCGGTGCCCAGGTTCTCGATCGCCCCGCCGAACAGGCCCCACTGCACCCCGGCCTTGACCATCAACGACAGGTCCGACATCGCCAGCATCTCGATACGGGTCACCGCGGCGCCGACGTCGCCGTTGCCGCCGTGCTCCTTGCGGAACCCGTCCTCGGCGGCACCGGCGGCGGCCATGATCCTCATCTGCTCGGCCACTTTGGCCCTGGCGATGGCGGTGTTCGGGGTGTAATGCGGCCGGAACACCTCAGTGGCGAGTTCGGCACGGACCGCGTTCTTGACGTCGCGCCAGCGACCGTCGAGCGCATGACGAAGATGCTCCGCAGTGGTAGTCATACGTGAAAGTAGCCCGCTTCTTGTTCGGGCAAACGCTCTTGTGGCAAACACAGGTAAACCTGAGTCGAAGTGACCGCGGCGGCGCGCGTTGAATAGCGCTCATGCCCGAGCAGATCGGGGGCAGCATGCAGCCCCAGGTTGCCCTTCCACACGAGATCGACCACTCGCACGCCGACGTCACCGGCGGCTGGCTACGGGCCGCCACCTTCGGCGCCATGGACGGTCTGGTGAGTAACACCGCACTGATTGCCGGCGTCGCCGCGAGTGCCGACGCGCAAACTGTCGTGCTCAGCGGAGTGGCCGGCCTGCTGGCCGGTGCGTTCTCCATGGCGCTGGGTGAGTACACCTCCGTGACCACCGCCAATGAGCAACTCGATTCCGAGGTGCGCGCCGAGCGGCTGGCATTCGAGCGTCATCCCCATGCCGAGCAGGTCGAACTCGTCGCCATGCTGATGGACATGGGGATGACCGAGCCCACCGCCCGCAAGGCCGCCGAGGAGATCCACCTCGACGAGGAGAAGGCCGTGCACTTCCACATCGCCCAGGAGTTGGGCGTGGACCCGCGCGAGAAGCCGTCGGCGATGGTGGCGGCGGTGTCGTCGTTCCTGTTGTTCGCGGTCGGGGCGATCATCCCGCTGTTGCCCTACCTGTTCGGTGTCGTGGCGTTGTGGCCGGGCCTGGTCTGCGGCGGGGTGGGTCTGCTGTTGGCCGGTGCGATTGCCGCGCGCTTCACCAAGGGCTCGCTGGTGTTCGGCGCCGGCCGCCAACTCGCGTTCGGGGTGGTCGCCATCGCCGCGACCTATACCGTCGGAAAGCTCATCGGCGCGGTGGTGTGACGGCCGCTCAGCTGTCGCTGCCGACCGTCCCGGCGCTGTCCTGATCGCCGGCTGCGTCGAGATCGCCGAGCAGGCGGTGCAGGGCACCGACGGCGTCCGACAGGATGGCCCGGTCATCTGCCGAGA
The DNA here is from genome assembly GCF_010731855.1 of Mycolicibacterium anyangense. Classification (NCBI taxonomy): domain Bacteria; kingdom Bacillati; phylum Actinomycetota; class Actinomycetes; order Mycobacteriales; family Mycobacteriaceae; genus Mycobacterium; species Mycolicibacterium anyangense. Next base: position 2,046,615 of record NZ_AP022620.1, on the reverse strand, counting down.
GACGCTCGATCCGGGGATCGATCACCGCGGCCCGGTCCGCCCGAACCTGGGCCAGCACCCGCTGTCCTTCCGGTGTGATGCGGATGTGGACGGCGCGGGCGTCGGCCGGATCGGGAGTGCGCGCCACCAACCCGGCGTCCTCGAGCCGGCGGACTTGGGTGGTCATCGTCGGCTGCGAGCAGTGGTCCAATCCGGCCAGATCCGAGATCCGCGCCTCGCCCTGGTCGTCGATGGTGCTCAGCAGCCGCGCCTGCGCCCAGGGCAGGGGCAACCGGATGCGCTGGGTGGCCAGCCGGTTCAGCTTGGCGACGACGCTCAGTAGTTCGGAACCCAGGCCGGTGGTCTGCGGCGGCGTCGAACTCATACCTCTATATTTACATAGTTTTGCTATGCGAAGCGAACTCGGTGCGCGGTGGCATCCCTCACAGGCACGTCGGATCGACGGCCCGCCCCCGCCGGCTGGCAGAATCGTGAGATGACCGCGACGCGACCGGGGGCGCTTGCGCAACCTCCCGACTCCGCATCGCACCCTTCCCCAGGTCGATCTATGACGCCCGTCGAGATGGCGCACGCCTCGGTGATGGCTGCGCTGGCCGCGGCGTTGTCGATCCTGTCGGTGGTGATCCCGTTCGCCGGCGGGCTGTCGCTGCTGGTGACCGTCCCGATGGGGCTGTTGGGCTACCGCTACCGACTGCGGGTGCTGGTCGCGGCGACGTTCGCCGGCGCGACCATCGCTTTCCTCATCGGCGGCATCGCCGGTTTCATGGTCGTCCTCAACTGCGCCTACGTGGGTGGGCTGACCGGCATCATCAAGCGCCGCGGGCGCGGTACCCCGACGGTGATCGCGGTCTCCGTGGTGGCGGGCGTGGTCTCCGGGGTGTTCATCATCGCCGCGCTGACCGTGTTGTCCCGGCTGCGCACCCTGACCTTCGATGCGATGACCGCCAACGTCGACGGTGTGGCGTCGGTGATGTCGCGGTTCGAGCCGTTCCGGCCGGCTGCCGAGGACTTCAAGGGGTTCTTCAGCACCGCGTTGCAGTACTGGCCGCTGATCATCATGGCCTACGCGATCTTCTCGATCATGCTCGTCACCCTGGTCGGTTGGTGGGCGCTGTCGCGGGTCTTCGAACGGCTGCGCGGCATCCCCGACGTGCACAAGCTGGAGACCCCGCCGGACACGGGTCCCGTCGCGCCGGTGCCGGTCCGGCTGGTCGATGCCCGCTTCCGCTACCCGGGGGCCGACCATGATGCGCTTCGGCCCCTGTCGATGACCGTCGATGCCGGTGAGCACGTCGCCATCACCGGCGCCAACGGCTCGGGCAAGACCACCCTGATGCTGCTGCTGTCCGGTCGGCAGCCGACGTCGGGCATCCTGGAGCGCCCCGGATCTGTCGGCCTGGGGCACCCCGGCGGGACGGCGATCATCCTGCAGCACCCCGAAAGTCAGGTACTCGGCACCCGCGTCGCCGACGACGTCGTGTGGGGTCTGCCGCCGGGGACACACACCGATGTCGCCACCTTGCTCGACGAGGTCGGGCTGACCGGCATGGAAGAGCGCGACACCGGCGGCCTGTCCGGCGGGGAATTGCAGCGGTTGGCCGTGGCGGCGGCACTGGCCCGCAAGCCTTCGATGCTGATCGCCGACGAGATCACCAGCATGGTCGACCAACGCGGGCGCGAAGGCCTGCTGACCGTGCTGTCCGGTCTGACCGAGCGGCACCGGATGGCACTGGTGCAGATCACCCACTACGCCAATGAGGCCGAGATCGCCGACCGCATCGTCAACCTCAGCGAGTCACTGGACAACAAAGCCATGGTCGACAGCGCCGAGGCGCCGACCACAACGGCCTCGGTACACGAGGTGCGCGGCGGCGCTCCCGTGCTCGAACTGCGGGGCGTCGAGCATGAATATGCCAGCGGCACACCGTGGGCCAAGTCCGCGCTGCGGGACGTGAGTTTCACCGTGCGCGAAGGCGAAGGCCTGCTCATCCACGGTGGCAACGGATCCGGGAAGTCGACGCTGGCCTGGATCATGGCCGGCCTGACCACCCCGACCGCCGGCTCGGTCCTGGTGCGGGGCCGGCCCGCCGACGAGCACGTCGGCGAGGTCGCGATCGCGTTCCAGGCGGCGCGGCTGCAACTGATGCGGGCCCGAGTCGACCTGGAAGTGGCTTCGGCAGCGGGCTTTTCGCCCCACGACCAGGCCCGGGTGGCTGATGCCCTGGCGACCGTGGGCCTGGACGCCTCGCTGGCCCGGCGGCGCATCGACCAGCTCTCCGGCGGTCAGATGCGCCGCGTGGTGCTGGCCGGTCTGCTGGCCCGCTCACCGCAGGCGCTGATCCTCGACGAGCCGTTGGCCGGTCTGGACGCGGGGGCCCAGCGTGGCCTGCTGCGATTGTTGACCGACCTGCGCCGCAACACCGGGCTGACCGTCGTGGTGATCTCGCACGATTTCGTCGGACTCGAGGAGTTGTGCCCGCAGACACTGCATCTCGACGACGGGGTGCTGGCCGCGGCGCCCACGACTGCGGGTGGGCTCGCATGACGTCGACCCGCCAGCGCCGGCCCGTCGTCCTGCTGCGCCCGACGCCGGGCACCTCGACCATTCACGAACTGTGGGCGGGCACCAAGATCCTCGTCGTCGTGGCGCTGTCGGCGTTGCTCGCGTTCTACCCCGGGTGGGCATCGATCGCGTTGGTCACCGTCCTGGTGGCAGTCGCGCTGCGGCTGGCCCGCGTCACCTGGGGTGTGGTGCCGACCATCCCGAAGTGGTTGTGGCTGTTGATCTTCCTGGGCGGCCTGACCGCGGCACTGGCTGGCGGCAGTCCCGAGATCCACCTCGGCCCGCTGGACATCGGACTGCACGGGTTGCTGAACTTCTTGCGACTCACCGCGGTGTCCTTCCTGCTGATCGCCCTGGCCGGCCTGGTGTCGTGGACGACGAACGTCGCCGATGTGGCGCCCGCGGTGGCCAAACTGGGCCGGCCCTTCAAGGTCGTCCGGATCCCGGTCGACGACTGGGCGGTCGCACTGTCGTTGGCGCTGCGGGCTTTTCCGATGTTGCTCGACGAGTTCCGGATGATGTACGCCGCGCGGCGGCTTCGGCCCGCTCCGGTACTGACCTCGCGGCGGGCGCGCCGTCGCCGCTGGGCGATCGAGATCGTCGATCTGCTGGCGGCCGGGATCACGGTGACGCTACGGCGAGCCGACGAGATGGGTGATGCCATCACCGCCCGCGGCGGCACCGGACAGATCGCCGCCGCGCCCTCGGGTCCGCGCCGGGCCGACTGGGTGGCGCTCACCATCACCGCGGCGGTCTGTGTGCTGTCGATCGGTCTGGAACTGACCGTCCTGGGCTAGCGCGCAGCTGCGGTGTTGGCCGCGCGTTGCGCCACTGCCAGCGCCTCGGGCACCGGTGTCCGGCCCAGGAACATCTCGTCGAAGTACGGCTTGATCGCCTGGTAGCCGGCCGCGAAGCCGGCGCCGCCCGGTGCGTCGATCCGTGGCCCGTCGAGCACCCGGAAGAACGGGCTGACGTCGACGCCCTTGGCCGACCAGTAGTCCAAGTACGCCTGCTGCGCGGGCAGTACCGCGGGGATCGCGGCCCCTCGGCTGCCGAGGTACTCGTTGCCCGGTGTGCTGCCCAGCCAGGCCAGCACCTCGCGCACCGCCTCCGGGTGTCGGGAGGCCGGATTGCCCGCGGCGGCAATACCGTTGGTGACGCTGACCCGCCCCGCCGGGCCGGTCGGCAGCATCGCCACGCCCCAGCGGAACCGGGCTTGCTCGGCGATCTGGGCCAGGTTGTAGGTGCCCGACTGGAAGAGTGCCATCCTGCCGGCCAAAAACTGGTTGCGGGAGAAGTCGCCGTTGCCGTTGGTGTCGGAGGCCGGTGGGGCCACCTTGTCGGTGTTGATCAGTCCGACCACGTAGTCGAACGCGGTGACGGCCTGCGGGTTGTCGAAGGCGAACCGGTCGCCGGTGGCGAACACCCCGCCCGCCGAGCCGATGTAGTTCAGGTAGATGCCCTGCAGGTCGTTGGCGGCGTTGTAACCCCACTGCCTGCCGTGGGTCAGCCGCTTGAGCAGTGGGCGCAGGGTGTCCACAGTGGGGTCGGGATCCCAGCGCAGCGCGTCGAGATCGTTCGGGTCGATGCCGTCGGCGGCCAGCAGATCGGCGTTGTAGTACACGCCGATGCCGGCGTCGGTCAGCTGAGGCACTCCCCAGAGCGCACCGTTGCGGGTGAACTGGTTGACCACCGAGCGGTCCCAGTCGGGGCTGGATGCGATGGCCATAAGCCGGTGATTGTCGGCGTATTCGGCGAAATAGGAATTGTTGATCCAGAAGATGTCGTCGGCCCCGCCGCCGGCGACATCGGTGCGCAGCGTGTCGAAATAGCTGGCGTAGGCCACCACATTGGTGCGTGCCTCGATGCCGGGATGGGTGCGGTTGAATTCGGCGAAGGAGTCGCGGTAGGCGGCGGCCACCTGGGGATCCCACAGCCGCACCGTGACCACGGTCTTGCCGCCCGGCTCGGTGCTGCGGCCCAACACCCAGACGCAGCCCACCAGCACCAGCACGACGGCGAGTAGGGCGCCCAGCATGAGCGTCGAGAACCGGGGTCTCATTTCAGCCCCGTTACCACGATCGAGCGCACGATATGGCGCTGGAACGCCAGGAACAGCACCAGCAGCGGGACGATCGCCACGGTGGTCGCGGCCATCACCAGCGTCCACTGGGCGTTGTACTGCGTCTGCAGCCCGGCGGTCGCGACGGTGAGTACCCGCCAGGTACCGCCGCTGGTGATCACCAGCGGCCACATGAACGAATTCCATTGACTGACAACGGTGATCAACGTCAGCGTCACCAGGATCGGTTTGCTCGCCGGCAGGATCACATGGACGATCACGTCCAGGGTGTTGGCACCGTCGAGGCGGGCGGCGTTCACCAGATCGGCTGGGATCGCGCGAAAGTACTCGCGCAACAGGAAGATCGCGTACGGCGAGCCGAACAGGAACGGCAGCACCAGCGCCCAGAATGTGTTGCGCAAACCCAACTCGGCCATCATCAGGTACAGCGGCACCACCGTCACCGTGGCGGGCACCATCAGCGTGGCGATGTACACCCAGAACAGTGCGTCGCGGCCGCGGAAGTCCAACCGCGCGAACGCATACCCGGCCAACACTGAGAACACCAACTGCGACAGCGTGATGATCGCCGTCATCAGTGCGGTGACTGCCAGCGCACGGCCGAACCCAGCGTCACCCAGTGCATCGTAATTGGCCAGCGTGGGTGGGTTCGGCAGCGACAGCGGAGTGCCGGTGGCGAACTGCTGGGCCGAGGTGAACGACGTCAGCAGCCCCAACCCGAACGGGGCCAGCGTGATCACGGCGCCGGCCACCAGGCAGCCGTAGACCAGCGCGTTACGTGATGTCATAGCTGATCCGTCTGCGGAAATAGAGATGCTGGGCGATCGTTGCCGCGACCAGGATCACGAATAGCACCAGCGCCATCACCGCGGCCCGCCCGATCGCCGCCGCGCCGAACGCCTCGGCGTAGATCCGGTGGGCCACCAGGTCAGTGCGGCCGGCCGGCCCGCCCCCGGTGAGCGCGTACACGGTGTCGAACACCTGCGCGGCGCTGACGATTCCGGTGACCGAGACGAAGAACAGCGTCGGGCGCAACATCGGCAGCGTGACATGCCAGAACCGCTGCCAGCTGGTCGCCCCGTCCAGCCGGGCGGCGGCCTGAATCTGCGGCGGGATCGCCAGGATGCCGGCGAGGAAGAACAGCGTCACATAGCCGACGTTGGTCCACACCGTCACGGCCGAGACGACGGGCAGGGCCAGCCCGGGATCGGTCAACCACTCGATCGGACGTCCCAGCACGGTGCTGACGGCCCCGTCGGTGGGTGCCAGGATCCAGTGCCACAGCACCGCCACCGCCAGCGGCGAACACACCCACGGCAGCACGTAGAGGGTGCGGAACACGCCGCTACCGGGTAGCTCGCGCGCCAGCAGCCAGGCCGCCGCCAACCCGAGCAGGATCTGGGCAGGCACCACGATCGCGATGAATGCCAGCGTCACCAGCAGCGAGTTGCCGAAACCGGGGTCGGTCAGCACCGAGCGCCAATTGTCCAGTCCCACATACCGGATCGGGCCCAGTAGGTCCCAGTGGTGCAGGCTCAGCCACACCACCACCAGCATCGGCAGCAGCAGGAAACAGACCACCCCGAACAGGCTCGGCGCCAGCAGCGCATAGCCCAGCAGACCGCCGCGCCCACGCCGATTGCTCACCTGAGCATTAAAGCCCGTCAGCGGTGGCGACCGTTACGGTGTAGCGGTGAGTTCTCGTGACGTCGATCCCGACTTTCTGGCCCTCCCGCGTCACCACCTGGCCGACGCGGCGCTGTCGGCGGCGCGCGCCGCCGGCGCCAGCTATGCCGACCTGCGTATCCACGCGATCACCAACGAGGTCGTCCAGCTGCGCGACGGGGAGCTGGAAGCCGCGGTCACCGACCGTGAGATCGGCCTGGCGGTGCGGGTCATCGTCGACGGCACCTGGGGCTTCGCTTCGCACGCCGAGCTGGCTCCCGAGGTCGCCGCCGATACCGCGCGCCGCGCGGTGGCCGTCGCGACCACCCTGGCCGCGCTGAACGCCGAACGCATCGAGTTGGCCGCCGAGCCGGTCTACTCCGACGTCACCTGGGTCTCGGCCTATGCCATCGACCCGTTCACCGTGCCCACCGCCGACAAGATCGCCCTGCTGGGGGAGTACTCCGGCCGGTTGCTGGCGTCCGACGGTGTGGACCATGTCTCGGCGATGGCCAACACCGTCAAGGAGCAGGTGTTCTACGCCGACACCTTCGGCTCGAGCATCACCCAGCAGCGGGTGCGGGTGATGCCGACGCTGGAGGCCGTCGCCGTGGACCCGGCCGCCGGCAGCTTCGAGTCCATGCGCACCCTGGCCCCGCCCACCGCGCGGGGCTGGGAGGCGGTGGCCGGTGACGACGTGTGGGACTGGTCGAGCGAGCTGGCCGAACTCCCGATCCTGCTGGCCGAGAAGACCAAGGCGCCCAGCGTCGTCGCCGGGCCGACTGACCTGGTGATCGATCCCACCAACCTGTGGCTGACGATCCACGAATCCATCGGGCATGCCACCGAATACGACCGGGCGATCGGCTACGAGGCCGCCTACGCCGGTACTTCGTTCGCCACGCCCGACAAACTCGACACCATGCGCTACGGCTCCCCGGTGATGAACGTGACCGCCGACCGCACCGTCGAATACGGTTTGGCGACAATCGGTTACGACGATGAAGGGGTGGCCGCCCAGAGCTGGGACCTGGTGCGCGACGGCATCTTCGTGGGCTACCAGCTGGACCGGGTGTTCGCCCCCCGGCTGGGGCAGGACCGCTCCAACGGGTGCTCGTATGCCGACTCCCCGCATCACGTGCCGATCCAGCGGATGGCCAACGTCTCGCTGCAGCCCGGCGCCGAGGACCTGTCCACCGACGACCTGATCGGCCGGGTCGGCGACGGCATCTACATCGTCGGTGACAAGTCGTGGTCAATTGACATGCAGCGCTACAACTTCCAGTTCACCGGGCAGCGGTTCTTCCGGATCCGGGACGGCAAGCTGGACGGCCAGCTGCGTGACGTCGCCTATCAGGCCACCACCACGGACTTCTGGAACTCGATGGAAGCCGTCGGCGGACCCTCGACCTGGCGGCTCGGCGGGGCCTTCAACTGTGGCAAGGCCCAGCCCGGCCAGGTCGCGGCCGTCAGCCACGGATGTCCGTCGGCCCTGTTCCGCGGTGTCAACGTGCTCAACACCCGTGAGGAGGCCGGGCGCTCATGATCCCCGCACAGCAGGTCGTCGAGCTGGCTCTGGCCGCCGCGACCGTGGACGAGACGATCGTCATCGTCACCGACCGCGCCGAGGCGTCATTGCGCTGGGCCGGGAACTCGATGACCACCAACGGCGTCGGCAGCACCCGCACCACGACGGTGATTTCCATTGTCCGCACTGGCAATGCGGCCCACACCGGGGCGATCCGCACCAGCGACGTCGACCCGGCTGCCCTCCCGGCCGTGGTGGCCGCCGCCGAGCGCGCCGCACACGCCGCGCCGGCGGCCAGTGATGCCGCGTCACTGCTCGCCGGTGGGCCGACGCCCGATGACTGGAACGAGGCCGTCGCGGAAACGGGCGCCGAGGTGTTCGCCGATGTCGCCGAATCCCTGACCCGCGGTTTCACCGGCACCGACCGGCTCTACGGCTACGCCCACCACCTGGTCGAGACGACGTTCCTCGCGACGTCGACGGGGGTGCGCCGCCGCTTCACCCAGCCCACCGGAACCGTCGAGATCAACGCCAAACGCGCGTCCGCCAGCGCCTGGGCCGGGATCAGCACGCCCTGGTTCACCGACGTGCCGACCGACACCCTGCTCGAAGACCTGGCCATGCGGCTGGGCTGGGCGCAGCGCACCGTCGAGTTGCCGGCCGGCCGGTACGAGACGCTGATGCCGCCGTCGACGGTGGCCGACATGATGATCTACCTGGGCTGGTCGATGGACGGCCGCGGCGCCCAGGAGGGGCGTACCGCGCTGTCGGCACCGGGCGGCGGAACGCGGGTGGGGGAGAAGCTCACCGATCTGCCGTTGACCATGTACTCCGACCCGTTCGCCGCGGGCCAGGAATGCGCCCCGTTTGTCCACGCCACCAGTAGCTCCGAGCGGATCTCGGTGTTCGACAACGGAATCGACATCGGACGGGTGGACTGGATCCGCGAGGGTGCCATCCACGCGCTGGCCTATCCGCGGGCCGCGGCCGCCGAGTTCGGAACCGAGCTCGCGGTGCCTGCCGACAACCTATTGATGACCGGTGGTGGCGCCGACCTTGCCGATATGGTGGCCGCCACCGAGCGAGGCCTGCTGCTGACCACGCTGTGGTACATCCGCACCGTCGACCCGACCACCCTGCTGTTGACCGGGTTGACTCGCGACGGGGTGTACCTGATCGAGGACGGCGAAGTCACCGCCGCGGTCAACAACTTCCGCTTCAACGAGAGTCCCCTCGACCTGTTGCGGCGGGCCACCGAAGCCGGGGTCGCCGAGGCGACGCTGCCCCGCGAATGGGGCGACTGGGCCACCCGCGCGGTGATGCCCACCCTGCGAATCCCGGACTTTCACATGTCCTCGATGAGCCAGGCGCAATAATCGCCAGGATGAGCGACGATCTCGATGCTGAGCTGACCGCCCTCGTCGTGCAGTCCCCGCCCGGCCAGCAGCGACTGATCGGGCTGACCCGCTCGACCTGCGCAACCGCCCTGCAGCTCACCCCGCTGCCGGCGGAAGAGGTCGTCACCGAACCCGAGTCGGACACCGATCGCGTTCTGGTCGACTTCGCCGAGCAGTTCAGCGTCGACGTCGCGGCGGTGTCCGATGCCCAGCGCACCGCGCTGACCGGCGCGCTGGGAGCGGGCGCCTTCGGCGCGGTGATCCAGATGTTCGTCGCCGACTTCCTGCCGCGGGTACGCAACGGTCTGGAGGTGCTGGGCCAGCCGGTGCCATGGTGGCCCGAGTCGCCGCGCTGGGATGCCGGCGTGGATGTGGGCGATGTGGTGTTCAACCGGCTGCTGCCCGGAGTGGCGCGGCTGCGGACGCTGGATCCGGTGACCTCGGAGGTGGTGCGGCTGCGCGGAGCGGCCCAGCACAACTGCCGGCTGTGCAAGTCGCTGCGCGAGGGCAGCGCGCTGGACGCCGGGGGATCGGAAAGCCTGTACGACGACATCGAGCACTACGAGAACTCCGAGCTGCTCAGCGACGCGCACAAGGCGGCGCTGCGCTACGTCGACGCGTTGATCTGGTCACCGGCCCGGATCAGCCCGGCGGTGGCGGCCGGGGTGCGCGAGCACTTCACCGCCGAGCAGGCCCGCGAGCTGACGCTGGACGTGATGCGCAACGCCAGCAACAAGATCGCGGTGGCGCTGGCTGCCGATGCGCCCCGGGTCCAGGAGGGAACCGAGCGCTACCTCATCGACGCCGACGGTCAGACGCAGTACGCCTGAGCACGCCGAGGGCGGCGTCGACATCCTCGTCGGTGGTGGCCCACGAGCAGACGAACCGTGCGGCCGCTTTGTGCGGGTCGGGGACGTGGACCGTGAAGTGCTCGCGAACCGCATCCAGGGTGTCCGGGTTCAGGTCGACGAAGATCTCGTTGGCCTCGGTAGGGGAGGCCAGCTGCAGACCGAGGTCTGTCATGCCGGTGGACAGCCGGGCGGCCAACGCATTGGCATGGGCGGCGGCCCGCAGCCATTCGCCGTCGGTGAGCATGGCGTCGAATTGCGCTGAGACATAACGATGTTTACTGGCCAGGTGACCGATCTGCTTCTGGGTGAATTCGATGCCGGTGAAGTGCTCGGGGCGGCGCACCAGGATCGCGTCACCGAACACCATCCCGATCTTGGTGCCGCCGACGGTCACGATGTCGGCGTCACCGATCGCCTCTGCTGGTGTAACGCCCAGGGCGGCAATGGCGTTCGCGATCCGGGCGCCGTCGACGTGGACCAGGAGATCCAATCGGTGGGCGTGGTCGATGAAGGCCGCCAGGGTATCGGGCTGCCACACCCGGCCGTTCTCGGTGGACTGGGTGATGCTGACGATGCGCGGCTGGGAATGGTGGACCTCGCCGCGGCGGGCGATGCGGCGGGTCAGCAGGTCCGGGTCGATGATGCCGTCGTCACTGGGCAGCGGGACCAGGCTGGCGCCGGACACCCGGACCGGGCCGCCGGCCTCGTCCATCAGCGAGTGCGCGATGTCGCTGCAGAGGATCTCGTCCCAGGGGCGAACCGCGGCGGACAGCGCGATGATGTTGGCGGCGGTCCCGGTGAAGGCGAACAGCACCCGGCCCTGCGGTGACTCGAACGTCTCCCGGATCCGCTCGACGGCGCGACGGGTGATCGCGTCGGCGCCGTACGACGGCAGGGCACCGTGATTGGCGGCGATCACGGCGTCGAGGGCCGCTGGGTGTGCGGGGGCGGCGTTGTCGGAGGCGAAGGCGGCGGACGTGTGCGGCACGGCTCTCATCGTTACACCCGGATTCGGGGTGAGGGAAACGCTGGCCGGCGCCGGCGGCCGCTGGGAGACTCGCGATATGGCGAGCGCACAACCGCATACGACCGATACCACCGCAGGTCTGGCACCGCTGGCCGGGCGGCTGGAGACGATCGCCCAGCAGCTGGGGGTCAAGTCCGTGTTGGTGATGCGCTCGGAACCCGACGCGATGGTGGTGGCCGCGACCGCCGGCGAGGCCACCCAGCACTACACCGTCGGTGCGGCGGGCAAGAAAGCGCTGGACGACGAGTCTCGGGTGCCGCTGTACTGCGAGCGGGTGGTCGATTCGGACAGCCCGGTGTTTGTGCGCGATTCACGCGAGGACGCCGCCTTCGCCGGTAACGAGGACGAGGTGGAATTCGGGCTGCACAACTATCTGGGCCTGCCGGTGCACGACGGGTCCGGGCGGGTGGTGGGCACGGTGTGCGTGCTCGACGACACCGCGCGGGAGTACACCCAGGAGGAACTGGCCCAGCTGTCGGCGCTCGCCGGTGAAGTGGAGAGCCTGGTCGACAGCGACGGCAGCGCGCTGGGCTGATCTGGGCCTTGTGACGCCCGCCCCGGTTGGCATGCGACCATAGGTGCCGCACACGAGGGGCGGTAGCTCAGTTGGTTAGAGCCGGGGACTCATAATCCCTTGGTCGCGGGTTCGAGCCCCGCCCGCCCTACCAGAGCCGGTTTTTCTAGATCAGACTATTCGCTTTGTCCGTTGCCCATGCGGGTCGGCTGGGTCCGGCGGGTGGGGTTGATGGCCCGAGCCCAAGCGTCGTGGACGGCGGTGAGGGCCTGCATAGGTGAAACCGTGAGGCGGGTTTGGCCTGCGAGCTGGTTCTGCCAGTCGGCCTGCGTTGGTGCGGTCGTGAAGTCGCGGAGGCTGGGCGGCCTGTTGGTAGGCCCATACCGTCGGTAGAGAGCCTCGGCTTCGGCATCGATAGCGCCGATCCGGTCCAGTGCCCAGAGATCCCATAGGTCACGGGAAGCGTGTCTGTCGAACCACGTCGCAGTCTTGGATGCGGCGAAGGCGGGAAGCGTGGGCACCAACAGCTCGGCGGCGGGTGCATCGGACTAGCGCTGGACCACAGCTCGCCGCTCTGTCGGCCACACGGTTCGGGTCCGGGAGGACAGCAATTGCATCCGCACCGTCAGCCCTTCGGAAGTCCGCAGGATCGCCCCACTTGTGTCGGAAATGCTGCCGAGTGCTGGGTCCACCGTGAGTCGTCCGTGCGTACGGGCGAGTGCGCGGGGGAGCGCAGCATCCAGCCCGACGGCCACGGCCTTGCGGTCGTCGACCGCGACGAGGTCGATGTCCTCGCTCAACCGGCCATTCGGTAGGTGGGTGCGGGCGAGCGCCGTACCGCCGATGAAGTGAATCTGGTCGCCAAAGTCCCTGCTGAGAAAGGCAAGGAGATGGGAGATGAGGTGGTCGCGTTCGGCTTGTTCGGTTGCGACACCGAATTGTTCAGCGACGGAGGATATTTCGCCGATGATCACCGTCGAGCCCAGGCTTCCGCCCGCTCCAAAGACGCTGTGCGTCTCTGTTCGGTGGCCAAAGCCAGTAGACGGTCTTTGTCGCTGCGCTCGTATAGTACTGCGACGGCACCTGGGATATCGATCTCGGCGCCGCCAAGTTTGGGTCGGTGGGCGAGGTCCAAGATCGTCTGCTCAGGTGTGGTCACCAGCGTTGGTCCGAGCTCGGTTTCGTAGCGTTCGGCATCCAGATTCTGGGTGGTGCGTTTGACGAATCGGATAGATCCGGTGCGATCTGACAACTCGATGGGCCGGTGCTGCTGGGGGGTGGCGATTGCCGCGATGGTGAGTGCGCGTGGAATCGCCCCGTGCAGGCGCGCGGCACTGACGCCCATTACGACGATGTTGTCAGGCCCGTAGATCGCCGAGGCGATGCCCGCCGCTGCGGTCTCCAGCCCCGGCATCCAGCTGCGCCCCACTCTGTCTTGCGGCACCACCATGTAGTAGCCGTGGGCGAGACGATGCAGTAATCCACGTTCGGTGAGGCGACCCAGCTGTGCGCGTGGATGGGCGTAGTGGCGAGCCGCATCGCTTGGCCGAATCGTCTTCATCGGCACTTGCGCCAGACTTGTCGGCAGGGGGGTGCTGCGGTCCTGCGCCATTCTGCTCCCAACTATGCATTTCGTACCTCTGAAGAGTACGAAATGCATACTCAAGATGTAAAGGTTCCTCAGGTAATTGATGAATTGCCGCCGCCATCATCGCCACCGCTGGTGAACTTCCTGAGCTTGATGGTGGCGCAACCAATACGTCGCCGAAGTCATTCGCGAGCGCCCATCCTCATCGAGGCGCAGTCCACAAATCCGGTGACCTAAGGCCGTAGTTCGCCGCAGTGAGCCCTGCCACTCTGAAGCCAGCAGATCGTTGGGTCGGAGCCAACGGTCAGCGTGAGGGACGGGGGTCCCACCATGGGCAAAGTCGCCCGATCGGGCGCGCTCGCCGTCCTGATATTCGGCGCGGCGCTGCTCGTGACGCTGACGCCGCTGCCGTCGGCGGTTGTCGCGCTGGCTGCCACGGCCCTGTACATGGGCGGCACCGGCCACCCGCTGAGCATCCCCGAGGACACCACCGAGTACATCACCCAGTACGTCGGCAACGCCGACGCCAGCTACGTCACGCCGTCCGGGTTGTGCGGATCCGTGTGTTCGCCGATCGCGGTGTACGGCCCTGAACAGTTCCGCTTCGATACCGGCTTGTCGGACATGCCCTACGACCAGTCGGTGGCGATCGGGCTGGCCAATCTGGATGCCTGCCTGCGTAAGAAGCCGTGTACCGTCACCGACCCGCCGTTCACCAGTACCGGCACGTCCACGCTGACCGACACCTCCTACGTGGTCTTCGGATACTCCCAGAGCGCGGCGATCGCCGCGTTGGAGAAGTACGACCTCATCGCGCATCCGCCGCCGGGAACCACGGTGAGCTTCATCATCAACGCGAACCCGAACCGTCCCAACGGCGGCATCCTCGAGCGGTTCGTCGGCTGGCACCTCCCGATCATCGGTGTGACCTTCAATGGCGCGATGACCACGAATTCCCCTGAGCCGCATCCCATTACCACGGTCGATGTAGCCAACCAGTATGAGCCGGTGGCCGACTTCCCGACCAACCCGCTGAACCTGCTGGCCGATCTCAACGTCCTGGTCGGATTCCTCTACTTCCATCCCGAGACGGCGTACTTCGCCTCGACCGATGTCCGGCTGCAGGGCCAATACCAAGACACCACCTACTATCTCGCGCCGGCGAAGACGGTGCCCCTGCTGATGCCGCTCGAGCAGATTCCGGTCATCGGTCCTGCATTGGCCGCCACGTTGGACCCGCCACTGCGTGTTCTCATCGAAGCGGGTTACGACCGCACCATCAATCCCGGCCAACCCACCCCGGCCAGATGGCTTTTTGTTCCCGACCTTCTCAAGACGGCGGCGAACTTCCTGGAAGCGATCCCGACCGGCTGGGACAACGGGATCGCCACGCTCACCGGTGATCCGACGAACCGGCCCTTCCACACCACTGCGCCGGGACCCTACGGTGTCGGCGGGCCACCGGTCGACACCGGCGCGATCGACCCCTACGGATCGCCCACACCGTTCACACCGGCGCCTGCCGCCGCTGCGCCAAACTCGCACACGGCGCATGGCAAGCGCGCCACAGCCAAACCTTCACGAACCGCGATTGCCGCGCCACGGCAGCGCGCGGCACATGCTGCGACCACCGGGGGCACCGGGCGCAGATCTGCCGCTAGCCGAAGTTGATGGGGGTGAAACCCCCCGCGTCGGTGTACGTCGGCGGCAGCCACCCGGGCTCGCCTGGCACCACCGTGTCGGGCGTAACGGGGTACTTCACCTTTTCGAATACCTGCTCGTCCTGCCAGTAGCCGCCACTGGTCGTGCAGATGTACGTCCCGCAACTGGTTCGAACCGGTACTTGGTGCGCTGGTACCCAGACCATCCGGAATCGCACCCAACTGCCGTCCGCCTGAAGCGGCCCGTCGCAGATGCTGCGGGTCTGGGTTCCGAGGAATCCCCACGGGATGCTCTCGCAGCCCGGCTGAACGTCTGCGTTTGCCGGAGGTGCAGCTATGGCCCCGCTCGCCGCCGCGGCAGCAAGGGCTGTAGCTAATCTTTTGGCCATGTGGTCGCCTCCTCAACAGGCAATATAGCCATATTGTCACAGGATGGCAACGGGTCGAGCTTCAGTAATTGCCGTTGGTGTAAAAGTTGCTGACGATACACATGTGGCTGCAGGGACAAAGGTGGCACGTGTGAACGCGCGCAGTGTGGTCAGCTATCGACCAGTCCGCTAGGACCAGCCGTCCAGATCATCGGGCACGTCGACGGCGTACTGCCGCAGCGTCTCCAGTGGTATCAGGTCCAGGGTGCTCTCTTGGGTACACGCCAGCACCACCGGAGCTGCGCACCCGTCCTGATGGGCGCGCAGCCAGTTCCGGGCTGTGACGCACCACCGGTCCCCGGGCTCCAATCCCGGAAACCGGTACTGGGGCATCGGCGTCGACAGGTCGTTGCCGATCGAGCGCTGGTGCTCCAGAAACTCCGCCGTCACCACCGCGCAAATGGTGTGCAGGCCGATGTCCTCCGGCCCGGTCGAACAGCAGCCGTCTCGATAGAAGCCGGTCAGTGGGTCGGTGCCGCAGGGTTGCAGTTCCTCGCCAAGAACATTGCGTTCAGCCACGCCATCATTATCGGCGTCGAGCCCGCCAATTGCGGTAACCCCGGTGCGCGGCGAACGCCCCGATGATGGCGGTCACGCACCACACCCCGATCGCGGCGTATGCCAGCGGCGACGACAGATTCGAGATCGACGCCCCGAGGGCGGTGTAGACGAAAGCTCGCGGCGCCGAGCCGATGAACGCCCCAATTGCCATCTGCCACAAAGGCATTCCGAAAGCGCCGAAGGCATACGATGCCAGCGCGTCGGAGATGCCCGGGATGAATCGCTGCCCGACCACCGCCCACAGTCCGCGCCGCTTGATCTGGCCGTCGATGCGTTCGGACCAGTCCGGTCCGATCAGTGCGCGAGCACTGTCCCGCCCCGCCCGTCGTCCGATCGCAGCCGCGATCATCGCCGTCGTGACCGTTGAGCCGAGCGTCACGAAAGTGCCGAGCAGGGGGCCGAACAGAAATCCGCTGCCCGCGGCCAGTAGTGGCCCGGGGACGAAGATCGCGGCCAGCGCGGCAGCCGCCAGCAGATAGGCCACGGGCGCGATGGGTCCGGTCGCAGCGACGGCGTCGCGGACCTGTTCGACGTGGACGACGCGGGCGATGGCGACCAGATAGAACATCGTGAGCAGCACCGCGACGAACAGCACTAGGCGCAGGATGTGTGGCCAGCGGCGGGCCGCGGGGGACTGCGCGGCGTCAGTCATGTGCCGTCAGCCCAGTCCTAGCCGCTCCCGCACCGAGTCGGCCACGAATCGGGCCGCCGATACCGGTGTGAACGCCTTCGCCGCCGCGGTCAGCACGTCCCTCGACTCCGGGGACAGTTCGATATCGGCTGCGGCGACGTTGAATTCGAGCTGTTCCACGCTGGAGGCACCCGGTATCGCGACCACACCGGGCAGGCTGATCAGCCAGGCCAGCGCCACCTGAGCGGGTTGCGCGCCGACCTCGGCCGCCACATCGCGCAATGTCTGCAGCAGCGGCTCGGCCCGCCGCAAGTTCGCGGTACCGAACAGCGGGTTGGCAGCCCGGATCCCGCCCGGGCGGTTGTCCAGGCCGTACTTGCCGCCCAGCAGCCCCTGCTCCAGTGGGCTCCACGCGATGATGACCCGGTTCTCCCGTTCGGCGAACGGGACCAGGTCGTCGAGCGGGCCGGCGTGCGCCAGCGAGAAGTGCACCTGATTGCTGATCACCGGGCGGCCCAGTGCCGCATCGGCTTTACGCCACCGCGCCAGCGAGTAGTTGGACACACCGGCCGCGCCGATCGCACCGCTGTCCAACAGGTCGCGCAACCCGGGCATGATCACCGAATCGGGGACCACCGGGTTGGGCTGATGGATCTGATAGAGCGGGATCCGGTTCACCCCCAGCCGCTGGGCGCTGGCCTTCTCGCGCTGGCGGATCACCGGTGGGAAGGGAGCCACCGGGAAGATCTTGCTGGCCACCGCGACGTTGGCCCGTTCCGCACCGAGGGCCTCGCCGAGAATCCGTTCACTGCGACCGAAGCCGTAGACCTCGGCGGTGTCGAAGAACGTCACTCCCAGGGCAAGGGCACGCTGCACGATCTCGTGTGCCGCCCCGTGGGCGTACTCGTCGCCGTAGCCCCATTCGCTGGAGCCGAACTGCCAGGTGCCCAGGCCGATCCGGCTGACCAGGCCGACACCCGGTACTTCGAGATATTTCATGAGACCAACGTACGTGGCCGGCCTACACCACCGTGGTGTGCAGTGGCGTCAGATCGGTCTGCATCAGGGTCACGTTGTAGGGACCCCACAGTGACATGTTCCAGTACAGGTTGCTGACATCGGGATCGCCGCTGCTGTCCACCAGTTTCCCGGTGCCCGACCACGGATGGATCATCGGCGCATACAAGCCCGGGTACTGCGCCGACGTCGCGATCGTGATCGGATCGGACCACGGTCCCTCCGGCCGGTCGGCGGTCCGCAGCACCACGTTGTTCTGGCCGTTGGCGTAGAGCACCACGTACTTGTTCAGGTACTGGTTGTACTGCACCGACATTTCGCTGACGTTGCCGCCGGTCTTGGCGCCGGTCAGCCCGGCGAACCAGCCGCCGAAGAAGTTGGGGTTGTTGGCCAGGTCGATGATGGGACCGAAGAGCCCGGGGGAGCTGGTGGAGTCACCGAGGATCGGGGTGGCGACCGCGGGCTTGCCCTGCACCCAATTGCTGCCGTCCCAGTACTGGTACTTGGTCAGATCGGTCTCGCTGCCGACCGCGACCCGCGACAGGTATGCCGACCCGGCGCGGCCCGACGGGGTGCCGAAGGCGTACAGGTACTGCGGTTCACCATCGGCGACCTGACTGGTGGGCTCGAGTACGTAGGCCGCCTGCTGGAAGTTCTGGCTGCCCGGAACGTAGGGCGTCGAGGACCGGAACCAGCCGGCCGAGCGGATCGTCGAGGGCACCAGTACCCACTGGCCACCGTTCGGTCCGGGAACGAACTGGGACATCGCCGAGTAGTTGGTGGTCCAGCGGCCCGGGGTGTCCCAGGACTTGACCGACATGTAGTTGACGTACTCCTGCTGGCCCACCGTGACCGCGGAGGTCGGGATGATCGTCACCTCGGAGTTGAGGATCGGGAACAGGGCGCCCGGTGCGCTCGGGATGAACTGGTAGGCGTAGCCGGTCTGCAGCAGACTCAGGCCGTTGGTCAGATTGGTGTCGGTGCTCAGCAGCAGCGCGTTCGACCGCCAGTCACCGGTCATGTTCGGCCCGCTGAAGGTGTCGCCGAAGGCCAGCTGAATCCGCCCCGCGTACTCCCACATGATGCCGAGATCGGTTCCGTAGATCCCGAAACCGTTGGTGATGCCCGGGCCGGTCACCCAGCCGACATTGCGGGTGGCCAGCGAGCCGGTCGAGGTGGTCGCCGCAGCGGCCACCGCAGCCGACTGCGCGGCCTGCGCCGTGGTCGTCGCCGCGACGACGGGGGAGATGGCCGGTGCGGGATCGACCTCGCGCCGGGCCCAGGCCGCCAGCGTCCAGATGGCGGGCGACGGAGCGGGGGTGGGCGCCACCGGCGAGTTCGCGGCACCCGGCACCGGCAGGCCGACGGCCGAGAGTATGCGCGATACCACCGGTGCGGCGACCGGGATGGCGGCAGGCTTCGGTGGCGTGATGACCCGGCTGACGGGTTCGGTGACGGCAGTGGTGCCGGTCGCCGCCGCGGGCGCGGGGCTCGATAGGGAGGACGGTGCGGTGGACTGTGGCGACGGTGCGGACGACGGGGTCGCCCCGCTGGTCACCGCCCCTCCGGAACTCGTCACGACGGTGCGCGACGCGGCGCTCTTGCCGGACTTCGACCCCGACGCGCCGGAATCAGCGGGGGCCTTCCTGCTTCGCGCCGAGGCGCCCGTGGATGTGGGCCCGGCGCTCGTCGACCCCGCATCGCGGCCCGGCGAACTGGCCGTCGAGCCGGCCGCGCCTGCCCCTGGGCTGTCGTCGGCCCACGCCACCGCAGCGCCGTTGGCGATCGCTGCCCCGACCCCCAGGGCCACCGCCAATGCCCCCATCCGGCCCACGTACGCCGAGGCGTTCTTCGAAGCACCCATCGATTCCACCCCTTGTCGCATCCCTTATCGCATTTCCAGTAGTTCGCCCATTCGGGGAACGATCGCCTGCAAGGCCTTCAGTGGCCGGATCATCACCTTGACCGACGTGATCTTCCCGTCGTCATTCCACTGGATCATGTCGATGCCGTCGACGGTCAGCCCGTCGACCTCGGCGGTGAATTCCAGTACCGCAGAACGACTCTCGACCCATTGTCCGATGTAGCGGAAGTTGCTGGCGGAGAACAACTTTTCTGCGGCACGCAGGTAGGTGGCGGTCTTCTGCCTGCCATGCTGCGGGGTGAAAACGGCGGGAGAGTAGAACACCGCGTCCTCGGCCAGCAGGTCGTCGAGCTCATCGGTCTGCCCGGCTTCGATGAAACGCAGCCAGCGCTCGATGACGGGAGCGGTCACGTCGGAGGTCCTTTCGGATAACGGACTTCCAGCGTCCCACAGCGGTCCGGCCCGACGGTCGCGGTCCCGCGAGTCGACGCAAAATTGGGACCTTCGTACCTCATCGGGCCTGATCCCGGCAAACGGCACAGCTCTGCCCAGAAATAGCCTGATCTGCTGATTCGCTGTTCTAGATCAGTGGCTCGGCGAAGCCGAATCCCGGCGCCCGGAATTTTCGCGACGAACTAGGCCGTCGGTTCGCTCGTTGCCTGCGGCGGCAACGAGGAGCTCGACTACTTGGAGCAGTTGATCGTCACGTAGGCGACCTTCTGGCTGCCTGCCGAGCCGACGGTGTTGATGTCGGTGACCGTGCACTGCGACAACCCGGCGTTGGGCACGCCGTTCTCATACTGCAGGTTCACGTCGTATCCCAGGTTGTCGAGGTCACCGATAGTGGCGGCGGCCGACTCCGAACCCGGCTCCGGGATGTTGGGCGGATCTGCAAAGGCCATGGGGGCCAAGGCGATCGACACGCCAAGACCGATCATCACAGAGGCGGTGCTACGCAAGCGGATCGACATGCCTGGACCTTCGCGGTTGTGGTTTTCAGTTAGGGAGATGCAGGGTGAACGGTTCCCGAACAGCAGGTGTCGGGTCGGCTCACCAGTTCATCATCCCTCATCGAGGGTCACGGTGAACGGCCTTCGGGGCTGGCGCCCACAGCGAGTTGATCGGTGGTGTCCGATTCGTCGCCGCGCGGTGACGGCCACTTCTGCGGCCGCGGGCGCTGACGCAACCGCTGCGGCCACCAGAACCAACGGCCCAGCAGCGCGGCGATGGACGGTGTCATGAACGACCGCACGATCAGGGTGTCGAACAGCAGGCCCAGCGCAATGGTCGTGCCGACCTGGCCGGCGACCTTCAGTGGACTGATCGCCATCGAACCCATCGTGAACGCGAAGACCAGGCCCGCCGAGGTCACCACCGAACCGCTGCCGGCCATCGCCCGGATGATGCCGGTGTTCAATCCGGCGTGGACCTCTTCCTTGAAGCGCGCGACCAGCAGCAGGTTGTAGTCCGAACCCACTGCCAGCAGGATGATCACCGCCATCGCGATCACCATCCAGTGCAGCGGCTGGCCCAGGATGTGCTGCCACAGCAGTACCGACAGGCCGAACGAGGCGCCCAGCGACAACAGCACGGTGCCCACGATGACCGCCGAGGCCACCACGGCCCGGGTGATGACCAGCATGATGATGAAGATCAGGCACAGTGCCGCGATACCGGCGATCAGCAGGTCGTAATTGGCGCCGTGTTGCATGTCCTTGTAGACCGACGCGGTGCCGCCCAGATAAACCTTCGACCCCTCCAGCGGGCTGCCCTTGATGGCCTCGAACGCCGCATTCTTGATCTTGTCGATGTGCGAGATGCCCTCTGGCGTCGCCGGGTCACCCTCGTGAGAGATGATGAACCGCACCGCTTTTCCGTCCGGCGAGACGAACATCTTCAGACCGCGCTTGAAGTCCGGGTTGTCGAACACTTCCGGTGGCAGGTAGAAAGAGTCGTCGTTCTTGGAGGCGTCGAACGCCTGACCCATCGCGGTGGCGTTCTGCTGCATCGCCTCCATCTGATCCTGCAAGCCGTTCATCGTCGACTGCATCGTCAGCATCGACGCCTTCATGCTCTTCATGGTCGCGATCATCGGCGGCATGATCGTCACCATCTTGGGCATCAGCACATCGAGCCGGTCCATATCGACGACCACCGACTGCAGGTCGTCACTGAGCGTGTCGACGCCGTCGAGCGCATCGAAGATGGACCGCAGTGCCTGGCAGATCGGGATGTCGTAGCAGTGCGGTTCCCAGTAGAAGTAATTGCGGATCGGCCGGAAGAAATCATCAAAATTAGCCAGGTGGTCCCGGATTTCGTTGGTGTCGGCCACCATCTGCTTGGTCTTGCTCACCATGTCGTGGGTGATGCCGACCATCTGCTTGGTCAGCGCCAGCATCCGTTCCATGGTGTCGATGGTGACCTGCAATTCGTCACCCATCTTCAGCATGTCTTTCATGCGGTCCTGCAGGTAGGACATGTTCATCGTCTGGTTGGTGCCAGACATGCTGATCAGGAACGGGATCGAGGTGTGCTCGATCGGGGTGCCCAGCGGGCGGGTGATGGTCTGCACCCGGCCGATGCCCGGAATGTGGAACACCGACTTGGCGACACGGTCGATGACGAGCATGTCCGCCGGGTTGCGCACATCGTGGTCGGTCTCGATGAGCAGCATCTCGGGGTTCATCCGCGCCTGCGGGAAGTGCCGGTCGGCGGCGGCGTAGCCCACGTTGGCCGGGATGTCCTTGGGCAGGTAGTTCCGGTCGTTGTAGTTGGTGGTGTAGGACGGCAGCGCCAGCAGGCCCACCAGGGCCAGCGCGATCGAGGCCACCAGGATCGGTGCGGGCCAGCGCACCACCGCGGTGCCGACCCGGCGCCACAGATGGGTGTTCATCTTGCGTTTGGGCTCGAACGTATTGCGGAACCGACTGCCGATCGCGATCACCGCGGGGCCGAACGTCAGCGCCGCGAACACCACCACGAGCATGCCGATGGCCAGCGGGAAGCCCAGCGACATGAAGTAGGGCAGCCGGGCGAAGTGCAGGCAGAGCGTCGCGCCGGCGATGGTCAACCCGGAGCCCAGGATGACGTGGGCGGTGCCGTGGTACATCGTGTAGTAGGCGGTCTCGCGGTCTTCACCGGCCTGCCGCGCCTCGTGATAGCGCCCGATCAGGAAGATCGCGTAGTCGGTGGCCGCGGCGATCGACAGCGTCGCCAGCAGGTTCACCGCGAACGTCGACAGGCCGATGACCTCTGCATTACCCAGGAACGCGATGACGCCGCGGGCGGCGGTGAGTTCCAGGAACACCATGACCAGCACCAGCACCGTGGTGACGACAGACCGGTAGACCAGCACCAGCATGATGAAGATGACCGCGATGGTCACCATCTCGACGATCTTGACCGCCGAATCGCCGACGTTGTGCTGATCATGGCTCAGGGCCGTCGGCCCGGTGACGTAGACCTTGAGCCCGGCGGGGGGAGGGTTGGCGGCGACGATCTTCTGGACCGCGTCCACCGATTCGTTGGCCAGGCTCTCGCCCTGGTTGCCGGCGAGATAGACCTGGACGTAGGCAGCCTTGCCGTCGGCGCTCTGGGAGCCGGCCGCGGTCAGCGGGTCGCCCCAGAAGTCCTGCACGTGCTCGACGTGCTTGGGATCTTCCTTCAGCTTCTGGATCAAGCCGTCGTAGTAGTGGTGCGCCTCGGCGCCCAGCGGCTGGTCGCTTTCCAGCAGGATCATCGCCGAACTGTTGGAGTCGAACTCCTGGAAATCCTTGCCGACCCGCTTCATCGCCTGCATCGACGGGGCGTCCTCGGGTGCCAGCGAGACGGTGTGCTCCTGGCTGACCTGCTCGAGTGGCGGGACCGCGACGCTGAGCACGACGACCAGCCCGAACCAGAACAACACGACCGGTACCGCGAACGTGCGGACCAGTCGGGGAATCAGCGAGTGTGCTGCTGGTGGCTGGCTCATGCGGACTTCACCAGACAGAAGGTTTGGGCGTTGACGCCGTTGGAGGTCTTTTCGTCCTTGAGTTCACCGTTGACGGTGATCCGGCAGCCGATGGTGTCGCTGTCGCCCTGGGCGACGATGTTGGCACTGGCGGCCGGGGCGGTGGTGGTCAAGGTGACCGTCCAGGGCAGGCTGACGTCCCTGGCGATCTGTGGGGTGGCGTCGAGGTCGAGATAGTTGACGGTGGCCACCGTGCCGGGTGGGCCGAAGATCTCGTAGGTCACCGTCTTGGGGTTGAACGGCTTGGTGTCATTGGCCAGTCCACTGCCGGGACGGGTGAGTTCGGTCTTGCCGAAGACGCCGTGCAGGCGGAACACGGCGAAGCCCGCGATGGCCACCACGACCAGGATGACCACCGGTATCCACCCGCGTCTGAGTGCCCTGACCATAGGTTTCTTTCGATGAGGTCAGGATGCCGACACGGACAACGCGCAGAACTCTGCGACGCCGGTCGTGTGGGTGGCCATCCGTCTCATCTCAACCCCGATTTTCTCGCCCGTCGCGACAGATTAGTCGATGTAACTCAAGAGATTAGCCCACTTAATTGATCGGACGATACCCCCGGTAGCCCCGCCGATCGATCTCACCATTCCGTTCGTGCCCGAGGTCACATCATTGGTAGCCGGCAGGCTTTCGCGCCGGTGGTTAGCAGGCCTACAATTCCGTTCCATGAACGTCACGAGGCTTGCCATGGTAGCCGCAACTGCCATCGCGGCGCCGCTGGTCCTGGCCACGCCGGCACACGCCGATCCCGACACCGATTTCGCCAACCAGCTGCACGTTTTCGGGATCTACGGTCCGCGTGACTACAACGCCTGGATCGGCAAGATCACCTGCAAGCGCCTCAACGCGGGCCTGGACAAGGACGCCTACCAGTCGGCCAAGTTCATTCTGACCAACCTGCCCAACGGGTCCACCCAGGCCCAGGCAGTGCAGTTCCTGGGCGCGGCGATCAGCACCTACTGCCCGGACCAGGTCGGCGTCCTGCAGCGGGCCGCCAACCAGTAAGGCCTGGTCGTGGCCGGGCCGGTGGACCGGACCCTGACCGAGGACGTGCCGGGCGCACCGGCCGACGTCCGCGATCACTACGTCGATCTGGACAGCATCACCGACGTCCACCCGTTGGTGGTCTCCGTGCGCACCCTGCACCGCAGTGAGTCGCCGGACGGGTACGTCCACACCTATCGGGTCGCCGATCGCATCCCGCTGGGCGTGGCCACCCTGCCGATCAGTTACACGGCCACGCTGCGGGTGCCCCGATCCGGGCCCGTTCGCACCGAGGCCCGCCAGTTTCCCCGGGTCCGCCTCGACGGCGTGGTGTCCTTCGACCCCATTCCCGGCGGTACCCGACTCACCGAGCGGATCCGGATCAGCGCACCGTGGCCGCTGCTGGCGATGACCGCACGGCAAGCCGTGGCGGCACACCAGGAGATGCTGGCCGGGATCCGGCGGCGATTCGAAACGGCGGGCTAGTTCCTCCGAATCGCCGGAGCTAGCCCGCCGTCTTGCCGTTGTCGACGTTGTAGACGGCGCCGTGGATGGTCGAGGCGTCGTCGCTGGCCAGGAAGGCGATCACTTTCGCCACATCGCGTGGATCCATCATTCCGCGCGGCGCGGCGATCCGCATGATCAGGTTCCAGTCGGCGTCATCCGGGGTGGCGAACTCCGTCACCTGCGGGGTGAGCATGCCGCCCGGGCACACCACGTTCACCCGCAGTTGCTCCTTGGTGAACTCCACCGCCAGCGCCCGGGTCATCCCGACCAGGCCGTGCTTGGCTGCGCAGTACCCGGCCGAGTACACCTCACCCTCGATCCCGGCGATCGAGGCCACGTTGACGATGTTGCCGCCGACCTCGAGCAGGTGGGGCAGTGCCGCCCGGCACAGGAAGAACGGCCCGTTGAGGTTCACCGCCAGGTCGTAGTCCCAGTCGTCATCGGTCACCGAGGTGGTGTGCCGCATCTGGTGGAACCCGGCGGCGTTGACCAGGACGTCGAGCCGGCCGAACTGCTCCACGCAGCCGGCGACGGCGTCCCGGCAGGCCTGGGCGCTGGTGATGTCGACCGAGGCGAACGCGCCACCGGGGACCGACTCGAACACCGTCGCCATCCGCTCGGTGTCCCGCGCGATGCCGTAGACCGAGGCGCCGCGCTCGGCGAAGACCTGGGCCGCCGCGGCCCCGAGCCCCGACGACGCTCCGGTCACCAGGGCGACCTTGCCGCTCAGCTGTGTCATTGACCAACCTCTCCGCCCGGCTGGGCATGTACGTTGCGTAGGCCCACCGCGTTGCGCAGTCCCGAGCAGTTGTAGCACCCGACACATCCCACGCAGTCGGTGCACCGGGCGCAGGCCAGGCACGCCAGACACTTGCGGCAGGCGAAACATGCTGCGCAGGCGACACATTCGCGCATGGCGATGCAGAGCAGCGTCAGCAGGCAGCCCGCAATCACGGCGCTGCCGACACTGAGAATCGAGCCGGCGACCACCGCACTGCCCGCGGTGGCGATCGACCCCACCACGACGGCACTACCCGATGTGGACACCGAACCGCCCACGGCTGCGCTGCCCGCGGTGGCGATCGAGCCGGCCACCGCCACACTGCTGATCGTGGCGATGGACCCGGCCACGGCGGTGCTGCGCTCGGTGGCGATGGATCCGGCATCGGTCCCGACGTCACCGGCGGTGGTCTGCATCGGCTCAGTATTTCAGCGGCGAGAAGGCCGTTCCGGTCCATCTCGGTGGGTGGAAGAGAAAATTACGCGTACGTGACCATGTGCGTTCTGACGAGGCATTGCAGTCCCCACTCGCCTTGAATTGGAGCCAAGGGCACCGCCGTCTGGTTGCATCAACTTCCGGAGGGGTATGGCATGCACGGTGCTCGGCCCGGGCCGAAGTGGCCCGCCACGGGGAAGGAGCAGCCATTGCGCGCATCTGACGCAGTCTCGCGCAGCGATGTGCGCGTGCCATCGGCCACCGGGGTGGCCGTGGAGCACGACGCGCAGTTCGAGATCTGGCGCAACGGTGTGCGGCAGGCTGCGCTCGCCCACGTCGCAGACTTCGTCGACAGCCATTGCGTCCCGCAACTGGCCGGCACCGGAATCGACGTCGCGTCCGACATCCTGGTGCAGTTCGTCGGCGGCGGTAAGTGCCTGCGGTCCACGTTCATGTATCTGGGCTGGCTGTGCGGGGCGGGGCCGGACGAGGCCGCGTTGCGCGCGTCGGCCGGACTCGAGCTGCTGCACGCCTTCGCGCTGCTGCAGGACGACGTGATGGATGATTCGGACATGCGCCGCGGCGCGCCTGCCGCGCACGTGCAGTTCGGCCAATGGCATCGCGATCACGGCTTCAACGGGTCGCAGTGGCGGTTCGGCGCCTCGGCGGCGATCCTGCTGTCGGACCTGTGTCTGGTGTGGGCCGAGCAGATGATGCGCGACAGCGGTGTGCCGGCCGACGCGCTGGCTCGGGCTTGGCGCCGCTACGACGCGATGCGGGTGGAACTGGCGGTGGGCCAGTTCGCCGACGTCGCCAACGATTACGGCGCCGTGCCCACCCTGGACAAGGTGCTCGATGTCGCGCGGCGCAAGTCGGGTAACTACACCGTGCGCCGCCCGCTGGAGATCGGTGCGGCGATGGCCGGTTGCGAGGATCTGATCGGGGCGCTCGGCGAATATGGCAGCGCTGTCGGCGAGGCGTTCCAGCTGCGTGACGACATCCTGGGTGTGTTCGGTTCACCGACGGTGACGGGCAAGCCGATCGGGGGAGACCTTGCCGAGCGCAAGGCCACCAGCGTCGTGGTCGCCGCCCACCAGATGGCCGACGCCACCATCCGCAGGCAGTTCGTCGAGCTGATGAACGCCGAGGAACTCGACACCGCCGACATCACCCGCTGGCGCAATCTGATCGTTGCGACCGGTGCCGTCGAGTGGATCGAGGACATGATCGACGACCTGGTCGCCACCGCGGTGGATCGCGTGAGCGACAACCGAATTGACGGCTGGGTGCAGTCGACGCTGGCCAATATGGCTGCGGCCTGCACCCTGCGAGTGACCTAGAACGAACAGGAGAAGATGATGCGTACCGTGCCAGGGGCGACCGACCACGTCGTGGTAGTCGGAGCCGGGCTGTCCGGCTTGTCCGCTGCCCTGCAGCTGGCCGGGCGCGGCCGGTCGGTGACGGTGGTCGAGCGCTACCCGTTCCCGGGTGGGCGGATGGGCCAGGCCGACATCCGCGGGTATCGCATCGACACCGGCCCCACTGTGCTGACGATGCCCGACATCATCGACGAGGCGTTCGCCGCGGTCGGCGCCTCGATGGACGACCACCTCCAGCTCGATCTGGTGGATCCGGCCTACCGGGCCTCGTTCGCCGACGGTTCGTCGCTGGATGTCCACACCGATGCCGCGGCGATGACCGCAGCCATCGAACAGTTCGCCGGGCCCACCGAGGCCGCCGGATACCTCCGGATGCGCAGCTGGCTCACCGAGCTCTACCAGCTGGAGATGAAGGGGTTCATCGCCTCGAACTTCGACTCTCCGTTGTCCCTGCTGACCCCGCAACTGGCCCGCCTCGCCGCGATCGGCGGTTTCCGCGGCTGGGAGAAGATGGTCGGCAAGTACATTAAAGACGAACGCCTACAACGGGTTTTCACCTTCCAGGCGCTCTACGCCGGGGTTCCCCCGCAGCAGGCGCTGGCAGCCTATGCGGTGATTGCCTACATGGATACCGTCGCCGGGGTGTACTTCCCGCGTGGCGGTATGCGGGCGGTCCCCGAGGCGCTAGCCGCCGCGGCGGCCGCGGCGGGGGTGGAGTTCCGCTACCGGTCCTCGGTGACCTCGCTGGAGAAGTCCGGTTCCCGGGTGACCGCTGTGCGTACCGACAATGGCGACCGGATCGCTTGTGACGCGGTGGTTCTCACCACCGAACTGCCGCTGACCTATCAACTGCTGGGCCGGACGCCGCGGCGTGCCGTCAAGATCCTGCCCGCCCCCTCGGCCGTCGTCATCCACGCCGGCGTGCCCGCGGTGGGTGACAAGTTGGTCCACCACAACATCAGCTTCGGTAAGAAGTGGGCGGGTACCTTCGACGAGATCATCCGCGAGGGTCAGCTGATGAGTGATCCCTCGCTGCTGGTCACCAGACCCACCGCGGGCGATCCCAGCCTGGCCCCGGTGGGCCGAGACCTGCTCTATATCCTGGCTCCAGCTCCGAATCTCGATGTGGGCGTTGTGAATTGGGCTTCGGCGGGCGAGGCGTATGCTCAGCAGGTGCTCACCAAGGCAAGTGAGCGGTTGCTGCCGGGGCTCGACGACGACGCGGATGTCCTGGACATCGTCACTCCCGCGGACTGGGCGCGCCAGGGGATGGCGGCCGGTTCGCCGTTTGCGCTGGCCCACACCTTCTCGCAGACCGGTCCGTTCCGGCCCGCCAACCTGGTGCGCGGGATCGACAACGCGGTGCTGGCCGGCGGATCCACGGTCCCCGGGGTGGGGGTGCCCACCGCACTGCTGTCGGGCCGGCTTGCCGCCGAGCGAATCGCGGGCCCGGTCGACGAACTGTTCCGCAAACGCACCATCACCAGGTCGGGAAGCAGGTAGTGATGATCCACACCGAGTTACACGCCGCTGGGATCGACGACGAGCGGTTACGCGAGTCCTACCGGTACTGCCGCAGGCTCAACGCCCAGCACGGCCGAACCTATTTCCTGGCCACCCGGCTGCTGGCACCGCCGCAGCGGCCTGCCGTGCACGCGCTGTACGGCTTCGCCCGTTATGCCGACGACATCCTCGACGACCTGGACTCGACGGCCACGATTGCCGAGCGGGAGGCCCGGCTGGACACCTTGTCGGCCAAATTCTTCAGCGGCACAGCCGATCCCAGTGAGCCGGTGCTGCCCGCGGTGCTGCACACCGCGCGTACCTACCGCATCCCGCTGGATCTGTTCGACGACTTCCTGACCTCGATGCGGATGGATCTGACCGTCACCGACTATCCCGACCGTGCTGCGCTCAACCACTACATGCGCGGGTCGGCCGAGGTGATCGGCCTGCAGATGTTGCCCATCCTCGGGACGGTCGTGCCCACCGCCGAAGCCGAACCGTTCGCCGAGGCGTTGGGCCGGGCCTTCCAGCTGACCAACTTCCTGCGCGATATCGACGAAGACCTCGACCGCAACCGGGTGTACCTGCCCGCCGACGAACTCGCCGCCTTCGGGGTGGACCGCGATCTGCTGACGTGGTGCCACCGGAGCCGCCGCACCGATGCCCGGGTGCGTCAGGCCCTGGCCGCTCAGCACGACACCACCCGCGAGGTCTATCGCGAGGCGCGCAAGGGCATCGCCCTGCTCGCGCCACCGTCGCGACCCTGCGTGGCCACCGCGTTCACGCTGTACTCGGAGATCCTCGACCGCATCGAAGCGCTGGACTTCGAGGTGTTCAGCCAGCGCGCTACGGTCGGTAACGGTCGGCGGGTCCAGGTGTTCGCCGGCGGACTGGTTCGGGCTAGACGTGCCCGAAAGTACGGCGCCGCCTGATGTACTTGTTCCGCGACATCGTCGATCGAAAGGACCGCCGGTGGTGAGTGTCGGTCAACGCGGACTGCAGCGCGAGCAGGTTCCCGGAGCCTTCGACGTCGGTGCGGCGGCCTATGACCGGCTGGTTGGGGCCAACCCCGGCTATCACGACCACCTGCGGATCTCGGCGCGACGGATGCGGATCGCCGACGGTGGACGCGGGCTGCGCCTGCTGGATGCCGGCTGTGGCACCGGTGCGTCCACGGCGGCACTGCTCGAGGCCGCGCCGCACGCCGAGATCGTCGCCGTCGACGCTTCGGCGGGAATGCTGACCCAGGCCCGGGCCAAGTCGTGGCCGGCGACCGTTCGCTTCGTGCACACCCCGATCGAAGGGATCGCCGATGCGGGGGTCCAGGGACCATTCGACGGAATCCTGGCCGCCTACCTGCTGCGCAACCTGGCTGATCCCGACTCGGTGCTCAGGACCTTCCGCGGACTGCTCCGCCCCGGCGCCACCCTGGCCGTGCACGAGTACTCGGTGAGTGACTCCCGGGCAGCCAAGGCGATGTGGAACGCCGTGTGCTGGGGCATCATCATCCCGGCCGGCTGGCGGCAGACCGGTGACAGCACGCTCTACCGCCACCTCTGGCGCAGCGTGAACACCTTCGACGGTGCCAGGGACTTCCAGCGCAGGCTCGTCGCTGCCGGGTTCACCGGCGTGCACAGTGAGACCATGCCCGGCTGGCAGCGTGACATCGTCCACACCTTCCTGGCGGACGCACCACGATGATCGATCCACGCCGAGTCGCACATCCGGCTCAGTCCGGGCTCCCGCATGCCAACGCGCTGCCCAGCACCCCGCACGTCGTCGTCGTCGGTGCCGGGATCGCCGGTCTGGCGGCAGCCACCGGTCTGGCCGAACGCGGCGTCTCCGTGGATGTCCTGGAGCGCCAGGAGTATCTGGGTGGCCGCGTCGGAGGCTGGACGGAGACGCTCGACGCGGGGGATCCAGCAGGTGGCGAGGTGGCCAACAACCGCGGCTTCCACGCCTTCTTCCGGCAGTACTACAACCTGCGCGCGCTGCTCCGGCGCAGCGATCCCGGCCTCGAGCGGCTGCGGCCGGTCGAGGACTACCCCTTGGTCGACGGTGAGGGCCGCCGGGACACCTTCCGCGGCCTGCCCAAGACACCGCCGTGGAACGCCCTGGTGTTCGCACTGCGCAGTCCAACCTTCCGGATGCGAGATCTGTTGCGGCTCAACGCTCCCGCGGCCGCTCCGCTGGCCGCGGTGTCGGTGCCCGAGATCTACGATCAGCTCGACGATCTGGACGCCGAGACGTTCCTGACCAACATCAACTTCCCGGTGGCCGCCCGGCATCTGGCGTTCGAGGTGTTCGCCCGCAGCTTCTTCGCTCGCCCGGAGCGGTTGTCGGCCGCGGAGTTGGCCGCGATGTTCCACATCTACTTCCTGGGTTCCAGCGAGGGTCTGGTGTTCGACGTCGCCGAGTCCAATTTCAACACCGCGCTGTGGGATCCGTTGGGGGAGTATCTCGTCGAGCAGGGTGTGGTTTTCCGCACCGGGGTGTCGGTCGAGTCGGTCAGTATCGGTGGGCCCAAGAGGTTTCAGGTGCGGGTGTCCGACGGAACCACCGTTGAGGCCGACGCCGTGGTGCTGGCCACCGATCCGGGCGGCCTGCAGCAGATCGTGGCGGCGTCGCCCGATTTGGGTGACCAGCACTGGCGCGAACAGATCGCGGGGCTGCGTACCGCTCCGCCGTTCGTGGTGCAGCGGTTGTGGCTGGACCGGCCGGTCGACGCGGACCGTCCGCCCTTCCTGGGCACCGGCGGACTCGAACCCGTCGACAACATCAGCGTGGTGAGCAGCTACGAGCGGCAGGCCGCCGAATGGGCGCGGGTACATGGTGGTTCGGTGGTCGAGGTGCATTCCTATTCGGTAGTGGATCCGCCGCCGTTCGAGGGGCTGCGCGAACGCATGCTGGGCCGGCTGCACCAGCTCTATCCGGAGACGGCGCGGGCCGGGATCGTCAAGGAGACCATCCTGTTCCGCGACGACTGCCCGCTGTTCTTCCCCGGCTCCTTTGCCGGGCGGCCCACTGTCGAGACGCCGGTGCCCAATCTGATGCTCGCCGGTGACGGCATCCGCATCGATCTGCCGGTAGCGTTGATGGAGCGCGCTGCCACCACGGGGTGGACGGCAGCGAACCGGCTGCTGGCCGGGTGGGGGGTCAGCGGCCACACGGTGCACACCGTCCCGGTGCAGGGCCGTTCACCGGTCCTGCGTCGGCTGGTCACCCCGAGGAAGGCCCAGGCGTCATGAGCATCACCTCCCGGCTGGCCGCCCGCTTCCCCAAAGGTGTTCCGCTGCAGGTTGTTCCGAAGCTGGATTGGGCCAACCAGAAGCCCACCTACCAAGACGCCGAGCCAGCGTTGATCAATGCCGCCCTGCATCGGGCCGAGCAGCGGCCCAGCGGCAACTGGTTCGTTTTCGCCGCCAGTTCGGATGTGAAGGCCGACAAGCCGTTTGGTACCCGGGTCGGTGGTGTGGAGATCGTGGCGTGGCGCGACCAGGTCGGTGGCCTGCACGTCGGCCCGGCGGCCTGCCCGCACCTGGGGGCCGACCTGGCCACCGGAACCGTGAACTGCGGTGCGCTGATCTGCCCGTGGCACGGCCTGAAGCTCGAGGGCGCACGTGAGTTCGGCTGGAAGCCGATGCGCGCGTTCGATGATGGTGTTCTGGTCTGGGTCCGGCTCGACCGGGTCGGCGGTGAGGAGCCGCTGGACCAACCGGTGATCCCGCCGAGGCCTGCGGGCGCGCGGCTGGCCGCGGTGACCCGGCTCGAAGGCATCTGCGAGCCGTCCGACGTCATCGCGAACCGCCTCGACCCGTGGCATGGCGCCTGGTTCCACCCCTATTCGTTCACCCAGCTCGAGGTGCTCAGCGCCCCGCCCGACGATGCCGATGAGGACGCTGACCGGTTCCTGGTCGCGGTGACGTTCCGGATGGGCCGGCTCGGCGTCCCGGTGATCGCCGAATTCACCACTCCGGAGCCGCGCACCATCGTCATGCGGATCGTCGACGGCGAGGGCACCGGCAGCGTGGTGGAGACCCACGCGACGCCGATCGGCCCCGGGCCGGACGGGCGCCCGCGCACCGCGGTGATCGAAGCCGTGATCGCCCAGTCCGATCGCACCGGCTTCAAGTACTCGCTGCGGGCGGCGCCGTTGATCACCCCGTTGATGCGGGTGGCGGCGGCCCGACTGTGGCGCGATGATCTGGCCTACGCAGAACGCCGATTTGCCTTGCGGGACAATTCATCCAGCTAGGCTCCTAGCGTGGCTAAGCGAATAGTGGTCTGGGGTACCGGTTTCGTCGGCAAGATGGTGATCCCGGAGGTGCTCAAGCATCCCGAGTTCGAACTGGTCGGGGTGGGAGTGAGCAACCCGGCCAAGGTTGGTGTCGATGTGGGCGAGATCTGCGGGTTGTCCGAGCCGGCCGGGGTGCTGGCCACCGATGACGTCGAGGCCCTGATCGCGCTGAAGCCCGACGCCCTGGTGCACTACGGACCGACCGCCGCCCACGCCGATGCGAACATCGATCTGATCACCCGGTTCCTGGCGGCCGGGATCGATGTGTGCTCGACGGCGATGACGCCCTGGGTGTGGCCCGCGATGCACCTCAACCCGCCGAACTGGATCGACCCGATCGTCAAGGCCTGTGACGAGGGCCGCTCGTCGTGCTTCACCACCGGGATCGACCCCGGTTTCGCCAACGATCTGTTCCCGATGACCCTGATGGGGCTGTGCTCGGAGGTGCGCCGGGTGCGGGCGTCCGAGCTGCTGGACTACACCAATTACGAAGGCGACTACGAGTTCGAGATGGGCATTGGCCGGGAACCGGAGTACAAACCCCTGCTGGAGAACTCCGACGTCCTGGTCTTCGCCTGGGGCGCGACCGTGCCGATGATCGCTGCCGCCGCCGGTATCGAACTCGACGAGATCACCACCACCTGGGACAAGTGGGTGACACCGACCGAACGCACAACCGTCAAGGGCGTCATCCCGGCGGGTCACGTGGCGGCGGTGCGGTTCACCATCAACGGCGTCTACCGCGGGCAGACCCGCATCCAGCTCGAGCACGTCAATCGCATCGGACGCGACGCCGCCCCGGATTGGCCGTCGGGTGATCAGGACGACGTCTACCGCGTCGACATCGATGGCACGCCCAGCATCTTCCAGGAGACCGCGTTCCGGTTCACCGACGGATCCGGGCGGGACGCCGCCGCTGCGGGATGCCTGTCGACCGGGCTGCGGGCGCTCAACGCCGTGCCCGCCGTCAACGACCTGCCCCCGGGCTGGGTCACCCCACTGGATCTGCCCTTGATCCCAGGTCGCGGCACCATTCGCTGAGTAACGCCGGCGGCGCTGCGACCGACATGTCAGATGATGACTGACGCAACCAAACCGGCCATCGGACTGTCGGTCGGAGCTACCACGCTGGCTGCGGTGACATCGGACCGAAGTGTCACGCGTAAGCCTGTTATCGCGCTGCCCGGCGTGACGATCAGCGATTTCGTCGACCGGGTCGGTGACCCGGTGGGCATCGTGGCCTCCGACGGGTCGATGCATTCGGCAGAAGATTTGCTGGCCGACGCGCTGCGCGGGCTGGCCTACGAGGCGACGGCCGGCCGGCCGTTGCCGACGGCCGCCGCGTGCGCGTATCCGGCGCACTGGGCACCCGCCGCCGTGGAGGCCCTGCGCCGGGCGCTGCGCCGCCTCCCTGAGTGGTCGGCCGGTGAGCTGCTGATGATGCCCGACGCTGCGGCAGCGGCGACGGCCCTGCAGGCCGACCCCGGGCTACCGACACGGGGTGTGATCGCCCTGTGTGACGTCGGCGGCAGCGGGACGACGCTGACCCTGCTCGATGCGGCCGCCGGATACCGGCCGATCGACGCGCCGCTGCGATATCTGGACTTCTCCGGTGATCTGGTCGACCAGGCTGTGCTGGCCCATGTGGTGGGCGAGCTGTCGGTGGGCGGAACACTCGACATCACCGGCACCTCGGCCATCGGGTCGCTGACACGGCTGCGGAGCGACTGCCGGGTGGGCAAGGAACGGCTGTCCACCGCCTCGGTGACCGCCATCCCCGCCGATCTGCCCGGCTTCACCGGTGATGTGCGGCTGACCCGCACCGAACTCGACGAGGTGGTGCGCCGGCCGCTGGCCGACCTGACGGCTGCGGTCATCGATCTGCTGAGCCGAACCGGAGTGCGGCCGCATGAACTGGCCGCCGTCGCCACGATCGGCGGGGTTGCGGCCACCCCGGTGCTCACCACCGCGCTGTCCGAGCAGCTGCGGGTGCCGGTTGTCACGTCGCCGCGACCAGGGCTGATCCCGGCGATCGGTGCCGCGTTGCGGGCTGCCCGTGGGCCGGTCGATGACAGTCCTACCGCGCTGGCCGCCGCGTCGGTGGTCCCGGTGCCGGTCCCGTCCCCGTTGGCACCGATTGCCGACCACGCGCCGCTGACCGGTGCGGCGCTGGCCTGGTCACAGGCTCCCGACGTGCCGGACATGCTGGCCCCCGAGCCCGAGCTCGTGGTCCCGGTTCGCCCGCAGATCGATTTCGAGCCCGAACCCGGCGAGGCCGTCGACACCCGCACGCCCTGGTACCGGCGCCCCCTTCCGGTGGTGGCGGCGGCGCTGGCGGTGATCGCGATGGCCGGAGCCGGAACCGCGCTTGCGCTGCGCAGCGACGGCGGAGCCGCCGCTCCGGCCAATCCCATGCCGAGCGTCACGACCACACCCGCCGCGTTGCCGACCGTCACCGCGGTAGCGCCACCGCCGTCGTCGCCGAGCCCGGCGCAGCTGCAGGCTCCGCTCGAGCAACCCGCGCCGCGGACGGTGGTGCAGGCACCCGTCACCCAGACCCAGGTGGTTCAGGCGCCCCCGGTGACCACCGAAGCGCCGGCGCCCCCGCCAGTGACTGTCACACCGCCGCCGGTGACCGAGACGGCGACCGTCACGGCGCCCCCGAGTCAGGCACCGGCTGCGCCACCGCCGATCATCCCGACGATTCCGCCGATCCCGACGATTCCCGGCCTGCCGCCGTTCTTGCAGCCCAAGATCTCAGGCTGACGTCGAGCGCTTCTCCAGTACGAGTTTGGCCAGCGGAATCGACATCTGCTCCGGTGCGGCCGCCAGGTGGGCTGCCACGGCGGCTTCCAGGCGGTCGACGAATTCGGTACCCCTGGGATCGTGCACGCCACCGTCCAGCGCGGCGGCCAGGGTGGGGAATATCGAAGCACGAAGGAACGCAGCCCAATTCGCGCCGAACGCCGTCGCGTCCTTGTCGCTGAGGTACTGCGCCCAGTACCGGTCCTCGCCTCCGAACAGCTCCAGGTGTTCGATCGACAGGCCCTCGAACCGACCAGACGGGGCGAATGGCGCGCGAAAGTCCTTCTCGTCACGGCCCATTGACGGAATCGACATCCGGCGCACCTCGTCGCCGGTGATGAACTTGTCCTCGGCCATCCGGCGCAGGTGGGTCAACACCGCGTCGAACACCGGCCGGAAGCCGGAACTCCCGTCGGATTCCAGGCCGACGGTCAGCACCACCAGGCGTCCACCCGGAGCTAGTTCGCGACCGCGGAAAGCAACGAACTCGTGCCAGTCCTCGGCAGACTGCCGCGCGTAAGCCCGCCGGGCCACAGCGTCGGAACTAAAGGAGATCTGGATGTGGTCCGGGATCGGCGTCGGCACCCGGCTCAACCAGTGCACCGCCCATGAACTCCAGCCCAGCGCAATGCTGTCCGAGGGCAGGATCTGCTTGAAGAAGGACCGTCCGACGGCCGAGGCGAAGGTGGCCGAATCCTTTTTCAGGTAGCTGTCGTGGTCGTCGGAAAGGGTGGCGAACAGTGCGCTGAAGTCGTTGTCGGGAACGTCGGTGTGGGCCACCAGGATGGCGTGGTCGGGGCGGGTGCGCTCACGCAGGATCGCGATGGCCGCATTGATCGGCAGCAGCGAGTTGAATCCGTTGGCCGCGCCGTAGTCTGCGATCGCAATCGGCTGGGGCGCGCGCGGCAGCGGGACGCTGCGGGCGGCCTCCTCGAAAAGCGCTATCGCAGGGCGCAATCCGGCGGCTTGCAGTCGCGAAGAGGCGGTGTAGGTGGCGCTGTCCATCGGTTGTGGACGCACCACGATGCTGGACTCGGGCACGTCAGTGTCGGCGACGACGTCCCAGCAGCAGGCCGACCACGATGCCCACGGCGAGCATCGCGGTCAGCAGCAGCCACATCGGCGACTCCACGGTGATCCACAGCACGTGCACCTGCTGACGGTCGCGGTTCTGGCCGATGAAGATCGCCGCGAGCGCCACGAGCAGGATGGCTAGCCAGTACCGCAGGGCGAACCGTTGTACCACCCCGCCGGAGGGCTTGGACTCGTCTGGGGACATGGCGACCTCCCGTACTCGCTGCCGTGCAGGTGACGGTAGTCGCCCCGAGGTCAATTGTCGGGATAACGCACGCCGGTGAGATCTTCGGAGATCTGCCAGAGCCGGCGGCACCCCTGTGCGTCGGTGGCGCGGGGCAGGATCTTGCCTTCTTTGACCCCGCCCCCGGCAACTTCCATGAAACCCTTCGGTCCGTAGAAATGACCGCCCTGGGCCTTCGGGTCGGCGGCGGCGTAGAGCACCGGCACGATGCCGGCGTCGACCTCCTGCCACATGAATGGCATGAACCGCCAGCTGAACTGGTAGAACCGGGCCAGCGCGGTGGGCTTCTCGCGGCCGTGCGAGG
Source organism: Mycolicibacterium anyangense (assembly GCF_010731855.1). Lineage (NCBI taxonomy): Bacteria > Bacillati > Actinomycetota > Actinomycetes > Mycobacteriales > Mycobacteriaceae > Mycobacterium > Mycolicibacterium anyangense. The sequence goes on along the minus strand of NZ_AP022620.1, from coordinate 2,008,906 downwards.
GGCCGCTGATCTGCAGATTGGTCTTGCACAGACCGGGATGCGCGGCATTGGACATGATGCCCCAGTCACGCGCGCGGCTGAGCCGGTCCAGTTCGATCGCGAACATCAGCGTCGCGCTCTTGGACTGGGCGTAGGCGGCGTTGGCGGAGTAGCTGCGCTCGAAGTTGGGGTCCTCAAAGTTGATCCCGCCGATCCGGGCGGCCAGGCTGCTCAGCGACACCACTCGCGGGCTCTGCGCGGCCCGCAGCAGTGGCAGCAGGTGTGCGGTCAGGGCGAAGTGGCCCAGATGGTTGGCACCGAACTGCAATTCGAATCCTTCGGAGGTGGTGTCGCGCTGTGGCGGCTGCATGACGCCGGCGTTGTTCACCAGGATGTCGATCGGGCGTCCTTCGGCATTGAGTTCGTCGCCGAGGGCCGCGACGCTGGCCAGCGACGACAGGTCGATGCTCTTGAGGGTCAGCTTCGCGGTGGGCACCGCGGCGCGGATCTCGGCGGCCGCGGCTTCGCCTTTGGCCTGGTTGCGGATCGCCATGATCACCTCGGCGCCCGCGGCCGCGAGGCGCTTGGTGACCCCGAGACCGAGGCCACTGTTGGAGCCGGTGACGACGGCGAGTGTGCCGGACAGATCGGGAACGGACAGGGAGAGGGCAGCCATGGCGCCGACGTTAACAGAACGATAGTCTGATAACAAGAGAACGGTGGTCTGCTAAATTACTGCGGTGACGTTACCGTTCCAGCGGGCCCGTCGGCCCGAGCAGCTGGCCGCCCGACGGTCTGCCATCCTGGTTGCCGCGCGCGATGCCCTGGCCGCCAGCGGTGTCGATGGCGTCACGCTGCGCGACATCAGCGAACGCGTCGGGTTGGCGAAGTCCAATGTGCTGCGTTACTTCGAGAGCCGGGAGGCGATCTTCCTGGAGTTGCTCGACTCGGAGTGCCGGTCCTGGCTGGTCGAACTGAACGAGCGGCTGGGTGTGCCCCAGCCCCGAAAGCCGAACTACGACAGCGAAATCCGGGTGGCGGCCGTGATCGTCGAGACCTTGGTGGAACGGGCTCTGCTGTGCGAGCTGCTCGGTGCGATGGCCGGGGTGCTCGAGCGCAACATCTCGGCTGACTTCGCCCGCGATTTCAAGGTCCGGGCTATGCAGACCATCGGTGAGCTGTCTTCGGTCGTGGGCGGGCAGCTGCCGTGGCTGAGCGCCGAATTCCTGGGGTTCATCGGCGAAGGAGTCCTGACGCTGGTGGCTGGGATGTATCCGTTCTCGGTGCCCACCGAGCCGGTGCGCCAGGCCGTCGAGGAACTCGGCTTTCCCGACCCGGCGTGCCGTTTCGTCGATGGGCTGCAGGCCGGGCTGACGACCTGGCTGATTGGAGCGGCGGCGCAAAGTCCGCCGTGACACACTTGGCGGCCATGAAGGGCAGCTGGTCGGCCTCCCGCATCTTGGCCATCACCGGAATCCTCGGCATGATCGTCGGCGGGATCGGATTCATCGTCGTCATGGTGCTCAACGCCTTCGTCCTCGACGAGTTCGATGCCTATGGTGAGGTCCCGATCCCGGGATCCGGGCAGATCTCGCTGCCGGCCGGTGAGGTCCAGATCAGCTTTCACACCTCGGTCACCGGCTCGCCGTCGGGCAGCTTCCCGGTGCCGGCCCTGAAGCTGAGCATCATCCCGCCCGAGGGTGCGCCTGATCCAGTGCTCACCGAACGCCCTAGTGGCACAACGACTGTCAACAGCGACACCCACCTGAGGATCTGGACCGCCCAGGTAGCCACCGCGGGCGTGTACCAGATCAAGACCGGCGGTGAGGTGAACGGCTACATCAACCCGAGGCTGGCGTTCGGTCACGAGAGCGACTACGACTACCTGCACTGGGTCTTCGCCGTGGTGTTCGGGGTGGGCCTCCTCGATGTGATCCTGTCGCGGGTGTTCAAGCGGCTGCGCGGTCGCGGATCGCCGGAGGTGCAGCGGCAGGACATGCCGGCCGAGCTTGCCCCGCAGGCGGACCCTTTCACCCCGACCGACCAGGGGGTTCGGTTGGAGCAGCTGAAAACCATTGCCGCCCTCCGTGACTCGGGTGCGCTCACCGAAGCGGAGTTCGAAGCCGAGAAGCGGCGAATCCTGCGGGGGTAGCGGCATAGACTCGGCGGCGTGAAGGCTGTCAGCTGTGTGCAGGGAACATTGTCCGTCGTCGATATCGCCGCGCCGCGGCCTGCGCAGGGGCAACTGGTGCTCGATGTGCGCAGCTGCGGGATCTGCGGGTCTGACCTGCACGCCAAGGACCACGCCGACGAGCTGGCCGAGGTCTTCGACGAGACCGGGTACCCGGACGGGATGCGCAGCACCACCCCCACGGTGATGGGCCACGAGTTTTCCGGCGAGGTGGCAGAACGGGGGGCGGGGACTCCCAAGGCGCTCAAGGTGGGCACCCGGGTGGTGTCCTTCCCGATGGTCCGCGCGCACGGTGGCGTGCACCTGACCGGACTGTCCCCACTGGCACCCGGCGGCTACGCCGAGCAGGTTCTGGTCGAGGCGGCGATGACCTTCCCGGTGCCCAATGGGTTGTCGATGGACGTCGCGGCGCTGACCGAACCGATGGCGGTGGCGCTGCACGCGGTCCGGCGCAGCGAGGTCACCAAGCGCGACACGGCGATTGTCATCGGTTGCGGTCCGGTGGGGCTGGCCGTCATCTGCCAGCTCAAGGCGCGGGGTGTGGCGACGATCGTCGCCAGTGACTTCTCCCCGGGGCGGCGCGCGCTGGCCAGCCAGTGCGGCGCCGATATCGTCGTCGACCCGAAGGTCGACTCGCCCTACGCCCGGGCGATTGGCAAGGGCGTGGTCACCGACTTCGCCGGGCTGGCCGAGCTCGGCGTCGGATCGATGGAGAGGCTGCGCAAGCTACCGGGCTGGCAGTACGTCTACCGGGCGGCCGACGCCCTGGGGGCGGCGGGCCCCAAGCGGCCGGTGATCTTCGAATGCGTCGGGGTGCCAGGCATGATCGATGGCGTCATCGCGGCTGCGCCGCTGACGTCGCGGGTGATCGTGGTCGGGGTGTGCATGGGCACCGACCAGATCCGGCCCACGATGGCGATCGGTAAAGAGATCGACCTGCGCTTCGTATTCGGTTACACCCCACTGGAATTCCGTGACACCCTGCACATGCTGGCCGACGGCAAACTCAACGCTTCACCGTTGATCACCGGCAAGGTGGGTCTGGACGGGGTGAGTGCGGCGTTCGAGGCGCTGGGGGACCCGGAATCACACGCGAAGATCCTCGTCGATCCCCGCAGCATGGCAACCGCGCCCTAGTGGCCGTGTCTGACTGGCCACTTCCTCCTCGTCGCTCGTACCTCGCGGCGCATCGTCAGTGGCCGCGTCTGACTGGCCACTTCCTCCTCGTCGCTCGTACCTCGCGGCGCATCGTCAGTGGCCGCGCTTCACCCAGTCGTCGTAGTTCACCAGCTCGTCGCCGATCCGGGTGGTGTCGCCATGGCCGGTGTACACCACGGTGTCCGCGGGCAGTTTGCCGAGCTTGTCTTTGATCGACCCGAGGATGGTCGGGAAGTCCGAGAACGAGCGTCCGGTAGCACCCGGTCCGCCCTGGAACAGGGTGTCCCCGGAGAAGACGGCACCCAATGCCGGCGCGTAGAGGCAGGTCGAGCCGGGGGAGTGCCCCGGGGTGGCGATCGCATGCAACTCGATTCCGTCGGCCTTGAGCACCTGGCCGTCCTCGATGGCGCGGAACTGCTTGTCGCCGTGGGTCATCTGCCACAACATCGCATCGGCGGGGTTCAGCAGCACTGGGGCGTCGAGGTCGGTTCCGAGCTGGGGTGCGACGGTGATGTGGTCGTTGTGACCGTGCGTGCACACCACCGCTACGACGTGACGGTTGCCGACGGCGTCCTCGATGGCCTTGGCGTCGTGGGCGGCGTCGATGACGATGACCTCTGTATCGTCACCGACGATCCAGATGTTGTTGTCGACTTCCCAACTGCCGCCGTCGAGTTCGAAGGTGCCGTGAGTGACCACCCGCTCGATACCGGCCATTACAGGACTACCACCGATCGCAGCACCTCGCCGGCGTGCATCTTGTGGAAGGCGTCCTCGATGCCCTCGAGGCCGATCCGCTCGGAGACGAACTTCTCCAGTGGCAGCCGGCCCTGGCGGTACAGGCTGATGAGGGTGGGGAAGTCGCGCTCGGGGAGGCAGTCGCCGTACCAGGACGACTTGAGTGCGCCGCCGCGGGAGAAGAAGTCCACCAGCGGCATCTCCAGCTTCATGTCCGGTGTCGGAACACCAACCAGGACAACGGTTCCGGCCAGATCGCGGGCGTAGAACGCCTGCTTCCAGGTCTCCGGGCGGCCGACGGCGTCGATGACCACGTCGGCGCCGAACCCGTCGGTGAGGTCCTGGATGGTTTCGACGACGTCGAACTCCTTGGCGTTGACGGTGTGGGTGGCGCCGAAATCACGGGCCCAGGCCAGCTTGGTGTTGTCGGTGTCGACGGCGATGATCTTCTTCGCTCCCACCAGTGCGGCCCCGGCGATGGCGGCGTCGCCGACACCGCCGCAGCCGATGACCGCCACGGTGTCGTCACGCCCGATATTGCCGGTGTTGACCGCGGCACCCAGGCCGGCCATCACGCCGCAGCCGAGCAGGCCCGCCACTGCGGGGTCGGCCTCGGGATCGACTTTGGTGCACTGACCTTCGTGCACCAGGGTCTTGTCGGCGAAGGCGCCGATACCCAGGGCCGGGGTGAGTTCGGTGCCGTCGGTCAGGGTCATCTTCTGGGTGGCGTTGAACGTGTTGAAGCAGTACCACGGCCGGCCACGCTTGCAGGCGCGGCACTGGCCGCAGACCGCGCGCCAGTTGAGGACCACGAAGTCGCCGGGGGCCACGTTGGTGACGCCCTCGCCGACGGCTTCGACAGTGCCGGCAGCCTCGTGGCCCAGCAGGAAGGGGTATTCGTCGTTGATGCCGCCCTCGCGGTAGGTCAGGTCGGTATGGCAGACACCGCAGGCGATGACGTCGACGACCACCTCGCCCGGACCGGGATCGGGGATGACGATGTCGACGAGCTCTACGGGTTGCTTCTTGGATCGAGAAATCACACCGCGCACTGTTTGACTCATGAGTCAAACCTTAGCGTGAGCCCACCGGATTGCCGCATGGCCGTACCACATGACGGTACGGGCTGGGCTAGCCTCACCCGATGCCCACCCCTCTGGACGTCATCGCCGACTGGCCGGTGCCCGCTGCGTCGGCCGCGGTGGTCGGGCGGTCCGGTGTCCTGGCCCGGTACGGCGATCTCGACGCCGAGTACCGCCTGGCCTCGGTCACCAAGCCTCTTGTCGCCCGGGCCGCCCAGGTCGCCGTCGAGGAAGAGGTGTTCGAACTGGATACTCCGGCCGGCCCGCCCGGAAGTACCGTTCGGCACCTGCTGGCCCATGCGTCGGGGCTGGCGATGCATTCGGCCGAGGTGATGGCCGAACCCGGCAAGCGGCGGGTCTACTCGAACTACGGCTTCACGGTGCTGGCCGAGGCGATCGAGCAGAACTCCGGGATCGAGTTCGGGCAATACCTGGCGGAGGCGATCTTCGAACCACTCGGGATGGTGTCATCGCGGTTGATCGACGGTGCGGTGGCGGCCGGCTATGGGGCGGTGTCGACGGTCGCGGATCTGGCGCTGTTCGCCGGGGATCTGCTGGTGCCCCGGACGGTGTCGGCACAGCTGCATGCCGAGGCCATCAGTGTGCAGTTCCCCGGGCTGACGGGTGTGCTGCCCGGGTTTGGCGTGCAGCGGCCCAACGACTGGGGGCTGGGGTTCGAGATCAGGGACGGCAAGTCGCCGCACTGGACCGGGTCGCTGAACTCGGCGCGGACGTTCGGGCATTTCGGTCAGACCGGCACGTTCATCTGGGTGGAGCCGGAACGGGCGTTGGCCCTGGTCGTGCTGACGGCACGGGACTTCGACGAGTGGGCCAAACCGCTCTGGCCGGCCTTGTCTGATGAAGTTCTGAGAGAGTACGGGGCCGACTAGCGCAACAGGCGTCCCACAAGGCACAATAAACACGCACGAAACAACTGCATCTTCTGCACACCAGGTCGTTGGGGAAGACGTCCCTCGTGGAGCCGAAGGAGCAAGTTATGCGTGCGTCGAACCAGTTCGCCGACGCGACGACTGGCGTGGTGTACGTCCACGCCTCGCCCGCGGCGGTGTGCCCACATGTCGAGTGGGCGTTGTCGTCGACCCTGAATGCCAGGGCGAACCTGAAGTGGACCCCGCAACCGGCCATGCCCGGCCAGCTGCGCGCGGTGACCAATTGGGTTGGTCCGGTCGGAACGGGTGCGCGGCTGGCCAACGCCCTGCGCTCCTGGTCGGTGCTGCGTTTCGAGGTCACCGAAGATCCGAGCGCGGGTGTGGACGGCCAGCGGTTCTGCCATACCCCGCAGCTGGGGCTGTGGAGCGGATCGATGAGCGCCAATGGCGACACCATGGTCGGGGAGATGCGACTGCGTGACCTGATGGCCGCCGGCGCCGACACCCTGGCTGCCGAGTTGGATTCGGTGCTGGGCACCGCGTGGGACGACGCGCTTGAGCCCTATCGCGACGGTGGCGACAGCGGTGAGGTCAGCTGGCTGAGCCGCGGCGTCGGCTGAGCCGTCAGAACGGCGGCGGTTCGCTGCGTTTCGCAACGCGCACGTCGTTGACGGCGCGCTCGCGGCTGATGTAGCGGGCCCGGTTCTGGGCCCTGGTTCGTCGCCGAGTCGGCATCATCAGGGTGCGAGCCCGGGACGGGTCAATCGGTTGCCGCGGAGGCAGTGGGCTGGTGGTGATGTTCCACCGCGGGAACAGGATCAGGCTGCCGGGTTTCGTCGCGTAGACCTCGCCGGTCGGTGACGTCCACTCGACGGTTCCGTCGGGGAACTGCACATCTGACCAACCGTCCCAGAAAGTCTTGAGCAAGTGATCTTTTCGGCACATGCACTTGAGGTTGGACGGGTGCGTGGGACCGGCCGGCCACGGAATGGTGTGGTCGATGTCGCAGGCTTCTGCGGGCACATCGCACTGGGGGAAGCGGCAGGTGAGGTCGCGGAACCGGACGAACTCTTCCAAAGCCGCCGAGGGGCGGTAGCCCGACTCGGGCTGCTCGGACGGCCTACGGATGTTGCGCACCCGGGCGCCCCGGCTGGTGAATTCTGCAAGCAGTGATGTCGGGACGATCCCGCCGCGACCGGTCAGCGTTGCCGTCGCCTGCCCGCTAACCGCGCCATCGGCTGCCGGGACATCGGCTCCGGACATCGCCGGATCCGGGGTGAGGGTGGTGACGTCGGCGTCGGTCACCACATGGATCACGACGCTGCCGGCCCGTCCGTCGTCGTCGGCCGCCGGGCACTCCGGTGTGCCGCACTGGCAGGCGAGTCGATCCGAGCCGGCGGCCAGTGCGCCAAGGGCGTCGGCGCGGCGCTGGCCCAGCGTGCGCGGGTCGTCGTCGCACACGCCGCGGGCCATCTGCATGAGGCGCCTGTCGAGCAGCCTGGCATCGGTGGCGAAGAGGCGGCCGTGCACGGAAGTTGACCCCGCCACGTCGTTCCGGGAGCCGAACTGGACATCCCGATCCCGGGCCCGGGACCGGGCCTGGTGTAGCGCGCCGGGATCGATCCTGTCCACCCACGCGTCGATGGCCTTCTCGAGCTTGTACGCCGACAAGATGCCCCACGCGCGGGCATGCTCGGCGATCGCGGAGTCGATGAGATCGAGCGCTGTCTGGTCCTGGATCAGGTCGGTGCGGTCGGCGATGGCGGCGCAGACGCGATGGCTGATCAGGCCGTCCATGAACAAGTCGGCCACCTGAGGCAGTCGGTAGCGCAGCGAAAGCCCAAGATGCATGTCACCGGACGCGCGCCCGCGGCTGACGCCGAGGGCGGCCCCGATCTCGGCTGCCGCAGCATCCCATGGGTCGCACGCCCAGTAGGCGCGCTCGTCGTCACCGCAGCGCCTGCGCACCAGCTCGCTGATCGCCGCGATGCGCTTGGCCGCGGTCCTGGCTTCCTCGCGGGCGAAGTCCGCGATGGCCCTGACGACCTCGGCGTCGCTGGCAGATCGCAGACCATCGTCGAACATGTGTTCGAGTATGTCATGGGGGTGTGACAAGAGGCGCCCGGACGATGATCCGGTGTATGACCTGCGAAGACGTGACATCTCCGGCCGGTTCGAAGCCCATGCGGCGGGTGAGGTTAAGACTGCGGCCGTCGTACCGCCACCTCGCGACGAGCTCGGCGTCCGCGGCGGTCATCGCTCGAACGTGGACATGCGGCCAGCGTGCCATCGGCTAAGCCGGAACGAAAAGCTTCAGCGCGCCGGGCACCGCCGAGATCTCGGCGGGCAGCGGGCAGACGTAGTCGCCGTCGGCGTAGGCGTTGATCCCGGGGGATTCGACCGTGATGGTCCGCGCCCGATCGACGGTGACCTCGTCGAGGTTGACATGAGTGCCCTTGAACACCGTGGGGAACAACCGGATCAGCCGGCTCCGTGATGCCGAATGAACCATCGTGATGTCGAGCATCCCGTCCGAGTGGTTGGCGCCCGGACAGATCTGCATGCCGCCGCCGTAGCTGCGGGTGTTGCCGAAGGCTGCCAGCGTCAGGCGGGTGGTGATCTCACGCTCCCCGTCGAGGACCATCCGGAACGGCAGCAGTCGCAGCTTCGACAGCTCGGCTACCATCGCCAGGTTGTAGCGCATCCGGCCGTGCGGCCAACTCATCCGGTTCACCCGGTCGCTGACCAGCGAGTCGAAACCCGTTGCCGCAACGGTGCCGAACCAGGTGCTGCTGCCGTCCGAACCTTTGATCAGCCCTAGGTCGACTGTCTCGGTATGACCCGCCGCGATGATGTCGACCGCCCCTGCGGGATCGCTTGTCGGCAGCCGATATTCGCGAGCATGGTCGTTGCCGGTTCCGGCGGGCACGATTCCCAACGGAATCCCGGTGCCGGCCAACGCCTGCAGTGCCAGCCGGATCACTCCGTCGCCGCCCACCACGACGAGCGCGTCGGTGTCCTGGCGCAGTGCCTCGTCGACGAGTTCGCGGGCATGGGCAGCGTCACGGCCGACGACCTGGACGACGTCGATCCCCAACTCTTGGAACCGCGCCACCGCCCGCTCCGAGGCGTGCGGCGCATTGCCATGCCCGGACATCGGGTTCGTCAGCACCGTGACCTGGCTGATCATGGAATCAGCTTGCCCGGGTTGAGGATTCCGGCCGGGTCCACCGCGTGTTTGACGGCCTGCAGCACCTTCACCCCGAGGTCGCCGACTTCGGCGGTCATCCACGACCGGTGGTCGGCACCGACCGCATGGTGATGCGTGATCGTCGCACCCACCCGGGTGATCGCCTCGCAGGCAGCCACTTTCGCGGCCCGCCACTGCTCGGCGACATCCCCGCGCTGGCCCGCCACGACAGTGAAGTACAGCGACGCTCCGGTGGGGTACACATGCGAAATGTGGCACATCACCAGCGCCGGCGTGCCGCTTTCCGCCAGCGAAGTGGTGAGCGCCTCGGTGACCGCCGCCTTCAGCGTGGGGAGGTTGGACCACGTGGTCGCCGTCTCGAGCGTCTCGCACAGCGCCCCGGCTGCCAGCAGCGAGTCGCGCAGGTAGGGTGCGTCGAACCGGCCGTGCTCCCAGGCGCGGGCCGGGCCTTCGCCCAGTGACGTTCCGCCGTTGGCCTCCAGTACCGCCCGGGTTTCGGCGTGCCTGCTCTCGGCATGTTCGGCGCTGCCTTCGAACACCGTGATGCCCAGGCACCCGCCGGTGATGGTCTGCTCGCCGATGCTGCCGGTGGTGGCGAGGTTGACGCCGGTCTCGGCCTCGTCGGACAACCGCAGGACGGTCGGGCCGGTGCCGATCTGGGTGACCGCGCGCAGAGCAGCCGCGCCGGTGGTGAAATCCGGGAAGGACCACGCCTCGTAGCGCACGGCCTCCGGAACCGGGTGCACCCGCAGCCGCACCCGGGTGATGATGCCGAAGACGCCCTCCGATCCCGAGAAGAGTTCGCGCAGGTCCGGTCCGGCCGCGGTCTCGGGCGCCCGGCCGAGGTGGAGAACCCCGACCGGTGTGACGACCGTGAGACCCCGGATCATGTCGTTGAACCGGCCATACCCGGCCGAGTCCTGTCCTGAGGACCTGGTGGCGGCGTACCCGCCGATGGTGGCGAACCGGAAGCTCTGCGGGAAGTGCCCGAGGGAGAAGCCGCGCTCGCCCAGCAGTCGCTCGGCATCGGGGCCGGTGACGCCGGCGCCGAGTTCGGCCTCACTTGAGGTCTCGTCGAGCCAGTGCAGCGCATCGAGGCGACGGAGATCCAGCGAGATCACCGCGCCGAACTGGCCCCGGATCGGATCCAGGCCGCCGACCACACTGGTACCACCGCCGAACGGGACCACTGCGATACCGTGCTCGGTGCAGTACGCCAGCACAGCCGCGATCTCGTCCTCGTCGGCGGGCAGCAGCACCGCGTCGGGCGCGTCCTGGTGAGTCTGCTTGCGGCGCAACAGGTCCAGTGTCGACTTTCCGCCGGCATGCAGGAGGCGCTCACGATCGGCGGTGTGGACGAAGTCGGTGCCGACGATGGCGGCCAGGCCGTCCCGGTCGTGATCCGGAAGCGACGACGGCCGCAGGACGACCTCGTCGATGCTCGGCGCGGGCACGGTCGAGGTCGTAACCCCGAGCGCCTGCTCGAGCAGGTTGCGGATGCCGTCGGAGAGCGGCTTGGCCGCCGCAGCGTCGCCCCAGGCGTTCCACGCCATCGGCGGAATGAGGGTCTTCTGGCCGTCGTCGTTGATCATGCGTTACAGTATTACACATGCTGTCAATCAGTAACGTGGATTCGGTGGCCATCGACGACCGGATCATGACCGCCGCGGCCAGCTGTGTGCGGGATTTCGGCGTCGATCGGGTCACCCTGGCCGAGATCGCCCGCCGGGCCGGTGTCAGTCGCCCGACGGTCTACCGCCGCTGGCCCGATACCCGCACGATCCTGGCCTCGCTGCTCACCGACCGGATCACCGGCACGTGGGCCTCGGTTCCGGCCCGGCAGCCCGGCCGCGATGGTGTGGTGGCCAGGATCGTCGAGGCTGCCCAACGGCTGCGTGATGACGAATTGCTCGTCGCGGTGCTGCGATCGGCACCCGAGCTGGCCATGGTCTACATCACCGGCCGCCTCGGCACCAGCCAGCAGATCCTCATCGACCTCGTCGAACAGGAACTGCGCACCGCCCAGGCCCAGGGCAGCGTCCGGCCGGGCGACGCCCGGCAGATGTCGGCCATGGTGCTGCTGATCGCCCAATCGTCCATCCAGTCCGGTCCGATCGTCGAGACCATCCTCGACGCCGACTCGCTGGCTGCCGAACTCTCCCACGCACTGAACGGATACCTCGCCCCATGAGTGACCTCACCGCTCTCAACGCCACGCGACGCGCTGCTGACCTGGCCGCCCTCGGAGACGACGGCCGCGTCGACGTCATCGTCATCGGTGGTGGCATCACCGGTACCGGGATCGCTCTGGATGCTGCCAGCCGAGGTCTGTCGGTGGTGCTGGTCGACAAGCATGACCTGGCGTTCGGCACCAGCCGCTGGAGCTCCAAGCTCGTCCATGGCGGCCTGCGCTACCTCGCCACCGGCAACGTCGGCATCGCCCGCCGCAGTGCGGTCGAGCGCGGCATCCTGATGACCCGCAACGCCCCGCATCTGGTGCACGCCATGCCGCAGTTGGTGCCGCTGCTGCCATCGATGAGCCGGGCCCAACGTGCTTTGGTCAGAGTCGGATTCACCGCCGGTGATGCGTTGCGCGCATTAGCCGGCACCAGCTCCTCGACACTGCCGCGGTCGCGGCGCATCGGCGCGGCGCAGGCCGTGGCCATGGCGCCGACCGTGCGCCGCGACGGCCTTGACGGCGCGCTGCTGGCCTACGACGGACAGTTGATCGACGACGCCCGTCTGGTCACCGCCGTCGCCCGCACCGCGGCCCAACACGGCACCCGGATTCTGACCCGGGTGTCGGCAGCGTCGGCCACCGGAGATTCGGTGCTGCTGACCGATGAGCTGACGGGGGAGACCCTTACCGTGACCGCCCGGGTGGTCATCAATGCGACGGGAGTGTGGGCGGGTGAGGTGGACTCGTCGATCACGCTTCGCCCGAGCCGTGGCACCCATCTGGTGTTCGACGCCGCCTCGTTCGGCAATCCCACTGCGGCGCTGACCATTCCGATACCGGGCGAGATCAACCGGTTCGTGTTCGCCATGCCTGAACAGCTGGGCCGGGTGTACCTGGGGCTCACCGATGAGGATGCGCCCGGGCCGATTCCGGATGTGCCGGAACCGACTCCGGCCGAAGTCAGTTTTCTGCTCGACACGGTCAACACCGCGTTGGGAACGGCACTGAGCACCGCCGACGTGCGCGGGGCCTATGCCGGTCTGCGGCCGCTGATCGACACCGGGCAGGGCCGGACGTCGGACCTGTCCCGCGACCACGCCGTCATCGAATCGGCCGCGGGGGTGTTCAGCGTGGTCGGTGGCAAGCTGACCGAGTACCGGCACATGGCACAGGACACGCTGGACCGGGCGCTGGCAGCCCGATCGTTGAGCGCGGGACCGTGCCGCACCCGCAACCTGCCCCTGGTCGGTGCGCCGGCCAATCCTGTTGCCACCCTGCGTACCTCGAGCGAACTTCCGGGTTCGCTGCTGGCCCGCTACGGTGCGGAGTCACCCAACGTCATCGCCTCGGCGCGCTGCGAGCGGCCCACTGACCTCGTGGCTGACGGGATCGATGTCACCCGCGCCGAATTCGAGTTCGCCGTGACCCACGAGGGGGCGCTGAGCGCCGATGACATCCTGGACCGGCGCACCCGGATCGGACTGGTGTCCGCCGACCGCGAGCGGGCACTGGCAGCTGCCGAGGAATTCCTGTCCGCAACGATCTGACCAGGCTTAATCTGGGGCGGTTTTGGGCATCCACTGTCCATTACCGCCCAGCCGGAGGACGCCATGGCAGCCACACCGACCTTGAAGAAGGCGCTTAACCAGCGGCAACTGCGAATGATCGCGATCGGCGGCGTGATCGGCGCCGGCCTGTTCGTGGGTTCGGGTGTGGTGATCGGGGATACCGGCCCCGGCGCTTTCATCACCTACGCCCTGTCCGGCGTGCTGATCATCATGGTCATGCGGATGCTCGCCGAGATGGCGGTGGCCAACCCGTCGACCGGATCTTTCGCCGACTACTCCCGCGAAGCTCTCGGTCATTGGGCGGGCTTCTCGGTCGGCTGGCTGTACTGGTACTTCTGGGTGATCGTGGTCGGCTTCGAAGCGATAGCGGGGGCCAAGATCGTCCAGTACTGGGTCGACGTCCCGCTGTGGTTGTGCGCCTTGGTGTTCATGGTGCTGATGACGGCGACGAACCTGTTCTCGGTCAAGTCCTACGGGGAATTCGAGTTCTGGTTCGCCGGGGTCAAGGTAGCCGCCATCCTGGTCTTCATCGCGATCGGGGCCTGCTTCGTCCTGGGCCTGTGGCCCCATAAGTCACTGGATTTCTCCAACCTGACCAGCCATAGCGGCTTCCTGCCGATGGGTGCCGGGGTGATCACCGTCGGCATCGTCACGGTGATCTTCTCCATGGTGGGCCCCGAGATCGCGACGATAGCTGCGGCGGAGTCATCCGATCCTGAGAAAGCCGTTGCACGCGCTGCGAATTCGGTGATCATGCGCATTCTGGTGTTCTACGTGCTGTCGGTATTCCTGATCGTGACGATCGTGCCGTGGAATGACAGCGGACTGGCCGCCTCACCGTTCGTCGCGGCGTTCACTGAAATGGGCATTCCCTACGCCGATCACATCATGAACGCCGTGGTGCTCACCGCGGTGCTGAGTTGTCTGAACTCCGGGATGTATACGGCGTCTCGCATGCTGTTCGTGCTCGCCGCACGGCGCGAGGCCCCGGCGCCACTGCTCACCGTGACGGTGCGTGGAGTCCCCGCCAATGCGATCTTGTTCTCGTCGATCGTCGGCTTCGCCTGTGTCGTCGCCGCCGCGTTTGCCGAGAAGACGATCTTCGCGTTCCTGCTCAACTCCAGCGGCGCGATCATCCTGTTCGTCTACCTGTTGATCGCGGTCTCGCAGATCGTGCTGCGCTACCGGCGCGGCGACACCGAGCTCAGGCTCGCGATGTGGCTCTTCCCGGTGCTGTCGATCCTGACCATCTTGGCGATGCTGGCCATTCTGGTGCAGATGTACCTCGACGACAAACTGCGTTCACAGCTGGTGCTGAGCCTGCTGTCCTGGGCGGTGGTGATCGGCCTGTACTTCGTGGCGAAGCGGTTCAACCGCGGCAAGGATCAGCGGAACCCAGCCGACGCCGAGATCGACGAAATGGCGTGATTCACTCGGTCTTTCCCGCCCAAACGTCGGTTTGGGCGGGATAGCCGACTACAGCGGGATGTTCTTGTGGCGGCCCCGGCGGGCAGGCGCTTCGGCGAGCGCCTGGGTGACCTTGCCGCGGGTGTGCGCAGGGTCGATCTTCTCGTCCACCACGCCGATCTCGATAGCGGAATCCACCCCGCCGGCGATCCGCTCGTGCTCGGCGGCCAGCTCCTCGTGCAGCGCTTCGCGCTCGTGGTCCGGGGCAGCCGCCAGCTTCTTCTTGTGCAGGATGCCGACCGCGGGCTTGGCACCCATCACCGCGACCTCGGCGTCCGGCCACGCGAAGACCTTGGTGGCACCCAGTGACCGCGAGTTCATCGCGATGTAGGCCCCGCCGTAGGTCTTACGAGTCACCAGCGTGACGCGCGGGACAGTCGCCTCACCGAAGGCGTGCAGTAGCTTGGCGCCGCGGCGCACCACGCCGCCCCACTCCTGGTCGACACCGGGCAGGTAGCCCGGTACGTCGACGATGACCACCAGCGGGATGCCGAAGGCATCGCACAGCCGAACAAGACGGGCTGCCTTCTCGGCGCTCTCGGAGTTCAGGCAGCCGCCGAGGCGCAGCGGGTTGTTGGCCAGGATGCCCACCGAGCGGCCTGCCAGCCGGCCGATACCGACCACGATCGAGGGGGCCCATTTGCCCTGGAACTCCTCGAATGTCGAGTTGCCCTCATCGTCGGTGTCCAGTAGCGCTTCCACGACCGGGTGGACGTCATAGGCACGGCGCGGTGACTCGGGCAGCAGGGCGTGCAGGTCGACCTCGCCGGCCTCGGCCTTGCTGCGGTCGAAATGGCCCTGTTGGCAGAACAATCCGACCATGCGGCGGCCGCGGGCATAGGCGTCGAGCTCGCTGTCGGCGACGATGTGGCAGACACCGGACTTCTTGTGGTGGGTGTCCGGCCCGCCCAGCGAGGCCATGTCGACGTCCTCACCAGTGACGCTGCGCACCACGTCCGGTCCGGTGACGAACACCCGGCCCTCGCCTGCCATGATGACGACGTCGGTCAGCGCCGGTCCGTAGGCGGCACCGCCCGCGGCGAAGCCGACGACCACCGAGATCTGCGGGATGTACCCCGAGGCGCGGATCATGGCCTCGAACACCAGACCGACGGCGTGCAGGGCGCGAACGCCTTCGGCCAGTCGTGCGCCGCCGGAGTGCCAGATGCCGACGATCGGGCTCTGCTCCTCGATGGCGGTGTCGTAGGCGTTGACGATGTGCTGGCAGCCCTCCACGCCCATGGCGCCGCCCATGACGGTGCCGTCGGTGCAGAACGCGATGGTCCGCACACCGTTGACGGTGCCGGCCGCGGCCAGCACACCTGAGCGGTCACGCTCGTGCAGCAGCTCGACGCTGTCGTCGTCGAAGAAGGTGCGCAGGCGCAGCAGCGGGTCGCGCGGGTCGAGCGATTCGCCGACCGTCTCAGGTGCCATGATCGTCATCCAAATCTCCTTAGTGCGCGCCGGTTATCCTCGACGCCTTCGGTTTTCAGTACTTTCCGAAGGCGATCGCCACGTTGTGACCACCGAATCCGAACGAATTGTTGACCGCGTATTGGTACTTGCCTGGCCGGGGTTCACCGGCCACCACATCCAGATCGATCTCCGGATCAAGGTTGCGCAGGTTGAGCGTCGGCGGGATTACCCCTTCGCGCAGCGCCATGATCGTGAGGATCGATTCCACCGCTCCGACCGCACCGACCGAGTGGCCCAGCGCCGATTTGGGCGCGTAGACCGCGGGCCGATGGCTGCCCATCGCGTTGTTGATCGCCTTACCTTCCGCTACGTCACCAACCTGAGTGCCCGTCGCGTGTGCGTTGATGTGATCGATATCGGTGGGTTGCAGGCCGGCCACCTGGATGGCCCGCGTGATCGCCTGCCCCGCCTGATCTCCGGTCGGGTCGGGAGCCACGATGTGGTACCCGTCGGAGGTGATGGCCGCACCCATGATGCGGGCCAGGATGTTGGCGCCGCGGGCCTTGGCATGCTCCTCGGTCTCGATCACCAGCAGCGCGCCGCCCTCGCCGAACACGAAGCCGTTGCGATCCTTGTCGAACGGCCGGCAGGCGCCGGCGGGATCGTCGTTCGTGGTCGACAAGACGATGCGCATCTGGGCGAAGCCGGCGATCGGCACCGCCTCGATCTTGGTCTCGACACCTCCGCAGACCGCGATGTCAGCTTCGCCGAGCACGATCTGCCGCCACGCTTGGGCGATGCCCTCCGAGCCCGACGCGCACGCCGACACCGGAGTGACCACCCCGGCCTTGGCACCGAGTTCCAAGCCGACCGCCGCGGCGGCGGCGTTGGGCATGTACATCTGAACCGCCAACGGCGACACGGCGCGAAGACCCTTCGCGCGCATGCCGTCGTAAGCGAAAACCAACTCCTCGGTGGACCCCATGCCGGTGCCGATGGAGACCATCAGCCGCCGGGTGTCGACCTCCGGGGCGCCGGCGTTCTGCCACACCCGTCGGCCAAGCACGGTGGACATCTTCTGCAGATAGGACAACCGGCGCAGTTCGACCCGCGTCAGTTCCCCGTCGAAATCCTCGACCAGATGTCCGCCGATCCGGACGGGCAAGTCGTACTTCTCGACGAACTCATCCTCGAGCAGCCGAATACCACTTTGCCCGTCCAGCAGCGCCTTCCAGGTGCTGTCGGCGTCAGATGCCAGGGCCGTCGTCATGGCGATACCCGTGACGACGACGTTGGGGAACCCGTTCCCCGTTGACAGTTGTGTCAACCCTGCCATTGCCTCTTGATCGTCCTTTCCCCCCGGATCAGTAGCGCCCGAAGGCGAGCGCCACGTTGTGTCCTCCGAATCCGAACGAGTTGTTGATCGCGTACTGGTAATCGCCGTAACGGGGTTCGCCCGCAACGACATCCAGGTTGATCTCCGGATCCGGCGTCTCATAGTTCAGCGTCGGAGGAATGACGCCGTCCCGCAGTGCGAGCACGGTGAGGATCGACTCCAGAGCACCCACCGCACCGATCGAGTGGCCCAGCGCCGACTTCGGTGCGTACACCGCGGCGTGGTCCACACCGGCGACCCGGATCGCATTGGCCTCGGCGATGTCACCGATCGACGTCGACGTGGCGTGCGCGTTGACGTGGCTGATGTCCTTGGGGGACAGGCCCGCCAGCTCCATCGCCCGGGTCATCGCCCGACCGGCCCGCAGGCCGTCCGGAGCCGGCGCCACCATGTGGAAGGCGTCCGACGTGATGCCCGCACCCATCAACCGGGCCAGTGGCTTGGCGCCACGTGCCTTGGCGTGCTCCTCGGTCTCGATGATCATCAGCGCACCGGCCTCGCCGAAGACGAAGCCGTCGCGATCCTTGTCGAACGGACGCGAGGCGCCCGCCGGATCATCGTTGCGGGTGGACATCGCGCGCATCATCGAGAACGTCGCGATGGGCAACGCCTCGATTCCGCCCTCGACGCCACCGCACACCGCGAAATCGGCGTCACCCATGACGATCTGGCGCCACGCGTGGGCGATGGCCTCCGACCCCGACGAACAGGCCGACACCGGCGTGATGACGCCGGCGCGGGCACCGAGCTCGAGGCCGACGACCGCCGCCGCACCGTTGGGCATGATCATCTGAACGGCGAGCGGAGACACCTTGCGGGGCCCGCCCTCGTTCATCGCGTCATAGGTTTCGACGATCTTCTCGCCACCGCCGAGTCCGGTGCCGACGACGACGGCGAAGCGGTCCGGATCGACCTCCGGCTTGCCGGCGGTCTCCCACAGCTGAGCGCTGAGGAACTTGGACATCCGCTGGACGTAAGACATCCGGCGGAAGTCGAGCCGACCCATGTGGTCGTCGACCGGATCCTTGAGGTGCCCGCCGATCTTGACCGGCAGATCCCATTTGGTGACGAAGTCGTCCTCGAGAACGCGGATGCCGCTCTCGCCGGCCAACAAACCCTTCCACGTGCTCTCAATGTCGCCCGCGACGGAAGTGGTTGCCGTAACGGCCGTCACCACCACATTGGGGAAACCGCCGTTAGCAGTGGAAGGCTTGGTCACTGTGCGAACTTCTCGCGCAGCGCGGCGGCAGCCTCGGGGTTCTCTTCCTCGAGCTTCTGGATGTAGTTGACCACGTCACCGACGGTGCGCAGACCGGCCAGATCCTCGTCGGGGATCTTCACGCCGTACTTGTCCTCGGTCTGAACGGCGATCTCCACCATCGACAGCGAGTCGATGTCCAGGTCGTCGACGAACGACTTCTCGGGGGTCACCTCAGACGGCTCGATACCGGTGACCTCTTCGATGATCTCCGCGAGACCGGCGATGATTTCTTCCTGGCTGGCGGCCACAGTGTGGCTCCCTTCGTGATTGGTGTTACTTGATACGGAATCTGTTGTGTTACTTCGGCACTGCGTGGTTGTGCTCTATGTGGTTGTCCTGGATCCGGCCCGTGTCTAGAGCGCGGTCAATTCGTCCAGGTCTGCGGGTGTCTTGACGGCGCGCGTCGCGACCCCCCGAAGTTCTCGTTTGGCGATACCGGTCAGAGTGCCCGCGGGCGGGAACTCGACGATCGCCTCGACAGCGAGCTGCCGCATGGTCTCGGTGCACAGGTCCCAGCGCACCGGGCGGGTGAGCTGAGCCACCAGCTTGTCCATCGCATCCGCCGCCGAGGTGACCGGCTGGCCGTCGGCGTTGGACAGCAGGGTGGTGGTGGGCTCGCTGGTGGCGACCTCGGCGGCCGCGGCGGCATAACCGTCGAGCGCGGACGCCATGAAGTGGGTGTGGAAGGCGCCGGCGGTGGCCAGCTGGCGCACCCGGGCCTTGGCCGGCGGATCCTCGGCGAGCTTCTCCAGTGCGGCGATTGCACCGGCGGCCACGATCTGGCCGGCGGCATTGCGGTTGGCGGGAATGAGGTCCAGACGTGCCAGGGCTTCCAATACGTCGGCCTCGTCGCCACCCAGGACGGCGGACATACCGGTGGGCTCGACCGCGCAGGCCTTCGCCATTTCCGAGCCGCGGACGGCGGCCAGCTTGACCGCGTCGTCGGCGGAGATGACGCCGGCGATCGCGTACGCCGCGATCTCGCCGACCGAGTGGCCGGCCACGACAGTCTTCTTGTCGGCCAGCACGCCGCGCTTGACCAGTTCGGCGTTGGCCAGCAGGGTCGCCGCCACCACGAGCGGCTGGGTGACCGCGGTGTCGGTGATCTCCTCAGCCGACGCAGTCGTGCCGAGCTGGGCCAGATCCAGGCCGCTGATCTGCGACCAGGCCGCAATCTGATCGGCAGCACCGGGCAGCTCGAGCCAGGGCGCGAGCATGCCGGGGGTCTGTGATCCCTGTCCGGGGGCGAGCAAAGCAATCACGTTCTTAAGGGAACACTGTGAAACCGGTTTTGCGCGGTGTAAGAGATTATGAACCTTGTCTTATGTTTTTGTAGCTTGTCCACAAAAGTGCATGTGATGCGACATCGTTGATACCGTCCCGCAATCTGCACCCGGGATCAGCCGAACCCGTTCACGCCCGTCACCGCCGGTGTGAGCTGCGCTACAGATCTGTTTGCCATGGTCTGAGAGGGCGCTGGGTAGCCGAGGCGGCCGACCGTGGCGGCGACCCGCAGGACGTAGGCATCGCGCGGCAGCGTGGGATCCCGGCCGGTGAAATCGGCGATCCGCTTCAAGCGGTACCGGACGGTATTTGGATGAACGAACAGTTTCCTGGCGCAAGCTTCAATGGCTCCACCGCTGTCGAGGTAGGCGTCGAGCGTCTCGGTGAGCGCCGGACCCGCGTCGGCCAGTGGGCGCATGATCTCGGTGTGCAGGGCCGCGACGGCCAGCGTGTCGCCGAGAAGTGCCCGCTCCGGCAGTAGTTCGCGAGCCGGTACCGGCCGGGGGGCCCCACTCCAGCCGGCTACGGCGTTCATCCCCGAGATCGCCTCGATCGCACTGTGGTGGGCCGCGGTCAGCATCGCTGCCGTCGGACCGATCACCACCGGGCCGGCCGAGAAGGCGGTGAGTAGCTGATTGAAGAACTTGTCGGTCGGTGACAGTGGACCGGAGATGATGGCGATCAGCCAGGTGCCGTGCACGTCGGCCAGCGCCCCGCGCTCGAAGCGCAGCGCGATCTCGCGGATGTCCTCGCTGGCCAGATCCTCCCGGCCCGGGGGCGGGGTACCGACGACGACCGTCGCCGGCGCGGTGGTGTCCCAGTTCAGCGCCGCCGCGCGGGACAGCAGTTCGGGACCGGCGTCGCCGCGGACGATCGCGTCGACCACGCTGGCTTCCATCCTGCTGTCCCACGAGCCGCGGGCCTCGGCGGCGTCGGCGTAGGAGGCGGCAGCCGCGAACGCCAGGTCACGGCTGTAGCGCAGGATGCCAATGGTCAACGCGGTGAGCTGCTCGTCGGTGCGCGCCAGCAGCGGCACCACCTCCTCGAAGAACTCCATGGTGACGCGGACCATGTCGACGGTCTGGGCCAGCGCGATACGCCGGGTCAGATCCTGCGGGACGAGTTCGAAGGCCTGGGCGGTGTAGCCCACCTGGCTGTCCGGGTTGCGCATCCATTCGACGAAGTTGACCACCGCGGCCTGCACCACCAACTGCACGCTGGCGCGCTGGGACGCCTCGAGGTCGCCGAAGAACGGCAGCCGCTCTTCCATAGCGTGCACGGCCTGGGTGGCCAGGCGCCCGGAGTACTGCTTGAGCCGACGCAGCGTCGAATCGGGCACGTTGGCCAGAAGCTCCAACGGCGGCCGCGGCGCCTCCGGGCGCGGATTGTCGCTCACCCCTAAAAGCTACGCCCTGTTTATGGATGTTCCTACCAAAGGCGCAGTACGGGCCCGTCGACTACGCGCTCCCGGTGTCGACGTAGGAGACCTGAGCCGCCTTCACGTCATCGATCTGGTACTCGCGTGCCGCCGCCACCGCCACCGACGGGTCGATCTCGCCGTCGCGGGCCAGCGCCTCGAGAACCGCCACCACCACCGACTCGGCGTCGGTGTTGAAGTAGCGGCGGGCCGCCGGCCGGGTGTCGGAGAACCCGAACCCGTCGGTGCCCAGCGTGACGTAGGTGTTGGGCACCCAGGGCCGGATCTGCTCGGGCACCGCGCGCATCCAGTCCGACACCGCGACGGCGGGTCCGGCGGTATCGGCGAGAACCTGGGTCACGTACGGCGTCGCGGCCGGACGATCCGGATGGCGCAGCTGCTCCTTCTCGATGGCCACGCCGTCGCGGTTCAGCTCGGTCCAGCTGGTGACCGACCAGACGTCGGCGGCCACATCCCAGCGCTCGGCCAGCAGGTCGGCCGCCCGCAGCGCCTCCGGCATCGCCACACCGGAGGCCAGGATCTGCGCGACGTTCGTCCGCTTCTCGGGTGCGCTCCGATACCGGTAGATCCCGCGCAGCAGACCTTCGGGGTCGAAGTTCTCCGGCTCCGCCGGCTGCACGTAGGGCTCGTTGTAGATGGTCATGTAGAAGTAGATGTTCTCCGGGTTCTCCCCGTACATCCGGGCCAGGCCGCTCTCGACGATGTAGGCGATCTCGTAGGCGAACGCCGGGTCGTAGGCCACCACCGCCGGATTGGTTGACGCCAGCAGCAGCGAGTGACCGTCGGCGTGCTGCAGGCCCTCACCGGTCAGCGTGGTGCGCCCCGCGGTGGCCCCCAGGACGAAACCGCGGGCCATCTGATCGGCTGCCGCCCAGAAGCTGTCGCCGGTGCGCTGGAAGCCGAACATCGAATAGAAGATGTAGATCGGGATCATCGGCTCGTTGTGGGTGGCGTACGACGTGCCCACCGCGATGAACGATCCGGTGGACCCGGCCTCGTTGATGCCCTCGTGCAGGATCTGGCCGACTTCGGATTCCTTGTAGGCCAGCATCAGCTCGGCGTCGACCGCCGTGTACAGCTGGCCGTTGCGGTTGTAGATCTTGAGGCTGGGGAACCACGAGTCCATGCCGAAGGTGCGCGCCTCGTCTGGGATGATCGGGACGAACCGGTGGCCGATGTTCTTGTCGCGCAACAGTTCCTTGAAGGTGCGCACCACCGCCATCGTGGTGGCCACATGCTGCTGGCCGGAGCCCTTCTTCAGCGGCTGGTAGACCTCGCGGGGCGGCAGGGTCAGCGCCTTGGACTTGGTGCGCCGCTCGGGCAGGAAGCCGCCGAGAGCGCGCCTGCGGTCCACCAGATAGCGGATCTCCGGGGCCTCCGGTCCGGGGTGGTAGTACGGCGGCAGGTAGGGGTTCTCCTCGAGCTGGGCATCGCTGATGGGGATGCGGATGGCGTCGCGGAAGTCCTTGAGATCTTGCAGCGCAAGCTTTTTCATCTGATGGGTGGCGTTGCGGCCCTGGAAGTGGGCGCCCAGCGAGTAGCCCTTGATGGTCTTGGCCAGGATCACCGTCGGCTGGCCCTTGTGCTCCATCGCCGCACGGTAGGCGGCATACACCTTGCGGTAGTCGTGGCCGCCACGCTTGAGGTTCCAGATCTCGGCGTCGGACATGTTGGCCACCAGGGCCTTGGTGCGCGGGTCGCGGCCGAAGAAATGGTCCCGGACGTAGGCGCCGTCGTTGGCCTTGTAGGTCTGGAAGTCGCCGTCCGGCGTGGTGTTCATCAGGTTCACCAGCGCGCCGTCCTTGTCGGCGTGCAGCAGGGCGTCCCACTCACGGCCCCACACCACCTTGATGACGTTCCAGCCCGCGCCGCGGAAGAACGACTCCAGCTCCTGGATGATCTTGCCGTTGCCGCGCACCGGGCCGTCGAGGCGCTGCAGGTTGCAGTTGATGACGAAGGTCAGGTTGTCCAGCGCCTCGTTCGCGGCGACCTGGATCAGGCCGCGGCTCTCCGGCTCGTCCATCTCGCCGTCGCCGAGGAACGCCCACACGTGCTGGTCGGAGGTGTCGGTGATGCCGCGGTCGTGCAGGTAGTGGTTGAACCGGGCCTGGTAGATGGCGTTCATCGGGCCCAGGCCCATCGACACCGTCGGGAACTCCCAGAAGTCGGGCATCAATCGCGGGTGCGGGTAGGACGGCAGGCCCCCGCCGGCGTGGCTCTGCTCCTGGCGGAAGCCGTCGAGTTGATCGGCCGACAGGCGTCCTTCGAGGAAGGCGCGGGCGTAGACACCCGGGGAGGCATGCCCCTGGATGAACACCTGGTCGCCACCGCCGGGGTGGCTCTTGCCGCGGAAGAAGTGGTTGAAGCCGACCTCGTAGAGCGCGGCCGAGGAGGCATAGGTGGAGATGTGGCCGCCGACGCCGACGCCGGGCCGCTGCGCGCGGTGCACCATGATGGCCGCGTTCCAGCGGATCCAGGCCCGATAGCGGCGCTCGACGTCTTCGTCGCCGGGGAACCACGGTTCCAGCTCGGTGGGGATGGTGTTGACGTAGTCGGTGGAGGTCAGCGCCGGGATGGCGACCCGCTGCTCACCGGCGCGCTCGAGCATCCGCAGCAGCAGATAGCGAGCCCGGGCCGGTCCGGACCGCGACAGCAGCTCGTCGAACGACTCGAGCCACTCCGCCGTCTCCTCCCCGTCGATGTCGGGTAGGTAGGACGCCACTCCCTCGCGGATCACTCGCACACGATCAGATTCGGTTGGGCTGTTTGAGTTTTGAGCCAGATCGTGGCGCGCGAACTCGGTGGTCAACATCAGCTCCTTAGTAGCTGGTGCAGGTTTTGCACCCTCTGACCCCTATCGTGCCGCACTTGGGCCGGTACCGACGAGTAGTCAACTAGAGGGTTGATTGAATTCTTCGCGCCGCGCCGAGCTGGGCAGTTTGCCGGTAACCTCTCGGGCTGTGCTGATCACAACGGCTTCCAGGCTGCGGATCGGCGGACTGCTGGCCGGCAGCGCCGCTGCCATCGCCATGGGCGTGGTGGGTTGCACGACGGTCAGCGACGGCACCGCCCGGGTCAACGCCGGTGACGCCCCCGCTTACCGGACCTCGGTGTCGGTCTCGTTGTCCGAGTCGGCGGCCTCGTCGAGTGCCCGCGAGTCCGAGCGCCAGGCGTCGGAAACGACCAAGGCCATGCATGACACCTGCGAGACGCTGTCGACCACCAGTGCCGACGCCATCGACGCGGTCAACACCTACGTCGGCGCCTTCAATCAGGGCGGCGGAAATACCGCCGCCACCGAGGGGCCGGCTGTCGATGCGCTCAACCAGAGCGCGGACGCGGTGCAGGGCAGCATCACCGATGCCATCCCGGCCGACCTGCGTCAAGCGCTGACCGACTGGGTGGACGGGGCTCGCGCCACCGCCAAGGCGATCACCGCCCAGGCCCCGGCTGACGAGTTCAACAAGACCATCGGCGACCTGAACGACACCAGGTCCAACGCGTTGAGCCTGTGCGACGCGACGTACTGAGTCCGTACCGCGCGGCGTGGAATCTCGCGTGTCGTGCGACGATAGCCCTAGACAGCCGATCCTGACGATATGAGGAGGTCCTGACGGTGGTCGCGGAGGGTGGCCCCCCCAACTATGCCCAGAAGCTGGGCATACACAAAGATCAGGTCGTTCAGGAGTTGGGCTGGGACGAGGACACTGACGACGACATTAGGGCCGACGTCGAGGATGCCAGCGGATCCGAATTGCTGGACGAGGATGCCGACGAGGTTGTGGACGTGGTTCTGCTGTGGTGGCGGGACGGCGACGGTGACCTGGTAGACCGGCTGATGGACGCGATCGCGCCACTGGCGGACGACGGCATCATCTGGGTGCTGACACCCAAGACCGGAAAACCCGGCCATGTGGCTCCCGCCGAGATCGCCGAGTCGGCGCCGACCGCGGGTCTGATGCCGACCTCGTCGGCCAACCTGGGTGACTGGAGCGCCAGTCGGCTGGTGCAACCGAAATCGAAGGCCGCCGGACGGCATTCGTGACGGACCCTGCCGAGGGTCTGATCGGTTCTGCGGCGCCGGACTTCACCCTCAAGGACCAGAACGGCCAGCCCGTCACACTCAGCGATTTCCGCGGGCGCAAGAACGTGCTGCTGGTGTTCTTCCCACTCGCGTTCACCGGAATCTGTCAGGGCGAACTCGACTACGTTCGCGATCACCTACCCGAGTTCGAGAACGACGACACCGCCACGCTGGCCATCTCGGTGGGGCCACCGCCCACGCACAAGATCTGGGCCGTCCAGAGTGGATTCCTGTTTCCCGTGCTGTCCGATTTCTGGCCGCACGGCGCGGTGGCCCAGGCCTACGGCGTGTTCAACGACGACGCCGGCTATCCCAACCGCGGAACCTTCGTGATCGACCGCGCGGGAGTGATCCGGTTCGCCGAATGCAAGCAGCCCGGCGAGGCCCGCGACCAGTCGGTGTGGACCGAGGCGCTCGCTGCGGTGGACGCCTGACCTGGATTTCCCTGCACCCGCGCAGTCCGTGTAACCTGCCCGGGCACGGGCGTGTAGCTCAGTGGTAGAGCTCTGGTTTTACACACCAGCGGTCGGGGGTTCGAAACCCTCCGCGCCCACCACACCAGACACTGGCCGATCTCACGCGAGATCGGCCAGTGCCTTACGGGCAGCTTCGAGTTCGGCTTCCAGGGCGCTGACCCGGGCGGCCTGCTGAGCGCGGGCCTCTTCGATCACCTCGTCGATGGGCGCCGAGAGATCCTCGTGCAGTTCCTTGGCCGCACGCGAGACGGCCGCCGCCGCGACGGCGAGATCGCGGGCCAGATAGCTGCCGCCCTGCTTGAGTTCGGCCCGCCATTCACCGTCGGCGGTGCCGGTCACGGTCAGCGTCAGCTCCAGCGTCTTGGCCTTGCGCCCGGCACCCCGTTTCGCGGGCGCCATGGCAGGAGCGATCTCGACGGGTTCGGGGGCCGGGCCTTCAACCGAACGGAGCAGCGGGGTGGTCAGGGTCTCTACAGTCATCGGATGGCGCTTTCCGGGTGAACGTCGCCCGCGATGCGGGCCGGGCACACCATTAGAACATGTGTTCGACATAGTGCCAAGCTTTGGGGTGTGTGCCGTTAATCGCGTTGTGCCTCAAGTGCTTCGAGCGCGCCCAGGCGGGTATGACAGGCTGGCGTGGTGAACCGCCGCGAGCCCGACATCACCGTCGAACTGGACGGCGCGGTCGAGGTGCCCGACGTGGGACGCCTGACGGCGAGTGCCCTTCTGGTCGTCGCGGTAGTGCTGGTGGCGATCAATCTGCGTCCGGCGGTCACCGCCGTCGGTCCCGTCCTCGGCGACATGCAGCGGGCCATGGGGGCGTCGGCCGTGTGGGCCGGCGTGCTGACGGCCTTGCCCGGGTTGTGCTTCGCGGGGGCGGGCTTGGCGGCGGCGCAGGTATCGCGCCGATTCGGGCTGGTTCGCTCGATCGGTCTGGCGCTGCTCGCACTGGTTGTCGGTCTGCTGATCCGCGTGGTCGACGGTCCATGGGTCGTCATCGGCGGAACGCTGATCGCGAGCTCGGGGATCGCCGTCGTCAACGTGCTCATCCCGGCCGTCATCAAGGAATCGTTTCCGGCTCGGCTCGGCATGATGACCGGTATCTACACCGCGGCGCTGCAGGGCGGAGGGGCGCTGGGCTCGGCCGCCACGCCGCCCCTGGAAACTCTGTGCGGTGGTTGGCGGCCGGCATTGGGCAGCTGGGCTGTGTTGGCGGTCGCAGCATTGATGCTGTGGCTGTTGGCTTCCCGTGGCGGCAGCCGTCCGCCGGAGCGCGTCGACGGGCCGGTCGCGCGCCGCTCGCTCCTGCGCAACCGGCTGGCCTGGACCGTCACCCTGTTCTTCGGTGCGCAGGCGATGCTGGCCTACATCATGCTGGGCTGGTTGCCCGAGGTGTTCATCGACCACGGCGTCAGCAAGACGAACGCCGGACTGCTGGTCGGCCTGCTCTCGGTGATCGCGGTGCCGATCAGCCTGATCCTGGCGCCGATCGCCGCCAGGGGTACCCATCAGAGTGGCTGGATCGCGGCCCTCGGTGTCGCCGGCGTCGCCGGTGTGGTCGGGCTGCTCGTCGCACCGGATTTCAGTCCGCTGTTGTGGAGCTTTCTGGTCGGTGTCGGCATGAGCGTGTTCTCGTTGGCGCTGACGGTGATCGGATTGCGGGCCCGCACCCAGGAGGACACCGTGCAGCTCTCGGCCATGTCACAAGGATTCGGGTATCTGCTCGCCGGGGTCGGGCCGTTCCTGTTCGGGATGCTCCACGATGTGTCCGGCGGCTGGACGGTTCCCTGGCTGCTGGTGCTGGCCGTCTACCTCGTCCAGATCGTCACCGGCGTGCTGGCCGGGCGTCGCCGCTACGTCTGAGTGGGAAGTGCTCTCACGCCGCGAGCCCGCCCGGTGATCGTCACGGGCGGGCTCGGGCGTGTTCGGTGGATCAGCTACCGGCGTAGCAGCGCTCGTCGCCGTTGTCGTTGATCCAGCAGTTCGGGCTGATGAAGTGGGCGCCGGGGCCAGGCGCGTTCAGCACGCAGGTGCCCCCGTCGAGGTGGTAGCCGTAGCCACAGCCGTCGGCCGCGCTGGCTGTCGGGGCCATGCCGATGCCCAGGGCGAGTGCGCCGGCGGCGAAGGTGCCGGTGAGAATTCCTACCGCACGCTTGATGATCGTGGTCGTCATGATGTCTCCAGTTGTTCTATGTCTTGTGGGCGGGCTCGGGATGAGCGGGCTCGAGATGAATAGTGCGCTGGCCCACAGCCGGTGTATGTCCGCCAACCGGACCGGATCTGGAGGGAATCCGGTGTCCTACGATCGGTGGACGACGGCCTGGGTGGCGGCGACCGCCACTGGCCGTCCTGGATGTTTAAAAGTATTGTAGCGCAGTACTTTTAAAGAAAATCCCGCTCGGACTGTGCGGTCCGAGCGGGAGTGGTGTGACAATGCCGTCGAGTTACGGTGCGTAGCAGCGCTCGTCGCCGTTGTCGTTGATCCAACAGTTGGGACTGACGAAGCGAGCACCCGGGCCGGGGATGTTCACCACGCAGTTGCCGTTCTCGAGATGAAATCCGATACCGCAGCCGTCGGCGGCGCCGGCGTTGGGCGCGAAGTTCATTCCCGCCGTCAGCGCGCCGGCTGCCATGGCGCCTGCGAAGAACACTGCCGTCCGTTTACGGATTGATCCAGTCATGATTGTCCTCCCCGAATTTCCCCCGCTCGGGCCGAGCGAGGCGCGAGACGGTTGAGTGTAGTTCTGCAGCGTGCGCGGCGCGGGGGGAATTCGCCGCGTGCGCAGCAGATCAATAGGTTCCGCACCCGTGATTCGGACAGCCGTCATCCCGCCCGGGCCGACGGCCCGGGCGGGATGGATTCGATATTCGATGTGGGGGAGGGTTAGTAGCAGCGCTGGTCGCCGTTGTCGTTGATCCAGCAGTTGGGATGGCCGGGATCGACCTGGGCGCCGGGACCGGGCGCATTGGCGATGCAGCTGCCGCCGGCCAGGTGGTAGCCGTAGCCGCAGTTGTCGGCGGCGCCGGCGGTGGGTGCGAAGCCGAGGCCCAGGGCCAGTCCGCCAGCCGCGACGGCACTGGCGAGAATTCCTGCGGCGCGCTTGGAAATCTGTGTGGTCATGGTGTCCTCCAAGTCTTGGTCCGCTTCTTCTCGAGCGGCTGGAAATGAATACTGCGCCGCCCCGGCCTGCCTCCTATCAGCGGACATCAGCGTTTCTGACCCGTTCGACAATCACGTCCGGATCGTGACCCTGGTGGCCAATACTGGACGGGCGATCAAGGGGGGCATGGATGCGAACAGCGGCGTACGTCTGTCGAATCGGTGGGCTGGCGATAGCCCTGGGGGTGGGTACCGCTGTGGCCACCGGGGTCGCCTCGGCGGATCCCGGTGATTCGACGGCTAGCACGTCCTCGACCGCGCACTCACCACGCAGTCAACATGGCGCGGCCACGCCCAAGGCGGCCAAGCCGGTGAGCCCGGCGGCCGGTGTCCCGACCGCAGCCAGAGCGGCGGCCGCCACTGACCCGGTGAGCACGCCGAAGGCGTTGCCGGTCAACGTCTCTCGGAGTACCGGCAGATTCGCCCCCAACCGCCCGGTGGACCCCGTCGATCCTTCTGCGTTGGTGGCACTGGCATCCTGGACCGGCCGCGAACCGGAGACCACCACCACCGCGGCGCCCACTGCCACCACCTCCCAGACGGCGGTCACCGCCGCACCGGTCACCACCAAGGTCGGCTGGGTCACCGGGCCCGGCAACGGCACACCCGCGAGATTCGGCATCTACGGCACCGATGTCGGAATCATGTGGGACAACGGAATGACCGGCGACCAGCATCAGGTGCTGATGATCTTCGGTGACACCTTCAGCGGGCCCAATCAGAGCGGGGTGTGGCGTTCCAACGTCCTGCTGCGCACCACCGACCCGATCACCCGGACGTTCGCCACCGGCTCGCTCACCGATCCCTTCGCCGGCTCGCCGTTGAGTTCGCCGGGAATGTCCAAGCAGGTGATCCGGGGCAATCCCGGCTATCTGGGTATCTTCGGCTCGGAGGTGACCGTCATCCCCACCGCGGCGATCTCGGTGCCCTACGACAATGCCTACGGCGCAAGGCAATACGTCAACTTCATGTCGGTGCGCTCCTGGGACTACGGCGGGCAGTGGACCACCAACTACTCGGCGATCGCCTACTCCGACGACAACGGGCAGAACTGGACCGTCGCACCGCAGACCGTCCGGGCGGCCAGCTGGCTGCGCTCCAGCCGGCCATTCGTCTACGGCAACCAGAACTTTCAGCAGGGCGCGTTCGTCAAGCCGCCCGCCGACTCACCGGACGCCGGGTACGTCTACTCCTACGGCACGCCGTCGGGCCGGATGGGTTCGGCCTACGTCTCCCGGGTCGCCGACGCCAACATTCTCGATCTCACCAAGTACGAGTACTGGAACGGCTCCTCGTGGACCGTCAACGACCCGTCGGCCGCGGTGCCGATCCTGCCGCCGACCGCGCAGAACCAGAACGCCGGCGGCTTCCTGGGACAGCTCGGTCTGTTCTTCGGCAGCTGGGTGGCGGGCATCTTCGGCGTCGGCGGACCCAACGGACACGTCAGTGAGATGTCGGTGCAGTACAACACCTATCTCAGCAAGTACGTCGCGATGTACTCCGACGGCACCGGCACCGTGGTGATGCGGACCTCCGATTCCCCGCAGGGCACCTGGTCCTCGGCCACCCCGCTGGTCAATTCGCTGCAATACCCGGGGTTGTACGCGCCCATGATGGATCCGCTGTCCACCGGCCAGGACATCTACTGGAACCTGTCGCTGTGGGGTGACTACAACGTGGCGCTGATGAAGACCACGTTGGCCTAGCGATACGTCTAGCCGGACTTCCTCGAACCGTCGCAGGGAGTCCTTCCGCTCGGCTCCTCGGTCCGTTAGTCTGCACCCGACCGGACAAACTGGTAGAACCAGTGCGTCTTGGCTGACGACTACGGGGGTGTCGATGTCTGTTCTCGCTGTACGTGACCGTCCGATTCGTGCGTTCTCCTGTTGGCTGAAGCGATTGTGTGTCGTCGTCCTCGCCGTCGGCATGCTCGTCGCCTCCTCCGCAGCGGCCTGGGCGGCCACGTCCATGACGTTGACCTTCGTTCGGCACGCCCAGTCGATGGAGAACGTGGAGAACATCCTCGGCTCGATCCCGCCCGGGCCGGATCTGAGTCCGCTGGGGCAAACCCAGGCGCAGGCGCTCAAGGACACTCTGATCGCCAAAGGTGTGGCCTACGACGCCATCTACACCTCAACCCTGATCCGAACCGCACAGACCGCCGCACCCTACGCGCAGTACGCCGGGCTGACGCCGGTGGCTCTGAACGGACTGCTCGAGGTCCGCGCCGGTGCCAATGAATTGGCCAGCACCCTGACGAACCCCGACGGCACATTCGTCGACCCGCGAATGACGTCCTACGTCGACGTCCAGGACCGGTGGCGCCTTGCCAGCTGGCTGACTCCGATGCCGCAAAGCCCCACACCGACGTTGGCGAACGGCGATGTCAACGGGATCGCATTCTTCGACCGCACCAACGCGGCGATCCAGAAGATCTACTGGGACGAGATGAACAAGTACTCGTCCTTCACCGCCGATGCTCTCAACCCCGATGCCAACCCACTTGCGTTCTCGCACAACGGCACCATCACCAGCTGGGTGATGATGAACGTCAAGAATCCGCCGAGCCTCGACTTCGTCAACAAGAATTTCCTGGGAAACACCGGAATCGTTGTCGTCAAAGGTAATCCGACCGACGGATGGACATTGGTCAGTTGGAATGGAATTGCGGTTCCAGAACACCCGTCGCTGGCGACCGCGCTGTTCGTCGATTATCGCGATTGGGCCCTGGCGGGATCGCGCGCGGTCTACGACGTCCAGCTCGCGATGGCGGCCGGGGATCCGGCTCTGGTGCTGCAGAAGGTGGTCGAGGGTGCGGGCGCGGTAGTGAAAGCGACCGCAGTGCTACCGGGCAAGGTAGTGGGTGACGTCGCATCCGCGATCGCCGACGCGATCCGCCCGCCGGCACTCGCGGGCGCACCGGTATCGACCGCGAGCACGCGGCTCACGTCAGCGCGAACGGCCGGCGCCGCAAAGGTGCGCGGTGCCGCCGCCGTCCCGATCACGCCGAGGACGGCGGCCGCCGGCAGCCGGACCGCAAGCCCATCCACCACCAAGGCCGCCAAGGCGCCCGCGTCAGCGGCCTCGGCAGGGCGGTCGGCACGTTCGGATCGGATCCGCCCGGCCGCGTGACCGGGCCCAGTGTGATCAGCAGCAGGTGCGGTGTGCCGTGTCGTTGAGGTGGGCGTGTGCGTCGGTGTCGATTCCGTTGACGGCTCCGAGGAAGGCTTCGAGGTCGATTCGCTTGCCGCTCAACCATGTTCCACTCACCTGAACCTGCTCGGCCAGCGCGGCAGGCTCGACGGTGTACGGATCACCCGTCAGCTCGGTGAAATCGGCGAGCTTGCCGACACTGATGGAGCCGACCAAGTCCTCGCGGTGCAGGGTGCGGGCGGCGTCGATGGTGTGGGCGCGTAACGCGGCGTCCAGCGAGATGGCCTGCTCGGGACCGTGCACGGTGCCCGCCCTGGTGCGCCTGCTGACCGCCGTCTGGATGTTGAGCAGCGGTGTCGGCGGAGACACCGACCCGTCGTTGTGCAGTGACACCACCGCACCGGCTGCGACCGCGTCCCCGAAGGCCTGCCACCGGCTGCCGTGCTCGTGATCGAATAGCTTGCCGTCCAGCAGGTCACCCCAGAAGTAGTACTGAAACGGCGCCATCGAGACGTACACCCCGAGAGCGGCGGCCCGCTCGAACTGCGCCCGGGTACCGGCCCCGAGATGTTCCAGCCGCCAGCGATGGTCGGTACCGATCAGGTTGTGCCGGTGCAGCGCCGCCTCGTAGGCATCCAGCGCCAGATCGATCGCGAGGTCGCCGTTGGCATGGAACGACATCTGCCAACCTGCCGGTGCCGCCTGGTCGAGCGTGGCGTCGAGCTGTTCGCGGGTGTAGTTCATCGATCCGACACCGCCGGCCACCGCCGGGTCGATACCGGCGTCGCGGGTGGTGTCGTTGCTCAGATAGGGAAACGAGATCGCGATGTTGCCGATCCACGGCGAGCCGTCGGTCCACAGCTTCACACCACGCTTGACCAGCAGCGCCTCACCCGCGGCGAAACTCTCCGGGTCGGCGAAGCCCTGCGAGGTCGACATCTCCCACATGCTGATCCGCAGTGGGCACGACGGTGCGGCGGCCAGCGCCTCGTAGGCCGGCTTGATGGCGCGGTCGTAGGTCATGTCCGAGGTGGACGTGTAGCCGCCGCGCGCCATCCACGCGTAGTACTGCGCAGCGCTGGCCAGAGGATTGCCGCCGATCTGGGCCATCACCGGGGCGGCGATGGACATGATGGCGGGCGTCTCGAAAGCCTGGCCGTTGAGGCTGCCGTCGGGGTTGCGGCCGAAGTGGCCACCGACCGGGTCTGGCGGGGCCGTCACGTCCCAGCCATTGCGCTTGATCAGCGCGGTCGTGAAGTAGGCGCCGTGACCGGAGTTATCGGTGATTACCGCGATCCGGTCGCCGAAGATCCGGTCGAGTTCGTCGGCCTTGGGGGAGGGCCGGCCGTGCAGCAGTGCGTCGAACCCGGCGAACAGTAGCGGGGTGGCCGGATTCGTGGTGGCGATCGCGTCGGCGATGATCGCCTCGACCTCCGCCCACGACGAGGCCACCCAGGGGGCGATGGACCGTGCCGGTTGCTGGGTGGCCACGCCGCTCATCACCGGGTGGCTGTGCGGTTCGACGAAGCCGGGGAGCAGCGCGGCCACGCCGGTGTCGACGACCTCGGCGTCCGGGCAGGCCGCCCGGCATTCGTCGAGTGACCCCACCGCTGCGATCCGCCCGTCGGTGACGGCGACGGCCTGCGCCCGAGGATGGCCCGGATCCATCGTGATGACGGTTCCTGCCGTGACGATCTGGCTGGACATGGATTTCCCCCTTGGTCAACTGCACCCTCGGGGCAGTACACCACGTGTGAGAGAGTGCCGGGGTGATTGTGGGCAGACCGTGGCGTGCCGCCGGGATCGCACTCGGTCAGTTGGCCGACACGACCTTCGCCGACCCGGCTCGCCGCCACCCGGTCGCGGGGTTCGGTTGGTGCGCAGCCGCACTCGAAGCCAGGACCTACCGCGACAGCCGGGCCGCCGGTGTGCTGCACGTCGCCGTTCTGGTGGGCGGGCTGGGGGTGCTGGGAACGGTGCTGCAGCGCGCCGCGCGGGGCGGCCCGGCGCTGGGTGCGGTGACCGCCGCATCGACCTGGGTGGCGCTCGGGGGCACCACACTGGCCCGGACCGGCACCCGGCTGGCCGACCTGCTCGATGCCGGCGATATCAACGGTGCCCGGCAGCTGCTGCCCTCGCTGTGCGGGCGCGACCCCTCGGTGCTCGACGCCGACGGGCTGGCTCGTGCCGCGCTGGAGTCGGTGGCCGAGAACACCTCCGACGCGCACGTCGCCCCGGTGCTATGGGCGGCGGTGGCCGGGGTCCCGGGTGTGCTCATGTACCGCGGGATCAACACGCTGGACGCGATGATCGGCAACCGGTCGCCGCGATATGCCCAGTTCGGTTGGGCTGCAGCACGATTGGACGACGCCGCCAACTACGTCGCGGCGCGGGTGGGCGGTGCACTGGTGGTGCTGTGCGCACCGCTGATCGGGGGCTCGCCGACGGGAGCCCTGCGGGCCTGGCGCCGTGATGCGGCTCGGCACCCCAGCCCCAACGCCGGAGTGGTCGAGGCGACGTTCGCCGGTGCGCTGGGGGTGCGTCTGGGCGGTCCGACCCAGTACCGGCATGAGTTGGAGATCCGTCCGACCCTGGGTGACGGACGGGTGCCGCAGGTCGACGACCTGCGCCGCTCGGTGGTGCTGTCCCGGGTGGTTCAGTTGGCGACCGCCGCGCTGGCCGTCGGGCTCAGCGCCGCCGGCCGTAGCGGTCGGCGAGCTTGTCCTCGACGGTGAGCGGCTCGGCGGATGTGACGGCCGCGGCCGTCTCGGCCTCGCGGCGGCGCGCCTTGACCTCGGAGTAGATGAAGTAGCCGAGGCCGATCGGTGCCACGATGCCGAACGCGATCCACTGGATGCCGTAGGACAGGAACGGTCCGGAGTCCAGATGGGGGAGTTCGGCGACACCGAGCACACCGGGCTGGTTCTCCACCAGTTGCAGATAGGACCCCGCCAGCGGGACCCGGGTAGTGGCCGAGACGGCGCGAGTGTCGATGGCGTAGACCTGGGTGATGCCGTTCTCGGTGAACGCCCCCTTGTCCGGCGGCGCGGTCTCCGAATCGCGCAGCCGGGCGGTGATCGACACCGTGCCGGACGGCGCGGGCGCGATCTCGGGTACCGAGGTGCCCTTCACCGGACGCACATAGCCCCGGTCGACGAGCACGGTGGGCCCGCCGTCGACGGCGAACGGCACCAGTACCTCGTAGGCCGGATCGCCGCCGACCACCCGCAGCCGGGCCAGCACCTGGGCGTCGGTCAGGTAGTGGCCGGTCGCGGTGACACGCCGCCACTGGGCATCCGGGGCAGCCGAATTCTGGTGTGGGAGATAGGTTGTCAGCGCAACGGGCTCCGCGGACAGCGACGACTGGATCTGCTGGTTCTCCCGCTCGGTCTTGGTGTTCTTGCCCAGCTGCCACGGGGCCAGCACCGTGAAGCACAGGTAAGCGAACGCCACGACCACCAGCCCCAGCGCCCACCAGCCTGGCTTCAGCAGGAACGACCACCGCTTCATCTAGCCCGCCAGACCCTCGGCGGACAGTCGCGCTTCGACCCAGGTGTGCAGGCCCGGCAGGGACGCCTCGATGACGGTGAACGTCTCCTCGAAGTCTGCGTGGTCGCCGTAGTAGGGGTCCTCGACGTCCGGTGCGTGCGCACCGGAGCGCGGGTCGAAGGAGCGCAACAGCCGCAGCCGGTCCGGCTCGACTCCGAGGTCGGAGAGGAACCGCAGGTGATTGCGGCCCAGTGCGATCACCAGATCGGCGCCCAGGTGGTCGTCGTCCAGGCGGGCCGCCCGATGGTCGGTCGGGTAGCCGTGCTGGCGCAGCACCGCGTTGGCGCGACGGTCGGCACCTTCACCGACGTGCCAGTGGCCCGTCCCCGCGCTGCTCACCCGCACCACGTCGGCCAGGCCGCGCTGGGCGATCTGGTGGCCGAACATCTTCTCGGCCATCGGGGAGCGGCAGATATTGCCCGAGCAGACGAACGTGACGTGAAGGAGCGACTGTGGGTCAGACACCGAGCACCTCCCGCAACGCCGACACGCTCGTCACGTGGGCGGCGGCCGCGGCGGCTGCCTCCGGGTCGGTGAAGTCATTCGCGCCGTAGCCCCACCCGACGACGACGGTGTCGATACCGTGCTCGGCGGCCCCCTCGACGTCATGGGCGCGGTCACCGACCATGACCACCCGCTGCGGCAGCGGCTGCAGCTGGGCCAGCGCATGCGCCACCACGTCGGCCTTGCTGGACCGGGTGCCGTCGACGCTGGCCCCGGCGATCACGTCGAACGCGTCGGCCAGGCCGAAGTGCTCCAGGATCCGGCGCGCGGTGGGCTCGGCCTTGGAGGTGGCCACCGCCAGCCGCACCCCGGCGGCCCGCAGGTCGGCCAGCAGCTGCGGGATACCGTCGAACAGCCTGTTCATCGCCCATCCGCGGGTGGTGTAGTCGGCCCGGTAGGCGGCGATCGCGTCACCCGCCAGCTCACCCAGCCCCATGCCCCGCAGCGTGACGTGCATCGGCGGTCCGACGATCCGGCTGGCCAGATCGCCGGCGGGAACCTCGGCGCCCACCGCGGCCAGCGCATGCCGGAAGCTGGCGACGATGCCGTCCGCCGAGTCGGTCAGGGTGCCGTCGAGATCGAACAGCACCAATTGCGGGCGGGTGTCGGAGGCCGTGCGGGTCACGGCTCCATTGTCCCTGATCGCCCGACGGTACTGTGCTTCACGTGGTGGAGATGATCCGATGAGCGCAGCACTCGCCGAGATCATCGCCGTGCTCGATGCCGCCTACCCGCCCGCGCTGGCGCACAGCTGGGATTCGGTGGGCCTGGTATGCGGTGATCCGGCAGACACCGTGGACTGCGTCACCGTTGCCGTCGACCCGACCGCGGAGGTGGTGGCGACGGTGCCCGAGCGTGGGCTGTTACTCGCCCACCACCCGCTGCTGCTGCGCGGAGTGGACACCGTGGCGGCCAGTACCCCGAAGGGTGCGCTGATCCACCAGCTGATCCGTCGCGGTGCCGCCCTCTTCACCGCGCACACCAACGCCGACGCCGCCACCCCCGGGGTATCCGACGCCCTGGCCGATGCGTTGGGCCTGACGGTCGAGTCAGCGCTCGAACCGGCGGCCGAGGGACCGGATATCGGGATCGGGCGGATCGGCCGCCTCGCCGAGCCGGTGCGCTTCGCCGACTTCGTCGCCCGCGCGGACGCGCTGCTGCCCCGCACGACCTGGGGGGTCCGGGGCTCCGGCGACCCGGATGCCCTGGTGTCGCGGATCGCGGTCTGCGGGGGTGCCGGTGACTCGCTGCTGGGCGCGGCCTCGGCGGCGGGCGTGGACGTCTATCTGACCGCCGACCTACGTCACCACCCGGCCGACGAGCATCGCCGCACCGGCGGCCCGGCGCTTGTCGACGTCGCCCACTGGGCCAGCGAATTCCCCTGGTGCGGCCAGGCCGCCGCGCTGCTGAGCGCCCACTTCGGCGCGGCGCTGCCCGTCACCGTGTGCGACATCCGAACCGATCCCTGGAACATCGAGTACTCATCGTCGAAAGGCGGCTTGTGAAAGCTGATGTGACCCAGCAGCGTTCGCTGCTGGAGCTGGCCGAGCTGGATGCCGAGCTGTCCCGCACCGAGCACCGTGCGGCCAACATGCCCGAGCAGCAGGCCTACGAGCAGGCCCAGTCCGACCACCGTGCCGCCGGTGACCAGCTGGCCGCCCTGACCCTGGCGATCGAGGACCTCGACGCCCAGGTCGCCCGGTTCGAGTCCGAGATCGACGGGGTGCGCCAGCGTGAGGACCGCGACCGCGGCCTGCTGGACTCGGGCACCGTCAACCCCAAACAGCTCGAGGAACTGTCCCACGAGCTGGAGACCCTCGAGCGCAGGCAGGCCAGCCTGGAGGACTCGCTGCTCGAGGTGATGGAGCGCCGCGAACAACTGGTCGCCGAGCAGTCCGAAGCGTCGGCGAAAGTCGAAGCGCGCCAGCATGATCTGGCCACCGCGAAGGCCGGCCGGGATGCGGCGACCGAGGAGATCGACGCGGTGCGCACCCAGCGCACGGCGCACCGCGGCGAGGTACTGGCCGGACTGGACAGTGCGCTGGTTCAACTCTACGAACGGCAACGCGCGTCGTCCGGTGTCGGTGCGGCCCGGCTGCAGGGTTCGCGGTGCGGCGCGTGCCGGATCGAGATCGATCGGGGCGAGATGGCCCGGATCTCGGCGGCGGCCGAGGACGAAGTGGTGCGCTGTCCCGAATGCGGCGCAATTCTGTTGCGTTTCACCGGTTTCAGCCGATGAAGGTGATCCTCGAGGCCGATGGCGGGTCGCGGGGAAACCCCGGACCCGCCGGCTACGGCTGTGTGGTGTGGTCGGCCGATCACCAGACCGTACTGGCCGAGCACGGCGCGACCATCGGGGTGGCCACCAACAACGTCGCGGAATACCGCGGCCTGATCGCCGGGTTGGAGGAGGCGCGCAGACTGGGTGCCACCGAGGTCGCGGTGTTCATGGATTCCAAACTCGTCATTGAGCAGATGGCCGGACGGTGGAAGGTCAAGCACGCCGCCATGGCCGAGCTGCATCAGCAGGCCCGGGCGCTGGCATCGACCCTCGATGCGGTGAGCTACCAGTGGATTCCGCGCGAGCAAAACTCCCATGCCGACCGGCTGGCCAACGAGGCGATGGACCAGCCCGCCACGATCGCCGACCCACCGGCGGGGGCGGTCGCCGTGCCGCCGTCAGCCTGGACGGGCAACCGCGGCGCCCCGACCCAGCTGTTGCTGTTGCGGCACGGCCAGACCGCGCTGTCGGTCGCGCGGCGCTATTCGGGACGCGGCAACCCGGAACTGACCGACACCGGCCGGCGGCAGGCCGAGGCGGCCGCCCGGTATCTGGGTGGACGCGGTGGCGTGACCGCAGTGGTGTCCTCGCCGCTGCAGCGTTGCGTGCAGACGGCGACGGCGGCGGCGTCCGCACTGGGATTGCCGGTGTCGATCGACGAGGACCTGATCGAGACGGATTTCGGTGCCTGGGAGGGGCTGACGTTCTCCGAGGCCGCCACGCGTGACCCTGATCTGCACGGAAACTGGCTGCGCGACACCAGCCTGCGGCCGCCCGGCGGGGAGAGTTTCGACGACGTCGCCGTGCGGGTGCGCCGTGCCCAGGACCGCATCATCGCTGAGAACGCGGGCCAGACGGTCCTGGTGGTCTCGCACGTGACGCCGATCAAAACCCTGCTGCGCCTGGCGTTGGACGCCGGCGCGAGCATTCTGCACCGGCTGCACCTGGACCTGGCCTCGCTGAGCATCGCCGAGTTCTACCCCGACGGCGGGTCGTCGGTGCGACTGGTGAACCAGACCTCGTATCTGGGCGACTAGGGTTTCGCCGCGGTCACCTCGGGTGCCACCGTCAGCTTGCGGAGTCCGTTCGCGGTGACCACGAAGTTGTCCTCGATCTTCAACACGGTGGTCTTACCGTCCCGCTGGTAGCTCAATTCGGGCTCGATGGCGATGACCTCGCCTTCGACGAGGACGGCGTCCTCGTCCATGTGCTGCGTGGTGTAGATCGACGGCAGCTCGCACAGTCGCAGACCGACACCGTGGCCGACTGCATACGGTGTGCCGAAATAGCCTTTGCCGACGAGGAATTTCTTGGCGATTCGTTGAAGTTCTGATGCGCGTGCCCCGGGCCGCGCCGCCGACTGAATCAGTTCATGGCACTCCAGCAGCGTGGCATAGGCTTCGGCGTGGTGCTTTCGGGGCTCGCCCACGAACGCGGTCCTGGCTGCATCTGACGCGTAACCGCCGACGCCGTAGCAGCCGATGTCGAAGAAGAACGGATCTCCATCGACGAATTCGCGGCCCGCGGCGAACCAGTCGCCACTTCCGTTGCGCAGATTGCACACCGAGTGCGTGACGAACTCGACCCCGGCTGACTGCTGATAGGCCATTGCGGCAGCGAGCACGTCGTGGTCGGTGGCGCCGGGCACCGCCGCGAGGGCGGCCGCCTCCATGGCGGCGGTGTTGACGTGGGAAGCCGCTTCCAACAGTACGATCTCGGCGTCCAGTTTGAAGCGGCGCAGCCCGAACAACGCTCCAGAGACGCTGTGGATGTCCAGTTGCGGTGCCGCTTGACGAAGCCCGCTCAGCAGTGCGGTGTCAATCGCGTCGACCCCGACCCGACGGGCGCCCGAACCGAGTGCTGACTGGACGGCACGCACCCAGGTGGCCGGATGCGCGGCCGGAGGCGACCATGAAGGCAGCGGGCGGAGGTGCTTGATCCACGGCTTGTCGGGGAAATCGGCGGCGACCACTTCGTCGACGTAGGGCACCATCAGGTCGGCGGAGCCATCGGAGGAGACGACGGCGACGAACCAGTCCGGCTCGTTGGTGATCTGTGCGCGGAAGTCGGTTACGTAGCGGATGTGGTCGGCGCCGGTGAGGAGCAGATGGTCCAATCGCTGTTCCCGCATGAGCGCCTCCACCCGCTCCCATCGCTGGCGATGAAGGAGGGCGAAGTCGACTGTCGGCCATTCGAAGCTGACGGGCATGTTCAGTTCCTCTCGGGGAGTCGTTGTCCGGGTGAGTGTTTGGTCTAGAGCGTGGGCAGTGCGGTGTCGGGCTCTGTCAACGGTGCGGTGATCGGCTTGGCGGCTTCCCGGTGCGCGGGAGCGGTGAAGTAGGCCAGCAGCCCGAGGGCTGCGATCACCGCTGTCGCGATCACCGGGGACCAATTGAGAAGCCATTGATCGGCTGTCCCACGTGGCCAGAGAACGTTGACCGTTTCGAGTACGAGCCAGGCAAGAGCCAAGAAGGCGCAGGGTATTCCAGCGCGGCCGGCGAATGTCGGCTCGCTGGGTTGCCATCGGCCGCGGAGGTAGGCGATGACCAGGGCCGCCACCGGGAAGAGGAACGCCAGGAAGAACCCGGTCGTGGTGAACGCGATGAGCACAGTGTTCATGTCGGCGTTCTGCAGTGGGATGAACAGCGCGATCGAGATGACTGCCGTCACGAGAACCGCGTTGCGGGGCATCCGCTGTTCGCCGCTGAGGCGTCGCAGCCAAGCGGCACCGGCGAGTTCACCTTCACGGGCGTTGGCCCAGATCACCCGCGACACCGAGGCCTGGACGCCGATGAGCGTCGCGACGAACGCGATGATGAACAGCACGAGGATGACGTCGACCATCGTGGGGGAGAAGTGATACGCCAGGATCGCGATGACGGGATCTTGTCCGCTTGCCAGAATCGCGGCGAGATCCGGTGTGGCCATGATGATTCCGAATGACGTGAAGAGCACCAGCGCTCCGACCGCGAGCAGCGACACGACGATCGCGCGCGGGACGGCGCGGGCGGGTTCTCGGACCTCCTCCGCGATGGCGCTGGCGGATTCGAAGCCGAGAAATGACCACCCGGCAAAGGAGACGGCGACGATGAGCGGGGTCATCATGAG
This sequence comes from Mycolicibacterium anyangense, assembly GCF_010731855.1. Classification (NCBI taxonomy): domain Bacteria; kingdom Bacillati; phylum Actinomycetota; class Actinomycetes; order Mycobacteriales; family Mycobacteriaceae; genus Mycobacterium; species Mycolicibacterium anyangense. Next base: position 1,967,333 of record NZ_AP022620.1, on the reverse strand, counting down.
CGCTGTACCGGGTGCGGCATGCAGCCCTTCGAGGACTATCGACGGCTGCTGCAGGCGGCCGAAGAACAGCAGATAGGCGCCCACGCCGAGTGATCCGAGGACCTCGGCAGCGACACACGCGACCGAGGTGATCTTGACTGCTGAGCGCCCGATGAGGTTCACCGCGGTTGCCACGACGAGCATTCCCACCGCCAGTCCGGTGCGGACGACCGTGTTCGCCGGATCGAGTCCGAACAGGACGGCGATGAAGAATGCTCCACCGTAGGCGACCGAACTCAGTGCGATCAGCAGTGCCCACGAGTAGGTCCAGCTCGCTGCCCACCCGTATGGGGCGCCAAGAAGACGCCGGGACCACTGATACACGCCACCTGCGAAGGGCCAGCGCGAGGCGAGGACGCCGAAGGTGACTGCTACCAGGGTTTGGCCGGCGAGACACACGACCCATCCCCACCAGAACCCGGGTCCCACGGTGGCCAGGCCGATGCTGAAGATCGCGTACATGGCCACGATCGGCGAGACGAACATGAACGCCAGTGATGCGGCTGACCACATCCCGAACTCCCGCTTCATGGTGGCGGTTTGGGACCCGTCCGATCCGATTGCCATGAGCCTCTCCTTGGAACGCTGTGCCGGTGGGATGGCGTCTTCGCGAGCGTGCGGAAACGTTTCCGCAAGTATGGTCGCTTCCGCGCCGGAGTCAAGATCCGGAGAGTGTTCGGTAACGGAGTGTTTACGAGCGGAGCTGCCCCGGCTGGTCGCAGCTGGTGTGCGCAGTGCTTCGCTGAGTGCGTAGTTGCCAGTCGAAATGCACTGCAATACAAGGCAATTAGATCATCGCGCGGTCCGCGGTATTCGGACTTTTCAGGTTGTCGCGCCGGCCGCACCGGTCGTGCGCGCAATGAGGCGACCTGGAATGATCACCTCGGTCGGGCCGGCTTGTTGGTTGATCACGTCGAGCAGGACCTCGACGCATGCGGCGCCGATGGCGGCTGGGGATAGGTCGATCGCGGAGATGCGGACGGTGTCGGTTTCCAATGATCGGCTGTCGCCGAGACTCAGCACCCTGCCGTCGAGGGGAAGATCGCGACTGCGCAGCGCTGCGTAAGCGCCCAACGCGAGCCTGTCCAAGGTGGCGAAGAAGGCGTCCGGCGGCTTGGTGTCGGCGAGCAGTCTGGTCGCCGCCACCCGAGCGGCTTCCTCGGTGAGGGCGCCGGCGATGCTACAGATCCGGGGTGACACCTCGTGATCGGCGCACCAGGCCAGGTAGGCGGTCGTGCAGTCGTGCACATAGGACGCTGAACTCTCGCTGGTGAGTAGAGCGGGGGCGGTCGCCCCGGATGCCCGCAAGAAGTTCAGTCCTTCGGGGACCACCTCCGAGAAGTTGCTGTCGACGAAAGCCACGTCAACGCCGGTGGCACGACCCGCTGTTACCAGCGGAAGGTGGCGGGACACCGCCTCACGCAGGAGCGGGAACTCGGGAACGGGATCGACGATGATGACCCCATCCGAGGGAATGTTCGGGTGTTGCGCGTTGGCCGACAACAGCGGAACCAGTGCCAGGACCACGCCGCGCTGGGCAGCGGCGTCGGCCGCAGAACTCAACACTTGGACGAAGTAATCCACATCGAAGGTTGCGGTCAGCGCCGCTCCGGGTGATGCGATAGCCGCCAGAATGACCCCGGTCCGGCCGGAGGGCAGATTTTGTGCACTCAAACTGGGCTTGTACTGCAGCTTTTCGGCGACCGCCCGCACCCGGATTCGGGTGCCTTCGGGCAGCCGCCCATGTCCGCTCAGCGCTGCGGAGACGGTGGTGGTGGATACCCCGGCAGCGGCGGCCACATCACGAATGGTGACCCGTGACTTCTTCATCGATGTCCGTACAGCGCGGGCCGCAGATGGTGGATGTAGTCGATGACGCTCGGCACCCGGTCGCCCACGCGGACCACCGCTTCGGTCACATTCTCCCCGGTGCCGCAGGATGCCTGGGTCGTCCCGTCAGAACTGGCGACCAGTGATCCTCCCGCGAACTCGAATCCCGATTCGTGTCCCACCCGGTTGACGTAGACGTGGGGAATCCTGTTGTCCAGGGCGCGCGCGCGGACGGCGAGTTCGTGATCCGGTCCGTACGGTTTCATGTTCGCAGCGACTGTGGTCAGGACTTCAGCGCCAGTCCGGCGGAGAGTGCGTGCGATCTCCGGAATCTCGGTTTCGAAACAGATCATCGGACCTACGGCCACACCGGCGACCTCGACTGTGTGGATCTCGTCGCCGGCGACGAAGGCGTGCTTCTCCTCGCCGAACAGATGAGTCTTGCGATAGACCGCCGCGAGGTCACCGTCCCGGTCGATGATCAACAGTGAGTTGAAATACCCTGCGACATCGTCTTCGACGAAGCCCAGCATGAGAGCGGTTCGGTGCTCGCGACACAGTGCACCGAGGCGATGGACGAGCGGATGTGAGCGCCCGATTGCGATCTCGTTCAGGTCTACGGTGGTGTAGCCGCTCAAGAAGAGCTCCGGGAACACGCACACATCTGCATCGGGGTGGTTGCTCAAGACGGCGGCCGCGTAGGAGGCGTTCGCGTCCAGATTTCGCGGCGACGGGCTGCATTGAACTGAGACAACCCTGATTTCACGTGGACCGCCGGCACCGTGATCGGTGTGGTCATGAGCTGTCACGCCTACGAGATTAACGGCATCGTCGCAGTGCGACGGACTCCGGCGGACCCGGATCGGCTAATCGCGCAGGTGCACCCGTTCGCCGTGCGGGCCGAACAGGATGATGGCCTCCACGGGGGAGTCGACGGTGCCGAACCAGTGCGGTGTCCAGGTGCTGAACTCCACCGCCTCGCCCGGGTCGATGACGAACTGGCGCTCGCCCAGGATCAGCTGAAGCCGGCCCGACAAGACGTAGAGCCATTCGTGGCCTTCGTGGGTGGGGAGTTCGGCAGGCGGGGTGCGGCGCCGGGCGCTGATGCGGATCTTGAAGGCCTGCAGGCCGCCCGCCCCGCCGCCGCGGGTCAGCGGCCAATAGGTGACCAGATGGCGGGTGTGCGAGGTGCTCCGCACCCGTGGGTCGACGGCCTCATGCGTTCCGAGCAGCTCATCGCTGCTCACCGACAGCGCTGCGGCAAGCCGGGGCAGGTGGTCCAGCGCCAGCCGTCGCTTGCCCGACTCCAGCCTGCTCAGCGTCGAGACGTCGATACCGGCCCGCGAGGCGACGTCGTCGAGTGTCATGCCGTGGCGGGCGCGCAACTCGCGCAGCCTTCGGCGCACCCGGAGGTCGACGTCATCATCGGTGTTTGCCTGCATGGCAAACAACATTGCCAGTCGGGATGGGGCGCGGCAAGCTTGCCGGTATGGACAACGAACACCACAGCCATTGGGAACAGCGCTACGCCGAGAAGCCGCAGATCTGGAGCGGACGGGTCAACGCCCGGCTCGAAGAGATCGTCCCGCAGCTCGATGGCGACGTCGTGCTGGATCTGGGCTGCGGTGAGGGCGGGGACGCCATCTGGTTCGCCGAACACGGCTGGGAGGTGGTGGCCGTGGACGTCTCCAGCACCGCGCTGGCCCGCGCCGCCAAGGAAGCCGACAAGCGGGGAGTGTTGTCGCACATCGACTTTCAACAGCACGACCTGACCCAGACCCTGCCGGAGGGACCGTTCGATCTGGTGTCGGCGCAGTTCTTCCACAGCATGGTCGACATGGACCGCCCGGCCATCCTGCGCCGCGCCGCGGCCACCGTGGCACCCGGTGGCACGCTGCTGATCGTCGACCACGGCGGGGCGCCGCCCTGGGCGCCCGAGGAGGTGCGCCACCACGTCTTCCCGTCGGCCGACGAGGTGGTCGAGGGCCTGGCGTTGGACCCGGGGCAGTGGGAGCGGGTCCGGGTGGACAGCGTGCCGCGGCACGCCACCGGGCCGGATGGTCAGCAGGCCGAACTGCTCGACAACGTCATCGAACTTCGCCGCAGATAGCCGAGTCGATTACGGAACAGCCCGCTGAGGCGCTACGTTGTTGGCGCGGACGAGTTGGCCGGGCGGCCGCGGCTCTTCGAGTCGAGGAAAGTCCGGACTTCACAGAGCAGGGTGATTGCTAACGGCAATCCGAGGTGACTCGCGGGACAGTGCCACAGAAAACAAACCGCCACCGCTCTTCGGGGCGGCGGTAAGGGTGAAACGGTGCGGTAAGAGCGCACCAGCATCCCGGGTGACCGGGATGGCTCGGTAAACCCCACCCGAAGCAAGGCCAAGAGGCCGCACCTGGTGCGGCTGCGCAGGCGTTCGAGGGCTGCTCGCCCGAGCCTGCGGGTAGGCCGCTCGAGGTACCCGGCGACGGTGTGCCCAGATGGATGGTCGCCGCCGCTCTGCCACGGGCAACCGGGCAGGGCGGAACAGAATCCGGCTTACAGGCCAACTCGTCCGCCCCGCGCGCCTAGTGCGCCTTGGCCACCGCCTTCTTCAGGGCGCCCAGTGCCTCGTCCAGTTGTTCACGGGACCGGCGGGCCAGGTCGTCCTCCTGCTGATACAGCAGTCCGTAGGTGAAGGTGTCCTCGCCGGCGGCGTGGGCGGCCTCGGCCTGCTGGCTCAGGTGGGTGCGGCTGACCACGCTGTCCTGGTGGTCGCCGAGCAGGGTCTGGATCACCTTGGCGCGCTCGGACACCTTCGACTCGCCGGTGGCTGCTGCGACATAGCGAAGGCGCTTGGCGCCCTTGCGAATTCGGTGCAGCGCCTCGTCTTTGTGTTCTTCCTCGGCGTGTGCGGCCGTCCTGGCGGCCTTGCGGATCCGCTTGTACGCCGAGTCGATGGTCACCGGTGCGTGCTCCTCGCCGGGGGCAGGCGGCGCCGGCTCGGCGGCCACCAGTGCCTCCAGCGCGTCGAGCAGGCGGAAGTAGCGCGGCGAGCGCATCGCGGCCAACGAGCGGCGCAATCCGGCCTGGTAGCGCCGGTTGGCACCATCCACCAGCCGCTCCCGCACCTGGCCGCGGACCAGCTCCGGCGCCAACTCGTCCAGCGCCCGCTGATAGCGCTCGGCGAGCACCTCGGCGTCGCGCGCCACCCCGAGCACCCCGGCGAGCTGGCGCAGTTCATCGAGCACCCAGGCGTCGTCGGTGAGGCCGAAGGCGTCCTCCGAGGCCTGCAGCAGGCTGCGGATCTTGCGGGTGGTCACCCGCATCTGGTGCACCGAATCCCAGGTGTCGGCCCGCACCGCCCGGTCCCACTCCATCATCTGGTCCACCTGCTCGGCCACCGCGCGGTGCACCGGGTCGGCGGATGGCTCGGGGCGGGCGGGGGCGGGCAGCCCGGCCTGCAGCACCTTGGCCAGCTTCGAGCCGTGCCCGGCGGGGGCGGCGCCGGCGTCGAGCAGCCGGTTACCCAGCCGGCGCAGCACTTCCTTGCCGCCCTTGACCTCGCCGTCGACGAGTTCTAGCTCCCACTCGTGCCAGCGCTGCTCCTCGCCCGGGCTGCTGTCAACGGGATCGAGGGCCGATGCGGTGACCTCGTCGTCGCAGAACTCGGCCAATGCGGCTCCGTCCGTGCCGTAGACCATCACCACGTTGCGGGTGGTCGAGATCCGGGCGACCGGCACCAGCGGGCGGTCGCGCACGATCGCCAGCACAATGTCGACGAGTTCCTCGGGCACCTCGCCGGCCGCGGCGTGGTCGCCACTCTCCAGCGGCGCGTGCACCTCGGTGCGGGCATCCGGACCGGCCGGCAGTTTCAGGTGCCAGCCGGCATCCGGGCCACCGGTGCGTCGGCGCAGGGTGACACGCCGCCGGGCCAGGTCCTGGTCTGATGTGTCGAAGTACACCGCGTCCAGGGATTGTGACGGCAGCCGCTCGACCCGCGAGACGAACGTCAGCCCCTCGAAGGACGGGAACACCGTTGCCGGGGGGACGTCGAACTTCTGCTCAACCTCGACGTGGCGGGACGAACCCGCAGCTTTTGCAGCCATTTCCACCTTCGCTAGTGACTCCGTTGGCGGCCTGTGTGCCGCAGAGGGTGTCACATCCAAGTGAACACGAAGTCGCGCTTCGATGTCGGCAGCCGCCGCTGCGACGAATCGCGCCACGCCAAACCGTGGCGCGGCAGCCGAGGAAACGTGCTGGCCGATCGTAAAATTCGCTCATGAGTCACGAACCCACAGCTGCCACCGGTCAGGGGATTCGGCTCAAGCTCGAGGATTACCTCGACGGTGACGGGAACATCGCTTTGCCTGCCGACCTGACGATCACCCGCTTCCTCGACCACAACATCGACCAGTTCGGTGACACCGCCGCCTACCGCTACCTGGACTTCGAGCACGACGCAGCGGGCACACCCATCGAGCTGACCTGGCGCGAACTCGGCCTGCGGCTGCGCGCCGTGGGGGCGCGTCTGCAACAGGTCACCCAGCCCGGCGACCGGGTGGCGATCCTGGCTCCCCAGGGCGTCGACTATGTCCTCGGCTTCTTCGCTGCGATCCAGGCCGGCAACATCGCGGTGCCGCTGTTCGCCCCGGAACTGCCCGGCCACGCCGAACGCCTGGATGCGGTGCTCTCCGATGCTCTGCCGTCGGCGGTGCTGACCACGACGGCGGCCGCCGAGGCTGCCCAGGCCTTCGTCCGCAAGCTTCCGCGCACCCGCCGCCCGCGGGTGATCGCCATCGACGCGGTGCCCGATTCGGTCGGCCAGACGTTCGTGCCCGCGGCGCTGGACAGCAACGGCATCGCCTATCTGCAGTACACCTCGGGATCGACGCGCAGCCCGGCCGGTGTGGAGATCACCCACCGGGCGGTGCTCACCAACGTGGTGCAGATGATCATCTCGGTGGGCCTGGACTGGGACACCGCCAGCGTCAGCTGGCTGCCGCTGTTCCACGACATGGGCCTGCTGATGATCATGTTCCCGGCGTTGTTCGGCGGCCATCTGACGTTGATGTCGCCGACGGCGTTCGTGCGCCGCCCACACCGCTGGATCAAAGAGCTCGCCGTGGAAGCCCAGCGCGGGCGGACCTTCGCCGCGGCGCCGAACTTCGCCTTCGAGCTGGCCGCCCAGCGCGGTGTGCCGCCTGCCGGGGAAGACCTCGACCTGAGCAATGTCGCCGGCCTGATCAACGGGTCCGAACCGGTGAACATCACCTCCATCGACAGGTTCAATGCCGTGTTCGGGCCGTATGGGCTGTCACCGAATGCGGTGAAACCGTCCTACGGGATGGCCGAGGCGACGCTGTTCGTGTCCACCATCGGCTCCGATGACCGGGCGACGGCCATCTACCTGGACCGCGAGGAACTCGGCCTGGGCCGTGCCGTGGTGGTCGCACCAGATGCACCCAACGCCGTCCCGCAGGTGTCGTGCGGGCGGGTCGCCCGCAGCCAGTGGGCGGTGATCGTCGACCCCGACTCGGAGTCCGAGCTGCCCGACGGCCGGGTCGGCGAGATCTGGCTGCACGGGGAGAACGTCGGCCGCGGATACTGGGGCCGCGAACGCGAGACCGACCAGTCGTTCCGCAACAAGCTTCAGGTGCGGTTGGACAGTGGCAGCCACGCCGACGGCGTCGCGCCCAACGCAATGTGGTTTCGCACCGGCGACATGGGCGTCTACCTCGGCGGCGAGCTGTACATCACCGGCCGGATCAAGGATTTGGTGATCATCGACGGCCGCAATCACTACCCACAGGACATCGAGGCCACCGTCGCCGATGCGTCGAGTGCGGTACGCCGCGGGTTCGTGGCGGCCTTCTCGGTGCCTGGACCCGAAGGCACCGGTGAGCGTCTGGTGGTGATCGCCGAGCGCGGACCGGGGGCGGGCAAGGCCGACCCCGAGCCCATCGTCGAGGCGATCCGCGCCGCGGTGTCCCGTCAGCACGCCCTGCCGGTGGCCGACATCCTGCTGGTCGCCGCCGGGGCGATTCCGCGGACCACCAGCGGCAAGCTGGCCCGCCGGGCCTGCCGCGCGGAGTACCTGTCGGGGCTGCTCGGCTCGCGTTAGCTGGCCAGCTGACCGGCGAACTCGCCCGCCTTGTCCCAGGCCCGCCGTTCAGCGGTGAACGCCTCGGCCTGCTGGGCGCGAAATGTCGCGATGCTCTCGGCGTTGCCCGCAAGGAACCGCTCATACTCCGACATCGAGAACTCGCCGTCACCGATCTCGACGTTGCCGCGTCCGGCTGCCATGTCGGCCCGTAAGTCGAGGAGTTCCTCGGCGCTGACCGGGTAGAAGCTGATCCGGTCGAAGTAGCGCAGCAGCCAGGGTGTGCCCGGCTCGAAGGACTGGGAATCGTTGGGGTGCTGATGATTCCACACCTGCGTGGTGCGCCCGACGAACTGATAGCCGCCCGGGCCCTCCATCCCGTAGATGCACAGATAGGCACCGCCGATACCGACGGCGTTCTCCGGTGTCCAGGTGCGTGCCGGGTTGTACTTCGTGGTCACCAGACGGTGGCGTGGATCCAGGGGAGTGGCCACCGGGGCACCCAGGTAGACGTCGCCGAGGCCGAGCACCAGGTATTGGGCGTTGTACACGATGTCGTGGACGGCATCGACGTCAGCCAGACCATTGATCCGGCGGATGAACTCGATGTTCCACGGGCACCATGGTGCGTCGGCGCGCACGCCGTGGATGTAACGCTGGATCGCTTCGTGGGTGGCCGGGTCGTCCCACGACAGCGGTAACCGCACGGTGCGGCTCGGTAGCACGAGTTCGTCTGTGGCGGGCAGGGATTCGTCGGTGCGGGCCAGCAGGTCGACGAGCTCGGGCATGGCGATCACCGCGGGATCGAACTGCACCTGCAGCGAGCGCACACCCGGGGTGAGCTCGGTGACACCGGGCACCGCGCTGGCCAGCATCTGCTCGTAGAGCACGTGCACCCGCGCGCGCATGGCCAGGTCGAGCACCATCGGCCCGTACTCGACGAGCAGGCCGCCGTCGCCGTCACGCCGGACGGTGACAGCGGTGTCGTCGGCAGCGGTGAACCGGGTCAGCACACCGTCGTCCTGGTCGCCGGCGGTCGAGATCACCAGGGGTAGCGACGCCCGGCGATCGGCGTCGATACTGCCCAGGGAGGGGGCGCGGTCGGCCCGGACCGGGACGAAGCGGACGGTGTCACCGGGCGCCATCTGGCCCAATTTCCACCGGTCGCCGCGGACCACGGTCACCGGGCAGACGAAGCCGCCGAGGCTCGGGCCGTCCGGGCCCAGCAGGATGGGGGTATCGCCGGTGAAGTCCAAAGTGCCGACGCAGTAGGCATTGTCGTGGATATTCGACGGGTGCAGGCCGGCCTCGCCGCCATCGGTGCGGGCCCACTGCGGCTTGGGGCCCTCCAGCCGGACACCGGTGCGGTCGGAGTTGAAGTGCACGGTGTAGTCGGTGCTGACCAGCGTGTCGATATCGGCGCGGGTGAAGAACTCCGGAGCCGCGTGCGGGCCCTCGGTGACGGCGACTTCCCAGCGGTGCCCGATCGAGGGCTGCTCCTCGATTGCGGCGCGGGCCGGCCGGCTCGATACCGGCCCGGGGTCCTCGGCGGCGGTCAACTGGTCGCCGGCGCGCAACGGCCTGCCGTCGTGCCCGCCGAAGGTGCCCAGGGTGAAGGTGGCTGTGCTGCCGAGATATTCGGGCTCGGTGAGTCCGCCTGCGATCAGGATGTAGCAGCGCATCCCCGGACCGTCGACCATACCGACGTCCAGGACGCCGCCGGCCGCAACGGTGACCGACTGCCACTGCGGCACCGGGGTGCCGTCCAGGGTCACCGGCACCGGCGCGCCGGTGACACACACCCGTGCGCCGTCCGGAAACCGTAGGGCCGGACCGGCTTTGGTACACTCCAGTCCACCGGCTCCTTCGGGATTGCCCAGGACCCGGTTGCCGATCCGGAACGACAGGTCGTCCATCGGGCCCGACGGCGGTACGCCGACATGCCAGTAGCCGATCCGGCCGGGCCAGTCCTGGACGGTGGTGAGCATTCCCGGCCGGATCACCTCGATGGTCGTCACGGAGCGGACCGACCCGCGACATCGGACTCCGGCGAGGTGATCACCATTCGCACCGGCGTGGGGTCGAAACCGTTGCAGGGGTTGTTGATCTGCGGGCAGTTGGACACCAGTACCAGGGTGTCGCTCTCGGCGCGCAGCGTCAGCGACTTACCGGGTGCGGACAAGCCGTCGACGATGCCGAGGGTGCCGTCGGCTTCAACCGGGACGTTCATGAAGAAGTTCACGTTGGAGACGATGTCGCGCTTGCCCATGCCCCACTTGGCGGCCTCGGCCAGGAAGTTCTCGGCGCAGGCGTGCTGGTGGACGGTGTGGTGGCCGTAGCGCAGGGTGTTGGACTCCTTGGAGCAGGCGCCGGCGATGGTGTCATGGTTGCCGACTTCGTCGGCCACGATGCTCACCAGGGGCCGGCCATCGGCCGCGCGCAACACCGAGCCGGTGGTCAGGAAGATGTTGCGCTGGGCGGCGATGGTGGTCTGGGCGCTGTAGCGGCCGGTGGGATCCACCCGGTCACCGTCGACGGCGTAGAACAGGGTGTCGACCGCCTGGTTGCCGTGCAGGTCGATGATCTGCAGGGTCTGGCCGGTCCGCAGAATCGCCGACCACGGTGCGCAAGCGGCCACGACCTCGTCGGAGATTGCCGTCGGTGCTGCGGTTGTCATCGAAGTTCCTCACTGGATTGTGCTGCGGCCCAAGTTGATTCGGTGTTGAACAGGGCCCTGAGATATTCCGGGTCGTCGTTGACCGGGGTGGTCAGTTCCTCGGGCGCGCGCCAGGCGACGATGTCGAGACCGGTGACGGCGGGCGCGGGATCGAGGGGATGGGCGGTGTTGACCACCGCGACGATCACCGGCAGGTGGATCAGCAGGTCGATCGCGGCGCCGGGGCCTGCCGAGCCGGTGAAGGTCAAGGCTCCGGACTCTTCCACCCGGGCACCCTTGAACAGGGTGGCCGACGGCGCGACGTCCCGGATGTCCATGCCGTGTTTGAGCGCCGCGAGCAGCATCGTCGGGCGGGCCGACGGCGGTAGGCCGCACAGCATGTCGTGATGGCCGGAGGTGTCGGCGACGACGGTGGCCAGCACCCGGCCCTGATCGGAGAGCAGGGGATGACCGGGGCCAAGGTAGGCCTGCCACGGCACCTTCATGGTGTCGGCGATGTTGAGCCGCTCCCAGGACGCGTCGGCGCGGAACAGCAGCAGGTGCGCGCAGGCGCCGCCGTCGGGGTCGGCGAACCTCAGTCGTGTTCCGCGGCCGAGCACGCGGGTGGCGTAGGAGCCGGCGGGCACGGCCTCCGACCACACGAGGGCAGTGTCGTCCACACCGTCCGGCAGGGCCGGGATGCGCATATCCGCTGCCGCCGCCTGTGAACGGGCGTGCGAGCGGGCGCCGTCGGTCGACGCGGTGGTCATGGTGTCACTCCTGTCCGGGCGAACCCGATTAACTGTCACTTGAAAGTTTTCTGCGGCGCGGTTCCCGGCGAGTATCACCGATGTAACGACTGCGTTGACTATATTTCTATCAAATGACAGTTATTCCGGCATGTCGGGAATGTAACAATGTCGTATGCGCAGCGAGGGGCGGGGCCGGCCGCGGCTCGAACAATCCCGCCGACCGGGCAACACAGCCCGCGAGGAGATCCTCGATGCGGCAGCCGAACTGTTCACCACCGTCGGTTACGCCGCGACGTCCACCCGCCGGATCGCCGACGCAGTCGGGATGCGGCAGGCCTCGCTGTATCACCATTTCCCCACCAAGGACGACATCCTCGAGGCGTTGCTGGCCGGAACGGTCGACGAGCCGCTGGCGCTGGCGGCCGATCTGCTGGATCAGCCCGGTCCGGCGGCCGAGCGGCTGCACGCGCTGGTGGTCGGTGACGTGTCCCAGCTGTGTGCCAAGCGGTGGAACCTTGGTGCGCTGTACCTATTACCCGAACTGCGGGTGGACCGCTTCGGGCAGTTCCGGCTCAACCGGGAACAGCTGCGCGGCCGGTACCGGCAGCTGGCGGCCGCGGTGATCGTGGAGTGCGACGGGGTGGCGGACGCCGACGATCTTCCCTTCCGGCTCGTCGAATCGGTGATCAACCGCCGGTCCGACGACGGGACGTGCCCGCCGGAGACGCCGTGGATCATCGCCGACGGCGCGGTGCGCATCCTGGGCTGGCAGGGGGATACCGCCGCACTGCGCCGGTGCAGTGCCGCTCGGTTGCAGGCCCGGTGTGGGGAGCCCGCGGTCACCGGTTAACGTGTGCCGCGTGAGCGAATACGAGACGCTGAGCGTCGAGCAGGCGGGCCCGATCGTCACCGTCGTGCTCGACCGCCCGGATGCCGCCAACGGCATGAATGATGCCATGACCCGCGAACTCGCCGCCGTCGCGCAGCAGTGCACGGCGCCGGAGGTCAAGGCCGTGGTGCTGACCGGTGCGGGCCGATTCTTCTGTGCCGGTGGCGATCTGAAGGCGATGGCCGCCTCCCCGCTGGGGCCGGGCCGCTTCGTCAAGGGCATTGCCGACGACCTGCACCGGGCCATCGCGACCTTCGCCAGGATGGACGCCGTGCTCATCAGCGCGGTCAACGGGGCGGCTGCGGGCGCGGGCTTCAGCATCGCGGTGGCAGCTGATCTGGTACTGGCCGCCGACACTGCGTCGTTCACCATGGCCTACACCAGGGCTGGGCTGAGCCCGGACGGCAGCGCGTCCTACTACCTGCCGCGCCTGGTCGGGGTACGCCGGGCCGCCGAGCTGATGCTGACCAACCGCACGTTGAGTGCGTCGGACGCGCTGCAGTGGGGGTTGGTCAACGAGGTCGTCCCGGCTGCCGGTCTGGCCGCCAGGGCTGACGAGCTGTCCGCTCAGATCGCCTCTGCGGCAAAGGGTTCCAGTGGTTCGGTCAAGAAGCTGCTGCTGGCGTCGTTCGGTAGCACCATCGAGGACCAGATGGAGCTGGAGGCCGAACTGATCGGTGCCTGCGCCGACAGCCCGGACGGCCACGAGGGTATCGACGCGTTCCTGAACAAGCGGGCGCCCAACTTCAGCTAGAAGCTGTGCTCCTCGGCCGGGAACGCGCCGGTGGCCACCTCGTTGGCGTATTGTGTTGCGGCACGGCGTAATTCGCCGCCGACATCGCCGAATCGCTTGACGAACTTCGCGGTCTTGCCGCTGGTCAGCCCGGCCATGTCCTGCCACACCAGAACCTGGGCGTCGCAGTTGGGTCCGGCGCCGATGCCCACGGTCGGGATGGTCAGCTTGCCGGTGATCTGGGTGGCCAGCTCGGCAGGCACCATCTCCATCACCACGGCGAACGCGCCGGCCTCCTGGACCGCGATGGCGTCGTGGATGGTCTGCTCGGCGGCATCGCCGCGGCCCTGCACCCGGAACCCGCCCAGGCCGTTGACACTCTGCGGCGTGAACCCGATGTGGGCCATCACCGGGATACCCGCGGCGGTCAGCGTGGCGATCTGATCGGCCACCCGCTCGCCGCCCTCGAGCTTGACCGCATGCGCGCCGGCTTCCTTCAGGAACCGGGTGGCCGTTCGGAGGGCTTGTGCAGGGCTCTCCTCATAGCTGCCGAACGGCAGGTCGGCGACCACCAGGGCGTGCTCGGCGCCGCGGACCACGCCGCGCACCAGCGGGATCAGCTCGTCGATCGAGATCGGCACCGTGGTGTCGTAGCCGTAGACGACATTGGCAGCCGAATCACCGACCAGCAGCACCGGAATCTCGGCCTCGTCGAAAGCCCGGGCGGTGGAGTAGTCGTAGACCGTCAGCATGGCCCACTTGTGGCCCTCGGTCTTCCACTTGTGCAGGTGCGGAGTGCGGATCTTGACGCGCGGCGCGGACGGCGTGCCGGCGCCACCATAGACAGTCTGCTCAGACATCATTGTCCCTATGTGATGGTCGGGTCGATCCTCGTGGCCCATCCGGGTCCCCGGGTTCGTCTGACCTGCCCAGTCTGCCACCGACCCCTGGCAAAGGTGAACGGCCGGTGAAGTGGACTTTGTCACACCGCATTCGACCCGCTGCCCCCGGTGTTGGGCGAATCCGGCTCGCCCGACAACTCGCCGGACTTACCATCGGCGCATGGTCCAACACCTGCAGCGGCTCAGCGGACTCGACGCAAGTTTCCTCTATCTCGAAACTCCCTCTCAGCCTTTGCATGTGTGCTCGGTGCTGGAGTTGGACGCCGCCACGATTCCGGGCGGCTACAGCTTCGACCGGCTGCGCGATGCGTTGCAACTGCGGATCAAGGCGATGCCGAATTTCCGCGAGAAGCTGGCCAACAGCTTCCTGAACCTCGACCATCCGGTGTGGGTGGAGGACGAGCACTTCGACATCGACCGGCATGTGCACCGCATCGGTCTGCCCGCACCCGGCGGCCGTGTCGAACTGGGTGAAATCTGCGGCCATTTGGCGTCGCTTCCGCTGGACCGCCGGCACCCGCTGTGGGAGATGTGGGTGATCGAGGGAGTGGCCGGCACCGACGCCCGCGAGGGCGGCCGGCTCGCCGTCCTGACCAAGGTGCACCACGCCGCCGTCGACGGTGTCACCGGCGCGAACCTGATGTCGCAGCTGTGCTCCACCGAGCCCGACGCCCCACCGCCGGCGCCGGTCGACGGACACGGCGATGCCAACCCACTGCGGATCGCGTTGGGCGGGCTCGGCAACTTCGTCTCCCGGCCACTGCATCTGGCGACCAATGTGCTGCCCGCGACGGTGACCACCGTCTTCGACACCGTCAAACGGGCGGTCGGCGGCCGCGCGATGGCCGCCCCGTTCGCCGCGCCCCAGACCCGGTTCAACGCCAGCGTCACCGCGCACCGCAACGTCGCCTTCGCGCAGCTCGAACTCGACGACATCAAGAAGGTCAAGAACCACTTCGGCGTCAAGGTCAACGACGTGGTGATGGCGCTGGTGGCCGGTGTGCTGCGGCAGTTCCTGCTCGACCGTGGTGAGTTGCCGGACTCCTCACTGGTGGCGATGATCCCGGTGTCGGTGCACGACCGCTCGGACCGGCCCGGCCGCAACCAGGTTTCGGGCATGTTCTCCAAACTCGAGACGCAGATCGAAGATCCCGCCACCCGGCTGGCGGCCATCGCCGAAGCCAACGACCTGGCCAAGGAACACAGCTCGGCGATCGGGGCCACCCTGCTGCAGGACTGGAGTCAGTTCGCCGGCCCGGCGATCTTCGGCGTCGCGATGCGGGTCTACGCCCGAAGTCGGCTCACCGAGGCGCGACCGGTGCACAACCTCGTCGTCTCCAACGTGCCCGGCCCGCAGATCCCGCTGTACTTCCTGGGCGCCGAAGTGACGGCGATGTACCCGCTCGGCCCCATCTTCCACGGCTCGGGACTTAACATCACCGTGATGTCGCTCAACGGCAAGCTCGACGTGGGGCTGATCTCCTGCCCCGAGCTGCTGCCCGATCTGTGGGATATGGCCGACGACTTCGCCGTGGGCATGAAGGAACTGCTCGACGCGACGAAACCGGCCGCCAAACAAGGGCGGAAGTGACCGCCGGCCGACGTCACGCCTGACGTCACGGCCGACGTCGGCGGGTCGGTGTGCAAGTCACCCCCGCCGAGCATGGCAGCATGTTTGCCATGAGGCAGTCCCCCCGCCAACCCCAACGCCCGCGCGTCGTCCGCACCGCTGCGGTGCTCGCTGCCGTGGCCGGGCTCGTTGCGAGCGCCGGCTGCAGCACCATGGTGACGGGACGGGCGATCATCGCCGAACCCCAGATCGGTCAGCCCGTGCAGTGGGGTCCGTGCCGGGTGGCCGGCGGTGGCGGGGGTAACGCGCTGCCGATCCCGGCGGGTGCGCAGTGCGGCAAGATCGCCGTCCCGGTCGACTACTCCAAACCCGACGGCGCGACGGCCGCCCTGGCACTGATCCGGTTCCCCGCCACCGGCGACAAGATCGGCTCGCTGATCATCAACCCCGGCGGGCCGGGGGAGTCCGGCATCGAGGCGGCGGCCAGCATCGTCGAGAACCTGCCCGCCAACGTGCGGCAGAAGTTCGACCTGGTCGGGTTCGATCCGCGCGGTGTCGGAGCGTCCACCCCTGCCCTGTGGTGCAACTCCGATGCCGACAACGACGCCATCCGCGCCGACCCCCAGGTGGACTACAGCCCCCAGGGCATCGAGCACATCGAGAACACCACCAAGGCGTTCGTCCAGCGCTGCGTCGACAAGATGGGCAAGGACTTCCTGGCCAATATCGGAACCGCCAGCGTGGTCAAGGACATGGACTCGCTGCGCGCTGCCGTCGGCGACGACAAGATCACCTACCTGGGCTACTCCTACGGCACCCGGATCGGTTCGGCCTACGCCGAGGAGTTCCCGGACAAGGTCCGCGCGATGATCCTCGACGGCGCGGTGGATCCCAACGCCGACCCGATTCAGGCCGACATCGACCAGGCGGCCGCTTTCCAGCAGGCGTTCAACGATTACGCCGCCGACTGCGCCAAGGACCCGAGCTGCCCGCTGGGCACCGACCCGGCCAAGGCTGTCGACGTCTACCGCAACCTGGTGGATCCGCTGGTGAACAAGCCGCTGCCCACCGCCGACCCGCGCGGGTTGGGCTACAGCGACGCGATCATCGGCACCATCATGGCGCTGTACTCACCGAACCTGTGGCGTCACCTCACCCAGGCGCTGACCGAGATGACCAACGGGCGCGGCGACACCATGCTGGCGCTGGCCGACATGTACATGCGCCGTGACCCGCAGGGCCACTACACCAACGCCACCGACGCGCGCATCGCCGTCAACTGTGTGGACCAGCCGCCGATCACCGACCGCGACAAGGTCGTGGCCGAGGACAAGAAGATGCGCGAGGTCGCGCCCTTCATGAGCTACGGCGAGTTCACCGGTCACGCCCCGCTGAGCACGTGTGCCTTCTGGCCGGTGCCGCCGACCAGTACCCCGCACGCGGTCTCGGCGCCGGGCCTGCCCCCGGTTCTGGTGGTGTCCACCACCAACGACCCGGCGACGCCCTACCAGGCCGGTGTCGACCTGGCCAAGCAGCTCGGCGGATCGCTGCTGACGTTCAACGGAACCCAGCACACGGTGGTGTTCCAGGGCAACACCTGTGTCGACAACTATGCCGCCGCCTACCTGGTGGACCTCACCCTGCCGCCGCCGGGTGCGACCTGCTGATCAACGAAAGTCCCAGCGCAACAACGGTTTTACACCTTCGTCAACCATTGTTATCGAAGTCGGCCCCATCTGAGATCCAGGCGTGACCGGCTCGCTGTCACCTTCGGGGCGCGGCCGTGCGACGATGACACCCATGGGACGCATGAGTCGACTGGGCTCGGCTCTGTCCTCCGGGTTCCTCTGCACCATGCTCGCCCTCGGTGTCACGGCCCCGCCGGCCGCTGCCACCGAACCGGGAGCCGGTCAGACGACGGTGCCACAGGCTGTCTGGGGAAGCTGTGCACGCTTCCTCGGCACGGACTCCCGTGAGCTTCCCACCGCGGTGTGCACCAGCATCGGTGTCCCGATCGATGACGCGGATCCCGCTGGGGCGCAAGCACAACTGGCCGTCATCAAGATCCCGGCGACGGGACAGCGCATCGGCTCGCTGTTCATCAACCCCGGAGGTCCCGGCGCCTCAGCCGTGGACGCTACGGCGGCCATGGGGTACGCGCTGGCGGGCACGCCGATCAGCGAGCACTTCGACCTCGTCGGCTTCGATCCCCGCGGAGTGGGTTACTCCACGCCGCAACTGCGGTGCCGCACCGATGCCGAGTTCGACGCCTGGCGGCGCAACCCGATGGTGGACTACAGCCCGCAGGGCGTGGCCGCGATCGAGCAGATCTACCGGGACTACGCCCAGGAGTGTGCCGACAAACTGGGCACCGCGTTCCTGGCCGGCGTCGGAACCGCCTCGGCGGCACGGGATATGGACACCGTCCGGCAGGTGCTGGGCGACGAGCAGATCAACTACCTCGGCTTCAGCTACGGCACCGAGCTGGGTACCGCTTATGTGGAGCGCTACCCCGACCGGGTGCGCACGATGGTGCTCGACGGCGCGATCGATCCAGCCCAGGACACCGTTGACTCGGTGATCGAGCAGATGACCGGATTCCAGGTGGCGTTCAACGATTACGCCGCGGACTGCGCCAGGTCAGCGGGCTGCCCGCTGGGCACCGACTCGACGCAGTGGGTGGCTCGATTCCACCAGCTGGTCGATCCGCTGGTGGCCGCACCGGGGCCGACGTCGGACCCGCGTGGGCTGAGTTACCAGGACGCGATCACCGGAACGTTCAATGCGCTCTACGCGCCGCAGTACTGGAAGTTCCTCACCAGCGGGCTGCTCGGATTGCAGCGGCACAGCGACGCCGGCGATCTGCTGCTGCTCGCCGACGAGTACCAGGGCCGCAACCCGGCCGGCCAGTACAACAACGGTCAGGACGCCTTCAACGCCATCCGCTGTGTGGACGATCCGACGCCCACCGACCCGGCGGTGTGGGCCGGTATCGACCAGCGCACCCGGGAACTGGCGCCGTTCCAGTCCTACGGGCAGTTCACCGGTTACGCACCGCGTGACATCTGTGCGTTCTGGCCGGTGCCGCCGACGTCGTCCCCGCACCCCGCCGCACCGGCTCCGCCCGGCAGTGTCGTCGTCGTCTCCACCACACACGACCCGGCCACCCCGTACGAGGCCGGGGTCAACCTGGCCCGGCAGCTGGGCGCGCCACTGATCACCTTCGACGGCACTCAGCACACCGCGGTGTTCAACGGCGACGTGTGCGTCGACTCGGCGATCTTCCGGTACTTCGTCGACCGGACGGTGCCGGCAAACCTACGCTGCTAGTCGGCGGCCAGCGCTCGTCGCGGCGACACCCGCAATTGCCCTGGTGATGCGGCATTTACCCCGCGTGTAACACGGAATTAACAGCCGGTGCCTACGCTCGCGTCATGGACCGCCAGAAGGAATTCGTGCTGCGTACGCTGGAGGAACGCGATATCCGGTTCGTCCGGTTGTGGTTCACCGACGTGCTCGGCTACCTCAAATCGGTCGCCATCGCGCCCGCCGAGTTGGAGGGCGCCTTCGAAGAGGGCATCGGGTTCGACGGCTCGTCCATCGAGGGTTTCGCGCGGGTCTTCGAATCCGACACCGTCGCCCGCCCCGATCCGTCGACCTTCCAGGTGCTGCCCTGGACCACCAGCGGTGGTCAGCACCATTCGGCACGGATGTTCTGCGACATCACCATGCCCGACGGATCGCCGTCGTGGGCCGACAGCCGGCACGTGCTGCGCCGCCAGCTGGCCAAGGCTTCGGATCTCGGCTTCTCCTGCTACGTCCACCCGGAGATCGAGTTCTTCCTGCTCGAGCCCGGGCCATATGACGGCAGCGTGCCCGTCCCCGCCGACAACGGCGGCTACTTCGACCAGGCCGTGCACGACTCGGCACCCAACTTCCGCCGCCACGCCATCGACGCCCTCGAGCAGATGGGCATCTCGGTGGAGTTCAGCCACCACGAGGGCGCACCCGGCCAGCAGGAGATCGACCTGCGCTACGCCGACGCGCTGTCCATGGCCGACAACGTGATGACGTTCCGCTACGTCGTCAAGGAGGTCGCCCTGGCCGAAGGGGTCCGGGCGTCGTTCATGCCCAAGCCTTTCGCCGAATACCCCGGCTCGGCCATGCACACCCACATGAGCCTGTTCGAGGGCGAGACCAATGCCTTCCACAGTCCTGAGGACCCGCTGCAGCTGTCCGACGTCGCCAAGTCGTTCATCGCCGGCATCCTCGAGCACGCCAGCGAGATCAGTGCGATCACCAATCAGTGGGTGAACTCCTACAAGCGGCTGGTGCACGGCGGCGAGGCGCCGACCGCGGCCTCCTGGGGTGCGTCCAACCGCTCCGCGCTGGTGCGGGTACCGATGTACACCCCGCGCAAGGCGTCGTCGCGGCGCATCGAGGTGCGCAGCCCCGATTCGGCGTGCAACCCGTACCTGACCTTCGCGGTGCTGCTGGCCGCCGGGCTGCGCGGCGTCGAGAAGAACTACGTGCTGGGCCCGCAGGCCGAGGACAACGTCTGGATGCTGACCCCCGAGGAGCGGCGCGCGATGGGCTATCGCGAACTGCCATCCAGTCTGGGCATGGCGCTGTCCGAGATGGAGGGCTCCGAACTGGTGGCCGAGGCGCTCGGCGAGCACGTCTTCGACTACTTCCTGCGCAACAAGCGCAAGGAGTGGGAGGACTACCGCAGCAACGTCACGCCGTTCGAACTCAAGGCTTACCTCTCGCTCTGATGACCGGTTGCCCGCGGCCGGTGCGATACCGTCGTGGGCGTGGCCAAACCAGCGACGCAGCGTCCACGCGTACCCGGCGTGGGCCGACTCGGTTTGGTCGACCGGTCCGCGGCTGCCGACCTGGCGACGCTGGGCTGGGATACCGATGCCCACGTCGAGTTGTTGTGGTCGCTGTCCCGGGCGCCCGACGCCGACGCCGCGCTGCACACCATGGTCCGGCTGGCCGAGGCGCTCGGCCCGGACTGGCAGCAGCTGAACACCGCCCTGCTCAAAGACCGCGGACTGCGTGGCCGGCTGTTCTCGGTGCTCGGCTCCTCACTGGCGCTCGGCGATCATCTGGTGGCCAATCCGGTGTCCTGGCATCTGCTCGACGGTGCGGTGACCCTGCCCGACGCCGATCAGCTGCGCCGCTCCTTCGACAGCTGCATCGCCGAATTCGGCACTGCCGCAGCCACGATCATGCCGAAGCTGCGCGACCTGTACCGCGACCAGCTGTTGATCCTGGCCGCACTGGACTTGGCGCCGACCGTCGAGAACGAACCCGTGCTGCCGTTCCAGACCGTCGGCGCGCACCTGGCCGACATGGCCGACACCGCACTGCACGCCGCCCTGCAGGTGGCCGTCGCGACGGTCTGCAAGGGTGAGACCGCCGCGCCGCGGCTGGCCGTCATCGCCATGGGTAAATGCGGTGCCCGCGAACTGAACTACGTCAGCGACGTCGACGTTATCTTCGTCGGTGAGAGCGCCGATGCCGTCACCACCAGGGTGGCCGGCGAGATGATGCGGCTGGCTTCGGACAGCTTCTTCGAGGTGGACGCCGCACTGCGGCCCGAGGGCAAGCAGGGTGCGCTGGTGCGCACGCTGGAGTCGCACGTCGCCTACTACCAGCGGTGGGCCAAGACGTGGGAGTTCCAGGCGCTGCTGAAGGCCCGTCCCGCCGTGGGCGACGCGGAACTCGGCAGGCAGTACATCGAGGCACTGATGCCGATGGTCTGGACGGCCTGTGAGCGTGAGGATTTCGTGCCCGAGGTGCAGGCCATGCGCCGCCGGGTCGAGGCCCTGGTCCCGGCGGAGGTCCGGGATCGCGAGATCAAGCTGGGCACCGGCGGTCTGCGCGACGTCGAGTTCGCCGTGCAGCTGCTGCAGCTGGTGCATGGCCGCACCGACGATTCGTTGCATGTGTCCTCGACACTGGCCGCGCTGGCGGCGCTGGGAGAAGGGGGATACGTCGGGCGTGACGACGCGGCGAACCTGACCGCATCGTACGAGTTCCTGCGGCTGCTCGAGCATCGGCTGCAGCTACAGCGGCTCAAGAGAACACACATGTTGCCCGCACCCGATGATGACGAGGCGTTGCGCTGGCTGGCCCGTGCCGCGCACATGCGGCCCGACGGCACTCACGACGCGCTCGGCGTGCTGCGGGAGGAGATCAAACGCCAGAACCTGCGGGTGTCCCGGCTGCACGCCAAGCTGTTCTACCAACCGCTGCTCGAGTCGGTCGGCCCGTCGGTGGGCATCGCCGGCGGCCTGACGCCGGCCGCGGCCGAAAGACAGCTCGCCGCACTGGGTTACGAAGGACCGCAGACCGCGCTGACGCATCTGAGTGCGCTGGTCAACGAGAGTGGCCGTCGTGGGCGGGTGCAGTCGGTGCTGCTGCCGCGCCTGCTGGACTGGCTGTCGGACACCCCGGATCCGGACAGCGGCCTGCTGGCCTATCGCCGTGTCAGCGAGGCGCTCGCCGAGCACCGGTGGTATCTGGCCACCCTGCGTGACGAGAGCGCGGTGGCCAAGCGGTTGATGCGGGTGCTGGGCACCTCGGCCTTCGTGCCCGAACTGCTCATGCGGGCACCGGAGGTGATCCAGCAGTACGCCGACGGACCGACCGGCCCCAAACTGCTCGACGTCGAGCCCGACGGGGTGGCCCGTGCGCTGATCGCCTCGGCGGCACGGCATCCCGACCCGGTCCGCGCGATCGCGGCCGCGCGGACGTTGCGCCGCCGGGAACTGGCCCGGATTGCGTCGGCGGATCTGCTCGGCATGCTCGAGGTCCGGCAGGTCTGTGGGGCGCTGACCTCCATCTGGGTGGCGGTGCTGCAGTCGGCGCTGGAAGTGGTGATTCGGGCCAACACCCCGGCCGACGGTGTTCCGGCCAGGATTGCCGTCATCGGGATGGGCCGGCTGGGCGGCGGCGAACTGGGATACGGCTCGGACGCCGACGTGATGTTCGTCTGTGAACCGAACGCCGGGATCGAGGAGTCCCGGGCGGTGAAGTGGTCGGTGTCGATCGCCGAGCAGGTCCGCGCGCTGCTGGGCACGCCCAGTGCCGACCCGCCGCTCGAAGTCGACGCCAACCTGCGGCCCGAGGGCAGGCAGGGACCGTTGGTGCGCACCCTGGCCTCCTACGAGGCGTACTACGACCAGTGGGCGCAGCCGTGGGAGATTCAGGCGCTGCTGCGAGCGCACCGGGTGGCCGGTGATCTCGAACTCGGCCACCGCTTCCTGCTGATGGTGGACAAGACCCGCTATCCCGGCGGCGGGGTGTCGGCCGAGGCAGTGCAGGAGATCCGGCGGATCAAGGCGCGGGTGGATGCCGAGCGGCTGCCGCGCGGAGCCGATCCCAACACCCACACCAAGCTCGGCCGCGGCGGGCTGGCCGATATCGAGTGGACGGTCCAGCTGCTGCAATTGCGCCACGCCCACGAGGTGCCCGCCCTGCACAACACTTCGACGCTGGAAACCCTGGACGCGATCGGCGCCGCCGAGCTGCTGGCCGAGGACGACGTGGACCTGCTGCGCCAGGCCTGGCTGACGGCTACCCGGGCACGCAACGCGCTGGTGCTGGTGCGTGGCAAGCCCACCGACCAGCTGCCCGGCCCCGGACGCCAGCTCAATGCGGTCGCGGTGGCGGCCGGCTGGCCCACCGATGATGGTGGCGAGTTCCTGGACAACTACCTGCGCGTGACACGCCGGGCAAAGACTGTGGTGCTCAAAGTCTTCGGAGGTTGACCGACGCTGATGAACTCAGAATCCGAGTGGGACTTCATCACCGCCGAAGACTATGAACGGATAGCCTCGCTGCATGAGCCGTTGGCACAGGCGGTACGCCGGTTGATCCACGCCACCGTTCACGCCGGGGCCGACACCGACACGATCGAGCAGGCCCGCATGACGATCGACCGCGTCAGCCAGGCCCTCGAAGACACCCCCGCGCAGCGGCCGCGCATCCTGCGCCACGCCGATACCGGGCGTCCGGTGGTCTGGGCGAATCCCGCTGTCGGACGGCACAATCCGATAGCACCGTCGATGACCGTGCACCAGGATCCGGATGGCCGGTGCTGGAGTGAGTTCACCCTGGGGCCCGTCTATGAAGGTCCGCCGGGAATGGTGCACGGCGGGATCTGCGCACTGCTCATGGACCAGATCCTCGGGGAGGCGGCCACCAACAAGCTGACCGAGGCGAAATTCACCGGCACGATCACGCTCAGGTATCTGCGGGGCACCCCCTTGGGGCCGCTGCGGGCTCAAGCCTGGGTGGAGCGCATCGACGGTCACAAGACGTACGCACGCGGCTCGTTGAGCGACGCCGAGGGCACCACCGTGGAAGCAGAAGGAGTCTTCATCATGCCGGCGTGGGCGAGGGGTACAACGGGATGAAGTTCTACGTCAGCTGCGCATTCCTGAAGACCAGTGATGTCATCGAGATCGCTAAGGCCGCAGACGATCTGGGCTATGAGGGCCTGGGCATTCCGGATCATGTAGTGAACCTCGAGAAGCTGGCCACGCCGTACCCGTACACGCCCGACGGTGAGCGTCGCTGGCAGCCGTTCACCGACTGGCCCGATCCGTGGGTGCTCGTCGGTGCCCTGGCGCAGGCAACCGAGCGGCTGAAGTTCCTCACCACGGTCTACATCCCGGCCATGCGTGACCCGTACTCGGCTGCCAAGGCCATCGGCACCGCTGCCTATCTGGCCGACGGCCGCGTCGAGCTCGGCATCGGCGTCGGCTGGTGCGAAGAGGAATTCACTCTGATGGGCCAGCAGTTCGCCAAGCGCGGCAAGCGAACTGACGAGATGATCCGGTTGATGCGGACGCTGTGGGAGCCCGGCTGGACGGAGTTCGACGGTGAGTTCTACCAGACTCCCCGCCTGGAGATGACGCCTACGCCGCCGCCGATTCCGGTCTACAGCGGGGGACTCTCCGATATCGCACTGCGCCGCGCCGCCGGGCTCGACGGCTGGATCGGTGACCTGATCACGCTGGACCAGGCCGTCGAGCGGGTCGAGAAGGTGCGGGCGCTGCGCGCCGAGAAGGGTCTGACCATGGACGGCTACACGGTGGTGACGCCGCTGTCGGATGCCTTCCTGCCCGAACACTACGACCGTGCGGCGGCAGCCGGGATCCACGGCATCATCACGATGCCGTGGGTGTTCTACTGCGGGCCCGATGCCACGGTGGCCGAGAAGATCGACGGCATGCGCCGGTTCCGCAACGACCTGAAGCTGGACGCTTAGGTCGCGTCCGCCTCGTGCAGGACCGACAGGATTTCGCCGATATCGTGGCCCCGCTCTACCGGGTGCCGTAGCGGCCGGTCGGATTTCACCTTGTAGTAGTTGCGCCTGCCGTCGCGAAGCCGGTCCAGATAGCCGGCCTCGACCAGGTCGCTGACGATGCGCTGGGCGGCGCGTTCGGTGACGCCGACCCGTTCGGCCACGTCGCGCAGTCGGATCCCGGGATCACGGGCGATACACAGCAGGGTGTGGGCGTGATTGGTGAGAAACGTCCACTCTGCCATACCGGAATCCTAGGTCGTCAACGCTGTATCAGGAAACAACCATCTCCGGTTTTACCGGGACACCCGGCAACACAAACAAGATTCATATTTCCCGAAGATTGACACGCGAAACAAAACACATGTAATTTCGGTCGTATGTTGAGCGGAATCGAGACCACGACGACCGGGTCTCCGGTCATGAACGCAGTGCTGGGGGTCAGTGTGCTCGGGCCGGCGGCGATCGCTGCGCTGGCCGCGCTCGCGGGCCGGCGCAACGCTCGACTGGTCGGCCGACTCGGTGCGGTCGGCTCCGGTCTGGCCTTCCTCGGGGCGGCCGCTCTTGCCGTCGCCTCCGCTCGGGGCGACGCGGTGTCCGTGACGGCGCATGGCGCCGACGGACAGGCGATCCTCGCCGTGTCGGCCGACCGGCTTGCGGTGGTCCTGCTGATGCTGGTCTTCGGGGTCAGCACCATCGTGCAGGCCTTCGCGGTGCGCTACCTGGCCGAAGACGCCCGGGCCGGCTGGTTCACCGCCGGTGCCGGGCTGCTCACCACCGGCTCCGCCCTGCTGATGACCGCGCAGACCCTGTGGGTGCTGGCCATCGGGTGGACCGTCGCGGGAGTGGCGCTGTGCCTGCTACTCGCGACCTACTGGCCGCTGCCTGCCGCACGTGACGGCGTGCGACGCACCGCCACCGCCTTCCTGATCGGCGACCTCGCGCTGTGGGTCGCGGTCGGCATCGTCGCTACCCACGCGGGCACCGTCGACCTCGGTGCGCTGCGCGCCCAACCACTGGCCGGCACCACAGTGGTGATCGCCGCCTGCCTGGTGGTCGCCGCCGCGCTGTCGAGGTCCGCGCAGATACCCTTCCACCGCTGGCTGCCCGCCACCCTGGCCGCCCCCACGCCCGTCTCGGCAATGCTGCACGCCGGCGTGGTCAACGCGGGCGGCATCCTGCTGATCAAGCTGAGCCCCCTGATGGCCGCCTCCGGACTGGCCCAGGCGCTGACCATTCTCGCCGGTATCGCCACCCTGGCCTACGGTGCGGTAGTCATGCTGGTGAAGCCGGATATCAAAGGGGCGCTGGCACATTCGACCATGGCGCAGATGGGCTTCATGATCCTCACCTGCGGACTGGGGCTCTGGGCGGCGGCGGTCTTCCATCTGGTCGCTCACGGCTTCTACAAGGCCACCCTGTTCCTGTCCTCCGGGTCGGCGATCGCCTACCGGCGCCGCAAGGTGATGCTGCCGGCCGCCACACCCACCGCCTCGCAGCGGCGAGTGGCTCTGGTCGCGGCGCCGGTCCTGCCCGCGGCGGCCCTCGGGCTCGCGGTGGCGGTGGTCCCGAGCGGGCCCGGCGACCACCTGGCCGAATGGGCACTGCTGATCTTCGCCTGGGTGACCGGCACCGCCGCCACCTGGGGCTGGCTCGCTCGACGCCCCGGTAGCGGGGGAGTGTTCGGTGCCGCCGCCTTCCTGTTGCCAGCCGCCACTGCCTACGTCGGCCTGGTCGCGACGGTCGGAGGATTCCTGGCCCCGGCGCTGCCCACCGCGATACTGCCCGCCGCCGCGACCTGGCTCATCACCGGTGCAGCGCTCACGGTGCTGGTCGGACTGGGTGCAGTGCGCTGGGCGCCTGGCGGCAACCGGCTGCAACGCACCCTCTACACCCGCGCCCTGAGCGCCGGGCACATCGCACCGCCGTCACCGACCAGACCCGCCACCGCACTGACAGGAGCCCGTTCATGACGACTGCCTACCTCGAACCCGGCCTCGCCCAACGGCGCTCGCTGCTGCGCAGTGACATCACCCTGGCCGCCCGGGTTCTTCCCACCCACTACCCCCTGGAGACCTTCATCGCGGTCAACCCGCTGGCAGGCCTGGAGAACCTCCCGTTCGAGCAGGCTGTCCGGCGTGCCGGTGACCTCTATGGCATGCGGGGCACGCTGACCGAGCAGGGTTTTCGGGACCTGTACCGCGCGGGCCGCATCACCGACGCCGACCTCGACCGGGTCCTGGCGCGGCGCTATCCACGCCTGCTCGCCGAACCGGGGCTGCGGTTCGGCGATCGTGAGGTCACCCCGGCCGAACTGCTGCGCGGTGACCTTCTGCACGGCACCGGCACGCCCCAGCCCGCCCGGCGGTACCGGACCAGCGCCGAGCGGCTGGCTCCCGAGGCCGCCCGGATCATCGATGCACAGGCAGCCAAATGGTGCTCGGCATTCTTCGGCTCGGCGGGCTGGGCGATGCCCGGTCGGGATCGCGGCTTCTACCCGGCATGGCGCGGCCTGGCGGCCGCCGACCCGACACTGTCACGCCGGTCGCGGACTGGGCTGCGCTCGGTGCCGGAGCGTCCCGAAGATGCTGTGCTAGAGGCTCTTTCGGATCTCAAGATCGGCGACGACGAGCGCGCCGCCTACCTGCAGGCGCACTTGACCTCGCTACCCGGCTGGGCGGCCCACATCCAGTGGTGCGCCGGACGCGGGGAGGGTATCGACCTGGTCGGCTACCTGGCGATGCGGCTGACCTACGAGGTGGTCCTGCTCGCCGGGCCCAAGCACGGCCCGGTGGTCGAGCCACAGGATGAGCGCGCGCCCGCCGCCCGGCAGCGCGCGATCCACCTCGCCGGGGTCTGGGGTGTGGGTGAGGTCGCCGACAACGACCTGACCGCCGCCGCCCGGGTGCTCGCGGCCCTGCCGGTGGGATCCCGGGAGATGGTGTGGCAGAACGCCTTCGAGGGTCATTACCGGGACGGGCTGCTCGACGCACTTGCCCGGACCGGGGAAGTGCTGCCCTCCGGCACCCCACACACCCAGGTGGTCACCTGCATCGACACCCGCTCCGAGGGGTTGCGCCGGCATCTGGAATCGCTCGACGGGTACGAAACCTTCGGCTTCGCAGGCTTCTTCGCGGTCGCCATCCGGTTCACCGACCTGCTCGGCGGCGCCTCATGCGACCTGTGCCCGGTGCTGATCGAGCCGAACCATGAGATCCACGAGGTACCCGCCGCCGGGGCCGCCGGTGCCGCGGCGCGCCGGGTGTCGGGCGTCAAGGGCCTCGCGGGTGCCGAGTCGGCCTTCCACGCCGCCAAAGATGCTCTGGCAGCGCCGTTCACGCTTGCCGAAGCGGCGGGCTGGGCTGCCGCACCGTTGTCGGCGGCCAAGACCCTGGCGCCGGCCACCAGCGGGCGGCTGCGCAAGCGGCTGCGCGACCTGTTGGCACCGCAGGCGCCGACCGAGCTCACCGTCGGTGCGCTCCCGCTGGACCAGCGGGCGCTGTTCGCTCAGGTGGCACTGACCACCATGGGCCTGACCCGGGATTTCGGCAGGCTGGTGGTGCTGTGCGGGCATGGCAGCACTACCGAGAACAACCCCTACCAGGCGTCCCTGGACTGCGGGGCGTGCGGTGGCCAGGCCGGCGGCCCGAACGCCCGTACCGCGGCGGCCATCCTCAACCAGGCCGACGTCCGCGACGAATTGCGGCCGCTGGGCATCGACATCCCGGACGGGACCTGGTTCGTCGCCGCTCAGCACGACACCGCCACCGACCGGGTCACTGTGCTCGACCACCACCTGATCCCGGCCTCGCATCGCGACCAGGTGGGCCGGCTGCAGGAGGCGGTGGCGTCGGCCGGGGCCGCGCTGGCCGCCGAACGCAGCGCGCAGCTGCCCGGCGCCCCGCGCCAGATGTCACCGGCGCGGGCCGCCCGCCACGTCGCGGGCCGGTCGCTGGACTGGGCGCAGGTCTACCCGGAATGGGGGTTGGCGGGCAACGCCGCCTTCCTGGTCGGACCACGCGGCATGTCGCAGGGAATCAACCTGCAGCGCAGGACATTCCTGCACTCCTATGACGCCGATGTCGACCCCGATGGCAGTGCACTGGAGACCATCCTGACCGCACCGCTGGTGGTCGCGCAGTGGATCAACTGCCAGTACTACTTCTCCGCGGTGGCACCGGAGGTCTTCGGTGCCGGCACCAAGACCATCCACAACGTGGTCGGAACCGCAGGAGTCATCGCCGGCCACGAAGGCGATCTTCGACTCGGTCTGCCCTGGCAGTCGGTGGCCGCCGGCGGCCGGCTCATCCACGAGCCGATGCGACTGCTGGCCGTGGTCCAGGCGCCCCTGGAGCGGATCGACATGATCGTCGCCCGCAACCCGATCCTGCAGCGGCTCTTCGGCAACGGGTGGGTCAGCGTCGCGGCCCGCGGGGAACCGGAGCAGGAATGGCAACGCTGGACGCCGTCGGGATGGCGCTCCTGGGCCGAAACCACCAGTACACCAGAAGTTCTCGACAAGGAGGAGATGGTCCGATGACAGCACCGACGCTGACCAAGATGATCAAGATAGAGGTGGTCGTCGCCGGCAGCGACGCACCGGCGGTACGCGAGCTCATCCAGAGTGTCGGTGCCACCGGGTTCACCAGCCTGTCCGGGGTGTCCGGGCTCGGGCACAACGGTTACCACCAGGGCCGGTTGCTGTTCAACCAGCAAGCAGCGCTGGAACTGCTGATCACCGTGGTGCCAGAAGACAAGGTCGATGCTCTGCTTGCCGGTCTGCGGCCGCTGCTCGACGCCTCATCCGGCGTGATGTTCGTGACCGAGACCTACGTCAGCCGTCCCGACTACTTCTCCTGATCCGCCAACCCGAAAGGTGCACAACATGTCTGATCCGATGACCGCCTGGCAGCGACTGCGTGCCGGCAACGAGATGTTCTTCCGCCCGGTGCGCTCACAGCGGCACAACTTCCACGAGGGTGCTCCGCTGGCGGCGGTGTTCCGGTGCGCGGACGCCGAGGTCGCCAGTGAGGTGGTGTTCGGCCAGAGCTGGGGGTCGCTGATGGATCTGAGCACCTGGGGCCACGTGGTGGACACCGGTGTGCTCGGAACCCTCGAGCATGCCGTCGAAACCTACAACGTGCCGTTGATCGTGGTGCTCGGTCACCACAACTGCAGTGCGATGCAAGCGGCGCTGCGGGCCTGGGACACCGCCGAGGTTCCGGACGGCGCCAGCCGGCTGGCCATCGAGCAGGCGCTGTCCTCGATCGTCCGGCGCGGGTCGGCTGCCGACAGCGTCGATGCGGTGTCCGCCGCGCACATCGTCTCCGTCGGGATGTCGCTGCTGGAGAAGTCACCGGTGGTGGCCCGGCGCGTCGATGCCGGCGTGTGCGGAATCGTCTGCGCGACAACCGATCACGATGGCCGAATTCATCCCTACGCCACCGTCGGCGCGGTCGGGGAGCCGGGCGACTCGCTGCTGGAGTGCGTCTGAACGGCTACAGCTGACGGGGTCCCATCGCGTTACCGCCGTCCCCGTACAGCGTCCAGTGCATAGGCGCCGCCGCCGGTGAAGACCAGGAGGAAGAAGGCGAAGCAGTACAGCACCGAGAGCTCACCGTTGTTGGTCAGGGGGAGTAACCCGTCCGGCTGGTGCATGGTGAAATAGGTGAAAGCCATTGCACCGGAGGCGATGAACGCCGCAAGCCGGGTGAACAGCCCGCTCGTCACAAGCAGTCCCGTGACGAACTCGATGACACCGCCGAAGAAATCGGGCCACGTCCCGAACTCTGCGGCCGGGCCCATCGGCCAGCCGAACAACAGGCTCGACCCGTGCCCGGTGAACAGCAGTCCGAAGACGACGCGGAACACGCTGAGTACTGCAGGTGAATACGAGGAGAGGCGAGCGTCAAGGTTGTGGCTCATGCGATCGACCCTACCCGTCTCGCGGTCGTCTCCGTAGCGTCACCGTGACGGCCGATCGGCTGGATTTGGTGCCAAAAGACCGGTCACTCAGCCGAACTGGTGCCGTTCGGTGACGGCTATCTGCTCCGTACGGCGAAGGCGCCGACGCCTGCGAACGCGATCAGGAACAGCGAGAAGCAGTACAGGATGGCGAGCTCGCCGCCGTTCTCGACGGGCCACAGTGCTTGGGGCTGGTGCTGGGTGAAGTAGGCAAAGGCCATCTCGCCGGAGCCGATGATCGCGGCGATGCGGGTGATGATGCCAACGCCCAGGATCACCAGGATGCCGACGACCACTTCGATCACGCCGGCATACCAGTACGGCCACGCGCCGACGGGTGCGGGGCCGCCCTGGGAGATCGGCCAGTCGAAGAGCTTCACCGTGCCGTGGATGGTGAACAGGAAGCCGATGACGATCCGGAACACGCCGAGCACAGGGGAGTGGAAGGAGGTGAGGCGGGCGTCCAATTTCTCTGACATGACCGGAAGCCTACTATATCCGGACCGCGGTCCGGATAGCTTGACGACTGAACGAACCGTGAACGCCAGCGAGCCCACCCGCAGCGCGACTCGGAGGTGTCGCGGAGCGGATGGGCTCGGCAGGCTTACTGCGACGAGTTACACGTCGTAGTACAGAGCGAACTCGTACGGGTGAGGACGGATCTGCACGGGCAGGATCTCGTTCTCACGCTTGTAGGAGATCCAGGTCTCGATCAGGTCGGGAGTGAACACGCCACCCTCGGTGAGGTAGTCGTGATCCTCTTCCAGCCGGTCGATGACGGCCGACAGCGAGGTGGGCGCCTGCGGGATGTTGGCGGCCTCCTCCGGCGGGAGCTCGTAGAGGTCCTTGTCGACCGGTGCCTGCGGCTCGATCTTCTTCTTGATGCCGTCGATACCGGCCATCAGCATGGCCGCGAACGCCAGGTACGGGTTACCCGAGCTGTCCGGGCAGCGGAACTCGAGACGCTTGGCCTTCGGGTTGTTGCCGGTGATCGGGATACGCACGCAGGCGGAGCGGTTGCGCTGGCTGTACACCAGGTTGATCGGGGCCTCGTAGCCCGGCACCAGACGCTTGTAGGAGTTCACCGTCGGGTTGGTGAAGGCCAGCAGCGACGGGGCGTGATGCAGGATGCCGCCGATGTAGTGGCGCGCCATGTCGGACAGACCGGCGTAACCGGACTCGTCGTGGAACAGCGGCTTGCCGTCCTTCCACAGCGACTGGTGCACGTGCATGCCGGACCCGTTGTCACCGAACAGCGGCTTGGGCATGAAGGTGACGGTCTTGCCGTTCTGCCACGCGGTGTTCTTGATGATGTACTTGAACAGCAGCACATCGTCGGCGGCGGCCAGCATGGTGTTGAACTTGTAGTTGATCTCGGCCTGGCCGGCGGTGCCCACCTCGTGGTGACCACGCTCGAGGGTGAACCCGGCGTTGATCAGGTTAGTGGCCATCTCGTCGCGCAGATCGACGTAGTGGTCGTAGGGGGCGACGGGGAAGTAGCCACCCTTGGGACGGACCTTGTAGCCGCGGTTGGCGCTGCCGTCGGCCTCGAACGGCTCACCGGTGTTCCACCAGCCCGACTCGGAGTCGATCTCGTAGAAGGTGCCGTTGATCTTCGAGTCGAAGGCGATCGAGTCGAAGATGTAGAACTCCGCCTCGGCGCCGAAGTAGGCGGTGTCGGCGATGCCCGTGCTGGCCAGGTAGTTCTCCGCCTTGCGGGCCACGTTGCGCGGGTCGCGCGAGTAGGCCTCGCGGGTGAACGGGTCGTGCACGAAGAAGTTGAGGTTCAGCGTCTTGGCGGCGCGGAACGGGTCGATGCGGGCGGTCTCGGGATCCGGCAGCAGCATCATGTCGGACTCGTGGATCGACTGGAAGCCGCGCACGGACGATCCGTCGAATGCCAGGCCGTCCTCGAACACGCTCTCGTCGAACGCCGACGCGGGAATCGAGAAATGCTGGACTACACCGGGCAGATCGCAGAACCGGATGTCGACGTACTCGACGTTCTCGTCCTTGATCAACTTGATGATGTCGTCAGCGTTCTTTTCTGCCACTTACACACTCCTTCGTTGCAGCCGTCATGCATGTCCAGGCACACATTCTTAACCCGCAGGTGACGCTAGGTAGGTGATGTTGCACGCCAGTCAAGCCCGTGTTGCGCCGACGTTACGCATCTGCGGACGGCAGGTCACCGGCGGGGTGCACCTATCCTGGGGCCATGGCGCGTGAAATGGGCTCATGGCTGTCGGGGCCGGAATCGGTGGAGCCCGACCGGTCTGCCGGTTATCCCGGCCAGGCCTTAGGCCTGCCCGAATCCGGTCCGCGCTCGCTGGCGCGGATGGGCCGGCGTTTCGGCGCACTGATCATCGACTGGTTCATCAGCTACGGCCTGGTGGGTCTGCTGATCGCGGCCGGAGTGGTGAGTACGGCGATGCTGTCCACCGCGGTGCTGGTGATCTGGTTCCTGCTGGGCGTGATCTCGGTGCGGCTGTTCGGGTTCACGCCCGGCCAATACGCGCTCGGCCTGATGGTGGTGCCGACAGACAACCGCCTGCACGTGGGCACCGGCCGCGCGATCGTGCGGGGGCTGTTGCTCTCCCTCGTGATCCCGCCGCTGTTCACTGACTCCGACGGCCGCGGCTTGCACGACCGGCTGACGGCGACGGCCGTCGTCCGCCGTTGACCGGTACGCGTTGATCCAGAACCCACGCAGGGGTTTACTCGCACTTCTTCGGCGTGAGGTCTGACTCAACGAGGGTGTGGATAGCCGACGGCGCGATTCGCCCGCCGTTGACATCGTTCCCGGGATGCAGGTGTTCATCGGCAGCGAGGCGTTGGCGGCAGGCGCGGTGTCCAGGTACGAACTGTGCTCTGCTTTCGAACGGCTGCTGCCCGACGTATACGCCCCGAAGGGCACGCCGCTGACACTGGCGGACCGGACCCTCGCCGCCTGGCTCTGGTCGAAGCGGCGCGGGGTCGTCGCTGGCCTGGCGGCGGCGGCTCTGCATCGCGCCAAGTGGATCGACGACTCTGCCCCGATCGAGCTGATCTACTCGAACAACAAGTCGCCGAAGGGGGTCGTGGCTCGGCAGGAGACACTGTTCGAGGCCGAGGTCATAAGACTGGGGGACATGTCGATGACGACCGTCGAACGCACCGCGTTCGATCTGGCTCGCCGAGGTTCCATCGTTGAAGCAGTCGCACGCATCGATGCGCTGGCGAGGGCGACAGGTTTCAAGGCTGACGATGTGCTGGCGGTCGCCGATCGGCATCCGCACGTGCGCGGTGTTCGGAGGATTTCCAAGGTTCTCGACCTCATGGACGGTGGGGCGCAGTCACCGAAGGAATCCTGGTTGCGGGTGCTACTCATCGAGGCGGGCTTCCCCAGACCACAGACCCAGATTCCGGTGCTCGCCCCAGACGGCTACCCGCGGTACTTCCTCGACCTCGGCTGGCCTGACCTCAAGATCGCCGTGGAGTACGACGGCGAGCAGCATCGCACCGACAGAATGCAGTACCGCGGCGATGTCACGCGCTCGGAGTACATCCAGCAGCTCGGCTGGCGGCGGATCAGGGTCCTAGCCGGCGACCGCGGTCCCGACGTGATCAGACGCGTGGAGCGAGTCTGGCCACGTTGATGCAGAACTGACGCAGAGATCTACCCGCACTTTCTCAGCGTGAGGTCTGGATCAACGCTCAGCGGCGGCGCACCGTCCGCTGCACGCCCTTCATCTTGGCCTGGGCCGGCAGCGGGCCCTTGGGCATGGCGGCCGGGCCCATCCGGGATCCCAGCGCGACCAGCTTGGACTCCAGGGTGTCCATCTGCTTGACGGTGATGTTCGCGGGCAGCTTGGTCAGGTGACGCTCCAGCTTGGCCAGCGGTACCTCACCCTCGCCATTGCCGACGATCACGTCGTAGATCGGGACATCGCCGACCAGCCGGGCGGTGCGCTTCTTCTCCTGCGCCAGCAGCGGCTTGACCCTCGACGGCACACCTTCGGCCACGAAGATCACCCCGGGCCGGCCGATCACGCGGTGCACGGCGTCGAAATGCCCGGTCGCCGCGACACCGGGAGTCACCCGCCACTTGCCGCGCAGGTTGTCCAGCGCCCACGCCGCGGCCCCGGTCTGGCCCTCGGCCTTGCTGTACACCGACTTCTGGGCGCGGCGGCCGAAGATGATGAAGGCCACCAGCGCGCCGAGCACCACACCCAGCAGGATCATCAGGTACATCGTGAACCCGCCGGCGTAGACGCCGACGGCCACAGAAGCCGCGACGACCAGCACGAATGCGCCGATCATGTAGGGCAGCAGCCGCTTGTCTTCCTTGCGCTGCATCTGGAATGCCTGCCACAGCTGGGCGCGGCGTTGCTTGGACGCGGCCTTGCGGGCGGCCTTCGCCTCGGCCTTGGCAGCCTTGGTCTCGGCGGG
Organism: Mycolicibacterium anyangense; assembly: GCF_010731855.1. NCBI lineage: Bacteria > Bacillati > Actinomycetota > Actinomycetes > Mycobacteriales > Mycobacteriaceae > Mycobacterium > Mycolicibacterium anyangense. Next base: position 1,932,163 of record NZ_AP022620.1, on the reverse strand, counting down.
TGTACGGGATTTCGCCATCAGAACAGGATACGGGTCACGCTGTGGTGCCCGATGTCGCCGCCGGGGCGGCTCCGGTGGGCGGCCGAGCGGCGATGGTCTGCGCATACAGCCGTCCCGCCCGGTACGACGACCGCACCAGCGGTCCGGCCAGCACACCGGCAAAGCCCAACCCCTCGGCATAAGCCGCGAGGTCGACGAACTCGTCGGGATGCACCCAGCGCTCGACCGGATGATGGCGCGCCGACGGCCGCAGGTACTGGGTGATGGTGACGATGTCGCACCCGGCGCCGTGCAGGTCGGCCAGCGCGGTGCGCACCTCGTCGATGGTCTCGCCCATCCCGAGGATGAGGTTGCTCTTGGTCACCAGGCCGAAGTCACGCGCGGCGGTGATGACGTCCAGGCTGCGCTGGTAGCGGAACGCCGGCCGGATGCGCTTGAAGATGCGCGGCACGGTTTCGACGTTGTGCGCGAACACTTCTGGACGCGATTCGAACACCTCACGCAGCAGTTCGGGATCGCCGTTGAAGTCCGGGGCCAACAACTCCACCCCGGTGGCCGGGTTGAGCGACTTGATGGCGCGCACGGTCTCGGCGTACAGCCACGCCCCGCCGTCGGGCAGGTCGTCGCGCGCCACACCGGTGACGGTGGCGTACTTCAGGCCCATCGCCGCGACGCTCTCGGCGACCCGGCGCGGCTCGTCGCGGTCGAGTTCGGCCGGCTTACCGGTGTCGATCTGGCAGAAATCGCAGCGCCGGGTGCACTGCTCGCCGCCGATCAGGAACGTCGCCTCGCGGTCTTCCCAGCATTCGTAGATGTTGGGGCAGCCGGCTTCCTCGCAGACCGTGTGCAGACCTTCGCGGCGCACCAGGCCCTTCAGCGCGGTGTACTCCGGGCCCATCTTCGCGCGGGTCTTGATCCACGGCGGCTTGCGCTCGATCGGGGTTTCGGCGTTGCGAACCTCCAGGCGCAATAACTTGCGGTTACCGGGTTCGACGCTCACGAGGTCAATGCTACGTGAGTGGACACCGGCAATCGGCCGTCGAGTGCGTCACATACCGCCTCGGCGACCCGCGCCCGGACGTCGTCGATCCCGACTGGCCGGCCCAGTTCGGCGCTCAGTGACGTCACGCCCGCATCGGCGATGCCGCACGGCACGATCGAGGTGTAGGCCGCCAGGTCGCAGTCGCAATTCAGGGCGAAGCCGTGCAACGTGGTGCCGCGTGCGACCCGGATGCCGATCGCGGCGATCTTGCGGGCCGGGCGGGTGGCGTCGGCGGCCAGCCATACCCCGGAGCGGCCCTCGACACGGCCGGTGGCCACGCCGAGGTCGGCACACACCGAGATCAGCGATTCTTCAAGTCGTCGAACATAATTCACCACATCCAGCGGCTCGGCCATGCCGATCACCGGATACCCTACGAGCTGCCCGGGGCCGTGCCAGGTGATCTTGCCGCCGCGGTCGGTGTCGACGACGGGGGTGCCGTCCGCAGGGCGTTCGTGGTCCTCGGTGCGTTTCCCGGCGGTGTAGACCGCCGGGTGTTCGAGCAGCAGCAGGGTGTCGGGGCCGCCGGCCACCCGGGCGTCGGCCAGCTCGCGCTGCAACTGCCAGGCGGCCAGATAGTCGACAGCTCCGAGCTGGCGCACCTCGACGGGCGCGGCGCTGGATCGGATCGACTGCCGCATGTCCTCGACGCTACTAGCCCTGCGCCGAGGACGTGGCATACGCCAGCGCCTCGCCGATGGTGTTGTGGTGGAACACGAATCCGGCCCGCTCCAGGACGGCCGGGATGGCCCGCTGGCCGCCGAGCAGCCCTTCGTCGGCGAACTCCCCGAGCAGGGTGCGCAACGCGACCCCGGGCACCAGCCACGGTGTCGGGCGATTCAGGGCTCGGCCCAGGGCGGCGGTGAACTCCGAGTTGGTGACCGGCGCGGGGCCGGTGAAGTTCACCGGCCCGGCCACATCCTCTGAGTTGATCGCGAACAGCAGGGCGCGGATCTCGTCCTCCAGGCTGATCCACGGCATGTACTGGCGTCCGCCACCGAGCCTGCCGCCGAGCCCGAGGGAGAACAGCGGGCGCAACCGACCCAGCACGCCGCCGCCGGGAGAGAGCACCAGCCCGGTGCGGGCCAGCACCACCCGCACTCCGGCATCCTCGGCGGGCAGTGTCGCCGCCTCCCAGTCCACGCAGAGCTGGGCCAGGAAACCCGTTCCGGCAGGCGCGGTTTCATCGACGACGTGACCGTGGGTGTCACCGTAGTAGCCGACGGCGCTGGCGTTGACGAGCACCGGCACCCCGGCGTCGACGACGGCCGCCGAGATCACCTCGGTGGGTGCGATGCGGCTGTCCCGCAGGGTCTGCTTGAACGAGCCCGACCACCGCTTGTCACCGACCCCCACACCGCACAGGTTCACCACGGCGTCGACGCCCTCGAGCCCGGCGGGGTCGAACTCACCGCTGTCGGGGTTCCAGTGCAGTTCGTCGCCATTGGCCGGGGCGCGCCGCACGATGCGGATCACGCGGTTGTCCGCAGCGCGCAGTGCCGAGACCAAGGCCGAGCCGATCAGCCCGGACGAGCCTGCGATGGCGAGAACCGAACCGCCCATGGTGTCTACAGCCCCAGGTCGGCCTCGAACGCCCCTTCTTCCAGCCGCCGCTTGATGGTGGTCAGGAATCGGCCGGCGTCGGCGCCGTCGATGAGCCGGTGGTCGTAGGTCAGCGGCAGGTAGCAGATCGAGCGCACGCCGATCGACTCGTTGCCGAGTTCGTCGACGATCACCCGGGGCCGCTTGACGATCGCTCCCGTACCCAGCATCGCCGCCTGCGGCGGCACCAGGATTGGGGTGTCGAACAGGGCGCCCTGGCTGCCGATGTTGGTGATCGTGAAGGTGCCGCCGGACAGCTCGTCGGGCTTGAGGTCACCGGAGCGGGCGCGCGAGGCGATGTCGTTGATCGCCCGGGCCAGTCCGGCCAGCGACAGGTCACCGGCATTGTGGATCACCGGGGAGAGCAGGCCCTGCTCGGTGTCCACCGCGAAGCCGAGGTTCTCGGCGTCGTAGTAGGTGATCTCCTTGGTGTCCTCGTTGTAGCTCGCGTTGATGTTCGGGTGCACCTTGAGGGCGTCGATCACCGCGCGGGCGATGAACGGCAGATACGTCAGGTTCACACCCTCGCGCTCGGCGAACTTGTTCTTGGCCTTGGCCCGCAGCGCCACGATCTTGGTCATGTCGACCTCGTGGGTCTGGGTCAGCTGCGCGGTGGTCTGCAGCGACTCGCGGGTCTTCTTCGCGGTGATCTGACGGATCCGGTTGGCCTTCTGCGTGGTGCCGCGCAGGTGTGCCAGCGGCGAGTCGACCGCGGCCGGGGCCGGTGCCGACGCGGCAGGCGCGGCGGCGGGTGCCGCTGCGGGTGCGGGCGCCGGGGGAGCCTTCTTGGCTTCGGCGGCGGCCAGCACGTCCTGCTTGCGAATCCGCCCGCCGACGCCGGTGCCCTTGACCGTGGCGAGGTCAACGCCGTTCTCGGTGGCCAACTTTCGCACCAGCGGGGTGACGTAGGGGCTGCCGTCGGTATCGGCACCGCCGTCGGTCTCGGCTGCCGCCGGCGCGGGGGCCGGTGCCGCTGCGGGCGCCGGTGCCGGCTCCGGCTTGGGCTCCGGTTTCGGCTCGGCCTTGGGTTCGGGCGCGGGTTCGGGCTTCGCTTCGGGCTTGGGGGCCGGCGCGGGAGCCGGGGCGGCGGCCGCAGCGGCGTCGCCGATCTTGGCCAGCTCGCCGCCGACCGGGACCGTCACGTCCTCCTCGGCGGTGATGGCGATCAAGGTGCCCGCCACCGGCGAGGGAATCTCGGTGTCGACCTTGTCGGTCGAGACCTCGACGAGCGGCTCGTCCACCGCGACGGAATCACCGACCTTCTTCAGCCAGCGGGTGACGGTGCCCTCGGTCACCGACTCGCCGAGCTCGGGCATCAGCACCGGAGTCGCCGAGCCCGGCGACGCGGCGGGCGCCGCGGCGGCCGGTGCGGGTTCGACCTCTTCGGCAGCAGGCTCGGGTGCGGCGGCCGGCTGTTCGGCGGGCTTCTCCTGCTCGGCCGGTGCCGGAGCGGGTGCCGACTGTGCGGCCTCGCCGGCCTCACCGATGATCGCCAACTCGCCGCCGACCTCAACGGTGTCGTCTTCCTGCGCGACGATCTTCGTCAGCACGCCGGAAGCGGGCGACGGGATCTCGGTGTCGACCTTGTCGGTGGACACCTCCAGAAGCGGCTCGTCGACCTCGACGGTGTCACCCTCTTGCTTGAGCCAGCGGGTGACGGTCCCTTCGGTCACGCTCTCACCGAGTGCGGGCATCTGGACGGAGACGGCCATAGGTGTTGGCTCCCTCGAACGGTCAGTCGTGTGGGTCGCTGTCCATCCTGTCATCACCGGGCCGTTGATATGCACTCAGGGCGAAGCACGTTCTTTCTCTGGCACCATCGAAGAAAGCCCTTCAGAAGGAGTTCAGCAAAAGTTGGGATTGTTCGACAGGTTCCGATCCGGCCGCCGCGGCGCCTCGGGGTCGGCCGCCGACCAGAAACACCTGCGCGAGTGGGCTGCTCAACGCACCGGCGTCGAGGCGTTCGTCGAGCCCCAGACCAGCGTCACACCGATGACGGTTGTGCTCGTCGCCGCCGACGGGGAATGGACACGACGGCCCGCGGGTGGTGCCGCCGGGGCGCGCCGGCTCGGCGAGCAGCTCCGGATTCCGGTGTATGACGTGCAAAAAGTCGGGTATCCGCAGCGGATGCGCGACTATGACGCCAAGCGGCGCATCGAGCGCCGCCGCGCGCTACGTGACGAACTCGAGGAGCGCTGAGCGTCTTGACATCGGCTCGCGGTGGCGGGCAGGGTCAAAGTTGTTCGGTACCAACGGTATGAGCTACTAGCCGTTACAGGTAAACGCCTGGAGAGGGGTCTGATGCCCACCCGCTACGTCGACAGCAAAGACGGCACCCGCATCGCGGTCTACGAAGAGGGCAATCCGGACGGGCCCACCGTGGTGCTGGTGCACGGCTGGCCCGACTCGCATGTCCTATGGGACGGCGTCGCGCCCCTGCTCGCCGAGGAGTTCCGCATCATCCGCTACGACAACCGCGGCGCGGGAGCCTCCGGTGCGCCGGCACCGGCGTCGTCGTATGTGATGGCGTCGTTCGCCGACGACTTCGCCGCCGTCATCGCCGAACTGAGTCCGGGGGAGCGCGTGCACGTGCTGGCCCACGACTGGGGTTCGGCCGGGATGTGGGAGTACCTGGGCAGGCCCGATGCCGCCGACCGGGTGGCTTCCTTCACCTCGGTGTCGGGGCCGTGCGCCGACCACTTCAGCCGCTATGTGCGCGACGGCCTCAAGCGGCCCTACCGGCCAAAGCGCTTCTCCCACGCGCTGTCCCAAGCCGCTCATCTGAGTTACATGGCGGGGTTCTCGGTGCCGGTGGTGGCGCCCGCGCTGATGAAAGTGGGGGCAAAGCGCTTGCGGTCGTTGATGACTCGCGGCATCCCGGCCGAACGCGTGCACGACGGCGATACCTACGTGACCGACGCGGCCAACGGGATGAAGATCTACCGGGCCAATTTCTTCCGCTCGCTGCGGCGGGCCCGCACCGACCGCTACATCGACGTCCCGGTGCAGCTGATCGTCAACCTCGACGATCCCTACGTGCGGCCCTACGTCTACCGCGACACCCCGCGGTGGGTGTCGCGGTTGTGGCGCAGGGAGATCCGGGCGGGCCACTGGTCGCCGTTCTCGCACCCCCAGGTGCTGGCCACCGCGGTGCGCGAGCTCGCCGAGCACGTCGGCGGCGCGCCGGCCGGTCGCGCGCTGCTGCGCGCCGAGGTCAACCGGGCGCGCAGGGAATTCGGTGACCTGCTGGTGTCGGTGACCGGTGCGGGCAGCGGGATCGGCCGTGAGACCGCGCTGGCCTTCGCCCGCGAGGGCGCCGAGCTGATCGTCAGCGATATCGACGAGGTCGGCCTCAAGGAGACCGCGGGCCGGATCGCCGCCCTCGGCGCCGTCGCCCACCCCTACCCGCTCGACGTCGCCGATCGCGAGGCCGTCGAACGGTTCGCCGACGAGGTGTGCGCCGCTCACGGGGTGCCCGACATCGTCGTCAACAACGCCGGCATCGGTGTGGCGGGCGCCTTCCTGGACACCCCGGCCGAGCAGTTCGACAAGGTCCTCGACGTCAACCTCGGCGGCGTCGTCAACGGCTGCCGCGCCTTCGCCCGCCGGCTGGTCGACCGCGGCACCGGCGGCCACATCGTCAATGTCGCCTCGATGGCCGCCTACGCGCCGCTGCAGTCGCTCAACGCCTACTGCACATCCAAGGCCGCGGTCTACATGTTCTCCGACTGCCTGCGCGCCGAACTCGATTCGGCCGGAATCGGTCTCACCACGATCTGCCCCGGCGTCGTCAACACCAACATCGTCTCGGCCACCAATTTCCACGCCCCCGACGGCAAGCGAGCCGCGGTGCCGGGTCGGCGCGCGCAACTGGAGAAGATGTTCGAGCTGCGCCGCTACACCCCGGACAAGGTGGCCAAGGCCATCGTGTCGGCGGTCAGGAAGAACAAGCCGATCCGGCCGGTCACCCCCGAGGCCTATCTGCTCTACGGCACCTCGCGGATCGCGCCGCAGGCGCTGCGCAGCACCGCCCGCGGCAAGGTCCTCTAGCCCGGCCTACCCGTTGGCGGCGATGTCTTCGAGCACCGCGAACATCGTCCGGGTCGGCACCCCGGTACCGCCCTTGGGCGTGTAGCCCCAGGGGCCCGAGGTGTTGTAGGCCGGCCCGGCAATGTCGATGTGCGCCCACTGCACGCCGTCGGCGACGAACTCCCGCAGGTACACGCCCGCGACCAGCATGCCGGCGAAGCGCTGCGAGCTGACGTTGGCCAGATCCGCCACCGACGACTTGAGGTCGTCCTTGAGTTCGTCGGGCAGCGGCATGGGCCAGGCGTTCTCACCCTCGGCCTGCGACAGTGCGGCCACCCGGTCGCGGAACTCCTCGCTGCCCATCACGCCCGGCGTACGGGCGCCCAGGGCCACCGTCTGCGCGCCGGTCAGTGTCGAGGTCTCGATCAGGTAGTCGGGGTTGTCCTCGCAGGCCCGCACGATGGCGTCGGCCAGGATCAACCGGCCCTCGGCGTCGGTGTTGAGCACCTCCACGGTGATGCCGCCGTATTGGGTCAGCACGTCACCGGGACGCTGCGCCGTCGACGACGGCATGTTCTCGGCCATCGGCACGGTGGCGATCACGTCGATCGGAAGCTGCTGGCGCGCGGCCAGCACCACGGTGGCGATCACCGCCGCCGCACCGCCCATGTCGGAGGTCATGTGGTGCATCGAGGCGGCCGGCTTGATCGAGATGCCACCCGTGTCGAACGTGACGCCCTTGCCGACCAGTGCGACGCGCTTTGCCTTCCCCTTAGCTCCCCGGTGCGTCAACCGCACCAGCCGCGGCAGCCGCGAGGATCCCTTGCCCACCCCAACGATGCCGCCGTAGCCGGCCTTGGCCAGGGCCTTGTCGTCGAGCACCTCGACCTCCAGGCCGGCGGCCTCGCCGAGGGCCTTGGCGCGCTTGGCGAACTCGGCGGGGAAGAGGTGGCTCGGCGGCGTGTTCACCAGATCGCGCGCGGTGTTGACCGCGACCGCGATGTCAGCGGCCCGCGCCGCGGCCTTCTTGGCGCCCGCGGCCGTGCTCAGCGCGGTGATCTTGGCCAGCGCCGCATCCTTGGGCGCGGTCTTGGCGCTGCGGAACTCGGTGAACCGGTAGCCGCCCAGGATCAGGCCCTCGATCGCGGCCTCCAGATGCAATTCGGTCAGGGTGGTGACAACGGAAGCGACGCCGGCCAACGAGCGGGCGGCCACGCCCGCGGCGCGCCGGATCGTCTCGGCCGGCCATTCCTCCCGGTCGGCACCCAACCCGACGGCCAGCACGCTGCCGACCGGCAGCGACGGCACGTGCAGCCGGGTCACCTGCTCGGCGCCGCCCCTGGCGCCCAGCGCGCGCAGCGCCACCTCGATCTCGCCGATCGCCTCGGCGTCCAGGAACGGACCGCCGACCACCACGGCCGAGCCGTCGTCATCCCCGGTGACGCTGCCGGTCACGATGGGGACGACCAGCACCGCCGAGCCGATCCCACGCTTGGGCAGCGAGGTGGCGACGGTGACGACAGGGGCGCGGTATCCAGGTTCGGTGCTCACGACCTCACCCTAACGATGGGGCACTAGGCTTGTTGGCCGTGACCGACACAGAGCTGTTGCACGGCCCCCTGGAAAACCAGCACCGCGAGCTGGGGGCCACGTTCGCCCCCTTCGGCGGCTGGCTGATGCCGGTGTCCTATGCGGGCACCGTCGGCGAGCACACCGCGACCCGTGAGGCCGTCGGTTTGTTCGACGTCAGCCACCTCGGCAAGGCACTGGTCGTCGGCCCGGGGGCGGCGGAGTTCGTCAACAGCGCGCTGACCAACGACCTGCGCCGGATCGGCCCGGGCAAGGCCCAGTACACGCTGTGCTGCACGGCCTCCGGTGGGGTGATCGACGACCTGATCGCCTACTACGTCAGCGACGACGAGATCTTCCTGGTGCCCAACGCCGCCAACACCGCTGCGGTGGTCGCTGAGTTGAAAAAGTTTGCACCGCAAGACATTTCGGTCACCGATGAACACCGGTCGCATGCTGTCCTGGCCGTGCAGGGGCCGCGGTCCACCGAGGTGCTGGCCGCACTGGGACTGCCCACCGACATGGACTACATGGGTTATGCCGACGCCGAGTACTCCGGAATTCCGGTGCGGGTCTGCCGCACCGGATACACCGGCGAGCACGGCTATGAGCTGCTGCCGCCGTGGGACTCGGCGCCGACGGTGTTCGACGCCCTCGTCGCCGCCGTCGGTGAAGCCGGCGGTCAGCTGGCCGGCCTCGGCGCCCGCGACACCCTGCGCACCGAGATGGGCTACCCGCTGCACGGTCACGAACTGTCGCTGGACATCTCGCCTCTGCAAGCCCGGTGCGGCTGGGCGATCGGCTGGAAGAAGGACACCTTCTGGGGCCGCGACGCGCTGCTGGCCGAGAAGGAGGCCGGCCCCCGGCGGCTGCTGCGCGGCCTGCGGGCCGTCGGTCGCGGCGTGCTCCGGCAGGACCTGACCGTGCTCGACGGCTCCACCCCGGTCGGTGTGACGACATCGGGCACCTTCTCGCCGACGCTGAAAGTCGGTATCGCCCTTGCCCTGATCGACGCCGACGCCGGAATCGAGGACGGCGCGACGGTGACGGTCGACGTGCGCGGCCGGGCGCTGGAGTGCGAGGTGGTCAAGCCGCCGTTCGTCGAGGTCAAAACTCGGTAGCGGCGGGCAGGAGCGAAGCGACCCGGGAAATCGGCTAGCGCCCCGGTCTACAATTCCAGCTATGACCAACGGCCCCCTCTCATTCACGGTTGAGCGCAACGCGAACCCAGTGAGCGATGAGGTACGGGGTCAGATCCTGGCCGATCCCGGCTTCGGCCGCTACCACACCGACCACATGGTCTCGGTGCTCTACAGCCACGATCTCGGCTGGCATGACGCCCGCGTGCTGCCCTACGGGCCGATCGAACTGGACCCCTCGGCGATCGTCCTGCACTACGCGCAGGAAATTTTCGAAGGGCTCAAGGCCTACCGCTGGGCCGACGGATCCATCGTGTCGTTCCGGCCGGAGGCCAACAGTGCCCGACTGCGGACGTCGGCGCGGCGGCTGGCCATCCCGGGACTGCCCGACGAGGTGTTCATCGAGTCGCTGCAGCAACTGATCGCTGTCGACGCGCAGTGGGTGCCGCCTGCCGGTGGTGAGGAGTCGCTGTATCTGCGGCCGTTCGTCATCGCCACCGAACCCGGTCTGGGGGTGCGGCCGGCGAACGAGTACCGCTACCTGCTGATCGCCTCGCCGGCCGGTGCCTACTTCAAGGGCGGTATCAAGCCGGTCAGTGTGTGGCTGTCCACCGAGTACGTCCGTGCCAGCCCCGGTGGCACCGGCGCGGCGAAGTTCGGCGGCAATTATGCGGCTTCGCTGCTGGCGCAGGCCGAAGCCGCCGAGCACGGCTGCGATCAAGTGGTGTGGCTCGATGCGATCGAGCGCCGCTACATCGAGGAGATGGGCGGGATGAACCTGTTCTTCGTCTTCGGTAGCGGCGGGTCGGCCCGGCTGGTCACCCCGGAACTGTCCGGGTCGCTGCTGCCCGGTATCACCCGCGACTCCCTGCTTCAGCTGGCCAGTGACGCCGGTTTCGCCGTCGAGGAACGCAAGATCGACATCGAGGAATGGCGCAAGGGCGTGGCCGCCGGCGAGATCACCGAGGTGTTCGCGTGCGGCACCGCGGCCGTGATTACGCCGGTGTCGCACGTGAAGTTCGGTGAAGGCGAGTTCACCATCGCCGACGGAGAGCCCGGCGAGGTGACGATGGCGTTGCGCGACACGCTGACCGGTATCCAGCGCGGTACCTTCGCTGACACACACGGCTGGATGGCCCGCCTCGGCTAGCCTGCGCCAACCGCGCTAGTCGCTGACCGCGTTGCGGCCGGACCGCTTGGCCCGGTAGAGCGCCTCGTCGGCACGGGCCAGCCAGGAATCCAGGCCGTCACCCGACCACCGCTCGGCAGCACCGATGCTGACGGTCACCGGTCCCACGTCGCTGAAGATCATGTCGGCGATCTGCCCCCGGATCTTCTCGGCCGTCGCCATCCCGTCGTCGATATCCGAACCGCGCAACAGGATGACGAACTCCTCGCCGCCCCACCGCGCCACGATGTCGGAGCTGGGCAAGTTGGTCTGCAGCCGGCGGCTGACCTCGATCAGCACGCGGTCACCGGCCTGGTGGCCGTAGCGATCGTTGATCGCCTTGAAATGGTCGATGTCGAGCATCAGCAGGGTCAGCGGCCTGCTGGTCTCCCGGGCCTGGGTCAGCTCGGCGTTGAACAGCTCCTCGCCGTGTCGCCGATTCCACACGCCGGTCAGGGCATCGGTGACGGCCAGTCGTCGCAGTTCCGACTCGAACGCCCTGCGGTCACTGACATCCCTTGTCACACCGATGATTTCGACAAGAGTGCCGTTCTCGTCGAGGTGCGGGATGACCTGCGTCTCGGCGATCATGATGCTGCCGTCACCGCGGTACATCTCGACTTCCTGCCGGTAGGGCGGCGGCAGCGCGCCGGTGCGGATCGCGGTGTGCAGGGCGATGAAATAGTTCTGCATGCTGGCCGCTGAGTCGGGTGGATAGATCTCGCTCAGCGGTTGTTTCATGGACTCTTCCACGCTGATCCCGCGAACTCGTTGCACCGACGGACTCACGTAGGTCACCGTCCCGTCGACGGCGGCGGTCCAGATGATCTCCCAGGCGTTCTCGGCCATCAGCCGGGAGCGCTCCTCGGATGTGCGCAGTTCGGCCTCGACCCGTTTGCGCTCGCTGATGTCCCGGCTGACCCCGAGCAGCTCGATGAGCTCACCGTTGCCGTCGAGATGCGGGATCACCTGCAGGTCGGCCGACATCACCGACCCGTCCTTGCGGTAGAAGTCGATCTCGCCGCGGAAGGTCGGCAGCTCGGTGCCGTCCTCCTTCGCCTGGAAAACCCTGCGGAAGTACTCCAATGCCCGTGCCGCGGACTCCGGGGTGAGCGCCTCGGCGAGGGATTCGCGCATCGCCTCGTCCGGGGTCAAGCCACGGTGCCGCTGGACGGCCGGGCTGACGTAGGTGATCGTGGTGTCCATCGCCATGGTCCAGATGACTTCCCAGGCGTTCTCGGCCAGCAACCGGTGCCGTTCCTCGGACTGCTGCAGTTCGAGTTCGGCCTCGCGCAACTGAGTGACGTCGCGGGCGGTGCCCTCGAGGACCACCGAGCCGTCGTCGCGTTGCCGCGACCGGACCCGGATGCGGCTGGCGGTGGTATGTCCGTCCCGGTGCCGCCACACCAACTCGATGCTGGATTCCTCGCCCGGTGGTAACGCCAGTGCTTCGGCGAGGCGCCCCGTGTAGCCCGCGTTCACCTGACCCAGCACCGCCGACGCGTCGGCAAGAGCTTCGGTGGCCGGCACACCCAGCTGGGCGTACACCGCGTCGTTGACGAATTCAAAAGCCAGGTCGGGCTGGACCCGAAGAATGAAGAACACCAACCCGTTGCCGTCGGCCATCCGACAGAACCAGTCGGCGTCAGGCAGCTTGCCCGCCTCGTCCATATCACCCCCTGTGGTGAAGGCGACGCCTTCGCGACAGGTTAGCCGTTGCAGACGGATGAGCGCGTCGAATCGGTGCGCTCACTGTGCTGCAATGACCAACCCGACTGCCGCCAGGGTCGTCGACAGCTCGATGACCGCGCCCAGTACATCCCCGGTGATCCCGCCGAAGCGCCGCACGCAGTGGCGAACCAGAATCACGGCCAGGCCGAGCACAGCGAGGACGGTCACTGGGCCCTGCCAGAGGCGAGCGGTCGCCACGGCCGACACCGCCCCGACCAGCACCACCCACAGCGCCACCACCGCGATCGGCTGGGTACCCGCGACCAGCTCACCCAGGACACTTCCCGGTGCGGCGGGTACCGCACGACGACACGCCAGCACCGCGGCGACCCGCCCGGTGGTGACCGCGGTGATCACCGCCGCCAAGCCCTCCAGCCCCGCCGGGGCCGCGGCGAACGACAACGCCTGGGTGATCACGACGACGACGACGGCCGCAACCCCGAACGGGCCCGCGGTACCGTCGCGCATCACCGACAGGGCGCGCTCGGGTGGGCCGTAGCAGCCCAGCCCGTCGACGGTGTCGGACAACCCGTCGATGTGCAGACCCCTGGTGATCAGCAACAGCACGGCCACGGCCAGCATGCCGGCCAGCGCGCTGTGCGGACCGAAGGCCCACCGGCCCACCCACAGCAGCCCGGCGGCCAGCGCGCCGAGCGCGACACCCACGACCGGGAACACCGACATGGTCGCCCGGCCCACGCCCGGGCCCCGCGACGGCACCGGCACCACCGTGCCGAACGCGAAAGCCGTTGCCAGCGAGCCCAACACGATCAGTCCGGAAGACGGTCCGAGACGCCCGCACCCTCGAAGGTGGCCATCGACGCCAACGTGGCCACAGCGGCGCGCACGATCGGCAGCGCCACCGCCGCGCCGGTGCCCTCGCCGAGGCGCAGCCCGAGATCGACGATCGGCTCCAGGCCCAGGTAGTCCAGCGCCAGGGTGTGCGCCGGTTCGGTCGACCGGTGACCGGCCTGCCACCAAGCCCGCGCTCCGGGCGCCATGCGATCGGCGACCAGTGCTGCCGAGGTCACCACGAGGCCGTCCAGCAGCAGGGGAGTGCGGCGCACCGCCGCTTGCGCGCAGAAGCCGGCCATCGCGGCGAGGTCCGCGCCGCCGCACGTCCGCAGCAGGGCGACCGGCTCGGACCGGAACCGGCGCGCCCGGTACATCGCGTCGCGCACCGCCGCGGTCTTGCGGGACCAGCCCGCATCGTCGATTCCGGTGCCGCGGCCCACGACCGCCACCGGTTCGGTGTCTGTCAGAGTGGCGATCAATGTCGTTGCAGCCGTGGTGTTTCCAATGCCCATGTCACCAGCGATCAACAAGTCGGCACCGGCGTCGACCTCTTCGTCGGCGATCCGCCTGCCGATCTCGATCGCCGCGTGCACCTCGTCATCGCGCAGCGCGTCCTCGATCGCGATGTTGCCACTGGAACGCCGCACCTTGTAGCCGCTGTCCGGGCCGTCGCAGTCCACCGCGATGTCGACCACCCGCACCGTGGCACCGGCGGCCTGCCCCAGCACGTTGATCGCTGCACCGCCGGCCTCGATGTTCGACACCATCTGGGCGGTCACCTCAGGCGGGTACGCCGACACTCCGGCGCGGGCCACGCCGTGGTCACCGGCGAAGACCACCACCCGGGCGTGCTCGAATTGCTGTGGCGGACAGAGCCCTTGGCATGACGACACCCACACCGAAAGGTCTTCGAGCCGGCCGAGTGCGCCGGCGGGCTTGGTGAGGATCTCCTGACGGCGGCGGGCCGCCGCCGCGACGCGGGAATCCGGTGGGACAACCGGGGAGAATTCCATCAGTTCGGCACCTCCGTCGGTTTGACCTGGACCGGCAGTCCGGCGACTACCAGTACGACCCGGTCGCAGTGCTCGGCGAGTCGTTGGTTGAGCAGACCCAGTTCGTCGGCGAACCGCCGGCCGGTCGCGGTGGCCGGCACCACCGTCAGCCCGACCTCCGGGCTGACCAGCACCAGCGTTCCGGTGAATTCGTCGACGGCCGTGGCCAATTCGTCGACCTCGGCCGTTACCGTGCCGCGCTCCCAGCCGCTGCGGTCGAGCGCCGCGGTGAGCCAGCCGCCGATGTCGTCGACGAGCGTCGCGACGTCGGGTTCGGCGCGCAACTGCGCGGCCAGATCGGTGGTCTCCACGGTCGACCAGTCGGTTGGCCTGCGGTCGCGGTGCCGGGCCACCCGCTGCGCCCAGGACGAGTCGTCGGCATCAGCAGCGGGCCCGGTGGCAACGTAGCGCACCGGATGCCCGGCGCGGATCGCCGACTCCGCCCAACGCGATTTGCCCGACCGGATTCCGCCGAGCACCAGGGTGCGCACCGTGCTGAACGGGCTCAGGAGACCGTGGCGCCGCGCTCGACCCGAGGTCGCGGGGCGCGCATGCGGCGCAGCTGAGAGGCCCGGCCAGCGGCGTAGAGCCCGAGCTTGAAGGCGCCCTCGGTGTTGTCCGGGAACTTGGCGGCCACCGCCTTGTTCACCTTGCGGCCCAGCAGCACCGCATCCAGACCCATGATCGCCATCAGTACGAGCATGGCGGGGGAGATCAACAGCTGCACCTTGGGCAGCGCCAGCATGACGAAGATCATGAAGAGCGCGGCGGGCATGAACAGGCCGAGCAGATTGCGCCGGGAGTCGACGATATCGCGGACGTAGCGGCGCACCGGGCCCTTGTCACGGGGCAGCAGGTAGTCCTCTTCACCGGCCATCATCCGCTCGCGGCGGTCGTTCATCGCGGCCCGGCGCGCCAGCTTGTCGGCCTTGCGCTCCTCCTTGGACTGCGTCGCGCGCAGCTCCTTGCGGCGCTTGCGGGCCTCGGCGGTGGTCATCGGAGCGGGCGCGACCGGTCCGCGGCGTTTGGCGGACTGGCTGCGCTTGGGCGTCGGCCTGCCCTTGGGCGCGGTCGTTCCAGCCGCCGACTCCGCGATCTCGGTCGTCGGCTCGGCCTCCGGCGCGTCGCCGTCGTCGTTCTTGCGGCCCAGCAGCTTCACGCCTGCCAGGTTACTTCGCCGTACCGCGCCGCTGCGCATGCACCTCTGGATGGCTCGCCTTACCCTGCAGGAATGACTGGCTTCCCGGGCGTCCTGCGGGTGCTCGTCGCCCCGGACTGCTACGGCGACAGCCTGACCGCGGTGCAGGCGGTGGACGCCATCGCGGCCGGCTGGCTGCGGGCCCGACCGGGCGATCAGGTCGTGCGGGCTCCGCAGTCCGACGGTGGTCCGGGCTTCGTCGGGGTGCTGGCCGAGCGGCTCGGCGGCGTCCGGCACGCCCGGGTGTCCGGGCCACTGGCCGACGAGGTGGACGCCGAGTGGGTCTACGACGCCGCCACGGGCACGGCCTACATCGAGTGCGCGCAGGCCTGCGGGCTGGCGCTGCTCGGCGGACCGCCGACCGCGCAGACCGCGCTGGCCGCGCACAGCCGCGGGGTGGGCCAGTTGGTCGAGGCCGCCGTGCTGGCCGGCGCCAGCACGATCGTCGTCGGCCTGGGCGGCAGCGGCTGCACCGACGGCGGTCGCGGCCTTATCGATGCACTCGGTGGGCCGGCCGCGGCCCGCGAGCGGTTCGATGGAATCCGGCTGGTCGCCGCCACCGACGTGGAGCATCCGCTGCTGGGGCCGTTGGGGGCCGCCCGCATCTTCGGGCCGCAGAAGGGCGCGGACCCGCCGACCGTCGAGATCCTCGAACAGCGACTGACCGACTGGGCGGTACACCTGGACGCGCTGGCCGGCTGCCCGGTGAGCAGCCAGCCCGGTGCCGGTGCGGCCGGGGGACTGGGCGCGGCGCTGCTGGCGCTGGGCGGGCGCCGGGAGTCGGGAGCGGCGGTGATCGCCGAGCACACCGGGCTGGCCGCCGATATCGCGGCGGCCGACGTGATCGTCACCGGGGAGGGTCGCTTCGACGACCAGTCGCTGCACGGCAAGGTGGTCAGCGCGTTGGCGGCCGGAGCCAGACCGCGGGGCATCCCGGTGCTGGTGCTGGCCGGGCAGGTGACGCTGGATCCGGCGGTCCTGCGCGACGCCGGCATCACGGCGGCCCACTCGATCGCCGACCACGCCGGGTCGGTTCAGCGGGCCATGGATGACGCCGCGGCCCAACTCGCCGGACTGGCCGAGCGCACGGCGGCCCAGCTGGGCAGCGTCTGAGTCGGGAATAGCGGCCGGACAAGGTACCGTTGATGAGGTGGGCCTCACCCCACGGGAACCCACCACAGACATCTGTATGAGGGAGACGTAATGACTGTTTCCGACGAGTCGACCACCACGACCGGTGCCGATGGCGCGGCCCTGACGACCGCGACCGCCGCCCACGGCGTGACGTTGACCGACGCCGCGGCCGCCAAGGCCAAGTCGCTGCTCGATCAGGAGGGCCGCGACGACCTCGCCCTGCGGATCGCCGTGCAGCCCGGTGGTTGCGCCGGCCTTCGCTACAACCTGTTCTTCGACGACCGCGCCCTCGACGGTGATCTCATCGTCGACTTCGGTGGCGTGAACCTGACTGTCGACCGGATGAGTGCCCCCTACGTGCAGGGCGCCACCATCGACTTCGTCGACACGATCGAGAAGCAGGGCTTCACCATCGACAACCCGAACGCCACCGGCTCCTGCGCCTGCGGCGACTCGTTCAACTGACAAGTACCTGACGAACGTTTGACGCGACGGCCGCCCAACTAGCTAGAACCCCAACTAGCTAGAACTGGGCGGCCGTTCGCAATAGGTACGAGCACACCAGCAGCTGGTTGTCCTGGCGCAGGATCTGCGCGACACCCTGCTCCTCGTCGCGGCCGTTGCGCGCGGCAGACGTCGGCGCCACCTTCATGGTGAACAGCACCTGGGCCTGATACGACGACCAGGGCACGATCTTGTCGATCGAGATCACCTCGGCGCGCGCGAACTGTCTGCGGAACGCATCGCTGGCCAGCCGCGCCAGCGCCTGGTCGGCCCGCTTGTCCTTGACCGCGTCGAACATGCCGCACGACGTATTGCGCGCAATCGTCTCGGTATCGCCGTTGGACAGCGCGGTCAGATAGTTCTGGATCGTGGATTTCGTCGACGCGTCGGTGAACGCGCCGCCGGTTGCGCCCGGCCGATCGGTGCGGATGACCAGCACCGCTGCCACGACCGCCGCCACCACGACCAGCGCCAACAGGCTCAGCCACAGTGCTGTGCGCCGACGCGGCTTGGCGCTCGGGTACGACACCGCGGGCGGCAGCATCCCCGGGTAGGGCGTTGGCTGCGCGCCCGGGGGAGCGAACCGGTCGTCGGGATACGGCTCGGAATAGGCGGGTTGACCCGGGAAGGGTTGCCCCTGGGCGCCGGCCTGCTGCGGCGGCGGAAAGGGGTCAGCCATCGATGCGTCTCCTGGGGTCTGCGGAGCTGGAGAGGGACCTACCGCCCACATCGGCGCCGATGCCGGGCCATATAGTCGGCTCTTGTAGGCAGGCTAGCGCACCGGATCGGAAATGAACCTCTGCGTGACGACGTATGGTTGCCTAGATCAGCTATCGATTGAAGGGTGGACGCGTCGTGACCATCGCGGTGACCGGATCCATTGCCACCGACCACTTGATGCGCTTCCCCGGGCGGTTCTCCGAGCAGCTGCTCGCCGAACACCTGCAGAAGGTGTCGCTGAGTTTCCTCGTCGACGATCTGGTGGTGCACCGCGGCGGCGTCGCGGGCAACATGGCTTACGCCATCGGTGTACTGGGTGGCAAGGCCGCACTGGTCGGCGCCGCCGGCCAGGACTTCGCCGACTACCGCGCCTGGCTGGAGTCCGCCGGGGTGGACTGCTCAGGCGTGCTGATCTCGCAGACCGCCCATACCGCGCGGTTCGTGTGCACCACCGACACCGAGATGGCGCAGATCGCCTCGTTCTATCCGGGCGCGATGTCTGAAGCCCGAAACATCAAGCTGGCCAACGTCGTCGCCTCGACCGGCACCCCGGAACTGGTGATCGTCGGTGCCAACGATCCCGACACGATGTTCCTGCACACCGACGAGTGCCGCAGCCTGGGCCTGGCGTTCGCCGCCGACCCGTCCCAGCAGCTGGCCCGGCTGTCCGGCGACCAGATCAAGCAGCTGATCGACGGCGCCACCTACCTGTTCACCAACGACTACGAGTGGGACTTGCTGCTGTCCAAGACCGGCTGGACCGACGCCGATGTGCTCAGCCAGATCGGGCTGCGGGTCACCACGCTGGGCGCCAAGGGCGTCGACCTGGTCAGCCCGGACGGCACCACGATCCACGTCGACGTCGTCCCCGAGACCGCCCAGGTGGACCCGACCGGTGTCGGCGACGCGTTCCGGGCGGGCTTCCTGACCGCCCGCAGCGCGGGTCTGGGTCTGGAGCGCGCCGCGCAGCTGGGCTCGCTGGTGGCCGTGCTGGTCCTGGAGACCACCGGCACCCAGAACTGGACGTGGGATGCCGAGGCGGCCAAGACCAGGCTGGCCGACGCCTACGGCGCCGAGGCGGCCACGGAGATCTCCCAGGCGCTCGGCTAGAGCTGCACGGGGTAGTGCGGCTCGCTGATCGTCGGGGTGATGCTGTGCTCGACGAAGATCGCGTGCCAGAGCATAAAGATCAGCACGGTCCACAGCCGGCGGCTGTGATCACTCTGGCCGGCGCGATGCTCGTCGAGCATGGTGCGCACGGCCGCGATGTCGACGAGGTGGCCGGCCTGCGAGGTGTCGATCATCTGGTAGGCCCAGTCCATCAGCTCACCGGAGCGCAGCCAATGCCGAATCGGCACGGGGAAGCCAAGTTTCGCGCGGTTGAGCACATGCGCGGGGACAATCGGCTCGAGCGCGCGCCGCAGCGCGTACTTGGTGGTGGTCCGGGTGATCTTCTGGTCGTAGGGCAGCCGGGATGCCACCGCGAACACCTCGGGATCCAGGAACGGCACCCGCAACTCCAGTGAATTGGCCATCGTCATCTTGTCGGCCTTGACCAGGATGTCGCCGCGCAACCAGGTGAACAGGTCGACGTGCTGCATCCGCGCCACCGGGTCCCAGCCGGCCGACTCGGCGTAGATCGGTGCGGTGACATCGGTGTGGGTCCAGGCCGGGTTGAAGTCGGGCAGCACGGCACGCAGATGGTCGTCGGAGAAGCTGCGGGCGTTGCCGTAGTAGCGCTCCTCGAGCGTCAGCGAGCCGCGATGCAGCAGGCTCTTGCCCCGCATACCTTCCGGCAGCGGTCGTGATGCGCGACCCAGCGACTTGCGCACCGGCCGCGGCAGATAGTCGAAAGGCTTGAGCGACAACGGTTCCCGGTAAATCGTGTAGCCGCCGAAGAGTTCGTCGGCGCCCTCGCCCGACAGCACCACCTTGACGTGCTTGCGCGCCTCGCGGGCGATGAAGAACAGCGGCACCAACGCCGGGTCGGCCACCGGTTCGTCGAGATACCAGACGATTTCGGGCAGCGCGGCCACGAACTCGGCCTGGCTGACCACCTTGGCCACGTGCCGGGCGCCGATCGCCTCGGCGGAGGCCACCGCCACGTCGACCTCGGAGAAACCCGCGCGTTCGAATCCGGTGGTGAAGGTGATCAGCCGCGGGTTGTGCCGGATGGCCAGCGCGGCGATCGCGGTGGAGTCGATGCCACCGGACAGGAACGCCCCGACGGTGACATCGGCCCGCATGTGTTTGGCGACCGAATCCTCCAGGGCCGCGGTGATCTCGTCATAGCGAGCCTGCTCACCGCCCGGGCGGAACGGCACCGCGGAAAACCTGGGCACGAAGTAGCGGCTTGTCACGGGCGCCTCGCCGGGGCGGATCACCGCGTAGCAGCCCGACTCCAGCCTGCGGATGCCGCGCTGCAGGGTCTCGGGCTCGGGCACGTACTGCAGCACGGTGTAGTGCTGCACGGCGCGCTCGTCGATACCGGTGTCCAGGTCCAGAACCGGTGCGAGGTCCAGCAGGCACTTCTTCTCGCTGCCGACGACGGTGCCGCCCGGGCCGGTCGCCATGAACAGCGGCTTGATGCCGAACGGGTCGCGGGCGCAGAACAGCACCTGCTCGCGGCTGTCCCACAGGGCGAAGGCGAACATGCCGCGCAACCGGCTCAGCGCGCCGGCGCCCCAGAAGTGGTAGGCGGCCACGATGGCCTCGCCGTCACCATCGGTGGCGAACACCGCGCCGTGCTGCTCGGCGAGCTCAGCGCGTAACTCCAGGTAGTTGTAGATCTCACCGTTGAACACCAGCACGTAGCGCTCGGGATCGTCCTGCGGGCCCCAGCGCAGCGGCTGGTGCGAGTGGGCGATGTCGATGATGGAGAGCCGGTTGAAACCGAGCACCACGGTGCCCGCCGCCGCGTCGGCATCTGTCCACGTGCCGGGTTCATCGGGTCCGCGGTGCCGCATCAGCGTCGTAGCGCCGGCCACCGCCTCGACCGTCTGGGGGGTGATCCCGCTTGCCGGGGCAGAAACCAGGGCAAGCAGTCCGCACACGCGGCCAAGTATGCCGCACGTCGCGGGGTGCTTCGAACGCGCCACAGGACGGAAATGGAGGTGTGTCGGGCTTGGTGTTCCCGCGTGGTCTACGCTGCGTAGTATTCGATTCGCGGAAAAGTTCCCGCGATCGCAAAAATGCGGTTCATTAGGGCCACGAGCAGGACCTGAAACAGGAGGCGCCAAAGTGAAGACCCGCGGTTCCCGGCTCCGTTCGGTGGCGCTGGCGGCCACCTTCGGTGTGCTGGCGCTGACGCTCAGCGGGTGCAGCTGGCAGGAAGCTCTCGGGCTCGGCTGGCCCAAGGGCATCACGCCGGAGGCGCATTCCATGCGTGAGCTCTGGGTGGGCTCGGTGATCGCCGCCCTCGTCGTCGGTGTGATCGTGTGGGCACTGACCTTCTGGACCATGGCCTTCCACCGCAAGAAGAAGGGCGACGACTCGCTGCCCCGCCAGTTCGGCTACAACATGCCGCTGGAGCTGGTGCTCACCGTCGTTCCGTTCCTGATCATCGCGGTGCTCTTCTACTTCACCGTCGTGGTGCAGGAGAAGGTGCTGCACCGGGATCCCAATCCCGAGGTCGTCGTCGACGTCACGGCCTTCCAGTGGAACTGGAAGTTCGGCTACCAGAAGGTGGCCTTCGCCGACGGGACGTTCAACTACGACGGTGCCGACCCGGCCCGCAAGGCCGCGATGGTGTCCAAGCCCGAGGGTGTCGACGCCCACGGCGAGGAGAAGGTCGGCGCCGTGCGCGGCCTGAACCCCGAAGACCGCACCTACCTCAACTTCGACAAGGTCGAGACGCTGGGCACCAGCGACGAGATCCCGGTGCTGGTCCTCCCGCAGGGCAAGCGCATCGAGTTCCAGGTCGCCTCGGCCGATGTCATCCACTCCTTCTGGGTGCCGGAGTTCCTGTTCAAGCGCGACGTCATGCCGGATCCGGAAGCCAACCACTCCGAGAACAAGTTCCAGGTCAGCGAGATCGACCAGACCGGTGCGTTCGTCGGGCGCTGCGCCGAGATGTGCGGCACCTACCACTCGATGATGAACTTCGAGGTCCGCGTGGTCTCGGCCAACGACTTCAAGGCGTACATGGACGCCCGCATCGCCGGCAAGACCAACGCCGAGGCGCTGCAGGCCATCAACCAGTCGCCGGTGGCGATCAGCACGCACCCCTTCGACACCCGTCGGGGCGAGCAGGTCATTCCGCAGGCGAGTAAGTAGGGGATCGCTCATGCATATCGAAGCCAGACTGTTCGAGATCCTGACCGCGTTCTTCGTCCTCGCCGCTGTGGTGTACGGGGTGTTGACCGCCCTGTTCCAGCACGGTGGCATCGAGTGGGCCGGCACCACTGCGCTGGTGCTGACCGCCGGTCTGTCGTTGATCATCGGAACGTTCTTCCGGTTCGTGGCCCGTCGCCTCGACACCCGGCCCGAGGACTACGAAGAGGCTGAAATCAGCGACGGCGCAGGGGAGTTGGGCTTCTTCTCGCCGCACTCCTGGTGGCCGATCCTGATCGCGCTGGCCTTCTCGACCACGGCTGTGGGCGCTGCCCTGTGGCTGCCGTGGCTGATCGCCGCCGGCGTCGTCCTGGTGCTCGGCGCGGTGTCCGGTCTGGTCTTCGAGTACTACATCGGGCCCGAGAAGCACTGACCAGTCGAAGGTCACAATCGGGGCGTCACTTGGCGCCCAACGGTGTGCTGCGACGCGCCCGGCCGACCCGGTTGGGTAGGGTTCTGCCAGGGCAACGCGATCCGTCAGCGCGCCGTGCGCCAGTCCTTGGTCCGCGTGCTGCGGTGATGTAGTCGAAAGAGGACAGGGCGAGGATGAGCGGGCCGAATCCGCCACATGATGAGCCGGGCGGTCAGCCCCTGGATCAACCGACCGAGGAATACCGCGAGAACACCAGCGGTACCGGTTTCCAGGCCTATTCCGCGCCGGAGTCCGAGCAGTGGACCGCCGGTCCCTACGTCGCACCCGATCCGCGGCTCTACGACTACGACAGCTACGACGCCGGCCCCGACGTGGTGGAGGACGCCGAGCCGCCCAAGTGGCCGTGGGTCGTCGGCGTCACGGCCATCATCGCGGCCATCGCCCTGGTCGTCTCGGTGTCGCTGCTGGTGACCAGCACCGACACCCAGGATCTCGCGACGCCCAAGACCACCACGACGGTCAGCCTGCCGCCGGTGCAGGACGAGATCACCACCACCGTGCCGCCACCGCCGCCGCCTCCGCCGCCCACGACGGAAGAGCCGCCACCGCCGCCGCCCGAGACGGTGACGGTGACCTCGGAGCCGCCACCCCCACCCCCACCCCCGCCCGCTACGACGGAGGCACCGCCACCTGTGACCACCACAACCGCTCCGCCGCCCCCGACGACGACCACCACGACGCCCGCCGGGCCGCGTCAGGTGACCTACAGCGTGACGGGCACCAAGGCACCCGGCGACATCATCACCGTCACCTATGTCGACGCCTCCGGGCGCCGCCGCACCCAGCGCAACGTCTACATCCCGTGGTCGCTGACCGTCACGCCGATCTCGCAGTCCGACGTGGGCTCGGTCCAGGCCTCCAGCCTGTTCCTGGTGAGCAGGCTGAACTGTTCCATCACCACCAGTGACGGAACGGTGCTGTCGTCCAACCAGAACAACTCCGCGCAGACAAGCTGCTGATGGCGCGCGATACGGAGTTCGCAGGGCCAGGGGCGACAGAGGACAACGGCCGCTCACCGGAGACGGTGGATCGCATCCTGGTCGGCATCTGCGGCGCCATCTGGCTGGTGCTGCTGGCGGTCACGGTCATCGCGATCGTCGCACTGGTGGATCTGGGCCGCGGCCACACCCTCGGCGGTGACGGCAAGCAGACACCGTGGGTGCTCTACAGCGTCATCGTGGTCTCGGCGCTGATCATCGTCGGCGCGATCCCGCTGCTGCTGCGCGCCCGCCACGCCGCACTGGCCGAGCCGGCCCCGCCGGCCGCGGCCAAACCTGCCGCAGCCACTCCATCGGCCGCCGCTTCGGCGTCTGGACGGCCCGTAGAGGCGCCGACGGAGAAGCTGAAGGTCTTCGGTGCGACCGTCGACCCCTACGAGCCGTATCAGCCGGCCTTCGCCCAGTCCTCGACCGCCCGCGCCGATCTGTTGATCCCACGCACCCAGCTGGACCGCCTCTGGCTGCGTGGCACCGTGACCCTGATGGGTGCCATCGGGCTGGCCCTGGTGGGGGTCTCACTGGCCACCTACCTGCTGGCCGTCGCCAGCGATACCGCCGCCTGGGTGGCACTGGGGCTGGCTGCCGTCGTGACCATCGCGATGCCGGTGATCCCGGTCTTCTATCTGCGCGAGCTCCGCAACGCCCTGGACGGGGCCGTGCCGGCTGCGTGACCCTGGACTGGGATCACAACGCGTTCTACCACCGGCGGGTGCTCGACGAGCTCCCGGTGCGGTGTGAGCGTGTCCTCGACCTGGGTTGTGGCGCAGGGGTTTTGGCCGCGAAGCTGGCAGGCAGAGCGGATCGGGTCGATGCGCTGGACCGGTCGCCGGTGATGATCGAGGCCGCGCGTCGGGTTGTCGGTGAGAACGTGACCTGTGTGCTGGCCGATATCGACGACTACGGGCTTGCCGAGGACACCTACGACGCCGTGGTCTCGGTGGCCGCACTGCACCATCTGCGCGCCGCACAGGTGCTGCCCCGGCTGGCTGCCGCCCTGCGCCCGGGTGGGGTGCTGGTCATCGTGGGGCTGCCGGCCCGCGACCTGGTGGGGGACTGGCTTACCGAGACAGCGTCGGTGGTGCTCAATCCGGTGGCCGGGGCGGTGTTCGCCGCGCTGCGCCGGCTGACCGGCCGGTCCTGGTTCGCCCACGACTCCACCCATGACCTCATGCCGGTCCAGGGCCATGCCCCGCTGACCACGCGGCAGCTGGGGCAGCTGGCCCACACGGTGCTACCGGGTTCGTCGATCCGGCGTCTGCTGTTCTGGCGCTACTTGCTGGTCTGGCACAAGCCACCGGGGTAGGGGGCGGGCCCGGAAACGCCGAAACCCCGGGCCACGAAGACCCGGGGTTTCGACTGTCGAACTGTTAGTGGTGGCCGCTGCCGTTGGAGCCGTTGCTGCCGTTGGTGGCGCCGGACTCCTCGTCCTGCCACTCGCGCAGCGCGGTCAGCGCCTTGTGCTCGGTCGCATGCGCGGCCTCGTTGAGCGCGGCATCCTCGGAAGCCGGATCGGCCGAGAGGAAGCTGCCACGACCCGGTGCACCACCGGAGCCCAGCTTGTTCATCCGCTTGGGCAGTGCTGCCCCCTGGTACTCCAGCGGGATCGGGTGACCGTGGTCGTCGACTGGGCCCAGCGGCTGATGCAGCTCGATGTAGGCACCATGCGGCAGCCGCTTGATGATGCCGGTCTCGATGCCGTGCTCCAGCACGTCGCGGTCGCTGCGCTGCAGGCCGACGGCCCACCGGTAGGCGATGAAGAACACGATCGGCGGCAACACCACCATGCCGATGCGGCCGATCCACGTCGTCGCGTTCAGCGAGATGTGGAACTTCAGCGCGATGATGTCGTTCATGCAGGCATAGGTCAGCAGCATGTAGAACGAGATCGCCATCGCGCCGATGGCCGTACGGACCGGTGCGTCACGCGGACGCTGCAGCAGGTTGTGGTGCGCGTCGTCCCCGGTGAACTTCTTCTCCAGGAACGGCCAGACCATCAGCAGGATGAACACCAGGCCCATGCCCAGCGCGATCCACACCGGCTGCGGGATGGTGTGGTGGCCGATGTAGATCTCCCATGGCGGGAACAGACGGATCAGGCCGTCGGTCCACATCATGTAGAAGTCCGGCTGGCTACCCGCGGACACCTGGGACGGCTTGTAGGGGCCGAGCTGCCAGATCGGGTTGATCTGCAGCAGACCGCCCATCAGACCGAGGATGCCGAGCACCATCGCGAAGAAGGCACCCGACTTCACGGCGAACACCGGCATCACCCGGACGCCGACGACGTTCTTCTCGGTGCGGCCGGGGCCGGGGAACTGGGTGTGCTTCTGGAACCACACCAGCGCCAGGTGCATACCGATGAGCGCCAGGATGATTCCCGGGATCAGCAGGATGTGCAGCGCATAGATGCGGGGGATGAAGATGTTGCCCGGGAAGTCGCCGCCGAACAGTGCCCAGTGCATCCAGGTGCCGACGACCGGGATACCCATCGTGATGCCCGAGAGTGCGGCGCGGACGCCGGTGCCCGAGAGCAGGTCGTCGGGCAGCGAGTAGCCGAAGAAGCCTTCGAACATGGCCAGGATCAGCAGCAGCGAACCGATGACCCAGTTGGCCTCACGCGGCCGGCGGAAGGCGCCGGTGAAGAAGATGCGGGCCAGGTGGACCATGATCGCCGCGGCGAACATCAGGGCCGCCCAGTGGTGGACCTGCCGGACGAACAGGCCGCCGCGCACCTCGAAGCTGATGTCCAGGGCCGTTTCGTAGGCCCGCGACATCTGCACACCGCGCAGTGGCTGGTACACGCCGTTATAGGTGACCTCGGCCATCGACGGATCGAAGAACAGGGTCAGATACACACCGGTGAGCAGCAGGACGATGAACGCGTACATCGCGATCTCACCCAGCAGGAACGACCAGTGCGTGGGGAAGACCTTGTTCAGCTGACGCCGAACCGCGGCCGACGGGTGATAGCGGGAGTCGATGGCATCGCCTTGGGTGGCGAGGCGATCAGCGATCTTGGAACTCATGATGTGCGCTCCCAGAATGCGGGTCCGACAGGTTCGATGAAGTCGCCGTTGGCGACCAGGTAGCCGTCCTTGTCAATCGTGATCGGCAACTGCGCCAGCGCCCGGGCGGCCGGACCGAAGATCGGCCGCGCGAAATGCAGTGCGTCGAACTGAGATTGGTGGCACGGGCACAGGATGCGGTAGGTCTGCTGCTCGTACAGCGAGGACGGGCAGCCCAGGTGCGAGCAGACCTTGGTGTAGGCGAACAGGTCACCGAAGTTGAAGCTCTCCTGGCCCTGGCGCTTGACCACCCGCGGCATGTCGACCGGCTTGATGCGGATCAGCATCACCGGGTTGCGCACGCCGAGCGCGATCTCGCCGAGCTTCTCATGCGACTCGACCGTGGTGCCGTCACCGTCGGACTCCCGCCACGGGAAGACCGTCTCCATGCCGCCGGCGTCGATGTCCTCCGGGCGCATCTTGACGAACGGCGACTCGCCCGGCAGGCCGGTGGCGCGGGCCAGGTAGATGGTCTCGCCCTTGAAACGGGGAGTCCACCCGGAGGTCCACAGCACCGCCTTCTTGCCTTCGGCGGTGGGCACGACCGGCTTCCACGGGTTCTTGATCAGGCCGCCGATGAAGGCCACCGCCGTGCCGACGCCGAAGGCGCCGAGGCCGATACCCAGCGAGAGCCCGATCATCTTGCGGCGCTTGATCGTCGAGCCCTCGAGCGCGTCGGTGAGGTTGGCCGCGACCGTCTTGCGGTCGAGTTCGGACGACGCCCCGTCGTGGCGGTCCTGGACGGAGATCTCCTGCGGGATGAACCGCTTCTGGAAGAGCACCGCGCCGATACCGATCGCCAGGATCGACAGGCCGAAGGTCAGGCCGTACAGCGGGGTCGCCAGGGTGTAGAGGAAGTTGCCCTTGGCACCGTCCGGCTTGTACTCCCACGGCCAGAACAAGAAGATCAGCAGCAGTGCCAGGCCGGACACGCCACCGAGCAGCAGCCAGAACGCCACCAGGCGCTCGGCGCGCTTCTCGGCGCGGGTGCCCTCGACCGGCCAGCGCGGCTCCTTGAGGATGGTCTGGACGCCGTCGATGCGGCCACCGAGATCGACCAGCTCCTCGCGGGACATCTCCGCGAGCTGCTCGTCAGTCGGCTTCTGGATGTCGCTCATGCCCTCGCCCCGATCCACAGCGCCACACCGATTGCGGCGACCATGCCGATGATCCACATCGCCATACCTTCCGGCGCCGGCCCGAAACCGCCGAGGCCGTAGCCGCCGGGATTCGGTGTCTCCGTTGCCATCCGGACGTAGGCGACGATGTCCTTCTTCTCCTCCGGCGACAGCTGCCGGTCGGAGAACTTCGGCATGTTCTGCGGGCCGGTCAGCATCGCGGTGTAGATCTGGGCCGGCGTCGCCGCTTCGAGCTCCGGCGCGTACTTACCGGAGGACAGCGCGCCGCCCTTGCCGGTGAAGTTGTGGCAGGACGCGCAGTTCAGCCGGAACAGGTCGCCACCGCGGGCGACGTCGCTGCCGAGCAGCGAGTGATCGGCCACCTGGCCGTTGGCGTCGCGGGGGACCAGCGGTCCGCCACCGTTGGCCTGGATGAAGGCGCCGAGGGCGTCGATCTGGTTCTCGTCGAACACCGGATCCTTGCGGGGCGCCTGCGCCTCGCCACGCATCGCCGGCATGCGGCCCGTCGAGACCTGGAAGTACACCGCCGCCTCGCCGACACCGATCAGGCTGGGCCCGCGGCCGTCGACACCCTGCAGGTTGGCGCCGTGGCAGGTGATGCACGCCGTGTCGTAGAGCTGCTGACCGGTGCGCAGCAGCGCCGACTGCGATTCGTCGGCGACCGCGACCTGCGGGGTGGGAGTCAGTGTGGCGGCCAGACCGCCGGCCAGACCCAGTCCGGCCAGCAGCAGAACGGCGCCGGTCAGGCGACGACGCAGTCGGCGGCGCGACTTGTCGCTCATGCCGGATCCGAGCCGCCCCGTTTTCTTGAGCATCGAACCCCTTCTCATCAACGGATGAAGTAGATGGTCGCGAACAGCGCGATCCACACGATGTCGACGAAGTGCCAGTAGTAGGACACGACGATCGCCGCAGTGGCCTGCGCCGGGGTGAACTTGCTCATCCGGGTGCGCAGCAGCAGCAGCACGAACGCCACCAGACCGCCGATGACGTGCAGGCCGTGGAAGCCGGTAGCGAGGTAGAACACACTGCCGTAGGCGCTGCCCGGGATCGTGGTCCCGTGGGTCACCAGGTGGTAGTACTCGTAGCCCTGGCCGAGGACGAAGAAGATGCCCATCCCCAGCGTCAGGGTGTACCAGCGGCGCAGACCGAACACGTCACCGCGTTCGGCCGCGAACACACCCATCTGGCAGGTGAACGACGACGCGATCAGCACCAGCGTCACCGGAACCGCCTGATAGAGGTTCAGCTCGGTCGGTGGCGGCGGCCATACCCCGCCGGCCTGAGCACGGGCAGTGAAGTACATCGCGAACAGTCCAGCAAAGAACATCAGTTCACTGGAAAGCCACACGATAGTGCCAACACTGACCATGTTCGGCCGGTTCAGCGAATGTACGCGCGATGTGATCGCAGTTCCCGAAGTGCCAACAGCGCTCGTCACATGAAGAAGTATGACGCTTTGTAGTTGTCGAGGTACAGCCAGGGGCCGAATTAGTCATAACTGTCGTTGGTCGGCGCTGTGAAGTTCCCGGTCGGCATGCGAATATCGGCGCGTGACCCAGCCCGATTCGCACGCCTCGTCCGACGCCCCGATTTCGACATGGCCGCAGCTCCTGGGCCGATTGACGGCCGGGCAAGACCTCGTACCGGGGGAGGCGGGCTGGGCGATGGACCAGATCATGACCGGGGTCGCGACACCGGCTCAGATCGCGGCCTTCGGCGTGTCGATGAAGATGAAGCGCCCGACCGCCGCCGAGGTACGTGAGTTGGCCGACACCATGCTGGGCTACGCCCAACTGGTGCCGACCGACGTCATCGGCACCGACACCGTCGACATCGTCGGCACCGGCGGGGATCGCGCCAACACCGTCAACCTGTCCACGATGTCCTCGATCGTGGTCGCGGCGGCCGGGGTCCCGGTGGTCAAGCACGGCAACCGCGCCGCATCGTCGCGCAGCGGTGGCGCCGACATGCTCGAGGCGCTCGGGGTGCGGATCGATCTGGGCCCCGAGCAGGTGGCGCGCTGCGTGGCCGAGGTCGGCATCGGTTTCTGCTTCGCACCGGTGTTCCATCCGTCGCTGAAGTACGCCGGGGCGCCGCGCCGTGAGATCGGTGTGCCGACGGTCTTCAATCTGCTTGGCCCGCTGACGAATCCGGCCGGACCGCGGGCCGGGCTGGTGGGCTGCGCCTTCGCCGATCTCGCCGAGATCATGGCCGGGGTGTTCGCGGCGCGCCGGTGCAGCGTGCTGGTGGTGCACGGTGACGACGGCCTCGACGAGCTGACCACCACGACGACCAGCACGATCTGGCGGGTGCAGGCCGGGACGATCGACAAGCTCACGTTCGACCCGCTCGGCTTCGGCTTCCCGCGGGCCCGGATCGAGGAGCTGGTGGGCGGCGATGCCGAGTTCAACGCGGCCGAGGCGCGCAACGTGCTGGCCGGTGCCCAGGGGCCGGTGCGTGATGCGGTGATCCTCAATGCGGCGGGCGCGATGGTGGCCCACGCGGGGCTATCCAGCCACGCCGAATGGCTGCCGTCCTGGGAGGAGGGGCTGAGTCGGGCCGCCGAGGCGATCGACTCCGGGGCGGCCGAGCAGCTCCTCGCGCGTTGGGTGCGGTTCACCCAGCAGCTCTGAGTCCAGTCGCTGGGCCTGCTCGGCGGCCAGCCGGGCCGAGCGGGCGGTGGCAGCCCACCGCGACCAGGTGCCGGCCGAGCCGACGGGCGATGCCAATCCTGTTGTGGCGCTGACGATTCGGACGCCCGGGGCGGCGAGCCAGCGGGCTATCAGCGCGGTTTCCTCCACCAGCGCTCCGCCGAGTGGGGCGGGGCTGGGCAGGATCGTCTGGGCGCCGGCCTGCAGGGCCTCGACCACCGGCATCGGTGGTACCCGCCGGGGCGCCACCCCGGCGGCGGCCAGCTGTCCGTGCCGGACCACCACCAGCTGCCAGCCGCCCGCGCCATCGGGGGCGGCGGCCACCAGCTCCTCGACGGCGGCCAGCGCCCGCAGCCGCTGGCCGCGCCACAGTACGTCGACCGCCGCGGCGGTCTGATCGCGTAGCCGGGCCGCGCTCTCGAAGCGCGACCGGGCGGCCAGTTCGTCGACCCGGCCCACCGCGGCGGCCAGCGCGGTGTTGTCGAGCCCGTCGATGAGTGCCGCCGCCCGCCGCGGCGCGGCGGCGTAGTCGATGGCACCGATACCCCGGGGCGCCGGGCACGGCGAGACCTCACGCTCCGGACAGGCCGGGCCGTGCTCCCCGGTGCGGCCGATCCGCGAGGTGCAGGTGCGCACACCGGTGAACCGGGCGACCAGATCGGCGGTGTCCATGGCGTCGGCGCGGGAGCGGAACGGACCGATGGCGTGGCCGTGGCGCGGTTCGCGGACGACCGACAACCGCGGGAACGCCTCGTCGGTGAGCGCCACCCACCACCAGCGGTGTGGAAAGCGGGACCGGCGGTTGTAGGGCGGTGCGTGGGCGGCCAGCAGTCGCAGCTCGCGGACTCCCGCTTCCAAGGGGTGCGCACATTCGACGTGGTCGACCACGGTGGCCAGGCCGACCATTTCCTTGATGCGCCCGCGCGGGTCCGAGCCGTTGAAGTACTGGCCGACCCGGCGGCGCAGATCGGTGGCGGTGCCGATGTAGAGCACCTCGCCGCCGGGCCCGCGGAACAGGTACACCCCGGGCCGGTTGGGCAGCCGCTGGGCCAGCGACCGTTTGCTGCGTTGTGCGGTGGAGACGTTGGGCAGGTATCCGCGCAGATCGGCATAGGTGTGGATGCCCTGGTTGCCCACCCGCTCGATCAGCGCGTGCAGGACGTCCACGGTGGCCCGGGCATCGTCGAGGGCGCGGTGGGTGGGCCGGGTGGCCGAGCCGACGAGGGCGGCCAGCGTGGCCAGCCGGACGCTGGGCGCCTCTTCCCGGGTGAGCACCCGGCGGGCCAGTCGCACTGTGCACAGCACCGGCGGGCGCGGCCAGGTGATGCCGCACTGCTCGGCGGCCGACCGCAGGAACCCGATGTCGAAGCCGGCGTTGTGGGCGACCAGGACGGCGCCGCGGGCGAATTCCAGGAACATCGGCAGCACCGCGTGGATGGTCGGTGCGTCGTGGACCATCGCGGTGGTGATGCCGGTCAGTTGGACGATCTGGGGCGGGATGGTCCGCTGCGGGTCCACCAGGGTGGCGAACTCGCCGAGCACCTCGCCGCCACGAACCTTGACGGCGCCGATCTCGGTGATGGCGTCGCGGGAGCCGTCGGCCGAGGCGGTGGCCCGACCACCGGTGGTCTCCAGGTCGACGACGACGAAGGTGGTCTCACGCAGTGAGACATCGGCGGCCGGGTCCACGTCGGCGAAGCTCAGCTGAGCGTCGATGGGTGAGCCGGCCACAGCTGCAGACGGTAGGCACCGGCACCGACAGCTTCCGGCTGCCACTCCGCAGGCGGCCGAACTTGTCGGTGCGCCGGGTTAGCGTCCGGTCAAGCCGAAGAGAGGAGATCCGTCATGGGTACGGAGCCAGGCGATCCGGTCGTCATCGACTGCGACGACTGCGCGGTGCGCGGTCCGGGCTGCCGGGATTGCGTCGTCAGTGTTTTGCTGGGAGTTCCCGAGACTTTGCTCGACGATGAACGTGCGGCCCTCGAGGTGCTCGCCGAAGCGGGGTTGGCGCCCCGGTTGCGCCTGGTGCCGATCCACCGGCACGGAGGTTCGGGCCTGGCGAGCTGATCGCTGGTAGGTTGGCCGTCAGGTTGTGACTTGTGTGGCAGGCGTGACGTGGACGTGTGTTAAATCTTGATCTCGCGTTGGACAACGCCGATGCCATTTCGTAACCTATTCGAGACCTAAGGCAGCTCGATGCAGACGGCGTCGACGGCACTTAAAGGATGCGTTATCTTGAGTTTTGATCGCAGGTCCCTGGCGAAACGCGTTCTTCGACGCCATGTTGTGGGTGGGATCGCGGGTCTGGCAGTGTTCTCCGCCGTTATCTCCGGAACTGTGCACGCCGACCCCGCCGACGACGGCGTGGCAAAGCTCAACGAGCTGTCCCGTCAGGCTGAACAGCTGACCGAGTCCATGCATTCCGCTCAGCTTGATCTTGACAAGAAGCTGCAAGTGCAGGCCGCTGCCGAGAAGAAGCATGTCGACGACCTCGCCGCCGTCGATGCCGCCAAGGCTCAGCTGGCTACCTATCAGGTTTCTGTCGACAAGTTTGCTGCCGCCATGTACATGGGCGGCCGCACGGATGGTTTCAACGCCATCCTGACTGCCGAGTCGCCGCAGGGCCTGATCGACAAGATGGCCGTCCAGAAGGTGATGGCCACCGAGATGTCGGCGCAGATGCAGAACTATCGCCGCGTCTCCGACGAGTCCGCCAAGGCCGAGGCGGCCTCGGCGCAATCGGCCGCCGACGCCAAGACCGCCGCCGAACAGGCCGCCGCCGTGCGGGCCGACCTGCAGCGCAAGCAGTCGCAATTGCAGGTCCAGATCGCGATCGTGAAGTCGCGTTATCAGATGCTCACCCCGGAGCAGCGGACCGCGCTGGCCGCCCCCGGACCGCCTCCGCCGCCGGAGGTGCTGGCCGCGCCCGCACCCGATGCGCTGCCCCCGATCGACGCGCCCCCGCCGCCGCCGGAGGCCGCCGAGGTGGTCCCGATGGCCGCCGTGCCTGCCCCCAGCGAGGGTTCCGGTGAGGGCGCGATCGCCGTACAGGCCGCGCTGACCCGGATCGGTGACCCTTACGTGTGGGGCGGCTCGGGCCCCAACCAGTTCGACTGTTCGGGGCTGGTGATGTGGGCCTTCCAGCAGGCCGGCATCTTCCTGCCGCACTCCAGCCAGGCGCTGGCCGCCGGCGGACAACCGGTCTCGATGGACAACATCCAGCCCGGTGACGTCGTCAACTACTACTCCGACGCCTCGCACTCGGCGATCTACATCGGCGACGGCATGATGGTGCACGCGTCGACATTCGGCGTGCCGGTGCGGGTCGCCCCGGTGAACAACGCGCCGATCTACAACATCCGCCGGTACTGAAGCATCCGCCGGTACTGACCAACCGATCCGTTCGACGCTGGCTTCCGGTCAGCCTCGCCGCGCTGATCGCGACCACCGTCGTGATCGCCGCGTTCCTCCTCGACGCGCGCTCTGAACCCGCGCCGGGCAGCACCGCGTCGACCACCCCGACCGCTGCTCCGCTGGTCGTGGGGGACCATCGCACCGTCCGCCTGATCAGTCTCGGTGGCGAGCGCACCGATGCTCTGCTGACCCGGGTCGCCGCGGACATCGGTGCCGCCGTCACCGCCGTGGAGACCTTCTGGGGTACTGATTGGGAGCGCGAGATCGTCGTCATCGCCACCGACTCGCCGGCCCAGTTCGTCGCCGAGGCGGGACTTGATCCCGTCCGGAACTGGTCGGATATCGCCGCCGTCTCGGTCGCCGACAGCGTCGACCTGCAACACCGCAGTGCCACCGGGCAACGCATCGTGCTGGCCCCCGGCGCCTCGGCCATGAGCGAGGCATCCCTGCGAATCGTGTTGACACATGAGCTCTTTCACCTCGCCGCCCGCACCGGCACGGCGCTGGACGCACCACGCTGGCTGGTCGAGGGCGTCGCCGATTTCGTCGCCCGCCCGGCCGCCCCGTTACCGGCAGGCGCGGCCGCCGACCCGGCCCTGCCCACTGACACCGCCCTGGACGCCGCCGGGCCGGCCCGGGCCATGGGCTATGACCGGGCCTGGTGGTTCGCCCGGTTCGTCGCCGACACCTACGGCGTCGACGCGCTGCGCCGGCTCTACGTCGAGGCCTGCGGACCCGGCCACCCCGACTTCGCCACCGCGGTGCGCCGCGCCCTCGACACGGACCTCGCCGAGGTGCGTGCCCGCTGGGCGCAGTGGCTGAGCAGATAACGTGTGAGGCAATGACGCGGATCCTGCTGGTCACCAATGACTTTCCGCCGCGCCCCGGCGGCATCCAGTCCTATCTGGAACAGTTCGTCGGGCGGCTGGCCGCGACCGGACAGCATGAACTGTGGGTCTACGCCCCACGCTGGAAAGGCTGTCAGGAGTACGACGCCGCCGCCGGCTACCCGATCGTGCGACACCCAGGCACCCTGATGCTGCCCGAGCCCGGAGTCGAGCACCGGATGCGTGACCTGATCGCCGAGCACGCCATCGAGACGGTGTGGTTCGGGGCGGCCGCACCGCTGGCGCTGATGGCCAACCGGGCTCGCCGCGCGGGGGCCGCGCGCGTCGTGGCATGCACCCACGGTCACGAAGTGGGGTGGTCCATGCTGCCGGTCGCCCGCTCGGCCCTGCGGCGTATCGGCGACACCGCGGACGTGGTGACCTACGTCAGCGAGTACACCAGGGGCAGGTTCGCCTCGGCATTCGGGCCCAGGGCCAACCTGCAGCATCTGCCGCCGGGGGTGGACGCCGACCGGTTCCGGCCGGATCCCGCTGCCCGCGACGACCTGCGCGCGCGCTACCGGCTCGGGCAGCGGCCCACGGTGGTCTGCGTATCCCGGCTGGTCCCACGCAAGGGGCAGGACATGCTCATCACGGCGCTGCCCGACATCCGGCGCCGCGTCCCCGACGCCGCCCTGGTGATCGTCGGCGGCGGTCCGCACGCCGAGCAGTTGCACCGACTGGCCCGCGAGGCCGGGGTCGTCGACGATGTGGTGTTCACCGGCGGCGTGCCCAGCGCCGAGCTGCCCGCCCACTACGCCATGGCCGACGTCTTCGCCATGCCATGCCGGACCCGAGGTTACGGGCTCGATGTCGAAGGCCTGGGGATCGTCTTCCTGGAGGCCTCGGCCACCGGGGTGCCGGTGGTTGCCGGCAGCTCTGGCGGGGCGCCGGAGACCGTGCGCGACGGGGAGACCGGCCGCGTGGTGGACGGCCGCTCGCACGCGCAGATCGTCGAGGCCGTCAGTGCCATCCTCGCCGACCCGGCGCTGGCGGCCCGGATGGGGGAGGCCGGCCGACGGTGGGTGCGCGAGGACTGGTCATGGCAGGCCAAGACCGCCCGACTGTCCGAACTCATCAGTGGCGTCGCACCCGTCGTGTGACCATGTGGCGATGGATACGCCGTCGCTCCTGACGTCCCTGGCCGCAGCCGCTGTGGCCGCTGCCGCGGTGACCCTGATCCCGGCCGCTCCTGCCGCCGCCGATGACGGCTGCCCCGACGTCGAGGTCATCTTCGCCCGCGGCACCGGCGAACCGCCCGGGCCCGGCCGGGTGGGCCAGGCCTTCGCCGATGCGCTGGCCGGCCAGCTCGGCGGCCGATCGATGGGGGTCTACGGCGTCAACTATCCGGCCAGTCTGAACTTCCTGGCCGCGGCATCCGGCGCCGACGACGCGGCGGCGCGCATCGCCGACATGACGGTGCGCTGCCCGCAGACCCGGTTGGTACTCGGCGGCTTCTCCCAAGGGGCGGCGGCGGTCTCGATGCTGGCCGGGGTGCCGCCGGTCGGCGAACGCATCGGCAGCATCGGTTCGGCCGCCCCGCTGCCGCCGGATGCCGTCGGTCGGGTGGCCGCGGTCGCGGTGTTCGGCAATCCCGGCGCACGGTTCGGCAGCCCGCTGTCGAGCACCGGCGCCTTCGCGGGACGGGCCATCGACGTGTGTGTGCCGGGCGACCCGATCTGCTCGAACGGCCGCAACCGGTCCGCCCACAGCGCCTACGAACTGCCGCCGTACCCGCAGCAGGCGGCCGGCTTCGTCGCCGGCCTGCTCTGACGCGGCCGCTGGATTCCTACTTGGCGTAGATGGCGTCGATCTCGTCGGCGAACTTCTGCGCCACCACGTTGCGCTTGACCTTCAGCGTCGGGGTCAGCTCGCCGGTGAGCACGGTGAAGTCGCACGGCAGGATCCGGAACTTGCGGATCGACTCGGCATGGGAGACATGCTGATTGGCGTCCTTGACCGCGAGCTCGATCTCGGCCACCAGATCCGGATCCTCGCGCAGATCGCCGACCGAGGCGTCGGCCGACTTGCCGCGATGCTGCTTCCAGACCTCGAAGGACTCCGGATCGATGGCGATCAGCGCGCCGATGAACGGCTGGTTGTCCCCGACCGCCATCGCCTGGCTGATCAGCGGGTGCGCCCGCAGCGCATCCTCGAGCACCGCCGGTGCCACGTTCTTTCCGCCCGCGGTGACGATGATCTCCTTCTTCCGGCCGGTGATCGACAGGAAGCCCTCGGAGTCGATGCTGGCCAGGTCGCCGGTGTGGAACCAGCCGTCGACGATGGCCTCGCCGGTGGCCTTCTCGTTGTGCCAGTAGCCGCTGAACACCACGCCGCCCTTGACCAGCAACTCGCCGTCCTGCGCGATCCTCATGCTGTTGCCCGGCACCAGCTTGCCCACCGAGCCGACCTTGAGTTCGCCGATGCGGTTGACCGTGATGGCCGCGCTGGTCTCGGTGAGGCCGTAGCCCTCGTAGATCGACAGCCCGACACCGCGGTAGAAGTGCCCAAGGCGCTTGCCCAGCGGTGCACCGCCGGAGATCGCCGCCCGGCAGTCACCACCCAGGGCGGCCCGCAGCTTGCCGTACACCAACCGGTCGAACACCGCGTGCCCCAGCTTGAGCGCCACGGAGGGTGAGCCGGATTCCAGTGCCTCGCTGTAGGCGATCGCGGTCTTGGCGGCCAACGCGAAGATGCGGCCCTTGCCGCTGTCCTGGGCGTTCAATTCGGCTGTGTTGTAGACCTTTTCGAACACCCGGGGCACCGACACCACGATGGTGGGCTTGAACTGCTGCAACATGGGCACCAGGTTCTTGATATCGCTGGTGTAGCCCAGGGTCACCTTGTTGGCGAACGCCGTCATCGACAGTGCGCGGGCCAGCACGTGTGCCAGCGGCAGGAACACCAGCAGCCGCTCGTGCTGGCGCAGCAGGGTCGGGAAACACGTTGCCGCGCCGCGGGTCTCGTACAGCAGGTTGGAGTGGGTCAGCTGCACGCCCTTGGGCCGGCCGGTGGTGCCGGAGGTGTAGATCAGGGTGGCCGGGTTGTCGGAGCGCAGACCGTCGAGCCGCCGGGTCAGTTCGGCGCCGTCGACGGACGCGGCAGCCTCGGCCAGCTGATCGAGGGCGCCCCCGCCCTCGATCCGGAACGTCGTGCGCAGTGCCGGCAGTTCACCGCGCAACTCGTCGACCAGCTGTGCGTGGGCCTCGGTCTCGGTGAACGCCACCACCGCGCCGGAGTCCTCGAGTACCCAGCGGACCTGCTCGGCCGAGGAGGTCTCGTAGATCGGGACGGTGACGGCGCCGACCGACAGGATCGCGTAGTCCAGGATCACCCACTCGTAGCGGGTGGCCGACAGCAGTGCGACCCGGTCACCGGCCTGCACGCCGGAGGCGATCAATCCCAGCGCGGCCGAGCGGATCTGGCCGGCCACCTCGGCGCACGTCACGTCGGTCCAGGCGCCGTCGACCTGGCGTTGCAGGATCACATAGTCCGGGTCGTCTCGCTCGTGGTCGTAGACCGAGCTGACGACGTTGTCGTGCTCCGAAATGGTGAACGGCGCCGGAACGCTGTACTCACGCACATGAACCCCTCATGGAATCGCGCTTTGATGACGCCAGCCTAGTCACCCGTTCGTGCTCGCTGTGATCGTGTTCACCGGCCGGGCCACGACCGGCCGGTCCGCGGTGATATGTGAAGCTTGTCGCATGCACAGCATCCAGATCGCCGACGAGATGTTTGTCGCCGCGGACCCGGCGGCCGTCGGCCGGGCGGTGGGGGATCGAGCCAGCTGGCGGCGATGGTGGCCGGACCTTCGGTTGGAGGTCGTGGAGGACCGCGCCGACAAAGGCGTGCGCTGGACCGTCACCGGGCCGCTGACCGGGACCATGGAGATCTGGCTGGAGCCGGTGCTCGACGGTGTTCTGCTGCACTATTTCCTGCACGCCGAACCGACCGGGGTGGCGGCCTGGGAGCTGGCGAAGATGAATCTGCCGAAGCTGACCCATCAGCGTCGGGTGGCGGGCAAGCGGATGGCCTTCGAGGTCAAGGCCACGCTCGAGGCGAACCGTCCGGTGGGGGTCGCACCCCAGCGGTGATATCGGGTCACACCGCGGCCCGGGAGGGTACCGTTTGTGGCCAAGGAGGCAAGGCATCAGTGGCTGACAAAACGGCGCAGACCATCTACATCGATGCGGATCCGCGCACGGTCATGGACGTGATCGCCGACATCGGGTCCTACCCGCAATGGGTGTCGGAGTACAAGGAGACCGAGGTCCTCGAAGCCGACGAGCAGGGTTACCCGCTGACCGCGCGGTTGCACTTGGACGCCGCAGTGCTGCGCGACACCATGGTGCTGGCCTATGTCTGGCCCGCCGATCGCACGTCGGTGCGCTGGTCGCTGGTGTCGAGCACCTTGCTCAAGGCTCTCGACGGGGCATACATCTTGCGGCCCAAAGGTTCTGGAACCGAGGTCACCTACGAGCTCGCGGTGGACCTGATGATCCCGATGATCGGTCTGCTCAAGCGCAAGGCCGAACGCCGACTCACCGACACCGCCCTGAAGGATCTGAAGAAGCGGGTCGAGGGCTGAGTGAAGCCCCCACCGCCTCCCGCCGCCGATGCGGGCACCGATGCCCGGGCCCGGATCAGCTTCTTCGTCGGCAAAGGGGGAGTGGGGAAATCCACGCTGGCCTCGGCCAGTGCGGTGCGTGCCGCGCTGACCGGCGAGCGGGTGCTGGCGGTGTCGACCGACCAGGCGCACTCGCTGGGGGACGTCCTGGGTGTACCCGTGCCGCCGACGGGTACTCGGGAGCCCGTGCGCATCCTCACCGAGCAGGAAGGGGGGCACCTCGACGCGCTCGCGCTGGACACCCTGGCCCTGCTGTCGGACCGCTGGCGTGACGTCGCACCGGTGCTGGCTGCACGATTCCCCGAATCGGATATCAAAGACCTTGCCCCGGAGGAACTTTCGGCATTCCCTGGCGTCCAGGAGGTGCTCGGGCTGGCCGAGGTCGCTGCGTTGGCCGACAGTGGGCAGTGGGACTACCTGGTGGTGGATTGCGCGTCGACCGCCGATGCCATGCGGATGCTGACCCTGCCCGCGGCGTTCGCCATGTACGTCGAGCGGGCCTGGCCGCGGCACCGCCGGCTCAGCTCCGCGGTCGAGGACATCCGGGGTGCGGCCACCGTGGCGGTGGTGGAGTCCGTCGCCGCCGGGATGGAGGGTTTGTCGGCTCTGCTCACCGATGGTGAGCGGGTCACCGCCCACCTGGTGCTCACCGCCGAACGGGTGGTCGCCGCCGAAGCCGTGCGTACTCTGGGTTCGCTGTCGTTGATGGGGGTGGCCGTCGCCGAGCTGATCGTCAACCAGGTTCTGCTTCAAGATGATTCGTATGAGTACCGAAACCTGCCGGATCACCCCGCCTTCGATTGGTACGCCGAGCGGATCTCCGAACAGCAGACCGTCCTGGACGAACTGGCCACGACGATCGGGGACACCGCACTGGTGCTGGCGCCGCACCTGGCCGGCGAACCGATCGGCCCCAAGGCGCTCGGGCAGTTGCTCGACAGCGTGCGGCGCCGCGGCGGCGCCGCACCACCTGGGCCGCTGCGCCCGGTCGTCGACCGCGAATCGGGCTCCGGTCTCGATGCCGTGTATCGGTTGCGGCTAGAGTTGCCGCAGGTCGACTCGGGCACGCTGACGCTGGGCCGGGTCGACGACGACCTGATCATCGGCGTCGCCGGAATGCGGCGCCGGGTGCGGCTCGCCTCGGTGCTACGCCGCTGCATCGTGACCGACGCGGCACTGCGCGGTACCGAGCTGACAGTGCGCTTTCGACCCAACCCGGAGGTGTGGCCGGCGTGAGTGGCTCCAGCCACCCCGATATCGGGCCCGAGCTGCGTGCGCTGGCCCAGGCGATCCTCGAGCGCCTGGACCCGGCCGTGCGTGCCGCGGCGGCGATGGCCGCCAACCCCGACAGCGGGCCCGGCAAGTGCCAGCAGGTGTGGTGCCCGGTGTGTGCGCTGGCCGCGCTGGTCAACGGGGAGCAGCATCCGATGTTGACGGTGATCGCCGAGCACAGCGTGGCGCTGCTGACCGTCATCCGCACGATGGCCGGTGACACCACGCCACCGCCCGGCCCCGGCGCGCCGCCGCCATCCGACGGTGCGGCCCCGGATCCGCCGGCGCCGCCACCGAACCGCTACCAACCCATCCCGGTGATCGTCGAGGACGCCGGCGGGCCGGCACCGCAAGATCTCGTCTGAAGATCCGGTGTGAAGCGGCACCGACCAGTGGTCGGTGCAACACCACCTGGGTAGAGTTGGCCCAAAGCACGCGCGCCCGATCGGGAGGCTTCATGTGGTTCTGGCTGTTCAAGTACATCTTGATGGGCCCCATTCTGCGCGTCTTGGGTCGGCCGAAAGTTGAAGGGCTGGAATACGTTCCGAGCTCCGGCCCGGTGATCGTGGCCAGTAATCACCTCGCGGTGGCGGACAGCTTCTATCTGCCGCTGGTGCTCCGGCGGCGGATCACCTTCCTGGCCAAGGCCGAATACTTCACCGGTACCGGACTCAAGGGCGCGTTCAACCGCTGGTTCTACTCCTCGACCGGGCAGGTCCCGATCGACCGCACCGACGCCGACAGTGCGAAGTCCGCCCTGGACACCGCCAAGCGACTGCTCACGCAGGGCAAGCTGCTGGGCATGTACCCGGAGGGCACCCGCTCGCCGGACGGCCGCCTGTACAAGGGCAAGACCGGGCTGGCCCGGCTGGCACTGGAGACCGGTGTCCCGGTGATTCCGGTCGCGATGATCGGAACTGATGTCGTCAACCCGCCCGGGTCCAAGATGTGGCACTTCGGCCGGGTGACCGTCCGCTTCGGCAAGCCGATGGACTTCTCCCGGTTCGAGGGCCTGGCCGGGAACCGGTTCATCGAGCGCGCCGTCATCGACGAGGTGATCTACGAGCTGATGGAGCTCTCCGGCCAGGAGTACGTCGACATCTACGCCGCGTCACTGAAGGACGGCGGCAGCTCGGGCGCCGCCGACGCTAAGCCGGGCGGACCAGATCAGCCACCGGCGCGGATCCCGGAGACGGCTGCGGGGTAGTCGCCGGCGTGCGCACCGTGAGCCCGGCCACCACCAGCACCGCCAGCGCCCACCACACATAGGACATCCCGAGTAGCTGACGCCACCACGACGCGGTTTCCTCGTGGTGCTTGGGCATCAACTCCAGCGGAATCCACACCATCAGCGCGACGCCGACCGCACCGAGCGCAGCCAGCGCGATGTTGCGCCGCCGGTAGCCGAGCACCATGGTCACCACGATCGTCGGCAGGGCCCACACCCAGTGGTGCGACCAGGACACCGGCGAGACCATCAGCCCGAACAGCGCCACACAGATCAGCGCCAGCGTCGGCTCACCGGCGAGGACCACTCGCCGGACCGTCCAGATCGTCAGTCCGAGCACCGCGACGCAGGCCGCCGTCCACAGCAGGAAATGGGTGCTGTGGCCCAGGCCGAGGCGGGCCAGTGAACCGGCGATGTTCTGGTTGGTGTTCAGCGCGGCACTGCCGATCCGGTCGGTGTGGCGCACCGTGGTGGTCCAGTACTCCACCGAGTCCTGCCAGGCGAAGACGAAGCCCACCACGCTGGCCGCGATGAACGTGGCGAACGCGGTGACGGTGGCGCGGACGTCGCGGCGCAGCACGAAGTACAGCAGAAAAACCGCCGGGGTGAGCTTGAGCGCGATCGCCACGCCCAGCAGCAGCCCGCGGGGCCACGGTGTGCGGCGCGGCACGCAGTCGGCGATGACCAGTGTCATGAGGACGACGTTGATCTGGCCGAAGGCGAAGTTCGCGGTGATCGGTTCCAGGTAGATCACCGACAGCGCCACGATGCCCGCGGACAGCCAGCAGCGCCGCAGCCAGACCGGTTCCCGCGTCAGGCTCGAGGTCTGCCAGACATCCAGGCGGGTCAGCACGATCCACGTGGACAGCAGCAGCAGTACCAGCGTGATCACCGTGATCGCAATGCTCGCGCCGTCCAGGCCCAGCCAGGCGAACGGGCTGAACACGATCGCGGCCAGCGGGGGATAGGTGAACGGCAGGTCCAGCCCGATCCTGGTGTGGAACGTCGCATCGCCGGCGTAGAGCGGGCGGCCGTCCAGCCAGGCCTGCGCGCCCATCCGGTAGACGTCGATGTCGATGCGGTACGGGATGTGCCCCAGCAGCGACCACCCCGCGTAGACCAGCAGTGCGACGATCACCAGCTGGCTCGCCCGCCACGCCACGGTCAACCACGGCGCAGTCTTCGGCGATAGCCGGACGCGCCCGAACACACTGCCCCCATCGGACGCCTGCCACGTACTCATGTCGGGAGACAGACTATCGGTGCGGGCTGTGTGCAGGCGCCATATCCCTGGCCGGGCCGGCACTGCGCCGCAGGTTGGGTATGTTCTGTGCTCGTGCCCCTGACCGTGCACTTCGACGTCGTCGCCCCCGGGCGGATCCCACTGATGTGGTGCCTCATCGCGTTCATCGTCACGTTCTTCGTGACCAGGACGATCGTGCGCTACATCCGCAGCAACGCCGACAAGACCGGCCCGCGCAAGTGGTGGCAACCGCGCAACATCTCCGGCAAGGGTGGGTTGCACATCCACCACGTCGTGATCGGGATCGTGCTGGTGATGATCTCCGGGGTCACCATGGTGACCCTGGCCGTCGACGGCACCGGAGGTGAATTCACAGCTGCGGCAATCGTTTTCGGTATCGGTGCCGCCTTGGTGCTCGACGAGTTCGCGCTCATCCTGCACCTGGAGGACGTCTACTGGTCCGAGGACGGCCGCGCGTCGGTTGACGCGGTGTTCGCCGCCGTGGCGGTGACCGGGCTGTTGATCCTGGGGTTCAACCCGCTGTCGTTCTTCGACATCGGCATCTGGCGCGACGACGATTCGGTGGTGGCCCGCACCACGGTGGTGGTGATGGCCGCGCTGACGCTGGCCCTCGCGGTGATCGTGCTGCTCAAGGGCAAGGTGTGGACCGGCCTGATCGGGATGTTCATCACCCCGCTGCTGTTCGTCGGGGCGATCAGGGTGTCGCGGCCGCATGCACCGTGGGCGCGCTGGCACTACCAGGACAAACCCCGCAAGATGCACAAGGCCCTGGAGCGCGAGCGCTACCTGCGCCGACCGGTCGTGCAGGCCAAGTTGTGGCTGCAGCACATCATCGCCGGTGAGCCGAGTTTCCCCGCCGATGCCGAGGTGGACGCCGAGTTGGACCGCGAGATCCATGCCGCGCCCGCTCCCCAGCCGCA
Organism: Mycolicibacterium anyangense; assembly: GCF_010731855.1. Taxonomy (NCBI): domain Bacteria; kingdom Bacillati; phylum Actinomycetota; class Actinomycetes; order Mycobacteriales; family Mycobacteriaceae; genus Mycobacterium; species Mycolicibacterium anyangense. The sequence goes on along the minus strand of NZ_AP022620.1, from coordinate 1,888,244 downwards.
GTCCACCGGATAGGGTGCGCCCAGTGCGGTACTTCTACGACACCGAATTCATCGACAACGGGCGCATCATCGACCTCATCTCGATCGGTGTGGTCGCCGAGGACGGTCGCGAGTACTACGCGATCTCCACCGAGTTCGACCCCGAGTCGGCGGGCAAATGGGTCCGCACCAACGTTCTTCCCAAGCTGCCGTCGCCGTCCTCGCAGCTCTGGCAGTCACGCCGGCAGATCCGCGAGGGTCTGGAGAGCTTCTTCGACATCGACGGTGACGAGCCGATCGAGCTGTGGGCCTGGGTGGCGGCCTACGACCATGTGGCGTTGTGCCAGCTGTGGGGGCCGATGACCAGCCTGCCACCGCAGATTCCGCGCTTCACCCGCGAGCTGCGCCAATTCTGGGAAGACCGCGGCTGCCCACGGATGCCACCGCGGCCGCAGGACACCCACGATGCGCTCGTCGACGCCCGCCACAACATGCGTCGCTACGTGCTGATGACCACCGGAGTGGACCTCGGCGCGGTGCCCACCGACACCCCTATCCGCAGGTAGCCCCACCCGGCGGGTGGTAAAAGCGGTGGTTGCGCCCGGTTACCATGAATGGGTGAACTGGACCGTTGACGTACCGATCGAGCAGCTCCCGTCGCTGCCGCCGCTGCCGTCGGACCTGCGTGCGCGCCTGGACGCCGCGCTGAGCAAGCCGGCCGCCCAGCAGCCGAGCTGGGACGCCGGTCAGGCCGCCGCGATGCGGACGGTGCTGGAGAGCGTGCCGCCGGTGACGGTGCCCTCGGAGATCGAGAAGCTGTCCGGCCAGCTTGCCGCGGTCGCCCGCGGCGAGGCGTTCCTGCTGCAGGGCGGAGACTGCGCCGAGACGTTCGCCGACAACACCGAGCCGCACATCCGCGCTAACATCCGGACCCTGCTGCAGATGGCCGTCGTGCTCACCTACGGCGCCAGCCTTCCGGTGGTCAAGGTGGCCCGGATCGCCGGCCAGTACGCCAAGCCCCGCTCGGCCGACATCGACGCGCTGGGCCTGAAGTCCTACCGCGGCGACATGGTCAACGGCTTCGCCCCGGATGCCGCCGTGCGCGACCATGACCCGTCCCGTCTGGTCCGGGCCTACGCCAACGCCAGCGCCGCGATGAATCTCGTTCGAGCCCTGACCTCTTCTGGTCTGGCCTCGCTGCACCAGGTGCACGACTGGAACCGCGAATTCGTCCGCACCTCGCCCGCCGGTGCCCGTTACGAGCAGCTGGCCGGCGAGATCGACCGCGGCCTGAAGTTCATGACGGCCTGCGGGGTCAACGACCGCAACCTCGACACCGCCGACATCTTCGCCAGCCACGAGGCGCTGGTGCTCGACTACGAGCGCGCCATGCTGCGGATGGATGCCGAAGCACAGGGCGGACCGAAGCTCTACGATCTGTCGGCGCACTACGTCTGGATCGGGGAGCGCACCCGTCAGCTCGACGGCGCGCACATCGCGTTCGCCGAGGTGATCGCCAACCCGATCGGCGTCAAGATCGGCCCGACCACCTCACCGGAACTGGCGGTCGAGTACGTCGAGCGGCTCGACCCGCACAACCAGCCGGGCCGGCTGACGCTGGTCAGCCGGATGGGCAACCACAAGGTCCGCGACGTGCTGCCGCCGATCATCGAGAAGGTGCAGGCCTCCGGCCACCAGGTGATCTGGCAGTGCGACCCGATGCACGGCAACACCCACGAGTCCTCGACGGGCTACAAGACCCGCCATTTCGACCGCATCGTCGACGAGGTCCAGGGCTTCTTCGAAGTGCACCGGGGTCTGGGCACGCATCCGGGCGGCATCCACGTCGAGATCACCGGCGAGAACGTCACCGAATGCCTCGGCGGCGCGCAGGACATCTCCGATGCCGATCTGGCCGGCCGCTACGAGACCGCCTGCGATCCGCGACTGAACACCCAGCAGTCCCTCGAGCTGGCCTTCCTGGTCGCGGAGATGCTGCGCGACTAGCGACTGCGACTAGCGACCGCGACTCACGACGACGGTGGCCGCGGGATCGAGCGTGATCTCGTCGGTGTCGGTGTCGTAGTCGAACAGCTCGCCGTACCGGCCCCAGGCGATCGCGGTGTCGAGTTGGCGGCGGGCGTCGTCGGGTGAGAATCCGCGCCGCAGCAGGTCCAGGAAGAACTCGGACCGCAGCGTCCCGTCGGCCGACGAGCCCAGGGCACGGCAGATGGTGCGGACCAGCGGCGCGCGCTCCCGTGCGGCGGCGGCGAAGATCTGCTTGCTGGTCTGGATATCGGCGCGGGTGAACGTCCTGCCGATGTCGGTGACGGTCAGATCGCCCCCACTCACGGTCACGAAGCCGAGCATCGCGGCGGCGTCGACCAGGGGCAGCAGGTCATCGATGTCGAAACTGAGGTCCGCGGCGATGTCCGGAAGGTCGACGTGCCCGTCGTGGGCGGCGGTGATCTCGACCAGGCCGGCCAGACCACCGACCGTCGCGTCGGGCAGTGGACTGCTGGTGGGGCTGGCCGCGACCGGATCAGGCGTCTCCTCGGCCGGCCCGCTGCCGGTGAGCAGTCCATAGAGCGAGTCCACGATCGCCGCGAAGGCGGGTGAGCGGCGGTCCCGCGGCCGGGCGAGGTTGACCGCCACTTCAGCGCGGACACGTCCGGGGTTGGCGCCGAGCACCACGACGCGATCGGCCAGCAGCACCGCCTCTTCGATGTTGTGGGTCACCAGGCAGATCGACTTGGTGGGGAAGTCGTGGCGCCCCCACAGGCTCATCAGCTCGGTGCGCAGATTCTCGGCGGTCAGCACGTCCAGCGCGGAGAACGGCTCATCCATCAGCAGCAGGTCCGGTTCGAGCACCAGGGCGCGGGCGAAGCCCACCCGCTGGCGCATGCCGCCGGACAGTTCCTTCGGGTAGGCCGACTCGAAACCGTCCAGCCCGATCACGTCGATGGCCTTCAGCGCGCGGGTCTTACGCTCCGCGGGCGCCACACCCCGTGCCTCAAGGCCGAGTTCGACGTTCTCCTGCACCGTCAGCCACGGCATCAACGCGAAGGTCTGGAACACCATCGCCGTGCCGGGGTTGGCGCCGTTGAGCTGCTCACCCCGGTAGCGAACCTCACCGCTGGTCGGGGCGATCAGGCCGGCGATGGTGCGCAGCAGCGTCGACTTGCCCGAGCCGGACCGTCCGAGCAGCGCCACGATCTCACCCTCGCGCAGGTCGAGGTTGATGTCGTCGAGCACCCGCAGCGGTTCACCGGTGGTGCCTTCGAAGCTCTTGTCGACGTGCTGCAGGCTCATCAGAACGTTGTCCACGATCTGCTCCTTCATTCGAAACTTGGTCAGGCTAAAGCGAATAGCGGTTCTCGGCCAGCGTGTACATCCGCCGCCAGAACAGTCTGTTGGTGGTCACCACGAACATGCTCATCACGATCACGCCCACCAGGATGCGGCCCGAATCGCCGGCGGCGGTGGCGTTGGTGATGTAGGAGCCCAGCCCGGTGGCGGTCAGCGTGTTGCCGTTGTAGCTCACCACCTCGGCAACGATCGACGCGTTCCAGGCGCCCCCGGCCGCCGTGATGCCACCGGTGACGTAGCTGGCGAAGATCGCGGGCAGAATCAGTGTGCGCCAACGCAACAGCGTCGGCAGGCGCAGATTGGTCGCGGCCTCGCGAAGGTCGTTGGGGATCGCGCTGGCACCGGCGATGACGTTGAACAGGATGTACCACTGCGACCCGAGTGCCATCAGCAGCACGCCACCGATGTTCAAGCTGATGTGAGTGGCGATCAGGACGGCCGTCACCAACGGGAACAGGAAGTTCGCCGGGAAGGACGCCAGGATCTGGACGACCGGCTGAGCGAGCCGGGAAACCTTGGGGTTCATGCCGATCCATACTCCGACCGGCACCCAGATGAGCGTCGCCACGATGACGACGGTGAGCACGCGGGCGAAGGTCGCCAGCCCGAGCAGCAGGGCGTGACCGACCTCGGACAGACCGACACCGTTGTGGATGTAGACGATCACCCGGTAGGAGCCGTAGGCGATCACTGCACCCACCACGATGGCGAAGATCACATCTCCGGTGCGCTGCCGTACCTCCGGGCTGCGCAGCGGACGGTCGGCCAGTCCGAACACCGACATCACCCGGTCCAGCGGATAGTTCAGCCGGCTCAGCGGGCCCAGCACCAGGCGCGGCAACCGGGAGCGGCGCAGCACGTCGAGCGTGACGCTGCGGGGTGCCTCGGCGGTCTCGGAGTCTTCGATGCGGAACCGCTCGGCCCACGCCGTCAACGGCCGCCAGAACAGCGCGTTGACCGCCACGACGACGACGATCATCACCACGACCGCCAAGCCCACCCGGCCCAGTTGCCCGTCGTCGGCCGCCGCCGCCACATAGGACCCGATACCGGGCAAGGCGAACTGGTGGCCGTGGACGCTGAGCGCTTCGGAGGCGGTCAGGAAGAACCATCCGCCACCGAAACTCATCATCCCGTTCCAGACCAACGGCAGCATGCCGCTGGGCAGATCCACGCGCCAGAACCGCTGCCACCGGGACAACCGCAGCAGGCGGGCGGCCTCGTCGAGATCGCGCGACTGTGATTTCAGCGAGTGGTAGAACGCGAACGTCATGTTCCAGGCCTGCGAGGTGAAGATCGCGAAGATCGAGGCGCATTCCAGACCGAGTTCCGATCCCGGGAACAGCGCGATGAATCCGGTCACGGTGATGGACAGGAAGCCCAGGATCGGCACCGACTGCAGAATGTCGAGCAGCGGAACCAGAACCTTCTCGGCTCGGCGCAGCCGCGCCGCCGCGGTGGCGTAGATGAAGGTGAACACCACTGAAATTCCCAGTGCCACAAACATTCGCAGCAGTGAACGGGCGGTGTAGTAGGGCAGGTTCGCCGGGTCGGTCGACACCGACGATGCCGCGGTATCGACCGTCCAGGGCACCGTGGTGCCCGAGGCGACGTGGACGATGAGCCACAGCAGCACCGCCGCACCGGCGAACACCGCGATATCGGCCAGCCGGCTACCGGTGGGGCGCACCAGCGCGGCGCGGCTGGAGAAAGTGGTGACGGACATGAGGTTTCACCCGGCTTCCGGACGTCGGCAACGGGCATGGGAGCCCGGATCAATGGTCGTAGTCCATGCCCGTCGGCGTCGATGCCGAGGATGCGGCGAAAGCGGAACTCAGGCGCGGGTAGGCGACTTCAGCACGCGAGACAGCCGGGCATGGATACGGTTCGTACTTCCGTCTTCCATGTCCTCACCTCCTGCTGTCGTCGCTGCCGTTGCCGGGCACCGTGGGGCGCGCAGAAAGTAGACCCCACCGACATGGCCGGGGTCAACTTGGAATTGACTGTGTGACTAGCGGCTCACCGGCGCCGCGGCGGTCGATGCCGACGACGACGGCACTGTCGACGGACGCTCGATGATCGTCGAGTCCGGGCCGCCCACCCGGTAGCGCGCGCCCCGGTGCTCGTCGGGCAGCCGGTCGCCTCGGCCGAACAGCTTGTGGCGCAGACTGCCTGGTGCGTAGTCGGATTGATAGGCGCCACGTTCGGTGAGCACGGGCACCACATGCTCGATGAAGTCGGCGAATGTCCCAGGGGTGATCGCGTACGCGAGGTTGAAGCCGTCGACGTCGGTCTCCTCGACCCACTCCTGCAGCGTGTCGGCGACGCTGTGGCCTGAGCCCACCACTCGCGGTCCGATACCGCCGATCTCGCCCCATTCGGCGATGTCCCGCACCGCCCATTCGCGGCCGTTGGGATCAGCCGACTGGAATGCGGCCACCGCGGACAGGATCGCATTGGAGTCGACGTTGCCAATGGGTTCGTCGAGTCCATAGCGGGCCAGATCGACTCCCATCCAGCCGGACATGAAGACCAGGGCACCCTCCGGATCGCCGTAGGACAGGTAGGCGGCGTGCTTGGCGTGGGCCTCCTCGTCGGTCTCGGCGGTCACCACGGTGGTCAGATTGAAGATCCTGGCCGCGTAGGGATCTCGCCCCGCCAGTTCGAGTTCGCGGCGGATGGTGCTGACCGTCTTGGCCAGGATCTCCTTGGTGGGTGCGGCGGTGAAGATGGCTTCGGCGTTCTCGGCGGCGAAGCGCACCCCGCGCGGTGAGGAGCCGGCCTGGAAGATCACCGGCGTGCGTTGCGGCGACGGCTCGGACAGATGGACTCCCGGCACGCTGAAATGTGTTCCCTGGTGGCCGATGTGGTGCACCTTCGACGGATCGGTGAAAACCCCGCGGTCGCGGTCGCGCACCACGGCGCCGTCCTCCCAGGAACCTTCCCACAGCTTGTAGAGCACCTCGAGGTACTCGTCGGCATGGTCGTAGCGCGCATCGTGGGCGGGCTGATCGGTCTGGCCCATGTTGCGGGCCGCTGCCGGCAGATAGCCGGTGACGACATTCCAGCCGATCCGGCCCTTGGTGAGATGGTCCAGCGTCGACATCCGGCGGGCAAACGGATAGGGGTGTTCGAAACCGGTTCCGGTGGTGAGGCCGAAGCCGAGGTTCTCGGTGACCAACGCCATCGCCGACACCAGGAGCAGGGGGTCGTTGACCGGGATCTGTGCGGCGTGCCGGATCGCAGCCTCGTCACTGGCCCCGTACACGTCGTAGGTGCCCAGCACGTCGGCGATGAACAGGCCGTCGAACCGGCCGCGTTCCAGCAGTCGGGCCAGCTCGGTCCAATACTCCAGATCCTTGTACCGCCAGGACTGATCGTCGGGGTGACGCCACAGGCCGGGGGACTGGTGGGCGACGCAGTTCATGTCGAAGGCATTGAATCGGATCAGACGGGTCACCGGCGAATACTCGCCGATGGGTGCGGCCAGATCACTGGTTGCACTCAAACCGATTGTATTTCAGCCTGTTACGGTTCTGCTATTGTCCGATCAGGCCGTCCAGGTTGGTGCCCAGCGTCCATGCGCCGGCGGCCACCAGGCAGGTCAGGATCAGCACGGTGAGCACCCAGATCAGCACGGTTCTTCGTGCCCGCTGCCGGGCCCAGATGAACTCGGAGATGTCGATACCGGCGAATTGCTTTGGCGCGCTGTCATATTCGGGGTCATATTCGGCACCGTAGTCGCCATCGTAGTCAGGCTCGTCCGGATCGGCGTCGGGGGCCGGCTGCCACTCGGGCTCGCGGATCAGCGCGCGGGTCGGGTTCTTCACCGGTGCAGCGACCGGACGGTGCTCGGTGGTGGGCTGTTCGGCCAACCGGCTCTGGTAGACCGTCGCGGCGGCGTGCTGTGCGGAGTTCCGCGGCGCCGGGACCCGGAACCTCGGCAGGGCGAGCTCCTGGGCGATCGCATCCAGATCGGCGGCCATCTCGGCGGCATCGGCGTAGCGCTGCTGGGGGTTTCGCGCAGTCGCATGCGCCACGAACTCGTCGAATTGCGGTGGCACACCGGTGATCGCCGAACTCGGCGGCGGCACATCGGCATCCATCCGCTGATAGGCGACCGTCAGTGGGTTGTCACCACTGAACGGGGTTGTCCCGGTGAGCAATTCGTAGGTGAGAATGCCCACCGCATACACGTCGCTACGGGGGTCGGCGGTGCCGTTGCTGACCTGTTCGGGGGACAGGTAGGCGGCCGTGCCCACGATCACACTGGTGGAGGTGATGCCGGCCTCGGCGACCGCGCGCACCAGACCGAAGTCGGCGAGCTTGACCTCACCGTCATCGGAGATCAGGACGTTCTCCGGCTTGATGTCGCGGTGTACCAGCCCGGCCCGGTGCGCGACGGCCAGCCCGCCCAGCATGGGCCGCAGCACGGCCGCGGCGGCGTGCGGCGGCATCGGACCCCGCTCGGCCAGCAGCTCACGCAGGGTGCCGCCGTCCACCAGCTCCATCACCAGGAACGGCAGCCGGGCATCCAGGCCCTGGTCGTAGACGGCAACCAGGCCCGGGTCCTTGAGCCGGGCCACCGCCCGGGCCTCGCGCTGGAACCTGGTGAGGAACTGGCTGTCGCCGGCGTAGCGGGGGTCCATGACCTTCAGTGCGACCGGCCGGTCCAGCCGGACGTCGAGACCGCGGTAGACCGTCGACATGCCGCCGGTGGCGATCGGAGTCTCGACGCGGTACCGGCCGTCGAGCAGCGTGCCTTCCAGCGGATCCGAGGTCACCGCCACATGGTACGTGGCGCGACGACGGCTCTAGACTGGCGCCGTGAGCAGCATTCCGGCCGGTGACGACGTCCTGGATCCCGACGAGCCCCTCTATGACCTGCCGAAAGTCGCCGAACTTCTGCGTCTGCCGGTGACCAAGGTGCACCAGCAGCTTCGTGACGGGCATCTGGTCGCGGTCCGCCGGGGCGGTGTGCTGATGGTGCCGCAGGTGTTCTTCACCGGGTCCGGCCAGGTGGTCAAGTCGCTGCCCGGCCTGCTGGCGGTGCTGCGCGACGGCGGCTACCGCGACACCGAGATCCTGCGCTGGCTGTTCACCGCCGACCCGTCTCTGACGCTGACGCGCGACGGGGTGCGTGAGCCGATCAGCAACGCCCGGCCCATCGACGCGCTGCACTCCCACCAGGCGCGCGAAATCCTGCGTAGGGCTCAGGCCGCCGCGTATTAGCCGCCGGCCGGGCACGCCGGTGATCAGGCGCCGGCCGGCACCCCGGCCACATCGTCGGTGTCGTTGCGCGGGGGCGGCTCCGGCGTGCGGCGCAGTGAATACCAGGCCGCCAGCGCGCAGGCTGTGGCCAGTAGGACGTGGATCCACGAGTACATGCCGTGCGAGCCGTCGGGTTTGAAGATCACCATGATCCAGGTGGAGAACCCGGCGATCAGTGCGATCGCGGCCCGGGACTGGGCCAGCGCCGAGACCACAGCCAGCGGCCAGGTGTAGTACCACGGCAGGGCGGCGGGGACGAACAACACGACCACCAGCATCGCCCAGGCGATCCCGGTCAGGGCTTCCCGGTCGGTGTGCCGAAAACGCCACCACAGCAGGGGGAGTGACACCGCGATGATGATGATGCCGATGATGCGGGTGGCCTGCAGGACGGCATAGAAGTTCACGCCGAACACCAGCCCGCCGATGGCGTTGGTGAGATTGGCGATCGCGGTCGGGATCGTCAGCCAGTTGATGATCTTCACCGAACCGGCCAGTGCCGTCAGCCAGCCCAGACCGACCCCGGCAAGGCCGGACAGCACCGCGAACACGGCGATGAAGACGGCGATGCCCGCCGCCGTCGCGGTCACGAATGCCTTTGGCGCCGAGAGGTTTCTGCTGTCCTTGAGGTGGCGCATCCACACCCACACCATGAACGGCAGGGCCAGGACCGCAGTGGCCTTCACCGCCACCGCGACCGCGATCAGCACGGTCCCCGCGACATGGCGGCCGGCGAAGGTCAGTGCGATGCCGGCCATCATCAGGCCCACCATCAGCATCTCGTTGTGCACCCCGCCCATCAGGTGGATGATCACCAGCGGGTTGAGCACGCAGATCCACAGTGCCACCGAGCCGTTGCCGCCGACGTGCCGGGCCACCCGCGGAGCCGCCCAGATCAGCAGCACCAGCCCGGGCAACATGCACAGTCGCAGCAGCATGGTGCCGGCTACGACGTGGTTGCCCACCAGCATCGTCACGAACTTGGCCACCAGGATGAACGCCGGACCATACGGTGCGGTGGTGGTGGTCCAGATCGGACTGACGTTGTCCAGCAACGAGTTGTCGTTCTCGATCGGCCCGACGGCATAGGGATCGAAGCCGTCCCGGAGCAGGGCGCCCTGGGCCAGGTAGGAGTAGGTGTCGCGGCTGAACAGCGGCACGCTCAACAGCAGCGGCGCCAGCCAGAACCAGGTGGTGGCCTTCATCGCGTACTCGGACACACCGGAGTGGATCAGCCGCCGCCCCAGCCAGAGCCAGGCCAGCAGCATCACCACCACGCCGCCCCACAGCAGCACCGAGGAGACCACCAGGCCATGGCCGAAGCGCAGCCACGACAGGTGCAGCGACTCGAGCACCGGATCGTGCAGCCGAGTGCTGCCTGCGCCCAGACCGCCGAGGGTGATCAGGACGGCGCCGAGGAATCCGAGCCGGGCCGGCCGGCCGTCATCGCCGGCGGCGAACGCGGCCAGCCGGGCCAGGCCGGTCGGAGCCGGCGCCGTCATCATCGGTGTCGTGCGGGACATGCGCCTAGGCCGACCGGTCGACGGCCAATCTGGCGAGTTCACGCAGACCCGCCTTGGCCGGGGCGTTGATCGGCGCGCTGTCGAGCAGGGCCAGTCCGCGCTTGGTCAGCGTGTCGATGTGGTCTTCCACCGCGGCCAGCGCACCCACGGATTCGATCACCCCGCACAGCTCGCGCACCTGCGAGTCGGTCAGATCGGTGCCGATACCGCGGCGCAGGAGGTCCGCGGCGGTGTTGTCGGTCTTGTCCGCGCGCTCGAGCGCCTCGGCCAGCAACACGGTTCGCTTACCGGAGCGCAGATCGTCGCCGGACGGCTTGCCGGTCACCGCCGGATCGCCGAACACGCCCAGGACGTCGTCGCGCAGCTGGAACGCCACCCCGAAGTCGGTGCCCAGCTCGTAGAACAGCTGCTGCACGTCGGGGCGGTCGGCCGCCGCCGCGGCGCCGAACTGCAGCGGCCGCGAAATCGTGTAGGACGCCGTCTTGTAGGTGTTGACGTTCATCGCCGACTCGATCGACTCTGCGGCGCTCGACTCGGCGACGATGTCGAGGAACTGGCCGCCGAGCACCTCGGTGCGGATGTCGGACCACACCCGCTGTACCCGAAGCTGCGCGTCCCGGGGCACGTCGGCATTGACGACGATGTCGTCGGCCCAGACCAGGGACAGGTCGCCGGCCAGGATCGCCGCCGACCGGCCGAACTGCTCGGGGGAGCCGCTCCAGCTCTGGCCGCGGTGCACATCGGTGAAGTGCACATGCACGGTCGGCCAACCCCGGCGGGTGGCCGAGTCGTCGATGACGTCGTCGTGCACCAGGGCGCAGGCGTGCAGTAGCTCCAGCGCCGAGAACAACAGCAAGGTGTCGTCGTCGACCGGCGCGTCGGGGTTCTCGGTGACCGCGCGGTAACCCCAGTAGGCGAACGCGGGCCGGACCCGTTTGCCGCCGCGGAGCACGAAATCCTCGAGGGCGGCGATCAGGCCGTCGTAGGCGGTCCCGATGTAGGCGGCCTTGGCGCGGCGGTCGGCCAGGTACTTCCGCAGCTCCTCGGTGACCGCGCTGGCCAGCTCGACGACTGACGGAGCTGTTGCTTCGACGCTCAGCGCGACGCCCCTTCCTGTGTACTTCCGCCAGAATCCTGGGTGGTTCACCCAGAGTAGAGCGTGACGCCGGTTTTGCCCTACCGATGCCGCACTCGCCCGCTTCGCCGGGGCTATTCGTCACCCTGGTCAGCGCTGGCGAACCGGGGGGACTGGTCCCTGCTGTGCCAGGCGAGGGTGCCGATGATGCCGGCGACGACCAGCGCGCCGAGGCCCAGCCACAGGGCCGCGGCGGTGAACGACCGGGTGCTCGGATCGGTGACCCGGGCCTGGGCGCTCATCGTGGACACCACGCCCGGTTTGAGCTTCCACTCGACGACGTCGGAGTCGATCCGGTCACCATTGGTCGAGGTCACCTCGCCGGGGAAGGAGACGGTGAACTGGACATCGGCGTCGGGGTCGTTGACGTTGGTGAGGTCGACGCGGCCCTCCAGGATCACCAGGTTGCCCGCCCGGCGCAGCGAGACGTCCACCCCGGTGGCGTCCCGGTTCAGGTTGGCCAGCTGCGGCACCTCGCCGAAGCTCAGATCCGAGAACACCGCCTCGGACCCGACGTAGTCGTCGGAGGTGTACTTCGAGACGGCGATCTTCTGGCTGAACGGCACGTTGAGGTCGAACTGCGGTCCCTGGTCGTCGCTGTTGCGAGCCTTGGTCGCCGCGACGATCTGGCCGGAGACGCGGTCGTCGGGGGAGACCGTGATCGAGGCGTGGACGCGGATGCAGCCGACCATCAGTGGTGCCACGACGAGCAGCAGCAGGGCCAGCGCGCGCACGCGCGGGCGGTGTGATCGGTTGCGCACGAGGGGTATCGTGCCAGACCCCGCCCGGTGGCGTGCCGTCTCACAGCGGCAGGGCGCGTCCCAGGATCGCGAACGCCCGCGGGTCACCGGCGAAGTGGTAGCCGCGGATCACGTCGACGAAGCCCAGCCGCCGGTACAGCCGCCAGGCGCGATTGGCTTCGCCGAGGATCTCCGGAGTGGACAGCAGCACGTTGGCCTCGGGGCGGCCGGCCAGCAGCCGGCGTGCCAGTGCCTCGCCAAGGCCGCGGCCCTGCGCCCCGGGATGGATGTGCAGCTCGGTCAGTTCGAAGTAGCTGCTCATCAGCCCGCTGATCTGTTCGGCGGGCACACCGACGCGCTGCAGGCCGGAGACGACCTGTTGTTGCCACCACTGATCGGGTGCCCCGCAGTAGCCGTAGGCGATCCCGAGCAGCGGTGCCGCCCCCAGCTCGGTGGCGGTGGGCTCGGCGGCGGCGGGGGTGTCGGTCTGCACCGCGGCGACGGCCTTCCAGCCCTGCCTGCGGGTGTGTTCCAGCCACATCGACGCGCGCTGGCCCTCGGTCCCGCGTGGATAGCGCATGGCGTCGACATAGACCGACAGCGCCTCGGGAAGACGGCGTTGCATGTCGTCGGGCGACAGGTCGATGAGGAATGTCGCCAACGCCCAGGGGCCTCTCGTCGCGTGCTGATCGGTCATGGTTCTCCGCCATTATCTTCGGTCCCGGCGGCGGACCGGCGCCGCTACTGGTGACGGCGAGCTGACATCACTGCGGTGGTGGCCGAACATCCCCAGGACACAGCTACAATCGGGTGGACCAACTAGGTGGTACGGCGCACCTTCACCTCGTATCATGTGGTTAGTTGCCCGGCATATGCTGGGCAGCCATGTCTTATCGCCAGAAGTGACCCGCCGTGTCGGCAAGGAGGGACGTATGCCACTCTCCGATCATGAGCAGCGCATGCTCGATCAGATCGAGAGCGCTCTCTATGCCGAGGACCCGAAGTTCGCCTCGAGTGTTCGGGGCGGCACGCTGCGGGCTCCGTCGACGCGCAGGCGACTCCAAGGTGCCGGTCTGTTCGTCGTCGGGCTGGCCATGCTGGTGGGCGGGGTGGCATTCAAGGCCACGATGATCGGAAGTTTCCCGGTCCTGTCCGTGCTCGGGTTCCTGGTGATGTTCGGTGGTGTCGTCTTCGCGATCACCGGTCCCCGGCTGCCCGGCGGCCGCGACGGTGGTGTCGCCGGCCCGGGTCCGTCCGGGGCGCGGCAGCGCCGGGTGAAGGGTTCGGGTTCGTTCACCAGCCGTATGGAGGACCGCTTCCGGCGTCGTTTCGACGAGTGACAGCGCGTTCGCTGACGGGGTAGCCACACCGGCTGCCCCGTTTTTTTGTGTGCTCCGGGCGACGCGCAGCCGTGGTGGGGGATGGCCCCACGACCGGGCTGGTGGGCGCGGTGTTGGTGGGCCTTCCCCCACCACGCCCCACTGACGTCTGAGCTGCTCTTTTCTGGTTCCGCCGTGGGTCTTTGCGGGGGTCGTTCTGGTTGAAGGTGGGACAAGGTGGTGGAAGGGACGCAAAATGCCCGTCAATGGTGGAGCAAAGTGGGGGATTGTGGGGTATCGTGGCGGCTAACGGAGTGAAGGAGGCTCCGGGGCGGCAGGAGGTACGGGGATGTTTCTCGGTACCTACACGCCCAAGCTCGATGACAAGGGGCGGCTGACGCTGCCCGCCAAGTTCCGCGACGCGCTGGCAGGAGGGTTGATGGTCACCAAGAGCCAAGATCACAGCCTTGCGGTCTACCCGCGTGCGGAGTTCGAGCAGCTGGCCCGGCGGGCCGCGCAAACCTCGCGGAGCAATCCCGAGGCGCGTGCCTTCCTCCGTAACCTCGCGGCCGGCACCGACGAGCAGCATCCCGACTCCCAGGGCCGGATCACCCTGTCGGCCGACCACCGCCGCTACGCCAACCTCTCCAAGGAGTGTGTGGTGATCGGCGCGGTCGACTTCCTGGAGATCTGGGACGCCCAAGCCTGGCAGGAATACCAGGAGACCCACGAAGAGAACTTCTCCGCGGCCAGCGATGAAGCCCTCAGCGACATCATCTGACCTGGCCCGTGCACCGTGGCCTCTGCCCGAACCGACCCTGGCGTACTTCCCCAACGCCAGGTTCGCGATCCCGGGCAGGGACCTCGATGCAGGGGCACCGTCTGACCTACCGGGAGGTTCCGTCGTGGTTGACACCCCCGACCACGGACACGTCCCCGTCCTGCTGGACCGCTGTGTCGACCTGCTCGCCCCCGCGCTGACCCGGCACGCCGCCGACGGCTCCGGTGCGGTGCTCGTCGACGCCACTCTCGGGGCAGGCGGCCACGCCGAACGCTTCCTCACCCAATTCGGCGGTCTGCGCCTGATCGGTCTGGACCGCGACTCCACCGCGCTGGCCAATGCCGGCCTGCGGCTGGCCCCGTTCGCCGACCGCATCACCCTGGTTCACACCCGCTACGACGGAATCGCGGACGCACTGGCCGAAGCCGGTTGCGCGGCAACCGATTCGATCGACGGAGTGCTGTTCGACCTGGGCGTCTCCTCGATGCAGCTCGACCAGCCCGAGCGTGGCTTCTCCTACGCCAAAGATGCACCGCTGGACATGCGGATGGATCCCGAGGCGCCGCTGACCGCCGCGGAGATCCTCAACACCTACGATCGCGGTGAGCTGACCGACATCCTGCGCCGGTTCGGCGAGGAGAAGTTCGCCCACCGGATCGCCGGGCTGATCGTCGAGCGCAGGCAGCGGGCCCCGCTGACCACGACCAGCGAACTGGTCGAGATCATCTACCAGGGCATCCCCGCCCCGGCCCGGCGTACCGGCGGGCACCCCGCCAAGCGGACGTTCCAGGCGCTCCGGATCGCCGTGAACGCCGAACTGGACTCGCTCAGCGCGGCGCTGCCCGCCGCGCTGGCCGCCCTGCGGCCCGGTGGCCGGGTGGTGGTGATGGCCTACCAGTCGCTGGAAGACCGCATCGTCAAGACCACCTTCGCCGCCGCGACCGCCTCCCGCAGCCCGGAAGGGCTGCCCGTCGAACTGCCCGGCTACGAGCCGGAATTCACGGCGATCACCCGCGGTGCCGAGCGGGCCGATGCCGAGGAGATCGAACGCAATCCGCGCAGTGCGCCGGTGCGGCTGCGGGCCGTGGAGCGTGTGGCGACCAGCAACCCGGGACGTGGAGGGAACAAGTCATGAAGGTCGGGCGCAAGGCCGCTGGTCCCGCGGATCGCGAAAAAGGCAAGAGGGTCGGCGCGAAATCCGGCGCCACCGCGACGCGACGTCGGCCCACCGAGACCGCAGCCCGCGGCAGCCGGCCCCGCGGCACCGCCGCGGTCCGTCCGTCCGAACCCCGCGCCCTGCGGCAGGGGCCGCAGACCGCGCCGATGCCACGGCCCGTCGAGCGGTCGGCAAGGCCCAAGACCACCAGCCAGGCAAAGGCTCGCGCAAAGGCGCGAAAGGCCAAGGCGCCCAAGGTCATTCGGACTCCACTGCGGGAACGGCTGATCGCCCGGCTGGTCACCCTCGACCTTCGGCCGCAGACATTGATGGCGAAGGTTCCCTTCGTCGTGCTGGTCATCGGTTCCCTGGCGGTGGGCCTGGGCGTCACGCTGTGGCTGTCCACCGACGCCGCACAGCGCTCCTATCAGCTGGGCAATGCCCGGGCCACCAATGAGGCACTCAGCCAGCAGAAGGAAGCCCTCGAGCGTGATGTCCTCGAAGCCGAGTCGGCCCCCGCGTTGGCCGAGGCGGCGCGCAACCTCGGGATGATCCCGTCCAAGGACACCGCACACCTGGTGCAGGACCCGTCCGGGAACTGGATCGTGGTGGGCAAGCCCAAGCCCGCCGAGGGTGTCCCGCCACCGCCGCTGAACACCAAGCTGCCCGACGACAAGCCGCCGGCCCCGCCGGCGCCCGCCCCGCCGCCGGCCCCGGTCCCGGGTGGCGCCGAGGTGCCGACCCGGATCACCCCGCTGGGCGGTCAGCCGCCCGCCGGGTCGGAGGTTCCGGTGCACCTTCCGTCGCCCACCGCGGCCCTGCCCGGGCCGCCGGCCACTCCAGGTCTGACCCTCGTGCCGGTGGACCCGCAACTGGCGGCCGCTCCCGCGGCGGCACCGCCGGTGACCGCACTGCCGCCGGCGCTGCCGCCGGCCGTGCCTGATCAAGCCGTGACACCCGCGGCTCCGGTCGCCCCCGCCGTGCCCGCAGCGCCCGCCGTACCGTTGGCCGGAGGAGCCCAGTGAGCCGCAACCCCCAACCCGGCTCCCGACCGGCGCCCCGCCGGCAGCGTGCCCAATCGGCCCGACAGACGGCCGAGGTCGGCCACTCCGCCAGCGCCCGCCGCACCCGCCAGGCCACCGAAACCGAGTCGCGCACCGCGGCATTCGGGTTCCGGCACCGGGCGGGCCATGTCGTGATCGGAACCGCGCTGCTGATCGCGGCCGCGCAGCTGTTCAACCTGCAGGTGCCCAAGGCGGCCGGCCTGCGCGCCGAGGCGGCAAGCCAGCTGAAGGTCACCGACATCGAGAAGGCCGTCCGCGGCAGCATCGTCGACCGCAACTTCGACAAGCTGGCGTTCACCATCGAGGCCCGGGCACTGACCTTCCAGCCCACCAGGATTCGCAAGCAGCTGACCGAGGCCAAGCAGGCCTCGCCGTCGGCTCCCGATCCGGACAAGCGGCTGATGGAGATCGCCAAGGACGTCTCGGCCAAGCTCAACAACAATCCCGACACCGCCACGCTGCTCAAGAAGCTGCGCAGCAACGAGTCGTTCGTCTACCTGGCCAGGGCGGTCGACCCGGCCATCGCCTCGGCGATCGTCAAGAAGTTCCCGGAGGTCGGCGCCGAGCGCCAGGACCTGCGCCAGTATCCCGGCGGTGCGCTGGCCGCCAACATCGTCGGCGGGATCGACTGGGACGGGCACGGCCTCCTCGGGCTGGAGGACGCGATGGACTCCCAGCTTTCGGGCACCGACGGATCGATCACCTACGACCGCGGCTCCGATGGTGTGGTGATCCCGGGCAGCTACCGCAACAAGCACGATGCTGTCAACGGCGCCACCGTCCAGCTCACCCTCGACGACGACATCCAGTTCTACGTCCAGCAGCAGGTCCAGATGGCCAAGGACAACTCCGGGGCCAAGGACGTCTCGGCCGTGGTGCTCGACGCCAAAACCGGTGAGGTGCTGGCGATGTCGAACGACAACACTTTCGACCCCAGCCAGGACATCGGCCGGCAGGCCGACAAGCAGATGGGCAACCTGGCCGTGACGTCCCCCTACGAGCCGGGATCGGTCAACAAGATCGTCACCGCGTCGTCGGTGATCGAATACGGTCTGTCCAATCCCGACGAGGTGCTGCAGGTTCCGGGGTCGATCAACATGGGCGGCGTGACCGTCAATGACGCCTGGAGCCACGGTGTCATGCCCTACACCACCACCGGTGTGTTCGGAAAGTCGTCCAACGTCGGCACGCTGATGCTGGCGCAGCGGATCGGCCCGGAGCGCTACTACGACATGCTCGGTAAGTTCGGGCTCGGCCAGCGCACCGGTGTCGGCCTGCCCGGCGAGAGCGCCGGTCTGGTTCCGCCGATCGACCAGTGGTCGGGCAGTTCGTTCTCCAATCTGCCTATCGGTCAGGGCCTTTCGATGACGCTGCTACAGATGACCGGCATGTACCAGGCGATCGCCAACGACGGCGTCCGGATCCCGCCGCGCATCATCAAGGCCACCATCGCCGCGGACGGCTCCCGCACCGAGGAGGCCCGGCCCAACGGCATCAGGGTGGTCTCCCCGGAGACCGCCCGCACCGTGCGCAACATGTTCCGTGCCATCGTCCAGCGCGACCCGATGGGCTATCAGCAGGGCACCGGTGCGCCGGCCGCCGTGGACGGCTACCAGATCGCCGGCAAGACGGGCACCGCCCAGCAGATCAACCCGGCCTGCGGCTGCTACTACAGCGACGTCTACTGGATCACCTTCGCCGGGATGGCGCCCGCCGACGACCCGCGGTACGTGATCGGAATCATGATGAACGCCCCGCAGCGGAACCCGGACGGCTCGCCGGGACACTCCGCGGCACCGTTGTTCCACAACATCGCGGCCTGGTTGCTCCAGCGTGAGAACGTTCCGCTGTCTCCGGACCCCGGTCCGCCACTGACCCTGCAGGCGATGTAGTAGCCGGGCCACCGGCCCGGCTCGGTAGGGTGTCAATCCGATGACCAACCCGTTGCGGCCCCGTACGACGCCCGCAGTGGCACTGCCGACGCTGGCCACCCGGATCGGCGCTGTACCGGCTGCCGGCGGCGCGGTCCCCGACGTCCGGATCACCGGTGTCACGCTGCGCGGCCAGGAAGCCCTACCCGGCGACCTCTTCGCGGCGCTGCCCGGCTCGTCCGCGCACGGCGCAACCTACGCCGGCGACGCGCTGCAACACGGCGCGGTGGCCATCCTCACCGACGCCGACGGGCTGGCCGTCATCCACCGCGGACTCAACGACCCTGCCCCGGTGCCGGTGCTCGTGCACGCCAACCCGCGGGCCGTCCTCGGTGAGCTGGCCTCGGCGGTCTACGGCCACCCCTCCGACCGGGTCGTCGTCCTGGGCGTCACCGGCACCTCCGGCAAGACCACGACAACCCACCTGATCGAGGCCGGGCTGCGCTCGGCGGAGCGGGTCCCCGGGCTCATCGGCACGGTCGGGGTACGCATCGCCGGGCAGGACGTGCCCAGTGCGCTGACCACGCCGGAGGCCCCGGCCCTGCAGGCCCTGCTGGCGGTGATGGCCGAACACGGGGTGGACACCGCGGTGATGGAGGTGTCCAGTCACGCCCTCGAACTCGGTCGGGTGGACGGAATCCGCTTCGCCGCAGGCGGATTCACCAACCTGTCCCGTGACCACCTCGACTTCCACCCGACCATGGAGGCGTACTTCGAGGCCAAGGCCAAACTGTTCGACCCGGCCTCGCCGGTGCATGCCGCGCTGTCGGTGGTGTGCGTCGACGACGACGCAGGCCGGGCGATGGCCCGCCGCGCCGCCGAGGTGGTGACGGTCAGTACCGAGGGTCACCCGGCCGACTGGCAGGCCCAGGACATCGTCGTGCTCGACAGCGGCGTGCAGGAGTTCACCGCCAAGGATCCGGCCGGTGTGCACCACCGGCTGCGCATCCGCCTGCCCGGGCGCTACAACGTCGCCAACACGCTGCTGGCGCTGGCCCTGCTCGACGCGGTCGGGGTGTCACCCGAACAGGCCGCGCCGGGGCTGCGGGACGCGGCGGTGCCCGGGCGCCTGGAAGCCGTCGAGCGCGGGCAGGACTTCCTGGCCGTCGTCGACTATGCGCACAAGCCCGGCGCACTGCAGGCCGTGCTCGAGACGCTGCGCCGGCCGGGTTCGCGGCTGGCGGTGGTGTTCGGGGCCGGGGGAGACCGCGACCCGGGCAAGCGTGAGCCGATGGGCCGGATCGCCGCCGAACGTGCCGATCTGGTGGTCGTCACCGACGACAACCCGCGTAATGAGGATCCGGCGGCCATCCGCGCGGCCATCCTGTCCGGTGCGGCCCAGGCCGGCACCGGCGTAGAGGTGGTCGAGATCGGGGACCGCCGCGCAGCCATCCGGCACGCGGTGGCGTGGGCGCGCCGCGGCGACGTCGTGGTGATCGCCGGCAAGGGGCACGAGAAGGGGCAGACCGGCGGCGGCCAGACCCGGCCGTTCGACGACCGCGAGGAACTGGCACTCGCACTCGAATCGTTGGAAAGCACATCATGATCCCGTTGAGCATCGCCAGGATCGCCGAGATCGTCGGCGGAGAACTCGCCAACATCGGCCCGGACGAGGCAGCGCAGCGCCAGGTGACCGGCACCGTGGAGTTCGACTCCCGCGCCGTCACCGCGGGCGGACTCTTCCTGGCGTTGCCCGGTGCCCGCTCCGACGGCCACGACTTCGCCGCGGCCGCGGTGGCGGCCGGTGCGGTGGCGGTGCTGGCCGCCCGCCCGGTCGGTGTTCCGGCCATCGTGGTGCCGCCGGCCTCGGCAGCCGATGCGAATGCCGGGGTGCTCGAACACGACACCGACGGCTCGGGGGCGGCCGTGCTGGCCGCCCTGGCCAAGCTGGCCTCGGCGGTGGCCGCCGAGCTGGTCGAGGGCGGGCTGAAGATCATCGGCATCACCGGCTCCTCGGGAAAGACCTCCACCAAGGATCTGATCGCCGCGGTACTGCGTCCGCTCGGTGCGGTGGTGGCCCCGCCCGGCTCGTTCAACAACGAACTCGGCCACCCGTGGACCGTGCTGCGCGCCACCACCGACACCGATTTCCTGGTGCTGGAGATGTCCGCCCGCCACCCCGGCAACATCGCCGCGCTCGCCGCCATCGCGCGCCCGTCGATCGCCGCCGTGCTCAACGTGGGTACCGCCCATCTCGGCGAGTTCGGCTCGCGGGAGATCATTGCGGAGACGAAATCCGAACTGGTGCAAGCGCTTCCGGAGTCCGGTGTGGCGGTGCTCAACGCCGATGATTCGTTTGTCGCAGCGATGGACGCCAAGACCGTCGCCCGCGTGGTGCGGGTGGGCCGCACCGAGGGTGTCGACCTGCGGGCGCAGGATGTCGAACTCGACGAGTTGGCCCGGGCCCGGTTCACCCTGCGCACGGCCACCGACTCGGTGCCGGTTGCGCTGGCCGTGCACGGCGAGCACCAGGTGAGCAACGCGTTGTC
The DNA here is from genome assembly GCF_010731855.1 of Mycolicibacterium anyangense. Taxonomy (NCBI): domain Bacteria; kingdom Bacillati; phylum Actinomycetota; class Actinomycetes; order Mycobacteriales; family Mycobacteriaceae; genus Mycobacterium; species Mycolicibacterium anyangense. Next base: position 1,867,487 of record NZ_AP022620.1, on the reverse strand, counting down.
GGCGGCAGCGATCGCGCTGGAGTGCGGCGCCGACCTGACTCAGATCGCCGACGCCCTGGCCGGTGCCGGCCCGGCGTCGCGGCACCGGATGGAGGTGCGCACCCGCGCCGACGGTGTGACCGTGGTCAACGACGCCTACAACGCCAATCCCGATTCGATGCGGGCCGGGTTGCAGGCGCTGGCAGTCATGGCGCGGTCGCAGTCCAGGAGAAGAAGTTGGGCGGTGCTGGGCGAGATGGGTGAACTCGGCGAAGACTCGATAACCGAGCATGACCGCGTCGGCAGGCTTGCGGTGCGCTTAGATATCAGTCGACTCGTCGTCGTCGGAACCGGGAGGCCTATGAGCGCCATGCACCACGGGGCGGTCATGGAGGGTTCCTGGGGTTCGGAATCCGTCATGGTCCCCGACGCCGACGCTGCCCTCGAACTGCTGCGCGCCGAGCTGGCGCCCGGTGACGTGGTGCTGGTCAAGGCCTCCAATGCCGCGGGCCTGGGAGCGCTGGCCGAGGCTCTGGTGGCCGATACATGAGACTGATCCTCATCGCCGTCGGCATCGCGCTGGCGGTGTCGATCCTGCTTACCCCGGTGCTGATCCGGTTGTTCACCAAGCAAGGATTCGGCCACGAGATCCGGGAAGACGGTCCGCCCAGCCACAAGACCAAGCGCGGCACGCCGTCGATGGGTGGCGTGGCGATCATCGCCGGGATCTGGGCCGGATACTTCGGCACCCACCTGGTCGGGCTCGCGATGGACGGTAGCGGCCCATCGGCCTCCGGGTTGCTGGTATTGGGCCTGGCCACGGCGCTGGGCGCAGTGGGTTTCATCGACGACCTGATCAAGATCCGGCGCTCCCGCAACCTCGGGTTGAACAAGACCGCCAAGACGGTCGGCCAGATCACCGCCGCCGTCCTGTTCGGCATCCTGGTGCTGCAATTCCGCAACTCCGACGGTCTGACCCCGGGCAGCCCCGAGCTGTCGTACGTGCGCGAGATCGCCACGGTGACGCTCACCCCGCTGCTGTTCGTGCTGTTCGTCGTCGTGGTGGTGAGCGCCTGGTCGAACGCGGTGAATTTCACCGACGGCCTGGACGGGCTGGCCGGCGGCAGCATGGCGATGGTCAGCGCCGCCTACGTGCTGATCACCTTCTGGCAGTACCGCAATGCCTGCGCGACGGCCCCGGGGCTGGGCTGCTACAACGTGCGCGACCCGCTGGATCTCGCACTGATCGCCGCCGCGAGCGCGGGCGCGTGCATCGGGTTCCTCTGGTGGAATGCCGCACCGGCCAAGATCTTCATGGGTGACACCGGTTCGCTGGCGCTGGGCGGAATCATCGCCGGCCTGTCGGTGACCAGCCGTACCGAGGTGCTCGCCGTCGTGCTCGGCGCCCTGTTCGTGGCCGAGGTGACCTCGGTGGTGGTGCAGATCCTGGCGTTCCGCACCACCGGCCGCCGGGTGTTCCGAATGGCACCGTTCCACCACCACTTCGAGTTGGTGGGCTGGGCGGAGACGACGGTGATCATCCGGTTCTGGCTGCTCACCGCGATCGCGTGTGGCCTGGGGGTCGCTCTGTTCTACGGCGAGTGGCTCTCGGCCATCGGCGCCTGAGATGACGAGCCTGCAGGCGCTGGCGCCCGGCGCGCGGGTGCTGGTCGCCGGAGCCGGAATCACCGGCCGTGCGGTGGTCGCCGCGCTGGCCACTCTGGACGTGCACATCCAGGTCTGCGACGACAGCGCCGACGCGCTGAACACGTTTTCCGCGAACGGGATCGGGGTCATCGAGCCGCAGCGGGCCATCGCCGGCATGGACACCGTCGACCTGGTGGTCACCAGCCCGGGTTTCCCGCCCACCGCGCCGGTACTGGCCGCTGCCGCCGCGGCCGGGGTGCCGATCTGGGGTGACGTCGAACTGGCCTGGCGGCTGGATACGGCCGGTCACTACGGGACACCGCGGCGCTGGCTGGTGGTCACCGGAACCAACGGCAAGACGACCACCACCTCGATGCTGCACGCCATGCTGGTGGCCGACGGCCGCCGCGCTGTGCTGTGCGGCAACATCGGTGACCCGGTGCTCGATGTGCTCTCGCAGCCCGCTGACCTGCTGGCGGTGGAGCTGTCCAGTTTCCAGCTGTTCTGGGCGCCGTCGCTGCGCCCGGAGGCGGGGGCGGTGCTCAACATCGCCGAGGATCACCTGGACTGGCACGGCAGCTTCGCCGGCTATGCCGCCGCCAAGGCCCGGGCACTGGCCGGCCGGGTGGCGGTGGTCGGACTCGACGACGCCCCGGCGGCCGCGCTGCTGCCTGCTGCTCCCGCACCGGTGAAGGTCGGATTCCGGCTCGGTGAGCCCGGGCCCGGCGAACTCGGGGTGCGCGACGGCATGCTGGTGGACCGTGCGTTCGCCGATGACCTGGCGCTGGCGCCGGCCGCCTCGATTCCGGTGGCCGGTCCGGTCGGGGTGCTCGACGCACTCGGTGCCGCCGCGCTGGCCCGGTCGGTGGGGGTGCCGGCCGCCGCGATCGCCGAGGCGCTGGCGGGTTTCCGGGTCGGCCGGCACCGCGCCGAGGCCGTCGGCGTCGTCGACGGCGTGCAGTACGTCGACGATTCGAAGGCCACCAATCCGCATGCCGCACAGGCGTCGGTCCTGGCCTACCCGCGGGTGGTCTGGGTAGCCGGCGGCCTGCTCAAGGGTGCCTCGGTGGACGAGATGGTCACCCGGGTGGCCGACCGGCTGGTCGGCGCCGTGCTGATCGGCCGTGACCGCGCGGTGGTTGCCAAGGCGTTATCGCGACACGCACCCGATGTCCCCGTCATCCAGGTTGTGACGCGGGAGGATGCTGGGGTGCAAGGGACTATTGAGTCAGATGTTGCTCATGGGACTCGACTGGTCGACGGCTCCGGACCAGGGCTCGGAGCGCGGGTGATGACCGAGGTCGTCGCTGCCGCCGCCAGCCTGGCCCGCCCGGGTGACACGGTGCTGCTGGCCCCTGCCGGTGCGTCGTTCGACCAGTTCGCCGGTTACGGCGACCGCGGGGACGCGTTCGCTGCGGCCGTGCGCTCCGCGTCTCGGTAGCGGTCATGGCCAACACCATCCTGTCCCGGCTACGGCGTCGGGGCGGCGAGAGCACCGAGGGTGCCGAAGTCGACGCTGCTGACAGTGTGGCCACGAGCACGCCCGACGGTGATGCCGCGACGGGTGCCGTCGCGGTCGCCACGGCCCAGGCCCCGGCCAAGCTCCGGTTCGTTCCGCACAAGAAGTTCGGCACCTGGCTGAACCGTCCGATGACGTCGTTCCACCTGATCATCTCGGTGGCGGCGTTGCTGGTCACCCTCGGCCTGACCATGGTGCTGTCGGCCTCCGGCGTGCACTCCTACGACGAGGACGGGTCGCCGTGGGCGATCTTCGGCCGCCAGGTGTTGTGGACCTGCGTGGGGCTGCTCGGGTTCTGGGTGGCATTGCGCGTGCCGGTGGCCTTCCTTCGCCGCACGTCGTTCTTCTCGTTCGCGGTGACGATCGTGTTGATCACGCTGGTGCTGATCCCGGGCATCGGACACGAATCCAACGGTTCGCGGGGCTGGTTCGTCGTGGCAGGGCTCTCGATGCAGCCCTCGGAGCTGACCAAGATCGCATTCGCCATCTGGGGTTCGCATCTGCTGGCGACCCGGCGGATGGAACGGGCGTCGTTGCGGGAGATGCTCATTCCGCTGTTGCCTGCGGCGGTGATCGCGCTGGCGCTGATCGTCGCCCAGCCCGACCTCGGCCAGACGGTGTCGCTGGGCATCATCCTGCTCGCCATGCTGTGGTACGCGGGCCTGCCGCTGAAGGTGTTCCTGTCCTCGGTGCTGGCTGCGGTCGCCGCCGCGGCGGTCCTGGCGGTCTCCGCCGGATACCGCTCCGATCGGGTGCGGTCCTGGCTGGATCCCAGTGCCGACGCGCAGGGCTCGGGCTATCAGGCCCGTCAGGCCAAGTTCGCGCTGGCCAACGGTGGGGTGTTCGGTGACGGGCTGGGCCAGGGCACCGCGAAATGGAACTACCTGCCCAACGCGCACAACGACTTCATCTTCGCCATCATCGGCGAGGAACTCGGCTTTGTCGGGGCCTTCGGCCTGCTGGCGTTGTTCGGCCTGTTCGCCTACACCGGGATGCGGATCGCCAAGCGCTCGGCCGATCCGTTCCTGCGGCTGCTGACCGCCACCGCCACGATGTGGGTGATCGGTCAGGTGTTCATCAACGTCGGTTACGTGATCGGCCTGCTGCCGGTCACCGGGATCCAGCTGCCGCTGATCTCCGCCGGTGGAACATCAACGGCCACAACACTTTTCATGATCGGGTTGATGGCCAACGCGGCCCGGCACGAACCGGAGGCGGTGGCCGCGCTGCGGGCCGGCCGCGAGGACCGGATGAACCGGCTGCTGCGGTTGCCGATGCCCGAGCCCTACGTGCCGTCGCGGACGGAGGCGCTTCGCGATCGGCTGCGCTCCCGTCCGGAGAGTGCCAGGCCGGCCAAAGCGGCCAAACCGGCCAAGGCTGCCAAGCCGGCACGATCGGCAAAGCCGGCCAGGAAAGCGGCCGCACAACCCGACAAGAAACCCACCCGTGGGCGTGCCGCGGTACCCGCCAAAACGAGGACGGCCGAGCGACCCACCCGGCGCTCAGGGCATCATGGTGATGCTTCGCCTCGCGCGGCGCAGCGATACGGCAACCACGGAGCCGGCCAGCCACGGCGGTCCCGCACATTGGAAGGTCAGCGTTACGGGTGAGTGTCTCTGGAGTCGACGGCAGTGTGCAACGCGGCGACTCGGGCAACAACAGCAGTGACAGTGGCGCGTCGATCTCGGTCGTTCTGGCCGGCGGCGGGACCGCTGGACATGTCGAACCCGCGATGGCCGTCGCCGACGCGCTCAAGGCGCTCGATCCCACCGTGCGGATCACCGCCCTGGGCACCGCCCGCGGATTGGAGACCCGGCTGGTGCCGGACCGCGGCTACGACCTCGAACTCATCACGCCGGTGCCGTTACCCCGCAGGATCAACGCCGACCTGTTCCGGCTGCCGCTGCGAGTTCGGCGGGCGGTGCGTGAGACCCGGGCGGTGCTCGACAATGTCGGCGCCGACGTCGTGATCGGGTTCGGCGGGTACGTCGCGGTGCCGGCGTATCTGGCCGCCCGGCGTACCCATGTTCCGGTGGTGGTGCATGAGGCCAACGCCAGCGCCGGGGTGGCCAACCGGGTCGGTGCGCGCAGCGCTCGCCGGGTGCTGGCCGCGGTGCCGGACTCGGGGCTGGCCGGTGCCGAGGTGGTCGGCATGCCGGTGCGCGCCTCGATCACCGAATTGGACCGGGCGGCGTTGCGCGCGCAGGCCCGGGCCCACTTCGGGTTCGCCGAGGATGCCACGGTGCTGCTGGTGTTCGGTGGCTCCCAGGGCGCGGCCTCGATCAACCGTGCCGTGTCGGCGGCAGCGGGTGACCTGGCCGCTGCCGGCATCTCGGTGCTGCACGCCCACGGTCCGAAGAACACCCTGGACCTGCGCACCCCGCAGCCGGGCGACCCGCCCTACGTCGCGGTGCCCTACCTCTACGAGATGAACCTCGCCTACGCCGCGGCTGATCTGGCCATCTGCCGTTCGGGTGCGATGACGGTGGCCGAGGTGTCGGCGGTCGGGCTGCCTGCGGTGTACGTGCCGCTGCCGATCGGCAACGGTGAGCAGCGGCTCAACGCGCTGCCCGTGGTCAACGCCGGTGGCGGCCTGCTGGTCGCCGACGCCGACCTCACCGGCGAGTTCGTCGGCCGTGAGGTCGTCGGCCTGCTCACCGACGCCCCGCGACTGGCCGCCATGACCGCGGCGGCCGCGCAGGTCGGTCACCGCGATGCCGCCCGCCGGGTCGCCGAGGTGGCTCTCGACGTCGCCAGGGCCGGCCGATGAGCGCCGCAAAGAGCCTGCCGCCGGAACTGCAGCGGGTGCACATGGTCGGCATCGGCGGCGCCGGGATGTCCGGGATCGCCCGCATCCTGCTCGATCGCGGGGGACTGGTGTCGGGCTCGGATGCCAAGGAGTCCCGGGGCGTGGTGGCGCTGCGGGCGCGCGGCGCCCAGATCAGCATCGGCCACGACGCGGCCAACCTGGACCTGCTGCCCGGCGGCCCGACGGCGGTGATCACCACGCACGCCGCGATTCCCAAGACCAACCCCGAGCTCGTCGAGGCCGCCCGCCGCGGTATCCCGGTGATCCTGCGCCCGGTGGTGCTGGCCAAGCTGATGGCCGGTGACACGACGCTGATGGTCACCGGAACCGCGGGCAAGACCACGACGACGTCGATGCTCATCGTGGCGTTGCAGCACTGCGGGTTCGACCCGTCGTTCGCGGTCGGGGGTGACCTGGGCGAGGCGGGAACGAACGCGCACAACGGCAGCGGCCCGTACTTCGTCGCCGAAGGCGACGAGAGCGACGGCTCGCTGGTGGAGTACCAGCCCGACATCGTCGTGGTGACCAATGTCGAAGCCGATCATCTGGACTTCTTCGGCACTGAAGCGGCTTACGTCCAAGTCTTCGACGCGTTCATGGAACGGTTGCGACCGGGTGGCACCCTGGTGGCCTGTGCCGACGACCCGGGGGCAGCGGCACTTGCCGATCGCACGGCGGCCAAGGGCATCGCGGTGCTGCGGTACGGCAGCGCCGGACACGGCGATCTGGACGCCGAGCTGGTCGACTGGGTCCAGCAGGGTACGAGCGCGGTGGCGACGGTGCAGCTGGCGGGGGAGACCAACCCCAGAGCGATGCGACTGGCCGTGCCCGGGCGGCATATGGCGCTGAACGCGCTAGGGGCTCTGCTCGCGGCCACCCGAGCCGGTGCGGAACCAGAACTCGTGCTCGAGGCGCTTGCCCAATTCGAAGGTGTCCGTAGACGATTCGAGCTCATCGGGATCGGCGCCGGGGTGCGGGTGTTCGATGACTACGCCCACCACCCGACGAAGGTCACCGCGGCGCTCACGACGCTGCGGGGGCTGGCGCAGGAGACCGGCGGACGCGCCATCGTCGTCTTCCAGCCCCATTTGTATTCCCGCACAAAGACTTTCGCGCGTGAGTTCGGCGCCGCCCTGGACACCGCCGACGAGGTGTTCGTGCTCGACGTGTACGCCGCGCGGGAACAGCCGCTGGCCGGTATCAGCGGGGCGACAGTCGCCGAGTACGTCAGCGTGCCGGTGCGCTATGTGGCGGACTTCTCGGCGGTGGCCGCTCGGGTGGCGGATGCGGTGCGGGGCGGCGACGTCGTGGTCACCATGGGTGCCGGCGATGTGACCATGCTCGGCCCGGAGATCCTGGCCGCGATCCAGGACAAGGTCGGCCGGGAGGTGCGGTGACCGAGCCGCAACCGCCCGCCCCTGATTCGCCGAAACCGACGTCTGGGCGCGAAACCGCGAGTGAGGACGTGCAGAACGTCGATCTCGACGACGACATAGCCACCGCCGCCGCTCCTGACGCCGCGCCGGAATCGCCGGGCACCGACGACGCCGGGGACACTGACGACGCCGGGGACGCCCTGGATACCGACGAGTCCGATCTCGAGGGCCCGCGCCGCCGGGCCCGCCGGGAGCGGGCCGAACGCCGCGAGGCCCAGGCCCGGGCTCGGGCCATCGAGGAGGCCCGCCGCGAGGCCAAGCGGCGTGTCAGCAGTCAGCAGGACGAGGCGCCGAAACAGTTGGGCCGCAGGACTGTTCGCGGGCTACGGCTCCTGGTCTGGCTGATCGTGCTGAGCGTCGTCGGTGTCGGTCTCGGTCTGATCCTGTACTTCACCCCGGTGATGTCGGCACGCTCGCTGGTGATCACCGGTATCGGAGCGGTGACCCGCGAAGAGGTGGTGGACGCGGCCAAGGTCCGGACCGGCACCCCCCTGCTGCAGATCAACACCGACGCGGTGGCCGATCGGGTGGCCGGTATTCGCCGGGTGGCCAGTGCGCGCGTGCAGCGCGAGTACCCCTCGACCCTGCGCATCACGATCGTCGAGCGCGTCCCGATCGTGGTGAAGGACTATCCGGACGGCCCACACCTGTTCGACAAGGACGGCGTCGACTTCGCCACCGCGCCGCCGCCGCCGGGGCTGCCCTATATCGATGTCGACAATCCGGGGCCCAACGATGAGCCGACCCGCGCCGCGCTGGAGGTGATGACGGCGCTGAGCCCCGACGTGGTCGGGCAGGTGAGCCGGGTGGCCGCGCCGTCGGTGGCCTCGGTGACGTTGACGCTGACCGATGGCCGCACCGTGGTGTGGGGGACCACCGACCGTACCCAGGAGAAGGCCGAGAAGCTCGCGGCGCTGCTGACCCAGCCCGGTCGGACCTACGACGTGTCGAGCCCGGACCTGCCGACCGTCAAGTAGTCATGGTTGCCGGCGTGATCGACATCGCGGGAAATTTCGACCGCGACACGTCGGCGCGCCTCCCCAATACGGCGCGGACCGGCCATACCGTTCTGGTTGCGCGGAACTACTTGACATAACTCTAAGCCTTAGGTTGAGGTTGAGGGTTTGCAGAGCAGGGAGTGTCGCGCCCACCCCGATCCCCACCAGGGAGGAAAGACGAGACGATGACCCCCCCGCATAACTACCTCGCCGTTATCAAGGTCGTTGGCATCGGTGGCGGCGGTGTCAACGCCGTCAACCGCATGATCGAGCAGGGACTCAAGGGCGTGGAGTTCATCGCGATCAACACCGACGCCCAGGCGCTGTTGATGAGCGACGCCGACGTCAAGCTCGACGTCGGCCGCGACTCCACCCGGGGCCTTGGTGCCGGCGCGGACCCGGAGGTCGGCCGCAAGGCCGCCGAGGACGCCAAGGACGAGATCGAGGAACTGCTGCGCGGCGCGGACATGGTCTTCGTCACCGCAGGTGAGGGTGGTGGCACCGGTACCGGCGGCGCGCCGGTGGTGGCCACCATCGCCCGCAAGCTCGGCGCGCTCACCGTCGGCGTCGTGACCCGCCCGTTCTCCTTCGAGGGCAAGCGCCGCTCGAACCAGGCCGAGGCCGGCATCACCGCCCTGCGCGAGAGCTGCGACACCCTCATCGTCATCCCCAATGACCGGCTGCTGCAGATGGGCGACGCCAACGTCTCGCTGATGGACGCCTTCCGCAGCGCCGACGAGGTGCTGCTCAACGGCGTGCAGGGCATCACCGACCTGATCACCACGCCCGGCCTGATCAACGTCGACTTCGCCGACGTCAAGGGCATCATGAGCGGCGCGGGCACCGCCCTGATGGGCATCGGCTCGGCCCGCGGCGACGGCCGCGCGCTCAAGGCCGCCGAGATCGCGATCAACTCGCCACTGCTGGAAGCGTCGATGGAAGGCGCCCAGGGCGTGCTGATGTCCATCGCCGGTGGCAGCGATCTGGGTCTGTTCGAGATCAACGAGGCCGCCTCGTTGGTCCAGGACGCCGCGCACGCCGAGGCCAACATCATCTTCGGCACCGTCATCGACGATTCGCTGGGTGACGAGGTCCGGGTGACGGTCATCGCCGCCGGCTTCGACGCCGCCGGTCCCAGCCGCAAGCCGGTTGTCGGCGCGGCGCCGTCCGCCACCGGCTCCGGCATTGCGCAGGGGGCAGCGGGCAAGCTCAGCTCGTCGCTGTTCGATCCGATCGACGCGGCCAGCGTGCCCGCTCCGACCAACGGTGCCACCGTCCGGATCGGTGGCGGCGACGATGGCGGCATCTCCGACGACGACGTCGACGTGCCGCCCTTCATGCGGCACTGACCGCCGCCCGTCACGCGACCGGATACTGGGTCCTGTGACTGTTCGCATCCGCCGGGTGACCACTACTCGGGCCGGCGGAGTTTCCAAACCGCCGTTCGACACCTTCAACCTCGGCGACCACGTCGGCGACGATCCTGCCGCGGTCGCCGCGAATCGGGCCCGGTTGGCCAAGGCCGTCGGGTTGCCGCCGGATCACGTGGTGTGGATGAACCAGACCCACAGTGATCACGTGGCCGTCGTCGACGCACCACGCACCGAGCCGATCGACGACACCGATGCCTTGGTGACGACGACGCCGCGACTGGCGCTGGCCGTGGTGACAGCCGATTGTGTGCCGGTGTTGATGGCCGATGCCCGGGCCGGGGTGGTGGCCGGGGCACATGCCGGACGGGTCGGCGCGGCCAACGGTGTCGTGCTGCGCACCCTGGAGGCCATGCTGGCCGCCGGCGCCCGGACCGAGGACATCTCCGTGCTGCTGGGTCCGTCGGTCAGTGGGGCCAACTATGAAGTACCGGACGCCATGGCCGCCGAGGTCGAAGCCCGCCTGCCCGGCAGCCGGACCACCACGGCGCGGGGGACCGCCGGGCTGGATCTGCGCGCCGGGATCGCCCGCCAATTGCAGGCCGCGGGTGTCAAGGCCATCGACATCGACCCGCGCTGCACCGTGGCCGACAAGAATTTGTTCAGCCACCGCCGTGGCGCGCCGACCGGCCGGCTGGCAGCTCTGGTGTGGATGGAATGAGCGACCGCGAATCGGATCTGGCCGCGGCGCTGGCCGGGCTACGGGACCGGCTGACCGCCGCCGCGCAGGCAGCCGGGCGCGACGCGGCAGACGTGGAGCTGCTGCCGATCACCAAGTTCTTCCCGGCCAGTGATGTGGCGATCCTCTGGCGGTTGGGGTGCCGCAGTTTCGGGGAGTCGCGCGACCAGGAGGCCTCGGCCAAGGTGACCGAGCTGCAGGCCCTGACGGCAGCCCAGGGCGTGCGCTGGCACATGGTCGGCCAGATCCAGCGCAACAAGGCCAAACACATTGCGGCATGGGCGGATACGGTGCACTCGCTGAGCGCCCCGAAAGTCGTGACCGCACTGGACCGCGGTGCCCAACAGGCCATCGAACACGGTCTGCGGACCGGTCCGGTGAAGGTCTTCGTGCAGATCAGCCTGGACGGGGACACCGAACGCGGTGGGGTGGACATCGGTGATCCGGCCGCCGTCGACGCGATCTGCGACCAGGTGGCCGACGCCGAGGGGCTGTCGCTGATCGGACTGATGGCCGTCCCGCCGCGCGGTGCCGACCCCGACACCGCGTTCGCGGCACTGGCCTGCGAACACCGCCGCGTGCTGCACCGGCATCCGGAGGCCACCGAACTGTCCGCCGGGATGTCCGGTGACCTGGAAGCCGCAGTGCGACACGGTTCGACGTGTGTGCGTGTCGGTACAGCGCTTCTGGGACAACGTCCTCTAACGTCTCCCTGAGTAGTCACTCCAGTCACATCTTCATCACAGACACCGAACTTCACGCTCTAGAAGGGTCCAGCGATGAGCACTCTCCACAAGGTCAAGGCCTACTTCGGGATGGCCCCTATGGACGATTACGACGACGAGTACTACGACGACGACGATCGCGGCGCCAGCCGCGGCGGCTACCCGCGTCGCGGTGAGCGCTTCGCCGAGGACACCTACGAGCGTCCCGGCCGGTACGACGACCGGGATCCTCGCGGCGCCCGGGAATACGACGACCCGCGCGAGGCCGACTACGCGCCGACCGGAGGCTTCCGCGCCCCCTATGCCGAGGAGCCGCGGTTCCGCTCGCGCGAGTTCGACGACATGCCGCGCCCTTCGCGGTTCGGTTCGCTGCGCGGTTCCACCCGCGGCGCGCTGGCGATGGACCCTCGCCGGATGGCCGAACTGTTCGAGGCGGGCAGCCCGCTGTCGAAGATCACTACGCTGCGCCCCAAGGACTACAGCGAAGCCCGCACCATCGGTGAGCGGTTCCGCGATGGTCAGCCGGTGATCATGGACCTGGTCTCGATGGACAACGCCGACGCCAAGCGGCTGGTGGACTTCGCCGCCGGTCTGGCCTTCGCCCTGCGTGGCTCGTTCGACAAGGTCGCCACGAAGGTCTTCCTGCTGTCCCCGGCTGACGTCGACGTCAGTGCCGAGGAGCGCCGCCGGATCGCCGAGGCGGGCTTCTACAGCTATCAGTGACTCAGCCGACATCCGGCGCCGCCCGTCTACTAGGTAGGCTGGCGGCGTCGCGCTGGAGTCACCCCAGCGATGTCGGCAATGTCACATCCGCTGCTGAGTAAGGACCGGCTTTAGTTGGCGCTGTTCTTCGAAATCCTGGGTTTCGCGCTGTTCATCTTCTGGCTGCTGCTCATCGCCCGGGTCGTCGTGGAGTTCATCCGCTCCTTCGCCAGGGATTGGCATCCGCGTGGCGTCACCGTGGTGGTCCTCGAGGCGATCATGACCGTCACCGACCCTCCGGTGAAGCTCCTGCGCCGGCTGATACCGCAGCTGACGATCGGTGCGGTGCGCTTCGACCTGTCGATCATGGTGTTGCTGCTGGTGGCGTTCATCGGGATGCAGCTGGCGTTCAACGCGGCGGCTGCGGCGGCCTGATCAAGACCGCGCAGACTACTCCGGAAGTTCACGAAACGGGGTGAGGCGCGCCGAGCGGAGAGGGCGGAAAGTTTGAAATTCGCTCTTAATTATTGGTCTCGCGCGCAACCGACGGTTCTGGTGTGACAGGATGGACGCCAGTTACAGTACGGAACGATGAACGCGACATGCGTTCTTCTACACTTTGACATCGGTTCGACCGTCCAGACTCAAGGGGGCAGGCAATGCCACTTACACCGGCCGACGTGCACAATGTGGCGTTCAGCAAGCCACCCATCGGCAAGCGCGGCTACAACGAGGACGAGGTCGACGCCTTTCTCGACCTGGTGGAGAACGAGCTGACCCGGCTGATCGAGGAGAACTCCGACCTGCGTCAGCGGGTCAGCGAACTCGACCAGGAGCTGGCCTCGGCCCGTGCCGGTGGCGGCGTCCCGCAGCCCACCCAGGCGATCCCGCTATACCAGCCCGAGCCTGAGCCGGAGCCCGCACCGGCCCCCGCACCGCAGCCGGCGCCCGCGCCGTCGCCGTCGGTCAGCGAGGAGCAGGCCATCAAGGCCGCCCGGGTGCTGAGCCTGGCCCAGGACACCGCCGACCGGTTGACCGGCACGGCCAAGGCCGAGGCCGACAAGCTGCTCGCCGATGCGCGCGCCAATGCCGACCAGATCCTCTCCGAGGCACGGCACACCGCCGAGACCACCGTCGCCGACGCCAAGCAGCGTTCCGAGGCGATGCTGGCCGACGCGCAGACCCGGTCGGAGACCCAGCTGCGGCAGGCCCAGGAGAAGGCCGACGCCCTGCAGGCCGACGCCGAGCGCAAGCACTCCGAGATCATGGGCACCATCAACCAGCAGCGCACCGTGCTGGAAGGCCGGCTCGAGCAGCTGCGCACCTTCGAGCGCGAGTACCGGACCCGCCTCAAGACCTACCTGGAGTCTCAGCTCGAGGAACTGGGCCAGCGCGGCTCGGCGGCGCCGGTCGACTCCGGTGCGGCCACCGACGGCGGCGCGTTCAACCAGTTCAACCGGGGCAACAACTAAGGTTTCGCCGGGCCGTTCCCTCGGGCTGTTCCGTCGGGTCGGGGTCCGAGTCCACCGAAGAATCTGGCTGCCGGAGGTTGACCCATGCTGATCGTTGCGCTGGTACTGGCGGTGATCGGCCTGGCGGCCCTGGTCACCGCGGTCGTCACCAGTAATGAGCTGGTCGCCTGGGTGTGCATCGCGGCCAGCGTCCTCGGGGTGATCCTGCTGATCGTCGACGCGATCCGGGAGCGCTCGCACAAGGAGCCGGCTGCCGAGCCCGAGCCGGCCGACGAGCCGGCGATCGCCTACTCCGACGAGGACGTCGTGGACTCGACGTACTCCACGTTCGACGCCGACTACCCGGCCGAGGACCTGCCCGAGGAACTGTCGGAGGAGCTCCCCGCCGAGGAGCACCCGGACGAGGTGGTCTCCGAGGACCCGGAGTCCGACCTGCCCAGCGACGACGAGCCCGAACTGCCGGAACCGGCCGAGGAAGCTGCCGTCCACCCGGTCGACGAGGCCGATGAGGCACGGAGCGCCGACGAGGCTGAGGAGGCGGAGTCTGCCGACGAGGCCGGGGAGACGGCCAAGGCCGACGAGGACTCCGAGCACCGCTGACGCCCACCAGTCCGCGGGCCAATCCGAGCGGGCTTCTGCTCCGAATGTCCATCGTGGGTATCGAATACGCCAGCATCGTCGACCATCCGCTCGACGAGGTGTTCGCCTGGCACACCAGGCCCGGAGCGATGCGCAGACTGGTGCCGCCCTGGCAGCCGATGCGGGTGGTCGCCGAGACGAGTTCGCTGGCCGACGGTGTGGCGATCCTCGGTCTGCCCGCTGGGCTGCGCTGGATAGCCCGCCACGATCCGGCCGGCTATGACCCGCCCCACCAGTTCGTCGACGTGCTGTCCTCAGACGGTCTGATGACGCTGCCGCCGCGGGTCATCGGCTGGTGGCGGCACACCCACCGGTACAGCGACGCCGGCAATGGCACCACCCGCGTGCACGACATCGTCGACACCACGGTCCCCGGTGCGGCGCTGCGCTCGACGTTCGCCTACCGGCACCGGCAACTCGCCGACGACCTCGCCGCACACCGCGACGCGGCGGCCGCTGGTGCGGGCAGCCTGGTCGTCGCGATGACCGGATCGTCGGGTCTGGTCGGCACGGCGCTGGCGGCGATGCTGTCGACCGGCGGCCATCGGGTGATCCGGCTGGTGCGGCGCAATCCGGCCGGCATCGACGAACGTCGTTGGGAGCCAACCGATCCCGCGCCCGACCTGCTCGACGGTGTGGATGCCGTCGTGCATCTGGCCGGCGAGTCGATCGCCGGACGGTTCACTGAGTCGCATCGTCGGGCCATCCGGGACTCCCGCATCGAACCCACCCGCACGCTCGCCGAGCTGGCCGCCGGATCGGGCTCAGGGGTGCGCGCGTTCATCAGTGCGTCGGCGATCGGCATCTACGGCTATGACCGCGGAGACGCTGTGCTGAGCGAGGACAGCGACCGCGGCGACGGGTTCCTGGCCGACGTGGTCGCCGACTGGGAGGCCGCCACCGCCCCTGCCGCCGACGCCGGCCTGCGGACGGTACTGGTACGCACCGGAATCGTGCAGGCCGCCGCCGGCGGCACACTGCGCCTGATGCGCCCGCTGTTCGCCGCCGGACTGGGCGGGCGGCTGGGCAGCGGCAGGCAGTGGCTGTCCTGGATCGGCCTCGACGATCTGCTCGACGTGTACTACCGCGCGCTCTGGGACGAGCGGTTGTCCGGTCCGGTCAACGCCGTCGGCCCCGATCCGGTGCGCAACAGCGACTACACCGCTGCACTGGGCGCCACGCTGCATCGGCCCGCGCTGCTACCGGTGCCCTCGATCGGCCCGCGGCTGCTGCTGGGCGAGCAGGGCGCCCGTGAGCTCGCCGAGGCCGACCAGCGGGTGCTACCGGCAAAGCTGCAGACGCTGGGCCACCGGTTCCGCCACCGGACCGTCGACGACGCGCTGGCCCACCAACTCGGCCACGACCCCGCACCCGGGGTGCTCTGAGCACCCTGCTCTGACTGCCCTGCTCTGACTGCCCTGCCTGACTACGGCGTGCTGGCCGCCCACGAGCGCAGCGGCCGCAGCAGTGAACTCTTCTTGTATTCGTGGCCGGCCATCCGGCCCAGGATGTCGTCGAGGGCGACCACCGCGTCGGTGATGTAGGGCCCCTTGTTCAACATCACGCATTCAGCGCGCTCGGCCATTGCGGCGTCACTGATTTCGGCCCGGGACGGCAGGCCGGTCTTGGCCAGCTGCTCGAGCACCTGCGTCGCCCAGATCACCGGTAGATGAGCCGCCTCGCACAGGCACAGCGTCTCCTCCTGGACCTCCGCCATCCGCTCGTAGCCGCATTCGACGGCCAGATCACCGCGCGCGATCATCACCCCGACGTTCGGGCGGCGCATGGCGGTGAGCATCAACTGGGGCAGATGCTCGAAGGCCAGCCGGGTCTCGATCTTGAGCACCACCCCGAGATCGGTGTCACCGAGTCGGGTCAGTTCCTCGAAGAGGCGAATCACGTCAGCTGGCTCGCGGACGAACGAGAACTGCACGACGTCAGCGATGGCGACCACCGTCGACAGGTCGGCGAGGTCCTTGTCGGTCAGTGCCGACACGGTCAGGTCGGTGTCGGGGACGTTGATACCGCGCCCGGCGTGCAGCTTCACCGTTCCGCGCGCGGGATGGTCGATCCGGATGTCGGCCCAGTCCGGGTGGATGCCGACGACCTGGCCGCCGATCTTGCCGTCGTCGAAGAAGATTCGCTCACCGGTCTCCACGCTGTCGAATAGCTCGGGCAGCGTGCACCCGATCCGGGGCGGGTCTTCGTCGGCGGGGACCGGCGTGCAGTCGCGGGTCAGCCGCAGCACGTCGCCGGCGGCGAGTTTGATGGCCTCGTCGACCACCGGGAGCGCCCCCACCACGGTGGTGTCGCGGGCGGGATCCGACGCCGTCAGTACGGTGCCGGTCTCCAGGTAGGTGGTCTTCTCGGTGGTGACCACCACGCCGCCGGGGAGCGTCGCTCCCACCAGCAGCCGTCGTTTGGAGCCGCGGCTGTCGTGCAGCAGCAGCTCCTCACCTTCGGTCCGCCGGCTCAGCCACCCGGGATCCACCGGCACCGTGGTCAGGCCCGGTTCGGGGGCGCGGGCGGGGCGCTGGCCGGAGGTCAGCCAGCCCCGTGCGGCGGCCACCACCTGGCCGCGCACATTGCGGCTCGGATGCAGTCGGACCACCTGCGGGCCGTCCTGCAGCGGGCCGGTCCGCAGCTTGGGCCCGGCCAGGTCCATCGCAATCAGACACGACAGGCCGGCCCGGGCGGCGGCGGCTCGGACGTTGGCGGCCATGGCTTTCCAGGCGTCGGCGTCGTCGTGGGCGCAGTTGATCCGGGCGATCCGCATGCCGGAGCCGATCAGGGCGCTCACCAATCCGATATCGGTGGCGGCTTCCGAGGGCAGGGTGACCATGATCCGGGCGGCCCGGTCCTCGGCGGCGGGCCCCAGCAGCGCATCGGCGTTGCGGTTGAGTAGCTCCGTTCCCTGCTCCGGGGTGACGGTGGCCTCGGTCGGCGGCTGCCAGCCCTGGCCGCGGATGGCCGCGATGGCCGCCGACACCGAAGCCAACGTGGCCTGGACATGGCCTTCGCTGCGTCCGAGCGAGGACAATCCCAAGGTGGCCAGCCGGCCCTGAAGATCCCGCAGATCGTACTGGCGCAGCGCCCAGTAATGCACGAGGTTGATTGCGCTGCAGCGATTTTCGGGTGCGACCGGGTCGGTCCAGGGTTGCCATCGGGCCTGGGCGTCCGACAAGGTTCCCAGCAGCTCGTCGACATCGTGCTGCAGGCCGTCCAGGTGATCCGCATCGGCAGACATGGCCCGGACGCTAGTCAGGTCAGGTTGCAATCCGGTGAACGCTGGGGGTGAGGTGACTTTAGGCCCTCACCGGTACCCCGAATGACCCACGCGCCGGGCCATGCCGGTGCGCGACGATGACAGCATGGCGACCAGCGATGCCGTCGTTCTCGACGGCACGGGTTTGCACCGGCTCGTCGAGGAGCTAGGCCGGCGTGGCTACACGGTGGTGGGTCCCACGCTGCGCGACAACGCGATCGTGCTCGCCGAACTGACCAGTGCCGACGATCTGCCTCGGGGCTGGGGCGTCGACGTCGCACCGGGCAGTTATCAGCTGCGCCGCCGCGATGATTCCGCCGTGTTCGGCCATTCCAGCGGCCCGCAGTCCTGGAAGCAGTTCCTGCACCGGCCGCGCCAGAAGCTGTGGGGATGCGGCGCCGACGGTGTCGATGCCGCCGACGGGCCCGAACCCCGGTATGCCTTGGTCGGGGTGCACGGCTGCGATCTGGCCGGCATCGGCGTGCTCGACCGGGTGCTCTCCGGTGGCGCCCACCCCGACGGGTCCTATGTCGGCAGACGCGCACCGGCTTTCGTGATCGCGGTCAACTGCACCGAACCCGGCCGGTTGTGCTTCTGCGCCTCGATGGACACCGGGCCGGCCTGCCGGTCCGGCTACGACCTTGCTCTGACCGAACGGCTCGACGGCCAGGAGCCCAGCTACCTGGTCGAAACCGGCAGCGCGGCGGGCGCCGACATCCTGGCCGCCGTGCCGCACCGGGCCGCCGGGCCCGCCGAGACCGAGTCGGCCGCCGCGCAGGTCGCCGCCGCCGCGCACGCGATGGGCCGCCACATGCCGGAGACCGATCTGCGCCGGCTGCTCATCGAGGCCCGCGAATCCCCGCACTGGGAGGACGTCGCGAGTCGTTGTCTGACCTGTGGCAACTGCACCATGGTGTGCCCAACCTGCTTCTGTACCAGCACAACTGAGGTCACCGACCTCACCGGCGAGCATGCCGAGCGGTGGATGGAGTGGGCGTCCTGCTTCGAACTCGACTTCACCCTCGTCCACGAGGGCCCGGTCCGCCAATCCGGACCGTCGCGCTACCGGCACTGGCTCACCCACAAACTGTCCAGTTGGCATGACCAGTTCGGCAGCTCCGGCTGCGTCGGGTGCGGGCGCTGTATCGCCTGGTGTCCCACCGGAATCGACATCACCGAGGAGATGGCGACCTTCGCCCGGCTGGCCGGGGATCCGGGGGATCAGGGGTGACCGAGGCGGTGACGCGAGGCTGGGTGCCGGGATCCTCGGCGATGGCGCCGACGCCCTACCGGGTGCGCTCGAAGGTGATCGAGAACGCCGACTCGGTGACGCTGTGCCTGGAGCCGGTGGCCACCGAACTGTCGGCACCGCGGCCGGGGGAGTTCATGATGCTCTACGCCTTCGGGGTTGGTGAGGTGGCCATCTCGGTCAGCGGCGACCCGTCAGTGTCGGACGGCACCATCACCCACACCATCCGCTCGGTCGGCGCGGTCAGCGCCGCACTGTGTGCCGCCGAACCGGGCAGCACACTGGGGGCGCGCGGTCCGTTCGGCACCAGCTGGGGTGTGGACGACGCGGTGGGGCGCGACCTGGTGATCGTCGCCGGTGGGGTGGGCCTGGCCCCGCTGCGCCCGGTGGTTCTCGGCGCGCTGGCGCACCGTGACCGCTACGGCCGGGTCATCCTGATCGCCGGTGCGCGGGCCCGCAAGGACTTCCTCTACGCCGCGGAACTGGAACGCTGGCAACAGGATTCGCGACTCGAGGTGCATCTGACCGTCGATGTGCCGATCCAGGGCTGGCCGGGTGAGACGGGTTTCGTCACCGAACCGCTGCGGCGGCTCTCGCTGCAGGCCGACCGGGTGACGGCATTTCTGTGCGGTCCGGAACCGATGATGCGGTTCGGTGCCCTGGCGTTGCTCGACAAGGGGGTGGCGGACACCGCTATCCGGGTGTCGCTGGAACGCAACATGCAGTGCGGTATCGGGTGGTGCGGCCACTGCCAGCTGGGCCCGCTGCTGGTGTGCCGCGACGGACCGGTGGTCGGCTACGACGTGGCTCGCCCACTGCTGGACGTGCGGGAGCTCTGAGATGCCCAGTCTTGCGGTGTGGAAGTTCGCCTCGTGCGACGGATGTCAGCTGACGTTGCTCGACTGCGAGGACGAGCTGCTGACGTTGGCCGAGCAGGTGCAGATCGCGACGTTCGCCGAGGCCTCGAGTGCGATCGTCGCCGGCCCGTATGACGTGTCCCTGGTCGAAGGGTCGGTCACCACCGAATCCGATGAGCGCAGGATCCGCGAAATCCGGGAACAGTCAGGCATTCTCGTGGCGATCGGGGCCTGCGCCACGGCCGGCGGTATCCAGGCGTTGCGCAATTTCGCCGACGTCACCGAGTTCACCTCCGTGGTCTACGCCCGGCCCGACTACATCAGCACCCTGGCCACCTCGACCCCAGCCTCGGCGCACGTCACCGTGGACTACGAGATGCGCGGCTGTCCGATCGACCGCCGCCAGCTGCTCGACAGCCTGGCGGCGCTGCTGGTGGGACGCAAGCCCCGGTTGCCCGCCTCGACGGTCTGCACCGAGTGCAAACGCGCCGGGGTGACGTGTGTGACGGTGGCCGAGGGCATCGCCTGCCTGGGCCCGGTCACCCATGCCGGCTGCGGGGCACTGTGCCCGCGCCACCACCGGGGCTGCTACGGCTGTTTCGGACCGATGGCCACTCCGAACCTGCCGGCGCTCATCCCGCTGCTGCACCGCGACGGCATGTCGGGTCCGGAGGTGGACCGGGTGTTCGCGACGTTCAACGCCGCCGGATTCGATGCGGAGCGCCACCGCCATGACTGATTCCCGGACCATCCGGGTCGGTGCGCTGACCCGGGTCGAGGGCGAAGGCGCCCTGCACGTCGAGTTGCGCGACGGGATTCCCGAGCGCGTCGAACTCAACATCTATGAGCCGCCGCGGTTCTTCGAGGCCTTTCTCCGTGGCCGGGCCCACACCGAACCACCCGACCTGACCGCCCGGATCTGCGGGATCTGCCCGGTGGCCTACCAGATCAGCGCGTGCAACGCCTTGGAGGACGCGTGTGGGGTCCTGATCGATCCGCAGCTGGTCGCGTTGCGGCGGCTGTTGTACTGCGGCGAGTGGATCCACAGCCATGCCCTGCACATGTACCTGCTGCACGCACCGGACTTCCTCGGCGAGCCCGACGTCATCGCCGTGGCCAGGAACCACCGGGCGGCCGTCGAGCGGGGTCTGGCGCTCAAGAAGGCCGGCAACCAACTGATGGAACTCATCGGCGGCCGTGCCATCCACCCGATCAATGTGCGGCTCGGCGGTTTCTACTCGGTGCCCACCGCCGCCGATCTGGTTCCGATGGCCGAGCTCCTGCGCCGGGCACTCGACGATGCACTGGCCACCGTGAGCTGGGTGGCCGGCTTCGACTTCCCGGATCTGACCGTCGAACACGAACTCCTGGCGTTGACCGGGCCGCGCTACGCGATCGAGGACGGGCTGATCGCCCGCAGCGCCGGTGAGCCCTTCGAGGTCGCCGAGTTCAGCGACCACGTCCGGGAAACCCAGGTGCCGCACTCGACCGCGCTGCACGCCACCCTGGACGGTGCCCGGCACCTCACCGGGCCGCTTGCCCGCTACTCACTGAACTCCCGGTTGCTCTCCCCGGTTGCCCGCCAGGCGGCGAGTGCGGCGGGGTTGGGCGATGAGTGCCGGAACCCGTTCCGCAGCATCGTCGTTCGGGCGGTCGAGACGGTCTACGCCGTCGAGGAGGCGTTGCGTATCATCGCCGACTACGAACCGCCGGCGCGCCCGTTCGTCGATGTCCCGGCTCGGCCGGGTATCGGTCACGGAGTCAGTGAGGCACCGCGTGGTCTGCTCTACCACCGCTACGAGATCGGTGCGGACGGGCTCATTCGAGCGGCGGTGATCGTGCCGCCCACCGCGCAGAACCAGGCGGCGATCGAGGACGACCTCACCCGGGTGGTGCTGGCTGGGTCCGACCTCGACGACGCCGCGCTGACGACGTTGTGCGAGCGGGCTATTCGCAATTACGACCCGTGCATCTCATGCGCGACGCATTTCCTCACCCTGCGGGTCGACCGCCGGTGAGGGTGGTGATCGGTCTGGGCAACGCACACCGTCGCGATGACGGGGTGGGTCTGGCCGTGGCCGCCGAGGTCGGCCGGCAGTGTCCTGGGGTGCCGGTGGTGCACTGCGCGGTGGAACCGGCCGCGCTCATCGACGCCTGGGACGGGGCCGATGTGGCGGTGATCGTCGACGCCGCGGTGGGGCAGGACGCGATAGCGGGCCGAGTGCGGCGCGGCGGTATCGGGGATCTCGCGTCACCCGGTGTGCTCAGCTCCCACGACCTCGACCTGGCCGCCACCTACCGGTTGGCCGCAGCATTGGGCCGCGCCCCCGGCCGGGTGGTGGTCGTCAGTGTCGACGTGGCCGACGTCGGATACGGCAGCGGATTGAGTGCTGTTGTGGCTCAGGCGGTTCCGGCTACGGTTGCGCTGGTGTGCGCGGAGCTGGACGCGACGAGCTGAATCACCGTGCCACCGGGGCCGGCTTCGCGTCGGCGACGTTGTCGAGGAACCCCCGGACCAGCCGGCGCAGCCGGCGGGCGGCGTCGTCGACGTGGGTGGTGGTGTGGGCGCGCAGGTCGTCGTGGCTCAGGCCGAGCCGCTCGACATCGCGAGTGCCGTGATAGTCGTCGGCGATCCACAGTTCGAGCAGGCCGTGGTCGAGTTCCGGGTGGAACTGCAGGCCCATGGCCCGGCCCTTGACGAACGCTTGGGATGCCCGATCGGTCCTGGCGATCTCCACGGCGTCCGGCGGTGGGGTGAATCGGTCGAAGTGCCACTGGAACCACCAGCCTTCGGGCACCAGGTCGTGGTCGCTGCTGTGTACGTGATGCCAGCCGACCTCGGGGGAGTCCGACCGCGTCACCGAACCGCCGAGTGCGGCGGCCACCAGCTGCCCGCCGAAGCAGACCCCCAACACACCCACGCCGGCGTCCACCGCGCGGCGCACCGTGTCGATCTCGGTCTGAACCCAGGGCAGCCGGTCGTCGTACACCGCCCACCGCGACCCGAGCGGCACGATCACGTCGTAGCGGGTCGGGTCGGGGAAGCTGACCTCGACGGCGGGATCGGCCGCCTGATGCGGGGCCACCACCTCGAAGGTGTCGACGTCGAAACCGAGTTCGGTGAACGTCTCGCCGAGTTGTGCCTCGGGGGCGTTCGGATCGTTGTAGATGAAGAGGACCTTGCGCGGCACCTGGTTACGGTACGTCAGATCGGCGGCGGCGTCAGATGCAGTCCGAGCCGCCGTCCACCACGATCACCGCGCCACGCGACTATCCTGGTTCGCAGCACGGCATATCGCGGGCAGGGGAGAGATGACGGCGTTCTACACCCTGGTGGTCTGGCTGGTGGTCGTCGCCCATTTCGCGTTCCTGATCTATCTGCCCAGTGGCGGTTTCCTGGCCCTGCGCTGGCGCCGCTCCATCTGGCTGCACATCCCGGTGGTGTTGTGGGGGATCGGCAGTGTCGCCCTGCATTTCTGGTGTCCGCTGACCGCGCTCGAGCAATGGGCCCGTCCACGGGCGGGCATGTCACCGCTGGGCTCGGAAGGCTTCATCGACCACTACATCACCGGGGTGATGTACCCCTCCGGTGGCACGGGTTACGCCCAGGCGGCGGCGTTCACCGCGGTGCTGGCGTCCTGGGTCGCCTACGCCGTCACGGCGCGACGGTCACGCCCAGCCGGCGGCTCGCCAGCACACCCAATCGATCTCGACCAGCGCACCCACGGCAAGTCCTGTCGAGCCGACGCAGGTTCGGCTCGGTAGCCGGTCGGGAAACCACGGCGCGTACGCGGCGTTGAAGGCCGCGTAGTCCGACCAGTCGGTCAGAAACGCCCGCACCGACACCACGTCGTCGATGCCCCCACCACACAGTTCGGTGACCCGCAGCAGGTTTTTCAGCACCTGGTCGGTTTGGGTGGCGACATCGGAGCCCACTACTGCGCCGGTGGTGTCGGTGGGCATCTGCCCGGTGACATAGAGCGTCTGCCCGGCGGCGGTCGCGTGCGAGAACGGGGCCACCGCGGGCGGCACACCCTGTGCCGGGGTGAAGGTGAACGCTTGGATGCCGGAGCCACTGGGCCGGCGACATTCGGAATCTGTCATGCCGCCGGATTCTGCCAGCGCGGGAAGCATCGCTTGTCGATCCGGGCATGCACACCTTGGCGCTGGTCGACCACCTGGGTCACGGTGAAGTCCACCGCCACCGACATGAACGAGTAGGCATCCGGACGCGACAGCCCGAAGTGGTGCTGCAACAGATCCAGGGCGCGCAGGGCGGCCGCCTTCATCGCGGCGTCCAGGGTGTCACCGAAGCCGTGCACCAGGAGTTCGGTGGCGGTCTCCAGCACCGGCACGGTGAACGGGAGGTCACGGCGAATGGTCAAGCGCAGCAAGCCGTTCAGCGACGATTCCAGCGCGGTCCCACTGACTTCGCCGTCACCCTGCGACACGTGCGGGTCGCCCGCCGACAACAGCGCGCCCGCCACCTGCACCGGGTAGTACATCCGGCCGCCGGCACCGATGCGCCAGTTGTCCACGTTGCCGCCGTGATCACCCGGTGGCACCGACGAGACCCGGACCGGTTCGGCGGGGGCCACGCCCATCGTTCCGAAGTGCGGCCGCAGCGGCACCACCACACCCGGCAACGCGGGCTCGCGCCGGCTGACGGACGGGGTGACGATGGTGCCCGGTGCGTCGGCCAGCGGTGTCGCCGTCCAGTCGTAACCGAACAGGGCCCGACCCAGCAATGCCTCGGCGTCCAGCTCG
This sequence comes from Mycolicibacterium anyangense, assembly GCF_010731855.1. Classification (NCBI taxonomy): domain Bacteria; kingdom Bacillati; phylum Actinomycetota; class Actinomycetes; order Mycobacteriales; family Mycobacteriaceae; genus Mycobacterium; species Mycolicibacterium anyangense. Next base: position 1,843,314 of record NZ_AP022620.1, on the reverse strand, counting down.
TAAACGGTCACCCGCTCCACCGGTAGCTCCTGGTACAGGTAACCCCAGTGGGCGGCGAGGTTGGATCCGTAGGGCAGGCGCGGACGCGCTGACAGGATGTCGACCTGCAGCACATCGCCCGGTCGCGCCCCGGCGACCGCGATCGGCCCGGTCAGGATGTGCGGGCCGGGGCCACGGTCGTCGACCTGCTCGAAGACGGCGGTGATGCCGTCGTCCATCAGTAGATCCGGCGCGTCCCCGGCGTGATGGGTCAGCGTCTCGATCTCCACCAGGTCACCGGATTCCACGGTGATGGCAGGATTCTGCCGTGGATCGAAGAACCCCCAGTGCACCGTGTCTGGTGTGGCCGGGAGCCGGTGCAGCGTCATAAGCACCGGATCATGCCAGCGGCAGCCGCCGGGCGCGCGCCGAGCAAACTTTCCGCCGGGCACCCTGCGCTCGATCTGCATAATGGCAACATGGACGTGTCGTTAATGGTCTGGGGCGTCACCTGTGTGGTCATCCTCGGACTGTTCGTGTTCGACTTCTTCGCCCATGTACGGGTTCCGCACGAGCCGACGTTCCGCGAATCGGCCACCTGGTCCGCGGTCTACATCGGCCTGGCCATCGTGTTCGGATTGGTGGTCTGGTGGTTGTGGGGCGGACAGTTCGCCGGTGAGTACTTCGCCGGTTACGTCACCGAGAAGGCACTTTCGGTGGACAACCTGTTCGTGTTCACCGTCATCATGGCCACCTTCGCGGTGCCACGCGAGTTCCAGCAGAAGCTGTTGCTGATCGGCATCGTCATGGCGCTGGTCATGCGGGCCGGCTTCATCGCCGTGGGCGCCGCCGCCATCAGCACGTTCAGCTGGGTGTTCTACATCTTCGGCATCTTCCTGGTGCTCACCGCAGCCAAACTCGCCCGCGAAGCCGGCCACGAGAAAGAGGCCGAGGAGGAGCGCGACAGCCGAATCATCGCGCTGGTGCGCAAATTCGTGCCGACCACCGACGAGTACCACGGCGACAAGTTCCTGGCCACCGTCGACGGGAAGCGCGTTGTCACGCCGATGTTGTTGGGTCTCATCGCGATCGGCTTCACCGACCTGCTGTTCGCCCTGGACTCGATCCCGGCTATCTACGGTCTGACCGAAGAGCCCTATATCGTGTTCACCGCCAACGCTTTTGCGCTGATGGGTCTGCGGCAGCTCTACTTCCTCATCGGCGGTCTGCTCGACCGGCTGGTCTACCTGTCCTACGGACTGTCCCTCATCCTGGCGTTCATCGGCGTGAAGCTGGTGCTGCATGCGCTGCACGAGAACACGCTGCCGTTCATCAACGGCGGCGAGCATGTGACGGTGCCGGAGATCACCACGGGTATGTCGCTGGGCGTGATCGGCGTCATCCTCGTGGTCACCACCGTCGCCAGCCTGATCAAGACCAGGGGACGGACGACGGCCGACGAGACTGCCCGCGGGTAGGCCCGGATCAGTTGTTGCTGGAGGGGCAGGAGACGTCGACGAAGACATCGCCCGGGTTGCTCTTGTCCATCGACATCATCAGGTTGCCGTCGGGCATCATCATGACCACCAGGCCGTGTATGCCGGTGACCGAACACCGCGCCAGCGGACCGAGCACCGTGCCGTTGAACTGCACGCTGTAGCCCTGATCCTGCAGGGTTTTGACGATATCGGCGGCTGATCCGCTGAGCGTGGTCGCGGCGGCGGTCCCGGCCGTCGACACTGCGGCCGCTGCCGCCATGCCGGCGATGGCGGAGATCAGAACGGTCTTCTTCATGAAAGTTCCTCGGGTCAGGGCCCCACTGGAGAGGGCCGCGATCGTGTTCTTCAGCGTTGGTGCCGCGCTGCGGTCCATCCGTTACGCGCGGTCGCTGATGTAACGGACTTCGGGGTGGTGAGCACCCAACGGATGACGACACCGCTGCCGCACCGTTGAAAGGATCACCCCGATGGCCGCCACTCAGAGCACCACCGATCGCCCTGTCCACGTTGAGAATTCGACGCTGAGCCGCCTCGGCGCCGTCGCCGCCCGGTACGGCCTCGTCGTGGTGATCGCCTGGATCGGAGCGCTCAAGTTCACCGTGTACGAGGCCGAGGGGATCCAGCCGCTGGTCGCCAGCAGTCCCCTGATGAGCTGGGTCTACGTCCTGTTCTCCGTGCCGGTGTTCTCGGCGGTGCTCGGCGTGGTCGAACTGGCCACCGCCGCGCTACTGGCGCTCAAGCCGTGGTGGCCAAGGCTGTCGGTGCTGGGCAGCATTGCGGCCATCGGATTGTTTCTGGCCACCCTCAGCTTTCTGGTCACCACGCCGGGTATCGGCGAGGAGTCCGCGGGTGGGTTCCCGGTGCTGTCCTCCACCGGCCAGTTCCTGGTGAAGGACATCGCGCTGCTCGGCATCGCGGTGTGGACCCTCGCCGATGCGCTGAGCGCGGCCCGACGCGGGTGAGGGCGAAACGCGAAACGGCCCCGGTTCTACCGGGGCCGTTCTGTGCGTGTCCGAGGGGGGACTTGAACCCCCACGCCCGTTAATAGGGCACTAGCACCTCAAGCTAGCGCGTCTGCCATTCCGCCACTCGGACCGATCTTGGGCGCCTAAGGCTAACGGATCGAGGACCCTAGTCCCAAACCAGCCCGCTTCAGGCCGCGGGCAGCCGCCCCGCGATCTGACCCGCGATGGTCGAGGCGGCCGAGGTCGGCCCGTCCAGGCTGCACGCTTCCACGTCGACCGCCACATTGCTGTGTACGGTCAACGCCCGCTGGCAGGACCACGTCTGGGGGGTCTGCTGCACCCGCGACACCGCCAGGACGTCGTGATCGGTGCTGGGGCGCCCTACCGACCACACCTGCGACGGGCCCATCGGCTGCGGATAGCTCAGTTGCCGGTCCGAGCACTTCGACCACTGCTGCTGGGAGGTGGTGAAGAAATCGGCGGCCGCCCGTGCGGTCGGGAACAACACCACCGCCTGCACCGCGTAGTGCGACCAGGCCGGCGCCGTCGGCGGGTCGCGCAACACCTGGCCGTGCACCGCCGTCGACCCGCTCTGGGCGTACACGCTCTGCTGGGCCGCACCGGCGATGGCCAGGCAGTTCACATCGGACAGGTGGGCGCTGTCGTTCCAGGCCTTGGTCACGTCGGCGGTGACCACCACGTCGTCGCTGGACAGCGCCGCTCCGACGGCATCGGCCGGCAGCAACAGTGCCGGCAGCGCGTCGGCGGTGGCCAGCGGTGCCCGGTCGGCCGACATCGCACTGCCCGAGGTGGTGGCCGTGCAGCCGCTGATCGTCAGGCACAGCGCGGCGGCGATCGCGGGGAGGCGGAAGGTCACGGGTTAGATCAAACCCTAAAACGGCGTGTTGCGCATGGGGTTGAAGGGAAACGTGTGGTATTGCACGGACGCCGCACCTCCGGCGTTCGCCCGCCAGTGGTAGGAAAGGTGACTGTGACAGAACCCGTGGACGAGGTGGTCGATCTCGTCAGCGCCCTCATCCGTTTCGATACCTCCAACACCGGCGAGCTCGAGACCACCAAGGGTGAGGCGGAGTGCGCGCTCTGGGTCGCCGAGCAGCTCACGGCGGTCGGCTATGCCACCGAATATGTCGAGTCCGGCGCTCCTGGCCGCGGCAACGTTTTCGCCCGGCTGGCCGGGGCGGACCCCAGCCGCGGCGCCCTCCTGATCCACGGCCATCTCGACGTCGTTCCCGCCGAACCGGCTGACTGGAGCGTGCACCCCTTCTCGGGTGCCATCGCCGACGGCTACGTCTGGGGCCGCGGTGCCGTCGACATGAAGGACATGTGCGGCATGATGATCGCCGTCGCGCGGCACTTCAAACGCGCCGGCATCGTCCCGCCCCGCGATCTGGTGTTCGCCTTCGTGGCCGACGAGGAGCACGGCGGCACCTACGGTGCGCAGTGGCTCGTCGACAATCGGCTCGACCTGTTCGACGGCATCACCGAGGCCATCGGCGAGGTCGGCGGCTTCTCGCTCACCGTGCCGCACAAGGACGGCGGTGAGCGGCGGTTGTACCTGATCGAGACCGCCGAAAAGGGTCTGTCCTGGATGCGGCTGACTGCCCGCGGCCGGGCCGGGCACGGCTCGATGGTCCACGACGACAACGCGGTCACCGCGATCGCGGAGGCCGTCGCCAGGTTGGGTCGACACCAATTCCCGCTGGTGCTCACCGATTCGGTGGAACAGTTCCTGACGGCGGTGGCGCAGGAGACCGGCTACAGCTTCGAGCTCGACTCACCGGATCTCGAGGGCACGATCGCCAAACTCGGTGGTATCGCCCGCATCGTCGGGGCCACCCTGCGCGACACCGCCAACCCGACCATGCTCAAGGCCGGCTACAAGGCCAACGTCATCCCGCAGACCGCCGAGGCCGTCGTCGACTGCCGCGTCCTGCCGGGGCGCAAGGAGGCTTTCGAGCGCGAGATCGACGAACTCATCGGGCCCGACGTCACCCGCACCTGGGAACGCGACCTGCCGTCCTACGAGACGACGTTCGACGGTGACCTGGTGGACGCGATGAATTCCGCACTGCTGGCAGTGGATCCCCAGGCCCGCACCGTTCCCTACATGCTCTCCGGTGGCACCGATGCCAAAGCGTTTGCCCGCCTGGGCATTCGGTGCTTCGGCTTCATTCCGCTGCAACTGCCGCCGGAACTCGACTTCGCGGCGTTGTTCCACGGCGTCGACGAGCGGGTACCCATCGACTCACTGCACTTCGGTGTCCGGGTGCTCGAACACTTCCTGAAGAACTGCTGACCTACCCCCGAAAGGACTGCCATCCATGGCCTTTGACTACAACCCCTACGACTTCCTGCCCGCGCTGCCCGGCTTCACCCTGACCAGCACCGACATCACCGACGGTCAGCCGCTGCGCAACGCTCAGGTCAGCGGCATCATGGGCGCCGGGGGCGAGGACGTCTCGCCGCAGCTGAGCTGGTCGGGCTTCCCCGAGGAGACCCGCAGCTTCGCGGTCACCGTCTACGACCCGGACGCCCCGACGGCCTCGGGCTTCTGGCATTGGGCGGTGGCCAACCTGCCGGCCACCACCACGGAACTGCCCTCCGGCGTCGGTGACGGTTCGCTGCTGCCCGGTGATGCGCTGACGCTGGTCAACGACGCCGGTGTGCGCCGCTTCATCGGTGCCGCCCCGCCTGCCGGCCACGGCTACCACCGGTACTTCGTGGCGGTGCACGCCCTGAACGTCGAGAAGCTGGATCTCTCCGAGGACGCCAGCCCGGCCTACCTCGGCTTCAACCTGTTCATGCATGCGATCGCCAGAGCCGTCATCCACGGAACCTACGAACAGAAGTAGGGCATGCGCCGAGTCGCACGAAGCGGGGCGCTGCTCGCCGCGCTCGCCGTGCTGTTCACCGGCTGCGGCTCAGTGGTGGACGGTAGGGCCACGCTGGCCGGGCCGCCGCTGGGCCAGGCCGCACCGGTCACGTGGGGTCAGTGTGAGGTTGATGGCGGCGGAGAGACAGCCGACCTTCCCGCGGGTGCGCAGTGCGGCAGCCTCACCGTTCCGATCGACTACGCCAAAGCTGATGGCGCGCAAGCCAATCTGGCGCTGATCCGGTTCCCGGCAACTGGTGACAAGATCGGTTCGCTCGTCATCAACCCCGGCGGGCCGGGGGAGTCCGGGGTGGACGCCGCGGCATCCATGGTGGATTCCCTGCCGCCGGAGATTCGCCAGCGATTCGATCTCGTCGGCTTCGACCCGCGCGGTGTCGGCTCGTCGACACCATCGGTGTCGTGCAACTCCGATGCCGACAACGACGCCGAACGCGCCGATCCGCAAGTCGACTACAGCCCGGCCGGGGTGGCCCACATCGAGGACACCGAGAAGCAGTTCGTGCGCCGGTGCGTGGACAAGGTGGGCACCGACATGCTGGCCAATGTCGGCACGGTCAACGTGGCCCGCGACCTCGACCGGCTGCGGGAAGCCCTCGGCGATCAGAAACTGACCTATCTCGGCTACTCCTACGGCACCCAGATCGGATCGGCCTACGCCGAGGCGTACCCCGACAAGGTGCGGGCGATGATTCTCGACGGCGCCGTCGACCCGAAGGCCGACCCGATCCAGTCGAACCTGGACCAGAATGCGGCCTTCCAGAAGGCGTTCGACGACTTCGCCGCCGACTGCGCCAAGCATCCCCGCTGCCCGCTGGGCACCGATCCGGCCAAAGCGGTCGACGTCTACCACCACCTGGTAGATCCCTTGGTGGCCAAGCCCGTTCGCACCGACGATCCGCGCGGACTGGGGTACAGCGATGCACTGACCGGCACCATCATGGCGCTGTACTCGCCGAGCCTGTGGAAACACCTCGCCGACGGTCTGACGGAGTTGACGCAGGGGCGCGGCGACACCCTGCTGCTGTTGGCCGACACGTATTGGAATCGCGACGATAAGGGCCACTACAGCAACTCCAACGACGCCGAGATCGCGGTGAACTGTGTCGACGAGCCGCCGAACACCGACCGGGCCAAGGCCATCGACGAGGATCGGCGCAGCCGGCAGCTGGCGCCCTTCCTGAGCTACGGGCAGTTCACCGGCGACGCGCCGCTGGACACCTGTGCCTTCTGGCCGGTACCGCCGACCAGCGCGCCGCATCAGGCCTCCGCGCCGGGGCTGCCGCCGGTCCTGGTGGTGTCGACCACGCACGACCCGGCCACGCCCTATCAGGCAGGTGTCGACCTGGCCAAGGAGCTCGGCGGCGGACTACTGACCTTCGACGGCACCCAGCACACGGTGGTGTTCCAGGGCGAGACGTGTGTGGACAAGGCCGCCGCGGCCTACCTGATCGATCTGAGGGTGCCGTCGCCCGGCGCGAAGTGCTGAGCTCAGTGTCCAGCGGACCCGACGGCCTCACTCAGTGAGCTGAACCCGCCGGCGTGCAGGCGCTGGGCGATCCCGTCGTGAATCTCCTTGGCCCACAAGCCTCCGCCGTAGATGAAGCCGGTGTAGCCCTGGAGCAGCGACGCGCCCGCGGTGATCCGCTCCCAGGCGTCGTCGGCGGTTTCGATGCCGCCGACACTGATGAGCACCAGCGTGTCGCCGACGCGGGCGTGCAGCCGGCGCAGGATCTCCAGCGATCGGCGTGCCACCGGCGGCCCGGAGATCCCGCCCGCGCCCAGCTCGTCGACGCCGGGGGTGCGCAGCCCGGCGCGCGAGATGGTGGTGTTGGTGGCCACAATGCCCGCCAGACCCAGTTCGACGGCCAGGTCGGCGACGGCATCGACGTCCTCGTCGGACAGATCGGGGGCGATCTTCACCAGCACCGGCGTGGTGGTCTCGGCCAGTACGGCGGTCAGGATCGGGCGCAGCGATTCGACCGCCTGCAGATCGCGAAGCCCCGGGGTGTTGGGGGAGCTGACGTTGACCACCAGGTAGGCGGCCAGCGGACCGAGTAGCCGGGCGCTGGAGCGGTAGTCGTCGGCCGCCTGCTCGGGCGGGGTGATCTTCGATTTGCCGATGTTCACCCCGATCGGCACATCCGGCTGATGGCGGGCCAGCTGCAGAGCCAGCTGCCCGGCACCGTGATTGTTGAAGCCCATCCGGTTGAGCAGTGCCCGGTCCGCGGGAAGCCGGAACAGCCGGGGCAGGGGATTACCCGGCTGCGGCACCGCGGTCACGGTGCCCACCTCGGCATACCCGAAGCCCAGCGCACCCCAGGTATGCAGGCCAAGGCCGTCCTTGTCGAAGCCGGCCGCCAGGCCCAGGGGACCGGGGAAGCGCACCCCGAAGACGGTGCTCGCCAGCACCGGATCGTGCGGGGCCAGCCGGCGACTGAGCTGTCTGCGGGCCGCCCCGCTGGCCGTCGTGGTGCGCATGGCCGCGAACACCAGGGTGTGAATCTTTTCCGGGGACACCAGGAACAGTGCCCGCCGCAGCGCCGCGTACATCACAGCCCCGGCTGGTCGGCGGTGCGGCCGTCGATGCGAGTCTTCTTGCGCCGCAACAAAACTCGTCGACTCCCGTCGGTGTAGAGCCGCACCCGGGTGAGTTCCCAGCCGCGGTATTCGGCCTCGATGGACAGTCGGGTGGAGGCGGTGATCCGGGTCACCTCCGGCGGCAGCCGCAGCGGGATCCACTCGTAGTCGTCGGACAGTTCGACTTCCCAGCTCGCCGGCATCCGGCCGCGGTGCGCCGCGCTCACCGGCGACCGTCAGCGTTGGGGATCACCTGAACTCCCGCGCCGGACCCCGACACGACGTAGAGCGTGCCGGACGTGTCGTCGAAGGCCAGCGAGTTCGGTTGCTGCACGGTCGGGTAGCGCACCTTTTCCACGGGGATGCCAGTAGCCAGATCGTAACCAATGACGACGTTGGCCGCGGTCTGCGAAACCCAGACCAGATTCCGCGATCCAGCCAGGCCGTAGGGCGCATCGGGCACCGGGTAGGCCTGTCGTTCGATCAACGGATCGACGCCGAACACCAGCAACTGGCCGCCGCGGGTGTCGGCCACCAGCACCCGGCCCAGCGGATCGGCGGCCAGTGTGGTGGCGCCCTCCCCGGCCCGCAGTGCCTGCTGGGCCTTGCCGTCGCTGCTCAGTGCGGTCACCGAGGTCTGTCCACGATCCAGCACGACCGCGCTGTCACCCTCGGTGACGATGGCGTCCACCCGGGCGAAGATCTCGGTCTTGGCGGCCACCGTGGTCGGCGTCCCGAGGGTGTAGGCGGCGCCGTGGGCGCTGCCCAGCACCAGCCGGCCGTCGGCCCACCTGGCGATCGCGGTGAAGTCAGTGTCGCGCTCGCCGTCGATGTCGACCTGGCGGGAACTCCCGGCCGCCAGGTCGACATCGAAGTAGCCACCCCGCGTCGACAGGAAGACCTTGCCCTGCCCGTCGCCGGCGATCGCCGACGCCGGACCCTGCAGGGTGATCACCCGCGGTGCGCGCGCCGGCGCGACGACGGTGACCGTCGCCGCGGCCCGCGGGTCAGTCCCGGCTGTGAAGACCGCCAGCGAGGCCGTCCTGGCGTCGAACACGGCGGCCTCGGGTCGCCCGCCGAGCGGCAGGATCTGGCCGGCAGGCCGGATCACCGGCGGCGGCGAGGTGGCGGCGCGGGCGGGCTCGATGGTCGGCGGCGGCGCGTCGAGGGGGTTCGACGAGCATCCGGTGGCGACTGCGGCCAGGGCCAGAAACACGCTGGCGTACCTGCGCAAACCAGCGCTGTTTGCAACCATTGGCAACGGGTAGCCCCCGGATGTGTGCGCGATCGAGCGACCAGGTCGCTCTCTGTCGATCATCGATTCTAGGTGGCGACGGAACAGACAAATTTACGGATATGTCTACTCGAACGCCGTAACTCGCGTTATGGTGCTGTCATGACGCTGGCCGTGACCCCGGAGTCGGACGGACGAGAATTTGCCGTCGAGGACCTCTCGACCGGCATGTTCGCCAGCGGTTTCGGGCACCTGGGTGACGGCCGGAGCTTCTCCTTCCACGTGCACCGCGGCCAACTGGTGGTCGAGGTCTATCACGCCCGCCTGGCCGGGCCCGTCCCGCACGCCGAGGACGTGGTTGCTGCCGGTACCCGCAGCATCGGCGATGTCGACGTCGATGACGAGCGCAGCCTGATCGCCGCACTACGCGACGCCGTCGCCGACGCGCGGCCCGTGCCGCGACCGGCGCGCTGAACACCCGGGCTATCCAGTACGGTCGGCGGCGTGGATGTCACGCCGATGTCGTGGTTGCAGGTCGTCGTACTGTCGATCGTCCAAGGCCTGACCGAGTTCCTGCCGGTGTCGTCGTCGAGCCACCTCGCGATCGTGTCCCGGGTTTTCTTCGCCGGTGATGCCGGTGCCTCGTTCACCGCGGTGTCCCAGTTGGGCACCGAGGCCGCGGTGCTCATCTATTTCGCCCGCGACATCGGCCGGATCCTCAAGGCCTGGTTCAACGGACTGTTCGTCAAGGCGCACCGTGACAACGTCGACTACCGGATGGGCTGGTACGTCATCATCGGCACGGTGCCGATCGTCGTCCTCGGCCTGGCATTCAAAGAGATCATCCGCGGTGAGGTGCGCAATCTGTGGGTGATCGCCACCGCGATGCTGGTGTTCTCGGCGGTCATCGCGGCCGCCGAGTATTACGGCAAGCAGACCCGGCATGCCGAGCAGCTCACCGCGCGGGACGGTCTGCTGGTCGGCATCGCCCAGTGTCTGGCATTGGTGCCCGGGGTGTCGCGGTCCGGGTCGACGATCAGTGCGGGCCTGTTCCTCGGGCTCGATCGTGAGCTGTCGGCGAGATTCGGCTTCCTGCTTGGCATCCCGGCCGTCCTGGCTTCGGGGCTGTTCTCCCTGCCCGACGCCTTCCACCCGGTGACCGAAGGGATGAGCGCGACCGGTGCACAGCTGCTGGTCTCGGTGGTTATCGCGTTCGTCGTCGGCTTCGCAGCCATCGCCTGGCTGCTGCGGTTCGTGGCGCACCACGTCATGTACTGGTTCGTGGGCTACCGCGTCGTGCTCGCGCTGGTGGTCATGGCACTGCTGGCCACCGGTGTGGTGGCAGCGTCATGAGGGGTGCCCTATGACCGTCATCCTGCTGCGGCATGGCCGCTCGACGTCCAACACCGCCCACACGCTGGCCGGTCGCACCGAGGGTGTGGAACTTGACGACAAAGGGCGCGCCCAGGCCGAGGGCGTGGTGGGCCGGGTCGAGGGCTTGCCGATCAAGGCGCTGGTGCGTTCCCCGCTGCTGCGCTGCCGGATGACGCTGGAGCCGCTGGCAGCCGCACTCGGCCTGGACCCGGTCATCGACGATCGGCTCGCCGAGGTCGACTACGGGCAGTGGACCGGCCGGGCCCTCAAGGAGCTGCTGGCCGAACCGTTGTGGTCGGTGGTCCAGCAGCAGCCCAGCGCCGCGGTGTTCCCCGACGGTGAAGGTCTGGCCCAGGTGCAGGCCCGGGCGGTGGCCGCGGTCCGCGAGCATGACCGCAGGCTCGCCGAAGAACACGGCACCGACGTGCTGTGGGTGGCCTGCACTCATGGCGATGTCATCAAGTCGGTGGTCGCCGACGCACTCGGCACCCACCTGGACAGCTTCCAGCGCATCACCGCCGACCCCGCGTCGATGAGCGTGATCCGCTACACACCGCTGCGCCCGTTCGTCATCCACGTCAACCACACCGGCGGCCAGCTGGCCTCGGTGTTGACCGCTCCGCCACCGTCCGACGGTGACAAGTCTGCCGACGACGCGGTTGTCGGCGGTTCCACCGACTAGAAACCCCCACCGCCGGCCCGCGCCCGATGTCGCCTCAGCTGCTTCTGACGGTATTTTGGAGGTAACCATGGCCCGCGCTATTCACGTCTTCCGCACTCCCGACCGATTCGTGGCCGGGACCGTCGGCCAACCCGGAAATCGGACGTTCTATCTGCAGGCCGTGCACGACAGTCGGGTGATCTCGGTCATGCTGGAAAAGCAGCAGGTCGCGGTCTTGGCCGAACGCATCGCTGCGCTGCTGGTGGAGATCAACCGACGGTTCGGCACCCCGCTGCCGCCGGAGACCGAGGTGGAGGATCTCAGCCCGCTGATCACCCCGGTCGACGCCGAATTTCGGGTCGGCACGATGGGGTTGGGCTGGGATTCCGAAGCCCAGACTGTGGTGGTGGAGTTGCTGGCGGTCAGCGACACCGAGTTCGACGCATCGGTGGTGCTCGACGATGCCGAGGAGGGCCCGGACGCGGTGCGGGTGTTCCTGACCCCGGAGTCGGCGCGGCAGTTCGCCAGCCGGTCGCATCGCGTCATCTCCGCCGGTCGCCCACCGTGCCCGCTGTGCGACGAGCCGCTGGATCCCGAAGGTCACATCTGTGTGCGCACCAATGGGTATCGGCGTGGCGCGTTCGGCGCGGCCGAGGACGACTTCGACTCGTGACCGGCCCCGAGGAATCCGCGGCCCGCGAGGTGCTGCTGGGTGGAGCGCTCACTGTTCTCGGCCGGATTCGGTCGGCCAGCAACGCCACTTTTCTGTGTGAGGCCACGCTGGGCGAGCGGACGTTGCACTGCGTCTACAAACCCATCGCCGGTGAGCAGCCGCTGTGGGACTTTCCCGACGGCACTCTGGCCGGCCGTGAGTTCGGCTCGTATCTGATCTCGGCCGCGTTGGGGTGGAACATCGTGCCGCTCACCGTGATCGGTGACGGTCCGGCCGGGCGCGGGATGCTCCAGCTGTGGGTGGATCAGCCCGACGACGCCGACGACGCCGAGCCGGACGGTCCTCAGCTGGTCGATCTGTGTCCGCCGGGATCCATTCCGCCAGGCTATCTTTCGGTGCTCAATGCCTACGACTACGCAGGTAACGAAGTCACCCTGGTGCATGCCGATGACGAGCGGCTGCGCCGGATGGCGGTGTTCGACGTGATCGTCAACAATGCCGACCGCAAGGGCGGCCACATCCTGGCCGGGGTGGACGGCCGGGTGTACGGCGTGGATCACGGTGTGTCCCTTCATGTTCAGGACAAGCTGCGTACCGTGCTGTGGGGTTGGGCCGGCAAGCCGGTGGACGACGAGACTCTGCAAGCCGTGGCCGCGCTCGGTGACGGACTCGACGGACCCGTGGCCGACGACCTGTGCGGCCACATCACCGAGGCGGAGGTGCTCGCCCTGCGCGGGCGGGTCCGCGGGTTGCTGGACGCGCCGGTGATGCCGGGTCCGGACCGGCGCAGGCCGATACCCTGGCCGGCCTTCTAGGGTTCTCCTAGGGTTTCTGGGGCGGGTTGGGCTCCCAGTGCAGGATGCCGCCGTCGGCCAGCAGTGACATGTGCAGCCGGCCGTCCTTGAGCAGGAAGCCGCGGACATAGCCCAGTGCGGTGGACACCCGGGTATCCAGCGAGGGTTGCGGACAGGCCATCTCGGTGGCCGCGATCGGCCCGAAGGCCAGGCTGCCGGAATCCTTGTTCGAGGCGCTGGCCTGCCAGGTGGCGTTGCCGCGATTACAGTCGATGCGAAACGCGGCCCGGCCGTCGGTGCCGAAGTCCACGGTGAACGTCGCCGGATCCGGGACTGTGGTGCTGCCCTGTTTGTCGTCCATCGACTCCAGGCTGACCAGCCGCCAACTGGTGCCGTCCAGTGGATGCCGGGGCGTGGTCGACCCGCAGGCAGCCAGCGCCGGAATGAGGGCGACGGCCGCGGTCGGCAGGAGCCGGATCAGGCGCATGGGCAGCAATCTACGGCCGGCGGACAGTGCCGATCCGCATTCGGCGATACTGACACGGTGAGTCTGACCGATGCGGAGCTGGCTGCCGACCTGGCCGAGCAGGCCGGACGGCTGCTGCTGGCGGTCCGTGAAGAAGTCGGCCACGACCATCCGTGGGAGCTCGGCGACGCCGGGGATTTCCGGGCCAATGCCTACATCTTGCAGCGGTTGCGCGAGGAACGCCCCAACGACGCGGTGCTCTCCGAAGAGGCCTACGACGATCTCCGGCGGCTGCAGGCCGACCGGGTCTGGATCATCGATCCCCTGGACGGCACCCGCGAGTACTCCCTGCCGCGCCGCGCGGACTGGGCGGTGCACGTGGCGTTGTGGCAGCGTACCGACGATCGTGACGGCCGGCTCACCGATGCCGCCGTTGCGCTGCCGGCGATGGGGGAGGTGCACCGCAGCGACACGGTGACGCCACCGGCGTCGCCGCAGTCCGGTCCGATCCGCATCACGGCCAGCTCCAACCGCCCGCCCGCGGTGCTGTGGCGGCTGCGGGACCGCCTGGACATGGAGTTCGTCCGGATCGGTTCGGCGGGCGCCAAGGCGATGGCGGTGGTGCGCGGCGACGCCGACGCCTACATCCACGCCGGCGGGCAGTGGGAGTGGGACTCGGCCGCGCCCGCGGGTGTGCTTCAGGCCGCCGGTCTGCATGCCACCCGGATCGACGGTTCGCCGCTGCGCTACAACCAGCCCGACCCGTATCTACCCGATCTTCTGATGTGCCGGCCCGAGGTGGCCGACCTGCTGCTCGATGCGATGTGGCTGGCCAGCTAGGGAATGTATTCGGCCGCGGTGGTGTAGCACTGTGGCGAAGGACGAAGACGGATGAGGCCCCACACCACCCGGAGCGACGTGACGAGCGAACCCCTTAGAGTCAACGGCATGCAGTCGTGGTCGGCCGTCGACATCCCGAAGCTCCCCGGTCAGGGGCCGGCGCTGCGGCTCTACGACAGTGCCGACCGGCAGGTCCGTCCCACCTCGCCGGGACCGACCGCGACGATGTACGTCTGCGGTATCACCCCGTACGACGCCACCCACCTCGGGCACGCCGCCACCTATCTGACGTTCGACCTGGTCTACCGGGTCTGGTTGGACAACGGGCATCAGGTGCACTACGTGCAGAACATCACCGACGTCGACGACCCGCTGTTCGAGCGGGCCGAGCGCGACGGCATCGACTGGCGGGATCTGGGTGCCCGTGAGATCCAGTTGTTCCGCGAAGACATGGCCGCACTGCGGGTGCTGCCGCCACGGGACTATGTTGCGGCCACCGACGCCATCACCGAGGTGGTCGAGCTGGTCGAGAAGCTGGTGGCGGCCGGTGCCGCCTACGTGGTCGACGATCCGGAATTCCCCGACGTCTACTACCGGGCAAGTGCCACAACGCAGTTCGGCTACGAGTCCGGTTATGACCGCGAGACCATGGCGCGGTTGTTCGCCGAGCGCGGTGGTGACCCGGACCGGCCGGGTAAGGCCGACGAGCTTGATGCACTGCTGTGGCGTGCGCAGCGGCCGGGGGAGCCGAGCTGGCCGTCGCCGTTCGGGCCCGGCCGCCCCGGCTGGCACGTCGAGTGTTCGGCAATCTCGTTGGACCGCTTGGGTTTCGGTTTCGATGTCCAGGGCGGCGGCAGTGACCTGATCTTCCCGCACCACGAGTTCTCCGCCGCGCACGCCGAATGTGCCACCGGCGAGCGTCGATTCGCCCGGCACTACGTGCACGCCGGCATGATCGGCTGGGACGGGCACAAGATGTCCAAGAGTCGGGGAAACCTGGTGTTGGTGTCGCGGCTGCGTGAGCAGGGGGTGGACCCCGCCGCCATCCGGCTCGGCCTGTTCGCCGGGCATTACCGCAGTGACCGGTTCTGGAGCGACGACGTGCTCGCCGATGCCTCCACCCGCCTACAGCGGTGGCGCAGCGCGGCCGCGCTGCCCGCCGGCCCGGACGCCAGGGATCTGGTGGCGCGGCTGCGGCAGTACCTCGCCGACGACCTGGACACCCCGCGGGCGCTGGCCGCCG
The DNA here is from genome assembly GCF_010731855.1 of Mycolicibacterium anyangense. NCBI lineage: Bacteria > Bacillati > Actinomycetota > Actinomycetes > Mycobacteriales > Mycobacteriaceae > Mycobacterium > Mycolicibacterium anyangense. The sequence goes on along the minus strand of NZ_AP022620.1, from coordinate 1,828,095 downwards.
TCGACGGCTGGGTGACCGACGCACTGGAGTACGGCGGACACGACGAGTCGGCACCGGCAACCGTCACCGCTGCCGTCGACGCGCTTCTGGGTGTGCGCCTGTAGGTGTAGCTTTGGCGGCCATGAGCTCCGTCAACGACAAAGTCGTCTTCATCACCGGTGGCGCGCGCGGTGTCGGTGCCGACGTGGCACGGCGGCTGCGGCGCAAGGGCGCCAAGCTGGTGCTGACCGATATCGACGCCGCCCCGCTGGCCGACCTGGCCGCCGAACTCGGCGACTCGCACGTGCTGACCGCGGTGGCCGACGTCCGCGACCTGGCCGCCATGCAGGCCGTCGCCGATCAGGCCGTGGCGCGCTTCGGCGGGATCGACGTGGTGGTGGCCAACGCCGGCATCGCGACGTACGGCTCAGTGCTGCAGGTGGATCCGGAGGCCTTCACTCGGTTGATGGACATCAACGTCAAAGGCGTGTTCCACACCGTGCGGGCCACATTGCCGTCGGTGATCGAGCGGCGCGGGTACGTGCTGATCGTGTCGTCGCTGGCGGCCTACTCCGCGGCTCCCGGCCTCGCGCCGTACCACGCCGCCAAGGCGGCGGTCGAACACTTCGCCAACGCACTGCGGATCGAGGTCGCCCACCGGGGCGTCGCCGTCGGCTCGGCCCACATGTCGTGGATCGACACCCCGATGGTGCAGGACGCCAAGAAGGACCTCAGCAGCTTTGCGCAGATGCTGGCCAGCTTGCCGAACCCGTTGGGCAAGACCACCAGTGTCGACAGGTGCGGCGAGGCCTTCGTCAAGGGCATCGAACAGCGCAGCCGCCGGGTCAATGTGCCCGGCTGGGTGGGTGTCTTCCGCTGGCTGCGTCCCCTGCTGTCCACTCCGCTGGGAGAGAAGCAGGTCACCGCGGTCGTGCCGACGATCCTGCCCAAGATGGACGCCGAGGTGGCGGCACTGGGGCGGTCGACCAGTTCGCGGCTCGAGGAGCTGGAGAGCTGACCTACAGCGCCACGGTGTCGTAGTTGCCCACCTGCGCGGACAGGAACCGCAGCTGATCGGTCGCCGACCCCAGGGTCTGGTCGATACCGGTCAGCCGGGCCGCGTAGTGCGCGATGGGGTATTCCGCGGTGACGCCGATACCGCCGTGCATCTGGATGGACTCCTGCGAGATGTGCTTGGCCGAACGGCCGATCTGCAGTTTGGCCCGCGCCGCCACGACGGGGTCGAGCCGGCCGTCGGTGATGGACATGGCCGCGTAGTAGTTCATGCTGCGGGCCAACTCCAGTGAGACGTACATGTCGGCCGCCCGCTGGGTCAGCGTCTGGAACGTCTTGAGCGGAACGCCGAACTGCTTGCGCGCCTTGAGGTAATCGGTGGTCAGTCGCAGCGACTCGTCCATGGCGCCGACGGCTTCGGCGCACAGCGCCGACGAGTAGCGGATCAGCGTGGCGTGAATCCGGTCGGTGACGTCGCCGCCGTCGCCCAACGGCTGGGCCGGGGCGTTGTCGAAGTCGATCTGCGCGCCGCGCTGGCCGTCGAACGTGCGGTAGGACGTGCGGTTGGTCGCGTCACCGTCGACCAGGAACAGGCCGGTGCCGCCGCCCGGCAGTGCCGCGGTGACCACGATGACGTCGGCCGAATCACCGGCCAGGACCGGGTTCTTGCGACCGGTGACGGTCCAGACATCGCCCTGGCGGCTGGCATGGGTCGACAGCTCATCGGAACCGCGCAGGCCAGGCTCGAAATGTGCCAGCGCCAGGAGCTTTTCGCCGCCAGCCACGTCGTCGAGCAGCGCACGCTGCTCGTCGCTGCCGAGTTCGGCGATCACACCGCCCGGAATCAGCGCCGCCGCGGCCACCGGCTCGGGGGCCAGCCGCCGGCCGATCTCGGTCATCACGACCATGATCTCGATCTGGCCGGACTCCTCGGGGTCGAACCCCAGTCCCAGGATCCCGATTTCGGCGAGCTGCCCCCAGACCTCGCGGCTCCAGCCCAGCTCCGAATCGACGGCCTTGTTACGGCTCTCGGTGTCATAGCTGCGGGACAGCACGTCGCGTGCGGTGTCGGCCAGCAGCTGCTGCTCTTCGGTCAGGTCAAAGTTCATGGCCGGTTCTCACAATCCCAGGATCGTCGAGGAGATGATGGTGCGCTGAACCTCGTTGCTACCTCCGTAGATCGAGGTCTTGCGGAAGTTCAGGTAATGCGGTGCGGCGTGCTGCGCCCACACCGGCGACTCGATGGCGTCGCCACCGTCGAACGGCAGCGAGTCCGGGCCGGCTACCTCGACCGCCAGCTCGGTGACGGCCTGCTGCAGCTGGCTGCCGCGCAGCTTCAGGATCGACGACGCGGGGTTCGGCTTGCCGGTGCCCTCGTCTCCACTCACCCGCAACTGAGTCAATTCCAGTGCCAGCAGCTCGTTTTCGATCTCGGCGACCTTGGCTGCGAACAGGGTGTCCTCCAGCAGCGATCCGCCGCCGACTTTGGTCTTCGCGGCGCGCTCCTTGACATCGGCCAGCCATACCTTGGTGGTACCGACCCGGGCGATACCGGTGCGCTCGTTGGACAGCAGGAACTTGGCGTAGCTCCAGCCCTGGTTCTCTTCGCCGACAAGCTGATTGGCGGGCACCCGCACGTCTTCGAAGAAGACCTCGTTGACCTCGTAGCTGCCGTCGATCAGCTTGATCGGGCGCAGCGTGATGCCGGGGGTGTTCATCTCGACGAGGATGAACGAGATGCCGGCCTGCTTCTTGGGTGCGTCCGGGTTGGTGCGGGCGAGCACGAAGATCCAGTCGGCGAACTGACCGAGTGTGGTCCAGGTCTTCTGGCCGTTGATGACGTACTCATCGCCGTCGCGGATCGCCACCGTGCGCAGCCCGGCCAGATCCGAGCCGGCCTCCGGCTCGGAGAAGCCCTGGCACCACCAGATGTCGAGGTTGGCGGTCGCGGGCAGGAAGCGCTCCTTGAGCTCCTGCGAGGCGAACTGCGCGATCACCGGGCCGACCATGCTGGCGTTGAACGCCAGCGGCTCGGGTACGCACGCCATGCGCAGCTCGTCGGCCCAGATCTGGCGCTGCAGCGGCGTCCAGTCCTTACCGCCCCACTCCACCGGCCAGTTCGGCACCGCAAGTCCGGCCTCGTTGAGGATGCGCTGGGTGGTGACGATGTCGTCGGGCCAGATCAGGTCCTCGCGGCGGGCGCGTTCCCGGATATCGGCCGGGATCTTCGTGGTGAAGAACTCGCGTAGCTCCTCGCGGAATGCCACGTCCTCGTCGTTCAGTGCCAGTCTCACGACCTCGACCTCGATTCGTCGTTACTCGCGGGTATCTGTTTGGAAGCAACGGTAGCGCAGCCCGACCAACTGGTCGGCAGGACCACCCCCTTGGGCTGCTGACGCTTCGGTGACGGTTCCCCGGATCAGGTCCTGGGTGGCCCGTCGTCGTGGCGAACGCACCGAGTTGATCCACAGTCCCGGGTTGATGCACAGCCTGGGTTGACGGGGCGGCGCCTGTCGGTACCCCGGCGTAGCGTCTCGAACATGAGTTCGATTGTCGAGGCGCTGGATGCGCTCGACGCCGCGGTCGAACAGTTGGGCGCAGCCGATATCGCAGCGCTGCCCGCCCCACACCGGTTCGCCGTGCTGGAGCGGTTGGAAACCCTCATGCGCCGCCAGGTCGCGATCTCCGCCGAGCAGCTCACCCACCTCGAGCCCTATGAGGGCTGCCCACCGATCCCGATCGTGCTCGCCGACGTCCTACGCATCAGCCGCAGCGCGGCCAAACGCCGCCTGCGCGACGCCGAACAGCTGGCCCCCCGGCTCGCGCTGACCGGCCAGCCATTGGAACCGGTACTACCGGCCACCGCCAAAGCCTGGGACGCCGGCCTGCTCGACACCGAGCACATCCGAGTCATCCAGAAGTTCTTCCGCGACCTGCCCGACCACGTGCCCCCGGCCGAGCAGGCCCGCGCCGAACGCTCACTGGCCGAACACGCCGAGAACCTACGCCCCGATCAACTGGAGAAGGTCGCCGCCCGGCTGGCCACCTACCTCAACCCTGACGGGGTGTTCTCCGATGCCGACCGCGCCCGACAGCGCGGCTTCACCTGGTGTGGCGGGCAGCGCCCCGACGGGATGAGCGTCGGGAAACTGACCGCCACCCCGGAGCTGCGCGCGATGATCGAGGCGTTGTTCGCCAAACTCGCCGCCCCGGGACAGTGCCACCCCGACGGTGCCGGAGCAGACGCCGATGCGCGCGGGCTCGGGCAACGCCAGCACGACGCACTGGCCGAACTGGCCCGCCGGCACCTCGGCGACCCAAAACTGGGGCAGCACAACGGTCTTCCGGTCACCGTCATCGTCACCACCACCCTGCAAGACCTCCACGCCGCCACCGGACACGGCGTCACCGCCGGGGGCACCCTGATCCCGATGACCGACCTGATCCGGATGGCTGCCCCGGCCTACCACTATTTGGCGGTGTTCGACGGTGTCACCGGCCGCTCACTATGGCTGGGCCGCACCAAACGCCTGGCCTCGGCCGATCAACGCATCATGCTGCTGGCAAAAGACCGCGGCTGCACCGCCCCCGGCTGCAGTGTGCCGGGCTATCACACCCAAGTCCACCACGCCACCGCCGATTGGAAACACGGCGGCACCACCAACATCGACGACCTCACCCTGGCCTGCAAACGCGACAACCTACACGCCGAGAACGACGGCTGGAACACCCACAAACTCCCCAACGGCGACACCGAATGGACACCCCCACCCAACGTCCCCCTCATCGGCGGCACCAACACCTACCACCACCCCGAACGCCTCCTACGCGACGCCGAGGAAGACGACCCGTGAGTTTGCTGGTGTGCGTCGGTCGCGTGCTGGTGAACAGTGCATGTTCAGTCAGTGAAGGCTGAATCAACTCTGAATCGCCCGGCGTGCGCTTCGGTCGTTGTTTGCGAAGATTTGACCGCGTTGGCAATTTCCGAATCCGGAGCGCGAACCCGAGGAGTCCCATGGCTGTCCATCGTTCTGCTGCCGTTGTACTGATGGGGCTGGGGGCGATGGTCCTCAGCGGCCCCGCCGTCGCCGCGGCAGACTCCTCCGACGGACCATCATCTGGGGCCAGTGGGCAGACGGGGGCGCACCGGCAGGCCTCCGACAGCTCGTCGTCGGCTCCGGGTGCGAGCGCGAACGCGACGGCAACCGGGTCCGGTGCCCGGCGCTCGGCCGTAGCGGCACAGCTTCCGCAGTCCAGACGTGCACCGTCGACCGGCGTCAGCGCCCGCGCGGCCATCGTGCGCCCGGCCGTCGAGAAGCCATCCGCCACGTCGGCCGCGGATGCGCCGGTGGCCGACGTTGCCCCCGTCACGGCGGCCGCGGCGCTGCCCACAGTCGCCAGAAGTGCGCTCGCCGTGCCGAAGGCGACGGCAATCATCAACGCCGGCAACACCATTGCCGAACCCGTCACGCAATACGTCTCGGCGGTTTCACCACTTGCCGGCATCGACGCGACGGACCTGCCCGGGGCGCCGTCGCCAACACCGTTGTTGGCTGGTCTGTGGGAGTCCGTGCGCCGCCAGTTTCAGCGGACCTTTCTCAATCAAACGCCCACAGCCGCGCCGCGCCAGCTTGCCGCCACCCCTCAGGGTTTGGTTGTCGGCACCCTGGGCGCCAATGACTACGACGGCGATCCGTTGCAGTACGCGGTGACTCAGAACCCGCTTCGTGGGACGGTCACGGTGGGCCAGGACGGGACGTACACCTATCAGGCCGCTGCGACGCTGGCGGCCAGCGGAGGGACTGACGACTTCACCGTCGCCGTCAGCGATGTGACGCAAGGCTTGCACCTGTTCGACGGTAACGGGACCCGGGTGGTCCACGTCGTCGTCACGGTGCCCGATCCCGCGGCGCAATCGGCTCAGATCGCGGTGGGTGACACCCCGAGTGCGCTGGCGGTCAGTCCGGACGGAAAGCGCTTGTATGTCGCGAACTTGGGCGACAATTCACTGTCGGTGGTGGACACCTCCACCAACACCACGATCGCGACGGTCGGCGTGGGGAGCAACCCGGTGGCACTCGCCCTGAGTCCCACGGCCGGCCGTGCCTACGTGGTCAACTCCGGTGGCGACTCCGTCAGCGTGATCGACACCCAGACCAACACGGTGCTGCTCACCACTCAGGTCGGTGATTCGCCCACGGCGATCGCCCTCAACCCGGGCGGATCACGGGCCTACGTCGTCAACTCCGGTTCGGGCACCGTGTCGGTCATCGACACGAGCACGAATTTCGTGGTCGGGACCATCGCCGTGGGCCAGGCTCCCTCGGCCATCGCCATGACCTCCGATGGCCGGGCGTTCGTCACGAATTACCTCGACAAGACGGCGTCGGTGATCGACACGGCCACCAATCGGGTGGTCTTCACCATCGGGCTCAACGCCAGTCCCTCGGCCTTGGCGCTGAGCCCCGACGGCACGTCGGTCTACGTCACCGACCTGTTCCGCAACGCGGTGTCGGTGATCGACACAAAGACCGGCGCCACGACGGTCATCACCGTCGGCGCTAACCCCGATGCGGTTGCCCTGAGCGACAACGGCGCTCGCGCCTACGTCGTCAACTCCGCGGACAACACGGTGTCCGTCATCGACACCGTCAGCCGCAGCGTCATCGACACCATCACCGTCGGCAACACGCCCGACGCGGTGGCCCTGAATCCGGTCGGCGCGGTGGTGTACGTCGCCAACTCGAACGACAACACCGTCTCGGCGATACCGGTCGTCACCGACGGCCGGGCGCCCAGCCCGGGGCAGAGCACACTGCTGGGGTCCACCCGCGGCTTCGACGTGTACAACCTGACGTCGAAGCCGTTGACGCTGGTGGATTACTACGGTGAGAACCGGCCCCAGGGCAACGTCCCCGCCATCGGCAGCGTCGTCCAGCCGGGGCAGGCCATGCACTTCGAGGTGGTCTATCGGTTCCTCATCACGAACAACATCGTGTACCCGGTGTTCAGCGGGCCCGACGATGCCCGCTACGTCGTCGGACTGCAGGCCGGCCCCTTCGGTGGCCCCGGTACCGGATGCAATGTCGTCGGCGGCGCCGGACAGCAGTGCTCGCCCACCCCCAATGGACCCGACCTGATCGCCGGCAACACCGTCAAGCTGCTGGACAAGCCGGGCACCACCGTCGAATTCGGGCCGGGGCAGGCGCAGGACCAGGCCAAGGTGCTCAACAGCCTGTGCTACCAGGACTCCAAGGCCACCTGCACGTTCAAGGCCGATCGGCAGATCGACACCTTCGGGCTGGAGAAGGCCATCGTCAACGATCTGGTCAACGAGAGCCGGACCGAGGTGCTGGTGCGTGCGCTTGCTCTCAGCGATACCCGCTCCGAGAGTGACAGCGTCAAGGTCACCGCCAAGCTCTCCCGCAGCTTCCTCGAGAAGATCGTGAACCTCGAGATCAGCGCGGAGTACGGGCACACGTGGACGTACACGCATACCTTCACCGAGACCATCACCATCCGGCAGCCACCGCGGACCATCGGTGGGGTGCAAGCCCAGCAGGCGGTCTACCGGGTCTACGGTGACTTCACCCTGAAGATGGGCAACACCACGTTCACGCTGCGCGACGTGTACTTCGACACCCCCAACCCGAACATCACCGGACGGTACCGGGTCACCGAAGAGCCGCTGGACACTCCAGCAGACGGCGTCGCCGTCTGAGCGGCGCTCCGCCGTCGGGTCGTCAGGACCGGAAGCCGGGCCCCCGCCTGCGCAGGTACCGCTCGAATTCCGCGGCCAGCGCGTCGCCGTCGACCTTGGACAGCGCCTCGTTGACGTCCACCTCGGCGTCCCCGCGCTCCTCCAACGCCGTGACGTACTCGGCGATCTCCTCGTCGTCCGCGGTCATCTCGGTGACGGCCTGCTCCCATTCCTCGGCCTGGGCCGGGAGATCACCAAGGGGCACCTCGATATCGAGGACGTCTTCGACCCGGCGCAGCAACGCCACGGTGGCCTTGGGGTTCGGTGGCTGCGAGACGTAGTGCGGCACCGCCGCCCAGAACGTCACCGCGGGGATCCCGGCCGCCACGCAGGCATCCTGGAACACCCCGGCGATGCCGGTCGGCCCCTCGTAGCGGGTCTCCTCGAGACCGAAGAACTTGGCCGACTCGGGGGAGTAGGCCGCTCCGGATACCGGTACCGGCCGGGTATGCGGCGTGTCGGCCAGCAGGGCGCCGAGGATGACGACGGTGTCGACGTTCAGCTTGTCGGCGATCGCCAGCAGTTCGGAGCAGAACGTGCGCCAGCGCATGTTGGGTTCCACCCCGTGCATCAGCACGATGTCGCGATCCGAACCGGGCGGACGGCAGTGCGCGACCCGCATCGACGGCCACACCAGCTCGCGGGTGACACCATCGACCTGGCGGATCACCGGACGATTGACCTGGTAGTCGTAATAGGCCTCGTCATCGATCTCGATGATGGTCTCGGCCTCCCAGATCGCATCCAGGTGCTCCAGTGCGTCGCTGGCGGCATCACCGGCATCATTCCAGCCCTCGAACGCCGCAACGATGATCGTGTTGTGGAGTTCGGGCAGGTCCGGGCCCTTGGCGCCGCTGTAGCTGGACGGTGTCACCAGTTCAGCCTAAGGCTTGCGCGGCTGCAATGAGCCCTCTCCGGGCGACTACCCTGGAGCCCGAATCCCGGTCAAGAAGTGGCTCGGTGAAATTCCTTCGGGTGCAATCTGGTTAATCATGACGACTACGACACGCCGGTGTCTGCGGCACGCTGACGCCGGCGATGCGTTGGGCGTCCCGACGTCGATCGGATGACGACGTAGACTTTCCTCCGTCGAGAGGCGTTGCAACGGGCCCGGGCCTTCAACGGTGTCCGCCACGCTCGACAGAGTTAAGGACGCCTTCCGCAACGGAAGGAATCTATGCGCGCTGACGTGACCACCCCAGCGTCGAACTTCGAGCCGAACCTCCGCCCTGACTGCACCGATCAGCTGGCTGCCACGCTGCGCCGGCGGATCATGGTGATCGACGGCGCGATGGGCACCGCGATCCAGCGGGACCGGCCGGACGAAGCGGGGTATCGCGGCGAGCGGTTCGCCGACTGGCCCAGCGACCTCGTCGGCAACAACGACCTGCTCACCCTCACGCAACCGCACATCATCGAGACCATCCACCGCGAGTATCTGGAGGCGGGTGCGGACATCCTGGAGACCAACACGTTCAACGCGAACGCGGTCTCGCTGTCCGACTACGGTATGGCGGAGCTGAGCTACGAGCTCAACTACGCCGGGGCCGCGCTCGCCCGCGCGGTCTGCGACGAGTTCAGCACCCCGGAGCAGCCCCGCTACGTCGCCGGAGCGCTGGGGCCGACCACCAGGACCGCGTCGATCTCGCCGGACGTCAACGACCCGGGTGCCCGCAACGTGTCCTACGACCAGCTGGTGGCCGCCTACTTGGAGGCCGCCCGCGGGCTCCTCGACGGTGGCGCCGACCTGCTCATCGTCGAGACGATCTTTGACACGCTCAACGCCAAGGCCGCGATCTTCGCCATCGAGACGCTGTTCGAGGAACACGGTCGCCGCTGGCCGGTGATCATCTCCGGCACCATCACCGATGCGTCCGGACGAACCCTGTCCGGTCAGGTCACCGAGGCCTTCTGGAATTCGATTCGGCACGCCAAGCCGCTGGCGGTCGGCCTCAACTGCGCGCTGGGTGCCCCGGAGATGCGGCCCTACCTCGCCGAGATGTCCCGGATCGCCGACATCTTCGTCTCGTGCTATCCGAATGCCGGTCTGCCCAACGCCTTCGGTGAATACGACGAATCCCCGAAGCGTCAGGCGGGCTATGTCGCCGACTTCGTCGAGGCCGGTCTGGTCAATATGGTCGGCGGCTGCTGCGGAACCACCCCGGCACACATCGCCGAGATCGCCAAGGTTGTCGACGGCAAGCCGCCGCGCGAGGTGCCGGAAGTAGCGGTGGCCACCCGGCTGGCCGGCCTGGAGCCGCTCAACATCACCGACGACTCGCTGTTCGTGAACATCGGTGAGCGCACCAACATCACCGGCTCGGCCCGCTTCCGCAATCTGATCAAGGCGCAGGACTACGACACCGCCCTGTCGGTGGCATTGCAGCAGGTCGAGGTCGGCGCCCAGATCATCGACATCAACATGGACGAAGGCATGATCGACGGCGTCGCCGCGATGGACCGGTTCACCAAGTTGATCGCGGCCGAGCCGGACATCAGCCGGGTGCCGGTGATGATCGACTCCTCCAAGTGGGACGTCATCGAGGCGGGCCTGAAGAACGTCCAGGGCAAGCCGATCGTCAACTCGATCTCGCTGAAGGAGGGCGAAGAGAAATTCGTCCGGGAGGCCAAGCTGTGCCGCAAGTTCGGCGCCGCCGTGGTCGTGATGGCGTTCGACGAGCAGGGCCAGGCCGACAACCTGGAACGCCGCAAAGAGATCTGCGGGCGGGCCTACCGGATCCTGACCGAGGACGTGGGCTTCCCCGCCGAGGACATCATCTTCGACCCGAACTGCTTCGCCCTGGCGACCGGTATCGAGGAGCACGCCAGTTACGGAATAGATTTCATCGACGCCTGCGCGTGGATCAAGCAGAACCTGCCGCGGGTGCATATCTCCGGCGGCATCTCCAACGTGTCGTTCTCGTTCCGCGGCAACAACCCGGTGCGCGAGGCGATCCACGCGGTGTTCCTCTTCCATGCCATCAAGGCCGGACTGGATATGGGCATCGTCAACGCCGGTGCACTGGTGCCCTACGACTCGATCGATCCCGAGCTGCGGGAGCGCATCGAGGACGTCGTACTCAACCGCCGCGAGGACGCCGCCGAACGGCTCCTGGAGATCGCCGAGCGGTTCAACAGCAAGGACGAGGCCGGCGAGGCCGGAGTCGCCGAATGGCGCAGCCTTCCGGTCCGTGAGCGCATCACCCACGCGCTGGTCAAGGGCATCGACGCGCACGTCGACGACGACACCGAGGAGTTGCGGGCCGAGATCGCCGCCGCGGGTGGGCGACCGATCGAGGTGATCGAAGGTCCGCTGATGGACGGGATGAACGTCGTCGGCGACCTGTTCGGCTCGGGAAAGATGTTCCTGCCGCAGGTGGTGAAATCGGCCCGGGTGATGAAGAAGGCCGTGGCGTACCTGCTTCCGTTCATCGAGGCGGAGAAGGCCGAGAACGGGACGAGTGCGGCCAAGGACACCAATGGCACCATCATCATGGCGACCGTCAAGGGCGACGTCCACGACATCGGCAAGAACATCGTCGGAGTTGTGTTGCAGTGCAACAACTTCGAGGTCATCGACCTCGGTGTGATGGTGCCCGCCCAGAAGATCCTGGACGCCGCCAAGGAGCACGACGCCGACATCATCGGGCTGTCCGGTCTGATCACCCCGTCCCTGGACGAGATGGTCAACTTCGCCGCCGAGATGGAGCGTCAGGGACTGGAGATCCCGCTGCTGATCGGTGGCGCCACCACCTCGCGCGCACACACCGCGGTGAAGATCTCGCCCCGCCGTTCCGGTCCGGTGGTCTGGGTCAAGGACGCGTCGCGCTCGGTTCCGGTCGCCGCCGCACTGCTCGACGACAAGCAGCGGCCGGCCCTGCTGGAGGCCACCGAGAAGGACTACGCGTCCCTGCGTGAACGGCACGCCCAGAAGAACGAGCGGCCGATGCTCACCCTGGAGAAGGCCCGCGCCAACCGCACCCCGATCGAGTGGGACGGCTACACGCCGCCGGTTCCGGCCCAGGGGCTCGGGGTGCGTGAGTTTCACGACTACGATTTGGCCGAGCTCCGTGAATTCATCGACTGGCAACCATTTTTCAACGCCTGGGAGATGAAGGGCCGGTTTCCCGACATCCTCAACAACCCGGCCTCCGGTGAAGCCGCGCGCAAGCTGTACGACGATGCCCAGGAGATGCTGGACACCCTGATCAAGGAGAAGTGGCTGACGGCCAACGGGGTCATCGGCTTCTTCCCCGCGAACGCCGTCGGCGATGACGTCGAGGTGTACACCGACGAGTCTCGCAGCCAGGTCCTGACCACGTTGCACAACCTGCGCCAGCAGGGCGAGCACCGCGGCGGCATCCCGAACCGCAGCCTCGGCGACTACATCGCGCCCAGGGGGACCGGAATCGCCGACTACGTCGGCGCCTTCGCCGTCACCGCCGGGCTCGGCAGCAGTGAGAAGATCACCGAGTTCAAGGCCGATCACGACGACTACAGCGCGATCCTGCTGGAGTCATTGGCCGACCGGCTCGCCGAGGCGTTCGCCGAGCGGATGCATCAGCGGGTCCGCCAGGAGTTCTGGGGATATCAGCCCGACGAGCAACTCGACAACGAGGCGCTCATCGGCGAGAAATATGTGGGGATCCGTCCCGCGCCCGGCTATCCGGCCTGCCCGGAGCACACCGAGAAGGTGACGCTCTGGAAGCTGATGGATGTCAAGGAGCGCACCGGGATCGAGCTGACCGAGTCGATGGCGATGTGGCCGGGCGCGGCGGTCAGCGGGTGGTACTTCTCCCATCCGCAGTCGCAGTATTTCGTCGTCGGCCGGCTGGCCCAGGATCAGGTTGCCGACTATGCCAAGCGCAAGGGCTGGACCCTGCCCGAGGCCGAGCGGTGGCTGGCTCCCAACCTGGGCTACAACCCGGAAGACTGAGCCACCGGGCTGAAGCCGTTGTTGTACTGGATCATTCGTAGGAGATGACAGATATGCGCGCAGTGCTGTTCGACATGGACGGCACCCTGGTGGATTCCGAGAAACTCTGGGACATCTCGCTGCAGGAGCTGTACAAGCGCCTCGGCGGCGAGCTCACCCCGGAGGTTCGCGACGCCACCGTCGGTGGTTCGGCCGAGGGCGTCATGCGCATCGTCTACGACGACCTCGGACTGGACCACGACCCCACCCACATGGCTGCCAGTGCCGACTGGCTGCACGACTACACCGCCGAGCTTTTCGACGGCGGCTTGCCGTGGTGCGATGGTGCCCAGCAGCTGCTCGACACGCTGGCCGACGCCGACGTCCCGATGGCACTGGTGACCAATACCCGCCGGGCTCTGACCGAGCGGGCATTGAACAGCATTGGCCGCCACTACTTCTCGGTCAGCGTCTGTGGGGACGAGGTGGCCAGGGCCAAGCCGGCGCCGGACCCGTATCAGCGGGCCGCGGCGCTGCTGGGTCTGGAGCCCGAGCACTGCCTGGCCGTCGAGGACTCCATCACCGGTGCCGCCGCGGCCGAAGACGCCGGGTGCCCGGTATTGGTGGTGCCCAACGACGTCGAGGTTCCGGTGACCCCACGGCGGCGCCACGTTTCGTCGCTGTCGCAGGTGGGCATTCCGCAGCTGCGCGAGATCTACACCGAGCTGCGGCTCGGCCTCGGGGAACGCTCCGCCTGACGGCACGAACGCAAAAGGTCGTGCCGTCGGTCCGACTGTGCGAAGGTAGTCCTCACCAGGTCTCGCAGCGCTGCGGAAAGGACGCCCCATGGCCGGCCAAGGCCCCATCGACCAAACACCATCGGCGATCACCGACGAAGACTTTTCCTCGGGTGGCACTGCCGTCCGGATCGCCTCGGTGGCCGCCCTCGGCGGTCTGCTGTTCGGTTACGACAGCGCGGTGATCAACGGTGCGGTGGATTCGATTCAGGAAGACTTCGGCATTGGAAACGCCGAACTCGGTTTCGCGGTGGCCTCGGCCTTGCTGGGTGCCGCCGCGGGCGCGATGTCCGCCGGTCGGATCGCAGACCGCATCGGACGCATCTCGGTGATGAAGATCGCCGCGGTCTTCTTCTTCATCAGCGCGATCGGCACCGGTCTGGCGCCGAACGTGACGACCGTCGTGCTCTTCCGCATCATCGGCGGCATCGGGGTGGGCATTGCCTCGGTCATCGCCCCGGCGTACATCGCCGAGACCTCGCCGCCGCGCATCCGCGGCCGGTTGGGCTCTTTGCAGCAACTCGCCATCGTGTCCGGCATCTTCCTGTCGTTCGCGGTCAACTGGATCCTGCAGCGCATCGCCGGCGGGCCGAACAAGGACCTGTGGCTGGGTCTTGAAGCGTGGCGGTGGATGTTCCTCGCCATGGCCGTTCCGGCGGTCCTGTACGGCAGCCTGGCGTTCACCATCCCCGAGTCTCCGCGCTATCTTGTTGCCAGCCACAAGATTCCGGAAGCCCGCCGGGTGCTGACCATGCTGCTCGGCGAGAAGAACCTGGAAATCACCATCAGCCGGATCCAGCAGACGTTGGAGCGCGAAGACAAGCCGTCGTGGCGGGATTTACGCAAGCCGACCGGCGGGCTCTACGGGATCGTCTGGGTGGGTCTGGGGCTGTCGATCTTTCAGCAGTTCGTCGGCATCAACGTGATCTTCTACTACTCCAATGTGCTCTGGCAGGCAGTCGGATTCGATGCCGACCAATCGGCGATCTACACGGTGATCACCTCGGTGGTCAACGTGGCCACCACGTTGATCGCGATCGCGCTGATCGACAAGATCGGGCGTAAGCCGCTCTTGCTCATCGGGTCCTCGGGCATGGCGGTCACGCTGGTGACGATGGCGATCATCTTCGCGAACGCCACTGTGGTCGACGGCAAGCCCAACCTGCCCGGTGCCTCCGGAGTCATCGCCTTGATCGCCGCCAACCTGTTCGTCGTCGCCTTCGGCATGTCGTGGGGGCCGGTGGTCTGGGTGCTGCTCGGCGAGATGTTCCCGAACCGGATCCGCGCCGCGGCGCTGGGTCTGGCCGCGGCCGGGCAGTGGGCGGCCAACTGGCTGATCACCGTGACCTTCCCGGGACTGCGGGACCACCTCGGACTGGCCTACGGCTTCTATGGCCTGTGCGCCATCCTGTCCGGCCTGTTCGTGTGGAAATGGGTGATGGAGACCAAGGGCGTCTCGCTGGAGGACATGCACGCCGAATTGCTGCACGAGGACAAGGCGGCCAACGCCTGAGCGATCCCGCTACGGGACGTCGGTGTACTGCCAGCTCGCCCCGGTCGGTGAGAACGTGAAGCCCTTGTCGGTCTCCTCGCTCAGGCACGCGATGCCGGTGGCTTGCTGCACGTTGCAGTGGAAGCCGGCGGCGGCCAGGATCTTGCCGAACGGCAGCGTCTTGGCCGTGCCGGCCGGCGGCTTGAACTGATCGGCGCTCACCGCGGCGAACTGCGGGTCACCTTCGGTGCGCACCACGATCGCGTTCGGGGTGACACCGGTGCCGGTGTCGTCGGTGATGGTCTGCGGCGCCCCCTGGATGCCCAGGCTGCCGCTGGCGGACTGGCAGCCCGCCCAGCTGCGCGGCACGATCACACATCGCCAGCTCCCGCTGGGGCTGACGAAGAAGTAGCCGGCCCGGTCGTCGGTCTTGGCGTAGTAGTCGAACGCGTTGACCAGCTTGTCGTTGCTCGGGCGGGTGGTCGGCGCCGGCGGCGGCGCCGGCGCTTGCGACTGGTTGGTGTCGTTACTGATCGAAATCGGGCTCGAACAGCCGGCGATCGTCAGCGCGGCTGCCATCATGATCGTCACCCGGTTCGCGCCCACGGCACCGCAGCCTAGTCGCCGGCCCGGCGGCCGCGGCGAAACCGCCGTGACGGCCGCTCGGCCGCCATGAAACAATCGCTGCCCGTGAAGACCTTCGAGGAGCTGTTCGCCGAACTGGGGGAGCGCGCCCGCACGCGCCCGGCGGGCAGCGCCACCGTCGCCGCGCTCGATGCCGGCGTACACACCCTGGGCAAGAAGATCCTCGAGGAGGCCGGCGAGGTCTGGCTGGCCGCCGAGCACGAGTCCGATGAGGCGCTGGCCGAGGAGATCAGCCAGTTGTTCTACTGGGCCCAGGTCCTGATGGTCGCCCGCGGGCTGACCCTCGACGACGTCTACCGGAAGCTCTGATGGCAGCCATGTTGCGTGTCGCCGTCCCCAACAAGGGGGCACTGTCCGAATCGGCCGCCGAGATCCTGTCCGAGGCCGGCTATCGACGGCGCAGCGATCCCAAGGACCTCACCGTCATGGATCCGGCCAACGGTGTCGAGTTCTTCTTCCTGCGCCCCAAGGACATCGCGATCTACGTCGGCTCCGGGCAGCTCGACTTCGGTATCACCGGACGTGATCTGGCTGCCGAATCCGAGGCGCCGGTCAACGAGCGCCTGGCGCTGGGCTTCGGATCGTCGAGTTTCCGGTATGCCGCCCCGGCTGGCCGACAGTGGTCCGTGGCCGACCTGGCCGGCAAGCGGATCGCCACCGCTTACCCGAACCTGGTCCGAAAAGACTTGCGGGACAGGGGCATCGACGCCACCGTCATCCGCCTCGACGGTGCGGTCGAGATTTCGATCCAGTTGGGTGTGGCCGATGCGATCGCCGATGTCGTCGGTTCCGGACGCACCCTGAGCCTGCACAACCTGGTGGCGTTCGGCGATCCGCTGTGCGATTCGGAGGCGGTGCTGATCGAGGGCGCCAACACCGGTGACGACGCCGACCGCGCGGCCCGTGACCAGCTCGCCGCCCGCGTTCAGGGCGTGGTGTTCGGTCAGCAGTACCTGATGCTCGACTACGACTGCCCGCGTTCTGTGCTGGAGCGGGCCACGGCGATCACCCCGGGTCTGGAGTCACCGACCATCGCCCCGCTGGCCGACGAGAACTGGGTCGCGGTGCGTGCCCTGGTGCCGCGCCGGGCCGTCAACGCCATCATGGACGAACTCGCCGCCATCGGCGCCAAGGCGATACTGGCCTCGGACATCAGGTTCTGCCGGTTCTGAGCGTGCTAGCGTCCGCATGTGACGCACGCACTCGTACTGCTGCTGGCCCTGCTCATCGGGGTTGTCGCCGGCCTTCGGGCGTTCACCGCCCCGGCGGTGATGGCCTGGGCCGCCTTCCTCGACTGGATCAACCTTTCCGGCACCTGGGCGTCCTGGGTCGGCCAGACGGCCACCGTGACCATCCTGACGATCATCGCGCTGATCGAGTTGATCTCCGATCAGATGCCGCAGACGCCGAGCCGCAAGACCGCGGTGCAGTTCATCACCCGGCTGGTCACGGGTGCGTTCGCGGGCGCCGTGCTGGGCACGGCGTGGGGCTACCAGTGGAGCAGCCTGGGTGCCGGCATGATCGGCGCCGTCCTGGGCACCATCGGCGGCTACGAGGCGCGCACCCGACTGGTCCGGGCCACCGGCGGACGGGATCTGCCGATCGGCGTGCTCGAGGACGTAGTCGCGGTGGTGGCCGCAGTGGCGGTCGCCTCGCTGGTCAACGTCCTCTAGCGAGCCGCCGCACGCCCCGTCCCGCCGGTCGACGCGGCCGGTCTGGCTGCGTGATGCGCTGACGCGCTGAGGGCGGTCGGCTTCTTCTTCGCGACCGCGGCCGCCCCGCCGACGGTCAATCCGTTGATGTTGATGCCGGGCCCGTCCTTGACGATGAGGTTGCCGTTCTGGAAGAGCGCGGCCGCGATGGCGAAGGGCCCGTTTCCGACCAACACCGTGTTGGAGTGGCCGATGATGTTCACGGTCGAGCTCAGCACACTTGCCGGGGATGTCTGAACCTGCGAATTGTCGGTGAAGATATTGGCGGCGCTGGTGAAGGTGCCCTTTGCGCTGACGGTGTTGTTGTTCCCCACGTTGAATGCGGCGTTGCCGGTGCCCAGGCTCAAGACATGGGAGTTGTTGCCGAACAGGCTCACCGCGAGGTTGAGGTTGCCGCCATAGGCTTGCGCCTCTGAGCCGCCGAAAGCGATGGCGACATTGCCCAGATCCCCGGAGCTGGTTCCGGCATGCGTCGACGACGATCCGCCTGCGGCAAAGGCGAAGCCGAGATCGCTCGCGACGGCGCCGCTGATCGGTCCGATCGCGGTGGCCGAGGAGAACCAGCCATAGGAGCCGGCCAGTGCCCCGTCGCCGAGTGCCACCGCGGTGCTGAACTGTCCATCGGCATGCGCCTGGGCGTTCGAGCCCAGCGCGATCGCGATCGTGGTCAGGGTGCTGGTGCAGCTCGCCGAATTGCCAAGGCCGAACGCCGAAACACAGCTGGCGTTGGCAGTCGGAGCGGCGCCCAGACCGATGGCCCACGACCCGGCGGCCAGCGCGCTGACGGTCAGCACTCCGGATAGCCGGCGCCGTGAAGCTGATGCCGTCATGGGTACTCCCTTCCTGTCCAGTCGGGTGGGTGACCGGAATTGACGTGACAGACAATAACGGAGGAGCGATGACGACGCAGACGAACGCAACCGAAAAGATCAACGCGGTGGTGCACGCCTGGGAGACGGCCTTGGCCAACCATGACGCCGAGGCGCTGCTGGCCTGTTACGCACCCGATGCCACCCTCGAAAGCCCTGTCGCCGCACATCTGCTCGGCGGAAAGGGAGTTGTCCGTGGCCACCGCGAACTGCGGCCGTTTCTGGCCGAGGTCGTGTCACGCACGCCGGAGGTACGCCGGTATCACCGGGGTGGGTTCTTCACCGACGGGCATCGGGTCACCTGGGAGTACCCACGGCAGACCCCGACCGGCGAGCAGATGGATTTCGTCGAGGTCATGGAGATCGAGGACGGCTTGATCTGCGCCCACCGGGTCTACTGGGGCTGGCGCGGCGTCGAAGTGCTGGCCCAGGATCGCTATCACCGCGACTGAGTGGTGCGGCGGCCCTACTCAGCCCTGACGCTGCACCAATAGCGTCTGCGCGGATGTCCCGATGAAGCCGTCGCGGTCGAACAGGTCCGCGGTGGTGGCCCCGATGCCGTCCGGTCCGATCGAACCCCGGGCTCGCAGCGCGAAGTCGTTCCCGGTGGGCAGCCGGTGCAGATGGACGGCGGTGTCGGTGTTCATGAACACGAATGCCTTCGGATTCAGCGCTGCGCCAACACCATTGGCCGAATCGACCACCATCGCCAGCCGCTGCAGCCCGGTTGTCGGTTCGTTGTCGACCAGTCCCACCAGCGGAGTCATCCAGGAGACCGCACCCGAGGGCTCGTCGTACTGCGGCCGCCATCGCACTGAATCGAGGTAGCCGCTGGCGTTCTGCCACTGCAGGGCCAGCGGAGCCGTTTCACCCTCGACGAGAGGCTCGAAGCGGTCGGTGGCAGCGTCGGCGGTGTCCGAGGTGGCCAGCGCCCACGCCGTCACCCGGGCGACCGGACGGTCGACCGTCATCTCGGCCGACCACAGCGCGATCCGGCTGCCCGGCCGCTCCACGCGGGCCCGCACCCGCACCTCGGTGACGGGAATGGCTCCGAGGATGTCCAGCGTCATCCTGCCGATGCGCATCCCGGGCGGCAGCTGCTCCTCGATGGCCTTGGTCAACAACGCCAAAGGCGGTGAGCCATGCTGGATTTCGCCATTCCAGTTGCTACGGGTGTAGTCAGTGGACTCGAACACCGCGGCGTCGCCGTCGGCGCCGAGGCGACGGTAGTAGCTGCCGCTCACGCTGCGGGCTCCCGCTCGGTCACCTCGGGCCAGCCCGGGTAGGGCGGCGGTGTTCCGCCGTAGGCGGGGCACCGGTCCTGGTGGCTGCACCAGTTGCACAGTCGCGACGGGTTGGCCCGGAAATCACCTGTGGCGCCGGCAGATTGAATGGCCCGCCAGATCGCGATCAACGTCTTCTCGAACCTCAGCAGTTCATCGAGGTCGGGGGTGTAGTCCAGCAGCTGGCCATCGGCGAGGTAGATCAATCTGAGCCGGCTGGCCACGACATCCCGCGAACGCAGCAGCGCCACGGCGTAGAACTTCATCTGGAACATCGCCTTGAACTCGGCCAGCGCCCGCGCCGCAGGCGGGGCCTTCCCGGTCTTGTAGTCCACCACCCGGACCTCACCGGTGCCCGCGACATCGATGCGGTCGACGAACCCGCGCAGCAGGGTGCCGTCCGCCAGCTCGACCTCGATGCGCTGTTCGCAGCTCTGCGGGTCGAACCGGGTCGGGTCTTCCAGTCGGTAGTAGCCGGTCAGCAGCGCCCGTGCCTCGGTCAGCAGTTGGCCGGTCTGTTCGGCACTCAGACCCTCGACCAGCTCGGGGTGGGCGGCCAGCACCTGCTGCCAGGCCGGGTCCACCAGCGCCAGGGCTGTCTGCGGTACCCGGTCGGCGGCGGGCATGCCGTACAGCTGCTCGAGGGCGGAATGCACCACAGTGCCGCGCAGCTGGGCGACCGACGGTGGCTCCGGCAACCGGTCGATCGCCCGGAACCGGTACAGCAACGGGCATTGCTTGAAGTCCGCGGCGCGTGACGGGGACAGGGCGGGGCGCGGGCGTTCGCCGGGACCCTGGTCAGTCATGGGGAGAGCCTAGGCGCGGGCACCGACATGGTGAGCGCACGTCGTACGGCGAGTCCGCTATGGCAGGCTGAACGGCTGTGACCGACGCCCCGCGCAGCACCGGACCCTTCGTCATCGGCGACCGGGTGCAGCTGACCGACGCCAAGGGGCGCCACTACACGATGATCCTGTCGCCGGGCGGCGAGTTCCACACCCACCGCGGCGCGATCGAACACGACACCGTCATCGGTCTGCCTGAGGGCAGCGTGGTCAAGTCGACCAGTGGGGACGCGTTCCTGGTGCTGCGCCCGCTGCTGATCGACTACGTGCTGTCCATGCCGCGCGGCGCGCAGGTGATCTACCCCAAGGATGCCGCCCAGATCGTCCACGAGGGCGACATCTTCCCCGGTGCCCGGGTGCTGGAGGCAGGTGCCGGTTCCGGGGCGCTGACGTGCTCGCTGCTGCGCGCGGTGGGCCCGGGCGGGGAGGTGATCTCCTATGAGATCCGCGACGACCACGCGGTGCATGCGCGTCGCAACGTCGACACCTTCTTCGGCCAGACACCGGACAACTGGCGGCTGGTCATCGGCGACCTCGCCGAATCCGACCTGGACCAGGCCTCCGTGGACCGGGTGGTGCTGGACATGCTGGCCCCGTGGGACGTCCTCGACACCGTCGCCCGGCTGCTCATCCCGGGCGGGGTGCTGATGGTTTACGTGGCCACGGTGACGCAACTGTCCAAGACCGTCGAGGCGCTGCGCGAGCAGCAGTGCTGGACCGAGCCCCGGGCCTGGGAGTCGTTGCAGCGTGGCTGGAACGTGGTCGGGCTGGCGGTACGCCCCCAGCACAATATGCGTGGGCACACCGCGTTCCTGATCTCCGCGCGCCGGCTGGCTCCCGACACGGTGACGCCGACGCCGTTGCGGCGCAAGCGACTTCCCGTCTGATCGGGCTAGTCGTCGCTGTGGTGCAGACCGCGGCGCGCGGCGAGCAGGTCGATTTCCGGGCGCTCGGCGACCAGGCGTTCGGCGGCATCGAGCACAGCCACCACGTGCGCGCGGTCGGCGGCCACCACCGACACCCCGATACCGGCCCGCCGGTGCAGGTCCAGCGAGTCGGTCTCGGCCGCCGATACCTGCAGGCGGCGGCGCAGTTCGGCCACGATCGGCCGGACCACCGAGCGCTTCTCCTTCAGCGAATGGACGTCACCGAGCAGGACGTCGCACTGCAGCCAGCCGATCCACATCAGCGAGTGGGGGTGGGGCTCGCCGGACTCGACGGGGGAGCCGGTGGCGGTGGCGCGTCAGGCGGCCGGGGGCTGGCCCCGGTGGCCTCGGTGCGGGCGTTGCCGAATGCCAGCAGCATCTCGGCGGTCTGCCGGGACAGCTGCCACACACCCTGATGCGAGCGGAACTCCATCGGGAAGGTGAAGCCGCCGGGGTTGGCCGGATTGGACGTCGTGACGTTGATCGTGGCCAGCGCATCGTCGGCTTGGCGGTCCGACCATCGGATGTCGGCGGCGGTGAAGGTCAGCGGGGTGAACCCGCCGTCGCGCAGCGCGGCGGCGAACTTGTCGATCGTGGCGGCGTCATCCGGTGTGGTGCCCTCGACGAGTGCGAGCTTGTCGCTGCCCTTCACCGCGGGGTCGGCCAACCGGTACAGCACGTCGGTCAGGGCCTCCGGTGCAGGCAGCGCGGCCGACGTCGACGGCGCGGAAATCGCCGGTGCCGACGGGTCCACCGGACCGGTCGCGGTTTTCGCCTCGTCGTGGTTGGAACACCCCGATAGTGCGAGCGCCGCCACAATTGTGGCGGCGCCCAGCACTGCGAACGGGTGGTGATTCATCCAGCGGCGACTCAGCTGGCCGCGCTCATGAGCGCCAGCGCGGACGCCTTGGTCAGCTGCCAGCCGGTGGGGCTGGGGCCCGCGATGAACTGGATGCTCTGGGTCGCGGTGGCACCGTTGGCCGCCGTTGCGGTGACATTGGCCGTCGCGGTGGGGCCTTCCTCGTCGATATCGGCGATAGCGAAGGTCAGCGGGAAGTAGCCCTTGGCCGAGGCGTTGCTGAAGGCGCGGTCAGCGGTGATGCCCTCGATGCGGCCCAGGCCACCCTGGATGAAGGCGGCCTTGCTGCCCATGAACGACCCGCCGCTCTGCAGGCCGTCGAGGGTGGCTGCCAGGGTGCTCTGCAGCTCAGGCGCCGGCTGCTGCGGCAGCGGCGCGCCGAAGACGACGGGTGCCACGGCGGGCGATGCGGCGGGCATGCTGACTGCAACCGAGGTCACACCAGCGGCGGCGCCGCCGACGATTGCGGCGGCTGCTACGCCCGTGGCTAGCAGTTTCAGGGTCACGGCTGTCCTTTCGATCGGCCCGACTCATTCATGAGGTTAACAGTGTTGCCAGAGTGTCGTAATTCCCCGAGCGCACACGATCGGTCATTGCCCGGTAGCGTTGAGGTATCCGCCGCGCCAACTATCGGTGCGGGAAAGGAGCGCAACATGTCTGAGTCACAGCCCGAAGAGCCACAGCTGTCCAGCGATGACGCTGCCGAACTGGAGCAGCTGCGCCGGGAAGCGTCGATCTTGCGCGAGCAGCTGGAGAATGCCATCGGTCAGGGCACCCCGCGCAGCTCCCGTGATGTCCACCAGCTCGAGGCCCGGATCGATTCGCTGGCGGCCCGCAACGCCAAGCTGATGGACACCCTCAAAGAGGCCCGTCAGCAACTGCTGGCGCTGCGGGAGGAGGTCGACCGTCTCGGCCAGCCGCCCAGTGGCTACGGCGTCCTACTCGGTGCCCACGACGACGACACGGTCGACGTGTTCACCTCGGGACGCAAGATGCGGCTGACGTGCTCGCCGAACATCGACGTGAAGTCGTTGAAGAAGGGCCAGACCCTCCGCCTCAACGAGGCGCTGACGGTGGTCGAGGCCGGCCATTACGAGGCGGTCGGCGAAATCAGCACGCTGCGCGAGATCCTGGCCGACGGCCATCGGGCGCTGGTGGTCGGGCACGCCGACGAGGAGCGCATCGTCTGGCTGGCCGAGCCGCTGGTGGCGGTCGAGGACCTGCCCGCCGACGTGGCCGACGGCCTCGACGACGACCTGCGCCCGCGCAAGCTGCGCCCCGGTGACTCGCTGCTGGTCGACACCAAGGCCGGGTACGCCTTCGAGCGCATCCCCAAGGCCGAGGTCGAGGACCTGGTCCTCGAAGAGGTGCCCGACGTCGCCTACAACGACATCGGTGGTCTGACCCGCCAGATCGAGCAGATCCGCGACGCCGTGGAGCTGCCGTTCCTGCACAAGGAGCTCTACCGGGAATACTCGCTGCGCCCGCCCAAGGGCGTCCTGCTCTACGGTCCGCCCGGCTGCGGCAAGACGCTGATCGCCAAGGCGGTGGCCAACTCGCTGGCCAAGAAGATGGCCGAGGTCCGTGGTGACGACGCCCGGGAGGCGAAGTCCTACTTCCTCAACATCAAGGGCCCCGAGCTGCTGAACAAGTTCGTCGGCGAGACCGAGCGCCACATCCGGCTGATCTTCCAGCGGGCCCGGGAGAAAGCCTCCGAGGGCACCCCGGTGATCGTGTTCTTCGACGAGATGGACTCGATCTTCCGCACCCGCGGCACCGGTGTCAGCTCCGACGTGGAGACCACGGTTGTGCCGCAGCTGCTCTCCGAGATCGACGGTGTCGAAGGCTTGGAGAACGTCATCGTGATCGGCGCCTCCAACCGTGAGGACATGATCGACCCGGCCATCCTGCGGCCCGGCCGCCTGGACGTGAAGATCAAGATCGAACGGCCGGATGCCGAAGCGGCACTGGACATCTTCAGCAAGTACCTCACCGAGGAGCTGCCGGTTCACGCCGACGACCTGGCCGAGTTCGACGGCGACCGCGGGCAGTGCATCAGGGCGATGATCGAGAAGGTCGTCGACCGGATGTACGCCGAGATCGACGACAACCGGTTCTTGGAGGTCACCTACGCCAACGGTGACAAGGAAGTCATGTACTTCAAGGATTTCAACTCCGGGGCGATGATCCAGAACGTCGTCGACCGCGCCAAGAAGTACGCGATCAAATCGGTGCTGGAGACGGGCCAGCGGGGTCTGCGGATCCAGCATCTGCTGGACTCGATCGTCGACGAGTTCGCCGAGAACGAGGACCTGCCCAACACCACCAATCCGGATGACTGGGCGCGGATCTCGGGCAAGAAGGGCGAGCGGATCGTCTACATCCGCACGCTGGTCACGGGCAAGAGTTCGTCGGCCAGCAGGGCCATTGACACCGAGTCGAACCTGGGCCAGTACCTGTAACAGGCGGCACGCCAGAACGGCCCCCCGCACGCTCGGCGTGCCGGGGGCCGTTCTGGCTCTTGGCCTTTAGAACTCCAGCGAGTAGGTGTTGGTCAGATCGTCCTGGGTGACGTGCGCGTCCCGGGTCGTCGTGTCCACGCTCAACCGCTCGGTCAAAACTCGGGTTTCGTACCGCCAGCCCTCCGGGAGGTTCAGCCGGCGTCCCAGCCCGGGCAGGTCTTCCAGCCCCAGGTTGCCGTCGACGATCTGGCTCCAGGTCTGCATTACCCAGCGTTGGCCCTCGGGGTCGACGAGTTCGAAGACCGGGCGGCCGGCATCGAAGTGGAATACGGTGTGACGCGCCACGTAGTTGATGCTGTACGGCGCCGGGTTGTGCGACGCCAGCTGCACGGTGGCCTGTTTGATCATGTCGATGCCGCCGAAGGTCTTGATCTCCTGCTCGCCCTGCGTCACCTTGTCGATGCCGCTCATCAGCCAGTAGCGCGGACCGTTGAGCAGTGCGGCCACGGCGTCGTTCTCCCGCGCCAGCGCCTCGGCGTCGAGCTTGTCCCACAGTTCGGCCGGGCAGTCGTTGAGGGGGAACGTGTTGTACACGGTGGCCTGCGGACCGGACTCGCTGATGTGCACCAGAAGCACCTCGCCATACCGCTTTCCGAACAAATCTCCGGTCTGCTCAACCATTGCGCCCCTCCATGTCCAAGTATGCGTCGCGGCCAGCCAGGCTCACCGCGACGTCAGCGATCAACGGATCAAAGAACCGCTGACGATACAGCGGATCCACGCTTGTGCTCACCGTGAAGTAGAGCCCTGACAAAACCGCTACGAATAGCGAAGTATGCACCACGGTCTGGGGTATCGGCACGTGGATGCCGAACCACGTTCCAGCACAGGGCGGTTCGCCGACCGGGCAATGCTGTTCGCCTGACCAGAGCACGGTCACGTCATCGGGAACCGCGATGGTGCCCAGCGCCAGGAAGAACGCGAACAGACCTGTGGTGAAGAACACCACCTGGATCGCCTGGGACACCACCAGCGGCAGACCGCGGGCCAGGAACCACTCGTGCACGCGACGGACGTCGGACATCCTCAGCCCTTCGGCAGGGTGGAGCGGTAGCGGTTGCGCGCCACCAGGGTCCGCCGCAACTCGTCGATCAACGGCTCGATGAACTGCGCCCGGTAGGCGGTGTCGCTGACCGCCTTCGCGGACAGGTACATGAACGTGATGGCGGCCAGCAGCATGCTGGTCTGCAGCAGCGCGTCGGGCACCGGCAGCGTCATCCCGAGCAGTTGACCGTCGGGCCGCCCGGCGCCGCGGGTCCAGGCGTCCAGCGTCTCCGGGCTCAGGATGATGAGCCCGAACACGACGAAGATGGCGCCGGTCAGCATCGCCACGGTGAGCACCTGGGTCACCTGGGAGGCGGCGACGACGAACACCACGTTGGCACGTTCGATCCGGGACAGCGGCCTGCCGTTCGGTGGGTCGGGTATGCCGGCAAACGGTGTGTCGTCCAGGGTTTCGTCACCCTCGAGCGCTGGGCTGGCATCCGCCAGAATCGGCCCGACCCGGTCCAATGTGTTGGACACCAGGAAGGCGGCCGCGATGAGAACGAGGAAGAGCATTCCCGCCCACAGTCTTTGGCGGCTGATCACCGCCGTCATTTGCCATACCGGACCGTTGAAGAACACCAGGAACGTCAACAGCACCACCGGTAGCGCGCGGACGAACATACCGCCGATCAGCGCCAGGTTGCTGCGCGTGACGTCGAGCATGAAGCCGAGCAACGATCCGGCGCCGCACGCGGTGGCGGCCAGGATGAGGGCGAGGGTGATCGCGGCGCTGACGACATTCACCAGGATCCGGTTGCTGGGCCCGCCGAAGACCATCCCGACGATGACGGCCACCAGCGCGACATTGGCCGCGGTCACCCGGTGCAGCGGGTTCGTCAGGCGCGCGACCAGCCAGCCCGCGAGCCCGGCGGCCGGCAGGACCAGCGCCACCAGTGCCAGGGCCACCCCTTCGGCCAGATCGGGCCGGCCCGGAATGTCGACGGTGTGCTGTCCGGTGACCGCGACGATCGCGATCGAGTTGAGCGCGATGACGGCGTAGGCCGCCAGCGCCGGCGCCGACCGACTCCATACCCGGCTGAGCAGAGCGCGACGGCGGACGACGGTGGGCAGGCCGCGAACCAGGAACCAGTGCTCCGCGGAGTAGCGGTCAGCCGATTGCGAACCCACCACGATTTCCCATCGCCTTGCCTTCCTTGACCACCAGCAGGATGTTGGCCGGGTCACCCACGGAGTCGATGTCGTTGAGGGGATTGCCGCTGACCACAACGAGATCCGCGATCTTGCCCGCTTCGACCGAGCCGAGGGTGTCCTCGACACCGCAGAGCGCCGCAGAGGTCAGCGTGCCTGCGACGATCGCCTGCATCGGGGTCAGTCCGCCGAACTTCACCAGCAGGCCCAGCTCGCGGAGATTGGTTCCGTGATCGGGGGACAGGCCGGCATCGGTGCCCACCGCGATCCTGATACCGGCGGCCGCCGATGCTGCAATCGAATCATGCGCCATCGCATGCCATTTCGCGCTCTTGGCGGCGCCCTGCGGCGACGCCGTCACCTCTTTCATGGTTTCCAGCAGGGTGGGCACCAGGAATGTGCCCTGCTCGACCATCTGGTGGCGCAGGTCGTCGTCGAGCTGGTAACCGTGCTCGATGCTATGCACACCGGCCTCGACCGCCGCTCTGATGCCCGCGTAGCCGATCGCGTGGGCCGCCACCGGACGGCCGCCGTAATGGTGGCCCTCCTCGACCACCGCCGCGATCAGCTCCCGCCGCATCCCGAGCCAGGTCGGGTCGTCGTTGGGCGACGACACGCCTCCGCTGGAGGCGACCTTGATGACATCGACACCGGCGCGCAGCAGTTCGCGGGCCCGCAGCCGGGCGGCGTCGACGCTGTCGACCAGGTAGGCGCCGATGAAACCGCCCAGGTCGATACCCGAGGGCAGGTGGAAATCGGCGTGCCCGCCGGTCTGGCTGAGCATGTTGACCGCGACGAGCAGCCGGGGACCCGTGATCAGTCCGTCGGCGACGGCTTCCCGCACGCCGGTGTCGATCCCCATCAGGTCCCGGGCGGTGGTCACCCCGTTTTCCAGGGTCACCCGCAGCCGCTCGATCAGCTCGAAGTAGCCGTAGGACGGTGGTTTGAGCGCCTTCTCCAGTGGGCTGCCGCTGGAGCCGGGCAGACCGAAGTGCACGTGACAGTCGAAGAAGCCGGGGCACAGGGTGTGCCCGCCGAGATCGATGCGCACCGCACCGGCCGCCGCCGGGGCATCGGATTCCGGGCCGGCCCAGGAGATACGGTCGCCGTCGACCACGACTGCGGCGCGGTCGACCGGCGCGGCGCCGGTTCCGTCGATCAGCGTGGTGTTGTGCAGGACGTAGGTCGTCATCGTGCTGCCCACTCCACCAATTCCCTCGGCCAGGCGCAATCGCCCACGCCGCTGCGACTCCCGCACAACCGGCGATCGGCGTCCCGTTAGGCTTAGCGCATGCAACGGATTATCGGGACCGAGGTCGAGTACGGCATCTCCTCGCCGTCCGACCCGACCGCCAATCCGATCCTGACCTCGACGCAGGCGGTACTGGCCTACGCCGCGGCAGCCGGGATCCAGCGGGCCAAACGCACCCGCTGGGACTACGAGGTGGAATCCCCGCTGCGCGATGCCCGCGGCTTCGACCTGAGCCGCGCGTCGGGGCCGCCACCGATCGTCGACGCCGACGAGGTCGGTGCCGCCAACATGATCCTCACCAACGGTGCGCGGCTCTATGTCGACCACGCCCACCCGGAGTATTCGGCACCGGAGGTGACCGATCCGATGGACGCGGTGATCTGGGACAAGGCCGGCGAGCGGGTGATGGAGGCCGCGGCGCGGCATGTGGCCAGCGTGCCCGGCGCCGCCAAGCTGCAGCTGTACAAGAACAACGTCGACGGCAAGGGCGCCTCGTACGGCACCCACGAGAACTATCTGATGAGTCGCCAGACGCCGTTCTCCGCGGTGATCTCGGGGCTGACGCCGTTCATGGTGTCCCGGCAGGTCGTGACGGGGTCGGGCCGGGTGGGCATCGGGCCCTCCGGTGACGAGCCGGGCTTCCAGCTGTCGCAGCGCGCCGACTACATCGAGGTCGAGGTCGGCCTGGAGACCACGCTCAAACGCGGCATCATCAACACCCGCGACGAGCCGCACGCCGACGCCGACAAGTACCGCCGGCTGCACGTCATCATCGGTGACGCCAACCTGGCCGAGACCTCGACCTATCTCAAGGTCGGCACCACCTCGCTGGTCCTCGATCTGATCGAGGAAGGGCCCCAGCACGGGTTGGACCTCTCGGATCTGGCGCTGGCCCGCCCGGTGCACGCGGTGCACGTCATCAGCCGGGACCCGTCCCTGCGGGCCACTGTGGCACTGGCCGACGGCCGAGAGCTGACCGCGCTGGCCCTGCAGCGCATCTACCTGGATCGGGTGGCCAAACTGGTCGACGCCCGCGACCCGGACCCGCGGGCATCGCATGTCGTCGAGACCTGGGCTCACGTGCTGGACCTGCTCGAACGCGATCCGATGGAATGCGCCGAGCTGCTCGACTGGCCGGCCAAGCTGCGCCTCCTCGAAGGTTTCCGCAATAGGGAGAACCTCGGCTGGTCGGCGCCGCGACTGCACCTGGTCGACCTGCAGTACTCCGACGTGCGGCTCGACAAGGGCCTGTACAACCGTCTGGTGGCGCGCGGCTCGATGAAACGCCTGGTCACCGAGCAGCAGGTACTCGACGCGGTGGACAATCCGCCCACCGACACCCGGGCCTACTTCCGGGGCGAATGCCTGCGCCGATTCGGTGCCGATATCGCCGCGGCGAGCTGGGACTCGGTGATCTTCGACCTCGGCGGCGACTCACTGGTCCGGATCCCGACGCTGGAACCGCTGCGCGGCAGCAAGGCCCATGTCGGTGCTTTGCTGGATTCGGTCGACAGCGCCGCCGAACTCGTGGAACAACTCACGACCTGACGATCGTTAGACCGAGCAATACCGGCCTCGACCGGTAGTGTGGAAGAACCGGCGGCCCGTACCGGATGGCACGACAAGGCCGTCGATGACGAGCAGGAGGCAGCGATGGCTCAAGAGCAGACCAAGCGTGGTGGCGGCGGCGGCGAGGACGACGACCTCTCCGGCAATGCTGCCGGCGGGCAGGAGCGTCGCGACAAGCTCGCCGAGGAGACCGACGATCTGCTGGATGAGATCGATGACGTCCTCGAGGAGAACGCTGAGGACTTCGTCCGCGCATACGTCCAAAAGGGCGGACAGTGACCTGGCCGTTCTCTGATCGCCTGGCCCCTAGTTCACCCCTGACGGATCTGTCCTCGTTCTCCGAGTTCCTCCGTCACCAAGCTCCGCAGTTGCTGCCCACGGCAGGCACCGTCGGTGCGCCCGCGCCCGGCGAGGCCCTGCCGCACGGCACCACGATCGTCGCGCTGCGCTATCCCGGTGGGGTGCTGATCGCCGGTGATCGCCGTTCGACGCAGGGGCACATGATCGCCGGGCGTGACGTCCAGAAGGTCTACATCACCGACGATTACACCGCGACCGGTATCGCGGGCACCGCGGCGATCGCCGTCGAGTTCGCCCGGCTCTACGCAGTGGAACTCGAGCACTACGAGAAGGTCGAAGGCGTGCCGCTGACCTTCCGCGGCAAGGTCAATCGACTGTCGACCATGGTGCGCGGCAATCTCGGGGCGGCGCTGCAGGGTTTCGTGGCGCTACCGCTGCTGGTCGGCTATGACCTCGATGACCCGGATCCGTCGGCGGCCGGTCGCATCGTGTCCTTCGACGCCGCGGGTGGCTGGCATATCGAGGAGGAGGGCTACCAATCGGTGGGCTCCGGATCGATCTTCGCGAAGTCCTCGATCAAGAAGCTCTACGGCGGTGTGACGGACGCGGATTCGGCGCTGAAGGCCGCCGTCGAGGCGCTCTACGACGCCGCCGACGACGACTCCGCCACCGGCGGGCCGGATCTGGTGCGCGGGATCTTCCCGACGGCCGTCACCATCGAGGCCGACGGCGCACTCGAGGTGACGGAGGACCGGATCTCCCGGCTGGCTCGTGAGGTGATCGAAAAGCGTTCTGCGACCAACACATTCGGCCCCGGTAAGGGTCCGAGCAACGAAGCACCGCGGGTGGATTAGTGAGCTTCCCATATTTCATCTCGCCCGAACAGGCGATGCGCGAGCGTTCGGAGCTCGCGCGCAAGGGCATTTCCCGGGGGCGCAGCGTCGTCGTACTCACCTACGACTCCGGCGTGCTGTTCGTCGCTGAGAACCCGTCGCGGTCACTGCAGAAGGTCAGCGAGCTCTACGACCGGGTGGGCTTCGCGGCCGTCGGCCGGTTCAACGAGTTCGACAACCTGCGCCGCGGCGGCATCCAGTTCGCCGACACCCGCGGCTACGCCTATGACCGCCGCGACGTCACCGGCCGGCAGCTGGCCAACGTCTACGCCCAGACCCTGGGCACCATCTTCACCGAGCAGGCCAAGCCCTACGAGGTGGAGTTGTGCGTGGCCGAGGTGGCCCACTACGGCGAGACGAAAGCTCCTGAGCTGTACCGGATCACCTACGACGGGTCGATCGCCGACGAGCCGCATTTCGTCGTCATGGGCGGCACCACGGACCCAATCATCGCCGCGCTCAAGGAGACCTACTCGGAGAACGCCGAGTTGGCCGGTGCGGTCAAGATCGCGGTCGGCGCGCTGCGGGCTGGCATCTCGAGTGCGAGCACCAACGCCACCCCGCCTGCCGAGCCGCGGGTGTTGGGCCCGTCCACCCTGGAGGTGGCGGTCCTGGACGCCAAGCGGCCGCGCCGGGCGTTCCGCCGGATCACCGGTGCTGCGCTGGAAGCCCTTCTGCCCAAGGCTGATTCGGGATCTGCGGCTGAGCAGGACGCCGCCGCCGACTAGGCCAACCGGATGTGGTCCCGGTCGCCGGTGATCACCGCCAGGATGTTGCGCCACGCGTCGGAGGGCTCGTTGAGCACGTCGCTGTGGGTCGACGGTCCGATCATCGGCCAGCCGGTGAGTCGTCGGCCGGCGGCCAGCGGTATGACGCCGGGCATCTCGTCGGGATCGGCACCGTGCGGCCCGAACGGAATGCCTTGTACCGCACTGATCAGATCCCCGGGCGCGGTCATGCTGAACCGCAGGACATCCGGGTTGCGGTTGTGCCAGTCCGCCGGGCTGTGCACGCCGACGCCGGCCCCGGCGGCCTCGACGTAGAGCACCCGGTCAGCGGTCAGACCCATCCGCTCGGCGGTGCCCACGATCGAACCGCCGTAGGAATGCCCGATGACCGTCACCGGGACATCCCCGGCGCGGCGTTCCACATCTTCGCTGAAGGCCACCAGTCGCGGCGCCATCGCCACCGCATAGCCCGGGTCGGCAGCGTCGGCAATCCCGGCGAGCAGCGGGCCGGTCGGGAACGGCCCGCCCAGATAGCTGATCATCGCCACCGCACCACCGGAGCCCGCCACGAACCGTCGGGCGGTCGCCACGTCGTCGGCGGCGCCGTCGAACGTGGTGTTGAGCCCGGGTACCAGTACGGCGATCGCGGTGGCGCGGGACAGGTCACCGGACAGTTCGATCAGCGATGCCCGGTCCGGGTCGAAAGCCAGGATCTGGCGGGGGATCCGCCGCTGCGGATCCAGCGGGTCGGGGATGTCGGCGAGAAGTGTTTCGTAGTAGGCGATCCGTGCGCCGGCGGCGCGGTCGTGACCGGCGATCGCGGCATCGCGCATCACCGGGTCGGTGTGCAGAACCGCCCAGAGCCGTTCGGCGTCAGCGGGATTCAGGGTGGGGGAGATGGCCGCGCGCAGCTTGTCCTCGACGGGGCGGTCCAGGGTGCGCCGCTGGTCGAGGATCGCGGTGGCGATGTTGATGCGGTTGGCGGCGACCCTCATCTCCCACGGCACACCATCGGTATTGCCCACCTCGTGGGGGCGTTGCTCGATCAGTGCGGTCCGCTCGGCAGGGGACAGCGTGGCGAGCTGGCCGGCGATCCGGTCCTGGCTCAGCGTGGGCCAGCCACCCACATCGGGTCCCGCGACACCGGCGGGGCGGACGGCAGCCGGCCCGGGCGTGATGTCGAAGGCTGCGTCGATGGCTCGCGCCGCATCGGTGTCGGCCACCCCGAGGCGGTCCAGGCTGTCCTGCAGCTGCCGGGTCAGTTCGGCGCATCGCGCGTCGAGCATCGTCATCGCCGCCGCCGGTGACCCGCCGCTGCAGGCCACGAGTAGCTCCGGGGGGCTCGACGGCGCCCGAACGGCGCCGTCCTCGCTCACCGAACAACCCTCCGCCTGTGCCGCGGCAAGTGCGCCCAGGACCTGGTCCCGTGCTGCGGCCAGCGTCAGCGCGCCGTCGCGTGCCTGTGCAGCGGCCAGGATCAACGCCCGGCACAGCAGCCGAAGTCCCGCGGCGGCGGGTATGGCTGCCGATAGGGCGGCATCCGCCGCCGAACCCGCCCACGAGGTGGTGTGCGCCGCCTGGTCGAGTGTGTCGGCGTGGCCCTGCAGCATCCCGGCGGCCCGGTCCCATTCGTCGGCGAGGTCGGTGAGCCGCTCGGGCTGCCAGCTCACCGCCTGAGCGATGGTCAGCCTGTTCACTGCACCCGCAGGCCTTCGATGTGGTCCCGCTCGGCGGCGGTGAACTCGTCGATGCAGCGCCGGGCTGCCGCCACCCATCGGTTTGCCGTCTGCGCGTGCCGATGCACCTCAGCGGTGGCCCGCCGGGGCGCGGCCGAGGCGGCGAGGGCCGAACCGGTCAGTCCGCTGACCTCGGCGATGGACAGCTCCGACAGTGCCGTCGCGCAATGCGCAACCCGGTCGGCCAAGGCTGCCAGTGCGGTGGCGTCGAGGCCGACGGAGGTGGGCATGGCTCATGCTCACACCAGCCGGTCGCGGAGGTTTTCGGCGATCCACAGGGCAATCCGCATCGACCCGAGCAGGTTTGGCTGACGGCTTGCGCACCGCAACCGCATGACAACCAGTACGCTCGATGGTGTGCAGCGAAGGATCATGGGCATCGAAACGGAATTCGGTGTCACCTGCACGTTCCACGGCCATCGTCGGCTCAGTCCGGACGAGGTCGCCCGGTATCTGTTCCGTCGGGTGGTGTCGTGGGGCCGCAGCTCGAACGTATTCCTGCGCAACGGCGCGCGCCTCTACCTGGATGTCGGCAGTCATCCGGAGTACGCCACCGCCGAATGCGACAACCTGGTGCAGCTGGTCACTCATGACCGCGCCGGCGAGCGGGTGCTCGAAGACCTGCTCATCGATGCCGAGCAGCGGCTGGCCGACGAGGGCATCGGCGGCGACATCTACCTGTTCAAGAACAACACCGACTCGGCGGGCAACTCCTACGGTTGCCACGAGAACTACCTGATCGTGCGGGCCGGGGAATTCTCCCGGATCTCCGACGTGCTGCTGCCGTTCCTGGTGACCCGTCAGCTCATCTGCGGGGCGGGCAAGGTGCTGCAGACGCCAAAGGCGGCGACTTTCTGCCTGTCGCAGCGCGCCGAGCACATCTGGGAAGGTGTCTCCAGCGCCACGACCCGCTCGCGTCCCATCATCAACACCCGTGACGAGCCGCACGCCGATGCCGAGAAATACCGTCGGCTGCACGTGATCGTCGGTGACTCCAACATGTGCGAGGCCACCACCATGCTCAAGGTGGGCACGGCGTCGCTGGTGCTGGAGATGATCGAGGCCGGGGTGGCGTTCCGGGACTTCTCACTGGACAACCCGATTCGGGCCATCCGCGAGGTCAGCCATGACCTCACCGGCCGTCGACCGGTGCGGCTGGCGGGCGGGCGGCAAGCCAGCGCCCTGGACATCCAGCGCGAGTACTTCACCCGCGCAGTGGAATACCTGCAGACGCGCGAGCCCAATACTCAGATCGACCAGGTGATCGACCTGTGGGGCCGTCAGCTCGACGCGGTGGAGAGCCAGGACTTCGCCAAGGTGGACACCGAGATCGACTGGGTGATCAAGCGCAAGCTGTTCCAGCGCTATCAGGACCGCTACAACATGGAGCTGTCCGACCCGAAGATCAGTCAGCTCGATCTGGCCTACCACGACATCAAGCGCGGCCGCGGCGTCTTCGACCTGCTGCAGCGCAAGGGCCTGGCGGCCCGGATCACCACCGACGAGGAGATCGAAGCCGCCGTCGACACCCCGCCGCAGACCACCCGGGCCAAGCTGCGCGGTGAGTTCATCAGCGCGGCGCAGGAGGCCGGCCGGGACTTCACCGTCGACTGGGTGCATCTCAAGCTGAACGACCAGGCCCAGCGCACGGTGCTGTGCAAGGATCCGTTCCGGTCGGTCGACGAGCGGGTGAAGCGGCTCATCGCCAGCATGTAGGTCGCCCGCGGCCGGGACCTACAGCTCGTCGCGGCTGTGCCACCCACCCCAACTGTCACCGGCGCCCCAACTGTCACCGCCCCAAAGTGCCACTACCGTTGCCCGCCTTCCAGCGACTCTTGCGGTCGAGTGCGGACCAACCCGGCCCAGGGCGCCAGAGTCGCTGGAAGGCGGGCACCGGTATCGTCCGCGCCGCCAGGGGCTGCTGTGGCTCCTGTGACTGCGGTGGTCCGCGCGCCGCACTGCTGACCGGCCGTTTCCCGCTAAGGTTGGGCGAGTGGCGACATCCAAGGTCGAGCGGCTGATGAATCTCGTCATCGCCCTGCTGTCCACGCATGGCTACATCACCGCCGAACGGATCCGCGAGAGCGTCGCTGGATATGCCGACAGCCCCAGCGACGAGGCGTTCTCCCGGATGTTCGAGCGCGACAAGAACGAATTGCGCGACCTCGGCATCCCGTTGGAGACCGGACGGGTCTCCGCATTCGACCCCGCCGAGGGCTACCGGATCAATCGCAATGCCTACGCGCTGCCCGACATCGAACTCACCGCCGAAGAGGCCGCGGCCGTCGCCGTCGCGGTTCAGCTGTGGGAGTCGCCCGAGTTGATCACCGCAACCCAGGGCGCCCTGCTGAAATTGCGGGCCGCCGGTGTGGACGTCGACCCCGATGCGGCGGTCGCGATCACCACCGCGGCCGGCCCGGCCGGTCTGCGCGGCACCGAGGATGTCCTGGGAATCCTGTTGTCCGCCATCAATTCCGGGCAGCCGGTACGGTTCCGGCACCGGCCGCTCCCGACCGAGCCCTACGCGGTGCGCACGGTCGAACCGTGGGGTGTGGTCACCGCCCGGGGACGCTGGTATCTGGTCGGGCATGACCGGGACCGCGACGCCACCCGCACGTTCCGGCTGTCCCGGATCGGCGCCGATATCGACACCGTCGGACCGCCCGGATCGGTCGTCCGGCCCGACGGCGTCGATCTGCGCGCCATTGTCGAGAGGGCGATCGGCGAGGCCCCCTCCGGACTGAAGGCCACGGTCTGGGTGGCCGACGGCCGGGCCACCGCGCTGCGCCGGGCCGGGTCGTCGACGGGGCCGCGGACCATCGGCGGGCGTGCCGGTGAGGTCCTCGAACTCGACCTCGGCACCCGGGACCGGCTGGCCCGGGAGATCGCCGGATACGGGGCCGACGCCCTGGTACTCGAGCCGGCCGCCCTCCGCGAGGACGTGGTGGCACGACTGACGGCGAAGGCGGATCGCGCGTGACTCCCGTCTCCACCCGCCTGGTGCGGCTGCTCAACATGGTGCCGTACCTCAAGGCCAACCCGCAGGTCACCTATGCCGAGGCCGCCGCGGATCTCGGTGTTACCCGCAAGCAGCTGCAGCAGGACCTGGACCAGCTGTGGATGTGCGGGTTGCCCGGTTACGGGCCCGGTGACCTGATCGACTTCGAGTTCTCCGGCGACACCATCAACGTGACCTTCACCGCCGGTGTCGACGCACCGCTGCGGCTCACCTCACCGGAAGCCACCGGCCTTCTCGTCGCGCTGCGCGCCCTGGTCGACATCCCGGGCGTCGTCGACCCCGAGGCGGCGCGCAGCGCCATCGCCAAGATCGAATCCGCCGCGGGCACCATCGGTCACGATCAGACCCATGCCGCGGCCGCCGTCGACGAACAGGCGCCGATCGAGAGCGACGCCGCCGCCGCGGTGCGCTCGGCCGTCCGTGGCGGCCGCGCGCTGAGCATCGAGTACTACTCGGCGTCCCGGGACATGTTGTCCACCCGGATCGTCGACCCGATCCGGGTGGTTCTGGTGGCCGACCACAGCTACCTGGAGGCGTGGTCGCGCGAAGCCGACGGGGTGCGGCTGTTCCGCTTCGACCGCATCGTCGACGCGCACGTGCTCGACGAACCCGCCGCACCACCGGAGCCGGCACTGCAGGCCCCGCCGGATACCTCGTTGTTCGACGCCGATCCGGCGCTGCCGTCGGCCACCCTGCT
This sequence comes from Mycolicibacterium anyangense, assembly GCF_010731855.1. Lineage (NCBI taxonomy): Bacteria > Bacillati > Actinomycetota > Actinomycetes > Mycobacteriales > Mycobacteriaceae > Mycobacterium > Mycolicibacterium anyangense. The sequence continues at coordinate 1,791,087 of NZ_AP022620.1, read as the reverse complement.
GGTCTCGCCGACGTCGTCGTGGATGCTCGAGTACTACCCGATGCGGGTCGGCAAGCAGCTGCCGGACGGTTCCTATGAGGCACAGATGACCTACGCCTCCGACGAGTGGATGACGCGGCTGGTCCTGGGTTTCGGCCCGGACGTGCGGGTGTTGGAACCGCAGTCCCTGGTGGCACGGGTGACCGAGGCGGCGAACGCGGCCCTGGCGGCCTACCGTGAGCTGACCGGCTGAATCCGCGGCCCACCTCGCGGCGGGGCAGGTGGGGTAGCATCGAACAGACATCTGGAGGTGACCAAATTGGGTGCTCTACAACCGTGGCACTGGCTGATCCTTATCGCCGTGGTCGTGCTGCTTTTCGGGTCGAAGCGGTTGCCTGATGCTGCGCGCTCGCTGGGCAAGTCCATGCGCATCTTCAAGTCCGAGGTCAAGGAACTGCAGAACGAGAGCAAGGCGGAGACCCCGGTCGCGCCCGCGCAGCCTGCCACTCACGTGCAGTCCGAGCGCGTCGAAGCTCCGGTGACGCCGCCGCCCGCGCCGAACCCGACCGACGCCCGACCGGCCTGAACCGACCGCGATCCGGCGCCCCGGCGCCCGTAGTCAGACGCTGCCGTGCGCACTCCTAAGTTCATGTCGCGGCTCGATCCGCGACAGCGTCGAAGCCGCACCAATCCCGACGGGACCATGTCCCTCGTCGACCACATCCGCGAGCTTCGGACCCGCCTGCTCATCTCGATGGGTGCCGTCGCCGTCACCACGATCTTCGGTTTCATCTGGTACAGCCATGGCTTCTTCGGCGTGGAAAGCCTGGGTGAGTGGTTGCGCGAACCGTACTGCTCGCTGCCGCCCTCGGCGCGTGCCGACATCAGTGCCGACGGCGGGTGCCGGCTGCTGGCCACCGCGCCGTTCGACCAGTTCATGCTGCGGCTCAAGGTCGGCATGACGGCGGGCATCGTGCTGGCCTGCCCGGTCTGGCTGCACCAGCTGTGGTCGTTCATCACCCCCGGGCTGTACAAGAACGAGCGCCGCTTCGCCGCCGCGTTCGTCACGGTGGCCGCGGTGCTGTTCGTCGCCGGTGCCGTGCTGGCCTACATCGTGCTGTCGAAGGCACTGCACTTCCTGCTCACCGTCGGCAACGACGTCCAGGTCACCGCGCTCTCCGGTGACCGGTACTTCGGGTTCCTGATCAATCTGCTGCTGGTGTTCGGTGTCAGTTTCGAATTCCCGCTGCTGATCATCATGCTGAACGTGGTCGGTGTGCTGCACTACGAGAAGCTCAGGACATGGCGGCGCGGTCTGATCTTCGGGGTGTTCGTCTTCGCCGCCTTCGCCACGCCGGGCTCCGATCCGTTCTCGATGCTGGCCCTGGGTCTGGCGTTGTCGTTGCTGATGGAGCTGGCCATCCAGGTCACCCGATTCCACGACCGGCGCAAGGCCAAACGCGAAGCCGCCGCGGCGGCGGCGATTCCCGATGACCAGGCCGCGCCCATCGAGGCCCCGGAGCCGGTGGCCGCACCCGCACAGCTCGGGGCGCAGCATGACGACATCACCTGAGTCCCCGGGGACCGGCCTCGCCGAGTTCGCCGAGCTGCTGACGTTTCGGCTCGACCCGTTCCAGATCCAGGCGTGTGAGGCTCTCGAACGCGGTCACGGCGTGCTGGTCTGTGCGCCCACCGGTGCGGGTAAGACCGTCGTGGGCGAGTTCGCCGTCCATCTCGCTCTGGCCGCGGGGCGAAAGTGCTTCTACACCACGCCCATCAAGGCGTTGAGCAATCAGAAGCACAACGACTTGGTGGCCCGGTATGGGCCGGAGCGCATCGGCCTGCTCACAGGTGACCAGTCGGTCAATGGTGACGCGCCGGTGGTGGTGATGACCACCGAGGTACTGCGCAACATGCTCTACGCCGGTAGTGAAGCATTGCGCGCGCTGTCCTTTGTCGTCATGGACGAGGTGCACTTCCTGGCCGACCGGATGCGCGGTGCGGTGTGGGAAGAGGTCATCCTGCATCTGCCCGAGGACGTGCGCCTGGTCAGCCTGTCGGCGACGGTCAGCAACGCCGAGGAGTTCGGCGGCTGGATCCAGACGGTGCGCGGTGACACCACCGTCGTCGTCGACGAGCACCGGCCGGTGCCGCTGTGGCAGCACGTCCTGGTGGGCAAGCGGCTGTTCGATCTCTTCGACTACTCGGGCCATAAGGGCGCCGGCGGCAAACAGCATCTCGTCGACCCCGAGCTGATCCGGCACATCGCCCACCGGCGCGAGGCGGACCGCTTGGCCGACTGGCAGCCGAGGCACCGCGGTCGGGGCCGCCCCGGCGCCGGCCCGGGCCTGCACCGGCCGCCGGCCCGGCCGGAGGTCATCGCCGCCCTGGACCGCGAGGGTCTGCTGCCGGCAATCACCTTCATCTTCTCCCGGGCCGGCTGCGACGCCGCCGTCAAACAATGCCTGCGCAGTCCGCTGCGGCTGACCACCGACGCCGATCGGGCCAGGATCGCCGAGATCGTCGACCGGCGCTGCGCCGACCTGGCCGAGGCTGACCTCGCCGTCCTGGACTACTACGAATGGCGTGAAGGTCTGCTGCGCGGCCTGGCCGCCCACCACGCCGGCATGCTGCCGATCTTCCGGCACACCGTGGAGGAGCTCTTCACCGCTGGCCTGGTCAAGGCGGTCTTCGCCACCGAGACCCTGGCGTTGGGCATCAACATGCCCGCCCGCACCGTCGTGCTGGAGAAGCTGGTCAAGTTCAACGGTGAGCAGCACATGCCGCTCACGCCGGGGGAGTACACCCAGCTGACCGGGCGGGCCGGGCGCCGCGGGATCGACGTGGAGGGCCACGCCGTCGTCCTGTGGACCCCGGATGTCGAGCCGGCCGAAGTCGCCGGTCTCGCCTCGACCCGTACCTTCCCGTTGAAGAGTTCGTTCGCGCCGTCCTACAACATGACCATCAACCTGGTGAGTCAGATGGGTCCGGAACAGGCTCGCCAGCTTCTCGAGCGGTCGTTCGCCCAGTACCAGGCCGACCGTTCGGTGGTCGGGATGGTGCGCGGGCTGGAGCGCGGCGAGAAGATGCTCGACGGCATTGCGGCTGAACTGGATTGGGACCGGCGCGCCAAGCCGGTTCCGGAACCCGCCGTCCTCGATTACGTGCGATTGCGCGCCCGGATCAGCGAGCGGGAACGCGCCCAGTCCCGGGCATCTCGGCTGCAGCGCAGGCAGGTGGCCAACGATTCGCTGGCCGCGCTGCGCCGCGGCGACATCATCAACATCACCCAGGGCCGGCGCGGGGGGCTGGCCGTGGTGCTCGAGGCGGCCAACGACGCCGACGACCCCCGCCCGCTGGTGCTGACCGAAGATCGTTGGGCGGGAAGGATTTCCTCGTCCGATTACCCGTCGGCCGCTGCCCCGATCGGCTCGATGTCGCTGCCCAAACGGGTGGAGCACCGCCAGCCGCGGGTACGCCGCGACCTGGCGTCTGCCCTGCGGTCGGCGGCGGCGGGCCTGGTGGTCCCGCCAGGCCGGCGGCGGCGCGGCGGCGGTGAGGATCCCGATATCGACCCGGAACTGATCGCGCTGCGTGAGCAGATGCGCAACCACCCGGTGCATCGACTCGCCGACCGCGAGGCCAAGGTTCGCATCGGCGAGCGCTATCTACGGGTGGAGCGTGACAACGAGCAGATCCGCAAGAAGGTCAACGCGGCCACCCATTCCCTGGCGCGCACGTTCGACCGGATCGTGGGGCTGCTGACCGAGCGCGGATTTATTGACAGTGCGCAAGACCCACGGGTGACCGCAGACGGCAGATTGCTGGCCCGGATCTACAGCGAGAGCGACCTGCTGGTGGCCGAGTGCCTGCGCAAGGGCGTGTGGAACACGCTGCAACCCGCCGAGTTGGCCGCGGTGCTCTCGGCCATGGTCTACGAATCCCGCGGCGGGGACGGCCCCACCCAGGCCGTCGACATGCCGACGCCCGCGGTGCGCCGGGCCCTGGTGGAGACCCGCAGGTTGTCCGGGCAGTTGCGCTCGGACGAGAACCGGCACCGGATCAGCCCGTCGCGGGAACCCGACGAGGGATTCGTCGCGGCGGTGTACCGCTGGGCCACCACCGGCAACCTGGCCGCCGCGCTCGATGCCTCCGATATCGCGGGCACCGGCTCACCGATGTCGGCGGGGGATTTCGTGCGCTGGTGTCGCCAGGTGCTCGACCTGCTCGACCAGGTTCGCAACGCCGGACCCGAGGCCGCGCTGCGCAGCGCCGCGAAACGCGCCATCGACGACGTCCGGCGCGGCGTCGTTGCTGTTGATAGCGGGTAGGGTGATGCAAACGCTACGGTGGGAGCGGCGAATCGCTACCAGACCAAGGAGAGACGATGAGCGGACCGCAGGGATCTGACCCCAACCCCTGGCAGGCTCAGCAGCCCGCCCAGGGTGAGGATCAGCCTGCCCCCAGCTCGGAGCAGCCGCAGTCCGCGGCGCCGTCCTGGCAGTCTCCGGCCAGCCCGGAGCCGCAGGCGACTGAAACGCCGGCCTGGCAGCCCAGCGGCGAGACCCCGGCGTGGCAGCCGCCGCCGGCCTACAACCCGCAGCAGCAATACCCGCAGTACGGCCAGCCTCAGCCGGCCTACCCGCAGCAGCCCTACCAGCAGCCCACCGAGTACAACCCCGCCGCCTACGGCCAGCCGGGTCAGTACGCGCAGCCGCCGTACGGTCAGCCGCAATATGGCCAGCCCCAGTACGGGCAGCCGCAGTACGGCCAGTACCCCCAGCAGCCGGGCCAGCCCGGTCAGCCGGGCCAGCCCGGTCAGCCGGGCCAGCCCGGTCAGTACGCTCCGTATCCGCAGCCGGGCGCGGAGGAGGGCGCGAAGAAGTCGACCGCAACGATCGGCATCATTCTCGGCGTCCTGGCCGCGATCATCGTGGCAGTGGTGCTGGTCCTCGGGTTCTGGAAGCCCGGCTTCTTCGTCACCACGAAACTGGACATCAACAAGGCTCAGCAGGGTGTTCAGCAGATCCTGACCGACGAGACCAACGGGTACGGCGCCAAGAACGTCAAGGACGTCAAGTGCAACAACGGTCAGAACCCGACCGTCAAGAAGGGCGACACCTTCACCTGCGAGGTCAGCATCGACGGCACCAAGCGTCAGGTGACGGTGACCTTCCAGGACGACAAGGGCACCTACGAGGTCGGCAGGCCCAAGTAGTTCGATGAATTGACGCACCCGCAGCCCAATTACGCTGTGCGGCAATAACACTCCTGGATAGGCAATAATGCCGATCCGGCATCTGGGCTGCGTCTCGGTGCTACCGTCAGCGCAGAGCCCCTAGAGCGGAGTGCCCTGATGAGCAGTGCGGCGCAGCGTGCGGAACAACTGGCCCTGATCTCGCGGCTCAAGACCACCTTCCCCGAGGTGTCAGAGTGGCCGATGCCCGACGAGGTGGACAGCCGGCACTACTGGGCCTACCAGAAGACGGTGCACGACGTCGGCGGTGAACTTCAGGTGCCGCTGCCCTACCAGAACAAGCAAGAAGAGCAGTGGGAGCTGATGACCTACGTGCTCTGCGAGGTTCTCGGCTGGCGGGGTATCTGGGTGTCCGAGGAGCGACGCCGCATCGGCAACGTCGATGTGGGCCGGGCCATCTATCTCGGACTGCCGTACTACAGCCGTTGGTTGTGGGCCGTCGGTCGGGTGCTCATCGAGAAGGGCTACATCAGCTGGGGTGAGCTCACCGACCGGCTCGCCGAGGTGCAGCAGCGCTACGCCGGCGGATTGAACGGACGGCTGCCCGACGCGGAGGCGAAATTCGAGGGCGACGGCAGTGCGGTCCGTCGCAACACGCACCATCGCGAGGCGGTTGGCATCGGGGATCCGCAGATCTACGCCGGTAAGGCCGGGCCGGCGAAGTTCGCGGTCGGCGACCGCGTCCTGGTGCGTGACCTGCCTGCCATGTTCTACACCCGCACCCCGGAGTACTGCCGCGGCGCCCACGGCGTGATCGCCGAGGTCACCTACGAGAGCCCGGCGCCCGAGGACGAGGCGTGGGACCGCGAGGACGCCGCACCGGAGTGGTTCTACATCGTCCGGTTCAAACAGCGCGACCTGTGGGACACCTACACCGGACCTGCTACCGACACCCTGCAGACCGAGATTCCCGAGCGCTGGCTGCAGGCCGTCTGAGAAGGAGTGCACCCGACTCATGTCTGACCACGGGCACGACCACGACCATGATCACGACCGGACGGTCAAACCGATGGTCGACGAGATCACCGATTTCGAGGTCCTCGAGATCGCCCTACGTGAATTGTGCATCGAGAAGGGACTTTTCACCGCCGCCGAGCATCGCGTCTTCACCGAGTACGCCGAACAGATCGGTCCCATCCCGGCGGCGCAACTGGTGGCCAGGGCGTGGCTGGAGCCGGAGTTCAAGAGGCTCGCGTTGACCGATGCGGTTGCCGCCGCCAAAGAGGTCGGGGTGGACTGGCTGGATCCCACCGGGTTCGGCACTCCCAGTGATTTCGTGGCGTTCAAGATCCTCGAGGACACCCCCACCGTGCACAACGTGATCGTGTGCGCGCTGTGCTCCTGCTATCCCAGACCGATCCTCGGCAACTCCCCGGAGTGGTACCGAACACCCAATTATCGGCGCCGCCTGGTGCGCTGGCCGCGACAGGTGTTGAGCGAGTTCGGTTTACAGCTGCCCGACGAGGTCGAGGTGCGAGTGGAGGACTCCAACCAGAAGCACCGCTTCATGGTGATGCCGATGCGTCCGGAGGGTACCGACGGCTGGTCGCAGGACCAGCTTGCCGAGATCATCACCAGGGACTGCCTCATCGGTGTCGCCCTGCCGACCCCGGGTGTCACCAACAACGTCTACACCGCCGCACGCCAAGCCGTGCGGCCGATCGTCGAGTCATGACCGGCGACGAGTTCGTCGTCCTCGACGAGATCGCGGCGCGCAAGCAAGTCTGGCCGGTGATGGCGGCCAAGTACGGTGTCGAGAATCCGCTGCCACCGTGGAAGACCAGTCTGGACGGCCTGTGCGACGTTCTCGACAACTCCTGCACCGCAACCGATCTCGGCTTCAAGCAGCGGCGAGACGAAGAGGACGAGCTGTCGGCCACTCGGTACGCCGACCTGCCCTATCCGGAGAACCAGTTGGTAGCCCTTGCGCATTCGCTGATGGCGCGCGGTGTCATCGACGAAGTCGAACTGCGGCAGCGGCTGGCCACGGTGCGGGCCCGTCTGGAGGCGCGCTAGCGGGCGGCCCCGACGAAGGGGATCGACGCTGGCGCTGCCTGGGTGCTGGGCCCGTCGAACAGGCCACGCTCGCGCAGGATCGGCACCACACCCTCGCCGAACCAGAACAGCTCCTCCAGGTGCGGGTAGCCCGAGAAGATGAACTCGTCGATACCGGCCTGCGCGTACTCGGCGATCCGGTCGGCTACCTCGGTGTGGCTGCCCACCAGCGCGGTTCCGGCTCCGCCGCGGACCAGACCGACGCCGGCCCACAGGTTGGGGGCGATCTCCAGGCGGCGGGCGTCATGCCAGGAGCCGTCGGCGCGGTTGGCCTCGTGCAGGGCCAGCATGCGCCGCTGCCCTTCGGACTGGCTGCGCGCCAGCCCGGCCTGCGTCGAGCGCACAGTCTCCTCGTCGAGGGCGGCCACCAGCTTGTCCGCCTGTGCCCACGCTTCGTCGGCATCGTCGCGGGAGATGGTGTGCAGTCGGATCCCGAATCGCACCGTCCGGCCCTCGTCGGCGGCCAGCCTGCGGATCCACTCGATCTTCTCCCGTACTGCGGCGGGTGGCTCACCCCAGGTCAGGTAAACATTGGCGTGCCGTGCCGCGATCGGTCCCGCGGCCGCCGAGCTGCCACCGAAGTACAGCGGCGGAACGGGGTTCGGCAGCGTGGCCAGGCTGGCCTCCTCGACGCTGACGTAGCGGCCGCCGGTGGTCACCGTCTCGCCGCGCCAGAGCCGGGTGACGATGTCCAGGAATTCGTCGGCGCGCGCGTAGCGGGCGTCCTTGTCGAGATGATCGCCGAAGGCCCGCTGCTCGTGGGCTTCTCCGCCGACGACCACGTTGAGCAGGATCCGTCCGGGGGCGTGCCGGGCGAAGGTCGCGGCCATCTGGGCCGACAGCGTCGGACTCACCAGGCCGGGCCGGAAGGCCACCAGGAAGGCCAGCGAGGTGGTCTCGCGGGCCAGCAGGGCTGCGGTGATGAACGCGTCCTCGCACCAGGCCCCGGTCGGGATCAACGCCCCGGTGAAGCCGAAGGTCTCGGCCGCGCGCACGATCGAAGCGAGGTAGTCGATGGAAGCGTCGCGGTCGCTGTGCGCGGCGCCCGCCGGGATGCCATGGCCGCCCCCGACGATCAGCCGGCTGTCGCCGTAGGTGGGCAGGAACCAGTGCAGTGCGATCGACATACTCCGCAGATTAGGCAATCGCCGCAGGCGGCCGACGGAACCGGCACTGCGGTACCGGCCGCCAGCTGCGGCCATGGTTTTCTTCGACCTGATTCCAAGCGCCGCAGTCAGCCGGGTAGTGCGTCCAAAGCCTTCTGCAGCCGGGCGATCGACGAGCCCACCCCGTAGGTCTTGGCGAGCTCGGCTACCCGCTGCGGATCGGCTGCGGTCAGCGGTAGTGCGTCGTCCGAGGTGGACAGTTCGACGGGGGCGTCGCGGGCCACCGCCACCACGGGGCCGGCTGCCGTGATGTAGTCGGTTGCTGCCAGAATCTTGGCGCGAAACGCCTTGGGCAGCTTGGATTTCGGATCATCGGCGGCGTCCAGGATGGCCGCCAGCGACCCGTACTGCGACAGCATGGTGGCGGCGGTCTTCTCGCCGACGCCCGGTACGCCGGGCAGTCCGTCGGACGGATCACCGCGCAGCAGAGCCAGTTCGGCGTATGCCGGCCCCGCGCGGTGGGCTGGCACCCCGTACTTCTCGGCCACCTCGGTGGGCCCGAACGTCACCGCATTGGACAGACCCCGGCCCAGATACAGCACCCGCACCGCCACCGGGTCGTCGGCCACCAACTGCAGCAGATCCCGGTCGCCGCTGACCACCACCACGGGGTCACGGCGTTCGGCCGTGGCCAGGGTGCCCAGCACGTCATCGGCCTCGAATCCGGCGGCTCCGGCGGTGGTGATGCCGAATGCGTCGAGCAGCTCCATGATCATGTCGACCTGAGGGGTCAGCTCGTCGGGCACCTCCTCGACATCCGGCTCTTCGCTCGGACTCTCTTCTGCCACCCGGTGTGCCTTGTACGACGGGATCGCGTCGACCCGGAACTGCGGGCGCCAGTCCAGGTCCAGGCACACCGCCAGCCGTCCTGGCCGCTCCCGGGTGACCAGGGTGGCCACGCTGTCGAGGAAGCCGCGCACGGCATTCACCGGCCGTCCGTCCGGCGCGGTGATCGATGACGGCACGCCGAAGAAGGAGCGGAACCACATGCTGGCTCCGTCGAGCAGCAACACCGGACCGGACATCAGTTCTGGATCCTGATCACGGTGTGATCGTATGCCCGCGGCTAATCTTGCCGGTATGAGCGCCAGCCGTTTTCCGTCCGAGGTGTATGCCCGCAGGCTCGAGGCCGCCGCCGCCGCGGCATCCGGGGCGGGTCTGGCCGGCCTGGTCGTCACACCGGGGTATGACCTGCGCTACCTGCTCGGCTCCCGGGCACAGACCTTCGAACGCCTGACTGCGCTGGTGGTCCCGGCCGCGGGTACGCCGATCGTGGTGCTGCCCCGATTGGAGCTGGCCTCACTCAAGGAGTCTGCCGCCGCCGATCTCGGTCTGACGGTGCAGGACTGGGTGGATGGCGAGAATCCCTACGACCTGGTGGCCGACGCCCTCGGCGGACACGCCCGCGCCGCGGTCACCGACTCGATGCCCGCGCTGCACCTGCTGCCGCTGGCCCAGCGGTTGGGCGCGGTGCCGGTGCTGGCCACCGATGTGCTGCGGGAGCTGCGGATGCACAAGGATCCCGCCGAGATCGACGCGCTGCGCACCGCCGGTGCCGCGATCGACCGGGTGCACGCCCGGGTGCCGGAGTTCCTCAAACCCGGTCGCACCGAGGCTGACGTTGCCGCCGATATTGCCGAAGCCATTGTCGCCGAAGGGCATTCGGAAGTGGCGTTCATCATCGTCGGCTCCGGGCCCAACGGCGCCGACCCGCACCATGAATGCTCCGATCGGGTGTTGCAGGACGGCGACATCGTCGTCGTCGACATCGGCGGCCCGGTGGAGCCGGGCTACAACTCCGACTGCACCCGGACCTACAGCATCGGGGAGCCGAGCGCGCAGATCGCCGAGCAGTACGCCCTGCTGCAGCAGGCACAGGCCGCCGGGGTGGCCGCGGTGCGGCCGGGGGTGACCGCGCAGGAGGTCGACGCAGCCGCCCGCGACGTGCTGGAACAGGCGGGGCTGGCCGAGTATTTCGTGCACCGCACCGGGCACGGCATCGGGCTGTCGGTGCACGAGGAGCCCTACATCGTCGCGGGCAACGACCTGCCGCTGGCCGAGGGGATGGCGTTCTCGGTGGAGCCGGGCATCTACTTCCCGGGCCATTGGGGCGCGCGCATCGAGGACATCGTCATCGTCACCGCCGACGGCGCGCTGTCGGTGAACGGTCAGCCGCACGACCTCGTGGTGGTGGGACCCTAGAGGTCGAGCACGACGTCCTGGGTCGGCTGTGCGCAGCAGATCAGCGCAGTGCCGGCGGCCGGGGAATCCAGCGGTTCCGGGTCGTAGCGCACCGCCCCGGCCAGCAGTGGCGTCTCGCAGGTATGGCATACGCCGGTGCGGCACGCCCATCGGGTGGGCACCTCACACGCCTCGGCGAAGTCCAGCATCGACGGGTAGTCCTCGCCCCAGCGCGCGGTGATCCCGCTGCGCGCAAACGACACCAGCGGTCCCGTCCCGGGCACGCCGGCCGGTTGGTGGGGGACGGCTACTTCCGGGCGGACCACCACACCGGGGTTGAGCGCTGCACCGGCGCCGAACGTCTCGGATCTGATCCGGCTGGGCTCCAGCCCGCAGTCCACCAGAGCACGCCGCATGGCGGTCATGAAATCGGCGGGTCCGCACACGTAGGCATCGGCGTCCGACGGCAGGCCGAGCTGATCCAGCATCGTGGCCGACAGTCGCCCCGCCACGTCGAAGTCGACTGCCGGTCGGTCTTCCGGTCCCGGCCTGCTGTAGGCAGTGTGCCGATGGGCACCGGGAAGCCGGTTCAGTAGTTCTCGGGTTTCGGCGGCGAACGGGTGCTGGGCGCCGTCGCGGGATCCGTGCACCCACCACACCGGCCGCTCAGGTTGCTGGGCGGCGATCTGGTGCAGCATCGAGAGCACCGGCGTCGCCCCGACGCCGGCGCTGACGAGCACGACCGGGCCCGCACCGTCGCGCAGGACGAAGGTTCCGCGTGGGGCGGCCGTCTCGACCTCGTCGCCGACACCGACCGCCGTGGCGATGAAACCGCTTGCCACACCGTATGGTTCGCGCTTGACACTGATCCGGTATCGGTCCGAACCGGGAGAATTGGACAGTGAGTAGGTGCGCACCACCGGAGTGCTCTGGCCATCCGGCCGAAGTCTCACCGTGATCGATTGTCCGGCGCGCCATCCCGGCAGCCGCGCTCCGTCGCCGGCTCCCAGCGTCACAGACCGGACATCGCGGCTTTCCTGATGCACCTCGGTGATCGTCAACGACCGGAATCCTGACCAGGCCGGCGCAGGCGCGGATGTCCCGGTGAGGCCGACGTTTCCCGTTGCGCTGCCGTCGGATTCTTCGGCCATTGCCCGCAGTGACGTCTGCCATCCGGGGCTCAGCGCCGGAATCCGCAGCGCACGGTTCAGCGTGGCCCGGGAGTGGCCCGGCAGGTACAACAAGGCGTCCAGCTCGGCAACGCTCACGCGTTCCGGACCGCTGCCGACCTTGATGATCTCTTGGCCGGCCTCGACGTCCGCCTCGGTGATGACACGCAGGTAGAAGCCCGGCCGTCGGTGGGCCACCAGCAGCGCGGCCATGCGTGGTTCGCCCAGACGCAGCCCGACGCGGTAACAGGTGACCCGCGGCTGGGTCACCTCGAAGACGGCCTCCCCGATGCGGTAGCGATCGCCGATGCACACGTCGTCGTCGGGAAGACCATCGACGGTGAAGTTCTCGCCGAAGTGCCCGTAGGTCAGGTCGTCTCGGCCCAGGAACTGCGCCCAGTGCCGGTAGGAGTCCACTTGGTAGACCAGGACCGCGCGCTGCTCGCCGCCATGGCCGGCGAGGTCGCCCTGTCCGTCCCCGTCGACGTTGAGGCGGCGGACCATCCGCGGGCCCTGGACCGTCGATTTCCACGCCCCGGTGTGAACCGTGTGGTCATTCCAGGCAACATCGCGGGGGAGTCCGACGTTGACGGCCACGAGGTGGGCCACGGTGCGAGCCTACCTGCGTGCGGTTCAGTCCTTGGGGCGATCCAGCAAGCTCGACGAGCCGAGCACCCGGGTGACGTGCACCTCGATCACCACGCGTCGCGGGTTGACCCGCGGGGTGCGGTAGCGCTGCGCATAGCGCAGTTCGGCCTCGCGGACCGCGCCCGGGTCGCGGTTCACACTGGCCTGCCCCTCCAGCGACAGCCAGCGCGCCCCGTCGACCTGGGAGAGCACGCCCACTCCGGACCGCTCGGCGTTCACTGCCTTCTGCGAGCCGTCACTGGTGATCACCCGGGCGATGTGGGTGATCGGGTCGAAGGTGAATCCGACGGCCACCACATGCGGCGAGTTGTCGGCACGCAGTGTCGTGAGCATCGCGAGGTGGCGCTCGGTCAGAAATGCCAGCGCATCGCTGGTCAGCCGCGTCGTAGAGTTCGCCATCAACCTCCACGCTAGCGCAGTGAATAATCGACACCCGTGAGTGACACGGGAGCCGGTCCGGTGGTGATCTTCGGCGGCCGCAGCGAAATCGGTGTGCAGCTCGCCGTCCGACTGGCGCCCGGGGCCTCGGTGGTGCTGGCGGCCCGCGGTGCCGACCGGCTCGACGCCGAGGCCGCCACCGTCCGCGAGGCGGGGGCCGCCGCCGTGCACACCGTCGAGTTCGATGCCGACGACCTCGCCTCCCACGGACCGCTGGTCGCCAGGCTGATCGCCGAGCACGGCCCGCTGGGCACCGCGGTGCTGGCCTTCGGCATTCTGGGCGACCAGACCAGGGCCGAGACCGACGCCGAGCACGCCGTGGCGATCGTGCACACCGACTACGTCGCCCAGATCAGCCTGCTGACCCACCTCGCCGCCGGTATGCGGTCGGCTGGTCGCGGTGCGCTGGTGGTGTTCTCCTCGGTGGCGGGTGTGCGGGTGCGGCGCGCCAACTACGTCTATGGCTCGGCGAAGGCCGGTCTGGACGGCTTCGCCTGCGGGCTGGCCGACGCACTGCACGGCAGCGGGGTCCGGTTGCTGATCGTGCGGCCGGGCTTCGTGATCGGCCGGATGACCGAGGGGATGGATCCGGCACCGCTGTCGAGCACACCCGCCCAGGTGGCCGACGCCACGGCGCGGGCGCTGGCGGCAGGTCGGCGCACGGTCTGGGTGCCGTGGGCGTTGCGGCCGATGTTCTTCGGGATGAAACTGCTGCCGCAAGCGGTGTGGCGGAGGTTGCCCCGATGATCGTGGTGGTGGGCATCGGCGCGGACGGCATGGCCGGGCTGACGGCGGCGTCGGCTGCCGAATTGCGCAGTGCGACTGTCATTTACGGCTCACAACGTCAACTCGATCTGCTCGACGAGACCGTTGTCGCCCCGCGGCACTGCTGGCCGTCGCCGATGGCTCCGGCTCTGGCGCGTCTGCTCGACGACCACCCGGACGGCGACATCCATGTGGTCGCCAGCGGTGATCCGTTGCTGCACGGTATCGGGACCTCGCTGATCCGGCGCCACGGCACCGGCCGGGTGCGGGTACTGCCCCACATCTCGTCGGTGACGCTGGCCTGCGCCCGGCTCGGCTGGGCTGCCCAGGACACCGAGGTCATCAGCCTGGTCACCGCGCCGGTGCATACCGCCGTCCGGCGCGGCGGCCGGGCGCTGGTGCTGTCCCGGGGTGCTGCCACACCCGCCGAGCTGGCGACTCTGCTGGTCGAAACCGGTCGGGGCACTTCTGAATTCACCGTTCTGGAGCAGCTGGGGGGCCCGGGTGAGCGGATCCGTAGCGCAGCGGCCGACGCCTGGGCGGCGGTGCCGCCCGGTGACGTCGACGATCTCAACGTCATCGCGGTGCGTTACCTGCCCGACGAGCGCATCGCCCAGGTGCTGCCCGACGACGTGCTGGCACACGACGGGCAGCTCACCAAACAGACCATCCGGGCCGTCACGCTGGCCGTGCTGGCTCCGCGCCCGGGTGAACTCCTGTGGGACGTCGGCGCCGGATCCGGCAGTATCGCGGTGGAGTGGTGCCGCAGCGCGCCGGGATGCCGGGCGGTGGCCTTCGAAAGCCACCAGGAGCGGCGCGACCGGATCGCCGTCAACGCCACCGCCTTCGGTGCCGAGATCGAGATCCGCGGCGCCGCACCGGAGAGTCTCGATGGCGCACCGCAACCCGACGCCGTGTTCGTCGGTGGCGGGCTGACCAGCCCCGGCCTGCTCGCCGCATGTCTGGACCGGCTGCGGCCGGGTGGACGACTGGTCGCCAACGCCGTCACTGCGGAATCTGAAGCCCTTGTGCTGGAATGGCATTCACGCCTCGGCGGTGAGCTGCGCCGGTTCCAGCACTACCGCGGCGAACCGCTCGGCGGCTTCACCGGGTGGCGCCCGGCGATGCCGATCACCCAGTGGGCGGTGAGGACGCTGTGACGGTCTACTTCATCGGCGCCGGACCGGGCGCGGCCGATCTGATCACCGTGCGCGGCCAGCGGCTGCTGCAGCGCTGCCCGGTCTGCCTGTACGCCGGCTCGATCATGCCCGACGACCTGCTGGCACTGTGTCCGCCGCAGGCCAGGGTCGTCGATACCGGGCCGCTGACCCTCGACCAGATCATCGCCGAGATCGAGGCCGCCGACACCGCCGGCCACGACGTCGCCCGGCTGCACTCCGGTGACCCGTCCCTCTACAGTGCCGTCGCCGAGCAGTGCCGCCGGCTCGACGCTCTGGGGATCGGCTACGAGATCGTCCCGGGCGTACCCGCTTTCGCGGCGGCCGCCGCCATCCTGGGCCGTGAACTGACGGTGCCCGGCGTCGCGCAGACCATCACCCTGACCAGGGTGGCGACCCTGTCGACCGCCATGCCCGAGGGCGAAGACCTGACCACCCTGTCCCGCTCGGGTGGCACCTTGGTGATCCATCTCGCCGCACACCGCATCGACGCGATCGTCGCCGAACTTCTGGACGGCGGCCATCGGCCGGACACGCCGGTGGCCGTCGTCGCCTTCGCCAGCTGGCCGCAGGAGGTGGTGTTGCGCGGCACCCTCGCCGGCATCGCCGCCCAGATGCATGCCGCGTCGGTCACCCGCACCGCGTTGATCATCATCGGCGAGGTGCTCGGCGCCGAAGGCTTCACGGACAGCTACCTGTACTCCTCGGGACGCACCCGGGGCAGCAGCCACTGATGCGGCTCCTGCTGCTCGGCGGCACCGGGGAAGCTCGGGCACTGGCGGCTCGGCTGCACCCAGGCATCGACATCGTCAGCTCACTGGCCGGCCGGGTACCCGATCCGGCGCTGCCGGTCGGGCCGGTGCGTATCGGTGGGTTCGGTGGCGTCGACGGACTGGCTCGCTGGCTGCGTGACAACGGCATCGGCGCGGTCGTCGACGCCACCCATCCCTTCGCGGCCACCATGACCGCCCACGCAGCACAAGTATGCGGGCACCTGGGGTTGCCGCACCTGGTCCTGGCCCGACCGGCCTGGGATCCCGGCGCGGCGAGGGTGGTCGGGTCCGATGTCGAGGCCGCTGAAGCCGTTGCCCAGCAGGGCTTCTCGCGGGTCTTTCTGACCAACGGCCGATCCGGTGTCGCACCCTTCGCCGGCAGCGACGCCTGGTTCCTCATCCGGGTGGTGACAGCGCCGGATTCCGATGTGCTGCCGGTGCACCACGAGCTGCTGCTCTCCCGCGGGCCGTACGGCTATGACGATGAGTATGCGCTGTTGCGGGACAGGGCCATCGACGTGCTGGTGACCAAGAACAGCGGGGGAGAGCTGACCAGCGCCAAGCTCGCAGCCGCCGCGGACCTGGGTGTGGCGGTGGTGATGATCGACCGGCCACCACTGCCCGCCGGGGTGACCACGGTGAGCACCGTGCAGGAGGCCGTGGACTGGGTTGCGGGGCTTCAGGTCGGGTAGCGACGCGGGGTGAATACGGTGTCGCCGGTGGCTGCGGTGTACCACTGGGTCTGCGACGAACCGATGATGAGCAGGCAGCGCATGTCCACGTCAGCCTGATCCAGGTCGGCCAGGCGCACCACCTTGACCGTCTCCTGGGGGCCGGCCACATCGCGGCCGATCACCACCGGGGTACCGGGGTCGCGGTGCTCCAGCAGCAGCTCGCGCATCGCGGCGACCTGCCAGGTGCGGCTCTTGGACGCCGGGTTGTAGATCGCGAGCACCATATCGGCGGCGGCCGCCGCCGACAGCCGCGCGGAAATGACCTCCCACGGCTTGAGCCGGTCGGACAGTGAGATCACCGCGTAGTCATGGCCCAGCGGGGCGCCGACCCGGCTGGCCACCGCCTGCGCCGCCGTCATCGCCGGGATGACGCGCACCGGCACGTCGGGCCACTGCTTGGCCTCCTCGAGCACCGCGGTGGCCATCGCGAACACGCCGGGGTCACCGGAGGACACCACCGCGACTGCACGGCCCTGCTCGGCGAGTTCACAGGCCAGCCGGGCCCGGGCCGGCTCGTCGGTGTTGTCGCTGGGGTGCCGAATCTGGCCACTGCGCAACGGGATCCGATCCAGATACGGCCCATAACCGATCAGATCGGTCGCGGAGTCCAGCTCGTGGCGGCTCTGTGGGGTCATCCAGTCCACATCGCCCGGGCCCAGGCCCACCACCACGACGCTCCCCGCGGTAGGTGCGGCCCGACGCCCGCCGGGGACGACCGCGATCGAGAAGTAGGGCACCGTGTCCACGTCGACCTCGCCGGCCGGCAGCACCCGCTGCGCATCGGTGCTGGCGCGCTCGACATAGAATGCCTCGTCCAGTCGTCCCGCCATCGAAAGTGCTTCGCGCACTTGCGGGTACGTCCGTCCCAGCTTCATCACCACGGCGGCGTCGGCATCGGCCAGCCGGCGGGCGAGTTCGCGCACCGGCATGGTGCCGGGAAGCACTGACAGCACTTCCTCACCGGTCACCAGCGGGGTGGCGATGGCCGCCGAGGCGGCACTGACCGACGTGACCCCCGGAACGATCACCGCATCGAAGCGTGCGGTGAGCCGGGTATGCATGTGCATGTAGGAGCTGTAGAACAGCGGATCACCCTCGGCCAGCAGGGCGACGTCGCGGCCGGCGGCCAGATGCGCGGCGATCCGGTCGGCGGCCTCCCGGTAGAAGTCCTCCATCGCGCCGGCGTAGCCACCCGGGTGGTCGGTGGTCTCGGTGGTGACCGGGTAGACCAGGTGCTCCTCGAGCTGTCCGGCACGCAGATACGGTTCGGCGATACGGCGCGCGATACTGCGGCCGTGGCGAGCGCTGTGGTAGGCCACCACATCGGCTTCGCCGATGATCCGGGCGGCCTTCACGGTCACCAACTCGGGGTCGCCAGGACCCAGCCCGACACCGTAGAGCGTTCCGCTCATGCTCTCCCTGTGGCTCATTCGCGTTCGGTCGCAATCGCATTCACTGCGGCGGCGGCCATCGCGCTGCCGCCGCGTCGGCCCCGGACCACCAGGTAGTCCATCCCGCGCGGACGCTCGACGAGTTCGTCCTTGGATTGGGCCGAACCGACGAACCCGACCGGGCCGCCCAGCACCGACACCGGTGCCGGCACACCCTCGTCGATCAACTCCAACAACCGGAACAGTGCCGTCGGCGCATTCCCGATGGCCAGCACCGCACCGCCGAGACGGTCGGCCCACAGTTCGACTCCCGCCGCCGAGCGCGTCGTCCCGCGTTGCTCGGCCAGTTCGGGCGCGCGCGGGTCGGCGACCAGCGACACGACCTCGTTGCGGGCGGGCAGCCGGGCGGCGGTGATTCCAGCGGCCACCATCGACGAGTCGCACAGGATGGGCGCCCCGGCGGCGAGTGCGGCGTGAGTGGCGGCGACGACCCCCGGTGTGAACGAGACGTGCTCGGTCAGGTCGACCTGCCCGCAGGTGTGAATCAGCCGGACCACCACCCGCGCGACGTCCTCGGGAAACGGGGCCAGGTCGGCCTCGGCGCGGATCGTCGCGAACGACTGCCGATAGATCTCGGCTGCGTCGCGGGTGTAGTCGAGCATCCGATCAGCCTACGATCCGGCCTTTCCGCCGCTGTCTGCGACCACGACGTAGGCTCCCGCGATCACCAACCCGCAGCCCACCAGCTGAAGCAGCGCAGGTCGTTCGCCGAGTAGCAGCATTCCCAGCGCCAGCGCTCCGACCGGGGTCAGCAACAGCAGCACGGAGCTGGTCTCACTGGCGACCTTGCCCGACAGGCGGGCCACCAGGAGCCAGCCGAGCAGCTGTCCGGTGAGCGTCACGAGCAGCAGCCACCCCAGGCTCGCCCACCCCGGCGCGATGTCCAGCCCGCCCCACCACGGTGCGAGCCCGGCAGCGACGGCCGCGGCGGTCACCAGCACCACCGCGTAGGTCTGGACGGGCTGGCCGGCCTTGCCGCCGCGCCTCAACAGGAAGAGGAACCCGGAATAGCACAGCGCGGCAGCCAGGCCGTGCAGCGTGCCGGCGAACACCTGACCGTGCAGCCCGTGGTCGGCGACGCCGCCGGTCAGCACGACGCCCGCGATCACGACGGGAAGGGCCAGCAGGAAGCGCCGCCGTACCTTTTCGCCGTCGATCAACCAGGCCAGCAGCGGCACGATCACCACCTGGGTGTTCACCAACACGGTGGACAGGCCGGCGCCGATCTCGAAGATCGCCTGTGTCCACCACAGCATGTCGCCGGCGAACAGCAACCCGCAGGCGAGTGCGGACAGCATCGCCGGGCCGGAAAGTCTTTCGCGCGTGCGTTTCTCGCGAACGGCGAGAATGGCCATGATCGGTAGGGCAAGCACGCAACGACCGACCGTCGCGGTCGCGGAGCTGGTATTCGCGAGGTTCAACAGCACCGCCGACATCGAGATGCACAACGCGCCGACGGCCAACCCGACTCGGGGATCCGGCACGACGGGCTGCTACCCCCTCGTGGCCGCGGCTAACGTCGCAGTGCAGAGAATCCTTGGCCGTCGGCCACCATCACCAGGCCCGACAGTGGACTGCCACAGGCCCTTTCGCAGCCCACGTAATGGACGTGGCCCTGCACCGTCGGATCGTCCACCGCCCTGGTGGCCTCCGCACGGACATCGGCCCGTGACTTCTCACATCCCGGGCTGCCGACGCACGCGCTGATGTCCAGCCACCGCGATGTCTCGTCGAAGACCAGCCCCATCGGCGCCAGCACCCGCAGGGAGGTGTCGGCCACCGGCTCGTCGAGGTCGCACACCAACACCGACCGCCACGGTGTGATGACCACCGGAGCTGCGATGGCGGCGAGGAACTGCGCGTGACGCGCTGTCAGCACGCCGAGCGGCACACCGGCTCCCAACGCGACCCGGCCGTCGTCCTGGACGATCCAGCCCACCGGTGGCCGCACCGTCGGGGGATAGCCGTCACCGGCGGGCTGTTGCACTTCGAAGCCGGCGAGAAGAGCTGTGCTGTCGGGCAATTCGGTCACCCGCCAGGCGGTCGCGCGCACCGCGACGAAGCGTCGGGCGACCTCGAGCAACGTGTCGACCACCTCGTCGGGCGGCAGCCGCACGCCGGTGTCCCGTCCGGCGAGCAGCAGCGCCACCCCGTCGTCCAGCACGTGGGCCCCCACATCGGCCCGCAGCCCGGACACGTCCGCGGATCCGTCATCGAGGCTGAACATGAAGCGCCCGGGCAGCCGGACCAGATCGGGGTCGGCTTGGATGCCGCGGTCGAGTTCGCCGACCCACGGCCGCACGTCGGCCCGTCCGCCGTGCCGTCCGGACAGCGGGGACGCCACGATGTTGCGCACCCGCTCATGGCTCGGGGAGGGCAGCAGCCCGGCAGCGGCCGCCGCGTCGGCGACCGCATCGGCATCGGTGACCCCGCGCAGCTGCAGATTGCCGCGGGCGGTCAGCTCGATGGTGCCGTTGCCGTATTCGGTGGCCGCCTCGGCCAGGGCGTCCAGTTGGGTAGCGGTGATCATGCCGCCGGGGATCCGCAGCCGGGCCAACGCGCCGTCGGCGGCCTGGTGCACCTGCAGGGCGCCCGGGCACGCGTCGTCGTCACGCGTTCTGGTCATTGCTCTACGGTAAGGCCGCCATCGCCACCGCGAGAGAGCGTGTCGGTACGGCGACACGCCGCGGCGGCGAGGACTGTGCGCACGCTCGCCCCCGCGGCCGAATCGGCCACGGCTCAGGGGCGGGGCAGCTGATAGCCGTTCAGCCAGTGCAGTGCGGGTCCGGCGGCCGCCCGCGCGGCGACGACCCCGTCGACCTCCTGCTGCTGCAGCGCGAACACCCGGGGATCGCCGAACCCGCGATCGATGCGATCGCGCACGAACGCCAGCTCGATGACCTGGTGGGCGAAATTCTTGACCCCACTGGCTGCCGGTTTCCCGCCGAACCCGCGTGCCGCCGAGACCACCTGTTTGCGGGCCTTGATCGACCCCAGCCAGGCCGTCTCGGCCGGGGTGACCAGCCCGGCCGCCACCATGCCGGGCAGCTTCTGCGCCACCACCGCCTGCTCGCGCTTGCGGCTGCGGACCGCCAGCACGATGGCCAGGAAGAACACCGGCATCATCCACACCAGATACAGGCCGAAGTAGGCGCCCGGGCTCACCAGCGCCGAACCGTTCCACAGCGCGTGCATGACGACCGCGCCGACGAAGCCCAGCGCGATGCAGCCGACCTTGCCCCACGTATGACGTTGTTGCAGAGCGAAATACACGCCGATGCCGGTGAACGTGGTGAACAGCGGATGGGCGAACGGTGCCATGATCAGCCGCATCGCCGCAGTCACCAGTGAGCTGGCCAGGGTCTCGCTGTTGGCGATGTAGAAGATGTCCTCGATCCAGGCGAACCCCACCGCGGTCACGCCCGCGTAGACCAGGCAGTCGGTCAGCGAGTTGAGCTCATTGCGCCGCACCCCGGTCAGCATCAGCAGCAGGAACAGTCCCTTGGCGGCCTCTTCGATCACCGGTGCGGCGACGGCCACTGTGAAGAAACTCGTCTCCGAATGGCCGGAATTGACCACCGACTCGACGAGCAGTTCGAGGACCACCGACACCACGATCGCCACCGAAGCGCCCCACAGGAACGCGAAGATCAGCAGCCGGGGCGGTTCGGGCTCCCAGCGATCCAGCCACAGGTAACACAGCAGCACCACGACCATGGCCAGTGTCGAGAGACCGAAACCGATCGTGGTGCCGACCGGGTTCACCGCGGTCAACAGGATCAGGATCAGGGCCGCGACGGTACCGCAGGCGATGATCGCGGCCAGGGGCGCTCCGACCTTGCGGATCGGCCGGGGCAGCGGTGACAACGTGGCGTAAGACACGAGTGGAGAGTAGTCGCCGCTCAGGCCCGCGCGGACCCGAGTTTGTCCAGCGTGTGCCTAGTCGAGTAGTCTCGGACAGTACCTGTGTGCGTTCCCGGTGGCCTTCCCAAGGGCTTCTCGGGGGCACTGTGCCGGTACACCACCAAAACTGTCCCTACGATCGACCCTGTCCGGAGCAACCCAACAATATGCCAAGTCCCACCGTGACCTCGCCGCAAGTAGCCGTCAACGACATCGGCTCGGCTGAGGACTTCCTCGCCGCCATCGACAAAACCATCAAATACTTCAACGATGGCGACATCGTCGACGGGACGATCGTCAAGGTCGACCGGGACGAGGTTCTGCTCGACATCGGTTACAAGACCGAAGGTGTCATCCCTTCCCGCGAACTGTCCATCAAGCACGACGTCGACCCCAATGAGGTTGTGTCCGTCGGCGACAAGGTGGAAGCGCTCGTCCTCACCAAGGAGGACAAGGAAGGCCGCCTGATCCTGTCCAAGAAGCGCGCCCAGTACGAGCGCGCGTGGGGCACGATCGAGGAGCTCAAGGAGAAGGACGAGGCCGTCAAGGGCACCGTCATCGAGGTCGTCAAGGGCGGCCTGATCCTCGACATCGGCCTGCGTGGCTTCCTGCCCGCCTCCCTGGTCGAGATGCGTCGGGTCCGGGATCTGCAGCCCTACATCGGCAAGGAGATCGAGGCCAAGATCATCGAGCTCGACAAGAACCGCAACAACGTGGTTCTGAGCCGTCGTGCCTGGCTCGAGCAGACCCAGTCCGAGGTCCGCAGCGAGTTCCTCAACCAGCTCCAGAAGGGCGCTATCCGCAAGGGTGTTGTGTCCTCGATCGTCAACTTCGGCGCGTTCGTCGACCTCGGTGGGGTCGACGGCCTGGTGCACGTCTCCGAGCTGTCCTGGAAGCACATCGATCACCCGTCCGAGGTGGTTCAGGTGGGCGACGAGGTCACCGTCGAGGTGCTCGACGTCGACATGGACCGCGAGCGCGTGTCGCTGTCGCTGAAGGCCACCCAGGAAGACCCGTGGCGCCACTTCGCCCGTACCCACGCGATCGGACAGATCGTCCCGGGCAAGGTCACCAAGCTGGTGCCGTTCGGTGCGTTCGTCCGCGTCGAGGAGGGCATCGAGGGTCTGGTCCACATCTCCGAGCTGGCCGAGCGCCACGTCGAGGTGCCGGATCAGGTCGTCGCGGTGGGCGACGACGCCATGGTCAAGGTGATCGACATCGACCTGGAGCGTCGCCGTATCTCGCTGAGCCTCAAGCAGGCCAACGAGGACTACACCGAGGAGTTCGACCCCTCGAAGTACGGCATGGCCGACAGCTACGACGAGCAGGGCAACTACATCTTCCCCGAGGGCTTCGACGCCGAGACCAACGAATGGCTCGAAGGCTTCGACAAGCAGCGCACCGAGTGGGAGGCCCGCTACGCCGAGGCCGAGCAGCGCCACAAGATGCACACCGCGCAGATGGAGAAGTTCGCCAAGGCCGAGGCCGAAGCTGCCGAGCGTCCTGCCGGCAGCGGCTCGTCCTCGTCGTCGAGCTCGGGTGAGCCGGCTGGCGGTTCGCTGGCCAGCGACGCCCAGCTCGCGGCCCTGCGCGAGAAGCTCGCGGGCAACGCCTAAGTAATTCACGACCGAACGCCCCGGCTCATCCGAGCCGGGGCGTTCGTCGTCTCGGCTGCCTGAAAGACTGTTCCGGTGCTACGTATTGGACTGACCGGCGGAATCGGCGCCGGCAAGTCGACGGTGTCCGCCGCATTCTCCGACTGTGGCGGGATCGTCGTCGACGGTGACGTGATCTCCCGCGAGGTCGTCGAGCCGGGGACCGAGGGGCTGTCCAAGCTCGTCGATGCCTTCGGCGCGCAGATCCTGCGTCCTGACGGCGCCCTGGACCGGCCGGCCCTGGCCGCGATCGCCTTCAGCGACGAGGACAAGCGGCAGACGCTGAACGGCATCGTCCATCCCCTGGTGGCGCACCGTCGCTCCGAGCTGATCGCCGCCGCGGGCGAGGATGCCGTGATCGTCGAGGATATCCCGCTGCTGGTCGAGTCCCAGATGGCGCCGATGTTCCCGCTGGTGGTCATCGTCAACGCCGATCCCGAGGTGCGCGTGCAGCGGCTGATCGAGCATCGCGGCTTCACCGAGGCCGACGCGCGGGCCCGCATCGCTGCTCAGGCCACCGAAGAGCAGCGAAGGCTGGTCGCCGACGTCTGGCTGGACAACGCCGGTAGTCCCGGTGAGCTCGTCGAGAAGGCCCGCGACCTCTGGTACCAGCGCATCCTGCCGTTCGCGCACAACCTCGGGGCCGGCACCCCGGTGCACGGCAAGCCGGAACTGGTCGAGGCCGATCCGACATGGGCCGATCAGGCCCGTCGGATCCTGGCCCGGCTCAACACCACCTGCGGGCATCGCGCCGTGCGGATCGACCACATCGGCTCGACGGCGGTGCCCGGAATGGACGCCAAGGATGTCATCGACATCCAGGTGACGGTGGCCGCCCCGGAGGTGGCCGGTGAACTCGCCGGCGACCTGCTGCGCGCCGGGTACCCCCGCGTCGAGGGGATCACCTCGGATGTGCCCAAGGCGGACGCCCGCAGCACGGCCGCGCCATTCGACCACACTGACGACGATTCCCTGTGGCACAAGCGATTTCATGCATCCGGAGATCCCGGCCGGCCGACGAACATCCACATCCGGGTGGATGGCTGGCCCGGTCAGCAGTTTGCGTTGCTGTTCGTCGACTGGCTCAGTGCCAACCCCGGTGTGCAGGCGGACTACCTGGCGGTCAAGCGATCCGCGGCCCGGCACCACGACATGGCTGGCTACGTCGAGGCCAAGGAACCGTGGTTCCTCGACGCCTACCGGCGTGCGTGGGAGTGGGCCGACACCACCGGTTGGCGGCCCTGAGATCTCAGGTGGCCGGCGTCGCGGTGTTCGCGGGTGCCGGTTGGGTGGGGTTGGGCGTGTCCAGCGGGGCGCCGCACTGCAGCGTCCCGTAGAGCGGATCGTCCTTCACCCGGAACAGCCGCGGTGCGATGAACTGGTCGGCCTCGGCCACCGTCTGGTCGTCCACCAGGATCTCGCAGTGCAGGTTCGACCCGTACGGCCACTGGATGGAGATCTCCATCCCGGCTTTCTTCGGATCCTTCAGGACCGTGTTCACCTCGAAGGTGATACCGGGCAGCAACGTCGGCTGGTCGCTGTTGACGTTGCTGTCGTCGATCTTGTACGCGACGACTGCGCCGCGGGACGTGCCGTCGGCGCGGGCTCGGTAGGTCACGTTGTGCAGTACCTCGCCGGTGGGCGCCGGGGGGTCCGTCGGAGTCGGCTGGCCGGGGTCGGCCTTGGCCGCGCTCACGCTTAACTGAGACCCCGCGACAACCACCGCGCTCAGCGCTGTGGCCACGCATCGGCGCTTGGTGAGGCTCATGTCTAGCGAGACTACTCGTTTTGGACGCGGCTGCCGAAACGTTGCCCGTCAGCGCCAGCTCACCACGATGCCGAGGGCTGCCAGCCAGGCGTTCAGGTCGTGGTCGAACCTCGCCAGTCCCGCGATGGCCGTACTCGCCCGGAGGACGGCGGATTCCGCGACCGCGGTGCTCACCAGTCCGTCCCGGTGCGCGCCGAACAGTTCGTCCACGTCGATCAGGTCGGTGCTGACACCGGTGCGGACCACCAGGTCCAGGTAGTGGTCTTCGCTGCACCAGAGCCCGTCGCCTGGCGTGATGTCGCCGATGTCGAGGTAATAGTCCTGGTCGCGCTCGTGGCCCGGGTTGAAATGGAAGACGTTGGCCCGCAATCCCAACGTCGGCAGCAGCCAGGACTCCAGGTAGTGGAATTGAGTGCGGCCCGGTGTCGGACGGGCCATGTAGAGCCCCCACGGTTGCACGACGTACTCGTCGACCGCGCGCACGATGCCCTTGTTGTCGATGTTGGTCCGTGCCGCCAGATCGAAGGTCTCGCGTTTGGGTGGATGCAGGTGGGCGGTCACGGCGACAGCGTACGGAAACCGACGGGAATGAATGTGTCGGTGGGGGCGCCTAACCTGGACACATGGCTTTCGCAACCGAACACCCCGTCCTCGCGCATTCGGAGTACCGCGCAGTCGAGGACGTGGTGCGCACCGGGGCCCGGTTCGACGTGGTCAGCGAGTACCAGCCGGCCGGGGACCAGCCCGCCGCGATCGAGGAGCTGGAACGCCGGATCAGGGCGGGGGAGCGTGATGTGGTGCTGCTCGGTGCCACCGGTACCGGCAAGTCGGCCACCACCGCCTGGCTCATCGAGCGACTGCAGCGGCCCACCCTGGTGATGGCACCCAACAAGACGCTCGCCGCCCAGCTGGCTAATGAGCTGCGGGAGATGTTGCCGCACAACGCCGTTGAGTACTTCGTCAGCTACTACGACTACTACCAGCCCGAGGCGTACATCGCCCAGACGGACACCTACATCGAGAAGGACAGCTCGATCAACGACGACGTCGAGCGGCTGCGCCACTCGGCCACCTCGAGTCTGCTGTCCCGGCGTGATGTCGTGGTGGTGGCCTCGGTGTCGTGCATCTACGGCCTGGGTACCCCGCAGTCCTACCTGGACCGCTCGGTGGAACTGCAGGTCGGTTCGGAGGTGCCGCGCGACGGGCTGCTGCGGCTGCTGGTCGACGTCCAGTACACCCGCAACGACATGTCCTTCACCCGCGGTTCGTTCCGGGTGCGCGGCGACACGGTGGAGATCATCCCGTCCTACGAGGAACTGGCCGTCCGCATCGAGTACTTCGGCGACGAGATCGAGGCCCTGTACTACCTGCACCCGCTGACCGGTGACGTGGTCCGCAAGGTCGATTCACTGCGCATCTTCCCGGCGACCCACTACGTCGCCGGCCCGGAGCGGATGGCGCAGGCCATCTCGACCATCGAGCAGGAACTGGCCGAGCGCCTGGCCGAGCTGGAGAACCAGGGCAAGCTGCTGGAGGCCCAGCGGCTGCGCATGCGCACCAACTACGACATCGAGATGATGCGCCAGGTCGGCTTCTGCTCGGGGATCGAGAATTACTCGCGCCACATCGACGGCCGGCCTGCCGGTTCGGCCCCCGCCACGCTGCTGGACTATTTCCCCGATGACTTCCTGCTGGTCATCGACGAATCGCACGTCACTGTTCCCCAGATCGGCGGCATGTACGAGGGTGACATGTCCCGCAAGCGCAACCTGGTGGAGTTCGGCTTCCGGCTGCCCTCGGCGGTCGACAACCGCCCGCTGACCTGGGAGGAGTTCGCCGATCGGATTGGCCAGACGGTCTACCTGTCCGCGACGCCGGGCCCCTATGAGCTGGCCCAGACCGGTGGTGAGTTCGTCGAGCAGGTGATCCGCCCGACCGGCCTGCTGGATCCGAAGGTGGTGGTCAAGCCGACCAAGGGCCAGATCGACGACCTGATCGGGGAGATCCGGGCCCGCACCGAGCGCGACGAACGCGTTCTGGTCACCACGCTGACCAAGAAGATGGCCGAGGACCTCACGGACTACCTGCTCGAGACCGGCATCCGGGTCCGCTATCTGCACTCCGAGGTCGACACCCTGCGCCGGGTCGAGCTGCTGCGCCAGTTGCGCCTCGGCGAGTACGACGTGCTGGTCGGCATCAACCTGCTGCGTGAGGGCCTCGATCTGCCCGAGGTGTCGCTGGTCGCCATCCTCGACGCCGACAAGGAAGGGTTCCTGCGCTCCACCCGCAGCCTCATCCAGACCATCGGCCGCGCGGCGCGCAACGTGTCCGGCGAAGTGCACATGTACGCCGACAAACTCACCGACTCGATGAAAGAGGCGATCGACGAAACGGAACGTCGGCGCGTCAAGCAGATCGCCTACAACGAAGCGAACGGCATCGACCCGCAGCCGCTGCGCAAGAAGATCGCCGACATCCTCGACCAGGTGTACCGGGAGGCTGACGACACCGAAGCCGTCGAGATCGGCGGGTCGGGGCGCAACTCCTCCCGCGGGCGCCGGGCGCAGGGCGAGCCCGGCCGGGCCGTCAGCGCCGGCATCGTGGAGGGCCGCGACACTTCCACCATGCCCCGGGCCGAACTGGCCGACCTGATCAAGGATCTGACCGCTCAGATGATGACGGCAGCCCGGGATCTGCAGTTCGAGTTGGCGGCCCGCATCCGCGATGAGATCGCCGATCTGAAAAAGGAATTGCGCGGCATGGACGCCGCCGGGCTCACATAGGCCGCCGCGCTTGAGCTCAACCTCGGTTGAGCCTCTACGGTGATGCACATGACGGGGAAGACGGCATCGGCTGCGGGGAGTTGGCGCGAACTACTGGGCAACCACCTCGGTGCCACCGTCGTACTGGCCGGTGGGGTGGCGATCTACGCCATCAACGAGTTCATCACCATGAGCCTGCTACCCAGTGCCGTCGCCGATATCGGCGGCGAGCGGCTCTACGCCTGGGTGACCACGGTGTACCTGGTGTCCTCGGTGGTGGCCGCGACGACGGTGGGGCCCTTGCTCACCCGGTTCGGTCCGCGTTCGTCCTACCTCGGCGCGCTGTTGAGCTTCGCCGCCGGCAGCGTGTTGTGCGCTGCCGCGCCGTCGATGGAGCTGTTACTGCTGGGCCGGGTGGCTCAGGGACTTGCCGGCGGCGTGCTGGCCGGTCTGGGATACGCGGTCATCAGTGCGGCGCTGCCGGACCGATTGTGGACCCGCGCGTCGGCGGTGGTGTCGGCGATGTGGGGGATCGGCACCCTGGTCGGACCGGCGACGGGTGGTCTGTTCGCCCAATTCGGTTTCTGGCGTGGCGGATTCGGTTCACTGGCGGTGCTGGCGGTCGCGATGAGCGTGCTGGTGCCGATCGCACTGCCGGCCCGTGTCGAGGCGCCGAGTGAGGAACCGCGCACCGGGATCCCGATCTGGTCGCTGCTGCTGCTCGGGTTGGCGGCACTGGCTGTCAGCGCCGCGGCGATACCCCGCAATCCCACGGTGATCGCCGGTCTGCTGGTGGTGGGCGTGGTGTTGGTGGGCACCTTCCTCGTCGTGGATCGTCGGCTCACCGCCGCGGTGTTGCCGCGTCTGGCGTTCGCGCCCGGACCGCTGAAGTGGATCTACCTCACGCTGGGCCTGTTGATGGCAGCCACGATGGTCGATATGTACGTACCGCTGTTCGGGCAGCGTCTCGGTGGACTGGCTCCGATCTTCGCCGGCTTTCTCGGTGCGGCGCTGTCGGTCGGCTGGACCGTCGGTGAGATCGCCAGCGCGTCGATCACCAATGCCCGTCGCACCGTGCAGGTGGTGGCTGTGGCCCCGCTGGTGATGGCGATGGGCCTTGCCATCGCGGCGCTCACCCAAAGTGACCACGCCTCAACGCAACTGGTACTGGTGTGGGCGGCCGCGCTGGCGCTCACCGGCGCCGGCATCGGAATGGCGTGGCCGCACCTGTCGGCCTGGGCGATGGGCTCGGTGGTCGACGACCCGCCGCAGCAGGCGGTGGCCGCCGCCGCGATCAGCACCGTTCAGCTGATGTGCGGCGCGTTCGGTGCGGGTCTGGCCGGTGTGGTGGTGAACCTGCGCGACGTCCCGGACGTGAGCTCGAGCCGCTGGATGTTCGGATCGTTCGCCATCGTGGCGGCCGTGGGAGTGGTGGCGTCCGTCCGATCGGGGCGCGGCCGGGTGGACGCTTAATCGTCCCTGTCGGCCATCCGGCGCACGCTGGTGACGCCGTCGACCGCGGCAACGGCGCTGGGGGCGTGCCGGATTCGGGCACCCGTGAGGGTGAGCAGCACGCCCCCGTCGGGGTCGTTGTTGAGCTCGGACAACGTCCACTGGTGCTTGTCGCAGGCGCCCAGGATCCGGCCGATCACACCGCGATTCGGCTCGTAGGTGATGTGCAGACGGACCGACCCGGACAGTCGTGCGGTGAGTCGTTGGGTCAGCGGGGTGAAGCCGAGCACGATCACGAAGTGCAGGATCGTCACGACGATCGCGAGCGTGACCAGCCCGGCCCCGGCGGCCATGCCGATGGCGGCGCACTCCCAGATGGCGGCCGCGGTGGTGAGTCCGTGCACGGCGCCCTGTCGGGTGATGATCAGACCCGCCCCCAGGAACCCGATACCCGAGACGATCTGGGCGGCGACCCGGGACGGATCGACCTCCACGGTCCCCGGAACCAGGACGTCGGCGAAGCCGTACTTGCTGATGATCAGGATCAGTGCGGCCGCGGTCCCGACGATGGTCTGGGTGCGCAGCCCCGCGGCCTTGCCGTGCACCTCACGTTCCAGGCCGATCAGCGCGGTGAGGCCGAAGGCGATCAGCAGCTCGACGATCTGGCGGGTGCCCTGCCCGGGGCCGCCGAGCAAGGGTGGGTCGGCGAGCCAGGTCTGCATGTCGACACGGTAAGGCGAGCGAGCCCGCCCGGCTAGTACTCACCCTGATCGAAACGCTGGCCCGGGCCGTGCCGTGCTGGAATCGTGACCTTCACGTGCGGGTGTGGCTGAGTGGCTAGGCACCGGCCTGCAAAGCCGTTTACACGGGTTCGAATCCCGTCACTCGCTCCACGTAGTCCGGCCCGACTCGGGCACCCTCTCCCCGTCCCGGGTAACTGCCGCGGCACCGCTTGGCAACAGTTCGGTAACCGCCCGAAAGGCACCGCCGCGCGGAACTTACACGTCTGTAGTTTTCCCGTCAGGCCTCACCACAAGAACGGGGGAACCATGTCTCGAACCACCACTCGCATAGCGGCGGTCACCGCTATGGCGACTGCTGGGTGCTTCTGGACGGCTCCGTTGTTCAGCCCACGCGCGGTGGCCGACATCGCCCCGGGCATCCCGTGCGCCAACATCATCCAGCAGGTCGCCGCCAACCCGCCCGACCTGAGCCAGGGTGTTCCCGGCGCGGCGTCGTCGATCTTCACCAACAACCCGCCGGTCGCCGGTGGTCCGGTTCCGCCGGCCACGGTGCCCGGCACCGTCAAGATCCCGCCGGCCAGCGCTCCCGGCACGCCGGGCCTACATACCCCGGTCAGCGGCGGCACACCGCCCGCATCGGTTCCCGGCGCACCCGGCACCGGTGTCTCCCGCTCGGTCCCGACCCCGCCCGCCGCGGTTCCGGGTACCCCGCCGGGTGGGATTGTCGGCGGTGTTCCGACGCCGCCGGCTGCGGTTCCGGGTACTCCGCCCGGTGGAGTCGTCGGTGGTGTTCCGACGCCGCCGGCTGCGGTTCCGGGTACTCCGCCCGGGGGAGTCGTCGGTGGTGTTCCGACACCGCCCGCCGCGGTGCCCGGCACGCCGCCCGCCGGCCTGGTCGGTGGTCTGCCGACGCCTCCCGGTGGCGTTGTCGCCCCGCCGGTCGGCGCGGGCCTGCCCCCGGCCGGCGTTCCCGGCGCTCCCATTGCCGACGCTGCCGCCGGCCTGCCCGGCGGAGCTGCCGGTGGCGCCGGCGCGCCGATCGCCGATGCCTCGGCCGGCCTGGAGGCCGGTGCTCAGCTCGGTGCAGCAGGCGCCGGCGGCGGCTCCGGTGCTGGTGCGGCCGGTGCCCCGGTGGCCGACGCGGCCGGCGCGATCCCCGCCGGTGTCCCCGGCGCTGCCATCTCCGATGCGGCCGGGGCGCTCCCGCCGGCACCGGCCGCCGTCCCCGGTGCTCCGATCGCCGATGCGGCCGGAGCGCTACCGGCTCCGCCGGGTGCCGTACCGCCCGGCGCACTGCCCGCCGGCGTCGGCCTCCCGCCCGGCCCGCCGGCCGCCGTCCCCGGCCCCCCGATTCCGGAAGCCGCCGTGGTGCCCCCCGGACCGCCCGCCGGTGTCCCCGGTGTACCTGCCGGCGGGGGAGTCGATGTTCCCCCCGGCCCGCCTGCCGCCGTCCCCGGTGTTCCTGCCGCCGAAGCGGTTCCGTTCCCCGGAACGCCGCCGGCCGGTGTTCCCGGCGGTGTGGTTCCCGAGTCGGCGGTCACCCCGCCGGTGCCGCCCGCCGCGGTTCCCGGTGTGCCCGCAGCCGCGGCGGTGGACACCCCGCCCGTCCCGGGTGTTGACGTCCCCGGAGCGGAGATTCCCGTGAATGTCAGCACCCCCGGAGCCCCGGGCGTCAACACCCCGGCCGCGCCTGCCGCTGCCTCGGTGCAAACCCCGCCGGCCCCGCCTGTCGCCAATCCTGGTGCAGCGCTGAATAATTCAGCGGCGACGCTGCCCCCGCCGCCGCTGTCGATTCCCGGCGGCACGGTGGGTGGCGGAACGCTACAAGTTCCCGGCACCCCGCCGGTGACCCTGCCGGGCGTGCCCAGCGCGGCCTCCATCCCGGGTATCAGCACCCCGCCGGCCGCGGTCCCCGGCACCCCGGGAACGATCTCGACCGAGGGCCTGCCCGGCGTGCCCGCCGCGGTCCCGGGCGTTCCGGCCGCCGCGTCGGTCGACGGTGTTCCGACGCCGCCCGCGGTGGTGCCGGGTACCCCGGGCGGTCCGGTGGTCGGGGGCGGTAACACACCGCCGGTCGACATCCCTGGTACGCCGGGTGTCCCCGCCGTCGAGACGGGCGGCACGCCGCCCGCGGCGGTGCCGGGCGCACCGGGGGCGCCGGTGGTCCAGACTGGCGGCACTCCGCCTGCGGCGGTGCCGGGTACGCCCGGTGCGCCGGTCGTCGAAGGTGGCGGCACTCCGCCCGCGGCCGTGCCCGGTACGCCGGGTGCGCCGGTGGTCGAAGGTGGCGGCACTCCGCCCGCGGCCGTGCCCGGTACGCCGGGTGGCGGTGGTGGCGGTGGTGTACCGACCCCGCCGGCTGCGGTCCCCGGTGGGCCGATCGGTGGCGGTGGCGGCGGCGGTGTCCCCGGCGGCGTGGCGGTGCCCGACGCTCCGGTGGGCGCTGGTGTGCCCGCCGGTGTGCCCGCGGGCGCCATCAGCGATGCGTCAGGCACTGCCGGCCCGGCCGCGGCCGCCCTAGCCGACACCTCAGGTCAACTCTCGGGTTCGGCATTGCCGGCTGGCGCGGTCGCCGGTGGCGGCGGAGCCGGTGCCGGCGGTGGAGGGGGCGCGGGTGCCGGTGCTGCCGCCGCTGCAGCCGAAGGCGCTGTCGGAGCCCCGATTGCCGATACGTCGGGCATCGTGAGCCCGCCGGCCGGCGTTCCCGCCGAAGCGATCGCCTCGGCTGCTGCCGGCCTGCCGACCCCGCCCGGTGCACTGCCCGCCGGTGTCGGTGGCGGTGGTGGCGGTGGTGTGCCCACGCCGCCCGCAGCGGTGCCCGGACTGCCCGGTGGTGGCGGTGGTGGCGGCGTTCCGACCCCGCCGGCCGCAGTCCCCGGCGTGCCGGTCGTCGACACCGGTGTGACGCCGCCGACGCCGCCCGCTGCGGTTCCGGGTGTCCCCGTGGTCGATACCGGCCTCCTCCCGCCGACGCCGCCTGCGGCGGTGCCGGGTGTGCCGGTCGTCGACACCGGTGTGGTGCCGCCTGCGCCGCCCGCCGCGGTGCCGGGCACCCCGGCCGTGAGTACCGGGGGGACCCCGCCGACGCCGCCGACGCGACTGCCGGGCAGCCCGATCGGCAACATCGATGCCTACCCGGCGACGCCGCCGCGCGCCGTGCCCGGCAACCCCGGTGTCAATGCCGCGGCCAGCACTCCGGGGCTGCCGAGCCTGATTCCGGCCGCGCCGATCGCGAACGCGGCGGGATCACTGCCGACGCCGCCGGCCGGTGTCCTGCCCGCCATGGCCCAGGGTGTGGCGACGCTGTTGTCGCCGCCGCAGATCACCATCCCGGGCATCCCCGGGTTCGGAATCCCGCTGCCGACGACGATCTCGACACCACGGGACCTGCTCTGCGTCGGCACCGGGTGGTCGGCCGGCAAGGCGGCGCCGACGTCGGGCGCCCCCGCCGGCGCGGTGCTCGGGGCGGACCTGCCCAAGGCTGGTCGCTGGTTCGACCACTGAGCGGCGGTCTGACACGGTGGGGGTCCTCACCGTGTCGACTTGGTCACCTGCGCGAAGCTGAACTGCCAACGCTCCACCACGTGGAAGCCGAACCGGCTGGGGACCTGGTAGGCCATGGCCCGGCCCAGCCGCGGGCCGGGCTTGAGCGCGATCCCCTGCTCGTGGTCGGGCAGTGTCGGGTCGCGCTCGGTGACGGTCCAGATCGCCGGACAGCCGGGCATCTTGTCGGCCCACGTCCACACCGCGAGATGGCTGTCCCACAACCTGTTTCGTGCGACTGCCGGTAGTCCGCGGCCATAGTCGTGCAGCTTGGCGAAGGCCGCGGGCCGTGCGGCGATCAATGGCCGGATCGGACCGGGCTTCCACGCCGTCGAATTGTCCATCACCAGGCAGTCACCGGGATTGGCGTGGCGGGTGATGACGTCGGCCACCTGGCTGTAGTCCATGCCCTCTTTGGCGTAGGGCCCGCGCTGGGCAAGGTAATTGGGGGTGGCGGCGAACGCGAATGCCAGCAGCAGCGCGGTGATTGCGGCGCGTGAGCGCCCGACGACCACGATGCACAACCCGAGCAGTAGGGCCAGCGCGGGAGCCGTGAACGACAGATACCGCGGGTAATAGACGGGGTGGCGAACCACTGAGTAGATCAGCAGCGCGGCGGTCGGAAGCACGATCCAGGAGATCGCCGTGATGACAAGCCGGCGTGGCTGCTCGCCCGCCACGGCGACAGCCCTTGAGCGGCAGAGCATTCCCGCCGTCAGCGTGAGTGCGCTCAGGATCGCGAATGTCAACGAATGGTCGAAGTACTGTTCGCGCAGGATCTTTCCCACGGTTTGCCACCCCACCCCGGAGATCCAGCCGACCTGGAACAGCTGGGTCTGGGAGAAGGCGAGAAACGGCGCTACCGCCGCGGCGGCGACCAGAGCCGCCACGGCCCACCGGATCCGGGCGCCGCGCGCGTCGCAGAACACTGCCACCAGCACGGCGTGCACGGGCAGGATCAGTACCACGAATACGTTCAGGAGGGCGCCGACGGCCACCAGTGCCGCATAGCCGGCCCACCAGCTCAACCGATCGCGCCGAATCGCGTTGATGCACAACACCGTCAGCCACACACCGGCCACCATGCACAGCGCATAGGAGCGGGTTTCGATGCCGGCCCAGGTGACGCGCGGGAGTAGCGCGAAGACGACCCCCGCCGTCACTGCGACCGAGCGCGTCGAGAGTTGACGGCCCAGCACCACCACGCCGGCCGCGGCGAGCCCGACCGCGAGGGAACTGGACAGCCGCGACCAGAATTCGGTCGCCGGGAAGAGGGCGAACCAACCGTGCATCGCCAGGTAGTAGAGGCCATGGACGGCATCGATGTTGCCCACCAGGCGCCACAACTCCCCGACGCTGCGGGTGGCGGCGGAAATCGTGGCCGCCTCGTCGAACCACAACGAGGGCCGCGCCGCACCGGCGGCGCTGACCGCGATCGCGAAGACCGCGACTGCGAGCGCATCGAGTTGCCGAGCGGGGTGCACCGACCGCTCGACAATGCCAGTCACTCGCTCTGGCCGGAAAGTAATGCTCACGCCGGTTATCCCGTACCCATGTCCGTTGGTGTGCAAAACCGTAGCCTGCATGGACTGCGGCCGCGCGACATGCTGAGGCGGATACGCCGAATTCCGGGCTGTACTGGTTATCCGGGCAATGGTGTGGCGGCGCCGACAAAAATCAATGCATGCGATCCGGATTTGCAATTCGGCATGCTGTCACAAAACTCACCGAATCCATGAGAAATGTGTTTCCGCCGGTAAACTGGCGTTCAACGATGTCGCGAAAGTGCCGCGTGGGGTGAATCGCACCCTGGGGAGGTGCCGAAGCGTTACTGTTCCGGATGGCGCTGTCACTGGAGACTGGAGGGTACGGATGGGCGGTTACAAAACCGTGGTCGTCGGAACGGACGGCTCGGATTCCTCGCTGCGTGCAGTCGATCGGGCGGGTCAGCTCGCCTCAGACCCCGATTCGAAGGTCATCGTGGCGACCGCCTACTTCCCGGCCTCGGAGGACACTCGTGCCGCCGACCTGTTGAAGGACGAGGGCTACAAGATGTCGGGCAACGCCCCCATCTACGCGATCCTGCGTGAGGCGCGCGACCGCGCCAAGGCCGCCGGTGCGGCCAACGTCGAGGAGCGCGCCGTCGTCGGGGCGCCGGTCGACGCCCTGGTCGAACTCGCCGAAGAAGTCAACGCCGATCTTCTCGTCGTCGGCAACGTCGGCCTGAGCACGATCGCCGGCCGTTTGCTGGGTTCGGTGCCTGCCAACGTGGCGCGCCGGTCCAAGAGCGACGTGCTCATCGTGCACACCACGGGCTGAGTGCTGGCCCGTACCAGCGCGAGTTCGTGAGTACCCCGCCGAACACTGCTCGTACCAGGCTCTGGGTTGCAGGTGAGCTGAAGGCCGAGGATTTTCCGCTCGCGGATGTGTCGGTCCACCTTGGTGAGGACGACGGACTGGTCTGGGTGGATCTGTGCAACCCCGACCACGACATGCTGTGCCGGCTGGCCGATGAACTCGGCCTCGATCAGCATGCGGTCGAAGATGTCGTCGAGCGCAGTGAGCGGACCAAGGCGACCCGCTACGCCACCCACACGTTCCTCACGGTGTATGCCACCGCGCTGGGCCCGCAGCTGGCCAATGATCTGGAGTCCCGGCTCCTCACCGCACGGGTGTCGATCTTCGTGCTGCACGGCGGCATCGTCACGGTTCGGCACGAAATCGACCCTGCCCAACCGGTTTTCGACATCGACGAGGCGGTTCGCCGCTGGGATGACAATGCCGATCTGCTGCGGCTGGGTAGTCCGGCCCTGCTGCACGGACTGCTCGACGTGATCGTGGACGGCCAGTTCGAGACCATCCAGGACCTCGACGACGCCATCGAGGCACTCGAGGACGGACTGTTCGACGAACGGGCGCAGACGCGCAAGATCCAGCGCGACACCTACCGGTTGCGCAAGGAACTCGTCGAACTGCGCCGGATCGTGCTTCCGATGCGGGAAGTGATCAACACGATCATGCGCCGTCGAGCCGAGCGCGGCGACACCGTCGAACTGGACAGCTGGTACGCCGACCTCTATGACCACGTCATCAGGGCGGCCGAGTGGACCGAGTCGCTGCGCGACATGATCACCACCGTCTTCGAGACGAATCTGTCGCTGCAGGACGCCCGTTTGAACACCATCATGAAGAAGCTCACCGGATGGGCGGCCATCATCGCGGTGCCGACCGCCGTCACGGGCTGGTACGGCCAGAATGTGCCGTACCCGGGCTTCAACAATCCGGCCGGGGTGATCGCGAGCGCCGCGATCATCCTGATCGCCTCGACCCTGCTCTACGTGGCGTTCAAACGACGCGGCTGGATCTGAGACCGGCTAAGGCTCGACGTCTTCGTCGCCGCCGGTGAACACCTCTTTGGTGCGTTCCACCGCGTGGGTGGCGATGTCGACGGAGTCCTGAACAATCGCACCGACGCCCTCGGTGACATTGCCCCGGAGCACGTGAGCGGCGTCTTCGACGATGTCGGAGGCCTTCTCGACGGCGTGGGTGGCGATATCCCTGGCCGCGTCGAGTGCGTTCTTTGGATCGAAGCCCATCAGACCCTCCTGGTAGTGGATGGTCTCGACACTAGACGTCACCAGCCGCGTTCGCGCCAGTCCTGCAGATGCGGGCGCTCGGCCCCCAGCGTGGTGTCGTCGCCGTGACCGGGGTAGACCACGGTGTCATCGCCGTACACGTCGAACAGGCGGCTGCTGACGTCACTGAGTAGCTCCTCGAAAGCGCCTGGCTCCCAAGTCTTTCCGACGCCACCCGGGAACAGGCAGTCCCCGGTGAACAGGTGCGTGGCGGTACGTTCGCCGCTTGGGCGCAGTGCCAGTGCGACCGATCCGGGGGTGTGGCCCCGCAGGTGGATGACGTCGAAGGTGAGGTCGCCGACGTCGATGGTGTCACCGCCGGCCAGCAGGCGGTCCGGCGTGACCGGCAGCGGTTCGGCGTCGAGCTGGTGGGCCGCCGTCGGGGCGCCGGTGGCCTCGGCCACTGCGGCCAGCGCCTGCCAGTGGTCGAAGTGCTGGTGGCTGGTGAGGATCAGGGCCAGTTTGGGCGCGTGCTCGCCGACGAGCTCGACCAGCAGCTGCGGGTCGTTGGCGGCGTCGATGAGCAGGCTCTGCCCGGTCGAGGAACACGTGACCAGGTAGGCGTTGTTATCCATGGGGCCCACCGAGGTCTTGATGATGGTCGCGCCGGGCAGGGTGCGGCGCGCCGAAGCCTGCGGTTCGACATGTCCGGTGTAGGTGTCGTCGACGACTGTCACGGCCGCCACGTTACTTGTCGGAGGGCCGACATAGCATGGGGACGATGTATTGGGTGCCCGGAAAACCCGCAGGAAGGGGAGCTGGTGGCTGACCGGCTGATCGTCAAGGGCGCGCGTGAGCACAACCTGCGGAGCGTCGATCTGGACCTGCCCCGCGACAGTCTCATCGTGTTCACCGGGCTGTCCGGCTCCGGCAAATCGTCGCTGGCGTTCGACACCATCTTCGCCGAGGGGCAGCGTCGCTACGTCGAGTCGCTGAGTGCCTACGCCCGTCAGTTCCTCGGCCAGATGGACAAGCCGGACGTCGACTTCATCGAGGGTCTGTCGCCCGCGGTGTCGATCGACCAGAAGTCCACCAACCGCAACCCGCGGTCGACGGTCGGCACCATCACCGAGGTGTACGACTACCTGCGTCTGCTCTACGCCAGGGCGGGCACCCCGCACTGCCCGGTCTGCGGCGAGCGGATCGCCCGGCAGACCCCACAGCAGATCGTCGACCAGGTGCTGGCCATGGACGAGGGACTCCGGTTCCAGGTGCTGGCGCCTGTGGTGCGTACCCGCAAGGGCGAATTCGTCGACCTGTTCGACAAGCTCAACACCCAGGGCTACAGCCGGGTCCGGGTCGACGGTGTGGTGCACCCGCTCACCGACCCGCCCAAGCTGAAGAAGCAAGAGAAGCACGACATCGAGGTGGTCGTCGACCGGCTGACCGTCAAGGCCAGCTCCAAGCAACGGCTCACCGATTCGGTGGAGACGGCGCTGAACCTGGCTGACGGCATCGTCGTCCTGGAGTTCGTCGACCGGGAAGACGACCATCCGCACCGGGAGCAGCGGTTCTCCGAGAAGCTGGCCTGCCCCAACGGGCACCCGCTCGCGGTCGACGACCTCGAGCCCAGGTCGTTCTCGTTCAACTCGCCCTACGGCGCCTGCCCGGAATGCAGCGGCCTGGGCATCCGCAAGGAAGTCGACCCTGAGCTCGTGGTGCCCGACCCGGAGCTGACGCTGGCCGAAGGAGCGGTGGCGCCGTGGTCGATGGGCCATAACGCCGAGTACTTCACCCGCATGCTCGCCGGCCTCGGTGAGGCGCTGGGTTTCGACACCAACACGCCCTGGCGCAAGCTGCCGGCCAAAGCCCGCAAGGCGATCCTGGAGGGCTGCGACGAACAGGTCCACGTCCGTTACAAGAACCGCTACGGTCGAACTCGCTCGTACTACGCCGACTTCGAAGGCGTGATGGCCTTCCTGCAGCGGCGGATGGAACAGACCGAGTCCGAGCAGATGAAGGAACGCTACGAGGGCTTCATGCGTGACGTTCCGTGCCCGGAGTGCGACGGCACGCGGCTCAAGCCAGAGATCCTGGCGGTGACGCTGGCGGCGGGGGAGCGCGGCGCCAAGTCGATCGCCGAGGTCTGCGACCTGTCCATCGCCGACTGCTCGGATTTCCTCAACGAACTCACCCTGGGCCCCCGCGAGCAGGCGATCGCCGGTCAGGTCCTCAAGGAGGTCCAGTCGCGGCTGGGCTTTTTGCTCGACGTTGGCCTGGAGTATCTGTCGCTGGCCCGCGCGGCGGGCACGTTGTCCGGCGGTGAGGCGCAGCGGATCCGGCTGGCGACCCAGATCGGCTCCGGTCTGGTCGGGGTGCTCTACGTGCTCGACGAGCCCTCCATCGGGCTGCATCAGCGGGACAACCGCCGGCTGATCGAAACTCTCACGCGGCTAAGGGATCTGGGCAACACCTTGATCGTCGTCGAACATGACGAGGACACCATCGCCCATTCCGACTGGGTGGTCGACATCGGTCCGGCGGCCGGTGAGCACGGCGGCCGGGTGGTGCACAGCGGTCCCTACCAGGAGCTGCTGAAGAACGCCGACTCCATCACCGGTGCGTACCTGTCTGGGCGGCAGCGCATCGACGTGCCGGACATTCGCCGGCCCACCGACCGGCGCAGGCAGCTCACCGTCGTGGGTGCCCGCGAACACAATCTGCGTGACATCGACGTGGCCTTCCCGCTCGGGGTGCTGTCGGCGGTGACGGGCGTGTCGGGGTCGGGAAAGTCGACGCTGGTCAACGACATCCTGGCCGCGGTCCTGGCCAACAAGCTCAACGGTGCCCGCCAGGTACCCGGTCGGCACACCCGGATCAACGGCCTCGAACACGTCGACAAGCTGGTCCGCGTCGACCAGTCACCGATCGGCCGCACGCCGCGGTCCAACCCGGCCACCTACACCGGGGTGTTCGACAAGATCCGCACGTTGTTCGCCGCCACCACCGAGGCGAAGGTCCGCGGCTATCAGCCCGGCCGGTTCTCGTTCAACGTCAAAGGTGGCCGCTGCGAAGCATGTTCGGGCGACGGCACCATCAAGATCGAGATGAACTTCCTGCCGGACGTCTACGTCCCCTGCGAGGTCTGCCACGGCGCCCGGTACAACCGGGAGACTCTCGAGGTGCATTACAAGGGCAAGACCATCTCCGAGGTGCTCGACATGTCGATCGAGGACGCCGCGGAGTTCTTCGAACCGATCACCGGTATCCACCGGTACCTGCGCACGCTCGTCGACGTCGGCCTGGGTTACGTGCGGCTGGGCCAGCCGGCCCCCACCCTGTCCGGCGGTGAGGCCCAGCGCGTCAAGCTGGCCGCCGAACTGCAGAAGCGCTCGACCGGCCGCACAGTCTACATCCTCGACGAGCCCACCACCGGCCTGCACTTCGAGGACATCCGAAAGCTACTCAAGGTGATCAATGGCCTTGTGGACAAAGGTAATTCGGTGATCGTCATCGAACACAACCTCGACGTCATCAAGACCTCGGACTGGATCATCGACATGGGCCCAGAAGGCGGCGCCGGCGGCGGGACGGTGGTCGCACAGGGCACACCCGAAGACGTCGCGGCGGTGCCGGAGAGCTACACCGGCAAATTCCTTTCGGAGATCCTGTCGGCCTCCGCTCCGGAGCCTGCACCGGCGCCGAAACGTACCGCCACCCGGCGGCGCAAGGTCAGCGCCTGAGCAATTCGACCGTGACGTGATCGGCGCGGCCGCTGCGTCGCATCCGAAAACCGTCACACCGGATCGTGTTTGGTGCGCCGCATTCGGTGTATTCGCACCGTGGTGGGCAGTCGCTCACCACCGCCGGTGCGCCTCACCGCGCTGCCTGTACCGACGGGCTTGCGTGGCTGGTTCGCCGCCTACCCCGGAGGACTCTCATGTCGTCGCGCAATACCCTGGTCCGCGCACTTCACGATCTTGGCGCCGCTGCATGGTTCGGCGGATCGCTGATGGGAGCGGTCGGTGTCAACGGCGCCGCCGCCGCCGTCCGCGACCCTCGCGACCGTGCCAGGGTGGCCGCGGTCGGATGGGGGAAGTGGACCCCGGTCAATGCGCTGGCGATTGGCGCTCACATCGTCGGGGGCATCGGCATCCTGTCCGCCAACCGAAACCGTGCCGAATATCAGTCCGGAGTAAAGGCCAACACCGCGGCCAAGCTGGCCGTCACCGGCGCAGCCCTGGCTGTCACCGTATCGAGTGGGGTCCTTGGGGCCAAAGCCGCTCAGGGCCAAGGGCATTCCGTCGAAGGTGCCACCGACCCGCGTCCGTCGACTCCCGATGATGTCGCCGTAGCCCAGCGGACGCTGCGCTACCTGCAGTGGTTGCAGCCGGTGCTCACCGGTGCCATTGTCCTTCTCGGGGCGCAGCAGGGTGAGCAACAGCGTCCCAGCCAGATGCTCGCCGGCCTCGGCCAGACGCTGGCGCGCCGGATTGGCGATCTCGAGGGGTGAAGGCAGAAGTGGACACTCAGTCCTGGGCGCCGAGGGTCACGAGTTGTCCTGGTTGCGCATCGAGGCGCGGATCGCCTCGAGCCTGTCGTGCGCCGCTTTCTGGCGCGCCTCGTACTGCTCCTCGATGCTGCGTCCCTCGGGAGTCTCGGCATCCAATTCCGCTGAGCCCAGAGCAGTTCCGTACCGCGTCTCGATCTTCTCTCGGACCGAGTCGAACGTCGGTACTCCGTCGGGGGTGTAGCCGGTGTCCACCGCAGGCGCGGGCATCGGTGGCTGCGCCGGCACTGGAGGCGTCTCGGGTTCCGGCTTGGCGTGGCGGGGGATGTAGTCGTCGGCCATAGCAGTCACGGTACTCCCGGCGGGCCATCGTCCCGATGACTCAGCGCGCTGCCGCCTGCAACGGTGGCGGCGGTCCGGCAGCCGCGATCGTCACCGGCCCCGGCGGCCGCACCGGCGGCACCGGCAACGCCACCGGCGGCACCTCGGGTGTGCCGATCTGACCCGCCAGCCACGGCAGCGCGGCGGTGAACACCCGAGCGGCGAACGGCCAGTCGTGCTTGCCCGGCTGGGCCACCACCGCACAGTTGATACCGTCCGCGCTGCCCAGCGCGCACAGGGTGTTGGCCGCGGTGGTCTGGTCGCCGGGGTTCGGGTTGGCGTCGCGCCCGCCGAGCCCGGTGGCGCCCACCGTGATCGTCTGCGGTGTCGTGGGCCGGTTGGACGGGGTACCAGAGATAGCGAACCAGGCCGAGATACCTTGATAGGGACCGTGTTTGGTGATCACCGTCGCCGGGTCGAACGAGGCGTACGCGGCGGCGTCACCGCCGAACAACCGGTCGATCGTCTGGATCTTCGTCCCGGAGTTGGGCGCGAAATCACCGGCGATGTCGACGATCGAGCTGAACATGTCCGGATGCATGGTCGCCAGGTCGACCGCACACGTGCCGCCCATCGACCAGCCGACGACGCCCCACCGTGCGCGGTCGGCGCTCACGCCGAAGTTGGACTCCATGAACGGCACGACGTCCTTGGTGAGGTGGTCGGCGGCGTTGCCGCGCGGACCGTTCACACATTCGGTGTCGTTGTTGAACGACCCACCGGAGTCGACGAACACGAACACCGGCGCATTACCGTGGTGCGCGGCGGCGAACTGGTCGATGGTCTTGATCGCGTTACCGGCCCGCAGCCAGTCGGCCGGGGTGTTGAACTCGCCCCCGATCATCATCACCGTCGGCAACTTCGGCGGCGGGTCGGTGGCGAAGTAGGCGGGCGGCAGGTACACCCACTCGCTGCGGTGCTTGAAATGTGAAGCGTCCGAGGGGATGTTCACCGACAGCACGGTGCCGGTGGGCGGGACGGCATGGTGGGCCACCATGGCGGTCACGGTGGCACGGTCGGTCTGATCGGGCAGCGGCCCGGCGGTGAGCTGATTCCACGCCGTCTGGACGGTGGGGAAGTAGCCGACCCAGAGGTTGAGCATCAGCGCCGCGGACAGGGCGCACAGTGGTATCGCGAGAACCGACAT
Organism: Mycolicibacterium anyangense; assembly: GCF_010731855.1. Taxonomy (NCBI): domain Bacteria; kingdom Bacillati; phylum Actinomycetota; class Actinomycetes; order Mycobacteriales; family Mycobacteriaceae; genus Mycobacterium; species Mycolicibacterium anyangense. The sequence goes on along the minus strand of NZ_AP022620.1, from coordinate 1,747,854 downwards.
ACCGCGTCGCCACCAGCGTGCGCCGCGCCACCCCACGACGGCGACAGTGGCGGCCACCCCGGTCACGGCGATCCACACCCACAGTTGATGCGGTGCGGGGTCGCCGGCCAGGCCGTCGTCGGCGATGCTCCAGTAGGCGTAGCCGGCCAGCAGTGCGCCGAGGGCCACCGCCAGTGGCACCCACAACAGTCGCCAGCGGCGGGACCGCCAACCGATCGCCAGCACCAGCACGACGCCTGCCACGATCTGGGCGATCAGCGGTACCCAGCCGTGCATCAGCGAAATGTGTTGCGGGAACGGACTCGCCGTGTCCGCCAGGAACGTGTCGGCGACCATCGTCGTCGAAGATGTCACCGCTCTATCGTGACCAAACTTTCTGGGAGGTCGCTGTGAGCCTGCCGTGAGCCGGCGTCAATATCGGTGGCTCAGCGGGGCTTGGCCAGCGGGAACGGCAGCGTCTCGCGGATGCTACGGCCGGTGATCATCATGACGACACGATCCACGCCCACGCCCAGGCCGCCGGTCGGCGGCATCGCGTACTCCATCGCCTGCAGGAAGTCCTCGTCGAGCTCCATCGCCTCGGGGTCGCCATCGGCGGCCAGCAGCGACTGCTCGAGCAACCGGCGGCGCTGTTCCACCGGGTCGGTGAGCTCGCTGTAGGCGGTCCCCAGCTCGACACCCCAGGCCACCAGGTCCCAGCGCTCGGCGACCCCGGGCTTGCTGCGGTGCGGCCGGGTCAGCGGCGAGACGGAGGTGGGGAAGTCGGTGTAGAACGTGGGCGCCTCGGTGCGGTCCTCGACCAACCGTTCGTAGAGCTCCAGCACCACCGCGCCGGCGTCCCAGTGCGTCAGGTAGGGCACCGCGGCGGCGTCGCAGAGCCGGCGCAGCACCGGCAGCTCGGTCTGGGCGTCGATCTGTTCCCCGAGTGCCTCCGACACCGCGTCGTGGACGGTCTTGACCGCCCACGTCCCGGAGATGTCGACGGGCGCGAGCGCGCCGTCGGCTGCACCGCCTTGCACGGGTCGCATCACCACCGCCGAGCCGTTGGCGGCGATCGCCGCGTTCTGGATGAGCTCCCGGCACCCGTCGATCCACACCCGGTAGTCGGCGTGTGCCTGATAGGCCTCCAGCAGGGTGAACTCGGGGTTGTGGCTGAAATCCACGCCTTCGTTGCGGAATGCGCGACCGAGTTCGAAGACCCGCTCGACACCGCCGACACAAAGCCTCTTGAGATAGAGCTCAGGGGCGATGCGCAGATACAGATCCAGGTCGTAGGCGTTGATGTGGGTGACGAACGGACGGGCATTGGCCCCACCGTGGATCTGCTGCAGGATCGGGGTCTCGACTTCCAGAAAACCCTTGGCGAACAACGTTTCCCGGATGGCATGCAGGACATTGCTACGGGCCCGGATCAGATCACGCGCCTCGGGGTTGATGGCCAGGTCGACGTAGCGGGCCCGCACCCGTGCCTCCGGATCCTGCAGGCCCTTGCGCTTGTCGGGCAGTGGCCGCAGGCACTTTCCCAGCATCCGCCAGTGCTGCACGATCAGCGACCGGGTGCCGTTCTTGCTGTAGCCCATGTGCCCGCCGGCCTCGACCAGATCGCCGAGATCCACGCCGGCGAAATCCTCGGCGGTCCCGTCGAGTGCCGACTTGTCCAGCAGCAGCTGCACATCGCCGGACCAGTCGCGCAACTGCGCGAACACCACACCGCCGTAATCGCGGGTGCGCAGGATGCGGCCGGCAACGGTGAGATGGACATCATCTGCCTCGGCCAGCGCCTGGGCCACGGTGTGGGTCGGCGGCGTGCCGACTGGATAGGCGTCGATACCCTTGTCTTGCAGAGCTTTCAATTTCGCCATCCGGACCCGAACCTGATCGGGCAGCCGCGCTTCGGCGGCCTCGCCCACCGGCTGCGTGGCCAGGCGATCGGTGTCGGGGGCACTGCCGTCGGCATGCAGGCGGCCGCTGGCGGCCAGGTCGTGCGGCACCGACGAGTGGTGGCCGGTGTGCTGCTTGCCGCGCCGGGTGAACGGCAGCACCAGGAAGCCCTCGGCGATCACCGAGGCCACTCCGACCCGCGGGATCAGCCGGGCGTCCTCGTAACAGGCGTAACGCGGCACCCACTGCGGCTGGTACTTCATGTTCGACCGGTACAGCGTCTCCAGCTGCCACCATTTGGAGAAGAACACCAGCAGCGCCCGCCACAACCGCGCCACCGGGCCTGCACCGAGCTGCGCACCTTGTTCGAAGGCCGACCGGAACATGGCGAAGTTGAGTGAAACCCGGCTCACACCAATGTCTTCGGCGTTCTGCATGAGTTCACTGACCATCAGTTCGATGGTGCCGTTGGGGGACTGCGGCGACCGGCGCATCAGATCAAGCGACAGCCCGTTGTTACCCCACGGCACGAGCGAGAGCATCGCCACCACCTCACCGGAGCTATTTCCCGGGTCGCCCTCGACGGCCTCGACCAGCAGGCAGTCGCCGTCGGCGGCGTCGCCGAGCCGGCCCAGCGCCATCGAGAAGCCGCGTTCGGTCTCGGTGTCCCGCCAGGTGTCGGCGCGCTTGATCACCGCGGCCATCTCCTCGGCGGAGAAGTCGCGGTGCCGGCGCATCCGCACCGTCAGACCGGCCCGGCGGGCCCGGGTGACGGCCTGGCGCACCGCGCGCATGTCCGACCCGGACAGATGGAACTTGTCCGGGTAGAGGATGGCCTCGTCGCCGAGCTGGAGGGCATTGAGCCCGGCTTCCCGAAACGCTTGCGCGCCGGTGGAACTCGCACCCATCACACCGGGAGCCCACCCATAGGTCTGGCACAGGTCCAGCCATGCGCCGATGGCCGCCTGCCAGGCGCGCGGGTCCCCGATCGGGTCGCCACTGGCCAGACACACGCCGACCTCGACGCGATAGGTGATCGCCGCGCGGCCGTTGGGCGCGAACACCACCGACTTGTCGCGGCGGGTCGCGAAGTAGCCCAGTGAATCGTTCTTGCCGTAGTTCTCGAGAAGTCCCCGGATGGCCGACTCGTCCTCGCCGGTGAGTGCGTTGTCGGCTCGCTGGGACTGGAACAGCACGATCGCGGCCACCATCAGCGCGAGCGCCCCGAACAGGCCGAGCAGCGCGTTGACGAAGACGTGGGGGTGCCCGGTGAAGGCATCGGCGCCCGCGCCGGCGAACGCACCGACCCGGTTGAGCGCGTACCAGAATCGGTCTTCGCGGGCCAGCGTCCCCGGGGACAGTTCCAGCAGACCCCAGCCGACGACGGTGCCGATGGCCATCCCGGCGACCAGGGTCGCGGCCGCCTTGAGCAGCGCTCCGCGGCGGACCCGGGCCCAGAATTCGCGGTAGGCCAGCAGCAGGAAACCGATGGCGGCCACGTGGAAGACCAGACCGATGACCTCGCCGATGTCGACGGCTTCGGTTTCCCCTCCGGTCAACAGGTCCAGCGCGTTCCACACCGAGGCGGCGGCCATGTAGAACACCAGGATCCACCAGGCGATGCGCTTGCGGGCGGCCAGTGCGGCCGCGAGCAGGCCGAGCACGAATGCCCACGCGAAGCTGGTGTCCGGGAAGTTGAAGATGTAGTCGTTGATGAACTCCCGCGGAACCCTGATGATGTGCCGCAGCAACGGCGAGACGCTGGACAGCAGCGACAGGCTCGCGATGACGCCGATGATCCACCCTGCTGCCGCGGGCACCCAGCGGAACCGTGAGGTTGGCCGACTCGTGGTGACGGTCATAGGCTGCGAGGATATTCGCTCGGCCTGCCAGATGGTTGCAGCGTTACCACACAGGGCCTGTGTACTTCTCGCCCGGACCGCGGCCCGGCTCCTCGGGTGCGGCACTGGCCTCCCGGAAGGCCAGCTGCAAACTCTTCAGGCCGTCCCGCACCGGGCCGGCATGCGGTCCCAGATACTCGGCGGACGCCGTGACCAGGCCGGCCAGTGCGGTGATCAACCGGCGGGCCTCGTCGAGGTCGCGCCGTTCGCTGCTGTCCGGATCGGGGTCGGCAAGACCAAGTTTCTCGGCGGCCGCGCTCATCAGCATGACCGCAGCTCGGGTGATCACCTCGACTGCCGGGATATCGGCCAGGTCGCGGATGCTAGGGGAATCCGTCATGCCTGTTAGACTGGCATGCACGACCGTCCCGGCGTACGCCAGGGACAGCAAGTGGAGTCCCACTCCCACCGCTGGCCGCGGATCACTCCCAAGGCCCCGCGGTCCGGTCACGGACGCCGTTATGGCGTCTGTTCTGCGGTTTCGCAGGCAGCTCAGGCTGTGATCGGTCGGCATTGGGCCCTGCTTCCACGCAGGGCCTTACTGTTCGATTGAACAGTGTGCTGGTGGCGTGGTGCCCGCACCGCTGCTCCCGCCGTTACCTCGGCCGGTCAGCAGAGAAACGCTAACCAGGGAGGCCCCATCAGCACTGAGACACGCGTCAACGAGCGCATCCGCGTACCTGAAGTCCGCTTGATCGGACCGGGTGGCGAGCAGGTAGGCATCGTGCGCATCGAAGACGCCCTCCGCGTCGCCGCGGATGCCGATCTCGACCTTGTGGAAGTAGCCCCAGATGCCAGGCCTCCGGTCTGCAAGATCATGGACTACGGCAAGTACAAGTACGAGACGGCCCAGAAGGCGCGCGAGTCTCGCAAGAACCAGCAACAGACTGTCGTCAAGGAACAGAAGCTCCGTCCCAAGATCGACCCGCACGATTACGAGACCAAGAAGGGTCACGTCATCCGCTTCCTCGAGGCGGGGTCGAAGGTCAAGGTGACGATCATGTTCCGCGGCCGCGAGCAGTCCCGGCCCGAGCTCGGGTACCGGCTGCTGCAGCGCCTGGCCGGTGACGTGGCCGACTACGGCTTCGTCGAGACATCGGCCAAGCAGGATGGCCGCAACATGACGATGGTGCTGGCACCGCACCGCGGCGCGAAGACTCGCGCCAAGGCTGCGCAACAGACGATCGGCGCGCCGGCGGCGGAACCCGCCCCAGAGCCCGACGCTCCCACCGACAACTGACAACGACGAGAACTGAGGACACATGCCTAAGGCCAAGACCCACAGCGGCGCCAGCAAGCGCTTCCGCAAGACGGGCAGCGGCAAGATCGTGCGGCAGAAGGCGAACCGTCGCCACCTGCTCGAGCACAAGCCCAGCAAGCGGACCCGTCGCCTCGACGGCCGTACCGTCCTGGCACCCAATGACACCAAGCGTGTCAACGCGATGCTGAACGGCTAAGCGCCGTAACCCTTTTGCTTCTGACCGACCAAGAATAGGAATACCCCCATGGCACGCGTGAAGCGCGCACTGAATGCCCAGAAGAAGCGGCGCACAGTACTGAAGGCGTCGAAGGGCTACCGCGGCCAGCGCTCGCGGCTCTACCGCAAGGCCAAAGAGCAGCAGCTGCATTCGTTGACCTACGCCTACCGGGACCGCCGTGCCCGCAAGGGCGAGTTCCGCAAGCTGTGGATCTCCCGGATCAACGCGGCCGCCCGCGCCAACGACATCACCTACAACCGGCTGATCCAGGGCCTCAAGGCCGCCGGCGTCGAGGTCGACCGCAAGAACCTTGCCGAGATCGCCGTCAGCGACCCGGCTGCGTTCACCGCGCTGGTCGAGGTCGCCAAGGCTGCCCTGCCGGAGGATGTCAACGCTCCTTCCGGTGAAGCCGCCTGATACCGGCACTCACTGAACGATCCGCCCGGGTGGTCGCTGCGGTAAAACTGCAGCGCCACACCGGGCGTCGTCGTGCTGGGCGCTTTCTGGCCGAAGGTCCCAATCTGGTGGAGGCCGCCGTCCGGCGCGGACTGGTCGACGAGGTGTTCGTCACCGAGGCCGCCGCCGAACGCCACGGCGACCTACTGGCCGGACTGCAGGTGCACCTCGTCACCGAACGGGCTGCCAAGGCGCTCTCCGAGACGGTGACACCGTCGGGGCTGGTCGCGGTCTGCACGCTGCCCGACGTCGGCCTCGACGACGTGCTGGGCGGTTCCCCGAAGCTGATCGCGGTCGCCGTCGATCTGTCCGAGCCCGGCAACGCCGGGACGCTGATCAGGTTGGCCGACGCAATGGGGGCGGCGGCGGTGGTGTTCGCCGGGCACAGCGTCGATCCCTACAACGGAAAGTGCCTGCGTTCCTCGGCGGGCAGCATCTTCGACATCCCGGTGGTGGTTGACGATGATGTCGCCGGCCTGATCTCGCGGCTGCAGGCCGCAGGCCTTCAGGTGCTGGCGACGACCCTCGACGCCCAGACCGATCTGGATGACGCCGAGCAGCTGCTCGCTGCGCCGACGGCCTGGGTGTTCGGTCCCGAGGCCCACGGTCTGTCGCCACAGGTTGCCGCTCTCGCCGACCACCGTGTGACGATCCCGATGGCCGGGGGAGCCGAGAGCCTCAATGTTGCTGCAGCAGCGGCGATTTGCCTGTACCAAAGTGCCCGCTCGCACCGCCGGGCCGGATCACATCAGCCGGGCTAGGTCGTATACCGTCATCGCGGCGGTGACACGGACGATCGCCGCCGGATCGTCGAGATCCTCGTGACACAGCTTCTCGATGCGCCGTAGCCGCTGGGCCACCGTGTTGGGGTGGATGACGAGTTCGGCGGCGGTGGCGTTGCGGTCCCGTCGGCAGTCCAGATAGGTCCGCAGCGTCGTGAGAAGTCGGGTGCGGTGCGCGGTGTCGTAGTCGACCACGGGACCCAGTGTGCGCCGGGCGAACTCGTCCAGTTTGGCCGAGTCGTCGATCTGCAGGAGTAGCCCGACGATTCCGAGGTCGTCGACGGTGACCACACTGTGGGTCCGCCCCGAGCGGACCGCGATCTGCAAGATTCCGTTCGCGATGCGGTAGCTGTCCCCGTAGGGTGCCGACGTCGCGCTCCAGACCCCCACCGTGACGGTGCCGCCGGGTAGCGATTGCTCCAGTGCGCGCATGACAACAGCCGTCGGGGAGGGATCTGGCGTTGCGGCGGAGGATGATTCGACGGGTGCAGCCGTTGTCGGCCACAGGATCACGATGTGGCCGCGATGCATGGCCACCAGCGGCCGTGGACGGAATCCGGCGGCGATTCTGGCCACCTGGGCCAGTGCCCGCTCGTAGGCCAGGGACTCGCCCTGGCCGGCGGCAGGCGCCACCGCGGCGACCATCGTGACGTGCGGGCTCGCGAGGTCGTGCCCCAGGCGTGCCGCCCGCAGCAGGATCTCCTCGCCAGGTGCGGTGCGGCTGGACAACAGGTCGGCCAGCAGTTCGCCCCGCAGTCGGTGCTCGACCTCGGCGGCGGTCCGGTCGCGCAGCAGCTCCAAGGCCACCACCAACGATCCGTGCTCGACGGCCCGCGCGTCGATCGGACCGATCGGAACGTCGTTGGCCGGAAACCAGATTCGGGCCACGATTTCAGTGCCGAGCCGGACCGCACTGGCGTACATCCGCCAGTGGCTCGAGTCGTCTGCGTCACCGGCGAGCACCGGTGACGAGCCCGCGCCGTCCTGCACACTGGCAGTCCGCCAAGCCGAGTCGGGAAACTGGCTGCCGTCGCCGGCGAGCGCAAGCACGTTGTGGCGGGCGTCGTCGATGAGCACCGGGCGGCCGATCAATTCCCGCAGCGTGGCGGCGATCCCGTCCAGGCCGCCGGAACGCAGCGTCACTCCGAGCAGCCGCTGGTGGATCTGCTCGGACCGGCGCAGCGCGTCGCGCTGCTCGCGCAGCGAGGCATTGAGCGTGCGGAGCTCGTCGAGCCGGCTCGCCGAGGTCAGCGCGATGGCGGCATGGTTGGCCAACAGCGTCATCCGTTGGATGCCGTGCTGGGTGAAGGTGTGCACCGGGCCGTAGTAGCCGTTGAGGGTTCCCAGCACCTCGTTGTGCGCAACCAGCGGTACCGCGATCACCGCGCGATAGCCCTGCTCCCTGGCGATCCCCGCCCACTGGGCGAACTGCGGCTCGGCGGTGACATCGCGAACTGCTACGGCGGTGCCGGTGTGGAACGCACGGCTGGACGGTGACGTGCTGTCGAGTTGGATCGGCCGGTCGGAGTTGACTCGGTCGACATAGTCCTCGGACAGGCCACTGAAACCGGCGATCAGCAGTCGGCGCCGGTGCTCATCGGGCACCAGTACCCCGCAGAAGTCGAAGCCCAGCAGTGTCCTGGCCGTCTGGGCAACCAGGTCCAGCACCTGCCGCAGGTTCGTGTCCGCGGTGGCCGCGGTACTCAGAACTCCAAGGGCATCGAGCCAGGTGAGCAGCTCGCGGCCCGGTCGCAGTGGGCCAGGGTCGTCGGACACCCCGCCATTCTGCCGTGTGATGTTCCTATCGACATTCAATCCTCGAAAGTATGTCTCTGTTGACATTGAGGGGCGCCAACTCGGTGACGACACTCATATCCACAGGCCCCTGTCGGGCACATCACCACCGGCCATGTCGACGGATGTGAGGACACATGCAGTACGTGAGCGTCGAGACCGCAACCGCGCCGACCGGCGTTGCCACCGCGGTGGGCGTGCGGGACATCGTCAACCCGTCCACCGGCGAGGTGATCACCACGGTCGCCGAAGCATCCGCCGCCGATGTGGACGCCGCTGTCAGCCGGGCCCGCAGCGCATTCGAAGACGGACCCTGGTCGCGGATGAGCAGGACCGAACGGGGCCGGCTGCTCTTGCGGCTGGCTGACGCGATCGAAGCAGCGGAGCAACGGCTCTACACCCTGGAGGCCCAGAACAACGGTCGCCCCATCACCGAGACCCGGGCACAGTTGGCCCGGGTGCCGGAATGGTTCCGCTACAACGCGGGACTGCTTGCCGCCCAGCGCACCGCGGTCCTGCCCGGCGACGGCCCCTACCTGACCTATCAGCAGCGCCTACCGCTCGGCGTGTGCGGCATCATCACCCCGTTCAACCACCCGATGCTCATCCTGGCTCGCAGCCTGTCGGCCGCCCTGGCCAACGGCAACACCGTCGTGGTCAAGCCGTCCGAGCTGACCCCCCTGACCACGCTGGCACTGGCCGAGATCCTCACCGAGGCCGGTCTTCCCGACGGGGTGCTGACCGTGGTCACCGGTGGCAAACCCGCCGGGGAGCGGCTGACCACCCACCCCGGCATCGCCAAGATCACCCTCACCGGCGGCACCGAGGCGGGTCGCGCTGCGGCGGTCGCGACTGCATCTCGCTTCGCGCGGGTGACCGCCGAGCTCGGCGGCAAGACCCCGATCGTGGTGTTCGACGATATCGACCCGGTCACCGCCGCCGAAGGCGCCGCGTTCGCCGCGTTCGTCGCCGCCGGCCAATCCTGTGTCGCCGGTTCACGTTTCCTCGTCCAGCGTGGCAGCTACGACGCCTTCGTCGACGCGCTGGCGGCCCGCGCCCGCGCGATCCGGGTGGGTGATCCTGCGCTGCCCACCACCCAGATGGGTCCGCTGATCAGTGCCGTCCAACGCGACAAGGTGCGAAAGCTGATCGACTGCGGTGTCGCCGAGGGCGCGCGGATAGCCGCCGGTGGCGGTGTTCCCGCCCTCGACGCGCGGCTGCGGTCCGGCTTCTTCCTGGAGCCGACCGTGCTGTGCGACGCCACCATGGACATGGCGGTGGCCACCCAGGAGATCTTCGGTCCGGTGGCGGTCGTGATTCCCTTTGACGACGAAGCGCAAGCCGTGCGCATGGCCAACGACAACCGCTACGGCCTGGGTGCCGGGATCTGGACGACGGATGTCGCCCGCGCACACCGGGTCGCCGGCCGGATCGTGGCCGGAATGGTCTGGGTCAACGACCATCACCGGCTCGAGCCGTCGTTGCCCTGGGGTGGTGTCAAGGAGTCCGGCCTCGGCAAGGACGCGGGCACCGAGTCCTTCGACGACTTCTCTTGGATCAAGACCGTCGTGGTCAGGACCGCCGCCGAACCGGTCGACTGGTACGGCGCGGAGCCGCCGAGCCGGCTGAACTGACTGTGAGAGCACCAATCACCAACGTAGCGAGGGAAATTCGATGACGATCGGCACAACCGCGCAGTCTGGAACCCGGGCGGGCTGGCGAGGTGAGATCAGCCGGACCCAGTGGCTGGTGCTGGCCGGCACCACGCTGGGGTGGGGCTTGGACGGCTTTGCGGGCAGTCTCTACGTTCTGGTCCTCGGGCCTGCCATGACCGAGTTGCTGCCCAACAGTGGTATTGCGGCCGACCGGGCCGCTATCGGACTGTACGGCGGCCTGACCATGGCGCTGTTCCTGGCTGGATGGGCCACCGGCGGAATCCTGTTCGGCATTCTGGCCGACTACTTCGGTCGTACCAGGGTGTTGTCGGTGGGCATTCTGACCTACGCCGTGTTCAGCGCGGCCGCGGCATTCGTCGACAACTGGTGGCAGCTGGGGATATTGCGCTTCATCGCCGGCTTGGGCTCGGGTGTCGAAGCGCCGGTGGGTGCGGCGCTGATCGCCGAGACGTGGCGCAACCGGTTCCGGGCGCGGGCCGGTGGGGTGATGATGGCCGGCTACGCCGCGGGCTTCTTCGCCGCCGCCGGTGCCTACGCGATCCTGGGCGGTCAGGGCTGGCGCGTGATGATGATGCTGGCCGGGCTGCCCGCCCTGGTGGTGTGGTTCATCCGGCGGTTCGTGCCAGAGCCCCCGGAGATCACCGCGCACCTCCATTCTCGTCGTCAGCGTAAAGCCCAGGGGACCATGACATCCGAGGACCGCTTCGTGCTGTGGCGGCTGTTCAGTCCGCCGCTGCTGCGCCCGATGCTGGTCTGCACAGCACTGGCCACCGGTGCCCTTATCACCTTCTGGAGCGTCTCGACCTGGTACCCGCAGATCATCAGGCAGATCACCGCGGCGAGCGGTCAGCCCGGCCCGGTGGCCGACCATCGGGTTGCCCTGGCCGCCATGCTGTTCAACGCCGGCGGAATCATCGGGTACGCGTCCTGGGGGTTCATCGCGGATCTGATCGGGCGCAGAACGACCTTCCTGATGAGCTTCACCGTGTCGGCGGCCGCGATCGCCTGGACGTTCCCGTTCGAGCGGAGCTACGACGAATTCCTGCTCGCCATGCCGATTCTCGGGTTCGGACTCTTCGGCGCGCTGTCCGGCACCTTCATCTATGCGCCCGAGTTGTTCCCGCCGAGCGTACGGGCGACCGCACTGGCCGTCTGCAACAGCGTCGGCCGCTATGTCACCGCGCTGGGCCCGCTGGCGGCCGGTGTCATCGCGATCACCTGGTTCGACGGCAACCTCGGTCAGGCTACGGCCGGCGTCGCCGTCCTCGGCCTGATCGCCGTGGTCGGGCTGGCCTTCGCGACCGAGACCCGGGGCGCGCCCTTGCCTGCCGACGCCTTGACCATCCGGGTGGAGGAGAGCCAGCCATGACCGGCTACTCGAATGCCTCAGCCGTTGTCGTCGGCGGCTCCATCGGAGGTCTCACCACCGCACTGCTCTTGCGGGACTTGGGCTTCACCGTCGACGTCTACGAGCGCACCCCCACCGCACTGGATGGCCGCGGCAGCGGGATCGTGCTGCAACCCGACACCGTGCGGTGGTTCACTGAACGCAGCACCCAGAACCTGGCCGATCTGCACACCGCCACCTCCTACATCCAGTACCTGCAACGCGACGGCGGCATCGCCCACCGGGAGCGGGCGGCGTGGACCTACACCTCCTGGGGAACGTTCTATCGGGCATTGCTCGCCGATTTCGGCACCGAGCACTACCACTACGGTGAATATGCCAGCGGATTCGGCCAGGATGGCGAGCGGGCGACCGTCAGATTCGTCAGCGGCGCCACCGCCACCGCCGATCTGGTGGTGTTCGCCGACGGAATCACCTCGACGGCCCGCGAACGGTTCGACCCCGAAGCCACACTGAAGTACTCGGGTTACATCGGCTGGCGCGGCACCGTACCGTGGTCGACCCTGAGCGCGTACGCCCGCGAGACCCTCGACGACGCGATCACCTACGGCGTGGTGCCGAACTCCCACATCACCATGTACCCCATCCCTGGTGAAGACGGACTCGACGTCGGGCACCGACTGATGAACTACGTCTGGTACCGCAACGTCGAGGCGGGCCCCGACCTCACCGAGATGCTGATCGACAAGCGCGGATTCCACGGCGCGGTATCCGTACATCCCGGGCAGGTTCAGGACCGCTACGTCTGCGAGATGCGCTCTGCGGCAACCGAGTTGTTCGCTCCAGCGGTGGCCGAGGTGGTCGTCGCCACCGAGACCCCGTATCTTCAGGTGCTCTCCGACGTCCGGTCGCGGCGGATGGCACAGGGCCGTGTCGCACTCATCGGTGACGCGGCGTGCGCGTCGCGGCCGCATGCGGCCGCCGGTACCGCCAAAGCCGCAGCGGACGCCTGGGCCCTGGCGGCCGCCCTGGATGACGCCGCGGGCGACATCCCCTCGGCACTGACCACATGGGAACCCGCGCAACTGCAGCTCAGTGACTCGCTGCTGCGGCGCGTCGTGGACATGGGGGAGCGCTCGCAGTTCCACAACACCTGGGTTCCCGGGGACCCGGACCTTCGGTTCGGACTCTACGGACCCGGCCGCTAACCACACCGAAAGGAAACACGATGGCTGACAACAATTTTCTGGCAGATCTGCCATTGGCGGGCGAACTGGTCGCCACCGACTTCGACACCTGGCCCCAGTGGCTGCGGCTGGAATTCGACGAGCATGCCCACGACGGTCACGTCGGGTCCCGGCTGCTCAGTCAGAACGACCGGGTTCGGGTCTGGGAGATCCGGCTGGCTCCCGGCGAGCGCTGGCATGCGCACCGCCATGTGCTGGACTACTTCTGGACCGCCGTCAACGCGGGTCGAAGCCGGCAGCACACCCATGACGGCACGGTCCGTGAGGTGTCCTATCAGGCGGGCGAGACCCGGCACTTCCACTTCGGTCCCGGCGAGTTCCTTTTGCACGACATCGAGAACATCGGCGACGATGATCTGGTGTTCACCACCGTGGAACATCTCGACAGTGCCAACGCGCCCCTGGATGTGGACGCCGTTGCCGCCGGCCACCCGGGGGCGCGGTGATCACCACCCCGATCGCCGACGGCGTGGTCGATGTCCACGCGCACTGGCTGCCGCGGGAGCTCTTCGATCTGCCGCCCGGTGCCCCCTACGGTCCGATGCACGACCGGGGCGGCGAGCTCTATTTGGGTGAGCTCCCGCTGTCGATCGCCACGGACGCCATGAGCGATCCCGCCGCCGCGGTTCTCGACATGGACCGCGCCGGGATCGGCGTGCGGGTGCTCTCGGCGCCGCCTTTCGCGTTCCCGCTCGTTCCCGGCCCGGCGGCGGCCCACTACGCCGAGGCGTTCAACGCCGCGCTGGGCGAGGTCGTCGCCAACTCCGGCGGCCGGCTTGTCGGGCTTGGCATGGTGACCCTCGGCGACGCCGGCGAGGCCACCCGTCAGCTCGAAACGATGGCCGCGATCGAGGGGATCGGCGGCGTCGCCATTCCGCCCCTGGTGGGCAATGGCTCGCTGGACAGCGACCCGTTGCGGCATGTCCTGGCCGAGGCCGCCCGGCTCGGTCTTGCGGTGCTGGTGCATCCCATGCAGCTGGCGCGGCCCGAGTGGTCGAACTACTACCTGGCCAACCTGATCGGCAACCCGGTGGAATCGGCGACCGCCATCGCCACCCTGCTGTTGAGCGGTCTCGTCGACGAATTGCCCGGCCTGCGGATCTGTTTCGTGCATGGCGGGGGCTGTGCGCCCGGCCTGGTGGGCCGTTGGAGCCATGCCTGGTCGGCACGCGCCGACGTCAGCTCCCGCGCGCCCCGACGACCAGACGAGGCGTTCCGCGATGTCTACTTCGACACCGTGACACACGGCCAGGCCCAGTTGGCCCTGCTGACCCAGCTCGCCGGTGCCGACAAGATCCTCTGCGGCAGCGACTATCCCTTCGACATGGCCGAGTCCGACCCGGCCCGCTTCGCCGTCGAGCATGGACCGGGCGCCGACGCGCTGCACCGCGCCGCGCAGACCTACCTCGCCATGCGGGCCCGCCGCCCCGCTGCCTCGGCGGCATCATGACCGCCCTCTTCACGCCGATCACGCTGCGCGAGGTGACGTTCGCGCATCGGCTTTGGATGTCGCCCATGATGCAGTTCTCGGCGGTTGCAGACGGGCCGGAGATGGGGTCACCGACCGACTGGCATGTCCAGCACCTCGGCGCCCGCGCCGTCGGTGGTGCCGCACTGGTCATGACCGAAGCCACCGCCGTCGACCCGGCTGGCCGAAGCAGTATCTACGACCTCGGTTTGTGGAACGACGTGCAGGCGCAGCGTTTCCGCCGGATCACCGAATTCCTGTCCGCGCAGGGCACGGTGCCCGGCATCCAGCTGGTCCATGGCGGACGCAAGGCCTCGACCGGGCGCCCGTGGCCCGACGACACCCGGGAACCGCAGCGCTGGCCGACCGTCGGCCCCAGTCCGGTACCCTTCGGGCGGTTGCCCGCGCCACTGGAACTCGATACCGCACAGATCAGTTCGATCGTCGACTCGTTCGCCGCTGCAGCTCGTCGGGCGGCACACGCCGGATTCCGGGTGCTCGAACTGCACGGCGCGCACGGCTATCTGATCCACCAGTTCCTGTCGCCGGCATCCAATGTCCGCACCGACCGGTACGGCGGCAGCCTGGAGAACCGCATGCGGTTCGCGCTCGAGGTGGTGACCGCCGTGCGTGACCAGTGGCCCGCGGAGCTACCGCTGTTCTTCCGGGTGTCGGCCACCGACTGGCTGGCCAGGGACACCGACGATCCGCGGCCCGGCTGGACGCTCGAGGAGTCGATCGTGCTCGCCGGCCGGCTCAAGGATCTCGGGGTCGATCTGGTCGACGTCTCGACCGGGGGACTGGTGCCGGACGCGACGATCCCGGTCGGACCGGATTACCAGGTGCCGTTTGCGCAGGCGCTGCGCCGCAAGGCCGACGTCCCGGTCACCGCAGTCGGACTCATCACCGAGCCCGAGCAGGCGGCGGCCATCGTCGACGCCGGGCAGGCCGACGCCGTCTTCCTGGCCCGCGCGTTGCTGCGGGATCCGATGTGGGTGCGCCGCGCGGCCGCCGCACTGGGCGTGCCCCTGCCGTTCCCGCCGCAGTACACCAGGGCATTCGCATGACGATCGGACTGCCCATCACCCGCGTCGAGGGTGCGGACAAGGTCACCGGCCGGGCCCGCTACACGGCCGACACCGCGGTCGAGGGCCTGACGTATGCCGTGGTGGTCCAGTCCGACGTGGCCCACGGCGTGGTAACTGCGGAGTCAGTGCGGGACAGTGCCGCCAGGGCTGCAGCGGCACCCGGGGTGCTGTATGTGCTGACGCCGTTGAATTGCCCGGTGTTGCAACGCCTTCCGCGTGACCTGACGTTCGATCTCCCGCTGGAGCGGCGGCCCCCGCTGTCGGATCTCACCGTCCAGCATGTCGGTCAGCACATGGCGGTGGTGGTTGCCCAGACGCCAGAAGAGGCCACCTACGCGGCATCGCTGTTCGATCTGCGCTATGCCGTCCAGCCGGCCACCGGAGGCGCCGAGGACGTGCTCGGCGCTGCCCAGCCGCCGGACGAGAAGCACGGCGAAATCCGTTACGGCAGTTACCATCCTGATCACTTCGTCAAACTGGTCGAGGAGAAACTGCAGGACCGTCGCGGCCCCGACGACGAGCCGGCCGGAGCGGTCCGGATCGCCCGGCGCTACGCGACACCGCTCAACGCGCACTACCCGATCGAGCTGTCGGCCTGCATCGCGGAGTGGGCCGGCGACTTGCTCACCGTGCACGACACCACCCGCTGGATCACCGGCGAGCGGACCGCGCTGGCGGCCTACCTGGGGCTGCCGGAGTCACACGTCCGGGTGGTCGCTCCACTGGTTGGCGGCGCCTTCGGCTCCAAGAGCTTTCTCTGGATGCACGTGGTGCTGTGTGCGGTAGCCTCCAGGGAGGTCGGCCGACCGGTGAAGCTTGTGCTGACCCGCAATCAGATGTTCTCCTCCACCGGGCACCGGCCCCGCACCTATCAGGACCTGAGCCTGGTCGCCGAGGGCAACGGAGAGTTGCTGAGCATCGAACACCACACCCTCACCGAGACGTCGACAGTGGCGCACTTCTGCGAGCCGGCCGGGTTGTCCAGCCGGTTCCTCTACCGGTCGCCGCGGCTGGTCGTCTCGCACCGGGTGGCCCGGATCAACGCACCCACACCATGTTTCATGCGTGGCCCCGGCGAGGCGCCGGGATTGTTCGCCCTGGAGTCGGCGATGGACGAGCTGGCCTGGGAACTGGGCATCGATCCGCTGGAGCTGCGGATCCGCAACCACGCGACGACCGACCAGGCCAGTGGAAAGGACTGGTCGGGAAACCACCTGCTGGACTGCTACGCGATCGGCCGGGAACGGTTCGGCTGGGACAAGCGGCCCAAGCAGCCCCGGTCGCTGACGGCGGACGGGCTCCAGATCGGCTGGGGCATGGCGACGGCGACCTACCCTGGTCGGCGAATGCCGGCATCGTGCCGCGTCACCACGTCGCCCGACGGAGTGGTGCGGTTCGCATCGGCCACCCACGAGATCGGTACCGGAGTGCGGACCGTCATGTCACAGGTCGCCGCACACGCCACCGGACTACCGCTGGCGCAGGTGGAGTTCGGCTCCGGAGACTCGCTGTTCCCCGATGCCCCGTACAGTGGCGCCTCGCAGACCACCGCGACGGTCGGCTCGGCGGTGTTCGCGGCGGCATCGCAGTGGACGGCCCGGCTGGTCGGCCTCGTCAGCGCCGATCCCTCGACGCCGTTCTGCGGCCACCCGCGCGACGAGATCACCGTAGTGACAGGCGAGGTGGTGGCCGGTAGGCATCGGATGGCCGTCACCGATCTGATCGCACAGGGGGGCCGTGGGTATCTCGATCAGCTGAGTTTCACGGTGTCGGTCGATGGTGGCGATCAGGCCGGCACGGTGTCGCAGTCATTCGGCGCCCATTTTTGCGAAGTCGAGGTCGACGAGCAGATCGGCCGCGCCACGGTGACTCGCTGGGTAGCGGTGATGGACTGCGGACGGGTGCTCAACCCGGTCCTGGCGCGTAATCAGGTGATGGGTGGCATCACGTTCGGCGTGGGCATGGCTCTGCTCGAACAGGTGGCCTACGACCCGCGTACCGCGCAACTGATCGGTGAGTACTACGTGCCCACCCATGCCGACCGGCCGGACTTCGACATCACCTTCGTCGACGAACCCGACTTCGCGCTGGACCCGATCGGGGTGCGCGGCATCGGCGAGATCGGTGCCTGCGGGGTGGCGGCCGCGGTTGCCAATGCCGTCTTCCATGCCACCGGTCGCCGGATCCGTGATCTGCCGATGACGATCGAGAATCTGATGGTGGAACTGTGACGGAAGTTAGACCGCAGCAAGGCATTTCGCTGACCATCAACGGCATTGAGCACCGATTGACGGTTGACGTCCGCACCACGGTGCTCGATCTGCTGCGTGAGCGGCTCGGGCTGACCGGCACCAAGAAGGGCTGCGACCATGGCTTGTGTGGTGCCTGCACGGTGGTGATGGACGGCGAACGGATCCTCAGCTGCCTGGCGTTGGCGGTTTCGGCCGACGGATCCTCGGTCACCACCGTCGAAGGTCTTGCCGACGGTGACGACCTGAGCGTGGTGCAAGCCGCATTTCTCGACCACGACGCGTTCCAGTGCGGATACTGCACGCCCGGGCAGATCTGTTCGGCCACCGCGATGCTGCACGAGCATGCCCGCGGCGACCTCAGCGCTGCCTCGTTCGAGGGTGACCGCAGCGCTGCCCTGCAGGGCAGCGCTGCGCTGACCATGCCCGAAATCCGGGAGCGGATGGCGGGCAACATCTGCCGGTGCGGTGCGTACTCGCATATCGCCGACGCGATCGCGGCGGCGCACGAGGCCTCGACGCCGGAGTCCTCATCGTGAAGCCGTTCGCATTTCGCCGGGCCGCATCGGTGGCTGACGCCATCGCCGAAGTCAGCGAGTCCGGTGGTGTGTACCTGGCCGGGGGGACGAACCTGGTCGATCTGATGAAAAACGATGTACTGCACCCCGATCGGCTGATCGACATCCGCCGTCTCGGACTCACGTCGGTGGCGGCTACCGCGTCCGGCGGGGTGCGCATCGGCTCGGGCGTCACCAACAGTGCACTGGCCAATCATCCGCTGATCCGTTCACAGTATCCGGTGCTCTCGCAGTCGATCCTCAGCGGCGCCACCACCCAGTTGCGCAATATGGCCACCGTTGGCGGCAACCTACTGCAGCGCACCCGGTGTCCCTACTTCATGCAGCCCGAATTCGGGCAGTGCAACAAGCGACGACCGGGATCGGGGTGCGCCGCACTCGCGGGATTTCACCGGGAGCACGCCATTTTCGGGGCCAGCCAGAGCTGCGTGGCGATCAACCCCTCGGACATGGCGGTCGCACTGGCGATCCTCGACGCGGTCGTGCACGTCGAAGGTCCCGGCGGTCCGCGCGCGATACCATTCGCCGAGTTCTACACCCTGCCCGGCGACACCCCGGACCTCGAGAACTGCTTGCTACCAGCAGAATTGATTCTCTCCGTGGAGTTGCCCGCGTCGCCCTATGCCGACCGGTCGTGGTATCTGAAACTGCGTGACCGGCACAGCTACGCCTTCGCGTTGGTGTCGGCAGCGGTGGGCATCGACCTGGCCGACGGAGTGATCGCCTCGGCCGCCATCGCGCTGGGCGGAGTCGCCGCCACCCCCTGGCGGGTGCCGGCCGCCGAGGAGTCGATGATCGGACGCCCGCCGGACGCCGCCACCTTCGAGGCGGCGGCGCGGCTGGCAATGGCGGACGCGCAGCCGCTGGCGCAGAACGCCTTCAAGGTTCCCCTGGGCCGCCAGGCGATCGTCCGGGCGCTGACCCGGGCGATCACCGCCGGCGCCGGATCCGGCTAGGCTCCCGGCAACGGTGTCGACGGCACCCCCGGTGTACCGATCCGGCCGGCCAGCCACGGCAGAGCATCCCTGAATCCGTTGGCGGCGGAGGGAAAATCGTGGCCGCCGCGATAGCCCACGACCGAACACTCGATACCGTGCGCACTGAGAAGCTCGCACAGCTGGTTCGCGGTCTTGCGGTGGTCCTCGGAGTAGTTGTCCCAATCCGGATGGTCGATATCGCGCGATCCGCTGCCGGCCGGGCGGTGCACGGTCGGCACATCGTCTGACACCCCGATCCAGGCCGCCATGTCGTAGTAGTAGCCGCGACCCCGGACCACCGTCCTGGGATCGAAAGCCGCCCAAGCCTGCTCGTCACCGCCGAACAGCCGGGCGATAGTCTGCTGCCGCTTGCCGGCGTTCGGTCCGAGCTGGCCGTCGAGGTCGACGAACGTACTGAACATGTCGGGATGGCTGACCGACAGCGTCAGTGCACAGGTGCCGCCCGAGGACCAGCCGGCCACCCCCCAGTTCGCTGGCTGCGCACTGACACCGAAGTTCGAGATGACAAAGGGCACAAACTCTTTGATCAGGTGGTCGGCGGCGTTGCCGCGCGGTCCGTTCACGCATTCGGTGTCGTTGGTGAACGACCCGCTGGTGTCGGGGAACACCACTACCGGGGTGACTCCGCGGTGCTGCAGAGCGAAGTCGTCCAGAATGCTCAGCGCGTGCCCTGATTGCAGCCAGTCGGAAGGGGAGCTGAGCTCGGCACCGAGCATCATCACCACCGGCAGCTCGGGCGGCGGGTTCGACCTGAACCAGGCCGGCGGCAGATACACCAACTCGTTGCGGTGGGCGAACCCGGAGACGTCGTCGGGCGTGCTGATGGACACCACCGTCCCGCGGGTCGGCCGCACACCCTGACGCTGCATGGCAACGAGTTTCGTCTGGTCGATCCATTGCGGCGGAAGCTGACCAGTGGCGCGCTGCCAGGCGGTCTGGACCGTCGGCAGATAGCCCAGCGACGCGTTGAGCACCGCGGCTGCCGAGATCGCGCACAGTGGAACCGACGCCACGGCGAGGGCTCGGCGCCACCAGGGAGATCCCGGCCAGCCGAGCACCAGCACCGCGGCCGCCAGCCCGGTCAGCCCGATCCACACCCACATACCCCACGGGTACACCGATCCCAGGCCCTGGCTGTCGACGAACCACCACACCGCCCCGATCAGGGCCACACCCACGGCGGCACCGACGGGAAGCCAGCGCAGCCGCCATCGCCGGGACCGCCATCCGGTCGCGGCGATCAGCGCGGCGGCCGTCAGGGCCTGCAGCGCCACCGGCAGCCACCCGTCGATCAGTGATACTCCGCCCGACGCTGCGGCGGGCCCGACATCGCTCGGTGCGCCGGTCGGCGGAGCGGCTGCCGGGGCGCTCGGCTGCGGGACGGTGACCGTCTCCGCAGGCGGAAGTGGATGGGCGGCAAGGAATGCGGCGCAGTCATCGGGCACCTGGCGTTCGGCCAGCCGGGCGGCGATCCAGTCCAGGACCTCGGGATCCAGCGCGGGGGAGGGCTGCGGGCGCACGGTGATCCGATCACCCAGCCCGCAGGCTCGGGACACGGCCCGCTCGGTCCACGCCGCGGGGGTCAGCGGGTCCTGCTCGCCGTAGCTCACCAGCATGGGCTGCTGGGCCGGCCCCTGTGGCAGTGACGTCTTGCGCAGATAATTGCGCAGGGTGGCCAGCGCCTCCGGGGTCGACGGGCGCAGGTCTTCCGGGGTGATCTGGGCAAGGACCGCGGTGCGCGCCGCGTCGTCGCCCGGCTGGCAGCCCAGGAGCAGATCCCAATGCTGGGTGACCGCTCCGCGCCGGTAGTCGTCGAGGTGGAACTCGCCCTGGTATTCAGCGGCCAGCGCCGCAAGGTAGGAGATGTAGAGCCGCTGCTGTTCGGGAGTCAGCGTGCCGTCGGCGGCCGCGTCCGCGAGTCCGGAGAGGTCGGCGAGCGGCGACAGGCTGACGGTGCCGCGCAGACTCTGGAACCCGTAATTGTCGGCCAACTCGTTGAGCGCCCAGGCGGCCTGGCCGCCCTGGACGTCGCCGATGGCCACCCAGACCGGTGAGGTCTCGGGCACCAGATCCTTGGCGGCCCGCATGGCGTCGATCAGGTTATAGCCGGCGGTGGTGGAGTCCAGCGCAGGGTGGTAGAGCCGGGTGCCGGCAGCCGGATCACCCAACCCCTGATAGTCGGGCACCGTGACCACGTAACCGGCCTTGAGCAGTCGCTCGATCGTATCCGGTTGCGGCCGTGCGCATCCCGGCCCCGATCCCGCTGTGGCAGGCCCATAGGCGACCACGTGGTAGCCGCCCGGCGGGGCCGGGGTGCGGGGCAGGTAGACCGACCCGGTGACGTGCGTGGTGGAGTCGTCGATACCGGAGCGGGACAGGTAGGTGATTCGCCGGACGCCCGCCGCGTCGGCGGGGAGGTCGCCGCTCACCGTCTCCTGGTGTACGAGCGTCTCGTTCGCCGAGGCCTCTTGCTGCTGCTGCCGGGTAGCTGATCCACCGCAGCCGGCCACCAGGACGGCGACCACGATCGCCAGCAGGACGCGCACCCGGGTCATCGTCGGCTTCCCCCAGTCTGCCGGTACTAGTTTGCGCTCAGCAGCCCCTTGGCCACATGGGTGATCTGCACCTCGTTGCTGCCGGCGTAGATCATCAACGACTTCGCGTCGCGGGCGAGTTGCTCGACCCGGTACTCGGTCATATAGCCGTTGCCGCCGAACAGCTGGATGGCGTCCATCGCCACGTCGGTGGCGGCCTGTGAGCAGTAGTACTTCATGGCCGAGGCCTCGGCCAGCGAGATCGGTGTGCCGGTCTGGCCGCACTCGATGACACGGAACAGCATGTTGCGTACGTTCATTCGGGCCACCTCCATATTGGCCAGCTTGAGCTGGATCAATTGGAACTGCCCGATCTCCTTGCCCCACAAGGTCCGTGTCCTGGCGTAGTCCACGCACAACCGCAGACATTCCTCGATCACCCCGAGCGACATCGCCGCCACGCCGATACGTTCGGCGGAAAAGCTCGACCGGGCGCTGTCGCGGCCGTCGCCGGCGGCATTGTTCTCGGTCTCGCCGAGCAGCCGGTCCCGGCCCAGGCGAACGTTGTTGAAGAACAGCTCACCGGTGCGCGAGCTGTGAATGCCCATCTTGCGGAACGGCTTTGACTGGACGAAGCCCTCCATGCCCTTGTCCAGCACGAAGGTCAGCACCTTGCGGTCGCGCTTGTCCACCGACGGGTCGCCCTCGTCGAGCTTGGCGTACACCACCACGACGTCGGCGTCGGGTCCGTTGGTGATGAACGTCTTCTGCCCGTTGAGGATGTACTCATCGCCGTCGCGCACGACATAGGAATTCATCCCACCGAACGCGTCTGAGCCCGAATCCGGCTCGGTGATCGCCCACGCCCCGACCTTCTCGTAGGTCACCAGGCCGGGCAGCCAGCGTTCCTGCTGGGCCAGGGTGCCGCGGTTCTGGATGGTCGGCACGGTCAGCCCGAGGCTGACGCCCATGCCCGTCACCATGCCCGTCGACACCCGGCAGAGTTCGCTGATCACCACGAAGCCCATGCCACCCTGTCCGCCGCCGAACATGCCGCCGCCGCTGCCGGATCTCGAGTCGTCACCGGCGCGCAGTTTGTCCAGTCGTTTGGTCAGCGACTCGCGGGCCATCTCGTCGATGCCGAACGTGCTGAACAACTTCCGGATGAGGGGGTAGGGCTCCATGTCGCCGCTCTCGAGCGCGTCGATGTGCGGGCGAATCTCCTTGTCGACGAAGTCACGGACGGCATCACGCACGGCAAGGTCGACGTCGGACCATTCGATCACGGTTGGCTCCGGTTCACGCGGCGGCGGTACGTCCTCGGGCGGGCCGCAGTCCGGCAAGTGAGAACGTCGTGTGGACCAAGGACCCGGCGCGCGCGACGAGGCTCTTGTGTCTGGGGACATAGTGCATGGGCATGCCGCGGCGATCTCTCGGGGGTGCCATGAAACCGGGCGCCTCCACCAGTGGCGCGTCGGCGGGCACCTTGCCGGCGGCTCGGCGATAGGCCGACAGTGCCCGCGGATGCAGACGGATCTCGTCGGGCACTCCCCAGAATGCCACCTGGACTGCCTTGCCCAGCAGCCGCAACAGGATTTCGTCGGCCGGGGTCCAGCGCATCCCGGCCTTCTCCCGCACCGCGGGGTCGAAAAGGCCCGCGGCGATCCAGCGCTGCCCGGCGACCATCGGCTTGAACATCTGGTCCCAGATCGGGGTGGGCATCAGCACGAATTTCGGCTTGGGGATGCGGATGTCGAAGATGTCCAGTGCGGCCCGGTTGATCTCCAACTCCTCGCGGCACACCCGGTCCCAGTACTCGCAGAAGTCTTCCCACGTCTTGGGGACCGGCCGCATGCTCATGCCGTACATCTCGTACCACTGCACGTGCTCGTCGAACAGCTGGCGCTTCTCCGCCTCGGTGAGGCCGCCGCAGAAGTATTCGGCCACCTTGAGGATCAGCATGAAGAAGGTGGCGTGCGCCCAGTAGAAGGTGTCCGGATCCAAGGCGTGGTAGCGCCGGCCCGCATGATCCACGCCCTTGATGGAGGTGTGAAAGCCCTTGATCTGCTCGCCGGTCTGGCGGGCCCGCTGGCCGTCGTAGACCACGCCCATGATCGGGTACACCGACCGCGCCACCCGCTGCAGCGGCTCACGTAACAGGATCGAGTGCTCCTCGACTCCGGCGCCGAGCGGGGGATACATGTTCTGCAGCGATCCGATCCACACCCCGAGCATCCCGGTGCGCAGATCGCCGAAGTACTTCCACGTCAGCGAGTCCGGTCCCAGCGGGGTCGGCTCGGCGGGTTTCTGGGTCTTCGTCGACCTCATCGTCTGACGATAAGGCTGACAACATACGTTGTCGAGAGCGGCGACGAAGCTGTGACCAGTCGTTTGGCGAAGCGATACGTTGGCCCGCTCACACCTGGTTGGCCGCACCGACATGCGTCCCTACCCTTGGTCGTGTGGACGTCGAGCCGTCCGATGGTCAATCGGTTCCCGCCGGTGACGTCGAGCAACCTGCGCGGCAGGGACGAGGGCCGGCCGCGTGGCTGCACCACACCAACCACAATCCTGATGTCGTCGGCCTGATCCGTCGCGCACGCCGGGTATTGCCCGGCGACCCGGACTTCGGTGATCCGCTCTCGGCGGCGGGTGACGGCGGTGCCCGGGCCGCCGCGCGGGCGGCCGACCGCCTGCTGCGTGACCGCGATGCGGCCACCCGGGAGGTGAGTTTGGCCACGCTCCAGGTCTGGCAGGCGCTGACCGAACGAGTCTCGGGACGGCCCGCCAACCCCGAGGTGACGTTGGTCTTCACCGATCTCGTGGGCTTTTCCAGCTGGTCCCTGCAGGCCGGCGACGACGCCACCCTGCGGCTGCTGCGCCGGGTCGCCCAGGCGGCCGAACCACCCCTGCTCGACGCCGGCGGCCACATCGTCAAGCGGATGGGTGACGGCATGATGGCCGTGTTCCGGGACCCCGCGACCGCCGTTCGGGCGACGGTAGCGGCCCGCGAGGCGGTCCGAACGGTCGAGGTGGACGGCTATACGCCACGGATGCGGGCCGGAATCCACACCGGCCGTCCCCAGCGGATCGGGTCGGATTGGCTCGGTGTCGACGTCAACATCGCCGCGCGGGTGATGGAACGGGCTACCCGGGGCGGGCTGATCGTGTCCGAGAAGACCCTCGAGCGGGTGAGCCAGGACGATCTCGATGCTCTGGGTGCCACCGTCAAGCGGGTCCGGCGGCAGGTTTTCGGCGGACGTCCGCACGGGGTGCCGCCCGATCTGGCGATGTACCGGGTGCGGACCCGCAGGGATCTCCCAGTCGAGGACGACGCCGAGGATCTCGACGCGCAGGCATAGTGGATGTCGATGTTTCGTTCCGTATTGGCCCGGCTGGTGCGCGTCCGGGTGACGCTGGGCTACACCGCCGCCCTGGTTGCCGTGGCCGCCGCTCTGCTGGCGTTGGGCCCGCATGTCCGCGACCAGGTCATCCGGCACGCCAGTACCAATCTGCACAACCTGGGTGAGGGCCGTATCGGCACGCTGATCGGCAGCGCCTTCGTCAACGAGGCCGAGCCGATCTACGTCTGGCTACCCGGGCTGGTCGCCCTGCTCGCGGTGGCCGAACTCCTGCTGCGCAGCTGGCGCCTGGTGGTCGCGTTCGTGGTCGGCCATGTCGGCGCCACGTTGCTGGTCGCCGCGGGCCTGGCCGCCGCCGTCGGCGTGGGTGTGCTGTCGATGTCGGTCGTCAACGTCACCGATGTCGGGATGAGCTACGGAGCCATCGGGGTTCTCGGCGCGCTGACCGCCGCGATCCCGCGGCGTTGGCGCGCTGCCTGGACCGGCTGGTGGTTGGCGGTGGCCTTCGGCTCGGCGGCCGCCTCCGGTGGCGACTTCACCAACGTGGGGCATGCGGTGGCCCTTGTCCTGGGCATGGTGGTCGGCACCCGGTTCGGTCACCCCGCGCACTGGACCACCGCCCGCTACGGACTGCTGGCGATCGCCGTCTCGTTCGGCTTCATGATCCTGGCCTACACGCCGGCGCCCGTCGTCGTCATGGCCCTGCTCGGCACGGTCGGTGGTGTCGCCGCGCATTGGGGCGACCGTGCGCTGTGTGCTCGGCGGAATGCTCAGCGGAATTCGTCGGCGCTGGCCTCGATCCAGTCCGACAGCCATGCCTCGGGGGCGTCCTCCAGCAGTTCACCGGGCATCAGCCAGTCGTAGATCTCGGCGTAGGTGCGGGTGCGCTGACCTTCGATACGGCGGTTGAGCATCGAGGGTTCCAATTGGTGGAAGCCGTCGAGTCCCATCGACGCGACGATCTGGGCCGCACTGGCCACCGTGGCCTGCTGGAAATTGGCGACGCGGTCGATCTTGTCCGGGACGTAGAGAGCGCGGGCCAGTCCCTGATCCTGGGTGGCCACCCCGGTGGGGCAGCGATTGGTGTTGCACTTCATCGCCTGGATACAGCCCAGGGCGAACATCATGGCGCGCGCCGACAGGGTGAAGTCAGCTCCCTGACAGATGCGGGTCACGATGTCGACGCCGCTGGCCACCTTGCCCGACGCACCGACTTTGATGTGCGGGCGCAGGCCGGTGCCCACCAGGCTGTTGTGCACCAGCATCAGGCCCTCGGTCAGCGGCATGCCGACGTGGTCCTCGAACTCCTGCGGGGCCGCGCCGGTGCCGCCCTCGGCGCCGTCGACGATGACGAAATCGGGTGTGATCCCGGTCTTCAGCATGCCTTTGCAGATGGACAGGAACTCGGTGCGCGCTCCCACACACAGCTTGAACCCGACCGGTTTGCCGCCGGACAGGCTGCGCAAAGTCGCGATGAAGTGCATCAACTCGACGGGGTTGTGGAACGCGGTGTGAGCCGGCGGCGACACCACGGTCTGACCTGGCGGCACACCGCGCGTGGCGGCGATCTCGGCGCTCACCTTGGCGCCGGGCAGCACACCGCCGAGGCCGGGTTTGGCGCCCTGGGACAGCTTGATCGAGATGGCCTTGACCGACGGGAGTACCGCCTTCTCCTTGAACTTCGCCGCGTCGAAATGCCCGCCGGCGTCCCGGCAGCCGAAGTATCCGGAGCCGATCTCCCAGATCAGGTCGCCGCCGTGCTTGAGGTGATAGGGACTGATCGCGCCTTCACCGGTGTCGTGGGCGAACCCGCCGCGGGCCGCACCACCGTTGAGCGCTTCGATGGCGTTGCCGGACAGCGCGCCGAAACTCATCGCCGAGACGTTGAACAGCGCGATGTCGTAGGGGTGGGCGCAGTCCGGGCCACCGAGGCGCACCCGAGGGTTCAGGTCGGTGGCGGTCCGGGCGCGCAGGGAGTGCCGCAGGAACTCGTAGCCAAGGCCGTACACGTTGCGTTCGGTGCCGAACGGTTCGTCGCTCTTGATGCCCTTGGCCCGCTCGTAGACCAGGGTGCGGGTCTCCCGGTCGAACGGGCTGGCCTCGGTGTTGGACTCGATGAAGTACTGCCGGATTTCGGGACGCAGAAGTTCGGCCAGGAAGCGGGCATGGCCCAGGATCGGGAACGCCCGCAGGATCGTGTGCTTGGTCTGCACCAGGTCCCACGTACCCAGTGCGCCCAGCGCCGCCACGAGTACCGCGAGAATCCACCACCACGGGCTGACGGACAGGGCGAGCAGCGCCGCGGCCAGAGCCGCTACCCATACTGCTGCGACGGCGAGGGCTCTGAGCATCGGACTTCCTCGGGCAGTGCAAGCCGGCCGCCTCCGGCCGGCCGGGCGAAATGCCCGCGAAGCGTCATTGTGGCATCACCTATGATCGGCACTTGCGTCACACCCGTGCCGCGCCCAAGCCCGCTAGCCAAGGAGAGTCTCGCCGCGTGGGTGAGCAAGCCGCCGACCTGCTGTCCCAGGACTCGCTGACCGACGCCGTCAGCGCGGCCCGCCAGGCGTTCGGCCAGGCCGGCGATCTCGATGCGCTGGCGAAGGCCAAGACCGAACACCTGGGCGACCGCGCCCCGCTGGCCCTGGCCCGCCAGGCGCTGGCCACGCTACCCAAGACGGACCGCGCTGAGGCCGGCAAGCGCGTCAACGTCGCGCGCACCGAAGCCCAGAACAGCTATGACGACCGCCTGGCGGTGCTGCGCGCCGAGCGCGACGCGGCGGTCCTGGTGGCCGAATCCATCGACGTCACGCTGCCGTCCACCCGCCAGCCCATCGGCGCCCGCCACCCCATCACGATCCTCGCCGAGCACATCGCCGACACCTTCGTGGCCATGGGCTGGGAGCTGGCCGAGGGTCCCGAGGTCGAGACCGAGCAGTTCAACTTCGACGCGCTGAACTTTCCGCCCGACCATCCGGCCCGCAGCGAGTCCGACACCTTCCACATCGCGCCGGAAGGGTCGCGCCAACTACTGCGCACCCACACCTCGCCGGTTCAGGTGCGCACCCTGCTCGACCGGGAACTCCCCGTCTACATCGTCTCGATCGGGCGCACGTTCCGCACCGATGAGCTCGACTCCACCCATACCCCGGTGTTCCATCAGGTGGAGGGGCTTGCGGTGGACCGCGGACTGACGATGGCCCACCTGCGCGGCACCCTGGATGCGTTCGCGCGCTCGGAGTTCGGGCCCACCGCACGCACCCGGATGCGGCCGCACTTCTTCCCGTTCACCGAGCCGTCGGCCGAGGTCGACATCTGGTTCCCCAACAAGAAGGGCGGCCCGGGCTGGGTCGAATGGGGTGGTTGCGGCATGGTCAACCCGAATGTGTTGCGCGCCGCCGGGATCGACCCGCAGGAGTACTCCGGGTTCGCGTTCGGCATGGGGCTGGAACGAACTCTGCAGTTCCGCAACGGGATTCCCGACATGCGCGACATGGTCGAGGGTGACGTCCGGTTCTCGCTGCCATTCGGAGTCGGTGTCTGATGCGCCTTCCCTACAGCTGGTTGCGTGAGATCGTCCAGCGCGGCGCCCCGGGCTGGGATGTCGAGCCCCACGACCTGGAGCAGGCGTTGATCCGGGTCGGTCACGAGGTCGAGGACATCATCACCCTCGGGCCGGTGAGCGGGCCGCTGACGATGGGCCTCGTCACCGCGATCGAGGAACTGACCGAGTTCAAGAAGCCCATCCGGGCCTGCAAGGTGGATGTCGGCGAGGCCGATGATCGCGACATCGTTTGCGGGGCAACGAACTTCGCCGTAGGCGATCTCGTGGTGGTGGCGCTGCCGGGCACCACGCTTCCCGGTGATTTCCACATCGCCAGCCGCAAGACCTACGGCAGGTTGTCGGACGGCATGATCTGCTCGGCTGCCGAACTCGGCCTGGGCGCCGATCATTCGGGCATCATGGTGTTCCCGCCCGGGACGGCCGAACCCGGCGCTGACGGCGCCGCGGTGCTGGGCCTCGACGATGTGGTGTTCGACCTGGCCGTCACCCCGGACCGCGGCTACTGCATGTCGGTGCGCGGTATTGCCCGCGAGATCGCCTGCGCGTACGGCCTGGACTATGTCGACCCCGCCGATGTGCCGCCGCTGCCCGTCGAGGGGCCGGCCCTGCCGGTGACGATCGCCCCGGGTACCGGGGTCAGCCGGTTCGCGTTGCGACCGGTCACCGGAATTGACCCGAAGGCGTTGTCGCCGTGGTGGTTACGGCGCCGGCTGATGTTGTCAGGCATCCGGCCGATCTCGCCGGCAGTCGATGTCACCAACTACGTGATGCTCGAGCTGGGCCACCCGATGCACGCCCACGACAGCAGCCGCATCCACGGCGAGTTCGTGGTGCGTTTCGCCGAGCCGGGCGAGACGGTCGTCACCCTCGACGACGTCACCCGCACGCTGGACCCGGGTGACGTCCTCATCGTCGACGATGTGGCCACTGCCGCCATCGGCGGCGTGATGGGCGCGGGCACCACCGAGATCGACGACAACTCCACCGACGTGCTGCTGGAGGCGGCGGTCTGGGACCCGGCCGCGGTGTCGCGCACCATCCGGCGGCTGCACCTGGTCAGCGAGGCCGGCCGGCGCTACGAGCGGACGGTCGACCCAGCGATTTCGGTCGCGGCGGTGGACCGCTGCGCCGGCCTGCTGGCCGACATCGCCGGTGGCACCGTGCAACCCCGGCTGACCGACTGGCGCGGGGATCCGCCGCGACAGGACTGGTCGCCCGCGCCGGTACGGATGCGGTTCGACCTGCCCGACCGGATGGCCGGTGTCGAGTACGAGCCCGGTGCCGCGGTGAATCGGCTGACCCAGATCGGTGCCGACGTCGCCGAGGACGACGCGGATCCGGCGATCCTCGTGGTCACCCCGCCGAGCTGGCGACCGGACCTGGTGCAGTCCGCTGACCTGGTCGAGGAAGTGCTGCGGCTGGAAGGCCTGGACAAGATCCCGTCGGTGCTGCCCACCGCGCCTGCCGGCCGGGGACTGACCGCAACGCAGAAACGCCGCCGTGGTGTCGCCAAGTCGCTGGCGCTGTCGGGCTACGTCGAGGTGCTGCCCACGCCGTTCCTGCCCGCCGGCATCTTCGATGTGTGGGGGCTGGCTGGCGACGATCCTCGGCGGGCTACCACCTCGGTGCTCAACCCGCTGGAGGCCGAGCGCCCGCACCTGGCCACCACCTTGCTGCCGGCACTTCTGGAAGCGTTGTCGCGCAACGTTTCCCGTGGTTTCGCCGACGTGGCCCTGTTCGGTATCGCGCAGGTCGTCCAGCCGACACCGGTCACCGGTGCCGTCGAGCTGATCCCGACTCACCGCAGGCCCACCGACGAGGAGATCGCCGCACTCAACGCCTCGTTGCCCCATCAGCCACTGCACGTCGGTGCGGTGCTGACCGGTCTGCGCGAGCCGCGCGGCCCGTGGGGCCCCGGCAGGCCGGTGGAGGCCGCGGACGCCTTCGAGGCGGTCCGCATCATTGCCCGCGCCTGCGGTGTCGAGGTGACATTGCGGGCCGGCCAGCAGCTGCCGTGGCATCCGGGGCGGTGTGCCGAGGTGCTCGTCGACGGACATGTGGTCGGGTATGCCGGTCAGTTGCATCCCGCGGTGGTCGAGCGGTCCGGGTTGCCCAAGGGCACCTGTGCGGTCGAGCTGAACCTCGACCTGGTGCCGATCACCGAGACGCTGCCCGCGCCCCGGGTGTCGCCGTTCCCGGCGGTGTTCCAGGACGTAAGCCTGGTGGTCGGTGCCGACGTCGCCGCCCAGGCGGTGATCGATGCGGTCCGTGCCGGTGCCGGCGAGCTGCTGGAGGATGTCGCGCTGTTCGACGTCTACACCGGCCCGCAGATCGGGGAGGGCCGCAAGTCGCTCACCCTGGCGCTGCGGTTCCGGGCCACCGATCGCACCCTGACCGAGGATGAGGCCAGTGCGGCCCGCGATGCCGCGGTGGCGGCCGCTGCACAGCGCCTCGGCGCCGAACTGCGCGCCTGATCCGGGATTCGCCGAAACCCACGTTTGGGCGCAGGAGTGCGAGTGCGGAGCACCATATCGTCGATCTCGACGTGCGCGCCCGGAATGAATTTGCATTGGAATGCATAACCATGCAGAATCGCTGCATGACTTCGGTGGCTGTTGCCGGTGCCAGCGGTTATGCCGGTGGTGAGATCCTGCGTCTGCTGCTCGGCCACCCCGCCCTGGCCGACGGCCGACTGACCATCGGCGCGCTCACCGCGGCCGCCAGCGCCGGATCGTCGCTGTCCGAGCACCATCCGCACCTGCTGCCGCTGGCCGACCGGGTTCTACAGCCCACCGACACCGACCTGCTGGCCGGCCACGACGTGGTGTTCCTGGGGCTTCCGCACGGCAATTCCGCGGAGCTGGCCGAGCAGCTGGGCCCCGACACCGTGATCATCGACTGTGGCGCCGACTTCCGGCTCACCGACGCCGCCGCCTGGGAGCGGTTCTACGGTTCGCCCTATGCCGGCAGCTGGCCCTATGGCCTGCCGGAGCTGCCCGGCAACCGGGACCGGTTGCGCGGTGCCACCCGCATCGCGGTACCCGGCTGCTACCCGACGGCGGCGCTGCTGGCGCTGCTGCCCGCCGTGGCCGCCGACCTGGTCGAGCCGGCAGTCACCGTGGTCGCTGTCAGCGGCACCTCGGGAGCCGGCAAGTCCGCCAAGGTCGACCTGCTGGGCTCGGAAGTGATCGGCTCGGCCCGGGCCTACAACATCGCCGGTGTGCACCGGCACACCCCGGAGATCGCCCAGGGGCTGCGTGCGGTGACCGACCGGCCGGTGACGGTGTCGTTCACCCCCGTCCTGATCCCGACATCGCGGGGCATTCTTGCGACCTGCACCGCCCGCACCGCGGCGTCGGCCTCGGAGATCCGGGCGGCGTATGACAAGGCTTACAGTGCAGAGCCGTTCATCCACCTGCTGCCGGAGGGGCAACTGCCGCGCACCGGTTCGGTGATCGGCAGCAATGCCGCCCAACTGGCGGTGGCCGTCGACGCCGACGCCGGCGTGCTGGTGGCGGTGTGCGCCATCGACAACCTGGTGAAAGGCACCGCCGGGGCCGCGGTGCAGTCGATGAACTTGGCGTTGGGCTGGCCGGAGACGGAAGGACTGTCGATCGTGGGAGTGGCACCGTGAGCACGCTGTTGCGCACCCAGGGCGTGACCGCCCCGGCCGGCTTCCGCGCCACCGGGATCGCCGCAGGCATCAAGAAATCCGGCGCACTCGATCTGGCCCTGGTCTTCAACGAGGGACCGGACTACGCCGCCGCCGGGGTGTTCACCCGCAACCAGGTCAAGGCCGCCCCGGTGTTGTGGAGCCAGCAGGTGCTCACCACCGGCCGGCTGCGCGCGGTGCTGCTGAACTCCGGCGGTGCCAACGCGTGCACCGGTGCGCCCGGATTCCAGGACACCCACGCCACCGCCGAGGCCGTGGCCGCCGCACTGTCGGAATGGGGCACCGAGACCGGGCCGATCGAGGTCGCCGTCTGCTCGACCGGACTGATCGGCGACCGGCTGCCGATGGACAAGGTGCTGGCCGGCGTCACCGAGATCGTGCACGAACTCGGCGGCGGGCTCACCGGTGGTGAGGAGGCCGCCCGGGCCATCATGACCACCGACACGGTGCCCAAACAGGTTGCGCTGCATCATGCCCCGGGCTCGGGACAGAACTGGACCGTGGGCGGCATGGCCAAGGGTGCGGGCATGCTGGCCCCGTCGCTGGCCACCATGCTGGTGGTGCTCACCACCGACGCCGTGGCCGACCCGGCCGCGCTGGACACCGCCCTGCGTCGCGCCGCCGCCAAGACCTTCGACCGGCTCGACGTCGACGGCAGTTGCTCCACCAACGACACGGTGCTGCTGTTGGCCTCCGGTGCCAGCGAGATCGCGCCGAGTCAGGACGAACTCGACGATGCCGTGCTGAGGGTGTGTGCTGACCTGTGTGCGCAGCTGCAGGCCGATGCCGAGGGCGTGACCAAGCGGGTGGCGATCACCGTCACCGGCGCGCCGACCGAGGCCGACGCCGTCACCGCGGCCCGGGTGATCGCCCGCGACAGCCTGGTCAAGACCGCGCTGTTCGGTTCCGACCCGAACTGGGGCCGGGTGCTGGCGGCCGTCGGCATGGTGCCGTTCCCCATCGAACATCAGCGGATCACCGTGTCGTTCAACGGTTTCCCGGTGTGCGTCGAGGGTGCCGGCGCCCCCGGTGCCCGCGACGTGGACCTATCCGGACCCGACATCGATGTCACCGTCGACCTCAACCTCGGTGACGGGCGGGCAACCATCCGCACCACCGACCTGTCGCACGCCTACGTCGAAGAGAACTCGGCCTACAGCTCATGACCGTCAGCACTCAGACCAAGGCGGCGGTGCTCGCCGAGGCACTGCCGTGGCTCAAGGCGCTGCACGGCAAGATCGTCGTGGTCAAGTACGGCGGCAACGCCATGACCGACGATCTGCTCAAGGCCGCGTTCGCCGCCGACATGGTGTTCCTGCGCAATGTCGGGATCTACCCGGTCGTGGTTCACGGCGGCGGCCCGCAGATCTCGGCGATGCTCAAGAAGCTCGGCATTGCAGGCGATTTCAAGGGCGGCTTCCGGGTCACCACGCCGGAAGTGCTCGACGTCGCCCGCATGGTGCTCTTCGGTCAGGTCGGTCGCGAGCTGGTGAACCTGATCAACACCCACGGCCCCTACGCGGTCGGCCTGACCGGCGAGGACGCCCAGCTGTTCACTGCGGTGCGGCGCAGCGTCATCGTGGACGGGGTGGCCACCGACATCGGACTGGTCGGCGACGTCGACCGGGTCAACACCGCTGCGGTCATGGATCTCGTTGCGGCGGGACGTATTCCGGTGGTCTCGACGATCGCCCCGGATGCCGACGGAGTCGTGCACAACATCAATGCCGACACCGCCGCCGCGGCGCTGGCCGAGGCGCTGGGCGCCGAGAAGCTGTTGATGCTGACCGACGTCGAAGGCCTGTACACCCGCTGGCCCGACCGTGACTCGCTGGTCAGCAACATCGACACCGCGACATTGACGCAGCTGTTGCCCAGTCTGGAGTCCGGCATGGTGCCCAAGATCGAGGCGTGCCTGCGCGCCGTCGAGGGCGGGGTGCCCAGTGCACACGTCATCGACGGCCGCGTCGAGCACTGTGTGCTGGTGGAGCTGTTCACCGATGAGGGGACGGGGACGAAGGTGGTCAAGCCATGAGCGGCGACTCGGGGAATCAGCACAGCTTGTTGGACCGCTGGCAGGCGGTCATGATGAACAACTACGGCACCCCGCCGGTCGCGCTGGTCAGCGGTGACGGTGCCGTGGTCACCGACGAGAACGGCAAGATCTACGTGGACCTGCTGGCCGGGATCGCGGTCAACATCCTCGGGCATCGGCATCCGGCCGTCATCGACGCGGTCACCACCCAGCTCAACACGCTTGGCCACACCTCGAACCTGTACGCCACCGAACCCGGTGTCGCACTGGCTGAATCGCTGGTCGACCACCTCGGTGTGCCGGCGCGGGCGTTCTTCTGCAACTCCGGGGCCGAGGCCAACGAGATCGCGTTCAAACTCACCCGGCTGACCGGACGCACCAAGGTGGTTGCCGCCGAGAACGCCTTCCACGGCCGCACCATGGGCGCGCTGGCGCTCACCGGCCAGCCTGCCAAACAGGCGCCGTTCGAACCGCTTCCGGGCTTCGTCACCCACGTTCCCTACGGCGACGTCGAGGCGTTGGCGGCTGCCGTCGACGGCGACACCGCAGCAGTGTTCCTCGAACCGATCATGGGGGAGGGCGGTGTCGTCGTGCCCCCGGCCGGCTACCTCGTCGCGGCCCGCGAGATCACCAGCCGGCACGGCGCGCTGCTGGTGCTCGATGAGGTGCAGACAGGCGTGGGGCGTACTGGAGCGTTTTATGCCCACCAGCACGACGGGATCACCCCCGACGTCGTCACGCTGGCCAAGGGACTGGGTGGCGGGCTGCCGATCGGGGCGTGCCTGGCCATCGGCGCGGCCGCCGACCTGATGACACCGGGCTTGCACGGCAGCACCTTCGGCGGCAACCCGGTGTGCACTGCCGCCGCGCTGGCGGTGCTGCGGGTACTGGCGGCCGAGGATCTCATCGAGCGCGCCGACGTGCTGGGCAAGACACTGAGCCACGGCATCGAAGCGTTGGATCACCCGCTGATCGATCACGTGCGCGGCCGCGGACTGCTGCGTGGTGTGGTGCTGACTGCCCCGCAGGGCAAGCTCGTCGAGACCGCCGCCCGCGACGCGGGATTCCTGGTCAATGCCGCCGCACCCGATGTGATCCGGCTGGCCCCGCCGCTGATCATCACCGAGGCGCAGATCGACAGCTTCCTCTCCGCCCTGCCCGACATCCTCGAAAAGGCAGCACCATGAGCACACTTCGGCATTTCCTGCGCGACGACGACCTGTCACCGGCCGAGCAGGCCGAGGTGCTCGACCTCGCGGCAGCCCTGAAGAAGGAACCGCTGAGCCGGCGACCGCTGGAGGGCCCGCGCGGGGTCGCGGTGATCTTCGACAAGAACTCCACCCGCACCCGGTTCTCCTTCGAGATCGGGATCGCCCAGCTCGGCGGGCACGCGGTGGTGGTGGACGGGCGCGCCACCCAGCTCGGGCGCGAGGAAACCCTGGAGGACACCGGCCGGGTGCTCTCGCGCTACGTCGACGCCATCGTCTGGCGGACCTTCGCACAGAAGAGGTTGAACGCCATGGCGTCGGCGTCCACCGCACCGGTGGTCAACGCGCTGTCCGACGAGTTCCACCCCTGCCAGGTGCTCGCCGACCTGCAGACGCTGGCCGAGCGCAAGGGATCGCTGGACGGGCTGCGGATGACCTACTTCGGCGACGGCGCCAACAACATGGCGCACTCGCTGATGCTGGGCGGAGTCACCGCCGGGGTGCACGTGACCATCGCCGCGCCGGCCGGTTTCGAGCCCGACCCCCGGTTCGTGGCTGCCGCGCAGCAGCGCGGCGCCCAGACCGGTGCCACCGTCACGCTGACCTCCGATGCCACGGCGGCGGCCAAGGGCGCCGATGTGCTGGTCACCGACACCTGGACGTCGATGGGCCAGGAGAACGACGGCCTCGATCGCGTCGGCCCGTTCAAGCCGTTCCAGGTCAACGCCGAGCTGCTGTCCCATGCCGATTCCGAAGCCGTTGTGCTGCATTGCCTTCCGGCGCACCGTGGGTTCGAGATCACCGACGAGGTGATCGACGGGCCGCACAGTGCGGTCTGGGACGAGGCCGAGAACCGGTTGCATGCCCAAAAAGCACTACTGGTCTGGTTGCTGGACAAGCGATGACCACGGAAGTCAGCTCCACCCGCGCCGGCAGGCAGGCCAGGATCGTCGCGATCCTGTCCGCGCAGTCTGTGCACAGCCAAAGCGAGCTCGCCTCGCTGTTGGCCGACGAGGGGATCGAGGTCACCCAGGCCACCCTGTCGCGTGACCTCGAGGAGCTGGGCGCGGTCAAGTTGCGCGGCGCCGACGGTGGGGTCGGCGTGTATGTCGTGCCCGAGGACGGCAGTCCGGTGCGCGGGGTGTCGGGAGGCACCGAGCGGATGTCGCGACTGCTGGGTGAGCTGTTGGTGTCGACCGATGCCAGCGGTAATCTCGCCGTGCTGCGTACGCCGCCGGGAGCGGCGCACTACCTCGCCAGCGCGATCGACCGGGCAGCGCTGCCCGATGTCGTCGGCACCATTGCCGGCGACGACACCATCCTGGTGGTGGCCCGGGAGCCGTTGACCGGCGCCGAGCTGGCCACCAGGTTCGAGAACATCCGATAGAGCCCAGAAGTATCAGAGCCCAGTACAAAGGAGACACTTCATGTCCGAGCGCGTCATCTTGGCGTATTCCGGCGGTCTGGACACCTCGGTGGCCATCAGCTGGATCGGCAAGGAGACCGGCAAAGAGGTGGTGGCCGTGGCCATCGACCTCGGCCAGGGCGGCGAGGACATGGACGTCGTCCGTCAGCGCGCCCTGGACTGCGGTGCGGTCGAGGCAGTCGTGGTCGATGCCCGCGACGAGTTCGCCGAGCAGTACTGCCTGCCCGCCATCCAGTCCAACGCCCTGTACATGGACCGCTACCCGCTGGTATCGGCGCTGAGCCGCCCGTTGATCGTCAAGCACCTCGTCGAGGCGGCTCGTGAACACGGTGGCGGCATCGTCGCACACGGCTGCACCGGCAAGGGCAATGACCAGGTCCGCTTCGAGGTCGGTTTCGCCTCGCTGGCACCCCATCTGGAGGTGCTCGCCCCGGTCCGCGACTACGCCTGGACCCGGGAGAAGGCCATCGCGTTCGCTGAGGAGAACGCGATCCCGATCAACGTCACCAAGCGCTCGCCGTTCTCGATCGACCAGAACGTGTGGGGCCGCGCGGTGGAGACCGGGTTCCTCGAGCACCTGTGGAATGCGCCGACCAAGGACGTCTACGACTACACCGAGGATCCGACGCTCAACTGGAACACCCCCGATGAGGTGATCGTCGGATTCGAGCAAGGTGTGCCGGTGTCGATCGACGGCAACCCGGTGACCGTGTTGGAGGCCATCGTCGAGCTCAATCGCCGTGCCGGAGCTCAGGGCGTCGGCCGCCTGGACGTGGTGGAGGACCGGCTCGTCGGCATCAAGAGCCGCGAAATCTACGAAGCCCCTGGTGCCATGGTGCTGATCACCGCCCACACCGAACTCGAACACGTCACCCTGGAACGCGAGCTCGGCCGGTTCAAGCGCGGCACCGACCGCAAGTGGGGCGAGCTGGTGTACGACGGCCTGTGGTTCTCGCCGCTCAAGCGCTCGCTCGAGGCCTTCGTCGCCGACACGCAGAAGCACGTCACCGGCGAGATCCGGATGGTGCTGCACGGCGGGCACATCGCCGTCAACGGCCGCCGCAGCCCGACCTCGCTGTACGACTTCAACCTGGCCACCTACGACGAGGGCGACACCTTCGACCAGTCGTCGGCCAAGGGCTTCGTGCACGTGCATGGTCTGTCGTCGAAGATCGCTGCCCGCCGGGACCTGGCCGGCAATCAGCCGTGAGCACCAACGAAGGGTCGTTGTGGGGCGGGCGATTCGCCGATGGGCCGTCGCCCGCACTGGCGGCGCTGAGTAAGTCCACCCACTTCGACTGGGTGCTGGCCCCCTACGACATCGCCGCCTCCAAGGCGCACGCCAAGGTGCTTCACCGCGCCGGTCTGCTGACCGACGAGCAGCGCGACGGTCTGTTGGCGGGCCTGGACAGCCTGGGCGCCGACGTCGCCGACGGCAGTTTCGCCCCGCTGGTCACCGACGAGGATGTGCACGGCGCGCTGGAGCGTGGCCTGATCGACCGGGTCGGCGCTGACCTCGGGGGTCGGCTCCGGGCCGGCCGGTCCCGCAACGATCAGGTGGCCACCCTGTTCCGAATGTGGTTGCGCGACGCCATGGGTCGGGTTGCCGCCGGTGCGCTGGAGGTGGTGTCGGCGCTGGCCACCCAGGCCGCCGCGCACCCCACCGCGATCATGCCCGGCAAGACCCACCTGCAGGCCGCCCAGCCGGTGCTGCTGGCCCACCACCTGCTCGCCCATGCGCACCCGCTGCTGCGCGACGTGGACCGCATCGTCGACTTCGACCGGCGCACCGCGGTGTCGCCCTACGGGTCGGGAGCGCTGGCCGGCTCGTCACTGGGCCTGGATCCCGACGCGATCGCCGAGGAGCTGGGATTCGCTGCGGCGAGCGATAATTCGATCGACGCCACCGCCTCCCGGGACTTCGCCGCCGAGGCCGGCTTCGTGCTCGCCATGATCGGTGTCGACCTTTCCCGGCTGGCCGAGGACATCATCCTCTGGAGCACAACCGAATTCGGCTACGTCACGCTGCACGACTCGTGGTCGACCGGCAGTTCGATCATGCCGCAGAAGAAGAACCCGGACATCGCTGAACTTGCGCGCGGCAAGGCCGGGCGGCTGATCGGTAACCTGACCGGCCTGCTGGCCACCCTCAAGGCGCAGCCGCTGGCTTACAATCGCGACCTGCAGGAGGACAAGGAGCCGGTCTTCGACTCCGTTGCCCAGCTCGAACTGGTGCTACCCGCCATGGCCGGCCTGGTCGCTACCCTGACCTTCGACGAAGAGCGGATGGCCGCGCTGGCCCCGGCCGGCTATACGTTGGCCACCGACATCGCCGAATGGCTTGTTCGCCAAGGTGTTCCGTTCCGGGTGGCGCATGAGGCCGCGGGTGCGGCGGTACGCACCGCCGAGGGCCGCGGGGTGGGTCTCGACGAGCTCACCGACGACGAGCTGGCCCAGATCAGCGACGCGCTGACCCCGCAGGTGCGCGAGGTCCTGACCGTGGACGGATCGGTGTCCTCCCGTGACGCCCGCGGTGGCACAGCGCCGGTGCAGGTGGCCAAGCAGCTCGCCGTTGTGCGCGAGACCGCGGACAGGTTGCGGCTGCGGCTGCGGTGAGCACCACCGGGTCGAGCGGGGGATACCGGCTCTTTGCGCAACGCCAGTTCCGCGAATTGTGGTCGGCCAACCTGCTGGTCAACTTCGGCTTGGTCATCCTGCTGCTCGGCGCGGCCTGGGTGATGCTGTCGCTGACCACCAACCCACTGCTGGTGAGCATGGTCCAGACGGCAACCAGCCTGCCGTTCCTGCTGCTCGTGATACCGGCCGGGATCATGTCCGACCGCTTCGGCCACCGGCGGCTGCTGCTGGGTGCACACACCTGGATGCTGCTGGCGACGGCCGGCCTGGCCGGCCTGACGTTCGGGGGACTGCTCGGCGCCGGCTCGTTGCTGGCAGGGCTGTTCCTCATCGGGATCGGACTGGTGTTCCAGCAGGCGGCGTGGAAACCCTTCCTGCACGACCTGCTGCCTGCCGACCAGCTGGTCGCCGCGATCTCCTTCAACACGTTGAGCAACAAGCTCGCTCAGGTCGCCGGTCCGTTGCTGGGCGGTGTTCTGGTCGGTTTCAAGGGTGCGGTGGTGGTGTTCGGTACCCGGATGCTGTCGCATGTCGTGATGATGGCCGCCGTCGGCCGGGTGCCGAGATCCGACCGGCCGACGACGACCGGCTCGTTCGGGGAGGCGCTGGCGTCGTTCATCGACGGGTGGCGGTTGCTCCGTGCGTCGCGACCCTTGTACGGCGCGCTGATCCGGCTGGCCGTCTTCATGCTGCCCTGCTCGGGCATGGTCGCGTTGCTGCCGTTGGAGGCCCGCGAGAACATCCAGACCGAGGTGATCGGCTACGGCGGGCTACTGACCGCGCTCGCTGTGGGGACGGTGTCGGCGGTGTCGTCGATGCCCTGGATGCAGGAACGGGCACGGATGGCCACCTTGAGTTCGGCTGCGCTGGTGGGGTTCTCGCTTGCCGTCCTCGGCATCAGCCGATGGGACAGCATGCTGCTCGACGCGTCCTTTCTGCTGATCGCCGGATTCTGCTGGGGCATCCTGACGGTGGCTCACCAGTGGGCGGTGCAGACGGCTGCACCGGATGACAGTCGCGGCTTGATGACGTCCTTCTACACGCTGACCCTGCAGGGCTCGTTGGCGGTCGGCAGTGTCGGGTTCGGGTTGCTCGCCACCTGGGCCGGCGTCAGCACGACGATCCTGGTCTGCGGTCTGGTCGCCGCATCGGGGCTGCTGCTGGTGCCGCTGTTCCCGTTGTCCGACGCAGCCGGGCGCCGGCCCTGAGGGGCCAGAGCTATTCGATCAGCTCGGACAGCTCCAGCCAGCGGGCCTCCTTCTCGGTGACCTCGTCTTCCAGTGCGCGCAGTTCCTGGGTCAGCCGGCCGAGCCCGACATGGTCGGACTGGTCGTGTTCGGCCAGTTCGACGTGCTTGGCGTTGACCCGGTCCGACAACTTGCCCAACGAACGGTCCAGGGCGGCGATTTCCTTTTCCACCGAACGCAATTCGGCCCCCGACAGCGCGGTGGTCGCCGGCGGACCGGCAGGCGCCGACCCGGTCGGCTCGCCGCTGCGCCGGCGAGCGGCGATCCGCAGGTATTCGTCCACCCCGCCGGGCAGGTGACGCAGGTGGCCGTCGATCACCGCGTATTGCTGATCGGTGACACGCTCCAGCAGATAGCGGTCATGGGAGACCACGATCAGGGTGCCCGGCCACGAGTCGAGGAGATCTTCGGTGGCCGAGAGCATGTCGATGTCGACATCGTTGGTCGGCTCGTCGAGGACCAGTACGTTGGGTTCCTCGAGCAACACCAGCATCAGCTGCAGGCGCCGGCGCTGACCGCCGGACAGCTCGCCCACCCGCGACGAGAGCTGATCGCGGCGAAAACCCAAGCGCTCCAACAACTGTGTGGGGGTGATGTCCTTCCCGTCCACCTGATAGTCCGTCTTGAGCCGGCCGACCACATCGCGCACCAGGTCACCGGCGATCTCGACCAGCTGGCTGGACTGCTGATCGAGGATGGCCAGCCGAACGGTCTTTCCGCGCTTGACCCGGCCGGTGTCCGGGGTGAGGGTCCCCGCGATCAAACCCAACAGGGTGGACTTGCCGGCGCCGTTGGCGCCGAGGATTCCGGTGCGCTCGCCGGGCGCGATACGCCACTCCACGTCGCGCAGCACGGGCTTGTCGCCGAACGACACCGAGACGTCGAGGAGGTCGACGACGTCCTTGCCCAGCCGCGCGGTCGCCAGTTTGGCCAACTCGACCCCGTTGCGGATCGGCGGTACGTCCTCGATCAGCTGGTTGGCGGCGTCGATGCGGAACTTCGGCTTGGAGGTCCGTGCGGGTGCGCCGCGCCGCAGCCACGCGAGTTCCTTGCGCATCAGGTTCTGACGCTTGGCCTCGCTGGCTGCCGCGATCCGGTCGCGTTCGACCCGCTGCAGGACGTAGGCGGCGTACCCGCCGTCG
This sequence comes from Mycolicibacterium anyangense, assembly GCF_010731855.1. Taxonomy (NCBI): domain Bacteria; kingdom Bacillati; phylum Actinomycetota; class Actinomycetes; order Mycobacteriales; family Mycobacteriaceae; genus Mycobacterium; species Mycolicibacterium anyangense. The sequence continues at coordinate 1,706,081 of NZ_AP022620.1, read as the reverse complement.
AAGGGCTCGACGATCCCGTCATGCACCTCCCAGGTGGTGGTGGCGACCTCGTCGAGGAACCAGCGGTCGTGGGTGACCAGCAGCAGACCGCCGGCACTACGGGGCCAGCGGTTCTTCAGATGCCCGGCCAGCCAGGTGATGCCCTCGACGTCGAGGTGGTTGGTCGGTTCGTCGAGCGCGATCACATCCCAGTCGCCGATCAACAGGGCGGCCAGCTGGACCCGGCGGCGCTGTCCACCGGACAGCGACCCGGCCGGTGTCTGCCAGTCGATATCGGAGACCAGTCCGTCCACGACGTCACGCACCCGGGCGTTGCCCGCCCACTCGTGCTCGGCCTGCTCGCCGACCAGTGCGGTCCCGACCGTGGTCGCCGGGTCGAGCGTGTCGGCCTGGTCCAGGGCGGCCACCCGCACCCCGCCGCGGCGTGTTACCCGACCGGAATCCGGGGTGATCCGGCCGGTCAGCATGCCCATCAGACTGGACTTTCCGTCCCCGTTACGGCCCACGATTCCGACCCGGTCGCCTTCGTTGACGCCGACGGTCACGGACTCGAAGACCACCTGAGTCGGATACTCGAGATGAAGGGCTTCGGCCCCTAGCAGGTGTGCCACCGCAACGACCCTATAGGTGAGACGAAAGTGGCAGGAGGCACACCTGCGCTGTGCCATGATGTGCAGGCTGTCGGGGGCCGCATGCAGCAGAGATGGTGGACAGGGGAGCAGTTCGTGGATCTGAACTTGTCGGCGGTCACCAGGCCTGTCGAACGTCTGATGGCGACCGCCCAGAACGGCTTTGAGGTATTGCGCTGGGGCGGACTGGAAACCGGTGTGGTGCCCTCGCCGTTCCAGATCGTCGAGAGCAAGCCGATGTACAAGCTGCGGCGCTACTTCCCGCCGGATGCCCGGCCTGGCCAGCCGCCCGCGGGACCACCGGTGCTGATGGTCCACCCGATGATGATGTCGGCCAACATGTGGGACGTCACCCAGGAGGACGGCGCGGTCGGCATCCTGCATGCCGCAGGTATCGATCCGTGGGTGATCGACTTCGGGTCACCCGACGAAGTCGAGGGCGGGATGGAACGCACCCTGACCGACCACATCGTCGCGCTCAACGAGGCGATCGACGCCGTCAAGGAGGCCACCGGCCAGAGCGTGCACCTGGCCGGCTACTCCCAAGGCGGCATGTTCTGCTACCAGACCGCGGCCTACCGGCAGAGCAAGGACATCGCCAGCATCGTGGCGTTCGGCTCACCGGTGGACACCCTGGCTGCGCTGCCCATGGGTATCCCGCCCAACTTGGGTGCGGTGGCCGCCGACTTCATGGCCGATCACGTGTTCAACCGAATCGACATCCCGGGATGGTTGGCGCGCACCGGGTTTCAGATGCTCGATCCGCTCAAGACCGCCAAGGCCCGCATCGATTTCGTGCGCCAGCTCCACGACCGCGAGGCACTGCTGCCCCGAGAACAGCAGCGCCGGTTCCTCGACAGCGAGGGCTGGATCGCGTGGTCGGGTCCGGCGGTGTCCGAACTGCTCAAGCAGTTCATCGCCCACAACCGGATGATGACCGGCGGCTTCGTCATCAACGAGCAGTTGGTGACGCTGTCCGACATCACCTGTCCGGTGCTGGCCTTCGTCGGCGAGGTCGACGACATCGGGCAGCCCGCCTCGGTGCGCGGGATCAAGCGCGCGGCGCCCGGTGCCGATGTGTACGAGGTGATGATCCGGGCCGGCCACTTCGGCCTGGTGGTCGGTTCGAAAGCCGCCACCGCGACCTGGCCGACGGTGGCCGACTGGGTGTTGTGGCTCGCGGGGCGCGACGCTCGACCGGCCGCCATCTCACCCATGCCGGACAGCACTGCCGAACCGGAGGACTCCGGGGTGGCGCTGAGTTCACGGATCATGCACGGCGTCGCCGAGGCTTCCGGCCTGGCGGCATCCCTGGTGCGCGGTGTCGCCGATGCCGTCGTCACCACCAACAAGTCGATGCGCACGCTGGCCGTCGAAACCGCCCGCACCCTGCCGCGACTGGTGCGACTCGGCCAGATCAACGACCACACCCGCATCTCGCTGGGCCGCATCATCGACGAACAGGCCGATGGCGCGCCCAACGGTGAGTTCCTGCTGTTCGACGGGCGGGTGCACACCTACCAGGCGGTCAACCGGCGGATCAACAACGTGGTGCGCGGCCTGATCGCGGTCGGGGTGCGCCAGGGTGTCCGCGTCGGCGTCTTGATGGATACCCGACCGTCGGCGCTCGTCGCGATCGCCGCCCTGTCGCGGCTGGGCGCCGTGGCCGTGCTGATGCCGCCGGACGCCGACCTCGCCGAGGCGGTCCGCCTCGGTGGGGTCACCGAGGTGATCACCGACCCGGGCACCCTCGAGGTCGCCCGCACGCTACCGGTGCAGATCCTGGTGCTCGGCGGTGGCGAGACCCGCGACCTCAACCTGCCGCAGGACAGCGGTGTGATCGACATGGAGAAGATCGACCCCGACGCCGTGTCGCTTCCGGGCTGGTACCGGCCCAACCCGGGGTTCGCCCGCGACCTGGCCTTCGTCGCGTTCAGCACCGTCGGCGGTGGATTGGTACCCAAGCAGATCACCAACTATCGCTGGGCGCTCTCCGCGTTCGGCACCGCGTCGGCGGCCGCGCTGGGCCGCAGCGACACCGTCTATTGCCTGACACCGCTGCATCACCAGTCGGGCCTGCTGGTCAGCCTCGGCGGCGCTGTGGTCGGCGGCGCCCGCATCGCCCTGTCCCGCGGTCTGCAGCCTGACCGGTTCTCCGCCGAGATCCGCCAGTACGGCGTGACGGTGGTGTCCTACACCTGGGCGATGCTGCGGGAGGTCCTCGATGGCATAGTTGAGCCCGGCCTGTTCTCTCGCGGCAACCACCCTGTCCGGTTGTTCATCGGCTCGGGCATGCCGACCGGGCTGTGGCAGCGGGTCATCGACGCGTTCACGCCGGCCAACATCGTCGAGTTCTTCGCCACCACCGATGGGCAGGCGGTGCTGGCCAACGTCGCCGGCGCCAAGGTCGGGAGCAAGGGCCGCCCGCTGCCCGGCGGCGGTGAGGTGGAGCTGGCCGCCTACGACGCCGACGACGACCTGATCCTCGAAGGTGACCGCGGTTTCGTGAAGGTCGCCGAACCCAACCAGGTGGGGTTGCTGCTGGCCAAGCCGCGCGGCCCGATCGATCCCACCGCCTCGGTCAAGCGCAGTGTCTTCGCCCCCAGTGACACCTGGATATCCACCGAGTACGTGTTCCGCCGTGACGCCGACGGCGACTACTGGCTGCTCGGGAATCGCAATCTGCTGATCCGCACCCGCCGCGGTGTGGTGTTCCCCGAGCCGTGCACCGAGGCCGTCAGCCGCATCCCGGCAGTGGATCTGGCGGCGACCTACGGTGTCGACGCGCCGGACGGCACCCTGGCGGTCACCGCGCTCGCGTTGCGGCCCGGAGCCAGTGTGACCGCCGCCGACCTCACCGAGGCGGTGACGGGTATGCCCGTCGGACTGGCCCCCGACATCATCCACGTGGTGGCGGAACTGCCGCTGACCGCGACCTACCGGCCGACGGTGACACCGCTGCGCAAGGCCGGAATCCCCAAGGCGACCCGTAACAGCTGGCTGCTGGACGCCGATACGGGGAAGTACAAGCGGCTCACGGCCGCGGCACGGGCGCAGCTGGCGGGTACCCAGAGCTGAGCTTCTGCCCAGCTCGTGCCGCACTGTTAGGCTCGCCGGGAGTCTCAGATCGCCACGCGTCGGAGGAATGCATGACAACCCAGACAGTTTCACGTCACTGGCGTCGCGCCGCCCGCGGCACGGCGATCGGTGCCCTGACAGCTGGGCTGCTTGTCGGCGTGGGCACCCAGCAGGCGCTGGCTGATCCGAGCACCGCACCGGCCACCCCGACGACGTCGGCGACAGCGGATGCCAACGGCGTCCCGCAGTTCCAGAGCGCCGACGAGATGCTGCTCTTCATCGACCAGAACTACGACCAGGGCGCCGGCGGCGGCCAGCTGTCCAACCTGATCAAGTCGGTGATGAAGTTGCGGGCACAGGGCATCAAGCCGTCGAAGAGCAATATCGCCGAGATCCAGAACGCGCTGCAGTACCGCCCGAATCAGAAACCGCTGATCGAGGCGCTTCAGGACACCTTGGGCTACCAGCAGAAGATCCTGGCTCAGATGCAGCTGCTGCAGCAGGCGCAGCAGCGTCAGCAGAACAATGCCGTGATGGGTGCCGGCCAGATGCCGTCGGACGGCAGTCCGAACATCCCGGGCCAGTAGTGGACGCCGTGCTGGACGACAAGCTTCTCAGCATCCTGGTGTGCCCGGCTGACCGTGGCCCGCTGCTGTTAGTCGATGGCCTGCTCTACAACCCGCGCCTGCACAAGGCGTACCGCGTCGAAGACGGCATCCCGGTGTTGTTGGTCGACGAGGCCGTCGACGTCAGCCCGCAGGAGCACGAGCGCCTGATAGCGGGCTCGGCTTCCTAGAGCGTGGGCAAGTCGCCGGTGAGGTAGCGCTGCAGGGTGGGGCCGATCACCGCGGCGATCTGCTCGGGTGGTAGCGAGGCGAACGGCTCGACGACCACGATGTAGCGGGCGATCGCGACACCGAGCATCTGCGAGGCGACGAACTGCACCCGCAGTCGGCCGGTGCCGGCCGGACTGTCGACGCGCGGAGCGATCTCGGCGGTGATCACGTCCTCGATGAACGTCCGGATCAGACCGACGTCGGCACCGGCCAGCATGGACCGCATGGTGGCCACCAGGGCGTCACCCATCTCGGAGTCCCATAACGCGACCAGGGTGGCCGGCAGGGTGTGGCCGAGGTCGGTCAGCGGGGTCTCCCGCATCCGGGCGATCACGACGGTCGGGTCGATCGGCATCCGGATGGCCGCGGCGAACAACTGCTGTTTGGTGCCGAAATAGTGGTGCACCAGCGCCGAGTCCACCCCGGCCGCAGCAGCGATGGTGCGAATCGAGGTCTTGTCGATTCCATTGCGCGCGAACAACTCCCGGGCGTTTGTCAGGATGCGTTCGCGGGTGTCGGAGGTGTTGCCCGCCGGGCGTCCCGGGCGCCTCACGGGGTCCGCCGCCGCAGCGTGGCGGCCGCCAGCGCCAACGCCACCGAAGCAAAGCCGAGCACGACCAGCATGTCGCGCACCGCGATGCCGGTCAGTTCGGTATGAGCGCTGACCTGCTGCAGCGCCTCCAACGCATAGCTGGCCGGCATCGCATTGCTGATCCACTCCAGCCAGGTCGGCATGAGCGACCTGGGCACGATGATCCCGGCCAGCAGCAATTGGGGAACGATCACCACCGGCATGAACTGCACCGCCTGGAATTCGGTGCGCGCAAACGCACTCGCCAGCAGTCCCAGACCCACTCCGAGGATGGCGTTGATCACCGCGATCACGAACACCCACAGCGGGCTGCCCTCGGTCTGGAAGCCGAGCAGCCAGAACGACACCACACATGCCAGGGTGGCCTGCGCTGCCGCGGCGAGGGAAAACGCGCTGCCGTAGGCGGCGAGCAGGTCGAGGCGGCGCAGCGGAGTGGTGAGGATGCGCTCCAACGTGCCGGAGGCCCGCTCGCGCTGCATGGTGATCGAGGTGATGAGGAACATCACGAACAACGGAAACAGGCCGAGCAGGATCAGGCACGCATTGTGGAACGGCGAGACGGCGCCGGGCCTGCTCGGCACATCGGAGAACATGAAGTACATCAAGGCGATCACCGCGCTGGGGACGACGAGGATCATCGCGATGCTGCGGTGATCTGACCGAAGCTGCCGCAAGATCCGGGTCGTCGTCGCAAGGTAGGCGCGCGGGCTCAGCCGGTTGGGCTGGCGGTGGTGCGCCGGATGACGGACAGGAACGCTTCCTCCAGTGATGGACATCCGGTGTCCTCTCGTAGCCGGGTGGGTGTGGTGTGGGCCAGCAGTCGGCCTTCACGCATGAGCAGCAGGTCAGCACAGTGGTCGGCCTCATCCATCACATGGCTGGACACCAGCAGCGTGGTACCGCGGCGGGCCAGGGCATGAAACTGTGACCACAGGTCGGCACGGAGGACGGGGTCGAGGCCGACGGTCGGCTCGTCGAGCACTAGCAGGTCGGGACGGCCGACCAGGGCACAGGCCAGCGAGACCCGGGCCCGTTGGCCACCGGAGAGGTTGCCGCAGTACGCGGACGCGTGATCGCCGAGCCCGACGCTGTCGACTGCCTCGTCGGCGGCCGAGCTGTGTGCGCCGTAGAGCGCGGCGAAGTAGCGCACGTTGTCTGCGACCTTCAGGTCGTTGTAGATGGTCGGGTCCTGGGTGACGTAACCCACCCGGCGCCGAAGTGGGGGAGATCCTGCCGGGTGACCGAGCACCGTCACCGTGCCCGACGCGACGATCTGGGTCCCGACGATGCTGCGGATCAGTGTGGTCTTGCCACAACCGGATGGCCCGAGCAGGCCGGTCACCGTCCCGCGGGCGATGTCGACGGAGAAGTCGTGCAAGGCGACCCGCTTGCCGCGGAGCACCCGCAGATTCCGGATGTGTACGGCTCCGTCCGACTGCCCGGACAATAATTCATCATTCGATGAACTCATCACAGGGTGAATAATGCGCCCGGCATGTCGCCTTGTCAACGAAAACGGGCACAATCCCTGTCGTGACCGCCGAGCTACTGACCACCGACCCGGTGAGGGCCGCCCGGCGACTGCTCGGTGGGGTGATCAATTGCCGCGGGGTGAGCGCGCTGATCGTCGAGGTCGAGGCCTACGGCGGACCACCGGACGGGCCATGGCCGGATGCGGCCGCGCATTCCTACCGTGGGCCCACGGTTCGCAACACCGTCATGTTCGGGCCGCCCGGTCGGCTCTACACCTATCGCAGTCACGGCATCCACGTCTGTGCCAATGTGTCGTGCGGCCCGGACGGTGCTGCGGCCGCCGTTCTGTTGCGGGCGGCGGCCATCGAATCGGGGTTCGAGGCGGCGCAAACCAGACGGGGAACATCGGTTCGTGCGTTCGACCTTGCCCGCGGCCCGGGCAATCTGTGTTCGGCGCTGGCGATCGGGATGGACGACAACGGGGTCGACGTCTTCGACGCCGGGTCGCCGGTCACGGTGCACCTCGGCCACCCCGGCCCGGACAGCTGCGGGCCGCGGGTCGGAGTCAGTCAGGCTGCCGATCGGCCCTGGCGGTTCTGGCTGACCGGACGTCCGGAAGTGTCTGCCTACCGGCGCAGTCCGCGTGCCCCACAACCGGGCGCGAGCGACTGAGCCAGTCCGATACGGGAAGATCAACCCATGAGCACGACGATTCTCGACGAGTTGGGTTGGCGGGGGCTGATCGCGCAGTCCACCGATCTCGATGCACTGGCCGCCGCGGCGGCCCAGCCACCGATGACGGTCTATGCCGGATTCGACCCCACCGGGCCGAGCTTGCATGCGGGACACCTTGTTCCGTTGCTCACACTGCAGCGTTTTCAGCGGGCCGGTCACCGTCCGATCGTGTTGGCCGGTGGCGCAACGGGATTGATCGGTGATCCACGTGATGTCGGCGAGCGGACCATGAACACCACCGACACGGTGGCCGAGTGGTCCGACCGCATCCGCGGCCAGCTCGAGCGGTTCGTCGATTTCGACGGCTCTGCGACGGGTGCGATCGTCGAGAACAACCTGAACTGGACCGGCCAACTCAGTGCCATCGAGTTCCTGCGCGACATCGGCAAGCACTTCTCGGTGAATGTGATGCTCGACCGGGACACCATCCGCCGCCGGCTCGACGGCGACGGAATCTCCTACACCGAGTTCAGCTACATGCTGCTGCAGGCCAACGACTACGTGGAGTTGCACCAGCGGTACGGCTGCTCACTGCAGGTCGGCGGCTCCGATCAGTGGGGCAACATCATTGCCGGTGTTCGATTGGTCCGGCAGAAGTTGGGCGCGGCCGTGCACGCGATGACCGTGCCGTTGGTCACATCTGCCGACGGCACGAAATTCGGTAAGTCCACCGGTGGCGGCAGCCTTTGGCTGGACCCGGAGATGACCAGTCCGTATGCCTGGTACCAGTACTTCGTCAACACCGCCGACGCCGACGTGATCCGGTATTTGCGCTGGTTCACGTTCCTTTCGGCCGACGAGTTGGGGGAGTTGGAGGTGGCCACCGCTGAGCGACCGCACGAGCGGGCTGCCCAGCGCCGACTGGCCCAGGAGCTCACGACGCTGGTGCACGGCGAGCAGGCGACCGCCGCGGTCGAGCACGCGTCACAGGCATTGTTCGGCCGCGGTGAGCTGTCGCGATTGGACGAGGCGACCCTGGCGGCCGCGCTGCGGGAGACGTCGGTGGCCACCCTCGAACCTGGCGCTCCGGACGGAATCGTCGACCTTCTGGTGGCCACCGGGCTCTCGGCCAGCAAGAAGGAGGCCAAGCGCACTATCGCCGAGGGCGGGGTGTCGGTCAACAACGTCAAGGTCGACACCGATGACTGGGTGGCACAACCGTCCCACTTTCTGCACGGCAGCTGGTTGGTGCTGCGGCGCGGGAAGCGGAATATCGCTGGGGTGCAGCGGGTTTGAGCCAGGTGAGCGAGTTCGAAACGCCGATCTAGCAGGCGATTTGACTCGCTGTTAGCACTCACGTAACTTATTCCAAGTCAGAGCGGCCCGGCCAAGCCGGGGAGCGCGAAGACCTCCCGGGAATCAAACCTGGAAACAGGGTTGTTCCTCTTGTCCGCACGATATCTACGCGGCCTTCGGGTCGCGGGGTTACTGCGCGGTCGAGTGGGTGACTGGGGTGTGTTGTTTGAGAACTCAATAGTGTGTTTGGTGGTTTTTGTTTGTTGTTTTTTGCCGCATTCTGATACCCCCGTGTTGGGGTGTGGCTTTTTGATGCCAGTTTTGGTGTCTTTTTGTTAGGTCAGATTTTCTCTGATTGTGAATTCGCCATGCTTTTGTGTGGGGTTTTTGTTTGGAGAGTTTGATCCTGGCTCAGGACGAACGCTGGCGGCGTGCTTAACACATGCAAGTCGAACGGTAAGGCCCTTCGGGGTACACGAGTGGCGAACGGGTGAGTAACACGTGGGTGATCTGCCCTGCACTTTGGGATAAGCCTGGGAAACTGGGTCTAATACCGAATATACCCTGCTGGTCGCATGGCCTGGTGGGGGAAAGCTTTTGCGGTGTGGGATGGGCCCGCGGCCTATCAGCTTGTTGGTGGGGTGATGGCCTACCAAGGCGACGACGGGTAGCCGGCCTGAGAGGGTGACCGGCCACACTGGGACTGAGATACGGCCCAGACTCCTACGGGAGGCAGCAGTGGGGAATATTGCACAATGGGCGCAAGCCTGATGCAGCGACGCCGCGTGAGGGATGACGGCCTTCGGGTTGTAAACCTCTTTCAGCAGGGACGAAGCGCAAGTGACGGTACCTGTAGAAGAAGGACCGGCCAACTACGTGCCAGCAGCCGCGGTAATACGTAGGGTCCGAGCGTTGTCCGGAATTACTGGGCGTAAAGAGCTCGTAGGTGGTTTGTCGCGTTGTTCGTGAAAACTCACAGCTTAACTGTGGGCGTGCGGGCGATACGGGCAGACTGGAGTACTGCAGGGGAGACTGGAATTCCTGGTGTAGCGGTGGAATGCGCAGATATCAGGAGGAACACCGGTGGCGAAGGCGGGTCTCTGGGCAGTAACTGACGCTGAGGAGCGAAAGCGTGGGGAGCGAACAGGATTAGATACCCTGGTAGTCCACGCCGTAAACGGTGGGTACTAGGTGTGGGTTTCCTTCCTTGGGATCCGTGCCGTAGCTAACGCATTAAGTACCCCGCCTGGGGAGTACGGCCGCAAGGCTAAAACTCAAAGGAATTGACGGGGGCCCGCACAAGCGGCGGAGCATGTGGATTAATTCGATGCAACGCGAAGAACCTTACCTGGGTTTGACATGCACAGGACGCCGGCAGAGATGTCGGTTCCCTTGTGGCCTGTGTGCAGGTGGTGCATGGCTGTCGTCAGCTCGTGTCGTGAGATGTTGGGTTAAGTCCCGCAACGAGCGCAACCCTTGTCTCATGTTGCCAGCACGTTATGGTGGGGACTCGTGAGAGACTGCCGGGGTCAACTCGGAGGAAGGTGGGGATGACGTCAAGTCATCATGCCCCTTATGTCCAGGGCTTCACACATGCTACAATGGCCGGTACAAAGGGCTGCGATGCCGTGAGGTGGAGCGAATCCTTTCAAAGCCGGTCTCAGTTCGGATCGGGGTCTGCAACTCGACCCCGTGAAGTCGGAGTCGCTAGTAATCGCAGATCAGCAACGCTGCGGTGAATACGTTCCCGGGCCTTGTACACACCGCCCGTCACGTCATGAAAGTCGGTAACACCCGAAGCCGGTGGCCTAACCCGTAAGGGAGGGAGCCGTCGAAGGTGGGATCGGCGATTGGGACGAAGTCGTAACAAGGTAGCCGTACCGGAAGGTGCGGCTGGATCACCTCCTTTCTAAGGAGCACCACGAGAATCAGGCCCGCCCACATCGTGTGGGGGTTCGGTGTTCTGATCGATTCGTTGGATGGCCCTTTTTCACCTGTAGTGGGTGGGGGTCTGGTGCACGACAAGCAAAGTATCTGCGGCCGGGGCCTCGAGGGGTTTCCTTGAGCGGTTCGTGGTGCTGCCAAACACACTGTTGGGCTTTGAGACAACAGGCCCGTTTTTCCCTGGCCCCTGTGTGGGGTGGGAGGCGTGTTGTTGCTCCATCTTTGGTGGTGGGGTGTGGTGTTTGATTTGTGGATAGTGGTTGCGAGCATCTAGCACGCAGGGGTTTGCACCGGTCTTCGGGTTGGTGTGGCTGTTGTGTGTTGATGTGCAATTTTTCCTAATCTCATTTTTTGGTTTTGTGTTTGTAAGTGTTTAAGGGCGCATGGTGGATGCCTTGGCACTGGGAGCCGATGAAGGACGTGGGAGGCTGCGAAATGCCTCGGGGAGCTGTCAACCGAGCGTTGATCCGAGGATGTCCGAATGGGGAAACCCGGCACGAGTGATGTCGTGTCACCCGCATCTGAATACATAGGGTGCGGGGGGGAACGCGGGGAAGTGAAACATCTCAGTACCCGTAGGAAGAGAAAACAATTGTGATTCCGTGAGTAGTGGCGAGCGAAAGCGGAGGATGGCTAAACCGTATGCATGTGATACCCGGCAGGGTTGTGTGTGCGGTGTTGTGGGACGTTTCGTCTTCGGTCTGCCGGCCGGGGCAGGAGTGATAAACCGTTGTGTTAGGTGAAGTGACCTGGGATGGTCTGCCGTAGTGGGTGAGAGCCCCGTAACCGAAAACATGACGGCTTCTGTGGAATGTTTCCCGAGTAGCAGCGGGCCCGTGAAATCTGCTGTGAATCTGCCGGGACCACCCGGTAAGCCTGAATACTTCCCAGTGACCGATAGCGGATTAGTACCGTGAGGGAATGGTGAAAAGTACCCCGGGAGGAGTGAAATAGTACCTGAAACCGTGTGCCTACAATCCGTCAGAGCCCTCCTTCGTGGTGGGGTGATGGCGTGCCTTTTGAAGAATGAGCCTGCGAGTCAGGGACATGTCGCGAGGTTAACCCGGGTGGGGTAGCCGTAGCGAAAGCGAGTCTGAATAGGGCGTATCCACACAACAGTGTGTGGTGTAGTGGTGTGTTCTGGACCCGAAGCGGAGTGATCTACCCATGGCCAGGGTGAAGCGCGGGTAAGACCGCGTGGAGGCCCGAACCCACTTAGGTTGAAGACTGAGGGGATGAGTTGTGGGTAGGGGTGAAAGGCCAATCAAACTCCGTGATAGCTGGTTCTCCCCGAAATGCATTTAGGTGCAGCGTCGCGTGTTTCTTACCGGAGGTAGAGCTACTGGATGGCCGATGGGCCCCACAGGGTTACTGACGTCAGCCAAACTCCGAATGCCGGTAAGTCCAAGAACGCGGCAGTGAGACGGCGGGGGATAAGCTCCGTGCGTCGAGAGGGAAACAGCCCAGATCGCCGGCTAAGGCCCCTAAGCGTGTGCTAAGTGGAAAAGGATGTGCAGTCGCAGAGACAACCAGGAGGTTGGCTTAGAAGCAGCCACCCTTGAAAGAGTGCGTAATAGCTCACTGGTCAAGTGATTGTGCGCCGATAATGTAGCGGGGCTCAAGCACACCGCCGAAGCCGCGGCAACGTATTCATACGTTGGGTAGGGGAGCGTCCTGCACCCAGTGAAGCAGCCTGGTAATGGAGCTGTGGAGGGTGTGGGAGTGAGAATGCAGGCATGAGTAGCGATAAGGCAAGTGAGAACCTTGCCCGCCGAAAGACCAAGGGTTCCTGGGCCAGGCCAGTCCGCCCAGGGTGAGTCGGGACCTAAGGCGAGGCCGACAGGCGTAGTCGATGGACAACGGGTTGATATTCCCGTACCCGTGTGTGAGCGCCCAATGATGAATCAGAGGTACTAACCGCCCAAATGGTGGCCTATCCACTCCTTCGGGAGTGGAAAGTCGCCGGCTGCGCGGGACCTTCTTTGGTAGTAGTCAAGCGATGGGGTGACGCAGGAAGGTAGCCGTACCAGTCAGTGGTAATACTGGGGCAAACCTGTAGGGAGTCAGATAGGCAAATCCGTCTGGCACATATCCTGAGAGGTGATGCATAGCCGAGTGAGGCGAATTCGGTGATCCTCAGCTGCCGAGAAAAGCCTCTAGCGAGCACACACACGGCCCGTACCCCAAACCGACACAGGTGGTCAGGTAGAGAATACCGAGGCGTACGAGTGAACTATGGTTAAGGAACTCGGCAAAATACCCCCGTAACTTCGGGAGAAGGGGGACCTCCTACTGTCATGGCCCTCGCGGCCGGCAGCGGTGGGGGGTGGCACAAACCAGTGAGAAGCGACTGTTTACTAAAACACAGGTCCGTGCGAAGTCGCAAGACGATGTATACGGACTGACGCCTGCCCGGTGCTGGAAGGTTAAGAGGACCCGTTAACCCTTGGGTGAAGCGGAGAATTTAAGCCCCAGTAAACGGCGGTGGTAACTATAACCATCCTAAGGTAGCGAAATTCCTTGTCGGGTAAGTTCCGACCTGCACGAATGGCGTAACGACTTCTCAACTGTCTCAACCATAGACTCGGCGAAATTGCACTACGAGTAAAGATGCTCGTTACGCGCGGCAGGACGAAAAGACCCCGGGACCTTCACTATAGCTTGGTATTGGCGTTCGATACGGTTTGTGTAGGATAGGTGGGAGACTGTGAAACTCACACGCCAGTGTGGGTGGAGTCGTTGTTGAAATACCACTCTGATCGTATTGGACTTCTAACTTCGAACCGTATATCCGGTTCAGGGACAGTGCCTGGTGGGTAGTTTAACTGGGGCGGTTGCCTCCTAAAATGTAACGGAGGCGCCCAAAGGTTCCCTCAACCTGGACGGCAATCAGGTGTTGAGTGCAAGTGCACAAGGGAGCTTGACTGCGAGACGGACATGTCAAGCAGGGACGAAAGTCGGGACTAGTGATCCGGCACCCCCGAGTGGAAGGGGTGTCGCTCAACGGATAAAAGGTACCCCGGGGATAACAGGCTGATCTTCCCCAAGAGTCCATATCGACGGGATGGTTTGGCACCTCGATGTCGGCTCGTCGCATCCTGGGGCTGGAGCAGGTCCCAAGGGTTGGGCTGTTCGCCCATTAAAGCGGCACGCGAGCTGGGTTTAGAACGTCGTGAGACAGTTCGGTCTCTATCCGCCGCGCGCGTCAGAAGCTTGAGGAAAGCTGTCCCTAGTACGAGAGGACCGGGACGGACGAACCTCTGGTCCACCAGTTGTCCCACCAGGGGCACCGCTGGATAGCCACGTTCGGACAGGATAACCGCTGAAAGCATCTAAGCGGGAAACCTTCTCCAAGACCAGGCTTCTCACCCATTTAGTGGGATAAGGCCCCCCGCAGACCACGGGATCGATAGACCAGACCTGAAAGCGCAGTAATGCGTGCAGGGAACTGGCACTAACCGGCCGAAAACTTACAACAACCAACAACACCACAAAATGTTGGAAACCTTCCTCGCAACCACACCACACCAGTCAAACAACAAGACTGCACCCCACCACCAAAACACACTCACACAAAGTGAATAGAGTTACGGCGGCCATAGCGGCAGGGAAACGCCCGGACCCATCCCGAACCCGGAAGCTAAGCCTGCCAGCGCCGATGATACTACCCAACCCGGGTGGAAAAGTAGGACACCGCCGAACACACATTAGGAAACGCCCCCCGAGAAATCGGGGGGCGTTTCTCTATTCGCGTTTGAATTGCATTTCCGTGAATCGAAGAATGCCGAATTGTGGCCCTCTCGGTGCTGCCCGTATCCTTTACAGGTGGTTGACGACAGGCAAGGCAATTCCGGTGGGCGCCCGATCCGGCGTCCCGCCGGTGCGAACGGCGCTGCAGGCCGCGATCGTCGAGGACCCAATGCGCCGTATCGGTCCGGGGCCGGACGCGCCCGCCAAGCCCAGCCGCAGCACCGGCCCGAGGCCGACGAGACCGCGCGGGCCAGTGGCCCGCGTATCCCGGAATCGATCGAAGCCAAACAGCTCGCACCTGAGATCCGTGGCGAGCTTTCGACGTTGGACCGCGCCACCGCCGATACCGTCGCCCGTCATCTGGTTGCCGCCGGCGAGCTGATCGACGAGGACCCGGAAGCCGCGCTCGCCCATGCGCAAGCGGCCCGCGCCCGCTCCGGGCGTATCGCCGCGGTCCGCGAGGCTGTCGGTATCGCCGCCTACCAGTGCGGTGATTGGGCGCAGGCCCTCTCGGAGTTCCGTGCGGCCCGCCGCATGGGCAGTAAGTCGCAGCTGCTGCCGCTGATCGCCGACTGCGAGCGCGGTGTCGGACGGCCGGAACGCGCCATCGAGTTGGCCCGCAGCCCCGAAGCCGCGGAGCTCACCGGTGACGACGCCGACGAGATGCGAATCGTCGCAGCCGGCGCCCGTGCAGACCTCGGCCAGCTCGACCAAGCTCTTGCGGTGCTGTCCAGCCCGCAGCCCGATCCCTCGCGCAGCGGCACCACCGCGGCGCGGCTGTTCTATGTCTACGCCGAGACGCTGCTGGCCCTCGGCCGCTCCGACGAAGCCCTGCAGTGGTTCATCCATGCCGCTGCCGCGGACGTCGACGGTGTCACCGACGCCGAAGACCGGGTCGGCGAGCTGGCCTGACGTGACAACGCTTGCGCAGCAACACGATTGCCTGCTGCTCGATCTCGACGGCACCGTCTTTCGCGGGCACGAGCCGACCGAGGGCGCCATCGATGCCCTCGATCGGGCCGACACCCGCACGCTCTTCGTGACCAACAATGCCTCCCGTGCCGCCGACGAGGTCGCCGACCATCTGCGTGAGCTCGGGTTCACCGCTTCGGCCGAGGACGTGGTGACCAGCGCCCAGAGCGCCGCCGGTCTGCTGGCCCAGCAGTTGCCTGCCGGCGCCAAGGTGCTCGTGGTCGGCACTGATGCGCTTGCCGGGGAGATCAGTGCGGTGGGTCTGCAACCGGTGCGATTGTTCGCCGACGATCCGGTGGCCGTGGTGCAGGGTCACTCGACCACCACTGACTGGGCCATCCTCGCCGAAGCAGCGCTGGCGATCCGGTCCGGTGCCCTGTGGGTCGCGGCCAACGTCGATCGCACGCTTCCGACCGAACGCGGCCTGCTGCCGGGGAACGGATCGATGGTCGCCGCACTGAAGACCGCCACCGACGCCGAGCCCCAGGTCGCGGGCAAACCGGCCCCGGCATTGATGCGAGATGCGTTGGCCCGCGGCTCCTTCCACAGCCCGCTGGTCGTCGGGGATCGACTCGACACCGATATCGAGGGCGCCAATGCGGCCGGGCTGCCCAGCCTGATGGTGCTCACCGGCGTCAACGACGCCGCTGACGCGGTTCACGCCCGTCCTGATCAGCGGCCAACGCTGATCGCGGCGGACCTCCGCGATCTGCACAGCGATGCCGCTGTCTTGGCGGTGGCCGCGCACCCAGCCTGGCGGACTGAAACGGCCGGCCGCACCGTCACTGTCTTCACGGCCGGCAGCGAGACCGATGATGCGTTGTCGATCGTGCGGTCCACCGCCCGCGCCGTATGGGACGCGGCACCCGCCGGAGAGACGGTGACTGTCGCCGCCGGCGACGACACCGCCCGCGCCGCGCTGGAACGCTGGTCACTGCTGACGGCGGCTGATCGGCTAGCGTGAACGGTGAGATGAACACCGATCCTGATCAGATCCGCACCGAGGTCGATGCTGTGCTTGCCGAACTCCCCAGCATCGAGGGCGACGCCGCTGACCTCGACATCGACGAGGTCGGTCGGCGGCTGGAGGATGCACACCAAATCCTGGTTCGTGCGCTGGAGTCGGTGGAGAAAGGCTGAGGTCGGCGTGGCGCGGCGTGCCCGGGTTGACGCAGAACTGGTCCGTCGCGGCCTGGCGCGGTCGCGCCAGCAGGCCGCTGAACTGATCGGCGCCGGCCGTGTGAGTATCGACGGGATGCCCGCGGTCAAGCCCGCGACGGCGGTATCGGTCACCGCCAATCTGACCGTCGAGGGCGATGACGAGAAGACGTGGGTATCGCGCGGCGCCCACAAACTGATCGGTGCATTGGACGTTTTCGGAATCGACGTGGTGGGCCGGCGCTGCCTGGATGCCGGCGCCTCGACCGGCGGCTTCACCGAGGTGCTGCTGGACCGCGGCGCCACCGAGGTCGTCGCCGTTGACGTCGGCTACGGGCAACTGGCCTGGTCGCTGCGCTCGGATGAGCGAGTACGGGTGATCGAAAGGACCAACGTCCGGGACCTCGCCCCGGAGGCCATCGGCGGCCAGGTCGACATCGTCGTCGCCGACCTGTCGTTCATCTCCCTGGCCACCGTGCTGCCCGCTCTGACCGCATGTGCGCAACCGACCGCCGATATCGTTCCCATGGTGAAGCCGCAGTTCGAGGTCGGCCGCGATCAGGTGGGCTCCGGAGGTGTGGTGTCCGATCCGCAGCTGCGGGCTACCGCGGTGCTGGCGGTGGCCGCCCGCGCCGAAGCCCTCGGTTGGCAGACCGTGGACGTGACGGCCAGCCCGCTGCCGGGTCCGTCTGGCAATGTCGAATACTTCTTGTGGTTGCGCGCCCAGACCGATCGCGCGCTGCTGGGAACCGAACTGGACGCCGCGGTGCGCCGCGCCGTCGCGGAAGGACCGCAATGACACAGGAGCGGGTGGTCCTGCTGGTCGTCCATACCGGCCGTGAGGACGCCGCCGACACCGCGCGTCGCGTCGAAAAGGTGTTGAGCGACAACGGGATCGGACTGCGTGTGTTGTCCGCCGATGCCGTCGACCGGGGCTCGATCCAGATCGACCCTCCTGACCTGCGTGCGCTGGGGCCCGACCTGGAGGTGGTCGACGCCGACGAACGGGCCGCCGAGGGGTGTGAACTCGTGCTGGTGCTCGGCGGGGACGGGACGTTCCTGCGTGCCGCCGAACTGGCCCGCAACGCCGAGATCCCGGTGCTCGGGGTCAACCTCGGCCGGATCGGCTTCCTCGCCGAAGCCGAAGCCGAGGCCATCGACGTGGTGCTCGAGCACGTGGTGTCGCGCACCTACCGCGTCGAACAGCGCATGACCCTCGACATTGCCGTGCGCGTCGAAGGGCAGGTGGTCTCCCGCGGCTGGGCGCTCAACGAGGCCAGCCTGGAGAAGGGCACCCGCCTCGGGGTCATCGGTGTGGTTCTCGAGATCGACGGGCGGCCGGTGTCGTCATTCGGCTGTGACGGGGTGCTGGTATCGAGCCCCACCGGCTCGACGGCCTATGCGTTCTCCGCCGGTGGCCCGGTGGTGTGGCCGGACCTGGAAGCAATCCTGGTGGTGCCCAACAACGCCCACGCCCTGTTCGCGCGGCCGATGGTGACCAGCCCGCACGCGGTGATCGCCATCGAGATCGACGCCGACAGCCACGATGCGCTGGTGCTCTGCGACGGCCGCCGCGAGATGCGCGTGCCGGCCGGCGGCCGCCTCGAGGTGACCAAGTGCAGCACCCCGCTGAAGTGGGTGCGGCTGGACAGCGCGCCGTTCACCGACCGCCTGGTGCGCAAGTTCCGCCTGCCGGTCACGGGCTGGCGCGGGCGGTAGGCCGACGATGCTCGCCGAGATCCGGATCCAGTCGCTGGGTGCGATCAGCGCCGCGACGGCCGAGTTCGACAAGGGCCTGACCGTGCTCACCGGGGAGACCGGCACCGGCAAGACCATGGTGGTCACCAGTCTGCACCTGCTCGGCGGTGCCCGCGCCGACGCCTCCCGGGTGCGCTCGGGTGCTGACCGGGCGGTGGTTGAGGGACGGTTCACCACCGCGGACCTCGACCCGGTGACCGCTGCCCAGATCGACGAGATCCTCGACGCCTCCGGGGCTGACCGCGACGACGACGGCAGCATCATCGCGCTGCGTTCGGTCAGCCGGGGCGGGCCGTCGCGAGCCAATCTCGGTGGCCGCAGCGTGCCGGCCAAGTCCCTGACCACGTTCACCAACGGGCTGCTCACTCTGCACGGGCAGAACGACCAGTTGCGGCTGATGCGTTTCGACGAGCAGCGCGCGGCGCTGGACCGGTTCGCCGGCGTCGAGACCAAACTCGAGCGCTACAAGAAGGTCCGCAATGAGTGGCAGATCGCCCGCCGCGACCTCGTCGACCGCACCAACCGGGCCCGTGAGCTCGCCCAGGAAGCCGACCGGCTCAAGTTTGCGCTGACCGAGATCGACGGGGTCGACCCGGCGCCGGGCGAGGACGAGACACTGGTCGCCGATATTCGCCGGCTCTCCGAGCTCGATGCGCTGCGCGAGGCTGCGGCCGGCGCCCGCGCCGCCCTGTCGGCGTCGATGGACGACGTCTCCGACGGCGAACCGCACTCGGCCACCGACACTCTCGGGCGGGCGATCGGCCTGCTGCAGTCCACCGACGACGCCACGCTGGCGGGCCTGGCCCGCCAGCTCACCGAGGTACTGACCGTCGTCGGCGATGCCGCCCGCGAACTCGGCGACTTCCTCGCTGAACTGCCCGGTGACGCCAGCTCGCTGGAGTCCAAGCTGGCCCGCCAGGCCGAGTTGCGGAGTCTGACCCGCAAGTACGCTGCCGACGTCGACGGGGTGCTGCGCTGGGCGGCGGAGTCCCGCACCCGGCTGGCGCAGCTGGACGTCTCCGAGGAGGCGCTCGGTGGTCTGGCGCGTCGGGTCGAGGAACTTGCCGCCCAGGTCGCGGCCGCGGCCGGTGAGCTCTCCAAGGCGCGGGCCAAGGCGGCCAAGGGGCTGGCCAAGGCCGTCACAGCGGAGCTCGCCGGGCTGGCGATGGCCGACGCCGACTTCACGGTCACGGTCTCGACGATGCCCGCCCGTGACGACGACACCGCACCGCTGCGGCTGCCGTCCGGCGAACTGGCGCACGCCGGTGGCGACGGTGTGGACCTGGTCGAGTTCGGCTTCACCGCCCATCGCGGTACCGATGTGCTGCCGCTCAACAAGAGTGCCTCCGGCGGCGAAC
The DNA here is from genome assembly GCF_010731855.1 of Mycolicibacterium anyangense. Lineage (NCBI taxonomy): Bacteria > Bacillati > Actinomycetota > Actinomycetes > Mycobacteriales > Mycobacteriaceae > Mycobacterium > Mycolicibacterium anyangense. Next base: position 1,686,562 of record NZ_AP022620.1, on the reverse strand, counting down.
TGTCGCGGGTGATGTTGGCGCTGGAAGTGGTGCTGGCCGCGTCCGCCGAGGGCACGACGATGGTGTTCGACGAAGTCGATGCGGGTGTGGGCGGGCGAGCCGCCGTCCAGATCGGGCGTCGGCTGGCCCGGTTGGCGCGCAGCCATCAAGTCATCGTCGTCACCCACCTGCCGCAGGTCGCCGCGTACGCCGATACCCATCTGGTGGTCGAATCGGGCCGCAACGGCGCCAGCGAGGTGCGCAGGCTCGATGACGAGCAGCGGGTGGCCGAGCTGGCCCGCATGTTGGCGGGGCTGGGGGAGTCCGACACCGGGCGGGCGCATGCCCGGGAGCTGTTGGCTGCCGCCGGCCAGGATCGCATCGCGACCTGAGCCCGGGCTTCAGGTGAGTCTGATGACCACGGCGTAGCCGTCGTGGTCGCCGGTGGTGGTCCGGCCCGACAGCGTGTTGTTCATGTCGAGTACGCCCAGATCGGTTGCACCACTGGCGATCAGGCCATCACGAACGGCGTCGCGGGCCTGGTTGAACGAGACATAGACATGGGTCGGGACGATGTAGACAAAACCGGTACCTTCGCGGCTGAAGTTCGCGGTCCAGACGAAGCCGGAGCCGTCCGGGGCCGGTGTTGAGCCGAATACCCGACCGTGGTCGTTGGTCAGCAGCCAGTGCGCGTTGGCGAAAGCCTGAAGTGGTGCGGTGGGCTGCTGGCCGTAGCTGATCCCGTTGATCACCGCGCGATATCCCGCGGCGTGGATCGGTTCGGGCGGGAAGCCGGCGGCCGTCAGGGCGGTGTTGAGTTTCGTTGCTGACTCTGCGGCGGTGGCCGACGTCGGGTCGACGATGACGACGTTGATCGGCTGATAGAGGGTAACGAGCGGGAATCCTTGGTTGGGCCAGTCGGCGGGGCCGTCGCTGGAGGTCAGCATCCACTTCCCGAGGTTTCCGTACGGGGTCTGTGTCATATCCCCGGAGCGGGGCCGGACCGATTCGGTTCGGAGCAGGTTGCGCACCTCGGCGAACCACTTGGTGATGGTGGTGACTACTTCAGGAACCGGCGGTTTCGCCACTGCCGGCGATCGAGGGGCAGGCCGGCCAACACCGTCGATCGCTTGGCGACGAGCCGGGTGCGGACCCGGCGTCGGCGAACCTGCTGGCGTAGTGACGAGACGGGTGACCGTGGGCGTTTGTCTGGCGGGCCGCGCCGACGCGCGGGCGGTGGGTTCCCGCGGCGCGGAGTGGGCTGAATCGGCGGGACGTGTCGATCCGTGGTCTGGGGTGTCGGCCTGAGCGATGCCTTGGCCGCTGACAAGTGCTGCGCCGAGCCCGACTGCGGCGAACACGCCCGCAATCCATGGTGCGGCCGCTGCTGTCGGCATTGCGAGCACCTCCCGCGCTGGTGAACTGACCGTACCTACTGGACGGTGCGGATGGGAAAGCCGCGATGCTCAGCGCACGCGACGAAGCAGGACTGTGACACGACGGGTGTTGCAGTTGTGACAAAAGAAAACTTGTGGGACAGATGTTACGGCGCGCCTCCACCTCTACTTGAGGGTTGACCGACAGAATCGGCCCATGAAGATGTCAGCGCTTCTTTCACGTAATACCAGCGCACGCCCGGGTGTCACGGGGACAGCCCGCGTCGACCGCGACATCGACCGCCTGCTGCGCCGCGTCGGTCCCGGTGACATCGTGGTGCTCGACATCCTGGATCTGGACCGGATGACCGCTGACGCGCTCGTGGACGCCCGGGTTGCCGGGGTGGTCAACGTCTCGCCGTCGATCTCCGGCCGTTACCCGAACCTGGGGCCGGAGGTCTTGGTGGCCAACAACATCGCGCTGATCGACAGCGTCGGTGCCGAGGCATTCAAGAAGATCAAGGACGGCGCCAAGATCCGCCTGCACAACGGCGGCGTCTACGCCGGCGACCGTCGCCTGGTGCACGGTGTGGAGCGCAGCGACGAAGAGATCGCCGACCTCATGCACGACGCCAAGACCGGGCTGGTCGCGCATCTGGAAGCTTTCGCGGGCAACACGATCGAGTTCATCCGCAGTGAGAGCCCGCTGCTGATCGACGGCATCGGTATCCCCGATATCGACGTCGACGTCTATCGCCGCCACGTCCTGGTGGTGGCCGACGGAGCCGGCGCCGAGGAGGATCTCAAGGCCCTCAAGCCGTTCATCAAGGAGTACCAGCCCGTTCTTGTCGGTGTCGGTGCCGGTGCTGACGTCCTGCACAAGGCCGGCTACCGGCCCGCGCTGATCGTCGGCAACCCCGACTCGATGAGCGCCGACGTGCTCAAGAGCGGCGCCCAGGTGGTGCTGCCTGCCGACGCCGACGGACACGCCGTCGGTCTGGAGCGCATCCAGGACCTCGGGATCGGTGCGATGACGTTCCCTGCCGCCGGCTCGGCCGCTGACCTGGCACTGCTGCTGGTCGATCACCACGGCGCCGCACTGATCGTCACAGCCGGACACTCGGCCACCATCGAGGAGTTCTTCGACCGTTCGCGCCAGCAGAGCAATCCGTCGACGTTCCTGACCCGGCTCAAGGTCGGCGAGAAGCTCGTCGACGCGAAAGCCGTTGCCACGCTGTATCGCAACCACATCTCCGGTGGTGCCATCGCCATGCTGGTGCTGGCGGTGCTCTTCGCGATCATTGCCGCTCTGTGGGTGTCTCGGGCTGATGCGGTGGTGATCGACTGGATCGTCAATTACTGGAACCGCTTCACGCTGTGGGTGCAGGCCTGGGTGACATAGCCCGGCCGCAGAGCAGAAAGGCTCATCGGCTGTGATTTCGCTACGCCACCATGCCATTTCACTGGCAGCGGTGTTCCTTGCCCTGGCCCTTGGCGTCGTGCTCGGCTCGGGGGTGCTCTCCGATACGTTGCTGTCCGGGCTGCGCAGTGAGAAGCAGGATCTGGCCAACCAGATCAATGCGTTGACCGACCAGCGCAACGCTCTCAACGAAAAGCTGAGCGCCGCAAACGAATTCGACACCCAGATGTCGGGGCGCATCGTGCGCGACGCACTGGCGGGCAAGACGGTGGTGATCTTCCGCACCCCGGATGCCGACGATGACGATGTCAAGGCGATGAGCCGGGTCGTCGGCCAGGCCGGTGGCGCGGTCACCGCGACGGTGGCGCTGACCCAGGAGTTCGTCGCCGCCAACTCCGCGGAGAAGTTGCGCACCGTGGTCAGCTCGTCATTGCCTGCCGGTGCCCAACTGAGCACCACGATGGTCGACCAGGGATCCCAAGCCGGTGACCTGCTCGGGATCGCCCTGCTGATCGACCGCAACCCGGAGATCAAACCGGTTGACGACCAGCAGCGCGATACCGTGCTGGCCGCCATGCGCGAGACCGGCTTCCTGGCCTATCAGGGCGACCACATCGGCGCTGCCAACACCGCCATCGTCGTCACCGGTGGGGCGCTGGGCGACGACGCGGGCAACCAGGGCTCCACCGTCGCCCGCTTTGCCGCCGGGCTGGCCCCGCACGGCACCGGCACGGTACTGGCCGGCCGCGACGGATCGGCCACCGGGACGTCTGCGGTCGCGGTGACACGCGCCGATGCCGGCATGGCGGCCGCGGTGACCACCGTCGACGACATCAACGTCGAGTCCGGCCGGATCACCGTGGTGCTGGCCCTGCAGAAGCTGATCGGCGGCGCGCCGTCGGGACAGTTCGGCAACGGGCCCGGGGCAGCCTCGCTCACCGTGCCGCAGTAACCCAGAGGTAGCGGGGACGTAACGCAGCCCACTGGCGTGTTAGCGACGGCTTGTCGGTGTCGGTGTTAAGGTGAGTTTCCGTGGGTCGGCAGGCCCCAACTAGGTCTCGAATTCTTTCAAGCCCTGGAAAACACAAGCCCTGCGCCGAATCACGGAGGTTGCTCTTGCCACCCTTGCGCAAGCACCCACAGGCCGCGACCAAGCATCTCTTCGTCACGGGCGGTGTGGTTTCGTCGCTCGGCAAGGGTCTCACCGCGAGCAGTCTCGGTCAGTTGCTGACCGCGCGTGGACTGCAGGTGACGATGCAGAAACTGGATCCGTACCTCAACGTGGACCCGGGCACCATGAACCCGTTCCAGCACGGTGAGGTGTTCGTCACCGAGGACGGTGCCGAGACGGACCTCGACGTCGGCCACTATGAGCGGTTCCTGGACCGCGACCTGTCGCAGTCGGCCAATGTCACCACCGGCCAGGTGTATTCGACGGTCATCGCCAAGGAGCGCCGCGGCGAGTACCTGGGTGACACCGTGCAGGTGATCCCGCACATCACCGACGAGATCAAGCGCCGGATCATGGCGATGGCGCTGCCCGACGCCTCCGGTAACCGCCCTGATGTGGTGATCACCGAGATCGGTGGCACGGTCGGCGACATCGAATCGCTGCCGTTCCTCGAGGCCGCCCGCCAGGTGCGCCACGAGGTCGGCCGGGAGAACTGTTTCTTCCTGCACGTCTCGCTGGTGCCGTACCTGGCGCCTTCGGGCGAGTTGAAGACCAAACCGACCCAGCACTCGGTGGCCGCGCTGCGCAGCATCGGCATCTCCCCGGACGCGCTGATCCTGCGCTGCGACCGCGATGTGCCCGAGCCGTTGAAGAACAAGATCGCGCTGATGTGCGACGTGGACGTCGACGGCGTGATCTCCACCCCCGACGCGCCCTCGATCTACGACATCCCGAAGGTGCTGCACCGCGAGGAACTCGACGCCTACGTGGTGCGCCGGCTGAACCTTCCGTTCCGCGACGTCGACTGGTCGGAGTGGGACGACCTGCTGCGCCGGGTGCACGAGCCCAAAGAGACCGTGCGAATCGCGTTGGTGGGCAAGTACATCGACCTGTCCGATGCCTACCTGTCGGTGGCCGAAGCGCTGCGCGCCGGTGGATTTGCGCATCGGGCCAAGGTCGAGATGCGCTGGGTGGCCTCCGACGACTGCGAGACCGACAGTGGTGCGGCCGCCGTGCTCGACGACGTGCACGCCGTGCTGATCCCCGGAGGGTTCGGCATCCGCGGCATCGAGGGCAAGATCGGTGCCATCCGTTATGCGCGCCACCGCGGTCTGCCCGTGCTCGGGTTGTGCCTTGGTCTGCAGTGCATCGTGATCGAGGCGGCCCGCTCGGTGGGGCTCGCCGAGGCCAACTCTGCTGAATTCGAGCCGGATACACCGGATCCGGTGATCTCGACCATGGCCGACCAGCGGGACGCGGTGGCCGGTGCGGCCGACCTTGGCGGCACGATGCGCCTCGGTGCCTATCCCGCGGTGCTGGAGGCCGGGTCGATCGTTGCGCAGGCCTACGATTCCACCCGGGTGTCGGAGCGTCATCGGCACCGCTACGAGGTCAACAACGCCTACCGTGACCGCATCGCCAAGAGCGGATTGAAGTTCTCCGGCACCTCGCCGGACGGTCATCTCGTCGAATTCGTCGAGTATCCGCGCGAGGTCCACCCGTTCCTGGTCGGCACCCAGGCCCACCCGGAGCTCAAGAGCCGCCCGACGCGCCCGCATCCGCTGTTCGTCGCCTTCATCGGCGCGGCCATCGATTACAAGGCGGCCGAACGGCTTCCGGTGGAGATCCCCGAGCAGCACTCCAACGGCAAGGAGCATCCCGACACCGCGGCACCGGCGCTGCCCGATCAGGTTCCAGAACACGTCAGCCGTGGCTAACCACGACTTCGACACCGTCTCCTCTGAAACCGTCTACCGCGGAAAGATTCTCGCGCTGCGTACCGATCAGGTGCGGATGCCCGGCGGCAAGACCGCCGCGCGGGATGTCGTGGAGCATTTCGGTGCCGTAGCTGTGGTCGCCGTGGACGACGACCGTCGCGTCGCGATGGTCTATCAGTACCGCCACCCGGTGGGCCGACGACTGTGGGAGCTGCCCGCCGGGCTTCTCGACGCGGAAGGCGAGGACCCTGCGGTGACTGCGGCGCGCGAGCTGCACGAAGAAGCCGGCCTGGCCGCCGAGCAGTGGAGTGTGCTGGCCGACATGGTGACATCGCCGGGGTTCAGCGATGAGGCGGTGCGGGTGTACCTGGCTCGCGGGCTGACCCACATCGAACGTCCGGAGGCCGACGACGAAGAGGCCGACCTCACCCTGCACTGGGTTGACATCGAACACGCCGCGCAGCAGGTACTGGCCGGTGAGATCGTCAATTCTATTGCAGCCGTGGGCATTCTGGCTGCACATGCGGTGATCGTCGACGGTAAGCCCACCCGCCCGGTCGACGCCCCGTGGCCGGACCGGCCCCGCGCGTTCGCCGCCCGTCAGGAGGGCGCGTGACGACCGTGCGTGTCGCGGCCCTCGACGGCCAGCTGCAGGGCTACCTCGATCACCTCACCATCGAGCGCGGCGTTGCGGCCAACACCATCAGCTCCTACCGGCGCGATCTTCGGCGCTACGCCGAGCACCTGAGCCAACGCGGGATCGACGATCTGCGCACCGTCACCGAGAACGATGTCAGCGACTTCCTGGTGGCACTGCGCCGTGGCGACCCGGAGTCCGGGGTGAGTCCGCTCTCGGCGGTGTCGGCGGCCCGGGCGTTGATCGCGGTGCGCGGACTGCACCGGTTCGCCGCCGCGGAGGGGATCATCGACCTCGACGTGGCCAGGGCGGTCAAGCCCCCGACGCCGAGCCGGCGGCTGCCCAAGAGCCTGAGCCTCGACGAAGTCCTGGCACTGCTCGACGGTGCCGGTGGCGACGAGCCCTCCGACGGCCCGCTGACGTTGCGCAACCGGGCCCTGCTGGAGTTGCTCTACTCCACCGGGGCGCGCATCTCCGAGGCCGTCGGCCTGGACCTCGACGACATCGACACCGAGGCCCGTTCGGTGCTGCTGCGCGGTAAGGGCGGCAAGCAACGGCTGGTGCCGGTCGGGCGGCCGGCGATCGCGGCCCTGGACGCCTATCTGGTACGTGGTCGGCCCGACCTGGTGCGCCGGGGCCGGGGCACCCCGAAGATCTTCCTCAACGCCCGGGGCGGTCCACTGTCCCGGCAGAGCGCCTGGCAGGTGCTGCAGGACGCCGCGGAGCGGGCCGGCATCACCGCGGCGGTCTCCCCGCACACGCTGCGGCACTCGTTCGCCACCCATCTGCTCGACGGCGGCGCCGACGTCCGGGTGGTCCAGGAATTGCTCGGCCACGCCTCGGTGACGACCACCCAGATCTATACCCTGGTCACGGTGCATGCGCTCCGCGAGGTATGGGCTGGGGCACACCCGCGCGCGTGATGTCACCGGTATGGCTCTCGGGGAAACAACTGATGGATAGACTTGCGCGGATGTTCACGCCGCCGATGTGCCTGTTCCGGGGGGCTTGGGCGTGACCGACGAGGCAGACGACGACGCACCGATCGGTCTCACCGGCCGCCCGCCCCGCTCCATTCCGACTCCCGCACCGTTGACCTCACACGGCCCTGCGCGGGTCATTTCGATGTGTAACCAGAAGGGTGGCGTCGGTAAGACCACCTCGACGATCAACCTGGGCGCCGCGCTGGCCGAGTACGGCCGCCGGGTACTGCTCGTCGACCTGGACCCCCAGGGCGCGCTGTCGGCGGGGCTCGGGGTGCCGCACTACGAGCTGGCTCAAACCGTCCACAACCTGATGGTCGAGCCCCGGGTCAGCATCGACGAGGTGCTGATCAACACCCGGGTCAAGGGGCTGGACCTGGTGCCCAGCAACATCGACCTGTCGGCGGCCGAGATCCAGCTGGTCAACGAGGTGGGCCGGGAGCAGACCCTGGCCCGCGCGCTGCACCCGGTGATCGACCGCTACGACTACATCCTCATCGACTGCCAGCCGTCGCTGGGGCTGCTGACGGTCAACGCGCTGGCATGCTCGGACGGGGTGATCATCCCGACCGAGTGTGAGTACTTCTCGCTGCGTGGTCTGGCGCTGCTCACCGACACCGTGGACAAGGTCCGCGACCGGCTCAACCCGCGGCTGGCGATCAGCGGCATCCTGATCACCCGGTTCGACACCCGCACCGTCAACGCGCGTGAGGTGATGGCCCGGGTGATGGAACGTTTCGGGGATCTGGTGTTCGACACCGTCATCACCCGGACCGTGCGCTTCCCCGAGACCAGTGTCGCCGGTGAGCCCATCACCACCTGGGCGCCGAAATCAGCTGGGGCGCAGGCTTATCGATCGCTGGCCCGTGAGGTCATCGACCGCTTCGGCAAGTGACCGCCGATCCCGCGCCCGACAAGGGTGGTTTTCGCGTCCGGCTGACCAACTTCGAGGGTCCGTTCGATCTGCTGCTGCAGCTGATCTTCGCCCACCGACTCGACGTGACCGAGGTGGCGCTGCATCAGGTCACCGACGAGTTCATCGCCTACACCAAGGAGATCGGGCCCAAACTCGGACTCGACGAGACCACCGCGTTCCTGGTGATCGCCGCCACACTGCTGGACCTCAAGGCAGCCCGGTTGCTTCCCGCCGGCGAGGTGCACGACGAGGAGGATCTGGCCCTGCTGGAGGTGCGCGACCTGCTGTTCGCCCGGCTGCTGCAGTACCGCGCCTTCAAACACGTTGCGGAGATGTTCGCCGAGCTGGAGGCCGCCGCGCTGCGCAGCTACCCGCGGTCGGTGACCCTCGAAGATCGCTACAACGACCTGCTGCCCGAGGTCATGCTGGGTGTGGATGCGGCAAGTTTCGCCCAGATCGCCGCGGCGGCGTTCACCCCCAGGCCGGTGCCGACGGTGCGCACCGACCATCTGCACGAGTCCCAGGTGTCGGTGCCCGAGCAAGCCGAGCGGCTGCTGGAGTTCCTGGCCAGCCGCGGGGTGGGGCAGTGGGCGTCGTTCAAGGAGCTCATCGCCGACTGCGACGCGCCGATGCAGATCGTCGGGCGGTTCCTGGCGCTGCTCGAACTGTTCCGGTCCCGGGCGGTAGCATTCGACCAGTCAGAACCGCTTGGTGTGCTCCAAGTTTCGTGGACCGGGGACCGGCTGGTGAATGAAGAGCTGGTCAAAGCCGAGTGGGAAGAAGAGTAAAGCCGACCATGACCGACGAAGTACCCGATATCGACCCGGGTAGCGACGTTGCCGGTGCGGATGCCGACACGGATGCCGACTCCACACTGGACGACGACGAACTGACCCGGGTGCTCGAGGCGCTGCTCTTGGTCGTCGACACTCCGGTCACTGCCGAGACCCTGGCCTCGGTGACCGAACAGCCGCCCGACCGCATCGCCGCCGCGCTGGAGACGATGGCCGCCGAGCTGGCCCAGCGGGACAGCGGAATCGACCTTCGGGAGACCGGCGGCGGGTGGCGGATGTACACCCGGGCCCGGTTCGCCCCCTATGTCGAGCGCCTGCTGCTCGACGGGTCGCGCTCCAAGCTGACCAGGGCGGCATTGGAGACCCTGGCGGTGGTGGCCTATCGGCAGCCGGTGACCCGGGCGAGGGTCAGCGCGGTGCGTGGGGTGAACGTCGACGCGGTGATGCGGACCTTGGTGGCGCGCGGCCTGATCACCGAGGCCGGTACCGACGAGGACAGCGGTGCCACCACCTTCGCCACCACCGAGCTGTTCCTGGAACGTCTGGGTCTGACCTCGTTGACCGACCTACCCGATATCGCCCCGTTGCTTCCGGATGTGGACGTGATCGACGATCTGAGCGAAACCCTGGACAGTGAACCGCGTTTCGCCAAGTTATCCGGAGGCGGCCAGTCCGCCGGGCCGGCCGTTGCCTTCGATGTGGATACCGATGCCTGAACCAGAAGGCGTACGCCTGCAAAAGATCTTGTCCCAAGCCGGAATTGCTTCCCGCCGGGTCGCCGAGCGGATGATCATCGACGGCCGGGTGGAGGTCGACGGACACATCGTCACCGAGTTGGGCACCCGGGTCGATCCCGCCATCGCCGACATCCGGGTGGACGGGAGCCGCATCGTGCTCGACGACTCGATGGTCTATCTGGCACTGAACAAGCCGGTGGGCATGCACTCGACGATGTCGGACGATCGGGGCCGGCCCTGCATCGGTGATCTGGTGGAGCACCGGGTGCGGGGCAACAAGAAGCTGTTCCACGTCGGCCGCCTCGATGCCGACACTGAGGGCTTGCTGCTGCTGACCAACGACGGCGAGCTGGCTCACCGGTTGATGCACCCGTCCTACGAGGTGCCCAAGACCTATCTGGCGACGGTGACCGGTTCGGTACCAAGGGGTTTGGGCAAGACGCTGAAGGCCGGCATCGAGCTCGAGGACGGTCCTGCCACGGTCGACGAGTTCGCGGTGGTCGACGCCGTCCCGGGTAAGACGCTGGTGCGGTTGACGCTGCACGAGGGCCGTAAGCGGATCGTGCGTCGCTTGCTGGCCGCCGCCGGCTATCCGGTGGAGTCCCTGGTGCGTACCGAACTGGGTGCGGTAACGCTCGGCGAACAGCGCCCGGGCAGTATTCGTGCGCTGACCCGCAAGGAAGTGGGCGATCTGTACAAGGCGGTGGGTCTGTGAACGTGGTTGTGGCGGTCGACGGCCCGGCCGGCACCGGGAAGTCCTCGGTGTCAAGGGGTTTGGCACGTGCGCTGGGTGCCCGTTACCTCGACACCGGTGCGATGTACCGCATTGTCACGCTGGCGATGCTGCGCGCCGAGGTGGATCTGGACGATCCGGCGGCGATCGCGGCAGCCGCCGACGTACCGCTGTCGGTGGGCCATGACCCCGATGTCGACCGCGCTTACCTTGCCGGCGAGGACGTTTCGGCCGAGATCCGCGGTGACGCGGTGACCCGTGCGGTCTCGGCGGTCTCGGCGGTACCGCGGGTGCGCGAGAAGTTGGTGGCGCTGCAGCGAGAGCTGGCCTCGGGGTCGGACAACGTGGTCGTCGAGGGCCGTGACATCGGCACCGTCGTGCTGCCCGATGCCGACGTCAAGATCTTCCTCACCGCCTCGGCCGAGACCAGGGCGCGACGGCGCAACGACCAGAACATCGGTGCTGGCCTGGGCGACGACTACGAGACCGTGCTGGCTGATGTGCGCCGCCGCGATCACCTGGACTCCACCCGGGCGGTGTCGCCGTTGCGGCCCGCCCACGATGCGCTCATCGTCGACACCAGCGACATGACCCAGGACGAGGTGGTGGCCCGGTTGGTCGAACTCGTCGAGCAGCGAAGCGGAGCGATGCGATGACCGAAGACGGAACCTGGTCCGACGAGAGCGAGTGGGAACTCGGCGAGGACGGATTCGCCGACGAATCCGACGAGGGCGGCGCGCCGCCGCCGGTGGTCGCCGTCGTCGGCCGGCCCAACGTCGGCAAGTCGACCCTGGTGAACCGGATCCTGGGCCGCCGCGAGGCCGTCGTGCAGGACCTTCCCGGAGTGACCCGCGACCGGGTGTCCTACGACGCGTCCTGGACGGGACGGCGGTTCGTGGTGCAGGACACCGGCGGCTGGGAACCCGACGCGAAGGGTCTTCAGCAGCTGGTGGCCGAGCAAGCCTCGGTGGCCATGCAGACCGCTGACGCCATCATCTTCGTGGTCGACGCCGTCGTCGGCGCCACCTCCGGTGACGAGGCCGCGGCCAGGATCCTGCGCCGCTCGGGCAAGCCGGTGTTCCTGGCGGCCAACAAGGTGGACAACGAGAAGATGGAAGCCGAGGCGGCCGCACTATGGTCACTGGGTCTGGGTGAACCACACGGAATCAGCGCGATACACGGGCGTGGGGTGGCCGACCTGCTCGACGAGGTGCTGGCCTCGCTGCCCGAGATTTCCGAGGTCGGTTCCGTCACCGGCGGTCCGCGCCGGGTGGCCCTGGTGGGCAAGCCCAACGTGGGCAAGAGCTCGCTGCTGAACCGGCTGGCCGGTGCGCAACGGTCGGTGGTTCACGACATGGCGGGCACCACCGTGGATCCGGTGGACTCACTGATCGAATTGGACGGCAGGATATGGCGTTTCGTCGATACCGCCGGGCTGCGCCGCAAGGTGGGACAGGCCAGCGGTCACGAGTTCTACGCCTCGGTGCGCACGCACAGCGCCATTGACGCCGCCGAGGTCTGCATCGTCCTGATCGACGGTTCCCAGCCGATCACCGAGCAGGACCAGCGGGTGCTGACGATGGTGATCGAGGCGGGCCGCGCTCTGGTACTGGCGTTCAACAAGTGGGATCTGGTCGACGAGGACCGGCGCTATCTGCTCGACCGTGAGATCGATCTGCAATTGCACCAGTTGCAGTGGGCGCCGCGGGTGAACATCTCGGCCATGACCGGCCGGGCGGTGCAGAAGCTGGTGCCCGCGATGGAGACGGCGCTGGAGTCGTGGGACAAGCGCATCTCGACTGGCCAGCTCAACACCTGGATCAAGGAGATCGTCGCCGCCACCCCGCCGCCGGTGCGCGGCGGTAAGCAGCCCCGGATCCTGTTCGCCACCCAGGCCACCGCCCGCCCGCCCACGTTCGTGCTGTTCACCTCCGGTTTCCTGGAGGCCGGCTATCGGCGGTTCCTGGAGCGACGGTTGCGTGAGACCTTCGGGTTCGACGGCACGCCGATCCGGATCAACGTGCGGGTTCGGGAGAAGCGCAAGCTCAAGCCGCGCTGAAAAGCCGGTTAGAAGGGTTCTCGCGGCGTTCGCACAGTAGATTGGCAGCCATGAGGTTTGCTGTGGTGGGGGCTGCGGCCCTGGTGATCGCGGGTGCTCCCGTTGTGGCTGTGCTGTCGGGGGTGGCGGCCGCTCCGGCGCCGCGGGTACTGGCCTGTCAGGAGACTGACCAGGAGGACAGTTTCACGATGGACTGCGCCCCTACGGTCATCCCGGATACCAGCGACCAGTTGACCGAGGCCGAGGTCGCCGAGCCCGGATGGAATGCGCATCCGGGCGGCGACAGCGGCGGTGGCGGCGGTGGGCACGGACACGGCTGAGAGCCGTCAGCCGTTGAGCTACAACCGCTTTCCGTAACTCTCAAGGTGCACCACCTGCTCGACGGGCTTGCGGGTAGTGGGGCCGTACCGTCCCTTCGGCCAACCGAGCGGGACCACGCACACCGGAGTGACGCCCAGCGGCAGACCCAGAATCTTGCGGGCCGAGGTGACGTTCCACAGCGGCATGGTGATCAGCGAGGCGCCCAACCCCATTGCGCGCGCGGCCAGCAACAGGTTCTGCACGCTGGGATAGATGGAGCCGAAGAACGAGGTCTCGGCGACGAACGGTGCCGGCAGGTACGGCGGGCGGCCGCCGCGCAGGCAGGGGATGACGAGCACCGGGATCTCGGTGAAGTGCTCGACCTGCCATTGCACCGCTCGCAGGATCTTCTGCATCGACTCGTCGCCGGCGGTGCGGCGCTTGCCGATCTTGTCGTAGATCGCCCACGGCTGGCGATAGCGCTTGGCGAGTTGCTCCTTGGTGTGCCGTTCCTTGACGACGATGAATTCCCAGTTCTGGCCGTTTGATCCGGTGGGTGCGCGCAAAGCGAGCTCGATGCACTTGAGCACGATCGCGTCGTCGACCGGGTCGGGACGGACCCGGCGCACGGCGCGCTGGGTCATCATCGCCTCGGCCAGTGGCATGTCGAGGGCGGCCAGCGCCTCCTCGGTGGTGGGAATGGGGCCAGGGGAGTCGCTCATGCATCCGAGGCTACGGCGCAGGCTTGCGGGCGAACAGGTTTCGGGCGTTCCCGCCCGGCCCAACGCTGGGGTGACGTTCGGGGGCGTCGGCGCCGGCCCCTAGGGTTGTCGGGTGTCCGTCCTCCACATGATCCTGATCGCACTGGCCGGCATGGGGGCGGGGGCGATCAACTCACTTGTCGGGTCCGGGACGCTGATCACCTTCCCGACGCTGGTGACGCTGGGCTATCCGCCCGTGACGGCCACCATGTCGAACGCGATCGGCCTGGTGGCCGGTGGGGTGTCCGGGACGTGGGGCTACCGCCGTGAGCTGTCGGGGCAGTGGAACCGGCTGCGCTGGCAGATACCTGCCTCGCTGACCGGGGCGGGCATCGGGGCGTTCCTGCTCCTGCACCTACCGGAGAAGGTGTTCACCAAGATCGTTCCCGTCTTGCTGATCGGTGCGCTGGCGCTGGTGGTGCTGGGGCCCCGGATTCAGGCCTACGCACGGCGGCGCGCCGAGGAGGCGGGTCGCTCGGTCGATCAGGTGTCGGCGGCGCGGATGACGGCACTGGTGGCCGGGACGTTCGCGGTCGGGGTGTACGGCGGCTACTTCACCGCCGCCCAGGGCATCCTGCTGATGGGTGTGATGGGCGTGCTGCTGCCCGAGGACATGCAACGGATGAACGCGGCCAAGAATCTGCTGTCGCTGCTGGTGAACGTCGTCGCGGCGGTGGCCTACACCGCGGTGGCGTTCGACCGGATCAGCTGGGCGGCGGCGGGGCTGATCGCGGTCGGATCGCTGATCGGCGGCTGGCTGGGCGCGCACTACGGACGGCGGCTGTCACCGAACGCGCTGCGGGCGGTGATCGTGGTCGTGGGCCTGATCGGGCTGTACCGACTGCTGTCGGTGTGAGACATCGGTGCCCGGATTCGGGTCTGGGGTGGGGGTTGGGGTAGTCTTTCGTCCTGCTGCCGGCGATCCCGGCAGCGCCGCGGGCTGTGGCGCAGCTTGGTAGCGCACTTGACTGGGGGTCAAGTGGTCGCAGGTTCAAATCCTGTCAGCCCGACGTTTGAAAACCCCTTCTGACTAGTGTCGGAAGGGGTTTTGTCTTTCTGGGCTACCGCTGGAGTCGCGGCTCGTGAGCCGAGAGCGTCCCAGTCTCTGCGGGTGTGCCAACCGTACGCCGAAAGTCGCTGGCCAACCCGCTGTGTGTGCGTTGGCGATACGGCGTCGGCGAAGCGGAGGCCGTGACGTCAGGACAATCCCACTTCGATAGTGTTTATCGATGATGTGAAAATGAGGAAACGTCTGCCGCGATCGCGTCGGCTCGACGACGAGCACCGGGGACTCAACTGGGGTTGTCTTCGATAGGCGTCGCACCTGAATCATTGCGGAAGCTTTTAATAGCGATTAAATTATCGACATTGCGACCTGTGGGGTCGCTCCCGCGCCCCGTCCGACGGGCCAACCTACTCATGGAGGACGCCGATGTCCGCTGACGACCAGATCAGGCTGCGCATCTTCAACTTGTGCTCGTGGGGCGGCATCGCCGCTCTGCTCGTCACCCTCACCGGATGGCTGATCGCCGGTCTGCTCCCGCTGCCGTTGGGGCCGTCGAACACCCTTCACCAGGTCGTCGAGTTCTACTCCACCGACAGCACGCGCCGCATGATCGGGTTTGTGATGGCAACGCTCGGTGTGTGCTTCGCCATGCCGATGGTGGGCATCATCACGGTGCACATGCTGCGCATGGAACGTCGGTTGCCGGTGCTGTCCTTGATTCAACTAGGGTCGGGATCGGTCACCATTCTCATCAACCTGCTGGCCTCAATGCTGTTTGCGGTCTTGACATTCCGTCCCGAACTACGGTCGCCCGAATCCATCATGATGCTCAACGACCTCACCTGGCTGATCTTCTTCACCCCGATCATGCCGTTCATCATCCAGAATGTGGCCATCGGCGTGTGCGTGCTGACCGACCGGAGCAATTGGCTGCCTCGCTGGGTTGGTTACCTCAACCTGTGGGTGGCGCTAGCCTTCGTGCCGGACATCCTGGCGTATTTCTTCTTCTCCGGTCCGTTCGGGTGGAACGGAATCCTGGTTTTCTGGCTGGCGCTGGCGGCCTACTCCGCCTTTCTGGTGACGATGTCGATCGTGACCAGGAAGGCCAATCGGGCGCTGATCATGGATGTGAACGCTGACGACTCCCTCGCGGTGGGCGCCGTCTAGGCTCCGCCGTGAGAGGTTGACTACACAGCCCGGGGAGTGCTGGTCGACGTAGTCGTGGCGGACGCGCTGCCGTGTACCAAAGCACACCGCGCTCTCATGACTGTGCTGGCACGACAAACGCTGCCAGATCTTTGGTGGTCTGACACGAGTGCTCCGACAGCTCTCGGCCGTAGCTTCTGTGGTGACGCCGTGAGGCGTCGCTCGCCGTTCAAGGTTTCCTCCTGTATGCACGCGGCGGCGAGCGCTGGGGCGGATGGTGGCGCACTCAAGAAAGCGGGTGATCGGCCACCGCCCCGGCACCCAAGCCGAGTCGAGATGATTGCGGCCGCCGCAGCATTCCGGCCCAAAGGATCACGGAAAGCGGTTGCGCGAGTGCCGTATTCCGCTGACCGTTACCGAATCGGCGGACCGCACCATGGGTTCCCGGCATGGGTCCCGAGACCGTCGCGGCACGTTCTCTCGACGGGGTAGCGGCTGATCGATTCCTGATCGCCACCCATCACCACGTCCGTCGTTACGCCGACGAACGCGCCGCCGACCTGGCCACGGCGATGGAGAACTCGGCCCTGCAGACGGACCTTCCCTGGATCTGCCCATCGTCATAGCGGCCCTGAAATCCGGACGCTGAGGCCGCACGCTATAAATCAACGGTGAGCACACACGTGAACCTGACCGCGCAGGAAAACTCGCTGATCGACCAGTCGCATCCCGCCGCTTTGGAGCGGATGGATGCCGCGGCGCTCAAGGACCTGCAGGGTCAGCTCCGGCGCGCACGTGACAAGAACTTCAGCCAGCTGCGGCGGCAGGGCGCGGCCCGGGTCGAGGCCGAAGGCGCCCGCGGCGCCGCACAGCCGGCCAACGAGAAGCGCGGTGAAAAGGTCGAGGTGTTCGACGAGGCCCTGGCTCGGGTCCAGGAACGCCTCGACGCGATCGCGGACTGACTAGCTGACCGGGCTCGGCTGCAAGCCACCACCCCGGCCGCCGAAGCCGCCGCGGCACCGGGTGCCGCAGGTCGTGCGATCCGGGCTGTGGCCATTGCCGATCAGCAGGCCCGCGTCGGGGCGCTCGGCGGTGCCATCACCCACGAGGACGAACGAGAACGTGGGCGCGGCATCCTCCGAGGCGGATGGGCGGGCGCGGTGTTCAGCCATGCGCGGCTAACTTTCTCGCCCGACCCACCGCCAGTGGGTGCACGATCACCGGCATCCCGCGCCACACGCCGTCCTGCGCCTCCACCGAGAAGCCCTGTGATCGCATCAGTTCGATGGTCGGACGGTTGCATTCACAGCCGCCGCCGAAGGCGCGCCAGGGCCGCAGCAGCGCGTCTTGGCACGCCGCCAGGAACGGCGACCGCGCCCTGATGTGTTCGATGAACAGCACCCGACCGCCCGGACGTAGCACCCGCGCGATCTCCCGCAGGGCCGCCGTAGGGTCAGCGACCGTGCACAACACCAGGGTGCTGACCACGGTGTCCACCGAGGCGTCGGGCAGCGGAAGACGCTCGGCCGGAGCGTCGAGAACCCGGGCCTGGCGGTCGTGACGGGCCAGCCGGCGCTCGAGCTTGCGGCGCATACCGGGTTCGGGCTCGGCGACCAGCAGCGCATCGATGGCCCTCGGATAGTGCGGCACGTTGAGCCCGGTACCGGCGCCGATCTCCAGGACCCGGCCAGAGGCCTGGCCCACCAGCCTGCGGCGGTGACTGCGCATTCCGACGGCCTCGCCGAGCCACAGAAACGGGTCATAGAGCACCGCCATCACCCGCAACCAGGGGGAGGACGCGGCCGTGGTATGCGCGATCTCGGTCATGCCCGGAATCTACGAATCACCCGCACCCGGCCGCATCCCTCGATACGGCCATCGTGCGGCGATGGCCGGTTCCGGCTATCTCAGATCAGCCCCAGCCGAGCGGCTTCGGCCACCGCTGCGGTGCGCGACGTCCGGCCGAGCTTGCGCCGGATGTTGGCCACGTGGCGGTGCACGGTGTGCGGGCTCAGCACCAGCTGCTGGGCGATCTCCCGATCAGCCAGCCCGCGGGCGATGCAGGCCAGCACCTCCCGCTCCCGGTCCGACAACAGCATCGAGTTCCCCGGGGAGGGAGTCGGCGGCAGCTGCTCAGCGGTCAGGGCCTGGCGGCACACGCGCGCAACCGAATCCACGTCGCCATGCCATGGAAAGTGCGAACTACCTTGCAAAGGAACAAATGTCGCAGCGGCGATCGTCGCGGCGACTTCCCGGCCCAGCCGGTAGGGCACCGCGCGGTCGTCGCGGCGGTGCACGACCACGGTGGGGGATTGGATCCGAGGCAGGTAGTCGCGGACGTCAAGGCGATACACCATGGCCAGTAGTGCAGCCGCGGTCTGCGCGCTGGCCGAGTCACGCTGCAGGCGAGCGAACCGCTCATGTTCGGCAGCGCTGCCGCCGTCGAGGAACAGATCGCTGAGCATCCGCGACCCCAAACCCCAGTGTGCCCGCACTGCACCGATGATCGCCTGGTCGACGCCGGGCGGCGTCAGCTGCCCGCCTTCGGGGTAGGAGCCGTAGAGCACCAGGCGGTCCACCCGCTCCGGGTGGGTCGCGGCGAAGGCCACCGCGGTGCAGCTGCCTGAAGATCCACCAAGCAGCGACACCCGTTCGCCACCCAGTTCGTCGATCAGCGCCCGCAGGACGGCCACCTCGCCGTCAAGGGTGAGATCATCGTCGAGCACGTCCCGATCCGACATTCCGACGCCGATGCGGTCGTAGCGGATCAGGGTATGGCCGGCGGCGACCGTCTCCCAGAACCGCCGCACGGCGCGATCCTGCCAATCCAGTTCCAGATGGCTGACCCACCAGGCAGGCGCCACCAGCGCCGGCCCACTGCCGCGCACCTCGAAGGCCACCCGTCGGCCGTCGACGGGCAGGAAGCGGATCTGCGGCCTGTCGGACATCGTGTTCAGCCTACGGTCTCGGGCAACTGCCAGACAGTGCTGCCACAGCGCGGCTACCGTGTGTTTCTCGTAGTCTTGGGGGTCGACGGGCTGGCTGAGGGGGTGCAGTCGTGGGGGCTTCGCGATGGGTCGGGCGAGTGGGAATGCTGGCTGTTGCGCTCGGTGTCGGCACGGCGGTGGCGTCCGGGTCGGCGATCGCCTCGGCCGACGCGTCCGGTGATACGAGCCCGTCGGCCACCAGCCGCTCGGTGGGGTCTGCCTCGCCCCGCGGACCGCAGAAGCGGCCGGTCGCCGCCAGCAGCACGGCTGCTGCCAGTGCTACCGCACGCACCCTGCCGGCCTCCGTTCGGTCCGCCAGTGCGCGCGCCCAGTCGGTTCCCGCCCGAACAGTGCCGCGCGCTGTCGCCGCCCAGACCAGTGCACCCTCGTTCGAGGACATCGTCCGCTACACCTTCTTCAACGAGACTCCCGCGGTGAACCCGGTGCAGAACCCGGGGCAATCGGCCACCGGTGTGGTCACCGGTGACCTGCGGGCCACGACGCCCAACAACGCCGTCCTGACCTACTCACTGACCATCGCGCCAACCCGCGGTGCCGTCGACCTCCACGCCGACGGCACCTACACCTACACTCCCACAGCGACTTTGGCCCAGGCTGGCGGAACCGACACCTTCACCGTCACCGTCGACAACGGCAGCGCCTACCGACTCACCGGACTGGCCGGTGCGATCCAGGCCATCCTGCACTCGCTGGCCCAGGCCGCCGGCATCAGCCGATCCGACACCGTGGTGACCGCGGTTCCGGTCACCATCGGCGCGACCACCCCGACAAGCTATTACGACGGCTTCGACGGACCGGCTGGTGCCCCACCCGATCCCACCAAGTGGTCGACGATCCAAGGCACCGGGTGGGACATCGGCGTCGAGGACTATCAAGCAGCCAACGCCGTCCTGGACGGCCAGGGCCATCTCGCGATCCAGGCCATCAAGACCGACACCGGCTACACCTCCGGGCGCGTCCAGACCAGCGATCTGGCCAGCTTCGGTTACGGCACCCTGACCGCGCGCATCAAAATGCCGTCAGGACAGGGACTTTGGCCAGCCTTCTGGATGGTCGGCGCCGACGAGAGCACCAACCCGTGGCCCGGCGCCGGTGAGATCAACATCGTCGAGATGGTCAACAACGCGCAGACCCACTATTCGGCGATCCACGGGCCGATCACCGGTGTCTGGGACTACCTGCAATCCCAGATCACCGGTACCGGACCCGATCTGAGCACCGACTTCCACAATTACTGGCTGACCCGGGCCGAAAACTCGATCACCGTCGGCGTCGACAACACCGTGTGGGGAACCTTCACCCCCGACATGCTGCCGGCGAACGCGCAATGGGTAGTCAACAAGCCGTTCTACGCGATCCTCAATCTTGCCGTCGGTGGACCGTGGGCCGGGCCGCCGGACAGCTCCACCCAGTTCCCGGCCACCATGTTGGTGGACTGGGTGCAGTGGAATCCGGCCTCCTGACCCCGCGATCTCGCGATCACATCGAGTGGCAAAGTGTTGTGCGGCCGGTAAACGCCTAGGGACCTGATACGGTGGTGGAGTTCTAACTGGTCCTCGGCTGCGCGGATCTTCCATGCCGCGCGGGCCGTCCTGCCCCTGCTGCTCGATGCGGGTGAGGTGCGATGGTCGCCCAGTTAACGGATGATGTCTTACTGTCCGAGCTCGAACCCACGGCCGAGGCGTACCTCAACCGTCACCTGTCGGCGGCGGTCGACTGGCACCCACATGACTATGTGCCCTGGGAGCGAGGGCGGAACTTCGCGGCGACGGGCGGTGACGATTGGGTTCCCGGGCAGTCGCGGCTCGGCGATGTGGCTCAGGCGGCGATGATCACCAACCTGCTCACCGAGGACAATCTGCCGTCCTATCATCGGCAGGCCGCGGGCAACTTCTCCCTCGACGGAGCCTGGGCCACCTGGGTGGGCCGCTGGACTGCGGAAGAAGGCCGACACAGCATCGCAATTCGTGACTACCTGGTGGTCGGGCGCGGAGTGGATCCGGTAGCACTGGAGCGAGCCCGGATGGAACATGTCACCAACGGATTCGGGCCCACCGCCGAGGAGGAAGCCCGCCACAAGACGGACTTCCTGCTGTCGATCGCCTATGTGTCGTTCCAGGAATTGGCAACTCGCGTCAGCCACCGCAACACCGGCAAGGTCTGTGACGACCCCGTCGCCGACCGCCTGCTGCAGCGCATTGCCGCTGACGAGAACCTCCACATGATCTTCTACCGCGACATGTGCGGCGCCGCATTGGATCTGGCGCCCGATCAGGCGCTGAACGCCATCGCCGCCGTGGTGGAGAACTTCCGCATGCCCGGCCAGGGCATGCCCAACTTCCGCCGCAACGGCGTACTGATGGCCAAGCACGGCATCTACGACCCGCGCCAGCATCTCGACGAGGTACTCCTACCGACGGTGCGCAAGTGGCAGCTCTTCGAGCGTTCCGACTTCACTCCCGCGGGCGAACAGCGGCGTGAACAATTGGCGAACTATCTGAGCACGTTCGAAGGCCAGGTCCGGAAATTCGAAGAGCAGCGGGACCGTCTTCTGGCCCGGAAGGCCCAGAAATCCGAGCAGCCGGCCTCCTAGCTCAGCCGGCCGCGCAGCCGGCGACGAACAACGTCGCCGGGATTGTGGCGTCGGCCGGGGCGGTGGTGGCCGTCGGATTCGTGCCGCACACCTTGGCCTTGTCCTGAACCACCCAGAACTGGCCCTGGGCGCGGAACACGAACGATGTCGGTGCACCCTGGTGCGGGTTCTGCGTGCTGGCCAGCAGCCCGCTGGTCACCGCCCAGCCGTCGGCGCACTGCAGATCATCGATGCTGTAGACGTTGTCCTTGCCCATAGACCGTGCCGCCGATGCCGCCGCGTCAGCCAATTGCCCTTTCGTGCAATGTGTTTGGCCGCCGGCCTGCGCTTCGGTGCTGTGCGTGTGTGTCGCTGTGGCCGAGCCGGTCGAGCTGACTGCAGGGGACTTCTCGTTCTGCGCGCAGCCCGCGGCGGTCATGGCGAGCGGGAGCAGAGATGCGGCAACGAGACGTTTCACTTCGGCCTCCACTAGGTGACGGTGACACTCGGTACGGTACCGGGCCCAGCGCTGGAAGCCAGGCTGGCGAAGTAGCTTCCCGACCACATCCACAGGCCGGCCTGCAGGCGCAGCGAGGTGCTGCCTGTCGCGGCGTCGCCGTCGGCCGCGGCGATCATGCTCGACAGCACTGCGGCCTTGCTGACCATCAGGTATGCCGAACTCAGGTCGACCAGGGCGGCGTAGGACCGCGGTGACAGTCCGCCGGCGGACACGATGGCCTGCCACACGAATCGTCCAGCGCCGGTGGCGCTTTCGAGTACCGTGCTCCATACCGCCATCTCGGCCCAGCCCAGTGTGGTCGGCTGGTCGAGCTGACTCAGCGCGCTGTCGTACCGGGTGGCCAGCTCCAGCGGGAAGGCGCTGGAGTGGCAGGCCAAGAAGCCCGTGCAGGTCAGGGTGTCCGCCATCGAGGCCACCCCCGGCGGCGGACTGTCCAGCACCACCTCGAGATAGCCCTTGTTGTAGCCGTAGAGCGCCAGCAGCGCCGGCACCGACACGTGCGCAACGAGATTGACGATCCACGGGCTGCTCTGCGCGGCGCCGACAAACCCGGCCGCCAACCCGTCGAACACGTGAAGTGCGATCGCCGACGGCGACAGATCGATCACCGGCTTGGTTACCGCGGTCACCACCGCGGGCGCCGCAGTTGCGGTGTCACGGAGGTTGTCGCGCAACCAGATTCCACCGAAGTACCCCGAGACGGCGAGGTTACCCAGCAGCTGGCGGGTCTGATCCGGTGTGACGGCGGGGTCGGCAAGCTGCTCGAGACTGGCCACGGCGAGATCGCCGAAGAAGAACCGCGCACTGTCGGCGGGGTCGCCGCCGGCGACGTAGCCGGCGGCGACCTGTGCGATCGCATCCCGGGAGACGGTGAACGATGCGCCGCTCTCCACCGGCATAGCGGGAACGTCGACCGACACCGGGTTCGGCGCGCTGGGCGTGGCGGCGGTGTGGGCGCGGCGCGAACCAGCCACCGTGGCGGCGGCGGGGCGTACGACGGTGGTGCGGGTGCGGGTGGCTGCCGCCGGTTGTGGTCTGGGAGCCTGGCGGGCCGAATGTCCGGCGGCCGGTGTCGAGTGTGCGGCCGGCGGGCCCGCTCCGGAATCGCTGCCGGGGGAGGCCGACGCACAGCCGGCCCCGATGAGGATCGCGGCACCCACCCCGAGGCCCACGGCCAGACCTCCGGCTCGGCTGGTGAATCTCGAAGCCCCCATGCTTCCTTTCCCGGGCAATGATGCCGTTGGTTGCTCGCCTGCAGAGGCTAGCAGTCCAGCAAACGCCAAGACCGGCGCTTGCCCGCCTCAGTTGTCGTTGTCCAGCTCACCGCGCACCGCCAGCAACGTGACGTCGTCACACAACCCATGGACATGAGCGACCGCGGCGGCCTCCGCGGCATCGGCTACCAGGTGCAGTGGAATGCCCTCGTCGCGCAGCCGTGCCGCCCGCTGCGCTATCTGGCGGTTGCGCTCGTCGTCCTCCGAGCCGACCCGGCGGATCAGTACCAGCTTCACGTGGCCCGGGAAATCGCGGGCCATCTCCTCATAGGTCAGCGGATCACGCTGGCCGCTGTCGCCGATCAGCACGAACTGCATGCCGGGGTAAGCCTCGAACAGCCGCCGGATGGCGGTGCGTTTGTGTTCGGCTCCGCTGCGTCGCAGGTATCGCTCGGTCGGACCCCAGTCGGTCAGGAACATCGGTCCGGCCGGGAAACCGCGTAGCTGGGCGAAGTGCGTCAGCAGCGGATAGAACGACCAGCTCCCGGTCGAGACGTAGAAGAACGTCGGCTTGGGCCTTCGGTTTCCGGAGCGGGTCGGCAGACCGCGCTCCAGGCCCTGATACAGCCGAGACATACCGGGAATCGCGCGGCGCTGCTCGGCGTCGCGCAGCAGCGTGCGGGTCACCATCGCCACGCCTTCGGTGAGTCCGGTGAGCAGGATGGTGTCGTCGATATCGGAGATCACCAGGAACGCGGCCCGCAGCGACGGCTTGACCACCGATCCGGTACCCGCGACCGGGTCACCGTCCTCGATCGGCCGGGTCTGCGCCACCGCCTGATGCCAGCCGGTGCGAAGGCCCGGTACCGGCAGTGCGAAGGTGGCGAAGCCGTGGTCATCGGTGACCTCGGTGGCGCTGTGCGCACCGATCCGCAGGGTGACCTCGGCGCCGACGATGTGCAGTGCGGCATGCCGGCGCAGGTTGGCCTGGGCGACGTCCCAGTACGGAATCCGTCTGTCGCCGGGCAGTTCCGGCGTCTCGATCACCCGAACCCGGACCCTGGCTACATCGTCGGCGACGAATCCGCGGTAGACGATCACTTGGACACCCCGGAACGCCCCCGACTGGATCTTCTGCTCACGCCGGCGCGCCGTGAGTTTTCCCTCGATACCGGCCACCGCCCCGGCCACCTGTGGGCTGCGCAGTGGCGCGGTCAGTTCCGAGGCGATGCGGCGGGGCAGACGGGCCATGGTGTCCAGCATGGGCGATGACGGCACCGACGTGTCGGGTTATCGGGTCATGCCCAGGATTCGGTGTGCCTCGCGCAGGCCGCTCACATAGGCCCCGTGAACGGTGGCGAAATGCTCCGGGTAGGTGGCTTCACCGGCGAACAGCAGCCGTTCGGATGCGGGTTCACCCAATGCGTTCTGGTCTGTCGGGCTGGAACCGACCGCGAGAAAGCTGTACGAGCCGCGGGCATACCGATCGGCGCCCCACCGCGTCACCAGCGACCCCGTCACCGCAGGCGCATTCAACGCGGCACGAACCTGCTCGACGTTCTGCTCGTCGGACAACCCCTCACCGCTGCGGGCAGCCGAGCCGCCACGCAAACCCACCAACACCGGGCCAGCCCCGAAGGTCAGCCCGTTGACCAGAACCGGCAGCGGCTGGTCGGCGCCGGCCAGGCCGATCACATTCACTGACCGGGACCAAAACGGCTCCGCGAAGCTCAGGACCACCTTGTCGAGCACGCCGACGCCCAGGCGGTCGATCGCGGTGCGTTTGGCTGCCGGGAGGGCGGGGTCGAAAGTGATGGTGCCGGCCTTGAGCACTCCCAACGGGACGGTGACGATCACCCGGTCGCCACTGAGCACGCCGCGTGAGGTGTCCAGGCGCACCCGGGATCCGTCGTCGGTGACGCGGGTGACCTCGGTGTCCAGCTGGATGGTCAGGCCGTCGGCCAGATGGTGTGCCAGCTGTTGGTAACCCTTGGGCAGGATCAGGTCGGGCCCGTCGAACTGGCCTTCGGCGCCGAACCACTTCAGTGAGAGTTGCTCGGGGTCGGCGGCGTACTCGGCGGCGATGTCGGTGGCCACCCGCCAGGCGGTCAGCGGATCGTCGATATCGGTGACGCGGGCCAGGGCGCTCTCGAGTGACGCGGTCGGCGCCGCGTCGGTGGTGAGCGAGTCGACCTTGTCCAGCGCCGTTTCCCATGTCGCGGCGGACTTCTCGACGGTCGCCGCTGCCACCTCGTTGTGTCCGTCGAACAGCATGAGGTCGTCCCAGTCGGTCTGCGCGGTTGTCGCGCCTGCCTTCTGGGCAAGGGCGACAAGGGGATTGCCCTGGGTACCGTGAATCCACGCTGCACCGAGGTCGATGGGCACACCCAGCGAGGTATCGGTCCAGATCCGGCCGCCGATGCGATCGCGGGCTTCCAGGACCGTCACCCGTATTCCGGCGTCGGCCAGTGTCCGTGCGGCGGCCAGGCCGGCCATGCCCGCACCGATCACCACGACATGTTCGGTGGGCGCGGATCCGTCGGCTCCGCAGGCCGCTAGGGCGGCGGTGGCCGCCAACCCGCCCGCGCCGCAGAGGAAGTCACGTCTGGTCAGCCCGATCATGCCGCTGAGGTTAGGCCCCGATGGCCCGTCAGCGCGGGCGATATTGCCAGAGTGTTCTGCCACACTGGTCCGGTGAGCGAGATGGACGCAGTGGTCTCCGGCGTTTCGGACACCGCACGCTGGGTTGCGGTGTACCGAGCCCGGGAATCGACCCGCCCCGATGCCCTGTTCCACGACGACCTTGCTGATTTGCTGGCTGGGGAACAGGGCCGCGCCATCGTCGCAGCCGCCCCGCGCCGGATCCGCGACGGTTGGTGGTTGGTGGCGCGTACCAAGCTCATCGACGACCTGATCACCGGTGCCATCGAGGCGGGCTGCGACCGCGTCCTCAACCTGGCGGCCGGCCTGGACACCCGGCCCTACCGGCTGGATCTGCCGGCCGATCTGGTGTGGGTGGAGGCCGACCTCCCGGCGCTGGTCGCCGAGAAGAACCGGGTGCTGGCCGACCAGACACCGCGCTGCCGCCTCACACGGCATGCCGTGGACCTGGCCGACCCGATAGCGCGCGACCGGTTCCTCGACGAGGCGCTCGCGGGTGCCGGCAAAGCCTTCGTGCTGACCGAGGGCCTGCTGATGTATCTGTCCGCCGCGGACGTCACCGGACTGTCTGCTGCCTTCTCCCGGCCTGAAATCGCTTGGTGGGTATTCGATTTCGCCTCACCAGGCCTGCGTAAGACGATGAACCACAAGGCTGACGGTCTGCTGCGCAACGCCCCGTTCACCTTCGCCCCCGACAACGGCCTGGCCTTTTTCGAGGAACTCGGGTGGACGACGGTCAGCGTGGAATCGGTGCTGACCGCGGCCTACCGCTACCGGCGACTGCCCAGGCTGATGCGGCTGGTCGCCCGGCTACCGCAGCCCGACCCGCGCCGGCCGGGTACCAAGGTGCTCAGCGCTGTCGCCTGCATGACCCGTTAGGCCAGCATGGGGTCGATCGCCGAGCGAGGCACCAGCACCTGGAGCGGTCCGGCGGCGTCGGGCAGCAGTGTGCCCTGGCCGAAGAAGAAGATGACCCCGTCATTGGTGATCGCGAAGTTCTGGTAGTTGGCGGGGTCGAGGCCCGCGCTGGCCGGGATCACCACCTGCTGGCCAGTCTGCTTCTGCAGGTCGGCCTGAACGATCGGGTAGATCACGGGCAGCGGATCGGCGGTGGGCTGCCACAGGTTGTCCCAGGTGATCGGCTTGCGGTAGGTCTGATCCCAGTTGAACGACTGGTAGGACGTCACCGGGTGCGCCCCGCCGGTGTTCTGGTAGGTCTGCAGCACCACCGCCTGGCTGCCGCGCGGCGGGATCGACGAATCGTAGGTCTTCGCCGTGATGTCCAGGGCGTAGGGCAGGTCGTGCGGGGTCGAGGACTTGGCGACGGTGAGGAAGGCGTCGCGGGTCTGGCTGATGTAATCGGCGATCGACTTGGTGTCCGGGTAGCTGCTGGGAAAGCTGATGCTGACGTCATAGCCGGGATCGCTGACCTGGATCTGGCAGCTCTGACCGGTGTCGATGCCCTTCAGATCGGCGCAGTAGTTCTTCGGCGCGGCCGAGGCGATCCCCGGGCAGGCCGCCACCGTGGCAGCGGCCACCAGTGTGGCAAGGGTCAACGTGCGCATGGTTCGACCTTCCTCCCCGTCCCCGGGCGGCACCGGCGCCGCCGAGCACATGCTAGGACATCGGCAGGCAGGGCTTCAGATCACGGACTGGATCCAGTCGCGGGCGAAGTACACCACGAACCCGGCCGCCACGATCCACAGCAGCGGGCTGATCTCGCGCGCCTTGCCTGCTGCTGACCGCACCACGACCCAGCTGATGAAGCCGACACCGATGCCGTTGGCGATCGAGTAGCTGAACGGCATCACCGCCACGGTCAGCACCACCGGCAGCGCGACGGAGAACTCCGAGACGTCGACATGGCGCAGTTGGGAGAACATCATCGTGCCGACGATCACCAGTGCGGCCGCGGCAACCTCGCTGGGCACGATCGAGGCCAGCGGCGAGACGAACATGGCGGCCAGGAACAGCGCACCGGTGACGAGGTTGGCCAGCCCGGTGCGGGCGCCCTCTTCGATGCCGGCACCGGACTCGATGAACACGGTGTTCGACGATGCCGAGACGCCGCCGCCGACCATGGCGCCGGCACCCTCGACGATCAGTGCCGAGCGCAGCCGCGGGAAATTGCCCTGCGCGTCGGCGACACCGGCTTCGCGGGACAGGCCGGTGAAGGTGCCCATGGCGTCGAAGAAGTTGGCGAACACCAAGGTGAACACCAGCATGGTGGCCGCCAGAACCCCGATGCGGCTGAAGCTTTCGAAACTGAACGCCCCCACCAATGACAGGTCCGGCACAGCGAAGGGCGAGCCGGACAGCGTTGGCACCGACAATGACCATCCGCCCGGATTCTTCACCGCCGGTCCCAGATGCCAGATGGCCTCGATGGCCATGGCGAGCGCCGTGCCGATCACCAAGCCGATGAGGATGCCCCCGCGGACCCGTCGCACCACCAGGACCCCGGTGAGAAAGAGGGTGAAGATGAACACCAGCGTCGGGACAGTGCTGATGGATCCATGGCCACCGCTGCCCAGACCGACTGGGGGAGAGGGCAATCCGGTCGACTGGATGAAGCCCGAGTCGACGAGCCCAATGAACAAGATGAACAGACCGATGCCCGCGGTGATCGCCAGCTTCAGTTGCATCGGGACGGCGTCGAAGACCATCCGCCGCAATCCGGTGGCGGCGAGCACCACGATGATCAGCCCGTTGATCACCACCAGACCCATGGCCTCGGGCCAGCTCAGGGTGCCCACCACAGTCGTTGCCAGGAAGGAGTTGATGCCCAGCCCGGCCGCGAACGAGAACGGCAGACGGGCCACCACTCCGAAGACGATGGTCATGACCCCGGCGGCCAGCGCAGTGGTGGCCGACACCTGACCGAATTCCAGCTTGTGCCCGGTGACGTCAGGCGCGCCCGCCAGGATGATCGGATTCAGCACGATGATGTAGGCCATCGCGATGAACGTGACGACTCCGCCACGGACTTCTGCACCTACCGTCGACCCTCTGGCCGACACCTCGAAGAAGCGGTCGAGACGATTCACGTCACGTACTCTAAGAGCCCGCGCACGGTTTCACCGTCACCTTCTAGGGTTGTCCTGCTACGGCGGTCAACGGGACCCCGCCGTCGCTGGCGATGCGGACATCGAGCTCGCCGGCGGCGACCAACTCGGTACCCCGGCTCTCGCCGGTGCCAGCCTCGGGACGCCCCCGACGACAGCGCGACAGCCCCTGAACAGCGCTTTCATTCGCTGTTCACCCAACCGGGTTCGCGCCGATGCCGTTGGGCGTTGCCGTTCGCTCTCGGCAACCCGG
Source organism: Mycolicibacterium anyangense (assembly GCF_010731855.1). Lineage (NCBI taxonomy): Bacteria > Bacillati > Actinomycetota > Actinomycetes > Mycobacteriales > Mycobacteriaceae > Mycobacterium > Mycolicibacterium anyangense. Next base: position 1,657,533 of record NZ_AP022620.1, on the reverse strand, counting down.
GAGGCGCCGGGCCGGCGGAGCTATTTCTTGAATCGACCCGCAAAACCGCGCAGGGGTAGGTCTGCGCTGGTGAGCAGCCCGGGCGGAGCCGCCACCACCGAGGCGATGGCGTTGAGTGCAGGCAGGCCGGTGACCGTCATCCCGATGGAGGCGAACGAGTCCGGATCGGACAGGTCGACGCCGGGCTTGGGGAAGATCATATGTTTGTTGTAGATGCAGGGATCGCCCTTGATCTGGGTGATGTAGCAGCCCTTGATGTCCCAACTCGGGTCGGTGTGCGGCGTCATCTGCCACTCGAGGTGGGTCTCGACGCGCGGGACGCCGTCGACGATGCCCTGGTACTTGATGTAGTTGCCGCCGAGCGATCCCTTGGGCAGCACATACCAGCCCAGGTCGACGTCCTTGGTGCAGGCGCCGAGTTCGTAGCTGAACGTCACTTCGTCGAGTTGCAGGTCGAAGCAGTCCGCCATCATCAGCACGCTGTCGGCGAAGACGCGGGTGTACTTCTCCAGCTTGCCTGGAATGCTCGGATCGTCCACGGGCAGGCCGTATCCCACCTCGATCCAGGTGTCCTTCGAGTGATGGCAGGACACGTCGACCGACTCGATGGTGGTCACGTTCTCGATCTCGGCGACGTCGGCCGAGCAGACCACCCCGAGGATCTGGTTGACACCGGGGTTCATGCCGGTGCCGTAAAAGGTGGAGTTGCCCTTCTCGCAAGCCTCTTGGAGCAGTTGGGTCACCGGCTTACCGGAGTGGTGCGGATGGTTGCGGTCCCGATGCCAGCCGGTGATCCAGTCGGCCGTGGTGACGATGTTGATCCCGACCTCGAGGACCGCTAGATAGAGGTCCTCGTCGGGGAAGACGCCGTGGAAGGTCAGCACGTCAGGTTTGGCGGCGATGATCTCCTCGATCGATCCCGTTGCGGTGACGCCGATCGGGCCGATGCCGACGATCTCGCCGGCGTCGCGGCCGATCTTGTCCGGGGTGTAGCAGTGCAGGCCGACCAGTTGCAGGTCGGGGCGGTGCGCCATGCGCTTGATCATCTCGGAGCCGACATTGCCGGTGGCTACCTGGAAGACCCGGACCGGTGTGGTGACAGACATGGATGGTCTCCTCAATCGTGTTGCGCCGCAGCGGGATGCAGTTGAGCTGGACTATCGGGATAGAACTGGTTGGCCCACGTGCGGAACGCCGTGAATCCGTCGTATTCCGACGTCGCCAGTGCCGGGCGCAGGGTGTAGCGCTGGTGCTGCCAGATCTCGATGTCCGCGGCGAACTGGTCGATCACCATCTGGGCGAACTCCTGAGCTTTGCGCTGCGCCTTCTCGCTCTCATCGCCGGGGACCCGGCCGATGTAGACCACGAACCGGATGTCGGAGGTGTAGTCGTCGACCGGGGTGATCGCCGAGATCGTGCGGTTGTCGACCATGCCCCAACTCTTGGTCACCGCTACGCCGAGCCCACCGTTGATGGCTTCTACACCGCTGTTCACGTCATCGATGATCTGGCCCTCGTCGCCCTCGAACGTGATGGTGAAATCGACGTAGGAGACCGGGGTGTCGAAGTCGTGGCGGGTGAACAGCGGCACGATCGGCGTTTGGTGCACGTACTTGAAATGGGCGAAGTCCACCCCGTTCTCGAGGACGTACTGCGGGTGGATCTGCAGCCGGGTTCGAAACAGCCGGGCCTGCGGGTAGTAGTCGGCGGCGCTACGACCATCGTGGAAGTCGGCGAAGATATCCGGAACGTCGAAGTAGGGTTCGCGGCCTTCGGTGTCGTGCCAGATGTAGATCGAGGAGTTGCGCTCGACCACCGGATAGGTGCGGATGCGCCGCCCGCGGTTGGGCCGGTCCTCATAGGGGATACAGACGTTGCGGCCCTCGCTGTTCCACTGCCAACCGTGGAACGGGCATTGGATGACCTCGCCGACCACCGTGCCGCCATGGCCGAGGTGAGCGCCGAGGTGTTCACAGTAGGCGTCCATCACGCTCACCGTCCCCGATTGCGCACGCCAGGCGACCATGTCGAGGTCGAAGTAGGTCATCCGGTGTACCTCGCCCACGTTGATCTCATCGGACCAGGCGACCTGAAACCAACCGGTCGGCTTCATCGGCAGGGCTGGCTTGGGCATGTCGGCGAGTCTAGGAATCGTTCATAGAGGTGTCAATGAAACTCCCGGGGCCGCTACCATCCAGGGGTGGCGGAAGCGGACAGCGCGCGACGAAGGCCGAACCGGCGGGGTTCGGCCACGCGCGAGAACCTGCTCGAGGCGGCCTTGACCGCGTTGGCGTCCGGGGACCCGAGCGCGGTGTCGGCCAACCGCATCGCCAAGGAGATCGGCGCGACGTGGGGCACCGTCCAGTACCAGTTCGGTGACACCGACGGATTTTGGGCCGCGGTGCTGCGCCACACCGCGGACCGGCGGGCCAACATCTTCACCCCGCCCGACCGCCCGGCGAGTCTGCGCGAGCGGGTGTCTCGGATCATCGACACGCTCTATGCAGGGTTGACCAACCGCGACTCGCGCGCGATCGAGAATCTGCGTGCCGTATTGCCCAGTGCGAACACCGAATTGGAACGCCTGTACCCGCAGACCGCTGCCGAGCTGATCTCCTGGCGGCAAAGCTGGCTGGAGACCTGCCAAAAGGCATTTGCCGATCTGCATGTCGACCCGCAGCGGGTGCGTGAGGTCGCCACCCTGATTCCCGGCGCGATGCGCGGCATCGCCTCGGAGAAACAGCTGGGCACCTACGCCGACCTCGACGAGGCTCGCCGGGCGCTGACCAACGCCATTGTGGCCTACCTCGACGACGGCCGTGACCTCCCGTAGCCGGCGCGGCGGGTTTCTGGTGCTCGCCGTCTTGGTGATCGGCGCCGTCCTGGGGGTGGTGATCTGGGATCGCCATCAGGCTGACAAGCGACTGTCCGGCCCATCACCGACGTGGACGGCGACACCGTCGCCCCCACCGCCGCCGGCGACCGGCGCGACCCCAGGCTTCGACCAGGCCCGCGGCCAGCTCGCCGCCCTGCCGGTCAAAGGCTGGGACCGCACCCAGGACTTCCAGCGTTGGCGGTTCGGGCAGGCGTGGAGTGACGACGTCAATGTCGAGTACGGACACAACGGCTGCAACACCCGTGATGACATCCTGCGCCGCGACCTGGCCGACCTGGTCGTGCGCCCCGGCACCTGCTACGCCCAGAGTGGCGTCCTGCGCGACCCCTACACCGGCACCGTCATCGACTTCGTCCGCGGACCCGACACGTCCAAGGCGGTCGAGATCGACCACGTGGTCGCGCTGGCCGATGCCTGGTACAAGGGCGCTCGCAGCTGGGATCCGCAGCGCCGGCTCGACTTCGCCAACGATCCACGCAACCTGCTCGCGGTGAGCCCGAAAGCCAACTTCGACAAGGCCTTCCGTGACGCCGCGTCATGGCTACCGCCCAACGAGGCGTTCCGCTGCGACTTCGTGGCGCGCCAGGTCGGGATCAAGACCGCCTACGGGCTGTGGGTGTCGGCCAAGGAGAAGCAGGCCATGTCCGATGTGCTGGCCCGCTGCTGATGATCACGACCGCCGCGGCGGCCGCGGGAAGAATCCACTCGTTCGTACGACGTAGGCGTCATAGGCCGGGCCGCGGCTTCGGCGCATGTTCTTCTCCAGCAACGCCTTTCCGCTGACCTTGACCAGAAAGAAGCCCATCAGCAGCGGCGACACCACCGTGCCGAATCCGGCCGGATGCCCGAGGGTCAGCAACCACAGCCCGACCCAGACGCACACGTCACCGAAGTAGTTCGGGTGCCGGGTCCACGCCCACAGCCCACGGTCCATGATCTGTCCGGCGTTGGCCGGATCCTTCTTGAACCTTGTGAGCTGGTAGTCGCCCAGGGCCTCGAACGCAAAGCCGACAACCCACACCGCAATGCCCAGTGTCCCAACGACTCCCAGGGCCGCGGGCTGGTACATCGCGAACTGGACCGGTAGCGACACGATGAACAGGATCACCGCCTGAGGCAGGTAGATCTTGCGGGCGACGAAGCCCACCAGTGACCCGGAGCGGTGGCTCATGATCGCGTCGTAGCGCGGGTCTTGGCCGTGCCCGACGTTGCGGATGCCGATGTGCAGCCCGAGTCGCAGCCCCCAGATGGCCGTCAGAGCCAGCACCACCAGCCGGCGGACGTCGTCACCTCCGCTGTGCCGCGAGGCCAGGTAGCTGACCGCGGCCACCAGGACGAACCCCGGTCCCCAGAAGATGTCGACGATCGACTGGTTGCGCACCCGGATCGACAACGCCATGATCGCGGCGAAGTACACCGCGACGACCAGGGCACACAGCAGCAGGTTGACGCCGACAGCGCCCCAGGACAGCTCAGTCCTCCTTGTTGATCAAGCGGGTGAGGGCGGCGCGGTCGGGCTCCAGCAGTTCGGCGATGCGGGCCTGGTTGACATCGGCCACCAGGATCTCGCCGACATCCTTGTGCACATCGCTGAAGATGCCGTGCGCCTTCATCTTGTCGGCCTGGTACACGTTGTCCTCGGTGGGCGTCACGTAGTACACGGCGTCGGCCTTGAACCGGTGCACCATCCACAGGTGGATCACCGTCATCAGCCGCTTCTGGCGCAGCTTCTCGGCGTAGGTGTTCTGATCGCGCACCTGCAGGATGCTGCGGCCATGCCGGTCCTTGATCGGGTCGAAGACCACGTCGGCCAGCTTCTCGCCGTCGTCGGCGCCGTAGATGCCCAGCTCCAGGACATCGGAGCCGGCCCGGCGGGGCCGCAGGCTGACCCGCAGCTTCTCGCCGAGGTCGTAGTGCTCACTCCACAGTGCCAGCCAGTCCTCGAGCAGCTTCTTGGGCACCTCGGTCTGCACCAGGTGCTGGTGCTGGGTGGAGCCCGCACCCATCGCCTTGGTGGTGGCGGTACGACCGGACGAGGCCGCCAGCGCGGCATCGCTGCGCGGTCCGCCGACCAGGGTTTGCGGTGTGCGGTAAGGAGATTCGACGAGGCGCATCTTGCGTTGCAACCGGGCCAGTGCCAGCATGCCGTCCTGACGCAGCGCGGTGGCGAACTCCTCGGCGGCCACACCGTCGATCTGGTGACCGCCGTAGGTCATGAAGTTGAAGACGAAGCCCATCTTGCCGATTTCCTCGGGGAAGGCGCGCATCTGCTCATCGCTCATCCCGGTGGTGTCCCAGTTGAACGAGGGTGACAGGTTGTAGGCCAGCATCTTGTCCGGGTAGACGGCGTGGATGGCGTCGGCGAACTCCTTGGCATCGGCCAGGTCGGCGGTCTTGGTCTCCATCCACAGCAGATCCGCAAAGGGCGCTGCGGCAAGCGATTTGGCGATGGCATACGGGATGCCGCCGCGCACCTGGTAATAGCCCTCGGGTGTCTTGGCCCGCTCGCAGTCCCAGGCGGCGTCGACGCCGAGGGCGCGTGCCTTCTCCCGCGCGGCGTACAGCGAGGCGGTCTTGGCGAATGCCGACCAGTCCGAGACGCTCATGTCGAGCGGTTCGCCCTCGCTCTCGCGGAACTTCAGCAACTCGGCCACGGCGTCGCCATAGGTTTCCAGACCGGCGTCGTCCTGCCAGGCCTCGACGAACCTCGACTCGACCGTGTCGAACAACGCATCCAGCGAGCCCTTGCGGCCGTCGAGCCACGCCGTCGCGGCCTCGCTGACCGCGGTGCCGATCCCGTGTTTGTCCAGCCAGGCGTCGGCCTGTGCGTATTCGCCCTCGGGCAGGGCATAGAGCAGATGACCGTTGAGTTCGGTGACGCCGGAGTCGTAGAAACGGCGCACCATCGCCAGGAAACACGCCTTGTAGGGCGGAATCTTCAAATTGGTGGCCCCGAGCAGGAACGGCTGGTCGCGCTCGTCGGAGCGGCTCTCGACAAGGTTGGCGGCTTCGGCGTCGGTGCGGGCCACGATGATGCCGGGCACCCGCATGATGTCGAGCTGGAAGCGTGCGGTGTTGAGCCGCTTGATCTGCTCATCGGATGGCACCAGCACCTTTCCGCCCTGGTGGCCGCACTTCTTGGTACCCGGCCGCTGGTCCTCGATGTGGTAGCCGGAAACCCCTGCCTCGACGAAACGCCGGATCAGGTTGCGCACGTGTGGATCTCCGCCGTGGCCGGTGTCGGCGTCGGCGATGATGAAGGGCCGGTAGTCGACCGGCGGCGTGGCCGCCCGCTGTTCATCGGTCATCTGCAGGCGAAGGAAGTGTTGGTTGCGATCGGCGGTCAGCAATGCCCGCACTAGGCCGGCGGCCTCGTCGGGAACCTGGCTCAGCGGATAGCTCGCCAGGTCGGGTCCCGGATCCTCGGTCACCGAACCCTTGGCCGAGGTGGCCCAGCCGCCGAGGTAGATGCCCTCGATGCCCATTCGCTTCATCGTGACCGCCTGGCCCGGCGAGTATGGACCAAACGTGGTGATGCTCTTCTTCTGCGCGAACAGTTCCTTGAGCCGCTGGTAGAAGGCGGTCGAGGCCTCCCTGGCGACCGTGTAGTCGACGGGGATGGTGCCCCGCTGCTCCACGACCTGGCGGGCTGTGTAGAGCCGGGTGATCCCGTCGAATCGTGGGCTGTCGAAGTACCGCTGGGTGTCGGCGACCTCCCCGTCGAATCCCGACGGGGTCACTGGGTCCGCTTCGATGATGGACATGAGTTTCTACGCTCCTCGTTGAGCCGGTTCCCGCGCAGGCATCGTCGCCCTGGCGACTCCATCGATTATCCCGACTCCACTGCCAACTGGAGTAGCTTTGGCCGCACTCGGCGGCGCACGCGCCGTCGAACCCGCCACGTGATCGCGGATACCGAATCGTGTTGCCCAGCGGGGGCAAACCGCTTATTCGCCTGCGAGATTTTATTCGTGTGCCCGTCAATATAGCCGTCGCCGCCGCAAACAGGCTGTGCATCAGGGTCATTCACGTAGCTGAGTCGAATTGACGTGATGGCTACAAATAAAGTGCTGGCCAAAGTGCGGCGAATTGCGCGAATGCGCTTCACGCAAATTACCGGCTCGGGTACATTCCTGTGGTCCGCCTCACTGTCATACGACAGCGCAGCGGTGCCGAATCGCAATTCGGGTCGGGGAAGGAGGCGGGATGCGCGGCACTGGTCCTGGGTGGACATCGCGATGAGCTTCGCCGATCGCCCGCCACTCAAGACGGCCGGGCTGGTGACGGTGCTAGTGGTGGCGCTGGTCCTGACTCTGATCTATCTGCAGTTCCGCGGTGACCTGTTGCCGCGCACCCTGCTGACCATGGTGTCCGACCGGGCCGGTCTGGTCATGGAGTCGGGTTCGAAGGTGACCTACAACGGGGTGGTGATCGGGCGGGTCGGCACGGTGTCGTCGATCGACCGCGACGGCAGGTCGGTGGCGCGGGTGACCTTGGACGTCGACTCGCACTATGTGCCCGCCATCCCGGCCAACGTGCGCGCCGACATCAAGGCCAGCACGGTGTTCGGCAACAAGTACGTTGCGCTGAGCGCGCCCAAAGACCCGTCGGCGGCGCGGATCAGCAGTGCCGACGTCATCGATGCCACCTCGGTGACCACCGAGTTCAACACGCTGTTCGAAACGGTCACCTCGATCTCGGAGAAGGTCGACCCGATTGCGCTCAACCTGACCTTGTCGGCCACCGCGGAGGCCCTCAGCGGGCTGGGCACGAAGTTCGGTCGCTCGATCGTCAACGGCAATGCCGTCCTCGACGACGTCAACCCGCAGATGCCCCAGATTCGCTACGACATTCAGCGGTTGGCCAGTCTTGCCGATGTCTACACCAAGGCCAGCCCGGATCTGTGGGATGGGTTAGAGCACGCGGTCACCACCGCCCGCTCGCTCAATGGCCAGCAGTCCGACATCGACGCCGCGCTGCTGGCATCGATCGGGTTCGGCAACACCGGCGGCGACATCGTCGAGCGCGCCAGCCCGTACCTCGTGCGCGCGGCGGCTGACCTGGTGCCCAGCACCCGGCTGCTGGACACGTACAGCCCGGCGATCCTGTGCGGTATCCGCAACATCGCCCAGGCCCTGCCGGATGCCCTGGATGCCTTCGGCGGCAACGGATACTCGTTGAGCACGGTCACCGAGTTCCTCGGCGCGGCCAACCCGTACGTCTACCCGGACAACCTGCCGCGCACCAACGGGCGGGGTGGTCCGGGTGGCGCTCCCGGATGCTGGCAGAAGATCGACCGAAACTTCTGGCCCGCTCCGTATCTCGTCGTCGACGACGGAGCTTCACTTGCTCCGTACAACCACTTCGAGCTAGGCCAGCCGTTGCTGACCGAATACGTCTGGGGCCGTCAGGTGGGGGAGAACACCATCAACCCGTAAGGCTGCTTGGGTCAGGCGGGCATCCCCGCGGTGCCATCGGGCAGTGGTGTGGCATTGCCGACCGGGACGACGCCGGGCGCCGGCGGCAGATCCTCGGCAGGCGGGGGCGGCGGAGCATCGCTGACACCGACGACGTCGGGGCCTGCCGGTGCCGGCGGGGCATCCGGCGCCGGTGCGGCCGGGTCGGTCTGCATTTCCTGGGCGGGCATCGGCAGATACATGTGGTGGGTGAACTGCTTCTGATAGGCCCCACCACCACCGATGCGCACACCGCCGCCTTCACCGCTGGAAACCGGGGTGCCGTCGGGCAGGGTGACTGCGGTGTGGCCGCTGTTCCAGCCGATCACCAGGGAGTTGGGTGCCGTGCCGTAGTGGAACCCACGGGCAAGCAGGGCGGCTTCTTCATTTGCGGTGTGAAACCGGCTGCCGAACGCGGGCCTGCCAGTGGCCACGTTGGACACCCATGAGGCCAGCCCGGAGCAGTCGGTACCGGCGGGACTGTCTCCGCCGGGGATGTACGGCGTTCCCGACACCTGATTGATCAGGGCCAGCAACGACGCGGTCGCGATTCCAAACATGCGTCCGAACGTAACAACATGTTTTCGGCTGCGGCAAAACCCTGTGGTTTCCATCACGTTTCGTGAATTACCATGGCGCACAGCGGGAAAAACGCGATAACTGCGAACATGATCGGCTGCGCATGGTTTGCGCGATAATCGAATTATCGTGGTATGCAACAGGTTTGGGAGCTCTGAACCGCGGATCAACTGAAGGTTTGCACTGGGTAGGGTGATGACGCCGATGTCAACTCGCCCGCTGCCAGCAACGAAATTCAGCTGAACGCGTGACGTTCCCGATACCTCTTAATCGATTAAGTCAACGTGATCCGAGGTTCCGCCGTGATCTTGGGGCCAGACTTCAGAGCGAGCCGGCGCTTCAGTCCTGCGCGCGCACCTGATCCTTGAGCGACGGCACAATCGGCGGTGCGGTGCGCCAATTGGGAACGCCGTCTTCCTCCAGGGCGGCCGGGTAACCGTCGTGCAGCTGCGCCCAATGCGAGTGGTTGAGCTGATGAAGGGTGAAGCAGGCGTTGAGTGCGTTGTAGAACCCCATGTTGTCCACCGATTGGTTCACCGCCTCCTTGGCCAGCAGCGCGGCCATGGTCGGTACCTCGGCGATGCGGCGGGCGAATTGCACTGTCTTCTCTTCGAGTTCGGCTTCGGGGAACACCTTGGACACCATGCCTAGCTGGTAGGCCTCATCCACGGTCAGCGCGTCGCCGGTGAGCATCAGCTCCTTGGTCTTACGCGGCCCGAATTCCCAAGGGTGCGCGAAGTATTCGACGCCGCACATGCCCAGCCGCGTGCCGACGACGTCGGCGAACCGAGTGTTCTCCGCGGCGATGATCAGATCACAGGCCCACATCAGCATGAGAGCAGCGGCATAGACGTCACCGTGAACCTGGGCGATGGTGATCTTGCGTAGATCCCGCCAGCGTCGGGTATTGGCGAAAAAGTGGTGCCACTCCTGCAGCATCATCTTCTCGGCGCCCTCCCGGGTACCCCCGTTGACCTGATAGCTGGGGTGCTGGTCGGGGCCGGGGGTGTATTCGGCGCGATGGGCCGCCGAGCCGAGGTCATGCCCGGACGAAAACATCGGGCCAAGTCCACCGAGGATGACGACCCGCACCTGGTCGTCGGCCTCGGCGCGCAAGAACGCCTCGTTCAACTCGACCAGGAGGCCGCGGTTCTGCGCATTACGAGCCTCGGGGCGGTTGAGCATGATCCGGACGATGCGGCCCTCGTCGAGCTCTTCATAGGTGACGAAGCGTGGATCCTGTGGCATATAGGCATTCTATGCGGACGAGAATGTTGTTACCCGAGCCGGGTCGGCTACGGACGACAACGATGTCCGACCGATTTTTGACGGGTATGGCAAAGGCGCACAGCACAAACGCGCGCGGTGACAGGATGACCCCATGCGTGACTATCTGAAGTTCTACATCGACGGCCGCTGGGTGGACCCGGCCGAGCTGCGCACCCTCGACGTCGACAACCCCACCACCGAACAGGCCGGCGGACGGATCGCGCTGGGTTCCAGTGTCGATGTGGACACGGCGGTCGAAGCGGCCCGCAACGCCTTGGCCGCCTGGTCGATCAGCTCCAAGGAAGAACGACTCGATGTGCTTGCGGCGATCCTCGAGCAGTATCAGAAGCGTGTCGCCGACCTCGCCGAAGCGGTCCACGAAGAGATGGGCGCCCCGCCGGCACTGGCCAAGGGCCCGCAGGTGATGATGGGCCTGGGTCATCTGTCCACCGCGATCGACGTCCTGAAGAACTTCAGCTTCGAGCAGCCGCGTGGTCAGACCGTGGTGGTCAAGGAACCGGTCGGGGTGTGTGGGTTGATCACGCCGTGGAACTGGCCGATCAACCAGATCGCTTGCAAGGTGTTCCCGGCGCTCGCCGCCGGGTGCACCATGGTGCTCAAGCCATCCGAGGTGGCGCCGTTTTCCGGCCAGATATTCACCGAGATCCTCGATGCCGCAGGGGTTCCCGCGGGTGTCTACAACATGGTCTTCGGCGACGGTCCGGGCGTGGGTGCTGCGCTGTCCACCCACCCCGGCATCGACATGGTGTCGTTCACGGGCTCGACGAGGGCCGGCATCGAGGTGGCCCGCAATGCCGCACCGACCGTGAAGCGGGTCAGTCAGGAACTGGGTGGCAAGAGCCCGAACATCGTGCTCGACGACGAGGCATTCGCGCAGAGCGTGGCCGCCGGTGTCGCGGTGATGATGATGAACTCCGGGCAGAGCTGTAACGCGCCGTCGCGGATGCTGGTGCCCAACACCCGGATGGACGAAGCTCTGGCCGTCGCCAAGGCGACCGCTGAGGCGGTCAAGGTCGGCGACCTGGCGGACAGCTCGGCCATCGGGCCCGTTGCCTCCCGCGTGCAATTCGACAAGGTGCAGGGGCTGATCGAGAAGGGCATCGCCGAAGGTGCGACGGTGGTCGCCGGTGGCCCCGGCCGACCGGAGGGGCTGACCACCGGTTACTACGTGCGCCCGACGGTGTTCGCCGACGTCGACAACGACATGACCATCGCCCGAGAGGAGATCTTCGGGCCGGTGCTGTGCATCCTTGGTTACGACGATCTCGACCAGGCCGTCGAGATCGGCAACGACACCGACTACGGCCTCTACGGGTATGTCTCGGGTGCGGACTTGCAGCAGGCGCGCGCGCTGGCCAGGCGGATCCGCGCCGGTGCGGTGAGCATCAACCACGCCTTCGACATCACGGCGCCGTTCGGCGGCTACAAGACCAGTGGTAACGGCCGCGAATGGGGCGAAGAGGGTTTCGCTGACTTCCTCGAGACCAAAGCCATCCTGGGCTACGCGCCAGCCGATTCGGAGTAGGGATTAGCATCGGCGCCCATGCGGGTGCTGGTGCAGCGGGTCACGTCGGCGTCGGTGTCGGTGGACGGTGAGGTGGTCGGCGCGATCCGGCCGGCCGGTCAGGGTCTGCTGGCGTTGGTAGGCGTCACCCACACAGACACCGTGGACATCGCCGTGCGGATGGCTGAGAAGCTCTGGAAATTAAGGATTCTGGACGAAGAGAAGGCCGCCGCCGACGTGGGTGCGCCGGTCTTGGCGATCAGCCAGTTCACCTTGTACGCCAACACCGCCAAGGGACGCAGGCCGACCTGGAATGCCGCGGCCCCGGGTTCGGTGGCCCAACCGCTGGTGGACGCGTTTGTCGCCGGGTTGCGGACGCTGGGCGCCGAGGTGCAGACCGGGCGATTCGGTGCGGACATGCAGGTGGAGCTGATCAACGACGGGCCCGTCACGGTACTGCTGGAACTCTGAACCCGCCCGGCCTTGCCCGTTGGATCCTTGGGTGGATTACCTAGCGCGACAGCCGTTTCGGTGAATTCGGTACGGGGTATCAGGGTACGTGGTTGTATAGCAGACGGGGCGGGAGCGTGAACCTATGCGGTCAGAATTCGTGGATCCGGATGTGCCGGAGGCACTCCGGATCCGGGTGCTCGCCGCCAGCTTCGACGAGCTGACCCGGTGGGGGCTGGAGCGGTTCAGCGTCGCCACGATGTGCGCCCGGCACGGGATCGACGAGAGTGTGGTGGCGCGATACTGGCAAGGCGGACGCCGGCTGGCGCTGGACGCATTGCTCAGCTGGAGCGAGGAACTGCTCGATCCACCCGACACGGGATCGTTGCGCACCGACTTGCAGGCACTGGCCGCGGCTGTGGTCCGTCAGGTGAACACCGAGCTCGGCCGCAGTCTGATGCGGGCGATGGTGGTCGACGACCGGGCCGCCTTCACCGATGACACCCGCATGGAGCTCTGGAAGCAGCGGTTCAACGCGACCCGGGTGATCACCGATCGTGCGGCCGATCGTGGTGAATTGCGCGTGGGCGTGGACCCGCTGGCCGCGATGCAGCTGATCATCGCTCCGCTGAACATCCGCGCGCTCTACACCTGCGAACCGATCGAGGACGCGTACTGGCAGTCCATCGCCGATCTGACCTGGCACGCGATCAAGGCCTGACCGGGGCGCAGCGACGACGACCGAACTGTTACCGGTCCGCGTTCTTGCATCGACATCGGGCGTGAGAACGTAGAGCCCTATGCACACCCACAACTTCGTCACCTACGAGGAATTCGGCCGCCGATTCTTCGATGTCGCGGTGACCGAGGAACGGGTGGCAGCCGCACTTGCCGAGATCGCCGGTGGCGAGTTCGAGATGGGCCCGATGGCGCAAGGGCCGGCCGGACTGGCCAAGGTCTCGGCAAAGGTGCGCATCCAGCAGCCGATCGTGCGGCGCAATGTCGGTGACACCATCACCTTCGGCATTCGCATCCCATTGGTCATCGAACTGGTCGTCGATCTGCGGGTGGACAAGCAGCGGTTCACCGTCGACGGCGATATCGCGCTGCGCGCGACCGCCAGAGCCGCCGAACCGCTGTTGCTCGTCATCGACGTCGCCAAGCCCAGGCCGTCCGACATCGCCGTGCATGTCACTTCCACGTCGGTTCGCGGGGAGATCCTGCGCCTGGTGGCCGGCGTCGACACCGAGATCCGGCGTTTCGTCGCGGCCTACGTCGCCGACGAGATCGACAGCCCGGGAACCCAGCAGGCGAAGGTCATCGACGTCGCCGAGGCGGTGGCTTCGGCCTGGGATGGCAACTGACGTCACGCACCGGGACCGGTGAGCTCCGGCAAACGGCGAGTTTCGCGAATCCGGGTAATCGAGGGCGGTGACCCGCTTAGCTGGTACCTGATGATCGCCACCCAGATCGCTGATCTTCGAGACCGTCGGCTGATGGTGCTTCGCCGTCTGGCTATCGCGGTCTGGGTTGTGGCAGTCGTCTTTCGCACTGCGACAACAGGTCTGGCGTTCAACCGAGAGCTGATCCTGCTCTACGTCTGCACCGGTCTGCTGGCGGCGAGCATCGGGCGGCGCCGGATCCTCATGGTGATCCGGGACTGGTTGCCCTTCGCGGTGGTCCTGGTGGTCTACGACGTGAGCAGGGGAGCGGCCGATCTCATCGGCACGCCCACCCAGTGGGCCTGGCAGCCCGAGGTGGATCGGCGGATGTTCTTCGGTGCGGTACCGACGGTGTGGCTGCAGGAACACCTGAAGATGCCCGCTCCGCCGTGGTGGGAAGTGGTGGTCAGCACGGTCTACATGTCGTTCTTCATCCTGCCGTACGTGGTGGCCGGCGCATTGTGGCTGCGCGACCGCGACGTGTGGAAAGCCTTCGTGCGACGGTTCGTGATGCTGTCGTTCGCCGCGCTCGCGATCTATGCCCTGGTACCCGCGGCGCCGCCCTGGGCGGCGGCACGTTGTCAGTCGACCGAGGTGTCCGGCGGGCCATCGGCTCCGCCGTGCATGTTCCGGCCCGGTCCCGCCGCCGATGGCGGTCTGCTGGGACGGGTCGGCGCAACGCACGACGGGGCGCGGGACTGGGTGGAACGGATTTCGACCCGCGGATTCAACACCCTGCACCTCGATGTGGCCCGAGCGCTCCTCGACGAGGGGCAGGCCAGCGTGAATCTGGTCGCCGCCATCCCATCCCTGCACGCCGGCCTCTCCGTCATGATCGCGGCGTTCCTGTGGGGCCGAGTCAGCCGCTGGTGGCGGCCCGTCCTGGCGGCCTACGTGCTGATCATGGCTTTCGCGCTGGTGTATTCCGCCGAGCATTACGTCGTCGACATCCTCCTCGGGTGGGCGCTGGCGGCCACCGTGGTGCTGGCGATCCGGCGCCTCGAACGGCGGTCAATCGCGGCACCGCCGGGACAGATTCACCGGTCGGCCGACCGCCCCGAGCTGGTTGAGGACATCTTCAACTCGGGCTCGGGGTACCTCCGCGCGCCACTCGGGCATGCTGCCGGACAGAGTTACCGTGCCGGAGCCGAGGTGCAGGTCGGTCAGCATCAGTCCGCTGCCCAGATCCGGTAAGACCACCGGGTAGGCCGGAACCCGCATCGGCAGGCGCCAGCGCCGTCTGCCGACGTGGACCGCCCGGGGGTGCGCAAGCAGCGTCGCGCCCTCGACACGGACGTCGACTTCGATCCACGCCAACCCCGGCCGGCGTGCCCACGCCAGCCGTGCTACGCCGTCCTCCCCGATGTGCCCGGTAACCCGAGGAAAGGTCGATCCCAGCAGGTCGGTCAGGGCCTGCGAGGACATCTGAGCAGTGATCTCCACCGGCGCGGCCACCAGCATCGGCGGGACACCGGGTCGCACGTGCACGTTGCGTAGGATCAGTCGCGCATCATCGAAATGTCTTTGTTTCCAACCGATGTCACTGGCGGTGACTCGGACGTCGTTGAGTTGCCCGACCGCCAGCCGGCGCACGTCGAGTCGGGAGTCGAATTCGGTGATGGTCAGCGTGAGGTCGCCGCTGTCCAGGCGGACGGTGAGGGTGCGGCCCACGACCAGCCGCTTGACCGTGACGAACAGTGTCCGATAGGCCAGCGCCGCACCCGAACTCACCGGCGTTGCGGCCGATGCCCACACCGACGACAGCATGTCCAGCGGCCGCAGAAGATCCCGGCGGGTAGGACCGAGCGATCGCGCCATAAGGCTGTCCATCCTGCTCGGCGGCGCCGGCACGGCGCAACCGTCACCGACGTTTGTGATGTGGGGGCGCGGGTACCCGAGCGCTCGATGACTTCTGTGGTGATCGTCGGCAGTGGGTTCACCGGCTTCGAATGCGCCAGGCGCCTGGCACGCGACCTGCGGCGCAGAACGGCCGGCGTCGAGGTGACGATCATCTCGCCGGTCGACTACATGCTGTACACCCCACTGCTGCCCGATGTGGCGGGCGGCCTGGTCGATGCACGCTTCGTCACGATCCCGCTGGCCGGCACCCTGCCCGGCGTACGGGCGATCCGCGGGCGCGTCGAGAAGGCCGATCTGGCTGGGCGCACGCTGGTCTACACCGATCCCGAGGAACGCCGGCACGGGCTGGGCTGGGATCGGCTGGTCTTGACGCCGGGATCGGTGACCCGGCTGTTCGACATCCCCGGACTGGCCACCCACGCCCGTGGGTTGAAGTCGACCGCCGAAGCGCTGTATCTGCGCGACCATGTCCTCGAGCAGCTCGAACTGGCGACGCTCGACGAGGATCCTGCGGTGGCGGCCGGGCGGCGCACGGTGGTGGTGGTCGGCGCCTCCTATTCCGGGACGGAGTTGATCGCCCAGTTGCGGGCGCTGGCGGATGCGGCAGCCCAGCAGAGCGGATTCGATGCAGGGGCGGTGCGTTTCCTGCTGCTCGACCTTGCCGAGCAGGTGATGCCCGAGGTGGGGCCGAAGCTGGGCGCCGCTGCCATGGGTGTGCTGCGCGACCGCGGTATCGACGTGCGGCTAGGCGCGACGTTGAAGGAAGTGCACGCCGATCACGTTGTGCTCAGCGATGATTCACGGGTGGATACCCGAACGGTCGCCTGGGTGACGGGGGTGACCGCAGCGCCGCTGATCCAGACGCTGGGCTTGCCGACAGAGAAGGGCAGACTGAAAGTCGATGCGCGGCTGCAGGTTCCCGGCCATTCCGACGTCTTCGCGGCCGGTGATGCCGCCGCGGTGCCCGACCTGACGCGGCCGGGCGCGATCACTCCACCCACCGCGCAGCATGCGACCCGGCAGGGAAAGGTACTGGCCCGCAATGTCGCGGCGAGCCTGGGGTATGGCAGTCCCAAGGACTACCGGCACCGCAATATGGGCTTGGTGGTCGACCTGGGACCGCACTACGCCGTGGCCAATCCGCTCAACATCCACCTGTCGGGGTATCCCGCGAAGCTGGTCACCCGTTCGTATCACCTGTACGCCATGCCCAGGGCCGTCAACCGTTGGGCGGTGGGGCTGGCCTACCTGACCGACGTGCTGTTCACGCGCACGGTGGTCTCGATGGGCTTGTCGACCCAAGAGGACGCGCAGTTCAGCGCCAGCGAAGGTATTCCGATGCCGACGGCCGACAAGGCAATTAGCCCACCTGGGTCGGGGTGACCGTGACGACGCCGGGAGCGCCGGGTGTCGGGCGGCTGCCGCCGTCCTGGGTGCTGTCGGTCGGCGCGGTGGCCACTGACGTCGCGGCAGGCTGATCGGGCTGCGCGGCCTTGGTGCAGTTCAGCATCAACTGCATCTTGCCGCTGGCCAGATACTTCTGGGTTTGAACCACGCACTTGGCCTGCGGAACGTCGCTGCCGACCGAACCGCCGAATACCGTCGAGACACCCTGGGCGTGCAAGATGGCGACCGCCTTGTAGTAGGGCTCGCCGAGGACGTTGAGCGTGCCGCCCGCATTGGGGTCGGCGCTGCTGGATCCCATGCCGAGGGCCGCGGCTGCCGACGCCGCCGCAACCGCACCGGCAGCACCGAGGATGAGCTTCTTCACGGAACCTCCGTCTGTGTCTCCGGTCGAACATAGCGCAGTTGTGACACCTGTGAAAAACCTGAAAGCAGGCTCACAGTGATGCGCGACGCCCTCGGCGGGCCCTCGTGGGTCCTCCTGGGGGATCTATCGTCGCAACCTCGCCCGAACGTTTCATCCCGCCGAAAAGTCAGGTGCCCCTCCCAGCGGAGGGGCACCTGAACGCTGCGGCTATTCAGCCGAGTGTGACGACCCGGTGTCCTTCTTGGGCGCGGCCGCGCTCGTGGCCGGCTTGGCCGTGGTCGCGGTGGTGGCGGCATTCGCTGCACGGCGGCTGCCGCCGGTCGCACTGGACTTGGTAGTGCTTCCAGCGGCATCACCGGCTGTGCCGCTGTCGGACGAGCCGGACCCCTTCGAGCCCGCGGCCCCGGCGCTCTCGGCGGCCGAAACGCTCGTGAGCGCGGGAGTCGTGGCCGCGGCCGCCCGGATCTTCGAGCTGGTCAGCGCTGCCGACGGCTGCGGCAGTTGAGTCGCGGGCCCGCCGATGGCCACGTTGATGTTGTTGATCGCCGAACCGATGGCCGAACTGATGCTGCTCGGTCCGCCACCGATCGTGGTGGCGCGCAGGGTGTCGAGGATGCCGGTGGTGCCGAGGGTGCCGTCGATGATCGAGTTCCACATCCCCTCGAGGTTCAGGGTCTGGAGATTGTTCGCGAACTGCTGGCCGGTGGCGATGGTTGCCTGGATGGTCGCGCTGACCGCGTTCACGGTGGCGTTGATGATGCCCAGCACTTGCGACGGCACGACGTTCACCAGCGCTGTGAGGTTTTGGATGGTCTGGTTCACGACCGCGGTGATCTTCGGGATCGTGAAGTCGGTCAGTTCGACGGCGATCGGTTCGATCAGTGCGGTCTGTAGCGCTGTGATGGCGCCCTGGACGTCGCCCTTGAGAAGCTCGGCGGTCGCGGTGACGACGCCACCAGGGACATTCCACAATGAGGCGCCCAGCCCGACTCCGAGCGCGCCTGCGGCGGTCAGCAAGTTGGTGGCATTGCCGATCTGGTTGACCGCGAACGTCCGCAGGATCGGCAGCGGATCGGCGACCGGACCGGAGATCAGTGAGGAGATGTCGTAGACAGTGTGCTCCAGGACCGGGCCGAACACGATGAAGGGATTGTCGAAGGCCACGTTCTGGATAGCCGGGGCGTGCACCGTGGGGATGACATTCGGCTGTGTGATCGGAGTGATCGCGATGGCACTGGCGCCCACCACCGCGACTCCCGCGATGAGCTGCGAACGTAACGAAATCTGCATGCTTGTCCTTCTGGGAGTTTCGGCGGTCGGTATGAACTTACCTGAGAATGCGCTGAGGCTGTGGTATCACAGCAAAGTTTCTTGTCACCAGAGGCTGAACCTGGGGATTTCCGACTCCTCGTCTGTTTTCTGGAAGCGCCAGTTCACGACCCGATGTTGCCGAGCTGGCCAGATCCTGAAGCCGGTTGACGCGCAGATCACTCGACGTGGACCAACTCTGGTAGCAAAAGTTCTTTCCAGCGCCTCAAAATGCGTCTCGGTGCCGTTCCTGCTCGAGCACGGCATCCAGGTCAGCGAGCCTGCGCATCGCCGAGATCGATCGTGCGGTTCGCATGTTGGCTGCCAGTAGATCCTGGTGGCGGTGCACGAAGGCCCAGTAGCCGGCCGTGAACGGGCAGGCATCCTCGCCCAGGCGTTTCTTCGGGTCGAACCGGCAGTGTGCACAGTGATCACTCATCCGGTTGATGTAGGCCCCGCCGGAGGCGTACGGCTTGGTGGCGAGCAGACCGCCATCGGCGTGCTGGCTCATCCCGATGACGTTCGTGGGCATCACCCACGCGAAGCCGTCGACGAACGCCGTGGCGAACCAGTCACTGAGCTCGCGCGGGCGGTATCCGCGCTCCACCGCGTGGTTGCCCAGCACCATCAACCGCTGGATGTGGTGAGCCCACCCGCGGTCGCGGACCCCGGCCATCGCCTGCTTCAGGCATTCCGCCGACACCGCATCGGCGTCCAGCTCGGCCCACCACCGCGGCAGCGGGGTATGCGCATCGAGCCGGTTGTTGCCCAGGTAGTCCGGACCGAAATGCCAGTAGAGATGCCACATGTATTCGCGCCACCCCAGGATCTGGCGGATGAACCCTTCGGCCGCGGCCAGCGGTGCCGTGCCCCGGCGATAGGCCTGCTCGGCGGCGTGCACCGCCTCCAGCGGGTGCAGGACGCCCAGATTCAGCGGAACCGACAGCAGTGAGTGAGCCATCGCCCAATCGCCGCCCATCATGGCGTCCTCGTAGCGGCCGAACAGCGGAAGCCGTTCGTCGACGAACCTGGTCAGTGCCCGACGAGCCTCGGCCGGGGTGACCGGGAACAGCCGGGGGCCGTCCTTGCCGATGGTGTCGAGGCCCATGGCGTCCAGATCCCGGCGCACCGCGACGTCGATATCGTCCTCACGAGGCCGGTACGGTGCCGCGACGTCGAGGGAGTTGCGGCCTTTGGGCGGAGACTCCCGGTTCTCGGTGTCGTAGTTCCACCGCCCGCCCACTGGGTCGGCCCCGTCCATCAGGATGTCGAACCGGCGCCGCTGCTCGCGGTAGAAGTCCTCCATGCGGAACCGTTTTCGCTGTCCGGCCCACACCCGGAAATCCTTGCGGGGCAACGCGAATGTCGGCGTAGGCAGTACGTCGGCCACCAGGCCTTCACGGCGAAGGCGTTCGACGAAATCGGCGGCGGCGAAGGACGTCGGCTCGTGGACGAGGACCGGGCGCCCGTACTCGCGGAGCGCCTGGGTGTAGTTGTCGGCCCGGATCAGGGTGGCTCGATCGCCGAGGTCGGCGGCCGCGTGGCGCAGCGCTGAAAGCACCAGATGCAGCTTCTGGCGGTGGAACCGGCGCCGGCGCAGCGCGGAGGTAGCTTCCACCAGCAGCACCGGCCGGTGCGCGTGGTGGCCGCCGTAGACCTCGGGCCCGAGCTGGTCGGCGAACAGCCACAGCGGGGCGTCGTCGTCGGCGGAGCGCACCGGGGACCTAGCCGCCGTTGCCGCGCAGGATTTCCTCGGCGCATCGCAGCCTGCTGTGGCCTGTCTCGGACATGCAGATGCGCACCGGGGATTCATCCTCCGAGGGGGGTGCCGCGCTGGGGGCCGCAGGGAGGATCGGGTTGGGGATCTCGTTCTGATGGACCGACCACAGATAGCGGTTGGTGTACTGCAGCTGACTGCAGTACACCGTGGCGCCGTCGGCCGTGGTGCCGGTGGCACCCGGTTCCCCGCACCGTGCGCCGATGACGGCGGGCGGTGCCTGGTCGACGGTCACAGTGTCGGTGTCGGTGTCGGTCACCGCCGTCGTCGGCGTGACCGTGTCCGTCGGTGTGGTGGTGGCCGGCGGGGGAGCCGGCACGGGGCTACTGCCGGCGGTGCTCAGTGTCGTCGAGCTGCGCAGGTCGCTGCTCATGACGTCTTCACCGCGGAACCGTCCGGCGACGAACGCCACCGCGACGATCAGCAGCAGCGCGAGCAGCGCCGGGAGCAGAACCCGCGGTCGTGTCCACCATCGGCCCGCGGGGTGCACCGGTTCGGCGCCGGTCGGGGCGGCGTCGCCGATCGGCGTGAGGTGGGTGGCCTCCGGATCGAGACCGAGATCGCCGGACAGCGGAGTAGTGATGTGATGTCCCAGCGCCCGGGCGAAGTCGACGCACCGGTCGAAGCGCTGCGCAGGATCCTTCGACATCGCCTTGCGCAGCGCGGGATCCAGCGTGGCCAGTTCGGGACGGCGCTCGGCCAGGCTGGGTGGCGCGGCGCTGAGGTGCTGACTGATGACCACGGCCGGGTTGGAGTGCGCGAACGGCGGCGATCCGGTCAGCAGGTGATAGGCGGTGGCAGCCAGCGCGTACTGATCGGCCCGGCCGTCGAGATCACGGCCCATCAGCTGCTCCGGGGCGGCATACGACACCGTGCCGACCGTCATGTTGGTCTGCGTCAATCCGCTGGACTCGTTCTCCCAGCGGGCAATGCCGAAGTCCGCCAGCATGATTCGCTGATCGCCTGACTCTGCATGGGTCAGCAGGATGTTGGCGGGCTTGACGTCACGATGCAACAGGTGCCGTTGGTGGGCGTAGTCCAGGGCCTCGGCGACGGCGGTGACGATGTTGAGCACATCGCGCTGAGGCAGTCCGGTCGGGTGACTGCGCAGCAGCTGGGCGGCATCCGTGCCATCGACGTAGTCCATGGCGATCCACAGTTGGCCGTCGACCTCACCGCGATCGTGTACCGCGACGATGTTGGGGTGCCAGAGGGTGGCCGCCATATCGGCCTCACGCTCGAAGCGGGCCCGGAATTCGGCATCGGTACTGACCGAGGCGGGCAGGACCTTCAGTGCATCCCGGCGGGGCAGTCTGGGGTGCTGCGCGAGGTAGACCTCGCCCATTCCCCCCACGCCCAGCAACCGCAGGATGGTGTAGCCGGCGAACGTCTCGCCCTCGGCCAACGGCATGAACCGATCCTACGGGCGAGGAATGGTTCAGCCGACACTCTCCAGCTGCGCGTTGTCCGCATAGCGGCGCAACCGCTCGCGGGTGTCCTCGCGCAGCCCCGCCACCGTGTCCTCGGCGACGCCGAGCACGCGCAGGCTGGCGTCGGCGACGTGTTCCGGCAGGCCCCGGCAGTCGAGTCGAGGTTGACCCGACCACATGTTGACCAGCGACTCGACCAGGCGGAACGGAAGATCGGCGGCGGCGTCGTGGATACCGGTGGTGGCCAGGATCGCCCGGCTCAGGTCCAGATAGCCCAGGCGCAACCGCTCCCGCTCGGTCCAGAACGTGGCCAGTCGGGCTTCCCGCAGCTCCGGGAGCAGGTACAGCGCGCCCAGATTCCACCGCGAGGTCAGTAACTGGGCGCCGTCGTAGGCGGCCAGGGCGTGCAGGCATTGGGTTGGCGACAGGACCGGGTCCGTCGCGCGCAGGTCGGCCAGGAAGCACAGCGTCGGCGTCACGGTCTGGTGAAGCAACGCCGAGAGCAGTTCATCCTTGGTCTTGAAGTAGTGGTAGAGCGAGGCCTGCCGGATGCCGACAGCCTCGGCGATGGCTCGGGTGGATGTGCTGGCATAGCCGCGTGTGGTGAACAGTTCCCCCGCCGCGTCCAGGATCTCGTCTCTTGCGGTCGTGCCCGGCCTGCGCTGTTCGGTCAGGCGGGGGCGGCCCGCCCGCGGTGTCGCCATGGCTCGATGGTGACCCACCCCACCAGGCAAAAACAGATCTGGAGCGTTTCTGTCACACGACAGAAACGTGCGATACCTATCGGTTACGTCGCGATAAGTATTGGTTACGCCAGCGACACCAACCACGACATCGGTACCGCAAAACTGTCAATCGACAGGCTGGTGCCTCATCGTCGAGGACGGCCACCGTGAACCTCTCACCCTCACAGGAGCAAACTAGTGATGGCGAGTACCGCAAGCGTCGCTCTACCGGCGGACGTGGCGGCCGTGCCCGGCGACGGCGCCGCGGTGGCGGTGGTGGACGACCTCCACGTCACGTTCCGGCGGTCCGGCAAGGACGTCCACGCGCTGCGCGGGGTGTCGTTGCAGATCGGGGCCGGCGAAATCATCGGGCTGGTAGGCGAATCCGGCTCCGGTAAGAGCGTGCTGGGCTTCAGCATGCTGGGCCTGCTCGGCACGAAGGCCGCTGTCACCGGAAGTGTCCGGGTCTGCGGCACCGATATGATCACCGGCGAGGCCAAACAGTTGCGCAAGGTCCGGCGGCTGGATCTCGGCGCGGTGTTCCAGGATCCGATGACGTCGCTGAATCCGACCATGCGGATCGGCAAGCAGGTCGAGGAAGTCGCCGGCAGTTCCGATGAAGCACTGAAATTACTTACTGCCGTTGGCATCCCAGAGCCGGAGCGTCGGATGCGGGCATATCCGCACGAACTGTCCGGTGGTCTGCGCCAGCGGGTGATGATCGCCATCGCGGTGGCGGGTAACCCGGAACTCATCATCGCCGACGAACCGACCACCGCACTGGACGTGACGGTGCAGGCGCAGGTGCTCGCGTTGTTGCAACGCCTGCGCAGCGAGATCGGCTGTAGCATCGTGCTGATCACCCACGACCTCGGGGTGGCCGCCCAGATCTCCGATCGCATCGCCGTGCTGTACGCCGGACGCATCGCCGAGATCGGCTCCACCGCACAGGTTCTCGAAGCCCCCGCGCATCCCTACACCTACGGTCTGCTACGGTCACGGCTCACCCTGGAGACTTCACGTGACCACCGGCTGACCGCGATGGCCGGACAGGTTCCCAGCCCGACTGCGCCGCTGCCGGGCTGTGCCTTCGTGCCGCGTTGCGTACTCGCCCGTCCAGACTGCTCGACGACTCCGCCGGAACCCGTCGAGGTCGGCACCGGGCGGGTCAGCGCATGCCTGATCGCGCCACCGGAGATGCGCACCCTGCTCGAAGCCGAGATCGGCTCTCTGGGTGAACCTTTCGCGGACAGCGACGTCACGTCGGATCAACCCCCGGCCGTTGCGGCCAAAAGCGTGACCAAGGCCTTCACCGTGCGGCGGCGCTGGCTGGACCGGTCCGCGTCGCAGCAGAGCAAGTTGCAGGCCCTGCGCGGGGTGTCGCTGACGGTGGAGCACGGCGAATCGGTCGCGCTGGTGGGGGAGAGCGGCTCGGGGAAGTCCACCCTATTGCGCATCATCGCCGGACTGGACACCCCCACCGAGGGTGAGGTCGAACTGGCCGGTGGTCAACGGCCGCAAATGGTCTTCCAGGACGCCGGCGCATCACTGACGCCGTGGCTGTCGGTCGGCGAGCTGATCGGCGAGCGGTTGCGCGCCACGTCGATGTCGCGCAGTGAGCGCAAGCAGGCCGTCGCCGATGTGCTGGACCGCGTCGGCCTTCCGCAGGAGGTCGCCAAGTCCCGGGCAGCGCAGCTCTCCGGCGGTCAGCGCCAACGGGTTTCGCTGGCCCGGGCGACGGTGATCCCGCCACAGGTGCTGTTGTGCGACGAGCCCACCAGTGCCCTGGACGTATCGCTGGCCGCCTCGGTGCTCAACCTCATCGGTGACCTGCGGCGCAGCCTCGACATGTCGGTGGTCTTCGTGACCCACGACCTGTCGGTAGCCCGGGTGGTGGCCGACCGGATTGCCGTCATGTACCTGGGGCGCATCGTCGAGATCGGGCCCGCCGACCAAGTCATCGGCAACCCGACCCACCCCTACACGCAGGCGCTGGTCGACGCGATCCCGGACCTGGGCCGCGACTGCCGCGTGCTGTCCGGGGAACCGGCCAGCCCGCTCTCGCCGCCGACCGGATGCGCCTTCCACCCGCGCTGCCCCATCGCCATCGACGCCTGTGCCGACGCTGCCCTCGACGTCCGGCTGGAGGGCATCCCGGGAAGTCCGCACCAGGTCGCCTGTATCGAACGAAAGGCACGCTGATGGCCGTCGCGATACCCGCGCCAGCATTGCTACGCAGCCGGCAGAGCAGGCTTTCCGCGCTGCCCAAAGATCGTGCTGTCATTGTCAATTGGCTCGGACTGTCACTGATCTTCCTGGTCACCCTGGTGGCGGTCGCCGTGCCGGTGCTGGCCCCGCACGATCCGTTGGTCCCGGTCGGGATGCCCCTGCAGGCCCCCGGCAAGGGCGGCTTCCTGCTCGGCACCGACAGCGTGGGACGTGACATCCTCAGCCGCGTCCTCTACGGCGTGCGGTCCAGCTGGCTGGCCGCCCTGGTGGTCGTCGCCGTCGGCCTGTTCATCGGCGGGCTGGTCGGGCTCATCGCAGGTGCGGCGGGCGGATGGATCGACGCCACGCTCATGCGCATCACCGACGGGTTCCTGTCCCTGCCAGCACCGGTGTTGGCGATCGCGGTCGTCGCGGCCCTCGGGCCGGGCTTCGTGCACACCCTGATCGCGGTGTCGATCGTGTGGTGGCCGTTCTACGCCCGGCTGGTGCGCGGCGAGATCGCCCGCCTCAAGGCCCGCCCGCACGTGGAGGCGGCCCGGCTCTCCGGCGTCGGCCGGGTACGGCTGGCGCTGAGGCACCTGCTGCCCGGCGCGGTCCCCAACGCACTCGTGGCCGCCAGCCTCGACGTCGGCACGTTGATCCTGACCCTGGCGGCGCTG
This sequence comes from Mycolicibacterium anyangense, assembly GCF_010731855.1. Classification (NCBI taxonomy): domain Bacteria; kingdom Bacillati; phylum Actinomycetota; class Actinomycetes; order Mycobacteriales; family Mycobacteriaceae; genus Mycobacterium; species Mycolicibacterium anyangense. The sequence continues at coordinate 1,632,157 of NZ_AP022620.1, read as the reverse complement.
TCGTTCCTGGGCCTGGGGCAGTCGGCGCCGGCACCGGAGCTGGGTGCCGACGCCGCGCGCAACCTGAGCTACTTCCTGCAGCAGTGGTGGGTTCCGGTGATGCCCGGTCTCGGGGTCCTGGTCCTGGCGCTGATCGGCAACGTCGCCGGCGACAGCCTGCGCAACCTGATGAAGACGAACTAGGAGGGCGGCGATGCGAACCTTCATAGCGTCCCGGCTGGCCGCGACCGCGGCGATCCTGGTCGCACTGACCGCGGTGATGTTCGTGCTGCAGAAGATCTCACCGCTGGATCCGATCAAGGCCCAGATGGGCGCGCAGGCGTCGGCATCGGCGGTGGCTGCCCGTCGCGAGGCACTCGGTCTCAACGACCCGATCACCACCCAGTTCTGGCACTACCTCACCGCAGCGGTACGTGGTGATCTCGGAACGTCCTACCGCACACGGCATCCGGTGGCATCCGATCTGGGGTCGTTCTTCCCGGCCACCCTGGAACTCGCGCTCTACGGAATGGGTGTCGCACTGCTGCTGGCCGTGCTGCTGGCCTTCAGCACCACCCTGAAGTGGCGCGGTTCGGCAGTGTTGCGCGCCGTCCTGTTCACCGGTGCCTCGGCGCCGATGTTCCTGCTCGGCATTGTCGGGCTGATCGTCTTCTACCAGAAGCTCGGCTGGGTCCCGGCCAACGGTCGCACCGGGATCAGCAATCCCCCTACCGGGCCGACGGGCCTGCTCACCGTCGACGGCCTGCTGGCCGGCCGGCTGGACGTGGTCTTCGATGCCCTCCACCACCTGATCCTGCCCGCATTCGTGATCGCACTCGGTCCGGCCGTGGCGATCGGCCGGGTGCTGCGCTCGAGCCTGTTGACCGACATGGACAGCGACTACGCCCGCACCGCGCGGGCCAAGGGATTGCCGGAGAGCCGGATCGTGGCCGGGCACGTGCTGCGTAACTGTGTCGGATCGGCATTGTCGATGACGGGCCTGCAGGTGGGCCTGATGTTCTCCGGTGTCCTGGTCGTCGAGCAGGTGTTCGGCTGGCCGGGGATCGGCCAGTACATCGCCCAGAGCATCCCGGTCGCCGACTTCCCGGCCATCGCGGGCGTGACCCTGATGCTCGGCGCGCTCTATGTGTTCATCAATACGGCCGTGGACCTGCTCCAGGCCGCCGCAGACCCCCGTATCGCAGTGACAGGAGGATAGGTGCCGAAACAACCACTGATAGTGGGCAATCCGGTCTTGGTCGTCGTCGATATGCAAGAGAGCGGCGATATGCCCGTCGAGGAGGTGGGCATCCCGCACATGGCCGGATATGCCGACCGCATCGACCGGGCGCGGCAACTGATCGCCGCCGCGCGCGCCGCGACCATCCCGATTGTGTTCTTCCAGGAAGTTCATCGCGCGAACGGCATCGACTTCGGCCGCGAACTCGACGGTGTCGAGGGACCGCACTGCATCGACGGTCGGCCGGGCACCCCGCTGCACCCCGAGCTGTTGCCCGATTTCAACGGCCCCAATCACGAATTCCATATCGTCAAGCGCCGTTACTCCGGCTTCATCGGAACCGAGTTCGAGATCGTGCTGTCCGGTCTGAAGGCCGACACACTGATCCTGATCGGCGGGTTGACCGACGTGTGCGTGCACTACACCTTCGCCGACGCCCACCAGCGTGACTTCCACGTGCGGGTGGTCTCCGATTGTGTCGGCGGCTCATCGGAGTACCGCCACGAAGCCGCGCTGGATGCCATGGAATACCTGCAGACCGGCGCGGTGCGCACCACCGACGAAATCCTCGACGCTTTTACCGGATGTCGCCGCCAGAGCGGCTCCGGCACCTCTTTGACCACCCCGGTACTCGAAGGAGCCGCCCGATGAAGAAACTGAGCACGCTGGTCGCGATCGGCGCGACCGCAGCGCTGGCCCTCACCGCTTGTGGCGGATCGAATTCCGGTGGCAGCAGCACACCGAACGCGGCCCCGACCGACAAGGTGCTGCATCTGTCGTTCCTGCAGGATCCGGGCCAGCCGCCGGATCCGGACATCTACTACGCCGGCCAGGGTCTGATCCTGACCACCAATACCTACGAGGGCCTGCTGCAGTACAAGGCCGGCACCGACAAGGCCGAGCTGCAGCCGCTGCTCGCCACCGAGTGGACGGCCTCGCCCGACAACAAGGTGTTCACCTTCAAGCTGCGTGAGGGCGTCAAGTTCCACGACGGCACCCCGTTCACCTCGGCGGCCGTCAAGGCCTCGTTCGACCGGCGGGCAGCGGTGAACCAGGGTCCCGCCTACATGGTCTCCGACGTGGATTCGGTGACCACACAGGGTGATTACGGTGTCACCATCACCCTCAAGGCGCCGAACTCGGCGTTCCTGGACTACCTGGCTTGCCCCTATGGTCCGCGGATGCTCAGCCCGGAAGGCCTGCAGAAGAACGCGGGCACTGACCACGCGCAGGGCTACCTGACTACCCATGATCTGGGTACCGGGCCCTTCACCCTGACCGCGGCCGAAGTGGGCTCCAAATACGAACTCACCTCCTTCCCGGACTACTGGGGCACCAAGCCCTACTTCGAGAAGGTCGAGCTCCCGGTGATCACCGACGTCTCGGCACAGCAGCTCCAGTTCAACAATGGCCAGCTGGCCGCGATCCTGCATGACCTGCCGTCCTCGGCGGTGCAGTCCTACCTCGACAACAAGTCGTTCGCGAACTACTCGCTGCCGACCATGATGTCGAACTTCGTCTACATCAACCCCAAAAAGGGCATGATGACCGACGCCAAGAACCGCAACGCGGTGATGCAGGCCATCGACGTCGACGAATTGGTCAAGCAGACCTACTTCGGCCGCGGCAAGAAGGCCGACCAGGTCTACCCGGCCAACATGATGGCCCCCGAGTTTGGCAAGCAGTCGGTGACCCACGATCCGTCGGTGCTGAGCGGGATCGCCGCAAGCCTGCCGGCCGACCAGAAGTCGGTCACCATCGGTTATGACTCGAGCAACCCGGACAACCAGCTGATCAGCAACCTGATCCAGACTCAGTTGGCCGCAGCGGGATTGAACGCCAAGGTTCAGGCCTACCCCACATCGGAGATCTACGGCTGGGTGGGCACGGACGGCCAATCCGCACCGGAGATCATGACCTACCTCGGGTGGCCGGACGCCCCGTCGCCCTACACCTGGGGCCACATCTCCTGGGATGCCGACGGCGGCCTGAACTTCTTCGGCTGCTCGGCGCCGGCGGTCACCGCGGCATTGGCCAAGGGTCTGCCCACCGGTGACGACGCCGACTTCTCCACGGCCGGTGAGGAAGCCGTCAAGACGGGCTGCTGGCTCAACGTCGCCAACGTCAACGACTTCATGGTCGCGCAGCCGTGGCTGAAGGGCGTCGAGCAGGCTCACGTGGTGACCGACCCGAACACGCTGCGGCTGTCCGCACTGTCGGTCGGGTAGGTCGATGACGTCGGGACAGGGCGTGACGAAGACCGGGGTTCGCCGGATAGTGCTGCTGACACTGGGCTGGGAGGAGCTGCCCAAATCGGTGTCGGTGTACGGGGCGCCGCCGGAGTTGCGGATGCGGGAGCCGGTGCCGGGTGTGCTGTTGCAGACCGACGGCGGCTGGGTGTTGCTCGACACCGGCTTCAACACCGCGCTGATCAGGGACCCGGCGCTGTACCGGCGGTTCTTCCCGACCGTCGAGTACGTCCCGGTGCTGCCGGGTCCTGGCGAACCGATCGAGGAGTCGTTGCACGACATCGGTGTCGACATCGACGACATCCACGTCGTCGCGCTCTCCCACCTGCACCACGACCATTCCGGCGGGCTCAAGCTGTTCGCCGGCAAGGTTCCGGTGCATGCCCAGCGCCGGGAGCTGGAGTACGGCCTGTCCAATCACCCTGAGCCGGAACGCAATGCGATCAATCGCATCGATTTCGACGATCCCCGCATCGACTGGGTGCTGGCCGACGGTGACGCCGAGATCGCGCCCGGCATCACCGCGGTGCCGACCTACGGACACACACCGGGGCACCAGAGCTTCGTCGTGGAGCTCGACCAGTCGGTGGGGGGTGGCGGATTCGTGTTCGCCTTCGATGCCGCCGATCTGACCGAGAACATCGAGCACGAGTTGCCGATCGGCGGGTTCATCGACGTCGACCCGGCCGACACGGTCGAGCCGATCCGGCGGCTCAAGAAGCTGGCTGCCGACAAGGGCTATGAACTGGTGCCCGGTCATGATCCGCACGTCTGGCCCCAGCTGACCCACCGGTTCGAGGAACGCTTCGGGCCGGTGCGTCCGAGGTGAGCATGGTCGACCACGTGATCCGCGCCCGGCGCGCGGTGATCGGCGGGGGCGTCCGTGCGGCCTCGATCGGCCTGCAGGGCGGCGTGATTCACACCATCGGGGAATTCGACGAGCCTTTCCCGGCGGCCGAGGAGACCGTGCTCGGATCCGAACTCGTGCTGCTACCCGGCCTGGTCGACACGCACGTGCACATCGACGATCCCGGTACCGACTGGGAAGGGTTCGCCAGTGCCACCGCGGCAGCGCTGGCCGGTGGTATCACCACCGTGGTGGATATGCCGTTGGACTGCGACCCGGTGACCACGACGGCGGCCGCCCTGGACGTCAAACGGTCGGCCGCCGAGGGGGCGTGCCGGGTCGACGTGGGCTTCTGGGGTGGCGTGGTGCCGGCGAACGTGACGTCGTTGGCCGCACTGGCCGGGGCCGGGGTGCTCGGGTTCAAGTGCTTCCTGTCCGAGTCGGGCAATCCGAACTTCCCGCCGCTGGGCGCCGATGAATTCGCTACCGCGATGAGTGTTGTCGCCGAACTGGACTCGGTGATGCTGGTGCATGCCGAAAGTGCCCGGGTGCTGGCCGGCTGTGTACCGCCTGCAGGCCGTGGCTACCGGCAGTTCCTGCAGTCGCGGCCGGACGACGTCGAACTCGACGCGGTGCGCATGGTGCTCGACACCGTCGCCGCTACCGGTGCCCGAGCCCACATCGTCCACGTCTCCAGTGCCGCCGTGCTGCCACTTCTCGCAGCGGCCAAGCGTTCTGGCCTACCGGTGAGCGCCGAAACCTGCCCCCATTACCTGAGTTTCGCTGCCGAGGACGTACCCGACGGTGGCACCGTCTTCGCGGCCTGCCCACCCATCCGGGCCGAGGAGAACCGGCGGCTGCTGTGGCAAGGGCTGGCCGAGGACACACTGGACATGGTGGTGTCCGACCACTCGCCCTGCGCACCGGAACTCAAGGATCTCGACGGCGGGGATTTCGGCCGCGCATTCGGCGGTATCAGCTCCTTGCAGATCGCATTGCCCGCTGTGTGGACCCAGGCCGCCGCACTCGGGTTCGGGCTCGCCGATGTGTGCCGGTGGATGGCGCAGGCACCCGCCGCGCTGGCCGGTCTGGCCGATCGCGGGGCGATCACGCCGGGGCGGCGCGCCGACTTCTGTGCGTTCGAGCCTGACGCGCGCTGGGTGGTGCACGCCGACGACTTGCTCCACCGGCACCCGATCACGCCGTACGACGGCGCCACGCTGACCGGTGCGGTCCGTCAGGTGTGGCGCGGCGGTCGCGTGGCCGAGACCAAGAGCCGTGGTGATCTGCTGTCGGCGACCGGGGGAGTGCGGGCGTGAAAATCCTTGTCCTGAACCCGAATACCTCGACGTCGATGTCCGCCGAGATCGCCGCCGCAGCACGTGCCGCCGCGGCACCCGGAACCGAGATCGGCATTGCGGAGCCGGCATTCGGATCGGTGGCCATCGACTCCGCCGCCGAAAGCTACCTGTCGGCCGTCGGGGTGATGGATGTCGTGGCCACCGCGCTGGCCGAGGGCACCTTTGACGCCGACGCGGTGGTGCTGGCCGGATTCGGGGAACACGGCAAGGACGCGCTGCAGGAGATGCTGGACGTTCCCGTCCTCGATATCGCCGAATCCGCCGCCCACGTCGCCCTCCTCATCGGTAGGCGGTTCTCGGTGGTGACCACGCTGGCCCGTTCCATCGCACCTATCGAGGACCGGCTGCTGCTGGCGGGCCTGGCCGCGCACTGCGCCTCGGTGCGGGCCTGCGGTCTGGGCACCGCCGAGGTGGACGCCGACCCCGACGGTGCGGTCGCTGCGATCGTCGCCGAGGCCGCCCGCGCGGTGCGCGAGGACGGCGCCGATGTCATCTGCCTGGGCTGCGCCGGGATGGCCGGAGTCACCGAGGCCATTTCGGCCACGGTGGGGGTGCCCTGCGTGGACGGGGTGGCCGCCGCGGTCGGTCTGGCCCAGATGCTGGTCGGCCTCGGTCTGTCCACGAGCAAAGCCGGCGTCTACGCGGCGGGACCGGACAATCCACGGTCGCACTGGCCGATGAGCGCAGCGTTGGGACTCCGATGAACATCGATTTCAGTGCGGCACTGGATCTGGCATCACGAGCTGTCGGAGGCAGTGTCGTTGCGGCCAGCGATGAGTCGTTCGGGTTCAAGGAGAACCTGATCGAGCCCGCCGAACCGAACTTCGTGCCAGGCACCTTCGACCTGCGTGGTGAGGTGGTCGACGGCTGGGAGACCCGTCGGCACGCCGCGGCGGGGGACTGGGTGATCATCCGGCTCGGGGTGCCGGGCCGGCTGTGTACCGTCGACGTCGACACCCGGTTCTTCACCGGCAACCATCCCACCGGTGCCAGCGTCTACGGCGCATCGCTGGACCCCGGGGAAGACCCGTGCAGCAGCACGTCCTGGCGACTGCTCGCCCCGGCCGTCGTGCTCAAAGCCGATGCACACAACCTGATTTCAGTCAACGATCCGCGGCGGTACACCCATCTGAAGCTGGTCATCGACTCCGACGGCGGGGTCGCGCGGTTGCGCGCCCACGGCGAACCGATCCCGGACCCGAGGTTGTGGTCGGGCGTCACCGTCGAGGTGTCCGGCGCTGAGCAGGGCGGCCGGGTGGAGCATTGCAGCGACACGTTCTACTCCGATCCCAGAGCCCTGATCGCCGGTGGCCGGCCGGTGAACATGGGTGCCGGCTGGGAGGCCCGGCGCAGGCGCGACATCGGGCCCGACACCCATGACGCCGTGACGATCTCGTTCCTGGTTCCCACCCACCTGGACCGCATCGAGATCGATACCTCGTACTACGTGTTCAACGCCTCTCGGGAAGTCTGCATCATGGGCACGCGGGACCGGCCGAGCCAGTGCCGGCCCTACTGGTCACTGCCATTCGACGAGACCGTGCTACCGCGCACGGTGCTGCTGCCGGATGCCCGGAGAGTCTTCGTCGTCGACGCCGCCGACATCACCGCGATCCGGGTTGCGGCTTACCCCGACGGCGGGCTTGCGCGGGTGCGGGCCCTGGGCCGGCCGACCCAGACCGGCATGGCCGAACTGCAGCGACTGTGGGACGAGGCGCTGTGACACCGCAGGTTTCGCAGTGTCGTGGGCTGTGGCGGCGCACCCTGCTGATCGACACCGACGGCTCGCGGGACACCACGACGCAGGTGCTGTGGCTGCAGGGCGTGTCGGCGTTCGTCGACCTGCGGGGCCCCGGCGCGGGGTTCGCCGGCCGGCTCTCCCAACGCGACGACATCTTCGAATGGACCAGGACCATCGACCTGCAACCGGCCGGGCCGCCCGATGCCGGCCGGATGAGCTGGGAGGGTGACACCCTGGTCGAGGTCGGCGTCCATGCCGACTACATCGAGCACTGGCAGCGCGAAACCGAACCGCTCGAACCGTGCTGGGGCTTGCTGATGTCGGGCCCCGACGACGCGGTGGCCATCCTGGTGCGGGTCGGGGGCCGATTCGGCTGGGCCGTGAAAAGTCCTGCCCGCGACGAGATTTCGCTGGGTGTGGTGAACGGCACCGATTGGCTCATCACCGACTCCGCCCACTCCGGGCGGGTGGGTATGGCACTGCTACCCCGGCTGGTGTCGGGGCAGCTGCGAGTCGACGACGACTTCGCCTGGGCTGTGGAAGAACAAGAAGGAAGCGTGACACTGTGAGTGCGACGACGTCATTTCAATCGATACCTGTCATCGACATCAGCGGACTACGGTCGGCCGACCCTGCCGAGCGTGACCGGGTGGCCGCCGAACTGGGCGCGGCGGCGGGGGAGGTGGGTTTCTTCTACATCTCCGGAACCGGAATCGATGAGGGCCTCTTCGAGCGGATGCTGGCCGCCACCAAAGAGTTCTTCGCCCTGCCCATGGCCGAGAAGATGAAGTCCTACATCGGCCTGTCCAGCTGCCACCGCGGATATGTGCCGGTCGGCGAGGAGGGACTCTACGGCGACAAGACCGACCTCAAAGAGGCCTTCGACACCGCGCTGGATCTTCCCGCCGACGACCCGGACCACCTGGCGGGCAACCCGATGCTGGGGCCCAACGTCTGGCCGGATCTTCCCGGCTTCGCCGGTGCGGTCACCGACTACTATCAGGCCATCCTCGGTGTGGGCCGGGATCTGTTGGGCGCGTTCGCCATTGCACTGGGTGAGGACCCCGACACGTTCACCAGGTTCGCCACCAAGACGCCCAGCCAGCTACGGCTGATCTACTACCCGCACAACCCCGAGGCCCAGGATGTGCAGGGCATCGGAGCGCACACCGATTACGAGTGCTTCACCCTGCTCAAGCCGACAGCGCCGGGCCTCGAGGTGCTCAACGGCGACGGGGAGTGGATCGACGCACCGCCCATCCCGGGCACCTACGTCGTCAACGTCGGCGACCTGCTGGAGCTGTGGACCAACGGTGCGTTCGTGGCGACCTCGCACCGGGTGCGAAAGGTCAAGGAGGAGCGTTACTCCTTCCCGCTGTTCTTCAACGTCGACTACCACACCGTCGTCCGACCGCTGCCCCAGTTCGAATCCGCCGGCGGGCCCGTCCGCACACCCCTGGTGGCCGGCGAGCACCTGTTCGCCCAGACCGCGCAGACGTTCGCCTATCTGCGTACCCGGCTGGAATCCGGCGACCTCGTGCTGCCTGAAGGTTCGCTGGAAACCGGCACCTTCGGGCAGCAGGCCCTGCAGTCGCGTCTCTGACGGTCCCGCGGTGCGCTAGCATCCGCACTACAGCGACTGAGCTAGCAGATCGGGGGTCCGCCGGTGGGGCGGTTGTCGGACACTCTTTCATCCAAACGGGTCCGGTCGCTGGGCTTCCAATCCAAGTTGTTGCTGATGCTGCTCACCGTCAGCGTGGTGTCGGTACTCGTGGCGGGCCTGATCGGCTATCTGTCGGGTACGAATTCGCTGCGTAGCGCCGAGTACCAGCGACTGACGCAGCTGCGGGAGTCGCGGGCTCGTGAGATCACGGCGTTCTACGACGGCATCATCAACGCGGCGACGGTGCTGACCCACAGCTCAGCGGCGATCAGCGCGGTCAAGGATTTCGGCGCCGCCTTCGACGAGTTGCAGAAGGCGCCATTGCCGCCGGGTGCGCAGGCCGCCGTCGGCGCCTACTACACGAATGTGTTCGGTCCCGAACTGGCCAAGGGCACCGGCCGCACCGCGGACCCCCAGCTCTACCAGCCGACCTCGAACGCGCAGACCTACCTGCAGGCGTTGTACACCGTGCCGGCCAAGGGCGACTTCGATGTTGCCGCGGCGATGCTCAGCGCAGGCGATCCGAGCGCGTGGTCTGCTGCCGACGCCCGGTATCAACCGTTCTTCGCCGACTTCGCCAAGCGTTTCGGGTTCAACGACGTCCTGCTGCTCGACACCAGCGGCACCGTCGTCTACACCGCCTACAAGGGCGTCGATCTCGGCGCCAACGTGCTCACCGGGACCTATCAGACGACAGCCCTCGCCGAGGCCTACCGCAAGACCATGCGGTCGACGTCCGTCGACGACGTGGTGATGACCGACTTCCAGGAATATGCGCCGGCCTACGGCGTCCCCACGCCGTGGGTGCTGACCCCCGTCGGTGATTCTGGCGGTATCCACGGGGTACTGGCCCTGCAGCTCGAACCATCCGAGATCAACAAGGTCATGACGGGCTCGGGCAAGTGGCAGGCCGACGGGCTCGGCGAATCCGGGGAGACCTACCTGGCCGGCCCGGACAAGCTGATGCGGTCGGTGTCGCGCATGCTGATCGCCGACCCGCAGAAGTTTCGGGAACTGGTCGTGGAGCACGGTACGCCGCCCGAGGTCGCCGACCGGGAGGTCAAGACCCGCGACAGCATCCTGCTGCAGCCGGTGGACACCGAACCGGTCAACGCGGCATTGGCCGGGAAGTCCGGTGTCATGACGGCCACCAGCTATCTCGGCACCGACACGCTGTCCGCCTACGCGCCGGTGGAGATCCCGGGCCTCGACTGGGTGATCGTGGCCAAGATCGACAGGTCCGAGGCACTGGCTCCGGTCACCACGTTCGCCCGCAACATCGCGCTGTCGACTGCGGCGATCGTGCTCATCGTCTCGCTGCTCTCACTGCTCTTCAGCCGCATTCTGACCCGCCCGATCAAAAGGATGTCCACCGCGGTACGCCGGGTTGCCGCCGGCGATCTGGGCATCAGCGTGCCGGTGACCGCGCAGGACGAGATCGGCGAGCTGGCTTCGGCATTCAACGACATGAGCACCAGCCTGCAGACCAAGCAGCACCTCATCGAGGAACAACGCCGGGAGAACGACGAGCTCCTGGCGACGTTGATGCCCGAACCGGTGGCCAAGCGCTACCGGGAGGGTGAGGAGAACATCAGCACCCATTACCGCGACGTCTCGGTCATCTACGCACAGATACTCGGTTTCGACGAGTTCTCCCGTTCGATGCCCAGCGAGGACTCGGTGGCCATCCTCAATTCGCTCGTGGAGGCGTTCGACGAGGCCGCCGAGCGTAACGGCGTCGAACAGGTGCGCAGCATGCAGGACAACGGCCTGCTGGCGACCTGTGGCTTGGTGGTACCCCGAGTCGACCACGCGAGCCGCACCATCGCCTTCGCCAAAGAGGTGACCGAGATCGTGGCGCGCTTCAACGACCAGCACGACGCCCGCCTGGCCATCCGGGCCGGGATCGACAGCGGGCCGGTGACCAGTGGGCTGCTGGGACAGCGCTCGAAGATCTACGCGCTGTGGGGTGAAGCCGTCGATCTGGCCAACCGGGTGCATTCGGCCACCAAGGCGCCCGGCATCTTCGTGAGCAACCGGGTGCATGAAGCCGTCGTCGGCATCTACACGTTCTCCGATGCCGGCACGGTCACCGGAGCCAATGGCACCGAGCCGGTGTGGCGGCTCGACGCGGGATCCCGGCAGCCGGCATGAGCGGCGTCACCGGGCAGTCCTGGTTCTGGCCGGCGCTGAGCATCGTCGTCGGACTTCCGCTGGCCCTACTGCTGCTCAACGAGCTGCACGGATACCTGACCAGGCGCGACAGCACCTACGCCAAACCGGTTGCGCTGCTGCGAAACTGGGTGCTTCCCGCCTGTGCCGTCTATCTGCTGATCTCGCAGCTCGAGCATGCCGACACCCACGCCACCTGGTCGAAGATCGCGGCCACCGTGTTCGGCTTCCTCATCATGCTGATGCTGTTGTCCGGTGCCAACGCCGCCCTCTTCGGCGAGGCCAGGGCCGGCAGCTGGCGCGAGCGTCTGCCCGGGATCTTCATCGACCTCGGTCGGCTGGTGCTGATCATCCTCGGCATCGCCCTGCTGCTGTCGTGGGTGTGGGGCGCCAACATCGGCGGCTTGATCGCCGCCGTGGGCGTGACGTCGATCGTCATCGGTCTGGCCGTCCAGACGGCTGTCGGCCCGGTCATCGCCGGGCTGCTGCTGCTGTTCGAACAGCCCTTCCGCATCGGCGACTGGCTGGACACCTCGGCAGCCAAAGGCCGCGTGGTGGAGGTCAACTGGCGAGCGGTCCACATCGACACCGGCAACGGCATCCAGATCGTGCCGAACGCGATGCTGGCCACCGGCTCCTTCACCAACCTCAGCCGCGTCCAGGGCGCGGCGTTCCAGGCCAGTGCTGTGCTGAGCTTCGGTGCCGGTGACCAGCCGGGTGAGGTGACAGCGGCCCTGCTGTCGGTGGCCAATGGTCTGCCGACCCGGCTGTTGACGGTGCCGCCCAAAGTGGTTCCGCAGGGCGAGGGAAAGTACAAGGTACTGGTGCCGGTCGCTTCACCCGCCGACGAATCGCGTACCAAAAGCCTTCTGCTGCATCGGGCCTGGTATGCCGCACAACGTGGCGGATTGCACCTCGACGGCGTCGCTGCGAAACCCAAGGCCACCGCGGCCTATGTCGACGCCCAGCTGCAGCGCATCGCCGCCAACCTGGGCCTGGCTCCGGACGTGGTGGCGGTGATGGCCCGGCACGCCCGCCGGCTGCTCTACGCCGAAGGTGAGCTGATCCAGCCGGTCAACAGCACCCCGGAGGCGGTGGGCTTCATCACGGCGGGATCGGTGCGGTTGTTCGTGAGCGCCCCGGACGGAACGGAACTGGCCCTGGGTCGCCTCGGCGTTGGCGATTACATCGGCGAGACGTCGCTGACCCGGCAGCGGATGTTGACCGGCGTGGTCGCGCTGACCGACACCACCCTGGTGACGGTGCACCGCGACGCGATGAACGCTGTGGTGCACGACAATCCGCGATTGGCGCGCCAGATCGGTGAAGCCATCGAGATGCGCCGCAAGGCCGCCAAAGACGCGCTTGGCCAGGCGGCGGAGGCACTGCGCTGACTCAGCGCAGCCGTCGCGCCGGGTGGGTCTCGATTGCGTCGATGGTCAACCGGCGCCGCGCCAGTAGCCACCCGGCGGACGTGCGAACGTAGTCGTCGTCGTAGCGCAGGTACCAGACCAGGTCGGTGATGGTGTCCTCGCGCCGGTTCCAATGGTGTGCCGTCGCAGCCACCCGCCCGCGGGCGGTGCCGGAGATCGCTGTGGCGTCGTAGACCTCGGAATCCAGACTGTGGTGGGTGCGCCCCACTTGGGTTACCGACTGCAGTGCGCGGCGAATGCCGTCGGTGCCGCGGTGTGACTGCACCGGCGTCAGCACCTCGGGTGGGTTGGGGAGCACCAATTCGGCGGCCGCCGTGAACAATTGGGCGACCACCTCGACCGCGGCGTCATCGATACCGGCCGCATACCGGTGGACCAGATCCGACAGGGCCAGCCGGTCGGCCACCGCCAGGCTCACCTCAGACCCAGCCGCTGCGCACAGGCCGAGACCTGATCCTTGGCTTCGGCCAGGTCGCTGCCGGGTGGCATCGCCAGCACCAACCGATCGGCGCCGGCCTCGGCCAGCCGCCCCGCCCTCTCGAGGTCGACCTTGGTCACCAGATGCCCCAGGGACAGTTCGAGATCGTCGGGGTTGCGGCCGGCGTCCCGCGCCGCTGACCGCATGTCGCCGACCAGTGTGGCGAGCTTGTCGCCAGTCACCCCCAGGGGCTGCACACCGTCTCCGAGCCGGCCGGCCCGGCGCGCCGCAGCCCGGCTGTGGCCACCGATGTGGATCGGAACGCTTTGGCCGGCAGCAGGTTTCGGATAGCATGTCGCCGCGTCGAAATCGAAGAATTCGCCATGGTGGCTGACCCCGTCCGGGTTGTCGGCCCACAGCGCGCGCAGTACTTCGATCTGCTCGTCGGCACGGCGGCCCCGGCTGTCGAAGTCGACACCGCAGGCCTGAACCTCCTCGCGCAGCCAGCCCACCCCGACGCACAACCGCAACCGGCCACCGGACAGGGCGTCGACGGTGGCGGCCCGCTTGGCCAGCACCACCGGATGGTGGTTGGGCAGCACCAGCACACCGGTGGCCAGTCCCAGCGTGGTGGTCTGGCCCGCCAGGAAGGCCAGCAGATCCAACGGGTCCGGCACCGGACAGTCCGCCGCCAGTTCGACGCGGCCGCTCGGGTCATATGGGTAGACGCTGTCGTAGCGGGTCATGAGCACGGTGTGCTCGACGACGACGATCGACTCGAAACCGCAGCCTTCCAGGTGCCGGGCGAACTCCGAGATCCACACCGGATCGGCGGTGACCCCGGCGCCGACGGGCGCCACGACGGCGAACTTCACACCGTGGAGGCTAACCGCGCAGATCGGCCGGACCCTCGGACAGTCCCACCAGATGAGGCTGGACCATCAGCCGATCCAGGAACACCACCTGGCCCTTGAGCAGCTTGCGGCGGGCCGAGGCGACCGGCAGCCAGGCGACCCGGTCGAGCTCGGGGAACTCCTGCAGGCGTCCCGAGCCGCGGGGCCACTCCAGGGTGAAGGTGTTGCTGCGGGCCGCCGCGATGTCCAGGTCGGCGCCCACGGCGAACACCGTGAGCACCTTGCCGCTGGGCTGCTTGACCGGGTCGAACGACATCGGTTCGCCCGCGGGCAGTGCCATCCCCAGTTCTTCGGCGAATTCGCGGCGCGCGGCCACCCAGGGATCCTCGTCCGGCTCGTACTCACCCTTGGGGATTGTCCAGGCACCGTCGTCCTTGCGGGCCCAGAACGGGCCGCCGGGATGGCCGACGAGGACCTCGACGACGTCGCCGCAGACCCGGTACAACAGCACCCCGGCACTGAACTTCGGCACCCGGGCAGCCTAGTCGGGCAGCGGCTCGATCGACTGCCGCAGGGCGTCGGCCAGTGCCGCGGCCCGCGGATCGGTCAGCACGTCCTCGAGCAGCAGGGTAGTGCCGTGCGAATCGGTGAGCGGCACCCGCCAGTTCGGATACTCGTTGGTGGTTCCTGGCTGATTCTGGGTGCGCTTGTCCCCGACGGCGTCGGTGAGTGCCAACGCCAGCAGCCGTGAGGGTGTGCGGCCGAGGTAGCGGTACAGGCCGGTGATGACGTTCTCCTCGTCGGCGTCGGCGCCGAGCAGACCGACCCGGCGCAATTCGGCCAGCCAGCCGGCCTGCTCCGCGCGATCGTCGGCCAGCTCCTCCTCGGCGGGCCTGGTGAGCAACCCCAGTTCGTGGCGGAGCCGGACGTGTTCTCCGGCAAGGTAACCCGCAGTCGGAGGCAGGTCATGGGTGGTGACCGAGGACAGGCACAACTCGCGCCAGCGTTCGGCCTGCAGCGGGCCGCCACCACCGTCGCGGTCCAATTCGAACCACAGGATCGAGGTGCCCAGGATGCCGCGCGCGCGCAGGTAGTCGCGCACCCAGGGTTCGACCGTGCCCAGATCCTCACCGACGACCACCGCCCCGGCCCGGTGGGCCTCCAGCGCCACGATGCCGATCATCGCGTCGTGGTTGTACCGCACATAGGTGCCCTGGGTGGGGGCTGCGCCGTCGGGGATCCACCACAGCCGGAACAGTCCGATGATGTGATCGATCCGGACTCCGCCGGCGTGCCGTAGGATCGCCGCGATCAGAGCCCGGAAGGGTTGGTAGCCAAGCTCTTCGAGCCGGTCCGGTCGCCACGGTGGCTGCGACCAGTTCTGGCCCAGCTGGTTGAACTCGTCGGGCGGGGCACCGGCGGTCGCGCCGAGCGCCAGGACGTCCTGCAGCGACCAGGCGTCGGCCCCGTCCGGGTGCACGCCCACGGCCAGGTCGTGCATGATGCCCAGCGGCATCCCGGTACGCACCGCCTGGGATTGCGCGCCGGCGAGTTGGTCGTCGAGTTGCCACTGCAGCCAGCGGTGGAAATCGACAGCGCGCCCATGCCGTTCGACGAACTCGGCGACCTCGGGGCTACCCGGATGTTGCAGACCGGCCGGCCAGTCATGCCAGCTGCCGCCGTACTTCTCGGCCAGCGCACACCAGGTGGCGAAGTCGTCCAGCGCCTGGCCTTCGCGTTGCCGGTACGCCTGGAACGCGAGCTCGCGGCCGGCCGACCGCGGGACCCGGTAGACCAGCTTGAGGGCGGCGCGTTTGGCGGTCCAGATCGCGTCGCGGTCGATGCCGTCGAGCTTGGCGGCCCGGGACTGGATACCCGCGCGCAGTTTCCACACCCGCTTGCGGCCGGGCAGGTAGGCGAATTCGGGAATGTTCTCGACCCGCAGATACAGCGGGTTGGCGAACCGACGCGAGGTCGGCAGATACGGCGAAGGCTCCATCGGCGCCGTGGGTGCGGCGGCGTGCAGCGGGTTGACCAGGACGTACCCGGCGCCGTGGCGGGCACCTGCCCACACCGCGAGGTCGGTGAGGTCGGCCAGATCACCGATGCCCCAGGAGTTCTTCGACCGCACGCTGTAGAGCTGGGTGGCCAGGCCCCAGGTGCGCCGCGACCCGAGCCGCGGCGGCAGCCCCAGCCATGCCGGGGTGATGATGAGCGCAGTGCTGGTCTCGCGGCCGCCCGAACTCAGGTGCACGCTGTGGTAGCCCAGCGGCAGATCGGGTGGCAACACGAACGTCGCCTCGCCGACCAGCCGTCCATCCAGGTCGAACGGCGGGGTGAAGTTGTCGGCCTGGCGTACCCCGGACCGCACGGTCCCGTCCTCCAGGCGCACCCAGACATGGGCGGGCTCGCCGTGGCTGACGTGCACCCAGAACGACGTCTCGGCGTCGGCCCGGCCCACGATCGTCGGCGGAAGATCGCGCGACCAATACTGCCGATCATGCTCGGAAAGTGCTGCAGCACAGCTCTCTTCGGTCGTCGCATCGACGCCGAGAGCGGCCAGCACGGCGACCAGGGTGGCCCGCTCGACGGGGACGTAGCGGCCGGTCCAGTCGTGATAGTCGGTGGCCACGCCGAACCGGCGGGCGAGTTCGGACAGCGACGCATCCAGCTGTGTCATGGCTGTCATCTTGCTCGGTCGCCGGCGATCATGCGCAGTACGGCGGATCGCCCGCGCCTGCGGTACCGTCGCGCCACGTGGGCAGCCAGCGACCGGACATCCGCGATCGGCGTGCGCGGTTGGCTGTCGCCGCGCTGTTCGGAACCAACGGAGCGTTCTTCGCCAACCTGCTGCCGCGCTATCCGGAGATCAAGTCCGACCTCGGCCTGAGCAACACCGCCTTCGGCATTGCCGTCGCGGCGTTCTCGGCCGGCGCACTGCTCAGCGGACCGTGGGCCCCGATGCTCATCCGCCGGTTCCGCTCGTCGGCGGTCGCGGTGGCGGGCAGCGTGCTACTCGGGGTGTTCGTGTTGGCCGCCGGGCTGGCGCCCTCGGCTGTGACGCTGGCCGCGGCGCTGTTCTGTGCGGGCGCGGCCGACGCGGTGGTCGACGTGGCGCAGAACGTGCACGGGTTGCGGGTGCAGCGCAACTATGGGCGGTTCATCATCAACTCGCTGCACGCCGTGTGGTCGATGGGCGCGGTGCTGGGCGGATTGATGGGTGCCGGGTCGATCTATCTGGGCATTCCTCGCGCCGTACAGCTGTCGGTGTCCGGCGTGCTGTTCAGTGCGACGTGTCTGATCGGCTATCGATTCCTGCTGCCGGGCCACGACCACGCCCCCGCTGAATCCGGTGAACACTCCGCCGCTGCGGGCTCGCGGCGGTCGCTGTATCTGGTGCTGGCGGCGCTGGTCGGCATCGCGATCGCCGGTTCGGTGATCGAGGACGCCGGAAACTCGTGGGCGTCGCTGTATCTGCGGGACTGGCTGGGCGCTCCCGCGGCACTGGCCGCGCTGGGGTTCGTGGCCGTCGTCGGCTTCCAGTTCGTCGGCCGTCTGCTGGGCGACCGGATGGTGGACCGGTTCGGGCAGCGCGCCGTCGTCCGGTGCGGCGGCACGCTGATCGCCGTCGGCATGGGCGCGGCGCTGGCCGTCCCGACAGTGCCCGGAACGCTCGCCGGGTTCGCCGCTGCCGGATTCGGTTCGGCCACCATGATTCCCGCGGCGTTCCATGCTGCCGACGAAGTGCCCGGCCTGCGGGCGGGCACCGGGGTGACGGTGCTCAGCTGGCTGATGCGGGTGGGCTTTTTGACCGCGCCGGTCGTGGTGGGGTCGATCGCCGACGCGGCGGGGCTGCGGGCAGGCCTGGTGATCGTGCCGGTGGCCGGGGTCGCGGCGGTTCTGCTGGCCCGGGTGCTCAGCCCACCGACCCGCTCAGCTCGATCGTGAGCACACCGGCGATGATCAGCACAATGCCGCCCAGCATCACCGGCGTCAGTGGCTCGGCGAACACCGCGCGGGCGATCACCGCCACCAACGCCACCCCGGCGGCCGACCACACGCCGTAGGCAATCCCGACCGGCATACCCTGCGCCAGGGTCACCCCCAGGAGGGTGAACGCCACCACGTAGCCGACGACTACGGGGACGATCCATTTCTTGTTGCGAAAGCCTTGGGACGCGCGCAGTGACAATGTGGCGAACACCTCGACCAGAATCGCCCCGGCCAGCGTCAGCCACATCATCCGGTGCCGCCGTCGGTGTGCCGCGATCCCAGTTCGACCATCAGCACCCCGCCGATGATCAGTGCGATACCCGCGATGATCGGCGTGGTGAACGGGTCGCCGAAGATGACCGTGGCCGTCACCGCGGTGATGGCGGTGCCCAGCGCGCCCCAGATCCCGTAGGCCACGCCGACCGGCATACCGGCCCGCAACACCATGGCGAGCAGGACGAACGAGGCGAGGTAGCCCACCACCACGACCAGCAGCCAGGCCTTCTGGTCCACCGACGCGCGCAGCGAGAGGGTCGCGGTGACCTCGATGCTGATGGCGCCCAGCAGCAGAACCCACTTGCGCACCCGCGGCACCTCCGTCTGCTCGCTGCTCCGCGCCGAGTCGCCGGTGCCAACGCCCGGCGGCGGTCCGGGAGTGAGCAGCCCGGCCAGGATAGCCGTCGTGTGAGCAGCCCAACGTCGCACACAGCGACCACCGCTATTACTCGTCGGTAACGTGGTGAGGTGGTGAGGTGGTGAGGAGAGCGATGACTACCGAAGTGGTGCAGACCGGCTACGGGCCGGTCCGAGGAAGCGACGACGGCCGGGTGCGGATCTGGAAGGGTCTGCGGTACGCCGCCGCGCCTGTCGGTGACCTGCGCTGGCGGGCGCCGCAGCCGCCAGAGCCCTGGACCGAGGTCGCGGATGCAACCGCATTCGGGCCGGTCAGCCCGCAGCCGCGCAGCCCGATCCCGATGGGACTGGGCACTCGGGCCGACGAAGACTGCCTGTTCCTCAACGTCTGGGCGCCGTCGGACTCTTCGGGCGGACCCAAACCGGTGATGGTGTGGGTACACGGCGGGGCCTATATCTTCGGCTCCGGCAGCCAACCGCTCTATGACGGCGCCACCCTGGCCGCGGGTTCGGACGTGGTGGTGGTCACGATCAACTATCGCCTCGGCGTTCTAGGATTCGTCGACTTCTCCTCGTTCGACCCGCGTTTCGACAGCAACGTCGCGTTGCGGGATGTGCTGGCCGCATTGCGCTGGGTGCGCGACAACATCGCCGGATTCGGGGGAGACCCCGATCGGGTGACCCTGTTCGGCGAGTCGGCGGGTGCGGGCATCGTCACGACCCTGCTCGCGGTGCCCGAGGCCGCGGGACTGTTCTCCCGGGCGATCGCGCAGAGCTCGCCGGCCACGTCGGTGTACGACAGCAGCCGCGCCCGCGCGGTCGCCCAACTGGTGCTCGACCGGCTGGGCATGACCGCGCAGGAGGCCCATGCCGCACCGGTGCAGGCCCTGGTCGACGCCTCCGCACAGGTCTTCGACCATGTCCCCACCGCCACCCCGGGCCGGCTGGCGTTCGCTCCCACCGTCGACGGCGACCTGGTTCCGGACTATCCGGTGACACTGGCCCGGGCCGGGCGGACCCATCCGGTGCCCCTGCTGATCGGCACGAACAAGGACGAAGCCGCCCTGTTCCGGTTCATGCGCTCGCCCCTGATGCCGATCGCCCCCAAGACAATTCGCACCATGTTCGAGGAGATCGCCGACGACCAGCCGAGCCTGCAACTGCCGACCTATGAACAGATCGGCTCGGTCTACCGGGGCCGACGGGCCCGCACCCGCAGCCTGGGAATGGCCAGCGACGTCGGGTTCCGGATGCCTACCGTCTGGTTCGCCGAGGGGCACAGCACGGTGGCTCCGGTCTACCTGTACCGGTTCGATTGGGCGACACCGATTTTCAAGTTGATCCGGTTGGGTGCCGCGCACGCCACCGAGCTGATCTACGTATGGGGCAACCTGGTGTCCGGCTCGCGCGACGTCACCTTCAAACTGGGCGGACTCAAGACGGGGGAGGCGTTGTCGGCGCGGATGCGGGCCCGCTGGGCCAGCTTCGCCGCGACCGCCGAACCGGCGGGCCTGCCCGGCGAACCGCACTGGGCGCCCTACCGCGCCGACGAGCGTGCCACGCTGGTGATCGACGCGCAGGACCGGGTGGTCGACGACCTCGACGGCAGGATCCGCGCGACGTGGGGCGATCAGGTGCTCAGCTTTCGCTAGCCCGCGGCTACACTCGCGCGGGGAGGTGTCAGGGTGGACCGAATCGGGGAGTTGGTGTCGGTTCTGCCGTCACAGCTGCGCGAGCCGGTGTTGTTCGCGATCCCGTTCTTCCTGCTGCTGCTGACCATCGAGTGGACGGCGGCCCGCAAACTCGAACGACTCGAGGGCGACGCCGAACCCGGCCGGCCGGCCGCAGGTGGCTATCTGACCCGCGATGCCTGGACGTCGATCTCGATGGGGCTGGTGTCGGTAGCCACGATGGGAGCCTGGAAGTTCCTGGCGCTGCTGGGCTATGCCGCGCTGTACGCCTACGTCGCGCCATGGCACCTGTCGCCGAGCGCGTGGTACACGTGGGTCGTCGCGATCGTCGGGGTGGACATCCTGTACTACGCCTACCACCGCATCGCCCACCGCGTCCGGCTGATCTGGGCCACCCATCAGGCCCATCACTCCAGCATCTACTACAACTTCGCCACCGCGCTGCGCCAGAAGTGGAACAACAGCGGCGAGATCATCATGTGGATTCCGTTGCCGCTGTTGGGTGTTCCGCCGTGGATGGTGTTCACCGGGTTCTCGATCAGCCTGATCTACCAGTTCTGGATCCACACCGAGCGGATCGGCACCCTGCCCCGGCCGATCGAGTTCGTCTTCAACACCCCGTCGCACCACCGGGTGCATCACGGGATGGACGCCGAGTACCTGGACAAGAACTACGGCGGCATCCTGATCATCTGGGACCGGTTGTTCGGTACGTTCCAGCCCGAAACCTTCCGCCCGCACTACGGTTTGACCAAACCGGTGAACACCTACAACCTCCTGACCCTGCAGACCCGCGAATACGTGGCCATCGCCCACGACGTTCGCGCCGCGTCCCGCTGGCGCGACCGGTTCGGCTACGTGTTGGGTCCGCCGGGCTGGAAACCTGCCACCGGATAGCCGGCGTCGAAAAGGATGCCGAGAAGGATGGAGCCCATGGAGGTCAAGGAAGTCCTGCTGCCGGGCGTCGGTCTGCGCTACGAATTCGACAACCGTGATGGTGCCCGAATCGGCGTGATCGCCCGCCGCTCAGGCGATTTCGAAGTCGTGGTCTATGCCGCCGATGATCCCGACCAGGCTCGACCAGTGTTCCGGTTGACCGACGAGGAAGCTGACGCGCTGGCCCAGATCCTGGGCGCGCCGCGCATGGTGGAACGCTTCGCCGATCTGACCAAGGAAGTGCCCGGCCTGGATGCCGGGCAGGTCGCGGTCGGTGCTGCCTCCCCCTTCGTCGACCGTGCGCTCGGTGAGACCAGGGCGCGTACCCGCACCGGTGCCTCCATCGTCGCGATCGTGCGTGACGACGACGTGCTGGCGTCGCCGGGACCCCAGGAGGTGCTGCGCGCGCACGACGTGCTGGTGGTGATCGGCACCGAGGAAGGTATCGGCAGGGTTCGGCACATCGTCGACCAGGGCTGACCTCATGGCTGTGTCGGTGGCGCTGCTCCTCGAACTCGGCGTCATCCTCACGGTGCTCACCGTTCTGGGCACCCTGGCCCGCCGGTTCGCGCTCTCACCCATCCCGTTGTATCTGCTGGCCGGGCTGGCGCTGGGCAACGGCGGCATCGCCCCGGTACCCGCGGCGGGCGAGTTCGTCTCCACCGGTGCGACGATCGGCGTGGTGTTGCTGCTGCTCACCCTCGGCCTGGAGTTCTCCATCGCCGAGTTCGCCGCCAGCATGCGTCACCACCTGCCGTCGGCCGGCGTGGACCTCGTCCTCAACGCCACCCCGGGTGCCATCGCCGGCGTGCTGCTCGGGCTGGACGCCGTCGGCATCCTGGCGATGGCCGGCATCACCTTCATCTCGTCATCCGGCGTGATCGCCCGGCTGCTCAACGATCTGCGCCGGCTCGGCAACCGCGAGACGCCGGCGGTGCTGTCGGTGTTGGTGCTCGAGGATTTCGCGATGGCGGCCTACCTGCCTCTGCTCGCGGTCCTGGCCGCCGGCGGCGGCTGGTGGGAGGCGCTGCTGTGGATGGTGGTGGCCCTGGTTGCACTCGGTGGGGCGTTCACCGCGTCGTACCGCTGGGGGCACCACGTCGGCAGGCTCATCGCCCACCCCGACGACGAACAACTGCTGCTGCGCATCCTCGGGCTGACGCTGATCGTGGCGGCACTGGCCGAACACCTGCACGCCTCGGCCGCCGTCGGCGCGTTCCTGGTTGGACTGACGCTGACCGGCGACACCGCCCAGCGCGCGCGCACCGTGCTGGGCCCATTGCGCGATCTGTTCGCCGCGGTGTTCTTCCTGGCGATCGGATTCGCGGTGGACCCCGCCGACCTGGTGCCGATGTTGCCTGCGGCCATCGCGCTGGCCGTCGTCACTGCGGCGACGAAAGTGCTCACCGGCGCCTACGCGGCCCGCCGTGACGGCGTCGCCCGGCCGGGCCAGATTCGCGCCGGTACGGCGCTGATCGCGCGCGGTGAGTTCTCCCTGGTGATCATCGGGCTGGCCGGCACCACGGTGGCCGCGATCGGCCCGATCGCCACGCCGTACGTGTTTGTTCTGGCCATCCTCGGACCGCTGCTGACCCGGTTCGCTAAGTAGTCGGCGGCCTACGTGGCACCATGGCCTGGTGCAGACCGTTTTTGACCGCCCCGTCGATCCCGAACTGATCGCTCGCTCACTGGGCTCGGCAGCTTTCGGGTCGATGTGGCTGGACATGCCCCGGCCCGACTACCCGGCCCTGCCCGGCGAGATCAGTTGTGACCTGCTGGTGGTCGGTGGTGGCTACGCCGGACTGTGGAGCGCGCTGCACGCGGTCGAACGCAACCCCGGTGCGCGGGTGGTCCTGATCGAGGCCGAACGCATCGGCTGGGCGGCCTCCGGACGCAACGGCGGCTTCGTCGAGGCCAGCATCACCCACGGCGCCGAGAACGGAAAGTCGCGCTGGCCGGACGAATTCGAGCGACTCGAGGAACTCGGGCTGGCCAACCTCGACGGGATGCAGGCCGATATCGACAGCTACGGCATGAAGGTGGACTGGGAGCGCACCGGCATGCTGTCGGTGGCCACCGAGGCACACCAGGTCCAGTGGCTCGAGGAAGCGGCCGCCGAGGGTCACGGCAGCTTCCTGGACGAGGCCGCGGTGCGTGCCGAGGTGGCCTCGCCCACCTATCGCGCCGGGTTGCTGGCCGCCGACACCTGCGCGATCGTGCATCCCGCCCGGCTGGTGTTCGAACTTGCCCGCGCCGCCACCGAGCACGGTGTGCAGATCTTCGAGCACACCCCGGCGGTCTCGGTGGACCGCGAGCAGTCCTCGGTGCGGGTCACCACCCGTGGCGGCGTGATCACCGCGGACCAGGTTGTGTTGGCCACCAACGTCTTTCCGAGCCTGCTGCGTCGCAACCGGCTCTACACCGTTCCGGTGTACGACTACGTGCTGGCGACCGAACCGCTGACCGACGAGCAGCTGGACCGCATCGGCTGGCGCTCACGCCCGGGGATCGGCGACAGCTCCAACCAATTCCACTACTACCGGCTCTCGGCCGACAACCGCATCGTGTGGGGCGGTTACGACGCCGTCTACCACTACGGCCGCCGGGTGGACCCGATGTACGAGGACCGGCCCGAGACCTATCGCAAGCTGGCCGCGCACTTCTTCATCACCTTCCCGCAACTCGACGATGTCCGGTTCACTCATCGCTGGGCCGGTGCGATCGACACCAACACCCGGTTCTGTGCGCACTGGGGGTTGGCCGGCCGCGGACGCATTGCCTACGTCAACGGGTTCACCGGTCTCGGGGTGGGTGCCGCCCGCTTCGCCGCCGACGTCTGCCTGGACCTGCTGAGCGGTCGCCCGACGGAGCGCACCGAGTTGGAGATGGTCAACCGCAAGCCGCTGCCGTTCCCGCCGGAACCGCTGGCGAGCATCGGGATTCAGGCCACCCGGTGGTCGCTGGACCGGGCCGACCACAACGCGGGGAAGCGCAATGTCTTCCTGCGCACCCTGGACCGGTTCGGGCTCGGGTTCGATTCCTAGACGTTGCCACTGGCCGATGTCGGCAACCGTTTGCTGTGTGTTTCCGTCGTATTGATCACAACACGACAATTCGCTCGACTGACTCAGTAGGCTTCCTACGCGCGCCCGAGAAGAGGGCGTCTTACAGGAGGAAAGTTCGTGGGAGACACACTTACCGAAGGACAGAAGCTGGGCAAGGGCGATTCGCTCACCTCGCCCAACGGGGCCTACACCCTGACCCTGCAGGAGGACGGCAACCTGGTGCTCGCCGCTCGCGGCGAGGCAGTCTGGGCGACCGGCACCAACGGTCAGGACGTGGTCCGCGCCGAGGTTCAGACCGACGGCAACTTCGTGCTCTACACCGCCGACAAGCCGGTGTGGCACACCGACACCAAGGGCAAGAAGAGCGTCAAGCTGGTGCTGCAGGACGACCGCAACGTCGTGCTCTACGCCGCTGACGGTCCGGCCTGGTCGTCGCGCACCGAGACCGATGCCCCGCCGCCGGAGGCCCCCGAGGCCGAGGTCGTGGAGATCGCGCCGGTGGCTGTCGAGGAGCCCATCGCCGAGCCCACGCCGCCTGCTCCGGAGCCCCGCACCTACACCGTGGTCGAGGGCGACACCCTGTGGGCCATCGCCGAGCGGTTCTACGGTGACGGCAACCGTTACCCGGAGATCGCCGCGGCCAGCGGGATCGCCAACCCTGACCTGATCAACGTCGGGCAGGTCGTCACCATCCCCTGATCGGGATTCCTGCGGGAACGACGCGGGTACGCAATAGTGCGTTGGTAACGATTGGCGGCTGACGCCGATACACAGTCGACACACTATTGCGACCGCGTCGTTGACGGGTCGCCGACGGATCGGGGTGTAAGGTGGCCCGCTTAGCTCTTCGGTACGCACTGGCTGCGGTTGCGGCCGCAGCGCTGTGCTCGACGGTGGCTCCGGTGGCACAGGCCGATCCCGGTGTCGTGGTGTCCCCGGGCATGGAGATTCACCAGGACAGCAATGTCTGCACCCTTGGTTACGTCGACCCGGTTGCGCGGATCGCTTTCTCCGCCGGGCACTGTCGAGGCAGCGGGCCGGTCACCGACAAGGACGGCCGATTCATCGGCATGGTTTCGACCTTCCAGGACAACACCCCGGACGGTTCGGTGGTCCGGACCGATGAGGTGATCACCGACTACGAGATCATCGGGTTGGGCGCCGACGTCGTGGTCAACAACATTCTTCCCGGCGGCCGCCAACTGGTCGCCGACCCCGCGCCCGCCATGACCGCCGGCCAGCCGGTCTGCCACTTCGGTGTGATCACCGGTGAGAGCTGCGGAAACATCGAGCGGGTCAACAACGGCTGGTTCACCATGACCAACGGAGTGGTCAGCAAGAAGGGCGACTCCGGCGGCCCGGTCTACATGCCTGTCGACAACAACAAGGCCGTCCTCATCGGGCTGTTCAACAGCACCTGGGGAGCGTTGCCCGCGGCGGTGTCGTGGCAGGCCACCGGGCAGCACGTGCGCCAGGACGTCGGCGGCGTGGTCAGCGTCGCGTCCCAGCAGCAGCAGCCCTAGGCCGACCCGAGGGCGAACGCCGGGATCAGCGGCGCGGCCGCCCGCAGTTCATCGGGCGTGGACGTCGGCGTCAACCCGGCGATGTGTCCTTTGACCTCCCAATACCAGCGGTCCAGATAACGCTGCAACAGCGGCGGCTTCGCGGCATCGGCGACCTCGCTCACCGGTACCGTCCGGCGCCGCCACCGAGGGCCGACCTCCACTGCACCCGCCACCCTGGCATTGCGCACCCACTGGGTGGTGCCGCGCGGAGAGATGACGTAGTCGACGCCGTCGACCCGCAAGACGTTGACCACGACACCGCGCATGACGCCGCTGGTCCGGCCGCGGACCCGCAGCGCGCGGCTGCCGGCGACGCTGATGCCGAGTTCGGCGAGATGGCGGATGGCGGCGTTGAAGCTACGGGCGGCGGTCCCGGGCCGGTCGTAGTGAAGGGTCATCGGATCTCCTGATTCTAGAAATGTGAGCACTGCTCTCGTTTCTCAGGCTGGCACGCCACGGCTCAGAAAACAAGAGCAGTGATCTCGTTTTGTGTCACACTGCTCCGATGGGCAAGCGCCAGGAAACCCGGCAACGCATCGAGGCCCAGATCCTCGACCTCGCCCGCCGCCAGCTCAGTGCCGAGGGGGCGGCCGGCTTGTCGGTGCGGGCCATCGCTCGCGATCTCGGGATGGCGTCCTCGGCGGTCTACCGCTACGTCGCCAGCCGCGACGAACTACTCACGGTATTGCTGGTGGCCACCTATTCCGAGCTGGCGGACGCGGTCGATCGGGCGCGCGGAGAGGCCGAGGGGGGCTGGCGGTCCGAGCTGATGGCCATCGCGCACGCCATGCGCCGCTGGGCACTCGAGCAGCCGGCCCGATGGGCACTGCTCTACGGCAGTCCGGTCCCCGGTTATCACGCGCCCCCGGAGCTGACTGTCGGCCCGGGCACCCGGGTCGTCGGGATCCTGTTCGACGCGGTGGCCAAAGGGCTGGCGAGCGGCGATATTGCGGCGACCGAAGGGGCTGTGGCACAGCCACTTTCGGAAGACCTCCAACGGATTCGTGCCGAGTTCGGCTTTCCCGGTGACGATGCCCTGGTGATCCGCTGCACCACGTTGTGGGCCGCTGTAGTGGGAGCGATCAGCCTGGAGGTGTTCGGCCAATACGGTGTCGACACCTTCGCCGACACCCACGCACTGTTCGACCACCAGGTGCGCCTTGTGGTCGATCGCCTCGCGGCCGCTGGGCACTAGAACACGTTCTAGCCAGCTGGGCGGCGCGGCGATATCCTCGTAGCGATGACAAACCAGACACCTGTCCAGATTGCCTGGGTGACCCACGATCTCGGTTCCACCGAGTCGATGTTGTCCGCGTTGCTCGGTGCCAAGAAGTGGGTGCGGATGGCCGACGTCCACTTCGGTCCGGACACCTGCCGGCACCGCGGCGAACCGGCCGACTACCGGGCCGACATCTCCCTGAGCTACGCCGGCGACACCCAGCTCGAGGTCATCGCGCCCACCGGAGGCACCAGCATCTACACCGAGTTCCTCGACGAGCACGGGCCCGGCCTGCACCACATCTGTCTGGAGACCGACGACTTCGACGCCACCCTGGCCCAGGCCGCGTCGTCATCGACCGTCGTCGCCCAGGGCGAGATGCCCGGCGGCATGAAATTCGCCTACGTCTCCGCCCCGGCTGCCGGGGTGCCCTTCGTGGAATACGCCGCCATCCCCGCCGAGATCAAGGCGTTCTTCGACCATGTCAGACAGGAGCAGAAATGAGCGGGCTCGACATCCCGGCAACCGTCGAGGCATCCGAGATCACCGAGTGGTCCGATGACGTCGACGTGCTGGTCCTCGGCTTCGGTATCGCCGGCGGGTGCGCCGCGGTAAGCGCTGCAGCGGCCGGCGCCCGGGTGCTGGTGCTCGAGAAGGCCGCCGCCGCAGGTGGCACCACCTCGATGGCCGGCGGCCACTTCTATCTGGGCGGCGGCACCGCGGTCCAGATCGCGACGGGTCACTCCGACACCGCCGAGGAGATGTACAAGTATCTGGTCGCGGTGTCGCGCGAACCCGAGCATGACAAGATCCGGGCCTACTGCGAGGGCAGCGTCGAGCACTTCAACTGGCTCGAAGACCTCGGATTCGAGTTCGAGCGCAGCTTCTATCCGGGCAAAGTGGTGGTTCCGCCCGGCACCGAGGGGCTGTCCTACACCGGCAACGAGAAGGTCTGGCCGTTCTGCGAGCAGGCCACGCCGGCACCGCGCGGTCATTCGGTACCGGTGCCCGGTGAGCTCGGCGGCGCGTCGATGGTGATCGACCTGCTACTCAAACGCGCCGACGAACTTGGCGTCCAGCTGCGCTACGAGACCGGTGCCACCAACCTCGTGGTGGAGGACGGCGCTGTGGTGGGGGCGCGCTGGAAGCGTTTCGCCGAGACCGGGGCCATCAGGGCCGCGTCGGTGGTGATCGCCGCCGGCGGTTTCGTGATGAACCCCGAGATGGTGGCCGAACACACCCCGGAGCTGGGCCAGCCGCGCAAGACCAAACACCACGGTCTGGTTGCCCCCTACATCCTCGGCAATCCCAATGACGACGGACTGGGCATCCGGTTGGGCGAATCCGTAGGTGGCGCAACGAAATTCATGGACGAGAAGTTCATCACCGCCGCGGCTTATCCGCCGGAAATCCTGCTGACCGGGGTGATTGTCAACGCCGAAGGCAAGCGGTTCGTCACCGAGGACTCCTACCACTCCCGGACGTCGGCCTTCGTCCTGGAGCAACCGGAACAGACCGCGTACCTCATCGTCGACGAGGCACACACCGAGATGCCTGAGATGCCGCTCATCAAGTTCCTCGACGGCTACGAGACCGTTGCCGAGATCGAGGAGGCTCTCGGCATTCCGGCGGGCAACCTGGCCGCAACGCTGGAGCGCTACAACGAGTTCGCCGCCAAGGGGCAGGATCCCGACTTCCACAAGCAGCCCGACTACCTCGCCGCGCAGGACACCGGGCCCTACGCCGTGTTCGACCTGTCGCTGGGCCGGGCCATGTACTCGGGTTTCACCATGGGCGGTCTGGCCACCACGGTCGACGGCCAGGTGCAGCGCGCCGACGGCAGTGTGATCCCGGGCCTGTACGCGGCGGGTGCGGGCGCCTCCAATATCGCCCAGGACGGCAAGGGCTATTCCAGCGGAACGCAGCTGGGGGAGGGTTCGTTCTTCGGCAGGCGGGCCGGGGCTCACGCCGCACAGCATCGGGCCACCTGAGGTCGGTTAGGCTGCGGCATGATCGATCTCGGAGATGTCACCGTCGGTCGCGTCGAGGAGAGCTACGGCACCGCTGTTCCTGCCGGCCTGATGGTGCCGTCCTTCGACGCTGAACTGGTGGCGGAACTAGGGCCGAATGCGATGTCCCAGCTCCTGGTTCCCGGTACCGACCAGATCGTCCTCAGCATGCACACCTGGCTGATCCGGACCCCGCAGAAGACCATCCTGGTCGACACCTGCAACGGCAACCACAAGAAGCGCACGGCACCCCTTGCCGGCATGCTGCAGACCGATTGGCTCGAGCAGCTACTGGCCGCCGGCATCACCCCCGACGAGGTGGACGCGGTGGTGTGCACCCACCTGCACGCCGACCACGTGGGCTGGAACACCACCCTCGTGGGCGGGCAGTGGGTGCCGACCTTTCCCAACGCCCGCTACTACATCAACGCCACCGAATTCCGGTTCTGGGACCCGACGACGGGCGGCCCCGGCGAACAGGATTTCAACGGCCTGGTCTTCGAGGACTCCGTCAAACCGGTCTTCGACCGCGACCTGGTGGAGTTGTGGGAGGGGGAAGGCTGCGATGTCGATGACTACCTGCGGCTGCAGCTGTGCCCCGGTCACACCCCCGGGCACAGCATCGGTTGGTTGACCGGATCAGGGGGCAGCGCCGTCTTCTCCGGAGACTCGATGCACTCCGCCCTGCAGGCGTATCAACCGGACTGGAACAGCGCCTTCTGCAGCGACGGCCCCGTCTCGGCGGCCAGCCGGCGGCTGATCCTGGAAAGCGCCGTCGAGCGCGGCGCGATGCTGCTGCCGGCCCACTTCGCTGCACCCCATGCCTTCACGGTGCAGACGCGCGGCGACGCTTTCGCGCTGTCCGAGGTGCGCTGAGTCGTTGCGGCACAGGCTCATACACCGACCGGATCGGACCGGCGGTCGAGCTGCCAGGCTCCGCCGCCGAGCAGCCGCAGGTGGTGCTCGTGGTGCTGTTCGACGGTGCTGCGGTGGGTCACCGAGACCACGATGCAGTCCGGCAGTGTGCGGCGCAGCAGCCGGTACAGCGCATACTCCTGACCCTCGTCGACCGCGGAGGTGGCCTCGTCGAGGAACACCGCCCCCGGTTCGCTGAGCAGGATGCGGGCGAAGGCGATGCGCTGCTGTTCACCCGGCGAGAGCACCTTGGCCCAGTCCTGCACGTCACTGAGCCGGGAGCTCAGATGGCCCAGTGCCACCTCGTCGAGCACGGCGAGCAGGCGTTGGTCGGGGATGCTGGATTCGATTGCCGGATAGGTCAGTACCGCGCGCAGATCACCGAGCGGGACGTAGGGCACCTGGGACAGGAACATCGTGTGTCCGTCAGCGCCGCCCGGCTGGAGCAGCTGCCCGGAGCTGTAGGGCCACAGCCGGGCCAGGCTGCGCAGCAGGGTCGTACGACCACAGCCCGACGGGCCGGTGATCACCAGCGCCTCGCCGGGCTGCAGGCGCAGATCCAGACCCTCGATCAGTACCTCGCCATTGGGTCGGCGCACGTCGACATCACGCAATTCGACTGTGCCGTCGGCACTTTCCCCGGCCTCGAGCCGTGGCAGTTCGCGGGCCCGTTCGTTGGCCTCGACAAGCCCGTCCAGCCGGATGATGGTGGCCCGGTAAGCGGCGAACGAGTCATAGACGCTGCGGAAGAACGCCAGCGAGTCGTGGATGTTGGAGAATGCGCTGGAGGACTGGCTGACGTCACCGAAGCTGATCTGACCGGCGAACAGCCGGGGCGCCTGCACCACCAGCGGCAGCGGGGTGATGATCTGGCTCATGGTCTGGTTCCAGCCCAGCAGGAACAGGCTGCGCACCACGAAGGCGCGATAGTTGGCGATGATCGCGCTGAAGCGGGACCGCAACACGGTGCGTTCGGCGGCTTCGCCGCGGTAGAAGCCGATCGCCTCGGCGGCGTCGCGCAGCCGGATCAGGGCATAGCGGAACGCGGCGTTGGTCAGCTCGTTGCGAAAGCTCAACAGGATCAACGGTTTACCGATCCAGAACGCGATGACGGTGGCGATCGCGACATAGGCCAGCACCAGCCAGAACAGTGCATGGCCGAGGGTGAACCCGAACACGCTCAACGGCCCGGACAGATGCCAGAGGATCGGGGCGAAGGACACCACCGACACCAGCGAGTTGATCGCACCGAACAGCAGCGTGGTCGACGTACCCACGGTCGGCGTGTTCGTCTCCGCACCGGTACAGGTGGTGAACACGTCGATGTCCATCTGGATGCGCTGATCGGGGTTGTCGATCGGTGTGTCGATGAAGCGCCCGCGGTAGTAGGCCTGCTGGCCCAGCCAGTCACCGGTGAGGTGGTCGGTCAGCCAGACCCGCCAGCGGATGATGAACCGCTGCATCAGGTAGATGTCGATGATCTGCCTGCTGATGTAGACCGTCACGATGAGGGCGAAGGTCAGGATGGCGAGCCAGAATCCGTTGACCCCGGAGTCGCGTACCGCGATATTGCCGGCCCCGGCGCCCTCGAAGGCCACCTGCAATGACGAGTAGAGGTCATTGCTGTAGTAGCTGAGCAAGACGTCGAGGCGCACCGCGATCATCGTCGAGAACAGCAGCACCCCGAGCCAGGCCCACACCACCAGGCTGGAGCGGCCGCGGAAGTACCCGCCGGTGACGCGCCAGAACTGCCGCCCCCACACGGTGTAGCGAGCCAGCAGGACCAGCACCAGGACTGTCAGTACCGCGCTGATCGCCCACGCCTTGCACGCCCACAGCAGCGAGTGCGGGATCTCGTTGCTCCAGTCCAGGGAGGGCTTGTACATCTCCATGGGGGCGACTCCTCGGCGAGTCTGCTCAGACCGGAGCCGGTTCGTTACCCTCGATCCGGCCCAGCCGCCACTGGCCGTCGCCCAACAGCTCCAGGTGCTTCTCGTGATGCTGCTCGACGGTGCTGCGATGGCTGACGCTGACCAGGATGGTATTCGGCAGCTCGGTGCGGATCAGGTCGTAGAGCGCGTACTCCAGACCCTCGTCGAGCGCCGAGGTGGCCTCGTCGAGGAACACCGCCTTGGGACACGTCAGCAGAACCCGGGCGAAGGCGATGCGCTGCTGCTCGCCTGGCGAGAGCACCTTGGCCCAGTCCTCGACCTCGTTGAGCCGAATCGTCAAATGCGACAAGGCCACCTGGGTCAGAGCCCGTTGCAGCTCCTCGTCGGTGATCTCGCCCGAGTTGGCCGGATACGACACCACGGTGCGCAGATCGCCCAGTGGGACATAGGGCATCTGGGACAGGAACATCGTTCCGTGATCATCGACGGGCCGGCACAACGTGCCCGAGGTGTAGGGCCACATCTGAGCCAGACTGCGCAGCAGGGTGGTCTTGCCGGCGCCGGACTTGCCGGTGATCACCAGCGTCTCACCGGGCTCCAGCCGCAGGTCGATCGGGTCGACGAGCTGGGCACCAGTCGGTGTGCGGACTTCGACGCGCTGCAGTTCCACCGAACCGTCGTGGCTGGCCACCGTGGTCAGCTTGGGCAGCTCGCGGGCCACCGAGTTGGTCTCCACCAGTCCGTGCAGACGGATGATCGCGGCACGGTAGGAGGCGAACGAGGCGTAGGCGTTGCGGAAGAACGACAGGCCGTTGGAGATCGAACTGAACGCGCTGGCGGACTGGGATATGTCGCCCATCTTGATCTGGCCGGCGAACAGCCGCGGCGCCTGGACGACCCACGGTAGCGGCACGAGAATCTGGCTCATCGACAGGTTCCACCCGGTCAGCGCGATGGTGCGGTTCACGTAGCGCTTGTAGTTGGCGATGATCCCGGCGAACTTGCGCCGCAGCAAACCACGCTCGGCGTCCTCACCGCGGTAGAAGCCGACGGCCTCGGCGGCGTCACGAAGCCGCACCAGGGCGTAGCGGAACACCGCGTTGGTGAGTTCGTTGCGGAAGCTGAGCCGAATCAGCGGATGGCCGATCCAGAAGGCGATGACGGTAGCGAACACCACGTAGACGAGGACGATCCAGAACAGCGCATGTCCCAGCGTGACGCCGAACAAGGTCAGGGGGCCGGACAGATGCCAGAGGATCACGGTGAACGAAAACACGGTGATCACTGAGTTGATCGCCCCGAAAACCAGCATGCTCGACGTCCCGACCATCGGGCTGTTGGGAGAAGCGCCCACCCCCGCGGTGAAGACGTCGATGTCCTGCTGGATGCGCTGGTCGGGATTGTCGACGTCGGATTCGGTGAACCGGGTGCGGTAGTAGGCATGGTCATCGAGCCAGTCGCAGGTGAGCCGATCGGTCAACCACGTCCGCCAACGGATGATGAACCGTTGGGTCAGATAGATGTCGAGCATTGCCAGGCTGATGTAGATCGCAGCGAGGATCGCGAAATGGAGCATTGCCGCCCAGAAGCCTCGTTTCCCGGAGTCATGTACGGCAGTGTCGTTTGCCGTGAAGCCCTGGACTGCGGTCTGCGCTGACGAATACAAGTCGTTGCTGAAGTAACTGAGCAGCACGTCGATCCGGACGGAGATCACCACGGACAGCAGCAGCACTGCAACCCACGCCCACACCGTGGCGCTCTGTCGGCCCTTGAAGTAGTCACCGGTGATCCGCCAGTACTGCCGACCCCACACGGTGTAGCGGGCCAGCAGCACAAGGATCACCATGCTGACGGCCGCGCTGATCGCCCACGTTCTGAGGATCCACAGCAGCGAGGGCACGAGTTCGTGGCCCCAGTCCATGGATGGGGTGTACATCTCCATCCGGGCAAGGTACCGCGACTGGTTAAGAACAGACCGTTGGAGGCGCTATGTCGGGGCTCACTATCGCCGATGTCAGCGGTTCGATTCGCCAGCGTCCGTCGCCAAGCAGCCGCAGGCGCCGGGCGTGGAATGGTTCGACGGTGGCCCGATGACTGACGCTGACCATGATCACGTCCGGGAGCTCAGTGCGCAGCAGTTGATAGAGCATCAGCTCGAGGCCCTCGTCCATCGCCGATGTCGATTCATCCAGGAACACAGCTTTGGGCCGGGCCAGCAGAATGCGCGCGAACGTCAACCGCTGTTGCTCGCCCACCGACAGTGTCTTGGCCCAGTCCCGGTCCTCTCCGACATGCAGGATCAGCTGTGACAGCGCCACCTTGGCCAGTGCCTGCTGAATCTGCCGGTCGCTAGCCGAGCCTTCCGGGCGCGGGTAGCTCACCACGGCGCGCAGGGTTCCCAGCGGCAGGTAGGGGAGTTGGGGGACGAACATGGCCGCGTGCCGTCCGCCCGGCAGTGCCACCGAGCCCGAGTGAAACGGCCACAATCCGGCGATGCTCTGCATCAACACCGTCTTGCCGATGCCCGAGTCGCCGGAAATCAGCAGTGAATCACCCGGTGCAAGGCGAACATTCAGGTCGGCAACGAGTGGTCGGCCACCGGGGGTCCGCACCTCGAGTTTCTCGAGGGTCACCGAGCCGTCGAAGGATTCGGCGATCGGCGCGGGTGCCAGTGCGCGGGCGCGCGCGTTGGCGTCGATCAACCCGTTGAGCCTGATCGTGGCGCCCCGGAAGCTCGCGAACGCGTCATAGGCGTTGCGGAAAAACGACAGTGAGTCGTGAATCATGTGAAAGGCCGTGGCCGACTGCATCACGCCGCCGAACGTGATCTCCCTGGCGAACAACCGCTGTGCCTGAACGATGAAGGGAAGCGGGTTGATCGCTTGACTCATCGACAGGTTCCACCCAGTGAGCACGACCATCTTGTTCACCCAGCGCCGATAGTTGTCCATGGCCGATTGCAGCCGGCGATGCAGCGCTGTGCGTTCGACATCTTCGCCCTCGTACATTCCGATGGCCATGCTGGCATCGCGCAGCCGCACCAGCGCGTAGCGGAACGCGGCATTGCGCAGCTCATTGAGATAGCTGAGCCGGATCATCGGCCTGCCGATGGCGAAGGCGACGACGCTCCCCAGCAGCACGTAGATCAGCACGATCCAGAACAGCGCGCGCGGAATCGTGACGTTCCACAGATGTAACGGCCCAGAGAGCTGCCAGAGGATGGTCCCGAACGAGAACACCGTGAGCGCCGACCAGACCGCGCCGAAGAGCAGGGTTTGGCCCGATCCGTAGGCCGGGACGTTGGTCTGGCTGCCGACTCCGGTGGTGAAGATGTCGACGTCCTGTTGGATCCGCTGATCCGGGCTATCGGCCGGCTCGCGGGAAAACTGGCTCCGGATGTATGCCCCGTCGCCCAGCCAGTCGTCGATCACTCTGTGGCTCAACCATATTCGCCATCGCATGATGAACCGCTGGGTCAGGTACAAGTCGGCGAGGTAGCGTGCGACATGCAGGGCTGCCAGCACGGCGAAGATCACCATCGTCATCCAGAACCCGTGTGCTCCGGAGTCGTTGCCGGGGTTGGAGAAGGCAACCTGCAAGGCGTTGAACAGATCGTTGACCTGATAACTCAACAGCAGGTTGATCCGCACCGAGACGATCGTCGACAGCAACATCAGGGCCAGCAGCGTCCACGTGAGCACACTGTGCCGTCCGGTGAAATACGCACCGCTGATCCGCCAGTACTGCCGCCCCCATTCGGTGCCCCGGCGCAGCGCCACCAACACCACGAGCACGCACGGCGCGGTGATGACGAAGACCTTGAGCAGCCACCACATCGACTGGTAGAACTCGCTGCCCCAGTCCAACGAGGGCCGGAACGTCGACGTGTCCACTTGCCCTCACCCCACTTCGTTCTGCGGCGAACCTACCGTGACCGGCCTCCTTGCGCGCTCACGCACCGAGAAATTCCGGGCGATCCCGGCCAGCTGACGCAGCAGCCGTCGGTGCCGCCGGTACCGTTGACGCGTGGCGAAGAAAAGCAAGACCACCACGGCCGGGCCGGGCCGCCTCACCCGCGGGTTCTGGCGCATGCTCGGGGCGACGACGGAGAAGACCAAAGCCGAATCGATGGCCGAGGTCGACGCCTCGGCAGAGTTCGACGAGAAGGCCAAGGGGCTCGACGACGACCAGCTGAAGAAGGCCGCCGAACTGCTCGAGCTCGACGAGCTCGCAGGCTCGGCCGATATCCCGCAGTTCCTGGCCATCGCCAGAGCGGCCGCGGAGCGGACCACCGGACTGCGTCCGTTCGACGTCCAGCTGCTCGGCGCGCTGCGGATGATGGCCGGCGATGTCGTCGAGATGGCGACCGGTGAGGGCAAGACACTCTCGGGCGCGATCGCCGCGGCCGGCTACGCCCTGGCCGGCCGGCACGTCCACGTCGTCACCATCAACGACTACCTCGCTCGCCGCGACGCCGAATGGATGGGCCCGCTGATCGAGGCGATGGGCCTGACCGTCGGGTGGATCACCGAGGACTCCACCGCCGAGGAGCGCCGCGCCGCCTACCAGTGCGACGTCACCTACGCCTCGGTCAACGAGATCGGTTTCGACGTGCTGCGCGACCAGCTGGTGACCGACGAGGCGGACCTGGTGTCGCCGAACCCCGACGTCGCCCTGATCGACGAAGCCGACTCGGTGCTGGTCGACGAGGCCCTGGTGCCGCTGGTGCTGGCCGGCACCACCCACCGTGAGACCCCGAAGCTGGAGATCGTCCGACTCGTCGGCGAGCTGGTGGCCGGCCAGGATTACGACACCGACGAGGACAGCCGCAACGTGCACCTCACCGAGTCGGGCGCCCAGAAGCTGGAAAAGTCACTCGGTGGCATCGACCTGTACTCCGAGGAACATGTCGGCAGCACCCTGACCGAGGTCAACGTGGCCCTGCATGCGCACGTCCTGCTGCAGCGCGACGTCCACTACATCGTGCGCAACGGCGCAGTGCAGCTGATCAACTCCTCCCGTGGCCGGATCGCCCAGCTGCAGCGCTGGCCGGACGGCCTGCAGGCCGCGGTCGAGGCCAAAGAGGGCATCGAGACCACCGAGACCGGCGAGGTCCTCGACACGATCACCGTGCAGGCGTTGATCAACCGGTATCCCACGGTCTGCGGCATGACGGGCACCGCGCTGGCCGCCGGTGAACAGCTGCGCCAGTTCTACAAGCTCGGCGTGTCACCGATCCCACCGAACACCCCCAACATCCGGGAGGACCAGCCCGACCGGGTGTACATCACCGCGGCGGCCAAGACCGAGGCGATCATCGAGCACATCATCGAGGTGCACGCCAGCGGTCAGCCGATCCTGGTCGGCACCCACGACGTCGCCGAATCCGAGGAGCTCTACGAACGGCTGGTGCGCCGCGGCGTCCCGGCGGTGGTGCTCAACGCCAAGAACGACGAGGAGGAGGCGGCCGTCATCGCCGAGGCCGGCAAGCTCGGCGCGGTGACGGTATCCACCCAGATGGCCGGCCGCGGTACCGACATCCGGCTCGGCGGCTCCGACGAGGCCGATCACGAGAAAGTGGCCGAACTCGGTGGCCTGCACGTCATCGGCACCGGCAGGCACAACACCGAGCGGCTGGACAACCAGCTGCGCGGGCGCGCTGGCCGTCAGGGTGACCCGGGTTCGACCGCATTCTTCGCCAGCTGGGAGGACGACGTCGTCACCTCCCACATCGAGCGCGGGAAGCTGCCGCTGGACACCGACGACACCGGCCGCATCACCAGCCCGAAGGCCGCTTCGCTGCTCGACCACGCCCAGCGCGTCGCGGAGGGCCGGCTGCTCGACGTGCACGCCAACACCTGGCGCTACAACCAGCTGATCGCCCAGCAGCGCGCCATCATCGTCGAACGGCGCAACACCCTGCTGAGCACGGCTGCCGCCCGCGAGGAACTCGCCGAGCTGTCCCCGGACCGCTACGAGGCGCTGTCGGAGAAGGTCTCCGAGGATCGGCTCGAAAAGATCTGCCGCGACATCATGCTGTACCACCTCGACCGTGGCTGGGCTGATCACCTGGCCTACCTGTCCGACATCCGCGAGAGCATCCACCTGCGCGCACTTGGCAGGCAGAACCCGCTCGACGAGTTCCACCGGATGGCCGTCGACGCCTTCGGCCACCTGGCCGCCGATGCGATCGAAGCCGCCCAGCAGACCTTCGAGACGGCCAACGTCCTCGAGGAGGAACAGGGCCTGGATCTGTCCAAGCTGGCGCGGCCGACCTCGACGTGGACGTACATGGTGCACGACAACCCGCTCAACGACGACACTCTGTCGGCGCTGAGCCTGCCAGGGGTGTTCCGCTAGCGATAGGTTCGTCCCATGACGAACCGCGGCGACGATCGGGTGCTGACGATCCCGAACGTGTTGTCGGTGATCCGGCTGCTGCTGGTGCCGGTGTTCCTGTATCTGATGCTGGTCACCCACGCCTACGGGTGGGCGGTGGCGATCCTGATGTTCAGCGGATTCTCCGACTGGGCGGACGGCAAGATCGCCCGCCTGGTGGACAACCAGTCGTCCCGGCTCGGTGCGCTGCTGGACCCTCTGGTGGACCGCATCTACATGGTCGCCGTGCCGCTGGGGCTGGGCCTGTCCGGTGTGGTGCCGTGGTGGGTGGTCGGCACCCTGATCGGGCGTGACGCCATACTGGCGGCGACGTTGCCGGTGGTCCGCCGTCGCGGGCTGGCCGCCTTGCCGGTGACCTATATCGGAAAGGCCGCCACCTTCGCGCTGATGTCCGGCTTCCCGCTGGTGCTACTGGGCCAGTGGGACGCCACGTGGAGCCGGGTCATCGGAGCCTGCGGGTGGGGTTTTGTCCTCTGGGGTCTGGGGATGTACCTGTGGTCGGCGGTGCTCTACCTGCTGCAGGTTCGCCTGGTTGTCCGCACGCTGCCACGAGTCGACACCACCCGCGATGCCCGCACCGGCTGACCCCGCGCTCGGCGGCTACGACCCGCAGGCCGGGCGGCCGCCCGGCGAGATCGACCACGCGGCCCGCATCCCGCTGCCGTCACTGCTGCGCTCACTGCTCACCGAACATCTCGACCCCGGCTACGCCGCCGCGGCGGCCCGCCGCGAAGCCGGCCACACTCGCGCCCCGGGAACCGACCGGCTGTGGCAGGCGCTGGCCGCGCTGCTGATCGCCGCGGTGTTCGCCGCCGCGGTGGCCCAGGCCCGATCGACCGCCCCGGGCGTCAGCGTGGCCCAGCAGGTGCTGGCCGCGAGCGCGCGCACTGCCGAGGTCAACACCGACCGGCTCGCGCAGCGCCGCGACGCGCTTGCCGCCCAGGCCGACGACATCCAGCGGCGCGAATTGCGCGAGGACGTCACCGGTCGGGATCTGTTGACCCGGCTCGATCAGCTCAGCCTGTCCGCGGGAACCACCGCGGTGATCGGGCCCGGCCTGGACATCACGGTGACCGATCCGAATGTCGGACGCGACCTGACCGACGTGTCCAAACAGCGGGTCCCCGGCAGTCGCCAGGTCATCCTCGACCGGGATCTGCAATTGGTCGTCAATTCGCTCTGGGCCAGTGGGGCAGAGGCGATTTCGGTCGGCGGGGTGCGGATCGGGCCGAACGTCACGATCCGCCAGGCCGGCGGCGCGATCCTGGTGGACAATCACCCGATCGCCAGCCCGTACACGATCCTGGCGGTCGGCCCACCCAACACCATGCGGGAGACCTTCGAACGCAGCGCCGGCCTGCAGCGGATGCGGCTGCTGGAGGCGTCCTACGGCGTCGGCGTGCAGGTCAGCAACGGCGACGGCCTGTCGCTGCCCGCCGGTCCGGTCCGAGAGACTAAATTTGCCAAGCAGATCGGGCCCTAGGAAGAGAACATGATCGGAATCGCGGCACTCGTCGTCGGCATCGTGCTGGGCCTGGTGTTCCACCCGAGCGTCCCCGAGGTGATCCAGCCGTACCTGCCGATCGCGGTCGTCGCGGCGCTCGACGCCGTGTTCGGCGGGCTGCGCGCCTACCTGGAGAAGATCTTCGACGCCAAGGTGTTCGTGATCTCCTTCGTGTTCAACGTCCTGGTCGCCGCGCTCATCGTCTATGTCGGCGACCAGCTCGGCGTCGGCACCCAACTGTCCACCGCGATCATCGTCGTGCTCG
Organism: Mycolicibacterium anyangense; assembly: GCF_010731855.1. Taxonomy (NCBI): domain Bacteria; kingdom Bacillati; phylum Actinomycetota; class Actinomycetes; order Mycobacteriales; family Mycobacteriaceae; genus Mycobacterium; species Mycolicibacterium anyangense. The sequence continues at coordinate 1,592,114 of NZ_AP022620.1, read as the reverse complement.
GCATCCGCATCTTCGGCAATGCCGCGGCCTTGCGCCGCAGACTGTTCGGGGCCTGAGATGACCGAGGGGGAGCAGCCCGCCGAGCCGGACCCGCCACCCCGGCGGACCCGATCCCAGCTGGTGTTCGGGGTGCTCGGGGTGCTGCTGTGCCTGGTGCTCGGTATCGCGATCGTCACCCAGGTCCGCCAGACCGAGTCCGGGGACGCGCTGGAGACCGCGCGGCCCGCCGATCTGCTGGTGCTGCTGGACTCGCTGCAACAACGCGAGGCGGCGCTCAACACCGAGGTGGCCGAACTCCAGCGCAACCTGGCGGCCATGCAGGCGGCCGGTAACAGCGACCAGGCCGCCATCCAGAACGCCCAGACCAGGCTGGCCGCGCTCTCGATCCTGATCGGCACGGTGGCGGCCACCGGTCCGGGGGTGAGCATCACCATCACCGACCCGGGACCCGGCGTGGCCCCGGAGACCATGCTCGATGTGATCAACGAATTGCGCGCCGCGGGCGCGGAGGCCATGGAGATCCGATCCGGCCAGCAGGCCGTCCGGGTCGGGGTCGACACCTGGGTGGTCGGCGCCCCCGGTGCCCTGCAGATCGACAACCAAACCCTGAGCCCGCCGTATTCTGTTCTGGCCATTGGCGATCCACCGACCCTGGCGGCGGCGATGAACATTCCCGGCGGAGCGGTTGACAGCGTCGAACGGGTCGGCGGGACCATGACGGTGTCTCAGACCGATCGTGTGGACATCACCACCTTGCGGCAACCGAAAGCACGCCAATACGCTCAGCCCGTCAAATGAGCGTTCTTGAAGGAGCACTGTGAGCGAAATCCCAGCCGACCTGCGCTACACCGCCGAGCACGAGTGGGTGCGGGTCACCGGCAACGGCACCGTGCGGGTCGGGATCACCGACTTCGCCCAGTCCTCCCTCGGGGACGTGGTCTTCGTCCAGTTGCCCGAGGTCGGCTCCGAGGTCACCGCCGGTGAGTCCTTCGGTGAGGTGGAGTCCACCAAGTCGGTGTCGGACCTCTATGCGCCGGTCACCGCGAAAGTAATTGCCGTCAACGGCGATCTGGATGCCAACCCGGCGCTGGTGAACTCCGATCCCTATGGCCAGGGGTGGCTGTTGGACCTCGAGGTCGACGGCGATACCCTCGAGCAGGGGTTGGCGGCGTTGCTCGATGCGGACGCCTATCGGGGCACAGTGACGGAATGATGTAGTTGGAGTGCCTGTCAGTCACCGATCCGGCGGTGGTGGGCACACCGACGACCATCGCGCGGTACGGTCGACGTTAGTGATGATCAAGGCGGACGGGCGCCTGGTGGGGGTCCCTGCCAGGAATCGCCACGGCAGCCAGTGAGGAGCAGCGGGTGACGGACAAGGACCAGAACTCTGGGGTGGACCAGACGTCTGACGAAGTCACCGTGGAGACGACATCCGTCTTCCGCGCGGACTTTCTCAACGAGTTGGACGCCCCGGCGAGCGCAAGCAGCGACAGCGCGGTGTCGGGGGTCGAGGGTCTCCCGGTCGGTTCGGCGCTGTTGGTTGTCAAGCGTGGGCCCAACGCGGGCTCGCGGTTCCTGCTCGACCAGCCGACCACGTCGGCGGGCCGCCATCCTGACTCCGACATCTTCCTCGACGACGTCACCGTCAGCCGCCGGCATGCCGAGTTCCGGCTGGACGGCAGCGAATTCCAGGTCGTCGATGTGGGCAGCCTCAACGGCACCTACGTCAACCGCGAACCCGTCGACTCGGCCACGCTGGCCAACGGTGACGAGGTCCAGATCGGCAAGTTCCGCCTGGTGTTCCTGACCGGGCCGAAGCCGGCCGACGGCGAAGGCGGTCCCGGAAGCTAGTGACCGCCCCCGATACTCCCGCGCTTGCCGGGATGTCGATCGGAGCGGTCCTGGACCTGCTACGACCGGACTTCCCGGACGTGACGATCTCCAAGATCCGGTTCTTGGAAGCTGAGGGCCTCGTCACGCCCCAGCGCACGGGATCGGGGTATCGGCGGTTCACTGCGTACGACTGCGCGCGGCTGCGGTTCATCCTCACCGCCCAGAAGGATCACTACCTGCCGCTGAAGGTGATCAAGCAGCAGCTCGACGCCTCGCCGGACGGGGAACTGCCGCAGGCCGGATCTCCTTATGCCGTACCGCGATTGGTGCCGGTGTCCGCAGAACCCGGTGCCGATGACGCCGCGGTCGCCCGCGCCCAGGTCCGGCTGAGCCGGGAGGACGTGCTGGCCCGCTCCGGCGTCGACGACGGGCTGCTGACCGCACTGTGCAAGGCCGGGGTGATCACCACCGGGCCCGGCGGGTTCTTCGACGAGCACGCCGTGGTGATCGTCCAGTGCGCCCAGGCCCTTGGCGAATACGGCGTGGAGCCCCGCCACCTGCGCGCATTCCGCTCGGCCGCCGACCGGCAGTCGGATCTGATCGCCCAGATCGCCGGGCCGGTGGGCAAGGCGGGCCGGACCGGTGCGCGCGACCGTGCCGACGACCTCGCCAGGGAAGTGGCCGCATTGGCGATCACGCTGCACACCTCGCTGATCAAGTCCGCTGTACGCGACGTTCTCGATCGCTGAGGATTAGACTCGCAACCGACGGCACAACCAGCTCGGAGGTCAGAGGCAAATGGGTGAGGTTCGTGTGGTCGGAATCCGGGTCGAGCAGCCCCAGAACCAGCCGGTTCTGTTGCTGCGCGAATCCAACGGTGACCGTTACCTGCCCATCTGGATCGGTCAGTCCGAGGCCACCGCGATCGCGCTGGAGCAGCAGGGCGTCGAGCCGGCCCGGCCGCTCACCCACGACCTGATCCGAGATCTCATTGCCGCCCTTGGGCATTCGCTGAAGGAAGTGCGAATCGTCGATCTGCAGGAAGGCACCTTCTACGCGGACCTGATCTTCGACCGCGATATCAAGGTGTCGGCCCGGCCGTCCGACTCGGTGGCCATCGCCTTGCGGGTGGGTGTCCCGATCTACGTCGAGGAGGCGGTGCTCGCCGAGGCGGGTCTGCTGATTCCCGACGAGAACGACGACGAGTCCGGGGGAGCCGTTCGTGAGGACGAGGTGGAGAAATTCAAGGAGTTTCTCGACAGCGTGTCCCCGGACGATTTCAAGGCCACCTGAGCGGGTATGCCGCCGCCGGTCAAGATCACGGATCCGTCTCATCTCGGTTGGCGGCGGTTCGACACGCGTGGCGGATGCCGGGAGCATGCCCGGTGGCGGCCATACTTTTCATGACGACGACGAGCACGACCGCCCGTCGACAAGCGTATGCTCGAAGGACTCGAACGCAGGGCAAACGGGGTGCGGCGGCGGTCAGCGGGCCATGGTTCGAACGGCGAGAGGAAGCATCGTGGGCGAGCAGCCACGTCAGGGACAGCTGGATCTTGCCGGCGCGGGCCTTTCCGACTCCGCCGGGCGTTTCGAGGAGGACAGTGCCGTGCGCCCGGTGAGCGAGCCGGTGCAGGGCGGTCTCTTCCCGGACGACTCGGTGCCCGACGAACTCGTCGGTTACCGCGGACCGAGCGCCTGCCAGATCGCCGGCATCACCTACCGCCAGCTCGACTACTGGGCTCGCACCTCACTGGTGGTGCCGTCGATCCGCGGCGCGGCCGGCTCCGGCAGCCAGCGGCTGTACTCGTTCAAGGACATCCTGGTTCTCAAGATCGTCAAGCGACTGCTGGACACCGGTATCTCGCTGCACAACATCCGCGTCGCCGTCGATCACCTCCGTCAGCGCGGTGTGCAGGACCTGGCCAACATCACCTTGTTCTCCGACGGCACCACCGTCTACGAGTGCACCTCGGCCGAAGAGGTCGTCGACCTGCTGCAGGGTGGTCAAGGCGTGTTCGGCATCGCGGTCAGCGGTGCGATGCGTGAGCTGTCCGGTGCCATCGCCGACTTCCCGGGTGAGCGGGCCGACGGCGGCGAGTCCATCGCCTCGCCCGAAGATGAGCTGGCCTCGCGGCGCAAGAGCCGCGATCGCAAGATCGGCTGACGCCGAGGCCTGCCCGCTGGTGCGCCTGCTGGTCGGTGCACGGCTAGAATCGAGCCTGCATCGCCCTTGTGCGGGAGAGTTCCGTGGCCGCCAGTCACGGACGCCGAAGGAGCAATACCTCTCCGTCAACCTCTCAGGCACCCGGACCGCGCTCGGCCACGATGCCTCTGGAAAGTGGTGACCTGCTGGTCACCCGCCCATGGGGAAAGGCGCCTGGTCAGGCGCCGAATCTCTCAGGCACCCGGCACGGGTCGACGACAGAGGGAGAGGACGCCGCTGACGGCTGCGTCCGCCCGAGTCAGGAGCCCCCCCGTGTCAGACCACACCCAGCCCAGCTTCGCCGACCGCCACATCGGACCGGACTCCGACGATCTGGCGACCATGCTCGACGTCATCGGCGTGGCCACCCTCGACGAGCTGGCCGCCAAGGCGTTGCCCGCAGGCGTTCTGGACCTGCTCGGCTCCGACGGCATCGCGCCGGGACTGGACCGGTTGCCCGCCGCGGTCGGTGAGCACGAGGCGCTGGCCGAATTGCGGGCGATGGCCGACAGCAACACCATCGCGGTGTCGATGATCGGGCAGGGCTACTACGACACGCTGACCCCGCCGGTACTGCTGCGCAACATCCTGGAGAACCCGGCCTGGTACACCGCCTACACCCCGTACCAGCCGGAGATCAGCCAGGGCCGGCTCGAGGCGCTGCTGAACTTCCAGACCATGATCGCCGACCTGACCGGGCTCGAGGTGGCCAACGCCTCGATGCTTGACGAGGGCACCGCGGCCGCCGAGGCGATGACGCTGATGCACCGGGCCTCGCGGGGAGCCTCGAACCGGCTCGCTGTCGACGCCGATGTGTTCGCCCAGACTGCGGCGATCCTGGCCACCCGCGCCGAGCCGCTGGGCATCGAGATCGTCACCGCCGAGCTGCGTGACGGACTGCCCGAGGGCGAGTTCTTCGGCGTCATCGCACAGCTGCCCGGAGCCAGCGGCCGGGTGACCGACTGGTCCAAGCTCGTCGAGCAGGCCCACGAGCGCGGCGCGCTGATCGCCCTCGGTGCCGATCTGCTGGCCCTGACCCTGATCGCCCCGCCCGGTGAGATCGGTGCCGACGTCGCCTTCGGCAGTGCCCAACGATTCGGTGTCCCAATGGGATTCGGCGGTCCGCATGCAGGGTTCCTGGCCGTGCACGCCAAGCATGCCCGCCAGTTGCCCGGCCGGCTGGTCGGGGTGTCCGTCGACGCCGACGGCTCGCCGGCCTACCGGTTGTCGCTGCAGACCCGCGAACAGCACATCCGCCGGGACAAGGCGACCTCCAACATCTGCACCGCCCAGGTGCTGCTGGCCATCATGGCTGCGATGTACGCCAGCTACCACGGTGCCGACGGCCTGACCGGCATCGCCCGGCGGGTGCACGGGCATGCCCGGGCGCTGGCCGCTGGCCTGGCCGCCGCCGGGGTGGAGGTTGTCCACGACACCTTCTTCGACACCGTCCTGGTCCAGGTGCCCAACCGGGCTGCCGCCGTGCAAGCCGAGGCCAAGGGGCGCGGTATCAACATCTGGCGGGTGGACGCCGACCACGTGTCGGTCAGCTGTGACGAGGCCACCACGGCCGAGCAGGTGGCACTGGTCCTCGAGGCCTTCGGGGCGGTGCCCGCCGGTGCCTACGCCGGTCCTGAGATCGCTTCGCGGACAAGCGGATTCCTGACCCATCCGGCATTCACCAAATACCGCACCGAGACCGAGATGATGCGGTACCTGCGGTCGCTGGCCGACAAGGACATCGCGCTGGACCGCAGCATGATCCCGCTGGGCTCGTGCACCATGAAGCTCAACGCCGCCGCGGAGATGGAGTCCATCACCTGGCCGGAGTTCGGCCGCCAGCATCCGTTCGCCCCCGCCGGGGACGCCCCGGGGTTGCGCAAGCTGATCGCCGACCTGCAGGACTGGCTGACCGCGGTCACCGGATACGACGCAATCTCGTTGCAGCCCAACGCCGGATCGCAGGGCGAGTATGCCGGGTTGCTCGCCATCCGGGACTACCACGCGGGCCGGGGTGACGGTCACCGCGACGTGTGCCTGATCCCGTCGAGCGCGCACGGCACCAACGCCGCCTCGGCGGCGATGGTCGGCATGCGGGTGGTCGTGGTGTCCTGCCGGGAGAACGGCGACGTGGACCTCGACGACCTGCGGGCCAAGGTCGGCGAGCATGCCGATCGGCTGGCCGCCCTGATGATCACCTACCCGTCCACGCACGGCGTGTACGAGCACGACATCGCCGACATCTGTGCGGCGGTGCACGATGCCGGCGGTCAGGTCTACGTCGACGGAGCGAACCTCAACGCGCTGGTCGGGCTGGCTCGCCCGGGCAAGTTCGGCGGCGACGTCAGCCACCTGAACCTGCACAAGACGTTCTGCATCCCGCACGGGGGCGGTGGCCCGGGTGTCGGACCGGTGGCGGTGCGGTCACATCTGGCGCAATACCTGCCAGGTCATCCGCTGGCTGAGGAGCTGCCGCAGGGGCATGTGGTGTCGGCGGCGCCGTACGGTTCGGCATCGATCCTGCCGATCACCTGGGCCTACATCCGGATGATGGGTGGGCGGGGCCTGCGAGACGCCTCACTGACGGCCATCGCCTCGGCCAACTACATCGCCCGCCGCCTCGACGAGTACTACCCGGTGCTCTACACCGGGGAGAACGGCATGGTGGCCCACGAGTGCATCCTGGATCTGCGGGGCATCACCAAGGCCACCGGCGTGACCGTCGATGATGTAGCAAAGCGGCTGGCGGACTTCGGTTTCCACGCTCCGACCATGAGCTTCCCGGTGTCCGGGACGCTGATGGTGGAGCCGACCGAGAGTGAGAGCCTGGCCGAGGTCGACGCTTTCTGCGAGGCGATGATCGCGATCCGCGCCGAGATCGACAAGGTCGGCTCCGGTGAATGGCCCGCCGAGGACAACCCGCTGCACAATGCGCCGCACACCGCGGCCTGCCTGCTGGTCGACGAGTGGACCCACCCGTACACCCGCGAGCAGGCGGCCTACCCGCTGGGCAAGGCGTTCCGGCCCAAGGTGTGGCCGCCGGTGCGCCGTATCGACGGGGCCTACGGCGACCGCAACCTGGTGTGCTCCTGCCCGCCGGTGGAGGCCTTCGCCTGAGCGGCTGTCCAGGCGGGCGCTGAGGTGACGTGATGAGTGCCCGCCTCACAGCGACTTTTCCGGTGCGGAAGCGTCGCGAGTCGGCGGTAGTCGCTCGAAGGCGGGCACTCCTGGTGTGGCCTTCCGGCCAGTGACGCATGTGGTTCGTGCGACGGGGGATAGCTCTGTACTGATACCGTCAGGTCCGTGCTGCCTGCGAGTGTGCGTCAGTGGCAAGACGGGGGACGGCTCGTATCGACGAGCGCGGGCCACGTTTTCGTGCGGTCCTCGGCCGCTCCCGCCGGGGGAACCCCGACACTGCTTCTGCTGCACGGCTTTCCGTCCAGTTCCTACGACTTCCGCGGCGTGGTCGACCGGCTGGGTGACCAGCCGTGGCTGACCCTGGACTTCCTCGGATTCGGGCTCTCGGACAAACCGCGGCCGCACCGCTACAGCCTGCTGGAGCAGGCCGACATCGTGCAGGACGTGGTCGCTGACGCGGGCGTCGGTCCGGTCGTGCTGCTGGCCCACGACATGGGCACCTCGGTGGCCACCGAACTACTCGCCCGTGACATCTCCGGCGCACTGCCGTTCGAGCTGCAACGGGCGGTGCTGACCAACGGCAGCGTGATCATCGAGCGGGCCAGCCTGCGGCGCAGCCAAAAGATCCTGCGCGGCCCGCTGGGCCCGCTGCTGGCACGGCTCACCAATAAACGCGGCTTCCTCCGTGGCTTCGCCGAGCTGTTCAGCGCGGCTCATCCACTATCGCCGGAGGAGGCCGCCGCCCAGTGGGCGCTGCTGGCCCGCGAGGACGGCCAGCGGATCCTGCATCTGCTGTGCGCCTATCTGCACGAGCGGGTGCGGTTCGCGCCGCGCTGGCACGGCGCGGTGCGGGATTGGGACAAGCCGCTCAACTTCCTGTGGGCCACCGGGGATCCGGTGGCCACCACCAACGTCCTGGCCGGCCTGACCGAACTGCGTCCCGCCGCCGAGGTGATCACGCTGCCCGGCATCGGTCATTACCCGCAGCTGGAAGTTCCCGACGAGTTCACCGCAGGTGCCCGCCACCTGCTGGGTCTCGATTAGGACAGCAGCTGGCTGACCGCGGCGATCAGATCGGGGGAGTTCGAAGTCGCCACGTTCTGGTAGGAGCCGCCGGAGATCTGGGCGACCGCCTCCCACGTCGCGCGATCCGGGTCGTCGCCGAGATCGATGACGTTGACGGCGACCGGCCGGGCCGGGTCGACCGCGGACTTGATGTACTCCTGCAGACCGGGGCCGTCCAGCGACTGGTCGGTGTGCGGGCCCTGGGTGATCACCAGCACTGAGTTCGCCTGTCCCTGGCGGAAGTTCGTGACAGCGTCACCGTAGACCAGGCGCAGGGTGGTGAATGACACGGCTCCGCTGCCCGAGGACGACAATCCGTTGAGGGTGTCGGTCAGTACCGCCGAGCGGGCCTGCCCGTCGAGCTGATCAGACAGCGGTCCGATGGCGACCGCTGAGCGGCCCTCGACACCGTTGAACGTCCACAGCCCCACCGCGGCGTTGCCGGGTAGTGCCCCGAGGCGGCCGTCGATGGCCGCGATGACGTTGGCCAGCCGGGACTTGCCGCCCTCGTCGGCGCTCATCGACTGGTCGAGCATGATCGTGGTGGCGGCACCGTTGGCTGGTGCGGACAACGCGGCGGCCAGGGTGGCGCGCACTGACTCGTCACCGACGTTCAGCGGCGCGCCGAGCTGCCCGAAGGGCACGACGTCGTTGCCGGGCGGAGTGGTGCCCTCGGCGCGGAAGCCGGCCTTGGCGAGTTCGGCGAGCTGCTCCGGCTTGCGCATATAGCGGGCGAACTCACTGGCCGCGCTCACCTGCTCCTCGGCCAACCAGTTGCCGGCCAGCAGCACGGTGGGGTAGTCGGCTACCGCCACCGGCCCCGGCGGGAGGAAACCGGCCACGGTGTTCTTGGCGTCCTGGACCGACGCCGCCCGCGCGAACAGTTGCTGTTCGGTGGTGGCCACCGCATGCACCGGGGCCGCGGCGGGATCTCCGTTGGCCAGCAATGCCTTCCAGGCCTCGTCGGCACTGTTGGTGGCCAGCTTGGGCTGACCACCGATCAGGGTGTTGACCGCCCCAAGGCCCGCGGTGGCGGGCGCCTGCGGGGGAGCCGCCGCGGAGGCGACGGCCTCGGCGACGAGGTAGGTGGCGTCGGCATCACCGGCGGCGGGCAGCGCCAGCCGCAGTGAACCCCAGCCCGGCAGGTCGAGGCCGTCGAGTGCGGTCGGGTTGGTCTGCAGGCCCGGCAGTGCGCCCCAGCCTTGTTGGTCGAGCGCTGTTTTCAGCGCCGGGCGCACAGCGAGCAGCACCGGTGAGGTGACCAGGGACCGGGAATCGCTGACCACATCCTTGCCCGCGGTGGCCTGCAGCCGGGCGGCTGACACCGAGCTGGCCGGAATCCACAGCGCGGGGCGCTCGCCGAGGTCGGCGGGCCACTGGTTCACGAAACCGTTGATCACGGCGTCTGAATCAGCGGTGGTGACAACGACTTTCACGCAACGATCGCCGACCGGCGAAGCGTTCGCGTTGTAGCCCTCGGCGAACTTCTTGACGTTGTCGGCGATCGACGGGTCGACCAGGACGGGTACGTTGGCAGAGCCTGCCAGGCACTGCTTGGCGGCCTCGGTGGACCGGTGCGACAACACTCCGCCGAAGAACCGCCACAGGATCACCGCACCGACGACAACGACGACCGTGATGAGCGCGGCGATCACGCCGATGCTGACGCCGCGCCGGCCGCCTTCGCTGCGGTGGCCGCCCTCCCAGCCGCTGCGCCGCCGTCCACCGGTGGCCGGCGGCGGTGTGGGTGCGTCGGCCCGGGCCTCGCCGTATTCGCTGCCGTAGTCGGTGCCGTAGTCACCGTCGTACTCTTCGTCGCGGTAACCGGGCTCGTCGTCGGCCTGGTAGCGGTCGTCGAGGGGCTCGTAACCGTCATACGACGGCTCGTCCGGTTGCTGGGCGAACCGGCCGGTGGACGACGCGGAGGAGTCGGAGGGCTCAGCAGGTTCGCCGAAGGATTCCCCGGGACCGGGTTTGCTGTGCCTGCCCATGGCGGTGTCTGATCCTCTTTCGTCGAACAGTGTGCGCGGTGTGTACCGCCAGACCCGGCACGAGTCTAGCGATCAGCGGTCCGCCTCCTCGCGGTGGCGAGCCGGGCAGCTCAGGAGCCGAGGCTGGCTTTGAGCTCGCGCCGGCGCCGATGCAGGATCGGCTCGGTGTAGCCACTGGGCTGCGCGGCGCCCGCCAGGATCAGTTCCTGCGCGGCCTGGAAGGCGATGCTGCCCTCCGGGTCCGGCGCCATCGGGCGGTAATCCGGGTCCGACGCGTTCTGCGTATCGACGACCGCGGCCATCCGCCGCAGGCTGGCCTTGACGTCGTCTTCGGTGATCACACCGTGCCGCAACCAGTTCGCCAGCAGCTGGCTGGAGATGCGCAGTGTGGCACGGTCCTCCATGAGCGCCACGTCGTGGATGTCGGGCACCTTCGAGCACCCGACGCCGGCGTCGACCCAGCGCACCACGTAGCCGAGGATGGACTGGCAGTTGTTGTCGACCTCTTCGTGGATCTCCTCCGGCGACCAGGCCAGTTCGGCGGCCAGCGGGATGGTCAGCAGTTCGTCGCGGGTGGTCCGTGACTTGCCGGCCAATTCCTTGTGCACCGCGTAGACGTCCACGTAGTGGTAGTGCATGGCGTGCAGGGTGGCCGCGGTGGGTGAGGGCACCCAGGCGGTGGTGGCGCCGGCGCGCGGCTGACCGATCTTCTGCTCGACCATGGCGGCCATCAGGTCGGTCATGGCCCACATGCCCTTGCCGATCTGGGCCTTGCCGGAAAAACCGGTGGCCAGCCCGACGTCGACGTTCTGGTCCTCGTAGGCCAGGATCCAGGGCTGCGTCTTCATCGCACCCTTGCGGATCACCGGGCCGGCCTCCATCGAGGTGTGGATCTCGTCGCCGGTGCGGTCCAGGAAGCCGGTGTTGATGAACGCGACCCGGTCGGCGGCCGCCTTCACGCAGGCCTTGAGGTTGGCCGAAGTGCGGCGCTCCTCGTCCATGATGCCGACCTTGATGGTGTTCTGCGGCAGGCCCAGCACGTCTTCGACGCGGCTGAACAGCTCACAGGTGAAGGCGACCTCGTCGGGACCGTGCATCTTGGGCTTGACGATGTAGATCGATCCGGTGCGGCTGTTCTGCCCGCCCAGACCGTGCAGGGCGATCAACGTGGTGAACAGCGCGTCCTGGATACCCTCGAAGACCTCTGCGCCCTCGGCGTCCACGATCGCGTCGTTGGTCATGAGGTGACCGACGTTGCGGACGAACAGCAGGCTGCGGCCGGGCAGGGTGAACTCACCATCGCCGTCGGCCTTGGTGTAGGTGCGGTCGCCGTTGAGCACCCGGGTGAAAGTCTTGCCGCCCTTGCTGACTTCCTCGGCCAGGTCGCCCTTGTTCAGGCCGAGCCAGTTGCGGTAGCCGAGCACCTTGTCGTCGGCGTCCACCGCGGCCACCGAGTCCTCGAAGTCCATGATCGTGGTGATCGCCGACTCCAGCACCACGTCCTTGATGCCGGCTTTGTCGGTCGAGCCCACGGGTGACTCGGGGTCGATGAGGATCTCGATGTGCAGGCCGTTGTTGAGCAGCAGCACCGACCAGGCCGGGGTGCCCAGCGTGCCGGTGTAGCCGAGGAACTTCTGCGGGTCGGCCAAACCGGTGACCTGATCGCCCTGAGCGATCTCCAGCACTCCGTCGGCGACGGACAGGCCGGTGGCCTCACTCCACGATCCGGTGGCCAGCGGCACGGCCTGGTCGAGGAACGCGCGCGCGTAGGCGATCACCTTGTCGCCGCGCACCTTGTTGTACGACGAGCCCGGCTCGGCGCCGTCGTCGGTGCTGATGACGTCGGTGCCGTAGAGCGCGTCGTACAGCGATCCCCAGCGGGCGTTGGCGGCGTTGAGGGCGAACCGGGCATTGAGGATCGGCACCACGAGCTGCGGGCCCGCGGTGGTGGTGATCTCGTCGTCGACGCCCGCGGTGGTGATCGTGAAGTCGTCGGGTTCGGGCAGCAGGTAACCGATATCAGCGAGGAACTGCTGGTACTCAGCGGCGTCGATCCCCCCGATGATGCGCTGACGGTGCCACCGGTCGATCTGGGCCTGCAGGTCGTCGCGGCGCGCCAGTAGTTCCTGGTTCTGCGGGGTGAGGTCGGTGACAACCTTGTCCACCCCCGCCCAGAAGCTGTCGGGGTCGATCTCGGTTCCGGGCAGCGCCTCGTTGGTGATGAAGTCGTACAGCACCTGCGCCACCCGCAGGTTGCCGACGGACACGCGTTCTGTCATCAGTCCTCCCTCACGACAATCCATTCAGCTTACCCGTCAGTAACGTGCCCTCTTGCGCTGTGGCAGCCGTTTCCAGCTGCTCACAGCGTTCGAGCAGTGCGGCCCGCAGTGGTGCGGCGCGCTGGGCGACAACGCTCTGGCGGCGGACGTATTCCGCCCGCCCGGCGGGGTCTTCCACGCGAATCGGGTCGAATCCGAACGCGCTCAGATCGTACGGGCTGGCCCGCATGTCGAGTTCGCGCGCATCGGCCGCCAGCCGAAGACAGTCCAGCACCAGGTCTGATCCCACCAGCGGCGCCAGTTTGTAGGACCACTTGTAGAGGTCCATGTTGGCGTGCAGGCAGCCCGGCTGCTCCCAATCGCCCTGGGTGGTCCGGGTCGGTGCCACCTGGTTGCGGGGGACGGCGGCCGGGGTGAAGAAGCGAAACGCATCGAAGTGGCTGCAGCGCAATGGCATTGACTCCACGACCGCGTCGGTGCCCGCGGGGCCCAACCGCAGCGGCACCGCGCCGTGCCGGACGTCGTCGGTGCGGTAGACCATCGCCCACTCGTGCATGCCGAAGCAGGTGTACTGCGGGGCCCGATCGGCGGTGGCGCGCAACAGCCCGGCGACGAAGTGCACCGCGTCCAGGCGGCCCAGCAGATACTCGGCGCTCACCGTCACTCCGGCCGCGGTGCATTCGTAGCCCGCCCGGTCGAGGTACTCGCGGGCCGCGGCGCCGGCCAGCGTGGTGCGGTAACCGGGATGCCACACCCGGAGTTGGCGCGGGCGCAGGCTGTAGTAGGTGAACAGGAAATCCCAGACCGGGTGAGCTTCGCCACGTCGGGCGCGGCGCTGGTGATCGTCGGTCAGCGCCTCGACGTCGGCTCGGTGGGCGGCGGCCCTGGCCAGCCAGTCGTGTTGGTCGAGAACGACCTCACGCACGGTGGGTTCCGTCGCGCACCGTGCCAACGAGGTCTTCCACCAGATCCTCCAGCGCCGCCATCGCGCAGACCCGGCCGTCGGGGGCGATCACCATGGCCAGGTGGCTGTTGTCGGCACGCAGCCGTGACAGCGCGTCGGGCAGCGGCATGTCCGACGGCAGCTGCGGCAGCGGACGCACCACCGCGGTGTCCAGCACCGTCTGCGGATCGTCGATCTGGGACAGCACGTCCTTGATGTGCAGGTAGCCGATCAGCGAGCCGTCCGCGCCGACGACGGGGAAGCGGGAGTACCCGGTATCGGTCAGCGCCTCGGTCACTGCGCTCACCGTCGGCCCTTGACCTGGCCCGGCGACCGGGACCGCCCGCACCTGGGCCAATGGGACGGCGATGTCGTTGACCACCCGGTTACGGATCTGCAGGGCCCGGGTCAGGCGCAGGTGTTCCTCGGGGTCCAGCAGCCCCTCGGAACTGGATTCGGCGATCATCTCGGCCAATTCGACGGTGGAGACCGTCACGTCGAGTTCGTCCTTGGCCTCGACGCCGAACAGGTGCAGCGTGGCGTTGGCTGCCCAGTTGTAGAACGCGATGAACGGCCGGGCGATCCGGACGTAGACCAGGTAGAACGGCACCACCAGCATGGCCGTCTTCTCCGGTCCGGCGATGGCGATGTTCTTGGGGACCATCTCGCCGAGCAGCACGTGCAGCGTCACCACGATCCCCAGCGCCACCAGGAACGAGACGGTGTGCAGGACGGCGTCGGGCACCCCGACGAGGTCGAACGGCTTCTCCAGCAGGTGCGCGACGGCAGGTTCGCCGACGCGGCCGAGCAGGATCGAGCACACCGTGATGCCCAACTGGGCGCCGGCCAGCATCAGCGACAGCTGCTCACCGGCCCGCAGGACCGTCACCGCGCTCTTCTTGCCCTGCTCGGCGAGTGCTTCCAGGCGGTCGCGCCGCGCGGAGATCAACGCGAACTCCGAACCGACGAAGAACGCATTGGCCGCCAGCAGCGCCATGGTCAGCAGCACGCCGAAGATGTCACCGCCCATCGGTGGCCTCCGCCTCGGCATGGGCGTCCTCGCGGCCCAGTTCGATCAGCGCCAACTGGTCGATGCGGCGGCCGTCCATCGCGACCACGGTGGCGCGCCAGCGCACCGGATCGTCGAACGGGCCGTCGGGGTCGAAGGCCGACAGTTCGATGGACTCGCCGAGTTCGGGAATGTGGCCGAGTTTCTCCAACACCAACCCACCGATGGTCTCGTATTCACCCTCAGGGGCCCGAAAGCCGGTGGCCTCGTCGACCTCGTCGATGCGCAGCAGCCCCGACACCTGCCAGCCCAGCGGCGTCTTCTGCACGTCGGGGGTGGAGTCGTCGTGCTCGTCGCGGACGTCGCCGACGATCTCCTCGATCAGGTCCTCGACGGTGACCATGCCGGCCGTGCCGCCGTACTCGTCGACCACCAGCGCCGTCTGCAGGCCGTTGGCCCGCACCTGGGTCATCAGGGCATCGCCGTCGAGGGTGGACGGGACGGTGGGCACCGGCACCGCCAGTACCTTGAGCCGGGTGCTGGCCCGCATCTCGGCGGGTACCGCGAACACCTGCTTGACGTGCACGATGCCGATGGTCTCGTCGAGGTCCCCGTCGACCACGGGGAACCGGGAGAAGCCGGTCTCGGCGGCCGCGGCGACCAGATCGGTGATGGTGTCGTCGGCCTGCAGCACCTCGATCTCGGTGCGCGGAGTCATGAATTCCTCGGCGATGCGGGAGCCGAACTGCAGCGAGCGGTTGACCAGGGCGGCGGTGGCCTCGTCGAGGGCGCCGCGTTCGGCGGAGTTGCGCACCAACGACCCGAGTTCCTCCGGGGAGCGCGCCGAGCGCAGTTCCTCGGCCGGCTCGATGCCGATGCGGCGCAGGATCCAGTTCGCGGTGCCGTTGGTGGCCTTGATCAGCGGTGTCATCGCGGTCGAGAACACCAGCTGGAATCCCGCGGTGGCTCTGGCCGTCGGCAGCGGCCGGGCAACGGCCAGGTTCTTGGGGACCAGCTCGCCGAACACCATCGACAGCGACGTGGCGATCAGGATGGCCAGCGCCAGCGAGATACCCGGCACGACGTCGGCCGGGATACCGAGGGCGTTCAGCACGGGGTTGAGCAGCCGGGCCAACACCGGCTCGGCCAGGTAACCGGTGGCCAGCGTGGTGATCGAGATGCCGAGCTGCGCGCCGGACAGCTGGAAGGACAGCGTGCGGTGAGCGCGCTGGACCATCGCGTCGCGGCGGGTGCCGGTGCGCGCGTTGGCGTCGACGGTGCTGCGTTCCAGCGCGGTCAGCGAGAACTCCGCAGCGACGAACAGGGCGGTGCCGATGGTCAGAACGACGATCGCCAACAGGCTCAACACGGTATAGAGGACGTTCACTGCGTCCTCACCGACTTGTCGCCGGGCCGTTCGCCCGGCTGTCTAGGGGAGGGTTCGGCCTCAGCCTCGTCCGGTAGCTGCTCGACCCGGGCAGCCCGATCCGCGGGGGCCTCGACGGGTGCCTGCGGCACGGGATCCCTTTCCTCGGTGGGGCTCGAACTGAGCCCTATGGTAGTCGCCCCATGGTAGCGGCTCCGGCGCACCGGGATGTGTCACCAGCCGGTCGGCAGGGGGTGTCCTTCGGCGAATCCGGCCGCGGACTGCACCCCGAGGACGACGCGTTCGTGCAGTTCGGAGATCGTCGTCGCACCGACGTAGGTGCACGTGCTGCGCACCCCCGAGGTGATGTGGTCCAGCAGGTCCTCGACGCCGCCGCGGTTGGGATCCAGCGCCATCCGCGAGGTGGAGATCCCCTCTTCGAACAGTGCCTTGCGGGCCCGGTCGAACGCGCTGTCGCCGCTGGTGCGTGCCGCCACCGCCCGCTTGGAGGCCATTCCGTAGCTCTCCTTGTAGGGTCGGTTGTCGCGGTCGTGCATCAGGTCGCCGGGCGACTCGTAGGTACCGGCGAACCAGGAGCCGATCATCACGTTGGAGGCCCCCGCCGCTAGCGCCAGTGCGACGTCACGCGGATGCCGCACCCCGCCGTCGGCCCACACATGTCCGCCGAGTTGCCTTGCTGCCGTTGAACATTCGAGCACGGCGGAGAACTGCGGCCGGCCTACGCCGGTCATCATGCGGGTGGTGCACATGGCGCCGGGGCCCACGCCGACCTTGACGATCGAGGCGCCCGCGGTGATCAGGTCGCGCGCGCCCTCGGCGGAGACCACGTTGCCCGCGGCCAGCGGGATGCCCAGGCCCAGCGATGACACCGCCTTGATGGCGTCGAGCATCTTGCGCTGGTGGCCGTGGGCGGTGTCCACGACCAGCACGTCGACCCCGGCCTCCGCCAGCGCCCCGGCCTTGGCGGCCACGTCACCATTGATGCCCACCGCCGCCGCGATCCGCAGCCGGCCCGAGGCGTCGACCGCAGGGCGGTAGATGCCGGCGCGGATCGCGCCGATGCGGGTCAGCACACCGGCCAGCGAGCCGTCGGCGCCGGTGAGAACCGCCACGTCGACGGGCGCGTGCTCCAGCAGCGCGAACACCTGCTTGGGGTCGGTGTGCACCGGTGCGGTGACGAAGTCGGTGACCGCGATGTCGCGCACCCGGGCGAAGCGGTCGACCCCGCTGGTGGCGGCCTCGGTGACCAGCCCGATCGGCTTACCGTCGGCAACCACCACGGCGGCGCCGTGGGCACGCTTGTGGATCAGCGCGACCGCATCGGAGACGGAGTCCTCCGGTCCCAGGGTGACCGGGGTGTCGGCGATCAGGTCGCGGCTCTTGACGAAGTCCACGGTCTGCTTGACCGCTTCGATCGGCAGGTCCTGCGGGAGCACCACGATCCCGCCGCGGCGCGCCACCGTCTCGGCCATCCGCCGACCGGCGACCGCGGTCATATTGGCCACCACCACCGGGATGGTGGTGCCGGTGCCGTCGGCGGTCGACAAGTCCACATCGAAGCGGGACGCGACGTCCGAGGAGTTCGGGACGATGAAGACGTCGTCGTAGGTCAGGTCGTACGGAGGCCGGTGGCCGTCGAGGAATCGCACCCGGTCAGCCTAGTTGGAAACCCTAGGCGTCGACTTCGCTGCGGTCGCCGCTCCACAGGGTGTGGAAGCGGGCGGCCGGGTCGGCGTCGGTGCGCCCGTAGGTGTGCGCGCCGAAGAAGTCGCGCAGCCCCTGGGTCAGTGCGGCCGGCAGCCGCTCGGTGCGCAGCGCGTCGTAGTAGGACAGCGCGGAGGCGAAGCCGGGGATCGGGATACCCAGTTCGGTGGCCTTCACCACGACGCGGCGCCAGCTGTCGATGCCGGCCTCGACGGCGTCCCGGAAGTACGGGGCCGCGATCAACGTGGCCAGGTCGGGGGACTCGTCGAAGGCCTCGGTGATCCGGTTGAGGAACTTGGCCCGGATGATGCAACCCCCGCGCCAGATCCTCGCCATGTCGCCGGGGGTGATGTTCCAGTTGTACTCGGCACTGCCGGCCTGGATCTGGTTGAAGCCCTGCGCGTAGGCGATGATCTTCGACGCGTACAGCGCCTTGCTGACATCGTCGATGAATTGCGCTGCGTCCGTGGGCCGTTCACCCAGTTCGCCGGAGGCGAGGCCGGTCGTCGCCTTACGCTGCGGAACCGAACCGGACAGTGCGCGGGCGAAGACCGCCTCGGCGATCCCGGTCACCGGCACGCCGAGGTCCAGGGCGGACTTGACCGTCCACCGGCCGGTGCCCTTCTGCTCGGCCTCGTCGACGATCACGTCGACCAGGGGCTGACCGGTCTTGGCGTCGATCTGGCGCAACACCTCAGCGGTGATCTCGATGAGGTAGCTGTCCAGGTCGCCGGAGTTCCACTCGGCGAAGATGTCGGCGATCTGTGGGGCGGTCAGACCCAGGCCGTCGCGCAGCAACTGGTAGGCCTCGCCGATGAGCTGCATGTCGGAGTACTCGATGCCGTTGTGCACCATCTTGACGAAGTGCCCGGCGCCGTCGGGGCCGATATGGGTGCAGCAGGGCACGCCGTCGACGTGCGCCGAGATCTCCTCCAACAGCGGGCCCAGCGAGACATAGGACTCGGCGGGGCCGCCGGGCATGATCGAGGGCCCGTTGAGGGCGCCCTCCTCGCCGCCGGAAATGCCGGCGCCGACGAAGTGCAGGCCGCGCTCGCGGATGGCCTTCTCACGCCGGATCGTGTCGGTGTAGAGCGCATTGCCGCCGTCGATGATGATGTCGCCGGGTTCCATGGCATCGGCCAGCTCGTTGATGACGGCGTCGGTCGGGTCGCCGGCCTTGACCATGATGATCACCCGGCGCGGCTTCTCCAGCGCGGCCAGGAACTCCTCGATGGTCTCGCTGCGCACGAAGTTGCCCTCGGAGCCGTGCTGCTCGAGCAGCGCGTCGGTCTTAGCCACCGAGCGGTTGTGCAGGGCGACGGTGTAGCCGTGCCTGGCGAAGTTGCGGGCCAGGTTGGAGCCCATCACGGCCAGGCCGGTCACGCCGATCTGTGCGGTGCCGTTCGTGCTGCTGTGCGACGAGCTCATCTAACGCCTTTCGAGTAGGTGTGGTGCGACAGAGCGGCTTTCGCCAGGTACATCTAGGTACAGCTAGGTACAGCTAGGTGAAGAACAATCGGTGCAACTCGGTCAGCCACGGCACCGCGACGGCGACGGTGGGAAGGACGAGGATCGCGGCGGCTGCGGTGTAAGCGGCCAGTGCCAGCCATGCGCTGTTGGGTCCGCCACACAGCCGGCGTACCCGGATCACCGTGGTGGGGCCACCGGCGGCCAGCGCGCCGGACGGGGTGCGGGCCGATGCGCAGGCAACGAGCGCGCGGGCCAGGGGAGTGGGGCCGGCGCTGCGGACGGCAGCGTCATCGGCAAGCAGCTCGACCAGCAACTGCACGGCGGTCAGGGCGCTGCCGCTGCGGACGAAGCGGGGAAAGGCGGTGTGCACCGCGATGAACGCTTCCAGCACCAGGTCATGGCGGGCGCGCAGGTGGGCGCGCTCATGGCTGAGGATTGCGACGAGTTCGGAGTCGGTGAGCGTCGACAGCGTGCCCTCGCTGAGCACCACGCGACTGCGCACCCCAGGCAGGCAGTAGGCCAGCGGTTCGTCGACGTGCAGGACTCGCAGACCGCTCGAGCGGTCCGGACAGTTACCTAGCAGGTCGACGACCATCCGGTGGTGGGCGCGGCGCCTGCGGGTGGCGATGGCCACCTGCACTGCAGCCACCATCAGGCGGGCACCGATGAGCAGGGTCACCGCGAACACCGCCACGTAGAGCAGCCACAGCGGCCAGCCCAGGGCGGCGATCTCGCTGGTGACGGTGGCCGTCGGTCGACCGTCGGGGCCGGGGACGAACAACCTGCTGGCGATGGCGAGGCCGGCACTGAACGCGGACAGCACGGCCGCGACGGCGATCGACTGCCACAGCACGATGGCGGCCCGTGGGGCGCGCAAGGTCCACGACGCCCGCGCCAACACCGCCGGCACCGGGCCGACCAGTGTTAGCGCTAGGAGAGCGAAGGCCAGCGCGGACACATACTCAGTGTCCCTCAGGCGACCGGCGTGCCGCCAGCGGGTTGGGATGTCCGGTGCTTGGCCTCCAATTCGGCCAGCGCACGGCGCAGCGCGTCGGCCTCGTCGGCACCCACGCGCTCGACGAAGTGCACCAGCGCGGCGCGGCGGTCACCGGAGTCGGCAGCCTGGTCCAGGGCGTCGACCATGAGTCCGGCGACGAGTTCGTCGCGGCCGTGCACGGGCGCGTACTGATGGGCGCGGTCGTCGCGGATCTGCGACACCAGGTTCTTGCGCGCCAGCCGCTGCAGGACCGTCATCACGGTGGTGTAGGCCAGATCGCGTTCCGCGGAGAGGGCCTCATGCACCTGTCGGACGGTCAGCGGCTCGCCGGCGGCCCACAGGTGGTCCATCACCGCGCGTTCGAGTTCGCCGAGACGATTCAACTTGGGCATATTCCGTTCATCTCCGTAGCAATGACGTAAGGGTACTCCCGGTTACTACCGGGCGTCGTATCCAACTTGCCTGCTCAACTCCCGCTTCGCCGGTGGTGTTCCCGGCTGTTCGGTCCGATTCGCCAAGAGCGCAGGCCAGGGCATGTCTCTCCATTTCTGGTGTGACAGCACTCACACAGGCAAGGCTGTACTCAGGCCATCAATTTGTGGTTAGGCTTACCTAACTTACATGAGGAGGTGCTGTGACCGCAGCGGTCGCCGATCCATTGATCAGAGCGATGACGATCCGCCGGGTGCTGCCCGTGCACGAGTCCAGCCGGCGGTTGCGGCGGCTGACTCCCGATGCGCCCCGGGTGCACGGCGTGGCCCTGATGGCCGATGTCTCTCGCCGGCGGTGGTGGCCACTGGAATCGGTGATCGGCAGCGGTCGACTGGCCGGCATGTACGACGCCGCCGTCGTCGATCTGGACAACCGCCGGACCGCGGCCGCCCAGGTCGCCGCGGCGTTCACCCACGCGGTGCTGGGCCGGGTCCTGACGCTGCTCATGCTCGAGGGCCGGGCCTGGGACGCCGGGCCGGACAACCTGTGGATGCACGTCGATTCCGAGGGTGCGATCGACTGGGCAGGCGTCGTCAACCCGACCCTTCGCGTGCTGCCCGGCGACCCGGCCGGCACCGGCGTGGTCCGACTGCCCGGCGAAGCTGCCCTGGCCACCTGGACCGCCCACCGCTGCCACCGGTCGCTGGCCCCGCTGTTCGACGAATTGCAGCGCCTCAGCGCCGGCGCCTCGACCGCCACCGCCATGTGGCAGTCGGTCGGTGCCGCCTCGGTGATCACCGCCACCCAGGTCCCGCTGATGTCCGGCGCCAGCGAGGTGGTCTGCATGCGCCGCGCCCAGGCGCTGCTCGACGCGCTGGCCGGTTTCGGGCTGCCGGTACGCGCCCTGCGTCGAACGGCGTCATAACTTCGGACCGCGCCGGAGTCCTGAGGGCTGCAGAGACTCCCGGTCCATCCCGAGGACGGACCCCGCGCATCACGCGCGGGGTCCGTCCCTGTAAACACAGTTGCGTGCAACCAGATCAGTCGTTGACCGAGCAGATCACCTTCGAAGCCCCCTTCGACAACCAACTCGGGCTGACGTACACCGAGCTCACCGGTGATGGTGCCAAGGCGCAGCTCGAGGTGACGCCCAACCTGCTGCAACCAAAGGGCATCGTGCACGGCGGTGTCTACTGTGCGGTGATCGAGTCGATGGCCAGCTCATCGGCTTACACGTGGCTGGCCGCCAACGGCGGCGGCAACGTCGTCGGCGTGAACAACAACACCGACTTTCTGCGGGCCATCGGTTCGGGCACGGTCTACGGCGTCTCCGAACCGATCCACCGGGGCCGGCGTCAGCAGCTGTGGCTGGTCACCATCCGTGACGACAACGACCGTCTGCTGGCGCGCGGCCAGGTTCGGCTGCAGAACCTGGAAGCCGATCCGCAGCAGTAGGCACCGCCGCACTGCTGATCTCGGGGCGGCGTGGCAGGATCGCGCACTATGCGCCTGACACCGCATGAAACCGACCGGCTGCTGATCTCGTACGCGGCCGACCTCGCCCGCCGCCGACAGGCCCGCGGTCTGAGACTCAACCACCCCGAGACGGTCGCGATCATCACCGACCACATTCTCGAGGGCGCCCGCGACGGTCGCACCGTGGCCGAGCTGATGGTCAGCGGGCGCGAGGTACTCACCCGTGACGACGTCATGGAGGGCGTGCCCGAGATGCTGCATGACGTGCAGGTCGAGGCCACGTTCCCGGACGGCACCAAACTCGTCACCGTCCACCATCCGATTCCGTGACCGCCAGGAGCGCGTAGTGATTCCCGGAGAAGTCCTCCTCGGTGACGGTGACATCGAACTCAACGCCGGTGCACCGCGACTGGAACTGGAGATCGTCAACACCGGCGACCGCCCGGTCCAGGTCGGCAGCCACGTGCACCTGCCGCAGGCCAACGCCGCACTGTCGTTCGACCGCGCCGCCGCCCACGGTCACCGCTTCGACATCCCGGCCGGCACCGCCGTCCGCTTCGAACCCGGCGTGGCCCAGCGTGTTTCGCTCGTTCCGCTCAGCGGTACCCGGGAAGTGCACGGGCTGAGCCTGACCCCGCCCGGAAGGCTGGACTTGCGATGAGCTCTTGCGCGAAGAGAATCGACCGATGACCGCCCTGTCCCGCGCCCGCTACGCCGCGCTGTTCGGCCCCACCACCGGCGATCGGATCCGGCTGGCCGACACCGATCTGCTGGTCGAGATCACCGAGGACCGCAGCGGGGGACCGGGACTGGCCGGTGACGAGGCGGTGTTCGGCGGCGGCAAGGTGCTGCGCGAGTCGATGGGCCAAGGGCGCGCCACCCGTGCCGACGGCGCTCCCGACACCGTGATCACCGGCGTGGTGATCATCGACTACTGGGGAATCATCAAGGCTGACATCGGCATTCGTGACGGCCGCATCGTGGCGATCGGCAAGGCCGGCAATCCCGACATCATGTCCGGGGTGCACCCCGATCTGGTGGTCGGGCCGTCCACGGAGATCATCGCCGGCAACGGTCGCATCGTCACCGCCGGTGCCATCGACTGTCACGTGCACCTGATCTGCCCGCAGATCATGGAGGAGGCCATCGGCGGCGGGATCACCACCATCATCGCCGGCGGCACCGGACCGGCCGAGGGGTCGAAAGCCACCACCGTGACGCCGGGTGCCTGGCATCTGGCCCGCATGCTGGAGGCGCTGGACCACTGGCCGCTCAACATCGCACTGCTGGGCAAGGGCAACACCGTCAGCCATGAGGCGATGTGGGAGCAATTGCGCGGCGGTGCAGCCGGTTTCAAGCTGCACGAGGACTGGGGCACCACGCCCGCGGCGATCGATGCCTGCCTGACGGTGGCCGACGCCGCGGGGGTGCAGGCCAACATCCATACCGACACCCTCAACGAGGCCGGGTTCGTGGAAGACACCCTGGCCGCGATCAAAGGCCGCTCGATCCACGCCTATCACACCGAAGGCGCCGGCGGTGGGCACGCACCTGACATCATCACCGTCGCTTCGCATCCCAATGTGCTGCCCAGTTCGACCAACCCCACCCGGCCGCACACGGTGAACACCCTCGACGAGCATCTGGACATGTTGATGGTGTGCCATCACCTCAACCCGGCGGTGCCCGAAGATCTGGCTTTCGCCGAGAGCCGGATTCGGCCCTCGACCATCGCCGCCGAGGACTTGCTGCACGATATCGGGGCCATCTCAATGATCGGTAGCGACGCTCAGGCGATGGGCCGCATCGGTGAGGTGGTGCTGCGCACCTGGCAGACCGCGCATGTGATGAAACGCCGCAGCGGAGCCCTGGAGGGCGATGGTGCCGCCGACAACAACCGGGTGCGCCGCTACGTCGCCAAATACACGATCTGCCCGGCAGTCGCGCACGGTCTGGACCACGAGATCGGGTCGGTGGAGGTGGGCAAACTGGCCGATCTGGTGCTGTGGGAGCCGGCCTTCTTCGGCGTGCGCCCGCACGCGGTGCTCAAGGGCGGCATGATCGCCTGGGCCGCAATGGGTGACGCCAACGCCTCGATCCCCACCCCGCAGCCGGTGCTGCCGCGCCCGATGTTCGGCGCCGCTCCCGCCGCGGCGGCCGCCACCTCCGTCCACTTCGTGGCCCCGCAGGCCATCGAGGACGGACTGGCCGACCGGATCGCGGTCAATCGCCGTCTGGTCCCGGTCGGCAACGTCCGGGCGATCGGCAAGGCGCAGATGCCACTCAACGACGCCCAACCACGTATCGAAGTCGACCCCGACACGTTCACCGTGCGCATCGACGGCGAAGTGTGGCAGGAGCAGCCGGCCACCGAACTGCCGATGGCGCAACGCTATTTCCTGTTCTGATGGGATCGCTCAGCACGCTTCTCACCCTCGCCGACTCGCGGTTACCCACTGGGGGGCATGTGCACTCCGGTGGGGTGGAGGAAGCGGTCACCAGCCGGCTCGTCGTCGATCTGGCGACACTGGACGCCTACCTGCGTCGGCGAATCAGGACCAGCGGGTTGGTGGCCGCCTCGATGGCAGCCTCGGTGCACCGGGGTGATCTCACGGTGGCCGCCGCCGATGCCGAAACCGACGCCCGCACACCGGCTCCGGCCGCTCGGCAGGCCTCCCGCGCCCAGGGCCGCGGGCTGCTGCGGCTGGCCCGGCGGGTATGGCCCACCGAGAACTGGGCAGACCTCGGCAACCGGCCACACCTGGCGGTGGTCGCCGGCCGGGTGGGCCCGGCGAGCGGGCTGACACCCGAGCAGACCGCGCTGTCGATGGTGTACACCACGATGACCGGAACCGCGACCGCCGCGCAGCGGCTGCTGGCGTTGGACCCCGCCGATGTCGCGGCACTGACCTTCGGGCTGGCGCAGCTGTGCGAGACTACCGCGAGCAAAGCCGCCGAAGGTCTCGCCGACCTGTCCGACCCGCTGCTCGACGAGCTGGCCCAACGCCACGGCGAGCGTGACCGTCCCCTGTTCGCCTCCTGAAAGAAGCCCCATGCCACCACATTTCATTGACGGCGAACCGCATGACCACACCGAGCGGCCCCGGCGGGTGCGGCAGCCAGGTGAACCGCTGCGCATCGGAGTCGGCGGTCCCGTGGGCTCTGGCAAGACCGCATTGGTGGCCGCGTTGTGCCGCCAATTGCGTGACGAGCTGTCGCTGGCCGTACTGACCAATGACATCTACACCACCGAGGACGCCGACTTCCTGCGCCGCCACGCGGTGCTACCCGACGACCGGATCGCCGCCGTACAGACCGGCGGCTGCCCGCACACCGCAATCCGCGACGACATCACCGCCAACCTCGACGCCATCGACGACCTGATCGCCGGTCACGACGATCTCGATCTGATCCTGGTCGAGTCCGGTGGTGACAACCTGACCGCGACGTTCTCCTCCGGGCTCGTCGACGTCCAGATCTTCGTCATCGACGTCGCCGGCGGTGACAAGGTGCCCCGCAAGGGCGGCCCTGGTGTGACGTTCTCGGATCTGTTGGTGGTCAACAAGACCGACCTCGCCCCGCTGGTGGGCGCCGATCTGGACGTGATGCGCCGCGACGCAGCCAAGGTCCGTGAGGGCCGCCCGACGGCGCTGATCTCGCTCACCGAAGATCCAGCGGCGTCCCGGGTCCTTGAGTGGGTGCGCGAGCAGTTGCGCGTCAACCAGCCGGCCTGAGTCCGCGCCGTGCATTCCGACGTCATGGTGCTGGCCCAGCCCGGCCGGCTGCCGCGCATCGAGTGCCGTGGTGCGCTCGCGGCACGGCACACCGAGGCCGACACCGTGCACTTGGTGTCGGCGGCGGCCACCCCGCTCGGTGGTGACACCATCGCGGTGCGGGTGATCATCGAACCTGGTGCGCGGCTGCGATTGCGCAGCGCGGCGGCCACCGTGGTACTTCCCGGTGCGGCCTCGCGCGAGTCGCGGGCCTGCTGGCATCTCGAGGTCGGCGGCGAGCTGGACCTCGATCCCGAGCCGACGGTGGTGGCCGCCGACGCCCGGCATCTGAGCATGGTCCGGGTGCAGCTGGCCGACACGGCCCGGCTGCGGATCCGCGAACGGGTGCAGATCGGGCGAACCGGTGAGCGGGAAGGTTTCTGGAGCGGGGCGATGTGGGCCGACCGGTCCGGAGCGCCGCTGTTGCGGCATCGGGTCGAACTCGGGCAGGGGTCGGTGGCCGACGATGCGTTGGGTACGCCGCTGGCCTGTGTCAGCGAGTTGCGTTTCCCCGAGCCCGCCGATGACGCCGCAGGTACCACCTTGGACCTGGCCGGTGGTGGCAGCCTGTCCACCTGGCAGGGCGCCCGCCTTTATTCGTGACGGCCGGCCAGCGTCAGGACCAGTCGCGCCCCGCCTAGCGGGCTGCTGTCCAAATGAGCTGTGCCACCATGCAATTCGGCCTGCTGGGCCACCAGGGCCAGGCCGAGTCCGGATCCGGAACGCGACGCCGTCGAGCCGCGGGAGAATCGTTCGAACACCGCCGCCCGTTCTGCTTCGGGCACCCCGCTGCCGTTGTCGTCGACGGCGATCTGCACGCCGTCGGCCGAACTCTGCAGCGACAGCTGCACCTCGGTGGCTCCGCCGTGTTTGACCGCGTTGGCGATCGCGTTGTCGATGACCAGCCGCAGCCCGACCGGCAGTCCGACGATCAGGACTGCCGGGGAGGGCACCAGCGATACCTTCAGGTTCTGGTAGATGCGCTCGGCGTCGTGCGCGGCCCGGTCCAGCAGATCGGTGACGTCGAACGGCACGAAGTCGTCGGCGGTGGTCAGCTCACCCTGGGCCAGCCGCTCGAGTGCCGTCAGGGTGGCCTCGATACGGCTCTGCGTGCGGATCACGTCACCGATGACCTCGGTGCGCTGCTCGGGACCCAGGTCCAGCGTGGAGAGCACCTCGAGGTTGGTGCGCATCGCCGTCAGCGGGGTACGCAGTTCGTGGGAGGCCACAGCGGCGAAGTCCCTGGCCGATTCCAGCGCCGCCTTGGTGCGGTCCTGTTCGTCACCGATACGGGCCAGCATGCCCTCGACCGCCTCGGCGATCTCCACGGCTTCCCGGACACCGCGCACCTGTACCTCGTCGGGATTGGACTGGGCATTGATGGCCCGGGCTTGCTGGGCCAGCAACCGGAACGGATTGATCATGATCAGTGAGATCAGCCAGCCCACCACGATGGTGCCGACGATCACGCCCGCGCAGATCAGCAGCACTCGTAGATGCAGTTCGTCGATGCGGTGCTTGGTCTCGGACAGCGGGGCGCCCAGAGCGATCGACGCACCGGCCACCGAGAACGTCCGAACGCGGTACTCGACGCCGCCGATCGTGGTGTTGGCGTAGCCGTTGGGCAGCTCCGGCAGCTCGACGTTGGGTGGTACCGACATCGCCAGACCGCCGACCCGTACCGTGCGCACCACCTTGCCGTCCGGGGTGGGCGCCCCTTCGGTGGGTGGACGGGTGCTCAGCAGGGTGCTGAAATCGCCGAGACTGCTCACCGAGTCCAGCCGGCGGTCGAGTTGGCTGTACTGGTCGTGGGTGACGCCGATCCACACCCAGGTGCCCAGCGTCAGTACCAGCACGACCACCGACAGTGCGGCGACGATGACGATGGTGCGCAGGGAGAGGACCCGGGTCGGCAGCCGCTGCAGAACCCGGTAGACGAGTTCGTCGGGCTTCATGACCACGCCGACCACCTTAGAGTGCGCCGGCTTTCGCTCTCGGGTCAGACCACCCCGGGAGCCAGCGGACGCTGCACGAGACCGCAGCGGGCGCGGAAGTCGGTGGAGGGCTGACGGATGCCGTCCAGGTCGGCGCGGATCTGCGGGTTGGCATCCAGGTAGGCCTGGGTCTTGGCGCCGATCTCCTTCTTCGGCAGGCCCTGCAGGCTGCTGAAGAAATCGTTCACGTCCGGGTGGGTGAACAGGTAGGCCGACATGGCCGCCGACACACCCGCCATGATCCCGGTCATGTCCGCGGTGGTGCAGTTGGGCGGTGGGTCGGCCGCGGCCGGGCCGGCCAAGACCAACGAGGCGGGAGCAGCCACGCTCAACAGCACCCCTGTAGCGCCCAACGCTGCGGCTGCCGCGCGGCGGACAGACCTTGATGACATGGAGCCCCCTTGCTGTGGTGTGTGCTGGCGATCATCGTAGGCCAGCGGACCTGAGTGAACCGCTGAAATACCGGCGCGCGCGGGGTATCCCCAGCGAACGCACAGTGCGGTCCGTCAGGACGCGGCTTTCTCGTCCTCGACCGCTGCGGCGATCTCCTCGAGTTGCTCGATGCGTGTTCGCGCGTAGGCCTGCTGCTCGGTGATCGTCAACTGGCCGCGGTGGCTGCCGATGAACGTGCTGATCCACGACAGCGACGTCGTCAGTCGCGCCTTGAACCCGACCATGTAGATCAGGTGCAGGAACAACCAGGCGAGCCAGGCGAAGAAGCCGGCGAACTCGATCTTGCCGACCTTGGCGACCGCCGAGTAGCGCGACACCGTGGCCATCGAGCCCTTGTCGAAATACTGGAAGGGAGCGCGTGCGGCGGGATCGGCACCCTTGAGTTCGGCCGTCACGAGCTTGGCGGCGTACTTCGCGCCCTGGATCGCGCCCTGAGCCATGCCCGGCACCCCGTCGACCGCGGCCATGTCGCCGACGACGAAGACGTTCGGGTGCCCGGGAACGGTCAGGTCGGGGAGCACCTTGACGCGGCCGGCGCGGTCGACCTCGGCACCGGACTGGTCGGCGATGATCTTGCCCAGCGGGCTGGCCGACACACCGGCCGACCACACCTTCGTCGCGCACTCGATGCGGTCGATGGTGCCGTCGCCGCGCTTGACGGTGATGCCGTTGCGGTCGACGTCGGTGACCATCGCGCCGAGCTGAATCTCCACGCCCAGCTTCTCCAGCCGGGCGGCGGCTTTCTGGCCCAGCTTCTCGCCCATCGGGGGTAGCACGGCCGGCGCGGCGTCGAGCAGGATCACCCGGGCCCTGGTCGAATCGATGTGGCGGAAGGCGCCCTTGAGGGTGTTGTCGGCGAGCTCGGCGATCTGGCCGGCCATCTCGACACCGGTGGGCCCGGCGCCGACGACCACGAAGGTGAGCAGCTTGTCACGCCGGACCGGGTCGCTGGACCGCTCGGCCTGCTCGAAGGCGCCGAGGATGCGGCCGCGCAGCTCGAGCGCGTCGTCGATGGTCTTCATCCCTGGGGCCCACTCGGCAAAGTGGTCGTTGCCGAAGTAGGACTGGCCGGCACCGGCCGCCACGATCAGCGTGTCGTAGGGCGTCCGGTAGGTGTGCCCGAGCAGGATCGAGTCGACGGTCTGGTTCTGCAGGTCGATGTTGGTGACCTCACCAAGCAGCACCTGGCAGTTCTTCTGGTCGCGCAGCACCACTCGGGTGGGCGGGGCGATCTCGCCTTCCGAGATGATGCCGGTCGCCACCTGGTACAGGAGCGGCTGGAACAGGTGGTGGGTGGTCTTGGCGATCATCTTGATGTCGACGTCGGCTCGCTTGAGCTGCTTGGCGGCGTTGAGCCCGCCGAAGCCGGATCCGATGATGACGACCTTGTGCTTATCCGATGGAGTGGCACCAGGATGGGTCATTCTCTACTCCTCATTGACACGCACAGGACCCCTACTACGGTAGTCGCCCCGGCTTCAGACTTCGCGTCGGTCCCCGAACGGCTGTGGTGATGTCAGCCACCCGGGTGGTGTTCAGGCTGGGACTACCTGGCGCAACGCCGCGCCGACCTCGGTGATCGCGCCGGGAACGTAGCCGGGCATGTTGATGATGACGCCGTCGATGCCGACGTCGATCACCCTTGTTTTGATCTGTTCGGCGACCTGCTCCGGGGTGCCGATCACCATCCGACCGGTCATCTCCCTGGGTGCCAGGTCCGGGCTGACCTTGTCCCCGACGACGACGCTGACCAGCACGCTGGTTTCCAGGGTCGCGGGGTCACGGTCGACTTCTTCGCAGCGTTGGGCCAGCACCGAGACCTTGCCGGGCAGCTCGGGGAGACCCGCGATGATGTTGAGGTGGTCGAAGTGGCGGGCGGCCAGGCGGAACGTCTTCTTCTCGCCGCTGCCGCCGATCATCAGCGGGATGTGATCGCGGAAGCGCGGGTTGGCCATCGCCTCCTGGGTGCGGTAATACGTGCCGTTCACCGTCGGGCGCTTGCCCTCGGTCATCGGCACGATGATCGACAGCGCCTCTTCGAGCTTGTTGAACCGGTCGGTGAAGGTGCCGAAGTCGTAGCCGAGCTGGTCGTGCTCGAGTTCGAACCAGCCGGTTCCGATGCCCAGGATGGCCCTGCCCTGACTCATCACGTCCAGCGTGGTGATGGCCTTGGCCAGCAGGGTGGGGTTGCGGTAGGTGTTGCCGGTGACCAGGGTGCCGAGCTGAACCCGCTCGGTGGCGATGGCCAGGCCGCCCAGGGCGGTGTACGCCTCCAGCATGGGCTGGTCGGGTGAGCCGAGCAGCGGCAGCTGGTAGAAGTGATCCATTACGAACACCGAATCGAATCCGGCGGCCTCAGCCTCCCTGGCCTGGGCGATCACGGTGGGGAACAGTTCGGCCACACCGGTGCCGTAGGAGAAGTTCGGGATCTGGAGACCGAGTCGGATCGTCACCCAGCCGACAGTAATGCGCGTCGGCGAACTGCAGGTGAATCAGCCGAAGTTGGCCAGCGCCCCGCGGCCGACATGCAACGTCTGGCCGGTGATGTGCCGGGCCGACGGGCCGGTCAAGAACAGTGCCAGGCGGGCGATTTCGGAGGACACCGACGGCGGGGTGGTGCTCAGGCCGTCGTAGGACGGCTCGGCGCTCAGACCGCAGGCCACGGTGTTGATGGTGATCCCGCGGGTGCCGAAGTAGTCGGCTTGCCCGGCGGTCCAGTTCGACAGCGCACCCTTGACCGCGGCCTCGGCGCTGCCATCGCGCGGATGGTCGGGCACCACGGTGACGATGGCGCCGCCCGAGCGCAGGTGATCGCCGATGTTCTGGATGAGGAGCACGGCCGACAGCACCGTGGCGTCCAGCGTCGAACGCCACGCGTTGGCCGTGTCGGCCAGGGTGTAGGTCCGAGGGTCGCCGCCCACCCACCGCGGGGCGGGTACGTGCACGATGGTGTCGAGGTGATGTGGGAACTGGGTCCGGACCTCGGCCAGCGATGCCGGATCGGCGGTGTCGCAGACGATCGCGTCGACGTCGAGTTCCTTGGCCGCGACCTCGAGATCGTCTCGGCGCGCGCCGCTGATGACCACCTTGTGGCCGGCGTCGCGGAAACCCTCCGCCACGATGCGGCCCAGTTCGGTATCACCGCCAGTGACCAGCACGTCCATCGCCGTTGACCTCCTCGTGCTCGACGCCGAACCCGGTGTGCGCCGCACGAGGCGGCGCTGGTTCGCAGAGATATGTTACTGGACAGTAGCTAAAAGGTGCTAATGCGCGCCCGACACGATCCGGACACGACGCGATCCTTGCCCCTAGGGTGTGACGAATGAGGCGGATCGGGGCGTCCGGCCCGGGCACCGCGCTGCCACGTTGGGTGTTCCTGCCCGCCGTCCTTGGCGGGCTGTTCGTGGTGCTGCCCCTGGTGGCGATGGCGCTGCGGGTGGACTGGTCCCGGTTCTGGCCGCTGATCACCAGCACCTCGTCGCGGGAGGCACTGCTGCTGAGTCTGCGCACCGCGGCCGCGAGCACCGCACTGTGCCTGCTGTTCGGTGTGCCGATGGCGATGGTGCTGGCGCGCGGCAGCGGCCGGGTCATCCGCGCGGTTCGTCCGCTGATCCTGCTGCCGCTGGTCCTGCCGCCCGTCGTCGGCGGTATCGCCCTGCTCTATGCGTTCGGCCGACTCGGCCTGCTCGGCCACTACCTCGAGGCGGCGGGCATCCGCATCGCCTTCACGACCACCGCGGTCGTGCTGGCGCAGACATTCGTCTCGTTGCCGTTCCTGGTCATCGCGCTGGAAGGCGCGGCCCGCACCGCGGGTGCCGACTACGACATCGTCGCCGCGACGCTGGGGGCCCGCCCGGCCACGGTCTGGTGGCGGGTGACGCTGCCGCTGCTGGCGCCGGGGCTGGTGTCCGGCGCCGTCCTGGCCTTCGCCCGGTCGCTGGGGGAGTTCGGTGCCACGTTGACCTTCGCCGGATCGCGGCAGGGGGTGACCCGCACCCTGCCGCTGGAGATCTATCTGCAGCGGGAGAGCGATCCCGACGCGGCGGTGGCGCTGTCGTTCCTGCTGGTCGCGGTGGCCGCCGTGGTGGTCCTGGGCCTCGGTGCCCGGCGACTGGCCGGCTGGAACGCCCAGGTGAGCACCTGATGGCCGGTCTGCGATTCGCGGCCACCGTCGCGGCACGTGCCCTGGACGTCGAGTTCTCGGTCCGGCCCGGTGAGGTTGTGGCGGTGCTGGGCCCCAACGGCGCGGGTAAATCGACCACCCTGCAGGTGATCGCCGGTCTGCTGACGCCCGACACCGGGATCGTCACGGTCGGGGATCGGGTGCTGACCGACCCGTCGGCGGCGGTCCAGGTGCCCATCCATGACCGGCGGGTCGGGCTTCTTGCGCAGGATCCGCTGCTGTTTCCGCACCTCAGCGTGCAGGCCAACGTGGAGTTCGCGCCCCGCGCCCTCGGGATGGGGCGGGCGGCGGCGCGCCGTCGTGCGGCGCATTGGCTCGGTGAGGTCGGGGTGGCCGAGTTGGCCGACCGCAAACCGGCCCAGCTGTCGGGTGGGCAGGCCCAGCGGGTGGCCATCGCCCGAGCGCTGGCGGCAGAACCCGAGATACTGCTGCTCGACGAGCCGTTGGCCGGACTCGACGTATCGGTGGCGGCATCGGTGCGTGCGGTGCTGCGCCGGGTGGCGTCAGCCGATGGACGGGCGACTGTTCTGATCACCCATGACCTGCTCGACGTGCTCACACTGGCGGACCGGGTGCTGGTGCTCGAGGACGGTGAAGTGGCCGAGATCGGCGCGGTCACCGACGTGCTGGCGGCCCCGCGTAGCCGGTTCGGGGCCCGGATCGCGGGCGTCAACGTGGTGCGGGGCACGTTGGCCGGCGGCGCAACCGGTACCGACTCCGTGCGGGACGCCGACGGCATCAGCTGGCACGGACTGCCCGCCGAGGCAGTGCCGGCCGGAGCGCCGGCGGTCGCGGTGTTCACGCCCGCGGCGGTGGCGGTGTACCGCGACCGTCCGCACGGCAGCCCTCGCAATTGTGTGCGGGTGCGTATCGCCGAGGTCGACGTCACGGGTTCGGCCGTGCGAGTGCGCGGCGTCCCACAGGGCGACGGCGCTGCGGGCCTGGCCGCCGACATCACCGCCGAGGCTGTTGCGGACCTTCGGCTCGGACCGGGGCAGGACGTGTGGTTCACGGTCAAAGCCCACGAAGTCGCGCTCCACGCTGCGGCCCGCCCAGCTGTGGACTGACTGTGACCGCCGGTCGTGGGGGTCTGGCTGCGCGATCCGCGGGTACCTGCCTGTGAGCTGGGAATACGGCTGGATTTGTGGGCCAGCCACAGCGCTCCGACACACCACATGGTGAGCAGGCCACACTTGCGTCACGGCTGTAACACGGTAGGTTCGACGCCATGAGTGAGCCGGACCCGACATCACGTCGCACGGGCCTGTGGTCAGCGCTGGCGGTCACCGCGGTGACCGCGGCGAGCGCCGTCACGATTGTCCTTCCGTCGACGTCGGCGAGCGCCGATCCGACGACGCCCGCACCGTCCACCACCGCCGCGGTCCCGGTCGTTCCGCCGCCGCCGGCCGATCCGAATGCGCCGCCCGCCCCGTCGAGTGCCCCGGCTCCGGCTCCGCTGGACCCGAATGCGCCGCCCCCGCCGCCGGCCGATCCCAACGCGCCGCCCGCCGAGCCGAGCGCTGCTCCCGCACCCGCACCGCCGCCGGAGCCCGGCCGGATCAACAACGCCAGCGGGGGATTCAGCTACCTGCTGCCTGCCGGCTGGGTGGTCTCGGACGCCTCGCGGTTGAACTACGGCCAGGCATTGCTGAGCAAGGCGACCGGTCCGTCCCAGAACGGCCAGCCCGCCCCGACCGCCAATGACACCAGCGTGCTCCTGGGCCGGCTGGACTTGAAGCTGTTCGCCGGCGCCGAGCAGGACAACAGCAAGGCCGCGGTGCGGTTGGCCTCGGACATGGGCGAATTCTTCATGCCGTTCCCGGGGGTGCGGGTCAACCAGCAGACCGGACCGTTGCAGGCCGGTGACATGCCCGGATACTTCTCCTCCTACGAGGTGAAGTTCACCGACACCTCCAAGCCCAACGGCCAGATCTGGGCCGGTGTGGTCGGCACTGCCGTACCGAATGCGCCCAAGGAACTGCGCAATCAGCGCTGGTTCGTGGTGTGGCTGGGTACTGCGAAGGATCCGATTGATCCCGCGGCGGCCAAGGCCCTGGCGGAGTCCATCAAGCCGTACTCGCCGCCGCCTCCGCCGGCGCCGGATCCCAACGCACCCGCAGCACCGGCACCGGTGCCGGGTGGCCGGATTCCGCTCGGCGTACCCGTTCCGGTGGAGACCCCGGTTCCGGAGATGCAGCCGGCCGGCTGAACCGAATTGTTGGCCGTCCCTGAGCCGTCGATGCCGAGTTGGGATAATCTCCAACGGTCCCCTCGACGCCAAGGGAGCGTTTCGTGATCCTCAATATTCTCTGGATGATCCTTCTGGGCTTGATCGTGGGCTGGATCGCGCGTTTTCTCGTTCCTGGTAGCGCCAAACTCGGCCTGATCGCGACTGCACTGCTTGGTATCGCCGGCGGATGGGTCGGGGGCACACTCGGGAGCGTCATTTTCGCGCCGCACAAGTTTGAGCTGACGCCGCCAATCAAGCATTCGTTCCTGGGAGCGCTCGTGGGCGCGGTGTTGCTGCTCGTGGTCTATAAGTTCGTTGCGGAACGGTCCGCGAAGAAGTAGTCATCCCACCGTCTGCAGCGGCGAGCCGTCCAGATACACCGCGACATCGGTGAGTGGCCGCCGCGGGGTGGCCGGCAGCGGGTCGGCATTGAGTGCGGCCCAGCCGATGCGCAACAGCATCTGCGGAAACCCGTCGCCGTCGAGCAGCCGGGTGCGCAGCTCGTCGCGAGTCTGGTCGATCTCCAGGGGTTCGGTCAGCGGGCAACTGGCCAGTCCCAGCGCTGTCGCGGTCAGCAGAACGGCACCGGTGGCCTCACCGGCGCGCAGCCAGGCCGCCGGGTCATCGGTGGCGGTGGCCAGGACCAGCACCACACCGGCATCGTCACGCGGTTCGATACCCCCGGGCTGGTCCAGCGTCGGATTGGCGAACACCCGGGAGGGAAATCGGCCCAGTTTCTCCGCAGCCGGTGTGTTGCGCGCGGGCACTCCGGCGACGGTCCCGTGCCGACCGCTCCACATCGACAGCTCGGCCAGATACTCGGGATCGGTGATGTGTTGTCGCACAGCCTGCGCCACCACCGCGGCCAGCTCGCTCTCGTCCTCGACGCGGCGCAGCGAGATTCCGGCACGTGCCGCGCGTGCGGCCATCAGCGCGGTGTCACCGCTGGGCACCGGCCACGATGAGAACCACCGCCGGTCGGTGCGGCGACGGGGGATCGCGGCCGCCAGGGCGATGTCCTGATCGTTGGCCGCCGCGCCGAGGATCTCGACGCCGGCCAGGTGGTCGGTGTCGGCCGGATTGGGAAATCGGTGGACTTCGGTGGCCCAGCCCAGTGCCGAGAGTGCGACGGTGAAGTGTTGCAGGGCAACACCACAGCTGAGCATCAGGTCACGTCGGGCCGGGTCGATATGGGGCAGATGCCGGGCCGGGTCGGCGTAGAGGTGCACGCTCTCGTCACCGATGCGCCAGCGCCACGGCTGGGAGTTGTGCACCGAAGGCGCCCGGACCGCGAGGGCCAGAGCGGCCTCCAGAGTCGCTTTGTCGGGCAGTTCCTTCGGCATGCTCACTCCTTCACACGGTCGTCGCTGTGCTTTCACCGTCGCACCGAAAACCGTGGCGGCACAGTCATCGAAAGGCCCCGATCACAGGCCATTGGTCCCTTGATCACTGCCCCGCTGTCATCCTGGGCGGAGGCGTTGCACGATGGAGTGATGGCGACTCGACCCACCACCATGCGGGCCTGGCGGGTGCGCAGGCCCGGTCCGATGCGCACCGGACCGCTGGATTTCGACAGCGCAGCCGCCGTCCCGGAACCGGGGCCAGGTGAACTGTTGGTCGCGATGCGGGCGTGTGGGGTGTGCCGCACCGATCTGCACGTCAGCGAAGGGGATCTGGCCGTCCATCGTCCCGGTGTCATCCCCGGCCACGAGGTGGTCGCGGAGGTGGTGGACCTCGGGCCGGATGCCGGGGACGATTTCAGTGTGGGGGACCGGGTGGGGATCGCCTGGCTGCGTCACACCTGCGGGGTGTGTGCCTACTGCGTGCGAGGCGACGAGAACCTGTGCCCGCAGTCGCGCTACACCGGCTGGGACGCCGACGGCGGATACGCCGACTTCGCCTGTGTACCTGCTTCTTTCGCCCATCATCTTCCCGACGGGTACTCCGACAGCGAGTTGGCACCGCTGCTGTGCGCGGGCATCATCGGCTACCGCTCGCTGCTGCGGGCCCAGTTGCCTGCGGGTGGGCGGCTGGGGCTCTACGGGTTCGGCGGCAGCGCGCACATCACCGCCCAGGTGGCGCTGGCCCAAGGCGCCGAGGTGCACGTGATGACCAGGGGTGCACAAGCCCGCGAGCTCGCGCTGGGGCTCGGTGCGGCCTCGGCGCAGGACGCGGCCGATCCGCCACCGGTCAAGCTGGATGCCGCGATCCTCTTCGCCCCGGTAGGCGACCTGGTCTTACCGGCTCTGGAGGCACTCGACCGTGGCGGCACGCTGGCGATCGCCGGAATTCATCTCAGCGATATCCCGGTACTGAATTACCAGCGACATCTGTTCCAGGAGCGTCAGATTCGTTCAGTGACGTCCAATACCCGCCACGACGCCGGGGAGTTCCTGGACTTTGCGCAGCATCATCGCATCGAAGTGACCAGTCCGGAATACCCACTGGCACAGGCAGATCGCGCACTGACCGATCTGGCCGAGGGGCGCATTGCCGGGGCGGCAGTGCTGCTGCCCTGACTACAGCGCGGCCAGCACTCCGCGCAGTTCGGCGGCCAGGCTCCCACTGCCATGGCGATAGAGCGGACCGCGCCCGTCGGACAGCAGCATCCGTAGCCGGGCCATGCCCCGCGCCCGCACCGGACGGGGAGAGTGCAGCAGGAGGGTGATGTCATCGATCACCGATTGGCAAGTGGCGACGCGCTCCGGGTGAACCGGGATGCGCAGGGGCAGCCCCGCGTGCGTGAGTCCAGGTTCGCTGAGCGCGCTGCGCAGTGAGCGGGCCAGACATTCGCGTTCCTGGATCGAGGTCAGCTTGGCCATGTGCAGGGCCAGTGCGCTGCCGGGCTCGGGCAGCAACCCTGCCTCGACATCCCGATCGAGGCGGCCGGCCAGGAACCGCGCGTACAGCCGCGCTGTGAATGTGGTGCCGGTGACTGCCGGCGGTGGGCTCGGCGGACCGGACACGTCGATGTCTGAATGGAATTTCTTGTGCCCCATGGGCTGTTCCTTGCTGTTGGACTCCGTTGTCCCCGTTAGGTGACCAGTCAAAACGCTACACCGGTCATCCGTGACCAGTCAAGTTGATTTAGCGGTCACGTGTCTCCTATGCTGGTGTCATGCCTGAGGCGCACTGGCTCGGCGACGCCGAGGCCAAGCCCGCACCCGAACCGCTTACCCGTGTGCAGGCCTTCATCAACACGCTGGATCGAGAGTCGGGCGTCGACCGGTTGGCCGAGCCGGGGGACGCCGAACCCTGGCTCAGGGCGTACGGGTTGCTCGGCGACGGCCGGAGCGTGACCGCCGAGGACCTGCGCACCCTCAGCGAGGTCCGGGAAGCGTTGCGCGCGATGCTGGTCCACAACGCCGGCGGGCCCGTTCCGAGCGCGGCCCAATTGCTCCCCCTGCGGCACATCGCCGAGTCTGTCACCGCCCGGGTTCACCTGGACGCAGATGGTGCGGTCCGGCTGGATACCGACGGCGATACGCTCGGCGGGCGACTGCTGGGACTGCTGCTGGTCGTCGCCGATGCCCAGCGTGACGGCAGCTGGGCCAAGCTCAAGGCGTGCGGAAACGACGAGTGTCGCTGGGCGTTCTACGATCGGTCCCGCAACCACGGCGGCACCTGGTGCGAGATGGCGACGTGCGGCAACAAGCTCAAGAACCGCGAGTTTCGGGCGCGGCGCACCCGAACGGCCTGAGGCTCAGGTCGACAGGTGCCATACCAGGGCGGCGGCCAGTGCGCCCATCCCGTTGAGCGACCAGTGCAGGGCGATCGGGGCGATCAGGCTGCCGCTGCGGCGGCGTAGCCAGGTGAACACGAAACCGGCCGCCGCGGTGGCCACCACAGCCATCCCCACACCAGCGACCATGCCGAACACCCCGCCGCCGAGGAGACGGGTGAACCCGACATTGCTGCTGGTCAGCCCGAGCGAGGTGGCGATGTGCCAGAGCCCGAACAGCAGCGAACCGGCAGCCGCGACCCCGCGGAAACCCCAGGCCCGATCCAGCGCGCCGTGCAGGACGCCGCGGAAGGCCAGCTCCTCGGGGATCACCGTCTGCAACGGGATGATGACCATCGAGGCCACCAGGGCGCCCGACAGCGTCGCGTAATGGTTGTTGAGGAACATCGGCCGGGTCCACGGCAGCAACGCGCCCACCGCGATCACCGTCAGGACCAGCAGCACCGCGCCCAGCGCGTAGGCGGCGCCGGACTTCCAGTGCTCGCGACCCAATCCGAGTTCGGCCCAGCCCAACCCGCGGGAGCGCACCAGGAACACCAGGCCCACCGCCGCGGCCGGAACCACCGCCACATTCGCCCACGGTGTGGTGAAGTGCGCGATCAGGTTGCTCAGTGCCAGCACCACCACCACGACGGCGACGTCGACATAAACGCGGAAGTGGTGCAACGCTGCGAGCTGCGACAGCGCGGGATGGGGGTGCTGCGCGGCCACCGCGCTCGACTCGGACATTTGCTGCCGATTGTACGCGCGCCCAAAAAGTGCGCCTACTCGTTGTCACCGCCGGTTGCGACTGTGGCGTCCACCGCCGAGCCGGCTCCGAGTTCCCGGGCGGCCGGCCACACCCAGTCGCGCACCTCCGGGATGTCGTCGCCGTGCTCGCGGGTGTACTCGCGGGCCGCCAGTCGCTTGTCCACCATCTCCTGGCGCAGGGTGGCACACCGCGAACCCAGCCCCGGCACCCGATCGATCACGTCGATGACCAGGTGGTAACGGTCGAGGTCGTTGAGCATCACCATGTCGAACGGCGTGGTGGTGGTGCCCTCTTCCTTGTAGCCGCGGACGTGGATGCGGCTGTCGTTGCTGCGCCGGTAGGTCAGTCGGTGGATCAGCCATGGATAGCCGTGGTAGGCGAAGATCACCGGCTTGTCGGGTGTGAAGATCATGTCGAACTCGCGGTTGGACAGCCCGTGCGGATGCTCGGTCTCGTCCTGCAACCGCATCAGGTCGACGACGTTGACGAACCGGATCAACAGACCGGGCAGGTGCTGGCGGAGCAGGTCGACGGCGGCGAGCGCCTCGAGTGTGGGCACATCGCCGGCGGCGGCGATCACCACGTCGGGGTCGCGGCCGAGTTCCTCGTTGCCGGCCCACTCCCAGATACCCAGACCGCGGGTGCAGTGCGCGATTGCCTGCTCCATCGTCAGGAAGTTGGGATGAGGCTGTTTGCCGGCGACCACGACGTTGACGTACTGCCGCGAACGCAGGCAGTGGTCGTAGGTGGACAACAGGGTGTTGGCATCCGGCGGCAGATAGACGCGCACCACCGTCGCGCTCTTGTTCACGACATGGTCGATGAAGCCGGGGTCCTGATGGGAGAAGCCGTTGTGGTCCTGACGCCAGACGTGGCTGGACAGCAGATAGTTCAGGCTGGCGATCGGGCGCCGCCAGGAGATGTGATCGGTGACCTTGAGCCACTTGGCGTGCTGGTTGAACATCGAGTCGATGATGTGGATGAACGCCTCGTAGCAGTTGAACAGCCCGTGACGCCCGGTCAGCAGATAGCCCTCCAGCCACCCCTGGCACTGATGCTCGGAGAGCATCTCGACGACCCGGCCGACCCGGGCCAGATGCTCGTCGACCTCAGGGGAGAGGAACTCCGCGTTCCACTGCTTGTCGGTGACGTCGAAGACACTCTGCAGCCGGTTCGATGCGGTCTCGTCGGGTCCGAAGATGCGGAAGTTCTCCGGGTTGAGCCGGATGACCTCGGTCAGCCACTGCCCGAGCACTCGGGTGGCTTCGGCGATGGTGGCCCCTGGCGCCGGCACGTCGACGGCGAAGTCCCGGAAGTCGGGCAGCCGCAGATCCTTGAGTAGCAGGCCGCCGTTGGTATGCGGGTTGTCGCTCATGCGCAGTTGGCCGGCCGGGGCCAAGGCGGTGATCGCCGGGTCGACCGCGCCGTCACCGTCGAAGAGTTCGTCCGGCCGGTAGGAGGCCAGCCAGTCCCCGAGTACCTGCAGATGTTCGGGGGTGTCCCTGGCGTTGGCCAGTGGCACCTGATGGGCGCGCCACGAGCCGGTGGTCTTCTTGCCGTCGATGTAGGCCGGGCCGGTCCAACCCTTGGGTGTGCGGAACACGATCATCGGCCAGGCCGGACGGTCCTCATTCGGGGAGGCCTTGATCGCGGCGATCTCGTCGAGGACCTCGTCGAGCAGTGCCGCGAAGCGCCGGTGCGCCCCGGTGTGATCGGCGGAATCCTCCTCGGTGACCTCGAAGAAATACGGCGTGTGCCCGTAACCCACCATCAAGCTCCGCAGCTCGTCCTGCGGAATGCGGGCTAGCACAGTCGGATTCGCGATCTTGTAGCCGTTGAGGTGCAGGACCGGCAGGACGACGCCGTCGGTGGCCGGGTTGAGGAACTTGTTGGAATGCCAGCTGGTCGCCAACGCCCCGGTCTCGGCTTCGCCGTCGCCGACGACAGCCACCACCAGCAGGTCGGGATTGTCGAAGGCTGCCCCGTAGGCGTGCGAGAGGGCGTAGCCGAGTTCGCCGCCCTCGTGGATCGAGCCGGGTGTCTCGGGGGCGACGTGCGATGGGATGCCACCCGGGAAGGAGAACTGCCGAAACAACCGGCGCAGGCCCTCGGCGTCGCGGGTGATGTCCGGGTAGGTCTCGGTGTAGGTGCCGTCGAGGTAGGCGTTGGCCACCAGACCAGGACCGCCGTGGCCGGGTCCGGTCACGTAGATCGTCGACTGCGCGCGCTGCGCGATGGCTCGGTTGAGGTGGGCGTAGAGGAAGTTCAGTCCGGGAGTGGTGCCCCAGTGTCCGAGCAGGCGTGGCTTGACGTCGGCGCGGGAGAGCGGCCTGCGCAGCAGTGGGTTGTCCAGGAGATAGATCTGACCCACTGACAGGTAGTTGGCGGCTCGCCACCAGCGGTCGATCTGCTCGAGTATCTGCTGGTCGTACTGCACTGTCATGACGTCATTCAACCCTCGTCCGTTGGTGCGGGCATTGGCGAGAACGGGTTGTTTACCCACCCTTCGATATGGTGAACCCGTCCCGCCGTCCGAAGCACACTTTGAGGAGAGCCGGCCATGCGCGTGAGGGAGCCGTTACTGGCCGGGGTCCGGGTGCTCGACCTGTGTGGCGGACCGGGTGACACCGTCAGCCGGCTGTTGGCTGACCTTGGTGCCGACGTGCTGAAAGTCGAGCCGCCGCAGGGCAGCGCCGCCCGTCACGCGCTGCCCACCATCGACGGCGTGAGCGTCCCGTTCGCCTTGCACAACGCCAACAAGCGCAGCACGGTCCTCAATCCGTCGAACGAAGCCGACCGCCAGTTGTTCTTCGAGCTGGCTTCGGGTGCCGACATCGTCATCGACGACGGGGCCACCGGCCAAGCCGCCGCCTTCGGCACCTCCTGCGCGGCGTTGGCGGACCGCTTCGAGCGTCTGGTCGCGATGTCGGTCACCGACTTCGGCGCCGAGGGGCCGCACGCCTCCTGGCAGGCGACCGATCCGGTGATGTACGCGATGTCGACCGCGCTGTCGCGGTCCGGTCCTGCCACCGGCACGCCGGTCCTGCCGCCCGACGGTATCGCTTCGACCACCGCGGCGGTCCAGGCGGCCTGGGCGGTGTTGGTTGCCTACTTCAACCGGTTGCGTTGCGGTGCAGGCGATTACATCGACTTCTCGCGGTTCGACGCGGTGGTATTGGCGCTGGATCCGCCGTTCGGGACCCAGGGGCAGGCCGCGACCGCCCGCAACGCCGCCAGCCGGTGGCGGGGCAGGCCCCGCTACCAGGACGCCTACCCGATCTTCGCGTGCCGCGACGGTCACGTCCGGATCTGTGTGCTGGCCCCCCGGCAATGGCGCGGGTTGCGGGCCTGGTTGGGGGAGCCCGAGCAGTTCCAGGATCCGCGGTTCGACAGCA
This sequence comes from Mycolicibacterium anyangense, assembly GCF_010731855.1. Classification (NCBI taxonomy): domain Bacteria; kingdom Bacillati; phylum Actinomycetota; class Actinomycetes; order Mycobacteriales; family Mycobacteriaceae; genus Mycobacterium; species Mycolicibacterium anyangense. Next base: position 1,549,660 of record NZ_AP022620.1, on the reverse strand, counting down.
TTGTCGCGCGGGCCCAGGCCTTCGGGGAACTCGGTGCACTGATCGCGGAATTCTTCGCCGGCCAGACGATGGAGCAACTGGTCGCCGACGGACAGTCGCACGGCGTGCCCATCGCCGCGGTTATGACCCCGGCCGAAGCCTTGCAGTCCGATCACTTCGCCGAAGTCGGCGCTTTGGTCGACACCGAGCTGGCGCCGGGCGTGACAGCCCGCGTACCGGTGGGGTACTGGGTGGTCGACGGTGAACGCGCCGGCTACCGCACCCCAGCCCCGGCCGTCGGTAGCAGCGATGTTGTTTGGCAGACAACGTCTTTCGCGCCGGCACCCTCTGTACCGGTCGGCGGTCTGCCGCTGGCGGGCATTCGCGTCATCGACCTGGGCGTCATCGTCGCGGGTGGCGAACTGAGCCGGTTGTTCGGGGATCTGGGCGCTGAGGTGATCAAGGTCGAGAGCACGGCCTATCCGGACGGGTTGCGTCAGAAGGGCGAGCACCAGGCAATCAGTGAGTCCTTCGCCCGTTCACACCGCAATCACCTCGGGCTCGGCCTGGAACTGCGAAGCCCAGGAGGTGCCGAACTCTTCGCGGACTTGGTGGCGGCTTCGGATGCGGTATTCGCGAACTTCAAACCGGGAACCCTTGACGCGTTGGGCTTCTCCTATGAGCGACTGACCGAACTGAACCCTGCTCTGGTGCTGGCCGAAAGCAGCGCCTTCGGTGACACCGGTCCGTGGAGCAAGCGGATGGGGTACGGCCCGCTGGTGCGGGCGGCTATCGGGGTGACCCGGTTGTGGACGTCTGCCGACGCCGCGACGGATACCGGCCGCCACCCCTTCTTCGACGCCACCACGATCTTCCCCGACCATGTGGTGGGGCGGATCAGCGCGATCGGTGCCCTGGCCGCACTGATTCGGCGCCAGCGAGTGGGCATCGGTGCGCGCATCCACGTCTCGCAGGCCGAGGCGGCCATTAACCAGCTCGACGTCCGCTACGTGGCCCAGGCGGCGGAAGTGTTCGGTGTCGGTGCAGTCGACCCAGATCACGCTGACCATCGTGTGCTCGCCTGCGCCGGAGACGACGAGTGGTGCGTGGTGTCGCTACGTAGCGATGACGACCGGCATGCCGCGGCGGGTGTCGTGGGTGGCGACGGTGTCGAGGTGCTGGCGCAGTGGGCCGCCACGCGCTCGCCTTCGGACGTTGCCGCCGCGCTGCAGGCCGCCGGCGTGCCAGCTGGTCTGATGCACCGCGCTTCGACCATCCGGGAGGACCCGCAGCTGAAGCTGCGAAAGGTGTTCAGCGACATGGTCCATCCGCTTTTCGAGCATCCACTGCCCACCGAGGCCGGACCTGCGCTGTATCGGCACATTCCGCCGGCGCCGCAGAATCCCGCACCCCTGCCCGGTGCCGACAGCCGACGGGTATGTCGGGAGGTGCTCGGCATGGACGAGGCGACCATCGACGGACTTATCACCCAGGGAGTGCTGTTCAGCACCCCGGACGAGCTTGCCGGAACGGAAGTGGCCAGATGAGCGGTACAGCAAGACTTTTCATCGACGGTCGGTTCCTGATCGCCGACATGGTAGAGCCCGTGATCGAGGCCGCCACCGGCGAACCACTCGGTGACGGCGCCAGCGCCACCGAGGCCGACGTCGATGCCGCGGTGGCCGCGGCCCGGGCGGCACTGCCGGCGTGGCAGGCCACTTCACCCGATCACCGGGCCGAACTTCTCGGTGCGTTCGCGGTGGCGCTGGACAGGCGGGCCCGGACCACCGACGAACTGGTGACCCGGGAGAACGGCATGCCGATGTCGTTGTCCCGCGGCGCAAATGGACGCTTTCCGGCTGCGCTGCTTCGTTACTACGCACACCTGATCACCGAGACCCCGATCGAGGAGATTCGGCCCAGCATGATCGGGCACACGATCGTGCGCCGGGAAGCCATCGGTGTGGTGGCCGCGATCGTGCCCTGGAACTATCCGCAGGCGTTGGCTGCCTTCAAACTCGCGCCCGCACTGGCCGCCGGATGCACGGTGGTCCTCAAGGCGGCACCGGAGACCGCACTGGACGCGTTGGTGTTCGCCGAGGCCGCGCAGGAAGCCGGTCTGCCGCCGGGTGTGCTGAACATCGTGCCCGGCGGCGTGGCGGCCGGTCAGCACCTGGTGTCCCACCCCGGGGTGGACAAGGTGACATTCACCGGGTCGACGGCGGCCGGCCGGATCATCGGTGAAGTCTGCGGGCGACTGCTGCGGCCGGTCACCCTGGAACTGGGTGGCAAGTCCGCGGCGATCATCCTCGACGACGCAGATCTGGACGCCACGATGAAGGGCCTTCGGGTGGCGTCATTGGTCAACAATGGGCAGACCTGCCACCTGAGCTCGCGGATCCTGGCGCCGCGCTCCCGCTACGACGAGATACTCGGGGCGCTCGCGGAGATGGTCGGTGGGCTGACGGTCGGCGACCCGCTGGACACCGCCACCGACATCGGCCCTGTGGTGAGTCGCAGGCAGCGCGATCGGGTGCTCGAGTACATCGCCGCCGGCAAGAACAGTGATGCGAAACTTATTGCGGGCGGCGGTGTTCCGGCGGATCAGCCGCGCGGCTGGTTCGTGTCCCCGACGGTGTTCGCCGATGTGCGCAACTCCGACCGGATCGCCCAGGAGGAGATCTTCGGACCCGTGCTGGCGGTGATCCCGTACGACAGCGACGAGGAAGCCATCGCGCTGGCCAACGACAGCGAGTTCGGTCTGGCGGGAACGGTGTGGTCCACCGATGACGAGCGTGCCACCGAAGTGGCGCGGGCGGTCCATACCGGCACCGTCGGTGTCAACGACTATCAACTGGACTTCCGCGCGCCGTTCGGCGGGGTGAAGGCCAGTGGGATCGGCCGCGAATTGGGACCCGAAGGCCTGGAGGCGTTCTTCGCGCTGAAGTCGATCTATCGGGTGGGTCCGGCCGACGACTGATGGCTCTCATGTCTACTGCTCTGCGCCGGCCTGGATTGTCGGCAGTGGCCGTCGTCGGCGCGATGATGATCGCCGTCAACCCGATGGCGCCGGCCGATACGGCGGTGGTGTCCGCGCCGCGAACGGTGTCCGCGGAGGTGCAGCTGGCCGCCGATCCGATCACGTCACTGATCCAGGTGGCCACCGAGACGGTCGAGAACATCAAGACGCTGGCCGATCGCCTCGCCGCCGACCCAGTGCCGGTTCTCACCAAGGTTCTTCAGAACCAAAAGGCCTATGCCGCCTACCTTTCGGGGAATCCGACGCCGGCGGGGTTACTGGCCGTCGTGACATCGCAGGCCACCAACCTGGTCAATGTACTGGGTGTCGTCGTCAGTCTCGATGTGCTGTCGCGGATCGTGGGCATCCCGGCCGCTCCGCTGCTCAGCCTGGCTGGCGGGGCCGTTCTGGCCGTTCAGAACCCGCTCAACATCGTCGCCATCATGGCGGGAGCATTCCTCAACGGTGTCCAGGTGCCGACCGTTCCCAATAGCACCGTGCAACTCTTCGGTGTGTTCACCCCGGGCGGGCCTACTGCCCAGGAGCGGGGTGGGTCGGTTCATGACGTCCTCGACATCCGCGAGATCGTGGCCGACGCCATCGCGCCGTTCACCCCGCCGGCTGCGTTGACTGCCGGTCCGACGTCGTCGGTGACCGCCGAGGCCACTACTGCAGTGTCGCCCGCCCCGAAACGGAGCACAGGCGCGACCGGACGGTCGGCAGCGTCGAACTCCGCCGGCGACCACGGCGCGCAGCGTAGGGCAGCGGTCCAGAAGACCGCGCACAGCGGCGGTTCGAGCGGAAGATCCGCACGAACCGCCGACTGATGCTCGAGGCTGGTGTCAGCCGCCCGTTCCGAGGCAGCCGACACCGTTGATGCAGCCGCCGCCCCCGTTGGGGCCGCCACCGCCGCTGCCAACCCCGGGAATGGAGCCGCTGCCGCCGCCGGGTCCGCCGCTGCCGGTCGGGCCACCGGGGATCGCGCCCCCGCCGCCGCCGGGTCCGCCGCTGCCGGTCGGGCCACCGGGGATCGCACCGCCGCCACCGCCGGGACCGCCGCTGCCGGTGGGGCCGGCCGGCGCCTCGGTGGTCGTCATGTCGCCGGCGGCCGGACTGGTCGTCATGGTGACCGAGGGCACCGTCACCTCACTGGAGGTCGGCGCCACGGTGCTGCTGCTCTCTGATCCGCCGCTGCCATTGCTCCCACAGCCGACGGCCAAGGCGAGCACGGCCGCTCCACTGGCGAGCGTCAGCGCAACTCGCGATGCCGGTCTTCCGAAAGTCATGCCGTCTCACTTTCTTTGTCGGGACGCATGGTCCCGTACCCCAAAAGCGGTAGGGCAAACCCGGTCAGGCCGCGATCACCCGAATCAGCTCTCCATTCAGGTACATTTCCGCCGTGCTGGTCGGCGTTGTGGGTGTGCCAGGCGCCGGTGGCGCGACGGAGTGGTAGTGGGCCCCGGTCGGAGTGCTGAATTCAGCTGTGTGCCTGCCCTTTTCCTGACTGGTGACGACTGTCCAGCCGCGCGCTTCCTTGGTGTAGTTGCAGGCTTCGCACAACCCGGCGCCGTTTCGGGCGCTGGTGGCCCCACCGCGGCGATGCGGCATGGCATGGTCGCTGTGCCGGATAGGGGCGTCGCAGTACGGCGTGCGGCAGCGTTGATCCCGCAGCACGATGAACTCCGCCAGAGCCTTCGGGAAGATGCGGGCTCGGGATTCCAAGGCCACCAGCGCACCGCTGCCGGGGTTGGCGTAGAGCCGCCGCAGCGTGGCGCGTGACCGCTCGTCCTCGACGGCGCCGAGCACCATGGCCTGCGCCACCGCCGACGGCACGGACCCGTAACCGACGATCGCCGCGGCAGCGTGTTCGGCGCCCAGCAGCGCCTGATCCGAGATCACCACGTTCACCGCGACCGGCACGGGTTGGTCGGCGGGCCGCCCGGTGACGCGCTCGACGAGAGCGTCGGCCATCACCTGCCCCCGCGTGCGTCCGTCGACGCGCACATCCGCCTGGTGTTTGAGCGCGGCATAGACCGACACGCCCTGGGCCACCGGCAGTAACGCGGTCAGATACGTCATGGTGTCGGGGGCAGGCCGAATCGTGACCGTCCGCTCACCGGCCGCTCTGGCCGCCCGGTCGACCACCGCATGCGGATCAAGGCGGTAGGCGATGGCCTTGGCCGCGGCGATCAACGCCGCGTCACCGAGCCCGTCCAAGGCGGCGGGGTCGGAGCACAGTTCGGCGTCCAGGCGCCGCCGATCCCCGACGTCGAGGCAGGCGGACTCGCGGACCACCAGCGTGGCCCGCCATTCCGACAACCAGCCCTGTTCCAGGGCGGCCAGGGTGTGTGGCATCTCGTAGACCAAGGCCTTTGCGAAGCCCAGGTGCCGCCCTCCGCGCGCCGGGGAGTCCCGGCGCGCCAGCGCCACTTCGGCGCCGACCCCGCGGCCGCGTTTGGCCGCGGGGACCCCGGTCGCCTCCTCTGCCGCTCGGCGCGACGCATCCAAGGCTGCGGCCAGCCGCGCCTGTCCGGCGGCGGCCGCGGCCTTGAGCCGCTCCAGGGCGGCAATACGCTCCACCAGCACGGATTCCTCCGCACCGGTGTCGATCTCCAGTACCGATTCGAACATACGTTCTACAGTACCGGAGGGTACTGACTAGATCAGTCGCGAGCGAATGCCGCGGCGGCCAGCTTCTCCAGATCGAGGTATTGATCCTCGCCGACGTCGACGGCCACACCGACGATGCGGCCGCCGTGGAACGGGAAGTTCGGGGGGTAGGACCGGCTCACCGGGTCGGCGCTGTCGTAGCCCACGCACAGCCCGTCGCCGCACAGCGTGAAGGGACCGATCTGGGCTCGCATCGGCCCCTCGGCCACCACCTGTTCGCCCACGTACAGTTTCGCGGTGCCCAGCGATTCCATGTGCTCGCCGGCGCCCTCTCGGATGAACTCCACGCCCAGCGTCAACTGACCGGGCTCGAGCACGGGGGAGACGAACGTCTGCTCCGGCTTGATACCCAGGAAGTTGTAGACGTAGTGCAGCTTGCGGTCCTTGATGAACAGGGTGTGTCCACCGAAGCGTGAGCCGTGCGCGAAGATCACGCCCTCGGACTCCTCGGTGACCTCCACATCGGCCAGGATCTTGTAGGACCGGCCGCGGATGTTGACCGCCGTCGACTCGGGCACCGGCGCCGTTTCGGGGAAGTAGATGTAGCGGGACCGGGGCGGCTCGCCTTGCGGGCGTTCGTCGTTGATCTGCTCGATTGCCGGCCGGTCATCAAGCGGCAGAACGAAATTCGCTTCCGCTTCCTCGAACCAGGCGTCGATCAGCTCCTGCAGCTTCTCCGGGTGCTCGTCGGCGAGGTTGCGCGATTCCGCCCGGTCCTCGTCGACGTGGTAGAGCTCCCACTGATCCTGGTCGAAGTGGCCCTTGCCACTGATCGGGGCGTGCAGGGCGGCGGCCTTCCAGCCGTCCTGCCAGATGCCCCGGGTGCCCAGCATCGAGAAGTACTGGCGCTTCTTGGTGGTCGGTGCGTGCGCGTCGTCGAAGCTGTACCGCATCGACACGCCGTTGAGCGGGTACTGGTCGACTCCCCGGTAGACCGCGGGCATCTCCAGGCCGACCGCGTCGAGGATCGTGGGCACGATGTCGGTGGAGTGGTGGTACTGGTGGCGCATCTCCCCGCGCGCCTTGATTCCCTTGGGCCAGTGGATGACCAGTGGATCGCAGGTGCCCCCGGCGTACTGCGAGTACCGCTTGAACATCTGGAACGGGGTGGAGAACGCCACCGCCCACCCGGTCGGGTAGTGGTTGTAGGTCTCGGGGGTACCCAGCTCGTCGAAGTAGGACAGGTTCTCTTCGAGGCTGTCCGGGAAGCCGTTGAAGAACTTGTTCTCGTTCACCGACCCGTTGGGTGTGCCCTCACCGGATGCGCCGTTGTCGGCGCAGTAGAAGATCAGGGTGTTGTCGAGCTGCCCGGTCTTCTCCAGGAAGTCGACGATCCGGCCCACCTGGGCGTCGGTGTACTCCGAGAATCCGGCGAACACCTCGGCCATCCGGCAGAACAACCGCTTCTCGTCGTCGTTGAGCTCCGCCCACGGACGCACGTAGTCGGCATCGTTGGCGACGTCCTCGGGCATCGGGTTCAACGGGGTCAGCTCGGTACCCTCGGGCACCACGCCGCGTTCGATCATCCGGGCCAGCACCCATTCGCGGTAGGCCTCGTAGCCGTCGTCGAACACACCCTTGTACTTGTCGATGTATTCCTGGGGGCTGTGGTGCGGGGCATGGTTGGCGCCCGGACAGAACCACATGAACCACGGCTTGGACGGGGCCGATGAACGCTGATCGCGCAGCATCCGGATGGCTTGGTCGGCAAGGTCTTTGGAGAGGTGGTAGCCCTCTTCGGGGGTGTACGGGGGCTCGATGAAGTGGTTGTCCTCGACCAGGTCGGGATACCACTGGTTGGTCTCGCCGCCCAGGAATCCGTAGAACCGGTCGAACCCCTTGGACAGCGGCCACTCCGACTTGCTGCCGCCGGGAGACAGGTCCTCGACCGGCACATTGTGGTTCTTGCCGAGCCAGAAAGTGCCATACCCGTTGTCCTGCAACACCTGTGCGATCGTGGCGCATTCGGCGGGCAACCGGCCCGCTGCACCCGGGAACCCCATCGATCCCTCGGTGATCGACGCGCACCGGTTGACGTGGTGGTTACGCCCGGTGAGGAAGGTCGAGCGGGTGGGTGAACACAGCGCGGTGGTGTGCCACTGGGTGTAGGTCACGCCGTTGTCGGCCAGCCGGTCCATCGTCGGCATGTTGATCCGGCCGCCGTAAGGCGACCACGCGGCCAGGCCGGTGTCGTCGTACAGGACGATCAGGATATTCGGCGCACCCTCGGGGGGCTGCTTGAGCAGGTACGGTGTCCAATCCGGCACCGAGTCCCGGATGTCGAGTTTGATGACTCCGTTGAATGGCTCGCCCACATTTCCTCCACGGATCGGCGGCACGCTTCTTGGCCGCGACGATCCCATATTTACACCACGTTTCTCAGTGCGCAGACGATCGCGGAATCCGTCAGCGCCGCTCCGGGTCGCCGCCCGGTGGCTCCCTGAGCCGCAGCTGCTTTCAGTCCAGCGAATCCCAGAACGCGGTCAGTACTTGAGCGCCGCTTGCGGGATCGTCGAGCATCCACCAGTGCCCGAGACCGTCGAGCACCTCGGTGCGGGCGCCGGCCTGGTCTGCGGCGCGCCGTCGGTTGTCGTGCTGACCGATGAACGGATCCGCGGTCGCCAACAGGGACAACCCCGGCCGAGCAGCGGCATTCGGCAGTGCGCGGCCCGCGTGCGCCATCGCAGGCTGGATGGCGGAGCGGTAGAGCGCCAGGATGGCCCGTCCCATCTGCTCGTCCTGGCCCGAGGCCAGTGCGGTCGCCACATCGTGGGGGATTCCGAATCCCGTCAGCTGGGCCACCCGATCGTCGAACGGGGCGCCGATCATGGCCTCGACGACCTCTTCGCCGGCACCCGGCGTCTGCCACACCTGAGCCATGTCATGCCAGACGTAGTCAGGATCGAACAGCCCGACGACGTCACTGGCCCAGCTGCGGACCAGCTCCGGGCGGTGCATGACCACGTTCACCACATGCCCGCCGCCCCAGTCATGCCCGACCAGATCGACCGGCTCGTCGAAGCGTTCGAGTTCGGCCTCCAGCCAGTCCCGGTAGGCCAGGAAGGTCGCCGGGAAGTCCACGGGCAGGGGAGCCCCGAATCCCGGCGGCGACAGCCGCACCACATCATCGCGACCCAAGGCCTCGACCAGCGGGCCCCAGATCACGTCGGTTTCCGGGTTGCCGTGTACGAGAACGACCGTCATGAGGACATCATGGCACCCGTCGGCGGTCAGACCGCAGCGCCCGCCGCACGGACCTGTCCGGCCGCGATGCTAGGTTTCGACAGCCGTCAAGAAGAAGGAGTCACCGATGGGCCTGGATCCGCGTACCCCGGTCATCGTCGGCGTCGGGCAGGTCAACCAGCGCGACGACGCCACCGATATCGAGCCCGTGGACCTGATGGCCGCCGCCGCTCGCGAGGCCGCCGATCCCCGCGTGCTGCAGGCCGTGGACGCCATCCGGGTGGTCAACCTGCTGTCCTGGCGCTACCGCGATCCCGGGCTGCTGCTCGGCGCGCGCATCGGCGCCCCCGATGCCTCGACCTTCTACACCGGTGTCGGCGGCAACACCCCGCAGTCACTGGTCAATCAGGCCTGCCTGGACATCCAGGCTGGTCGATCCAACGTCGTGCTGTTGGCCGGTGGCGAGACCTGGCGGACCCGGATGCGGTTGAAGGCCAAGGGAATCCGGCCCGACTGGACGCGGCAGGACGATACTGTGGCTGTTCCGCCGGGAGCCGAACACGAAGTGCCGATGAACGGCCCGGCCGAGGACCGCGTCGGGTTGCTCATGCCGTCGCACGTCTACCCGCTGTTCGAGCAGGCCCTGCGGATCGCCAATGGCGAGAGCATGGACGAACATCGGCAGCGGATCGGCGAATTGTGGGCCCGGTTCAGCGTGGTGGCAGCGAGCAATCCGCACGCCTGGAGTCGCGAGGCCGTGCCGGCCGAACAGATCTGGCAGGCCAGTCCCGACAACCGGATGATCAGCTGGCCGTACCCGAAGCTGATGAACTCCAACAACATGGTCAACCAGGCCGCCGTGGTGGTGCTGTGTTCGGCCGAGCAGGCCAATAAGCTGCAGATCCCGCAGGACCAGTGGGTTTTCCCGTACGCGGGTAGCGACTCGCATGACACCTACTCGATTGCCGAACGCCACGAATTGCATCGATCGCCGGCCATCCGGATCGGTGGCCGCAGGGCCATGGAGCTCGCCGGTGTGGGCCTCGACGACCTCGACTATGTCGACGTGTACTCGTGCTTCCCGTCGGCCGTGCAGGTCGCCGCGACCGAACTGGGGCTGCCGCTCGACGACGCACAGCGGCCGCTGACGGTCACCGGCGGCCTGACCTTCGCGGGCGGCCCATGGAACAACTACGTCATGCACTCCATCGCCACGATGACCGAGCTGCTGCGCGCCAAACCCGACGCCCGCGGGTTGATCACCGCCAACGGCGGCTTCCTGACCAAGCACAGCTTCGGTGTCTACAGCGCCACTCCGCCGTCGGCCGAGTTCCGCTGGCAGGATGTGCAGGACGAGGTGGACCAGCTGCCGACCGCCGTCTCCCATCCGGATTGGGAAGGCGACGGCACGGTTGAATCGTGGACGGCGCCGTTCGATCGCGAGGGCCGGCCCGAGAAGGCCTTCCTGACCGTGCGTACCCCCGATGGCGGTCGCGCGCTGGCGGTGATCGGGGACGCCGAAGCGGCGGCGATCACCGTGCGCGACGACATCGCCGGCGCCAAGGTCAGCGTCGGTGCCGACGGCAGGGCCAGCCTGAACTGACGGCGCAAAGCCGCAAAATTTTGCCCGCAGCTCCCATAAGCTCGTCGCAGCGCACGGGGGAAGTAGGGCCTGGTATGCGGATCTTGCTCACAGAGGTCACCAGTGGGCTTGGCCGTGCGGTCACCCAGAGCTTGCTGGCAGCCGGACACGACGTCACGGGAATCCCCGATTGTGGCCACCGCGACCTCTATCGGCTGGCCGCGGAGGCCGACACCGTGCTGCTGTTACCCGGTCCCGACGCCGGTGTTCCGGCGGCCGATGTGGTGCGGGTGTGTGACGCCGCGGCCCGCGGTGGCGCGAGGGTGGTCTTCCCGTCGCTGTCGGCGCTGGAACCCGCGCGATGGAGCCAGGCCGAAGAACTCGTACGCACCGGCTGGGCGCCGAACCTGATCGTGCGACTCGCCGCGCCGCTGGGCAGACAGGTCGACGCCGCGGTGTGCCGGTCGGTGGCGGCGATCTTGACTGCACCCACGTCGGGGTCCATGCCCGTCATCCATCTCGACGATGTGATCCGGTTCCTGCTGGCCGCAGTGGCCTGTGAGCGAACCGGGACCGTCGATCTCGCGACACCGGACGCCGCCGCGGTGGTCTCCGCGCAGCAGGTGCTCTCCCGGGTGGACCCACGGCCGAAGGCGCGCCCTGCGGACGCCTGGCCGTCGCGAATCCCCGAGCTGGACGTCACCGCGCTGTGTGACGAATGGAAGTTCGAATGTGCCTGGAACGCAACCGAAGCAGTCCTGGACACCGCGCGGGGGCTGCAGGGCCGCAGACTGTCACCGGTGGGAGCGGTGGCCGTTGCCGGACGGATCGCGATGCCCGTCGCTCCGGTATGCCGGGCGCCCAACGGTGTCGAGGCCGAGTTCGACGACCACATCGACCACCGCTTCCCGGTGTTCGTCGCCAGTCCGTTTGCCGAGACGCAGTGCGGACCGTTGACACCCATGTCGCTGGATCTGCACCTTCCCGGCGTGCGGGTCGCCGCCGGCGCGCTCGGCGACCTTCTCGACATCCCGGAATCTGTCGCCGCGGAATGGCACGACAGGCTGGTCGCGCTCTTCGGGCACCGGGTGTACCTGGGTGCCTCGGTGATCGCCGCGGCGGCTCCGCGACTGCCCGGGCGCGCTGCCGAAGTGGGCGCCCGACTGTGCGCCGCCGCCGGGATGTCTCCGGTGTCGCCGCAGCGTCGGCTGCTGCGGCGCCGTCCGCTGTCGATGACGCGGATCATCACCGGGGCCAGGATGCTCGGCCGCCACGTCGAGTCTTACGCCGACGCGGCCGAGGCCGAGTATCGCGACGCCGAAGCGCTGAGCGCGATGAGCCAGGCACAGCTAGACGGCCGTATCCGGCTGTTGTGCAACCGCATTCACGAGGGATGGACGCTGGCTGCCCAGGCGTGGCTACTCGCCGAGCTGGCCCCCGGGCAGCTGACCGCCGGCCGCCGCCACGCAACCCAGGTCGACTCGGAGCTAGCCGCACTGGCCAGTGTGCTGCGTGCCCATCCCTACATCCAGGACTCGTTGAACGCCGGCGACCTCGCCGCCGTCCGGGCCGCGGCGCCGATGGTCGCGACGGCCTTCGACACTGTCGTCGCCCATCTCGGACATCGCGGCCCCGGCGGTGTCGAACTCGCGGCGTCGGTTGCGGGTGACCGTCCCGAGGCTCTGATCGCTGCCGGCGAACGGGCGCGGCAGCGCTCATGGAACGCACAGCCCGACACCGCGCAGCCCTACTCCCTGCTGGCCTATGACTGCCTGCTGCGCTTCACCCACCAGATGCGCACAGCCATCAGGGAATTGGCGAGACGGTGGGTCGCAGCCGACAAGATGGCCGAGATCGACGACATCTTCCTGCTCACCCTCGAAGAAGCGCTCGTCATGCCGTCCGACGCCCGGCTGCGGATCACCCGTCGTGCCGCCGAACGTGAGCGACTACGGGCGGTACGGCCACCGCGGGTGATCGACGGTGCGTGGGCGCCGCAGCCGGTGGCCGCTGCCGTGGGAGCCGGGGAGCCGCTGCACGGTTCAGGCATCGGGGCGGGCACGGTGGAGGGGACGGTCCGGGTGGTGGGTTCGGCCACGGATGCCGGGCTGGGGCCCGCTGACATCGCCGTGGTCGCGACGGCCGATGTGGAGTCTCTCGTGCTGTTCGGCACGCCGGGGGCGCTGATCATCGAGGACGGGGTGACGCTGAGCGATCCGGGTGAACTCGGTATCCCGGTGTTGACCGGTGTGCCGGAGGCGACGGCCCGGCTGGTGACCGGTACCCGCGTGCGGGTCGACGCCGCCGCGGGAACGGTCGCGGTGCTGGCCGATTCGGGGTCCGTCACCGAACTGTGTACCGTGGCCCGATGATCTGGCGCGTCATTGCGGTGCTCTCGGCACTGTGGTGTGTCTTGGTCGTCGCACCCGCCGTGGTGGCCGCGCACCTGTTGGCCGAAGCCACCCAGACGTCCCAGAAGGGCTGGGCCCTGGGGGTCTGGTTGGTCGGCTACATCGCCCAGTTCCTGGTGTTCCTGCAGATCTCGCGGCGCTGCACCAGGCCGGTCCTGCTGGGCTGGCTGATCGCCTCGACCGTGCCGTGGCTGGCCGACTGGGCCGCCCCGTTCACCGGCTGGGGCGTCGCCGTATCCGGTGCGGTCGTCGGGGCGTACGGGGTCTGGCTGACGGCCGCGGTCTATCGCGTCGACCGGCTGCGGGAGGCCGGCGTCCTGGCGTGGGCCGAGGTGCTCGACGTCATCCGTCCGGCGCTCAACGCGGTCGTTACCAAGGACACCGCTCGCCGGTCGGTGCGGGTGCGGGTGCAACCGCCCGCTGGCGCCTCGCCGTACGAGGCACGGATGACGGGTACGTTCGCCGTTGGTGAGGTTCCCGAACCGGGGGACAGGCTGGCGGTGCTCGTCGACCCGGCAGACCCCGACCACATCGAACCGGTGCCCGACGAGCAGATCGTGCGGGGCGCCCCGGTGCCGGAGGACCTCGGCGCCCAGGCTGCCGACATGCTGCGCAGGCTCGTCATCATGCGCGATCGCGGCGACATCACCGACGCCGAGTTCAGCGCCGCCAAGAAGCAGCTGCTGGAGTCCTGAGATTCTCAGGCGCCCAGCAGGTCCCGCAACTCGAGCGCATTGCGCACCGCGTGGCCGCTGCCGTCGTTGTTGAAATAGGTCAGCACCCGGCGGCCCTGCTGCTGCCATTCCCGGATGCGCTGCGCCCACCATCGCAGGTCGGCGCTGGTGTAGCTGCCCGCGTACAGCGGTGCGGTGTCCGGGCCGTGCATGCGGACGTACACGACATCGCTTGTGGCACAGAGGTTGCAGCCCATTCCCGGCCCGCTGGTCACCACGTAGGCGGCGTGGTGACGTTCGAGGATGTCGTAGACGTGCGGATCGTTCCACGAGGGGTGCCGCGCTTCGATGGCCACGGTGATCCAGTCGGGAATCAGGCGCAGGAAATCCTCCAGCCGGGTGTCGTCGCGTTGCAGGTCGGGGTGCAGCTGAACGAGGACCGCTTCCCGGGTGGCGCCCAGCGCGCGCTGGCAGCGTTCGATCCGGTCGGCCCACGGCTCGGGTGACAGCAGCCGGCGGAAGTGGCTCAGCCCGCGATGCACCTTGACCGACATCGTGAAGCCATCGGGCAGCCGCCGATGCCAGCCCTCGAAGGTCGCATCGCGGGGCCAACGGTAAAAGCTGGCGTTGAGTTCCACGGTGTCGAAGACTTCGGCATACCGGCCGAGCCGCTTGGCCGCCGGCAGGCCCGGCCGGTAGAGCACACCGTCCCAGTGGGCATAGGACCAACCCGACGTGCCGATCCGCACCTCTGCCTCGGAAGTGGCCATCGCAGCAGGGGTTACCCGCTCACCGGCCGGCCAACCGCCCTATCGCCCCGGCGCCGGGGCGATATCAGGCTGCCGAGCTGACCGTATGGCCCGCCGGTTCCAGCGCGAGCGCGACGATCTCGGCGACGTCGGTCATCGGCTTCACGTCTAGTGCGGCAAGCACCTCGGCCGGCACGTCATCCAGATCGGGCTCATTGCGGGCCGGGATGAAAACTGTTGCCAGACCAGCACGTTGGGCCGCCAGTAGCTTCTGCTTGACCCCGCCGATCGGCAGCACCCGGCCGTTGAGGGTGACTTCACCGGTCATGCCCACATCCGAGCGCACCTGCCGTCCGGTGGCCATCGAGACCAGCGCGGTCACCATGGTGACACCGGCCGACGGGCCATCCTTGGGCACCGCGCCCGCGGGCACGTGCACGTGGATCTTGCGGTCCAGCGCCTTCGGATCGACGCCCAGTTGCGCGGCGTGGCTGCGGACGTAGGACAGCGCGATCTGCGCCGATTCCTTCATCACGTCACCCAGCTGACCGGTCAGCTGCAGACTCGGCTCACCATCGGTCGAACCCGCCTCGATGTACAGCACGTCACCGCCCAGGCCGGTGACGGCCAGGCCGGTCGCCACGCCGGGCACCGCGGTGCGCTCTGCCGACTCGGGGGTGAACCGCGGCCGGCCCAGGTACTCGACCAGATCCGGCTCGTCCACCACGATGGGCGCCTCACGGGAGTCCAGCTTCGTGGTCACCTTGCGCATCGCCTTGGCCAGCAGCCGCTCGAACTGCCGCACCCCGGGTTCCCGGGTGTAGTCGGCGGCGATCTTGCGCAGCGCGTCGTCGGTGACCGTCACCTCTTCGGCGGTCAGGGCGGCACGTTCCCGCTGCCGGGGCAGCAGGTAGTCGCGGGCGATCGCCACCTTGTCGTCCTCGGTGTATCCGTCGATCGCAACCAGCTCCATGCGGTCCAGCAGTGCCGACGGAATGTTCTCGATCACGTTGGCGGTGGCCAGGAACACCACGTCGGACAGGTCCAGGTCCAAGTCCAAATAGTGATCGCGGAAGGTGTGGTTCTGCGCGGGGTCCAGGACCTCCAGCAGCGCCGCGCTCGGGTCACCCCGGTAGTCCGAGCCCACCTTGTCGATCTCGTCGAGCAGCACGACGGGGTTCATCGAGCCGGCCTCACCGATCGCCCGCACGATGCGGCCAGGCAGGGCGCCGACGTAGGTGCGCCGGTGACCCCGGATCTCGGCCTCGTCGCGCACACCGCCGAGCGCGACGCGCACGAACGTGCGGCCCAGCGCGCGCGCCACCGACTCACCCAGCGAGGTCTTGCCCACCCCTGGCGGGCCGGCCAGCACCATCACCGCACCGGAGCCGCGTCCACCGACGACCTGAAGGCCACGTTGGGCGCGACGTGCCCGCACCGCCAGGTATTCCACGATGCGGTCCTTGACGTCGTCGAGTCCGTGGTGGTCGGCGTCCAGGATCTGCCGGGCCGCCGCCAGGTCGGTCGAGTCCTCGGTGGTGACGTTCCACGGCAGGTCCAGGACGGTGTCCAGCCAGGTGCGGATCCAGCCGCCCTCGGGGCTCTGCTCGCTGGAGCGCTCCAGCTTGCCGACTTCGCGCAGCGCGGCTTCGCGGACCTTCTCGGGAAGGTCGGCGGCTTCGATGCGGGCGCGGTAGTCATCTGACCCTTCCGGCTCGTCCTCGCCGAGTTCCTTGCGGATGGCGTTGAGCTGTTGGCGCAGCAGGAATTCCTTCTGGGTCTTCTCCATGCCCTCGCGGACATCCTGGGAGATCTTGTCGCTCACCTCGACTTCGGCGAGGTGCTCGGCGGTCCAGTCGATCAGCACCTGCAGGCGCTCGTCGACGCTCTCGGTCTCCAGCAGCTGGCGCTTCTGCACGTCGGTCAGGTACGAGGCGTACCCGGCGGTGTCAGCCAGGGCCGACGGGTCGGTCAACTTGTTGACCGCGTCCACCAGCTGCCAGGCCTCGCGGCGCTGCAGCAGGGCCACGACGAGTTTCTTGTATTCGGCGGCCAGCGCCTTGGTGTCGTCGGTCGGGTCGGGTTCGGTCACTTCCTGCACCTCGACCCAGAGCGCGGCACCCGGGCCGGTGGTTCCCGAACCGATGTGGGCCCGGTGTTCGCCGCGGACCACGGCGGCGGTGCCGCCGCCGGGAATGCGGCCGACCTGCACGATCGACGCGATCACCCCGTGGGTGGGATAGCGGTCGTCGAGTCGGGGTGCGATCAGCAGGGTGCCGGAATCGCTGGCTCGGGCGGCGTCGACCGCGGCGCGGGCGGGGTCGTCCAGCGAGATCGGCACGACCATGCCGGGCAGCACGATCGGGTCACTCAGAAACAGGACGGGCACAGATGTGGCTTCAGCCATCAGTCCTCCAAAGTTCAGTCTGAAGGGCTCAACCTTGGTCGCGGTTCGAATGTTCCCGACGGTGCGTTCGCTGACGGTGGACGGCCGAAACAGAGCAGCGAGCCTGCCGCCGAAGGGGCGACAGGCTCGCTGTTGTGGGTGTCGGGATCAGCCGGCGGTCGGGGTGGCCCCCAGGGTCCGCTGGATGTCGGGGATCATCGACTGGAGCTGCTGGCCCCAGTAACCCCAGCTGTGCGTGCCGTTGGGCGGGAAGTTGAACACGCCGTTGCGTCCACCGGCCGCCAGGTAGTTGTCCATGAAGGTCTTGTTGGTCCGCAGGGTGAAGCCCTCCAGGAACTGCGCGGCCATCAGGTTGCCGCCACCACCGGAGGTGTCCAGATCCGACGGCGTACCGGTGCCGCAGTAGATCCAGATCCGGGTGTTGTTGGCGACCAGCTGGTTGATGTTGACCATCGGGTCGTTACGGCGCCATGCCGGGTCGGACGACGGTCCCCACATGCTCTGGGCGTTGAAGCCGCCGGCGTCGTTCATCGCCAGCCCGATCAGCATCGGCCACCAGCCCTCGGAAGGGTTCAGGAAGCCGGAAAGCGATGCGGCGTAAGGGTAGCGCTGTGGGTAGTAGATCGCGTAGGTCAGCGCTGCGCTGCCGGCCATGGACAGACCGACGACGGCGTTGCCGTTGGGTTCGACACCGTAGTTGGCGGCCAGGTAGGCCGGCAGCTCGGAGTTCATGAACGTTTCCCACTTGTAGGTGTAGTTCTGCCCGTTGCCCTGCGACGGCTGATACCAGTCGGTGTAGAAGCTCGACTGGCCGCCCACCGGCATGACCGTGGACAGGCCCGAGCCGTACAGCCACTCGAAGGCGGGCGTGTTGATGTCCCAGCCGCTGTAGTCGTCCTGGGCGCGCAGGCCGTCGAGCAGGTAGACCGCGTGCGGTCCGCCGCCCTGGAACTGGATACGGATGTTGCGACCCATCGAGGCCGACGGAACATCAAGGTAGAGAACGGGAAGCCCGGGCTTGGAGAAGGCGGCCGCTGTCGCCGAACCGCCGACGACGCCGATCAAGCCGGGCAAGAAGAGTGCGGCCACGAAGGCTGCGGCCACGCGGCGCAACCAGGTGCCTCGCATCATCTCGACGATTTTCATGACGACAACCATCACCTTTCATACGCGTTTCACAACCGGAGAAGTGCTGTGTGCCGGTAGCTAATCACGCACGGCGCGGCTCATTCGGTACGCGAAGCGGTGCGCCAAGTCGCGGTTAGCTAACGATAGGGAGACGCGTAGGACTCGCCACTGAAGTCACACAGGCCACTTTGACCCCAGGGCTGCACGCAAAGAACGCCCCCTGAACAGGTGTAATGGGCAGGCCAGCAATACCGCGTCGCGGGCGATCGGTAACGGCACGATCACGTTCCAGCAACAGCTGGCTAGCTCACTCGGGGCGCAGCACCAGCCAGCCCTGCGGTGCAACGACGACCTCGCTGACCAGATCGTCCGGCGGAGCGCCGGTGCCGCCGACCAGCCGGGCCTGGCGCCCGGTCAGTCCGGTGACCGGGACGTGCATGGGTGTGTCGTCGACGTTGAGTGCAACGATCAGGGCATCGTCACCGCTGCGGGTTTCGTAGGCATAGCAACGGTTTTCCAGCTGCAGCGCTCGGGTGGTGGCCTCGTGCAGCCATGGATTGCGGCGCCGCAGGCCGATCAGGTACTGATGCAGATTCAGTGTGGCCCGGCCGTTGTCATCGAGAACCGTTGGGGGCGAGTCGAATTCGGGGCGCACGGCGTCGTCACCGCCGGCCCGCTCTTCCTTGACGCCTCGATAGCCGAGCTCGTCACCGGCGTAGATGGTCGGCACGCCACCGATGGTGAACAGCAGGACCAGTGCGTGGGCCACGTGCTCGGCGCGATCGAGCTGACTGGCGATCCGGGTCACGTCGTGGTTGCCGACGAAGGTCTGTGGCGTGAACCGGGCCAGAAAGTCGTTGTGGCGCTGTAGCGCCCAGTCCAGTTCGTGGAAGTTGCCATCATTGAGGCTGCTCCACACGGCCTTCCACAGTTCGTACTGCGTCACCGAGTCCACCCCGGATCCGTCGACGAATCCGACGTAGTCGCCATGGATGACCTCGGCGACGAACCACGCGTCGGGATGGTGTTCGCGTACCCGCGGCAACACGCTGGCCCAGAACGACTCGGGCACCGCGTAGGCGGCGTCCAGGCGCCAGCCGTCGGCGCCGCGGCCCAGCCAGTGGTCCATCACATCCACGACGTAGTCCACGACTGCGGGGCTGCGGTGGTTGAGGGTGATGAGGTCCCCGTGTCCTTCGAAGGTGTGGAACCGCCCGGGCCGGCCGCGAAACCAGCCCGCCGCGTCGCCGTCACCCGCCATGGCCGCGCGGTAGCGCTCGAAATCCGTTCCCACATGGTTGAACACGCCGTCGAGCAACACCCGCAGCCCGCGTTGGTGCGCCTGCGCCACCAGGGCGTCGAAGTCGTCGTCGGAACCCAGGCGTGAGTCGATGCGGTAGTGGTCGGTGGTGTCGTAGCCGTGGGTGCGGGAGGCGAAGACCGGGCCCAGCGCGATCCCCGACGTGCCGAGTTCGACGGCGTGGTCGAGCCAGTCGATCAGGCGGCGCAACCGGTGCTCTTCGGGACCCGGCGCCGGGTCGGCCGGGAAGGCGCCGACAAAGCCCAGGGGATAGACGTGCCACCAGATCGCGTGCCGCACCCACGCCGGGGCGCTCACGGCCGGAACTTCGCGGCATAGAGAGCCATCATGGTCTCGCGGTATTGCGGTGCGGGGCCGTCGGCCACCAGGTGCGGTGCGACCGCGGTGACCGGGAGCGGCGCCACCGGAGGAAGCGGTGCACCCCATTCGATGAGCCACTGGGCCAGCTGGCTGCCGGAGACGGCAAACACGATGCGGCCCAGCCCAACCCACGCGTGGGCGGCTGCGCACATCGGGCAGTGCTCACCGGAGGTGTATA
Source organism: Mycolicibacterium anyangense (assembly GCF_010731855.1). Classification (NCBI taxonomy): domain Bacteria; kingdom Bacillati; phylum Actinomycetota; class Actinomycetes; order Mycobacteriales; family Mycobacteriaceae; genus Mycobacterium; species Mycolicibacterium anyangense. The sequence continues at coordinate 1,529,999 of NZ_AP022620.1, read as the reverse complement.
CGGTGGCTGTCGACCGCTGTTCGGGTGAGAGGTGCTGCGCCGACCAGCGGGCGATCGCGAACTCCGGATGCTCGGTGGCGTCACCACCGGCGACATGATTGTGGTCAGAGAACAGCAGCTGCCCGTCGGCGCTGACGAGAACGGAGCCGAAGGGTTCGTCACCGGCGTCCAGGGCGGTGCGCGCCAGTTCGACACAGCGGCCGAGCCATCGGGTGTCCTCGTCGCTCAACGCCACGCTGTCTCACTCTACGCAGCGGTACGGCGCCTGCGCCGCGTCATCGGGTAGAGCGCCAGGCCGGTCAGCAGCGCCACCAGGTGGCCGACCGAGGTGAAGGTCGGATGCACGGCGACCGTTCCGGCGAACACGCCGAGCGCGCCCAGCAGGTACAGCCACCGCCAGGGCAGCGCGATGGCGTAGGTGAGGATCCCGATGATGCCCGCGACGGCGTAGCTCACCCCGATGTCGCGGGCGTTGAGGTAGCGCGGCGAGACCATGGCCTCCTGAATCTGCCAATAGAGGTAGCCCTCGCTGAGATAGGTGGCGACGACGTGGGCGATCAAACCGGCGATGACGAACCGCAGCGAGCCCAGCCAGCGTTCGGCAGGAGCGAGGAAGACACAGAACACCAGCAGGTAGAGCCACCACCAGCGGTAGCCGTCGAGCCACAGCAGGCTGGTCGCCAGCACTCGCAGCGGATCAGAGGCCAGATGGTGCAGGTTCGTGGAGTCGTTGCGCAGCACCACGATCAGATGCCACCGCGGCAGGACGTGCTGGGCGACGGTGGTCATCAGGAGCACCGTCAGCCAGCCGAATGTCACCGGCGCGGCGCCGACGAACCGGGTCAGCGCTGCCGGCCAGCTGCGCTGGTCCACCTCGGGCACGTGTCGACGATACGTTGCCGATCAGCCGCAGCAGGTCTTCTCGAACACCTCGAGCCGGCAGGCGCAGGAGGCCAGGATCGGCACGTCGGCACGGGCCTTGGCCAGCTCCAGCTGACGGCCGATGATGACCGCCTCCTCGGTGCGGCCCAGCCGCTGCAGGCATTCGTGGTAACCGTGCAGGCTCCACACGTTGTTCGGGTGCTGACAGGACCGGCTCAGCGTCGGGTCCAGGCCCAGGTCGGCGGCATAGACACCGGCGGCCTCCTCGACGTGGCCCTGCTCCAGCAACAGCGCACCGTAGGCGTGCCGGGTGGGCTGCATCCAGCCCCAGGGCTCGTCGTAGGGCAGCGCGTCGTCGAGTTCGATCGCCCGCCGCAGATGGGCGTAGGCCTCCTGGTAGTGGCCTTCCCGGTAGCTGATCTCGCCGTCGAGCATGGCCGCGCCGACCGCGAGAATGTCGCGGCTGGTGTTGTTGAAGAGGTACCGGGACTCCGGGATCGTCGCGTAGGCCGCTGCAAACGCGTCACGTTCGGCCCTCGCCGCGGCCGGCTGCCCCTGTGCGGCATAGGCCACGCCACGTCCGTAGTGAATGGTAGCCGTTGTGCTGCAGTACAATTCGGGATCATCAGGCACGGGTAGGGCAATCAGGTCGTCCCAGCGGCCGAACCGGATCAGCACGTGCACCCGCAGCGGGACAAAGGCTTCCAGCCAGTCGGCCATCGGGGGCGAGGCGATCGACAGCAGCTCCGGTGTCAGCTGACCGGCCAGTTCGTCGGCCGCCGCCAGTGCGACCTGCGACTGTCCGGAGAACATCGCCGAGTACACCACGAAGTGCAGATCGTGGGCGCGGTAGAGCGAATAGAAGTTCAGCGGCCCGGCGTGCTCGACGAACCGCCGGTCGGCGCGGACCGCGGACTGGTTGGCCACCACCGAGGATCGGTAGTCGCCGCACAGCACGTCGATGTGCGACGGCATGTGCTCGAGATGGCCGGCGTCGGGCACCAGGCCGCGCAGCAGATCCGCGGCGGGCAGTGCCTCCTCCGGGTGCGTCGACATCTCCATCGCGTGGATGTAGAGGTGCAGCACGCCGGGATTGCCACGGCCCGCCTCGGTGCTCAGCGCCCGGTCCAGCAGTGCCCTGGCCTCCACCACCCGGGAGCCGGGTGCCGGTTCACCGGTTCGGCTGTCCCACAACGCCCATGCGGTCACGTTGACCAGCGCATCGGCGGCCAGCGCCAGCACGTCGACATCGTCGGGGTAGGTCGCCGCCAATTCCGCCATGGCGTCGGCGTAATCCTGGTGCCCGGCAGCCAGCGCGTCGGCGTCCTGGGGGTCATCGGTGGGGAAGCGGGTGGCCAGTGCGGCGATCAGACCCTGTTCGACGGCGCTGGCGCGGCCGGCGGCGGCCAGCCGCAGCTCGGTGCGCGCGCGGGCCAATGACTCCGCCAGATCGACGGGATCGAAGGCGTCCCATGCCTTGTTGTAGTTGGGCCCGATCGCGTAGGCGATACCCCAGCGGGCGATCGCCAGGTCCGGGTCCAGGGCCAGGGCCCGCTCGAAGCAGCGGATCGCCTCCTCGTGGTTGAACGCGTACGCCCACACCAGTCCGCGGTCGAACCAGACCTGCGCCCGCGGCGATCCGGTGTCGACGTGTCGGTGGTAGCTGCCCAGGTCGTAATAAGGCTCGAGATCGCCGGGATCAACCGTCATGGCGCTGAGAATAGGCCAGCGGCCGCAAGAGTCGATACCGTTGCAACCCGGCGGAACGAAAGGATGCGGCTGTGATCCGTTGTGTGCGCTTGTTCACCGGTCCCGACGATGCCTCCCACGTCCAGATCGGCAGGCTTGATCTGACCCCGGGCCGCAACGACGATCTGGTGTCGGCGGCGATGGCCGCGGCCCGGGTCACGGCCGAGGAGACGGCCAGCGGCGGAACCCTGGCCTGGCATACCGCCCCGGTGCGCCAGCTCGTGGTCACGCTGGCCGGGACGCTGGTGTTCAGCACGCGTGACGGGGTGGAGTTCACCCTGCACCCGGGCGACGTCCTGCTCGCCGAGGACACCGTGGGCTCCGGGCATCAATGGCAGTTGGTCGGTACCGACCCGTGGCGCCGGCTCTACGTGGTGCTGGCCGACGGTGCCCAGGTGCCGTTCGTCGCCGACTAGGGATCAGTGGCCGGCGACGATATCGGCTTCGTCGACGGTCACCGGATCCTTGGCCCCCGGCAGGAACGAGTACGCCAGGCAGACGATGGCGAAGAACAGATAGCCCAGCGCCACTTGCGGATTGGCGGCCCACCCGATTTCCGGGGCGTGGATCAGTCCGATGAACGACAGCACCGCGGCCACGGCCGAGGCGAGAGCCGCGAAGCGGAACTTCTTGTCCAGGATGAAGGTCACCATCGTGCCCAGCAGCAGCCCGACCAGGATGGCGCCCTCGCCCAGGGTCTGCAGGCCGTCGTAGACCACGCCGGCACCGCTGAGCGCGTCCATCCCGACCTTGGCCGCCGAGGTACCTGCCGCGTTGAGCGCGTTGTCGATCAGCCCGCTGGCCCATTGCGCCAGGTTGGGCAGTAGCGCGGCGACCACAGCCACCGCGTGCAGCCGCGGCACCGCCTGGAAGGCCTGTGCGCCGATCAGCAGACCGATGTAGAGCAGGATCGGCACGATCGCCGGTACCGGCAGCACTGCCGCCAGCACGCCGAACAGACCGAGGAAGCACAGCAGCCCGACCATCACACCGCTGGCCAGCGAGTAGCCGACCCGGCCGCCGGCGTCCTTCCAGCCGGGGTGTCCGATGTACACCGCCGGTGGGAACGGGGAGCCGAAGGCCGAGCCGATCACCGCGCCCGCGCCGTCGGCCAGCAGCACGCTGCGCAGGTTGTAGTTGTCACCGGCCGCCGCCGCGCTCTCCACATTGCTCATGGCCTCGGTGAAGTTGTAGACGCCCAACGGGATTGCGGTACCCAGCAGCGGCGCCAAGTGCGCCAGGCCGGAGAACAGCAGATCCAGACGCAGGTCCGGAATGCCGATCGCGATGTCGGAGATCGCCTGGCTGACGTCGGGAGCCGACATGAATCCGCCGATCCAGCCGATCGCGGTCCCGACCAGCAGTGCGACGAGCCCGACCGGGATGTTGCCGGGCAGCTTCACGTCGGTGAAGAAGCCGATCAGGATGATGGCCAGCACCGGCAGTCCGATCCAGGCGGCATCCCACATCTGTGCGGCCGGCCGCATCGAGATGAACGTGATCGAGATGCCGGCCAGGGTGCCCAGCATGGCGGCCCGCGGGGTGAGCTTGCGGATGTAGGGACCGACGAAACCGCCGATGATGACGATGATGCCGATCATGAATGCCCATGCCAGACCGGACTTCCAGGCTTCGATCGGGTTTTTGGTGGCCAGGTAGACCGGCAACATGACGACGAAGACGACGATGAACATGTGCGGGACGCTCGGCCCGTAGGGCAGCGCGGTGACGTCACTTCGGTTCTCCCGCTGGGCGAGCCGGCGGGCCAGGAAGGTGTAGTACAGGTTGCCCAGCACCAAGGCAACGCCGAGGGCGGGCAGCACCGTGCCCAGCACATCGTCGGCGGGCAGCTTGATCACGCCGATCATCAGGGTGGTCAGCGTCAGGACGTTGACCAGAATGTTGAACCCGAGTCCGAAGAAGGCGTTGAGATCGCCGCGGGTCCACCACGCGATCTTCACGGCACCGGGTGAGGATGCGGGCTGGTCGGTCACGTCGGTGCTCATCTGTCGGCCTCCTGGGGCGCTTAGGGCTACCTGCAGATTCTCGACGGATTGATTCCGAACAGGGTACGGCTGTGTGTCAATCGTGTTAGCCCATGATCGGGAGTCCGGTTAGACACCCGAACGAGAACCGTGTTCTAGTGCAGGGGTGCTGGAATTCACCGTCGAGGACATCTCCGCCGAGGAGATGGCGCGGCTGCGCGCGATCTATGAGCCGCTGGCCGAATCCGTGCGCGACCTGGTCGACGCGACCATCCGGACCGAGGCCGACGCGCAGACCGTCGCGCAGGTCAAGGCCGACATCGACGCGGCCGTCGCACGGCTGCGCAGCAAGCAGATCGACGGGGCCTTCGGTGCGCGCCGCAGTACCGACGGTGTAGCCATGAACTGGGGTAACGCCGTCATCGGCGTCCGCAACGCCCTGGCCCCGCCGCTGAACGTACACCGCGAGCCCGACGGCAGTCGCTGGGCGGAGTTCCACCTCGGCGCCGCCTACGAGGGGCCGCCCGGACACGTCCACGGCGGGGTGTCGGCCCTGATCCTCGACCACGTGCTCGGCGAAGCCGCCAGCCCGGACCGCAAACCCCGGTTCACCGGCAGCATCACCATGCGGTATCTGCGAGCCACCCCGCTGGGACCGTTGCGCGTCGACGCCGCGATCACCCGCACCGACGGGGTCAAGACATTCTGTGCGGGACAGATCTCCGACTCCGAGGGCATCACCGTGGAGGCCGAAGGGGTGTTCATCGTCCCGCGCTGGCTGCGGGAGTGACTACTGCTTGCCCATCGCCAGCTTGAGCCGGTCGGCCGGGGTGATCAGATGGTCGTGGTTGTCCTCGCCGATGTCGATCTGCACCCAGTCGATGGTGCCGGTGAACTCGTTGCCGGTGGGCCCGTAGTCGGGTGAGGCCGGCGACCCGGTGTCGCGGCCGACGTCGCAGGCCTCGTCGGCGGAGAATCCCATCGGGATGGTGATCTCGACCCGACCGCTGCCCACGGCCGCGCCGTCCTGATACAGCGTCACCGTGCCGCCCTTGGCCAATCCGCCGCCGTCGTAGGCGAATTCCATCCGGACCTGATGCTTGCCCCCGGGCAACGGAGCCTGCGCCGTCACGGTGAAGTACTGGATGCCGAAGAAGTTGTAGCAGTACTTCAGCGTCCCCTCGTGCACGTAGAGCGACCAGCCGCCGACCTGACCGCCCTGCGTGACGATCACCCCGGCCGCGCCGTCATCGGGTACCACGACGTCTGCGGTCACCGAGTGTGACTTGTTCTTGATGTTGAGCACGCAACTCTCGCTGACCCGCATCCCGGAGAACAACAGCTGGCTGGTGCCCCTGATGAGTTGTGGGCGCCCCGCGATGTCGGGGTTGATCCGCTCGAAGGACCGGTCGTCCAGCGGCACGACGTTGTACTTCACTGCTTCGATAAGCCAGAGTCGCTGCAGCTCAGCAAGTTTGGCGGGGTTCTCGGCGGCCAGGTTGTGCCGTTGCGTCCAGTCGTCGGGGCCGTAGAGCTCCCACACGTCGGCGTCGAAGGCGGGCGGGGTGTCGACCTTCCACGGGGTCCGGTGCTTGGTACAGGCGGTCCAGCCCTTGTGGTAGATGCCGCGGTTGCCCATGATCTCGAAGTACTGCACCACGTGGGATTCGGCGGCGTCGGCGTCACGCAAGGTGTTGAGCATGCTGACGCCCTCCAGCGGCGCCTGCTGGATCCCGTTGACGCTCAACGGCGCCGGAATGCCCGCGGCCTCGAGGATGGTGGGAGCGACGTCGATGACGTGGTGGAACTGGGTGCGAAGGCCGCCCGCCTCGGCCAGACCGGCCGGCCAGTGCACGATGGTGCCGTTGCGGGTACCGCCCCAGTGCGAGGCGACCTGCTTGGTCCACTGGTAGGGCGTGCACAGCGCGTGCGCCCAGCCGACGGCGTAATGGTTGTAGGCCTCGGGGGTGCCGAAGTCGTCGATCTTGGACAGCAGGAATTCCTCGGTCTCGATGCCCCCCATGCCGTTGAGCACCGCCATCTCGTTGAAGCACCCGACCGGCGTTCCTTCGGCCGACGCACCGTTGTCCCCGATGATGTAGTAGATGAGGGTGTCCTCGAGCACCCCGAGATCCCCGAGTGCGTCGACCACCCTGCCGATCTCGTGGTCGGTCTGCTCCAGGAAGCCGGCGTAGATCTCCATCTGGCGGGCCAGCACCGGCTTGAGTTCGGCGGACATGTCGTCCCATGCCGGGATCTCGTCGTGGCGGGGAGTCAGTTCAGCCGACTCCGGGATGACACCGAGCTTCTTCTGCTGGTCGAAGATCTTCTCCCGCAGCACATCCCAGCCCTCGTCGAACTTCCCGCGGTATTTGTCCGACCACTCGGCGGGCACATGGTGCGGAGCGTGGGTGGCGCCAGGGGCGAAGTACATGAAGAAGGGCTTGTCGGGCATCAGTGCCTTCTGCTGGCGCACCCAGGTGATCGCGTGGTCGGCCAGATCGGCGGTCAGGGTGTAGCCCTCCTCGGGCGTGCGCGGCGGCTCCACCGGGGTGGTGCCCTCGTAGAGGCCGGGGTAGTACTGGTTGGCCTCACCGCCGATGAACCCGTAGAAGTACTCGAACCCCGAGCCCGTCGGCCACTGGTGGAACGGGCCGACGGGGGAGACCTCCCACACCGGAACCTCGTGACATTTGCCGAACTGCGCGGTGGAGTAGCCGTTGAGGCGCAAGGTCTCGGCGATCGGTGCCTTGTTCTTGGGCCGGATGCTGCTGTTGCCGGGCGCCGATGTCGCCATCTCGGTGATGGCACCCATCCCGACGGAGTGGTGGTTGCGTCCGGTCAGCAGCGCTTGCCGGGTCGGCGAACATAGTGCGGTGGTGTGAAACCTGTTGAGCTTCAATCCTTTTCCCGCCAGCCGCTGGGCCACCGGGGTCTGGCACGGACCGCCGAACGCCGAGGACGCGGCAAAGCCCACGTCGTCGATCAGCACGATCAGCACGTTGGGTGCCCCCTTCGGGGGGCGAAGGGTGGTGATCGGTGGGTAGCTGGTGTCCGGGTCCTTGGCGTCGTAGGTGGTCAACCCGGCGTGCTGCGGGTCGGGAATGGGAAGGACGTCACGGCGGACGGCGTCGGTCATGGAGCTCTCCTGGGTCCCGGTGGCCAAAGTGCCGCCAGAGTACGCGGAAAAGCTGTCGGCGGAGCCGGATCGACACGGCTCAGTGCACGTCGTCACCGACGGCGTAGGCATAGCTCAGATGGCCGCTCACCCGTTCGGCCATCTCGCCGAGGGCCAGGGTGTGCCGGGTGATCGCCTCGATCTGGGCCAACGCCGACGCCACCTGGTCATCGCCGGCCAGCACAGCCCCCTCCAGTCGCAGGCCCTCATCGGCGGAATGCAGCCACGCGGCATCCAGTCGCCATGGCACACCACCGCCCACCAGGGCCTTCGCATACTCGTCGGCGGCGTCGGCGAGCACATCGGCGGGCAACTCGCGCGCCGACGTGGCGTCCAGGGCGGCGATCGCGACGGCCAAGCCGGTGATCTCGTGCCGGGCGGTGTCGAGCAGGCCGGCGGTGGTGGTCGCGGTGACGCGCGTTGTGGCGGCCACCCGGTCGAACGCCCGCCGGGCCGCCGTCGCCCCGGCCAGCGCCTCGTCACGCGCGACGGTGGCCGCCGTCGCAGGCCCGGCGAAGGCCCGGACCACGACGGCCGCGTACCGCACGTGGGCTCGCAGCACCTCGGTGATACCGCGATAGAGCTTGGCCCGCGGCGGGTCGGGCAACAGCACGTACATCCAGACCGCGATCGCGGCTCCGATCGCAGCGGCCCACAGCCGATCTCCGAGTGCGTCGGCCACCGAGCCCGGGCTCCGCGTGACCGCGGCCAGTGCGCCGACGAGCACCAGGGAGATGGCCCACGGCGCGCGGACCCGCAGCACCCATCCGGCGGCCAGGAACATGATGGCCAGCAGCGCGAGCATCGCCGGGCCCGGATGCCACGCCATCGTGATCACGGTGGCGATCGTCAGCCCGGCCGCAACGCCCGCGATGCGCTGCAGTGCGGTGAGGTAGGTACGGGCACATCCCGGTCGCAGCACCATCAGCGTGGTCAGTGGCACCCACAGACCCTCGGGCAGCTGACGAATCGAGACCAGGGCCAGCGCGGCACCCACGCCGAGAGCCAGTCGGAGGGCATGCCGGAAAACTGGCGATTCCCAGCGTGTTTCATGTCGAAGCGCGCTCAGCGCGTGACGGTGCAACCGGCCGGGCGGTTCATCGATTCCGAACCGGGTGGCCACTGCTTCGTGCAACTGGCCACGGAGCCGCCAGAACGCGGCCGTGGCATCCGGCGCCCGGATGCCGTCCAGCCTGCGCAGCGCGTCCGCGGCGTCGGTGGCCGCCCGGCCACCTTCGTCTCCGAGCGCCGACAGAACGTCGGCCGCGGCGCCCAGCGACTGCGGGTCAGGGCGGCCGGCGGTCATGGCCCGCAGGGTTGTCGCAATGCGGTGGGGGAGCCCGCGCCCGCCGGGATCCGGATCGGGACCCGGGTCGCCGGCGAGCATGGTCCTGGCGATGTCGGCCAGTCGCCGGTACCGCCCGGCTTCACCGGCCTCGGCCTCGCCCGGGTCGCGGCAGCGCCAGCGCGGGATGAGCAACACCTGTGCGGCACCGAAGCCGAGGACCATGCCTGCCGTTGCGCAGGTCGCTGTCGCAGTGCTCGGGATGGCGCCCGCGGTGACCGCGACCACCCCCAGGCCGACGCCGAGCAGTCCGGCTCCGCCACCGAGGGTCCACATGGCGCCCGCGACCAGGCAAACGGCCATCACGACAACAATGAGAACCGGCGGGAAAGCACCTGCCGGCACTGCGACTATCACCGTCGCTGTCGATACCGATACCAGAATCGCTGCTACCGATCGTCGAATCGGGGCGCCGCCATCGGTCAGAGCTGAGCCGAGCAACCCGGTAGCAACCCCGACCGGAACAGCTGAATTCACCGGACCCCACGTCAACGCCACCGCGACAGCCGTGAACAACAGCAGCAGACCGCGAATGGCCGGGCCGGCGCCCGCCGACAGCCGGTGACCCCCACGCCAGCTCATCGGCCAATTGTGGCCTGCGGAATTCAAAAGCGAAAGCCCTGGAATTCGTCACCGGCAAATTCGGGCCGAATTCTTTGCCAAGGGTCCCAGCGAATGTGCGGTGACATTCTCCGTATTTCGAATGCGGCTCAGTGGGACAGACTCTCGACAGCACCGCGCTGCCCGCTAAGTTCGGGCGAATGGAAAAGGTGATCGTCACGCTGCGAACCGGGACCGCCGACGACGAGTGGGCCCGGCGACTGCGCGGCCCGATCGCCGACCAGCTGCTGGCGCTGGGCCTGCCGGGCCTGACCGTGAACGTCCGGGATGCCGACGTGCGCGACGCCCTGATGACGCTGACCACGCTGGACCCACCTGTCCAAGCCTTCGTCACCCTGTGGACCCAGCAGTACTACGGCGAGCAGGTTCGCGCCGCGCTCGACGTGCTCGCCGGCCACGCCGATCTGGTCGCGGCCTATCTGGTCACCGAGTCGGCCCCGATGCCGCCACCGGTCACCCCGTCCGGCGAGCGCACCGCCGCGCTGGCCAATATCGCGCTCCTGCGACGGCCCGCGGACATGGCCGAGCCGACCTGGCTGGACCGCTGGCACGGCAGCCACACGCAGGTGGCGATCGACACCCAGTCGACCTTTGGCTACATCCAGAACTATGTGGTGCGGGCATTGACCCCGGATGCCCCGGTGGTCGATGCGATCGTCGAGGAGCTGTTTCCCGATGCCGCCGTCACCAGCCTGCACGCGTTCTTCGGGGCCGCCGATGACGACGATCTGCGCGACCGGATGGAACAGATGGTCGCCAGCACGGCGGCGTTCGGGGCCAACGTCAACATCGACGCCGTACCGACCAGTCGCTACCTGTTCCGCAGCCCGTTCCGCGACTAGGTCGGCGGCGCTGAGTCCTGCTCTCGCCGAACCGTTTCCCCGTTACCCGTTAGGTTCTTGCCCATGACGCTGCTCATCGACGACGAGAACCGGGTCCGCACCATCACCCTCGACCGGCCTGAGGCGCTCAACGCGTTCAACGAGGCGCTCTACGACGCGCTCACCGAGGCGCTGCTGGCCGCCGCCGAGGACCCCGAGGTGGCCGTCGCGGTCATCACCGGGGCAGGACGGGCGTTCAGTGCCGGCCAGGATCTCGGCGACATGCAGGCGCGCATCACCGACCCGGACTTCCCGGCGGGCAGGCACGGCTTCCCGGGCTTGATCACCGCTCTCACAGATTTCCCCAAGCCGCTCATCTGTGCGGTCAACGGTGTGGGCCTGGGCATCGGCGCGACGATCCTGGGCTATGCCGACCTGGTGTTCATGTCCAGCACGGCCCGATTGAAGTGCCCGTTCACCAGCCTCGGGGTGGCTCCCGAGGCGGCGTCGTCGTACCTCCTGCCGCAGTTGATGGGGCGGCAGAACGCAGCCTGGCTGCTGATGTCCTCGGAGTGGGTCAACGCCGCCGACGCCCTGCGGATGGGGTTGGTCTGGCGGGTCTGCGAGCCCGAGGACCTTCTCGCCGAGGCTCGCAGTCACGCGAATGTGCTTGCCTCCCGACCGATTCCGAGTTTGATGGCGGTCAAGCAGACGATGGTCGAGCCGATCCGTTCGGAGATCACCGCCGCGACGGCGCGCGAGTACGCGCTCTTCGAGAAGCTGATGGGGGCCGCAGCCAACGCCGAGGCCCTGGCCGACTTCCACCGCGGCCGCTCCAGCTAGCCGAGGAGTCAGGTCAGCGCGAGGCGGCTTTCCACCCGTGCGGTGCACGCACCGCAGTCCGGCGCGGTGATCTGAGCCCGTTCGCGGTGGGCATTGATGATCGCCTGCACCGACTTGCGGCACCGCCCGCAGTCGCGACCGGCGCCGCAGGCGGCGGCCACCTGCTTGGAGGTACAGGCCCCGGCGGCCACCGCATCGTTGACGGCCTGACTGGTCGCACCGGTGCATAGGCAGACGTACACGGGCGCTATATTAGCGCAGCCTTACTTAGGTTAGGTAGGCCTACAACACTCGGGGTCGCAATGACCGGGTCCGCCGAGTGCGCTGCATTAGATTGAGAAACACACCGACGAGCCCGAGAACAGCCCAGGAGACATGTCATGCAAGGTGATCCCGAAGTACTGCGTCTGCTCAACGAGCAGCTCACCAGCGAGCTGACCGCCATTAACCAGTACTTCCTGCACGCCAAGATGCAGGACAACTGGGGCTTCACCGAGCTCGCCAAGCACACCCGTGAAGAGTCCTTCGACGAGATGCGCCACGCCGAGGCCATCACCGACCGCATCCTGCTGCTCGACGGTCTGCCCAACTACCAGCGGCTGGGTTCGCTGCGCGTCGGCCAGACCCTGCGTGAACAGTTCGAAAGTGACCTGGCTATCGAGTACGAGGTGGTGGCACGGCTCAAGCCGGCCATCATCGTCTGCCGCGAGAAGCAGGACTCCACGACGGCCGTGCTCTTCGAGACCATCGTGGCTGACGAGGAACACCACATCGACTACCTCGAGACGCAGCTGGAGCTGATGGACAAGCTGGGTGTGGAGCTCTACTCGGCGCAGTGCGTCTCCCGCCCACCGAGCTGACCGCCACACTCGCGCTGCAGGGCGGTCGCGATCACAGCATGAATTCGCGTGCCACGGGGAATACTGTGCGCCGTTCGGCGACGAAAGGCACCCATGACGACCACGGCCGCGGCGGCGACCGCCGATCCGGAATCGGGTAGCGCGGGTATCGGCCCACAGCGGCGCAACCTGATCTTCGTCGCGATCCTGCTGGGCATGCTGCTGGCCGCGCTGGATCAGACCATCGTCGCGACCGCGCTGCCCACCGTGGTGGCCGATCTCGGTGGCGCGGGCCACCAGTCCTGGGTGGTCACCAGCTACCTGCTGGCCTCCACCATCACCACTGCGGTGGTCGGCAAGCTCGGTGACCTGTTCGGCCGTAAGGCGGTGTTCCAGACCGCCATCGTGTTCTTCTTCGTCGGCTCGGTGCTGTGCGGACTGTCGACGTCGATGTCCATGCTGGTGGCCTCGCGGGCGCTGCAGGGTATCGGCGGCGGCGCGATCATGGTGACCGCAATGGCCGTCATCGGAGAGGTCATCCCGCTGCGCGAACGAGGCCGCTACCAGGGCGCTCTCGGCGCGGTTTTCGGCGTGACGACCGTCATCGGCCCACTGCTCGGCGGCTTCTTCACCGACCACCTGTCCTGGCGGTGGGCGTTCTGGATCAACGTGCCGGTGTCGGTGGTGGTCTTCGTCGTCGCCGCCGCCGCGATCCCGCGGCTGGTCGGCACCGCCAAACCGGTGATCGACTACGCCGGGATCCTGTTCGTGGGCCTGGCCGCCTCGGGGCTCACGCTGGCCACCAGCTGGGGTGGCAGCACCTACCCGTGGGCCTCGCCGATGATCATCGGTCTGTTCGTCGCCTCAGCGCTGGCCCTGGCGGTCTTCGTCTGGGTGGAATTGCGCGCGCGCGAGCCGGTGCTGCCGATCCGGCTGTTCGGCAGTCCGGTGTTCACGGTCTGCTGTGTGCTCAGCTTCGTGGTGGGCTTCGCCATGCTGGGTGCCCTGACGTTCCTGCCGACCTTCATGCAGTTCGTCGACGGCGTCTCCGCCACCACATCCGGGCTGCGCACGCTGCCCATGGTGGTCGGTCTTCTCATCACCTCGATGGGCAGCGGCGTCCTGGTGGGGCGCACCGGCCGCTACAAGATCTTCCCCGTGGTCGGCACCGCAATCATGAGCGTCGCGTTCGTGCTGCTGTCCCAGATGAATTCGGCCACCCCGATCTGGCAGCAGTCGCTCTATTTGTTCATCCTGGGCACCGGTATCGGGTTGTGCATGCAGGTCCTGATCCTGACCGTGCAGAACACCGTGGACTTCGACGATCTCGGGGTGGCCACCTCCGGGGTGACGTTCTTTCGGACGATCGGAAGTTCGTTCGGCGCAGCCATTTTCGGCTCGCTGTTCGCCAACTTCCTGCAGGACCGGCTCGGCCCGGCGTTGGCGGCCAGCGGTGCGCCCCCGGCTGCGGCCCAGTCACCGCAGGCGCTGCACCAACTTCCGGCCCGGATGGCCGCGCCGATCGTCGACGCCTATGCCGACTCGCTGGGCACGGTCTTCCTGTGCGCGGCACCGGTGGCGGCGGTCGGATTCGTGCTGGCGCTGTTCCTCAAGGAGGTGCCGCTGCGCGAGATGGACGACGTGCTGGCCGTCGATCTCGGCGAGGGGTTCGGCATGCCGTCCAGCGAAACTCCCGAGGAGATCCTGGAAGTCGCGGTGGGCCGGATGATGCGCGATTCCCCGGATCTGCGGCTGCGGTCGATGGCCCAGCGGCCCGGGTGCGACCTGGACGTGGCCTCGCTGTGGGGGTTGCTGCAGATCTACCGCAACAAGCAGGTGTTCGGCACGGCGCGGATGACCGATATCGCCGAGCGGCTGCGCGTCCCGTGCGAGGTGCTCGAGCCGACCTTCACCCGGTTAGTCGGCGCCGGGTATGCGCTGCACGCCGGCGACGAGTTGTGGCTGACGCAGTCCGGTGCCCGGGAAGTCGACGCGGTCTCCAGTGCGCTGGTGCGCAAAATCGTTCACCGACTTGCCAAGTCGACCAACTTCGAGGGCCGGCCCGACCGTACCCAGGTCGAGGCGGCACTGGAACGGATCGCCCAGCGGATGCTCGTTCAACGGGAGTGGGACCGCGACGAGATGTGGGCACCGGCCGCCCCGGCATCTAACTAGAACGTGTTCTCATTGTGCCGATCCGCGCGTACCATCGCGCCATGAGCCGAATCGGAAACTTCGCCGACGACGACGTATCGGGCTGGGCCGTGCGGTCCCCGCACCTGGGTGCGGCCATGGCCGCTTTCAGCAGCGCGGTCTACAGCGACAAGAACCGCCTGCCGCTGCGCACGCGGGAGATCGCCCGCGCCGTCATCGCACTGGACAACGAGTGCGTGCTTTGTCAGAACACCCGCGATGCCGACGGACCGGCGGCCGGCGTGGACGAGGACCTCTATGACCACGCCGCGCAGTGGCGGACCTGGCCCGGCTACAGCGAGCAGGAGCGCATCGCTGCCGAATTCGCCCACCGGTTCGGCACCGAACACGCCAAACTGCGCGACGACGAAGACTTCTGGGAGCGTGCCCACCAGCACTTCTCCGACGAACTGCTGACCGATCTGACGATCTCGTGTGCCATGTGGATCGGGATGGGCCGGATGCTGAGCACCCTGGACATCGGCCAGTCCTGCATGATCACGCTGCCCAGCCGGGCCTGAGGGCGAACCCGCACACCCGGGCGCAGCGGTCGGCAGAATGATGGCCATGACCACTGCGCCCATCGGGATCGCCACACTCGAGGCCGGGGGTGTCGACACCGTCATCGGGACCGTCGTCAACCCGGCTGGTCTGACGCATGCCAAGGCCGTGCCCATCGGGCGGGTCAATGCGTTCGCCGATCCCGGACTGGGCGCCAGTCCGGTCTGGCACGGATTCGCCATCGATCGGGCCGGCATCGCCTTCACCGACGGGATCAGCGTGGTCGGCGACGAACGCGTGCGCATCGACCTCGAGGCGCTGCGGATACTCGGCGGGGGACTGGCCTGGGCGCCCGCGGCATTCTTCGACCAGGATGGTCACCCGGTGCCATCGTGTGCGCGGGGAACGTTGGCACGCATCGAATCCCGGCTGGCCGGCGCCGGTCTGCGCGCGCTGGTGGGCCACGAGATCGAGTTCCTGCTCGTCGATCCGGACGGCAACCGCTTGCCCGGTAACCTGTGGGCGCAGTACGGGCTGGCCGGGGTGCTCGAACACGAGGGGTTCGTGCGTGATGTCACTGCCGCAGCCGCCGCGGCAGGAGTGGGCATCGAGCAGTTCCATCCGGAATACGGGGTCAACCAGTTCGAGATCTCGCTGAGCCCGCGCCCGCCGGTGGCGGCCGCCGATCAGCTGATCCTGGCCCGGATCATCATCAGCCGGGTTGCCCGTGACCACGGGATGCGGGTGAGCCTGTCACCGGTGCCGTTCGCCGGCAGCGTGGGATCTGGCGCCCACCAACACTTTTCCCTCCTGCACGGTGACACCCCGGTGTTCTCCGGAGGCGACGGGCCGCACGGCCTGACCAGGCAGGGGCAGGCGGCCATCGGCGGGATCGTCGCCGGCCTGCCCGAAGCCCAGCTGATCTTCTGCGGCTCGGTCGTGTCCGGGCTGCGGATGCAGCCGGGCAACTGGGCAGGTGCTTACGGCTGCTGGGGCACCGAGAACCGGGAAGCCGCCGTCCGCTTTCTACACGCCGGACCGGGCAACCCGCACGGCGCCAACGTCGAACTCAAGATCGTCGACCCTTCGGCCAACCCGTACTTCGCCACCGCAGCCATCCTGGGACTGGCCCTGGACGGCATCGAGCGCGATACCGCTGCGCCGCAGGAAATTTCGGTGGATCCGGCCAGCCTGTCCGAAGAGCAACGCCGCGACGCGGGGGTGGTGGCGCTGTCCGCAGACCAGGGTGTGCTGCTCGCGGCGCTCGACGGATCACAACGGATGCGGGCGATCCTCGGCGATCCGGCGGTCAACGTGCTCGTGGCGGTGCGCCGCTACGAGCAGGAGACGTATTCGCACCTGGACGCCGATCAGCTCACCGACAGGTTCCGGATGGCCTGGAGCCTGTGAATCGCTGAGTGCTCACCAGACCGGCACGTCGAAGTGCACCCACGTGGCAGAGCCGGGTTGGCCGACGCACTGCAACGGTATGCCGGGCACCTGGACCTGCAGGGTGTTACCGCTGAGCCGGGTCTGGGCGGTGCTGCCCAGGGTGGCGCAGCGCAGCCCCGGTGCGGCTTCACCGATCAGCGGCCCGGTGGGCCGCCAGCTACCAGCCGCCGAGCAGATCACGGTGTTGCCTGCGGCGTCCAGTCCGAACACGAAGTTCATGCTGGGCGTGCAGGGGGTGCCGGCGGCAACGTTGCGTGCCACGTTGGGCAGGCAGCTCGCCGAGTCGCAGGATGCCGACGCCGCCGGGGTCGATGCTATTGCGGCCGTGAGCAATCCGGTCACGGCCGCCGCGATCGCTATCCTTCGCATACTGGCCCCTGTTCAGATCAGTCCGGTGGCGTCGAAGATCCAGGACATGTCCGCTGTCGCGAAGTCCTCCAGCCAGGTGGGCGGCGCGAAACTGGTCAGCCCGTTCATATCCCAGTAGTCCTTCCACAGGGTGATCTTGCCGTCGACCACCTTGTGCACCGTGACGAAACTCAGCACACCCTGCTCACCGGTCTGGAACGTCCAGGTCTCGGAGTGCTCGTACATGGTGTCCACGCCGTTGCTCACCAGAACGCCGTCGTGGTTCTGGTAGCCGGCCAGTGGTTCCAGACCCACCTTGAGCCGCTTGACGATGTCCTCCGGTCCGCGAGCGGCCGCGGCGGGGCCGACGGGCATGTCGACGTAGATGCAGTCATCGGACAGGAAGGTCTTGACCGACTCCCAGTCCCGGGCCGACAACGCCCTCCACATCCCCAGGACGGTGTCGGAGACGGTGGCGGGGACAGCGACTTCAGTGGGCATGGGCGAACTCCGATGTGGTGGTGGGCGATGGGGCAGGGGTGGATCGGCCGACCCGCAGGAAACTGCCGGTGCGCTGCGCGCCCAGTAGATCGGTCGGCTCGCCGTCACGGATCACGGTCCGTCCGCCGATCAGGACGAGGGAGACCGTGTCGTTGTTGCGGTTGACCATTCGCGGCAGGCCGGCGTACTGCTCGACCGGATTCTCGGCGTACTCGTCGAGTTGGCTGCCCAGCTGATCGGGGTCGATCACGACCAGGTCGGCGCGGTCGCCCAGCCGCAGATGGCCGGCGTCGATCTGGTACCAGTCGGCCAACTCCCCGGTCATCCGGTGTACGGCCTGTTCGATGGTCATGAACGGTGCGCCGGTGCGCTCGGCGTCCCGGACATGCCGCAGCAGCCGCAGGCCGGAGTTGTAGAACGCCATGTTGCGCAGGTGGGCGCCGGCATCGGAGAAGCCCATCTGGATGCCTGGGTCGCGGGCCAGCTTCTTGAGCACCTCGGGGCGGTGATTGGAGATCGTGGTCCGCCAGCGCAGCTTGGTGCCGTGCTCGAGCACCAGATCCAGAAACGCATCGACCGGGTGCAGGCCATCGCGGTCCAGGCCCACCTGGCCGAAGGACTTTCCGATCACGGATTCATCAGGGCAGGAGACGATTTCGGCGTCGAAGAAGTCGCGGTGCCACACCCGCACCCCAAACTTGTTGTCGTAGTCCTTGCGGAACTGCCGACGGTACTGCTCGTCGGCCAGCAGGGCGTTGCGCTCGACCTCGTTGCGCAGGTGCAGCGCGGCCGCTCCCGAGCCGAACTCCTCGAACACCACCAGATCGATTCCGTCGGCATAGACCTCGAACGGTACCGGAAGGTGCTGCCAACGGAAGTCGGCGCCGAACCTGTTCACCAGCCGGGCCAGCGGGCCCAGCATCAGGATCGCCAGTGGATTGGCCTTGACGTCTGCGGCCGACAGCAGGCTGGTCTTGAGCTTCTTGCGCAGTACCGGAAGTGATTGCGCCACTTGCGATGCCAGGTTCAGTGGGTTCTTGATGTCCGGCCCGGACTGTAGTACCCGGCCGCGTTTGCGCACCAGCGACTTGAGCCGGCGCAGCTCGCGCGGTTTGGCATAGGTCGACGGCAGCGTGCGCGAGCGGCAGGTGTCACCGTCGATCTTGTCGAACAGCAACTGCATCGAGGACAGTCCGACGAATCCGGCGTCGAGGGCGTCGGCGAGCATTCGCTCCATCTGTGCCTGCTCGGCGGCGTTGGGGCGCTGGTCTTTTCTGGTCGCACGGTCCAGTCCCATGGTGGCGGTGCGCATATCGGAATGTCCGATGAACGACGCGACGTTGGGGCCGAGCGGCCGGGATTCGAGCGCCTGGATGTACTGCTGCGCATTCGACCACGTCTTGGACCCGTCGACAGCCGAGATGACGTGTTCGCGTGGGATCGCCTCGACCCGGCCGAAGAGATCGCCGGCCTCGCTGCCGTCGACGTAGAGCGTGGACAGCGAGCACGACCCGAGCAGCACCGTGGTGACGCCGTGGCGCACCGACTCGGGCAGGCCGGGTCCGCCGAGCACCTCCACGTCGTAGTGGGTGTGGATGTCGACCATCCCGGGCAGCACCCATTTGCCGGTGGCGTCGACCACCTCTGCGCCGGTCTCGTCGAGGGGGTGTGGGGTCACGGCGACCACCCGACCGTCCCGGATTCCGATGTTGCGGATTGCCGACGGAGCGCCCGTGCCGTCGAACCAACGGCCGTTGCGGATGATCGTGTCGTAGGTCACGTTGTCCATAGAACCGGCTGGCAGGACGGGTGTCAACGATAAAGTAGACAAATCCTTCGATGTGTTCACAGCGTCTGATCAGGCTTCATGGCCCGGTTCGAGGTCCTTGACGTCGGCGAATGTCACCAACCCACCCAGCTGCCGAGGTGCGCTGCCCGCCGCCGGTTCGGTGAGGTGGCCGACATGGTCGCCGAGGTCGAAGCGCCGCAGGATGGGGCCGGCGAACCAGGCGACAGCGTCGGACAGGATCGGCAGGCCGTAGGGGCCGTCCTGCCATCGGCACCGCGAGAATTTGTCCACCCGATCGCCGGTCTGGCTGCCGAACAGCCTGGCCAGCTCCCGGTGCTCGTCGGAGAGCAGGTGAACCGCCAGGTGGGTGGCACCGGAGTCGGCCACGGAATAGGTGAAGTTGCGCTTGGACAGCCCCACCAGGAACCGCGGCGGATTGATCGACACCTGCGAACTGAAGCCGACCAGGCACCCCGCCCGGCGGCCGTCCACCGCGGTGGTCACGACGAACATCGGATAGTCCAGCAGCGCGACGATCTGTTCGAACGCATCCACACCGGGCTGCGCGTCGTGCTCTGCCATGGGTGTCCCTTCTGGTCGATGACGCTTTCTGCACCCGGGTACCCATCGCGCGCATACTCGCGGAGGTGACCCCGCTGCAGCGCTACATCGCCGAAGAGATCGCCACCGACCATGTCGACGGCCTACTCAGCCGTCGGGAAGCGCTGCGCCGGCTGGCGCTGCTGGGAATGGGCACCGCGGCGGCGAGCGCCCTGATCGCCGCCTGCGGCCGGGACAAGCCCGTCGCCGCCCCGCCGCCGCCACCGACCGCCACCGCGGCGCCCGGGATGGACACCGCCGTGGCGGCGGTACCGGTCGGCTGGGCCGGACCGCGTGGCGAACTGCTGGGCCGGTGGGCGCAGGCCGCCACCCCGCGCGCAGCGATGCTGGTGATCCACGAGAACAAGGGGCTCAACGACTGGGTCAGTACGGTTGCCGGACGGCTGGCCGGCATCGGCTACTCCGCGCTGGCCATCGACCTGCTCTCCGAAGAGGGCGGCACCACGACCTTCAGCGATCCGGCCGGCGCGACCGCCGCCCTGGGCGCCGTGGCACCCGACCGGTTCGTCGCCGATCTGCGCTCGGGCCTCGACGAACTGCAGCGCCGGGCACCCGGTCGCACACTCGGTGTCGTCGGGTTCTGTTTCGGCGGCGGTCTGGTGTGGCGGCTACTGGCTTCCGGTGAGCCGCGATTGGCCGCGGCGGTGCCGTTCTACGGGCCGTTGCCCGACAACCCGGACTTCTCCGGTTCGAAGAACGCTGCGGTGCTGGGCTTCTACGGGGCGCTCGACCAGCGGGTCACGTCCTCGGAGCCGGCCGCCGGGGCCGCCTTGGAACGGGCCGGGCTGGTGCACGACCTGGTCGTGGAACCCGATGCCGACCACGCCTTCTTCAACGACAGCGGGCCCCGCTACAACGCCGCGGCGGCCGCCGACGCCTGGCGGCGGCTGCAGGACTGGTTGGGCCGCTACCTGACGTAGGGGAGTTCACTGCGCGTTCAGCGCGCCGCAGCGCTGTGGTCGGCCCGCGCACATCGGCGCGCGATCGGATGGGCTCATGATGCGCGTCGCGCAGGTCGCGAATTTTTACGGCCCGCGTTCGGGAGGTCTGCGCACCGCGGTGGACCGGCTGGGCGCGGAGTACGTCGCTGCCGGTCACCAGGTGTTCCTCATCGTTCCCGGTGCAGACGCCGGCAGCGTCCAATTGCCCACCGGCGTCGTGCGAATCACGGTGCCCGCCAAGCAGATTCCCTTTGCCGGTGGCTATCGCGCGGTGCTGCCGGGACCGGTGATCGGTGTGCTCGACGATCTGGCGCCCGACGCCATCGAGGTGTCCGACCGGTTCACCCTGCGCTCACTGGGCCGGTGGGGCACCCGGCGCGGTGTCACCACGGTGATGATCTCCCATGAACGTCTCGACCGACTGACCGGGCAGATCATGCCCAAGCCACTGGCTCGCCGACTGGCCGATGTCGCCAACCGGCGCACCGCCGCCGACTACGACACGGTGCTGTGCACCACCGCTTTCGCCCGCGAGGAATTCGACCGGATCGGTGCGCGCAACGTCATGACCGTGCCGCTGGGCGTCGACCTGGACATGTTCCACCCGCGCCGGTTCTGCGCCCAGACCCGGCGCCGGTGGGCCACCGGTGACCAGGTGCTGCTGGTGCACTGTGGCCGGCTGTCGGTGGAGAAGCGCGCCGACCGCAGCATCGATGCCCTTGCCGCCCTTCGTGATTCGGGGACCGATGCGCGGCTGGTCATCGTCGGTGACGGGCCGCTGCGGGCCCGGTTGCAACGCCAGGCCGCCGGGCTGCCGGTCCACTTCACCGGCTTCGTGTCGTCTCGCGACACCGTCGCCACATTGCTGGCTTGCGCCGACGTCGCACTGGCTCCCGGGCCGCATGAAACGTTCGGGCTGGCCGCGCTGGAGGCGCTGGCGTGCGGGACACCGGCGGTGGTGTCGCGTACCTCGGCGCTGGCCGAAATCCTGAGTCCCGACAGCGGTGCCAGCGCCGACAACGATCCGCGCGCCATCGCCGGCGCGGTGGCCGGTGTCATCGATCGTCCCGAGCCACACCGGCGGTTCTGCGCCCGGCAGCGCGCGGAGCACTTCACCTGGCCACGGTCGGCCGCCGGGATGCTCAGCGCGCTAGGCGCGGTTTGAGCCGGCGCCGCCGCGGGAACGAGAGGTTATCGACAGTGCCGCGCCCGGCGACACTCTCCGACGAAGGAGCCCACGATGACCACGAACACCATCGTCTGGATCGTCATCGGTGTGATCGCCGCCGTGGTCGTCATCGGTGTGATCGCCTGGCTGGCCCGCACCAAGCAGGCCGGCCGCCGGCACGCGCAGGCCGAGGAGATCCGCGAACAGGTCCTCCACGAGCACCGCGGCGTGCAGCGCCGCGAAGCCGTCGCCGAGGAGACCGCCGCCAAAGCCCGTGCGGCACAAGCTGAAGCCGAGGCAAAGGCCGCCGAGGCCCGTCGGCTGGCCGACAACGCCGACACGCACCGCGCCGAGGTCGCGGCCCGCCGGCAGGATCTCGATGAGCGGTTGTCACACGCCGATTCGATCGACCCGCACGTGGATACCGACAAGACGCCCGCCGACACCGGCGGGGCCGAGGCGACCCAGCGGCCGCGCTGAGGTCAGTCCCGCGATGCGATCAGCCCGGGGGAGCCCAGGCTGACCGGAAGTTCGGCCCATCCCCGCAACACCCTGGTGTCGCGCCGGACACCCAGCCCGGCGAGCCGGACGTCCGGGAAGTGCGTGAAGAACCGGCGCAGCCCGACCTCCCCTTCGGCCCGAGCCAGTGCCGCGCCCAGGCAAAAGTGCCGGCCGCCGGAGAACGCCAGATGCTTGCCGGCGTTCTCGCGCCGCACGTCGAAGCGGTGTGGATCGGCGAACACCGCCGGGTCCCGGTTGGCCGCAGCCAGGTAGGTGAGCACCAGCTCACCGGCCCGCACCGTCGTCCCGGCGACGTCGGTGTCGACGCGGGCCACCCGCGCCGAGAGCTGTACCGGGGACTCCAGCCGCAGGATCTCCTCCACGGCGTTCGGCCACAACGACGGATCGGCGGCAAGTACCGCCAGCTGATCCGGTGAATTGAGGAGCAGCCGAATGCCGTTGCCCAACAGGTTCACCGTGGTCTCGAAGCCGGCTGCCAGCACCAGGCCGGCAGTGGCCAACAATTCTGTCTCGTCCATGGCGCCGTCGTCGGCCACCTGGATCAGCTGGCTCATCAGGTCGTCACCCGGGTGCTCGCGCAGGCTGCGCACATGGGTGGCCAACCAGGAGTTGAACCCCGCGATGCCCTGCTGCACCCGTTGGTACTGCTGCCAGGACACCCCGAGGTCCAGGCTGGGTGCGGCCAATTCGCCGAACTCCAGCACCTTCGGCCGGTCCCGATCGGGAACGCCGAGGATGTCGCTGATCACCGAGACGGGCAACTGCGAGCAGTACCGGGCGACGATGTCGACCACGCCGCGGCCATCGCCGAGGCCGTCGAGCAATTCGCCGGCGGTGTCCTCGACCCGGTCGCGCAGCGCGGCCACCGCCCGGCTGGTGAACACCGAGGAGACCGTCTTGCGGTAGCGGGTGTGCTCGGGCGGTTCGACGGCCAGCATGGACGGCGGGCGCAGCGGATGCAACAGATCGTCGCGGGTGCGCCGCTCCAACCAGCCCAGCGGACCGGGCAGGTTGGCGCCCAGCGAGATCACCCGGAAGTCCTCGGAGCGCAGGATGTCGTTGGCGAGCGCGTGGTCGACGGTCAGGTAGCTCACCTGGGCGCGGACCAGCGGACCTCGCGCGCGCAGCTCGTCGTAGAACGGCACCGGGTCGGCGCGCACCGCCGGGTCGGCCAGCAGGCGGGCCTGGGGATCGCCACGGCGGGCCCCCCGCTTCGCGGCTGCGCGCACCACGCCGTGCATGGCGAACCAGTGCAGCCGCTGCTTCATCGTGGCCTCCTCGCGCCGCCCGACTCCACGTTACTCGGGCGGTGACCAGCCGACCGGAAGTCGTTTGATGCCGTGGATGAACGCCGACAACAGCATCGCCGGTTCCTCGGTGACCTCGATGTCGGGGATGCGGGTGCGTAACTCCTCGAACACCACGGCGATCTCGCGACGGGCCAGGTTGGCGCCCAGGCAGAAATGCGCTCCGCCACCACCGAACCCGACATGGTGGTTGGGGGTGCGGGTGACGTCGAACAGCCACGGGTTGTCGAACTTGTCCTCGTCCCGGTTGGCCGAGGCGTACCACATGGTGACCTTGTCGCCCTCGGCCATCCTGACCCCGCTCAGTTCGATCTCGCGGGTCACGGTGCGGCGCATGTAGATCACCGGCGAGGCCCAGCGCACGATCTCCTCGACGGCGCTGGATGTGGTGGCCTCGAAATCGTTCCACCAGATCCGGCGCTGATCCGGATAGCGGCTCAGCGCCAGCACGCCGTGGCTGATCGCGTTGCGGGTGGTTTCGTTGCCGGCGACCGCCAACAGGATGAAGAACGAGGCGATCTCCGCCGAGGTCAGCCGTTCGCCGTCCACCTCGGCGGCCACCAGGGCCGTGGTCAGATCGTCGCTCGGACACCTCCGGCGATCCTCGGCAAGGGCGGTGGCGTAGGCGCCGATGTCCATGGCGACCTTCATGAATTCCGCGAAGTCCGTGGTCAGGTCGGGGTCGCCGAAGCCGAGGATGATGTTGGTCCAGTAGAAGATCTGCTGATGGTCGGATTCCGGGATGCCCATCATGTCGCAGATGACCTGAAGAGGCAGCGGTCCGGACAGCTCGGTCACCAGCTCGCCGGTGCCGTCGGGATTGTTCTCGATCATCGCCGCGACCAGGCGCCGCGCGCGGTCGCGTACCGACTCCTCGGTGCGGGCCACCACCTTCGGGGTGAAGGCACTGCGGACGATGTTGCGCAGCCGGGCGTGCCGCGGGTCGTCGAGGGCGATCATCGAGCCGAAGTACTCGGCGACCTCCGGGATCTGGTCGCCGATGGTGATGTTCGGGTAGGAGCTGAAGATGTCGGGGTGGCGGCTGGCGTAGTAGACGTCGTCGAGTGTGGTCAGCGCCCAGTGCCCGGGGCCGGCCGGGACCCCCTCGTATTCGACCTCGTGGAAGAACGTGATGGGGGACTCGCGTCGCAGGGTGGCGAAGGCTGCGTCGCGCACGCTGTCGTCGAGTTGCCAGAACTCGAAGGTGCCCAGGTTGATATCGCTCAGCGCGATCTCCGGTGGTGCCTGACCGTTGACCCGAGTGGCGATGCCCATGCCTGCGACATTAGGGGCGCGGGCATTGGCTCGTGATCGTTTCGGAACTAGGGCATGCTTGCGATTCGATGACGCGTACCACGACCACCCTGCGCTTCGCCCTGCTATTGACGGTGACCAACGCGTTCCTCGACGCGCACACCTACATCGCCCGCGGTCAGGTGTTCGCCAACGTCCAGACCGGCAACGTGATCTTCTTCGCGATGGATGCCAGCGAAGGACACCTGGTGACCGCCCTGGCCCACGTGTGGCCGATCCTGGCCTTCATGGCCGGGGTGTGGCTGGCGGCGTATCTGAAGGCAGGCCGGGGCGAGCGGCACCTCAAGCATCCGCTGCGGTGGACGATGTTCGTGCAGTCGATCGTGCTCGCCGCCTTCGGGTTCGCACCCGCCTCGATTCCGCACGTCCTGGTGACCGTGCCGATCTCGTTCGTTGCGGGCATCCAGATCGGCCTGTTCCGCAGCATCGGCGATCTGGTGTATGTGCCGCTGGCCACCACCGGAAACATCATGCGGCTGGTGGAGTTCGGCTACTCCCGGTTCGCCGAACGCGACGAGAAGAGCCGGGCGGGGTTTCGCACCTACGGACTGCTGACGCTGTTCTTCGCGCTCGGGGCGGTGGCCGGGGCGTATGCCACCCGGGCCATGGGGGTTCGGGCCATCTGGCTGCCCGCCGCGCTGCTGGCGGTCACCCTGGTGATGTTCGTCATCGACGAGCGGCGCGGCGTGGAACCATAGCGCGTCGTATTGCTCAGGGTGACCACAACCCTGGTGTCCTGCATCGGTTATCCCTACCTTGCCGGGTATGACGCAGGTGCACGACGCCCCCACCGCCGCCGGTCGCCCCGTCTCCGACGCCGAGACCGATCTGCTGCGGCGGTTGCACGAGGGCAGCCTGCGGGAGATCGAGGTGGCCTGGAGTGATCCCTTCGGGCATGCCGCGGGCAAGCGGATTCCGGCCAAGCAGTTCCTGGACCGCGCCCGGCACGGCTTCGCCTTCTGCGAGGCCGCACTGGGCTGGAACACCGACGGCACGGTCATCGACGGACTGCAGTTGACCAACTGGGACGACGGTTACTCCGACGTCCACGCCATCCCAGACTTCTCGACCTTCCATCTGCTGCCGTGGCGGCCCGGTGTCGGGCACGTCATCTCCGACATCTTGCGGCCCGACGGCAGCCCGTCGCTGCTGGATCCGCGCGGGGTGCTACGCCGGGTGCTGGCCCGGCTCGCCACGCTGGGCTACACCGCCAAGGTGGGGGTGGAGTTCGAGTTCTACCTGCTCGAGCGCGACGGTACGCCGGTGCAAAGCGACATCCACGCCTACTCGCTGGAGAACGCCAACACCCTGGACCCGCTGCTGACCGACCTCTACGAAACCCTCGACGCCTTCACCCGGCTGGAGGGTGTGCAGACCGAGTACGGCCCCGGCCAGGTCGAGACCAACCTGGTCTACGCCGATGCCCTGGACGCCGCCGACGACAGCGCCCGGCTGAAGTACGCGGCCAAGGAAGTCGCCCGCAAGCACGGCAAGATCGCCAGCTTCATGCCCAAACCGTTCTCCGACCAGTCGGGAAGTTCTGCGCACCTGCACATCTCGCTGTGGCGGGACGGGCAGCCGGCCTTCGCCCCGGTCGACGGCGCCGAGAACGAGCTGGCGCTGTTCGCCATCGCCGGACTGCTCGAGCATCTGCCGTCCATCACCCTGTTCGGTGCGCACTCGGTGAACGCCTACCGGCGCTACACGCCGGACTCGTTCGCGCCCGACACGGTGAACTGGAGCCGGGACAACCGCAGCGCGGCCATTCGCTCGCTGGTCGAGTCGCCAGAGGGCACCCGCATCGAATTACGCACCGGGGCATCGGATTCCAACCCGTACTGGTTGGTGGCCTCGGCGCTGGCTGCGGTGATCGCCGGGATCGAGGCGCGCCGTCTACCGCCGCCGGGCGGGGAGGGCAACCTCTACGGCAAGGGCTCTCCGCTGCCGGAGTCGCTGGGTACGGCCCTGGCGTTGGCCGCCCAGGACGACACGATCCTGGACGTCCTCGGCGCCGACTCCGTCACCGACTTCATCTCGATCGCGCGCAGTGAATGGCAGTCCTATACCAACCATGTCAGCGACTGGGAACGCCAGCGCTACCTGACCACCTCATGAGCGGCCCCCGCTTCGGCGTCTGGGCACCGGTCTACGGCAATCACGGTGCCCGCAACCATCCTGACGACCTGCCCGACCCCAGCTACCGCCGCAACCGTGACCTGTTGCTGCGGGCCGAACGTGCCGGGTTCGACGCAACCCTGGTGGCCCAGCACGTGATCCATCCCAGTGACACCGAGAACGACGTCCTGGAGACCTGGTCGACGCTGGCCGCCCTGGCCGAGGCCACCTCGACGATCGAACTGATCGGCGCCATCAAGCCGCTGCTGTTCAACCCGCTGGTCTTCGCCAAGATCGCCGCGAACATCGCCGACATCGCCGACGGCCGCCTGTCGATCAACGTGGTCACCGGATGGTTCCTGCCCGAGCTGGAGGCCCTCGGCATCGATCCGCTGGCACATGACGACCGCTACGCCTATACCACCGAGTGGCTCGACACGGTGGTGGGACTGTGGAGCGGCAAGCACGTCGGAATCGGTGATGGCAGCGGTCAGCAGGCGCTGGTTCGGCCGGTCCCCAAGGAGATTCCACCGATCTACGTCGGTGGTGAATCGGAGCCGGGCCGCGCACTGGGAGCGTCCCGCGGGGATGTGTACTTCATCAACGGCAGGCCGCTGGCCGATACCGTCGACCTCATCGAGGATCTGCGCGGCCGGCCTCGGGACCGCGGACCGCTGCGGTTCGGCCTGTCCGCGTTCGTCATCGCGCGCGAGACCGAAGCCCAGGCCAAAGCCGAAGAGGCACATCTTCAGTCGCTCATCGACGCCGAGAGCCGACCGGAGATCTCCACCGGCACCGACCCCAACACCGCGATGTATCAGGTGCTGGCCGGCACCCGCCGGATCGGCTCCAACGGCGGCACCCTGGCCGGGCTGGTGGGCAGCTACGAGCAGGTGATCGAGCGGATCGACGCCTTCCACGAGGCCGGTGTCGAGCTGTTCATGCTGCAGTTCCAACCCATCGAAGCGGAACTGGATCGCTTCGCCGACAACATCATTGCGCACTACCGTTGAGAGGTTTCGTCACTCCATGACCGCCGTATCCGAGGCGGCGCGCCCCGTTGCGCCCCGTCCGCGTTTCACCACCGAGCCCCGCGACGGGTCGCCGGCCGAGCGGTTGAGCCGGCTCGACGCCGTCGTCGACGACCTGCGGGACACCGACGCCGCTGCCGAGCGCGACCGGGTGCTGCAGTACGACGCGGTCGAGGCGATCCGCGGTACCGGCGTCTTGACGTTGCGGGTTCCGACCCGCTACGGCGGCCCCGGCGGTTCGGTGCGCGATGTCCTGACCGCCGTGATCCGGATCGCGCGGGGCAGCTCCAATGTGGCCCAGGCACTTCGGCCGCACTTCGGGTTCGCCGAACGTCTCTTGAGCAACCGGGCCTCCGAAGATGAACGCGCCGAATGGTTTCCGCGGATCAACAGCGGCATCGTCGTCGGCAATGCGATCACCGATGCCAAGGGCAAGTCGCCCTCGGGCGCTGACACCACCCTGCTGGCCGACGGATCCGGCGTGCTGCGGCTCAACGGCTACAAGTTCTACTCCACCGGAACGCTGTTCGCCGACCTGATCGCGGTGTCGGCCAGCGATGCTGCGGGCCGGGACCTGCAGGCCATCGTGCCGGTGGACCGCGAAGGCGTCGAATTGTTCGACGACTGGGAAGGTTTCGGCCAGCGGACCACCGCCAGCGGCGGCACCCGGTTCACCGACGTCGAGGTCCGCCCGCACGAGGTGACCACCGTCTCCGACGGTAACCACCTCGGCCACAGCACCGCCTTCCTGCAGCTGTACCTGGCGGCGGTCGCGGCCGGAATCGCCGCGGCGGTGCGCGACGACGCCATCTGGTACGTGCAGAACAAGGCCCGCCCGGCAGCCCACTCGCTGGCCGATTCCGCGGCGCAGGACCCGTTCACGCTGCACGCGGTCGGCGAGATCTCGGCGCACGCGTCGGCCGCCGAGGCACTGATTCTCAATGCCGCCGATGCGATCGACGCGCTGGTCGACTCCGGCCGGGTCGACGACGCCGACGAGCTGGCTCGGGTGGCGATCGTGGTCGCCGAAGCCCAGCTGATCGCCGAGCGGCTCACGCTGGCCGCCGCCGAGCGGCTGTTCGACACCGGTGGCGCGTCGGCCACCGCGCGCTCGCTCAACCTCGACCGGCACTGGCGCAACGTGCGGACGGTCTCGACGCACAACCCGCTGGCCTACAAGGCGCACGCGGCGGGTAACTACGCCGTCAACGGGGTGTGGCCGCCCGCCAACGGTTACTTCTGACGTCCTGATTGAGCCGTGCTCAGGTGGGAACGCTTGGGCCATGGCTACCTACCGCGTGATCGACCCCAAAGGCAATGTCGCCGAGAGCAAAGACATCGAGAGTGCCGAGGACGCGCACGCCTGGTTCGCCGACTCGGCCGGCAACTACCACGAACTGGGTTGGCGCATGGAAGTCGAACATGACGGCCAGTGGAGCTTCTTCGACAGCAGCGAGGGCAGCCCCGACTAGGAGACCGGGGACTCCCAGCCCATCTTGCGGGCGAAGGTGATTGCCTCCTCGGAGGCGGTGCCGATTTCCTTGCACCGCTGGATGTAGCCGCGCACCATCGGCACGAAGTTCATCGGGTTGTAGGCGTCCTCTTCGTAACTCCACAACCCGTCACCGGCGTACTTGAGCACCGAGATGTTGGGCTCCTCATGGATGCTGCCGTCACCGGGATCGCGCATCCGGTTCTGGAATTCGCAGATGACCCAACCCTTCTGCTCGTCGATCGAATGCCAGGTCGACGGGTAGAACGGCATCTCGCTGCCGGGAAACGTGCTCATGGTCTTGACGATCCAGGCCCGGATCTGTTCGCGGCCGGAGAACCTGCCGTAGGAGTGCTCGACGTAGGTGGCGTCCTCGGTGAACTGGTCGGCGAAGCGGGCCCAGTCCCACGTCTCGCCGATGCCGACGACGATCTGCTTGTGTGCGGCGAAAGCCGACTCCAATTCGTTGCGCGACCACTGACCCATGCAGCGGTTCTATCAAACCCGAACGGTGTGCGGGTTAGGTTTTCTCGACAACCGCTTTGATCCGCTCCAGGGTCTTGCGCATGTCGCGCACATTGCGCCGCCCCCGCAGGTAGCCGGCGAACAACCAGAACACCCGCATCACCGGTGAACTGTTGAGCCGGAACGACTCTGTGACATCGGTGCCGTCGCCGCTGGGTTCCAGCCGGTAATGCCAGTTGTTGAGGGCGCGCTCACCGGCGAGCACCGCGAAGCCGAACTCGCGGCCCGGCTCGCACGCGGTGACGCGACACGTGGTCCAGTAGACCGGTCCGATCTCGTTGCGGCGCACGTGGCCGCGGAACCTTGCGCCCAGCGCGGGACCGGTGGCGCCGTCGAGCCATTCGGCCTCGAACACCTCCGGCGAGAAACGGCCGGTGTTGCCGACGTCGGCGATGAGATTCCAGATTGTGTCGGCCGGTGCGGCCATGTGCACGGTCACGGAGCCTTCCATGGCGCGATCCTAGGCGGCGTAGCGTCGATCGTGTGCGTATCGACCGGTACATCGACGCGCCCGCAGCCGTGGTCTGGCAGATCCTCGTCGACCTGGACGCGTGGCCGCAGTGGGGTCCGTCGGTCGCCTCGGCGGTCCTCGATGACGGCGCCCGGCGGATAGCCGCGGGCTCGACCGGACGGGTCACGACGGCGCTCGGTGTCGAAATGCCCTTCCGCATCACCGAATTCGAGCCAGGCAGACGCTGGGCGTGGGCGGTGGCCGGGGTTGCGGCGACGACGCACACCGTCACCGCAGAGGGCGACGGCTGCCGGCTGAGCTTCGGGGCGCCGTGGTGGGCCACCCCGTATCTGGCGGTGTGCGCGGTTGCCCTGGCGCGGATCGACCGGTTGGCTAGGCCGAGGTGACGTGTGGGATCTCCGGCTGCAGGAACACGTCGTTGAGGGTGACGGTGCGCAGATTGCGGGACCGGATGATGTCCACCAACGCCGGGTAGACATGGGTCACGGGCAGGTGGTTGAGGTGCCCGATGACGACGTTCTGCGGGATGAAGTACTGGTCGGCCATTTTGACGATGTAGTCCTCGGTCACCTGCACCGAATCGGCCAGCGAGCCCGACCACATGGTGGGCACCCGGTAGCCGAGGTCGGCGGCGATCCCGTCCACCATGTCGTTGTGGCTGCCGTAGGGCGGCCGGAAGTACGGGGTGGCATCGGCGCCATAGGTGTTGCGCAGGAACTGATCGTTGCGGCGCAACTGGTCCTTGATGTCGTCGGCGCCCAGCGTGGTCAGGTCGGGATGCGACCAGGTGTGGTTACCGAGCTGGATCTGTCCGGAGTCGACCAGCGGGCGCAGTAGCGCGGCGTTGTCGCGCCACGAGTCGTAGACGCCGTTGACGAAGAAGGTCAGCCGGATACCGGTGTCCTTGGCCAACTGGGTATAGGCGCGAACCACCTCGGTGTTCACCCCGTCATCGACGGTCAGCGCGAGCAGGTCCCCGTCACCGGGCAGTTTGGCCAGTTCGCCGCCGCCGGGCAACGGTATGCGCGCGGTGACGGGCGGCGGCGGTAGCAAGGGGGCCGCGCCGACCGGCGGGGGCGGGGGTGCCTGGGCCGCGGCCTGGGTGCCACTGCCCGAGATCCCGATCGTTCGCGATGCTCCCACCAGTGCTGCTGAGGCCAGCAGGCCGACGACGAACTGGCGTCGGGTCACCTCAGGCACTAGTCCCACCCGTCACACCAGTCACACGCTCAGCGTAGGTGCCGCGTACCGGGAAAAGCGGGAACCGCGTGCCTGTGTCGCCTGCGGATCGGCTGTGCGTCGGGGTCACGTCACCGGCTAGCGTGGGTGAGGTGAAGATCCGGTTCGGCGTCAGCCTGGGTACCGGCACCGCCGTCGACGCACTGCCGCACCTGGTCGACCGGCTCGAAGCAGCAGGCGTCGACTCGCTGTGGTTCTCCGAACTGGTCTATACCGACGCCGTCGACCCGTTCGCCGGAATGGGTTTCACGCTCGGGCGCACCTCCCGGCTCAAGGTGGGCACATCGGTGGCCGTCCTGCCGGGGCGCAACCCGGTCCTGGTGGCCAAACAGCTGGCATCGCTGGCTGCGCTCGGCCCCAAACGGGTGCTGCCGGTGTTCGGGCTGCGACCGGCCAACGCCGCCGAACGCGGCCTCTTCCCGGTGCCCGCCGGCCAGCGCGCCGCGGTGTTCGACGAGGCACTCGAGCTCATGCGGGCACTGCTCGGCGGTGCGGAGGTGACCTTCGACGGTCGCTTCTTCCAGGTACAGGGTGCGACCCTAGGTATCAGTCCGCAGACGCCGGTGGATATCTGGTTGGGCGGGTCGGCGCCGGCGGCGTTTCGCCGCATCGGTCGCCTGGCCGACGGCTGGCTGGGCAGCTTCCTGACTCCCGCGGAGGCCGGCGCCGCGCGGGTGGCCATCGAACGGGAGGCCGCCGCAGCGGGCCGCCGCATCGAACCGGACCACTTCGGTCTGAGCCTGGCAGTCGGTGACGGTGACGTGCCCGAGCCGGTGATCGCGGCGGTGCGGGCGCGCAGGCCGGACGCCGACCCCGCCGATCTGCTGGCCGCCGACTGGGCGCAGTTGCACCGCCAGCTCGACGGAATGATCGCCGCGGGCCTGACCAAGTTCGTGATCCGACCGCTGGGCGCCACCCCCGCCGAAGAATTCATCGACCGTTTCGTCCAAGAACTGTTGCCGCGCCAGAACTGATCGGGCACAGTGCCGAGTGCACGGTAGGTTTGTTGATACCGGAACTGCCCATGAGGAGCTGTCGATGTCGAATCATTTCACCGGACTGAGCCTGGGTCCGCCGCTGGGCGATCAGCGGTTGGATCTGTGTGATCTGTATGCCTTCCCGTCGCCAGCCGACCCGGAGCGCACGGTGCTGATTCTCAACGCCAACCCGAATGCCGATGCGCTGCACCCGGATGCCATCTACCGGCTTGCCATCGACAACGACGGCGACCTGCGCAACGACATCGCGTTCAGCTTCGTCTTCTCCGAGCCGCAGGACGGTGCGCAGACCGTCGACGTGTTCATGGCCGTCGACGACGAAGCGGAATCGCCGGAAGCAGTGGGGGAGAAGATCTTCTCCGGTGTGCAGGTGTCATTCGGGCAGACGCCCAACGTCGTGCAGTCCGGCAGCATCACGTTCTTCGCCGGGGCCCGCAGCGACGCCTTCTTCTTCGACTTCGACGGGATCAAGAATCTCTTCGACATCACCGGCGGCCGCAACTTCACCGCACCGCATCTCGGAGGCACCTCCCCGTGGACCGGGGTGGACTCCAACACCGAGGCCAACGTCTTCTCCATCGCCATCGAGCTGCCGACCGCGCAGCTCGGTGCCGATCCCGACATCCGGATCTGGGGCCGCTGCAGCCTGCGGCGCGACGGCGAACTCGTCCACGTCGACCGGGCCGGGCACCCGTCGGTCAGCAGTTTCTTCAACACCGACGAGACCAAAGAGGAATACAACGCCAGCGAGCCGATCCACGACCGGGAGCGCTGGATCGGCCAGTTCATCCACCTGATGGGGCACACCGGCGACTACACCCGGGAAGAAGCCATCGAGGCGATCGACACCGAGGGCACCCTGCCGGACATGTTGACCTACAACCCGTCGAAGCCCGCGACGTATCCCAACGGCCGGGTGTTCACCGATGACGTCATCAACTACCGGTTGGCCTTCCTCACCAAGGGCGACTGCCCCCCGACCGGGCTGTCACCGCACACCGACACCCTCGACGTCTTCCCGTATCTAGGGCACCCGCACCCGGCCGACTAGCCTGCCGGGCAATAGGACCGGGTGGCCACGTCGAGGGCCGCTCGGTAGAGGTCGTCGAGGCCGCGTTCGGCGGCGACGGCGGCTTTGGCGGCGGCCAGGTCGGCCGCGCACTGCGGTGACTGCAACACCGGCCACTGTGCGCCGATCTGGTCCACCATTCGGTGGTTGAGCCCGTCGATCACCGCGCGTGACGCCGACAGGTCCGGGGCCACCGATGGCGCGGTGGCGGGGTCGAACTTCCACCCGGCGAAGCGGCTGTACTGGATGCCTTCGGTCGCGTTGATCTGGTCGGTGAACACCCTCTTGGCGTAATCGGTTGGTACACCGCCCTTTACGGCCTCGGCCGCGACCTGGTCCAGCACCTGCCCGACGCGGGCTGGGTCGGTGATGGGCCCGCCGCTCAGCCATTTCGAGGCTGCAACGGGATCCGCGGTCGCAAGCCGCTGCGCCGCCGCGTCGATCAGGTCGTGCAGCGGGTCGCCGGGGTCCGCGGCTGCTGCGGGGACCGCCGCCAGTGTCGTCGTCAGGATCGCGGTCGCCAGGACCGTCAGCCTCATTCTCATGCGCCGGTCAGCCCACCGGGCCGCTGGCCAGCGTGATCGGCGCACTGCGCGGGGCGCCTGTGCGGTCGAGCCAGCTCAGGGTCACCGTGTCGCCCGGGTGGTGGGCATCCATCACGTCGGACAGAGTGGAAGCCGAGCTGATCGGCACACCGTCCACCGCCGTGATCACGTCACCGCTCATCAGGCCGGCGCGGCGCGCCGGGGTGTCCGCGAGCACCTGGCGCACCACCGCGCCGCCCCCGTCGTTGGCGTCGGCGATGCCGACACCGATGAACGCGGTATCGCCGACGTGGATACCCGGCGCCCCGGTGCGAATCTGGTTGGCGACGCCGAGCGCGCGGTCGATCGGGATCGCGAAGCCCTCGCCGCCGCGGACCCCGCCCATCCGGTATGTCAGTGTGGCAGCCACGTTCACGCCGACCACCTGACCGGCGCTGTTGACCAGTGGGCCACCCGAATCGCCAGGCCGGACATCGGCCGCAACGCGGATCAGATCACTGAGTTCCCTTGCGCCGCCGCCTGATTCGTCAGAGGCGCGCACCGAGGCGCCGATCTGGGTCACGGTCCCCGGAGCGTAGCTGGGTGCGCCGCCCGCGCCGCCGGCATTGCCGATCGCCGCGATCGGGTCGCCAACGGCCACCGACGACGAGGTGCCCAACGCCGCCACCGGAAGATCGGTGGCACCACGCAGTCGCACCAGGGCGATGTCGTTGGTCCGGTCGTAGCCGATGACGTCGACGGGGTAGGTGCGACCGTTGGCCAGGCTGGTGGCCTTGATCTCGGTGGCGCCCTCGATGACATGGTTGTTGGTGAGCACTTCGCCGCTGGGGTCGAGCACGATGCCGGTACCCGCGCCGACCGCACCCTGGTAGTCCAGCGCGGTGTTGATGTCCACCAGGCCCGGGGTGACCTGGCCCATCACGGCGGACTGATCCAGCGGAGCCTGTGGCGGCGCACCAATCGGGGTCGCCTGGGCCGGGGCCGCCAACAGGCCTCCGACCAGGACGAGCGCGGCCAGTACCGCCGGCAGGCGGTGATCGCGACGGAGTGGATGCTGTGCGTCCATGACTCAACTCTGCCTGAAAAGTGACCCAGATGGCAGCAACCCGCCCCGATCGTTGCTGGCCGAACCGATCGTGTTTCGTGGGTCACACATTCGGGCAATCCAGTACCGCGCCACGACGAGGCGCGTTCCAGCAGGGCAGAACGGATGCGAATGTGAACAGCTCGGACGGCTCCACCCAGGCCGCCGGACACCCCGACGGCGCCGGTCACATCGAACCGAATGACGAGGCCAAAGCCAAGGCCAAAGAGATGGCCAGGGCCTACGAGGACCGGCCGACCGTCGTGCTGCCGGGCTCGGACAACACCGTGAGCGGTACTGCGGTCAACGACTGGCTCGACGACGACGGTAATCCAATTTACGGACGCGACAACACTATCCGCGATCCACGAGAAAGCTGACAAACCCCTGACAAGCACTTTGCTCGGCTGGGGCGAGGCTACGGGCTCCCGTAAACTCGGCCCGGTACGACACGAGGGGAGTGCGGCCGGTCTCGCGGGGGTGGGTCGGTACGAGACGCAAGAACAGGACACACCATTGTCGAAAACGCCCGCAAACACCACCCATATGGAGCCGCACTTCGACGACGTGCAGCACCACTATGACCTGTCCGACGACTTCTATCGGTTGTTCCTGGACCGGACCCAGACCTACAGCTGCGCGTACTTCGAACGCGATGACATGACGCTGGAGCAGGCCCAGATTGCCAAGATCGATCTCGCGCTGGGCAAGCTGGGGCTACAGCCCGGGATGACCCTGTTGGACGTGGGCTGCGGTTGGGGCGCCACCATGCTGCGCGCCGTGGAGAAGTACGACGTCAATGTGGTGGGTCTGACCTTGAGCAAGAATCAGGCGCTGCACGTCCAGCAGTTGTTCGACGAATCCGGGAGTTCGCGATCCAAGCAGGTTTTGCTGGAGGGCTGGGAACAGTTCGACGAGCCCGTCGACCGCATCGTGTCGATCGGCGCTTTCGAGCACTTCGGCTACGACCGGTACAACGCCTTCTTCGAGCGCGCTTTCAACCTGCTGCCGTCTGACGGAATCATGTTGCTGCACACCATTGTTCAGGGCGCCACCGACGAGTTCGGCCAGCGCAACCTGCCCATCACCATGCGGCACCTGAAGTTCTTCAAGTTCATCATGGACGAGATCTTCCCGGGCGGGCGGCTGCCCAGCGTCGGGCTGGTCGAGGAGCACGCCACCCGGGCCGGCTTCGAGGTGGCCCGGGTGCACCCGCTGCGTCTGCACTACGCCAGGACACTGGAGATCTGGGCCGCCGCGCTGGCTGCCAACGAGGAAGAAGCGGTGGCGCTGCAGTCCCGCGAGGTCTTCGACCGCTACATGAAGTATCTGACCGGCTGCGCCGAGCTTTTCCGTGACGGCTACACCGACATCTGCCAGTTCACCCTGGCCAAGGGCTAGAAGTGGTCGCAGCCAGCCCTTGGCCTCCCCCCGGGTGAACCAATCGGGTGCATCGCCGTCGCATCCCCCTGGTGCGCCTTCACGCGATGTCCGTCTCGACGGTATCCGGTCGGGCCGGCGGTAGTCGCGGGTCCAAAGGCGCAAGCGGCAGGGCCGTTGGTCCTCAATCCGGTGTTAGCATCCGCCGATGATGCGCGCGTTCGCTGTGGTGGGGGCGGTGTCGGCGCTGGCGTTCTCGGCCGGATCCGCCTCCGCCGAGAGCACCCAGTACCTCCTGCCGTTCTGCTACGACCCCAGCCAGCCCGTTGCGGAGCGGCCGCAGCGGGTGGTGTACGGCTGCGACGCGACCAGTGTCATGGAGAACATGACGTGGACGGCCTGGGGTGCCGATGGGGCGCGCGGCACGGGGACCGACGACGCCGTCGAGTGCCAGCCGAACTGCGCCCAGGGGCCGCGCCTGGCCAACCCGATCGTGGTGCACGCCTGGAACCCGCTGCCAGCCCAGGAGCCGGGGTGCCCCGGGCACGTGCTGTTCTATTCGGACGTCACCGTCGCCTACCCGGCCGGTGTGCCGCCGTGGGTGGTTCCGGGCACCACCTGGACCTCCGGTGTGGACTACACCTATGTCGACGGCATGCCCGCCGTGCACTTCTCCGGTCAGCACCCGTACAGCTGCACGCCGCCCAGCTGATGTCCACGTCGAGCACCCTGCGCTCTGGGCCCGCGATCCTGCTGATCGCGGCGGCGTTGGGGATGTCGCTGGTGCTCGGTATCAGTTACCTTGTGCTGCATACCTTCCGGGAGTCGCGGGGGGCGGCGGTGGAGCCGGTCGCCCATCCAATGACCGACGTGCAGTCCAAGGCGCAGGTGCTCGGCCCGGCCCGCGACATCGTGTCCGCGGGGCGGCTGTCCGGTGCCTCGGGGACCTATCTGCTGATGAGTTGCCAGAACGCCGACGACCCGCCGTATCAGGGTGCGATCTACCTGAACTTCGATGTTCCCGGGGTGATGGGTACGCCGAAGTTCTTCGCCGCGATCGCTGCAGCGATGCGGGCCGAGGGCTGGCAGGAGGCGCTGCCGCCGAACCGCCACCCCGGTGGGCGCGCGCTGACCCGCGAGGGCGTCACGATCATCTACTTCCGCAACGACGACACCTCGACCCGCGGCACGATGCAGATCTACGGCGAGTGCCGCAACGTCACCGACCACCGGCTGGACACCACGGGCTGGGTCGATATCACCCCCGAGTTGCGCCCGTAAGCCCCTGACCTGCACCGAACATCATTCGTCCCGGGAAATTGGGGTCTTTGGTCCCCGGCGTGCCGGGCCTTGTATCCGTGTCTGGTACGAACGGTTACAGATAGACTTGCGGTCATGACCTACGTGATCACCAGTGCGTGCGTTGACGTCAAGCACAAGGCCTGCATGCAGGAATGCCCGGTCGACTGCATCTACGAGGGCGACCGGACCATGTACATCAACCCCGAGGAGTGCGTCGAGTGCGGCGCCTGCAAGATCCTCTGCGAGGTCGATGCCATCTACTTCGAATCCGATCTCCCGGATGAGGAGAAGCAGTTCCTCGCCGACAATGCGGCCTTCTTCAACGAGGTCCTGCCCGGCCGTGACGCCCCGATCGGAAGCCCTGGCAGCGCAAGCGATTTCGGTCCGGTTGGCGTCGACACCCCGATGGTGACGGCACTGCCGCGAAACGAGCACGCGCCCGCGAGCGTCTGATCGGGTTCGGTTCGCCGGCGCCGCAGCGGCGCCGGCGACGACTGAGCTGTGCAGCGTTATCGGATCGAGCCCCGCTCGTTGCCGCCCCGCGGCCATTCGCCGGTATACGTCACTGCGGGTAGGCTCCACGGAGGTCGAAATACCCGCGTTGGCGCGGTTGGCGTTTCCGACGCACTCAGTATCGCAGCCCGGCGCCCCGGTGCCTGGTGCGGCAGGCGCCGGACGTGGGTCGGGAGAGGAGCGCTTCTTGGACACCGTCCTGGGTCTGTCGATGACACCGACCACCGTGGGGCTGGTTCTGGTCGAAGGCGACGGAG
This sequence comes from Mycolicibacterium anyangense, assembly GCF_010731855.1. Lineage (NCBI taxonomy): Bacteria > Bacillati > Actinomycetota > Actinomycetes > Mycobacteriales > Mycobacteriaceae > Mycobacterium > Mycolicibacterium anyangense. The sequence continues at coordinate 1,491,057 of NZ_AP022620.1, read as the reverse complement.
GCGACGGGGCGACCAAGAACCACGACGCGTTCGAGGTTCGTCGGGGCGGGTACAGCCCGGTGACCACCTCGGAATTCGTGGCCGAAGCGCTGTTGCGTACCCAGGCCATCGCCGGCGGGCAGCAGCTGCAATCCATCGGCGTGACGTGGAGCGACGACGCGGCCGTCGAAGCCTCGCTGTTGCTCGATTGGCTGGCCGACTCCGGTTTCCACAATGTCGTGCCGATCCGGCTGCCCGAGGCCACCGAGGCGTTCGCGCGCGGGATCGGCCAGGTGATCGATTCGCAGGTCACCGCGGTGTGCGTGGTGGAACCGGATGCTGTCGTCGCGCTCGTCGTCGACACCGTCACCGACACCACCAACAGTGTGGTGAGCTACGAACTGGAGACCGAGCAGGACCTCATCGGCTGGCTGGCCGATGTCCTGGCGCACGACGGCTGGCAGGCCGACAGCCTGGTACTGCTGGGCTCCGGGGACGAACTCGACCAGATCGCCAGGCAACTCGAGCAGGTGCTGGGCATCCCGGTGTTCGCGCCGGCCGAGGCCGAACTGGCGTTGGCCCGTGGTGCCGCGCTGGCCTCGGTGAACAGCGTCGGACTGTTCGACGATCCGCTGTTCGTCGTGCCGGAACGCCCGCAGCGCCGGCGCCCGCTGGCGCAGAGCGCGCCGGTGGCGATGCTGATCGGCGGGGTTCTGACATTCGTGGTGTCGGCTTCGGCCGCCGTCGGCCTGGCCGTGTTGCCCACGGGCGACGCCGTGAGCACCGCCCGCCCCGTGGTCACCACCGCCGAGACGCCCGTCGTCAAGCCGGTGAACCTGCCCGTGGCACCGCCGCCCCAGCTGGCCCCGGCGCCGGAGCCGGAGCAGGTGCCGCTTCCCGCGCCCGCCCCCGAGGTCGCCCCGGACCCCGCCCCTGAGGTGGCCATGACCGAGGATCCCGCCGCCGCGGTGCCCGCCCAGGCTCCCGCCGACGTGCCCGCTGCGCCGCCCGTCGCCGATCCGGCCGCGCCTGCGCCGGCGCCCGCGGCCACCGACCCGACCGTCCCGCCGGTGTCCACCGAGAAGCCGTCGCTGCGGACCCGGATCCTGGAACGGCTGTCCGGTCTGCGCGACGGCAACGGATAGCTGCCGGGTAACGACCGGCTTGGTTTCGCTGATAGATCTACGTGGTAGGTGTGCGGCGTCCGCATTCTGACGTTATGGCACGTACCGCGCACGTTCCCGGCCCGATGCGCGGCCAGGAATTAGACTGTGACTTTGCTGATCTCCACGAGGACGGGAGCCAATGGTCAGAGCAGTACGTCGAGCACTTGCCGCCGCGGGAATCGCGGTGCTGGCCCTGACCGTGTCCGCCCCGGTCGGCAGCGCCTCGGTGGCCCCGTCGTTCGGCGGGGTGACGGTCGCTTCGGTCCAGCCCACCAACGGGCAGGTCGTCGGAGTGGCGCATCCGATCGTCGTGACCTTCACCGGTCCGGTCGCCGACCGGTCGGCCGCCGAACGCTCGATCACGGTGACCGCTCCGGCGCAGTTGTCCGGGCGCTACGAGTGGCTCGACGACAACGTGGTGCAGTGGGTGCCCGACCAGTACTGGCCGGCTCATTCCCAGATCACCATGATGGCCGGCGGTGTCCCGCGCAGTTTCGGCACCGGCGCCACCGTGCTCGGGGTGGCCAACATCTCCGCGCATACCTTCACCGTCAGCATCGACGGTCAGGTCGTCCGCCAGATGCCTGCTTCGATGGGCAAGCCCAAGCACCCGACGCCGGTCGGTTCGTTCACCGTGCTGGAGAAGCAGGCCTCGGTCGTCATGGATTCCCGCACCATCGGCATCCCGCTCAGTGACCCGGAGGGCTACAAGCTCACCGTCGCCGACGCGGTGCGCATCACCTGGGGTGGGGTCTACGTGCATTCGGCACCGTGGTCGGTCGGATCCCAGGGCTATGCCAACGTCAGCCACGGCTGCATCAACCTCAGCCCGGACAACGCCGCCTGGTACTTCGACCAGGTCAACATCGGCGACCCGGTCGTCATCAACGCCTAACGCGCTACGTCGACCGCGGCGTGCAGGTTCTTGGCCGTCGGTGAGGTCGGCACCTGCGCCGGGTCGGGGTAGGTACGCAGCACCCGGTCGGCAGTTCCCGGTGTGGTGACGCCGAACCAATAGTGCTCGTTCTTGAAGTGGTGCAGCCGGTGATCGCGCCAGATCGCCCGGTAGACAACGCCTCTGGGCTTGTAATCGGTGTGGATCAGGTAGTGGCACCATTCGTAGAGCAGGCCGAAGGCCAGGATGGTCACCAGGAACGTCAGCCCCATGGCGGTTCGGGGGAAGGCCAGCAGCGCGATCAGCAGGGCCGAGAACAGTGCGCCGATCAGCGACTGCAGCGGAATGAACACCAGTGGGATGTCGCGGGGTGCGACGTGATGCTCGCGGTGCTTGCGGGCCAGGATCGGGTCCACCACGAACCTGCCGACCCGGCGCGGACGCCAGTGCAGGACGACGACGTGGATCAGCCATTCGAAGAACGGGAACACCGCCGCCGTCGCCACCGGAACCAGGATGTCAGTGGGCTGCCAGTCGCCGACGGTGACCCGGGCGATCAGCGCCGCGGCCAGTGCGCCACCGAGGATCCAGGGGGTCCGATGGCGCAGGAACTCGTGTGCCGCATCGGCCAGGGTCATCCCGCGCATGAGTTCAGCATGCCGGGCCGCACATCATTGGTCAAGTGGTCATACCAGTGCTAGGTCGGATGCCGGGCGGTGAAGCGCAGCGTGACGTCGTCGGCGACCTTCATCGTTCCCATCAGCAGCGAGTACGGCTTGATCCCGAACGTGGACTGCCGCACGGCGACCTCGGCGGTCATCACCCAGACCCCGCCGTCGTCGGCCACCGCCAGCTCGACGGTCTGCGGCTCGGTGGTGCCGTGGATCTGGACCTCGCCCGTCATCCGGTAGCCGGCTGCCGTCTTGGCGATGCTGTCGGCGCTGAAGCGGATCTGCGGATACTTCTTGGCGTCCAACGACTTCAGCGCGTTGGTGCGCACCACCACCTTCTCCGGACCCGACAGCGGGGTCACCCCGCCCTCGCCCTTGAGCACCTGCAGGGAGTCGACCTCGACCACCAGGTCGGCCGACACCGGCTTGCCGGCGCGCCACTCGACGCTCGCCTGCCAGGCTGCCATCGCGATGGTCAGGCGGTGGCCCATCTTCGCCGCCGGACCGCCGACATCGGTCCGGATCTGTAGTTCGCCGTCCGCGGCGGTCAGTGTCCAGGAATCGGTCACGCCCCGACTGTATCGCCGGCCGTGGCTGCGGTCCTGCTCGCACCGGTGTAGTCGACCTGCCAATGCTTGATGCCGTTGAGCCAGCCCGAGCGCAGCCGTTCCGGTGTGGTCAGCGGGGTGATGTCGGGCATGTGATCGGCGATCGCGTTGAACATCAGGTCGATGGTCATCCGGGCCAGGTTGGCGCCGATGCAGTAGTGCGCCCCGGTGCCGCCGAAGCCGACGTGCGGGTTGGGATCGCGGAAGATGTTGAACGAGAACGGATCGGTGAACACCTCCTCGTCGAAGTTGGCCGAGCGGTAGGACATCACCACCCGCTGCCCCTTCTTGATCGTCATCCCGCTCAGTTCGGTGTCCCGCAGGGCGGTGCGCTGGAACGACGTGACCGGGGTGGCCCATCGGACGATCTCGTCCACCGCGGTCGCGGGGCGATGCTGCTTGTAGAGCTCCCACTGCTCGGGAAAGTCGGTGAAGGCGGTCATCCCGTGGGTGATGGAGTTACGGGTGGTCTCATTGCCGGCCACCGCCAGCAGGATGACGAAGAACCCGAATTCGTCGTCGGAGAGCTTGTGCCCCTCGACGTCGGCCTGCACCAGCTTGGTCACCAGATCGTCGCGTGGGTTGGCCGTCCGGTCGGCGGCCATCTGCATGCCGTACATGATCAGCTCGCCGGCAGCGCCCTGGGGGTCGTTGCGGGCGAACTCCGGATCCGCTTCGCCGACCATCTGATTGGACCAGTCGAACAGCTTCTTGCGCTCGTCCTGGGGGACCCCCATCAGATCGGCGATGGCCTGCAGCGGAAGCTCGCAGGACACCTGCTCGACGAAGTCCCCGGAGCCCTGGGCGGCCGCGGCTTTGACGATGGTCTCGGCGCGCCGGGCCAGATCGGCTCGCAACGTCTCGATCGCGCGGGGGGTGAACGCCCGCGAGATGATCTTGCGCAGATGGGTGTGATGCGGTGCGTCCATGTTCAGCAGGACGAACTGCCCGGTGTCCTTGTGCGACACCGCGGCATTATCGGGGTACCGCGGCAGCGCGGTGTTCTCCAGGCTGGAGAAGACGTCGCTGCGCCGCGAGATCTCTTTGACGTCTTTGAGTTTCGTGACGACCCAGAACCCGTCGTCGTCGAAACCGCCGACACCCGGCGGCTGCTCGTTCCACCAGATCGGGGCAACCCGGCGCAACTCGGCAAGCTCCTCGACAGGCAATCGCTGGTTGTTCAGATCGGGATCAGTGAAGTCGAAACCAGGGGGCAGGTTCGGACTGGGCATAAAAAGCGCACCTCCACACGAAGTCATCTAGTGCCCGATGATCCATGCCTACACCACGACCGGAGGCCTCGTTGGCGCCTTGAAGAAACTCACAACTGAAACGTGTTCTATGCCCACCTGGGCGGCGGTCAGTTACCGGACTTGGAGGTCGTCGCGGTGACCGATGTCGTCACCGTGACGGTGGTGGTGCTCACGGTGGCGGTGGGGCTCGTCGTGGCGGTTGCCGCCGTGCTGGCCGACGAGGTGCGCTCGCCGGAGAAGCCGGGCTGCTGGAACTCGATCCACGAGTCGCGGTAGATGACGCTGTCACCCTCGGACACCAGGAACACGGTGGGGGAGATGGAGTAGGTGACGCCGTCGTTGTCGGCGATGATGGTGCCGTCGGCGCCGCGGCTGGCCGACACCTGGATCGCGGCGTCGTCGCGCAACCGTAGGCCGCGGTATTCCAGCTTGCCGTCCGGGTTCACACAGATCACCGCCAGCGAACGCTCGGTGCGGCCGTAGGCCATCACCGTCTGGGTGTCGTCGCAGCGGGCTTTGGTGTTGGCGTAGCCCTTGCTGTCCGGCTTGTAGGTCGGTGCGGCCGAAGCCGAGGCCGAAGCCGATGTTGTGGCGGCAGCGCTGCCCGACGTCGTTGCCGGCGCCGATGTGGTCGACGATGTCGACGTGGTGGACGGCGCCGCCTGGGCGACGGGCAGGGTGTCGGGGGAGCCGGCGGTGATCGTCACCGCGACCACCGCACCGGCCGCGGCCAGCACCGCACCCGCGCCGGTTGCCGCCCACAGCCGGCTGCCGCGGCGTGGGTGCGCATCGGAATCGAGCGGGGCGTGGACCGACATGGGTGTTCCTCCGGCGGGGACGAGTGACACCCCTAAGCGAACCACCTCGGGGCGGGTTTTCGGCGCTGCCCCGGCGGCGTTTCGCCCGTCAGTTGGCGTGCCCGCAAGCACCCGCCGATCGCTACCCTCGATGTGGTGCAGGGGCAACGTCTCGTCTTCACCGGACACATCGCCGGGCTGGGCACCGAGTCCGGCGTCCGCCTGGTCATCGGCCGCTGGCCCGTCTCGCCATTCGGCTCCTTCGCCGACGTGATGGTCCAGACACCCGACGACGAGCGGATCCTGCTGGCCCCCAGCCAACAGGTCGCCGACTTCGTCGCGGCCACCTACCAGTTCGACCGGATCGAGCTCGGTGCGGTGGCCGCCGACCTCGCCGCGGACCGGCTCACCGTCAGCGCGCCCGGCCTGGAGGTCACCGCGCGGATCGGTGCCGCGGCCCCGGTCGATCGGTTGTTGCGGCTGGTGCCCGGCCGACTGGCCATCGCACCCTGGTGGCTTGCTGCCATCAATCCGGTTGCCGCACTGATCGTTCCGGGTGTGCGCACCGCGGGCAGCGCCGGCAACGGCCGTCGGGAGTACTACGGGGTGCGGCGCTCCCGACGGATCGTGGGCGCCTGCGGCACGTTCGGCCGCCGCGACCTCGGCGGCTTGGCCCCGCTGCTGCCCGCCGTCGACTTCGGGTTCTCCTCGGCGCCGCCGGACCCGCAGATCGTGTCGGTGACGACGACGATCGACATGCCGGCCTCAGCCGCCGGTTGACCCGGGCTTCGGGGCGTGGGTGAGCACCGCCCACAACAGTTGCGCCGCCCTGCGGGCCGTCTCGTCCGGGACGATGGGGGAACCGACATCGGGTTGTTCGGCCGGCGAGCCGCTGATCTGTTCCATCAGCGCCACCGCCAGCACCCGCAGTTTGACATTGGATTCGTGGCTGGCGCGCCGCAGTGTCGCCCAAGCGGTTTCGGCATCGCAGCCCAGGGCGCCCATGATGGCGCCCTTGGCCTGCTCGATCGCCCCGCGGGACTGCAGTACCGCCATCATGTCGGCGACCGCCGTGCCGTCCTGGGTACCTGCGGTGATCATCGCCGCCGACACCAGTTGCTCGTACCCGATCAGGGTGTTGACCGTGCCGGCGGTGGCGGGACGATCCAGGGTGGCTGACAACACCACAGTGCCGTCGGCCTCCCACACACCGGGAACGGCGACCGCGCCGTGGGTGCGGTGCAGTGCCTCGTCATGTTCGGGCGCACGGGCCTGCATCGCCGCCAAGTCCAGCTCCGGCCAGCGGTCGTCGGACCACAGGTCCAGGGTGAGCACGGGAACCTGATGGGTGAACGCGTCCATGACGGGCCCGCCCAGGCCGCCCAGTTGGGCTTCGACGATCTCACGGCCGAGGCCGTAGGCGGCCACCACGGTCATGCCCTCGTAGAGGCGGTGGTCGTGAACGGTGATCGCCAGACTGAGCGCATCGGGCACGTCGCGGTGCACACGTTCCAGGATGCGGTCGAAAAGTTCACTGTGAGCAGTGTTTTCACGAGGATGGAACGACGGAACAGGCACGGTGCGTCTCACTCCTTGGTGATGACGGTGGCAACTCGGTCCAGGCCCGAGATCCCCAGGAGCGTGGTGATGGGTCCGGTGGCGCACACGATCATGGTGAGTTCGGTGCTGGCGGCCACGGCGAACAAGGCGCGCACGGCCGCACTGTCACAGTAGTTGACTTCGGTCAGGTCGACGGTCAGCGCGGGCGCGTCCGCGGCTGCCTGGCTCATCAGTTCCTGGAACTGCGCGACGTTGGCCAGATCGACGTCCCCGGAGGCGGCGACGACGGGTGCCGTCCCATCCGCGGGCTGGGTGACCCGGAACTGGGCCTCTGTCATCGAGTCGACTCCTTGATCATGTCAGTGGTGGCGGTGTCTCCAGCACCCGTCATCGGAGACAACCGATTGCGGCAGCGATCGCGGCGGCCGCGGTCAGCACCACCCTATGCCGCGCCCCGATCGCGTTGTGATCGGCCGCGTCCGGCGCGGCGTCATCCGCCGCGCACAACAGTCAGCAGCGACCTCCCCGTTCCGTCGGCCCATTCGTCCCCCACGGCCAACCGCCGAAGCGTATCAACGCCGCACCGGACACCCGGGGTTCACCTGCGCGCCTTTGCGGTTTCCCCCGAAGCCACCCACTCTCACCCGTTAGGCTCACCACCGAGGGCCTCGGGGCACAGGGCCCGGTGACCCGCGACTGGTGAGGGTGGATATGTTCCGCGAGATCGTTACCGCAGCCGCTGTGGCCGGCGCCGCCATGGGTATGGCCCCGACCGCGGGGGCCGACGAGCCGCACGGTCCTTTCCCCGGCGATCCCCCCGGCACCAACTACCAGGCCTACCTGAGCGCCCCGTGCTACAACTTCGACCGCTTCATCTTCGGGCGCGGACCCGGCGGCGAGCCGTTGGCGTGTCACTGGATTCCCAATCAGTCGCCGTTCGGGATGGACCGTGCGCCGGCAGACGCCGGTGCGTGGGTGGTCTCCTACAAGCTCTACGGCGTGCAGACCGTCGGCTCGCCCTGCCCGGGCCCGCAGTCCGCGGCCCAGTCGCCGGACGGCCTGCCGATGCTGTGCCTGGGGGCGCAGGGCTGGCAACCGGGGTATCTGACCTCCGGTGAGTGGGGTAACGGCAGTTCCTTCAACCCGGCCGGCTGAGCCGCAGCCGACCGGGCCGGTGTGGTCCGTCCTCAGACGGCCGCCGCCGCCTCGTTGATCTCCTCGAGCCGGCCGGTGGCCTCCAGGTACTCCTGCACCCAGCGCTCGATCACCGCCGAGGTCTTCTCGACCTTGGTGAACTGACCGACGACCTGGCCCACCGGGTTGAACGCGACGTCCACCGTCTCGTTGGGGTACTTGTTGGTGGCGGCCACCGCCATCCCGGACACCATGTACTGCAACGGCATTCCGAGCGGCTCAGGGTTCCCGGGCGTCTGCCATGCCTCGGTCCAGTCGTTCTTGAGCATCCGGCACGGCTTGCCGGTGAACGAGCGGCTGCGCACGGTGTCGCGGCTGCTGGCCTTGATGTAGGCGGCCTGCTGCACCGGCGTGTTGTGGGCCTCCTCGACCATCAGCCACTGCGAACCGGACCATGCACCCTGGCAGCCCAGCGCCAGCGCCGCGGCGATCTGCTGCCCGGCGCCGATGCCGCCGGCAGCGAGCACCGGTCGCGGTGCGACCTCCTTGACGACCTGCGGCCACAGCACGATCGAGCCGACCTCGCCGCAGTGGCCGCCGCCCTCGCCACCCTGGGCGATGATGATGTCGACATCGGCCGCGGCATGCTTGCGGGCCTGGGCGGGCGAGCCGCACAGTGCCGCGACCTTGCGGCCGGCCGCGTGGATGTGCTTGATCATGTCGACCGGCGGGGTGCCCAGCGCGTTGGCGATCAGCGTCACCTTCGGATGCCGCAGCGCGACGTCGACCTGGGGGGTGGCGGTCGCCTCGGTCCAGCCGAGCAGCTGCAGGGCGTTGGAGTCCGCGTCGGAGGTGGGCACGCCGTGATCGGCCAGCAGCTTCTTCGCGAAGTCCAGGTGCTGCTGGGGGACCATCTTCTTGAGCATGTCGGCGAGCTCGTCACCGGACATGTTGGCGTCCATGCCCTCGTACTTGTTGGGGATCACGATGTCGACCCCGTACGGGTGGTCGCCGATGTTCTCGTCGATCCAGTTCAGTTCGATCTCGAGTTCTTCGGGGGTGAACCCGACCGCGCCGAGGACGCCGAAGCCACCGGCCTTGCTGACGGCCACGACCACGTCGCGACAGTGGGTGAAGGCGAAGATCGGGAACTCGATACCGAGCTCATCGCAAAGGGGAGTGTGCATGAGCGGCTCCTTACAGCGGGCGGTAGGCGACTGGAACGTGTTCTAGTTTAGTACGCCGCGACGGCGTCCAGTCCAGGTATTCCCACCATGGAGCCCACGAATGCCTATCTGCCCAGGTGGATCCCTGCGGCACGCGTCGAGGAGTACCGTCGAGGGTGTGCTCGATGCAGAGCATGCGATCAACGAATGGGGCCATCATGGTTCGTCGCCCGAGAACCCGCCGGATCCTGACAGTCGCCGCGGCCGCCGCCGCACTCAGTGTGCCGCTCGTGCCCGCCGCCTCCGAGACGCTCACCCCGCCGCAGGCCGAAGCCAGTGCGGGACCACAGGGGTGCGTCAACGGAATCGTCCCGCTCAACCCCTACGTGGTGAACTGCAACCTGCCGTCGCGCGGCGGCCAGGTCATCGGCGCCGCGCCGGACGCGGGCGCGTTGATCGCCTGCCGGCACAGCCCGACCTGCCTGTCGTACTACGTGAACTACCCGGGCACCGTGCTGGTGCCCGGGTACCGTCCCTAGGTCGCTGAGACGCCGCGTCGGCCGCCCACCAGCAGTGCGCCGCCGGCCACCAGGACGCCGATCACCGTGACCGGGATCGACCAGGCCCGGCGCTGCGATACCGCCGACTGGCACTGGGCCACGTAATCGGCGTGCGGGACAACCTGATTGAGAATCGGGACGTTCGCGACCGTCTTGCTGTTGGCCTCCCGCGCCGCTGACAGATCGGCCGACACCGCATTGCCGCACCCGATGCTTCCGCCATTGCCGTCGGAGGTGGATACCGGCACCAGCAGCGCGATGACACCCACCACGAACAGCACCACACCAACCAGCAGGACCAACCGCTTCACTGTCACGTCTGTCTCTCCTCGGGCACGTCGTCGGGCGATTCGACGAATCGCAGCGCTGACTACCCCGGCGTCCGAGAGGCGAAACCCGCCGGCGGCTAGGGCGCCGTGAACAACTCCACGTCGGAGACCAGCGGCAGGTTCAGGGTGGTGCGCAGACCGGGCGGTGCGGCGACCACGGCGGGGATCGCGTTGACCACGCGGGCGGCACCGGCGGCGATGGCGGCGTGATTGTGGTCGCCCTTGGTACTCGTCGGACAGATGTCGACGACGTAGGACGGCTCCCCGGTGATCTCCACCCGATAGGAACCGCCCTCCTGCGCCGGCTGCGCCCAGTCCGGCCGCAGGTCGCCGCGAACCCGGGTGACGTGCTCGACGACGATCACCGGGTGATCGCCGACCATGCCCTTGATCTCGAAACGGACGGCAGCCACGCCGCCCTTCGGAATGTGACCCGCGGCGATGTCGAACGCCTCGGGTGCGGGCTCGCGCTCGTAGCTCTCGGTGATCGAGTCCAGCTCGATGTTCAGGCCGGCGGCCAGCTGCCGGATCGCGCAGCCCCACGCGACGCTGAGCACGCCGGGCTGGAAGAGCATGGGGACCTCGTCGAGTGGCTGGCCGAAGCCCATCACGTCGAACATCACCGTCGCCCCGTCGTAGGTGGCATAGTCGGCGATCTCCATACAGCGGACCTGCTGGATGCTTGCGCAGGTGCTGGCGAACGCCAGCGGGATCAGGTCGGTGATGAAACCCGGGTCGACACCGTTGATGTAGATACTCGAATTACCCTGGTGCGCAGCATCTTCCAGTGGCTTGATGTACTTGTCGGGCATGACACCCCAGGGGTACTGCAGCACGCCGGGGGCGGTGCCAACGACGTTGATGCCGGCGGCGGCGATCGTGTAGACGTCGGCCATCGCCTGCGGCATCCGGTTGTCGCCCATCGCGCAGTACACCGCGCACTCGGGAGCGGTGGCCAGTACCGCGTCGAGGTCCTTGGTGGCCAGGATCCCGGTCGTCACGTCGAGCCCGGCCAGCTCACCGGCGTCCTTGCCCACCTTCTCGTCGGCCGACACGCACAGCCCGGTCAGTTCGAAACCCGGGTTGCTGATCAGTTCGGCCAGCGCCAGCCGGCCGACGTTTCCGGTGCCGATATGGGCGACGCGGATAGCCATTCGTTCTCCTCGCGACGGTGATGGTGTCGACCCAGTATGCGCACTCGGCGGCAAAACTGGAACAGGTTCTATTTCGCCGAATTGTCGCTGAGGTAGCCTGTCGCGTCATGGGACGCGTAGACGACAAAGTTGCAATCATCACTGGTGGCGCGCAGGGGATGGGTGCCGCTGACGCGCGGATGCTCGTCGCCGAGGGCGCCAAGGTGGTGATCGCCGACATCCTCGACGAGAAGGGCGAGCAGCTGGCCGAGGAGCTCGGCGACGCGGCCCGCTACATCCACCTCGACGTCAGTGACCCCGAGCAGTGGCAGGCCGCCGTCGACACCGCCGTCAGCGCGTTCGGCAAGGTCAATGTCCTGGTCAACAACGCTGGCATCGTGCAGGTTTCACCACTGAAGTCGATCGACGTCGAGAAGTGGAACCGGGTACTGGCCGTCAATCTCACCGGCGCGATGCTGGGCATCAAGGCCGTACTGGAGCCCATGAAGGCCGCCGGCGGCGGATCGATCATCAACGTCTCCTCCATTGAGGGCATGCGCGGCGCGTCCTGGGTACACAGCTACGTTGCCTCCAAGTGGGGCCTGCGGGGCCTGACCAAGTCGGCCGCCCTCGAGCTGGCCGCGGACAACATCCGGGTCAACTCGGTGCACCCGGGTTTCATCCGCACCCCGATGACCAAGCACTTTCCCGACGACATGGTCGGTGCCCCGCTGGGCCGCCCCGGCAAGCCCGAAGAGGTCGCGACCTTCATCGTGTTCCTGGCCAGTGACGAGTCGTCCTTCTCGACCGGCTCGGAATACGTCGTCGACGGTGGTCTGATCACCGACGTGCCGCACCGGGCGCTGCCGTAGTCAGCTCCGGGAGCCCCGGCGGGTCCGCAGCGCCAGCGAACTGAACGCGGCTCCGATCGCCGCCCGCCCCAGTGCGGGCAGGTGGCCCAGGGCGTTGGCCGTCGCGCCGGGCCGGCCGGGAATCGACAGGTGCAGCACCGGCCAGTCGTGGGCGGCCGCTTTCGCCGCCAGGCCGGGGCGGGGGTTGACCGGCCGCGGCTGACCGACCATCGCCATCAGGTGGGCATCCTCGTCGCCGTCGGCGTAGAAGTAGCTGCCCGACAGGTCCACCTCGTGGGTCTCGCAGAACCGTTGCACCGCAGCGGCTTTGCGCCGGCCCCAGACGATCGGCTTGGTCACCTGCCCGGTGAGCAGGCCGTTCTCGTCGAGTTCGAAGGTGTTGCAGACGACGTTGGTGATGCCCAGTGCCCGGGCCACCGGTTCGGCGTGGATGGTCAGCGCCGAGGAGCTGAGCACGACGGTGTGGCCGCGGTCTTGATGCGCGGCGACGATCTGGCGCATCATCGGGTACACCCGGTTGGCCACCTGCTCGGCGTAGAGCCGTTCGCCGATCTCATCGAGGTCCGCCAGGGATTCCCCGCGCAGGTAGCCCGCGGCCCGATCGAGTAGCCGCTCGAACTGCATGCGGCCCAGCTTGTAGCGCACCGAGGCTTCGACCACTCCCAGCACCTCACCGGCCCGAGCCTGCCCACGACGGATGCGGTCGCTGGCATGGGCGGTCGCCGTGAAGCCGGCCACCAGGGTGCCGTCCAGGTCGAAGAACGCGCCCACCGCCGGTCCGGGCGGGCTGTCGCCGATCTGCGTGAGGGGGTCCACCCCTCCATCATGCCGATCGTTGGTGCGTCGGGTTGACGACGCCTCCACAACACCCCACACTACCAGTCATGCGCAGGCAGAAATCCACAGTTTCGGTCATGTGACGTGCTGCCCATCGAACGTCACGAGGCGATCATCGAGGCGGTCAGCGCCGCGTCGGCGGTGAGTACCGACGACCTGGTCCGGTTGTTGAGCGTCTCCGCGGAAACCATCCGCCGGGATCTGGCCCTGCTGGAAGACAGGGGCGCGATCCGCCGGGTTCATGGCGGCGCCGCGGCCGTGGCCGACCGGCGCGGATCCGAACCGTCCTTCACCGAGCGGTCGTTGACCTTCCACCAGGCCAAGGCCCAGATGGCCACGACCGCGGTGCGATTGCTGCAGACCGGTCAGACCGTCGTCATCGACATCGGCACCACCGCAGTGGCCGTCGCCCGGGCCATCCCGCGCTCGTTCACCGGGACCGTGATCACGCCGTCGCTCCCGGTGGCGGTCGAACTGGCCGACCGCCCCGGCATTGAGGTGCTGGTGGCCGGCGGCCGGGTCCGCGCCGGTGACCTGGCCTGCTCCAACGCCCACGCCAAAGCCTTCTTCGCCGACGTCTATGCCGACATCGCCTTTCTCGGGTCTGGTGGGGTCGATGCGCGCACCGGATTGACCGACTTCCACCTCGACGAGGTGGACATCCGGCGGACCATCATCGCGAACAGCTCGCGCAGCTACATCCTCGCCGATTCCTCCAAGCTGGGACAGGTCGCGCCGTACCGGGTCTGCGGACTGTCGGAGATCGACGGCCTGATCACCGACAAGACGCCGCCGCCGTCGATCGCGGCAGCCTTCGAGGAGACGGGAGGTGTGGTGCTCTCGGCGCGCCCCGCGAAGCAGGCCGACTGACCGAACAAAAGGTGCGGGCGGCGTTGCAGCGCCGCCCGCGGGACCGAACCGCTTTCAGGCGAAACCCTCGACTCAAGGAGTCCGATCCAATGACAGATTCTTCCACACCGACCGGCGAACCCCTGGTACGCGCGGGCGTCTATACCGACACCCTGGAACGCTCCACCGGGCGCTTCGCATCCTTCGCGGTGGCCTTTGCCTTCGTCTCCATCGCGACCGGAATCTTCACCACCTACGGCAGCGTCCTGAAGAGTTCAGGCCCGCTCGGCATCTGGACCTGGCCGATCGTGATCGTCGGCCAACTCGCGGTGGCGCTGCTGCTCGGAGCGCTGGCCGCCCGCATCCCGGTCACCGGCTACGCCTATCAGTGGGTGTCCCGGCTGGCCAACCCGGTATTGGGCTGGATCACCGGATGGATCTCGTTCACCTTCCTGGCCATCGTGTCGGTCGCCGTGGACTACACGGTGGCCGCCACCGTCGTGCCCGCCCTGTTCGACTTCACCGGAACCGCGCTGACCTCCTTCCTGATCACCGCCGGGGTCCTGGTGCTGCAGGGACTGCTGGTCGGTCTGTCCACCAAGTGGACCGAACGGGTGAACAATTTCGCGGTGACCGCCGAACTCGTCTGCATGGTGGCGCTGGTCGTGCTGCTGTTCATCGTCGGAGTGATCGCGCACAAACTCTCGATGGGCAACTTGTTCTCCCGCGGTGACATCCCGGCCGAGGGGTACTGGAGCTTCGGCACCGCGACCAGCGTCGGCCCGTGGATGCTCGGGTTCCTGCTCGGTGCGTTCACCATTGTGGGATTCGAGTCGGCCGCCAATCTCGCCGAGGAGACCAAGCGACCCGAAATCGTCGTGCCCCGGGCTATGTGGCAAGCGGTGCTGGCGTCCGGCGTGCTGGGATTCCTCTTCCTGCTGGTGGTCACCGCGGCGGTCAACGATCCGAGCGCCCTGGCCGAATCCGGCACCCCGATCGCCGACGTCATCAAGGACATCCTGGGTTCCTTCGTCGGTACCGCGCTGCTCGTGCTGGTGGCCATCGCCATCTTCGCCTGCGGACTGGTGATCGTGATGAGCGGTGTGCGACTGGTCTGGGCGATGTCGCGCGATCAGCGCTTCCCCGGATGGCAGGCGCTGCACAAGGTTTCGCCGCGAACCAAGACCCCGCTGAACGCGACGATCGCGGTCACCACGATCTCGGCGGTCATCCTGGGACTGTTCTCCACCAGTACCGACGCGCTGTTCATCCTGTTCTCGGCGGCGACCCTGCTGCCCGCCATCATCTATGCGATCACCGTCGCCCTCTACATCGCCACCCGTCGCCGGCTGCCGGCCAGTGGCGGTTTCAGCCTGGGCCGCTGGGAGATTCCGATCATCGTGGTCGCCGTGGTCTGGCTGGTGTTCGCGCTGTCGCTGTTCCGGGACGCGTCGTTCGCACAGCCCTGGCTCTATGTGGCCGTCATGGTCGGGATCGGCGCGGTCTACCTGGGCTACCTGCTCGCGACCCGTGGCACGAAAGGACTCAAGATGCCCGAACTCCGGTCCATCGACGCCGAGCTGGATCTCGTCGGCGCCCATCACCACCAGCAGGGGTAGTACGTGAGCGTTCTGGCGATCGATCAGGGTACGTCCGGCACCAAGGCCATCGTCGTCGACCCCAAGGACGGGGTCGTCGGCCAAGCCGAGATCGCGGTACACCCGCGCTATCTCGACGGCGGCGGTGTCGAACAGGATCCCGACGAGATGCTGAACTCCGTCCTGGATGCCGGGCGGGCGGCGGTCGCACAGGCCGCCCGCCCCATCCGGGCGGTCTCGCTGGCCAACCAGGGCGAGACGGTGCTGGCCTGGGATCCCGACACCGGACGGCCGCTGAGCCAGGCCATCGTCTGGCAGGACCGCCGCGCCGAGCCGGTCTGCGCGGCGATGACCGAACATGCCGACCTGTTCTCCGCCAGAACGGGATTGGTGCTCGACCCGTACTTCTCGGCTCCGAAGATGGCCTGGCTGCGCCGCACCGTCGAGCCGGGCGGGGTGGTCACCACCTCGGATAGTTGGCTACTGCACCAGCTCACCGGCGCCTTCGTCACCGACGCCACCACCGCGAGCCGTTCGCTGGCGGTCGAGCTCGGCGGACAGGATTGGAGTCGCGAGCTGCTGGCGTTGTTCGGCCTGGACGGCGAGAGATTGCCGACCATTGTGTCCAACGACGAGATCATCGGTAGCACAACGGCATTCGGGGGAGATATCCCGGTCGGTGGAATCGTCGTCGATCAGCAGGCGGCGCTGCTCGCTGAGGGTTGCTTCGATCAGGGGATGGCGAAGTGCACCTTCGGTACCGGTGCTTTCCTGTTGGCCAACACGGGCTCTCGTGCGGTGCACTCGAGCAGCGGGCTGACCTCCTCGCTGGCGTGGCGGGTTGCCGGCGCGGACACCTTCTGTGTCGACGGCCAGGTGTACACGGCGGCATCGGCGGTGCGGTGGCTGACCACCCTGGGCATCATGACCAGTGCCGCCGAGATGGATGAGCTGGCCGCCCCGGACAACAACGGCGTGCTGTGCGTTCCCGCCCTGGCCGGCCTGGCCGCCCCCTGGTGGAAGGCGCAGGCCACCGCGACGCTGTCGGGCATGACACTGGCCACCGGGCGGGGGCAGGTCATTCTTGCGGTGCTGCAGGGCATCGCCGCCCAGATCGCCGAACTGGTCGGCGCCATCGACGCCGACGCGCCGGCACCGCTGATCGCGCTGCGGGCCGACGGCGGCCTGACCCAATCGAAGGTTCTCATGCAGGCGTGCGCGGACATCGTCGGTCTACCCGTGGAGATCTATCCCTCGCCGCATGCCACCGCACTCGGCGCGGCGGCGCTGGCCGAGCTCAGCCTGGCGCCGCAGCTGTCCGTGCGCGACGTGGTCCCCGCCTGGCAGCCGTCGGCCACCTACGAACCGTCCTGGACGGCCGATCGGGCCGCCGACTTCCGGGACCGCTGGCGCGCCCTGGCGGCCAGCACCTACTCAGAACAGGAGATGCCATGACGTCCGTGGATTGCGATGTCGCCGTCATCGGTGCCGGCATCGTCGGATCCGCCATCGCCCGCGACGTGGCCGGCAGCGACCTGCGCGTCGTGCTGATCGAGGGGCGCGCCGACGTCGGTGACGGCACCAGCAAGGCCAACACCGCGATCTTGCACACCGGTTTCGACGCCAAGCCCGGCACCCTCGAATCCAGGATGGTCAGCCGCGGTTATCGGCTGCTGTCCGACTATGCCGCCCAGACCGGAATTCCCGTCGAGCCGACCGGCGCCATCCTGGTGGCGTGGGACGCCGAACAGCTCGAGGCGCTGCCCGGACTGAAGGAGAAGGCCGAAGCCAACGGCTATCAGCGGTGCGAGATCGTCGACGCCGCAGCCGTTTACGCCGAACTGCCACATCTGGGTCCGGGCGCGCTCGGCGGGCTGACGGTGCCCGACGAGTCGATCATCTGCACGTGGACGGTCAACCTCGCGCTGGCCACCGACGCCGTCAACCGCGGCGCCACGCTGCTCACCGACCACCGGGTGGCGAGCATCGAGGTCGGTGACGAATCGACCACGCTGCACACCGAGCGGGGCACTGCGATCACGGCGCGGTGGGTGGTCAATGCCGCCGGACTCGGCGCCGACCATCTCGACGCGCTCTTCGGCTACCACCGGTTCACGGTCACCCCCCGTCGCGGCGAACTGATCGTCTACGACAAACTCGCCCGCGCGCTGGTGGACAAGATCGTGCTGCCGGTTCCGACCGCCCGCGGCAAGGGTGTACTGATCAGCCCGACGATCTACGGCAATGTCATGCTCGGCCCCACCTCGGAGGATCTGCAGGACCGCACCGCGACCGGTACATCCGAAGCCGGTTTCGAGTTCCTGCTCGACAAGGGTCGCCGGCTGATGCCCGCCCTGCTCGCCGAGGAGGTCACCGCCACCTATGCCGGATTGCGGGCGGCGATCGACCACGGCGACTATCTCATCGAGGCCGATCCGGTCCAGCGCTATCTGCTCGTCGGGGGAATCCGCTCGACCGGACTCACGGCGGGGATGGCCATCGCCGAGTACGTGCGAGATGTCCTCGCCTCGGCCGGGCTGGCGAGTCCGCAGCGGACCGATCTGCCCGCCCCGCCGCGGATGCCCAACCTGGGGGAGGCCTTCCCGCGGCCCTACCAACAAGACGAGTTGATCGCCGCCGACCCCGCCTACGGTCGCGTCGTGTGCTTCTGCGAGCGGGTGACCGAGGGGGAGATCCGCGATGCGTGCCAGTCGGTAATCCCGCCGGCCACCCTGGACGGGCTGCGTCGGCGCACCCGCGCCATGAACGGCCGCTGCCAAGCCTTCTACTGCGGTGCCGAGGTCCAGGAGCTCTTCGAGTCCCGCTCGCACACCCCGCCCGCCTTGACGAGTTCTCCGGAGAGCCAGCCATGACCGCTACCGATATCGCCGACGTCGCCATCATCGGCGCGGGCCCGGCGGGCCTGACCGCTGCGGCCGAGCTTGCCCGTGGAACTGGCTTGAAAGTGGTTGTCCTGGAACGGGAATCCCACGCCGGCGGCATCCCTCGGCACAGTGACCATCCGGGCTACGGCATCCGTGACATGAAGACGTTCATCAGCGGACCGGCCTACGCGCGGCGGCTGGCCGCCACGGCGCTGGATGCGGGCGCGACCATCCGGACCAACGCGACGGTGACCGGCTGGGTGGGCGATACCGCGGTGGCGGTCACCGCGCCGCAGGGTCGTTCGGCACTGCGGGCCGGCGCCGTCGTTCTGGCCACCGGTGCCCGGGAGCGGGCCCGGCCGGCCCTGCTGATCCCCGGTGACCGGCCGTCCGGGGTCTACACCACCGGGCAGCTGCAGAATCTGGTGCACCTCAAGCATCGGGACATTGGCCGCCGGGCGGTGGTCGTCGGAGCCGAATTGGTCAGTTATTCAGCGGTTCTCACCCTCAAGCACGCCGGATGCCAGACCGTGCTGATGACCACCACCTACCCGTCGCCGGAATCCTATGGGGTGTTCAACCTGGCCGGCAGGACCCCACTGCTGAACGTCCGGATCGCGCGTCGCACCCGGGTGGTGCGCATCATCGGCAAGCCCGAGGTCACGGGAGTCGAGATCGAGGACCTCGACACCGGCGCCCGCCGGGTTGTCGCCTGCGACACGGTGGTGTTCACCGGCAACTGGATTCCCGATCATGAACTGGCCCGGGCGGCGGGGCTGGCGATCGACCCCGGCACGCTGGGCCCGGTCGTCGACACCGCGTTGCGCACCAGCAGGCCGGGGGTCTTCGCTGCGGGGAACCTGCTGCACCCGGTGGACACCGCCGACATCGCCGCACTGGACGGCCGTCATGTGGCGGCACAGGTCCGGGCCCATCTCGGCGGTCAGCGTCCCGCCAAGCAGGGCGTCCGGATCCAGGTCGCGCCACCCCTGCGGTGGGTCGCGCCGAACATCCTGCGGCCCGGAGATCCCGCGCCGGCCCGCAACCGGCTGCTGCTGTGGACCGACACCCTGGTGCGATTCCCCAAAGTTGTTGCCCGCCAAGAGGGCCGGATCGTGGGGGCGGCGTCGCTGCCATGGCCTGCCGCGCCGGGCCGGGTGTTCCGGGTTCCGGCGGGGATTCTCGACCGCGTCGATTCCCGCGGCGCTGAGGTGACGTTGTCGCTGGACAACGCGTGAGCGCCGGGAATGCGGCACACCGTTCGGCGTTACAGCTCACATGAAACTCAACGACGCCGCCCGCGCCCTGATCGGTCAGGGTGCCGACGCCACCCTGGTGACGCTGAACGCCGACGGCAGCCCCCAGGTATCGCTGGTCTGGGTGGCTGTGCGCACCGGTCCAGACGGCAGCGATGAGCTGGTCACCGCCCACCGGGCCGAACGGAAGAAGGTCCGCAACATCCGCCGGGACGGCCGCGTCGCACTGGCCATCGTGGCACCCGATTCGGCGGCGCCGCTGACCCCGTATCTGTTGATCACCGGCATCGGCCGGGTCGAGGAGGGCGGCGCGCCCGAGCTGCTGAGCGAACTGGCCGCCACCCTGTACAAGGGTGACGGCGAATTCCCGCCCAAGGACACTGCGCCCGGATTCATCACCCACATCCGGATCGACTCGGTGGGAGGCGTCGGTCCCTGGGCTCGGTGATGCCCCGCCCAAAAGCTTTGTCGGCGATCAGTTTTCACTGATAGAGGGAGTGTCGCCACACGTCGTAGACGGTGGTGACGAGCTGCGGTCGCGGCGGTCGGCCGGCCTGCAGATCGCGGACGTCATCCTCCATCGCGTGAAAGATCACACCGACCAGAACGCGGGCCATGGCCTCGACGTCGATATCGGTTCGGGCGGCGCCTGCGGCCTGATCCGCTCGCACCCGCGCAGCGGTGCGGACCTCGAACTCCGCCAGCCAGTCATCCCAGGTGGACTTGACGTCGGCGTCGTCGTGGACGGCGTCGAGCATGGCCGCCATCAGCCGTGGCCGTGCCCGCCACATGGTGGCGGTGTGCTCGATTCCCGATCGCAGCTGCGTCAGGGGGTCGCCGGAATGCTGATCGAACCACGGCGCGGTCCGCAGCACGTTCTGGTACATGTCGCCGAGGAGTGCGGCTACCGCCGCCGCCTTACTGGGGAAGTAGAAGTAGAACGAGGGCCGGCTCAGACCTGCTCTGCGGGCGACATCGTTGATGCCGATATCGGTGAAGGCCCGCGTCTCCAACAACTCGTCGAGTGCAGCTAGCAGGCGCGCGCGGCGCTGGTCCCCGGCCGACGGGCCGGCAGGCCGCGGCCGGTGGCGCCGAACGCCGGCGGCTGAGCTGGGCACCGCCCGATTCTACGTTCGGCCGACAGTTTGTCGACGTATGTCGGCAATTGTCGACAGGTGTTGGCAATTGGTGCGCGCGGCGGTAGTTTCCCCCACAGCCATCCCGGGATGAGGAGATGTTCGATGCGAGTTGCCATCATCGGCGCCGGTGTCGCCGGCGCGGCTGCGGCCAGGGCCGTGCAGCGGCAGGGGCACCACCCTGTCGTTCTCGAGGCGGCCAACGGGATCGGCGGCCGGGTGCGCACCGTCACCTTCGACGGGTTCTCGATCGACTCCGGTGCCATCTTCGTGATGGGTTCCTACGCCCGCACCCTGTCCATCCTGCGCGAACAGGGTCACCTTCCGGCGATGCGCCGATGGCCCGCACGCACCGCGGTACTCGACGACACCGGCCGCAAGCACCGGGTCCGGCTCGACCGGCCCTGGACGTTGCTGCGCATGCCGCAGCTCACCGTCGGTGACCGGCTGCGGGCCGCGCGCGAAATCGGGCGCCTGGCGCTGAGCCCCGATCGTGGTCCCTTCGACATCGACGACCTCGCCGCCGCAGACGACGGACGCACACTGGCCGAGTGGGCCGGCGACCACCTGGGACCGCGATCCTTCGAATACGTTGTGCGGCCCCTGATGGATCCGCTGACCGGGGCCGACCCCACCACGATCTCGGCGGCCTTCCTGAGGACGCTGCTCACCCAGGTTCAGCGGACTCAACTCACCGTGCCCGACGGTGGGCTCGGGCGCATCGCCGAGTGGCTGCTGGCCGGTGTCGACGACGTGCGCCTCAACACCCCGGTACTCGGGATCGAGCACACTGCCGACACCGTCGTCGTGCGAACCCCCGACGGCACCGTCGAGGCGGATGCGGCGGTCGTCGCCACCGATGTGCGCACCGCGACCGTCCTGCTCGACGGCGTCGTCGACAGCGCGATCACCGATGCTCTGGCCGCAGTGGTCCCGGTGACAGCGCACCACATCGTCTTCGGCTACCACCGCGATCCCTGGCCGCGGGTGCCCTATGACCTCGTGGTCCACGGGGCGCCGGGGATGCACCACAACTATGGCGCGCTGCTCAACGGGCGTCGCGCGCCCGCATCGGTGCCGCCAGGCGGACAGACCGTCAGCATCTGGCTCGACGACGCGCAGACCCGGGGCCTGTCCGAAGAGCAGATCATCGCTAAGGCCCGTCGTGGTGTTGCGATGGCATTCGGTGACACCGAACCCGATTTCAGCCGCGTCTTCCCGATGGAGGTCGCGCTCATCGCGCCGGTTCCCGGGCACTACGCCGCGATGCGCCGGGCCCGCGACGCCATGCCAGCCCGGCTCCGGTTGGCCGGTGATTTCCTGACCCACTCGGGGATCGAGGCGGCGCTGCTCGCCGGCGAGCGGGCCGCCGCCGACCTGGGTGCGGTGCAGTCCAGTCGGGTGGTCGGCGGCTAGCTGGCCGGCGTCACACCGGCCTTGGCGGCCTCGAGCTCGTCCTCCCAGGCACCTTCGTCACGGCCAAGGGCGATGGTCGCGGCGGCCATCGTCCCCGCCGCGATCAGCAGCGCGACCGCGACCGGCTTGGTCACCGCCAGGTGTTCGCCGAGCACCACCTCGCCGAGCAGCACGGCCACCACCGGTTCGAGGACCAGCATGGCCGGCACCGACGCCCGCAGTGAGCCGGCATGGAAGGCCGACTGCTGCAGCAGCGTCGCCACCACCCCGACGAAGATCAGCAGATACAGCACCGGTGAGGCGAACAGCCGCGACGCGTCACCCTCGCGCAGGATGTGCGTCACGAGTTTGGTCAGCACGGCCACCACCCCGAAGAGCACGCCGACCGCCACGGCCAGCAGCAGCGCCCGCCGCCAATCGGTGAGCCGCAGCGCCACCGGCACGCAGCACGCGACGAACACCAGGCAGATCCCGGCGGCGATCGCGGCCGTCCATGTCGATCCGTCGTAGTCCCCGGGTTGGGTGCGCGCCAGCGCGACGAACACTCCCAGAGACAGCGTCAGCAGCACCGCCCAGCCCCACTCCGAGCGGGTGACGCGGCGGTGGGCCAGCCGCGCGCTCAGCGGCAGGGCGAACAGCAGTGCCGACACCAGCAGCGGTGCCACCAGGATGATCGAGCCGTAGGCCAGTGCCACCGCTTGGAAGGCGTACCCGGTGACCGCCGCGGCATTGCCCGCCCACCACAGCCGGCGGCGGAGCAGCGTGGTGATCATCACCGTGCTGACACCCTGATCGGCGGGCACGTCCATGGTGGCGCGCTGGCGCACGACGATGCCGATCGCGGCGAACACCGCGCCGGCGAGGGCAGCTGCCACAACCAGGGCGTGTTGCAGCAATGTCCTCAATCCCTTCCACGACGACGGCGGGGCCACCCGAACCCTAGGGCACACCGGCGAACGGCGAACCTCAGCGCACCTGCACCACGACCGGTGCGCTGTTGTAGCCGGTGACCCTCACCCATTGTGCCGGTGGACCGCCGTCGGGCACGGTTCCGGTGACGGTGACGGTCTCGCCGGGGAACACGGTGACGTAGTTGTCGTCGTACTGGATCGGCAGGATCTCGTCGGCCAGCGGGCCGGTCAGCAGTTCGGCCCGCTCGAAGAAGGCGATCCGGGTGGTCGGGTTGTGCAGCTGCACGCGGACGGTGCGGCCACCGTCGGAGGCGCCGGCGCTGATGTCGAGCGGCACCTTCGGCAGCGAGTTCAGTGCGGTCATGTCGGCCCAGCTGACCTGTTTGGAATCGAAGGCGGCGTCGTTGGCCGGCGGCCCCACGTCGTCGACCATCTGGGACTGCCAGTAGACGTTGTCGGCCACCACGGCGCCAGTGGAGTCCAGTAGTTCGCAGCGCACGAAGAACACCGGCGAGTCGGCAGGGCCGGGCGGCAGCGTCATCGCCTGCACCGCCGCCCCCGAGTCGACGCTGACGCCCTCGGCGGCACGGTCGTCGCGCAGCCTGCCCGCCACGTCGTAGGTGCGCACCCGCACCCGCAGGTTCTCCCGCTTGTCGGGGGTCTGGTTGACGACGGTCACCCGGGCCTCCCGGTGGCTTCCGGTGGCGTAGGAGTCGAACACCACCGACAGCGGCTGAAGTCCCTTCTTGGCGCCGTAGTAGGCGCCGCCGGGACGCAGGTAGTAGTCGAAGATGTTGCCGAAGAACGACGGCCAGTGGCTGTTGAGCATCCAGTAGATCGTCATCTTGTGGCCGTCCCAGCCGTTGGCGGCGAACGACTCGAACTGGGCCCGGGTGGCCTCGTAGTGGGCGAGCTGCGCCTTCGCGGCGAACATCTGGGCGCTGGTGGACGGGCCGTAGCGGCGGTCGATGACACGACGGACGTTCACCAGTTGGGAGTTCTGCGGACCGGACCCGGCATGGAAGAACCAGGTGTCGTTGATCGGCCACAGCTTGTCGGGCGGGATGAACTTGCGCAGGCTGGCATATGGCGGGATGTGTTCGTTGTCGCCCTGCTCGGCCGAGGATCCGCGGGCCGCGCCGTAGCGGCCGCTGAACCAGTACGACGGCGGGCGCCAACTGTAGGGCCCGGCCATCTGGATACCGTCCCACTGCGGCTGGCCGCTGGCATCACGGGCGAACGACGACACGGTATCCACCGTCGCGTTCTGCCAGTGCAGGTCGTCGAGAATGCGGTGGTAGTTCGCCAGCACCTCGGCCGGGGGACGTCCGTCACTGCCGTTGGCCCAGATGAACACCGACGGATGCGAGCGCAAGACGTCGATCTGGGAGCGCAGGCTCTCCTGGGCCACCCGGCGGTCCTCGTCGTCCCACTGCGACCACTTCTCCCACTGGTTGCAGCACATCCAGCCGTACATCAGCGGGATGCCCAGCTCGTCGGCCATCTCGACGAAGCGGGTCGAGGAGATCTTGGACTCCAACCGCAGCATGTTCAGGCCGAGGTCCTTGACGTAGTGCAGGATGGCGCCGTCGCGGTCCGGGTCGTACTTGTAGAGCAGGTCCGGGGTGTAGGTGGCGCCGCGCACCAGGAAGTCCTTGCCGTTGACCTTCAGGAAGAAGTTGCCTCCGGTGCCCAGGTCGGCGAACGAGTCGTCGCTGTCGCGGCCCTGGGTGATGGTGCGGATCCCGAACTTCTGGGTGGCGACGTCGGTGGCGACCTGATTCTGGACGAACTCCAGTCGCAGGTCGTACAGGTTCGGCGCCCCCATGGTGTAGGGCCACCACAGATCGGGGTTGACGACGGTCAGTGCGGCGAAACGATCTGGCGTCAACGAGATTTCGCGATCCTCACCGGGTTGCAGCGACACCGGTTCCTCGACGTGGATGGGCACCTTCCCGGCCCGGCTGATCGTCGCGCGCACAACACCGCGGACCTTGTCGGCCGAATAGTTGTGCAGGGTGGTGTACACCGTCAGCTTGGCGCGGTCGGTGTCGGGCAGCGGAAGCTCGGTGTTCACGGTGGCCGCGCTGATCTGAACGGGCCCGGATGTCTTGAGGTGCACCGGTTTCCAGATCCCGGCGTTGCGATCGGGGACGAAGGAGTTGCCGTTGGCCGGATTCTTGTCGGGCCCCTGGTAGCCCAGATAGCGCCAGTTGATCCAGTCGTACCAGCTGTCGGCGAGTTCGACGCCGTTCACGTCCTGGATGGCCCGTTCCGGTGTCACCTTGACGGCCAGCGTGTTCGGCTTGCCGCGCACTATCGCAGAGGTGACGTCGAGTTCGTGGCCGTTGTACATGCCGACGATGTCGCGGTTGGAGGCCATCTTGCGACCGTTGAGCCAGATATCGGCGCGGTAGTTGATACCCGGGAAGTCGAGCACATAGGTCTGCTGGTCGGCCGGCGCATCGAAGGTTGTGCGATACCACCAGTCCTGCTTGTACAGGTCCTGGGGAACCTCGGTGAGCATGTTCTTGCCGTAGTACAGGTTCGGGTAGACCCCGTCCTCCTGCAGGATCTCCAGAACGGTGGCGGGCATCCGCTTGATCGGGTGCCAGCGCGAGTCGTCGTAGCCGGCCTGCGATACCTGCCGGCCGTCGGCGTCCAGCCCGCTGGCTGAGGCCAGTTTCCAGCCGGTGGCCAGTTCGATGTCCTGGGCGGATGACGGCGGGGGACCGGAGAACACCCGGTCATCGCCAGCACACACCAGCAGGAGCACGACCACGAGGACCGCTGCGAGCCTCTTGGCCACCGTCGTCCGACTCCTTCTGATTGCGACACGACAACGGCATGGCAAACGGCAGGTGTCGCGGGTACATCTTGGCAGAGGGCAACCCGCCCTGCCCGTGCTGGTTTGTGTGTGGCTGGGCACAGGTGTCACCTCGATCATGACGCCATCCGCCGCACCGCACATCTTGGCACGATCACACCCGAGTTGGGTGAGGCCGCCGCCCGACCCCGGCGACCGATCTAGGCTTACGGGCATGACCGACCAAGACCGTGCCGCTGCCCGCCGCGAGATCGCCGACGCCCTGCTCAATGCGCTCGAACGCAGGCACGAAGTGCTCGACGTCATCGTGGAATCCGCCGACCGGGACACCGCGATCACGGAGATCACCAGCTTGCTGGGCATCTCCCGGCGCGGCGGTGAGGCCGTCATCGGCATGTCGTTCGACCAGCTCACCAAGGATGCGCGGCGCCGCATCGCCCAGGAGATCGAGGACCTGAACAGCCAGCTCAGCTTCACCCTCGGCGAGCGGCCGGCCAGCTCCGACGACAGGCTGCAGCTGCGCCCGTTCTCCCATGACGACGACCGGGACCTGTTCGCCACCCGCACCGACGAGATCGGCGCCGCCGGCGACGGCTCGGGTTCGCCCGCCGGTGACCTCGACGACGAGATCCGTTCGGCGCGCGAGCGGTCGAATGCCGAAGAGGCGGCCTGGTTCGTCGCCCTCGACGGGGACCAGAAGGTCGGTCTGGTGTTCGGCGAGCTGGTCGACGGCGAGGTCAACGTACGGATCTGGATTCACCCCGAGCACCGCCAGAAGGGCTACGGCACCGCCGCGCTGCGCAGGTCGCGCTCGGAGATGGCGGCCTGCTTCCCGGCCGTGCCGCTGGTGGTCCGCACGCCCGGCAGCATCCGTGGCTGAGCGCGGATGAGCGCGCGGGCGGGAATCGTCGTCACCGGCACCGAGGTCCTGACCGGCCGGGTGGCCGACCGCAACGGCCCGTGGGTGGCCGACCGGTTGCTGGAATTGGGTGTCGAGCTGGCCCACATCACGATCTGCGGCGACCGTGCCGCCGATATCGAGGCCCAGTTGCGGTTCCTGGCCGCCGAAGGTGTCGACCTCATCGTGACGACCGGCGGGCTGGGCCCGACCGCCGACGACATGACGGTGGAGACGGTCGCCCGCTTCTGTGGTCGGGAGCTGGTCCTGGACACCGAACTCGAAGCCACCATCGCGGGGATCCTCAGGTCGCTGATGGCCCGCTACACCGGGGTGGATTTCGACGCCGTGATGGCGGCCAACCGCAAGCAGGCCATGGTGCCGGCCGGCGCCCAGGTCATCGACCCGGTGGGCACCGCGCCCGGTGTGGTGGTGCCCGGGTCGCCGGTGGTCATGGTGCTGCCCGGGCCGCCGCGTGAACTGCAGGCCATGTGGCCCAGCGCCGTGGCCAGCGACATCGTCGCCCAGGCCATTGCCGGCCGGACCGTCTACCACCAGGACACCGTGCGCATGTTCGGGCTCGCGGAGTCCGCACTGGCCGAGACGCTGCGCGAGGCACAGCGCACTGTCGGAGATTTCAGTGCCCTGGAGATCACCACCTGCCTGCGACGCGGCGAGGTGGAGATGGTCACCCGCTACGAGCCGCACAGCGCCGCGGTCTACGCGCAGCTGATGGCGCTGGTCCGGGAACGGCACGGGTCGATGGTGTTCTCCGAGGACGGATCACTGGTCGACGACCAGGTCGCCGCGCTGCTGGCCGGCCGGCGAATCGCCACGGCCGAATCCTGTACGGCGGGCATGGTGGCCGCCCGGCTGACCGACCGGCCGGGTTCCTCGGCGTACGTCGCGGGTGGCATCGTCGCCTACGCCAACGAGGCCAAGACGGCACTGCTCGGTGTCGATGCTGCCCTGATCGACGCCCACGGCGCGGTGTCGCAGGAAGTCGCCGAAGCGATGGCCGCCGGCGCGCTGGACAGGTTCGGTGCCGACACCGCGGTCGCCACCACCGGGATCGCCGGCCCGGGTGGCGGCACTGCGGACAAACCGGTGGGCACGGTGTGGTTCTGCGTGCGGCTGGCCGACGGCACCACGGTGAGCCGGTCGCTGCGGCTGCCCGGCGACCGTTCCGACATCCGGGAACGGTCGACCACCGTCGCCATGCACCTGTTGCGCCGGACGTTGCGCGGCGAGGCCGGCTCGGCCTAGTTCAGGCAGGTCTGCGCGTCGTCGGCGTCGATGTCGTAGCAGACCGTGGTCTGCAGGTCGCACAGTGCGAAGAACCGGCCGCCGAGATCAGCCAGTTCGGCGACGAGTTCAGCCCGGTCCAGGCCGGCTTCGAGAGCCTTGTCCAGCAGCGCGACCAGCTCCGTACGGGGCTGTCCGCGGCGAGCGGCGCGAATCATCCGCCAGGCGTAACGCCTCTCATCGGCGAAATCGTTCATCCGAAAGAGCCTTCCGACGGCGGTGCGACGAGATCGCCGTCATGCACCGGTTTCTTCAGTACCGGCCTAGCCTCCCAACCGGGCTCGGTGCAGTGCCAGGGACTTGTGGCCCACGCATGGTGGGACGTTCGCCATGAGAATCAGACGGAAGGATGGAAATGGCGGCAACCGGGTCCGCTATCCGGTGAGCGCAGCGCGGTCGACCGGAAAGTCGAAGTAGGTGTCGGGGTAGGGCTCGGGCCGATAGGTGAAATGCCACCATTCCTGGTCGTAGTTGACGAAGCCCTGGTGTTCGAGACCTTCGGTGAGCAGCAGCCGGTTCTTGAGTTGGTCACCCTCGATGCGCGGGTCGAGCGTGTGCGCCAGGGTGTCGAAGCAGTCGAACCCGGTCCCCATGTCGATGGAGTTGTCCGGGAACCGGATAGCTTGTGGCGCAGCGCAATCCACCAGAGTCTGGCCGGGAACGTAGGGCGGCTCGGCGGCGGCGGGCAGCGCGACCAGCGTCAGGTCCACGGTGCTGCCGCGGCTGTGCCCGGACTTCTCGGCAATGTAGCCGTCGGCGAACAGCGTCGACTTGTCCACCCGCGGATAGAATTCCGCCTTCATCCGCTGGTCGCCGAGATCCTGTGCCCACGCGACGAAGTCGTTGACCGCCCGTTGCGGGCGGTAGCAGTCGTACACCTTCAGGGTGTAGCCGCGGGCGAGGAATTCCTGCTGGGCGCGGTGCAGTCCGTCGGCGGCCGCCCGGGTCAGGATGCAGGTGGGGGAGCGATAGCCGTCGACCGGGTCACCGGTGAAGTTGTGCGGGGTGAGGTAGCGCATCTCCTGCACGATCGTCGGGTCGACGTCCTGCAGAGCGACGAAGTCCGGCGGTGCGACCGGATCGGGTGCGGCGTGCGCGGGCGATGCCGAGCACAGTGCGAGCATCACCGTGGCGACCAGCGACAAGCATTGCCGCTCAACGGTTTTCTTGTGCATCCCAGATGTCCAGCATGGTGCCGAGAATGTCCTCGGCGCGGCCGAGCCCGGCGAGGTGGCTTTCGCCGGGCAGGTGGTAGAGCTGCGCGTCGGGCAGAAGGCCGACCACATGCTGGCCGTGGGCGAACGGCACGATGTGGTCGCGGTCGCCGTGCCACCAGCGCACCGGCACCTTCACCTCGTCGAGCCGGAAACCCCAGTCCCTGGCGAACACCACGATGTCGGCGAACGGTGCGGCCAGCTGCTTGCGGCTGCCGTTGAGCAGGTCGTCGAGGAACATCGCCTTGAACTCTGGACGCACCAGCATCTTGCGGTCGGCCTCCGGTGAGATCGCCGCGTACAGCAGGATGGCCGGTTCTGCCACCGGGCGGACCAGCCGGATGACGGTGCCGGCCACCAGCCGGATCGGTCCGCCCGCCACGTCGAGCAGCGGTGCGGCGACGGCGCCCAGGGCCATCAGGCCGCCGCCGATCGCGTCGGGACCGACGGTCGGGGCGACACCGCCGAGCACACCGGCCGCCACCACCCGTTCGGGTAACGCCGCTGCGCAGCCCAGGGTGTAGGGCCCGCCCCCGGACAGGCCGACCACCGCCATGGTGTCCACACCCAGCGTGTCGGCGATGGTGGTGAAGTCGTTGGCGAAGGACAGCACGTTGTCGTACTGGAACGGGGTCGACGAGCCGATCCCCGGCCGGTCCAGACCGATGAGCCGGATACCGCGCTGCTCGGCGAACACCCGCGCCTCCAGCGGGATCTGCCGGCGGGCCCCGGGGGTGCCGTGCAGCCAGAAGACCGCACGCCCCTGAGGATCACCGAACTCGGCGAAGCCGATCTGCCGGTCCTCGCCGACAGCGATGGTGCCTTCCAGCTTGGGGCGGGCGATAGAGACAGCCATGGGCTCAGTCTCGCACGCGGGCCGGGGCCGCCCGACCAGGTTGAGGCTGACCGTTGCAGGTCAGTGGCCGCCCAACCAGCCCGACGGCCGGCGATCCGCCCATGGCAGTGCGGTTTCCAACTGCGCGGCCAGCTGCAGCAGGATAGTTTCCTCCGGTGCGGTCAGCTGGACGCCGATCGGCAGTCCGTCCGGGGTGACCCCCAGCGGCAGCGAGATCGAGGCCCAACCGGTGACATTGGCCATCGTGGTCCAGCCGGTGTGGGCGAACTCGACGTCGAAGAAGGCGCGCGTGGTGCCCCGCGGCTGATCCAGCACCCGGTACGGCGGCGGCGGGGCCAGCAGCGTCGGGGTGAGCAGCACGTCGTGGCCGGCCATGCCGGCGGCGAACCGGCGGGTCTGGGCGTGCAGCGAGTCGACGGCATCGGCGTGTGCGACGCCACTGGTGGTGAACCCTTCCCGCATCATCACCCAGGTGCTCGGCTCGAACTCGTCCTCGCGCGGCTCGCGCCCCAGATGCGCGGCAGCCAGGTTGTACAGCTGCACATTGCTGACGGTGTGCAGCACCGCGATGGCGTCGGCCACTGCGTCGGCGTCGAACGACGGGGCGCCGGTGTCGATCCGGTGGCCGAGACCGGCAAGGGCCCGGGCGGTGGCTTCGACGGCCGCGGTGACCAGGGGATCGGTGCCTGGTCCGGGGAACGGCGACTCGGTGGCCAGCAGGATCCGCTGCGGCGCGGGCACCAGATCGAGGGCCGCGGTGAACGGCTGCGGCGGCAGCGGTGCGTTGTACGGGTCGCCCGGCGCCGACCCGGTGACCGCGTCCAGCAGCGCCGCGCTGTCGCGAACGGTCCGGGTCAGGGCGTGCTCGACAGCGAGCCCGTCCAGCAGGTGCCCCCCGGGTGCGAAGGAGGTGCGGGCGCGGCGGGGTTTGAGCCCGACCAGGCCGCAACAGGATGCCGGCACCCGGATCGAGCCGGTGCCGTCACCGCCGGAGGCGGCGGGCACGATGCCGGCGGCGACCGCCGCCGCCGACCCGCCCGAGGAACCGCCCGGTGTGATGGCCGGTGACCACGGGTTGACGGTCGGACCGAACAGCGACGGCTCGGTGGTGCAGTGGTTTCCCCACTCCGGGGTGTTGGTCTTGCCGAACACCACCAGATCGGCCTGCAGGTAGCGCTCGACGAGCCACGCCGTCTGATCGGCGACATAGGTGCGCAGGGCGCGGCTGCCCATCGCTTCGGGCGCCCCGGCCAGCGAGGCGCCAAGATCCTTGAGCAGGAACGGAACTCCGGCCAGTGCACCGGCCGATCCGTTCCGTAGTGTCGCGGCGGCGTCGAGTGCGGCGGCTTGATCACGGCCGCGCTCGAACAGGTCGGTGATGACGGCGTTGAGCCGGCGGGCCGATTCCAGCCGGGTGATCGCGGCCTCGAGCAGCTCCAGCGCCGAGATCTCTCCGGCGGCGGCCAGCGCGGCCTGTCCGATCGCGTCGAGGTCGGCGAGCTCATTGGCGAATGTGGCGTCCATCGCTGCCGATCCTTGCCGCCTACGCTCGCGGCGGCAACCCGGGCGGTTTACCCCGAGTTGCTGCCGCCGAGCAGGGCGGTGGACTGGCTCTGGTCGCTGGCGGCCTGCTGGGCGGCCTGCTGAGCGGCTTGGGCAGCCTGCTGATCCTCAGTGGCCTTCTCGGCCGCGCCCTCCGGGCTGGCCAGCGAATTGCCCGGCTTGCCGGCACTGGCCAGTTTGGCGTTGCAGTTCAGGAACAGCAGCACGGTGTCGGTCACCGGGCTGAAGTTGTCGCCCTTGAGCCAGGGTGCCTTCTGCGAACGGGTGACCACGCAGTCGGCCTGATCCACGGCATCACCGACGGAGGTGGCGATGACCGCCTTCTCCCCGGCGCCGCTGATCGCCGAGGAGGCGTCCGAGTAGGACTTGCCGGCGTAGTCGTCGGCGGCTGCCAGCCCGGTCCCGAAGAACCCGGCCGATACCGCAGACAGGGCAACCGCCCCGACTCCCAGTCCGATGACCTTGTTCACGTTCTTCCGCCTCCCATGCCCGCTTGATCTGCTGCGTCACAGCCGTCGGGACGCGAATTCACAGGCTAGAGCCACTTTCTGCGAAGAAGCTGGATGCTGACTGCCAGCCCGCTGCGGGGGATGGTCCGCAACCGGCACGGTACCGGTCACTTGCGCGACAGTCATCGTTCGCCGGAATGCGGTTCACTGGGGGCATGGCATCGACACGCCGGCACCGCACGTCCCGGCTGCGCGACCCGCTGTCCGTGGGTTTCGAGGCACACCGTGGCCTGCTGATCCTGCGACTGCGCTGGCACGCGCGCGTGGCTCGCCGGGCCCAGCCCGCGCCGGGCCGAAGTTGGGATCGGTAGCCGAGGACCACATCTGTACTTGCTCTCGACGGCGCCACCGGGGCGACGGGAAGAGCGAAGGGAATACAGGTGAAACGAGTTCTCGCGGTCGGTGTCGGCGTGATCGGCTGCAGCATGCTGCTGATGGCGTGCTCCGACAACAACAGCAGCGGCAAGGGCACCGCGTCGGCGACCGGTTCTGCGACCGCCACCGCCGCACACGCCGGCACCGGCAAGACCTCGGTCAAGGTCGACGGAAGCGATCTGCCGGGTTTGGACCTGAGCACGGTGACGTGCGTGAAACAGGGCGGCAACATCAACATCGCCAGTGGAGCCATCGGCGGTCAGCAGGGCCTCGGTGTGGTCATGACCGACGAACCCACGCCGAAGGTGACCTCACTGGGCATGGTGGTCGATGGCAACGCACTCGCGGTGAGCGACACCATGGGAGTCAAGACTGGTTCTGCCGACGTCAAGGTTGACGGCAGCACCTACACCATCAGCGGTGAAGCCGCCGGCGCCGATATGAAGAACCCGATGGCCGGCATGATCACCAAGAAGTTCGAGATCACCGTCAGCTGCAGTTGAGTTGAGCCAGCAAGGACAGGGATGGCGGACGTGTCGGGCACGTCCGCCATCCCGGCGGTTGTCCGGGCTGGCGGGCCGGCCGACCTATGATGGCGCCGTGTCGATCCCCGGCCAGCTGCAGCACGCTCGCCAGCTGATCCTGGCCGCCAAGGAGGAGGCGGCCAAAGACGTTCTGCTGGCGGCACTTCCCGAGATCGAGCGCGCGCAGCGCGACGAGGACGCGTTGGAGGCCTTCGCCCTGCTCGGCGAGCTGTATCTCAACCGAACCGCCTACGACGGCACCGAGGAATGTCTGCGGCGGATCGACGACACGTTGGCCGGCTACGCGCAGGCTCCGCCCGGCTCCGACGCCGATCGGATGGTGCGGCGCTACCGGATGCGGGCCCAATTCCTGCGGGTGGGCCTGGCGGCGGCGCACGGCGAACACGAGCAGGCCGCGCTCGAACTCGCCATCCTGCAGGACGACGAGGGCGGCCAGCGGTTCCCGGAGCTGGCCGCCGACCAGCAGCACCTAGCGACGCTGGCCGGTGTGCTGTGCGCGACGGCGTTGGCCGACGACGATCTGCACGCCCGGGCAGCAGCCCTGTGGCGCAACGTTATTCCGGTGATCGACCAGCTCGCCGAACCCTCCGACGCCGTCGATCAGGTGCTGGTCGCCGGCGGCTTGGCCTACGGCCGGTTCTGTGTCGAGACCGGTCGGCTGGCCGAGGGCGAGCAGTGGCTACAGCGGGCCGGTGCCCGCGCGCAGCGCCGGGACTGGACCTTGTACTGCGCGCGAGCCGAACTGGAGAAAGCCGCGGCAAGCTGGATCCGAGGTGACCACCAGAGCACCGAACGCCTTGTCGGGGGTGCTTACCCGGCGCTCGCCGAGGGTAACCGCGCCCACGACGTGTCACGGTCGTGGCTGTACTTCGGGCTCACCCGGCTCGGGGTCGGCATGGTGGACGCGGCCGACGAATCGTGGTCGCACGCCGAGCGGCATTGGCGAGAGATCAACAAGCCCTTGCATATCCACCGGATCCTGGTGCAGCGCAGCTGGATCTCGGTGTTCCGCGGCCGGTTCGCCGAGGCGGTCGAACTGGTGGCGCAAGCCCGCGAATTGCTGGACCAGTGGCCGCGCTCGAGTTGGCTGCAGTATGCGCGCCTCGACGACCACCTCGGCAACATCTGGCGCGCGGATGCGCTGGCCGACATGGGCTTCGACGGGATCAGTGAGCCGACCGACGACTACCGGGCCACCGAGGCCCGGCAGGCGGCGTCGCTCGGTGTCACCCACGTTGAGCCCGGGAGTCCGGCGCACCGCAGTGCCATGGCCAAGCTCGAACGGGCGGCAGAGCTGAAGATCCCCGCTGCGCTGGCCGTCGACTCGGTTCGGTATTCGATGCGCGACGCCGAATCCCGCTGGCGCTGGGGAGCCCACGTCTCAGGCCGGATGCTGGCGGGCGCCTTCTCGGTGGCCTGGGAGTGGGAGAACACCGAGCTGCTCGGTGAGCTGATCGAATACCACAGTGCGCGTGGGACATTCGCGCACGAACCGCTCGATGAAGCGTCCACCTGGGATGGCGGAGTCGCCACCACGGTGGTGGCCGACACCGCGGCGGAAGAGGCGCTGGCCGCCGCCGGGGATTCGGTGGACGGTCTCACTCTGACCACTCTCGGCCCGCTGCCCTCCCTGCAGATGGATCCGGCCGGCGGGGCCGTCCTCGAGCGCTACCGGCAGCTGGCCCAGAGCCGCTACGGGCAGGTCGTGACCTCCGATGGCCCGGTGTGGACGACATGGCCATGACATCCACCACGCTGGTACTGCGGTTCGCCGATCTCGGCGTCGCCACCTATGCGAGCCTGCGGGTCGTCGGACGGCCGGACCGCACGGTCACCTGGGTGGTCGAGGAACCGATCCTGCTGGCGGCCATCGAGGAACTGCAGGGCGCGCTGCCCGATCCGCAGGGCGGCGAGACGCTGGCCGAGGCGCTGGACCGTGCGCTGACCAGCGGCCCGTTCGCCAGCCCCGACCGCGAGCTCACGCTGGCCTACATCCTCGGCGTGCTGCTGATCTGCGCCCCGGCCTGGCAGCTGCTGGCCGACTGTGCCGCCGGTCCCCGCCCGCTGCTGTACATCTCGCCGAGCGCACGGCTGGCGCGCATCCCCTGGGGGCTGGTCGCCGTCCCGCTGACCGGGCCGAGCCGCGACGAGCTGATCGCGGCCAGGGCGGACGCGATCACCACGCGGGGCACCAGGGCGGCCCGCATCGCGTGGCAGCTCGCCGACATCGACACCCTGACCGAAGGCCGCCGGCTGATGGAGCTGGCCGACGTGGTGATGGCCGTCCCCCCGAACATCACCCATTCGGCGCGGACATCGGTGAGCTGGGCCGAACGGCGTTCGGGCCCAGTACTTCTGGTTCTCGACCCCCGGGTTCCCGGGCAACGGCCCGACTCGGCACTGGGTTCGGTTCTGGGGCGCCCGTCGGCCGAGACCGTCCTGTCGCGACACTTCGGTCAGGTCATGGTGCAACGCGCCGTACTACCGGATGCCGGCTCGGCGGTCGACCTGTTTCGCCGCAGCGATGCCGACCGCGGCTGGCTGGCCGACCAACTGAGGCACCGACCCGGCCGGCTGCTGTACGTCGGCCATGCCAGTGCCGCCGACCGGGCGCACGGCTATGCCGATCGCGCCGCGATCCACCTTGCGTGCACCTCGGCACTTCCGGGGGCCGCCGAACCGGTTGGCGATCATCGCCCGCTGCTCGCGGCCGACCTGATGTCGGCTCAGCTGCCGATGCCCCCTCGGGTGGCATTGCTGGCCTGCGGTTCGGGTGGCGACTACCAGTTCGACGAGGCCACCGGGCTGGTGGCTGCCATGGTGTTGTGTGGCAGCCAGTTGGTGACCGCGACGCTGTGGTCACTGCCCACCACGGCCGGCTACCGGCGGTTCGCCGGGCGACTGACGGATCCGATGGCCGAGGTGGTCGTGGCGGTCGACGAGGCCCACGAATCCGAGGACGCGATCGTCGCACTCAATCAGTGGCAGCGCGACCAGATGCGGCGCTGGCGCGATGGCGACACCAGCGCCAGCCCGTTGTATTGGGCGGCGCTGGTGACATTTTCGGTGGATGGTGCTCGGTGACCGGGTCAGCCGGGCGGCAGGCAGACGGCCACGGTGCTCTCGTCCTGCGGATGGTAGTAGGCATCGATGATGCTGCCCGGGGAAAGTCGCGGCAGCGACGCGGCCGGCACCACCGTGGTCTCCTGGGCCGGGAACTGTCCGCCCCCGCGGCGCCGGACCATCACGTCGAGCTCGACCTCGCGAAGATCATCGTCGGCGCAGCTGGTGCTGCGCATCCCGGTGACGACGCCGGACGAGCGGGTGCCATGCCGGATGAGGTCGAGCTGGTGGTCGCGCAGCGGCCCGCGGCGCACCCGGTGCTGACCGGTCGCGGCGCGCACCGCGATCACGTCGTCGGCCAGCGCGATCCGGTCGGGGGCCTGCGGGTCGAAGGTGACCAGCAGGATCATCCCGGGCCGCAGCGCCGCGACGGCGGGGTCGCCCTCGCGGTGGCACAGTCGGCCGGCGAGGCGTTCGCCGGCCACACTGTCGACCTCGATGACCACCAGAGGGTCGACCGAGTCGGCGATAGCCCAGACCGTGCCGAGCGCGACGGTCCTGGGGACCGCGGGTCGGCGCCGCGACGGTCGGGGCGGCTGGCCGCACAGACCGGCGGCGACGATGATCGTGGCGAGTGCGATGGCGGAGGCGACGGCAATGGCGCCCAGCAGGGTGTCAGACATGCGGGCAAGGCTGCCGTGGCGGCCGCACTACCGAACCCAACTTTGCCGGGCCTCTATTCTGACGGCATGGACGCCGGGCCGGGATCGGTGCTCACCGCCGGCGCGGCCGTGCCGCGGCGGGCGGTCATCGATGGTGCGTGGCGGGCGATCGGGTCCGGTGTCGAGGTGCTCAGCGGGGACGACGGCGGCCCGCTGCGCCGCACCGTCAAGCGCATCCTCGACCCCTTGGTGCTGAGGCTGCGGGCCAACACCGCCTACTCGGCCCCGTTCGTCACCGCCGACGTCGCCGCCGAGATGACCGGCGTGATCGCCGAGCACGCCGAGACGCTGCGTGCCACCGCGGCGTGGTTCGCGCTGATGAAGTCGCAGCGCCGACGGCTGCGGGTGACCACGGGCAATGCCCAGGATCTGTATTTCCCGGTCTGTTTCGAGTTGGCGGTCACCAAGGGCGCACCCGCCCTCGACGGTGCGGATGTGGCCGAGACGACGCTGCGGGCACTGCACGACGACCGCGACCGCACTGATGTGGAGGTGTTGAACCGGCACCTGGCCAACCCGCAGGTCGTCACGCGACTGACCCGCCAGCTGCAGCACAGCTGGGGTGATGTGCAACCCGGCGACACCATCACCGGACCGTTCTTCGCCGGCCTCACCACAGTTCTGGGGCCGGCCGATTCACATCGGGAAACGGTTGCCCGGCAACGGGTCTGGACCGCGCTGATCGCCGACGCCACACCCTACAACGTGGGTGCGGCAGCCCGGGTCGCCGGCGCCGAGCTGCCGTGGTCGATCGTGGTACTGGGGCTGACCGCACAGTTGCCGCTGCGGCCGCCACCGCTGACCGGCGATGCCGACTCCCGACCGCTGGATCGCGGTGTGGTCGATCGGGTCCGGGCCACCCTGCGCCGTGCCCTGGATCGCGACGAGTTGCCCGATGTTCCGCTGCTGTGTGCCGAGGAGGTCGACCGGGCCTGCGCGCCATGGGGTCTCCTGGGTGAGGACCGACAGGCCACGCTGATTGCCGGCATCGAGGTGGCCGGGGAGCTGCGACCGCTCGATGAGCAGGCGAGTGCTCGCTACGGGCTGGCGGCCACCATCCAGGCCCGGCTGCGCAAGGAGGCCTACGTGCTGCATGCCCGCCGCGCACTGGCCGCAGGCGGGCCGATGCATCCCCGCCAGCGCCCCGTCGTCGACGACCTGGCCGCGTTCGCCCGCCCGTATCTGAGCCGGCTGTGGGCCCGCCTGCATGGTCGTGACGTATGGCAGGAGTCGTGCGACGACGTCGACGACATCCGGGCGTTGCTCGAAGGAGTGGCCCGATCGGTGAGCCTCGATCACCGCCAGCGCATCAAAGCGATGCTGGAAGTCCAGGTGCAGCAATGAGATTGGTCGCTGACGGGGGAATGTGGAGCATCGGGCCTGCGCCCGCCCCGGTGCCGCTGGCCGCGGTGGTGGAGGTCGACGGGGCGGTGCTGGCGTGGACGGTCGACGCCCCGGAGGCCGCCGCGCGGATCACCCTGACCGATCCGGGCCGGGCGGACTGGTGGTGGCGGGTGGTGGGCGAGGCCGGCCATCACGCGCTCGTCGAGGCCGCCGGCAGTGCCCCGCCCGATGCCGCGGCCGTGCTCGATCTGCCCGGCATCGACGTCCGTCCCGGCTCGTTGGAGCCGCTTCGCCGGGTGGCGCTGGGGCACTGGTTGCGCCGATTCTGGCCGGAGAGCATCCGGGACGCGATCGCCGCGCTGGATCCGGCCGTCCTGGACGCCGAACTCGCAGTGGCCACCATCGGAGCCGAGGACTTCTTCGGCGACGGGACGCTGGACTCGGACATCACCGACCTGCTGGCCCCGCATGCCGCGACGTTCGTCGAGCTGGTGGCCGGGGGAGACCCCCGGATCGTGGAGCTGGCCCGCCGCTGTGTGGATCTCGTCGAAGAGATGGGACTGCTGGCGCCGGGGTGGTCCGCGGTGGCCGACGCGATCGAGGTCCTCTCGACGGTGCCGTCGGCGGCAGCGGGCCGCCAGGACGACTACGCACTGGCCGCGGGCCGGGACACGATGGCCGAATCTGCCGGGGTGATCGCCAGGGGAGCGGCGTCGATGACCTACAGCGGTGTGCCCGGGTCGGTGTTCGATGCGGCCGAGGACACTGTGCGCTGGACCATCGCTGTGCAGGACGGTCAGGCAGTGGCGGTGCTCAGCACGCTGACACTCGGGCGGGGAACCCCGGATGGAATATCGATTAGGTTGCGCAACAACAAGTTCCGGGCGGAAGGTGCGCTCGATGCGCAGGGCCGGGCGACGCTGCCGCTCCTCGGTGCCGCCGGTGAACCGCTCATGGCGGCGCAGGCCTGGGACGCCGACTGGACGGCCACCACGGTGACCGTAGGGGCTGAGGTCGACGAGACCGCCGAAGTGCGGGAACGCATCCGGCGGTTCGCCAGGAACCGGCTGGCTGAACCCCGCCCGGGTGCTTTCCTGGCCGAGATCCTGGCTGCCGAATCCGATTATTGATACGGCGGGCTGGAGCGAAGCGACCCGGGGAACTAACGGGCCAGCGGTGAGGGTGGGCCCGGCTTGGCGTTGGCGGCGTCGCGCCGGCGGGCCGCCATCCCGGCCAGAGCCTCGAACACCACCCGGTGCGCGGCGTTGACGGTCAGTTCGGCGTGGTCGTAGGCCGGTGCCACCTCGACGACGTCCACCCCGGCGACGTCGTGTTCGTAGCACAGCTGGCGAACCATCCGCAGCAGGTCGGCGCTGGTGATACCGCCCGGCTCGGGCGTTCCGGTGCCGGGTGCGTGCGCGGGGTCCAGCACGTCGATATCGACTGAGACGTAAAGCTTGTCGGCCTTGGCCAGGGCTTCACTGACCGCCTGGTTCATCACCTCTTTGAAGCCGCGTTCCCAGATCTCCTGCATGGTGTGCCACACCATGCCCTGTTCCTGCATCCACTCGAAGGTGTCCTGCGGCGGCCAGTAGCCGCGCAGGCCGACCTGGACGAAATGGGTTCCCGGCACGGCACCGGATTCGATCAGCCGTCGCATCGGGGTGCCGTGGCTGGCCAGGTTGCCGTCGATGATGTCGGCGGTATCGGCGTGCGCGTCGAAATGCACGATCCCGACGTTGCCGTAGCCATGAACCTCAGCGACTGCGGTGGCCGCCGGCCAGGTGATCGAGTGGTCACCGCCGAGGATCACTGGCACGATGCCGCGCGAGGCGATGGTGTGCACCCGCTCGCGGATGTTGGCGTGCGACTGTTCGGTCAGACCGTGCGGGCACCAGGCGTCGCCGAAGTCGACCACTTCGAGCCAGTCGAAGATCTCCAGGCCCAGATCCATGTGATATGTCCCGGGCTCATAGGCGGTGGAACGAATGGCCCGTGGGCCGAATCGGGCACCCGGACGGTTGGTGGTCGCCACGTCGAACGGCGCGCCGACGATCGCGACGTCGGGCTGCCAGGAGTCCAGCTGCTCGGGTTCGGTGAGGAAGGGCCGATTGCCGAACGAGGCGACGCCGGCGTACGGCAGATCCAGCTGTTCGGCCATCCCGGGCGGCAATTCGCGGTGGGGCTTGTGTTCGTGGCCGGAACTCATGCGGCAGACAATACCGCCGCGCACCGCGACAGGCGGTGCCGTTGG
This sequence comes from Mycolicibacterium anyangense, assembly GCF_010731855.1. Classification (NCBI taxonomy): domain Bacteria; kingdom Bacillati; phylum Actinomycetota; class Actinomycetes; order Mycobacteriales; family Mycobacteriaceae; genus Mycobacterium; species Mycolicibacterium anyangense. The sequence continues at coordinate 1,450,571 of NZ_AP022620.1, read as the reverse complement.
CCCCGTCGAGTGGGTGACCTAGTGCCCTTGGCGCCGATGGCCGATCGGCAGGACAGTGAGGTAGGGCGGGCGCACGGGGAGGAAACGCCATGATTCGGTTGATGCGCAACGGGTTCGGATGTCACCTGATCGCGCGCCGGTCCCGGGTCGGCCCACCCACCTTTCGGCTCACCGATCGGCTGCACGAGGGCCGGACGGTGACGGTGACGATCAACGAGATCGCTGCCACCGTGTCGGACTGGCTGGCCGAACTCGGGGTGCACAGCCCGATGGTGGACCAACTCGCGTCCGCGCTGCGGGGCGGGAACTGGACTGCGGTGCAGACGATCGCCGATCACCTGGCGGTAGAGATCACCGCCGCACCCTGACGCACCAGATCAGATCAACGGCGCTTCGTCGTCGTCATCGTCGTCGACCACGCTCAGCGTCGGGCGCACCACATAGCGGGCCTGGTTGCCGCCGGCACGACGGGCGTCGAACATCGCCGTCGTCGCCAGCGCCACGATCTCGTCGAGAACATCGTGCGGGGGCGCCTCCACCAGCGGCCGAAGCGGCGTGCTGACCACGCCGATGCTCGCCGTCATCCCGGTCGGGCTGCCGGCGATCGCGCCACGGACCCGCTCGACCAGAGGGGACGGGTCGGTGGTGGTGAACGTGTCGGCGATCAGGTACTCGGCTTCCCCGATGTGGGCGACGATGGCATTGCGGCGCACCGTTTCCCGCAGGGCCTGGCCTGCTGCGATCCGGGCCCGGTTGCCGCCGCGGTTGCCCAGCACGCTGACCATCGCTGCGAAGCTGTCGATGGTCACCAACGCGACCACCAGGTACCGGTCGTCGTCGCGGTTACGAGAGGCGAGCAGGGTCGCGGTCTGTTCGTAGAACGATTCGCGGTTGAGCAGTCCGGTCAGCGGTTCGAAACCGTCGGGCCCGACCGCGGTTCCGGTCAACCTGACCACCAGGCGGCAGGAAAAAGCGGCGAAAGCGACCAACAGCAGCAGCATCACCGTGGACACCACGGCCATCAGCGCGTCGTGCTGGCCGACCTGGATCGCCAGGTAGCCGATGGTCACGATCGCGACCCCGATGATCGCGCCGAGCAGTCGCATCCCGTGCAACAGCGCCGCGTATCCGATCATCAGGGCGAACGACGGCGCGCCCAGCAGTCCGTACATCGGGTCGGCCGGCACCAGGCACGCGACCGGGACACCGATCATGGAACCCGCGGCGAGCAGGGCTGATTCGGTGCGGGTCGGCCACCGGTGGCGCAGCCAGAGTGCGCCGGTGACGAAGCAGGCCACCACCACGCCGGCCAGCAGCGGCGTCCCCGCCGGCTCATGCAGCGGAATCGGGCTGATGAGCACCACCAGCAGCACAGCACCCAACGCGAACAGGAATGAGGCGATGACGCGCGAGGTGAACGTCTGCGCACCGCGCGCGGCCAGCATCGCGGTGAGCGTGTAGTACTGATTGAGGCTGCGGCCTACCCACGGCAACCTCATCCACAGTCCCCTCGACGATCAGATCGGCTCATGGGTGACCAGCAATCCATTTACACCCGGCGGCCATGGCCGGGGACCGAGCCTAGCGAACCGTAACAGGGCTGGCCACCCCCGTGGCGGCAAAACCGGCAGATGGACTGATTTGCGGCGTTCGGTCACTGGCGGCGTCAGCCGTTGCGGTGCACCGACACCGCGTAGTCACCGCCGGCGAAAGACTGGCGATCCCACGTCGACCACCGGGATACCAGGGCCAGGCCGGCCTGCTCGGCGAGTTCGTCGTAGCGCTCGATCGGCAGGCGGTCGGGCCGCAGGCTGAAGCCGGCGACCAGCAGACCGCCGGGTGCCAGCCGAGCAGTCACACCGGCCAGCACCTGAGCTTCGGTGCCCGGCTCGAGGAAGATCATCACGTTGCCGGCCAGCAGCACGAGGTCGAACGGACCGGGCATCGCAGCGCCCAGAGCGGCAAGGTCGGCCTGCACCCACGGCAGATCGGGTGCCTTTCTGCGGGCCGCCGAGAGCATGCCGGCGTCGGCGTCCACCCCGGCGACCGAGAACCCGCGGCGGGCCAGTTCGATGCCCACCCGCCCGGTTCCGCAGCCCGCGTCCAAGACCGACTCGGCCCCCGCATCGCGCATCAGCTGCTCGACCAGATCGGCCTCGCCGTGGATGTTCTGGCCGGATTCGGCCAGCGAACGCCAGCGTGCGTCGTAGTCGTCACCGCGCGGCGCCGTGGACTTCTGCCACCGGTTGCTCATCACACCATCGTGGCAGAGCTTCGGCTCAGGCCCCTACGATGATCGTCAGCTCGTTCCCGTCCCGTTCGACCTGCATCTTGGCCCGTCGTGCCACTGCCGCGACCGCCGCCGCGTCACCGGGTTCGGATCTGCTCGCCGCCAGCACCCGAGCCAACCGGCCCTTGTGCGCCTTGTTGAAGTGGGTGACCACGGTGCGCCGGCCGTCGGGGTGCTGGGCCAGGACATCGACCCGCACGGCCGAAGCCAGCTTGCCCAGCCCCGCGTAGGAGCCCGACCGCAGGTCGACCACCAGTTCGGCGGCGGCCAGTTCGGCGAGGACGGGTTCCAGGACAGGCCGCCAGCGGGCGGCCAGAGTCGGACGCCCCGGCAGTTTGGAAGATGCCGACAACCGGTAGGCGGGCACCGCGTCGTCGGCGCGGAGCACCCCGAACAGTGCCGAACCCACCGCGAGCCGGGCCCGGGCCCGAGCCGCTTCGGCACCCCGCAGGGAGCCCACGTCGAGCGCGTCGTAGAGCACGCCGGTGTACCGGTCGATCGCAGGCAACGTCGGCGAGGTGAGCAGAGCGGCGTTGCGTGCGATCTCGCCGTCCTGGGACGCCGACAGGCCCAGCGCCCGCCGGCTGGCCTCGACGTCGGAGGCCAGCTCGACGAGTTCGTCGACCAGGGCGGTACGCATCGGGGTCAGGTCCGGCGAGCTCAGCGCATCCAGCCGCAGCGGTGGGCCGTCGCCTCCGGCCTGTTTGGTCTCCGACGGCGGCAGCAGCACGATCACGACGCAGTACCTTAACTCGTCGGCAGCGCGACCTGCGTGAAGGCGCTTGCGGCGCCGTTCCTTTACCCTGTATTGACCTGGATGTAAATTGGTCGGCGGTAGTGCGCAAACGGTATTGGGGGCCGTATTCGGTGCTGGATGAAGAGCTGTCCGTCGCGGAGGACGTCCGTAGGCTGCGGCTGCTCATCGACCGGCTGCCCGCGCTCATCGGCTACTGGGACCGCGACCGGTGCAATCTGCTGGCCAACCGCACCTATGTCGAGTATTTCGGGCAGGGCCGCGGCGAGATCCGCGGCATGCACATGCGCGAAATCCTCGGTGCGGAGCTCTACGCGACGCTCGAGACCTACGTCGACGCCGTCCTGGAGGGCAACCCGCAGGTCTTCACCACCACCTTGATCGATCCGCTCGGGCGGCCCCGGCAATTCGACGCGTCCTACATTCCCGACATCATCGCCGGCGAGATCCGCGGCTTCTATTGTCACGCCGTCGACATCACCGACCGCGTCGAGGCCGAGCGGGAGCGTGACGCGGCGCTGCGGCTGTTCCAGATCAGCATGGCCAACGCCCCATTCGGGGAGGCCGTGCTGACCACCAGCGGGCGGGTGCTGCGGGTGAACCCGGCGCTCTGCCATCTGCTCGGATACCGCTTCGAGGAGATGGCCGGGGCCGACTACCGGACCTACGTGCACCCCGCCGACGTGGCCACCGGTGAGAACGAGATGGCATCGCTGTTGAGCGGTGCGGTCCAGCAGATCTCCTCCGAACGCCGCTATGTGCGCTGCGACGGCTCGGTCATCTGGCTGCAGCGCACCGCGGTGCTGGCCCCGGGGGCCGAGTACGGCGCCGACGACGTTGTGATCGCGCAGTTCCAGGATGTGACAGCGCGGCGATGCGCCGAAGCCGAGTTGGCCCGGCTGGCGGTCACCGACCACCTCACCGGCCTGCACAACCGGCACGCCCTGGTCAGCCGGATCGACGAGCACCGGGCGGTGGCACCGGGCGCCCCGGTCGGCATCGTCTTCGTCGACCTCGACGGGTTCAAGCGGGTCAATGACGAGCACGGACACGCGGCTGGCGACGATGTCCTGGCGGAGGTCGCGCAGCGGCTCAAAAGTGCTGTGCTCCAGCCGAATTCAGTGTTCCGCCTTGGTGGCGACGAGTTCATCGTCCTGGCGCCCGCCGCCGACGAGACGTCGGTGGTGGCGGGCCTGGCCCAGGACGTCTGCACCGTGCTGACCGGGCGTTACGCGGTGGGGCCGGTGGACGTCACGTTGTCGGCATCGGTGGGCTGGACGTGGGGTCCCACCGATGATCTGGAGGAGTTGATCCGCCGCGCCGACGCCGACATGTACCGGCACAAAGCCCGGTTGCACCGGCCGGCTCAGCGGTAGGCCAGCAGCAGCGGGACGAGCTGCTCGGCGCCCGTCAGTGAGCCGTGGTGGCCGACGAGTGCGGACTCGCCCGGCTCGACGGTGCGGCGCAGCAGCGCAGCGTTGTCGCGGGCGGCCGCCACGATGTCACCGATGCGCGGCCGGACCCGATCGGCGACGGTCTCGCCGAACCAGCCGGCGTCGATCGCCTCATCCCGGGCCAGCACCCACGCTCGCGCGCCCAGGGTCTCCCGCCAGGTGGCCAGTACGTCGTGCACCGCACCGTCGCGGGCGTACACGTGTCGGGCGCGCGGTTCTCCGCCCACAGCCTCGATACCGTCGAAAAGCGTTGGGACACTGTCGATATCGATGGACTCGTCACCATCGACGGTCACCATGCCGTGGTCGGCGACGACGGACAGCAGGCCCCCGGGCGGTAACTCGGCGACCACGGATTCGACCAGCCGGTCGACGTGGCGCAGCTGCATCCGCCATGGCTGCGATCCCGGTCCGTAGAGGTGGCCCAGCAGATCGAGCTCGCTGTGGTAGCCGTAGCAGAAGCCGCCGGCCCGCACCGTCGAACTCACCTGTGCGGCCAGGTCGCCCAGCGCGTGCACGCCCACGTAGCGCCCACCGCGCAACACCGCGCGGGTCAGCCCGGACCCGGTGAACTCCGCGCCGGAGATCACGCTCACGGCGATCCCGGCCGCCGCGGCGCGTTCGAAGGTGGTCGGCAGCGGCTGCAGGGTCTCGGGTACCACCGTCTCCCGCAGATCCTCACCCCAGGGATACGGGCGCCAGCGCAGCGCGTTGATCACCCCGACGTCGGGCACCCGGAACGAGTAGCCGACCATGCCGTGGCTGCCGGAGGTGCAGCCGGTGCCGACGGCGGCCAGCCCGGCGGCGGTCGTCGAGGGGAAACCGACCTGCAGGGTCGGGCCGCGCAGCTCGGACATCACCGGCGCGTCGGCGCTGTGGCGGTCGAGCAGTTCGGCGCCCAGGCCGTCGATCAGCAGCACGCAGGCCCCGGCGATCGGACCCGGCAGTGTGATGCGGGAGTCGAAACCGCCGGCGCCCATCGCGGCGAGCACGGCGGGCACCACGTCGGCCAGATGCGGGACGCCGGGGTCGGGGCGGGGGAGATCCACGCACCGAGCCTGCCACATCAGGGCTTGCCGAAACCGGCCTGCCCGAGAATCCGCTGGCCGGTGGGCCCGGTCACGAAGTCGACGAATCGTGCTGCCAGCGCGGGGTTTTTGGCCTGAACCAGGGTGGCGATGGGGTAGGTGTTGACCGCACCCGAGGCTTCCGGAAACGGCACCGAGGTGACCTTGTCACCGGCCGCGGCGGTGTCGGTGACGTATACCAGCCCGGCGTCGGCCTGACCGCTGGTGACCTTGCCGAGCACGTCGGTGACCGAGGACTCTTCGCTGACCGGGTGCAGGTCCACGCCGCTGGCCGTCTCGACCTTCTGGGTGGCAGCGCCGCACGGCACCTGGGGGGCGCAGGCGACGACGCTCACGCCGGGGTTGGTCAGATCGCGAAAGCTGTTGATCTTCTTCGGGTTTCCGGGTGCGACGGCAATCGTGAGCGTGTTGGAGGCGAAGTTCACCGGCTGGCCGGCGAGCAGTCCGGCGGCCGCGGCTTTGTCCATGTTCTTGGTGTCGGCTGAAGCGAAGACGTCGGCGTGGGCGCCCTGGGTGAGTTGGGTGACGAGGTCGGCGGAGCCGGCGAACGAGAACTCGACGGACGCGCCAGGGTTGTCCTTGCGGAATTGGTCGCCGATCTGGCTGAAGGTCTTCTTCAGTGATGCCGCGGCGAACACGATGACCGTGTTGTCAGGGGCTCCTGCGCTCGGCGCCGAGGCGTGCTGGCCGGAGCTGCATGCGGGCAGTGCCGCGAGTACCAGCGCCGTGGCCAGAGTGGGCAGGGCCCGGTTCATGACTGCCCGCCCGGGGTCTCGACGATCACGGTGGTGGCTTTCACGACGGCGACCGCGATGCTGCCCGGTTCGAGGTTGAGCTCCCGGACGGCCTCGCTACTCATCAGCGAGACCACGGTGAACGGCCCGCACTGCAATTCGACCTGAGCCATCACGGTGTCGGTGACCACCTTGGTCACCAAGCCGGCGAATCGGTTTCGCGCCGAACTCGCGACCGTGAGTGGGTCTTTGGGTGCGGCTGCGGCATGGTCGCGGGCGAATGCCGCCAGTGCGGCACCGTCGATGGTCTTGGGTCCGCCCGCCTCGTTGCTCACCGGCAGGGCGCCGTCGTCGATCCAGCGGCGGACCGTGTCATCGCTGACGCCGAGTAGCTCGGCGGCCTCGCGGATTCTGATCTGGGGCACTACCGGAGCCTAGCGGAGAAATCCGCAGATACGGACACAGAGTTGCCAGTGATCCGCTTTTGCGGATATCGACTGCGCTGGTCGGTGTCCCGGCCGTACCGAGTCATAGGGTGTGGCGGTGCTCGGGAAGATGTCCGCCGCGCTGGCGGCAGTGGCGGTGGCGATCCCTACTGCGGTGACCGCTCACGCCGACCCGAATGCGCTGTGGACCGTCGTGCACGACCAGTGCGTCGCCGACGAACTCGCCCATCGGGACCCGGCGCCGTGTGCGCAGATCGATCTGCAGGGCGGCGAGCGCGACGGCTACGCGGTGATGAAGGACTTCATCGGAGACCGGCAGTACCTGTTGCTACCCACCGCGCGCATCGCCGGGATCGAGAGCCCCGAACTGCTCGAACCCGGCGCCCCGAACTACTTCGCCGCCGCGTGGCTGGCGCGGGCGTTCGTCGAGCAACGGGCCGGCGGCACGTTACCCAGGGACTGGGTGAGCTTGGCGATCAACTCCGCGGTGTCGCGCAGCCAGAACCAATTGCACATCCACATCGACTGTGTGCGCGCCGATGTCCGCGAGGCATTGCGCACCGCGGCCGGGTCCATCGGTCCGCGCTGGGAGCCGTTGCCGGTGCCGCTGGTTGGGCACACCTACTGGGCTATGGCGGTGCCGGGCACCGAGTTGACCGCCAACCCATTCACGCTGATGGCCGACGGCCTGCCCGGCGCGCGCACCGAGATGGGCAGCTACACGCTCGTGGTGGTCGGGGCGGACAACGTCGGCGGGTCACCCGGGTTCGTCGTACTCGCCGACCGCGCCGATGCCCAGGCCGGCGACATCGCCGGCGGGGAGGAACTCCAGGATCACGACTATTGCCCGTCGCCGATCCCGGCCAGCGGCGCCACCGCCAAATAGCGGACGCCGCATGATCGCTGGAATCAGCCCGAGCGGATTGCTGGTCCCGTTGCGAGAGAGTCGGTGAACATCGATGCCGTAGCGCAGCATCGGCGAACAGGGGTGACCATGACCGAACCGGACCTGCCCGGTCACAGCAGTCAGCGACGATTCCATCTCGGTGTGGATTGGTGGGCCACCATCGTCGCCGGAGTCTTCGTCGTCCTGGCGGTGGCAGGCGTCCTGCCCAAGATTCCGTGGTGACACCATGAGCACCGTCGACGTTGCGACCGATACCGAGGACCCGATCTTCACCAGCCGTAACCTGCTGGACTACGTCCCCGGCGTTCTGCTTCTGGTGGGGATCGGCCTACTGGGCAAGTACGCGCAGGTGGAGTGGAATTCGCTTGCCAAACACCATCATTGGACCGTTCCGGACATCGAATACGTGCTGTGGGCGATCGTGTTCGGCTTGATCGTGTCCAACACGGTGGGTGTGCACCCCGTCTTCCGGCCCGGCATCCGCACCTACGAATTCTGGCTGAAGATCGGCATCGTCGCCCTCGGTGCGCGGTTCGTCCTCGGCGACATCGTCAAGCTGGGCGGCATCTCGCTGGTGCAGATCCTGCTCGACATGACGATCGCAGGGGCGATCATCCTGGCCGCCGCGCGGCTCTTCGGCCTCTCCGGCAAGCTCGGATCGCTGCTGGCGATCGGCACCTCGATCTGCGGGGTGTCGGCCATCGTGGCCTCCAAGGGAGCCATTCGGGCTCGCAACTCCGATGTCAGTTACGCCATCGCCGCCATCCTGGCCCTCGGTGCGGTGGCCCTGTTCACCCTGCCGGTGCTGGGCCACCTGCTCGGTCTCAGCGACCACGAGTTCGGACTGTGGGCCGGGCTCGCCGTGGACAACACCGCGGAGACGACCGCGACCGGCTACCTCTTCTCCGAGGAGGCGGGCAAGCTGGCGGTACTGGTCAAGTCGGTGCGCAACTCCTTGATCGGGTTCGTCGTCCTGGGTTTTGCGCTCTATTGGTCGTCGCGCGGCCAAGCCGACGAGATCGCCCCGGGGTTCGCCGCCAAGGCGCGTTTCATCTGGGAGAAGTTCCCCAAGTTCGTCCTGGGCTTTCTGGCTGTCTCGGCGATCGCGACCGCCGGCTGGCTGACCAAGGGCCAGAGCACCAACCTGGCGAACGTGTCCAAGTGGGCGTTTCTGCTGACGTTCGCCGGCGTCGGACTCAACACCAACTTCAGGGAACTGGCCCGCACCGGATGGCGTCCGCTGGTCGTCGCGGTCATCGGGCTGGTCGTGGTGGCCGCCGTATCCCTGGTCCTGGTGCTGGTCACCTCACGGGTGCTGCACTGGGGCGTGGGCAGCCACTAGCCGCCAGGCGAGGAGTTGGGCCCAGGAGGTCGGCCTAGGAGGTCGGCACTGTGCCGTTGCCCGACGCTCCCGACAACCCGTTGATGACGTCGAGATAGTGGCGTAACTGGATGCCGGAAAGCCAGGGCGGGTTCTCGCCCGGCGGCGGCGCGTCGGTGAGCTGCCAGGGCTGGCATCCGTTGGTCTTGAAGGCGGTGTCGGTCGGCTCGATCTGCACCACCTGCTGCTTTGCGCTCAACGCGTTGTCCAGGGTGGTGGCGCCGTCCGGGCCGCCGATGCGCTTCCAATAGCACCTGTCGCCGTCGACCGGCCCAGCCGAGGTGTAGGTGCCCGCGACGATGTCGGTGCCGACCTTGTAGGTGCCGTTGTGGTCCATCGCCGACTGCGGGACCGCGGGTGCGGTGGAGGTCGGTGTGGCCGACGACGGCAGCGATAAGGCCGGAACGCCGGGTGCGGTCGTGCTGGTCGACGGCGCGGGGGAGGGATCCGGTGTCGCGGGATCAGCGCCGGCGACGCCCGCCCCCACAAGGACCGCGACCGCGGTCGCTGATGCGGCGGTCAGGATTGCTGATGTTTGACCCACGACAAACAGGGTACGCGCGCCGGAGCACCCGGCGTCTCGCGCTCAGGCCGTCTTGCTCAGCAGCGGCAGCAGGAACCGGCGACGGTTGAGGATCGCGTCGTCGAACTCGTGCTCGGCCTCGGCCAGCGACCCCACGACCGGGAACAGCACGTCGTTGTTGCGGATCCGGAGCCGGCGCTTGACGGCCTCGCTGGCCACCACCGCCCAGTCGACGCCGACTGCCGAGCAGCGGTCATCGAGGGCGAACAGCAGCCGAAGTGCCTGCGGGCTAAAGGATTCCACCCCGCTGAGGTCCAGGATGAACGGCTGGTCGGCCAGCACGAAGCGCGCGACGGAGTTCGTCAGGTGGTCGACGTTGGAGGCGTCGATGCGGCCGCTGATCGCGGCGACGGTCGCCACATGCCGGAAGTGGGCGCGAACGTGCGCACCCTTGTAGTCAACAGCGGGGTTGCCATAGCGAGAGGTGAAACTCGTCATCTGCAGCCTCATTCCGGTCGGTGTGCCGATGTGGGTTCGCCGGGTGGCGTTCCCACCGATGACCCAAACGCTATGCCGCAAATCTAAGGCCGCCGGGAGCTCTGCCTAAAACTCTGGTAAGAACGCAACTTTCACGTCAAGGGTCGCCGCCGGGCAACGTCGGCAGGCTACTGATCAGTAGCGGGGGCGGGACGTGACCACGTCGATCGCCGATTGCAGGACCACCGTCGCGTGCAGTTCGAAGAGTTCGACGAACCGCTGCGGATCGTCGTCGATCTCGCCGGCGATGAACAGGCCGTCGGCACCGGCGATCAGATAGGTCGTGAGGAGATCGACCTTGTCGTCGTCGAGCTCCGGCGCGATCTGGCGGATCAGCCGGGCGAACTGGTCGAACGTGCTGGCGCGGCTTTGCAGGAACTTGCGCTTGGCCCGTCGTTCGACCGGCCGCCGGTCCAGCGCCAGTTTGAGCCCCAGGCGCAGGAAGTCCGGGGCTTCCTGGAGCGCCTTGGCCACCTGGGTCCCGATCTGGCCGGCCCAGCGGGCCGCGTCCGCTCCCTCGGGCAGGCTCAGCGCGCCCAGCCAGCGCTGGTAGCTGCGGTCGATCACTGCCGCGATCAGGTCGTCCTTGTCGGTGAAGTGCCAATAGATGGACGTCGGGGGCAGTCCGCTGGCCTTGCTGACGGACGAGATCGTGGTCCCGTCGTAGCCGCGTTCGGTGGCCACCTCAGTGGCGGCGTCCAGGATGCGCTCACGCGACCGGTCTCCGTTGGCGCGGGTGCGCCGCGCCGGGCGCGACCGGGCCGAATCCGGGTCTTCGGACGCGGCGCTGGGGTCCTCGCATGGTTGACCGGGCAACGACATGTGCTTAGTGTACGTATCGCTACATCAAGAGTGGAAGGGACACGAGCCGCGTGACAGCTACCACTGAAGGACCCAGTCGGCGGACCTTCCTGACCATGGCGGGTGTCTCACTGGCCTCCACCGCGCTGGCCTCGACCGCGCTGTCCGCGTGTGCACCCAAGCCGGCCAGCACGCCGTCGGCTCCCAAGTCCGGCCTGCCCTCGGCCGCCAAGCACAACATCGTGTTCGTCTTCACCGACCAGGAGCGCTACTTCACCGAGTGGCCGTCCGGGATGTCACTGCCGGGCCGGGAGCGGCTCCGCACTGACGGTGTCACGTTCACCAATCATTACTGCCCGGCCGTCATGTGTACGAGCTCGCGCGCCGTCATCCTGACCGGACTGCAGACACCGGACAACGGGATGTTCGAGAACGTCGACATGCCCTACGTCAACTCCATGAACCCGGACATCCCGACCGTCGGGGACATGCTGCGCAAGGCCGGCTACTACACCGCCTACAAGGGCAAGTGGCATCTCAACAGTGCCTTCGAGACCGAGCAGCCCGACCACCTGTTCACCAAGGAGATGGAGGCCTACGGCTTCTCCGACTACGTCTGGCCGGGCGACGTCCTGACCCACACCCTTGGTGGCTACCACTACGACAACATGATCGGCGGCAGCGCCGTGTCGTGGCTGCGCGATCAGGGCCGGACGCTGGCCGATGAGAACAAGCCGTGGGCGCTGTTCGTCAGCCTGGTCAATCCGCACGACATCATGTACTTCAACACCGACGCCCCCGGACAGAACGTCCAGGACAACGGCAGGCTGCTGATGGAGGCCGCCCGGGCGCCGGAGAACGAGCTCTACGCCAAGACCTGGGACACCGCGCTGCCCAAGAACCTCACCCAGCCGATGAACGAGCCGGGTCGGCCCGCCGCGCACGGCGAGTACCTCAAGGCCTGGGGTTATACGCTGGGCACCATCCCGCCGGAGGAGGAGCGCTGGCGGCGCTTCTCGGACTTCTACCTGAACAGCATCCGCAGCGTGGACCAGCAGCTGCAGTTGCTGCTCGCCGAGCTGGACAACCTGAAGCTGACCGACAACACCATCGTGGTGTTCACCAGCGACCACGGTGAGATGGGTGGCGCCCACGGCCTGCGCGGCAAGGGGCCGTTCGCCTATCAGGAGGCCATCCACCTTCCGATGCACATCGTGCACCCGGATGTCGCTGGGGGACAAAGCGTTTCATCACTGACCGGACATATTGACCTGGCGCCGAGCCTGTTGGCCTTCGCCGGCGTCAAGGCGGGTAACGAGGGTGAGGTGGCAGGCCGGGACCTGCCGGGCAAGGATTTCAGTGCGGCACTGGGCAATCCGCGCGCCGCCGACCAACACACGGTCCGTGAGGCTGTGCTGTTCACCTACAGCGGGCTGGCCACCAACGACAGCGAGGTCATCCGGATCGTCGCCGACGCCAAGGCTGCCAAGAAGGACCCCAAGCAGGCGATGGCCGAGGCGGGATACCGGCCCGACCTGACCAAGCGGGGCAGCCTGCGGACGATGTTCGACGGCCGCTACAAGTTCACCCGCTACTTCGCGCCCACCCAGCGCAACCTGCCGCAGACCCTCGACGAGCTGTACAAGGCCAACGATGTCGAACTGTACGACCTGCAGACCGACCCGGCGGAGATGACGAACCTGGCGGCCACCAAGGGGGAGAACGCCGAGGTGGTGATGGCCTCGAGCGCCAAACTCGAGGCCCTGATCAAACGGGAGATCGGCGTCGACGACGGTCGGGAGATGCCGCACTTCGACGACATCAAGTGGACGATCGACCGTCTCGACCTCTAGCCAGGTCACGGTTTGGCGCCGTCCGCTCGTCGGGGCGCCGACGTGTCAGCGGTCGCCGCTAGGTTGACGGCGTGTCCGAGGCAGGCAAGTACACCACCGCCCTGCAGTGGCTGGGTCTGTGGCTGGCGGCGACCGTCCTGCTGGGGCTGGTAGGCCTGCTCAACCATTGGGTGTGGCTGCCGGCGGCGCTGACCGCGCTGATCGCAGTGGTGAGTGCCTGGCGCGCGTTCCTGGCATACCTCGATCATCGGCAGGATCGCCGGCTGGACGCGCTCTACCGCGCCAGCGGGCAGGCCGCGGTGGACGCGATGACCGGGGTGGAATTCGAGCACTATGTTGCCGCGGTGCTGCGCGGCCGCGGCTATGACGTCGAGATGACCAAGGTGACCGGCGATTTCGGCGTCGACCTGATCGCCACCCGAGACGGTGTCCGCACGGCCGTACAGTGCAAGCGCCAGGGCCGGGTGGTCAACGGCTCAGCCATCCAGCAGGTGGTCGCCGGCGCCGCGGTCTACGAGTGCCAGAACACCATGGTGGTGTCCAACCACCGCTACACCGAGGCCGCCCAGCAGCTCGCCGAGGTGCACGGGTGCGTGCTGGTGGATCGCACCCGGCTGGCGCGGCTGGCGCGTAACCCGCTTCAGTCGACGAAGCGGTCGCGGTAGGGCTTGCACCGGGCGGCCACCTCGCCGGCGTCCAGCCCGACGTCGGCCAGGTCGTAGCTCACCTCGCCGTAGCGGCCCCGCGGATGCTCGGCCATGAACGTGGCCATCGCCGAGCGGACGTCGTCGTCGTAGGGCTGACCGGCCAGTTCGTAGATCGCGGCCAGGGTGCCCTGTTCGTCGGACATGAAATCGCCGAACCGCACGTCGATCGACCGGTCGGCGGGCAGCACGTCGCGGTCGCGCACGCAGCCGTCGAAGAGATCCCCGGCCCGGCCCAGCCAGTAGCGGCCGATCGCGTGCGGGTCGGGGCGGGCGGTGGCCATCCGGGAGGAGTACGCGATCATGGTGGCCATCGACCGCGTCACCTCCACGGGATCGCGATGTGTCACAACGAATGTCGCATCCGGGAACGTGGCGTACAGGATGGCGAACTGTTCGAGGTGCTGGGGCGACTTGAGCACCCAGCGGGTACCGCCGCGCAGGAATTGCATCGCTTTGAGGCTGCGCTTGAGGTAGGCGTAGGACGGCGCCTGATCGTGCGACTTGTAGTACTCGGCGAATGTCGGTATGGCGTAGGTGGTTTCGAACAACATCGTCGAGATGTCATTGGCCAGGATCTGGATCTCCTCGTGCGCATGGTCGACGGTCATGTCGTGCATGCGCTTGAACTCGGGCATCGTGGTGTTGACCAGATCCAGCCCGGCGCTGCATCGGTCCCGACGGGCGTGGTCCCCCTCGCCCGGGACCGGGAACGGCTCCAGGCTCTCCCAATACGGCAGGTAGCGCAGGTTCGGATCGGCGGCCAACAGGTTGTGCAGGTGGGTGGTGCCGGTGCGGGGCAGCCCGCAGATGATGATGGGCCGGCAGATCTCGACATCCTCGATCTCCGGGTGCGCCGAGATCAGCGACTCCAGCCGAAGCCGGTTCACCAGATTGCCGACCAGCTGCTCGAACACCATGGCGACGCCGACGTCCGACAGGCCGGCCTCCGCACGCAGCGCCGCGCACAGCACCTCGAGGCGTTCGCGGAACGCCGGGTCGCCGAAGTCGTCGAGCCCGGTGCGCTCGGCCGCCGCCGCGAGCATCGCCGCCGGCGTCAGCTCCAGGATCGCGCCGTATCCGGCCAGCGCCTCGCGCATCGGCAGAGCCGCCGCCGGATACACCGGATCGGCGAGGTCGGTGAACCGGATGGGGGCAGGGCGCGTCACCCCGGCGGTCATGCGGTCAGCTCCGCGACGTCGACCACCCGGCAGGTCGGACGTTGTGGTGTCTCGGCGGGCAGGAACCAGCGCAGCCAGATCAGGCCCTTGCGGCGCCCGGCCGTGGACACCCAGTTCGGCTGGCCGGGGTCGGTGTCGCTGACCACGATGCGCCAGGAGCCGTCGGGCTCGTAGGTGACGTGCGCACCGTTGATGGTCACTCGCTCATAGCTGTAGTCGTAGGTGTGCAGCCACGGGTTCCACAGGCACAGGTTCCAGAACACGCACTCCGGTGAGGTGCCCTCGATGATCAGGGCCTGGGTGGGGCCGAGCTCGTAGGCTCCCATCGCGTACGCTGCGTCGCCGGCCGCCCACCCGAAGGTCTGCTTCGGCACCGGATATGGTTCGGCGATCTCGTTGGGAGGCTCGACCTTGGTCGGGATAAACGAAACCTGATCGGCGACAAAGTTTTTCGCCGAGCGAAGGCGGCGGATCAGGTCGGTGCGAGACTCGACCAGACGGGCGGGCGGATCGATCGCCTCGATCGTCCACTGCACCCGCCGGTCGGTCTCCGGGTTCTTGAGGTAATCGCGGGTCAGGGCGACGACGGCGTCGGACTCCAGCTTCAGCCAGGCGCCGGGCTGCGGCTCGGGACTGATCATGAACTCGAAGTTGCCGTCGTCGTCGAACTCCAGCGAGCGGTCGTTCATCGTCCCGACGATGCGGTTGCTGTAGTGCCCGTCGTCGGGCCCGCCGTAGACGGTGATCGACAGGTATACCGAGTCGCCGCGGTTGCCGGTCACCCGGTAGCTGCGGTTGGGGTCGATCGGCGCCAATTGGTAGAACGCGTCGGAGTTGTCGCCACCCCAGCGCTGATAGGGACCGATGACGTCGACGAACCGCGGGTTGTCCTTGTCGCCCCACACATAGGCATCCACCGCTACCCGTAACAGGCTGAACGCCAGCCGGTAGCCGTCGATGACGTCCGGTTCGTCCAGCGCCGGGTCGGCGCCCAGGATCTTGCCCTCGATCGCCGCCACCTCGTCGAGCAGGTCACGGAAAGCCTGCGAAAGCTCCTGCCCCACAGCATCTGTCGTCATCTCGGTCCCTCGTCCCCTCGGTTCTTCTGTACGCCTCGCATCACCAGCGAGCAGAGTGTGTCGGCCAGGTGTTCGGAACCGCCGCGGCCGTCGACCAGCGTCGCGTAGAAGGCGGTGCCCACCAGGGTGTTGAACAACGTGTCGATGTCGACACCGGCGCGCACCACACCCGCCTCGGCGCCGGAATGGACCAGGGTGGCCAACTCGCCGCGGATCATGTCGTCGAGCAATCGCTGGGTGCGGATGTCCAATTCGGGATCACGCTGGCGGTCGGCAAGGATGCCCATCGTGGCGGCCTTGACGACGGGTTGCTGCCAGAACGCGACAGTGCGCCGCACGAACTCGCGCAGGTCGGTCTCGAAGTCGCCGGTCCGCGACACCAGGCCGGGAGTGGCGGGTGTGCCGAAGGCGGCTTCGAACACCACGTGCGCCTTCGAGGGCCAGCGCCGGTAGATCGTCGGCCTGCTGACCCCGGCCGCCTTGGCGATGGATTCCATGGAGACCTGCTCGTAGCCCATGTCGGTGAGCAGTCGGCGGGTGGCGGCCATGATCGCGCCGTCGGTGCGGGGGTCGCGGGGACGGCCCCGCGTCGGCTCCGGTTCGGGACCGGGTCGCGGCCCCTGCGTCGCAGCAGCACTCACGGCGATTTATGTTCCGATGTGTAACGTAAATTGTCAAGGGTCCACCGGCGAATGACGCATTGGTGACCCTTGGCCCGTGGCTGTGGCCGAGGTGTGAACTCGCCCATACCGTGAACTCAGGAACCGTCGCACCCGTGACACCAGCGTGCCGTCAGCACGCCCCACACCCGACACCCGGGAGGCCATGCCATGAAGAATCCACTGCACCGCGTGCTCCGTTCGGCGGTACTCGTACTGGCCACCGCAGCGCTGGCCTTCAGCGTCTGCGCGCCGCCGGCCGCCATGGCCGACAACCAGCTCGACTTCACCGGCACGACGCTGAGCGGTGCCCCGTTCAACGGCTCGAGCCTGCAGGGCAAGCCCGCGGTGCTGTGGTTCTGGACGCCGTGGTGCCCGTTCTGCAACGCCGAGGCGCCCAATGTCAGCGCGGTCGCCGCCGCCAACCCCAAGGTCACCTTCGTCGGGGTGGCCGCTCGCTCCGATGTGGGCCAGATGGAGAATTTCGTCTCCAAGTACAACCTGAACTTCACCAACCTCAACGACGCCGACGGATCCATCTGGGCCCGGTTCAATGTGCCGTGGCAGCCCGCCTACGTGTTCCTGCGTCCGGACGGCACCTCGACCTTCGTCAACAATCCCACCTCGGCGATGTCGCAGCAGGAGCTCAGCGACCGGGTTCGCGCCCTGGCGTCCTGACACCGTGGTGGACCAGAATCTGGTCGGTCTGGCGTTCGCCGCCGGCATGGTCGCCGCCCTGAACCCCTGTGGATTCGCCATGCTGCCGGCGTATCTCGCGCTGGTGGTCGACGCCGACGATGCCGGCCGGTTGCGATCGATTGGCCGCGCCCTGGTGGCCACGCTCGCGATGGCGCTGGGCTTCCTGGCGGTGTTCGCCGCCTTCGGGGTGCTGACGGTGTCGGTGGCCTCGACCGTGCAGCAGTACGCGCCCTACCTGACCGTCGTGGTCGGCGTTCTCCTTGTCGCGCTGGGGCTTTGGCTGGTCAGTGGCCGGGAGCTGGGATTGGGTTCCGGCGCGGCCCGGCTCGGCGGCCGGTGGGCGCCCACCGCCAGGCTCGGGTCGATGTTCGGCTACGGGGTGGGCTACGCGATCGCGTCGCTGTCATGCACCATCGGGCCCTTCCTGGCTGTCACCGGTAGCGCGGCCCGCGGCGGCTCACTGATCGACGGTCTGCTGGTCTATGTGGCCTACGCGGCCGGACTGGCGCTGGTGGTCGGAGTGCTCGCGGTGGCTGTCGCAGTGGCCAACTCGGCACTGGTCGACCGGCTGCGCCGGATCCTGCCCTACGTCAACCGGATCAGCGGGGTGGTCCTGGTTCTCGTCGGGCTCTACGTCGGCTACTACGGCGTCTACGAGATCCGGCTGTTCAGCGGCGGCGGCAGTGCACAGGACCCGGTGATCGAGGCCGCCGGACGCCTCCAGCGGACGGTGGCGGGCTGGGTGTACGCGCACGGCGGGTGGCCGTGGCTGCTGGCCCTCGCGGTGCTGGCGGTCGTCCTCGCCGGCCGTTGGGTGTGGCGGCGCAGACGCCGAAGCGTGGTCCACTGACGGGCCTTCTAGCTGGGGCGATGGTCAGATCCACGGACGGCACAGCGGGCGTCGATATACTCCGCTGCACGTCCGACACCGGCCCAGCCGACGAGGAGAAGAGGGACAGATGAAGAACTCGGTGCGAACTCTGGGCTGTACCGCTGCCGCGGTCATGGCGCTGACCGGAATACCTCTGACGATCACGACGATCCAGCCCAGTGGGGAAGCCCACGCCGACGTCTGCGCCAGCGCCGGGCGGCGCGTCACCGTCAGCGGGTGCGCCAACTTGGCCGACGTCGTCGCGCCGTATGTGCCGCCGCCGGCGTACTACGCGCCGCTGCCCGAGGACTACCCGCCGCCGCCTCCACCGCCGCCGCCGGCCGTCAGCGGCTGCGTCGGGTGGAACGGCCGCTGGGTCAACGCCAACGCCTGCAACTAGACCGACAACACGAAACCCCGCGGACTCCAGGTCCGCGGGGTTTCGCTGTCTACAGACTGCGGTCAGGCCAGATCGAAGCGATCGCTGTCCATGACCTTGGTCCACGCCGCCACGAAGTCCTTGACGAACTTCTCCTTGGCGTCGTCCTCGGCATACACCTCGGCCAGTGCCCGCAGCTGCGAGTTCGAGCCGAACAGCAGGTCGACCCGGCTGGCGGTGTACTTGGTGGCACCGCTGGCGCGGTCCTTGCCGATGTAGGTGCCGTCATCGGCGGGCGACGGCTCCCACTTGGTGCTCATATCGAGCAGGTTGACGAAGAAGTCGGTGCTCAGTGCGCCCGGCTTGTCGGTGAAGACGCCGTGCTTGGTGCCACCGAAGTTGGCGCCCAGCACCCGCAGACCGCCGACCAGAACGGTCATCTCCGGGCCCGAGAGGCCGAGCAGGTTCGCCCGGTCGATCAGGTGGTACTCGGCGGGCAGGTTCAGGCCCTTGCCGGTGTAGTTGCGGAAACCGTCGGCCTTGGGCTCCAGGTAGGAGAACGACTCGACATCGGTCTGATCCTGGGTGGCGTCACCGCGACCCGAGGTGAAGGGCACCTCGATGTCGAAGCCGGCCGCCGCGGCGGCCTTCTCCACACCCACATTGCCGGCCAGCACGACGAGGTCGGCGAACGACACTGCGAAGCCCGCCGAGGACTGGATGCCCTCCAGCGCCCGGATCACCTGTGCCAGCTCGTCGGGCTCGTTGGCCTCCCAGCCGAGCTGCGGCTGCAACCGGATCCGGCCGCCGTTGGCGCCACCGCGCATATCGCTGTCGCGGTAGGACGAGGCAGCCTTCCAGGCGGTCGAGACCAGCTGGGCAACGGTCAGACCCGAATCGGCGATCGCCGACTTCAGCGCCGAGACCTGTTCGCCGGACAGTGCGGTGCCGGCCGGGACCAGGTCCTGCCACAGCCAGGTCTGCTGGGGAACCAGCGGGCCGAGGTAACGGACGACCGGCCCCATGTCGCGGTGCAGCAGCTTGAACCACGCCTTGGCGAACTCTTCGGCCAGCTCCTCGGGGTGATCCAGCCAGCGGCGGGTGATCTCACCGTAGATCGGGTCGAACCGCATCGACAGGTCGGTGGTCAGCATCGACGGGTGAGTCTTGCCGTCGCCCTGCGCCATCGGCACCGAGTTGGCCCAGCCGTCGTTCTTGGGCTTCCACTGGTTGGCACCGGCTGGGCTCTTGGTCAGCTCCCACTCGTTGCCGTAGAGGATTTCCAGGAAGCTGTTGTCCCACTTGGTCGGGGTGTGCGTCCAGATCACCTCGAGACCACTGGTGAAGGCCTCGTTGCCCACCCCGCTGTTCTGGGTGTTCTTCCAGCCCAGGCCGAGCTCCTCGAGCGCAGCGGCTTCCGGCTCGGGCCCGATGAGGTCGGGGTTGCCGTTGCCGTGGGTCTTGCCGAAGGTGTGCCCGCCGACGATGAGCGCCGCGGTCTCCACATCGTTCATCGCCATCCGGCCGAACGTCTCGCGGATGTCGACGGCGGCGAGCAGCGGGTCCGGATTGCCTTCGGGACCTTCGGGATTGACGTAGATCAGACCCATCATGGTGGCGCCGAGCGGGTTCTCCAGCTTGGTGCGGTCACTGCCGGAGTAGCGGTCCTGCGAGCCGAGCCACTCGGCTTCGGCACCCCAGTAGATGTCCTCTTCGGGCTCCCAGTAATCCGGCCGTCCGAACGCGAAGCCGGCGGTCTTGAAGCCCATGTTCTCCAGCGCGCGGTTGCCGGCGAAGACGATCAGATCCGACCACGACAGCTTCTTGCCGTACTTCTTCTTGACCGGCCAGAGCAGCCGGCGTGCCTTGTCCAGGCTGGCATTGTCGGGCCAGCTGTTCAGCGGCGCGAACCGCTGCATGCCCTTGCCGCCGCCGCCGCGACCGTCCTGGACGCGGTAGGTGCCAGCGGCGTGCCAGGCCATCCGGACGAAGAACGGGCCGTAGTGACCGAAGTCGGCGGGCCACCAGTCCTGCGAGTCGGTCATCACGGCGTCGACGTCGCGGGCGAGCTGATCGAAGTCCAGGCCCAGGACCTCAGAGCGGTAGTCGTAGTCGGGGCCCAGCGGGTTGATGACGTCGGGATCCTTCTGCAGGATCTTCAGGTTGACCGCATTCGGCCACCAATCCCGATTGCTGCCGCCCTCGACCGGCGGCTTGATACGCATGGGGCAGCCGCCGGTTTCGGCGGGTTCGGTCTGCGCCTCGCCGATGGGTGGGGTTTCCTCAGCCACGTTCATTCCTTTCGGGTGTGGGTGTTGGTGAATCTCAGCGGGATCACGGATGTGATTCCGAAGACGGGGTTGAGCAGTCGGGGCACAGTCCCCAATAGATGACCTCGGCCTCGTCGATCGCGAAGCCCAGATCGTCGGCCGCAGTCAGGCATGGCGCCTCACCGACGGCGCAGTCGACGTCACCGATCGCCCCGCACTGACGGCAGACGATGTGATGGTGGTTGTCGCCGACCCGCGACTCGTAGCGCGCGACCAGGCCCGAGGGCTGGATCCGCCGGACCAGACGGGCATGGGTCAGCGCGTGCAGAACGTCGTAGACGGCCTGCCGGGACACCTCGGGCAGAGCGTCGCGCACGACGCTGAAGATCGTCTCGGTATCGGCGTGCGGGTTGGTCTGCACCGCCTCGAGGACCGCCACCCGGGGTCGGGTCACCCGCAAGTCAGCTGAGCGCAGCTGGTCTGCGAAATCCGACATCGAGCTCACAGCGAAGATACTTCCACCGTTTTCTGGATTGAGTCAAGAAAAACCTGAAAGCGAGGTGAACGGAGCGGGATAAGCCCACGTCACGGACGTGCTACCGGGCTTCCCTGGCTGGGCGCCGCCGGCGTCAACGGGAGTGGCTTCGGGCCGAAGTTACCCGCCGGCCTGGAGAGCCATCAGTTGTTTGCCGCATTCGCCAGGTGGGTGTCGCGGTGACGGAGCCCGGTTCCGCCTGTCTGACACGCGATGCGAGCCGCTGGGTAAGGTGATGCATCCGGTGGACCCCGGTTCGCCGACGATGTGGCCCGGGTACCGCCGGCAACAATCCGTCGTCTGACCAGGAGCAGCTTGGTGCCCCTCAATACAGTCGCGCTCGAACTGGTACCTCCCAACGCCGATCGCAGTCCGGAGGAGATCCTCGACGAGGCCCGCAAAGTGGTGCGGTTCTCTGCCGAAACCGGACTCGACGGCGCGATCCGGCACGTGATGATCCCCGGGATGATCGCCGAGGACGACGACCGCCCCGTCGAGATGAAACCGAAGCTCGACGTGCTGGACTACTGGTCGCGCATCTCGCCGGAACTTCCTGGGATCAAGGGTCTGTGCACTCAGGTCACCGCCTTCATGGACGAGGACGCGCTGCGTGCCCGGCTGACCGAGATGCTCGACGCGGGCATGGAGGGCATCGCGTTTGTCGGCGTGCCACGCACCATGAGCGACGGCGAGGGCTCGGGTGTGGCCCCCACCGATGCGCTCACCATCTACCGCGACCTGGTACCCAACCGCGGCGCCATCCTGATCCCCACCCGCGAGGGCGAGGCCGGCCGGTTCGGCTTCAAGTGCGGACAGGGCGCCAATTACGGTCTGACCCAGTTGCTGTACTCGGACGCCATCGTGTCATTCCTGACCGAGTTCGCTGGGGAACACGAGCACCGCCCCGAGATCCTGCTGTCCTTCGGGTTCGTTCCCAAGGTCGAAACCAAGGTCGGTCTCATCCACTGGCTCATCCAGGACCCCGGTAACGCCGCCGTGGCCGCCGAACAGGAATTCGTCAAGACACTGGCGGCCCACGAGCCCGACGCCAAGCGCGCGCTGCTGGTCGACCTGTACAAGCGGATCATCGACGGCGTCGGCGATCTCGGCTTCCCGCTGAGCATCCACTTCGAGGCCACCTACGGGATGTCGAAGGCCGCTTTCGACACGTTCGCCGAGATGCTCGCCTACTGGTCCCCGACGCCCTAGCGTTCCGGCAGTGCAAACCCTCGTCGACTTCGACAACGCGCCGGTCTTCGCCATCCCGGTCCGGGACGGCTACCGCGGCTTCGCGGGGCGCGAGGGCATGCTGGTGGAGGGCCCGCAGGGCTGGGGTGAATTCAGCCCGCCGGGCGTCGACGCCGATCTGCGGGTCGTGCGATTCCTGACCGCGGCCATCGAAGCGGGCACCGTCGGGTGGCCCGACCCGGTTCGCGGGCGGGTCCCCGTTGCGGTGGCGGTTCCGGCCGTCGGTCCGGAGCGGGCCGCGGCCATCGCCGCCGAAAGCGGATGCGCCAGTGCCGACGTGCGGGTCGGCTGCCGGCCGGATTCCCTGGCTGATGACATCGCACGGCTGGAAGCGGTGCGCGACGCGCTGGGCCCGTCGGCCGCCATCCGCTGCGATGCCGGGGGAGCGTGGGACGTCGACACCGCCGTCGCGGTCATCGCGGCCCTCGACCGCGCCGCCGGGGGCCTGCAATTCGTCGAACAGCCCTGCGGGACGCTGGCGGAGATGGCCGCCGTCCGCAAGCGGGTCGAGGTGCGTATCGCCGTCGACGAATCCCTCCGCGAGGCCGCTGATCCCTTCGCCCTCGATCTGACCGACGCCGCGGATATCGCGGTGCTCACCGTCGGCCCGCTGGGCGGCGTTCGCCGCACGCTGCGGGCCGCTGAGCGCTGGGGTGTGCCATGCCTGGTGTCCTCGCCCCCGGACAGCAGCATCGGGTTGGCCGGCGGGCTGGCCGTGGCCGGAGCGCTGCCGGAGCTGCCGTTCGCCTGCGGGTTGGCCACCGTCGCTGCACTGGCGGGCGATCTGGTCTCGGCGGGGCGTTCACTGCGGCCAGTAGACGGCCATCTGCCGGTGGCGCCGATGCCGCCGGCGCCGGACCCCGAGCGGCTGCGGCAATTCCAGGTGACCGACACCGCCCGCGTCACATGGTGGCGACAGCGGTTGGCGGCCGTCCAGCACCTGCTGTGAGGCTAGCGGCGCCGCCACGCCGCGATCGCGACGCCGATTCCGATCACCGCGATGATCGGCCCGAGGACCGACCACGTCGTCGTATTGCTCATCGGACTGCCCTGCACGGCACCGAACCCCTGCAGGGTGAACAACAGGCCGAACAGCGCGACCAGCACTCCGAGCGCACCCGCGACGTGGCGCATGTCAGTTCCTTCCTCCGCTGGGGATGGCGGCCGACACCGCCCGCATCAACGCCCGCTTGACCTTCACCGCGCCGGTTTCGGCCGCCGCCCGCTGCGGTGGTTCCAGCTGCAGCACATCGCCTTGCGCGATCCGGCCCGGCTTGGCCACCGTCCCGTAGGCGCCGAGGCAGCGCCGCGAATGAGCGGCGATGGTGCGGGTGATCTCCCGATCCTGTTTGAGTTCGGGCTGCTCATGGGAGGGCATCACACACCGGATGGTCGGGATCAGCGGGGCCAGGTCGGCGTGCGGGCCGTGCAACACGCCGCCGCACCAGTCCCACTCCGGGTGCTCGGAGGCTGGGTGCTCGGCGGTCGAGGTCGCTTCGACCAGGATGGTCGGCCGGAACCGGCGGACGTCGAAGTCGGAGTCTGGTGCCACCGCGGCCATCGAGGCCAGGCTCTGCGTGGTCAGGATATGCACCGGATAGGCGTCGACATAACTGCCGACCGGGGTGGCGTAGCGGGTGATCTCGGCCAGCTTGCGCACCGGGAACATCGACAAATCGGGCAGCGGCTCGTCGTCGGCGAGGCCGAAGATCGTGCGCAGATCGCTCTTGGTGGCCATCGGCGCGCGGTACTCATGGCGGTCGGAAATGGCTGGGAGCGGACGTAATTCGACGTCGGAGTCGACGTACTCCGACAACGCCCGGTGCACGCCCGGATCGGAGCTGGAGAACTCCCGGCCGTCGGGCAGCCCGACGATCACCTCCGGCGCGTTTCCCGGGCCGGCGTCCGCAGGCGGGGTCTGGGCGTAGCGGGCGGTGCACCACAGCAGCCCGGGCAACTTCTTGGCGCCGGTGGTGCAGTCGTGCTCGAGATCGCGCACCGCCCACGTCCGGTCGGCATGCAGGCCGAGCGTGCCGATCGACGCGGCGGCGATCCGCTCACCGGCCATCGACTTCACCGGATACCGCCACAGGGACACGATGCGACCGGCCTCGACCATGCCCCCAGACTATGTCGTCACGCCGCCGGCGAGCGACCGAGTTTGCGGGAGAACACGATCAGCGCGGTCAGGCACGTCACCAGCCACAGCACCAGGACAACGATGGGCAGCGTGCGCTGATTGTCCGGGAAATACGTGGCGGCGTGGATCGCCGACACCGTCGCGCCGCTGGGCAGCGCGTGATTGAGGAACGCGAACGGCTGCGGCAGCAGCGAGGCCGACACCGCCCCACCCGACGAGGTGTTGCCCAGCAGGATGAACACGATCCAGGTGGGGATGATCGCCCACCGGTGGATCAGCACCAGCATGGTCGAGTTGAACGCCGCCGCCACCGCGATCTGCAGCGAGCTCAGCAGCCACAGCTCGGGGAACGGCGCGCCCAGTGCGTGCAGCACGGGGCCGGTCACCAACGCCAGGGCGGCGCCGCCGGCCGCGGCCAGCGCCGCCAGACACAGCAGCCAGCGCCGCAGGTTCAGCGTCTTGACGTTGGCGCGCAGCTGGAACATCGTGATGAAACCGAGGATCGTCGCCGCGATGACGAGGTAGAAGGTGGCCAGTCCGGCGGGGTCCGACGGTGGCAGCGGGTGCAGGTCGAGGATCGGCAGGGTGAACTGACCGGGCTGGGTCTGGTCCAGCTGGGTCAGGGCGCGCGCGCCCGAGGGATCGCTGGCACTGGACAGCACCAGCTGCGGCGGTACCGCGGTGGCGTCGATGACGGCGGTGATGTGCTGCTGATTGATCGCGGCGATCGCATCCTGGCGGGACGGATACGAGTGCACGGCGAATTCGCTGGGGCGGTTCTGCAGCGCGGCGATCAACGGCGCCGTCGCGGCGGCCGAACCCACCACCCCGACCGGCAGGTTGCGGGGGAATGGCCGCCCCAGCGCCACGGTGTAGGCCAGCGCGAACGACGACGCCATGACGATCGCGATGGCGATGATCGCGGCGGCTTTGCGGATCTCCAACGGGATCCGCCGCGGCGAGAACCGCGCCAGCTCAGACGGTTGTTCGCTCGCCTCCAGGCGGGACACAGGCGCTCCTTGTCATCCGACCGCACAGCCATCCGACCGCACATCAACCTAGCGCTCGCCGGCCGGCCCCGCCGAGCCGACGTGTCGTCAGCGCGCACCCGGGTACCCGCAGGCGTGCCCACCACACTGACCGTGACCGATCCCCGTACCGGCGATCTGGTCACCACCACCGCAATCGCCGACGCCACCGCCTGTACCGCCGCGGTCGGGCGCGCCCGCGGCGCGTTCCCGCAGTGGTCGGCAACGCCGGCCGCCGAGCGTGCCGCCGCCCTGCGAGTGGCCGCCGACGCCGTGCACGCCGCCGCCCGGGACTTGGCCGCCCTCAACGAGCGGGAGACGGGCAAGACCGCTGCTGATGCCCTCGGCGGCGTTGATGCCGGCGTGGCGACGCTGCGCCAGTACGCCGAGCTGGGTCCGCTGCATCGCGGGCGCGCGCTGCAGGGCCAGTGGGATGCCATCGACCTGATGGTTCCGCAGCCGCGCGGAGTGGTGGCCGTGCTGACCCCGTGGAACGATCCGATCGCCGTGGCGGCCGGCCTGCTCGGGGCCGCGCTGGTCACGGGAAACACTATGGTGCACAAGCCAAGTGAGCGCTGTCCCGGCACCGGGCGGCGGTTCGCCGAGCTGCTTTCCGCGGCCTTGCCGCCCGGTGTCCTCGAGATCGTCGACGGTGACGCCACCACGGGTGCCCGGCTGGCCGGTGACCCCGGCGTCGACGTCGTCGCCCATGTCGGCAGCAGTGGCACCGGGCGTGCCATTGCCAGGATGTGCGCCGAGCGGGGCGCCACGGCCCTGCTGGAGAACGGCGGCAACGACGCCCTCATCGTCGATGCCGACGTCGATACCGGGTGGGCGGCGGGGCAGGCCGCCCTCGGGGCCTTCGCCAACGCCGGGCAGATCTGTGTCTCCGTGGAGCGCATCTTCGTGGTGGCCCCGGCAGCCGACCGGTTCCTCGCGGAGCTCATCACCGAGGCGCAGTCCTGGGCCGCGCGCCTCGGCCCGCTGGTCGACGGGCGCCACCGCGAACACGTCCACCGCCACGTCACCGATGCGGTGAAAAGCGGCGCCCGTCTGCTGTGCGGCGGCCGGCCGCAGCCCGGCCCCGGTACGTTCTACCCGCCGACAGTCCTGGCCGAGTGCACGTCGGACATGCTGGTGATGACCGAGGAGACATTCGGGCCCATCGCCCCGGTGCGCATCGTGCCGAGCTTCGCAGCTGCGCTGGCGGAGGCGGCCGACGACCGCTACGGGCTGGCTGCCACCGTGCTCACCGCCGACATGGCCCATGCCCAGTCGGCATGGCGTGCGCTGCCGGTCGGGACGGTCAAGATCAACGCGGTGTTCGGGGGTGCGCCTGGCGGATCGGCCGAACCGCGGCGGGCCAGCGGCAGGGGGTTCGGGTACGGCCCGGAACTGCTCGACGAGCTGACCACCACGAAGGTGGTGCACTGGTCGGCGCCGGGCTCCTGAGCGACCTGCCTTCGGCCGCGCCGCCCCCTGCTGCCAGGATGGATACCGAACATTTGCGGTACGGAAGGCGCCAGGGCAACACGATGTACGACCAGAGCAGCGGCTGGGATTCACACGACACCCACGACGTCGGATTCCGTATCGACCCGGTGCTGGCCCGCAGCTGGCTGCTGGTCAACGGCGCCCACGGCGACAAGTTCGCGGCGGCGGTGCGGTCGCGGGCCGACATCGTGGTGCTCGACATCGAGGATGCGGTGGCCCCGAAGGACAAGACCTCGGCACGCGACAACGTGATGCGCTGGCTGGCCGCCGGCAACACCGACTGGGTTCGGGTCAACGGTTTCGGCACGCCGTGGTGGGCCGACGACCTCGAGGCGCTGTCCTCGTCTTCGGTGGGCGGGGTGATGCTGGCGATGGTCGAGTCGGTCGACCATGTCACCGAGACCGCCAAGCGGTTGCCGAACACACCCATCGTGGCCCTGGTCGAGACCGCGCGAGGGCTCGAGCGGATCACCGAGATCGCGTCTGCCAAGGGCACCTTCCGGCTGGCCTTCGGGATCGGTGACTTCCGCCGCGATACCGGGTTCGGCGACAACCCGGCCACCCTGGCCTATGCCCGTTCCCGGTTCACCATCGCCGCCAAGGCTGCACACCTGCCCGGTGCCATCGACGGCCCGACCGTCGGGTCGAGCGCACTCAAGCTCAGCGAGGCCACCGCGGTGTCCGCCGAGTTCGGCATGACCGGCAAGATCTGCTTGACCCCGGACCAGTGCCCGGCCGTCAACGAGGGCCTGGCTCCGTCCCAGGAGGAGATCACCTGGGCCAAGGAGTTCTTCGCCGAATTCGAGCGCGACGGCGGCGAGATCCGCAACGGCTCGGACCTTCCCCGCATCGCCCGTGCCAACAAGATCCTCGACCTGGCCCGCGCCTACGGTATCGAGGTCTCGGAATTCGACGACCAGGCCGTGCACGTCGCGGCACCGTCGGACACCTACCACTACTGAGGCGGTGCGCGATGGCCGGGACGTCGCGATTGTTCAGCCTGGCCGGCGGTCTGATGAGCCGTCGCTGGATGCGCCCGGTGACCCGGACCTTCAGCGACCTGCACACCCTGCTGTACCGGGTGACCGCAGGCGCGGCGCAGAACCCGAACTACCCGACGATGCTCCTGACCGTCACCGGGCGCAGGAGCGGCAAGCCGCGCACGGTCCCACTGATCTACCTGCAGGACGGCGACCGCATGGTGATCGCGGCGGCCTACGCCGGCAGCGATTCCCATCCGACGTGGTGGCTGAATCTCCAAGCCCACCCGGAAGCCGTTGTGCGAGTCCGGGATCGGGAAGTCCCGGTGCGCGCCGAGGTGGCGCCGGCGGACCAGCGGCCGCAGCTGTGGCGACGGCTGGTACAGATGTACCCGTACTTCACCGAGTACCAGCAGCGCACCGACCGGGAGATCCCGATCATCGTGCTCACGCCGGTTTGACCGCCTGCAGGGTGTAGCTCAACGGCAGTAGGTCGCCGTGCTCGACGAGGCGCCATTCGCCGTCGTCGTCGCGACGCATCAGCCCGTCCAGAGCATTCCAGGGCACCGAATCATGTTCGACGAACATGGTCAATTGCAATCCGGCATCGAGGACTGCGGTGATGATCTCGCCCACCCCGTGGTTCCACTCGCGGGACTCGGCGTTGGTGAACACCACATCGGTCTCGACGTAGGTCTGCGAGGCGTCGAACCGCAACGGGTCGGCGTGCTCGAAGTAGGGGTAGCCCAGGGTGATCGCATCCGTGCGCTGCTCATCGACCGCCCCCAGGACCGGGTGACCCTCACGCAGGAACAGCCGACCGCCCGGGCAGAGCAGCTGGGCCACCACGTCGGCCCATCTCCGGATATCGGGTAGCCACACCAGTGCGCCGATGCCGGTGTAGACAAGGTCGAAAGTGTTGTCTCCTAGGGCTTCCGGTGCCGCATAGACATCGGACTCGACGTACTCGATGTCGGTTGCGGCCGATTCGGCGATCTGCCGGGCGATCGCCAGTGCGGCGGGGGAGAAGTCCAGGCCCGTCATCCGGGCGCCGAGCCGGGCCAGCGAGACGGTGTCGGTCCCGATATGGCATTGCAGG
Source organism: Mycolicibacterium anyangense (assembly GCF_010731855.1). Taxonomy (NCBI): domain Bacteria; kingdom Bacillati; phylum Actinomycetota; class Actinomycetes; order Mycobacteriales; family Mycobacteriaceae; genus Mycobacterium; species Mycolicibacterium anyangense. Next base: position 1,421,437 of record NZ_AP022620.1, on the reverse strand, counting down.
TGCAGTCCGCGCAGACCTGCGATCGGGCCGAGGCGCGGTGCGTCGAACCGCACGACATCGGAGAGCCAGTCCGGATCGTCGAGCAGCCGCTGCACCCCATAGTCCGGCGATGCGGCGTGGGCCGGGGCGCGCTCGTCCCACAGGTTGCGGTTCACCGCGCGGTGCTCGTCGTACACACCACTCACTGTGACAGAAACGTCGACGCAGTGTGCCGCCGTCGACTCGACGTGTCGTGCGGCGATGAGTCCGGGTGCTAGAACTTCAGATCCACCGGCATCGGATCAACATTCCAGATCTCGTCGCAGTACTGCTCGATCGCCCGGTCCGAGGAGAACTTTCCGCTGCGGGCCGCGTTGAGGATCGACATCCGCGACCAGGTGTCACCGTCCTGCCACGCAGCACTGACCTTGGCCTGGCAATCCACATAGGACCGGTAGTCGGCGAGCACCAGGAACGGATCGTGGTGAATCAGGTTGTCCACCACCGGCCGTAGCACCTCGGTATCGCCGTGCGTGAAGGCACCCTGCAGGATCAACTCCAGGACCTCGGCCAGTTCCGGATCGTTCTCCAGATAGCTCGACGGGCGATACCCCTGCGCCTGGATCCGCTCGACCTCGTCGACCGTGAGCCCGAACAGGAAGAAATTCTCCGGCCCCGCCTCTTCGCGGATCTCGACGTTGGCACCGTCGAGGGTCCCGATCGTCAGTGCGCCGTTCATCATGAACTTCATGTTCCCGGTGCCGGACGCCTCCTTGCCTGCGGTGGAGATCTGCTCGGAAAGGTTGGCCGCCGGGTAGATCAGGTGGGCGTTCTGCACGTTGAAGTTCGGCAGGAACACCACTTTCATGTAGCGGTTGACGTCGGGATCGTTGTTCACGGTCGCCCCGACGGCGGTGATCAGCCGGATGATGCGCTTGGCCATGAAGTAGCCCGGGGCGGCCTTGCCGCCGAAGATGAACGCCCGCGGCGCGATCGCGAAGCTCGGGTTCTGCTTGAGCCGGTTGTACAGCGTGATGATGTGCAGCACGTTGAGGTGCTGCCGCTTGTACTCGTGGATCCGCTTGACCTGGATGTCGAACATCCACGTCGGGTCGAGTTCGATCCCGGTCGTCGAGTGCACGAACTCCGCCAGCCGGCCCTTGTTGGCTCGCTTGACATCGCGCCAGCGCTGCCGGAACGCCGGGTCGTCGACGAAGTTCTCCAATGCGCGCAACTGATCGAGCTCGGTCAGCCAGCCGTCACCGATGCTCTCGTCGAGCAGGGTGCGCAGCCCCGGGTTGGACAGCGCCAGGAACCGCCGTGGGGTGACGCCGTTGGTGACGTTGCCGAAGCGTTCCGGCCACATCTCGTAGAAGTCTTGCAGCACACTGGCTTTCAAGAGTTCGGAATGCAGGGCGGCCACCCCGTTGATGGCATGGCTGCCGACGGTGGCCAAATGTGCCATCCGGACGCTCTTGCCGCCGTCCTCGCCGATCAGCGACATCCGGCGCAGGCGGTCCTCGTCGCCGGGGAAACGGGCCCGTACCTCGTCGAGGAAGCGGTTGTTGATCTCGTAGATGATCTCCAGGTGCCGCGGCAGCGATTCGGAGAAGATGCCCAGCGGCCAGGTCTCCAGCGCCTCGGGCAGCAGGGTGTGGTTGGTGTAGCCGAAGGTCTCCAGCGTGATGCCCCACGCCTCGTCCCAGCCCAGGTGGTGCTCGTCGATGAGCAGGCGCATCAGCTCGGCCACCGCGATCGAGGGGTGGGTGTCGTTGAGCTGGATGGCCCACTTCTGCGGCAGTGCCTCCAGCGGCAGGTCGGCGCGCTCGGTGTGAATGCGCAGGATGTCCTGCAGTGAGCAGGACACGAAGAAGTACTGCTGCTGCAGGCGCAGCCGCTTGCCGGCATCGGGTTCGTCGTTGGGGTAGAGCACCTTCGAGACCTTCTCGGCCACGACTTCGTCCTCGACGGCTTTGTAGAAGTCGCCGGTGTTGAAGGCCTCCAGCGCGAACGACTCCACCGAACGGGCGCTCCAGAGCGTGAGGGTGTTGCAGGTGTTGACGCCGTAGCCCTGGATGGGGGTGTCATAGGAGACGCCCTTGATCACCTGCTGGGGGATCCAGCGCACGCGGTGGTGGCCGGCGAGATCCTCGTACTGCTCGGTGTAGCCGCCCCAGTTGACGATGTAGCTGGCGTCGGGCTTGTCGATCTCCCACGGGTTGCCGCTCACCAGCCAGTTGTCGGTTTTTTCGACCTGCCAGCCGTTCTGGATCTCCTGGTCGAAGATGCCGAACTCGTAGCGGATGCCGTAGCCGATCGACGGCCGTTCCAGGGTGGCCAGCGAGTCCAGGTAGCAGGCGGCCAGCCGGCCCAGACCGCCGTTGCCCAATCCGGGCTCCTCCTCACAGGCCAGGATCTCGTCGAGTTCCTGACCGAGGGCGGCCAGCGCCTCCCGGGCCTGCTTCTCGATACCCAGATTCAGCAGGTTGTTGCCCAGCTGCGGGCCCATCAGGAATTCCGCCGACAGGTAGCAGGTCACCTTGTTGGACAGGTCCAGCCAGTCCTGGGTGGTGGCCATCCAGCGCTGCTGCATCCGGTCGCGCACCGCCAGCGCCAGCGCCCGGTAATAGTGGTCGGAGGTCAGTGCAGCCGCCGGCCGGGCGATCGAGTAGGTGAGGTGGTCGCTGATCGCGCGGCGCAGCGCATCGGCGGACAGGCCGGTGCGGCTGTGTTCGTGCGGCGGCGGTGACCCGGCGGCGTCGAAGTCCCCCACATTGTCCGGCGTGGTGTTGACGACATCGGTCATGGCCTGCTCCCTGCGTCTAGACAGCGTTGTGGACGACCGCAGTGTGGCATCGCCATGTTTCGGCACGGCGAGGACCGCGAGTCGCTCCCGTGAACTATGGCCCATCAGCGGCGGTAGCGCGCGTCGAGCAGACTGCGGCGCGGCTGCGGCGAGCTAGGCTCCCACGATGTCGACTCTCGACGGCAGGCCGAACACCGCTCTGCTGGTCATCGACGTCCAGAACGACGTGGTCGCCCGCGCCCACGACCGCGACGCAGTCGTCGCCACGATCGCCACGCTGGTGGACCGCGCCCGCACCGAGGGCGTGCCGGTCGTCTGGATTCAGCATTCCGACGGCGACCTGCCCGCCGGCAGCGACGCCTGGCAGATCGTCACCGAACTGGCGCCCGGTGACGCCGAACCAGTGGTGGCCAAGCACTTCGGCGACTCGTTCGAGGACACCATCCTGGAGTCGGTGCTCGCCGATCTCGGCGTCGGACATCTGGTGGTGACCGGTGCGCAGACCGATTACTGCGTTCGCAGCACGATCCATGGCGCCTTCACCCGTGGCTATGACGTCACGTTGGTCAGCGATGCCCACACCACGGAGGACCCGACGCAGTGGGGTGCGCCGCCCTCGGAACAGATCATCGTGCACACCAATCTCTATTGGCGCCACCAGGCGGCACCGGGGCGCACGGCCCGCGTGGTCACCGCCGAGGAGGTCGGCTGGTAGTCGTCCTTGCCTCGGTGGCCGAACAGGTCTATACACTTTTTCAAGGTTGTTCACTGTCGTTCAGCCCACCGCGTCGAGATCGGAGAAGTTCAGTGACCGCGATGCTCGGAGCGGGGGATCAGGTACGCGACGTCGCGCGGGGGATGCGCGATCTGGTGGCGGCGCAAGCCGCCGAGTCCGAACAGCTGCGCACCATGTCCCGCGCGATCGTCGACGAGATGTGGGACAGCGGTCTGATGACAGCGTTCAACCCGGTCGAGGCCGGGGGTGTGGAGCCCACTTTCGCCGAGATGATCGAGACATGGATCGAGATGGCTTGGCAGGATGGCTCGTTCGGCTGGATCGGCATCGCCAATCTGCCCTCGACGTTCGCCGCGGCCGCCTACCTGCCCGACGAGGGTTTCGCCGAGGTGTTCACCGCCAACGGCAACCACGTGACCATGGGTGGGCAGTTCTTCCCCAACGGGCAGGGCGCGGTGGTCGAGGGTGGCTACCGGGTCAGTGGGTCGTGGAGTTTCGGGTCGGGGACCGGCCACGCCGAGTACGTCTGTGCGGGCTTCTTCCCGCTCGACGACGGCCAGCCGCGGATGGCGGCCGACGGCCTTCCCGAGATGCAGGTGGCAGTCATCCCGCGCGCGGAGATCGTCTTCACCGACGGTTGGCATGTCCAGGGCCTCAAGGGAACCGGGTCCTACGACTACCGCGTCGACGATGTCTTCGTGCCCACCCACCGCACCTTCCCGCTGTTCTCCAGGACGCCCAACCGGGGCAGCTCGCCGGCCACCCGGATGGGCCTGATGCCGGTGACGGCGGCCGGGCACGCGGCGTGGGCCCTGGGGGTGGCCAAGAGCATGCTCGACGACGTCCAGTCGTTGGCGGCCACCAAGTTCCGGATGAGCGACATGGCGTCGCTGGCCAGCCGTCCCACCTTCCAGAAGAACCTTGCCCATCACGTCTGCGCCTGGCGGGCGGCGCGATTGCTGATCCTCGACGCATTCGGCACCGCGGAGGCCGCCGTGGCCGGCGGGCAGGATCTGACGCCGATGCTGCGCGCGGATATGCGGGCAGCCGCGGTGTTCGCCACCGACGTCGCGCGCGGGTGCGCCGAGTGGGCGCACCTGGCTGCCGGCACCACGGCGATCCGGGAGGGCAGTCGGCTCGAGCGCGGGTTCCGTGACATCTACACCGGATCCCAGCATGCGTTCATCAGCGAGAAGGTCGCGATGGACGCCGCGCAGATCTGGCTGGGAATCCTCGAGGATCAGCCCGGGCTGTAGCGAGTGCTCCACCCCGGCCAACCGATCCGCGCCGACAGGGCACAAAATTGGCGTCCCCGTAAGATTTCCTCAGAGCGTGGGGTGACGTGTCGGTAATCGGGGGTCTTCAGTGTCGGCAGCGACGAACGAGCACGGCGGATACCGCCCGGATCCTGCCCAGCTGACCACCACGCCCGCATTGGTGGACCGGATGTCGATCGACTTCGCCGACCACCCGGCGGTGATCGCCCCGGACCGGAGCTTCAGCTATGCCCAGTTGCGTGACGAGGTGCGCCGCGCGGCCGCAGCCATGCTCGGGCTCGGTATCGAACCGGGGGACCGGGTTGCGATCTGGGCGCCGAACACCTGGCACTGGGTCGTCGCCTCGTTGGCGATCCATTACGCCGGCGGCGTGCTGGTGCCGCTGAGCGTCCGCTACACCGCCGAGGAGGCCGGCGACATCCTGGACCGCACCGCGGCGACGTTGTTGATCGCGGCGAGCGGGCTGCCCGGCGCCGATCGGCTGACCGAACCCGACCGTGGCGCCCTTCCCGCATTGCGTCACGTCGTTCGTATCCCGCTCGACGGCCCCGACTCGGGCCCCGGCAGCTGGGATCACTTCCTGTCCGGGCCGGCGGCGTCCGGCGCCGACGTCGATAGCCGCGCGGCGGCTGTCGGACCCGACGACGTGGCCGACATCCTGTTCACGTCCGGCACGACCGGGCGCAGCAAGGGAGTGCTCTGCGCCCACCGGCAGTCGTTGACGGCCTCGGCCGCCGGCGCCGCCGCATGCGGACTCACCAGCACGGATCGCTATCTGTGCATCAACCCGTTCTTCCACTGCTTCGGTTACAAGGCCGGGATGCTGGCCGGCCTGGTCAGCGGAGCCACCCTGGTGCCGCAACTGCGTTTCGATCCCGAGCTGGCGATGGCGACGATCGCCGAGCAACGCATCACGTTCGTCACCGGGCCACCGACGGTCTTCCAGACGATCCTGGATCACCCGGCCAGAGCGGCCTACGACCTGAGCTCGCTGCGGTTCGCGTTCACCGGCTCGTCGACGGTGCCGGTCGCCCTCGTCGAGCGGCTGCAGCAGGACCTCGAGGTCGACGTCGTGCTCACCGGTTACGGGTTGACCGAGGCCAACAGTTTCGGCACGGCCTGCCAGTACGGCGACGACGCCGTCACCGTGGCCACCACCTGTGGGCGGCCGATCGCCGACTTCGAATTGCGCATCGACTGCGGCGACTCACCCGACGGTGTCGGGGAGGTGCTGCTGCGCGGTCCCAACGTGATGCTCGGCTACCTCGACGACCCGGCGGCCACCGCCGAGGCCATCGACGCCGAGGGCTGGTTGCACACCGGTGATGTCGGCGTCGTCGACGCGGCCGGCAACCTTCGGATCACCGACCGCCTCAAGGACATGTACATCTGCAGCGGGTTCAAGGTCTATCCCGCCGAGGTGGAGCAGGTTCTGGCCCGGCTGCCCGGTGTCGCGCAGGTTGCCGTCGTCGGCGTGCCCCACCCGGTGCTCGGCGAGGTCGGCCGCGCCTTTGTCGTCACCCAGCCCACCGCGACGCTCGACCCGACCGCCGTCATCGCCTGGGCGCGCGGACATCTCGCGGATTACAAGATCCCGCAGTCGGTGGCGTTCGTCGAGGAGCTTCCCCGCAACGCCAGTGGCAAAGTGCTGAAATCGGTGTTGCGAGAACTTGATTGCGCCACTGGCGGACCGGATGCCGGGCAGCCGCGTGAGATCGTCGCTCCCGGTCTGGGTGGTCCGCCGGTGGGATGGGTGGAGAACTGGGTTGCCGACACCTGGCAATTGCTGCTGAACATCACCCGCCCCGGCCGGCTGGACCGTTTCACCGATCTGGGCGGCAGCTCGCTGACGGCAATCGAGTTCTCCCGGATGCTGGCCACCCAGTTCGGTGTCAGCATGTCGCTGGACCGGTTGGCGGCGTGCCCGACCATCGCCGAACTGGTGGCCAACCTGCAACCCGGAAGCGGCGAACAACGCGCACCGGTCGTCGCGCTGCGGACCGATCGGTCCGGACCGGTGTGTCTGATGGTGCCGGGTATTGGCGGCCACGCCTGGATCTACGCGCCGCTGGCTGCGGCGGTCAACGGCCCCTGCGACATGGTCGCCCTGAGTTTGATGGATCTTCGGCACGGCCCGGCAGGACACCTGCGCACCCGGGTCCGGTCAGCGGCGCTGACGGTGGCACGGCAGGCCGGCGCCGAGGGCCGGCCGTTCGTCATCGCCGGGTACTCGTTTGGTGCCCTGATCGCGGCGGACCTGGCCTGCTGGCTGGAAGACCAGGGGGTGACGGTGGCTGGGCTGCTCCTGCTGGACCCGCATCCGCTGGACTCGCACCGCCCGCCGCGCAATGCCGCTGTCTGGCAACGGGTTCGCAGAGTTGCGACGGATCCGCGTGCCCTCGCCGGCGCCATCCGGCGCAGATGGCGAGATCGGCGCAGCACCGGCGTCGCGGTGCGTTCACCCGCTGCTCAGCAGCTCGAAAACGACATCGTCGAGATGTCCCGGATGACCTACGACGAATACCTGGACGGTTCGATCCGCCTGCCGGCCGCACCGGCGGTATGGATTCAGTCGCGGGAAATGGCTACCAGGTGGCAGTCCAGCACAACGCTCTTCGCAACCCCGATCCCGATGGTCCAACGAACGATCGTCGAGCTGGGCCACGTTGCCGTGATGCTCATTCCGGGCGTCGGGCAGCTTGCGGCATGGCTGGATCGCCAGCTTGCCGGGATCGGCCGCGCCGACTGAGCGACCCACGGCGGCATTTCCCGCGCGCCGCTGTGGGCCCCGCACTACAGTCAGAAAGCTATGACCGACTGGTCCGATCCGCGGCTGCCGACCTATCGATCGAGCCCGCGTCAGCTCAAACGGATGAGCCGCGACTTTGCCGGTGTCGGTGTCGGCATCGCGCCGGAGCGGCTCCAGCAGATCGCTCAGGGCGGGTCAGCCACCGACGACGAACTCATCGACGTCAGTTTCGCGCTGGCCGCCACCAAGATGCTCGACGAACAGCGCCGGTCCAAACGCGGTCGGGCGGGCCGACGCTGCGTTCACGGCCTGGTCGTCTTCGGGGCCATCCTGGTGGCGGTCAACATCCTGCTGTGCCTGGCCTTGGCGATGTTCATCCTGACCCAGCACACGTCCCCGTACTAGGGGCTGCGGTACGGCTCAGCCGGTCACGTAGGTGTCGGCAACGTCGAGCGCCTTGTCCAGGATCGCCAGCCCCTCGGCCACCTCGGCGTCGGTGACGTTGCACGACGGAACGGCGTGGATCCGGTTGAAGTTGGCGAACGGCAGCAGCCCATCGGCCTTGCACGCGGCGATCACGGCGTTCATCGCGTCGCTGGATCCGCCGTAGGGGGCCAGCGGCTCGCGGGTGGCCTGGTTGGCCACCAGTTCGATCGCCCAGAACACCCCGAGGCCGCGGACCTCGCCCACGGAGGGGTGCCGGGCGGCCAGGTCGTGCAGGCCCGGGCCGAGCACCGACTCACCGATCCTGGCGGCGTTGGCCACCATGCCTTCGTCCTCCATCGCGTTGAGGGTCGCGACGGCGGCCGCACAGGCCAGCGGATGACCGGAGTAGGTCAGGCCGCCGGGGTAGGCGCGATCGGCGAAGGTGTTGTAGATCGCATCGTTGATGGCTACGCCACCGAGCGGGACATAGCCGGAGGTGACGCCCTTGGCGAACGTCATGAGGTCGGGCACGACATCGAAATGATCGATGGCGAACCACTTTCCGGTCCGTCCGAAGCCGGCCATCACCTCGTCGGCGATCATGACGATGCCGTGGCGGTTGCAGATCTCCCGCACCCCGGCCATGTACCCGGGCGGGGGCACCATGATGCCCGCGGTGCCGGGCACCGACTCGAGGATGATCGCGGCGATCGAGGACGCACCCTCGTGAGCGATCAGCCGCTCCAGGTACTCCAGCGCGCGCTCGGATTCCTGCTGCTCGTTCTCGGCGTAGAACGACGAGCGGTACAGGAACGGGCCGTTGAAGTGGATGACACCGGCGCTGGCGTAGTCGTTCGGGTAGCGCCGTGGGTCACCGGTGAGGTTGATCGCGGTGTCGGTGCCACCGTGGTACGAGCGGTACCGGGAGAGCACCTTGCGCCGGCCGGTGTGCAGCCGGGCCATCCGCACCGCGTGCTCGACGGCGTCGGCGCCGCCGTTGGTGAAGAACACCCGGTTCAGGTCACCCGGGGTGCGCTCGGCGATCAGCCGGGCGGCTTCGGACCGGGCGGCGTTGGCGTGCTGAGGGGCGATCGTGCACAGCTTGGCGGCCTGCTCGGCGATCGCGGCGACGACCTTCGGGTGCTGGTGGCCGATATTGGTGAACACCAGCTGGCCGGAGAAGTCCAGCAGCTTGTTGCCGTCACCGTCCCAGACGTAGGAACCCTCCGAGGCGACGATCGTCATCGGCTTGATCTGTGCCTGCGCCGACCAGGAGTGGAAGACGTGTCGGCGATCCAGCTCGTAGGCGCGCGACGCCTCGGCGCGGGCGCTCTCGGTGTCCAGGCCGTTGGGCAGCAGGTGCGAAGTCGTTGCAGTCATAGCTGTGCGTTGCCTCTTTCGGGCTCAGTTGTTCTGGGGGAAGCCGAGATTGATGCCGCCGTGGCTGGGGTCGAGCCACCGGCTGGTGACCACCTTGCCACGGGTGAAGAAGTGCACACCCTCGGTTCCGTGCGCGTGGGTGTCGCCGAACAGCGACGACTTCCACCCACCGAAACTGTAGTAGGCCGTCGGCACCGGGATCGGGACGTTGATGCCGACCATGCCGACCTCGACCTCGTTCTGGAACCGGCGGGCCGCGCCACCGTCGTTGGTGAAGATCGCGGTGCCGTTGCCGTAGGGGTTGGCATTGATCAGTTCGAGGGCCTCGTCGTAGGTGTCCACCCGGACCACCGAGAGCACCGGGCCGAAGATCTCGTCGGTGTAGACGCTCATCTCGGGGGTGACATGGTCGATCAGGGTCGGGCCCAGCCAGAAACCGTCCTCGCCGCCGTCCGCCGAGACTTGGCGGCCGTCGACCACGATGGTGGCGCCGTCGGCTTCGCCGGCGTCGATGTAGGAGGCCACCCGATCACGGTGCGCCTTGGTGACCAGCGGTCCCATGTCGGAGTCGCGGGTGCCGTCGCCGGTCTTGAGGGTCTTGGTGCGTTCGACGATCTTGGCGACGAGTTCGTCGGCGATCGGGCCGACAGCGACGGCCGCCGAGATGGCCATGCAGCGCTCACCCGCCGAGCCGAAACCGGCGTTGACCATGGCGTCGGCGGCCAGGTCCAGGTCGGCGTCGGGCAGGATCAGCGCGTGGTTCTTGGCACCGCCGAGGGCCTGGACCCGCTTGCCGTGCATGGTGCCGGTCGAGTAGACGTACTGGGCGATCGGGGTGGAACCGACGAAGGACACCGCCTTGATCGCGGGGTTGGTCAGCAGCTCATCGACGGCGACCTTGTCGCCCTGCAGCACGTTGAACACGCCGGCGGGCAGGCCCGCCTCGGCCCACAGGTTGGCGATCCACAGCGAGGCTGACGGGTCCTTTTCGGAGGGCTTGAGCACCACGGTGTTGCCGGCGGCGATCGCGATGGGGAAGAACCACATCGGCACCATCGCGGGGAAGTTGAACGGCGAGATGACGGCCACCGGTCCCAGCGGCTGACGGATCGAGGCCACGTCGACGTTGGTCGAGGCGTTCTCGGTCATCCCACCCTTGAGCAGATGCGCTATGCCGCAAGCGAATTCGACGACCTCCTGGCCACGGCTGACCTCACCGAGCGCATCGGAGAGCACCTTGCCGTGCTCGGCGGTGATGAGTTCGGCCAGCTCCTGCTTGCGGGCGTTGAGCAGCTCGCGGAAGTTGAACAGGATCGAGGTGCGCTTGGCGATCGAGGTGTCGCGCCAGGCCGGGAAGGCGGCGCGGGCCGCTTCGATGACAGCGCGGGCGTCGGCGACGTCGGCCAGGGCGACCTGGCCGGTGACCTGACCGGTGGCGGGGTTCGTGACGGGCGCGGTGCGGTCGCTGTTACCGGCGAACAGCTTGCCGTCGGACCAGTGGGCGATGGTACGGACGCGGGTATTGGGCGCGGTGAGAGTCACGGGAGTCCTGTTCGTTCAGAAGATGTCCTGACCTCGATTCTGGGTGCTGTCGGGATCGGCCACCTCCGACGAAATGTCAGATATCTGGCTGATTCTTTTACACTCTGTCAATGGAGCCTACCGTCCGCGAGATCCTGGACCTGCCGGCGTTACGGGCCGGTGAGCCCGAGCTGGTCTGCGCGGGCGACCTCGACAAACCTGTCCGCTGGGTGCACGTCAGCGATCTGGCTGATCTGTCCGGCTTGCTGACCGGCGGCGAACTGGTGCTCACCACCGGACCGGCGCTGGCCGACCCGGCCACCCGCGACGGCTACCTGCCCGGGTTGGCCGCGGCGGGCGCCGTCGGTGTGGTGGTCGAGTTGGGGCTGCACATCGGGGAGGTTCCGCCGTCGGTGCGCACATCGGGTATCGACGCAGGTCTGCCGGTGGCCGTGCTGCACCGGCCGGTGCGCTTCATCGACGTCACCGAGGAGGTGCACCGCCGCATCGTCGCCGACCAGTACGCCGAGGTCGCCTACGCCCAGCGGGTCCACGAGGCGTTCACCGCGCTGAGCATGCGCCGAGCCTCCATCGACCAGATCGTGGAGTCGACGGCCGAGATGCTCCAGACGCCGGTGGTTCTGGAAGATCTCAACCGTCAGGTGCTCTCGTTCGCCGCCTGGGAGGTGCCGACCACGGAGCTGCTCGCAGGCTGGGAACGCCGGTCGCGGCTGGCGTCCGAGGACACCTGGACCGCGCGGCCGGTCGGGCCGTACCGCGAGGTGTGGGGCAGGCTGATCGCCCCCGCGATCGTGAAGGCCGACGCCCGTACGGTGACGACACTGGAGCGGGCGGCACAGGCGCTGGCCCTGCACCGCATGGTCGAACAGAACCGCACGTCGCTAGAGCTGCGGGCGCAGAGCGGGCTGGTGGACGATCTGCGCCGGGGGCGCATCGTCGACGAGGCCGAGGCCACGGCGCGGGCGCATGCACTCGGCTTGCGGCCTGCACTGACCTACGTGCCGCTGGCGGCTCGGTTGCGGGAGACGGCGGCAGCCGATCAGGTGGTGGTCCAGCAACGCCGGGTGCGCACCCTGGACGCGATCATGCACGCGGTGCGCGCGGGCGGTCACACCGGACTCGCCGCCACCCGAGACGACGGTCAGATCGACCTCGTGCTGGCACCGCAACGGGCAGGCGGACGTTCATCGGATTCCGCACTGACCCAGGTGTGTTCGGAGATCCGGCGTGCGGTCTTGCGCCTGGACGGTGTCAGTGACTGCGTCATCGGGGTCGGACCGGAGTCCAGTCGTCTGATCGACGCCGTCGGCGGGCTCGCCGAAGCCGGCCACGTGGCGGAGGTTGCGATGTCGATGCCGTTGCATGACAAGCCGTTTCACCGGTCCGCCGATGTCCGGCTGCGCGGTCTGATCTCGCTGATCCGGTCCGATCCGCGGGTGCAGGCTTTTGCCGAGACCGAGCTGGCCGGCCTGCTGGCGCACCGTGCGGTCCACGGCGACGACGCTTTCGAGCTGTTGCGCAGCTTTCTGCAGGCCGGCGGCAACAAGGCCGAATTGGCCCGCACCGTGCACATGTCGCGCCCCACGCTGTACTCCCGGCTGGACGCACTGGAGCGCATCATCGGCCTCGATCTCGACGACGCCGAATCGCGGACGTCGCTTCATGTGGCGATGCTGATCCTCAGTCAGGCCGGGTGGTAGCGCTTTCCATCTCGCGGCGCTCGTCCTTGATCCGCTCCTTGCTGCGCAACAGCCTCAGCAGCGTCACCAGCACCAGCCCGCCCACCACGTTGCCGATCACCGTGTACCCGAACCAGCCCAACCAGTCGAGGTAGCCGAACGGGGCGTCGCCGGTGATCAGCGCGCCGAAGATCAACAGCGAGTCCAGGATCGAGTGGAACAGCTGCAGACCGGCCAGCAGAAATGCCCCGGCCACCGCGGCGGCGATCTTGCCGGGTACCGAGTCGGTGCCGTGCTGCATCCGCGTCATCAACGTGATCACCATGCCGCCGAGCACCGCCAGCGCGCCGGTCTGCAGCGACAACGGTGCCGTCGCGTAGTGGCTGGCCGATTCGATGGTTTGATCGGCCAGCTTTGGTAGCGCGGTGATGATCAGCGCCATGATCACCCAGCCACCGACCAGGTTGGCCGCCAGGGTTCCGCCCCACAGCTTGAGCAGCTGGCCGAAGCCGGCCCGCTTGGCCGCGACCGTGGTGACCGGCACCAGGAAGCCCTCGGTGAACAGCTCGCTGCGTCCGAGCAAGAGCGCGAGGAAACCGATCGAGAACGCCAGCCCCGCCAGCAGTGGGTTGTCTGTCTGGGCCAACACCGAGAGGTAGGCCAGCACACCCATCGCCACCTCGGTGCCGCCGAAGAATCCGGTCACCAGGACTTCGCGCCAGCTGCGGTGCAGGCGTTGGCTGCCCTCGTCGACCATCCGGGTGAAGGCCTCCTCGAGTTCGTCCTCGATGGGGCTGTCGGAGTCGCCGAGCTCACGCTGGCTGGTTTCGGTCACGCCGAGCACATACCCGCCGGTCCCCGGCGCCATACACTCGATGGTCGTGGGGATTCTGGTCGGGTTCGCGCCGTGGATCGTGTACTGGGTGCTGGTCGGCAATGTCCCGTTCGACACCGCCGTCCTGGTGGCTCTTGCCGTGGCCGTCGCGGGATTGGTCCTGGGCCGGATTCGCAAGGCCCCCGGCATCACCTTCGAGATCGGAGCGGTGGCGACGTTCACGGTTCTGACGCTCCTCACGGTCACGCTCAGTCAGGCCTTCATGGAGCGCTGGATCCAGCCGTTGAGCAACCTCGGCATCTTCGTGGTGGCACTGGGCGGCGTGCTCATCGGCAGACCGTTCGTCCGCGAGTTCGCGGCGGCGGACAGGCCCGACGAGGTGCTCGCCAGTGAACCGTTCCGCCGGATCACCACGACGCTGACCTGGATCTGGGTCGCGGCCTTCGCCGGGATGACGATCTCCTCGGCGGTCCCCCCGATCGTGCAGGGCGATGCGACGATCCTGGACACCAAGACACCGCTGTCCTTCGTCTGCTATTGGGTGATCCCGGCTGTGCTCATGGCGGCCGCAGCATTGGCGTCGCGCATTCTGCCGGCCAGGATGACGCCGCCCGATTAGGGCGCGGTCCGCGGATCCGCCAGAGGCCGGCGCCGGGTTTTCCCGGGCCCGGTCGTGGCCGGTACCGCAGGCGAGCCCCAGCCGTTGCTGGCGAGTGCTCGAGCGTGGCCGCGGCCGGGGTCCCACCATGCCACGGGTCGCCGGCACAGCCGACGCGCCGGGTGGGGTCGCAACCGTTCGGCCACCGTTGGAGCGCGCTTGGGACACCGTTGCATCACGGTTTGGGCAAAACGCCTGGTCAGCGAAAAATCCGGCTGGCCCCCGCAGATCTGTTTGCTGTAGAAGTTACAGAAGTGACTTTTGTGAATACCGCGGGCTTTGCTCCGGGTTTCCGTCACGGGGGACGAGAAGTGGGCGCGGGGCCGGAGCACACGGCCACCGGGCCCGGAGGAGATGGAGAGAAAAGATGATGAAGCGCCTCTATGCCATCGCGATCAGCCTGGCGGTAGTGCTGGCGATCCCCGGTTTGGTGTCGGCGAGTGCCGGAGCCGCCCCGGTGAGCCGCGACCAGTACGTCAAGATCGTCATCGACCGCGGCCTCGCGCAGCGCGGTGTGCCCTACTCCTGGGCCGGCGGCGACATCACCGGACCCACCCTCGGCAAGGGGACGGGTGCGACGACTGTGGGCTTCGATTCCTCGGGCCTGATCCAGTACGTCTACGCCGGCGTCGGAGCGAAGCTGCCCCGGTCCTCCGGCGACATGTACAAGGTCGGCCAGCACGTGACCGCAGATCAGGCGCTTCCGGGCGATCTGATCTTCTACGGCCCGGACGGCACACAGAGCGTGGCGATGTTCCTGGGCAACGGTCAGATGCTCGAAGTGACCGATACCGCGGTGGCCGTGTCGCCGGTCCGTACCGCGGATCTGGCGCCGTATCTGGTTCGCATCATCGCCTGACCCGACTGGCGGGCGCGCGAAAGGGCGCGCCCCGCACCGGCCATGTGTCGGTGCGGGGCGCGCCCTTTGATCATGCTGAGCGCCTGCTCGTTGTGGCCCAGTGGGCCCACCAGTTAGGCGCAGTCGGTGCAGATCAGCTGTGCGGCGTCGGCCAGCCGGCTGCGGTGGTGCACCAGAAAGCAGCTGGTGCAGGTGAATTCGTCGGCCTGCTTCGGGATGACCCGGACCGTGAGTTCCTCGTCGGAGAGGTCGGCGCCGGGCAGTTCGAAGGAGTCGACCGCATCGGCTTCATCCACGTCGATGACCGCGGTCGCCGCGTCGTTACGCCGGCCCGCGAGCTCCTCCAGCGATTCGTCCTCAGGCTCAGCCTGCGTGCGGCGGGGGGCGTCGTAGTCAACCGTCATATCCGTGCCTTCCCGTTACGTTCTCTAGTTCAACCGACGCGACAACGTGGTTGAAAGCGGGTTTGTTCCCGAACCGGCCACCGGCTAAACACCGGACGTCCGATCAATGCGCCCAACCCTCGGCGGCTTGGTCGTCGAAGGTGCGATCGATGCGTTCGAACCGGCGCCGGATCGAGCCCCGCGCATTGCTGTGCGGCACAACATACAGCCTGTTGGACGCAACGGCATCAACCGTGAGCCGCGCCACCTCGTCGACATCGAGGACGACGTCGTCGGTGACGTGCCCGACGAATGGCGGATCGGTGTGATCATCGGCGGCCACGTCGGCCCCAAGCCCGGCCCGGCTGCGTTGTGAGTTGTTCTCCAGATTGGTGCCCACCAGCATCGGGCACAGCACCGAGACCCCGATGCCGTCGGGCTTGAGCTCCCGCGACAACACCTCGGCCAGTGCGACGACACCGTATTTGGCCACGCAGTACGGTCCCAGGCCGACATTGGCGACCAGTCCGGCGAACGATGCGGTGAACAGGATGTGCCCGCCGCCGAGGCGCTGCAACCGGGGTACGAAGACTTCGACTCCGTGGATCGGGCCCCACAGGTCGATGTCGATCAGCCAGCGCCAATCGGCGTGCGACATCTCGGAGATCGGACCGGCCAGCGCCACACCGGCGTTGTTGAAGACGATGTCCGCCGGACCGATGAGACGCTCGGTCTCGTCGGCCAGCTGCTCGACGTCCTCCAGCCGGGTCACGTCGCAGATCACGCCGTGCGCCACGTGGCCCTCGGCGCGCAACGCCGAGACGGCGTCGTCCAGCGCCGGGCCGGCGATGTCCCCGAGCACCACGTGGGCCCCGCGCCGGGCGAACTCGCGGGCGGTGGCCAGGCCGATGCCGCTGGCCCCACCGGTGATGACTGCACGACGGCCCTCGAATGTGTCCACGGGGCGCAAACCTAGCGCACCCGTCCCGGCTCGGGGCGCAGTGATGAACATCGCATCCACGACAGCGAGCGATGATGCCTCAGGATCCTCGGAGCGGGGGCTTGTGCTGCATAGACTTCGGTCATGGATCGGGGGCACAGCGCAGTGCCGGACGGCCTGCTGCGCATCGAGGATTGTCTGGACGGCGCCGGGGGTGTGGTGCTGCCTCCCGGAGTCACGCTCATCTCCCTGATCGACCGCAACATTGCGAATGTCGGTGACTCCGTTGCCTATCGGTACCTCGACTATGGTCGTGATCCCCTCGGACACGTCTCCGAGCTGACCTGGGCCCAGCTGGGGAGCCGGTTGCGGGCCATCGGCGCCGCCGTCCAGTCAGCCGCCGATCGTGGTGACCGGGTGGCGATCCTGGCCCCGCAGGGCCTGGACTACGTGGCCGGATTCTTTGCCGCGATCAAGGCCGGCACCATTGCGGTGCCGCTGTTCGCCCCCGAACTGCCCGGGCACGCCGAGCGGCTGGACACCGCACTGGCCGATTCCCGGCCGAGCGTCGTCCTGACCACGTCAGCGGCACGTGCCGCGGTGGAGGGGTTCCTCGATCACCTGCCCTCGACTCGACGACCCACAGTGCTCGAACTCGATACCATTCCCGACTCAGCCGGTGCTGCGTTCGCCCCCACGGCGATCGACGTCGACGACATCTCGCACCTGCAGTACACCTCGGGATCCACCCGCGCACCGGTCGGTGTCGAGATCACCCACCGCGCCGTCGGGACCAACCTGATTCAGATGATCCTGTCGATCGACCTACTGGACCGAAATACCCACGGCGTCAGCTGGTTACCGCTCTACCACGACATGGGGCTGTCGATGATCGGCTTCCCGACGGTGTACGGCGGCCACTCCACCCTGCTGTCGCCGGCGGCGTTCGTGCGCCGCCCGCAGCGCTGGATCCAGGCATTGTCGGACGGCTCGGCGACCGGGCATGTGGTCACCGCCGCGCCGAACTTCGCCTACGAGTGGGCGGCGCAGCGCGGCCGGCCCGATCCCGGATCGGCCATCGACCTGAGCAATGTGGCCCTGATCATCGGATCCGAACCGGTGAGCCCGGCGGCGATCACCGCGTTCAGCACGGCATTCGCTCCGCACGGTCTGGCGCCCACAGCGTTCAAGCCGTCCTACGGCATTGCCGAAGCCACCTTGTTCGTCGCGACGATTGCGCCCACCGACACTCCCACAGTGCTGACGCTGGACGGCGGCGCGCTGGCGGCGGGTCGCGTCGTCGCGGTCACCCCGGACGATCTCGCAGCGGTGCAGCATGTTTCGTGCGGTCAGGTGGCCCGCAGCCTGTGGGCGGTGATGGTGGACCCCGACACCGGTGACGAGCTGCCCGACGGGCGTGTCGGTGAGATCTGGCTGTATGGGCAGAATCTCGGCCGCGGCTACTGGGGACGACCCGAAGAGACCCGCGAGACGTTCGGCGCACACCTGGACGCCCGGCTACCTGTCGGCAGCCACGCCGATGGCGCACCGCTGCAGGCCGGTTGGCTCCGCACCGGCGATCTGGGGTTCTACCTCGACGGCGAGCTCTATGTCACCGGTCGCCTCGCGGACATGGTCATGGTGGACGGGCACACCTTCTACCCGCAGGACATCGAAGCCACTGTTGCCGATGCCTCCCCGGTGGTCCGCCGAGGATATGTCACCGCGTTCGCGGTGTCCGCCGGCGGCGCAGCAGCTTCCGACGGCCAGCTGGTGATCGTGGCCGAGCGGGCCGCCGGAACCGGTAGGGCCGACCCGCAGGCCGCGCTCGCCGCGGTCGGTGCGGCGGTGCAGCAGCGCTACGGTGTCACCGATCCGCGGGTCGTGCTGGTGCCCGCCGGGACGATCCCGCGAACCACCAGTGGCAAGCTGGCCCGGCGAGCGTGTCGCGCCGCATATCTCGACGGCCATTTCCCGCTGCGCTGAGCCGGCGGCCGGGTTTCCAAAAGCCAAGGGCCGCTTGTAGGGAAGCCTGGCCTCTCGGCGTGCGGGCGAGGCCATCCGCTGTTAGCGTCAGCGGACCATGTTGGAGATTGTCGCCAAGGCAGCGATCTGGGATTACCACGTCGAATGTGACCGGTGCTCCGCGGCCATCGACGTGTCCGTTCTGGTGTGCCGGCCCAGCCCTGCGATCGCCAAGCACACCCTCAACGAGCTTTTGGTGGATTTCGGCTGGCTGCCTACTGTTCGTGGCGGGTTCTGCCGCTCGCACGCCCTGCAGCTTCGCGGCCGGTAGTCGTTATCCAGCAAGGGATTTGGCGACACCGAAGAGTGGATCGTCAGGCCCGATGTCCAGCGTGCACTGGTCAAGCCGGGGATCGGGGACGAAGGCCCAGAAGAGCACTCCGGCTGATCCGGCCCGTCGTTGCGCGCCGGCCTTGCGCGCCAGATCCTCGGCCCGTTCTGACAGCGCACGGCACGACCCGGCGGCCTGACCCATCTCGGCGACCACCAAGGGTTTTCGCGCGATCCAGGCCTGGTCCAGCCGGCGCTGCACGCCGTCGGTCGCGGTGCCCGGCAGCGGCACGCCGGGTGGACCGTAATCGTGCAGATCGAGCACGTCCACGCCGGGGGACTGGGCGACCGTGAGGTAGTCGTCACCGGCCGAGCCGCACTGCCCGCCACCGGCCAGCCCTGCCCAGATCGGAGTGTCGGGATCCAGCGCCCGCAACCGCCGCCCGGCGGTGTCGAAGAACCCGCGCAGCACCGACGCCGCATCAGCCGGGCAGGACCGTTGCCGCCATTGGCACTGCTGGTCACCGCACACGCTGGCCTCCGGTTCACCGACCAGCTCCCAACCGGCCAGGGCGCTGGAGTGTCCCCAGCGGCCGACCGCCGTGTCGAGCCAGCCGGCGTAGGAGGATGACGCCCAATCGCCCGCATACCAGTTACGGTCCTTGAAATCCCCATCGTCGCAGGCGTCTTCACCAGAGGCCAGTGTGACGACGAGCAGCTGCCGATGACGTTCCGCGGCGGCGAAGACGGCATCCAGTGCGGTGAAGTCTGTGGCGGCGGTGCGCCGGTTGCGTGCCAGCGGGGCATAGGCGTTGAAGCGGGTCAGCGAATTCGGCGGCAGGGAAGCGAAATAGCGGTCGAGGTCTACCTGCGCTCCGCAGCCGGAATTCACCGCCCAGTTCGTACCGAGTTCATAGGCGTCGAAGCCCACCGGCCACCAGGGGCGCCCGTCGAGGGTGAGGACACCGTTGCTCACGGCCACCCGCGAGCCGGTGTCCGCATGCGCCGGCTCCGGCGCGCCCGTCATGGCGGCCGCCGCTACCACTGAGGCGCTCAGGGCCACCACCCATCGTCGACTACGCATCGCACCGCAGACACTAACCAATCGCCCCACACGGTGCCCGAACGCGAACATAATCGGATGGGGTCGGGAGGAATCCGGGGAGATCAGGAGGACGATCGAGATGAAGAAGCTTTCAGCTGTCGTGCTGGCCGCCATGGCGGTGGGTGCCGCTCTGATCGCCATGGCGCCGGTCGCGGGGGCCGATGTGTGTGGTGACGTGGGAGGCCGGCACGTCTCGGTCGGCGGATGCACCAATGTTGCCGGTGATGTCGCCACCGGAGCCGCTGTGGCCGGTGCTGCGACGGCCGACGACGCCGCGGCGCAGGCAGCCGCCGGACAGCCGCCGTGCTACACGCCCCAGGGGGTGCCGTACTACACACCTGGCGACGCGCCCTGCAACTGAACAGGCCTCAGCGCGCTTTCCACTGGGGTGGACGCTTGTCGCGCCGGGCGGCCAAACCTTCGGCAACGTCCTCGGTGGCGCCGGCGACCTTGCGCATCACCTCACCGAAGCGCACCGATTCGATCCAGCCCATATCGGCGGTGCGCCATGCCACCTCCTTGGTGGCGCGCTGAGCCAGCGGTGCGGCCTCGGTGAGGGTCCGCGCCCAGGCGGTCGCCTCGGCCAGCAGGTCGGTGGGCTCGACCAGCCGCCACACCAGTCCGATCTCCTTGGCCCGCTCGGCGTCGATGGGCCGGCCGGTGAGCAACAGTTCCATGGCGTTGGCCCAGCCGACCCGGCCCGGCAGCCGGATCGCCCCGACGATGGTCGGGACACCCAGCCGCACCTCGGGGTAGCTGAACGTCGCATCGGTGGAGGCAATCACGAAGTCGCAGAACAGCACACCGGTCAGCCCGTAACCGACACACGGCCCGTGCACGGCGGCGATCGTCGGCTTGTAGAGTTCCATCCCCGACTCGAAGGAGTTGATCGTCGGCTTCTCCCAGAAAGTGCCGGCGAAGGTGCCGACCGACCCTGCGCCGTCCTTGAGGTCGCTACCCGCGCAGAAGACGTCGCCGTTGGCGGTCAGAATCGCGACCCAGGCGTCTTCGTCCCCGCGGAAGCGGTCCCAGGCGTCATTGAGCGCGGTTCGCATCGCTCCGTTGATCGCGTTGCGGGCCTCGGGCCGGTTCATCGTGATGGTCGCGACGTGATCCCGCAGTTCGTAGGTGACGAGGCTCATTGCTGCACTGTAGTTTCGCCGGACCCGGATCAACCGGAGGTCACTGCTCGCCCAGCCCCATCATCTCGGTAACCCCGTGGTCGCGGCCCGCGGTGTAGCCGCCGTCAACGGCGATGGCCTGCCCGCTGACGAAGCTGGCGTCGGGGGATACCAGGAAGGTGGCCACCGCCGCCACTTCGTCAGGCCTGCCGAAGCGCCGCAACTTGTGCTCGTGGCGTAGCGCCTCCCGGGAGTGCTCCAGCCCCGGAAGGCCGATCACCGATTCGAGCAGGGGTGTCTCGATGAATCCGGGGCAGATGGCATTGGCACGGATTCCGCTGGGGCCGTAGTCGATTGCGATGTTCTTGGTGAGCAGGACGACCCCACCCTTGGATGCGTTGTAGGAGCTGCCACCGGCGGTGCCCTCCAAGCCCTCGATACTGGCCAGGTTGACGATCGAACCGCGCTCACCCCCGGCGCGGTCCTGCTGGGTCATCTGTGCCAGCGCAGCCCGGTTCACCACGAAGGTGCCCTTGAGGTTGATGCCGAGCACACGGTCCCACTCCTCGTCCGGGATCAGGTGCACGGGGCCGCCGCCGGCCACACCGGCCGAGTGCACCACACCGTCGAGCCGTCCCGCGGCCGCGACCACGTCGGCGACCGCGGTGGCGATGGCATCGGCATCGAGCACATCGGCTTGGCGGTACCCGCCGATCCTGGGCGGTGCGTCCGGGGCGAGGTCCACGCCGATCACGACGGCGCCGGCGGCGAGCAACCGCTGCGCGGTCGCCAACCCGATGCCCGAGGCAGCACCGGTGACCAGAATGCCCTTGCCCTGTAAGCCTTGTGGTGTGCTCAACGTCGGATCCTCTCCCGGGCCGGGGCGGCCCGGGTCCAACATGCCAGACACGTCGTGATCAGTCGAAGAACTGTCTCAGTTGTTCGGCGATCACAGTGGGGTTGCCGCCCTGGTCCTGCGCCGCACCGTGGTTGGCGCCGGGGAGGTCGACGACGCGGGCGTGCGGGAGCACTCCGAGCAGGGCGTCGCGGGTCCCGGTGAACAGCGCGGGCGCCCCGGTTCCGCACATCAGCAGGCATTCGGCGGTGACATTGCGGTAGTAGCCGATGGTGCCCTCGCTGGCCGCGACCACCCGAAGTTCCGGGATGAGCGCGGGCACCAGATCGCGCAGGGCTACGGTGTCGCCGTGGGCGGCCAGGGCATCCAGTCGGAGCAGAACCCGGCACGCGAGCGGCGTGGTGAACAGGCGGCCCAGCACCCGGTATGTCAACGAAACCTGTTGTGTCCGAGGATCTTGAGTGGCATTGCGGGCTAAGCTGGACATTGCCGCCGCCAAGTCGCCCCGGGCGACGATCGCTTCGGCGTCGGCGATCTCATCGCGGAACTCGGCGGAGCCGTGCTGGCCGACGAAGATCACCGGCTCGAAGACGGCGACCTTGGCGATGTGGGGGATCACTGCCGAGGCGTGCAGGGCGAACAGTCCGCCGTTGGCGGCGCCGAACACGCGGCTGGCTCCGGTCGCCTCGACGATCGCCGCCAGGTCCTCGTCCTCGCGCTCGATGCAGTAGTCGCGACCGTACGGTCCGCTCATCCCGCGGCCGCGGCGGTCCGGGATGCAGACGGTGAAGCGGTCCGCCAGGGCAGCACCCAGCTTCATGTAGTGCTGAGAGGCCAGCGCGCCGCCGTGCAGAATCACCACCGCCGGGCCGCGGCCCCATTGCCGGAAGCCGATCGTGGTGCCGTCCCGCGACGTCACCGAGTTCTTGGCATAGCCCACTGCCGCGCCCATGATGCCTCCACCGGTCAGGTGAGCCGCTCTGCCGCCGCGTTCAGCATCGCATGCGCCTGGGTCCAGGTGGTGTGGATGATGTCGGCCACCGGCTGGATCGCGGCGATGCGGGAGGACACCTGGCCGGTGTTGGCCACGCTGGCCTCCAGGTTGCCGCTGAAGTAGAGGTCGGTGATCCTGCCGAGCAGGGGAGTGCCGTCGTGCTCGGCAATACGTGCGGCCAGGCCCGTACGCAGCACGCGCATGGTCGGGTTGCCGGGGATGTCGAGCAGTACGGTCCCGGCATCATCGGCGGCCACGATCGCGTCCTTGAAGTTCGCGTGCACGCGGGCCTCCCGACTGGCCAGCATCCGGGTGCCCATCTGGACGCCCTCGGCCCCGAGGACCACCGCGGCGGCGGCCGAACGTGCATCACAGATACCGCCGGCGGCGATCAGAGGCAGGTCGACGTGTTCGGCGACCAAGGGGAGCAGCACCATCGTCGAGGCCGCCAGGGCGGACTTGAAACCGCCACCCTCGATACCTTCGACAACCAGGGCGTCCACCCCGGCGTCGGCCGCCTTGCGGGCGCCGCTCAACGAGCCGACGACATGGACCACGGTGATACCGGCGTCGTGCAGCCGGTCGGTGAACAATCGTGGGTCACCGGCAGAGGTGAACACGTGCCGGACGCCCGCGGCGGCCAGTACGTCCACGATCGACGGATCGCGTTTCCAGCCCTGAATCATGAGATTGGCCGCCACCGGGCGGTCGGTCAGCGCGCGCACCCGGGCCAGGTCGGTGCGGCCCTCCTCGGTGAGCGTCTCGATGACGCCGAGGCCACCGGCCTCGGAGACCGCTGCCGCCAGTTCCGCGCGGGCGATGTAGGTCATCGGGGCCTGCACGACGGGGTAGGTGACGCCGAACAGGCGTTGGATCCGGTTGGGCACGCACCATCTCAGCACACGGTCGGGATCCGCCAGGCGTAACAGCACGGCCGATGTGTGCGACGATGCCGGTAGAGTTCGCTGACTTCGTGCCCCGACCGCAGTCCCGGCGAGCGCAACAGAGAGGACCGCCGGATTGATGACCGATCGGCACCGCACCCTGACTTTTCCCCTGGCCGGAGCCATCGTGCTGGTCGCGGCGCTGACGGCGGCGCCCCCGGCGGTCGCTGATCCTGCCGATCCCGCTCCGGCTCCGGTGACCACCGTGGCGGCGCCCCCGCCGCCGGCCCCGGTGCCCGGCGACGGGGCGTCGATGACACCGAACCAGCCTGCTGTCGCCCCGGCCGACGCGGGCGCGCCGCCCGTTGCGCAGGCACCGGGTGCCCCGCCGGCACCGGGCGCGCCGGCCGCTCCGGTGTTCCGGCAGGATGTTCCCGAGATCGCGAACCCGACCTACGGGTCGGGTAACGGGGTGCTCGGCACGCTCAAGGACTTGTGGCATCAGGCGCAGCACCCGTACTACTCGCCCGACGAGGTCGGCGGAGGCGGAGCGGTGACGCCGCCGCCCGGTGCCGGGCCGGCACCGGCGCTGCCGCCGGGCTACGTCTCGATCAACGCGCCCGGCTCGGAGACGCCGGTCAGCGCCAACCAGGGTGGCGGGCCGGCGACCGGCCGGCCCGCACTACCGCCCGGCTACTACTCCACCAGCGGTCCGCCGCCACCCGGCTACGAATACAACTCCGGGTCGGGGTCGCCGGCCGCGCCCACCACGACTGCGGTGCCTGCGCCCACCCCGTAGCAATCCTGTTCGCGCCCAGCGCTTTTCGATTAGGGCCAGCGGGCAGCCAGGGCCTGCGGCGTCCATGATGGCCAGCGCGGCGCCCCGATGAGATCCCCACCGGCCAGTTGGGCGATGACGCGTGGCCCGGCGAGGCGGCTGTTGTCGTAGACGGTCGCGGTGTCGGCGCGGATCGCTGCGGCGGTGACCAGACCCACCAGGCGACGGTGGCGTTGGCGGATCTTGTCCTCCGGCACGTGATGGCCGCCGGCCTGGACGCGGTGGGCCACCCGCTGGACTGCCAAGTCCTCCGGAACCAGGACGACGTGCACCACCACGATGTAGCCGGCCGATTGGGCCTCGGTGAGCAGGTCGAGTTTGGACGGGTGGGAGAACACGGTCTCGGCGATGAAGGACCGGCCGCGGGCGATCAGTGCCGATCGGGTCGCGGCGGCAACCTTGGCAGCGTCGTAGGAGTGCGCCGCAGGATCCTGCGGCCACCGCTGTTTGGCGATGTCGTCGGCGTTGACGACGACGCTGCCGGGCAACAGCGGCCCGAGCGTCAGGGCGATGAACGTGGACTTGCCGGCACCATTGGGGCCGACCACGAGGTCGAGCCGCTTCATCGAGGCATGGTGGCGATCAGCTGTCCTGAGACAGCACCACCGAGGTCCCGTCCGGGTGGTATTCGACGATGTCGCCAGCGTCGTCGAGCGCCACGGTCGTCACGCCGCCGGCTGCGAGGACATGACCATAGTGGGTACGGGTCAGGTTCTCCTCGATCGCGGCCGAGATCTCCGAGTTGAACACCACGCCTTCTTCTACGGTGAGGTCGGACAGGTCGAGATCACCCGACAGGGCTGCCTCGACGCGGCGCCGGGAGGCGGAGTGTTGGCTGGACACCGCCCGCCCGACCCTCGCCCAGTGGTCCAGTTGCTGCTTGGCCGAGCGGCTCTGGCGTGCGCCTTCGGCCGCTGCGCTGTCCACCAGGTCGGCCGCCATCCGAATCACGCGATCAGCGACGTCAGCCATGACACCCTCCGTGTAGCAGTCTGTAACGCAGTGTAGCAGTCTGCTACAGGGAGCGGGCCGGTTATGAGGCCCGCAGAATCTTGATCGCGAAGATGAGGGTGTCGCCGGGGGCGATCCCGGCCCGCGGCTCGCCGTCGGGGTAGCCGTCCGCCGATGTCATCGCGACCGCCACCGTGGAGCCCACCTTCTGGCCCGCGATCGCCTTCTGGAAGCCCTTGACCACGCCGTCGAGTGGGAAATCCGCGGGTTCGCCACGCTCGTAGGCACTGTCGAACACCGACCCGTCGCGCCCGTTGACGCCCATGTAGCAGACCGACACCGTCGCCGTCGGGGCGACTACCGGGCCGTTGCCGGGGGTGAGGGTATGGACCTGGGTCTCGGTGACGTTGAACGGTGCGTCCACCTTGATATAGGGCGCCGTGGTGTCGGTGGACCCGGTGACCGCGACGCTGCCGGTGGCGCCCGACAGCGTCCACTCGGGGGCGGGAGTGCTGGTCGGCGCGGCCGACGGGCACCCCGCGGCGGACACCGGCGGGGCCTCGGCCACCGAAGAAGACGACAGCGCGTCGGCGATCGACGACGACGTCGGTGTGGAGGTCGAGGATGACGAGGACGACGCAGTGCTCGAATCGGAGCCACAGGCGGCGAGCGTCATGCCCAGCGCCACGGCGCAGGCGGCGAGCGCGACAGAAGAAGACCCACGAGAGAAGTTCACGATCGTCACGCTACAGCCACCTCTGCCGGACGTGGCTCGCCGGGCTAACCCGCTGCGCGGCTCGGCGAAGCCGGGGCATTCGTGCACACATGTGCAATTCCAGCGAATAGATTCGGCGGGCGTCGACAGGTGCCTGTTCTGCGTGTTTTCCGGAATTGCGTGGAGCCGGCAAATAAGAGCGCCGACGCACGCGTCAATATCGGCTTTCGCCCGCACAACCCGCAGTGTGACTGTTTCGTGAAATCACTTGATGAGCAACGGCTTCGAGCGCCCGGCAGGCGCCTCGGGCGGACATCGCGGGTTCAGATTTTTTTCACCAATTCACGCTGCGTCGGTCTCGGGCCTGAGTTATGTTTCGCGCGTTAGCGTTTGATGCCTCAAATAACTGCACATCAGGGGGAAGCGCAATGGGGAAGTTGGGCTCGGTCAGTGCGGTCGGCGCGAAAGTGCGCACAAACCTTGATAAGCAAGGGCTTCCCCGATCTGCCGAGGTGTACACGGCCTTGGCTGCTAGCGTCTTCGCGCTGGGTGCCAGCGCCTTGCTGGCGACCGGGTGCGGCGTGGCGCATGCGGACACTGGTCGCAACACAAGCAATTCCACGTCGTCGGGTGACAGCGGGAGTGCCAAGTCCGGGGCGAGTTCGTCCGCGGCGTCGGCCCGCGCGGTGAGCAGTTCAACCACACAGGCTGCCTCGAGCCTTCCCAAAGCCGTCCGACGCTCGTTGGCCCAGGCTCTCCCTGCGGCTCCGCGGCAGTCCAGCATTGCGACTGTGCCGGTGGCGGTTTCGTCTCCGCCCGCCCCTCAGCAGGCGTCGGCGGCCGCAGCGTCCACTGGGTCGTCGCCTGCCGTCCTGGCCATCGGTCTGGTGGCTGCGGTCGGCTCGGCAGCGCCGGCGGCAGGTGCGGCACCGGCGGCGGCCAGCGCGACGAAAGTCACCGCCACCACGGCGACTTTCAGCCGCAGCACCGGAGGTTTCGGGAAGCCCAAGACATCGTCGGCCTCCTCGACCGACAGCACCGCCTCACTGCAAGCTCTGTTCGACAACCTCAAGCCCGGCCAGACCCTGACCCTGAACGCGAACACCACCTACAGCCACAGCGGCGTGCTGACCATCAGCGTCCCCAACGTCACGATCAACGGCAACGGTGCCACTCTGCAGGCCACCAACGACATCACGTCCGCGCTGTCGATCACCGGCAACGGAGTGACGCTGACCAACCTCAACCTCAGCGCCCCACTCACCGGCACCCGCTACTCCGACCTGAACCAGAACAGCCTCAACATCGAAGGCAACAACGTGACGGTGAGTAACGTCACCATCACCGGTTCTGCCGCTGCGGGCGTGTTCGTCTACGGAGCAAGCGGTTTCAACCTCAGCAACGTCACCGTGCAGAACACCCGTGCCGACGGCGTGCACATCACCAACGGATCTTCGTTCGGCCAGCTGACCAATGTCACCACCAAGATGACCGGTGATGACGGCATTGCGATCGTGTCCTACGGGGCTGATCCGTCGCCGTCGCACGACATCGTCATCAATTCCTCGACGGTCGCCGGGACCACCTGGGGTCGCGGACTGTCGGTGGTCGGTGGCTACAACGTCACCGTCAACAACATCAAGGTGTCGTCGTCCTCGGCCGCCGGGATCTACATCGCCGACGAGGGCGCGCCCTGGTACACCCGCTCGGTCAACAACGTCACCATCAACGGCGGCACCGTTACCGGTGCGAACACCAGCACCACGGTGATTCACGGCGCCGTGCTCATCTATTCGGGTAACGCCGGAGCCGGCATCAGCGGCGTCACCATCAACGGCCTGACGGTCGCGAGCACCACCAGCACCGCAGGGCGCAACCTGGGCATCATCGTCGACGCCGGCAGCGTGAGCGGTATCAACTTGCTCAATATCGCCCTCAAGAACACCAACCTCTATCCGCTTGGGCTGTACAACGTGCCCGCCGGCAGCTACACCGCCACGGGGTGGACGCTGAACGGCCTGCCGATTAAGGTCGTCTAGCCCAGGCGGGCCGTTTCCTCACTGTCCCGGCGTTGCGGCGTGATGCGGCCGCTTCAGCACTTATCTTCATGGGTGGGGATAGTGCAGCAGAGGAATGGACAGAGTCGTGGTCGCGGAGGACAGCTTCGGATTGTCGAAGCAGGAACGCATCGTCGAGGCTGCCCTGGATGTGTTCGCCAAACATGGCGCCTCGGGTTCGACGCTGCAGATGGTCGCGCAGACGGCCGGCGTATCCGTCGGACTGGTGCAACACCACTTCGGCTCGAAGGACAGTCTCATCGAGGCGGTGGACACGTACGCGCTGACGGTGATCGGTGCCGGGATGTCACAACCGCTCCCGGATGATCCGACCGAGGCGGTCCTCGAACTTGGAAGGCGCGTGATCTACCTACTCTCCGACCATCTTTCGGCCGTCGACTACCTGGCTAGGCTGCTTGTCGAGGACGCTCCCGCCGGCAGGGCATTCTTCGACGCGACGGCGGCTATCGTGATGGGTCATTGGCGCCAACTGGACGCGATCGGCGCCACCGCCGACAACCTCGATCTGGTCTGGGCCGCCCTCAACCCCATCATTCTGACGATGGGCACGGTCATCATGCGTCGCCATCTCGACCGTCATCTGCCCGAGCCGCTGACCACACTGACTCAGCTGCGGCGATGGGAGGAGTCGGTCAACAACCTGCTTGAGCGGGGGCAAATCAAACGACCTCCGGAGTAGCGTCAAATTCCTTGATTAGGAACCCTGCAATATCTACGTATTGTAGAATCAGCAAACTATGGTCAGTGCGCCACACTCTGATACCCCGGTCAGCGCCGAGATGCTCGCGCGCGCTCTCGCCACGCTGGGGGAGTCGGCACGAGCCGCGGTGCGGACCGCGCATGACGAAGCCTATTCGTACGCCAGCAACTTCGTCGGCTCAGCGCATCTGCTCCTGGGCTTGGTGGCTGACACCTCGCACCGGATCACCCGCGCGTTGCTTGACCAGGGGGCGAGCCTGCCGGTGATTCGCGAGCGCATCGAGCAGGTCTCCGGAGTCCGTCAACGGGCTTCGCCGCGCTTCGTGCACCTGCCGTTCAGCCCGCATGCGCGCCTGTTGCTGGTCAGCGCCTCGTTGCTGGCCCAGGAAGCCGGCGCGCTGGCCACTGAATCCGACCATCTCTGGCTGTCGCTGACCCGCAGCCAGGGTCTGCTGGCTGAGCGGGTGCTGTCCGATCTCGGGCAACTCGAGCTCGTCACCCGGCTGGCACTTGCGCTTCCCCCGGACTGATCGGCTGAACCCGGCGGTTTCGCCGAAACTTCACGGCCCCGACATCGTCGCGGTTTACAGTGATCAGGCGGCTGATTCCGCCCCTCGCGGCGGTCTGCCGAACGGGGGGAGTACACGATGAGTTCGATTGTTGTGGGTCGAATCGGGGCGCTGGCCATCGCGCTGGGCATCGGATCGGCAATCGCGACAGGATTGGGCTGCGCAGTGGCTGGTGCGGATACCGGGGATTCACCCGGGTCTTCGGCGGGACCGTCACACGCTGCCAGCACGGCCGGCCCGGCGCGGTCTGCACGGACCAAGGCGGCAGCGGTCCGGCGCGAGGTATCGCAGCCTGCACAGAAGGCGACGGGCGCGGCCTCCGCCGTTGCCGCCGTGGCATCGCCCACCGCGGCTGCCGCCGCCGGGGCCGCAGTGGCGCCCAATACGGGTCGCCAGAAAGCCACCGCGACGGCGGCACCTCGAGGTGGCGCCGCCACCCAGGCCACCACCTCGACGACAGTGACCACGGTCGAGGCTGAGACCATGACCGTTTCGCCGACTGCCTCGGCTACGGTGATCTCCGATTCGACCGCGTCGGGAGGCTCGGCACTGGCTCTGACGGATAACGGAACCGCCTCGGCGACAGTCGCTTTGGCAGCCTCTAACGGATTGGTGATCCGCGCCAAGGCTTCGCTGAGTTCGGGACCGCCCAACCTGTCGCTGGCCATCGACGGCGTGGCAGTCACCACGATCATGGTCGGCGCGACGTCATGGTCGAACTACACCTTTGCCGGCGCGATTGCGGCCGGAACCCATACGCTCAGCGTCACCTATTCGAACAATTACGACCCCTCGCCGAGTTCGCAGCGCAATCTCTACATCGACAGCATCTCCACCATCAACGGCGCTGTGGGTGACGATTTCGCCGGGAGCGCCGGATCGGCGCCCAACAGCGCCCTGTGGACGGTGAAGACCGGAACCGGATGGGATCCCGGCCTCGAGAACTACTCCACCAACAATGTCGCACTCGACGGGCAGGGACACCTCGTCATCTCGGCCACCAAGAGCGGCCGGACCTACTCCTCGGGCTGGATCGAGTCCAAGAACAAACTCAGCATGGGTTACGGAACGATCATCGCCAGCATCAAAGTGCCCAAGGGGCAAGGGTTGTGGCCCGCCTTCTGGCTCAAGGGCGCCGATGAGGACACCACCGCCTGGCCGCAGTCGGGTGAGATCGACGTGCTCGAACTGCCGAGCACGACCACCACGGTGTACTCGACGCTGCACGGACCGATTGCCGGCACCACGGCCACGCAGCAGGCCCAGATCGTGTCGAACCTGCCCGACCTTTCTACGGGCTACCACAGCTTCTGGGTCCGGCATCTGGTGGACGAGATCACCTTCGGCGTCGACGGCACCACGTTGGGAACGTTGACCCCGGCGTCGCTGGCCCCGGGTTCGACGTGGGTGTACAACCGGCCGATGTTCGCGATCCTGAACTTGGCCGTGGGTGGACCCTGGGCCGGGGCGCCGAACGGTTCGACCCGGTTCCCGGCCAAGATGCTCGTCGACTCGGTGCAGTGGATTCCCGCCTGATCGGTGGGATAGATCACCCCCGACTCGCGGAATCTACCGTCCCGCCTGGCGACTTGTAGGGGGCAGTCGCCAACGAAGACGAGGACGGGGTTCATCTCATGACTGCATCGCCACTGGCTCGCAAGATCACCCAATCGGCGCTGTTCGCTACCGTCGCGGCGGCTGCAGTCATCGCCGGACCTGCAGCGACGGCCAGCGCCGCCGGCGAATCGTGCCCCTCGGTCGAGGTGGTGTTCGCTCGGGGAACCTTTGAGGCCCCCGGCGTCGGGGCCACCGGTCAGGCGTTCGTCGACGCACTGAGCGCTCGGCTGCCCGGCAAGACGGTGGAGGCCTACGGTGTGAACTACCCGGCGTCACTGGACTTCGGACAGGCCGCCGATGGTGTTGCTGATGCGGCGAACCGGATTCAGGCGATCAGTGCGCAGTGTCCGTCGACCAAGATCGTGCTGGGCGGCTACTCCCAGGGCGCCGCTGTCGCCGGCTACACCACCGCTAGTGCGGTCCCCGCGGGGTACACCCTGCCGGCCAGCATCTCTGGACCCATGCCGGCTTCGGTGGCTTCCCATGTGGCGGCCGTCGCTCTGTTCGGTACCCCGGACAGCTGGTTCCTGGGATTGGCTGACCGCAGCGCCCCGCCCATCGCGATCGGTGACCTCTATGCGGGCAAGACCATCCAGCTGTGCGCCGCCGGCGACCCGGTGTGCTACCCGGGTGGGCTGGATCGCGCGGCGCACAGCTCCTACAAGGCCAACGGAATGGCTGACCAGGCAGCTGACTTCGTCGCAGCGAAGCTGGGAGCCCCCGTCGTGGCGGCACCTGTGGTGCAGACCGCCGGCGAAGTCGGCGCAGCCAGCTGAACCCCGATCCGGGTTGGCCGAGACCATACTGTGACCCGGGCGTTGTGCTGCCGTCTCGGTAGCTCCGCAGCCGGGTCCGGCACCCGAATTCTGCTGGTGGACAGGCTGTGTGAGGCCACAGTCTGAGCCTTGGGTGGCGGCTGTGTTCGGTGCGCAGGCCGAAAAAGTCTTCGACGGAACCGAACTCATTCTCAGCAACGACTCAGTCGGCACGGTCATTGTTGTGACAACAAGCGCCAAGGCGCAACTGTCCACGTCTCGAGGAAGCAGAAACGAACGCGATGAGCGACCGCTATACATACCCGTCACCGGGTAGCGATCACTATGGCCAACCCAAAGACTCTGTTGAACAACACAACTCGCAGCCGTGGAATGCGGCTGGGTACTATCAGCCCTACGGGCCCTCGTTCGGCTCGCCTGGCTATCACCAGCACTACGGTCAGCGGCCCGGCATGGCTGACAGCACCCGAAACGCCGCCAAGCCGTCGAAGGGGCAAAGGCGCGGACCGCGCGCTGGAGTCCTGGTGACCGGTACCGCCGTCGTGGCCATGGCCGTCGGCGCCGCCACCGCGGTCGCATTGGTGGACCACAACGGAAACCCGACGCCTCCTGCGCCGGTGGCCCCGGTTGCGGTCGGCAAATCCGCCCCGGCCCAAGGCCAGCAGACCGCGGTGACCGCCCCGGGTTCGGTCGAGGAGGTCTCAGCCAAGGTCCTGCCCAGCGTGGTGAAGATCCAGATCGACAGTGGCCAGTCGCGTGAGGAAGGCTCGGGCATCATCCTGAGCTCCGATGGGCTGATCCTGACGAACAACCATGTGGTGGCTGCCGCCGCGGGCAACAGCGGCGCTCAGGGTGCTGCCGAGCGCCAGATCCCGGGCCTGCTGAGGGGCTTGTTCCCAGGTGGACAGATGCCCCAGGGCAGCCCGTACGGTCCGGATTCCCAGGACCCGTCCGACGGCCCGTCCAACGCCGGCCTGAAGGCGACGGTCACTCTGTCCGACGGGCGGACGGCGCCGTTCTCCGTGGTGGGCACCGATCCGGCCGATGACATCGCGGTGGTGCGGGTGCAGGGCCTGGACAACTTGACGCCCATCAGCATCGGTTCCTCCAAAGACCTCAAGGTTGGCCAGAACGTGGTGGCGATCGGCTCGCCGCTGGGGCTGCAGGGCACGGTGACGACGGGCATCATCAGTGCCCTGAACCGGCCGGTGGCTACCGGTGACGAGCAGACCGGTCAGCATTCGGTGATGAGTGCCATCCAGACCGATGCCGCCATCAACCCCGGT
Organism: Mycolicibacterium anyangense; assembly: GCF_010731855.1. NCBI lineage: Bacteria > Bacillati > Actinomycetota > Actinomycetes > Mycobacteriales > Mycobacteriaceae > Mycobacterium > Mycolicibacterium anyangense. Next base: position 1,388,404 of record NZ_AP022620.1, on the reverse strand, counting down.
AATTCCGGTGGTGCCCTGGTCGACATGAGCGGCAACCTGATCGGCATCAACTCCGCGATTGCCTCCATGGGCGGCGGCCAGGATTCGCCTGGCGCACAGGCGGGTTCGATCGGTCTGGGATTCGCCATCCCGGTGGATCAGGCCAAGCGCATCGCCGACGAGCTGGTGTCCACGGGCACGGTCCAGCGGGCCTCGCTGGGGGTGAAGCTCAGCGCCGACGACAGCGGCCATGGCGCGGCAATCGCCGGCGTGGTCCAGGGCAGCGCGGCCGCTGCGGCCGGGCTGGAAAAGGGCTCCGTGATCACCAAGGTCGACGACCAGGTGATCGACGGTCCGGAAGCCCTGGTTGCCGCGATCAGTTCCAAGGCTCCCGGTGACAACGTGGCGCTGACCTACCAGGACCCTTCGGGTTCGTCGCACACCGCCCAGGTCACCCTGGGACAGCAGCAGCAGTCATAACCGTTCACCCCACCTTCGAGTGGCCACCTACGGCGCGTCCTGTCCAGTTCAGGCGTGTCGTAGGTGGCCATTCGCCGCGAAAAGGTAGACCTGGTGACTGTGCACATCCAGATCGGGCCGTACTCGTTCAGCGACGGTGACGTCCGTCGCACCCTGGCCAAGGCCGGCACGCTGTTCGACGGCCTGGTGGCCCGCTCGACGGTGCCCGCTTTCACCGAACGCATCGAAGTCCACCGCGACACCGCGCTCGACGTGATCGCCCACGACGGTTCGTCCCAGGCGGAGAAGCTGACAGCGGTGTGGGAAGGGTGGGAGGCGGCCGCCGCGGCCCTGCGAGCCTCCGGTGCGCTGGGCCCGTCGGTGACCGGCCACGTTGCTCACCTGGCCGCCTCGGGTGGTGGTGTACCCAAGGCGTCGCTGGATCAGGCGGAGATCACTTGGTCGGGGGTGGCCGGTGATCGTCAGTCGAATCGCAAACATCACGGCGCGCCATGGCAGGCGTTGTGTCTGTGGAGTAGCGAAGTGATCGACGCATTTGCCGCCGAGGGCCATGACCTCGCGCCGGCGCGGGGCGGTGAGAACGTCACGATCACCGGATTTCCTTGGGACAGCGTGGGTCCGGGATCGCTGATCCGCCTCGGTGACAGCATCTGTCAGGTCTGGGGCTATACGACGCCCTGCAAGAACTTCACCCAGTGGTTCGCCGGCGGACGCATCAAGCCCGCGCATCGCCGCAACGAGGTGACCCGCGTGTATGCGTCGGTGGTACAGCCCGGGCGAGTGTCAGTGGCAGATCCAGCAGTCTTGGGCGTGAACTAGCGAACCGGCTCCACCTTGATGGGTGGAATGTCGTCGAGGCAGTGGGTCGACGACGGCGGCGCTCCGGTCCGCAGGAATGCCTCGATGATGCCCGCAACGCAACCGCTCGGTTCGTTGTCAGGGGTGTGACCGAGATTGGGGACCTCGAGGTAGGTGCTGTGCGGGAACTGCCGGCTCGCGAGCAGGCCATTGGCGTCGGGGGTGATGGCATCCAGGTCACCGGACAGCACCAGTACGGGGGCCGAGGGGAACGGGGTGCTGGCTTGATCGGGACGCTGGTGATGGGCGTCCTTCGGCCACCGGATGCAGATGTCACCACCGTCATGCTGGGCGTCCGCGAAGCCTTCCGCGCTGAAGGAACCGAGTTCGCCGGTGGCGTTCAGTGCGTGGTGGTACTGGGCCTCACGGGTCGCGATGTCGGCATCGGCGGACCACAGTGTCAGGTAGTCGTTACAGGCGACCGCGACATAGAGGTCATCGTCATCCTCGGAGTCCGGGTCGGGTGCGGCGATGTCGGCGATCACCCGTCGCAGGGCAGCGTCATCGCCATGCGCGGCGGCGTGCAGTGCGGCCGGCAGTCGGCCCAGGGGCGTCAATTCGTCGGGATCGCTGCCGACATCGCTGGTGGCCCCTTCGAAAACGAGATTGCCGAATTCGCCTTCCGTCACCATGATCTTGTCGACGGTGATAGGTGTGGCACGCAATTGCGCTGTCACCGTGCGTAAGTCGCGTACCGCGACATCGGGGTCGCAGGAGTGGCTGCGTTCACAGATTCGGCGCAGCGTCAGATCGACGGCGTCGGCATTGGGCCGCTGCAGGGGGTCGAAATGTAGCGGGTATGCCCCGGCCAGCACGATGGACTGCACGTGCTCAGGGTGACGCTGCCCGTAGACGGTCATGAGGTAGGTGCCGTATGAGGACCCGTAGGGGATGACCTTGTCGATGCCGAGGTGGGCGCGAACCGCGTCGAAGTCGTCAGCGGTTGCCGCCGAGGTGTATCCGGCAGCCTTGGGCCCGAGCTTGTCGGCGCACCGCACCGCCGACGATCGTTGGTAGTCCCGAGTTCCGATTTCGAACGCTCGCTCGTCGATACCGCAGTCCAAGGGAGTCGAGACGCCGGTGCCGCGAGCGTCGATGAGCAGCACGTCGTAGTCCTTGAGGACGGCATCGTTCAGGGCCGCTACGTCGGTCCCGTACGAGATGGTCGGGGCTCCCGGGCCGCCGGGATTGGGCATGACGGTTCCCGCGGCCGGGGAATTCTCCCGGCTGTGGCGGATCAGGGCGTAGCCGATGTCGACGGTCCCCAGCTGCGGGGCGCCCTCAACCAGCGGTCGCGAGACGACGCCGCAGTCCGTGACATGGCCGGTCACCTTGGGGCACCACTGCAGCTTGTCGGCGCTCGGAGCGCTGCTGTCTCCACAGGCGGTGGTGCCGGCTACCAGCGCCATGGCAGCGAGAAATGCGCCGATCCACCGCGGTGCACGACGAGTTGGCGTGGTGCTGAGGTAAGCCAAGGTCCTCGATGATCCTCACAGGCTGCAGACATGGAACGACAAGAATCTAGAGGGTATGCGAATCGGCCGCAGAGTCGGCTGTCGCTCAGCCGTAGGTCGCGTCGAGAAATCGGCTACGGACATCGTCGGTGGGCACCGGGCAGGTGTCGTAGCGCCCGCCGATGCGGTAGCGCGCCGCGGCGAATCGCGTGTAGGCCCAGTCTCGGACCGCGGGCGGGATCGCGAATGCCGCCAGCGTCACCTTCCACCAGCCGCCGAGATAACGGGCAATCTCCAATAGCGCAGCAGATTTGACATAGACGGCCTCGTCGGGTTCGCCGGCGTTGCAGACGTAGACGGCCGAATCCAGACCAGCCGCCTCAGGGTGGCGTGCCAGTATCTCGCGGGCGAAGTCGCTGTCCAGAGCGGCGAATCGCATCGTGCCGATGCGATCGTGGCGCAGAATCGCGCGAACCGCACGGTTGCAGACACCGCACACGCCGTCATAGAGCAGTACGGGTGCAGATGGTGAGTTCGGTGCCGGCCTCATGTAGACCTCGGATCCCTTGGACGTCTCGCTGTTCTCATGATCGCACACCCCAGGTCAGGGCTCGTCGAGCTCGAGCTGCACCTCGACGAGCCAGTCTGAGTAGTCGGCGTCGTTGGTCTCCAGGTACAGCTCTCGCCACCTGCCGCGTTCGACGCTGGCGATCCGGCCGTGAACGTGTGCCCAGTGCGAAATTGTCTGATGGGCTTCATACATGTCGGCCACCGCGCCGCGGCGAACCACCGAGGCGACTGTGGCTGCCGGAAGGACTTGCACAACAAGACCGGGGACATCTCCACTAGGCAGGAGATAACCCGCATACAGACGCAGCGTTGGGGGATCATCGTCGCGCCAAGACACCGGCGCAGCGCGGTCAAGACCGGCCGCGTCCATCACGGCAATGACGTGCTCAAAAAGCGACTCTACGTCGAACTCGTCCACGTCATCGGCCGACGACACTGACTGCATCAACGCCGCGACCCGTTGTGGGGCAAGTTGTTTGATCTCCACGCCGCTGATCGCGGCCATCGCCTCGATCTCGATCAACCGTAATCGGGCGCGTAACCGGTCGAGAGTCTGCGCGTCGCGCAGGACTCGGGTTTCCAATTCGGCCGCACGATCGCGCAGCATTGAGCGCAATTTTGCCGGGTCGACGCTTTCGGCCAGTAGGCCTCTGATCTGGTCCAGGGTGAATCCGAGATGTTTGAGGGCGACGAGCTGATTCAGCTGCGGCAGCTGAGTGGCGTGATAGCTGCGTCGACCCGTCGCAGGCGCAACCTCGGCGGGCACCAGAACGCCGACGCGGTCATAGTGCCGCAGCATGCGGACACTGACGCCGCCGAGCTTTGCGAACGCACCGATGGAATACATGCCACCACGATTGTTCATGACACGGTGTGAGGTGCAAGGGGAGTGCAGTAACCCCGCAGATGCTCAGGGGTGCAGATTCCACTGGCCGACGTCGCCGGCCAGGGCGTCGTTGACGTCGACCTCCAGCCCACCTACCAGCGGCCCGGGATTCGACGCGGTGCTGACGATCCGTTGGTACAGAACAGCCCCCGGGTGCACCCGATTTCCCGACCATGCCTTGGTCTGCCATGCCCACCACCGGCCTGGCGTGCTCGATCGTCCGATCACGCCGTCGGCCGCGGCCCATTCACAGACGTCGATGCCGCCGTAGACTCCGGTGCGCTGCACGCCGAGCACCGAGTTGATCCCGCGGAACCATTGCAGCGCAACGTTGTTCCACGTGTTGCGGTCGATGTCCTCGTCGATGGTGAAGAAGACGGGGGCGCTCTGGCCGCCACCGGCCGCGGTGTGCAGTTGCCAGGCGGTGCGCGCGTCGGCAATACCGCCGGCATAGCCACGGGTGAAGTCCGAGGGTGCCGTGCCGCCCGGCTTGCCGTACTGGTAGTTGCTGACGATCGCCAGGCCTGCCGCGGCGAGAGACTGTGCGTAGGGGCGGGTGATCGGTTTGGCACCGAATGAGGAGCCAGGGCGCGACAGCGATACGTAGTTGACGACGCCGGCGTGACCGGCGGCGCGGATGTCCTCGGCAGGGATCTGCTTGGCGGCAAAGTCGATGAGTGTCGGCGCCGCGGCCGCCGCGCGGGGTGTGCCGGAACCCAGCGAGGCAGCGCCCAGCCCGGCCAAGACGGTCGCGTAGCGCAGCGCGTCACGCCGGGTCACCGCGCGTGAGCGCCCTGGCATGCGGTACGCCGGCTCATCGTCCACGGCGTGATGTTAACGATGTGACTGCTGGGATTCGTGCATCCACACTGGCCGTGTTCGAATTCTGGCCAAGAAGAGTTCGAGCCGTGACTACAGTCCCGGTCAAGGCCCTCCGAGATGCGGTGGCGGGCAGACTGTCCTGACCACATCTCTGGCCGCGGCCGCGAACTCTCGGTCAACGGTCATGAGTGCGTCGGCCTGAAGCTGTGTCAGGGCGATGTAGTGGGCCTGGTGGATATCCGGCCACTTCAGGTCGAAGGCAAGCCGCCAGGCGTGGTCCTCGAGCGACCGGTCGCCGAGGAACCGTATCCGCAGCCCCCGGATGGCGTCGAGGATCGTGCGCCCTGCCCGCTGATCGATCTCGCCCCTGCGTACCGACTCGTAGACCAGCGCGAGCACCTGGGAGCGAAGCAATGTGGGGGCCGTGAGGCATTGGTGCGCGGGGATGGTCGCGCCACTGGTGGCCAGTTCGATAGCTGTTGGTGCGTCGATGACGAATGTCGTCATCGAATCCTTTTCCGCCACTTCGGGATCGGACTGCCCGACGTTCAGCCGCACCCGGACCCGATCGCCGTTGTCGATTGCTTCGGAACGACGAAGTGCGGCCTTCAGCGGCACGAGGTAGATCCCGTCTTTGGGGATCAACGAGGTGGTGACCTCGGTGCCCCCGATGCGCACCAGGGCGGGAATACCGCCCCAACCGTAGGTCAGTTCGCCGACGTGAGCATGCAGAAAGTCATCGACATCCGCGGGAGTGGACACGAAGAAGTAGGGGGCGGGACCGCGCCATTCGAACACCTCGGCGTCGAATTCCCATTGCATGGCTACACAATACGGCTGCGAATTCGCCCGACATCGGTCAGTGCGGGGCGATACAGCAGGTGAAACGTCGAATGTTCCATGTTTGCTCGTGCGAGAATGCCTCCAGTAATACCCTCGGGAGGAGTCATGGCAATGTCGGGTACAACACGTCGATTCACCTTCGCCGCGAGTCTGACGGCGCTGACGCTGGCGACCGTCGGTGTGGGCACGGCCCACGCAGACCAGCCTGACATGTACAGCGCTAGGAACGACCTGCAGCAAGCGGTGAATGCGCTACAAGCCGCCCAGGACGACAAGGGTGGTCATCGGGTGGCGGCCATCGATTTGGCGCAACAGGCCATCGATCAGGTCAACTCGGGTATCGCGTTCGCCGGCGGCCCCCCTGACGGCTTCTTCGTTCCGCCGGCTCCGCCGGTCGGGCCCGCGATGAACAATGCCGACGCGTACTTGCAACTGGCGGTGGGAGAGCTGCAAGCGGCCGAAGAGAACAAGGGTGGCCACCGAGTAGCCGCGCTGGATCTGACGCGACAGGCGATCGACCAAGTCAATCTGGGCATTCAGGTCGGCGGCCCGCTCTAATTCTCTGCTCGCCTGTTCGGCCAGGGCTAGAGCTGCCCCAAGGGACGACAGACATTGGACAGCGGGTTCCAGTAATCACCGGGCGCACAGTTCTCCGCAGGGCGCGGCGTCTGGCAGGTGTTGGTGATCGGATCCCAGAACTGTCCGTCGGGGCAGTTCAGAGGATCGGCCGAACCGATCCCGGCGCCAAGGAGTGACGCCGCGGCAGACAGAGACGTCGCAACGATGGCGACGGTGGAGCGGGCCAGGATCTTTTGCATGGGCTCATCTTGCCCGACGCCCGAGTCAACCGGCCGACGGTGGAGTACGTCGTCGCCGCCTTGTCCTCGCCCCCGGCGCCCATCGAGGCGATCGGGACAGGCCTCATACAACGCCTGAGTAATTGCTGTCGGCCTGCTGTGCCCGGCTGCCCAAGCGTTTGCGATCAGAAGCTATTGGGGACAGATCAACGGTGAGTGCAAGTAATGCGACCACGCCGCCGGCGGGCGAATTGCGGCGGTCGCTGTCGGCACTCGATTGGGTCAACTTCTTCCTCGCCGATGTCCAGGCTGGACTGGGGCCATTCCTCGGCATCTATCTGATCAACAAGGAAGGGTGGAATCCCGCCAGCATCGGGCTGGTCCTGACTCTCGGCGGCGTCGTCGGCCTACTGCTGAACACACCCGCCGGCGCACTGATCGACCGGACCACCCACAAACGTGGCCTGTTGATGGGGGCGGCTGCCCTGACGGCGGTCGGCACGTTCGTCGTCACACTGGCTCCGAGCCTCGCTGTTGTCACCGCCGCCCAACTCATGACCGGCATCGCTGCCGTCGTACTGGGTCCGGTCATCGGTGCCATTGCGCTCGGTTTGGTCGGGCCACGGGCATTTGCGGCCAAGACCGGGCGAATGCAGGCCTTCAACCACGCCGGAAACGTGGTCGGCTCAACCGTTTATGGACTGGCCGGGTACCTCGTCAGCCTGCGTGCGGGCTTCTGGATCGCCAGCGCCTGCGGCATCTTCGTGGTGGCCTGCACCCTCGCGATCAAGGCCCGACTCATCGATAACGACGTCGCTCGCGGCCTGACCCCGGAGCCCGACGGAGTCGATCAACCCTCAGGTCTGACCGTCCTGCTGCACAACCGTGCCTTGCTGATGCTGGCCCTGGTGACGATGCTGTGGCAACTCGCCAACGGGGCGATGCTTCCGATCACCGGCCAGAAGCTTGCGGTGGCCGACATTCACGAGGGCGCGTTGTTCCAGGCGGCGCTGATCATCGTGGCGCAGCTGGTGATGATCCCCATGGCCATCGTGGTCGGTCGCAACGCCGACCGATGGGGCCGTAAACCATTGTTCGTCCTGGCTTTTCTGGTGCTCCCTGTCCGCGGGCTGCTGTTCGTCTTGGCAAGCGGCGCAACGTCGATCATCGCGATCCAGACTCTCGACGGTGTTGGCGCGGGCCTTCAGGGAGCCCTTTTCCCGATCATGGTTGCCGACCTGACGCGCGGCAGTGGGCGTTTCAACGTGGCGTTGGGGGCGGCGACGACCGTCCAGGGAATCGGAGCCGCGTTGTCGACGACCCTCGCCGGCGCGATCGTGGTCATCGGAGGGTATGACGCGGCCATGACCGTCCTGACAGCGATCGCCATAGTCGCGCTGGTGCTGCTCGTCTTCGCCGTCCCGGAAACCGCCCCGCGGGCGGCGCGGACGCGTCGGCACGATCTGGATCCGCCTGGCGATGCACGGGGCGAACCGGTGCCGGCCTGATCGGACGGCACCAGAGTGTGAAGAAGCGGAAGGATATCGACGGTGAAGGAAGTGACGGGGTCTGGCGGGGGTCCATTACGCCCAGCCAAGAAGCCGGCTAAGAAGGCTCCGGCCAAGAAAGCGGCTGCCAAGAAAGCCCCGGCCAAGAAGGGCCCGGCCAAGAAGGGCCCGGCCAAGGCGGCCAAGAAGATGCCTGCCAAGAAGGCACCCGCCAAGAAGGCACCGCCGAAGAAGGCTGCCAAAAAAGCGGCTGCCAAAAAGGCTACCGGCCCAACGTCTTCCGCTGCGAAGGCTAAGACGAGCAGGGCGCGCGGCCTTCCCGCGCCCCCAACTGATCCGCTGCTGATTCTCGGCTTGCAGGAGCCGCTTTCCATCGAGCAGGTGCGACGGGCCTGGCGCAGCTATGCCGCCAAGCATCATCCCGACAACGGTGGTGACAGTGCGACGTTCACCCGTGGCCACGCGGCGTACCTGACATTGCGGTCCTTGCTAGGTTCCTAGCGGGGGCGGCTGTCAATCAAACCTTGACAGCCGCGGGTAGCCCGGCGCAATCTCGAGCTGTGGTCGGTTCGTTCGTGGTGACTGTGCAGCACCTTCACCTGCGGGTGCGTCAGATCCTCGCTGAACCCGGCGGGGACGGCGAGCTCGATCCGCTCGCGTTGGTGCGGGCGGCGCAGGAGATCCGGGATCACGCTGACGTGCTGCTGGCCGAGACGGTGCAGCATGCGCGAGGAGCTGGCCGGACGTGGCAGGAGATCGGCGACATTCTCGGCGTATCTCGCCAGGCCGCATTTCAGCGGTACGGCAAGCCCATTCATCCCCGAACAGGAGAAGCCATGAGCACCACCCCACTACCGGGCGCCGCAGATCTGGCCAGGGCGATCATCGACGACCTGACACGTTCTCGCTGGGCGGAGGTCAGGGCTCACTTCGATGACACGATGCTCGCTGGGCTCTCCGAGCAGGAATTGGATCAGACCTGGGCTCAGCTCGCGGGGGTGGTGGGTGCCTACGAAGGCCACGGCGACACAGATGTTGTGCGCGCCGGAGCCTTCACCGTCACCAACACCCCCTTGCGTTTTGAGGCCGGTGAGTTCGTCGCTCGGATCACCTTCCGCGACGATCGAACGGTCGCAGGGCTTTACCTTCTCAACCCCGATGCCGCGGGAGTGACTACCCGATGAATCAGCCGTTGTCCCGCCACGCGAGTACCTGCTTGAGGGATCCGAGGTCGTAGCCGTCGTCGGAGGTGAGTTCGGTCTGGAATAGCGTCACGCCGGCTTCACGGAAGGTATCGGCGCTCGACGCGTCCTTCCACAGCGTGGAGCGTTCGATATCGGCTCCGTTGCGGCCGAACGTCGCCGCCAGCTCGTCGACGCGTTCACTGGATCTGCGGAACTCGTCGAGATCTTGGAACGCGTGCCAGATGTCGGCATGGCGGGCGACCGCGGGCAACGAGCGCTTCGGACCGGTGCCGCCGATGAGGATCGGCAGCTTGCGAACAGGAGGGGGAATCAGCGCAGCGAGGCGATTCTCGATACGGATCAGGCTCTCGTCGAAGAGGTCGAAGCGGGAGCTGAACGTGCCGAAGTCGTAACCGTATGTGGTGTAATCCTTTTCGTACCACCCTGCGCCGAGGCCGAGTATGAGTCGGCCGCCGCTGATGTGGTCGACGGTGCGTGCCATGTCGGCGAGCAGGTCGGGGTTGCGGTAGCCGACTCCGGTGACCAGGAGGCCGATCTCGGCGTGCGACGTGATCTCGCCCCAGGACGCGAGAGCCGTCCACCCCTCAAAGTTGGACACATCGGGTTGGTCATCGAACATGACGGGCTTGCCGTCGACGATTGCTTCCATCGCCGGGCGGTGAAAGTGGTCGTAGCCAAAGATGACGTCGACGCCGAGGTCGTCGGCGGCCAGGACGGCGTTGCGCCAGGAGCGGTAGTCGGGCGTTCCGCCGGGCTGGATCTGAACGGCGACGCGGACGGGACGGGTCATGGATGCTCCTGAGCGGGGGACGGGCGACTTCTGGACCAAGTTCAGCGGCGGCGGGGAATATTCCCGCATCGGGCCGAACCGCCCGTGCCGGGCGTTTCGCAGTTCAGCGGGCGGTCACACCACACTGCTGAGGATCGCGATAACCAGACCGATGACGGTCAGGACTCCAACCAGCACTGCGCCGGCGATCGCTCGGCCGCGCCGGTGCCTGCGGACGTCGTAGATCGCCACTGCGATGCCGGCGAAGATCAACGCTGCATAGGTCGCCAGCCCTACCGTGAGAGCTGCCGTCGAGGCGGGGCTGGCGAGCAGCGTCACGTGGTGCACGTGGTGAGCCTACGGCGCCGGTCCGAACGGTCGGTCGGCCGATGGGACCTGCGCCGAAAAACCCGCTGAGCCTTGCCGTGCGGTGAGCCATGATGTGAACGTGCCGCGTTTGATCGCTCCCGCCATGGCTGCGGGATGGTTCGCTGGATCTGGTCAGCCTGAGATAGTGGTGCGCCCTGCTGTGGTGTTGCGCCCGTGGCGGCTCGGAGACGCGGCCGCCGTCCTGGCGGCGTTTACCGATCCCGATATCCAACGTTGGCATGTGCGGCGTGCGGATTCGTTGGAGGAGGCCGTTGAGTGGATCACCGATCGTCAGCGCGGCTGGGCTGCTGAGTCCGAGCTCAATTGGGCGGTAGCAGAGCGCCAGTCCGATGCTGTATTGGGCCGAATGTCGTTGAACTCCGTGGATCTTCACGACGGGTCGGCAGGGCTGGCGTACTGGATGGTGCCGGCCGCGAGGGGGAGAGGCATATGCACACAGGCAGCGCGGGCGTTGTGCCGGTGGGCTTTCGAAGAGGCTGGCTTCCATCGCATTTGGCTGGACCACTCCACGGCCAACCATGCGTCCTGCCGGGTGGCCGTCAAAGCGGGCTTCATTGCCGAGGGTGTTGCGCGGTCCTCAGCACTGCACGCCGATGGCTGGCACGACATGCACGTTCACGCGCGGCTGGCCACCGACGTGTCCTGAGTGGCCTGCTGGCGGCAATGATCAGGAGATCGGCACGGTCCGATCCGCACCGATCCGCTTCATCACCAGTGTCGACGTCAACCGCTGGACACCCGGTAGCGCCCCGAGTTCGTTGTCGTAGATGTCCTGATATTCCACGAGGTCACGAGCGAGCACACGCAAGGTGAAGTCGGGCTCACCGAAGAGTCTTTGGGCGGTGACGATATGTGGGTTGGCTGCGACATCTCGCTCGAACGCTGCGATGGTCTGCTGGTCGGTGCGCACCATCGTGACGAATACCAGTGCTTCGAAGTTGAGACCGAGTGCCTCCGGCGAGATCACCGCCCGGTAGCTCTCGATGGCGCCGGACTGCTCCAGGTCTTTCACCCGGCGATGACACGACGACAGGCTCAGGCCCACTTCCGATGCTAGATCGGTGACACTCATCCGGCCGTCATCCTGCAAGTGTGAAAGAATCTTTCGATCTATTCGGTCCATAGCGATGATTTTCTCACTGTGCACCCGAAATTGGCGAATCTTTCGAAGCATATTTCAACAATTGACTCATAGGATTGCCTCGACGATCAGTTGCCGGCGGAAGTATCTCGGTGGCGGACCGGTCCAGCACCCGACCAGAGCAGAGGAAGATCATCATGACGTCGGCACAGAATGAATCTCAGGCACTTGGCGCGCTTGCTGCGCGGCAGTTGGCGAATGCGACCAAGACGGTCCCGCAGTTGGAGACGATTACTCCGCGGTTTTTGTTGCATCTGTTGAGCTGGGTGCCGGTGGAGGCTGGTATCTACCGGGTGAACCGGGTGGTGAACCCGGATCGGGTGGCGATCCACGCCGAGGTCGGCGGGGAGAATATCGAGGATCCGCTGCCGCAGACGTATGTCGACTATCAGACCAGCCCGCGTGAGATCACGCTGCGCACGATTTCCACGCTGCTCGACGTGCATACCCGGGTCTCGGATCTGTATTCCAGCCCGCATGACCAGATCACCCAGCAGTTGCGGTTGACGATCGAGACGATCAAGGAACGCCAGGAGTCCGAGCTGATCAACAACCCCGAGTATGGGTTGCTGTCGCAGGTCACTCCGGAGCAGACGATCAAGACGCTCAAGGGCGCGCCGACGCCGGATGATCTGGATGGTTTGTTGACCAAGGTGTGGAAGACGCCGGCGTTCTTCTTGACTCATCCGTTGGGGGTGGCGGCGTTCGGTCGGGAGGCGACCTGGCGTGGGGTGCCGCCGGTGGTGGTCAATCTCTTTGGTGCGCAGTTCATCACCTGGCGCGGTATCCCGATCATCCCGAGTGACAAGGTGCCGGTGGAGAAGGGTAAGACGAAGTTCATCCTGGTGCGTACCGGTGAGGAGCGCCAGGGTGTGGTCGGGTTGTTCCAGCCGGGTCTGGTCGGTGAGCAGGCGCCGGGGTTGTCGGTGCGGTTCACCGGGATTGATCGGTCGGGGATCGCGTCGTATCTGGTGTCGTTGTATTCGTCGTTGGCGGTGCTGACCGATGATGCGTTGGCGGTGCTCGATGGCGTTGCGGTGGATCAGTACCATGAGTACAAGTGAGTATCGGTCGGTAGACGCCGAAGGCGACCTCCCGATCAGCGAGGCTGAATTGGCCGCTCTGGCAACGCAATTGCTGGCGGGCAGTTTCCGGCCCGGAAATGATTCACCCCCACAGGCCGTGCCACCGGCACCACGGGGTTCGGTGCCGGACACCACTGCGGCGGCTTCCTACGCGAGTGGGGCGGCAGGTGCGCAGCCGTTCGGCCCGCCCGCGGTGTTCCTGGAGGCACCGGGTGTGGCGTTGCCGCCCCCGAGTTCGCCTGGCCCCGAACCGATTCCGCCGGGTGCGGTGCCGGTGGCGCCGCGCGGTAGTGCACCGGATCTAAGCACCCCGCCGCATTTCGACGAGTTCGCAGTGCCCGAGGGCATCGTGCCGACGGTGCCGGGTGTGCTCGCCGGCGCAGCGCCCAGCGCGCCGGTGGCGCCGCGTGGTTCGGCACCCAGTTGGCCGACCGGCGTTGCGGGGATACCGGATCTCGGTTTTCTGTCGGCCCCCGCGGTCGCGACACCCGGTGGTGATGAGGGAAGTTACTACTTCACCTCGCCGGTGTCGGTGTTGGCCGAGCCGGTGCCGCAGTTGCCGGATCGTCATGAGGTCTTCGATGTCCACGCGATCCGGGCTGATTTTCCGATCCTGGCCGAGACGGTCAACGGCAAACCGTTGATCTGGTTCGACAATGCCGCGACCACCCAGAAGCCGCAGGCGGTCATCGACCGGCTGGCCTACTTCTACGCCCACGAGAACTCCAACATCCACCGCGCCGCCCACGAGTTGGCCGCCCGGGCCACCGACGCCTACGAAGAAGCCCGCGACACCGTGCGCCGCTTCATCGGGGCACCCAAGGCCGAGCAGATCATCTTCGTGCGCGGCACCACCGAGGCCATCAATCTGGTGGCCAAAGCCTGGGGCGCCAAGCACCTCAAGGCTGGTGATGAGATCGTGATCACCCACCTCGAACATCACGCCAATATCGTTCCCTGGCAGATGATCTGCCAGCAGACCGGTGCGGTCCTGCGGGTCGCCCCGGTCGACGATGCCGGCAATCTGCTGCTCGGTGAGTTCGAGGACCTGCTGGGTCCGCGAACCAAGCTGGTCTCGGCCACCCAGGTCTCCAACGCCCTGGGCACCGTCACCCCGGTGGACACGATCGTCGAACTCGGCCACCGCTACGGCGCCCGCGTGCTCATCGACGGCGCCCAGTCCATCCCGCACATCCCGATCGACGTCTCCCAGACCGGGGCCGACTTCCTGGTGTTCTCCGGGCACAAGATCTTCGGGCCCACCGGGATCGGCGTGCTCTACGGCACCGAAGAGGTGCTGGCCGAGACGCCGCCGTGGCAGGGCGGGGGCAACATGATCGCCGATGTCACCATCGAACGCTCGCTGTATCAGGGCCTGCCCAACAAGTTCGAGGCCGGCACCGGAAACATCGCTGATGCCGTCGGGTTGGGCGAAGCGATCCGCTACGTCGAGAAGGTCGGCATCGACCGGATCGCCGCCTACGAACACGCCCTGCTGGACTACGCCACCCCGCGGCTGGCCGCCATCCCCGGGGTGCGCCTGATCGGGACCGCCGAACAGAAGGCCAGCGTGCTGTCCTTCGTGCTCGCCGGCCACGAATCCCTCGAAGTCGGTAAAGCCCTCAACGCCGAAGGCATCGCCGTGCGCGCCGGACATCACTGCGCCCAACCGATCCTGCGCCGCATGGGCGTGGAAACCACCGTCCGGCCGTCGTTCGCCTTCTACAACACCTACGACGAAATCGACGTCTTCATCGACGCCGTCCGACGCATCGCCGAAGGCGGATCCAACACCGGCTAACGCTGTGGTGGTCGTGGTGGGCCCAGCCTGAGGCTTGGGCCCACCGCCCCGCGCGCCCGTGGCAGGGCGCTGGCAGTATTGGGCTGGCATCTATAGGGGGAGTTCCCGAGCAGAGTTTGGGAGTGGCGATTGGCTCGGTGGGGGCGTGTGCCGGGTCGCGAGGCCGACCAATACGACTGGATCAGCGCTTATCTGTACGACCGCGGTCTGCAGCGGCTATGGCGGGTGATGATCTTCATCGCCACCGTTCTGCTGGCGGGGTCGACGGTGTTGACGACCTTCAGCCCCGAGGGGCCCGGCAACGCTCTGGGGACCATCACCTGCTTCGTGGCGGCCGGATTGGCGACGGGCGCGGCGCTTCCCTTCCTCGTGCACTGGCCGACTCGGCGCCAGTCGATGGTGTTCTCGCTGACTTCAACCGCGACGATCGCCGCTGCGTGCCTGTCGTTCTCCAATCCCTATGTGGGGTTGATGGGTTGCACGACCTTCTCGGTGATCGGCGGTTTCGTCGCCTACTTCCACACCTGGCGAGAAGCGGTTCTCAACGCTGGGGTGGCCGCGATCTGTGCCGCGGTGCTGGCCGCTCGGGTGGTCTCCGCAACGGGTGATGTTTTCTTGGCGGCCGCCGGGGTCGCGATCGTGGCGGCGCTGAATATAGGCCTGCCGTTCGGCATCGAGTCGCTGGTCCGCACCTTGCGTGTCGACCTGCGTAGCTCAGGCCGTGACCCGCTGACGGGGCTTCACAATCGCCGGTCTTTCCACTACTCGGTCTACGAGCTGATGATGCGCCATCAGGGCACCGGTGCCCATCTGATGATCACGATGATCGACCTCGATAACTTCAAGCAGCTCAACGACACCCATGGTCACGCCGCCGGCGACGCCGCGCTGATCGGGGTCAGCGCCGCACTGGAGAAGACGTGCGGTCGCTCTGCGGTGATCGGCCGGGCCGGGGGAGAAGAGTTCCTGATCGCCGATGTCGCCCGCCACCCCGCACCGGAGATCCTCGCCGAGCAGTTGCGCCAGGCCATCGCCGACATCCCGGCACCGGTCACCGCGAGTGTCGGTACCGCCAGCGCAGCGCTGGACGGTGACGCGGCTGCGCCCAACCTGCAGCTGATCGACGACCTGATCCGGGCGGCCGACGGCGCGATGTATGAGGCCAAGCGCGCCGGCGGAAATCGGTTCCGCAACAACGGACAGCTCTGACGACGAGCAAGTGCCCGCGTCGGCTGCTACTTCGGTGGCATCCGGATTCCGCCGTCGACGCGGACCACCTCGGCATTCATGTAGGAGTTGGTGAGCAGCTCGAGCACCATCGACGCCAGCTCCTCGGGCTTGCCCAGACGGTGCGGGAACAGCACTGATTGGCCGAGCTTGGCCTTGAACTCCTCGGAGGCCTCGCCCTCGCCGTAGATCGGCGTGTCGATCAGCCCGGGGGCCACGGTGTTGACGCGGATGCCCGCGGCCGACAGGTCACGCGCGACCGGCAGGGTCAGGCCGACGACGCCGCCCTTGGACGAGGAGTAGGCCGCCTGGCCGATCTGGCCGTCGAAGGCAGCGACGCTGGTCATGTTGACGATGGCGCCGCGCTCGCCGGTGTCGGTGTACTCGTTGCGGCTCATCGCGGTGGCGGCCAACCGGATGCAGTCGAACGTACCGACCAGGTTGATGGCGAGCACCTTCTTGTACGCGTCGAGGTTGTGGGCGGAGGCGAATTCGCCGTCTTTGCCGATGGTGCGTTGGGCCCATCCGATGCCCGCTGAGTTCACCAGCACTCGCAGCGGCCCGAGATCGGTCGCCGTGTTGACGGCGTCGGTGATCTGTGCGGTGTCGGTGACGTCGACGCTGACGAACACGCCGCCGATCTCCTTGGCGAGAGCCTCGCCTTTGTCGGCCTGCAGGTCGGCGACGACGACGCGGGCGCCTCGGTCGGCCAACTGACGTGAGGTGGCAGCACCGATACCCGAGGCCCCACCGGTGACGATTGCGCTTGCTCCGTTGATGTCCATCGGGACAGCTAAGCAGAGCCCCCTGGCAAGCGTGCCAACACCCCGATACCGGGAATCGTGACGGGGGACACGGGGTTGGTCAGGTTATGTCGAAGATGACCAGCACGGAACGCGAAACTTATCTGGCTGCTCTGCACGTTGGCGTCATTGGCGTCGAACGCCCGGAGCGCGCGCCGCTGACGGTACCGATCTGGTACGCCTACGAGCCCGGCGGCGAGGTTGTCGTCTCCAGCTTGGCGGGGTCGCTCAAAGCTCGCCTCATCACCGCGGCCGGGCGGTTCTCCATCACTGTTCAGGATGAGACCTATCCGTACCGCTACGTCACCGCCGAGGGGTCGGTGACCTCGATCGAGACGGCCGATGAAGCGACCCAGAAGGCGATCGCCGTCCGCTATCTCGGCGAGCAGGGCGGTCAAGCGTTTGTGGAGTCGTTCGCCAAGGACAATCCTGGCGCTGAATCGCTGTTGTTCCGAATGCGACCCGAGCACTGGCTCAGCGTCGACTATTCCAAGGAGTCCTGATTCGAGGTACCACTCCAGGCTCTGAGGTCTACATCAGGCGTTCGGGTGTGAAGGTGACGTCGATACCGCCCACGGTCATCGTCACCTGACCTTCCATCACCATGACCTGCGCCGAGACCCGTCGATCGACGGTCTGGGCGAGTTGCTGCACCGGTGTGTGCGGTATCTGCAGCACGGACAGATTCGGCAGCTTCGCAACTTTGGGACCCACGGTGCTCCACCAGGTGGCCACGCCGGCGGCGAATGGGAACAGCAGAATCTGGTCGGCCCGACTGGCCGCTTTGCCCAAGACTCGTTCATCGGGCTGGCCAACAACGATCCACTCCACGATGCGATCCGTGTAGTCCGCGAGCCGCAAGTCCGGCACGCCAGGGGTGGACAGGCCGGCACCGAACGCCAAGTCGCCGTCGACTTCGCTGAGCCGGTGGGCGCGCAACCCAAACGCCAATAGCCGCACCACCATTCGCTCATCGGTCTCGCTGGGATGGCGCGCCACGGTCAATGTGTGATCGGCGTAGTAGCCGTGATCGACGTCGGAGACGCCAAGTTCGACTTTGAACACTGTTGCAGAAAGAGCCACGCCCTAGTGTCCACCATGGTGCGCTTGCTAGATCTCGAGAGTGGGGGACAGCGCGGCGGCAAGGACGTGCTTATCCCTCGTGCCGATGGTGAGGGATCGCCGGAGCGCCTGCACCACGATCATGCTCATGTCTGCAAGGACTTCCGACCAGGCACCCAGCAGCGGGTCGCCGTCGAGACGCCGGAGTCGGGTCTTGACGCCAATCTCCCACGCTCACGCCGTCGAGACCCATACCCTGGTGGCAGGGTCCGAAAACTGTTCGACCGCTTCATCGTTGATCTTGTCCGGTGAGGAGGCAAGCCAGATTAGAGCATGGGTATCCAGCAGGGTCTTCCTCAATTTGCCCGCCACCTCCCACTGCTCTAGTTCCGACTCCGGCAGAGGGGCGTCGAAGTTGTCCGCCACAGTGAGGCCTGGTAGCTAACCGAAGGTTCGCCGTACGGGTTGTACCGGCTCAAGGCGCGGGACGGGCCGGCCGTGACTGGTGATGGTGATTGCAACGCCACTGCGTTCAACTTCGGCGAGCAGCGCGTTGAGGCGGTTCTTGGCTGCCGTGCTGCTGACCGTTGATGGCGTGGACGCACGGATAGCATGGAGCGCATTGCGATCGTCATCCCGCCGGGACGCCGGTGGCGCACCGCTACATCGAATCGTGACCCGCTGAGCGATCACTGCCGCGGAAGGTTTCGCCCGTCGGGTTCGCAAGCTCCGAAATTCTGGATACTTTCCCCTGGTATTGCGTATAAACAGGGCAACATGCTACGCATATTGTGAACAAACGCCCTTCTCGGCTGGGCTTTCCGGAGTCTTCTGCCTATCCAGTTTCATAGTCGAGGCTGTGTCCATTCACGAGGGGAGTTACCCGCAATATGACGATCGACGGCTACGTGGAGCGTCTTCAGCAACGCATCGGCCACCTCATGGCCACCGACCCGCAGTTCGCCGCCGCCGCCCCCGATGATGCGATTGCCGAAGCATTGGAAGCGCCCGGGTTGTCGCTGGTAGACATGTTCGGCATCGTCATGGAGGGGTATGCCGATCGCCCCGCGCTTGGTCAACGGGCGACCAACCTCCGTACTGACCCCGTGACAGGTCGCACTTCGTTGGAGCTACTTCGGCAGTTCGACACGATTACCTATCGCGAACTGTCGGCGCGCTTACGCCACACCGCAGCCGGGTTGGCGGACCTGGGTGTCCGGCCTGGCGACAGGGTCGCATGCCTGGGTTTCACCAGCACCGATTACCTGGTGATCGACTTGGCGATCCATCAACTCGGTGCGGTGGCTGTTCCCCTGCCAAGCGGTGTGCCAGTCTCGGTGATGGCGCCCATTGTCGACGAGATCAAGCCGAGGCTCCTGGCAGCCAGCATCGGGGACCTGGCCGAAGCCGTCCAGCTGACCGCCTCAGCCCCGGCTGATTTCGCCGCGCTGGTGGTGTTCGACTACCGACCCGAGGTCGATGAACAGAGCGAGGTGTTCTTCGCTGCGCAGCAGCGTGCTGAGCAGTCATCGCAGCAGATCATCTCGTTGGCCGCCGTGGAGCGCAGCGGCGCCGAACTCCCGCTGGTATCGGGACCGGGCGACAAGGACGACGACCGGACATGTCTGCTCATCTACACCTCGGGTAGCACCGGAACCCCGAAGGGCGCCATCTACCCGGAACGCTTGTTGGCCAACTGGTGGCGCCCGCGATCATTCAATCCGTCACGCGAGGGGCGGAGCGTTTCGCTCCCGTCCATCACCCTCAACTTCATGCCGATGAGCCACGGCTATGGCCGGGCGACTCTCTATGGGGCGCTCGCGAACGGCGGCACCGCGTATTTCGTTGCAGACAGCAGCTTGTCGACCATGCTCGACGATCTCGCGCTGGTTCGCCCAACCATGCTCAACTTCGTCCCGCGGATCTGGGACATGCTGTACGCGGAATTCAATGCCGAGGTAGACAGATTACTCAGCAGTGACGTCGACCGCGCCGATGTCGAAGCGGTGGTGAGGAAGGAACAGCGAGATCGCCTCCTGGGCGGTCGGTTCTACGCAGCATTGACGGGATCGGCGCCCACGTCCTCGGAGATGAAAGCCTGGGCTGAGTCCTACCTCGATATGCCCATCGTCGAGGGATACGGAGCCACTGAGCAAGGAATTGTGCTGGCTGACGGACACGTTCGCCGACCACCCGTCATCGAGTACAAACTTGTTGACGTGCCCGAATTGGGATACTTCTCCACGGACCGTCCGTATCCCCGCGGCGAGCTGTTGGTCAAGACCGAACAGCTGTTTGGCGGCTACTACAACAGACCCGAGCTGACCGCTGAGGTATTCGACGCCGACGGCTTTTACCGCAGCGGTGACATCATGGCCGAACTGGGGCCCGACCACCTGCGCTACGTCGATCGTCGCAACAACGTGCTGAAGCTGTCCCAGGGGGAGTTCGTCGCCATCGCGACGGTGGAGGCATGTTTTGCCTCCAGCCCGCTCATCGAACAGATCTACATCTACGGCAATAGTGCGCGGTCATTTCTGCTTGCGGTGGTCGTGCCGACCGATGACGCATCGGGGCGGTACTCAGCCGATGTTCTCAAGGCGATGATCATCGAGTCTTTACACACGGTGGCACGGTCAAATGAACTGCAGCCCTACGAAATACCACGTGAAGTCATCGTCGAGAACGTGCCTTTCACCGCGGCCAACGGGCTTCTCACCGGCATCGGCAAACTGGCTCGCCCCGCGTTGCGGGAAAAATACGGCGATCGGCTCGAGCGTCTCTACTCCGATCTGGCGGATCGCCAGGTCAGTGAGCTCAATCGGCTCAAGCTGAGCGCGGCCGACAAGCCGATACTCGAGACGATCACCCATGCCGCTACTGCATTGGTGGGAGCCGCTGGTGCCGACGTCAAGGCTGATGCGCGCTTCCTCGATCTCGGCGGGGACTCTCTTTCGGCGGTGGCCTTTTCCACCTTCCTCAGTGATGCTTTTCAGGTCGACGTTCCGGTCAGCGCTATCGTGAGCCCCGCGAACGACCTGCAGGCACTGGCGGAGTTCATCGGACGTCAGCAGGCCTCGGCGTCATCGGACCGCGTGACCTTCGCATCGATCCACGGCGCGGACTGTACGGAAGTCCACGCCGGAGATCTCCTGTTGGATCGGTTTGTTGATACCGAAACGCTGACCAAAGCACACTCCTTGTCGCAACCGGTCGGCGAGCCGACGACGGTGCTCCTGACAGGTGCGACCGGCTTTCTGGGACGCTACCTGGCGCTGTGCTGGCTCGAACGGCTCAGTGCCAGCGGCGGCCGGCTCATCTGTCTCGTGCGTGCCAAGGATGACGTTTCGGCGCGAGCGCGGCTGGATGACGTCTTTGACAGCGGGGACACAATGCTGTTGGAGCGCTACCGCGAACTGGCGGAGGGTCGGCTGCAGGTCCTGGCATCGGAGTTGTCCGACATGCAGCTCGGGCTGCACGCCGACACCTGGCATCGCCTCGCAGAAAGCGTCGACCTCATCGTTCATCCGGCCGCCATGGTCAATCATGTGTTGCCGTATCGGGAGCTGTTCGCGCCCAACGTCGTCGGCACCGCAGAACTGGTCCGCTTCGCGCTTAGCTCCAAACTCAAGCGGTTTGCCTATGTGTCGACCATCGGTGTCGGCGACGGTGTTGTCACTGAATCCGGCTTGCCGAGCCTCACCGAGGACGCCGATATCCGTGAGGTCAGTGCTACGCGGAAGATCGCCGACAACTATGCCAACGGCTATTCCTCCAGCAAATGGGCCGGAGAGGTTTTGCTGCGCAACGCATTCGATACCTACGGACTGCCGGTGACGGTCTTCCGGTGCGACATGATCATGGCCGAGCCGCGCTATACCGGGCAGCTCAACCTTCCCGACATGTTCACCCGCATGATCCTGAGCCTTGTCCTCACTGGTCTCGCTCCCTATTCCTTCTACGAGCTCGGCCCCGACGCCACCCGCCAAAGGGCCCACTACGACGGCTTGAATGTCGACTTCATCGCTGAGTCGATCGGCTATCTGTCGACCTCCGCTAATGGCTATCGGACGTATCATGTGTCCAATCCCCATGATGACGGCATTGGCCTGGATCAGTTTGTCGACTGGCTTGACGATGCCGGGTATCCGATCACTCGTATCCAGGACTACGACGACTGGTTGCTGCGATTCGAAACGGCGTTGCGTGCCTTGTCCGAAGATCAGCGGCAAGCCTCGCTGCTACCTCTCCTGCACGGGTGGCGAAGCCCGCAACCTCCGAGTCTTGCGGGCGTCGTGGCCGCGGATCGGTTCGAGGCAGCGGTCCGGGAAGCCGGTATCGGCGTCAATGGCGACATTCCACACCTGCAATCGCAGACAATCGTCAAGTACGTCAACGACTTAGAACTCCTGGGTCTGATTCCCGTGTCTACCGAGAGCGCCTTCTTATGAGCGCAACATGGACCGTCACCGACGTCCCCGACCAACGAGGTCGTGTCGCACTGATCACCGGCGCGAACACCGGGCTGGGCTACCAGACCGCTGCAGTGCTGGCAGGCAGAGGAGCCCGCGTCGTGATGGCCGTGCGTAACCTTGACAAGGGGCGTACCGCTGCCACGGAGATTCTTCGCAGCTGTCCGCAAGCAGACATTTCGCTGCTGCGACTCGATCTCAGCTCGTTACAGTCCGTCCGCGAAGCCGCCGAGCAGGTGAGGGCCGAGTACCCGTGCGTCGACCTGCTCATCAACAACGCCGGAGTGATGTGGACACCCTTCTCCACGACCGACGACGGATTCGAGCTGCATTTCGGCACCAATCATCTCGGTCACTTCGCCTTCACCGGCTTGATAATCAACAGCCTGCTACAGCAGGCGCATTCCAGAATTGTCACTGTGAGTAGCCTGGCGCACACTCAGCGATCAGTGATCGACTTCGATGATTTGCAGTTATCTCGCAAGTACGACCGTGTCGCTGCTTACGGGAGGTCGAAGCTTTCAAACCTTCTGTTCACCTACGAATTGCAGCGCCGGCTCGTCGCGGCAGGTCAACAGACCAGCGCGCTCGCGGCGCACCCTGGATTGGCGGAGACTGAACTGACGCGGGACTTTCCGCGATGGTTGCGGTGGGCGATCAATGCCGCATCTCCGATCCTGCTCCAGCCTGGTGACAAGGGAGCTCTGCCGTTGCTGCGTGCCGCGACCGACCCCGCTGCCCAAGGGGGGCAATACTACGGTCCAGGCGGGCTAGGGCAGCGGCGAGGAGCTCCGGTTGTGGTTGCGTCGAGTCGGCGGTCCCACGACCAACAGCTTCAGGCGAAGATGTGGCAGGTATCCGAGGAACTGACCGGGGTCGCTTTTCCCGTGTGAAAGGCGACAAGCTCACAACCGCGCGATGATGGCATTCCTCGGTCTTGCGCGATAGGCGAGAACTGTTGAGCCGCAGTGCAATACAGCGTGCTTTACTTGACATAATGTGGCTTATCGGCAAAACGTACGACCTGGCCGTACGCGGCGAAAGCCGTTCAACTGGGCATATCTGACTATCCTGCCGGCGCAACCACCTGCCGTTCGGTCTAGCCAGTACGCGCTGCAGCGTCTGCGCACAGATCGCACCGAGGGCGCTGCGGGACGCTGTATGCAGAGGCGATGGCGACAAGTCGTCACTCGGGCCATCGGCGGCAAGACCGCTTCGGTGGTCGCTTACTCTCCGCCGCCGCTTGCGACTACTTGATTCGTCACAGTGACGTATCGACGTGCGCCTGGGGTGCACTCGGGAGCTGGCGTTCAGCGGCCTCCGCCGAGTCGGCAATGTCCGGGCGGCGGAGCGCGCGTGCCAGTCGTTGCGCACCCAGCTGCTGCGGCGGAGCTCCACCGTTGTGGTGGCCACCCCTTCCCCGATGCCTCCGCCGGCACTGGCATATACGTCACAGTGACGTAATGGCCTGGTGCCGCTAGATGGGTGAATAGTGCTCCATCCCAACGCCTTTCGCCGGCTCGACGCCGGATGTGCCATCGATCCGCTCGCGGATCAAGTCCGCGTGGCCGCAATGCCGCGCATACTCGGTGGCCATGTGGGTGTAAATCCTGCGCAGGCTCACCTCGCCGCCCATGAACTCGGTCGACTGGTCAAGCGTGTGTTGCGCACAGTTGGATCGGGCGCGGCGAATCTCGGTCTGCCACACCTCGAGCGCTGTACTCATGGTCGAATCTGGCGCGAGTTCGAATCCGCCGTCGTGCCCTTCGGGATGGTTCGATGCTTCGTAGATCGCGGCGACGTCCTCTCCGGCCAGTGGGTCATTCATGCGATGCTGCCATGGCGCCCCGACACGGATTTATGTCACGTGACAATTCGGCCTGCTGCCACACACACACCTTGTGGGCATTCTGCAGGTATCATCAGATATGAGAAATTCGTCAGTCACGCGCTATCGTGCCTAGCTGACCGAGATCTGACGGAAGGGCAAGCCATGTCCGAGCGGCAATGTGCTCGCGATCTACAGCTCCAGACGCTCGTTATCGAACAGCATGAGCGGGTACTGACCGCCCGTGTGGTGTCTCCGCCGTTCAACTACATGACCGCACAGATGCACCGTGACTTCGATGCACTCACCCGCGCCGTGGATGATGACGACACGGTCGGGGCGGTCGTCGTCACCGGCGGCGTGGACAAGCGCTACATCACCCACTTCGATATCGCCGATATTCTCGCCGCGGCGGAGCGCGCCAATCGTCCGTTGTCTGAGCACACCCTGCGCAGGATCGCCCACGGTCTCGATGCGCTCACTACTCTGCCGGGAGTTGAAGCGGCACTGGCGGATTCGCCGCTGGCGGGGATGCTAGATATCACCCGATTCGTCAATGTTGTGCTGCGCATCATGCGTTCACCAGCGGTCTACATCGGAGCCATTGGTGGGCCGTGCGGCGGCGGTGGGCTCGAGTTGTCGGTCGCCTTCGATGTCCGGATAGCAGCCGACGACGACGCGGTCGGGTTCATCCTCCCCGAGCTTCTCATCGGGCTCACCACCACCGTCGGCGGTCAGCGGCTCGCCCAGTTGATCGGTCCGGCCCGGGCGCTGGAAATGATGCTCGAAGGGCGGATGTACACCGCACGGGAGGCTCTGGACATGGGCCTGGTTCGCCAGCTCGTCGCTCCCGACGAGCTGATGCCGACCGCCCAGCAGATGGCGGCCCGTTACGCTCGCCGCAACCGCGTCACCGTCGGAGTGCAGAAGCGGATCTTCAACGAGGACTTACTGCTAACACCTGCCGAGAGTCTGCGCCGCGAAGCCAGCGCCAATGCCGCCGGGATCCTGTCCGGGCCGGCCCCGCGCGCCCTGCGTGCGTGGGTCGACCGGCAGAGACAGGGAGCCGGTGACTCGGTCTTCCTGACGGATCTCGATCCGTGGGCGCGCGGCGACGTCGTGGATCTCAACGCCTAGTCCAGATTCAGGTACAGCGACAAGCTTCGCGGCGGCAGGCTCGTGCCACCGAACCAGGTGTGCACCCGGAATGCCGTCAACTGGTTGGGGTGCAAGCCGCTCGGGATCGGTTTGAACACCGAGCTCCCACCGTAGGACACCGTGATACCGCTGTAATCGACTGAGAACGTGAAGGTTTGGCCCACTGGAACCGGAATGATCTCCGAATCTGACGGCAGGATCCGGGCCAGGTCGACGTTGTAGTACGGCGCGATCTCGAATTGCTGGCTGGTGACGTTGTAACGCCACGCCACCATCAACGCGTTCTGATCGGGCCGCAAGATGTTGAACGAGATCCCGGTGAGCTTGTTCCAGTCGTACTGGTCGACGTTGTGCAGATCGTAGATGGTGTTCTCGGTGAGCATCGCGTTGCCGCTCACCTTGGTGACGAAGAAGGCCGGCGTGCGGGGCAGACTGAACGGCAGATTCTGGAAGATCGACACCTGCCCCTTGAACCCGACATGAATCTTCGCCGGTGTCAACGGAGTTGCTTTGATGCCGGTGCCCTCCGGCACGTCGGTGGACGGCCAGGGAATCGTCTCGGTTGGTCCGAGCGGAAGCCGGATCGGCTCCGATGTCGGCACGGCCGGCCCCGGCGCTGGCGTGATGATGCGACGGCCCGGCGCGGCGGTGGCGGCCGCGGTGCGCGCGGGTCGCGACGAGGCGGCGGCAGGTGCAGGAGATGCCACCGGATTGGAGCGGGCCGTGCGGGGCCGGGCCGATCCAGCAGCCCGCGGACCGGCGCCACCCGTCGAGGTGCTGGCATGCTCACTCGAGTCGGCCGGTGCCGCCAGGGCTGGCGTGGCGATCGCGATGCCGATACCCAGGGCAACCGCCACAGCGCTGAGACTGCCCACCAGCGCGGATCTCGTCATCACCATGCGCCACCCCCCGGCCATCGTTCGGCAGCGAGCCTAGCCGGGAGGTGCTGGTGCCCGGGCGGGCTTGGCTGGATCCATGCCCACCGATCGGTGGACGGGAAGGTCCATGCGGACGGAGGATGGTGTCCGGTGTCGGCGCCTGGGATGCTTCCTCACAACCGGTCCGCACAGAAAGGCCCAGCGTATGCTCGACATCCTGCGCGGCCGCCGCTCGCTGCTATGGCTGCTGGCCCCGGCGATCCTCTTTGTGGCACCGCTCCCCCTCGTCAACCGTCCGCATCTGTTGGGCCCGTGGCTGCTCGGCGCCACCCTGCTGACTCCGCTGTTCATTTATCTGGCCGCGCGCGGAGATCCGTTGTTCACCGAACCGGCCGCCGCCGAGGACGACGCCGAATGAATCCGGCCGTCTCGGTGACGGTGCTCGCGGTCTTCCTCCTCATCACCGTTGGCTTGGGGGTGGCCGCGCGCAATCGCGCCGCGAGCACCGTCGACCTCGCCGACTGGTCCATCGGCGGCCGCAGCCTGGGCCTGCTGCTCACCCTGGTGCTGATGGCCGGCGAGACCTACACCAGCTTCAGCTACCTCGGCGCAGCCGGATGGTCCTACACCCACGGACTTTCGGCCCTCTACGTCGTGGCCTATCTGTCCATCGGAATGGCCGTGAGCTACGTGGTCGGTCCGGTGTTGTGGACCTATGCCCACCGGCACAATCTGGTCGGCATCACCGATATCGTCGCGCACCGCTTCGCCGCGCCGTGGCTCGGCGCCCTCACCGCGATCCTGGCGACCGTGTTCGTGCTGCCCTACATCCAGTTGCAGATCACCGGGATGGGCGTTGTGGTCGCCACTGTGAGTTACGGGGCGATCGGCCTGTCGGTGGCCTACCTGCTGGCCTTCCTGATCTCCGAAACCTTCATCCTGGTCAGCGGACTGCGCGGCAGCGCTTGGGTATCGGTGCTCAAGGACATCCTTGCGGTGCTCACGCTGAGCATTGTCTTCGTCTACATCCCTCTGCACTACTTCGGGTCCTACGGTGAGATGCTGCACCGGATCACCAGCGATCACCGCGACTGGTTGACCCTGCCCGGTCCGGTCAGCCACGCCATGGGTATCAGTTGGTTCATCTCCACGGCGATCCTCAACGGTGTCGTGTTCACCGTGTTCCCCACCCAGGTCACCGCATTTCTGGGCGCGAAAAGTGCTCAGGCTCTGCGTAAGAACGCGATCCTGCTGCCGCTTTATCAGGTGCTGTTGTTCGTCCCGGTGATCCTCGGGCTGGCGGCGCTGTTCGTGGTTCCTGGCTTGAAGGACTCCAATCTGGCATTGTTCACGATGATCGAATCCGCCATGCCGGCTTGGCTTCTCGGGGTATTCGGAGCGGCGGGCGCACTCTCGGCGATCGTGCCGATGGCAATGTTCATGCTCGTGATCGGAACCATGTGGGGTCGTTCGGTGTTGGGTATCCACCCGCGTACCGCGCCGCGTCAGCGAGAACTGTCGCAGGCGGTGGCACTGCTGGCCGGCAGCGTCGCCCTCGCGATGACCTATCTCTGGCCCAACGCGCTGGTGCGGTTGTCCCTGCTGTCCTACGAGGGAATGGCGCAACTCATGCCGGCGGTGCTGCTGGCACTGCTGTGGCGCAAGATCTCGGCGACGGCGATCGTCAGCGGCCTGATCGTCGGGGTGAGCCTGGTGAGCTGGCTGGTGTTCGCCGACCGGGATCCGCTGCACGGAGTCAACGCCGGTCTGGTGGCACTGGCCGCCAATATCGCGGTGGTCGCCGTGGTCAGTCTGGTCCGCCCGGCGCAGACACCCCCGGACCGGATGGCACAACCCGAAGCGCGCACCTGGGCCTATCGTTGAGGCGACCAGCCACCAGGAGCCGATGATGCCGACAGCAGGCCACCACTCACTCATCGCGCCGCGAGTCGATCTGGCTGGCCGCCTCGACCGGTACCTGCTGGCGGGTTTCCGTCTCCAGCTCGGGTTGCGGATCCTACTGTTGGCGTTCGTCACCACCACGCTGGTGATCGAGCGCCCGCACGACGAGTTCGCGCTGTGCATGGTCATCGTCGGGGTGTATGTGGGGGTTGTCCTGGCCTGGGCGGTGTGGGTCTTCACGCCAAGGCCCGCCGAGCAGCGCAACTCCACGCGCGTCGCCCTGGCCATCCTGCTCGCCGACATCGCGGTCGTCGCGTCCATCACCGCCATCACCGGGATCGCCTCACCCGACA
The DNA here is from genome assembly GCF_010731855.1 of Mycolicibacterium anyangense. Lineage (NCBI taxonomy): Bacteria > Bacillati > Actinomycetota > Actinomycetes > Mycobacteriales > Mycobacteriaceae > Mycobacterium > Mycolicibacterium anyangense. Next base: position 1,360,133 of record NZ_AP022620.1, on the reverse strand, counting down.
GCTGGACCTCCGACATTCTTCGCGAGGGGCTGTTCCTGATCCTCTTCATCGCCGCCGCCCAACTCAGCGCTGGGCTCACGGCGGTGACCGCCGTGCTCACCGTGCTGGCGCAGGTGGTGGCCAACTGGATCAATCAGGCGGCCAACGAGGAACCCTGGCCGCCGATCATCCTGCACGCCTGTCTGCTGGCCACCGTGGCGGCCGGCTCGGTCATGCTGTCCTACCTGCAGCGGGCGCGCATCGCGACAATCAGAAGCCTTCTCGTTCAGCGCACCCAGCTGCTCGACGAGATGCTCGGACTGGAGAAGCGCGAACAGACCGAACTCTCCGAACGACTGCACGACGGCGCCCTGCAGTCGGTGCTTGCCGCACGGTACGACCTGGCCGCCGTGCGGGCCGGGTCGGCCGAAGCGATCGACCGGATGAGCAGCACTCTCACCGACGCGGTGCACCTGCTGCGAGACGTTGTCCGCGAGCTTCACCCCGAGGTGCTCAACCGCTCCGGTCTGCACACCGCTGTCGAGCAGCTCGCCGACACGGTGGCCGAACGTGGCGGCCTGACAGTCGATCTCGATGCCGATGACTGGCCCGAGGGCGTCCGCACCGATGCCGACGTACTGCTGTTCAGTTGCGTCAGGGAGCTGACCAACAACGTGCTCAAGCATGCCGGCGCCAGTACGGTCCAGATCAACCTCGCGCTCGCGGATGGGTTGGGCTGCATCGTGATTGCCGACGACGGCAACGGGATGGCCGACGTCGACCTGGCCGCGAAGCTCGAAGACGGTCACATCGGTCTGGCTGCCATCCGCACCAAGGTGCTGGCCACCGAAGGCCAGTTCGCCGTCGACTCCACGTCACCGGGCACCCGGGTGACGGTGAAGGTTCCGCTGCGACGCACGGTGTGAGTCCGGCACGTCACGGTAAGGTCCAGGTCAGCGACACGAGGAAGGCGGGTGTGGCTCAGTGCAGACGTCGGAGACCCGCACCAGGGTCGTGGTGTGCGACGACCATCCGCTGTTCCGCGAAGGCATGGTCCGGGTGCTGCGGGCCAGCGGCCTGGACGTTATCGGCGAGGCCGCCGACGGCCGCGCGGCCTTGGAGATCATTCGCGAGCTGAGCCCCGACGTCGCGGTGGTGGATTACAAGATGCCCGGACTCGACGGCGTGGCGCTCGCTCATGCCGTCACCCGTGACGAACTGCCCACCAAGGTGTTACTGGTGTCGGCGTTCGACGACAGCACCATCGTCTACGAGGCGCTCTCGTCGGGGGCACTGGGATTCATCAGCAAGGAGGCGCCCCCCGAGCAGGTGGTCGACGCGGTCCGCGCGATCGCCCGGGGCGAGGAGGTGGTCCCGTTGGAGCTGGCGCGCGGCCTGGCCGCCGAGGTCCGTAAGCGGGCCAAGGGCACCATGATGGTGTTGACGCCGCGTGAACTCGAGGTAGTGCGGTTCATCGCCGAGGGCTTGTCGGTGCCCGAGATCAGCAAGCAGATCCACTTGTCGCCGGCGACCGTGCGCACCCACATCCACAACCTCTACGAGAAGCTCGGCGTGTCCGACCGCGGTGCGGCGGTCGCCGAGGCGATGCGCCGCCGGCTGCTGGAATGACGGCAGCTACCGCGACGTATTGACTGCGATCGCGGCGTGGATGAGCGCGGTCAGCGCTTCTTCGTCGATGTCGTCACCTTCGTGAAAATCGATGGCGCGCCGGGTGTTCCCATCCAAGCTGGAATTGAACAGCCCGGACGGATCCTCGAGTGCGGCACCTTTGGCGAACGTCATCTTCACGACCTTCTGATATGTCTCACCGGTGCAGATGATGCCGGCGTGCGACCACACCGGCACCCCGCGCCATTTCCATTCCTCGACGACATCGGGGTCGGCGCGACGGACCACTGCTCTGATCCGCGCCAGCAGCTCCCCGCGCCAGTCGTCGAGTTCGTCGATTCGGGCGTCGATGTGTTCGGACGCAGAAGCGTTGTCGGCCATGGCGGTTGGCTCTCCTCGGGGTGATGGCGGTGTCGCGTCCTGATTAACCTGGGAGAACGCTGCGGTAAACCTCCGCCACGGATTTGGTGAATACGCCCGGGCGGTTGTATCTTTTCCGGCGGCCCAAAATCGTTTCGGAAAGCAAGAAGATGCGCACCCATTACAGAACCCGCGGCTTCTCCACCCGTCCGCAACGTAGTGCCCGTTCCCACCGTGTGCTGCGGCCTGTCGCCGGCCAGTGCTTCGAGATCGACATTCGTCCCGAGAACAATCGTTGGGTCATCGCGGTCCCCGAGATCAACGCGGTCACCGACGCCGCTGACCGGGCCGCTGTCGAACTCGCCGCCCGCGAGTGCATCGCCACCCACACCGGCATTCCGATCGGCTACATCTCGGTCTGGGTCCGGGACTGAATTCAGCCGTCTTCGGCCCGCGGGTCTGAGCGGCGTTGCTCCGCCACCAACGCAGTGAGCGCGGCGAGTTCCTTCTGCAACACTTCGATGTGCGCCACGGTGGCCGCTTGCTGTTCGTTCTCCTCGGCCGCGACCCGTTGCACGATCCACGTCGCGACGGACGCGGTGATGGCGCCGACAAGGCTGATCCCGCCGATCATCAGCAGCGCCGCCACGACTCGGCCCATCGCGGTGACGGGGTACATGTCGCCGTAGCCCACCGTGGTGATGGTGGTCAGCGCCCACCACACGGCATCGCCGAAGTTCCGGATGTGCGCGCCCGGCGCCGATCGCTCGGCCTGCAGGACCGCCAGTGATGCGGCGTAGGCCAACAGCGTAGCGCTGGCCGCGGTGAACACGACTACCCGACCCCGGGCGGCCGAGCCCAGCGCTTTTTGCAGGGCGCTGACCAGCACGACCAGCCGGAGCAGCCGCAGCGGTCCCAGGAACGGCAGCACGACGATCGCCAAGTCCAGCAGGTGGCGGAAGAACCACCTCAGACGGTGCTCGGCCAATGCCAGCCGGGCGACATAGTCGATGGCGAAGGGGATGTACAAGACCGCCAGCATCAACCGGATGATGTGGCCGTGGATGCCCTGCGGCTGTGCGAGAACCTGAATCGAGAACAGGATCAGGAACAGCATCGCGACACCGGCCAGCGGCCACTCGGCCAGCGTCTCCCATCGCTGAAGTCGCGTCTCACCGGCTGCGGGTTCCGCACGCCTGTCCTGGGTGGCTGTCACGCCGACTCCCGCTCGTCGTCACGGCTGGCGGGAACGTGCCGTACGGACTGTTCGGTGAGCCGCAACGCGATCAGGATGTCGATCGCGGTGATCACCAGGCCGGTGTAGTACATCCATTTCACCGTCGGATCGGGTTGGACCACGAAATACAGCACCAGGAAGATCGGCCCGACGATGCCGAAGACGAACACCATCAGCTGAATCCGGAGGTAGGTCCGCAGCGTCGACGTGCTCATTGCGGTCCGCGAGCGACCGCCCGCGTCGGGTCCGAACTCCACTGCGACCACGACCCGGGAAACAGGGCGGCCGGCCGGCCCCGTGCGGTCAGCGCGGCGATCGCCACGGCCGCTGTGACACCGGATCCGCAGTAGACGCCCACCGCTTGCGCGTCCCCCACACCGCGCCGGGCCAGTTGCGCATCGATCTCGGTGTCGGCCAGGAATGTGCCGTCCCCGGCCAGCACCGCGGTGCTGGGCAGGTTGCGCGCCCCTGGAATATGGCCCGCCACCGGATCCACCGGCTCGACATCACCGCGGAACCGCTCCGGGGCGCGGGCGTCGAGCAGCAGCACGGTATCGACCTCGTCGGCGCTCAAGGTCGGCATCGCCCCGGCGTACAGGTCGTCATGGGACAGCGTGACGTCACCGGCATCGGGTTCGACCGCGCCGGTGTCCAGCGGACCGCCCGCGGCCTTCCACCCGGCCAGCCCGCCGTCGAGGATATAGACGTCGGTCAGGCCGGCCGCCCGCAGCACCCACCAGGCCCGTGCTGAACCGGCCCGGTTCCAGTCGTCGTAAACGACGACCGGCCTGCCGTCGCACACACCCCAGCGCCGGGCTGCGGCCGTCAGGGTGGGGCCGGACGGCAGCGGATGACGGCCACGTCCGACGACGGTGTGATCGCTCAGTTCATCCTCGAGTGAGACGTACACCGCACCCGGCAGATGCCCGGCCAGGTAGGCCGACCGGCCGTCGGGTTCGGTCAGCTGCCAGCGCACGTCGAGCACCGTCATCGGCTCGCCACTGGTGATGCGGCCGATCAGGTCCTGGGCCGTCATCAGCACGCCGGAACGGGTCGCCATCGATCTCCTTCACACGGTTGTGCAGACGATCATGCCCAATCGCAGGCAGGTGTGTCAGCGCAGGCCCGTCGGTAGGGTCTGCGAGGTGAACTCACCGCAGGCCTACACCACCGACGGACGGCCGCGAGCACGCGGCCTGGGCATCACCACGCCCGGCGAACCGGGACCGCTCAACGCGATCACCGATGTGCCCGGTGTCGAGGTGGGTGCAGTCACGCTCATCGACGGGGAGGGCCCGCTGGATGTTGGTCGCGGCCCGGTGCGCACCGGTGTGACCGCCATCCTCCCCCGTGGGCGGACCGGGGTCGGGCAGCCATGCGCGGCGGGCTGGCATTCACTCAACGGCAATGGCGAGATGACCGGGACCACCTGGATCGAAGAGGCCGGATCGTTCAATCTGCCTGTGCTGCTGTCGAACACGCATGCGGTCGGCCCCTGCCACACCGGCGCGATCTCCTGGGTCAACCGGGTTGCCCCGGCGCTGGCACGGCAGTGGCTGCTGCCGGTCTGCGCCGAGACCTGGGATGGCTATCTCAACGACATCAACGGCGGACATGTCCGCCCCGAGCATGCCGTAGCCGCCTTGGACGCCGCTGCCGGTGGCCCAGTGGCGGAGGGGTCGGTGGGTGGCGGAACCGGGATGAACTGCTACGAGTTCAAAGGCGGCAACGGAACCGCCTCCCGCCTGGTGCACTACGGCAGCCACACCTTCACCGTCGGGGCTCTCGTGCAGGCCAACTTCGGCGCGCGGGAAGAACTCACCGTGGCCGGCCGGCACGTGGGACCGCAACTGGGCGTGGACAATCCGCTGGCCGGTGACTGGTTCGACCATGACCTGAACCGGCCGCCACCGGGCGCCGGTTCGGTGATCGTCATCATCGCCACCGACGCGCCGCTGCTGCCCGGACAGTGCAAAGCGCTGGCCCGCCGGGTTCCACTGGGGCTGGCGCGTACCGGGACCACCGGCAGCCACTTCTCCGGCGACATCTTCCTGGCCTTCTCCACCGCACCGGCGCCCGGATTGGCCAGCCATTTCCCCGTCGGCGCGCCGACCGACGACGAGTTCGGCCAGCTGCGCTTTCTGCCGTGGGGCCGGATGGATCCGATCTATGCCGCTGTGGTCTATGCCGTCGAAGAGGCCGTGCTCAACGCCCTGATCGTCAACGCCGACATGGTCGGCCGTGACGGGCACCGCTCCCCCGCACTGCCGCACGAGCGGCTGCTCGCCCTACTGTGAGGGTCAGACCTCGAGGTTCGCCGCGGCACCCGGGACGGCGTTGAAGCCGCTGAAGTCGAGTTGCGCCGCTGGGTTGGCGATAGCGGTGACCATCCCGGTGCCGAAGGGCCCCGCTTCGTCGAACAGGGTTGCGGTGCCGACCGAGACGCCGTCGGCTGCCCAGTGCGAATCTGCTTGCAGGCCCAGGTATTCCGATTCCGGTAGCCGGGTCAGCGCGACGGTCAGGTCGCCGTTGATGTAGCCGATGCCCTTGGTCCCTAGATTGCAGACCAGGCTGGTGGCCTCGCTGACGATCACCGCCCGTACGAACGGGCTCAGAACCTCGCCGGCAACGGTGTCGATCGGCTTGCAGTAGACGCGCTTTCGCGAGGCGTTCTGGTGCGCAACGCCTTTGGGGTCCCAGCCGGCGTCGTCGCTGCCGATCAGGTAGGTGTTATCGGGCGTCCGGGCGGGCGCCGTGAAGCCACGATCCCCGGTCCACTCGTCGCCGGGCGGCGGCTGCGAGGTGCGGTACTGAACCAGCGTGGCGCGGGCGACCACGACGCCGTCCTGGATGACGTCGCATTCGCTGTTGCGGATCCGGTGGCCGTCGCGGACCAGGCGGGTGCACACTTCGGTGGGCTTCTTGCGGGCGGCCTTGAACAGGTCCACGGTCAGCCGGCCGGGCAGGAACCCGGGCACCCCGTAGTGCTGTTCGAGACTCCGGGCTGCCAGGGCCACCACCGCGGGACCGTTGAGCATGTCCTCGCCCCAGCGGCTCTGCGACCACTGCGTCGGATGGAATGTCCCGTCGGACTCCGCACTGAAATACGCCGGACCGTTGCCCATCCGCGCATCCTCGCATACCCATCCCCGGGGAGCGGCCCTGATGCTTAGTCGACATAATCAAGGAGTCCGACGCCAGAGAAGGGAGGGACTGTGGCTGAACTCGGCGCTGTCCAGCCCATCACCGACCCGGCCGACGGCCACCCACGGCCCGGATTACTGCTGGCCACCTTGAGCGTGGTGGCGTTGACCGTCGCCGTCCTGCAGACCGGGGTGGTGCCCATCCTGGGGGTGATCGCCCGGCAACTGAATGCACCCACCGTCGCTGTGAGTTGGGCAGTCACCGCCAATCTGCTCGCTGCCGCGGCCAGCACTCCCCTGATCGGGCGGCTGGCCGACCTCTACAGCAAGCGCCTGGTGCTGCTGGTGGTCCTGGCGGTAGTCCTGGCGGGTTCGCTGTTGGCGTCTCTGACCGCCGCACTGCCGCTGCTGATCGTGGCCCGGGTGCTGCAGGGAGCCTCGTACGCGCTCTACCCGATCAGCGTGTCCATCCTGCGGGACGAACTGCCGGCAGACCGGCTGATGCGGGCCATGGCGGTGCTGTCGGGGACGCTCGGTTTCGGCGGCGGCATGGGACTGGTGGTGACCGGACTGCTGATGCGCGGCGACGCCGGCTATCACCGAGTGTTCTGGCTGACGACGGCGTTCACCGCGGTCGTCATCGTGGCCGTTGTCCTCGTCGTCCCGTCCCGGCCGCGCAGTGCCACCGGCACGATCGACTGGGCCGGAGCCGTCGGTCTGGCCGCAGGGCTGTCGACGATGCTGCTCGCCATCACCCAGGGCACCGGCTGGGGGTGGACGTCGCCGCGCACGATCGGGTGCGCGGGTGCCGGGCTGGTGGTGCTCTTCGTCTGGTGGTGGTGGGAACGTCGGTGCAGCCAACCCCTGGTGTCCACCGAGATGCTCTCGCGCCGGCCGATACTGCTCACCAATATCGCCACCGTGCTGGTCGGCATGGGTCTGTATCTGAGCTTCCTGGGATTGACCGACTTCGTGCAGACACCGGTGCACAGCGGTTACGGCTTCGGTGCCACCGTGCTCGGCGCCAGCCTGGTGTTCCTGCTACCGGGCGCTATCGCAGGCTTTGTGACCGCAGTCGCCAGCGGACGCTATATCGACCGCTACGGCGCTCGTATCGTGCTGATGGTCGGAGCGGTGGCAGGTATCGCCGGATTCGTCCTGCTGGCCGTCGCCCACCAGCACCCCTGGCAGGTCATCGCCGCCACTGTGCTGGCCAACGCCTACATCAGTCTGGCCTACGGGGCGCTGCCCGCCCTGGTCGTCCAGGAAGTCGGCGCCGGTGAAACCGGTGTGGCCACCAGCATGAACGCCATCGCGCGGACCATCGGCAGTTCGGTGGCCGCCGCCATCGTGGCGGTGCTGCTCAGCCGGTCGCACCACGGCTTTCCGGCGGAGGCCAGTTTCGTCGCCATCTTTGTCCTCGGCGCCGGCACTGCCCTGGGCGCGCTGGTGTTGATCGCCACCACCCGGCCACGGTTGCGGCGGCTGGACTCCCTCGACGACATCACCGATTCTCGGGCGATGAACCATGAGTGGGGCTGACGGCCCGCGAACCTCCGCGCGCGGCACCGACTCCGGCCAGTACCACGAACGCGATGCCGACTATCGCGGACTTGGTCGGAACCTGATGGAGCACAAGGAATCCCACAATCAGGGCCAATGCCGGTTCCAGGCTGGCGAGCGTGCCGAACGCTGCGGTGGTGAGCCGGCGCAGGGCCAACAGTTCGAGCACGAACGGAGACATCGGCAGCAGTAGCGCCAACCCGAGGCCGATGGCGATGAGCTCCGGTGTCATCCTCGGCAGCACCGCATGACCGACCGCCGCCGTCGCCACCAGGGCCGCCACCGGCATCGACACCCCCAGCCCCTGTAGCCCGTCGACACCGTCGCCGACGCGTTGGGTCAACAGGATGTACGCCGCCCAGCACAGTGCCGCACCCATCGACATCGCCACGCCGGTGATGTCGATGATGCCGTGCCAGGGTTCGGTGAGCAGGAGCACGCCGACAACGGCGAGCGTGGGCCACACCAGCCGTCCCCCGCCCCGGCCGCTGACCACGGCTACGCCCAGCGGTCCGAGAAACTCCAGTGCGCTGGCCGTCGCCAGCGGGATGCGCGCCAGCGCAGTCATGAACAGCAGGGTGGTCAGCGCGATCACTGCGCCCAGTACCACACAGGTGAGGAACGTGGTCCTGGTGAACGCTGACGGGCGAGGACGCACCAGGATCAGGAACAGCACGCCGGCCCACGCCAGACGCAACCAGACTGCGCCGTCCGCGCCGATCCGCCCGATCAGGCCGACCGCCACGGCCAGACCCAGCTGTACACACACCATCGCGGCCACGGCGAGGGCTGCGCCGGTCCTCGCGGGATGAGCGCTCATCGGGGGCGGGACACGTCAGGCGGTCACCCGGTCGACAAGCTCGCGCGCCAGCGCCAGCGCGGAGGTGGCGGCCGGCGAGGGCGCGTTGCGTACGTGCGACGCCGCGCCGGTGCGGGAGATGACGAAGTCGTCGACCAGCGTGCCGTCGCGACCGACCGCCTGTGCCCGCACCCCGGCGTGCGAGCTCCCGTCGAGGTCGGCCAGGGTCAGACCCGGCAGATAGCGGGCCGCGGCCGCAACGAATGCGCGCCGGCTGGCCGCCATCTGGAGCTCGTCGATGCCGACCCGCCAATACCGGTGGGCCACATGCCAGGTGCCCGGCCACGTCACGGTTTCCCAGGCGTCCTTCCAGCGCCACCGGCGCAGCGAGTAGCCGTCGCGGGCCGCGACCATCATGGCGGTCGGCCCCAGCGTCACAGCCCCGTCGATGTGCTTGGTGATATGCACCCCGAGGAATGGCAGGTCAGGGTTGGGCACCGGGTAGACCATGCCGTTCAGCCGTGGTCGCGCCGTCGGTTTCAGGCCCAGGTATGCGCCGCGGAACGGCACGATCTGAGGGTCGCGTGGAGCACCTGCGCGGCGCGCCAGCCGATCCGACCACAAGCCCGCGCACGCGATCACCCTGGCGGCTCGAACCGGGCCCGCCCCGGTATGCACCACCGCATCCGCGGTGCCGTCGATGGCCGTCACGTCGGTGCCGAAACGCACCTGCGCGCCCAGGGCGGCCAATTCGGTGACCAGTTCGCGGGCCACTCCGGGATAATCCACGATGCCGGTGTTAGGTGCGTGAAGTGCTTGCACACCGATGGCATTGGGCTCGATCTCGGCGATTTCGTCGGCACCGACACGGCGTAGGCCAGGCACGGCATTCGCATGTCCGCGCGCCTCGAGGGCATCCAACCGGGGCAACTCGTCGTGCGAGACCGCAACGATCAACTTGCCGCACCGCTCGTAGGCCACGCCGTGTTGCTCGCAGTAGTCGTACATCAGCCGGGCGCCTTCGACACACAGGCTGGCTTTCAAGGAGCCCGGCTGATAGTAGATGCCGCCGTGGATCACTCCGGAATTGTGGCCGCTCTGGTGCTGTGCCGGGCCGGGCTCCCGTTCGAGCACCACCACCGAGTCTGCGGGCCTGCGCAGCAACCACTCTCGCGCAACGGCCAGGCCGACGATGCCCGCCCCCACCACCACGAGGTCATGTGTCGCACGAACCATCCGCTGGCTCAATCAACATCGACTTCGGCGGGCTCTTGGAGGGCGCGGCGGACGTGGGCACGACGCTCCTCGATGGTGCGACCCAATTCCTGGAGCAACTTGGGATTCTGGTGCACGAGATCGGCCATCTTGTCCCGTGCGACATGGACTGCCGTCACCTCGCCGATGGCGTAGGCCGATCCCAGCACTGCTTGTCGGGTCAGGGCGGACTGGCCGAGAAAGCTGCCCTCGGACTGAGTCCACAGAACGGTCTCCGAACCGTCCTCGAGCCTCGCGGTCATCTGTACCTCGCCGGCCATGATGAAGGTCATGCAGTCGGGCACCTCGCCGACACGCTGCACCAGTTCCCCGTCGCCATAGCGTTCGATCCTGGCGTGCGAGAGCAACATCTGCTGTTCGTCCCGGTTGAGGTGCAGCGTCGGCCCCACGACCTCGGCCACTGCCTCGGCGACGCGTTCGGGCGTCGAGAACTCGTCAACGGCCTCATCGAGGTGCAGGCCATCCCGCCGTGCGGCATACCAGATCCAGCGCAGGAAAACAGCTTTCGCGCGACCGTCTTCGGCCGGAGATTGCAGCGGAATCTTGGTGCGGTACTCCTGCGCTCCCGACGGAACCGCTGTGGGCCTGCGCTCAGGGTCACAGTGCGGCAACTCCGAAGCGACGCGGGCCAGCATCGCGCACACTTTATCGGGCGGATCGGACAGCGCAAAAACGGTGCTCACGGTCAGCGAGTGCTTTCCGGCGGGCCTGCTCAGGTTGGCGAAAGACGCGGCAGCCAGAACCGAGTTGGGCGTGATCTGCAATCCGGTACCGGTCTCGAGATGGATTGCGCGCCAGTTGACTTCGACGACCTTACCCTTGGCCTGGGGTGTCTCGATCCAATCGCCCAACCGAAATGGCTGCTCGAAGAGCATCAGCAGGCCCGAGATGATCTGGCCCACCGAGTTCTGCAGTGTCAGGCCGACCACGATCGAGGTGACTCCGAGGGCGGTGAACAACCCCTTGACGTTCGCACCCCAGATGTAGGCGAAGATCATTGCCAAGCCCACCGCGATCAACACGAATCGCAGTACGTCGAGGAAGATCGACGGGATTCGCTTGCGCCAGGAGTCCTCAGGTGCACTCTGGAACAGGGCGGCCTTGATGCCCGACAGCAACAGGACCAGGACGACGAAGGCGACCAGGGTGCCGACGACGCGCACCGAGGTGGCTTGCGGCGGCAGCTGGCGGGCCTCCAGCATCAGGATCAGCAGCGCGCTCAGCGGCAGCAGGTAGTTGCGCATGATGGACACGGGCCGCAGCAGGAAACTCTGCTTGCGCGCCAAGACGTGTTGCCACTCGGTCAGGAGCACCAAGCCCAGCGGCAAACCGACGGCGATGCCGATCGCCCAGTAGAACCATACTGACGAGAAGAGCTCCGTCATCACAGCCGCTCCACGAGCCGCCACACGCGTTGTTGCACCCCGTCCACCGTGACCGACTCGGCAGCGCTGAATTGCATTGTCTCGTGCAGCGAGTCATACACGCTCGAGGTGACGTAGATCCCGGGCTGGGGTGAACCGTCCTTGATCTGGTGCGCGAGGTTGACCGCCGAGCCCCACATGTCGTACACCACTGACGGCTGACCGAACAGGCCACTGCTGACCGAACCGGTGTCGATGCCGGCGCGCAATGTGAGCTCGGTGTCGGTCTCGGCGTTGAACCGCCGCAGGATCTGCTCGCATTCCAGGGCGAAATCCACCGTCCGGCGGACGTTGTCGAGCCGTGGCACCGTCAGACCGCAACTTGCCAGATACCCGTTGCGTACGGTGTGCACGCGTTCGATGCCGAGGCTGTCCGCGGCGGCGTCGATCTGGCGGGTCAACTCGTTGACCAGGGTCAGGGCCTGCTCGGGCAGCAGCTCGGCCTGGAGCTGTTCGAGCCCGATGAAGTCGGCGAAGATCACCGTCACGTTGTGGTGCTCGACGGCGATCGTCTCCTCACCCTGCCGGAATCGCTCGGCGATGGACTCCGGCATCAGTGACCTCAGCAGCTCGTCAGTCTCCTTGCGCTGCTGGTTGATCAGGTCTTCTTTGACGGTCAGGCTCCGACCCATCTCGTTGAAAGCCCTGGTGAGATCGCCTATCTCGTCGCGGGTCGTGACCGGGATCGCCACGCCGTAGTCCCCTGCGCTGATCCGCTGGGCGCCGGCCTCCAGCTTGCGGATCGGGCGGACGAAGATCTGCGCCCACGCGATCGCGATCAGACACACCAGGAAGATCATGCCGACCGTCGCCTGGACCATGGTTCTGGTGAACGTCGCCTCGCGTTGGAACGCCTCGGCGGTATCCACCTTGGCAACGATGGCCCAGTGCAGTTCGGAGTCTTTGATCACCAGCGGGGCGTAGGCCTGCAGACTGTTCTGCCCGAGGTAGTCGGTGGTGATCTGAGTGCCCGACTCGCCCTCCTGGGCCTTCTTCGTCGCATCGGCCCCGACCGGCTGCACCAGCGTCGTGCCGCCCTGGCGAATGGACATATCAGCGACGTCCGGCGGTGTCCCGGCCTGAACGACTTCCTGTTTGAACTGTTGCGGATTCTCCAGGAACAGACGCGAATCCGAGCGCATCAAGTTGTCCGGTCCGGCCAGATACGTCTCGCCGGTGCGCCCCAGACCGGCGCTTTCCCACTGCTTGTCGAACGTCATCAGGCGGTTGATCTTGGCGATCGGGAACTGCAGCGCCAGCACACCTTCGGTGCGGCCGTCGCGTCGAAGCGGAGCTACCATCCACGCGGTGGGTGACATCTCGGCGGGTTGGTAGAACTCGAAGTCGGTGAAGCCCACGTAGTCGACCGCATTGGATGCCATCGCCTTGGTGTAGGCCTGCTGGAGTTTGGAGCCCGAGTACGGGCCGGTGAGGATGTTGGTGCCCAGGTCGACGTCTTTGAACGCGCTGTAGACCACATTGCCGCGAGCGTCGAGGAGCAACGCGTCCTCGAATTCGAAGCGGGTCACGATCTGGCGAAAGAAATCCTGGTACCTGTTGTTGGCCGCCGACCACAGACTGCCGTCACCGGCGTCACGGATCGTCACGGCGTTGTCGTCGTCGCGTCGCAGGGCGGTGTAGTTGGCCTGCAGATAGCGTTGCGCCGGCGTGGCCGGCAGCAGGGCGGTCGCGTCGAGCTTGACCCCGCTGGACTGTTCGGTCTGCTTGAGGAAGTTGTTGTGGTAGTAGTCGACGATGCTCTGCCACTGGGCGCCGTTGATCTGAGCGTTGGCAAGTTGGTCGAATCCCGCAGTGAAGTCTTCCAGTGCCTGGCGGGTGACCGATCCGTGGGTGTAGATGATCAGCGAGTTCTTCAGATCGGAGACCTCGGTCTGCAACGACCGGGTCTGGGACTGACGCACTTCCGTCAGTCGGTTGAAAACCGCCTCACGCAACGCATTCCGGCCCGCGTGATAGGCGATTCCCCCGACCACGGCGGCGACGAGGATCGTACACAGCACCAGCATCATGATGAGCTTCGACTGGATGCTGACGTGGCTCAGTGGGCGCCGGCGGCGGAAGGAGTCCAGGCGCGTCGGTGGGGACTCCGCCGGGGCCGCGGCGGGAACGTCGGCCACAGCAGGGTCAGACACCTGGGTCATCGCCACCCCTTCGCCCGGCAGGACCCGATCTGGCACGGATCACAGAGCAGGGTACCAGCACAAATGTGACCATTGGGGCTGATGTGACGACTTCGAGCATCACATGTTGCCCGTTCACTGACCGGAACGAGCCGTTGAGATACCGCCGCCCAGATGATCGGATACCAGGCGTGGAGATCACCTACGCGGAGACACTGCGCGAAGTCGGCACCAGCAAGGGCGTCCTGCGCTACCACGAGGCCGGCGACGGGCCGCCGCTGTTGCTGCTGCACGGTTCCGGTCCCGGGGTGACCGGCTGGCGCAACTTCCGCGGCAACCTCGGGTTCTTCGCCGAGCACTTCCGCTGCATCGTCCTGGAGTTCCCCGGGTTCGGCGTCAGTGACGACTTCGGCGGTCACCCCATGCTGGACGCACAGGGCTCAGTGCCGGTGTTCCTCGACGCCCTCGGTGTCGACAAGGTCGACGTGATCGGCAACTCGATGGGCGGCGGCGTCGGGATCAACTTCGCGATCTCCCAGCCCGACCGGATCGGCAAGCTGATCACCATCGGCGGGATCGGCACCAACATCTACAGCCCCGGCCCCAGCGAGGGCATCCGCCTGCTGCAGGAGTTCACCGAGGACCCGACCCGGCAGCGCCTGGTGGACTGGCTCAACTCGATGGTCTACGACCCCGAGCTGGTCACCGAGAGGCTGATCGAGGAGCGCTGGGAGCTGGCCACCGACCCCGAGACACTGGCCAGTGCGCGGCGGATGTACGGCAAGGCCGCCTTCGCAGCGATGACGAAGATGATGCGCAATGCCGACTTCCCGCTGCCGTGGGCGATCATGCACAAGGTCAAGGCGCCGACGCTGCTGACCTGGGGGCGCGACGACCGGGTGAGCCCGCTGGACATGTCGCTGATTCCGATGCGCACGATTCCCAACGCCGAGTTGCACGTGTTCCCGAACTGCGGGCACTGGGTGATGATCGAACAGAAGGCGGCCTTCGAGTCCACCGCGCTGGGCTTCCTGCGGCGCGCCTGACGCGCGGCGTGACTTCGATTGCAGCGTAAGCGTTTTCGTCGACATTAGCCCAATGTTGGTGACCGTACGAAAATGACCCATGTGTGAACTCAGCGAGCGCGGATCCGCTGATCGAGACAAGTCGTCGCGCAGGTTGTGGCGCTGCCGCACTATGGAGTGATCACGCCCGACAGATGAGGTAAAACGCATGACCACCCGGGTTATCGACAAAGTCATGGACGCTGCCGACCAATTGCGCGAGCACGCCGTCGAAGCCGAGAAGATCGGCAAACTCACCGAGCAGACCGTCAAGATCATGAAGTCGGCGGGCAACATCCGCCTACTGCAACCCAAGGAGCACGGCGGCCTCGAGGTGCATCCGCGGGAGTTCGCCGAGACCGTCATGGCGACGGCCGCGCTCGACCCGGCGGCGGGCTGGATCAACGGGGTTGTCGGTGTGCACCCCTACCAGCTGGCCTACGCCGATCCGCGGGTGGCCGCCGAGATCTGGGCCGACGACGTCGACACCTGGGTCGCCTCCCCGTACGCGCCCCAGGGCGTCGCGGTACCCGTCGACGGTGGCTACATCTTCAACGGCCGCTGGCAGTTCAGCTCCGGCACTGATCATTGCGACTGGATCTTCCTGGGCGCGCTGCTCGGGGATGCCGAAGGCAAGCCGGTCATGCCGCCGCAAATGCTGCACATGATTCTGCCCCGCAAGGACTACGAGATCGTCGAGGATTCCTGGGACGTGGTGGGTCTGCGCGGCACCGGGTCCAAGGACGTGATCGTGCGCAACGCGTTCGTCCCCGACTACCGCACCATGGACGCGTTCAAGGTGATGGACGGCACCGCCCAGCGGGAGGCCGGGATGACCGACACGCTCTATCTGATGCCGTGGTCGTCGATGTTCCCGCTGGGCATCTCGGCGGCCACCATCGGCATCTGCGAAGGCGCGCTGGCCGCCCATCTGGACTATCAACGTGAGCGGGTCAACGCCGCCGGCACCGCCGTCAAGGACGACCCGTACGTGATGTACGCGATCGGCGAGGCTGCGGCTGACATCAATGCCGCCCGCCAGGAGATCCTGGCCAACATCGACCGCATTTACGACATGGTCGACTCCGGCAAGGAGGTGACCTTCGCCGACCGCGCTGCGGGCCGGCGCACCCAGGTCCGTGCGGTCTGGCGTGCGGTGATGGCCGTCGACCAGATCTTCTCCCGCTCCGGCGGCAACGGGATGCGGATGGACAAGCCGTTGCAGCGCTACTGGCGCGACGCCCACACCGGCATGGCGCACGCGATCCACGTGCCGGGCACCGTCTTCCACGCCTCCGCGCTCAGCTCCTTCGGCGTCGAACCCCAGGGTCCGCTGCGGGCCATGATCTGAGGCGGCAGACTCGATGAGCCTGTTTTCCAGTCTTGGCTACGTCACGATCCATACCGCCGACATCGAGCGCTGGCGCCAGTTCGCCTTCACTCTGCTGGGTTTCGCCGAAGGCAAGGGACCCGATCCGGACTCGCTGTATCTGCGGATGGACGAGCGGGCTGCCCGCATCATCGTCACGCCCGGAGACGGGGACCGGATCGTCGCCTCCGGGTGGGAGGTTCGTGACCGCATCGCACTCGAGCGGGTGCGCCGGACCCTGGATGCCGCAGGCGTTGCGCACAAGCAACTCTCGCAGGGTGAGGCCGACGACCGCCGAGTCGAGGAGGTCATCACCTTCGACGATCCGGCGGGCAACACCGTCGAGGTGTTCCACGGCGCGGTGCTCGACCACAGCCCGGTGGTGACACCGTACGGTGCGCGTTTCGTCACCGGCGACCAGGGCCTAGGACATGTTGTGCTGCCGGCGCTCGATGCCAACGCGCTGTTCGAGTTCTACACCGAGACATTGGGTTTCCTGTCCCGCGGCGCCTTCCGGGTGCCGCTACCCAAAGAGTTCGGTCCGATCCGGATCAGGTTCCTCGGGGTCAACGAGCGGCATCACAGCCTGGCGATCGCCCCGGCGACCACCCTGCGCGATCCGGGCCTGATCCACATGATGGTCGAGGTCGACAGCCTCGACGCCGTCGGGGCGGCACTTGACCGGGTGACCAGGGAAGGCTTCCAGCTGTCCTCCACTCTGGGCAGGCACACCAACGACAAGATGGTGTCGTTCTACGTCCGCGCGCCCGGGGATTGGGACATGGAGTTCGGCACCGGCGGCCTGCGGATCGACGAAACCCACTACACGGCTGAGGAAATCACCGCCGACAGCTACTGGGGTCACCAGTGGGTCAGCGACCTTCCGGCTGCCATGCGGCCCTGACATGCCGCCGTTCGATCAGACTGTCGACGTCGTCGTCGCCGGCTCCGGTGGCGGCATCACCGGCGCGTATACCGCGGCGCGTGAGGGGCTTTCGGTGGTCCTGGCCGAGGCCACCGGGAAATTCGGCGGCACCACAGCCTATTCCGGTGGTGGCGGTATGTGGTTTCCCTGCAACCCCGTTCTGCAACGCGCAGGCAGTGACGACACCGTCGAGCGCGCGCTGAACTATTTCCATTCCGTGGTGGGCGATCGAACTCCGCGCGACCTGCAGGACGCCTACGTACGCGGTGGCGCCGCCCTCATCGAATACCTGGAAGCCGACGAGAATTTCGCGTTCACGGTACTGCCATGGCCGGACTACTTCGGCAAGGCGCCTGACGCCCGCACCGACGGGCTGCGCCACATCGTCGCCGTGCCGATCCGCGACGAGAAACTGGGACCCTACGCGGGTACCGTCGGGGGCCCACTGGACACCGAGCGGCTGGGCGCGCCGGCTCCGGGCAAGCTGTTCGGTGGCCGCGCGCTGATCGGCCGGTTCCTGGCCGCGCTGAGCGGTTTTCCCGATGCCACCTTGTACCGCAATGCCGAACTGGTCGACCTGATCATCGATGGCGGCCGCGTGGTCGGTGCCGTGGTGCGCCGCGACGGCGAACAGGTGCGGATCGGAGCACGGCGCGGGGTGCTGTTGGCCGCCGGTGGATTCGAGCACAACCCGGAACTGCGACAGCGCTACGGCGTACCGGGTGATCCCACCGACTCGATGGGCTGCCCCGGTAATACCGGCGCTGCGCTGCAGGCCGCGATTCGAGCGGGTGCCAGCCTGGACCTGATGGACCAGGCGTGGTGGTCCCCCGGGCTGACCCATCCCGACGGCCGCTCGGCGTTCGCGCTGTGGTTCACCGGCGGCATTTTCGTCAACGACGCCGGCCAGCGCTTCGTCAACGAATCGGCCGCCTATGACCGCATCGGCCGGGCCATCATCGACGAGATGCAGGCCGGCCAGCTGCACACACCGCTGTGGATGATCTACGACGATCGGGAGGGTGAGGTGCCACCGGTCAAGGCGACCAACGTGTCGATGGTGGAAACCGAGCGCTATCGGGACGCCGGGTTATGGCTTACCGCAACCACTCTCGCGGAGCTAGCCGAGTCGATCGGTGTGGCGGCCGACGCTCTGGAACGGACGGTGGCGCGGTTCAACCAGATGGTCGCCGACGGTGCCGACACCGACTTCGGCCGGGGTGACGAAGCCTACGACCGGGCGTTCTCGCAGGGACGCTCACCGCTGGTTCCCGTCGACCAACCACCATTTCACGCAGCCGCGTTCGGCCTGTCCGACCTGGGCACCAAGGGCGGTCTGCGCACCGACGCACAGGCCAGGGTCCTCGACGGCGACGGTGTGCCGATCCCGGGATTGTACGCCGCGGGCAACACCATGGCGGCGGTCAGCGGCACCACCTATCCCGGTGGGGGGAATCCGATCGGCGCGTCGATGTTGTTCAGCCATCTGGCCGCTCTCGACATGGCCGGCAGGCCGGTCAGGTCTGCTTGACCAGCTTGAACGGCATGCTGATGTAGAGCGGCGCGCTCCGCCCGCATCCACCGGGGGCCCCGGTGGTGCCGTCCTCCCCCACCAACATGTTCGACGTCGGATCGGACGCCGAACCATCCGGGGTGACGCCGTGGAACCGGTACACCTGCTTTCCAGGTGCCGAAGACCCGTCATAGCAGGGCATCCAATCCGGGATCACCCGCTTGACGTACCACTCTCCCCCGGTCTGGTAGATCGGTGCCGTCCAGCCCCAGTCGCTGGACACGGTGCCGGTGCACTCGGTGGGATAGCTGCACTGCGAGGAGATGGTCCAGATGCTGCGGATGCTCTTCTCGTCGTGGAACACGTCGTTATTGGTGGCCCACTCGCCGTTGGACGTCGCGATGAACGTCCCGTTGAGCGCCCATTGGTCCGAGGCCTGCGCCGTTGCCGGGTTCAGGTTGGCGCCGACGACGGTAGCGGCCAGCGCCGTCGCGGCCACCAGCGTTGGTGTCATACGCATCCAGCCA
Organism: Mycolicibacterium anyangense; assembly: GCF_010731855.1. Classification (NCBI taxonomy): domain Bacteria; kingdom Bacillati; phylum Actinomycetota; class Actinomycetes; order Mycobacteriales; family Mycobacteriaceae; genus Mycobacterium; species Mycolicibacterium anyangense. Next base: position 1,341,185 of record NZ_AP022620.1, on the reverse strand, counting down.
CCTCCTGTCATGTCGTGGGCAACAGGTCTTTCCACGACCGCTCGGCACCCGGCTTCACCAGATCCGACTGCCGGAACACGCTGCCGTCGGGGGTGGCGTACTGACCGGTCGTCGGGTCGTACGTCGCGATAGCCACCGAGGGGCCCGTGGGTCCGCCGGTGAATGCACTCGGCGCCACTGCGCCACCGGAGTCCATCGGGGCGAGGTTCGGCACCGGGGCCGTGGGCTGTACCGGTGCAGGCACCTGTCCTGCGGCCGGCGCCACCGGAGCCGCAGCGGGCGCGGGCCCGGGTGGCCGGGGTGTGCCCTGGAGCGGCCCGTAGATGTTGTCGTTGAGGGTCACCCGGTCATCGGGCGGAATCCCCTGCGAGATGAGGTTCGGATCGATGGGCGACGGTCCCGTCGCATGCTGGCGCATGGCAAGCGGTTCGAACGGTTTGTCGCTCTCGCACATCTCGGCCGTGGGGGCGCGTTTGCCCGGCTGCCCCTGGCACGGGTAGTTGCGGGCGCCGCGGACCGCGATGGGAGAGTCCTGTGGCAGTTTGCAGTACAGCCCGTCCGGTGTGTCGACATCGGAGAGGTCGGCAGGCGATCGCCAGGACGACGGCGGCAGGAAGCCCACCGTGCACGCCGGCGGATCGCTGATGCCGACGGTGAAGTCGCCCTTGGCCATCCCGACCGGATTGTTCATCGGGCCGATCGACTGGATGGACGCGATGTAAGGCGGCAGCAACACCAGCAGCTGCTCGAGCGACGCGTGGTACGTCACGCCCACCTGGCCGACGGTGGTCAGGTTGGCCAGCAGTACCGGCAGAGTCGGCTTCACCTGGTTCAGCAGGGCGGACGCCTCGTCGGCTGCGCCCGGCCCGTTCTGCAGGATCGCGCGCCACTGCGGGTCATCGGTCACCAGCTGGCCACTGACACCAGCCAGGCTGCGCGCCCACGTCCGGATGGAATCGGTCGAGGCCAGCTGGCCGTCGAGCAGCGGACGGCTGTCCTCGATCAGCGTACGGGCCTGATCCCCAGAGCTGTTGAAGTCGGCGGCCAGCCGCGACGCCGAATCGGCCAGCACACTCAGGTTGTCGGCGGTTCCGTTGAGCGCCGTGAACGTCTCTTGGAGCAGATCGGGAATCCGCTCCTTCGGGATGCTCTTGAGCAGCGCACTGACCTGATCGAGCATCGGTCCCACCGCCTGCGGGACGGTGGTGTTCTTCACCGGGATCACCGAGCCGTTCTCCAGGTACGGTCCGGCGTCGGTGCGTGGCACCAGGTCCACGTACTGCTCGCCGACCGCCGACACGCTCAGCACCCGGGCCTGCAGATCGGCGGGCACCTTCGGCGAGGTGGCCAGCGACAGGGTGGCCTCTGCCCCGGTTGTGGTCGGGCGGACCTCGGTGACCCGTCCCAGCTGCACGCCGCGATAGGTCACATTCGAGAACTGGTAGAGGCCACCGGTCCTGGGCAGCTCGAGCTTCACGGTCATGCGGCCGATCCCGAGCAGCGTTGGAGCTTGCAGGTAGGCCACCACCATCACACCGATCCCGATGATCGAGGCGATCGTGAAGATGATCAGCTGGTTACGAACGAAACGGGTCAACATCGCTAGTTGCCACCTCCGTCCTGCGGCGCCGCATCGGGCGCCGGTCCGGGTAGCGGACCGGTGCCCGTGCCGTGAGCCGCCGAGGTGTCGGCGTTCAATGCCGACTGCGAACTCCGCGCCGAGGCCGGCGGGTCGACCAGCGGTGGGAGGTCGGCAAGCTGAGCGGGCGTCGGCGTCAGTGGTGCCTGCAGCGGATCGTAAGTGTACGTCGCGTAGAACGGATCACCCGGCGCGGGAACAAGTTTCGCGTTCGGATCGCCCCATCTGGTGCCCAGGAAGAGGGCTCGCTTGAGCCGCGGCACGGTGAAGTCGAAGGTGATGAACTGGTTCATGTAGTCGCCGCGGATGGCACGGTCGACGACGCTCTGCGTGTACGGGAACGTCGGGAAGTACGCCAGGGCGGTATCGAGCTTCGGCCCGACATCGGCGAGCGCCTTCAACGTGGGCTCCAGATTCTGCAGGTTCCGCACCAGGTCGGCCCCTGAGTCGTTGACCAGGCCGGTGGCCAGGTTGGAGAAATCACGGAACTTTTCCAGCGCAGTGGTGATGCGCGGCCGCTCGTTGACCAGGATGTCGAGTGCGGGCGGGATCCGGTTGAGCGCGTTGGTCAGGACCTCCCGCTGGCCGGCAAACGTGCCGGCCAGATTGTTCAGCGAGGTGACCGCCGCGTTGATGTTGTCGCGCTGTTCGGCGAGCAGTCCGACGAAGTCGTTGAGCTGGGTCAGTAGATCGCGGATCTTGTCCTCACGGCCGTTCAACGCCCCGCTGAATTCCCGGACGATGTCGCCGATCTGGCCCAGGCCGCCGCCGTTGACCACGACAGACAACGCCGAGAGCGTCTGCTCGGTCGACGGGTAGGTCGAGGACCGGTTCAGCCCCAGGGTGGCACCGGGCTGCAGCACGCCGCTGGGCGCCTCGCCGAGCGGCGGGTTCAAGCCCAGATGCATTGATCCGAGCAGACTCGTCTGACCGACCGTCGCCACCGCGTTGGCCGGGATGACGATCCCTGGCTTCACCGAGATCTCCACATCGGCGTGCCAATCACTGACCGTCATCTTGCCGACGCTGCCGACCACGACATCCCCGACCAGGACCGGCGAATTCGATTCGAGCTGGCCGACATTGGCGAGCTCCACATGGTAGGTCTTGGATCCTTCACCGTGCCCCACGGTGCCCGGAAGGGGCAGCGAGTTCAGGCCCCCGAAGGCGCAGCCACTGGTGCTGATCGCGACACAGGTCGCGATCACGGCCAGCCGGCGCGCCGAGTCATGGCGGGTCATGATGGCGGTGTCCCTTCGGCAGGTGGTGCTGCCGCAGGCGGTGATTCGGCCGGGAGCAGCATGCCTTCGACGGTCGACGGTGGCGGCGCGGCGGGCCCGGTGACCGCGGCCGGAACGCCGGGCGGAACGGGAGCTCCCGGGTACAGCGCGGGCTGCGGATCGGCGGGCAGACCGTTGGGCGTGTATGCCCCGCGGAAATTGGGATCGGCAGGCGGAACGCCCCAACCGGCCGGGCCCGGCACGTCACCGTTGTAGCCGGTGTAGGCCGATACTGCCGGCGGGATCTCCGCGGGCGGGGCATACCGCGAGCCGCCGGGTGCGATCGCCGGGTCGGAGTAGATCAGATTCTCCGGACTCGGTGATTTGCCGAGGTAGCTGTTGAACGGCAGGGGCAGATAGTTGAAGTTCAGCAACCGCAGCGCGGGGCCCAGGTACTGGGCACAGAGTTTGCCGGTCTCGGCTGCGGTGGCATTCTCGATCGCCGCAATAGAGCTGCAGACGAGGTCGACCGGGTTGGCGAAGTTGGCCAGCGCGAAACCACCCATGGCGCTCTGGGTGTCGGGGTCATAGATGTTGTAGGCGTTGCCGATGGCGTTGGGCGCCACGTGCAGCAGATTCTTCAGCACCATCTGGTTGTCGGCGAGGTTCTTGGTCACGCTCGTCAGACGCTGCAGTTGCTCGGTGGTCTGGTTGCGACTCCCGGCGATGAAGCGCTGGACGTCCACCACCGCACTGGACAGGTTCGTCAGCGCGGCGTCCAGATCCGTTCTGCTGCCGTCCACCACGCTGGTCAGGCTGGCCAGTCGGTCCTGGAATTGGACGATCTGGACATTGCTGTCGCGCAGAGCGGTGACGAAGATCTGGAGGTTCTTGATGGTGTCGACGATGTTCCCGCTGCCGTCGGCGAGTACCCGGCTCACCCCGGACAGCTCAGCGATGGTGTCGTGAAGTTTCTGGCCATTGCCATCCAGCGCGTTGGCTGCGCTGTCGATGAAGCGACTGACAGCGGTCGTGGACTCGGCATCTTTGGGCCCCAAATCCGTTGCCAAACGCGTCAATTGGGTCTTGACTTCGTCCCACTCGACGGGGACTGCGGTCCGGTCGAGTCCGATGACGGCTCCGTCGGCCATCTTCGGCCCGCTGTCCTCGTACGGCGGGGTGAGCTGGACGTAGCGGGCGCCGACCAGGTTCTGCGAGACGATCACCGCCTCGGCGTTGGCCGGAATAGCCACGTCGCGGTCGACCGCGAGCGTCATCTTGGCCTTCGTGCCCTGCGCGTCGATCGACTTGATGGTGCCGACCTTCACCCCGGCCACCCGGACCTCGTCGCCCGGGTAGATCGCCGTGGCGCTGGTGAAGTAGGCGGTGATGGTGGTCGGTTTGAAGAATGCCTGGCGCACCAACAGCGTGACCCCGCCGGCGACCAGGAGCGCCAGGATCACCGCGGCAACGACCGTGATCTTCTTGCGGGTCATGGCTGCCCCCATCGCTCATTGGGCTGCGGAATGCCGTTGTACGGGAACGGAATCTCGGCGCGCGGTCCGGCGTTGTCCGGCGGCTGGCCGGCATCGATGCCGCGGCGGAAGCCGAGCGCGTAGTCCAGGAACGGCTGCACCGTCTGCATCGGGTTGAGGTTCGTCACGAACGCGTTGTAGAGGAACCCGCTGTTGACCGCCTCGGCCTGGGTGATCTGGTACTTGGCCAGGCCCTTCATGGCGGCGGTGATGTTGTCGTTGTTCTTCTCCAACATCGCCGTCACCGAATTCAGCTTCTCCAACGCCGGGGCCAACTCCTTCTCGTTGTCGGCGACGATGCCGGACAGCTGCTTGGACAATGCGGAGGTATTCGCCAGCAGGTTCACGATCGCGTACCGCCGATCGGCGAGCACGCCGACCAGATCATTGGCATTGAGCAGCAGCGTGTTGACCTGCTGGCTGCGCTCCCCCAGGATGCTCGTCACGTTCGCGGCGCTCTTGAGCAGGCTGGCCAGGGACTCATTGCGCTCGTTGAGCGTGCGCGACAGCTTGCTCAGACCGTCGAAGGTCGGTCCGATCTGGGGCGCCACCCGGTCCAGGGTGTCCGACAGAGTGTTGAGCGACTGATTCAGTGCGGCGGTGTCGGTGTCGGCGGTGTTCGCGGTGAACTCCGAGAGCGAATCGGACAGCGAGTACGGGGCGCCGGTGCGCGAAACCGGGATCACGTCAGCAGACTTCAGGTTGCCCTTGCCGTTGGACTCCAGGGTCAGGATGCGTTGCCCGAGAAGGGTTCCGGTGCGGATGTGGGCCGTGGTGTCCGAGCCCAGACGCACATTGCCCTTCACCATGAAGGTCACCAGCGCCTTGCCGTGGTCGAGCGACACGTCCGACACGGTGCCCACCTTGACGCCGGATACCTTGACGTCGTTGCCGGTCTGCAGCCCGCCGGCTTCGGTGAACAGTGCCTGATGCTTGACCGATGTGGCCCAGGTGAGGATTCGCTCGGGCGCGAGCCCGACCGTGATCACGAGCACGATCAACGCCAGCCCGATGAACCCCGACCTGATCAGAGAGGAACCGCGGTATTTGAGCATCAGGGCTCCCCACACCTTCCGCTGTGTTGGATGATCCAGGGGAAGTAGGCGGTGCGACCCTGCAGGTCAGTCACCCGGAATGACAGCCCGCACAGATACTGGTTGAGGAAGCTGCCGTAGGCGCCGAGGCGCACCAGCTTTCGGTAGTTCTTCGGCGCCTTCTGGATGGAGATGTCCAAGAGCTCCTTGTCCTGATCGAGCAGCGGCGCCAGTCGGCCGAGCTGGTCGATGGTTCCGGCCAGCGGCGCCCGCGCCTGGCCGAGCAGGTCGGTGAGCGAGGCGGTGCCGTTGTCCAGTGCGGTGACCGCCTCACCGATCGGGTCTTTGTCCGCGGCCAGGCCGGTGACCAGTTTCTCGAGCTTGTCGACGGCGCCGGAGAACTTGTCGCCGTCCTTGGAGATGGTGGCTACCACCGTGTTGAGGTTGTCGATCAGGGCCTGCACGGTCTGGCCGTTGTCGGCGAGCGCGGTGGAGAACGACGCGGTCTTGGAGAAGAGTGACTCCAGGTTGCCGTCCTGGCCCTGCAGGATCTGGATCAGCGAGTTGGTCAATGCGTTGACGTCTTGCGGGTTGAGCCCTTGCACAACGGGTTTGAGGCCGCCCAGCAGCAGATCGAGGTCCAGCGCCGGTTCGGTGCGGTCCAATGGAATACGTGAGCCGGCTGGCTGGATCTTGCCCGACCCGGGACTGTCCACCAACTCCAGGTAGCGGTCACCGACGAGGTTCAGGTACCGCACCACGGCCTTGGTGCCCTGGGTCAAGACGATCTTCTGGTCGGCGTCGAAGTCGACGATGACCTTGTTGTCCGGTTGCAGCGCCACATCCGTGACCGTGCCCACCCGCACGCCGGCGACCCGCACGGAATCTCCGGACTTCAGGCTCGATGCGTCGGCGAACTCGGCGGAATAGCTGTTGTCCGACCCCGATCGGTACTGCCCGAAGATCGCGAACAACGCGCCGGTCAGCAGCAACATCACGACCCCGAAGATGCCGACCTTGACGAGGGTCTTCCACGTCGCGGTCATCCGGGCTGTCCAATCTGTGCGGTGTTGCGGGGCGGCCCGTCGATGGGTCCGAACAACGCCTGCTTGAGCGCGTCGGAGTTCAGCAGGATGCCCTGGTTGCCGTACTGGGCCTGGTTGGTGCCGATATCGGCGACCACGAACGGGGCGCTCTTCTCGAACGGCACCTTGGGCAGGTCCGTGCACTGCGGACCACCCTTGGCGGCGACCTTCGGCAGGTCCTGTGGGTACCGGTAGCGCTCGCGACCCAGGAAGAAGGACTGCAGCAGCATCACGCCGGGTAGCGGCTGGCCAGGTCCGGTCGCCAACGGGACCAGACCGGCGATCCCACAGTTCAGCGCGGCGTTGTACTGGTTGAGCAGATCGGTGGTCGGCACCAGAAGATGCAGGACGTCGGTGAGTGCCTGGCGGTTGGTGGACAGCACCTCGGTGCCGACGTCGGCCAGACCGATCGCGCTGACCAGCAGGGCGTCGAGGTTCTGGTTCTGGTCGACGATGGTGTCGCTGATCTTGGTGGCGTTGTCGACCGTCGAGACCAGATCCGAGGAGGCCGCGGCATAGGCGTCGAAGACCGGTGGCGCGACGGCGATCTCGTGGTTGAGGGTGTCCAGACTCGGGTTCAGCTTGGCCAGTGCCGAGTCGAGATCGACCAGCGACTGACCGAACTTCTGGCCGCGTCCGTTGAAACCCTTCGCAATGGCACCGAGGGTCTGGTTCAGCTTTGCCGGCTCGATCTCGGAGAGCACATTGACCAGCTGCTGGAACACGGTGTTGATCTCGACGGTGACGTGGTTGCCCTGGATCACCTGATCTGCACGCAACGATTGTGCCGAGGGATCCGCAGGCGGGACCAATTCGACGAACTTGGACCCGAACACCGTCGAGGAGGTGATGTCGGCGCCGACGTTGTCCGGGATGACGTCGACCATCTTGGGGTCGATCGCCAGGTGCAGGGCCGCCTTCCCGCCGGGCAGCGAGTCGATGGAGGCTACCCTGCCCACCTGGGCACCGTTGATCTTGACCTTGGCTTCGGGGTTCATCACCAGGCCAGCACGATCCGAAATGACCGTTACCGGAACAGTTTTGGTGAAGCTGTCGTTGAACAGGCCGATAGCGACGGCGACGATCGCCGCCAGCGCCACGACGGTCGCCAAGCCCGCCAGCGGGCGGGCGATACCTGATGTCATCGGGTTCCTCGCCTATCCGGACAGGTTGAAGTTGCCGTTGGAGCCGTAAATGGCCAGCGACACCAGCAGGGTCACCGAGACCACGACGATCAATGACGTCCGCACCGCGTTGCCCACCGCGACACCGACTCCCGACGGGCCGCCGGTGGCGAAATAACCGAAGTAGGTGTGGATCAACAGGATCGTGATCGCCATCAACACCGCCTGCAGAAACGACCACAACAAGTCGATCGGATTGAGGAACGTGGTGAAGTAGTGCTCGTAGAGGCCACCGGACTGACCGAACAGGACCACGGTGGTGAACTGGGATGCCAGGAACGACAGGATCACCGCGATCGAGTACAGCGGCGTGATCGCCACCATCCCGGCCACGATTCGGGTGCTCACCAGGTATTCGACCGGCCGGATGCCCATCGACTCGAGCGCGTCGATCTCCTCGTTGATCCGCATGGCACCCAGTTGCGCGGTCACACCCGCACCGAACGTCGCGGCCAGTCCGATGCCGGCGACCACGGGCGCGCTGATCCGCACGTTGATGAACGCCGCCAGAAAGCCGGTGAGCGCTTCGATCCCGATGTTGCCCAACGAGCTGTAACCCTGCACCGCCAGCGTGCCACCGGCGGCCAGCGTCAGGAAGCCGACGATGACCACCGTCCCACCGATCATCGCCAACGTCCCCGCACCCATGGAGATCTCGGCGATCAGCCGGATGATCTCCTTGCGGAAATGTATTGCCGCATGCGGGGTCCCGCCGATGGCCCGGGCATAGAACAAGGTGTGATCACCGATGCGCCCCAGCGTCCCGATGGGGCGCTTGAGTTGCCGGGTCAGTCGCGGATAGACCGCTGGGAGTGCCATGGTGGGTTCCTCTACCGGCTGGTCATTCGGATGCCGATGGCCGTGACGACCACGTTGACCACGAACAACGCCATGAACGCGTAGACCACCGTCTCGTTGACCGCATTACCGACCGCCTTGGCGCCACCACCGGAGATGGTCAACCCCCGGTAGCAGGCCACCAGTCCCGCGATCAGGCCGAACAATGCGGCTTTGACGCACGAGATGATCACCTCGGGCACCCCGGTCAGCAGCGTGATACCGGCCGCGAACGCGCCCGGATTGACGTCCTGGACGAACACCGAGAAGACATACCCACCCAGAATGCCGATGATCACCACCAGGCTGTTGAGCAACAAGGCGACCAGTCCGGAGGCCAGCATCCGCGGAGTCACCAGGCGCTGGACCGGATTGATGCCCAGCACCTCCATCGCGTCGATCTCCTCGCGAATGGTGCGCGACCCCAGATCGGCGCACATCGCGGTGGCGCCCGCCCCGGCCACGATCAACACCGTGACCAACGGACCCACCTGGGTCACCGCGCCGAACGCAGCTCCGGCCCCGCTGAGATCGGCCGCGCCCAGTTCCCGCAACAGGATGTTCAATGTGAACGACACCAGCACCGTGAACGGGATCGCCACCAGCAACGTGGGCGCCAACGACACCCGGGCCACGAACCACGACTGCTCCAAGAACTCCCGCCACTGGAACGGCTTGTGGAAGACATAGCGAACGGCATCAGCAGACATCGCAAACAAGCCACCGATTGCTTGCATCGGCCCGGACACACCATTGCGAAGAGCAATGCCCGGTGACCATCGATCTGCTGCGCGGTTTGTCATTTCGTGTTCAGAGCCTCCATCGTCGTGCCGGGCAGACCTCGGGCTATGTACCAACGCGTCAATAAAACTGGAACACGTTTCAGTGGCGCCTTGGCAGAGTAGTTCACTTGACGCCGGTCTGGAAGCAGATCTCGCGAATCGAGATATAGGCGCGTCGGGTGCATAAGGCTTCCATCAGCGGGCCATTGGACCGTGGAATCGGGACCGCTCCACCCCGGTCTCCCACCCAGTGGGACCCGGCGGGAGAGCGACTGCCGCGCTGCACAATTCTGCTACGAGCAAGCCGCCACGCCACAGTCGTCCAAGGAGCAGTCCACTATGGCCAGCATCGAGCGTTATGCCGATCGTCGAGTCCTGATCACCGGTGGCGGTTCCGGTATCGGCCAGGCATGCGTACTGCGCATCCTCGACGAGGGTGGTCGGGTGGTGGCCGCCGATATCAGTGAGTCCGGCCTGAAGGACACCACCGCCAAGGCCGGCGCCGAGGTGGACCGGTTGTCCACGGTGGTGATGGATGTCGGCAGCGAGGACTCCGTGAAAGCCGCTGTCCGCGAGGCCGTCTCCGTACTCGGTGGGCTAGACACTCTCGTGAACGTGGCCGGCATCCTGCGATCGGCACACTTCGCGGACACCTCGCTGGCCGACTTCGAACAGGTGCTTCGGGTCAACCTGGTGGGCACCTTCCTGGTCACCCGCGAAGCGTTGCCCGCCCTGCGTGACGGCAATTCGCCGGCAGTGGTCAACTTCAGCTCCACGTCGGCGGCGTTCGCCCATCCTTATATGTCGGCCTATGCCGCTTCCAAGGGCGGCGTCCAGGCGATGACGCACGCCCTGGCCGCCGAGTTCGCCGCCGACGGCATCCGATTCAACTCGGTGCAGCCCGGCTCGATCTCATCCGGAATGACCGACGGCAGCGGCGAGTCGAAACAGAGCGTGGGCCCCGGGCTGCCCCAGGACGTCAACTACAAGCTGTTCGGCCGCGTCGCTCCGCTGCTGCCGTTGCCGGACGGCGCGATCTTCGCCAATCCGGCTGCGGTGGCCGCGGTGGTGGCGATGCTCGGCAGTCCTGACGCCTTCTTCGTCTCGGGCACCGAGGTTCGTGTCGACGGCGGCGCCCATATGTGATCAGGCGTTGATGCCTGCGGTGAGGATGGCAGCCAGCTCGCGATAGGCGGCGGCGTCGTCGAGGCCGATCGTGGCCCGCACAGTCCCCTGCTGGATCCGGACCATGGCGGCGGCCGCGAGATCGGCGGCAAAGGTGGCATGCACATCGCGGAACTCTCCTGCGGTCACACCGTCGTCGATCAACTCCCCCACCCGGCGGGCCGCGATCGCGGTGTTCTGCTCGTAGACCGCCCGCGCCGGTCCGAACGCATCGAGATCGGCCATGAAGGTATCGGACGCTGCCCCCAGAGCCGACCCGACCGCAGTGAGATAGGCGGTGATCCGGTCCCGCGCTCCGGTCACCCCGGCGACCTGTTTCTCCACATCGTCGGTGGCGCGGCGGAAGAAGTGCACGGTCACGGCGTGGACGAGCTGTTCCTTGCTACCGGCCAGCCGGTAGAGCGTGCCCTTCGAACAATGCAGCCGTGCGGCGATGTCGTCGAGGGTGAGCTGCGCGAAACCTTCGGCCAAGAACAGCGTCAGCAAGGCGTCGAACAGCTCTCCGCGGCGTCTGGTACCGAATTCCGGACGGGCTGCCATGCCCAAATAGTACTGGAATGCGTAACTGAGTACTATTTTCCGTACCAGACAGAGAGGCCGCCCATGACCGTCGACCGACTCCTGCCCACCCAGGACGCCGCCGATCTCGTCGCGCTCACGCGCGACATCGCCGATAAGGTGCTCAGCCCGATCGTCGACGAGCACGAGCGCTCGGAGACCTACCCGGAAGGCGTGTTCGCCCAGCTCGGAGCGGCCGGCCTGCTGAGCCTTCCGCAGCCGGAGGAATGGGGCGGCGGCGGCCAGCCCTACGAGGTGTACCTGCAGGTCCTCGAGGAACTCGCCGCCCGCTGGGCGGCCGTGGCCGTTGCGGTCAGCGTGCACACCCTGGCCTGCCACCCGCTACTGACCTTCGGTACCGAGGAGCAGAAACAGCGCTGGCTGCCGGGGATGCTCTCCGGTGAGCAGATCGGCGCGTACAGCCTGTCCGAACCCCAGGCCGGGTCGGATGCCGCAGCGCTGCGTTGCGCAGCGGTACCGGCCGGGGGTGGATACGTCGTCAACGGCTCCAAGGCGTGGATCACCCACGGTGGGATCGCCGACTTCTACAACCTGTTCGCCCGCACCGGTGAGGGATCGTCCAAAGGGATCTCGTGCTTCCTGGTCCCCGGTGACCTGCCCGGCCTCAGTTTCGGCAAGCCCGAAGAGAAGATGGGGCTGGCCGCGGTCCCCACCACCTCGGCCTTCTACGACAACGCCGAGATCGGCGCGGACCGCAGGATCGGCACCGAGGGCCAGGGGCTGCAGATCGCATTCAGCGCACTGGATGCCGGCCGGCTCGGGATCGCCGCCGTCGCGGTCGGCATCGCGCAGGCCGCCCTCGACGAAGCCTGCGCCTACGCCCAGGACCGAACCACGTTCGGCCGCAAGATCATTGACCATCAGGGGCTCGGCTTCCTGCTGGCCGACATGGCCGCGGCCGTGGCCAGCGCCAGGGCCACCTATCTGGACGCGGCCCGGCGCCGCGATTCCGGCCTGCCCTACTCGCAGGCGGCCAGTGTGGCCAAACTGATTGCGACCGATGCGGCCATGAAGGTCACCACCGATGCTGTGCAGGTGCTGGGAGGTGTCGGCTACACCCGCGACTACCGGGTGGAGCGCTACATGCGGGAAGCCAAGATCACCCAGATCTTCGAAGGCACCAATCAGATCCAGCGACTGGTTATCGCGCGCGGGCTCGCGGCGGTCTGATCCTCGATAAGATCCGTCCAGCGACACCTGCGAGCGGTGCCGTTCCACGGAAAGCCGCGTCCGCACCGGGGGTCTGACGAGGGATTCCATCGAAAAAATCGAAGTTCGTTGCGGAATCGGTTGCGCAATGGCCATAAATCCGCGATGGTTTTAGCCACGGGAGCCGACGCATCGCCATGTCTGTCGGCCGACGGGACTACAAGGAGGACGGGCCCTGACCGAGACCGGCGCTACCGCCACCGAACAGACCACCGGACAAACCGGATCCACCCGAGCTGACGGCAAGGCCGTCATCGAGATCGACCACGTTGTCAAGCGGTTCGAGGACTACGTCGCGGTAGCCGACGCCGATTTCTCCATCGGTGCCGGTGAGTTCTTCTCGATGCTGGGTCCGTCGGGCTGCGGGAAGACCACCACCTTGCGGATGATCGCCGGTTTCGAGACCCCGACTGAAGGCGCCATCCGCCTCGAGGGTGTTGACGTCTCTCGGGTCCCCCCGCACAAGCGCAACGTGAACACGGTGTTCCAGCACTACGCGCTGTTCCCGCACATGACGGTGTGGGACAACGTCGCCTACGGTCCGCGGAGCCAGAAGAAGGACAAATCCAAGATCAAGCAGAGCGTCGACGAGATGCTCGAGGTGGTCCGGCTGACCGACTTCGCCCAGCGCAAGCCGTCCCAGTTGTCCGGTGGCCAGCAGCAGCGCGTCGCGCTGGCCCGGGCCCTGGTCAACTACCCCAGCGCCCTGCTGCTCGACGAGCCGCTGGGTGCCCTGGACCTGAAGTTGCGCCACGTCATGCAGTTCGAACTCAAGAGAATCCAGCGCGAGGTCGGCATCACGTTCGTCTACGTGACGCACGACCAGGAGGAAGCGCTGACGATGAGCGACCGGATCGCCGTGATGAACCAGGGCAATGTCGAACAAATCGGCACACCGACCGAGATCTACGACCGCCCCGCCACGGTGTTCGTGGCCGGCTTCATCGGTCAGGCCAACCTGTGGCACGGCCGGCAGACCGGCCGCACCAACCGCGACTTCGTCGAAATCGAGGTACTGGGCAGCACGCTGCCCGCCAAGCCCGGCGACACCACCATCGAGGCCGGCGGCCAAGCCACCCTGATGGTGCGTCCGGAGCGGGTTCGGGTGGCCATGGAGCAGCTCACCGGCGATGTCGCCACGGTGCCGGCCAAGGTCGTCGACCTGACGTTCCAGGGTCCGGTGTTGCGGCTGTCGCTGGCGGCCACCGACGGCTCCCCGATCGTCGCGCACGTCGGGCCGGAGCAGAATCTGCCGATGCTGCGCCCCGGCGACGACGTGTACGTGGGCTGGTCCCCCGACGCTTCCCTGGTGTTACCGGCGGCCGACATCCCCACCACCGAAGATCTTGAAGAAATGCTGGACGACTCCTAAATCGGCACTCCGCCCGCTCGACAACCTGCTTTCATCAATCGACCTCCCTTTTACGAAAGGCTTTACCGCACATGGCCAAAGAGATCGACCCTCGACTTTTCGCCCAGCTCGCCTCCCGGCGCCGGTTCATCGGTGGCGGTGCCGCGGCCGTCGGCGCCCTTGCTCTGGGCTCGAGCTTCCTGGCCGCCTGTAGCAAGTCGGACAACTCCTCCAGCGCCTCCAGCAGCGGACCGGCCACCCCGTCCGATGACGGCAAGCCCGCGACCGGCAAGCTGCGCATCTCGAACTGGCCGCTCTACATGGCCGACGGATTCGTCGCAGCCTTCCAGACCGCCACCGGTCTGACCGTCGACTACAAAGAGGACTACAACGACAACGAAGAGTGGTTCGCCAAGAACAAGGAACCCCTCTCGCGCAAGCAGGACATCGGCGCCGACCTGGTGGTGCCGACCCAGTTCATGGCGGCCCGCCTCAACGGTCTGGGCTGGCTGAACGGGATCAGCGAAAGCCGCTGGACCAACAAGAAGAATCTGCGTCCCGACCTGCTCGATGCCAAGGCCGACCCGGGCCGCAAGTTCAGCGCGCCCTACATGTCGGGTATGACCGCGCTCGCCTACAACCGGGCGGCCACCGGGCGCGACATCACCAAGATCGACGACCTGTGGGATCCGGCGTTCAAGGGCAAGATCAGCCTGCTGTCCGACATGCAGGACGGTCTGGGCATGATCATCCTGTCGCAGGGCGGCTCGGTCGAGGACCCGACCATGGAAGGCGTGCAGAAGGCCGTCGACCTGATCAAGGAGCAGAAGGACAAGGGGCAGATCCGCCGCTTCACCGGCAACGACTACGCCGACGATCTGGCGTCCGGCAACGTCGTGATCGCCCAGGCCTACTCCGGTGACGTGGTCCAGCTGCAGAAGGACAACCCGGACCTGAAGTTCATCGTTCCCGAGACCGGCGGCACCACCTTCGTCGACACCATGGTGATCCCGTACACCACGCAGAATCAGAAGGCCGCCGAGGAGTGGATCAACTACGTCTACGACCGGGCGAACTACGCCAAGCTGATCGCGCACACCCAGTACGTCCCGGTGTTGTCCGACATGGCCGACGAGTTGAACAAGATCGACCCGAAGCTGGCCTCCAACCCGTTGATCAACCCGCCGCAGGCGACGCTGGACAAGCTGAAGTCGTGGGCCGCGCTGACCGATCAGCAGACCTCGGACTTCAACAAGGCCTACGCCGCCGTCACCGGCGGCTGACGCCATGGCCGGTGTAGCCAGCAGCAACCGGCAGCGGAGCAAGCTGGCGCCATACCTGATGATCCTGCCCGCCCTGGCGTACCTCGGGATCTTCTATGTGGTGCCGTTCGTCTCGCTGTTCCGGACCTCGCTGTCGAACATGGGTGGCTCGATCTACCTGCCCAAGCTCGAATTCGCCTGGGATTTCAGCAATTACGGCCATGCGCTCACCGAGTACAAGGAGCAGATCCTGCGCTCCTTCGGGTATGCACTGTCGGCGACGGTGTTGTGCGCGTTGCTGGCATTCCCGTTGGCCTACGTGATCGCGTTCAAGGCCGGGCGGTTCAAGAACCTGTTGCTGGGCTTGGTGATCCTGCCGTTCTTCGTGACGTTCCTGATCCGCACGCTGGCGTGGAAGACGATCCTCGCCGACGACGGGTGGGTGGTGCACACACTGGGCTCGCTGGGGCTGCTGCCGTCCGATGGCCGGCTGCTGTCCACCAGCTGGGCTGTCATCGGCGGTCTGACCTACAACTGGGTCATCTTCATGATCCTGCCGTTGTACGTCAGCCTGGAGAAGATCGACGCCCGCCTCCTGGAGGCGTCCCGGGATCTGTACGCCACCAATCGCAGGATGTTCGGGAAGGTGATCCTGCCGCTGGCGATGCCCGGCGTGCTGGCCGGCAGCATGCTGGTGTTCATCCCCGCGGTCGGTGACTTCATCAACGCCGATTACCTGGGCAGCACCCAGAACACGATGATCGGCAATGTGATCCAGAAGCAGTTCCTCGTGGTCAAGGACTATCCGGCGGCGGCGGCCCTGAGCTTCGTGCTGATGGCGCTGATCCTGGCCGGCGTGTTGATGTACACCCGGGCATTGGGCACGGAGGACCTGGTATGACGACCGAGGCGGGTGCGGCGATCGCTCAGACGATCGACCATGGCGGGCTGGCCAAGCCCGGCCGCAACGTCCGCGGCAGCTTCAAGCTCGGCGACGTCGCGCTGCGGATCCTGGCCGGTCTGGTGCTGGCGTATCTGTTCCTGCCGATCCTGGTGATCGTGGTGTTCTCGTTCAACAAGCCCGCGGGCAAGTTCAACTACACCTGGCAGGGCTTCACGCTGGACAACTGGGCCAACCCGTTCAAGTATCCGGCGTTGACCAGCGCGTTGAAGCTCAGCTTGAACGTCGCACTGGTCTCCACGTTGATCGCTGTCGTTTTGGGCACTCTGGTAGCCATTGCCCTTGTGCGCCAACGGTTCCGGGGCAGCAAGGCGGTGGACACCTTCCTGGTGCTGCCGCTGACCTCACCCGAAGTGGTGATGGGTGCCTCGTTGCTGACGCTGTTCCTGGACCTGGGCTGGGCCACCGGCTACACCACGATCCTGATTGCCCACGTGGCCTTCGAGATCAGCTTCATCGCGATGACGGTGCGGGCCCGGATCCGTGGCTTCGACTGGACGCTGGAGGACGCCTCACTGGACCTGGGCGCCAACCCGACGAGGACGTTCTTCAAGGTGACGTTGCCGCTGATCGTGCCGGGCATCGTGGCGGCGGCGATGCTGTCGTTCGCGCTGTCGCTCGACGACTTCATCATCACCTACTTCGTCAGCGGCTCGACCACGACCTACCCGCTCTACGTCAACGCCGCGGTGAAAGCGGCGGTACCGCCCCAGATCAACGTGCTGGCCACGGCCATCCTGGTGTTCAGCCTGGTGTTGCTGGGTCTGGGCACGCTGTACCGCCGCAAGCGCGAGGCCTGAGCGCGGCGAGACCCTTAAGCTTGCCCGGTGAACGTCGAGGCGATCCTGGAGTCCATTCCGCCGTTGGCGGTGTACCTGGTGGTGGGTCTCATCATCGGTGCCGAGAGTCTGGGCATCCCGCTGCCCGGTGAGATAGCTCTGGTCAGTGCCGCGCTGCTGGCCTCGCGGCACACCCTGGACATCTCACCGGTGTGGGTGGGTGCGGCGGCCACCATCGGCGCGATCATCGGTGACTCGATCGGCTACAGCATCGGTCGCCGCTTCGGCATGGGGCTGTTCGAGAAGCTCGGCAACCGGTTCCCCAAACACTTCGGTCCCGGCCACGTCGCGCTGGCCAAGCAGCTGTTCACCCGATGGGGTGTCTGGGCAGTGTTCTTCGGCCGGTTCATGGCGCTGCTGCGGATCCTGGCCGGGCCGCTGGCCGGTGCACTGCGGATGCGGTATCCGCACTTCCTGGCCGCCAATGCCTCGGGTGCGCTGTGCTGGGCGGGTGGCACCACCGCGGTGGTGTACTTCCTGGGTCTGGCCGCCGAGAAATGGCTGTCGCGCTTCTCCTGGGTAGCGCTGCTGGTGGCCGTCATCGTGGGCATCGGGATGACCCTGCTCCTCAAGGACCGCACCCGCGCGTTGATCGAACAACTCGAGGACGAGCACGACTGGGAGACCCTGCGACACGCGAAGTAGCGCCCGGTTTGCCCGGCGGTCATCGAGGGAAGCCCAATTGCCATGGCCGACAATACGGTGCACGGCGCGGTGGATCGAGCGACCGATAGCACCGCCTTCGTCTCTGCGGCCCGGACCGGTTACGCCGTCAGCGGGCTGCTGCACCTGCTGATCGCCGTCATCGTCGCGCGCCTGGCGTTCGGCTCGGCGGGCAATGCCGACCAGTCCGGGGCGATCGCCACGCTGGCCGCGCAGCCCGGCGGAACGCCGGCACTGTGGGTGGTGGCCGTGGGACTGGCTGCGCTGGCCCTCTGGCGCCTGGCCGAGAGCGTGGTCGGATCGCACCCCAACGAACCGGGACGGCCCGACAGGGGCCCGAAGAAGGTCTTCAATCGGGTGAAATCGGTTGCGCTGGCAGTGGTCTACGCCGGCATCGCGATGACCGCGGTTCGGTTTGCGACCGGCGGCGGGAAGTCCAACAGCGCCGAGAACGTCAGCCTGACGGCGCGCCTGCTGCAAACGGGATGGGGCAAGGCGGTGCTGCTGGGTGCGGCCGTGGGCATCATCGCGGTCGGCGGCTATCACCTCTACAAGGGCCTCTCGCAGAAGTTCTCCGACGATCTGTCGGAGTCCGAACACCGTACGGTGACGGTGCTGGGCATGCTCGGCTATGTCGCCAAGGGACTGGTTCTGGGAGGTGCCGGGGTTCTATTGGTCGTGGCGACGGTGACCTCAGACCCCGCCAAGGGTGCTGGATTGGACGCCGCGGTCAAGAGCCTGGGCCAGGCTCCGTTCGGCAAGCTGCTGCTGATCCTTGCCGCCGTGGGTCTGGCCGCCTATGGCGCCTACTGTTTCGTGCTGGCCCGATTCGCCCGGATGTAGTTCTTATTCGGCGAAGTAGGTCAGCGTGCTGATCGCCCGGCCACTGTCCACCAACTCCGCGACGAGCACCGCCGGTGCCGGACCCGCCAATGACACCGTGACCGACGATCCGGCGACCAGGATCTTCACCGGCGATCGTCCGCTCAGTTCCTCGCGGAGCGCGCTGAACTTCATGGTCGTCCGTTCTGCACGGGTGACGACCGCACCGGAGGTCAGGGTGCGGCGAGCGCGTAGTTCGTCGCCGACTGCGATGGCATCCAGCAGCGCACGGACCGTGCGCCTACCGCGGATCCGGGGTCCACGGAAGCCGGCCGCAAAGCCGACCGCGCCCCGCAGACCCTGGTTACCCAGCAGTGCCCGGCTCAGCGCCATTCCCTGCGACCCGGCGGCCAGGCCGTTACCCAGGAACTGCAGCATCATCGCCGGAAGCTCCCAATATGCTTGCAGCCGTTGGAATTTCCACTCGCCGTCCACCTGGCGCAGGTCGTAGCGCAGCACCGCCGGTATCCGCATGGTCACCGAAGGGCCCATCGCTACCCCGAGTACCACGTCCCTGATCACCGTCGAGCCGCAGACGATGTCGGCGTCCGGGTGGAAGACGATGTCGCGCGGTCCGATGAAGGTGTCGTAGAACCGGCCGATCGCGTGGCCTCCGACGTGCGGTCGTGACCCGACGGGATCCTCCACCCGGCCGTCGGGGGCGAACAAGCCCACCCATCCCGGGCGGTCGTGCGTGGCGGCCGCCTCCGGTGAACGCTGCACGGCGGCTAGGAGATCCGAGCGCGGACCTGACATCAGGCGGTATGCACCAGTTCCACCCCGTGGTTCCGCATGTCGTCGAGCGCGGCAGCTGTGCTCTGCTCGGCGACACCAGCGGTCAGATCGAGCAGGACCCGGGTCCGAAAGCCCGCGTCGGCGGCGTCGTCGGCCGTCTCCCGAACGCAGTAGTCGGTGGCGATACCGACGACGTCGACTTCGTCGACCCCCCGGGACCGCAACCACTCGTCGAGCGGGGTGCCGTCGGCGGCGCCCTCGAACCCGCTGTAGGCGGCGGTGTAGGCGCCCTTGTGAAACACCTCCTCGATCGGCGCGGTGTCCAGGTCCGGGTGGAAGTCGGCGCCCGCAGTGCCAGCCACGCAGTGTGCCGGCCAGGAGTCGATGTAGTCCGGTTCCTCGGCGAAGTGGCCACCGGGGTCGATGTGAAGATCCTTGGTGGCCACCACGTGGGCATAGCCGTGATCGCCGGCCAGCAGCGTGTTGATCGCCCGCACCACGGCCCGGCCGCCCGCGACGGCCAGCGACCCGCCCTCGCAGAAATCGTTCTGTACGTCGACGATGATCAGCGCCCGCATGTTGTCACCGTATCGGCACCGTCGCCGGTGTACCACGGCTGTCGTTCACCCGACCTCGCGGCGATGGGTGCAGCAGTACAGTGAGACCGCCAATTGCCCACGAGGATGCCCGAGTAGCGAGATGACCCTGTTCGACTTCTTCCAGGCCGAGGAACTACCCGTCCCGGCGATCACTCCCGCTCAGGCAGTCGATATCGCCTCCGCACATTTCGGCGTCGACGCCGAGGTCACGCCGTTGGGCAGCCAGCAGGACGCCAACTTTCTACTCACCGGTGCCGACGGCGCACAGATCGGTGTGCTCAAGATCGCCAACCCGGCGTTCTCCCGCCTCGAGCTGGAAGCCCAGGATGCCGCGGCGGCCTATATCTCCCAGACCGAGCCCGGCGTCCGGGCGGCCACCAACATCGAGCGGCCCGGCCATCCGCCGATCGCCGAATTACGGGCGCCCGACGGCACCGTCCTCTACGGCCGGATCATCACCTATCTGTCCGGCGGCACCATGAGCGGCGACCACTACGTCGCGCCCGGCCAGGCAGCGGCGCTGGGCACGCTGGCCGGGCGCACCTGCCGGGCGCTGGCCGGCTTCGAGCACCCCGGCGTCGACCGTATCCTGCAGTGGGACCTGCGCTTCGCCCAGCGCACGGTGGAACTGCTGGCCGAGCACATGACCGATGCCGCTCGTCGGGAGGCCGTCGAAGCCGCCACCGCAGCGGCCTGGAGTGTGGTCGCCGATCTCGGCGACGACCTCCCGGTCCAGGTGATCCACGGTGACATCACCGACGACAACGTGGTGTGCGCGTCGGCGCAGGACGGTCGGCTACCCGACGGCATCATCGACCTCGGCGATCTGACCCGGTCCTGGACGGTCGCGGAGCTGGCCGTCGCGGTGTCCTCGCTGCTGCGCCACGAAGGCGGCGAGCCCGCCGCGACACTGCCGGCCATCGCCGCCTTCAACGCCGTGCGCCCGCTGTCCCCGGCCGAGATCGAGGCGCTCTGGCCGCTGGTCGTCCTGCGTGCTGCGGTGTTGGTGGTCAGCGGAATCCACCAGGCGAGCATCGATACGGACAACGAGTACGCCACCAGCGCGCTGGACTTCGAGTGGCGCATCTTCGAACGCGCCACCGAGGTGCCGACCGAGGTGATGACGGCGCTGATCCGCGACCGCCTCGGCCTGGCGCACCCCAACGCTCGCCTGGACGCACGGGTCACGTCTGACGCGCCGCTGATCGCCGGGCTGGACACCGGTGCGGTGGCACGGCTGGACCTCTCGCTGGATTCCGACGCGATGGATGCCGGTGCCTGGCTGGACCCGGCCTGCGAAGACCAGTTGGCGGCCGCCGAACTCGCCGGTGGGGCCGCCGCGGTGATCACCGGTTTCGGCCAGCCGCGGGTGAGCCGGTCGGCCCTGTTGCGTGCCGAGTCGCCGGCGACCGTGGGTACCGGAATCGACCTGTGGCCGGCCGCCCCGCTGACGGTGACCGCCCCGTGGGCCGGCGTGGTCGAGTCCGCGACCGCCGACACCCTCGTGCTGACCGGAACGTCCGGATCGGTGCTGGTGCGCGGCGCGCTGAGAGCGGATCCCGGACTGCGCGCCGGCGGTGACGTCGCCGCCGGTGCGACGCTGGGCGTGGTCGACGGCCGCGTCTGGATCCAGTACCGACACCAGCCCGATATCGCCGTACCCGACCTGGTACGTCCGGAGTACTCGGCGGGCTGGCTGCCCCTGGTGGCCGACCCGGCTTCCCTGCTCGGGCTGTCGCCGTTGGCACCCTCCGGCGGCGACAGCGAGGCGCTGTGGCGCCGCCGGGCCGATTCGTTTGCCAGCGTGCAGGAGCACTACTACCAGAACCCACCCCAGATCGAACGGGGCTGGCGCGAGCACATGCTGGCCACCGACGGCCGCAGCTATCTCGACATGGTCAACAACGTGGCGATCCTGGGCCACGGTCACCCGGTGCTGGCCGACGCGGTCGCCCGGCAGTGGCGCAGGCTGAACACCAACTCGCGGTTCAACTACGGCGCCGTGGTGGAGCTCTCCGAGCGACTGGCCGCTACTCTGCCCGACCCGCTGGACACCGTGTTCCTGGTGAACTCCGGCTCGGAGGCCGGTGATCTGGCGTTGCGACTCGCGATGGCCAACACCGGCCGGCACGACATCGTCGCGGTGGCCGAGGCCTATCACGGCTGGACCTACGCGACCGACGCGGTGTCCACCTCGGTGGCCGACAACCCCAACGCGCTCGAGACCCGCCCGTCGTGGGTGCACACCGTGCCCTCGCCGAACGCCTACCGCGGTGACTACCGTGGCCGGGACGCCTCGCGGTATGCACCCGACGCGGTGGCCATCATCGAAGGTCTTGTGGCGCAAGGACATCCGCCGGCGGCCTTCATCTGCGAACCGTTCTACGGCAACGCAGGCGGCATGGCTCTGCCGGACGGCTACCTGCGGGCTGTCTACGGCGCGATCCGCGCCGCGGGTGGGTTGGCGATCGCCGACGAGGTGCAGGTCGGCTACGGCCGCACGGGCCGCTGGTTCTGGGCGTTCCAGCAGCAGGAGGTCGTTCCCGACATCGTCACCGTCGCCAAGGCGATGGGCAACGGGCAGCCGTTGGGCGCGGTGATCACCACCCGGGCGATCGCCGAGAAGTACCGCACCCAGGGTTACTTCTTCTCCTCCGCAGGTGGCAGCCCGGTGTCCTGCGTGGTCGGCCTGACGGTGCTCGACATGCTGGTCAAGGAGCGCCTGCAGGAGAACGCGCTGAGCATCGGCGATCATCTCAGGGCCCGCATCGAGGCGATGGCCGACCGTCATCAGCTGATCGGCACCGTGCACGGCAGCGGGCTCTACATGGGCATCGAACTCGTCCGGGACCGCGGCACGCTGGAGCCGGCCGCCGAGGAGACCGCCGCGATCTGTGAGCGGATGCGCGAGCTCGGGGTGATCGTGCAGCCCACCGGTGACCGGCAGAACGTGCTGAAGGTCAAGCCGCCGATGTGCATCACCCGGGAGTCGGCCGACTTCTTCGTCGACATGCTCGACCGGGTGCTCACCACCGGTTTCTGAGCCACTCCCGCTGCCGGCGCACGAACGCGGCGTCGACGGCCGCGCCGTGGCCGGGGATGTACACCGCGTCCGGACCCCCGAGCGCCAGCACCCGGTCCAGCGTGTCGATCCACGCCGCCACGTCCGATTCGGCGTTCACGGCGGGATCCGCCGACTCCTCGACGAGGTCACCGCAGAACACCACGGTCGGATCGCCGCCGGTGGCCGGGGCGGCAATCACGACCAGGTCGTGGTCGGTGTGCCCGCGGCCGGGGTGTACGAGGTGCACCATCCGGTCACCGAGGTCCAGGCCGGTGTCGGTGACGATGTGGTCGGGTGCCTGTGCGACGGCGATAGCCCGGTCCAGTTCGGCCGGGTCGGCGCCGTACTGCAGCGCATGGGCGCGAACGTCCGCCAGGCCGGTGGTCAGGGCCCGTCCCACCGCCGCAGGAGCGTAGCTGGCGGCACCGGCGAATCCGGGCGCACCGAGAATGTGGTCGAAGTGGTGATGGGTCATCACCAGATGGGTCACGGCCCCACCGGTGAGTTCCGCAACGTCGGCGACCAACTGCTTTGCCTCCAAAAGCGTTGTGCCACAATCGACCAGGACCACTCCGTCGCGACCGCGGATGAGACCGACGGTGACATCGAGAAACGGCAGACGGCACCGGTGAACGCCACGGGCCGGCGATTCCCATTCGTAGTACATGCCGCTGAAACTAGTCGCTGGCGTGGGCCTTCGCGCGGGACTTACGTTGCAATATGTAGCTTATCGAATTAGAGTCCAGACACATGTCCAGACAGATTGCTGCCGATGTCCGGATACCTCAACGATGACACATGCGAGCCTGACGGGTGACCCGGCCGCATCGATCACGGACAGTTCAGGAGCGTGACCATGCGAATTGCGTTGCTGTCCTATCGCAGCAAGACCCATTGCGGTGGGCAGGGCGTCTACGTCCGTCACTTGAGCCAGGGCCTGGTCGAACTCGGTCACCAGGTCGAGGTGTTCTCCGGTCAGCCCTACCCGGAGATCCTCGATCCGCGGGTGCGGCTGACCGAGGTGCCCAGCCTTGACCTCTACCGCGAGCCGGACCCCTTCCGGGTGCCACATATCAGCGAGATCCGCGATCGGATCGACGTGCTGGAACTGGCCACCATGTGGACGTCGGGCTTCCCCGAGCCGCGCACCTTCAGCCTGCGTGCCGCTCGCCTGCTGGCGGCGCGCCGCGGTGACTTCGACGTGGTCCACGACAACCAGTGCCTGGGCACCGGACTGCTCAAGATCGCCGCCGGCGGGCTTCCGGTGGTGGCCACCGTGCACCACCCGATCACCCGCGACCGCGTGCTGGATCTGGCCGCCGCGAAATGGTGGCGAAAGCCGTTGGTGCACAGGTGGTATGGCTTTGCCCAGATGCAGAAGAAGGTGGCCCGCAGGATCCCCGACCTGCTCACGGTGTCCTCGTCGTCGGCCACCGACATCGCCGATGATTTCGGGGTCAATCCCGATCAGCTCCGGGTGGTTCCGCTCGGCGTGGACACCGAGCTGTTCAAGCCGCATGACCAGCCGCGGATACCCGGGCGCATCATCGCGATCTCCAGCGCCGACCGCCCCCTCAAGGGAATCGGCCACTTGCTGCACGCGGTGGCCCGGCTGCGCGCGGAGCACGACGTCGAGCTGCAGCTGGTCGCCAAGCTGGAGCCCAACGGCCCGACCGAGAAGCTGCTGGCTGAGCTCGGCATCTCCGACATCGTGCACACCTCCAGCGGGTTGAGCGACGCCGAACTGGCCGGGCTGTTCGCCTCGGCGGAGATCGCCTGCATTCCGTCGCTGTATGAGGGGTTCTCGCTGCCCGCGGTCGAGGCCATGGCCAGCGGGACGCCGATCGTCGCCAGCCGAGCGGGTGCGCTGCCCGAGGTGCTGGGACCCGACGGTGAGTGTGCGGACCTGGTGACCCCCGGTGATGTCGGCGAGCTGACGTTCGCGCTGGGCCGGTTGCTGCAGTCGGCAGAGCGCAGGCAATGGCTCGGCACCGCGGGCAGGCGCCGCGCGCTCGACGTTTTCAGCTGGGAGTCGGTGGCGGCGCAGACCGTCCGGGTCTACGAACAGGCGATCGCCCGCACCGGCCGGGTTCGCTCCGATATCGAGGTGGTGGACGAACCATGCTGACGGTGGACTACGACCGGCTGCGGGTCGGTCCGGGACGCAAGGTCATCGACGTCGGATGCGGCGCGGGGCGGCACAGCTTCGAGGCCTATCGCCGGGGCGCCAACGTGATCGCCTTCGACCAGGACGCCGAGGAGTTGGCGGGAGTCGACACCATGCT
This sequence comes from Mycolicibacterium anyangense, assembly GCF_010731855.1. Taxonomy (NCBI): domain Bacteria; kingdom Bacillati; phylum Actinomycetota; class Actinomycetes; order Mycobacteriales; family Mycobacteriaceae; genus Mycobacterium; species Mycolicibacterium anyangense. Next base: position 1,316,255 of record NZ_AP022620.1, on the reverse strand, counting down.
GCAGGCGATGGGTCAGGCCGGCGAAGCGCCGGAATCGGCCAAGGCCCAGGTCGTCGTCGGCGACGCACTGGCGCTGCCCTATCCCGACGGCAGCTTCGACACCGTGATCGCCTCGGAGATCCTTGAACACATCCCCGATGACGACGCCGCGATCGCCGAACTCATCCGCGTACTCAGGCCGGGCGGCACACTGGCCGTCACGGTGCCCCGGTGGCTGCCGGAGAAGATCTGCTGGCTGTTGTCCGACGAGTACCACGCCAACGAGGGCGGCCACATTCGCATCTACAAGGCCGACGAGTTGCGCGGCAAGCTCACCCGCGGTGGCTTGCGGTTCACCCACGAGCACCACGCCCATGCGCTGCACGCACCGTTCTGGTGGTTGAAATGCGCTGTGGGCGTTGACAAGACGGAGCATCCCGCGGTCAAGGCCTACCACAAGCTGTTGGTATGGGACATGATGTCACGCCCTGCGCTCACGCGGGTGGCCGAGTCCGCACTCAACCCCCTGGTAGGCAAGAGTGTCGCGCTCTACTTCGAGAAGCCGATCGCCGATGGCGCGGCAATCTGACCTCGACGGTGTGCCCGGCGTAGCCGGGGTCCTCACTCCGCAACAGTGCAGGCAGACGGCCGAATCCATTGCGGCCGTGCAAGAGTCGTCCGGCGAGATTCCCTGGTCGGAGACCGGGCACACCGATGTCTGGGATCACGTGGAATGCGCCATGGCGCTGACCGTGGCCGGGCTGACCGAGCCCGCCAGAGCCGCTTACGACTGGTGCCGCCGGGAACAGCGGGCTGACGGATCGTGGCCCATTCAGTACCGCCGCGGTGTCATCGAGGACGCCAACAGCGACAGCAACTTCTGCGCCTACATCGCCACCGGTGTGTGGCACCACGTGCTGGTCACCGGTGACCGGCGATTCGGCGAGCAGATGTGGCCGACGGTCCGCGCCGCGATCGACTTCGTGCTGGAGTTGCAGGCCGGTACGGGCGAGATTTATTGGGCTCAAGGCCCTTCCGGTGTTCTGCCGGAAGCCCTGTTGACCGGGTGCGCCAGCGTCTACCACGCCATCCGGTGCGCGCTGGCGCTAGCGGACTACGTCGATGACCCGCAGCCCGAGTGGGAGGTCGCGCTCGGCCGCCTGGGCCACGCGATCAGCGAGCACCCGGACTCGTTCACCGAGAAGCCGCACCACTCGATGGACTGGTATTACCCGATCCTGGGCGGAGCCATTCGCGGCTCGGCGGCCAGTTCACGCATCACCGAACGCTGGGACGAGTTCGTCGTCGACGGACTGGGCATCCGGTGCGTCAATGACCGCCCGTGGGTCACCGGGGCCGAAACCTGCGAATTGGTGCTGGTCTTGGACGCCATGGGTGAACGACACCGCGCACTCACCCAATTCGCCGCGATGCAGCATCTACGCGAAGCTGACGGCTCCTACTGGACCGGGCTGGTGTTCTCCGACGGCAAGCGCTGGCCGGTGGAGCGGACCACCTGGACCGGTGCCGCGGTGATCCTGGCCGCCGATGCCCTGTCGGTGACCACCGGTGGCAGCGGCATCTTCCGCGCGGCCGAACTCCCCCGCGGGCTCGAGGGCGACTACGACTGTGAATGCGTCAAGCGCTGAGCGGATCCTCGCCGGCCCCACCGGAGGTCCGTTCCAGGACCCGCAGCGAACCCAAGGCACTGACCTCGGTGAAATGACCGGATTCCAGTGCGCGGCAATAGATGTTGTACGGTGGCCGACCACCGTCACGCGGATCCGGGAACACGTCGTGGATGATCAGCGTGCCGCCCGGCGCGACCCACTTGGCCCAGCCCTCGAGGTCCTGCTGCGCGGCGGTCTCGCTGTGCCCGCCATCGATGAAGAGCAGTTGCAGCGGGGCGCGCCACCCGCGGGCGACGACCGTCGACTTGCCCACCACCGCGACGATGGTGTCGTCGAGTCCGGCCGCGTCCAGCGTCCGGCGAAAGGTCGGCAGCGTGTCGAATCGCCCGCTGATCGGGTCCACCATCGAGGTGTCGTGGAACTCCCAGCCCGGTTGGTGCTCCTCGGATCCGTGATGGTGGTCGATCGTGTAGAGCACGCTGTCCGTCGCGGCGGCAGCCGCACCGAGCAGAACCGTGGACTTGCCGCAGTATGTACCGATCTCGACGGCCGTGCCGTGGTCGAGGAAGCGCACGGCCGCGTCATAGAGCGCACGCCCCTCGTCGGCCGGCATGAATCCGATCACCTCGTCGGCCAGATCGAACAGTCGGGAAGTTTGCGCAGCACGCGCGGTGTCGGTACGGCTCATGGTCTGAACCTAGCGTGTGGACATAGCGGATGGCCAGCGCGCATCTTGTCGACCGGTAGTGGTTGTAGTAGCGTCCGGACATGTGTCTGAACCGGTAGCTCGCGAGGCGACACGGCGCCGGTTGACAGCGAAGCAGGCCGCCACCGTAGAGCGGCTCGGCCGGGCCGCGGTGGACGTGCTCAGCCGCCAGGGGTTCGCCGGTCTGACGATCCGGATGGTGGCCGCCGAGGCGGGGGTGGGCGCGGCCACGGCCTACACCTACTTCTCCTCCAAGGAGCATCTGGTCGCCGAGGTGTTCTGGCGCCGGCTGGCCTCCTCGCCCGCTCCCCCGTTCGATTCCGCCGATCCCACCGACCGGGTGGTGCTGGTGCTGCGCAACATCGCACTGCTGGTGGCCGACGAGCCCGAACTGGCCGGTGCCGTCACCACCGCGCTGCTGGGCAGGGACCCCGACGTCGAGCACCTGCGATTCCGCATCGGCAGGGAGATTCACCAGAGACTGTGCTCTGCCCTTGGCGCACAAGCGGATTCAGAGATCGTCGAACTGCTCGAGCAGTTGTATGCCGGGGCGCTGGTGCGGGCCGGAATGGGCTACGCGTCCTATATGGAGATCGCCACCAAACTCGAACGATCCGCCCGGTTGCTGCTGGCCTGAACCGGTTTCGCGGCGGTCTGGGCGGGGCATGCCCACCGGGTGGACGTCGACCATCCCGAATTCGATCAGTCCTGGGATGCTGCAGCGCGCTCGGAGAGTGAGATGCAGCGACTGGACCGCAACTGGTCGAGCCTGCTGCAGGAATTGCGGGTCACCCAGACCGGTGTCCAACTGCTCACCGGTTTCCTGCTGACGCTGCCGTTTCAGGCCAGGTTCACCACATTGGACGATGGCCTGCACGACGCCTACCTGGCCACGGTGGTGGCCTCGCTGGGGGCGACCGTGCTGCTCGTTGCGCCGGTGGGCATGCACCGCATGCTCTTCCGCCGGCACAAGGTGGCTGCCCTGGTGTCGGCAGCTCACCGGTGCGCCTATGCCGGACTGCTGCTGCTCGGTGCGGCGCTGACCGGCGTGGCGGTGGTCGTGTTCGGAACGGTGCTGGGAACCCGGTCCGCCGTCGTAGCCGGTGCGGTGACGGGCGCGGCAATGTTGGCTGCCTGGGTGGGGTATCCACTGGCGATGCGTCACCGGACTCCCCAGTGAGCGGGCGGCCAGCTGGGTTTGGCGATGGGTGCCTTCGGGAACACCGCGGCCATGTTGATTCGCAGAGTGGCTCGTCCCATGCTGGCGGCCGTGTTCATCGGGCAGGGTTTCGACGCGTTGCGCAGCCCCAAGCTCGCGGCCGACGCGGCTCGGCCGACGCTGGAGGGTCTGCAGAAGCTGCCTGATCCGGTGGGTTCCGGCGTGCCCGGTGACGCGGAGACTTTCGCCAAGGTGAACGCCGCCGTACAGATCGGCGGCGGTCTGCTGCTGGCGACCGGGCGGATGCCGCGGCTGGCCTCAGCGGCGTTGGCCGCGACGGTGATTCCGGCGAACCTGGGTGCGCATATGTTCTGGAATGAGAACGACCAAAAGCTCAAGGCGCAGAAGCGCCGCGAGTTCCTGACCGATATCAGCCTGCTCGGAGGGCTGATCATCGCCTCCGCAGACACCGCGGGCAAGCCGTCGCTGGGCTGGCGCGGGCGCCGGGCGGCCCGCAAGGTCGCCGAGGCGGTCACGGCCACCCTGCCCTCCTCGAATTCCGCGCTGGTCGACAGCGAACTCGCGGATCGGGCCGTTCACGGTCTTCAGGCGGGTGCCGAGCGGGGCCGAGAACTCGCGCTCGTTGCGGGCGAGCGCACCGCGCCGCTGTTGGAGGCCGCCCGCAAACGCGGTGCTGAACTCGCAGACGTGGCGCTGGAGCGTGGCGCCGAGCTCGCCGACGCCGCTCGGGGCCGAGGCGCCGAGCTCGCCGACGCCGCCCGTGAGCTGGCCAAGGACCAGGGTGCGGATCTGGTCGACACCACCCGCTCGCGAGCCAAGAAGTTCGCCAGACGCTGAAGTTCTGATCGCCACGCGGCGAAGCCTCCGAAGCGCCTCGGTGGGCGGGTAGATTGGGTTCCCCAAGACATCGCCACCGAGGAGATCTGATGACGACGGGTGATTACGATCCGAACGCCTACGGGCAACCGCAGGGCTTTCCCCCGCCGCCACCGCCTCCGCCGGGTCAGTACGGCCCGCCGGGCGGCTCTTACCCGCCGCCGAACCCGTACGGCCAGCCGGGTTACCCGCCGCCACCGCTGCCGGGCGTCGCGCCTGGTGGACTCGGTCTGCGGTTCGCGGCCCGCTTGATCGACGGTATCTTCGTCGGCATCGTGGCGCTGGTCCTGGCATTCGCCTTCCACGCGACCAGCAATATCCTTGTCACCGGGCTGTTTTCGGGCCTGTTGACGTTCGCCTACTTCGTGGCCTTCGAGGTCACCCAGGGGTGGACGCCAGCCAAGAAACTCCTCGGTCTGTCGGTCCGCGGACCGGGCGGTGCAGCCAAGCCGAATGTCCAGCAGTCGGCGATCCGCAACTCCTTCACGCTGTTGTCGGTGATCCCCTACATCGGTGGCCTGCTGGCGTTCATTGCCTACATCGTCATCGCGGTGACGATCAACAACAGCCCGTCCAAGCAGGGCAAGCACGACGAGCTGGCCGGCGGCACCCAGGTGGTCAAGGGCTGATCCGGCTCAGATCACCAGGCCGAGCAGCAGCACCACCACCAGGCCGGTCACCGAGAGCACCGTCTCCATGATCGACCAGGTCTTGATCGTCTGACCGACGCTGAGCCGGAAATACTGGTTGACCAACCAGAATCCGGCGTCATTGACGTGGGAGAAGAACAGCGACCCGGCGCCGACGGCGAGCACGACGAGCGATACCTGGGAACCACTGAGACCCTCGACAAGTCCGAGCACCAGCGAGGACGCCGTGATGGTGGCGACGGTGGCCGAGCCGGTGGCCAGGCGGATCAACACCGCGAGTAGCCACGCCAGCAGGATCACCGAGATGTTGACGTCCTTGGCCCAGTCGGCGAGCAGGGTGCCGATTCCGCTGTCGACGAGCACCTGCTTGAAACCGCCACCCGCGGCGACGATCAGGATGATCCCGGCCACCGGCGGCAGCCCCGACTCGACGCATGCGGTGAGTTGGCTGCGTGACATTCCCGCGCCCAGTCCCAGCGTGAATATGCCGACGATCACGGCGATCAACAGGGCTACCAGCGGTGTGCCCAGCACATCGAAAGTGATTCGGAACCATTGGTTTTTGTCGTCGATGAAGATGTCCACGAGCGCCTTGCCTAGCATCAGCGCCACCGGCAGCAGCACGCTGAACATCGTCATGCCGAACGACGGGCGGTGCAGACGGCGTTCCTCGCCGCTCGCCAGTGCGGTGCCAGGCCCCTCCCGGCGCGCGGCGAACTCGTCGGGCGCGAAGGTGTCGGGGGCCGCCACCACGACCCACCGTCCGGCGAGCTTGCCGAACAACGGACCCGCGACGATGATCGTCGGAATCGCGACCGCGACACCCAGCGCCAGGGTGAGGCCGAGATCGGCGCCGAGCAGGTTGATGGCCGTCAGCGGGCCCGGATGCGGCGGCACGAAACCATGCATCGCGGAAAGCCCTGCCAGCGCAGGGATTCCGACCGTGACCAAAGACAACTGCGAGCGTCGCGAGACCAGGTAGATCACCGGCATCAGCAACACCAGACCGATCTCGAAGAACATCGGCAACCCGATGATGGCTCCCACCAGAGCCATCGCCCAGGGCAGTGCACGAGGTGAGGCATGACCGACGATGGTGTCGACGACCTCGTCCGCACCGCCGGAGTCGGCCAGCAGCTTGGCGAACATGGCACCCAGCGCGATGAGGATGCCGACGCCCGCCGCAGTGGATCCGAAGCCGTCGGAGAACGACGTGAGCACCTTCTCCAGATTCTCCCCGGCGACGATGCCCACCGTGAGTGCACCGAAGATCAACGCCAGGAACGGATGCAGCTTGGCCACGGTGATCAGCACCACGATCACCCCGATGCCGGCCAGGAAGGCCAGGATGAGCTGCCAGCCGGAGGCGACCGGAACAGGCAGCTTCGGGGCATCGGCCAGTAGAACGCCGGATGGATTCATTCATTGTCTCCTGTCGTGCGAGACATGTATGTCTCGATGATCGCGTCGATGCTCTGATCGATGTCGATGGCCGTTCCGTGCTCGTCGTCGCCAAGGGGTTCGAGGGTGTCGAACTGGGATGCCAGCAACGAAGCCGGCATGAAGTGCCCGGGCCGGCTCGCCTGCCGGCGGGCGATGACCTCCGGCGATCCGGTCAGGTGCAGGAATCGGACGTCCGGACAGTGCCGCCGCAGTTGTTCGCGGTAGCTGCGCTTGAGCGCCGAGCAGCTCATCACCCCACCATCCGGATGGCCGGCCAGCCAGCGTCCGATCGTCTCCAACCAGGGGTAGCGATCCCGATCGTCGAGCGGATGACCGGCCGTCATCTTCGCGATATTGGCCGGTGGGTGGAAGTCGTCGGCGTCGGCGAACGGCACCCGCAGGCGCTGGGCCAGGGCGGCGCCCACGGTGGACTTCCCCGAACCGGACACCCCCATGACCACGATCGGTGAGGTCATGCCTGCGTCTACCCTCCTGTGCACGATGTCACACAGCTTGCATGAATAGTCATACTTAATCAAGACGAAACGGTTATGGATCGGCTTTATACCCGCCGGATGGCGGTATGACAGCATGTATGGGTGAACCCGGAGCCAATAGTCGGCGAGTTGCACGGCAATGTGCTCGCCGCCTTGGGGCAGGACATCGTCTCCGGCCGCTATCAGCCCGGGCAGGTGCTCACCCTCGATTCGGTGAGCGCGACCCATGGGGTGTCCCGATCCGTCGCCCGAGAGGCCATCCGGGTGCTCGAGTCGATGGGGATGGTGGCCCCGCGCCGGCGGGTCGGCATCACCATCCAGCCGGCGCGCAACTGGAACGTCTTCGACCCCAGGGTCATCCGCTGGCGCCTGGACGTCGGAGACCGTGCAGCGCAACTACTTTCGCTCTCCGAACTGCGACGCGGATTCGAACCCGCCGCCGCGGCGCTGGCCGCACGACGAGCCGACCCCCATCAATGCCGCATCATGGCGGCCGCCGTCTCGGATATGGTGGTGCACGGGCGTTCCGGCGATCTGGACGCATATCTGCTGGCGGACAAGGTCTTTCACCGCGCGCTGCTGGAGGCCAGCGGCAACGAGATGTTTCGGGCGCTCTATGACGTGGTGGCCGAGGTCCTGGCCGGGCGCACCCACCACGGGATGATGCCGAGCACCCCCAACCCCGCCGCGATCGCGCTGCATGATGAGGTGGCCAGGGCGGTGCGGCTACGCGACGAAGACGCCGCCGAACGCGCGATGCGCGCCATCATCGACGAGTCCGCTGCGGCAGTGTCGGGCGACTCCCCCGCTACCGCGGGATAGCCGGTTCAGGCCTTGGGCGCGAAGCTGTAGTTGACGGTATCGCCGTCGACGGTGGTGACGGTGAGCGTGAAGTCCTGATGCTCTTCGCCGGCGACCACCGAGCACTCGACAGTGGTTCCCGGCTTGCCCTCGAGGTCGGCGGTGCAGTCCGCGGTATCCGGACGGTGCCCGAGTTGGGTCTGCAGCTGGTCCAGCAGGGAGTTCTCCACCTGTGCCTTGGGGAGCACCGGAATCACGGTGAAGTTCATCAGCAGGTTGTTGACCTCGGTGACCTCGACGGTCCGCTTCAGGGTCACGCCCCCTGCCGTCACGTCGCAGTGCGCCTCGGCCCCCTTCTTGCCGTCCAGGCCCGACTCGCAGCTGACCGACTCGACGTTGGACCCGGAAGCCTGCGAGACCATGGTGGTGACGGTCTTCTCCAGTTGCTCCTTGTTGACTGCCGGCGCCATGTCGTAGCTGACGGTGGAGCCGTCGACCTTGGTGACGGTGACGATCGGCTCGAAACTGTTGGTCGCGCTGAGCACCACTTCACATCGAGTGGTCTTGCCGACCTCGCCCTCGAGGTCGGCCTTGCAGGTGACCGACTCCGGCTTGGCTCCCGCCTTGGTCAGCCGCTCGGTGATGTCTTTCTGAAGATCGGCCTTGTCCACCAACGGCTTTCCTGTGGAAGCGCTGAACGAACAGCCCGCCAGCGCCGCACCACCGACCACCAGCGCCGCGAGCGCAGCGGTTGTCCGTCGCATCATGGCCTCCCAAAGTTTGCCGCCACCACGGTGCCCGTGGAAGTCTGGGAGCAAGATACCAAGTCGCTGAGAAATCAACTCCCCTATCGGCAGCCGCGGCGAGGGTGATTGACTGCTCAGGGTGACGAGAACTCCACGGCTGGCGCGACGATTCTTCGACCGCTTCGAACCCGTCCACGCCGTCACCTACTTCGCTCCCGAAGTGCAGGACCAATTGGGTGCGATGGGATTCACCGGCTTCTGGCGCGGGTACTTCGCGGCGCGGTCGGCGCCACTGGGTCCGGTGGCGCCCGACGTGGTGACGGCCATCTTCTACAACTTCTCCGCCGAGCGGGTGCACCGGATGCTGCCTGCGGTACGGGAGATCGCCGCTCCCGCGGAGGTACTGCGGGTCCGCGAGGACAGCGCTGTCGCCGCGCTGCGCCGATACGGACTGAGCGACGACTCGCCGGGTGTGGCCGAGGCCGCGGCGTTGGCGGCCGACGCGGCACGCGGTGCGCCGCTGGACGGCCGCGCGTTGTTCGCCGCCAACCTCGCGCTGCCCTGGCCAGACGCTCCGCTGGCCACGCTGTGGCACGCCGCCACGTTGCTGCGCGAGCAGCGCGGTGACGGTCATGTCGCTGCGCTGGTGGCCGAGGATGTCAGCGGCCGCGAGTCCAATGTGCTGCACGTCGCGGCCGGCGCGGTCCCGGCGGCTTTCATCAAGCGCAGCCGCGACTACAGCGACGAGGAGTGGCAGGCCTGCGTCGACAGCCTCGCGGGCCGTGGGCTGCTCAGCGCCACAGGCGAACTCACCGATGCCGGCCGAGCCCTGAAGCAACGGGTGGAGCACCGCACCGACACGCTGGCACTCGGCGGCCTGGCCGCGCTGAGTGACAGCGAGGTGCAGCGGCTGTTCGCCGCGCTGACGCCGTTGACCCGGCAGGTGATCGCCGGTGGCGACATTCCGTCGGCCACTCCGATGGCGTTGCAGCGCGACGAACTCGACGACGACGACGCGCACCTCTAGCTCAGAGGTTGCGGTTCCACTCCACCCAGCCGACCCCGCGGCGCCCATCCGTTGCCTCGACCTCGACCCAGGCTCGCGGAAACTGGCTGACCCGGCCGTCCGGGCCGACCAGCCGCACCGGCGCGTGGCCGAGCACTGTGACCGTGGTGTCGATCGAGCCCGGCTCGTACACGATCCTGGTCTGCTCGGGGAGGTCGTTGGCGGCGAAGCTCGCCTCTGCGGTCACCGACGTCGTCTCGACGACGGGCTGACCGTCGCGCTGGACATAGCCCGCACTGACCGCACCCAGGTTGGGGATCCGCAGATCGACGCCGTGCAGGTGAGTGCCGTCGTCGAGGTGCAGCGCGCTCCAGACCCAGTCCATGCTCCACCAGTCCCGTACCCCGTGGGAGTGATCACGCTGTCCGGACACCGCGTCGAACTCATAGGTGTGACCGTCGACGGTGACGGTACCGCTGATGGTGCAAGGGATTTCGTAGCGGGTGGTGATCCGGTAGGCATAGGGCGTGCCGGTGGTGGTCCAGGTCAGATCCATCGCCAGCTCGGCCGGGCGGCCCGGCTCCCCGCGCAGGATCGCCGAGGGATCGTCGTAGGCCTGGGCGCGGCCACGTACCTCGACCCGATACGACTGCAGCGGAACCGTTGCCCCGTGCCGCAATTCGACTCCGTCGCCGACCGCGATCGCCGGATCCGCGGGCACCGGCGCCTCGAAGTCCAGCAGCGCGATCGTCGGCATGTCGGGTCCGCAGACCAGCGCGTTGATCCACGACACGTTCTGATTGGGCACCAGACCGAGCCGGATCCAACCGCCGACACCCTGGCCCGCGTCGGCGAAGTCCCAGTACCAGCTCTCGTTCCAGAGCGGCTCGTCACCGGGTTGGTGCGGACCCTCGTCGACCGGGTCGGGTACCAGCGCGGATTGGGCACCGTCAGGCAGCGCGTCCAGCGCACCGGTGTCGAGCACATGGCTGCTGTGCCGATCAAGCATGGTCAGGAACATCTCGTCACCGCGGTCGGTGCGCTCGACGAGCATCGAGGACACCACGGCCATCATCACACCGGCGAAGCTCTGCCTGCGCACCCCGTCCCGAACCTGCTCGAGGGTCACCGAAGTCTGCGGACCAAGGCCCGCGTGGTAGGCGCGCAGCAGGTCGTCGTAGTGGGCGCGGCGATCGTCGATGGTGAGCGCACACCCGATGAAGTACGCGGCGTCGGTCAGCGCCGGCCCCCAGCCCACGGTCTGCCAGTCCACCACCGTGAGCTCGCGACGCGATCCGGGGCGACCGAACAGCATGTTGTCCAAGCGGTAGTCGCCGTGCACCAGACCCTGGATCCGGTCCGCCGAACGCTCTTGCGCGACGTAGGCGTCGAAGCTGTCGGCAAGGCGCTGGCATACGGTGCGCTGGTCGGGTGTCACGGCATCGCCGTAACGGTCCAGGAACCCGGCATAGAGCTGGGAGAGCAGCGCCTGATTCATCGGCGCCTCCCGATTCAGCCAGTCGGCCTCGGCGAAGGTCTGGCTGCCGATCACCGGTGCGTGCAGCCGGCCGAGTTCGGTCAGCGCCAGGATCGCGTCTTGCCGTGTCGCGCCGCGAATCTCATCACCGACGACCGCGGGGGCGGCATCGTCGATCACCAGGGCGAAGATTCCACTGTGCGGGTCGTAGTGGGCGTGGAAGCACTGCGCGATCGGTCCGCCGAGCCGCGGCGCGACCTCGGTGTAGAACTTGACCTCGCGCTCGTAGAGGCCCAGTGCGAGACCGGTCTGCCTGCTCACCGGGTCGGTGGCGGCGACTTTCAGGATTACCGTCGCCGGACCGTCGTGGCCGTCGGCATAGGTCAGGCCGATGCGATAGCACTCACTCATCTGGCCGGTGCCGATGCGGTCGACGGTGTAGGCGGTGACCGTGCCCGCGCCGATGACGGCGGTCAGCCACTCGGGAGTCAGGTCACTGGGACGTTCGACGACGATGTCATTGGTCTGCACCCGACCAACCTAGGCCACCGCAGGGCTGCCGCGGTGCCCTTTCGGCCAATATTTTGACGGCTGTCAAACGCTAGCGCGCGGCCAGTGAGAATCCTGCCCACGCTTCGCGCCGATGGGCGTGCGGGTCGTATTCAATCCGGGTGTGCCGGTCGAAGACGAGCACCGGCCGTTCTGATGTCGAGTAGGTGGGCCAGCCGTCTCCGGGCACACCGGTACGGCTGAAGCTGCGCCACCTGCTCTGGACCTCGCGGCTCACCCGCAACGCCGAGGCCCGGTCGATCCCCACCGTCAGGGCACCGCCGAGCCGGGTTCGGTAGATGTCGAAGACGGCCAGCAGCTCCATTGCGTGAGTGGCCCCCAAGCCCGACCAGTGCAGCGTGCGCGGTGCGTAGTCGTAGCGGTAGACGTAGGTCGGCGCGTGGGCACCGTGTGCCTCCGCGATCTGCCACGCCGCCGTACCGAAGGCGAAGTCGCCACCGAGCTGCACGCAGGCCTCCGGCCGCGGGTATCCGGGATAGGCCGCGGTGATCCGGTCGCGTGTCTCGGGCTCGGCGAAGGCCAGCAGCTTCTCGATCGCGTGCTCGGTGGTGGGAAGCAGCTTCATGAAACGGGTGAACAGCCTGCCCTCGTCGGCATTGGTACCCACGATCAATGGAACCTTATGTGCCATACCGATTCTCATGGCCTCGATCGGGTCGATCGGCAGGATGTCGTCACCGTGGGTTGGGCCGACGGCAAACGCGCCGTTCATCTCGTGCAGACTGCGTTCGAGCAGCCGGTCCAGCGTGGTGACCAGATCGGCGGGCCGGGCCCGCATCAGCGTGGCGGCGGCATCGGCCCGGTCAGCGCCCAGCGCGTCGACGTACTTCCCGGCGATCGCCGCTGCTGTCTCCCCCGTGCTGACCAACCCCGAAGCGGGGCTTTCGGAAATCGCCTGCCGGAACAACCCTTTGGCATCCGGGACCGCCAGCAAGGTGGCCACCGCATGCGCACCGGCACTCTCGCCGAAGATGGTGACATTGTCGGGATCCCCGCCGAAGGTGGCGATGTTGTCGCGTACCCAGCGCAGCGCCATCACCAGGTCGCGCAGGAACAGGTTGCTGTCGATCGGGACCTCGGGTGTCGACAGCGAGGAGAAATCCACGCAACCGAGTGCGCCGAGCCGGTAGTTCACCGACACGTAGACACACCCGCGGCGGGCCAGCGCCGCACCGTCGTACAGCGGTGTGGCCGAACTACCCATGATGTAACCGCCGCCGTGGATGAAGAACATCACCGGCAACAGTTCGCCCTCCGGCGCCGGCCCCGGCCACTGCGGGGTGACCACGTTGAGGGTCAGACAGTCTTCACTCATCGGCTGATAGCGGCCGACCCCGAGCATGGTGTAGCGGCGCTGCTGCGGCGCACAGTTGGCAAAGCTGTGGCAGTAGCGCACCCCCCGCCACGGCTGGGGCGGCTGCGGGGCTCGCAGCCGCAGCGCACCCACCGGTGGCCGGGCGTAGGGAACGGAACGCCAGCGGTTGACGCCGTCGCGGGTGAAGCCTTCGACGACGCCACCGGTTGTCGTCGCGCGGACGGTGTGTTCGTGCATCATTCGACGGTATCGAACAACCGCCGCCGACGCGCCTGACGTCTCGTTCGGGTCGAGACGGCTAGCCTGGCTGGATGCGAATTGCCGTGTTGCTTGCAGCGTCGCTGCTGGTTGCCGGATGTTCCTCGCCAACAGGCGGTCAGGCGCGTCCGACCGCGCTGACGCCGATCACGCCCGCGCCGAAGGCGTCCTCGGCCACGCCGACCACCACGACCAGTTCCACGGCGGCCCCGCCGCCGGGCGTCCCGATCGCCGGAGTGATCAGCTGGATCGAGGGGGCGGCGCCGGTGGATGCCGCCGGCTACCACATCGCGCTGCGCGGCGGGGCCAGCACCGATCTGGGCGACGACGTCGCCTTCACGACCCCGGCGGGCACCACCTGCATGACCGACGCCAAGCACGGGGCACCCGGGCTGGCCTGCCTGGTGGAGCTCACCAATCCGCCACCCCAACCACCCGACGTCTACGGACAATGGAAGGGTGGCTGGGTCGACTTCGACGGCGCGACCGTCCTGATCGGATCCGCGCACGGTGACCCGGGCCGGTTCGGCAGCGGACAGGGTCCCTCGCTGCCCCTGGACTCCTCATTGTCTTTCGGCGACTTCCGTTGTCGCACCGACTCCGAGGCGCTGTACTGCGTCAACTACGCGCATCAGTCGGCCATCCGGTTGGCGGCCAGCGGGGTCGACTCCTATGCCTGCGCCCAGCAGATCACCCCGCCACCGGGAATCGGTCTCAAGTACGTCTGCTAGTGCGCCGGATACGCGTGCACCACCGCGGTGTCGAGCTTCGGGATCGCGTGGGTGAGCGCATGCTCGGCCTCGTGCGCGAGCTGATGCGCCTGGCGCAGGCTCAGCTGCGGGTCGACGTTCAGTTCCACATCGGCGTCCAGCCGTAATCCGATCCACCTCATCCGGACTCGTTGCACACCAAGCACTCCCGGTTGCCGGGCCAGTTCACGGTAGGCGGTGTCGACCAACTCCGGATCGACACCGTCGAGCAGCCGGTTGAACACGTCGCGGGCAGCCGCGACCATGACCACCACGATCGCGGCCGCGATCAACAGGCCGATGATGGGGTCCGCAGCGGGGAAGCCCAGCGCCACCCCGATCGCCCCGAGCACCACGGCCAGCGAGGTCAAACCGTCGGCGCGAGCATGCATCCCATCGGCGCGCAACGCGGCCGAGCCGATCCGGGTACCCACCCGGATGCGGTAGAGCGCCACCAGCTCGTTGCCGATGAAGCCGACCACACCAGCTGCCGCCACCCATCCGACGTGGGTGATCGCCGTGGGGTGGATCAGGCGCTCGACGGCCTCCCCGGCGGCGACGACGGCGGAGATCCCGATGACCGCGACCACGAACAACCCGGCGAGGTCTTCGACACGACCCAGTCCGTAAGTGTAGCGCCGAGTGGCGTGCCGCCGGCCCAGCGCGAAGGCGATCCACAACGGGATTGCGGTCAACGCATCGGAGAAGTTGTGGATGGTATCGGCAAGCAGCGCAACCGATCCCGAGAGCACCACGATGACGACCTGCACGACGGCGGTGACGGCCAACGCGACCAGGCTGATCTTGACGGCGCGGATCCCGGCCGCGCTGTCACGCATCGCGTCGTCGACCCGGCCCGCGTGGTCGTGAGTGTGCCCGTGCCCGTGTGCGTGGCCCATCACGCACCCCTGTCCTGATGGTGGGCTGGTACCCCGCCGGCCGCGTGCTCGGCGTTGAACACCGCATCGGTGACCAGTTGGCGCACGTGGTCGTTCTCCAGCCGGTAGAACACCGAGGTGCCTTCGCGGCGTGTCCGGACCAGCCGGGCCATCCGGAGCTTGGCCAGGTGTTGGGACACCGACGGGCCAGGCTTGCCGACCCGCTCGGCGAGATCGTTGACGCTGAGCTCGGCGTCGCGCAGTGCCCACAGCAGTTGCACCCGGGTCGAGTCTGCGAGCATCCGGAACACCTCGACGATGAGGTCGGCGTGGTCATCGGCCAACGTGGATGCATCACTATCTGCATTCATAAGCAGATAGATTACCTTACCGGCTCCCAGGTGATGATCGGAAGCACATCGGGAGCATGCAGGGTGCAGACAGCCATGGTGTAGGTCGTACTGTGCTCGGCCGCACGGACAACCGTGATGCGGGCCGGGTGCCGGCATTCCTCGTCGCCGACGAGGAATTCGCACGCAATCATGTCGGTCATCCTTTCGTTGAGGACGACCGTAGGTCCGCGACCACCCGTGGGTCTTGTGCCGCCGAGCCAACGTCTGCGCGGGCCTTGTGGGCCCGGCACGACGGTCAGCCGGCGATGACGCCTTTCGCGCGCAGGAGCGGAAACACGCCTTCGGCGAACCAGTAGGCCTCCTCCAGGTGCGGGTACCCGGACAGGATGAATTCGTCGAACCCGAGCGAGTGGTACTCGTAGATCAGGTTGGCGACTTCCTCGTGACTGCCCACCAGGGCGGTACCCGCCCCGCCGCGAACCAGACCGACTCCCGCCCAGAGATTCGGATAGATCTCGAGCTTGTCGATCTGGCCACCGTGCAGCGCCGTCATCCGGCGCTGACCTTCGGAGTCTGACCGCGAGTGCAGCCGGGTGGCCTCCTGGATCTGCTCGGCGGTGAGCTCCTTGACCAATTCCTCGGCCACTGCCCAGGCGGCCGCCGAGGTGTCCCGGCTGATGGTGTGCAACCGGATTCCGGCTCGCAGCGTCCGCCCCCGCTGCGCGGCCAGGTCGCGAACCTGGTTGATCTTCGCCGCGGCGGCCTGCGGCGGCTCGCCCCAGGTGAGGTAGACGTCGACATGCTCGGCGGCGATCGGCAGCGCGGCGGCCGATGATCCGCCGAAGTAGAACTGCGGCAGCGGGTTCGGCGGCTCGGACACTCGGCCGTCGCGGATGGTGTAGTACTCGCCGCTGAAGTCGAAA
Source organism: Mycolicibacterium anyangense (assembly GCF_010731855.1). Lineage (NCBI taxonomy): Bacteria > Bacillati > Actinomycetota > Actinomycetes > Mycobacteriales > Mycobacteriaceae > Mycobacterium > Mycolicibacterium anyangense. The sequence continues at coordinate 1,300,217 of NZ_AP022620.1, read as the reverse complement.
GACTCGGTCTCCCAGATCGACTTCACGATGTGCAGGAATTCCCCGGTGCGCGAATACCGTTCGTCATGGCTGAGCCAGTCACCGAACCTGCGCTGCTCGGAATCGTCACCACCGCTGACCACGTTGAGAAGCAACCGGCCCTGCGAGAATCGCTGGAATGTGGCGGCCTGCTGGGCGGCCAGGGTCGGTGGCACCAGGCCGGGCCGGAAGGCCACCAGGAATTTCAGACGCTCGGTTTCGGCGAGCATCGCCGAGGCGGTCAACCAGGCGTCCTCGCACCACGTCCCCGTCGGAGTCAGCACGCCTTCGTAGCCCAATCGATCAGCAGCCCTGGCGATTTCGGCCAGGTAGCGCCGGTCTGGCGCCCGATAGCCGGCGGGGATCGCATGATGGCTCGAGGCGTGCGACGCCCCGACAATCGACCGACTGTCGCCGTTGGTGGGCAGGAACCAGAAGAATTTCGCCGACATGTTCAGACCACCCCTAGTTGGCACTGATCAGACTGGACTTCAGGGCGTCGTTGTAGCGGCGGTCGACCCACTTGGCGAAGTCCGGCGCGGACTGGATCTGTCCGGAGGCGGCGAACAGGTCGGCGAGTTTCTGCTCGGAGGCCACCACCTGGTCGCTCAGGTCGGTGGGCAGTCGCAGGCTGCGCCCCTGAGACACCTCGGCGACCTTCGGGTCCAGACCGACGGCGGCCGCGTACTTCGCCGCCCACAGGGCCGGATTGTCCTGCGCCCATTTGACCGCCTTGGCGAACCGGACCAACAGGTCGGCCAGCGCGGTGTTGCGCTTCGGATCGCCCAGCGCCGCATCGGAAGCCACCCCGAACCAGTAGCCGTTGGTCACCCCTTTGGCCGCTGCGATGCTGCGGACCTTCAACTGCTGTTCGGCCTGTGCTGTGTAAGGATCCCAGATCGCCCACGCATCGGCCTGCCCGGCCCGGAATGCCGAGAGTGCGTCGGCCGGCTGCAGGAACACCAGTTTGACGTCGGCGGGGGTCAATCCGGCCTTGTCCAACTGGCCCAGCACGTTCCCGTGCGCAGAACTGCCCTTGGCCACCAGGATCGTTTTACCCCGAAGGTCGGCCACCGAGGTGATCGGCGAATCGGCGGGGACCAGGATCTGATCCCCGACACCGCCACCGTTGTAGGCCGAGACCACCTTCACCTTGGCCCCTGAAGCGGCACCGAAGATGGGCGGGGTGTTGCCGGTGATCGCGAAGTCGATCTTGCCCGCCGTGGCAGCCTCGATCTGCGGCGGGCCGGAGGTGAACGTCGAGAACTCGACCGCGTACGGCAGGTTGTCCAGGGCACCCGCTGCCCGCAGCAGCGACTCGGTGCCGCCCTTCTGGTCGCCCACGTGCAGGGTGAGGCCGGCCAGATCGCTGAGCGCAACGGTCTGTGGGGCCGCCGAAGCTCCGGTGTTGCCGGTCCGCGAGACACAACCGGTCAACACCAGACCGGCGATGGCCAGCAGCACCGCCATGGCACGAAACATTCTGCGGGGCAACATAACTCCTGTCAGAGATGGACGCCGAGCTGCTCCAGCAGCTCGGCACGGTGATGTTCGGTTTGCGCCGACGTACTGCCGTGTGGCCGCCGCGGCTCGCTGATCTCGGTCTGGTGCACCACGGCGCCGGATTCGAGTACCAACACCCGGTCGGCCAGCGCGACCGCCTCGTTGACGTCGTGGGTGACCAGCAGCACACCGAATCGGTGCTCACGCCACAGGTCCAGCAGCAGCGAGTGCATGGTCAGCCGGGTCAGCGCGTCCAGCGCGCCGAACGGTTCGTCGAGCAGCAGCAGGTCAGGCTCGGCCACCAGGGCCCTGGCCAGTGACACCCGCTGGGCCTGCCCGCCGGACAGGGTCAGCGGCCAGGCGTCGGCGCGGTCGGCGAGTCCCACATCGGCCAGCGCCCGGTCCGCCCGGGCGGTGACCTCGGCGCGCGGCAGCCGAAACCGGTTCAGCCCGTACCCGACGTTGGTGCGCACGCTGCGCCATGGAAACAGTCGCGGCTCCTGGAACGCCAGGGCCGGTGCACCGGAAACCAACCGATCACCGGTGTGGTCGTCGGACAACCCGGCGAGCACCCGCAGCACCGTCGACTTGCCCGATCCGCTGCGCCCGACCAGTGCGACGATCTCGCCCGTCCCGACGGTCAACGAGACATCGCGGAGCACCTGATGCTCGCCGTACCACTTGTCGATGTGTCGCAGCTGGGCAGCCTGACCCGTCGTGCGTTCGGATGTCACCGTCATGCCCGATACCTCAGTGCGCGACGCTCCAGCACCCGCACGACGGCATCGGTGGCGATCCCGAGCAGGGCGTAGACCACCAGCCCGAAGATGATGATGTCGATGCGCAGAAAGTCGCGGGCGTTGTTGATCAGGAAGCCGATGCCTTTGTCGGCGTTGATCTGCTCGGCCACGATCAGCGTCAGCCAGGCGATGGCCAGCGACTGCCGCAAACCCACCAGGACCTGTGGCGCCGCGCTCGGGACGATGATGTGGCTGAACCTCTGCCGGAATGAAAAGCCAAGAACGTCAGCGGTTTCGAACATCTTGGGATCGATCTGGCGGATCGCGGAGAACGTGTTGAGGTACAGCGGGAAGCTGACGCCGAGTGCAACCAGAAGCACTTTCGGCAACTCGCCGATGCCGAACCAGAGGATGAACAGCGGGATCAAACCGAGATGGGGAAGTGCTCGCAGCATCTGCATCGGCGGGTCGACGGTGGCCTCGGCCCACCGGGACAACCCCACGACGCTGCCCAGGGTCACCCCGACGATGCCGCCCAACAGCAGCCCTTCCACCACGCGGACACCGGACACCGTGAGCGCGTCGGCCAGTTGCCCGTTGCGGATCAACTCCACCCCGGCTTCGGCGATCAGCGACGGAGCGGGCAGGACGTCCTGGGAGATCAGCCCGAGCGCACTGCCCAGCTGCCACAACGCCAGCAGAACCAGCGGTGAGACCCAACGCAGGATCGTCCACCGCCGCTGCTTGAGCGGCCCGGGCGTGCGGCCCGCCGGCGGCAATGCCCGCGCGGTGGCCGGCGCGGCAGGCGTTGTCACGGTGAGCACGTCCTTCGGGGATCGACAGGCATGCGGCAGCCTCTCGCTGTCGCGTCACCTGCACAGTAGGAACCGCGTTGGGACTGGATAAGGGTTTGATTCGTGATGAAGAAATCGCGGGGCGTCAGTTCAGGCGACGTAGAACCCCGGATCGCTGGATCGACTCGACCAGCAGGGTGCGGTATCCGTAGTCGTCGAAAAGCACGGTGATGCGGTCATCCTCGGCGCTCATCACCACGCCCCTACCCCACTTCCGGTGCTCGACCGCGGTCTGCACGGCCCACTGGTGATCGACGCGTGCGTGCAGCGCCGACCCGCCGGCATCGCAGTTGTCGCAGTTCTCGCACCCATGGTCGCGTGCCTCGCCGAAGTAGCTCAGCAGCACGCGGCGCCGGCAGTCCCGGGTCTCGGCGTAACCGCGCATCATTTCGACCCGCGTGCGGTCGATCCGCTCGTTGCGTTCGACGATCGCGACCGTCCGCGCGACCGCGTCGTCGACCCCGACTGTGTTGTCGGCCCGAAAACCATTGCCGGCATTGCTGATCAACTCCGCCTCTTCGAGCAGGTTCAGTGCGTTGGTGATGCGGGCCCCGCGCTCGTCGAGCTGGTCGGCGAGTTGCTCGTACGTCAGCGCCGGGCTCGTCAGCAACGCGGCGTACACCCGGGCCACCAGATCCTGGTCGGCTCGATGGGTGGCGTAGAAACTGGCCAGGCCGAGGTCTTCGGGGCGGTAGAACAGGACCGCGACGGCCGGGGCACCGTCGCGCCCGGCCCGGCCGATCTGCTGGTAATAGCTGTCCATCGAATCCGGCACCGAAGCGTGCACCACGGTGCGGACATCCGGCTTGTCGATGCCCATGCCGAACGCCGATGTCGCGACCACCACGTCGGCCTCACCGCAGCGGAACCGCCGGTGGACGTCCTCGCGTTGGCCGCGGGCCAACCCGGCGTGGTAGAACTCGGCGCCGATTCCGTCTGAAACCAGTTCGGCGGCATACGTTTCGGCGTCCCGACGCGTTGCGGTGTAGAGCAGTGCGGGCAGCGTCGCCGCACGCATCCGGGACCGCACCGCATCGCGCTTGTCGTCATCCTCGACATGGTGGGACACCTCGAGCCGGATGTTGGGCCGGTCGAAGCCGCTGGCGATGACCAGCGGGTCGCGCAACCGGAGCTGCTCGACGATCTCGCGGCGCATCACCGGCGACGCGGTGGCCGTGAGCGCCAGAACCGGAGGTCGGCCCAGTCGGTCGACGGCATCGGCGATGCGCAGATAGCTGGGCCGAAAGTCGTGCCCCCAGGCCGACACGCAGTGCGCCTCGTCGACCACGACCAGGGAGATGTCGGCCTGTCTCAGCGTCGCCAGCACGGTGTCGTTGGTGAGCTGCTCGGGTGCCAGGAAGATGTATTCGGCCTGATGCTGGCGGACCGCGGCCCAGCTGCGCGCTTTCCCCGCGGCATCCAGTTGGGAATTGATCGCCACCGCACCGGGTGCCTCGGTGGCGGACAGCCCGCTGATCTGGTCGCGCTGCAGGGCGATCAGCGGGGAGATCACCAGGGTGGCCCCCGCCAGCAGAACCGCCGGCACCTGATAGATCGCCGACTTACCCGACCCGGTCGCCATCACGGCCAGCACGTCGCGACGCGCCAGGACCGCTTCCATCGCCTCGAGCTGAGTGGGACGCAACTGCGCCCAACCGAACACCTCCCGGCCGACGCGTTGCAGGTCTTCGCGAGGGTTCGTCAGCGCCAACCATCCGCGGTCTTGACGGCTGTGAGCAGCGCAGCGCACAGTTCGCGCAATTCGGCGTGATCAGCACCTTCGTCGACCGCGGTCGCGACGTCCTCGGCGGCGCACCGCACCTGGTAGACCCGGTCGGAGAGCTCGGCGGCCTCGTCGGCGGTCAGCACCACCGCATCGGCGGGCACCGAGGTGCCCTTGACCATCGCGCGCTGCTCATAAGCGCGCTGGCGGCAGGACTGCCTGCAGTACTGCCGTCGCCGGCCCATGCCGGAATCGGCCACCTCGCGACCGCACCAGCGGCACGGTTGCGGGCGGGTACGACGCGTCACGCCTAAGGACTGTAGACCGCCGAGCTCCGCGATCCCGGTATCATGGTCGGTTGGGTCGGGAACTGCGGGCGTAGGTCTTGCGTTCACTATCCGGACTTCATATTTCGCTGAGGAGATGTTGACGATGGCTGATCGTGTCCTGAGAGGCAGCCGGCTCGGAGCCGTGAGCTACGAGACTGACCGCAACCACGACCTGGCGCCGCGTCAGATGGCGCGCTACCGCACCGAGAACGGCGAGGAGTTCGACGTTCCGTTCGCCGACGACGCCGAGATCCCCGGCACCTGGTTGTGCCGTAACGGCCTGGAGGGCACCCTTCTCGACGGTGACCTGCCCGAGCCCAAGAAGGTCAAGCCGCCGCGGACCCACTGGGACATGCTGCTGGAGCGTCGCTCGGTCGAGGAACTCGACGAGCTGCTCAAGGAACGCCTCGACCTGATCAAGTCGAAGCGCCGCGGCACCTAACAGGTTCCGGGCCGGGGCCCGGGCTAGCGGACCACGCCGCGGGCCCGGTCCAACCGGCCGCCGATCCCCCACTGGGCGACCTTCACCATCGCCTCACGGATGTTCGAGCCGCTCATCTTGGAGACCCCGAGTTCACGCTCGCTGAACGTGATGGGCACCTCGACCACGCTGAACCCGCTGTTGATGGTCCGCCAGGTCAGGTCAATCTGGAAGCAGTAGCCCTTGGAGTCGACCGCCGACAGGTCGATCTTCTCCAGGACCTCGCGCCGGTAGGCCCGGTAGCCGGCGGTGATGTCGTGGATGCCGACGCCGAGCAGCACGCGCGAGTAGGTGTTGGCGGTCTTCGACAGCACCAGGCGGCGCCAGGGCCAGTTGCGAACCGTTCCGCCCTCGACGTAGCGCGAACCGATGGCCAGGTCGGCCCCGTTGTCGATGGCGTCCAACAACCGATACAGCTGCTCAGGGGCATGGCTGCCGTCGGCGTCCATCTCGACGAGCACGTTGTACTCGCGGCTCAGACCCCACGCGAAACCGGCCAGGTAGGCCGCGCCGAGCCCGTCCTTGGCGGTGCGGTGCATGACATGGATGCGATCCGGGTCGGCCAGCGACAGCTCGTCGGCCAGGGCGCCGGTGCCGTCCGGGCTGCCGTCGTCGACGACCAGCACATGGACGTCGGGACGGGCCTTGTGCACCCGGCCCAGGATCAACGGCAGGTTCTCCAGCTCGTTGAAGGTCGGGATGATCACCAGGGTGCGCTGGCTGGGGCGCTGTGCGCCCGGGTCAGAGCCCTTCTTGCCCTGGGTGCTCATGAATCTCCTTTGTCGTACTGCCCGGCCAGGGCCGAAGGCTCGTCGCCCTCATCTGACGGGGTGTCATCGGTGTCTGGACCCCCGGACCCGCTGGCCTCGTCCCGCTGCTGCCGGCGGCGGCGCAACGGACGCATGAACCATCCATTGTGCAGTATGGCGGCGCCGATCACGGCAACCGCTGCTCCGACCAGCACCCATTGCACCAGCGGGCCCCAGCGGGTCGCGGGTGTTTCGGTGGTCTTGAGCCGGATCGGGACGTCGAGGTAGGCCGGCGAGAAGAACTGGGTGCGGGCGATCTCGCTCCCGTCGGGGGCGATCACGGCGCTGATCCCGGTGGTGCCGGCGACGACGACGTAGCGGTCGTGCTCGACGGCCCGGGCCCGGGCGAAAGCCAACTGCTGTTCGCTCATGTTCTGGTCGAAGGTGGCGTTGTTGGTGGGCACCGTCAGCACCTGGGCGCCGTTGAGCACCGACTCGCGCAGGGCGCGGTCGAAGATGACCTCCCAGCAGGTCGCGACGCCGATCGGCACCCCCGCCGCGTGGACGACACCGTTACCGGTACCGGGGACGAAGTAACCCGCTCGGTCGGCGTAGGAGGACAGGTGCTTGAAGAATCCGCGCCAGGGCAGGTACTCACCGAACGGCTGGATGATCTGCTTGTCGTGGCGCTCCCCCGGCCCCGACACCGGATCCCAGACGACGACGGTGTTCGACGCGGTCGGATTCTCCGGGGTCCAGTCCGGCCGGGCCAGCACCGTGCCCACCAGGATCGGCGCCCCGATGGCCTGCACGGCCACCGAGATCTGCTGGGCGGCGTCGGGGTTGGTCAGTGGGTCGATATCCGAGGAATTCTCCGGCCACACCACGAACTGCGGCTGCGGGACCAGCCCGGCGCGAACGTCGTCGGCCAGCTGCACCGTCTCCCGGACATGGTTGTCGAGCACCGCGCGACGCTGGGCGTTGAACTCCAGCCCGAGGCGCGGCACGTTGCCCTGGATCGCGGCAACGGTGACGGTCGGTGCGTTGCCGGCACCCGCTCGGCGGACCTGCGGGGCGGCGAGCGCGGTGCTTAGAAGCACGGCGGTGATGCACAGACCGGGCACCACCAGTGCCGCCGGTGAGGGCAGCTCCGGTCTCTTGTGAGGGCCGCTGTGCTGCCACCAACGCACCGTCTCGATGCCCAGCGCGCACAACGAGGTACCGACGAGCGCGATGCCGAACGACAGCAGCGGCACCCCGCCCCATTGCACCAATGGCAGGAACGGTCCCTGGGTTTGGCCGAATCCGACCACACCCCAAGGGAATCCACCAAACGGCACACTGGACTTGAGCCATTCCTGCAGGCACCACACCAGCGCCAGCCACAACGGCCAGCCGGGCAGACTGCGGACCACGACGGCGAACATGCCGAACACCGCGCAGAACAGCGCCTGCAACGCCGCCAGCGCGAGCCACGGAACGGGGCCGACGAGCCCGCTGATCCACGGCAGCAGCGGGACGTAGAACGACAGCCCGAACAGCATCCCGTAACCGAACCCGCCGGCGACAGTGGTCTTCGGGTTCACCAGCACCCAGGTGAGCAGCACGAAGCTCAGCACCGCCGACCACCACCACCCGATCGGCGGGAAGCTGATGCACATGGCCAGACCCGCCGTGGTGGAGGCGAGTAGCCGGAACATTCGCGGCGTCAGGGCAGCGACCATGCGGGTCAGGCGCGGTTGTGACTCAGCCATACAGCACGACGCCTCGGTGCACCGTCTGCAGGCAGCGCGGCAGCGGCTCGGACAGATCCAGGCTCGGCAGCTCCGGCACCCGAGAGCGGGGATCGGTCGACCAGCGCGCAACGTTGTCCGCGGGTGCCACAACGTCGAGCGACCCGGCGTCCCACACGGCGTACGACGCCGGTGCACCCGGGACGAGCGTGCCGGTGATCCCGTCGCGCACACCGCCGGCTCGCCAGGCACCCCGGGTGGCGGCGGCGAAGGCGGCACGCATGGAGATGGCACTTCCCTCGGTCTGATGGTGTCCTGCCGCGCGCACCGCAGCCCACGGATCGATGCTGGTCACGGGGGCATCTGAGCCGAACGCCAGGGGCACGCCTGCCGATGCTAACAGCGAGAACGGGTTGAGCTGGGCGGCTCGGTCAACACCGAGCCGGCGGGCATACATGCCGGTGCTGCCACCCCAGCGGGCGTCGAACATGGGCTGCATGCTGGCCACGACGCCCCACTGGCCGAGCGTGGCCGCCTGCTGCGCCGACACCATCTCGAGGTGTTCGAGGCGATGGCCGCAGCGTGCCACCGCGGGCGCGCCGAACCGTGCGACGACCTGTTCCAGCGCGTCGACCACGGCACCGACAGCGGCATCACCGATGACGTGGAAGCCGGCGGTGATGCCGGCCTCGGTGCAGGACATCAGATGTTCGGTGACGGTCTCCGGGTCCAGGTAGCAGTTGCCGCAGGTGCCGGGGTCGTCGGCGTAGGGCTCCGACAGCCACGCGGTATGCGAGCCCAGCGCGCCGTCGACGAACAGGTCGCCGGCCAGGCCGTGGGCTGCGGTGGCCTCGATCAGGGCTCGCGCCTGGGCGGCGCTGGAGACTGCCTCACCCCAGTAACCGATCACCTCGACGCCGTGCTCGGTGGCGCGCAGTTCCTGCCAGTCGTCGCTGCCGCCGATCTCCGGGCCCGCGCATTCGTGGACGGCGACGATGCCGGCCGCGGCGGCCGCGTCCAGCGCGGCGCGGCGGGCATCGTCGCGCTGCGCCGCGGTGAGGTGCGCTCGGGCCTGGGCACGCACCAGATGATGCGCGGCGCCGGACAACGGCCGCTGCGGATCGAACCCGGCGACGGCGGGTAGCCCGGGCACCAGGGAGCGCAGGGCGCTCGACGCTGCAGCCGAATGCACGTCGATGCGGGCCAGATAGGCCGGGGTGGATCCGACCACGGCGTCGAGTTCGGCCGTGCTGGGCGCCTGATCGCCGGGCCAGGCGGTGTCGTCCCAGCCGTGGGCCCAGATCGGCCGGCCGGGGTGGGCGACGGCGTGCTCGGCGATCAACCGCAGACACTGTTGTTTGGAGGTGGTGGTGCTCAGGTCCACACCGGTGAGCTGCAGGCCGGTCGAGGTGACGTGGATATGGCTGTCGACGAAGGCGGGCGCGACGAACGCACCCGCAAGGTCGACGATCTCGGCGTCACCGTACTGATCTCGGCCGACGTCGTCGCTGCCCAGCCAGGCGACGACGCCGTCGCGGACGGCCATGGCGGTGGCATCGGGGTGCGACGGGCTGTGCACGCGCCCGCCCAACAACAGTGTGGTCACGTCGGTCAGTGTCCCGCGAGGCAGGAGAGAAAGGTAAACCGAGTCGGGCTACTGGTAGCGCCGGACGATGTTGGCGTCGTGGATCCGGCCGTAGACCTGATCATCGATGACCTCGCCGTCGATGTAGTCACCGGCAAAGCGTGGCGGTGCGTACATCCGGCCTGGGACCGTCAGATTCACCACACCCACCCGGCGGGCAACGCCGCGGGTGAGCAGCACACCAGCCAGCGGACGCATCGCGCTGCGGGTGGGCGGCAACAGCATCAACGTTCCGACCACCGTGGTGACCAGGCCCGGGACGAACACCAGGAAGGTGCCCAGCGCCACCAGCATGCTGTCGGCCACCGCCCCCTGCGGGCTGGTGCGGGAGCGCTGCAGTCGGGCGATCTGCCGCTTGACCTGCGATCCGGCCAGCGCCACGGTCACCACCGAGGTGGCCAGCAGCACCAGCAGGGTCCAGCCCAGCCCGATGGACCACGTCAGGACAGCCAGGGCCGCCAATTCGACGAGCGCGTAGACGAGAAACGTCCGCATCACCATGTACTGGCAACGACTCGGCTGTGAGCCGGGTTCCGCCGGGGCCTAATAAGAACCTGTGAGTTCAGGCGGCGCGCAGTTCCAGGCCGACGTTGCGGTGCGATCCCCCGCGCAGCTTGCTGAAGAAGTTGAAGACCTTGCCCAGCAGTCCGTAGCGGTTACCGATCGCGCTGTAGACGGACTCGAGGTGACCGTCGTCGAGCACGGTGGCGACGGCCTCGACCGTCTCCCCGGTGACCTTGCCCCGGCGGTCGCAGGGCGCCAGCGTCACCCGCGAGGTGTTGCGGATCCGCTTGACCTTCCACGAGTCACGCCCGGTGATGACCAGGGCGCGGTCTCCGTCGGGTGCGATCCAGATCGGCGTCGGCTTGGGCCGGCCGTCCTTGGTGAACGTCGTCAGCGACACGTACTGCGACGTGATCACGTCGGCGAAAGTGGTAGCCATAGCGACAATCTAGCCAATCGCCAGGTCTACCGGGCTTCGAGATCGCCCTCGGTTTCCAGCAGCACCTGACGTAACCCCTGCAGCGTCTCCGGGTTCGGTTCGGCCCACATGCCGCGGCCGACGGCCTCCAGCAATCGCTCGGACATGCCGTGCAGCGCCCACGGGTTGGACTCGCCGAGGAACTTGCGGTTCTCGGGGTCCAGGACGTACTTCTCGGTGAGCTGCTCGTACATCCAGTCGGCCATCACCCCGGCGGTGGCGTCGTAACCGAACAGGTAGTCGACGGTGGCGGCCATCTCGAAGGCGCCCTTGTAGCCGTGCTTGCGCATCGCCGACATCCACCGCGGGTTGACCACCCGGGCCCGGAACACCCGGGTGGTTTCCTCCGAGAGGGTGCGGGTGCGCACCGCATCCGGGCGGGTGTTGTCACCGATGTAGGCCGCCGGCGCCTTGCCGGTCAGTGCGCGCACGGTGGCCACCATGCCGCCGTGGTACTGGAAGTAGTCGTCGGAATCGGCGATGTCGTGCTCGCGGGTGTCGGTGTTCTTGGCCGCCACCACGATTCGGCGGTACTGCGCCGACATGTCGTCGGCGGCCGGCCTGCCGTCCAGTCCGCGCCCGTAGGCGAAACCGCCCCACGCGGTGTAGACCTCGGCCAGGTCGGCATCGTCGCGCCAGTTGCGGCTGTCGATCAGCTGCAGCAGGCCGGCGCCGTAGGTGCCCGGTTTGGAGCCGAAAATCCTTGTGGTGGCGCGCCTTTCGTCACCGTGCTCGGCGAGGTCGACCTGCGCGTGGGCGCGGACGAAGTTCTGTTCGGCCGGTTCGTCGAGGGCGGCGACCATCCGCACCGCGTCGTCGAGCATGGTCACCACGTGCGGGAAGGCGTCGCGGAAGAAACCCGAGATGCGGACCGTCACGTCGATACGGGGCCGGCCGAGCTCGTCGAGTCCGATGGCTTCCAGGTCGACCACTCGGCGCGAGGCATCGTCCCAGATGGGGCGAACACCCAGCAGTGCAAGGACTTCTGCGACGTCGTCCCCGGAGGTTCGCATCGCCGAGGTGCCCCAGACCGACAGTCCTACCGACCGGGGCCAGTCGCCATAGTCGGCCCGGTAGCGGGCCAGCAGTGAATCCGCCATCGCCACGCCGGTCTCATAGGCCAGCCGCGAGGGCACCGCCTTGGGATCCACCGAGTAGAAGTTGCGCCCGGTGGGCAACACGTTGACCAGGCCCCGCAGCGGTGAGCCTGACGGGCCGGCGGCGATGTAACGGCCGTCCAGTGCCCGCAGTACCTGGTCGATCTCGGCGGCCGTCCCCGCGAGTCGGGGCACCACTTCGGTAGCCGCGAAGCGCAGGATGCGGGCCACCTGCGGATCGTCGGTGATCGTGTCGACCGCGTCGGCATCCCAGCCGCTGTCCTGCAGCCGGGCCAGCAGGCCGCGGGCTCGCGCCTCGGCGGCGTCGACCACGGTGCGTTCGTCGCTGCCGTCCTCGGCCAGGCCCAGCGCCTCGCGCAACCCCGGCAGGTGCTGTTCGCCGCCGAAGAGTTGGCGGGCCCGCAGGATGGCCAGCACCAGATCCAGTTCGCCGTCGCCCTGTGGCGCCGCACCCAGGATGTGCAGTCCGTCGCGGATCTGGACATCCTTGATCTCGCACAGCCAGCCGTCGACGTGCAGCAGCATGTCGTCGAAGCTGTCGTCCTCGGGACGGTCCTCGAGCCCAAGGTCGTGGTCCATCTTGGCCGCCCGCATCAGCGTCCAGATCTGCTGGCGGATAGCAGGCAGCTTGGCCGGGTCCAGCGCGGCGATATTGGCGTGCTCGTCGAGCAGTTGCTCCAACCGCGAGATATCGCCGTAGGTCTCGGCGCGCGCCATCGGCGGGATCAGGTGATCGACCAGGGTGGCGTGCGCACGGCGCTTGGCCTGGGTGCCCTCGCCGGGATCGTTGACCAGGAACGGGTAGATCAGCGGCAGGTCACCGAGAGCGGCGTCGGTTCCGCACGCTGCGGACATTCCGACGGTCTTGCCCGGCAGCCACTCCAGGTTGCCGTGCTTGCCCAGATGCACCAGCGCGTGCGCGCCGAACTCGTGACGCAGCCACAGGTATGCGGCCAGATAGTGGTGGCTCGGCGGCAGATCCGGATCGTGGTAGATGGCCACCGGGTTCTCCCCGAAACCGCGCGGCGGCTGCACCAGGATGACAATGTTGTCGGATTGCATTGCTGCGACGACGATTTCGCCATCCGGGTCGCGGCTGCGGTCGACGAACAACTCACCGGGCGGCGGACCCCAGTGCGCCACCATGGCCTCGCGCAAATCCTCGGGCAGCGTGGCGAACCACTCCCGGTAGCGGGCGGCGGGTACCCGGATCGGGTTACCTGCCAGCTTGGCGTCGGTGAGCCAGTCGGGGTCCTGGCCGCCGCGCTCGATGAGCGCATGCATCAGCGCATCACCATCTTCGGCCTCCACGCCGGGCACCTCACCGATCCGGTAGCCGGCCTCACGCAGTGCCCTCAGCAGCGCCACGGCACTGGCCGGGGTGTCCAAGCCGACGGCGTTGCCGATACGGGCGTGCTTGGTGGGATACGCCGAGAACACCAGGCCCAGTCGCTTGTCCGATGCCGCGACCTTGCGCAACGTGGCGTACTTGACGGCCAGCCCGGCCACCCGTGCGCACCGCTCGGGGTCGGGGACGTAGGAGATCAGCCCGTCGGAGTCGATCTCCTTGAAGGAGAACGGCACGGTGATGATGCGGCCGTCGAATTCGGGGACGGCCACCTGAGTGGCCACATCCAGCGGGCTCAACCCGTCGTCGTTATCGGCCCAGGTCGCCCGCGAACTGGTCAGGCACAGGCCCTGAAGGATCGGAACATCAAGGGCGGCAAGGTGGGTGACGTCCCAGCTGCCGTCGTCGTTGCCGGCGGTGGCCGACGCGGGGCGGGCTCCCCCCGCGGCCAGCACGGTGACGACCATCGCGTCGGCGGTGGCGAGCAGATCGAGGAGCTCGGGCTCGGGTGTGCGAAGCGAAGTGCAGTACACCGGTAGCGGACGGCCCCCGGCTTGTCTGATCGCCGTACACATCGCGCGGATGTAGGCCACGTTGCCGGCCAGTTGCTGGGCACGGTAGTACAGCACCGCGATGGTGGGCCGGGAATCGGTCGTCCGTTCCAGCCCGCAGCCGTCGCATCCCTCGCAAGGCGGATCCAGCAGGCCCCACACCGGGACCTCGGCGGGCGGTGCGAAACCGAAACCGGTCATCAGCAGGGTGTCGGACAGGAAGGCATGCAGCTGGCGCAGATTGTCCACGCCGCCCTGGGCCAAATAGATGTGGGTCTGCATGGCGATACCGGCGGGCACCGTCGAGCGCTCCATCAGGTCGGCGTCAGGAGCCTGCTCGCCACTGACCACCACCACCGGCACACCCGCGGCGACCACGGTGTCGATGCCCTGTTCCCAGGCGCGGTATCCACCGAGGATGCGCACCACCACCGCGTCGACACCGGTCAGCAGGTCGGCCAGTTCCCCGTCGACCAGTCGCGACGGGTTGGCCCACCGGTATCCCGCCCCGCTGGCCCGCGCGGTGATCAGGTCGGTGTCGGACGTCGACAGCAGCAAGACGGTGGGAGGCACCCTCCATTCGTACCGTACGAGCGCAGGTAGAGCCCATTCGGATCGCGGCCAGCGCAATGGTGTACCCGCGAAGCGCAACCGCGCAGCATGACGTCATGCCTGCTTCTCTCGACGTTTCCAAGCTCGGCGCCCACATCGGCGCCGTGATCTCCGGTGTGCGTCTCGGCGGTGATCTGGATGCCCCGACCGTCAACGCCATCAACGCTGCACTGCTCGAACACAAGGTCATCTTCTTCCGCGGCCAGCAGCACCTCGACGGAGAAGGGCAGGTGGCATTCGCCCGCCTGCTCGGGGTGCCGACGATCGCGCATCCGACGGTGACCTCGCGCGGGGACACCGTCCTGCCGATCGACTCCCGCTTCGGCACCGCCAACTCCTGGCATTCCGACGTGACGTTCGTCGACCGGATACCCAAGGCCTCACTGCTGCGGGCCGTGACACTGCCCAGCTACGGCGGCAGCACCGTGTGGGCGTCCACCGAGGCAGCCTACGAGCAGCTGCCCCCACCGCTGCGGGCGCTCACCGAGCAACTGTGGGCCACCCACAGCAATGTCTACGACTACGCCGCCGACCGCCCCGAGCTGGCCGGTGAGCTCACCGAGGAGGTCCTCGCCTACCGCACCGAATTCGTCTCGGACTTCTACGAGACCACCCATCCCGTGGTGCGGGTCCACCCCGAGACCGGCAAGCGGGTGTTGTTACTCGGCAATTTCGTCAGGAGTCTCATCGGCCTGGGCAGCGCCGAGTCGGCCACCCTCTTCGCGTTGCTGCAGAATCGGATCATCCGATTGGAGAACACCGTGCGCTGGGACTGGACCGAAGGGGACCTGGCGATCTGGGACAACCGCGCCACCCAGCATTACGGGGTGGCCGACTACGACGGCCAGACCCGCTATCTCGAGCGGGTCACCCTGGCCGGTGACGTCCCGGTCGACGTGCATGGCCAGTCCAGCCAGTCGATCGCCGGCGACGCCTCCCACTACTCCGACATCGTGGCACCGAATACTGTTGCAGCTCAGGCAGTTCCGGCCTAGAGACCCTAGTGCGCGGCGGCATCCCAGCTGCGCCCGTAGCCGACCGAGACCTCCAGCGGCACGTCCAACGGGTACGCGGCGCCCATCTTGTCGCGTACCAGTGCCTCGACGGTGTCGCGTTCGCCGTCGGCGACCTCCAGCAGGAGTTCGTCGTGGACCTGCAGCAGCATTCGGGTCTTCAGGCCGGCGTCCTTGAGCGCTTGGGCGACGTTGATCATCGCAACCTTGATGATGTCGGCGGCGCTGCCCTGGATCGGGGCGTTGAGCGCGGCCCGCTCGGCGGCCTCGCGGACCTGGCGGTTGCTGCTGTCCAACTCCGGCAGGTAGCGGCGCCTGCCCAGCACCGTCGAGGTGTAGCCGTCCTTGCGGGCCTGATCGACGATGTCGCGCAGATAGTCGCGGATCCCGCCGAAGCGGGCGAAGTACTGGTCCATCTGGACCTTCGCCTCTTCGGTCGAGATCTTCAGCTGGGCTGACAGGCCGTAGGCGCTCAGACCGTAGGCCAGGCCGTAGGACATCGCCTTGACCCGCCTGCGCAATTCGGGGGTGACCTCGTCGATGGGAACCTCGAACGCCCGGGAGGCCACGAACGAATGCAGGTCCTCTCCGGTGCGGAACGCCTCGATGAGGCCCTCGTCCTTGGACAGGTGCGCCATGATCCGCATCTCGATCTGGCTGTAGTCGGCCGTCATCAGCTCGCTGTAGCCGTTCCCGACGATGAAGGCGTCTCGGATCTGGCGGCCGGCGTCGGTGCGGATCGGGATGTTCTGCAGGTTGGGTTCGGTCGACGACAGCCGTCCGGTGGCCGCGATCGTCTGGTTGAACGTGGTGTGGATGCGCCCGTCGGCAGCCACCGCCTTCAGCAGACCGTCCACAGTGACCTTGAGACGCGTCGAGTCCCGGTGCGCCAAAAGGTGTTCCAGGAACGGATGGCCGGTCTTGTCGAACAGTGACTGCAGGGCGTCGGCATCCGTGGTGTAGCCGGTCTTGGTCTTCTTGGTCTTGGGCATGCCCAGTTCGTCGAACAACACCACCTGGAGCTGCTTGGGCGAGCCGAGGTTGATCTGCTTGCCGATCACCGCGTAGGCGGCGTCGGCGGCCTGCCGGATCTGGTCGCCGAACTCGCGCTGCAGGGTGTCGAGCTTGTCCAGGTCGACGGCGATGCCGGCGCTTTCCATCCCGGCCAGGACGGACTGAACGGGCAGCTCCATCTCGCCGAGCAGCGACGCGGAGTCGATGCGGGTGAGCTCCTCGTCGAGGGCGTCGGCAAGGTCGGCGACCGCTCTGGCCCGCAGGATTGCCGTCTGCACCGCTTGGTCGTCGACACCGTCGGTGTCATCGAGCAGCGAGAGTTGTTGCTGCTCGGCATTGTCCGCGCGCAGCTCGCGGCGCAGATAGCGCAGCGACAGGTCGTCGAGGGCGAAGCTGCGTTGCCCGGGCCGGACCAGGTAGGCGGCCAGCGCGGTGTCGGAGGTGACGCCGTCCAGCGCCCACCCGCGTCCGGCCAGGCCATGGATCCCGATCTTGGCTTCGTGCAACGCCTTCGGCGTGCCCGCGTCGGCCAGCCAGGCGCCGAGAGCGGAGTCGTCCTCCGGTGTCAGCGTCGCGGTGTCGATGTAGGCGCCGTCACCGTCGGCGGCGGCGATGGCCAGCGCGGTCGCGTCACCGTCGTAGACGGTATGGGTGCCGACGACGGCGAGACCGCTGCGCCGCCCGTCGGCGGCGTGCTCGGCCAGCCAGGCCGCCACCGATCCGGGCTCGAGCGCGCCGCCGCGCACGTCGAAGCCCTCGTCGACCTCGGGTTCGACGGCGGCCAGGGTATCGAAGAGCCGATCCCGCAGTACCCGGAACTCCAGGTCGTCGAACAGCCGGTGGATCTGGTCGCGATCCCACGGCAGCAGCCGCAGCGTGTCCGGGGTCTGCGCCAGGGGGACGTCTTTGACGAGATCGGTGAGCTCGCGGTTGAGCACCACGCTGGAGAGGTTGTCGCGCAGGGAATCGCCCACCTTGCCCCGCACGGTGTCGACGTTGTCGACCAGCCCCTGCAGCGAGCCGTACTCGACGATCCATTTGGCGGCCGTCTTCTCCCCCACACCGGGGATGCCGGGCAGGTTGTCGCTCGGGTCGCCGCGCAGTGCCGCGAAGTCCGGGTACTGGGTGGGGGTGAGCCCGTACTTCTCCACCACCGCCTCCGGCGTGAAGCGGGTCAGGTCGCTGACGCCCTTGCGGGGATAGAGCACGGTGACGTCCGGGCTGACCAACTGCAGGGCATCGCGGTCGCCGGTAACCACCAGGACGCGGTAACCCTCCTGCTCGGCCTGGGTCGCCAGGGTGGCGATGATGTCGTCGGCCTCGAAGCCCGGTTCGGCCAGCACGGTGATGCCGAGGGCGGCCAGCACTTCTTTGGTGATGTCGATCTGTCCGCGGAACTCGTCGGGGGTGGCCGAGCGGCCGGCCTTGTATTCCGGGTACTTGTCCACCCGGAAGGTCTGCCGGGAGACGTCGAAGGCGGCGGCGATGTGGCTGGGCTGCTCGTCGCGCAGCAGGTTGATGAGCATGGCGGTGAAGCCGTACACCGCGTTGGTGGTCAGCCCGTTCTTGGTCTTGAAGTTCTCGGCGGGCAACGCATAGAACGCCCGGTAGGCCAGCGAGTTGCCGTCCAACAGCATGAGGGTCTGCTTCTGGTCGGACGGCGCTGCGGTTTTGGCTGGGCTCACGGCACTCACTCTAGGCACCGCCGGTGACAATCGGGCCGCCGCTACCCCGTGGCGGTTCAGTAGCCGAGGAACTTGCGGAACTGCTGCCCGACGGCCATCGACTGCCCCATCCGCTGCACCCAGCCGTCGAGTGCGACCCTGACGTCGGCGGGATCCCAGCCACGCTCCTGACCCAGCGCAATCATGCCCGCCTCGTCGGTGACGCCTCGACTCTGGGCGGTGCGTGCCAGCTCGGCATAGTCCTGCAGGGAGATGCCGTTGATCGGCTCCCAGATCGGTTCGGTCGCGTCGACCGATCGAGTCGACGGACCGCCCAGAACCGCGGGGTCGACCAGCCCAGCTCCCTGCACGTGCACCTGAGCGGCGGTGGCCGCATCCTTGGCCTTCTTGAAAAGTCCCATGTCTGATCTCCGATCCGCTATGCGCCGGGCACCGATGTCCGGGGCGCTCCTCGCCGACAAGTGCACCGGGTGCCGATTGCTACCGATCCCAACCTCCCGCCAACTGGAACACGTTGCAGTTCTGGCTTGCGGATCGCTTACCATGGCGACGTGCCAGCTTCTCCAGACGCGCCCACTCAACTACCGGCCATCGATGGTTGGTGGGACTACGACGATGCCGGTGTCCCGCATCTGATCGGTGCGAAGTGTCCGCAGTGTGCGACGTACGTGTTTCCGCCCCGGGCCAATAACTGCCCGAACCCGGGGTGCGCCAGTGATGTGCTCGAACCGGTCGCGCTGTCGCGGCGGGGCACGGTATGGAGCTATACCGAGAACCGCTACGCCCCGCCACCGCCCTATCCCGCACCGGACCCGTTCGAACCATTCGCGGTGGCCGCGGTCGAGCTCGCCGACGAGGGGCTGATCGTGCTGGGCAAGGTCGTCGAGGGCACCCTGGCCGCCGATCTGAAAGTCGGGATGGCCGTGGAGCTGACCACCATGCCGCTCTATACCGATGACGACGGCGTCGAGCGCCTCACCTACGCCTGGAGGATCGCCCAATGAGCGCTAGCACCCCGGAACCGGTGTACATCCTCGGCGCGGGTATGCACCCGTGGGGTAAGTGGGGCCGCGACTTCACCGAGTACGGTGTCGTCGCCGCCCGCGCCGCCCTGGCCGAAGCCGGATTGGACTGGCGCCAAATCCAATTGGTCGCCGGTGCCGACACCATTCGCAACGGTTACCCAGGCTTCGTCGCCGGCGCCACCTTCGCCCAGAAGATGGGCTGGAACGGCATCCCCATCACCTCCAGCTACGCCGCCTGCGCCTCGGGCTCCCAGGCCCTGCAGTCCGCCCGCGCCCAGATCCTGGCCGGGCTCTGCGATGTGGCGCTGGTGATCGGGGCCGACACCACCCCCAAGGGCTTCTTCGCCCCCGTCGGCGGGGAACGCCGCAACGACCCGGACTGGCAACGCTTCCATTTGATCGGGGCTACCAACACCGTCTACTTCGCGCTGCTGGCGCGTCGCCGGATGGACCTCTACGGCGCCACGTTGGAGGACTTCGCCGCGGTCAAGGTCAAAAACGCCCGCCACGGCCTGAACAACCCGTACGCCCGTTACCGCAAGGAAGCCAGCGTCGAGGACGTGCTGGCCAGTCCCGTGGTCTCCGACCCGCTGCGCCTGCTCGACATCTGCGCCACCTCCGACGGCGCCGCCGCCCTGATCGTGGCCAGCAAGGAGTTCACCGAAAAGCACCTGGGCTCGCTCAAGGGCGTGCCCTCGGTCCGCGCGGTCAGCCTGCAGAGCCCGCAGTACCCACAGCATCTCCCCGAATTGCCGGATATCGCCACCGATTCCACGGCCGTGGTTCCCGGCCCGGAGCGGGTCTTCAAAGACCAGATCCTCGACGCGGCCTACGCCGAAGCCGGTATCGGCCCCGAAGACCTCTCCCTCGCCGAGGTCTACGACCTGTCGACCGCACTGGAACTGGACTGGTACGAACACCTCGGACTGTGCGCCAAGGGCGAGGCCGAGCACCTGCTGCGCAGTGGCGCCACAACCATCGGCGGGCGTATCCCCGTCAACGCCTCCGGCGGCCTGGCCTCCTTCGGCGAGGCCATCCCGGCCCAGGCCATCGCCCAGGTCTGCGAACTGACCTGGCAACTCAAGGGGCAGGCCACCGGCCGACAGGTCGACGGTGCCACCGTCGGTGTGACCGCCAACCAGGGCCTGTTCGGCCACGGCTCCTCGGTCATCGTCGCCACGTAAGCTCACCGGGTGGCCGAGACCGTCGTCGTTACCGTCAAGCCCGGTAGCGCCAAGGGCCCGCTGGTCGAAACCGGCGCCGACGGGACGCTGACGATCTTCGTGCGCGAGCGCGCCATCGAGGGCAAGGCCACCGACGCTGCCGCGCGACTGCTCGCCAAGCATTTCGGGGTGCCGCCCAGCCGCGTTCAGCTCGTCTCCGGTGCCACCTCGCGGGTGAAGCGCTTCACGATCGACTGAGGAGAGCTCATGAGCGCACACGCGGCTACAGTCGTCTGATGCCAGGTTGGGACACCTTTGCTGTCATCATCGGCGGGGTCGGCGGTGCGCTCGTCGGACTCCTGTTCGTGGCGATCTCGATCCACGCGGCACGGATGGCGAACTCGGCGAGCCTTCGCCATCGCGCCGCGCAGACATTGGTGGTCTTCACGATGCTGCTCCTGGTCGCGGTCGTGCTGTCGGTACCGGAGCAACCGGCGCGGGTGATCGGCGCCGAGCTCACCGTCCTTGCCGTGGCTGCGGCCGTCCTGCTCATCGTCCTCGACAGGTCTGCCGGCGACGATGCCGAAGGCAATTCCCTAGGCCGAATCATCAAGCGAGTCAACCCCAATGTCACAACAGCCTTGGGGGTCGCACTGACCGGAGTCCTGTTGCTGACCGGCGTCAGCTGGGCGCCCTACGCGCTGTTTCCGACGACGTGCGCCGCGATCGTGGGCGGGTTGGCCAGTGCCTACTTGTTGTTGACCAAGCTCACCGACTGAGATGTGCGGCTAGGCCACACCCAGATAGGCAGCGCGAATACTGTCGTCGGCCAACAATTCCCGGGCCGGACCGCTGCGCGTGACGGTGCCGGTCTCCAGGATGTAGGCGCGGTCGGACCGGCTCAGCGCCTGCTGGGCATTCTGTTCTACCAGCAGCACCGTGGTGCCCTGGGCGTTGATCTCGGAAATGATCTTGAAGATCTGCGAGATGATCATCGGGGCCAGGCCCATCGACGGTTCGTCGAGCAGGAGAACGCGCGGTCGGGCCATCAGCGCACGCCCGATCGCCAGCATCTGCTGCTCGCCACCGGAGAGGGTGCCACCGACCTGGGTGCGCCGTTCGGCCAGCCGCGGGAAGGTCTGCAGCACCCAGTCCAGGCGTTCGTCGTGTTCGGCCTTGGTGGCGAACTTTCGCCCGTAGCAGCCCATTTCGAGATTCTCCAGCACCGTCATGCCGGGGAACACCCCTCGGCCTTCGGGCGCCTGCACCAAGCCGTCGATGGCGCGCTGGTGGGCCTTGACGCCAGAGATGTCATTGCCCTCGAACCACACCGAGCCCGACGACAGCGGACGCAGCCCGGAGATGGCGCGCATCATCGTGGTCTTGCCCGCCCCGTTGGACCCGAGCAGGGTCACCAACTCCCCCTGCCGCACTTGCAGTGAAACACCGTGCAGCGCTTCAATTCTGCCGTAGTGCACGACGGCGTCGCGCACTTCCAACAGGATGGGCTGGTCCTCAGAGCTGGTCATCGGGGACTCCCAGGTAGGCGGCGATGACGGCCGGGTCCTCGCGGATCTCGGCGGGCAGGCCGTCAGCGATCTTGCGGCCGAACTCCAGGACGACGATCCGGTCGGTCACGCCCATCACCAGGCGCATGTCGTGCTCGATCAGCAGCACGGTGTAGCCGTCGTCGCGAATGGCGCGGATCAGGTCGATCAGGGCCGCCTTCTCGCTGGGGTTGAAGCCGGCGGCAGGCTCGTCCAGGCACAGCAGCTTGGGCTCGGTGGCCAGCGCACGGGCGATCTCGAGGCGTCGCTGATCGCCGTAGGGCAGGTTCTTGGCCTTCTCTTCGCCGCGGTGGGCGATGCCGACGAATTGCAGCAGTGCTGCGGCTTTTTCGATGGCCGAGCGTTCCTCGGCGCGGTGCCGGGGGCTGCGGATCAGGGCACCGGGCACCGAGGTCTTGTGCCGGGCGTCGGTGCCGACGATGACGTTCTCCAGAGCGGTCATCTCGCCCCACAGCCGGATGTTCTGGAAGGTGCGCGCGATGCCGCGGCGGGTGATCTGGTGGCGCTTGATGCGGCCCAGCGGCTGGCCGTCGAAGGTGACCGAGCCCGAACTCGGGCGGTAGACGCCGGTGATGGCATTGAAGCAGGTGGTCTTGCCCGCCCCGTTGGGTCCGATCAGGCCGAGGATCTCGCCGCGCTTGATCGCGAAGCTGACGGAGTCCAGCGCGGTCAGACCGCCGAACTTGACGGTGAGATCCTTGGTCTCGAGCAGGGTTTCACCCTCCGCGGCGTTGACGTCGCGATGCAGGGCGGCCATGCTCTCGTCGATCACCGGATCGGTCATGCCGCCGCCTTGCTGTCGTCGGCCGCGCCCAACAGCTTGCGGGCCGACTTGCCGTAGGCCAGCAGCTGTTGGCGCACCGGGAACAGGCCCTGCGGCCGGAAGATCATCAGCACCACCAGCGCCAGACCGAAGAACAGGTACTTCAGGTCGCCGAGGTTGATGCCCAGGACTTCCACCCCGAGCAGTCGGTTGGGCAGGTAGACGATGATGAACGCGCCGAAGACGACGCCGAGTTTGTTGCCCTGACCGCCCAGCACCACCGCGCACAGGAACAGCATCGAGTTGATGATGTTGAACGTCGGTGGCGCCACGTACTGCACCTGCCCGGCGTAGAGCGCCCCGGACAGGCCGCCGATCGCGGCACCGATCACGAACGCCCATAGTTTGAAGCGGAAGGTGTTGACGCCCATCACTTCCGCGGCGTCCTCGTCCTCGCGGATGGCCACCCAGGCCCGCCCGACGCGGCTGCGCTCCAGGTTGCCGACCAGCAGCAGGATGGCGATCATCAGGATCAGGCCCAGCCAGAACCACCAGGTGCCGTAGTTGGCGGTGCCGGTGGAGTTGCCACTGGAGAACGCCCCGTCCGGGTACTTCGACGTCTCCAGCACGTGGGGGTAGGCGATCTGGTTGAGGCCCCGGGATCCGTTGGTGACACCGGAGAGGTTGTCGGCCAGCAGCCGGATGATCTCGCCGAACCCGAGCGTGACGATGGCCAGGTAGTCACCGCGCAGCCGCAGGGTGGGGATGCCCAGGATCAGTCCGGCCAGTGCGGTGGCCGCCATGGCGATCGGCACACAGGTCAGCCAGGCCCACTTCTCGCTGAACAGCCAGCCTGAACCGAGCCGGTTCCATGGCGAGTCCGGACTGGTGAGCAGGGCGACGGTGTAGGCGCCGACGGCGTAGAAGCCGACGTAGCCGAGGTCCAGCAGGCCGGCCTGACCGACCACCACGTTGAGGCCGATCGCGATGATCGCCACCATCGCGAACTGGGCCATGGTGCCGCCGAAGCTGATGCCAGTGGTCTCGAAGAACGGGGGCGGGAACAGCGGAGTGAGGGCGAGCAGGCCGAAGCCCACCACACCGAAGCCCCACTTCTGTACCCGGCTGCGCCCGGACCACCAGTCGCGCAAACCATCGCCGGGAGCCAGGAGCCGGGTGGTCCACCGGCCCGGGGTGTTCTGGGTGTCGCTGCGGTGACTCATGCCCTCGCCTTTCCGAGGCTCTCCCCGAGTATCCCGGTGGGCCGCACCAGCAGTACCAGAACCAGGAGGACGAAGGCGACCACGTCACGCCACTGGGTACCGAACACCGCCTGGCCGTAGTTCTCCATGATGCCCAGGATCAGGCCGCCGAGCAGAGCACCGCGCAGGTTTCCGATACCGCCGAGGACCGCGGCCGAGAACGCCTTGATACCGAGCAGGAAGCCGCCGGAGTAGATGATGCCCTGGGGCACCTTCAGGGTGTACAGCAGCGCGGCGGCGCCGGCCAGCATGCCGCCGATGAGGAAGGTGGTCATGATGATGCGCTCCCGCGAGACTCCCATCAGCGTCGCGGTGGTGGGGTCCTGGGCCACCGCCCGGATACCGCGACCGAATTTCGTCCGGTTGATCGCCACGTCGGTCAGCAGCGCCAGCACCAACGCCGCCGCGACGATCACCAGCGTGACGTTGCTGACGGTGGCACCGAAGATGTGGAACTGAGTCTTGGGTTGCACCAGGATGATCGGCTGCTGGGCATTGCTGCCGCCGTAGCCCTTGATGATCTTGGGCAGCACGAAGTGCACGAATTCCTGCAACACGAACGACATACCGATCGCGGTGATCAGGAACGTCAACGGCCGGGCGTTGCGCCGTCGCAGCGGCCGGTAGGCCACCGCTTCCAAACCGATTGCGGCAGAGCCTGATACCAGCATCGCGAACAGCATCGCGATACCCAGGTACAGCACCGTCAGCAGGACGCCCTTGTTGTAGGCGTCGCCGCTGGGGTAGAAGCCCAGGATGATGTCCAGGCAGAAGTAGGCGCCGAACATCCCGAGCATGAAGATCTCGGAATGGGCGAAGTTGATCAACCTCAGCACACCGAAGACCAAGGTGTAGCCGACGGCCACCAGGGCGTAGATGGCGCCCCAGGACAATCCGTCAATGGTCAACTGCCAGAAGCCATTTCGCAGGTTCTCGATGTTGAAACCGATGTCACTGGCGAGGCAGGCGTACTGACCGAGGCACTCGTGGATCATCCTGGGGCCGACTCCTTGCTGCTCAACGAGAACGCGCCCGAGCCAAGTGGTCCCGGACGCGTCTCGCGAATCACCTACTGAACCTTGTAGATCCAGATCAGGGTCGTGGTCAGCTCACCCTTATCGGTCCACTGGTACTTGCGGGCCACACCCTGTCCGTTGTAGTTCTTGACCCACTCGAGCAGGTCCGGACGGGTGATCTTGCCGGCGTCGATACCCTTCAGCAGCACCGTGCCCAGGTCGTAGCCCTCGGTGCTGTAGGTGCCGGGAGCCTGACCGAACTTCTTGGTGTACTCGTCGGCGAACGCTCCGGTGGCCGGGCCGCACGGGCAGGACAGGATGGCGTCCTTGGACGCCGCGCCGGCCTGCTTGACGAACTCCGGATCCTTGGTGCCGTCGGCGCTGACGAACTTGCCGGTGAAGCCGCCGTCGCGCAGCTGCTGAACGAACGGTGCCGCCTCGGCGTAGTAGCCGCTGTAGAACACCGAATCCGGCGACTGGCCCTTGACCTGGGTCACTGCGGCCGAGAAGTCCTTGTCGCCCTTCTTGACCGAGATGTTGCAGGCCGAGTCGGCCACCGGGCCGAGGGTCTCGCGGACCGCCTGCGCCAGGCCGGTGCCGTAGTCGGTGCTGTCGTCGACGACGCAGACCTTCTTCTCACCGAGGGTGTTCTTCAGGTAGTTGGCCACCGAGGGGCCCTGCACGCCGTCGTTGGCAAGACCGCGGAAGAAGGTCTTCCAGCCCTGCTCGGAGAGCGTGACGTTGGTGGCCGAGGCGGTCGCCGACACCAGACCCGCCTGGTCGAAGACGGCACCGGTGGCCTTGGTCTCGCCGGAGAAGGCGGGACCGACCAGTCCGATGGTGAAGGCGTCGTCGACGATCTGCGGGGCGATCGCGGTTGCCTTCTGCGGGTCACCCTCGGTGTCGAAGGGCTTCAGCTGGACCTGGCAACCGGGGTTGGCGGCATTGTGCTTGTCGATGGCCAGCTGGACGCCGTTCTTGATGTTGATGCCCAGGGCGGCGTCGGGGCCGTTGAGGGCACCGGCCATCGCGATGGACACCGGCGGGCAGGTGGCCTTGCCGTCACCGGCGGGATCGGCCGGGACAGCGCCGGCTTCCGGCTTGACCTCGGCACCGTTCTGGTCGATCTGAACCTGCTCGACGATCTTGAGATCACTCTGCGACGAGTTCTCATTCGGCTTGGACTGGTTGCAGCCGGCAATGCCGAACGCCACCAGCAGAGCCGAACTCGCGGCGATTGCACTCCGTGTCGTGCGAGAGCGCACGTTTCACCTCCGGGTCAGTAGTTTCGTCGGGTGGGTAGAACATAGCCAACGCTGGGCCGCAGCGCGTGCTCTTGGACAACGGCTGGCTGCGAGCATATTGCCGCCACCGGCAAACGGCACGGTCAGACGGTTACGCGCCGTCACCAGGCCGACGGGGAAACCCAGAGTTAACGCGGCGCGTCGGCTCGGTCAGCTCTCCGAGGAACCGTCACCGGGCGCGTCGAGCGTTTCCAGGACCACTTCGGCGACCCGCTTCATGGTGGTGCGGCGGTCCATGGCGGCCCGCTGGATCCACTTGAAGGCTTCCGGCTCGCTCATCCCCTGCTTGCTCTGCAGCAGCCCCTTGGCCCGCTCGACGAGCTTGCGGGTCTCCAGCCGGTCGGAGAGGCTGGCCACCTCGCGTTCGAGTTCGGTGATCTCGGCGAAGCGGCTGACGGCGACCTCGATGGCCGGGATCAGATCGGTGATCGAGAACGGCTTGACCAGGTAGGCCATCGCGCCGGCGTCACGGGCCTTCTCCACCAGGTCGCGCTGGCTGAAGGCGGTGAGCACGACGATGGGGGCGATCCGCTTGGCGGCGATCTCGGCGGCGGCGTCGATACCGTCGCGGCGCGGCATCTTGACGTCCATGATCACCAGGTCGGGGCGGAGTTGTTCGGCCAGCTCGACGGCTTCCTGGCCGTCGCCGGCCTCGCCGACCACCTCATAACCCTCTTCACGCAGCATTTCGGCGAGATCGAGCCTGATCAGCGCCTCGTCCTCGGCGATCAGGACGCGGTGGGTGGGACGGCCGTCGGCGTCGTTGGTGGACCCGGTCATGACGCTATTGTCGCGTGGCCGCGGCCAAACAGCGAGCGCGGGGCGCACCATGGGCCGCTTGGCTGCTCCCCCACGGCCATCCACTATGGTGGAAAACCGCCGCGCCGCGGCTGCGCCCTCGTATCCCAACTGGCAGAGGAAACGGATTCAAAACCCGTGCAGTGTGAGTTCGAATCTCACCGAGGGCACCAGTAGGACCAGCTCCCCCGGCTTCGGCCGTTCAGCTAGCGCACGCAGTCGTTGCCGACGATTTCCTTGCACACCGGTCCGGGCGGCGCCGGGTTGACGGTCGGCGAGAACGAGTTGTTGCCCCCGGGACCCACGGCCTTTTCGGTGGGTGACACAGCCGGCGCCGATGTCGATGACGGCGTGGTGCTGGTCGCCGGGGCTTCCTTCTCGTTCGGGCTACAGGCCGTCAGCGCCCCCATCCCGATGATCGCGGCGCCCCCGGCAAAGAGAGCAATCTGACGAGTCAGCCGATCAGACCTCATAGCGCTTCCCATCGTGAGGCGGACACCTCGAACGTATCCCAGCATCGCGTTATGCAGGGCAAAGTTGCCTCAATCAGGCGATTGTTACCAAAGTGATGATTGCGGCATCTGTTAATTGACGGGGCCGCAGGGAAAGCTGTCGTGATTCCCCTGCGTCGATGGAGTGCACCGTGCGCTACCTGCGCCTTACCGCTGCGAGCGTCATGGTTGCCGCCCTCGCCTCTCCCGCCCCACCCGCGTTGGCCGCCAACACCTCGTTCGAGGCCGAATCCATGACCGTGTCACCGGCCAGCGCCGGTGGCAAGGTCACCGACACCACCGCCTCGGGCGGCTCCGCTCTGGCGCTGACCTCCAACGGCACCGCATCGGCCGCCGTGACGCTCCCCCTGTCCAGCGGCCTGATCATTCGGGCCAAGGCCTCGTTGTGTTCCGGCGGACCCAATATGACCGTTTCGATCGACGGCACCGCGATCACCACCGTCTTCGTCAACAGCACCACCTGGTCGGACTACACCTTCACCGGTGCCATCCCGTCCGGCGCACACACGCTCGCCATCGGTTACTCCAACAACTACGACCAGAACAGCAAGTGCCAGCGCAATCTCTACATCGACACCGTCATGGCGACCACGGGAGCGGTCGGCGACGAGTTCCTCGGCAGCGCCGGAGCAGCGCCGAACAACTCGATCTGGACGGTCAAGACCGGCACCGGCTGGGATCCCGGTGTCGAGAACTACGCGACGAAGAACGCCACGCTCGATGGTCAGGGTCATCTGCTCATCCAGGCCACCAAGACCAAGAACGGCTACTCATCGGGCTGGGTGGACACCAAGAACAAGATGAGCATGGGCTACGGCACCATCACCGCCCGCATCAAAGTGCCTAAGGGGCAAGGGCTTTGGCCGGCCTTCTGGCTCAAGGGCGCCGACGAGGACACCACACCCTGGCCGCAGTCCGGAGAGCTCGACGTACTCGAACTGCCGAGCACCACCACCACCGTCTACTCCACCCTGCACGGCCCCATCGACGGCAGCACCGCCACCCAGCAGGCGCAGATCACCGCGAACCTGCCTGACCTATCGACGGATTACCACAACTACTGGGTCAGACACCTCGTCGACGAGATCACCGTCGGTGTGGACGACCAGACGCTGGGCACTTTCACCCCGGCCTCGTTGAGCCCGGGTTCGAAGTGGGTCTACAACCGCCCGATGGCCGCGATCATCAACCTCGCCGTCGGCGGCCCCTGGGCGGGAGCACCCAACAGCACCACGCCGTTCCCGGCGGCGATGTCCGTCGATGTCCTGCGCTGGGATCCGCCCGCCTGACGCTAGCCCGTGCGAGCCTCGGTTTCTGGCTGGTCAGTACAGGTCGACGCGCCGGTCGTCGAACAGGTGCACGTGCTCGGTCAGCGTCTTGTCGTGGGTCAGCCGCAGATCGACATCGGCGATCGCCAACCCGGGGCCCGCGCCCGCGACGGCCGCCACCCAGCCGTCGGGATCGACGATCGCGGTTCCCTCGGTCCATGGCTGCCCACGCTCCACCCCGGCCCGGTCACACACCGCCACGGCGACCTTGTTGGTCCGAGCCGTCGACATCGCGGTGATCACCTCACCTGGCCGCTCGCCCTCCGGCCGGGGAAACAGCGGCCAATTCACCGGCGCAGCAATCACTTCCGCGCCATCCAGGGCAGCCCGCCGAGTCAGCTCCGCGAATTCCAGGTCGTAACAGACCATCACGGCGATCACGCCATGCCGCGTCGAGAGCACCGGAGGTAACGCATCCCCGGGTGTGAAGATCAGTTTCTCGCGATCCCACAGATGCGTCTTGCGATAACTCGCGATCACACCGTCGCGCTCGACCACCAGTGCGCTGTTGTACAGCAGGCCGTCCTCACCCAGCTCGCAGAATCCACCGATGACCACGGCATCGCCGGCGGCCGAGCGCCAGGCGTCGAAGGCGGCGGCATCCGGGCGCAGCGCCGCCGACCTGGCCTCCTCGGCGTCGGCGAACATATAACCCGAGGTGGCCAGCTCCGGCAGGACCACGATGTCGGCCCCGGCCGACACCGCAGCGGCCACCGCCGCGGTCGACAGCTCGAGGTTGGCGTCAAGCTCCCCGACGGACGGTGCGATCTGGGCACAGGCGATGCGGCTCACTTCTGCAGGCTAACCGCTGAGCGCGCTTTGAGTGCCAGCCAGAGTTCCATCCGGTCCTCACCGTCGTCGAGACGACGCCCCGTCAGCGTCGCGACACGTTCGATCCTGTTGCGAACCGTGTTGCGGTGCAACGACAGTCGCGCCGCAGCCGGATCCCACGCGCCGTTCACCCGCAACCACTGTTCCAGTGTGCGCAGCAGTTCGAGCCGTTCCCGGGGATCCAGTGCGTCCAGGGGCGCCAGCACAGCATCGGCGAATCCGCGCACCGCGTCGGGCTCCCCCAACGCCAGCAACAACGACACCGTCTCACCCTCGCTGGCCGTGACGATCCGTCCCAACCGGGCGCTGACGGGCACCAGGGATCTGGCCTGCATCGCCGAAACGGCGAGCGCATCGGCATCCGTCGGAGCGCCGATGCCACAGGCTAGGCCAGGCGCGTGGGTGGTCAGTGTCGCCACGAGCGCGTCCAGGTCGGTATGGACGATCTCCACGGTCTCGCCGCGCACCAGCACCAGGCAGTCCGGCAGGCTCGCCTGCACACGGAAGGCCAGCGATTCGGCGTCGGTGGCGGTGACGACGGCCGCCTGACAGGGGCCGGTGTCCAGACCGACGGTCGCCGCCAGGGCCAGCGCGCGCTCCCGTTTGAGGCCGGGCCGCAGCAGCTGGGCCAGCACCTGCGCGCGTCGGTTGCGCTCGGCTTGGCCGGAGAGGTTGCGCCGCTCGATGTCCACGGCGATCAGCGAGACCAGCACCGTCGACGAGCTGCGCGACCGCAGATCCATGTCGGCACCGAGTGCGATGAAGGCCAGCGGATCACGGGCGCCGACCGCGTGCACCTCGAAACCCTCGATCACCGACCAGCCCGCACCCGACTGGCGCGCGGAGTCGATGGCCGCGACGGCCGCATCCACCACAGCGGGATTGGTCGCGGGAGTCTGGCCGATGACCCTGCCGCCGGCATCGCAGACCACACACGGCGTGATACTGGCCTGCGACCACGCCGACAGTAGCGCCGAGAGCGGCGCGGAGCTGGTCGCCACCGCCGTCAGCGAGCGATTGATCTCCAGCGCGGTCTGCAGTTCCTGGCGCTCCTGGCGCGCGATGGTCTCGAACACCCACTTGGTGACGGCGATGAACGGCGTCTCGTCGGGCACGGTCATCAGCGTGACGCCACACTCGCGGGCGGCCTCGATCATCGGCCGCGGGCAGCGTTGGTAGGGCAGCCCGTGACCGAGTCCGAGGGCGACCGCCGCCACCCCGGCCGACGCGCACTCCGACAGATAGGCGCGGCATTCCGCGCGACGCATGGGTAGCAGCAGCCCCACCGTCATGAGCAGCTCCCCGCCCCGCAGCCAGTCAGCCGGCGCGGCAAGTTCCGAGACATGCGCCGACGTCACGGCCCTGGTCAGGTCTCCCTCGACCAACACCTGCAGGTTCAGGCTCGGCTCGGACGCGACGTCCGCGACCGTCAGCACGCCATGGTCCTGATGTACATATTGTCCAACCGTAATAGATGGTTTGAACACTTCTGCCATGGTGCCAGGCACAACAGCAGCGGATGGTGTTACGCACTACTGTGACACCCCTCGGAGGAATCGTGACCGCTCCCGCATCCCGCGCCACGACGCTGATCGAAACCCGGTCCATCGACTACGTCCCCGACGACGAGCGGCACGGCAAGGTCGGCCATCAGGGCCCGTTCTGGTTCGTCGGCAACTTCCAGCCGTTCACGCTGGCACTGGGCTTCGTCGGCCCCAGTCTCGGACTGTCGCTGGCGTGGACGATCGTGGCCGGCTTGGCGGGCATCGCCTTCGGCACCATCTTCATGGCGTTCCATGCCACCCAGGGCCCGGTGCTGGGACTGCCGCAGATGATCCAGTCACGAGCCCAGTTCGGCTACCGCGGCGTGCTGCTGCCCTTGATCGGGACGCTGTTCACCTTCGTCGGCTTCAACGTCGTCGACACGGTGATCATCAAGTCCGGCCTCGAGTCGATCTTCGGCTGGAACACCGTCGTCGTCGCCGTCGTCATTACGGTCGCCGCCGCACTGCTGGCCATCTACGGGCACGACCTGCTGCACCGCACCTTCCGCATCCTGTTCTGGCTCTCCCTGCCCCTGTGGGTGGTACTCACCCTCGGCGTCGTGTCCGGCTCGGTGACCGGAACAACCGCTGCCACAGGCGGTTTCAGCCTCGTCGCGTTCCTGGTGCAGTTCAGTGTGGCGGCCTCCTACAACATCACCTACGCCCCGTACGTCTCGGACTACAGCCGCTACCTCCCCCGCGACACCAAGCCGTCCTCGATCATCGCGTCGGTGTTCCTCGGGGCGTCGGCCTCACCGGCCTGGCTCATCCCGCTGGGCGCGTGGATGGCCACCTACCTGGGGGCCAGCGACGCGCTCTCGGGTATCAACACCACCGGCAACGACGTGGTGCCCTACCTCGGTGCGGTGCTGGCCGTGGTGGCCACGCTGGTCCTGGTCGCCACCATGGGTCTCAACGCCTACAGCGGCATGCTGACGGTGATCACCGCCATCGATTCGCTCAAGCCGGTCACCCCGACCCGGCAGCTGCGGGTGATGACGATCGCGGTGCTGGCCGTCGCGTGGCTGGCGATGAGCCTGGCGTTGACGAACGCGACCGCCGCTCTCAACACCACGCTGCTGATCATGCTGTACCTGCTGGCCCCGTGGACCGCGGTCAACCTGACCGACTACTTCTTCGTCCGGCGTGGCCACTACGTCATCGCCGACCTGTTCACCCCCATGGGCATCTATGGGGCGTGGTCGTGGCGCGGGCTCACCGCCTTCACCGCCGGTGTGCTCGCCGAGATCCCGTTCGTCGATCTGCCGTTCTTCGTGGGCCCGGCCGCCGAGGCCATGGGCCAGGTCGACATCGCCTTCGTCGTGGGCATGCTGGTCTCCGGCCTGGTCTACGTGGCGGTGACCCGAAGCCTTGATGTGAGCACTGAATTGGCGATGATTGACGCCAACCCGACACTGGCCGATCCCGCCGATGCGATCGCCATTGCGAAGACCGTTGTCGAGGAGGAGCAATGACAGGCGAGATCGTCGGACAGACCGACGCCACGAAATTCCCCCGCTACACCGAACCGAACACCTTCGCGCGGCTACCCCGGATCTCCGAGGTGGCCGACGCGGCGGTAGGGATCGTCGGTGTGCCGTTCGACAGTGGCGTGTCCTACCGGCCCGGTGCTCGCTTTGGACCCTCGCATGTCCGCGCCGGCTCGAAGTTGTTGCGGCCGTTCAACCCTGCGCTGGGTGTCGAGCCCTTCGCCGCGCACCAGGTGGCCGACTTCGGTGACATCCCGGTCAACCCGTTCAACATCGACGAGGCGATCACCACGATCGATACTGAGGTCACCGCGCTGCGCACGCACGGCACGACGCTGCTGACCATCGGCGGCGACCACACCATCGCACTGCCCATCCTGCGCTCACTCGCCCGCGACCACGGCAAGATCGCCGTGCTGCACTTCGATGCCCACCTCGACACCTGGGACACCTATTTCGGTGCGGCCTACACGCACGGCACCCCGTTCCGGCGGGCCAGCGAAGAAGGCCTCATCGACATGGAACGCTCGTTGCACATGGGTATTCGCGGGCCGCTCTACAGCAAGACCGACCTGGAGGACGACGCCGTCCTCGGGTTCCAGGTCATCCGGTCCGACGACTACGAATTCGACGGTGTCGCCAGCATCGTCGAACGGATGCGGGCCCGCCTCGACGGCGGACCGGTGTACGTCTCGGTCGACATCGACGTCCTGGATCCGGCGCACGCACCAGGCACCGGAACACCGGAAGCGGGCGGCCTGACGTCCCGGGAATTGCTCAACACGTTGCGCGGACTGGTCGGTCTCGACGTCGTCGGTGCCGACATCGTCGAGGTCGCACCTGCCTACGACCATGCCGAGATCACCGGGATCGCCGCGGCGACCGTCGGTTACGAGCTGCTCTCGGTGCTTGCCGCCAACAACTGAGGGCGAGCGGTTAGCATACTGAGTATGCTCTCTTCGACCGTCGCCACCATCGCCGAGGCCTGGGCGGTGCCCGGCGGTGCGGTACTGGCCGTCGACAAACATCGCGAGCTGTTCTCCTACCGCTTCGGCCATGCCGATGTCGCTGCCGGCATCCCGGTAGCAGCGCACCATCTGTTCGAGATCGGCTCGATCAGCAAGGTGTTCAACGCGATCGCCATTCTGCAGTTGGCGCGCCGCGGCCTGATCCGGCTCGACGACCCGGTTGGCACCGTCCTCGAGTGGCTGCCTGATCCCCTGCGCGCCAACGGAATCACCATCGACCGGTTGCTCACCCACACCGCCGGCCTGGTCGCCAGTACCGAGGCCCTACCCGACGAGCTGGGGCAAGTGGCTGCCTTCACCGGCCCGGTGTCACCGGCCGCACCGGGGACGTTCTTCCACTACTCGAATCTGGGCTTCCTCCTGCTCGGGCAGGCGGCCCGGCAGGTCTGCGGGCGTGGTCTCGACGAGGTGGTGCGCGAGCAGATCCTGGTTCCCCTCCAGATGAACTCCACCATCGCGCGGGTGACTCACGAGGACTACTCCCGGCTGGCTCGCGGCTACCAGCCGTTGCACGACGACCGGCCGTGGACCCCGGGCGAGCCGTTGGTGGTGGCGCCGTGGCTAGAGGTCGCCGGTTCCGACGGGAACATCGCGGCCACCGTGTCGGATCTGGCGATCTTCGCGCGGATGTTGTTGGGCCGGGGCACCGTGAACGACACGTCGATCCTGCATCCGGACGACTTCGACATCATGATCGGTTCCACGGCCCCCGATGGTGAGGACATCCTCTCGCTGCCCGGCGTTGCGGCTACCGAGAGCAGCCGCTACGGCCTCGGCGTCAACGTCGAACGAGCGGGTGGGCGCACCGTCCTCTCACATGGCGGGGGCATGGTCGGCTACGCCTCTTTCCTGCTGGTGGACCTCGATGATGAGTTCGCCGTCTGCGTGGTGACCAACGCCAACGGCGACAGTCCCATCGCAGAGGCGATCGCCCGCAGCGTCGCCGCCGAACTGCGCTCACCCGGTTGCGTCGATACCGAAGGCCTGACCCCGCGCTGGTGGCCCGCGGCAGTCGCACAGGGCTATGCCGGCGAATTCATCGACGAATCCGGCGATTCGGCGGCATTGGAGGGGCCGCGTTCGATTCTGGTCACCGTCGAGGAGCACCGCGGCGACCGGATGCGGCTGACCCTCGAGTGGGCCGGCGGGCGAGAGCCATTGCTGCGTACCTGGACCCGGGGCGCGGTAGTACAGGCTCCGGCGCTCGCGAAGTACTCGCTGAACTATCACGACGACAGCTGGCATTGGGGCCCGCGGACATTCACCCGCGCCGGGACGCCCACGGCAGCAGCCCCGTCGGACGCAGACCTCGAACCGTTCTGCGGACACTACCGCTCGTATTCGCCGTGGTACACCAACTTCCGGGTGGTGCTGCGCCGTGGCCGGCTCTACTTGATCGCACCCGGTGGTGTCGAAGCTCCGACCGACGATGCTGAGCTGATCGCAGTGGGCGACCAAACCTTCCGGGTCGGTGCCGATCCTCGCCTGCCCGAGCGGATCAGCTTCGGCCCGGCGGTCGGCGGGGTGGCGGCATGGGCGACCCGGGACGGCTGTCGGTATTCCCGCTCGTTCACCGATTGACGGTTAGTCTCGGAAGGTGGGCACCAAGCGGAAGTGCGCCGATCCGGTGCCGCCGGACGGCATACCCCGGGAATCGGACTGCGAGCGTATGCAGCGCCGCCCGTCGGCTCGCAACCAGCACTGGGCCGAATCGGTGTCGCGCCAGATGCGGGTGCTCAACATCGCCGCCTACATCGCCGGATTCGTCACTGCGTGCATCGCGATCATGCAGATCCTCACCGGCCCCGGAGCGATGTACATCGGGCTGATCAACCTCGGCACCGCACTGATCTTCTTCGCGATCCCGCTGCTGCAGCCCTTCGGTGAGGTCATCGCCTCACTGGTGTTCGTGTTCTTCGCGTTCGCCTCGCTGACCATCGTGGGTTGGCAGGTCGGCACCGACTCGGGTCTGCAGTTCTACTATCTGGTCTCGGCGTCGCTGGCCGTGCTGGTACTCGGCGTCGAACACGCGGTGCTGGCATCGGTGGTCGTCGCCATCGGGGTGGGGCTGACGATCGCCTCGCAGTTCCTGGTGCCCGGCGACACCCACCTGCAACCGCGATGGGCGGTCAACGCCGGTTTCGTCATCACCACGATCTCGGCGTCGGTGCTGATCTTCGCGACCGTCTGGTACGCCATGCGCGAGGTCTACCGGGCCGAGGGCGCCATGGAACTGGAATACAAGCGCTCCGAAGCGCTCTTGATCAACATCCTGCCGGGCAGCGTCGCCGAACGGCTCAAGGATCCGGCGCGCGGCACCATCGCCGACCGCTACGACGATGCCTCGATCCTGTTCGCCGATATCGCCGGGTTCACCGAACGGGCCAGCCAGATCCCCGCGGTGGACCTGGTGCGCTTCCTCGACCGGCTCTACACCACCTTCGACCGCCTGGTCGACAAGCACGGTCTGGAGAAGATCAAGACGACTGGCGATTCCTACATGGTGGTCAGCGGTGTGCCCGAGCCACGTCCCGACCATGTCGAGGCGCTGGCCCGGCTGGCACTGGACATGTCGCGGGCGGTCGCCGATCTGCGTGACCCGAACGGCCAGCGCGTGCCGCTGCGGATCGGGATGGCGTCGGGCCCGGTGGTCGCCGGTGTCGTCGGGGCCCGGCGGTTCTTCTACGACGTGTGGGGCGACGCCGTCAACGTTGCCTCCCGGATGGAGTCCACCGATCCCGAAGGCCGGATCCAGGTGCCGGAGAACGTCTACGAGCGGCTGAAGGATCAGTTCGTGCTGGAGAAGCGCGGCGAGGTCGACGTCAAGGGCAAGGGCATCATGTGCACGTGGTACCTGGTGGGACCTCGAGAAGCGAAAGATATTGGGCCGCACAGCATCCGGGTCGAGAGCCCGGCTGGCTAGCTGCTACATCACCTTCGACAGGAACGCCTTGGTGCGGTCGTGCTGCGGGTTGCCAAGAACCTCGCGCGGCACCCCGCTCTCGACGATCACCCCACCGTCCATGAACACCAACTGGTCGGCGACCTCACGGGCGAACCCCATCTCGTGGGTGACGACCACCATCGTCATGCCTTCGCTGGCGAGCTTTTTCATGACCGTCAGCACCTCGCCGACGAGCTCCGGGTCCAGCGCCGAGGTGGGCTCGTCGAACAACATCAGTTTCGGGTCCATGGCCAGCGCCCTGGCGATGGCGACGCGCTGCTGCTGACCGCCGGACAGCTGTGCCGGGTAGGCGTCGGCTTTGTTGCCCAGGCCGACCTGGCCGAGCAGATCGCGGGCCCGCTCCACGGCCACCGACTTCTTGACCTTCTTGACGTGGATCGGGGCCTCGATGATGTTCTCCAGCGCCGTGCGATGCGGGAACAGATTGAAGTGCTGGAACACCATGCCGATATCGCGGCGCTGCTTGGCGGCGTCACGCGGCGACATTTCGTAGAGCTTGCCCTGACCCTCCCGGTAGCCGACCAGGTCGCCGTCGACGTAGAGCCGGCCGGCATTGACCGTCTCGAGATGGTTGATGCAGCGCAGGAAGGTGGACTTGCCCGACCCGGACGGTCCGACCAGAACCAGCACCTGGCCACGGTCGACGGTCAGCGTCACACCCTTGAGAACCGACAGCGCGCCGAAGTTCTTGCACACCTGCTCGGCGCGCACCATGGGTTCGGTCGTCATACGTGTCCTGCCTCCGTGCCGGTCTGCGCCTTGGCCAGCGCCTCCAGCTGCTTGGAGGTCAACCGCCGGGAGATGCCCTTGGAGAAGTACTTCTCCAAGTAGTGCTGGCCCACCATCAGGATGCTGGTGACCACCAGGTACCAGGTCGCCGCAACCAGAAGCAGCGGAACGGGTTCGAAGATCCGGGCCGCGATCTCCCGGGAGGCGATGCTGTAGAGGTCATACGAATACGGCACGGCCGTCACCAGTGAGGTGGTCTTCAGCATGCTGATGACCTCGTTACCGGTCGGCGGGATGATCACCCGCATCGCCTGCGGAAGAACGGTGCGCCGCATCGTCATTCCCCACGACATGCCCAACGCCGTCGACGCCTCGGACTGCCCTTCGGGCACGGAAGTGATTCCCGCCCTGATGATCTCGGCCATGTACGCGGCCTCGTTGAGGCCCAGGCCGACGACCGCCAGGGCGAACGGGATCGACAAGGCCTGGAGGTTCAGGTGGAAGAACGACGGCCCGAACGGGATGCCCAGCTGGATGTTCTGGTAGATCGTCGGGATCAGGCCCCAGAACACCAGCTGGACGTAGACCGGGGTGCCGCGGAAGATCCACAGGAACACCCAGGCCACCGAACGGAACACGGGGTTCGGCGACAACCGCATCACCGACATCACGACGCCGAGCGCGACACCGAGCACCATCGAATAGATGGTCAGCTGCAGCGTGTTGAAGACGCCGAGCAGGATCCGGTCGTTGAACAGGTACTCGCCGTAGGTCGACCAGCCGTAGGCCGGGTTGGTGGCCGCTCCATAGAGGAACAGCCCGACCAGGACGACGATGACGCTCGCCCCCACCCACCGCCACGGGTGCCGTAGGGGCACAGCATTGATTGCGGGCGGGGCCGACGCGTCACCTGCCATGTCGGTTAGGTGGTCCCGCCGTTGATGACCGGCTTGGTGACCATTCCGGCCTCGACACCCCAGTTACCGGCGATCTCCTTGTAGGCGCCGCTTTGGATCAGGTGCTCGAGGGCCTTCTGCAGCGACTGCGCCAGCGGTGAGCCCTTCTGCACGGGCCAGCCGTAGGGCGCCGAATCGAAGATCTCGCCGGCGGCTTCCAGCTTGCCCTTGCTCTGCTTGATCGCGTAGGCGGTCACCGGGGAGTCGGCCGACATCGCGTCCGCCTGGCCCAGAACCACCGCATTGGTGGCGGCGTCCTGTCCGTCGAACTTGAGGATCTCGATCGCCGGCTTGCCTTCGTCAGTGCACTTCTTGCTCTTGGCGGGCAGCTCGTCGGTCTCCTCGGTGGTGGTCGCCTGGACGGCCACCTTCTTGCCGCACGCGTTGTTCGGGTCGATCGGCGAGCCCGGACGCTGTGCCCACAGGATGCCGGCGTTGAAGTAGTCGACGAAGTCGACCGAGGCCTGGCGTTCCTTGGTGTCGGTGAACGACGACATGCCGACGTTGTAGGTGCCCTGCTGGATCGAGGGGATGATCTTGGCGAAGTCGGATTCGCGGTACTCGGCGGTCAGACCCAGCGTGGAGGCGATGGCGTTCATCAGGTCGACGTCGAAGCCGACGATCTTGCCGCTGGCGTCCTTGAACTCGTTGGGGGCGTAAGGAATGTTGACACCCACGATGAGCTTGCCGGACTTCTTGATGTCATCGGGCAGGGTGGCCGCGATGTCGTCGACCTTGTCGGCCTTGACCGCGGTCGACGACTCCGACGGACCTGCGCTGGGCTCGGACTTGCTGCTGCAGCCCGACAGTGCCAGGGAACCCGCCACCGCGACGATCCCGGCCACTCGCCACCAACGTCCGGTCCCACGCCGGTTTTGACATCCACTAAGCACGTTGACTCTTCTTTCTGCTTCGGGCCGCTTGACACCCTCACCCCGAGGACGCCGGTAACGGAACAGTAGGCCATGGTGTGCGTCGTACGGGGAAACTTAACCCTGTTGATACCCATGTGCTGTCCGAGGCGAGGATCGCTCTCCCCCGACGACCAAAAACCGCAGGTCGTGCTGTCTGCAACAAGTCGGAGGACTTAAGGCCTCAATCGGTTCACGGACGCCTCAAATACTTCAACCGGCCATCGGGCTATGTCACACTTCGGCCATGACAACGACATCTGCGCCACCCCTGCTGCCACACCTGTGGAAGTCGGTCCTGCTGTCCGGGATCCTGACGCTGGTTCTGGGCATCCTGGTCCTGGTCTGGCCGGGCATCTCGATCCTCGTCGCCGCGATCTTCTTCGGCGCCTACCTGTTGGTCACCGGTATCACCCAGGTGTTCCACGCGTTCACCCTGCACGTGTCGGCCGGCGGCCGCGCCCTGCTGTTCATCAGCGGCGCCGCAGCACTCGTCCTTGCCGTGCTGTGCTTCCGCAGCATCGCCAACTCGATCCTGCTGCTGGCCATCTGGATCGGTGTGGGCTTCATCTTCCGCGGTGTTGCCACGGCGGCCTCGGCGATCAGCGACCCCGACACCCCCGGCCGCGGCTGGGAGATCTTCGTCGGCGTGATCACGCTGCTGGCCGGCATCGTCGTGCTGGCTTCGCCGTTCCCGTCGCTGGCCACCCTGACGCTGGTCGTCGGTATCTGGCTGGTGGTCATCGGCGTCTTCGAGGTCGTGTCGTCCTTCGGGATTCGCAAAGCCGCCAAGAACCTTGGGGAGCGCGTCGCCCAAGCCCTCTAGGCCGCTTATGACCCTGGTCACCCAGGACAAAAGACCCTAGCGCCGAAGGCGCGGATCGCTACTACACTGTGTCGTAGATCGGCGATCCGCGTCTTCGGTCTTTTGTTGTGGGGAGACTTTTGCAATGGGTGCTCTTGATGTTTCACGGTGGCAGTTCGGCATTACGACCGTCTACCACTTCATTTTCGTGCCATTGACGATCGGGCTGGCTCCGCTGATCGC
Organism: Mycolicibacterium anyangense; assembly: GCF_010731855.1. Classification (NCBI taxonomy): domain Bacteria; kingdom Bacillati; phylum Actinomycetota; class Actinomycetes; order Mycobacteriales; family Mycobacteriaceae; genus Mycobacterium; species Mycolicibacterium anyangense. The sequence goes on along the minus strand of NZ_AP022620.1, from coordinate 1,259,878 downwards.
CATCATGCAGACCGTCTGGGTGGTCACCGACAACCCGGCCTGGTACCGGATGACCCGGTTCTTCGGCAAGGTCTTCCTGATCAACTTCGCCATCGGCGTGGCCACCGGCATCGTGCAGGAATTCCAGTTCGGGATGAACTGGAGCGAGTACTCCCGCTTCGTCGGCGACATCTTCGGTGCCCCACTGGCACTCGAGGGCCTGGTCGCCTTCTTCCTGGAGTCCACCTTCATCGGGCTGTGGATCTTCGGCTGGAACCGGATTCCGAAATGGCTGCACCTGACCTCGATCTGGTTGGTGGCCATCGCGGTCAACCTCTCGGCGTTCTTCATCATCACCGCCAACTCGTTCATGCAGCACCCCGTCGGAGCCACGTACAACCCGGCCACCCACCGCGCCGAGCTGCTGAGCATCACCGATCTGTTCACCAACAACACCGGGATCGCGGCGTTCTGGCATGCGGTGTCCGCGTCGTTCCTCACCGCGTCGACCTTCGTGGCGGCGGTCTGCGCCTGGTGGATGGTGCGGGCCAAGGGATCTCCCGACGCCGCGGCGCTGTTCCGGCCCGGCGCCAAACTCGGCGCGTGGATCGCCATCGTCGCCTCGTTCGCCCTGTTCTTCACCGGCGACATCCAGGGCAAGCTGATGTTCCACCAGCAGCCCATGAAGATGGCCGCTGCCGAGTCGCTATGCCACACCGAAACCGACCCCAACCTCTCGCTGCTGACCATCGGCACACACAACAACTGCGACAGCATCACCCGTGTCATCGAGGTGCCCTACGTATTGCCGTTCCTGGCCGAGGGCAAGTTCAGCGGAGTGACGCTGGAAGGCACCAAAGACCTTCAGCAGCAATACGAGCAGCGCTTCGGGCCGGGCTGGTACGTGCCCAACCTGTTCGTCACCTACTGGTCGTTCCGCGCGATGATCGGATTCATGGCGATCCCATTCCTGTTCGCCTTGAGCGTGCTGTGGCTGACCCGACGCGGCCGGGTCCCCGGCCAACGCTGGTTCTCCGGGTTCGCGCTGCTGACCATCCCCACCCCGTTCCTGGCGTCGATCTCCGGATGGGTGTTCACCGAGATGGGCCGACAGCCCTGGGTGGTCGCACCGAATCCTGATGGCGACCAACAGGTTCGGTTGACCGTCCAGCAGGGCGTCTCGCTGCACGGACCGGGGGTGGTGTGGGTGTCGCTGATCTCGTTCACCCTGATCTACGCCGTCCTCGCGGTCATCTGGTTCTACCTGATCCGGCGGTATGTGGTGGCCGGACCACAGGACCACGACTCCGAGCCGGCACCGCCGACGCCTCCTCGCGAGGACGAGGTGGCCCCCCTGTCTTTCGCCTACTGAGGAGGTGAGCATCATGGGTCTTCAAGAGTTCTGGTTCGGCATCGTGGCGGTGCTGTTCCTGGGGTTCTTCGTCCTGGAGGGCTTCGACTTCGGCGTCGGCATGCTGATGGAGTGGCTCGGCCGAGCGGGCAAGGGCGACATCGAATCTCACCGGCGCGCCGTGCTCAACACCATCGGACCGGTCTGGGACGGTAACGAAGTGTGGCTGATCACCGCGGGCGGCGCGATGTTCGCGGCGTTCCCGCACTGGTATGCCACCGTGTTCTCCAGCCTGTACCTGCCGCTGCTGGTGATCCTGCTGTCGATGATCGCCCGCATCGTGGCCATCGAATGGCGCGGCAAGATCGACGATCCGAAATGGCGGTCCTGGTGCGACATCGGCATCGCCGCAGGCTCGTGGCTGCCGGCCATCCTGTGGGGCGTCGCGTTCGCCGTGCTGGTCAGCGGACTGCCCGTGGGACCGGACAAGAACGTGGTCGGGTTGTCGTTCACCGACGTGGTGAATCCGTACACGTTGACCGGCGGTCTGGCCACCTGCGCGCTGTTCTTGTTCCACGGCGCAGTGTTCCTGGCGCTCAAGACCGGCGGCGCGGTCCGCCTCGACGCGGTCCGCCTGGCCCGCATGCTGAGCATCCCCGCCACGGTGCTGGTCGCCGGTTTCGGGCTGTGGACCCAACTGGCCCACGGCACCACCTGGACGTGGGCGCTGGTGGCGCTGGCCGTCGTCTCGCAGTTGGCGGCTGTGGCGGCCGTCGGTGCCGACCGGGAAGGCTGGGCGTTCCTGTCGACCACGCTGGTGGTCACCGCGGTGGTACTGCTGCTGTTCGGCTGCCTATACCCGAATCTGGTTCCCTCGACCCTGGACCCCGCCTACAGCGTGACCATCTACAACGGCTCCTCGAGTCCGTACACACTGAAGGTGATGACCTGGGCAGCACTGATATTCACTCCGATCGTCCTGCTGTACCAGGGCTGGACCTACTGGGTGTTCCGTAAGCGGATCTTCGCCGAGTCGATCCCGCCGTCGATCGGACTGTCGCTGAGGCGAGTGCCCTGACCCGTTCCGGGCAACGGCGATCGGGCCCGCTGGATCCACGGTTGTGGCGGGCCTCGCCTGCGGTGCGCCGGTTCCTGGTCGCCACCGTCGCCTGCGGCACGGTCATCACCGGATGCGCGATCGGCGCCGCGGTCATCCTCGGACACCTGGTGGCCGATGTCATCACCGACCCGGCCACCCGCAGTGTCGGCCACTGGCGTACCCAACTCGTTCTGTTGGTCGCGTTGTGGACGGTGCGCACCGCCGCCCAATGGCTCCAGGGCCGGCTCGGACAGCGGGGCGCCAGTGCGGTGATCGCCGACCTCAGCGGGCAGGTGCTCCGTGCGGTGACGAACCTTCCGCCGGCCCTCCGGCAGGCCCGGCGCGACGAGGCCGCCACCGTAGTGACCGCCGGGCTGGACAAGCTGCGCCCCTACTTCACCGCCTACCTGCCCGCGCTGTTCCTGGCCGCCATCCTGACCCCGGCCAGCATCGCCGTGATCGCCCTCAACGATCTGCAATCCGCCCTCATCGTGATGATCGCCCTGCCACTGATCCCGGTGTTCATGGTGCTGATCGGCCTGGCCACCGCCGAGCGGTCCGCGGCAGCACTGACGGCAATGAGCACCCTGCAATCCAGGCTGCTCGACCTGATCGCCGGCATCCCCACATTGCGTGCCCTCGGCAGGGCCGACGGGCCCGCCGACCGGATCGCCGCTCTGGGTGCCGCGCACCGCCGTTCGGCGCTGGCGACGTTGCGGATCGCCTTGCTGTCCGCATTGGTCCTCGAGCTGATCGCCACCCTGGGCGTCGCGCTGGTCGCGGTGAGCATCGGGCTGCGCTTGGTGTTCGGGGAGATGACGCTGGCAGCCGGTCTGACGGCGCTGCTGCTGGCACCTGATGTGTTCTGGCCGCTGCGCCGGGTCGGAGTCGAGTTCCATGCCGCCCAGGACGGAAAGACCGCGGCCGACCGGGCGTTCGCGCTGATCGAGGAATCCCCGGCGGCACTCGGCGGTGACCGCGCGGTGTCCGGTGCGGCGCTAGCGATCGAGTTCGACGACGTCTCGGTGGCCGGACGCGACGGCCTGGCACCGGCACGGCTGAACGGCCGCTGCGAGCCCGGACAAGTCACCGTGCTCACCGGGGCCAACGGTGCCGGAAAGAGCACCAGCTTGCAGATCATCGCCGGCCTGGTTGCACCGAGTTCGGGGCACGTCACCGTCGACGGGGTGGACGTCACCACCCTCGATCGCGAATCGTGGTGGTCGGAGCTGGTATGGCTGGCCCAGCGTCCGGTCATCATTGCGGGCAGTGTCGCCGCCAACCTGGCCCTCTTCGGAGAGCTCGATGACGTCGAATCAGCCTGCCACGCATCCGGTTTCGACGAGGTGGTCGCCGGATTGCGGGACGGCATGAACACCATGCTCGGCCGTGCCGGCACCGGCTTGTCGCTGGGGCAGCGCCAACGACTGGGATTGGCCCGGGCTCTCGGATCCCGCGCCCGCGTGCTACTGCTCGACGAGCCCACCGCTCATCTCGATCCGGCCACCGAGGCAGCCGCCTTGGCGGCCATTGCGGCCCGTGCCGCCGCGGGAGCAACGGTGATCATGGTGGCCCACCGTGACAGCGCAGTGGCCATCGCCGACCGCGTCATCGAAGTCCAGGCGGATGCCCATGCCAGGATCTGATGCAGTACGCGCAGCGCTGCCGCTGTTGCGGCCACGCCTGCCGCGGCTGCTGCTCGCCGTCACACTCGGAGCACTGTCGCTGGGCAGCGCCCTTGCGCTGGCGGCGGTTTCGGCCTGGTTGATCACCCGGGCCTGGCAGATGCCGCCGGTGCTCGACCTGTCAGTGGCGGTGGTCGCCGTGCGCACGTTCGGCATCTCCCGCGGCGTGCTCGGCTACTGCGAGCGACTGGCCTCCCACAACGCCGCACTGCGCGCCGCCGGCGAGGCCCGCAGCGAGATCTACCGCCGGCTCGCCTACGGCCCACCGGAGACCACCGCGCGCCTGCACGGTGGCGACCTGCTGACCCGGGTGGGTGCCGACGTCGACACGCTGGCCGACGTCCTGGTTCGCGCGTTCGTCCCGATCGGGGTTGCGGTGGTGCTGGGAATCGCGGCAACCACCCTCATCGCCCTCATCTCCCCTGCAGCTGCGGTGGTTCTGGCCGCCTGCCTGCTGATCGCCGGTGTCCTGGCCCCCTGGCTGGCCGCCCGCGCGGTGCGCGATCAGGAAGAGGTTGCCCGCCAACATCATTCCGCTCGCGACATCGCCGCCCTCACCGCACTCGACCACGCCGCCGAACTGCGCGTCGCCCGTCGCCTGCCCGCGGTGATCGCCGATGCCGATGCACGGCAACGACAATGGGGTGCCGCAATCGATCGGGCCGCAGCTCCCGCGGCACTGGCCGCAGCGGTACCGACCGCCGCCGTGGGTGTCAGCGTGGTCGGCGCCGTCGTCATCGGCATCACGCTGTCCGCGACCATCGCACCGCCCACCCTGGCGGTGCTCATGCTGCTGCCGCTGTCGGCGTTCGAGGCCACCGGCGCACTGCCCGGCGCCGCCGTCGCCCTCGCGCGGGCCCGCATCGCGGCCTCGCACATCCTCGACCTCGTCCCGGCCGATACACCCGCCGCCCCGACACCCACCGTCATCAGCACACCCGCTCTCACACCGCGACTGCAGGCCGTCGCGGCCAGGGCCGGCCATCCCGGAGGCCCCGCACCGTCCGCCGTTACCCTCGATCTGGAGCCGGGGTCCCGGCTCGCCGTCACCGGGCGCAGCGGGGCAGGCAAGACGGCGCTGCTAATGACCCTGGCCGGTCTGTTGCCACCGTTGGGCGGTGCGGTACGGATCAACGGCATGGCTACCGAGGCGCTCAGCGAGTCCCAATTGCGCAGTGCGGTCTGCTATTTCGCCGAAGACGCACACCTGTTCGCCACCACCGTCCGGGACAATCTGCTGGTCGCGCGTGGCGACTGCACCGACGAGGAACTGATCCACGCCCTCGATGTGGTGGGACTGGGAGATTGGCTGGCCGGCCTGCCCGACGGGTTGAACACCGTCCTGATCGGCGGCGCGTCGGCGGTGTCGGCAGGACAACGCCGGCGCCTGCTGCTGGCCCGGGTGCTGCTGTGCCCGGCGCCGATCGTGCTGCTCGACGAACCGACCGAACATCTCGACGCCGCCGACGCACACCGGGTGCTCTCGGCGCTGCTCGACCCGCGCGACGGTCTGCTGCCGGCCGCGCGCACCGTGGTCGTGGCCACCCACCAGCTCGACGGGGACATCACCTGTCCGCGACTATCGATCAGCAACGACGGGTAACGTGCACACCATGACTGAGCCCTCCAACACGCCTCAGCAGCCGGCCCCGCCGCCGTACCCGTATCCCTACCCGTATCCCCCGAGTCCCTATCAGGGCGGGTATCCGGGTGGGTATCCGCCGCCGCCTCCACAGCCGTACGCCGGCTACACCCCGCCGCCGGCGGGCCCCCGCAACGGGCTTGGGGTGGCCGCACTGGTGGTCGCGATCGTGGGGCTGGTGTCCTCGTTCACCGTCGCCGGTGGCGTGGTGCTCGGCATCGTGGCCGTCATCATCGGTTTCGCTGCGCGCGGCCGGGTCAAGCGCGGCGAGGCCGACAACGGTGGTATCGCGTTGGCCGGGGTGATCCTGGGATTCGTGGCCATCATCGTCGGCCTGATCTTCATCGTCGTCTACGTCAACGCCTTCAAGGACACCGGCATCGGCGACTACTTCGACTGCCTGAGCAAGGCCGGCCCCGACCAGACCGCTCAGCGGCTCTGCGAGAACCAATTCCGCCAGTCGGTGGAGAACCAGTTCAGTGTGACGCTGACGCCGACGCCATAGCCGCGGTCAGCAGCCGCCTGCGCGGCATGAACTCCAGCGAGAGCAGCACCCCCAGCAGCGGCAGCACCTGGCTGTAGGACAGCAGGACATAGCGCCGATCGCCGAGTGCGTGGAACTTGCGCAGATAGCGGTACAGCGACTCCAGGGCGATCAGGCCGTCGCCCAGGTGGATGGCGTAGTAGAAGAAGGTGCTCAACGACCCGCGGTCCTTGTCGTTGAAGATTTCGGGGAACGCGGCGAAGGCCAGTGAAAGCCGTTGTGCGCCAGCTTTCTTCATCGCGGTGATCATGTCGACCGACAGCCGCTCGTCGATGCCGTTGGGTGCACCGCGACGCCGCCACGGGACATCCAGGGTGACGTCACTGCCGCCGCCGGCCACCGCATAGCGGTGGAAACCCTGCACCTGCCCCGCACTGTCGCGGGCCACGATGAGCAGGATGCCCGGATAGCGGCCGGTGAGCGCACCGTCGAGGATCATCGAGAATCCCCGCTCGGTGCGCGCACCCTTGTGTGAGCACAGCAGGACGTCGGCCAACTCGGCCACCTGTCCGTCATCGAGCTCCTGCTCGGCCACGACCTCGGTGGTGATGCCACAGTTGCGGGTCCGCTGCACCGCCTGCCGGAGATTGCGGAACCGTCGACCGACCATGTCAAAGGTCGGCACGTCGATCACCACATCCCTGCCGATCGGCACCGGGCGCAGCGTCTGCCCGACCACGGCCGGGTCATTCCACAGGCCCAGCCGTCGCTCGCTGCAGCCCAGCACGACCACCCGCCAGCCGTGCGCATGGCACATCGCGGCGAAGTCGGCGACAAGCTCGGGATACCGCGTCGGGTCGCCGATCGGATCTCCGCTGACGACCGCGTAGCCCAGCCGGGTGCGGTAGGCGATGGCCGCCGAGCCGTCGGCGCTGAAGAAGTAGCTCTTGAGTGCCAGCATCGCGAACGGCGCCAGCGGATCACCGCTCGTCGCGTTCACCAGCGCCCAGATGCGGGGCAGCTCCTCGGGCTGCGGCCGCATCGAGGTCGGCCACATCAACAGCAGACCCGAGCCGGCGATCAGCACATTGCCCAGCCCGTCCGACCCCACGATGTGGGCCCCGAACCCGGCCAGCACGCTGAGTGCGGCAGCACCGGCATGGGCGGCCGTCACCGGCCTGCCCAGGAAGATGCCCCGCGCGATCAACGTGACCGCGGCGAAGACGGTCAACGACCAGGCCAGCCGCCCGTCGGCATGCCAGTTCGCGTGGTGATGGGAGCGCAGGACCAGGGTCATCAGCCAACTGGCGGCGATGAGCAGCGCCAGAGCCCCGACCCAGCGGGCGGCCGGAGAGTCGACGTGCACGACGACGCGCTCACGGGCGCGAAGCCGCGGCGCCACGTGGAGCGGCGGCTCGGTCATTGCACCTCCCCCAAGGTCAACACCGCTGGTGGGACACCTAGACAGTACGCCTGCGCTCAGGGATTACCCGGGAAGTGCTTGACGATGCCTTCCTGAACGACCGTGGCCACCACCTGGCCGTCCCGGGTGAAGAAGTGGCCGGTGCCGAGCCCGCGAGACTCGGCGGCCACCGGTGACTCCGTCGCGTAGAGCACCCAGTCGGTGAAGTCGACCTGCCGGTGGAACCACACCGAGTGGTTGATGGTGACGGCGAAGATCCGGTCCCAGCCCCAGGACAACCCGTGGGTGGTGATGATCGAGTCGAGCACGGTGGTGTCCGACGAATAGATCATCGCCGCGGTGTGCATCGTCGGGTCCGCGGGCATCGGGCCGTCGGCGGTGAGCCAGACCCGGTTGTGGGCCAGCTGACCGCCCTTGTCCCGCATGACCCATGCCGGGTCATTGGTGTAGCGCCACTGGATCGGGCGCAACGCGGTGACGAAGTGCGGCACCACCTCCTCGTACCCGACCAGGAGCTCGTCAATCGTCGGCAACGTGGCCGGGTCGGGTGTCTGCGGCATCGCGGTGTTGTGCTCGAGCCCGTGGCCGCCGGACAGGTACGACACCAGCGCGGTGGCCAGCAGTTTGCCGTCCTGCATCGCGTCGACTCGCCGGTTGGCGAACCGGCGCTCGTCACGCAGCCGGGTGACGTGGAACTCGATATCGGCCGCGGGGTCCCCGCCGGCGATGAAGTGCACCGACAAGGCGCTCGGCGGCAGCTGGTGATCGAGAGTTCGGGTAGCCGCGACGAAAGCCTGCGCCATCAGCTGTCCACCGAAGGTGCGCACCGGGTTCTTGCGAGGGTGGGCACCGGCGAAGACGTCGTCACCGATCGAGGAGAGATCGAGGATGGCCAGCAGGTCGGTGAGGTCCGCATTGGCCACGTGTCGATATCTCCTCTAGTGGTCGTCCTCCCCGATGCGGTGGACGTGGATCAAGTTCGTCGAGCCTACTGTGCCCGGCGGCGCACCCGCGACGATGACAACCAGATCGCCGCGCTTGTAGCGGCCCAGCTCCAGCAGCGAATGGTCGACCTGACGGATCATGTCGTCGGTGGTCTTCATGTGCGGAACGATGAAGGTTTCGGTGCCCCAGGTCAGGGCCAACTGGCTGCGCACCTCCGGCAGCGCGGTGAACGCCAGCAGCGGCAGCGGGGTGTGCAGCCGGGCGAGCCGGCGCACCGTGTCACCGGACTGGGTGAAGGCGACCAGCGCCTTGGCGTCCAGCCGCTCACCGATGTCGCGGGCCGCATACGAGATCACCCCACGCTTGGTGCGCGGCACGTGCGTCAGCGGGGGTGCCGCGGTCGAGTTCTCCTCCACCGCCGAGATGATCCGGGCCATCGTGCGCACCGCGTCGAGCGGGAACTTGCCGACCGAGGTCTCCCCGGACAGCATCACCGCGTCGGCACCGTCGAGCACCGCGTTGGCCACGTCGGAAGCCTCGGCGCGCGTCGGCCGGGAGTTCTCGATCATCGACTCGAGCATCTGGGTGGCCACGATCACCGGCTTGGCGTTCTCGCGGGCCATCTGGATGGCCCGCTTCTGCACCAGCGGCACCTCTTCGAGGGGAAGCTCCACACCCAGATCACCGCGGGCCACCATCACCGCGTCGAAGGCGAGCACGATCGCCTCGAGGTTGTCGATGGCCTCGGGCTTCTCCAGCTTGGCGATGACGGGCACCCGCCGGCCCACCCGGTCCATGACCTCGTGCACCAGTTCGGCGTCCGACGGCGAACGCACGAACGACAGCGCCACCAGATCCACCCCGAGACGCAGCGCGAATTCCAGGTCCTGGATGTCCTTCTCCGACAGGGCGGGCACCGAGACGTTCATGCCCGGAAGGGACAGACCCTTGTTGTTGCTGACCGGGCCACCCTCGGTGACGGTGCACACCACGTCGTCACCGTCGATGTGCTCGACGACCAGTGCCACCTTGCCGTCGTCGATCAGCAGCCGGTCGCCGGGCTGGGCATCCTTGGCCAGTTCCTTGTAGGTGGTCGAGACCCGGTCGTGGGTGCCTTCGCAGTCCTCGACGGTGATCCGGACCGTCTCACCGTTGGCCCAGTAGGTGGGGCCGTCGACGAACCGGCCCAGCCGGATCTTGGGGCCCTGCAGGTCGGCCAGGATGCCCACCGCCCGGCCGGTGGCGTTCGATGCCTTGCGCACCCGGTTGTAGGCGGCCTCGTGGTCGGCGTAGTCGCCGTGGCTGAAGTTCAGCCGGGCGACATCCATGCCCACCTCGACGAGTGCTTTGACCGATTCGTCGGTGCTGGTGGCTGGGCCGAGGGTACAGACAATCTTGCCGCGTCTAGTCACGGCGCCTCAGCATAGTCGCCGTTCATGGGCATCTCGACCGATACAGAACGCCGTGCGATCTTGTTCACTCAGACGACCGCCAGCGGCAACTGATTCGGCCGTACCGGTTCAGGCAGATCCGACTCCCCCATCAGGTAGGTGTCCACCGCGTGCGCGGCGGCCCGCCCCTCGGCGATCGCCCACACCACCAGCGATGCGCCGCGGTGGGCGTCACCACAGACGAAGACCCCGGGAGCCGAAGTCTGCCAATCGGATCCGCACGAGATGGATCCGCGCTTGCTCAACTCGATACCGAGATCGTCGAGCAGTGGCATGTGTTCGACGCCTTCGAAGCCGATGGCCAACAGCGCCAGATCACAAGGGATTTGGAATGGCTGGCCCACCGGGGAGATGATCCGGCGGCCGTCGACCCGTTCGACCTTCACCTCGGCGATCTCCATGGCCCGCACGTGGCCTTCCTCGTCACCGACGAAACGCTGCACCGCCACCTGGTAGTGCACGGTGCCGCCTTCGGCGTGGGCCGGTGAGGTACGCAACACCATCGGCCAGGTCGGCCAGGGTGAGCGGTCGTCGTCGCGGACGTCGGGTGGTTGCGGGTTGTAGTCCAACTGGGTCACCGATACCGCACCCTGACGATGCGCGGTGCCCAGGCAGTCCGCCCCGGTGTCACCACCACCGATGATCACCACATGCTTACCCCGGGCGGTGACCTTCGACGGCCCGTCGCCCTCACATTCCCGATTCGCGCGCACCAAGTGCTCCATCGCCAGGTGCACACCGCGCAGTTGCCGCCCCTCGACGGTGTTGTCGCGACCCCGCAGCGCGCCGACGGCGAGTACCACGGCGTCGAACCGGCTCCGCAGCTCGTCGACGGAGACGTCCACCCCGACCTCGCAGTCGGTGACGAAACGCGTTCCCTCGGCGCGCATCTGGGACAGCCGCTGGTTGAGCGTGCCCTTCTCGAGCTTGTATTCGGGGATTCCGTACCGCAGCAGACCACCGAGCCGGTCGTCGCGCTCGTAGACGGTGACGTGGTGGCCGGCCCTGGTCAGCTGCTGGCCGGCGGCCAGGCCTGCCGGGCCGGAGCCCACGACGGCCACGTTCTTGCCGGTGCCGATGGCGGCGGGCTGGGCTTCGACCAGACCGAGGCGCCACGCGGTGTCGACGATGGTGTTCTCGATGCGCTTGATCGTGACGCTGCCGCCGGTCTGATCCTCGGCGATCGAGAGCACGCAGGCCGCCTCACACGGCGCCGGGCACAACCGACCGGTGAACTCCGGGAAGTTGTTGGTGGCGTGCAGGCGCTCGCTGGCCGCATCCCACCGACCCCGGCGCACCAGGTCGTTCCATTCCGGGATCAGGTTGCCCAGCGGGCAGCCCGCGGTTCCGGAGTGGCAGAACGGGATTCCACAATCCATACAGCGGCGGGCCTGCTGGGCCACCTCCGCGGCACGGTGTTGCGGGTCCTGGGACTCGTACACCTCGTTCCAGTCGCCGACGCGTTCGTCGACGGGCCGCTTGGCGGCTTCGATCTTCGGAACTCTCAGAAAGCCGGTCGGGTCAGCCACGGGTCGCCTCCATGATCGCGGTGTCCACGTCGCGTCCTTCCGCCTTGGCCATCCTGGTCGCCTCCAGCACCTTCTGGTAATCCGTCGGCATGATCTTGGTGAACTGCGAACTGCGCCTTGGCCAGTCGGCCAAGACCGAGCGGGCCAGCGTGCTGCCGGTGTAGCGGGCGTGGTGGGCCACCACATCGTGCAACCAGACCAGGTCGTCGGGCTCGGGCCGCTGCAGCTCGACCATCGCGGTGTTGACCTTCGCCGGGTTCAGCCCTAGGACGTAGGCGATACCACCGGACATCCCCGCCGCGAAGTTGCGCCCGGTCTGTCCCAGCACCACCACCCGACCACCGGTCATGTACTCGCAGGCGTGGTCGCCCACACCCTCGGTGACCGCCAGCGCACCGGAGTTGCGGGCCGCGAAGCGTTCGCCAACCCGGCCACGCAGGTACAACTCACCGGAGGTGGCGCCATAGAGCAAAGTGTTGCCGGCGATCACGTTGTCCTCGGGCAGGAACAGCACATCGTCCGGCGGGCGGACGATCACCCGGCCACCGGAAAGGCCCTTACCCACATAGTCGTTGGCGTCACCGATGAGTTCGAGCGTGATCCCCGGCGGCAGGAACGCGCCGATCGACTGACCGGCCGAACCGGTGAGCGTCACGTGGATGGTGTCGTCCGGCAGACCCTGGGCGCCGTAGCGACGGGTGACCTCGGAGCCCAGCAGGGTGCCGACGGTGCGGTTGACGTTGCGCACCGGCAGTTCCAGCCGCACCGGGTGGGCGTCTTCCAGAGCGCCTTCGGCCAGCGCGATCAGGGTGCGATCGAGAGCCTGGTCCAGGCCGTGGTCCTGATCGCGCACCCGGCGGCGCTGGGCGATCGGCTCGCCGCTGGCGTCGGTGGGAACCACGAAGATCGGGCTCAGGTCCAGACCCTGGCTCTTCCAGTGCGCCAGCGCGGCGTCGGTGTCGAGCACCTCGGCGTGGCCGACGGCCTCGTCGATGGTCCGGAAACCCAACTCGGCGAGCATCTTTCGGACGTCCTCGGCGATGAACCGGAAGAAGTTCTCGACGAACTCCGGCTTGCCGTTGAACCGCTCTCGCAACTCCGGATTCTGGGTGGCCACCCCGACCGGGCAGGTGTCGAGGTGGCAGACCCGCATCATGATGCACCCGGCGACCACCAGCGGGGCGGTGGAGAAACCGAATTCCTCGGCGCCGAGGAGCGCCGCGATCACCACGTCACGGGCGGTGCGCAGCCCGCCGTCACACTGCACGGTGATGCGGTCGCGAAGTCCGTTGAGCAGCAACGTCTGCTGGGTGTCGGCCAGGCCGATCTCCCACGGCGCACCGGCATGCTTGAGGCTGGTCAGCGGCGCCGCGCCGGTGCCGCCGTCATGCCCGGAGATCAGCACCACGTCGGCATGCGCCTTGGAAACCCCGGCCGCCACGGTGCCCACGCCCACCGAGCTGACCAGCTTGACGTGAATGCGGGCCTGGGAGTTGGCGTTCTTCAGATCGTGGATGAGCTGGGCGAGATCCTCGATGGAGTAGATGTCATGGTGCGGCGGCGGTGAAATGAGCCCGACGCCCGGCGTGGAATGCCGGGTCTTGGCGATGCTCGGGTACACCTTGAACCCGGGCAGCTGACCGCCCTCCCCCGGCTTGGCGCCCTGGGCCATCTTGATCTGGATGTCGGTGGCGTTGACCAAATAGTCGCTGGTGACCCCGAAACGCCCGGACGCCACCTGCTTGACCGCACTGCGCCGGCGCGGGTCATAGAGCCGGTCGACGTCTTCGCCGCCCTCGCCGCTGTTCGACCGCCCGCCCAGGTTGTTCATGGCCACGGCCATGGTCTCGTGGGCTTCCTTGGAGATCGAGCCGTAGCTCATGGCTCCGGTGTTGAACCGCGCGCAGATGGCATCCACGGATTCGACCTCGTGCAGCGGCACCGGGGTGCGCAGGTCGGCCTTGAACGTGAACAGGCCGCGCAGCGTGCCGCCTTCGCGGGATAACCGGTTGACCTCCTCGGAGTACTTGGCGAACACTTCGTGCCGGCCGGTGCGTGTCGAATGCTGGAGCAGGAACACCGTTTCGGGGGTGAACAGGTGCAGCTCGCCTTCGCGGCGGAACTGGTACTCGCCGCCGACCTCCAGGCGGCGGTGCACCCGCTCGGTGGGGTTCTCCGGGTAGGCCCGCCGGTGACGCAGCTTGACCTCCTCGGCGAGCACGTCGAGGCCGACGCCGCCGATCTGGCTGACCGTGCCGGTCAGGTACTCGTCGACGACCTCCTTGCTCAACCCGATCGCCTCGAAAGCCTGGGCGGCGGTGTAGGACCCGACGGTCGAGATGCCCATCTTGCTCATCACCTTGGTGACACCCTTGCCGAGCGCCTTGAGATAGTTGCGCACCGCGGTATGGGCTTCGATCCCGGTGAGCTCACCCTCGCGGATGAGGTCCTCGATGGATTCGAACGCCAGGTACGGGTTGACCGCCGCGGCGCCGTAGCCGATGAGCAGGGCGATGTGGTGCACCTCGCGGGCGTCGCCGCTCTCCACCACCAGACCGACCGTGGTGCGCTTCTTGGTACGCACCAGGTGGTGGTGGACGGCCGAAACCGCCAGCAACGACGGGATCGGGGCGCGGGTGTGATCGGAGTCGCGATCGGAGATCACCAGGGTTCGGGCACCCTTGGCGATCGCCTCAGTGGCGCGATGGCGGAGGTCCTCGATGGCGTCGGCCAGGCCTTCACCGCCACGTTCGACGTCGTAAAGCGACCGCAGCACAGCGGTTTTCAGGCCGGGGTGCTCGCCGTCGTCGTTGATGTGGACGATCCTGCTGAGTTCGTCGTTGTCGAGTACCGGCCAGTGCAGCAGGACCTGGCGGCACGAGGCGGCGGTCGGGTTGAGCAGGTTCTGTTCGGGGCCCATGACGCGGGACATCGAGGTGACGATCTCCTCGCGGATAGCGTCCAGAGGCGGGTTGGTGACCTGGGCGAACAACTCGACGAAGTAGTCGTAGAGCAGCTTGGAGCGTTGCGAGAGCACGGCGGGCGGGGTGTCGGTGCCCATCGAACCCAGCGGTTCCTGACCCGAGGCGGCCATCGGGGTGAGCAGGATCCGCAGGTCTTCCTCGGTGTAGCCGAACGCGATCTGGCGGCGCACAACCGATTCGTGGTTGGGCTGCACACGCACGCGCGCGGGCAGGCTCTTGAGGTCGAGCAGGCCGGCGTGCAGCCACTCGGCATACGGCTCGGCGGCGGCGAGCTCACCCTTGATCTCGTCGTCCGAGACGATCCGCCCGGCGGCGGTATCGATGAGGAACATCTTGCCGGGCTCCAGGCGGCCCTTGGCCACCACTTCGCCCGACGGGATGTCCAGCACACCGCTCTCGCTGGCCAGGATCACCCGGTCGTCGATGGTGCGCCACCAGCGTCCCGGCCGTAAACCGTTGCGGTCCAGGACAGCACCGACGACGGTGCCGTCGGTGAAGGTCACGCAGGCCGGGCCGTCCCACGGCTCCATCAAGGAGGCGTGGTACTGGCAGAACGCCCGCCGCGCCGGGTCCATGGTGGTGTTGTTCTCCCAGGCCTCCGGGATCATCATCATCACCGCGTGCGGCAGGCTGCGGCCACCGAGGTGCAGCAGTTCGAGCACCTGGTCGAAGGAGGCCGAGTCGGAGGCCTCGGGGGTGCAGATCGGCGACAGCCGGGACAGGTCGCCCTGGATGGCGGAGCTGGCCAGCATGGCCTCACGGGCGTGCATCCGGTTGCGGTTGCCGCGGACGGTGTTGATCTCACCGTTGTGCGCGACGAAGCGGAACGGGTGCGCCAGCGGCCAGGACGGGAAGGTGTTGGTCGAGAAGCGGCTGTGCACGATCGCGATGGCACTGGTGCAGCGCTCGTCACGCAGGTCCGGGAAATATTTGGGCAGCTGCATCGTGGTGAGCATGCCCTTGTAGGCCAAGGTGCGGCTGGACAGCGACGGGAAGTAGACGTCCTGCTGCTCAGCGCGCTTGCGGGCCGGGTACACCAGGCGGTCGAGGTCGATACCGGCCGGACGTCCCCCGTTGCGCTCGGGAGCAGCCACGAACAGCATCGACATGAAGGGCATACAGCCCAGCGCGGTCGCGCCGACTTCGGCGCCGTCGGGATCGACCGGGACCGCGCGCCAGCCCAGGACCTCCAGGCCCTCGTCACGCACGATCTCTTCGACCCGGTCGGCGGCCGCCTGCCGGTACTCGAGGTCCTGCGGCAGGAAGCAGATGCCGGCGGCGAAGGTGTTGGCGCCGCCGGTGCCGGGCTCGGGTAGTGCGAAGTCCACCACGCCGCGCAGCAGTTCGACGGGCAATTGCAGCAGGATGCCCGCACCGTCACCGCTGTTGGGCTCGGCGCCCGCAGCGCCGCGGTGTTCGAGGTGCTCGAGCGCGACCAGGCCGTCGTGCACGATGGCGTGGGAACGTCGACCCTGGATATCAGCGACCATGGCGACACCACACGAGTCGG
The DNA here is from genome assembly GCF_010731855.1 of Mycolicibacterium anyangense. Taxonomy (NCBI): domain Bacteria; kingdom Bacillati; phylum Actinomycetota; class Actinomycetes; order Mycobacteriales; family Mycobacteriaceae; genus Mycobacterium; species Mycolicibacterium anyangense. Next base: position 1,243,796 of record NZ_AP022620.1, on the reverse strand, counting down.
ACTCGTGCTGTGGGTCGTAGAGTCCCTGCGCTTCCGGAAGTGCCGAGTACAGCATCTTCACGCTCCTCCGCGGTCGATCATGCGGAGCGTGAAAGCTATTGTGCGCCAATGGCACTGGGACTTTCGGCGGTACCGCAGTCTGACGTGTGACGTCCGGGACTGCACCGGCCCGATGAATCGGCACGGCGAACTTCCGTACCGACGGTTCAGTGTATCAGCGCGGCGCGGCGGCTACTGACTGAGAAGCGTGGGGACCAGCGGAAAGCCGGGCAGGTTGCGGGTGATGGTCCAGGCGATCGCGGCGACGACGATGACGACGACCGCCGGCACAGTGAACACCCGCTGGTGGCGCTTGAGCCGCCAGAGCACCCAGAGCGCCAGCGCGGGCAAGCCGACCAGCAGGAAGACGTTGTCGACGACGGCGGCGGCAACGTCGCCGTGCAGCAGGTCGTGGGTCATCCGCAGACCGCCGCAGGCCGGGCAGTTCCAGCCGGTGAGCAGCTTGAACGGGCACGGCAGGAAGACGAATCCGGGTCTGTGCGGATCGCCCAGGCCGACGTAGGTCAGCGCCCCCGCGGCCAGCACGCCCGTGCCGAGCGTGGTGTAGAGCCGGGTGCTGTGGCGGGATGCGGCGCTAGGTTCCATCACGCAGCGGGCGGCCCTGCGGGTCGCGCACCTTGTCGGTGAGGATGAGCACCGCGTCCACGATGCCCCAGACGATGGCACCGATACCGCAGGTGATCAGACCGACGACCAGCTGGGCGACACCGAGGCCGGTGTAGCCGAGGTAGATCCGGCCGATGCCGACGAGGCCGACCAGACCCAGCAGCTGGAGCAAGCCCGCGACCACCTTGGACTTGTCCGACAGGGGCTCGCCGGTCAGCGGATGACGGCCGTAGGGCGCCGAGGGGTCCTGATACGCGCCGCCCGGGTACTGCATGGGCGGCGGGTACTGCCCCAGCGGCGGGTAGTTGGGGGGCGGTGGGTAGTTGGGCGGCGGCGTGCTGCCTTCGGTGCCTCCGAACTGCGGCTCGGTCATGTGTCCAGCATGCCAGACACGGCCGGTGGCTAGTGTGACTTGGGGGCGTGCGAATGGTCAGGAGGACATCGTGGGGCGCTGGCGACTGGCGGTGGCCGGTCTTCTGGTCGCCGCGATGACGGTGTCGTCGGCTCCGCTGGCCCACGCCGACGCGGTGGTCGACGACTTCGAAGGCCCGGCCGGGGCGCCGCCCAACCCCGCCCTGTGGACGGTGGTCGAAGGCAGTGGATGGGATGCGGGCGTCGAAGAGTACGTAGCTCCCAACGCGGTGCTCGACGGGCAGGGAAATCTGGCCATCACGGCGAGGCGCGACGGTTCCGGATTCACCTCGGGGCGGGTGCAGACCAAGAACAAGGCGAGCTTCGGGTATGGGACGCTGGTGGCCCGGATCAAGATGCCGTCGGGGCAGGGACTATGGCCGGCTTTCTGGTTGGTCGGCGCGGACGAGGACAACAATCCGTGGCCGGGAGCGGGCGAGATCGATGTCGTGGAGATGGTGTCTGATGCGCGGACTCACTACTCCTCGTTGCACGGCCCGACGCCGGGGACCGGGGATCACTTGCAGGCCCAGATCGTCGGCGACGGCCCCGATCTCAGCGACGGCTTCCACAACTACTGGATGACCCACATCAAGGACTCGATCACCGTAGGTGTCGATGACACGAAATGGGGCACCCTGACGCCGGATTCGCTTCCACCGCAGGCAGACTGGGTGTTCCACAAACCGTTCTACGTCATCATGAATCTGGCTGTCGGCGGCGACTGGGCCGGACCGCCAGATCGTTCGACACCGTTGCCTGCGGTCATGCTCGTCGACTGGGTGAAGTGGCAGCCCGCCTGAGTTAGAAGGGCGGCGGGTCGTCCTCGGCGTCGGCAGCAGGCGGCGCTGGGCCGAAGATGACGCTGTGCCGGTCGCGCCGCTCGTTGCGGTTGCGGTTGCGTTCGCTGGTAATGGCGTGGGCACGGTTCTGCGCTCGCGTTGTCTTGCGCCGCGGCATCATGACACCGCGGTCGGCCCCGGCCGGGTTGGGATCGGGATGACCTCGCAGATGCCGCGGCCGGGTCGGGGCGCACAGAGTCGGGAACAGCAGCGCGCTTCCCGGGGTGGTGATGTACGTGCGCCCACCCGGAAGACGCCAGATCACCGTGCCGTCGGGGAGCTGTTCATCGCGCCAGCCCCAAAACGTTTTGAGCAAATGATGCACGCGGCATAGACATTTCAGGTTGCCGGCGTGGGTTGGGCCTTGCGGGAATGGGATCGTATGGTCCACATCGCAGACGGCCGCAGGTCGATCACAGCCCGGTGCGCGGCACGTCAGGTCTCGCGCTCGTACGAAGTCGACCAACGCCTGCGAAGGTCGATATCCGGCCTCCGCGGGGCTGGAGGTGAAGTCAAAGAGCGGGCACAGCTTCGCCTGCTGGGCCAGCTCAGCGACCAGTTCCGCAGAGATCAACGCGTTGCTGCCCATCAAGTACCCCGGAGTGTCCGCGCGGCCCTCTACCGTGGCCTGCTCGGCAACGAGGTGGATGACGACACCTCCGGTTGACGGCTGCAGCCCCGCGGCGCAGTCGGCCAGCCCGCAGCGGCAGGCCAGCCGATCCATACCCACCGCCAACGCCCCCAACGCATCCGCGCGGCGCTGCTCCTTGGTGCGCGGATCGTCTCCGCACACCGTGGCCGCCACGGCATCCAACCGCTGGTCCAGTGCCGCGGCGTCCACCGAACCCACCCGCCCGTCGAGTTTGGCCGTGCCATCACCGTTATCCCACACCGAGACATGCCGCTCCTCGAGATGCTCCCGGGACCGGCGCAACGCATCGCGGTCATGGCGGGCCACCACTTGGTCGATCTCACGATCCAACCGGCCCCGCGACATCGACGGCCATCGACTGACCCGGGCCGCCAACTCGGCATCTACCGCGGCCATCACCGCCTCATCGGAGATGCACTCGGTGCGAAACACGATCGCGGCGAACACTCCCAGGTCGATATCCCCGGCCTCGAATACCGCAGCCACCGCAGGCAGCCGCAGCATCGCCGTCGCGTAGTTCATCACACTGCCGGCCTTGGCCAAGCTGACCCGCAATGCCGCAGCGATCTCTGCGCCGACCGCCGCCCAGGTGTCAACTGCCCAATCCGCGCGCTCGCCACGCTGCTCCCGGCGCATCTCGAAGAGCTCACACACCGCGCGCAATCGAGCCGCGGCCGCGCGATTCTCGGACCGCGTAGCGCTGACGAGACGTGCCGTCACCTCCTGCGAAGCCGCGGTGACCGGCGGCTCCCAGTACTCGTGATAGGCACTTCCGAACATGTGTTCGAGTATGCCACGGGCATGTGACAGGATTCCGTAGGAACGGCTACGGGTTAGTCCCGCCGGGTCTCAACTCCCCAAAGGATCCGGCGCACGGTGCCTGCGAAGCCGCGACGCTGCGCAGCGGGCTCGGTTGTCGGGGCTGGCTCGGGTTCTGGTTCGGGCTCGGCCGCGGGCTCCGCTTCGGGCTCGGCCGCGGGCTCCGCTTCGGGCTCGGCCGCGGGCTCAGGCTCAGGCTCGGGTTCAGCCTCGGGCTCGGCTTCTGGTTCGCCCTCAGCCTCGGGCTCCGCTTCGCGCTCGGCCGCGGGCTCAAGCTCCGCTTCAGCTTCGGGGTCTGGCTCTGTCGCAGGCTCCGCTTCGGGCTCGGCCTCAGCCTCGGGCTCCGCTTCAGCTTCGGGCTCTGACTCTGTCGCAGGCTCCGCTTCAGCTTCGGGCTCAGGTTCGGGTTCGGCCTCGGGCTCGGCTTCTGGTTCGGCCTCAGCCTCGGGCTCCGATTCAGGCTCTTGCTCAGTCTCAGCCGCTTCAGGCTCCTCGACGTCGCCGGCGGTTTTGGCGTCCTCTTGCTCATGCTCACCGGCAACGGTCGCGGCGGCGACGATGCCACTCCCCTTCGCAGCCGCCACCAACTCTTCGGCGAGCTCCTCGACCGGACTCTCCTCGTGGTCCGGATGGGTACCGCCGAGCGTGGCCGGATCCTCACGGCCCTTCGGCGCCAACATGATGTACACTACCGCGCCGATGAACACGAACACCGACGTGAACGAGTTCACCCGGATCCCGGCGATATGCGTCGCGGTGTCGTCGCGCATCAGCTCGACCCAGAATCGGCCCACGCAGTAGCCGGCCACGTATAGCGCGAACAGCCGTCCGTGGCCCAGCTTGAACCGCTTGTCGGCCCACAACAGGAACGCGAACACCAGCAGGTTCCACAGCAGCTCGTAGAGGAACGTCGGCTGCACCACCGCGGCCACCTGGCCGGTGGACACCCCGTCGAGCGAATGCACGTCGACCATGCCCGACGAGTCGCGCCGGTAGAAAATCTCCATCCCCCACGGCAGCGTCGTCTCGCGCCCGTACAGCTCTTGATTGAAATAGTTGCCGAGCCGGCCGATCGCCTGCGCCAGGATGATGCCCGGCGCGATCGCATCGCCGAACGCCGGCAACGGAATCCCCCTGCGCCGGCAGGCAATCCACGCGCCAACGCCACCGAGCGCGACCGCGCCCCAGATGCCCAGACCGCCGTCCCAGATCCGCAGCGCCGCGCCGATGCCGGCACCGCCCTCAGCGAAGTACGTTCGCCAGTCCGTCATCAGGTGATACAGCCGGCCACCGATCAGACCGAACGGCACCGCCCACAAGGCGATGTCGTAGATGACGCCACGCTCGCCGCCGCGGGCCTCCCACCGACGATCACCGAGAACCAGCGCCGCAATGATGCCGGCGATGATGCACAACGCATAGGCGCGGATCGGAATCGGACCCAGGTGCCAGACACCCTGCGACGGACTCGGGAAATAGGCCAGCACGGTCGTCGTCACGAAGCGGGCACCTTCTGTCGCACTCCAACAGCCAACTCTTCGGTCAGCGCCCGCACGGCCGGAACCCCGTCGGCCAATGCCGATACCAACGCGGATCCGACGATCACCCCGTCGGCGAACGAGGCAATCTCGGCGGCCTGCTCGCGAGAGCGCACGCCCAGCCCGACCCCAACGGGGATGTCGGAGACCTCCTTGACCCGCTGCACGAGTTGCGGCGCGGCATTGGACACCACGTCACGAGCGCCGGTGACACCCATCGTCGATGCGGCGTAGACAAACCCACGGCAGGCCTGCACCGTGCGCGCCAGCCGTTCCGGCGTCGACGAGGGAGCCACCAGGAAGATCCGGTCCAGATTGTGGGCTTCGGAGGCGGCAAACCACTCGTCGGCTTCGTCGGGAATCAGGTCGGGGGTGATCATGCCCAGTCCCCCGGCCGCTGCCAGGTCACGGGCCCACGCCTCGATGCCGTAGTGCAACATCAGGTTCCAGTAGGTCATCACGACCGGGCTTCCGCCCGCGGCGCTGATCGCCTCGACCGCACGCAGCGAGTCACGTACGCGCACCCCGCCCTGCAGCGCAACCTCGGTCGCCGTGGCGATCACCGGTCCGTCCATCCCGGGATCGGAGTAGGGAACGCCGACTTCGATGATGTCACAACCGGATTCGGTCATCGCGACCATCGCCTCGATTGAGGTCGGGACATCCGGGTAGCCGGTCGGCAGGTAGCCGATCAATGCCGCGCGACCCTCGGCACGGCAGGCGTCGAACACCGAACCGAGCCGCCCCGGCTGGCTGTGCACAACGGTCACGAGTCCCCCTTGGCCGGGCTGTCCATCAGCCCGAACCACTTGGCCGCCGTCTCGACGTCCTTGTCTCCGCGTCCGGACAGGTTGACCAAGACGATCGAGCCGGTGCCCAGCTCGGCCGCCAACTTCACCGCACCGGCCACCGCGTGCGCCGACTCGATGGCCGGGATGATCCCTTCCATCCGGCACAGCAGCCCGAAGGCGTCCATGGCCTCGACATCGGTGATCGGCTGGTACTCCGCACGCCCGATGTCCTTGAGGAACGCATGCTCCGGGCCAACACCGGGATAGTCCAAACCGGCGGAGATCGAATGCGATTCGATGGTCTGCCCGTCCTCGTTCTGCAGCAGATACGAGTACGAGCCCTGGAAGGCGCCCTTGGTGCCACCTGTGAAAGTGGCTGCGTGCCTTCCGGTTTCGACGCCATCACCGGCCGCCTCATAACCGACGAGCCGGACGTCGGGATCGTCGATGAAAGCGTGGAAGATACCGATGGCATTGGAGCCGCCACCGACGCAGGCGGTCACCGCATCCGGCAGCCGGCCGGCTTGGGCCAGCATCTGGGTACGCGCTTCCAACCCGATGACGCGCTGGAAATCACGCACCATCAACGGGAACGGATGCGGGCCGGCCGCGGTCCCGAAGCAGTAGTAGGTGGCATCGGCGTTGGTGACCCAGTCCCGGAAGGCGTCGTTGATGGCGTCCTTGAGGGTCTTCGACCCCGACTCCACCGACACCACCTCGGCGCCCAGCAGCCGCATCCGTGCCACGTTGAGCGCCTGACGGGCGGTATCCACCGCACCCATGTAGATCACGCACTCCAGGCCCAGCAGCGCGCAGGCCGTCGCGGTGGCCACGCCGTGCTGGCCGGCACCGGTCTCGGCGATCACCCGGGTCTTGCCCATCTGCTTGGCCAGCAGGGCCTGCCCCAGCACATTGTTGATCTTGTGCGAACCGGTGTGGTTGAGGTCCTCGCGCTTGAGGAAGATGCGCGCGCCGCCAACATGCTCGGACAGCCGGACCGCCTCGTAGAGGGGTGAGGGCCGGCCCGCGTAGTGGGTCTGCAGATTGTCGAGCCGATCCAGGAACTCCTGATCGGTGCGGGCCTTCTCGTACGCCGCGGTCACCTCTTCGATGACAGCCATCAGCGCTTCGGGTACGTACCGGCCGCCGAACACCCCGAAGTGACCGCGGGCGTCGGGATCGTGGGTGGTGGGCTCGGCAACGGCCGCGCTGGTGCGCGGCACGTTCGGAGTCGAGATGTCAGCCACGACTCAGCGGGCGGGTTTGGGGCAGGACGGATGGGCTCCGGCGGTCACCAGGTCGGCCACCGCACTGCGGGGATCCCCGCTGGTGACCAGACCCTCACCGACCAGAACCGCGTCGGCGCCGGCGCCGGCGTAGGCAAGCAGGTCGGCCGTACCGCGGACCCCCGACTCGGCGACCCGGATGATGTCGGACGGAAGGCCCGGCGCGATGCGCGCAAAGCAATCCCGGTCCACCTCCAGCGTCTTGAGATCGCGGGCGTTGACACCGATGACTTTGGCCCCGGCCTGCAGCGCCCGGTCCGCCTCCTCCTCGGTGTGCACCTCGACCAGAGCGGTCATGCCCAGCGACTCGGTGCGCTCGAGCAGTGACTCCAGCGCCGGCTGCTCCAGGGCGGCGACGATCAGCAGAAGCATGTCGGCGCCGTGGGCGCGAGCTTCGTGGATCTGGTAGGGCCGCACGATGAAGTCCTTGCGCAGCACCGGAATTCTCACCGCGGCACGCACCGCGTCGAGGTCGCCGAGCGACCCGTGGAAGCGGCGCTCCTCGGTGAGCACGCTGATGACCCGGGCACCGCCGCTCTGGTAGGCGCGGGCCAGTTCGGCCGGGTCTGCGATGTTGGCCAGCTGGCCACGTGACGGGCTGGCGCGCTTGACTTCCGCGATGACCGCGATCCCGGGGGCACGCAGCGCGGCAAGCACGTCGAGCGGGGCGGGGGCGGACTCGGCGGCTGCCTTGACCTCATCGAGGCTCACAATCGCCTCGCGGGCGGCAACGTCAGCGCGGACTCCCTCGATGATGGAGTCGAGCACGGTTGCCGAACTCATGCGAGTCTGGTCCCTTCTTGCCGGTTCTGACCATGACATTGATGTCCGTGAAAGGGTAGCGGCTCGGTACGTGTCACCCGTCACCGACCCTCGGTGTTGGCCTCGGTCGGATCGTGGCCCTCGTCGATGGCGTCCCACATGGTTCGTTCCGAGACTTCCCCAACCGGCGCGGTGGTCCGCCTGGCCCCGGGCGCGGCGTACTTGGCCGCGGCCTGCCGGGCGGCGCCCGCTGAACGCATCAGCAGTACCGCGGCCAGTAGCGCGCACACCGCAGCCGCCAACGTGACCACCGCGCCCAGCGAATGGCGCTGGCTGGCTACCAGGGACGCCACCGGCACCTGCGCCAGCTCAGCGGCACGCGGCCCCACGTCGGGCATCACGATCAGGCTGATGCCCAGATAGCCCAGCACCAGGCTGGCCGCCGCCACCAGGACCGCGACCGCCCGTAGGCCCCAGCCGTGGACGGCCAGGCCCGCCACCGCAGCCGCGAGCAGCAGCACGGCCATCGGTACCAGCGCGTTGGACCACGTCGCACCGTTCAGGGTCGCCGTCTTGGGTTGGCCCAGCCCGTCGAACGAGGTGACCGCAGCCCAGGGCAGTCGCGAAGCCACCCACAGCGCGATCGCCGAGATGACCAACAGCAGCTGCCCGATCCGGATCACGGGCTGCCCAGCGTCTCGGCGGCGGCGATGGCGTTGAGCACGGCCTTGGCCTTGTTGGCGGCCTCGTTGTATTCGTAGGGCCCGTTGGAGTCGGCGACCACACCACCACCGGCTTGCACGTAGGCGGTTCCATCGCGCATCAGGGCGGTGCGGATCGCGATCGCGAAATCGGCGTTGCCGGCGAAGTCGAGGTAGCCGACGACGCCGCCGTAGAGACCACGGCGGGTCTTCTCGACCTCTTCGATGAGCTCCATCGCCCGAACCTTCGGGGCCCCGGTCAGGGTGCCGGCCGGGAAGCAGGCCGTGACCGCGTCGAGCGCGGTGCGGTGCTCGGCCAGCAGGCCGGTGACCGTGGACACCAGGTGCATGACATGGCTGTAGCGCTCGATGTGGCTGTAGTCCTCCACCCGCACCGTTCCGGGCACGCACACCCGGCCCAGGTCGTTGCGGCCGAGATCGACGAGCATCAGGTGCTCGGCGCGTTCCTTCTCGTCGGAGAGCAGTTCCTTCTCCAGCAGCTGGTCTTCCTCTTCGGTCTGACCGCGCCACCGGGTTCCGGCGATGGGATGTGTTGTGGCCCAACCATCTTGCACCGTCACCAGCGCCTCCGGGCTGGATCCGACGATCGAAAAGGCCGTTCCACCAGACCCGTTGGGAATCTGCAGCAGATACATGTAGGGGCTCGGATTGGTCACCCGCAGCATCCGGTAGACGTCGATCGGGTCGACGTCGGTGTCCATCTCGAAACGTTGCGAGGGCACCACCTGGAACGCTTCGCCGGCCTCGATCTCCTTGACCAGGCGTTCCACGACGGCGCTGTACTCCTCCTGCGTCCGCTGTGAGCGGTGCTGCGGCGCGGGGCGCGAAAAGGTGGCCACCGAGGACGGCAACGGCTGGCCGAGGGCCTCGGTCATCACGTCGAGTCGGGCGACGGCGTCGTCGTAGGCCCAGTCGACCCGCTCGTCGCTGCCGTCCCAGTTGACGGCATTGGCGATCAAGGTGATGGTGCCCTCGTGGTGGTCGACGGCAGCCAGGTCGGTGGCCAGCAGGAGCAGCATGTCGGGCAGACCGAGATCGTCGACGGCCAACTCCGGCAGACGCTCGAGGCGGCGGACGAAGTCATAGGCGAAGAAGCCGACCATGCCGCCGGACAGCGGCGGCACACCCGCGAGCGGACCGGTCGACAGCAGCTCGACGGTCTTGCGGAGCGCCTGCAGCGGGTCGCCGCCGGTGGGTGCGCCGGTTGGTGTGGTGCCCAGCCAGACGGCCGCACCATCGCGGACCGTCAGCGCCGAGGGGGCGCCGGCTCCGATGAAGGACCATCGCGACCACGACCGGCCGTTCTCGGCGGACTCGAGCAGGAACGTTCCTGGGCGATTGGCGGCCAGCTTTCGGTACGCCGACAGGGGTGTTTCGCTGTCGGCAAGCACCTTGCGGGTCACCGGCACCACGCGATGTTCGGCGGCCAGAGCCCGGAACTCGTCGCGCGTGGTGGTGACGGCGAGGTTGGAATGCACGGCTACATCTTCCCAGACTCCCGGCGCCGGATTCACCGGCGTAGCCTGCACCCATGAAACGTGGTGACCGTGTAGCCGACTTCGAACTGCCGGACCAGACCGGCACTGTTCGCTCGCTGACCAGCCTGCTCGCCGACGGGCCCATCGTCCTGTTCTTCTACCCCGCCGCGATGACACCCGGATGCACCAAGGAAGCCTGCCACTTCCGTGACCTGGCATCGGAGTTCGCCGCCGTGGGCGCCTCCCGGGTCGGGATCAGCACCGACGAGGTGGACAAGCAGGCCAAGTTCGCCGAGTCGCAGCGGTTCGACTACCCGCTGCTGTCGGACGCCGACGGTGCGGTGGCCACTGCGTTCGGCGTCAAGCGCGGCCTGCTGGGCAAGTTCCTTCCCGTCAAGCGCACGACGTTCGTCATCGACACCGACCGCACCGTGCTGGACGTGATCTCCAGCGAGGTCAACATGGACACCCACGCCGACAAGGCGCTCGAGGTGTTGCGGGCCCGCAAGACGGCCTGAGCGCCGAGCGGATTCAGCGCTTCCCGCGTTTGGGCGGATCCGGCTTGCGGGCGACCTTTCCCGCGGCGGCACGGGCGGCCTGGCGGGCCAGTGTCTTCTCCCGGGCGCTACGTTTGGGGATCGGCGCGGTAACCCCCCGCGACGAGCCGGGCTTGCGGCCCCGCACGATCCCGATGAACTCCTCGACGAGCTCGCCCTGCGGTCCCGCCCGCACGGCCAGCACCACCGCGCAGGTGGGTGCGCCGACGATGGGCCGGTAGGTCAGGTCCTTGCGGTGGTGCAGCCGCGCCAGTGACTGCGGCACGATCAGAACTCCGAGCCCGGCAGCGACGAGTTCGACTGCCGCTTCGGTGGTTTCGGGCCGGTGCTCGAGCGCGACGCCGGGGGCCGATGACCACGGCACCACATCGTCGAGCGGGATCAGCCGCGGTTCTTCCGCCAGGTCGGCGACACTCACCTCATCGGCCGCGGACACCAGGTGGTCGGTGGGGACGACGACGACGGTCGTCTCGTCGTAGAGCGGGATGACGGCCAGCCCGGTGGTGTCCGTCGGCAGCCGCAGCAATGCGGCGTCCACGGCCCCGGCGCGGACCGCGTCCGCCGCCTCCGCCGCGGCGAGTGGGGACAACGTCAGCGGAATACCAGGGTGGCGCTGCGCCCAGTTACGCGCCCACTTCGCCGGCGTCGCACCCGGGACGTACCCGACGTTGATGCAGGGGGCGGTCACCGCCTCAGGCTACCGATACCCTTGACCGCATGAGCAGGCCTGACGCGCAGTCCATGAAGCCCGCCACGGCGGCCAAGAAGCTCGACGTGTACCTGCCGGCCACGCCCGGGGATTTCCAACAGAACGCCATCACCCGTGACGAACTGGCGGCGCTGCAAGCCGACCCACCGCAGTGGCTGAAAGATCTGCGCAAGAACGGCCCGCACCCGAAAAACCTGGTGGCCGCCAAGCTCGGCGTGTCGATCGCCGGCCTGGCCCGCGGCGGGGTGACCGAGGCGCTGACCACCGAGCAGATCAACGAGCTGCTGGAGGCCAAGCCGGAGTGGCTGGTCGCCGAACGCCAGAGCTACCAGAACGTGCTCAGCGAGGAACGCCGGCTCAAGGCGCTGCGCGCCGAGAAGGCCAAGGGTTGACCGCCACTCAGAAACCTCCGCAGTTGGGAGTGGTCGGCAGCCCGTTGAAGCGGTCTGCAAGCCACTGCATGTTGCGCTCTCCATCGACATAGAGCGGCAGAAGATTGTTGATGTCCAGCTTGTTGAACAGCGGGGGCTGCTCGTTGGTCCAGAACTGGACGTCGGCGCCCATCGAACACCAGTCAAGAGCGGTCTGACGGGCCGGCTGGTACGGGACAAGCGGATCCCAGCGGTTGTGCGAAATGTAAACCGGCCCAGTTGGTTTGACGTTGCCTATCCGTTGCGCGGCGAGCAGGCTCTTGAACGGGTCATTGGATACCAGCGCACCGAGATCGGTATTGAACCAGTAGTCCAGGTGCCGGAAGGCGTAGTCGACGCCCCCTTGCAACAGGCAGGTGTGCCCCGACCAGTCCAGCATCTGCAGGCCCCTCGGCGTCAGCGTGTCGCGGATTGACTGCTCGGTCTGCGGATAGGAGGCGATGATCCCGCGAAGCAGGTAGCCGGCCAGAACCGCGAAGAAATTTCCGTCGATGCCGGGGATGGTGGCGGCGATGTCGGTCACGGGCGCGTCGGCCATGGTGCCCACGACCTTGAGTTCGGGAGCGTAGGTGGCGGCCTGCTCGGCGGCGGACAAGGATGCCTGACCGCCCGAAGCGTATCCCCAGAACGCCACCGGGCCGTCGGGCTGCAGCGAGGTCTCCGGCAGCTTCTTGGCCGCTCGGGCTGCATCGAGCAATGCCGTGCCGGCGGCTACCCGGTTGAGGAACTGGGGTGATTGCGGACCGTGTATTCCCATTCCGACGCCATCGGTGACCACCAGGGCGAATCCGCGCGCCAGCAAAGTAGCGAAGAACCCCTCCTCCATGTTGAGCATCAGATCGAAACCTTGGGAGAAGTGAATCCCCTGGTCGAACAGCCTCGACGGCGCACACTGCTCCCCCGCGCCGTAGGGTCCCGTCGCGTAGGCCAACAGCGGACGTGGACCGCTGCCCTGCCAGGGCACACTCGGCTCGATATAGGTGCCGGTCACCGCGACGGGGGCGCCGTTGGCATCGGTGCTGCGGTACATGATCCGGGTGCCCGATCCCATGTAGGCACCGAGTTGACCGGACGGTTCGAGCACGATCCGCTGGGGCTCGGTGCGAATCAGATCGCCCGGCTTGCCGGGCGGGAGTGGTGCGGGTGGCGTGTAGAACTGCTCGTACTGGCTGTCATCGGCCGCCGCGTGCCCGGGAGTCACCCACGACGCGGTGCCGACAATGACTGCTATCACGACGGCCAGCGATATGGTCGCGCGGCATCTGCGCAGCACAAAGGAAGTCATGTACACGTTGAGTCCTCGATAGCTTGGGAAGGGTGAATGGAAACTCGGCGCCGACGGTCAGCGCTTCAGGAGTGAGCGGGCCATGACGACCCGCAGAATCTGATTCGTTCCTTCGTAGATCTGAGTGATCTTGGCGTCACGCATCATGCGCTCGACTGGGAAGTCGCGGGTGTAGCCGGCGCCGCCGAGGAGCTGCACCGCATCGGTGGTCACCTGCATGGCGACATCGGAGGCAAAGCACTTCGCGGCCGCGGCGGTGAAAGTCATGTCCTTCTCTCCCCGTTCGGCTCGCGCGGCTGCGGCGTACACCATGAGTCGCGCGGCTTCGATACGCATCGTCATCTCAGCGAGCATGAACTCGACGCCCTGGAACGAACTGATCGGCTTACCGAACTGTCGACGGTGCTGGACGTAGTCGAGTGCGAAATCCAAGGCACCCTGGGCAATCCCGACCGCCTGAGCACCGATCGTAGGCCGGGTGTGGTCGAGCGTGCGCAACGCCGTCTGGAACCCTGTTCCGGGCTCGCCGATGATGCGATCCAGCGGGATGGTGCAGTCCTCGAAGTACAGCTCAGCGGTCGGCGATCCCTTGATTCCGAGCTTCTTCTCCAGTGGGCCGACGGTGAAGCCGGGATCGTCCTTGTGCACGATGAACGCCGAGATGCCCCGTGATCCGGCAGCGGGGTCCGTGACCGCCATGACCGTGTACCAGGTCGACCGGCCACCGTTGGTGATCCAACACTTGGAACCATTGATCACCCAGTGGTTTCCGTCTTCGCGGGCGCGGGTGCGCATCGACGCGGCGTCCGATCCGGCCTCACGCTCGGAAAGCGCGTAGGAAGCCATCGCTCCGTCGGCGACCGAGGGCAATACCTGCCGTTTGAGTTCGTCGGACCCGCTGAGCATCAGGCCCATCGTGCCCAGCTTGTTCACCGCGGGGATCAGCGACGAGGAAGCGCAGACCCGGGCTACCTCCTCGATGACGATGCACGCAGCCACCGCGTCGGCGCCCTGTCCGCCGTAGTCCTCGGGAACGTGGACGGCGTTGAATCCAGAAGCGGTCAGCGCCTGGAAGGCTTCGTCGGGAAACCTGGCCACCTCATCGACATCGGCGGCGAAGGGCGCGATCTCCTTCTCCGCCAGCGCTCTGATCGCCGAGCGGAGCTCATGGTGCTCCTCGGGCAGCGCGAACACGGAGTCAGTGGGTAGAGCGGTCATAGTATTTTCTCCTGGTCTACTGGTGCACTCACGCCAGCTCCCGCATGGCGCGTCGCGCGGCTTGTACTCCGCACATGCCGTGGGCTCCGGGCCCCGGCGGCGTCGCGGCCGAGCACAAAAAATGGCCCTTGACACCGATGTGATAGGGCCGCGGGGTGATGCGCGGCCCGAACACGAGCTGACGGATGTCCTTGGCTCCGGTCAGGATATTGCCGCCTACATAGTTGGAGTTCGCTGTCGAGAAGTCGGCCGGAGTGATGACCCGGTGGGCGACAATCCTGTCCTGGAAGCCGGGTGCAAACCGTTCGATCTGATCTACGACAGCCTGGTAGGCATCACCTGTATAGCTCTGTGGCACATGGGCATAGCAATAGATCGGGTGGAGGTCACCCACCGATCGGCCCGGGTCAGCGAGATACTGCTGTCCGACGAGCACGAAGGGACTGGCCGGCATTCGGCCCTCGGCGACGGCGCGTTCCGTGCTGGCGATCTCGGCAAAGGTCCCGCCCAGATGCACGGTGCCAGCTTGGCGCGCCTCCGGGGCGGCCCACGGAACACCGCCCTCGACCGCGAAGTCAACCTTGTACGCCGCCGGCCCGTAGCGGAATCGGCTGAGAGCGCGGGCCACTCGTGGCGGTAGCCGATCACCGAGAATCCTGACCAACGCCGTCGGGGCCACATCCCACATCACCACATCGGCGATGGGGAGTTGCGTGAAAGACGTCACCTCCAAACCGGTTTCGATCTTCCCACCCAGTTCCGCGAGCAAGGCGACCATCGCGGCCGCGATGGCCTGTGAGCCACCGATCGCGACGGGCCATCCGTCGTGGTGCCCGGCGGTGAGGATGCCAAGGCCGACGGCTGCACTCAGCGGGCGGTCCAGGCGCTGAAACGCATGCGCGGCAACGCCCCCGAAGAGCGCTCGTGCACGTTCGGTTCGAAACACCGCAGCCAGGGCCGTCGCCGGCAACACAGCGGGTAGCCCGAACCGCGCCATCTTGACCGGATGACTCGGTAGCCGCAGCAGCGGACCCATGATGTCGAACTTGGTTTGTCCGTAATCCTGTGCGGTCCGCTCGAACAGCCACCGCCAGGCTCGATCGTCGACACCCAACTGCTCGGCGGTGCGGGTGACCGAGCGGAACAACGCGCCGGCAGTACCATCGTCGAGCGGATGGGCACAGTCGACCTGCGGCCACGCCCAACGCAATCCGTACTTCTCCAGGCTGTGTCCACCCAGGAATGGTGACCCCACCGCCATGGGGTGGATTGCTGCGCAATGATCATGCAGCATCCCGGGGATCAACGCCTCACCGGATCGCATCCCGCCACCCGCTTCGTCGGTGGCTTCCAGGACGGTCACGTCCACGCCCGCCTCGGCGAGGGTGATCGCGGCCGCCAACCCGTTGGGGCCGCCACCCACCACTACTGCTGTTGACACGTCAGGACTGGGTCGCGACATGCGGCGTCACCTGGTCGGCAGATCGGCTCCAGGTAACCTGGTGCTCGATCGGTCCGTCCGGCAACCACGGAAGTGCGGCCACCGCATCGCTCACCCGCCACGTGCCCCGTTCGATCACACCCAACGCCGCGTCGATCACCTGATACTGCTGGGTGCCGCGGTGGATGGGCTGCGATTCCACCCACACCACGATCCACTCGCCAGGAGCGAACCCGACACGGGACTGCACGGCATTGATCAGATCGATGTTGTGCAGATGTCCGTCGCCGAAGTTGAAGCCAATCATGGAGTTACAGGCGAACTCGCCCTCGCGGATGGTCCACCGATCGATATCGACGATGTACTTACGCAGCAGCGAGAACAAGCCGCGCCCCTGGCTGTGCATCGAACGCCAGGCGATGGTCTGCTGCATCGTAATCTCGGCAACTGCGGGAGGATAGCCCATCGCCTGCAACTGATCGACCTGGTTGAGGGTGGGTCGGTGCTGGATCTCGTTGAGCTTGGCTTCGGCCCCGGGAGCGAACGCCCACAGCGCCGAGGCCCAATTGCCGGCGTACTGCCGCATCGAGGGCAGGAAGGAGACCAGGTCTGGCCGCAGGTTGCCCAGGACTGGAAAGAATGCCAGCGCAACCACAATGCCCAGTGCCAGCCACGGGGACGACATGTCGGTCAGGGCGTAGCCGTTCCACGCCGGGAAGCCGACGAACAGAAAGACCGTGAGATAGGCGAACAGCGCGTTCCACTCCAGCGGTACAGCGAGCGGGAACGTCGAGAAGATGAACAGGTGGAAGCAGACCATCAGGATCGCGGCCGCTATCGTCACCGCCCTGTTCGTCGAGAACAGCAGGACAAGGGGTGCTGCGATCTCGACCGTGGAACCAAGAATGTGTGCCACCAGACCGGCCGTGTGAGACGGCCGAATATCGTCCGGAAAGTTCCGGTAGTGCAGCCGCTTGATGGTCTTGGACAGCATCCACGGGGTGTTGGAAATCATCGGCGGGATGACATTGGTGAAGTGACGCCCGAACTTGGAGATACCGGCACCTACCCACACCACGACGATGAGCAGCTTTGCCGCGACGATCATGTCCACGAACGGCAGGGTGGCGAAGAACACCAGCGCAGGCAGGTACTGTTCCCCCCTGGCTGCCAGGAAGATCGTCTTGTCGCGTAGCCCGCACACGATCAACAACGCAATCGGGGCGACCAACAGGGACGGATTGATCAGACCCGAAGTATTCTGCGGCAGAACAGTACTCAGCGAGGCATTATGGCTTCCTGGGAGCGCGATGGCGACTACGAGGCTGACCAGCAACGCCAGGTAGAGCGCGACGTCGACGATGGTTCGTTCGTCACCGTTGGTGAACGGCACGCGGCGCCACGGTCGAAGCCGGATCGTTCCTGGCCGACTCCAAAACAGGACACCTCCGGTCATCGGCTTGAACTTTCCGGCGATGGGTCCCCACGAACCCGCCAAGCCCAGAACTTCGAGAAGTACTGTCCAGAGGATCAGCTTCTGATACACGATGGGGACGTTCCACCATTGCGTCACGTCCCAGAACGGACCGACCCCGGAGGTCCAGGTGGCCACCGCTGCACCGCCGATGACATAGAGGAACAATACCTTGACGATGTAGATCGTCGGGATCATCTTCGGCGACCCAAAGCCATAGTCAACCCAATGCAGCGCAAGGGCTTTCACCCGTTCTTGGAGTGGCCGGTCGAGAAAGGTCTCGACGTCTACGGGCGGGAAATTGCCCTCCTTGAAACCCATGGGATCAACCTTTCGTCACTGTTTTCTGGGTAGCGGAATCAGACCGCCCGTCCAGCAGGTGGTGGACGGCGGTGAATGTCGGTGTCGCTGGCGGCGGGTCAGCCGGTGGCGACCAGCTTTCGCAGAGCCTTCTTGTCGACCTTGCCGACGGGGTTGCGCGGCAACGAATCCGTCAACCGGACCGCGACCGGCACCTTGACCTTTGTCAGGCGTTGGCGGCAGTGCTCGAGAAGATCAGTATCGGCCGCTTGAGCACCGGGCACCGCCACGACGTGGGCAACCGGGACCTCGCCGAGAACCGGATCGGCCATGCCCACCACGGCGGCCTCCAGCACGGTGGGATGGGCGTGTAGAACATTCTCGATCTCCTTGGGGTACACGTTCTCGCCGCCGCGAATGATGAGATCTTTGATCCGGTCGACGAGCACCAGGTAGCCGTCGGCGTCGAAGTAGCCGACGTCACCGGTCCGCAGCCAGCCGTCGACGATCGTCTCAGCGGTGGCGGCCGGCTGCCCAAGGTAGCCACGCATCACATTGGGACCGCGCACGGCGACCTCGCCGGGAGCGTCGTCGTTGCGCAGCCGGCCATCGGAGCCGAGTATCCCTACCGTTTGACCCGGTAGCGGCCGCCCGACGGTACCGGGTTTACGCGGTCCAGCAACCGGATTGAGGGTCGACGCGCAGGTGCCTTCCGACAGGCCGTAGCCCTCCACGACCGGCACACCGAACCGCGCCTCGAATCGGCCGATCAGTTCCGCGGGCATGGGTGCGGCACCGCATACCACCAGGCGTAGCGAAGACATGTCGCAGTGCTTGTCGGGTTGAGCGACCAGCATGGCGTAGATGGCCGGTACCGCCGAGAAGTAGGTCGGCCGAACCTGCTCGATGAGATCGAAGAAGGTCGATGCCGAGAACCGCGACGTGATCGTGGCCCGCCCGCCCGCCAGCATTACCGAGAGAATGCTCACCACGATGCCGTTGACGTGGAACAACGGCAGTATGAGCAGGCTGTGATCGGCGGCAGTGAGGTCGAGTGCGCCGATGATCATCCGCGCCATTGCGCTGAGGTTTGCGTGGTCGAGCATGACGCCTTTGGGTCGGCCGGTGGTGCCGCTGGTGTAGATCACCAGCGCCAGATCGCTGTCCGCCGACACAACCGTGCGCGGGCCGGCTGGATCGGCGGCGCTCGCGCCGCTCAGCTCGCTGACATCCAGGCAGCCCGGTCTTCCGTCAGCCGCGATCACGACCACCGCGTTGGCGTCCTCGATTTGGTAGCGGGCTTCTTCGGTGGTCAACGCGGGATTGACCGGAGTGACCGCGGCGCCCAGCCGCCACGCGGCAAACAGCGTGATCACGAGATCAACACAGTTCGGAAGGCATACCGCCACAATCGAACCGGGCCCGACACCGTGGTCCCGCAGCACTGAGGCTGCGGCCGCTACGCGCCTGGCGAAGGTCTGGTTGTCCAAAACTACCGAGTCATCCGCCAGGCAGGGGCCAGTCGGGTCGCCAGACGCGCGGGCCTTCGGGAGATCAGCGATCGACAACGAGGTCACCTCACATTGGTCTCGGTATGTGACTCACACAACATCGTCGAACCTAAGACTGGTCGACAGCCGTCACCACGGTCCAGCGGACCAGCAATCGAGCTCACAGTTGTACCCACGGCACAAAGAAGGACAGTCGGACAAACTGCGTCCGAGATCCACCGGTGGGTCTAGATTCCCAGCATGCCCGACACCGTGGAAGACGTTGTGCGCTCGACCGGCGCCAGTCTCAAGGAACAGCTCGCCACCCGTACCGGCGCCATGATCACGATGTTCGTCGAGGCCATTCCCGAGTTCCATCATGACGACGAAGTCGAGCAGCTCATGGTCGCCAGCACGTCGTCGAACCTGACAGCGATCGTCGACATGCTGGCACTCGGTATCTCGCTCGACGACATCACCGTGCCGCCCGCCGCAGTGGAGTACGCCCGCCGATTCGCTCAGCACGATCTCTCGCTGGAGGGCCTCCTGCGCGCCTACCGGCTTGGGGAACACATGTTTGTTCAATGGGCCATTGCCGATATTGCCGATCTCAACTTGCCCGCCGCCACCGCATTGGCCGCAACGAGCCGCATTGCTCTGATCGCAAACAGCTACATCGATCGGGTGATCGAAGACATCATCGACATCTACGAGGACGAGCGGCGACGCTGGGATACCCGCACCGATGCCGCTCGAGCCGCCGCTCTCAAAGCCGTCCTCGAAGGGCCTGATATCGATCTGCGCGCGGCTGAGCAGATGCTGTCAACGTCGTTGCGGGGCTGGAATGTGGCGGCCTGCATCTGGTGTCCAGGCGGGGAGGTGAGCCTCCCAAGGCTGCTGCGCATCGGCACCGCCGCGATGCACGACGCGACGGGTGCCGGCGCGATGAGTGTGTCGGTCGACGATCAGCATGGCTGGGTCTGGGCGTCCTCCGCGGGGCGACTCACTGTAGACCTCGCCGCGCTGACCAACGCGATTCGGACCGAAGCTGGAATCTACCTGGCAGTCGGCAGGGCTGCTTCAGGTCTGGCCGGGTTCCGCCAGACCTTCCGAGAAGCCGAAGCAGCTCGCAAGGTCGCGCTGACGAGCCGACGACGGGAACGCGTGACGCTGCACTCAGACGTCGGCCTCGCGAGTCTGGTGGTCGACCGCCTGTCCGATGTCGATGTCTGGGCCCGCCAGGTGCTGGGCGGGTTGATCGGAAGCGACGACACATCTGCCCGACTTCGCGAAACACTCCGTGAATTCCTCGACAGCCAGGGAAGTTACACCGACACCGCAGCACGAATGCACGTGCACAAGAACACTGTTCACTACCGTGTGCGGCAGGCCGAGGAACAGCTGGGGCGTTCGGTCAACGAACAGCGACTCGAGACCGAGGTCGCCCTACTGTTGTGCGAACAACTCGGGCTAGCCGGCTAGGCCGACGTGTCCGCCGGAAAACAGGATGTCCGTCCGCCATCGGCGACGACGTTGCTGCCGGTGACATAGCTGGCGTCGTCGGACAGCAGGAAGGCCACCACCGCCGCGATCTCGTCGGGCTTCGCGATGCGCCCGAGCGCGACAGTGGCTTCGGTATCCGCGCGCGCCCGGGCAGGGTCGGCGGCGGTGGCGAATTCGGTGGCCAGCATCGGGGTGTCGGTCACGCCCGGCGAAATGCTGTTGACCCGGATCGCGTACTGCGCCCACTCGGCGGCCAACACCCGCGTCATCGACAGCACACCGCCCTTGGTCGCCGTGTAACCCGCCAAGCCCGCCTGGCCGAGGATGCCCAACTCCGAGCCTGTCAGCACGATCGAACCACCGCCGTGCGGGATCATCCGGCGGGCGGCCTCCCGAGCCACCAGGAAACTACCGGTCAGATTCACCTGCACCTGCCGCAGCCACACGTCATCAGACATCGAAAGGGCAGGCGCCACAACGGAAATACCCGCGTTGCTGAAAGCGGCCTTGACCGGACCCAGCGTTTCAGCCTGGTCATAGGCCGCCTCGACCTGGGCGGGGTCCGTCACGTCCGCGGGTATGGCCAGAGCAGTTGACCCGGTGGCCCGGCAGTCCTCGGCGGCCAACTCGAGATCCTCGTCGTCCAGAGCGACCAGCGCGACCGTGGCACCGTCTCGGGCGAGCCGCAGTGCCGTGGCCCTGCCGATCCCCGAGCTGGCACCGGTGACGACGACTACCCGATTCCCGAAGCGCGACATCGTCTTAGTCTGCGTCATCGCCGAGCAGGACGTCGGCGTCGAAGCAACTGTGGTCACCGGTGTGGCACGCTCCGCCGACCTGGTCGACCTCCAGCAGCACCGCGTCGCCATCGCAGTCCAGCCGCACGCTGTGCACGTGCTGGGTGTGACCGGACGTCGCACCCTTGACCCAGTAGTCGTTGCGGGAACGGGAGAAATAGGTGGCTTCGCGGGTTTCCAGTGTGCGGGCCAGGGCTTCGTCGTCCATCCAGGCGATCATCAACACCGTGCCGGTGCCACGCTCCTGAGCAATGGCCGCGAACAACCCGTTGGCATCCCGCTTGAGCCGCTTGGCGATATCGGCGTCCAGGCTCATCTCATGACCAACCCTTCGCGGGCCATCGCCGCCTTGACCTCGCCGATGGTCAGCTCGCGGAAATGAAAGACGCTGGCTGCCAGGACCGCGTCGGCGCCGGCCTGGACCGCGGGAGCGAAGTGCTCGACAGCGCCGGCTCCACCGCTGGCGATCACCGGCACCGTCACCGCCTTGCGCACCGCCTTGAGCATCGCAATGTCGAAACCGGCCTTGGTGCCGTCGGCGTCCATCGAATTCAGCAGGATCTCACCGACGCCCAATTCGGCTCCCCGGGTGGCCCATTCGACGGCGTCGATGCCGGTCCCCTGCCGTCCGCCGTGGGTGGTCACCTCCCAGCCCGACGGTGTCGGGGCCGAGCCCGCCGGGACTGTGCGGGCGTCCACCGACAGCACGATGCACTGCGATCCGAACTGGCGGGACAATTCGGCGAGCAGGTCCGGACGCGCGATCGCCGCGGTGTTCACCGACACCTTGTCCGCCCCGGCCCGCAGCAGCGAGTCGACATCAGCCACCGAGCGCACGCCGCCGCCGACGGTCAGCGGGATGAAGACCTGCTCGGCGGTGCGGCGCACCACATCGAGCATGGTGGCCCGTCCCGACGAGGACGCCGTGACGTCGAGGAAGCACAGTTCGTCGGCGCCCTCGGCGTCATAGGCCGCGGCGAGCTCGACGGGATCGCCTGCATCGCGGAGGTTTTCGAAGTTGACGCCCTTGACCACCCGCCCGGCGTCGACATCCAGGCAAGGAATCACACGTACCGCTACGTCCATTACCGGTAGTCCTCCGGGGAGCCCACTCGATCCAGTATCTCCATGATGTGCTCGTGCACCCCCGGCGCAGCCGCCAGCGCCGAGCGTGACGACGCCGTCCACTGCTCACCGGACAGGTCGGTGACGATTCCCCCGGCCGCCCGGATCAGCGCCACGCCCGCCGCGTGGTCCCAGATGTGGTCGCCGAAACTGATGGCACCGCCCAGGACTCCGGCGCCGACGTAGGCCAGGTCGATTCCGGTGGCGCCGTGCATCCGCAGCTTCGAGCAGACCCTGCTGAGGTTCTCGAACACCGCCAGCCGGTACCGGCCCGGGAACCGGCCGCCCCAGTCGACGTTGAAGGTGCCGATCCCGATGACGCACTGGGCGATGTCGGAATGCGCGATCGGCGGCTGCGCGACCCCGTTGAAGATCACCGGGCCGCCCTGCACCGCGGTGTAGCGCTGGTCGGTGAACGGCAGCCAGGTCAGGCCCGCGACCGGTTCGCCGTCGCACAGCAGGCCGAGCAGGATCGCGGCCATCGGCGAACCCGCCGCGTAGTTGAACGTGCCGTCGATCGGGTCGAGCACCCACACCAGCGGCGAATTGATGTCGGCGCCGCCGAACTCCTCGCCGTGCACCCCGATTCCGGTGGCGGCCTCCAGCGCCTTCACCACCTGGCGTTCGATGGCCAGGTCGACCTCGGTGGCGAAGTCGTTGCCCTTCTTCTGCACGGCAGAGTCGGCCCGATGCCCCGCGACGAACGGTGCGGACGCCTCGTCGAGGATCACCGCGGCCTGCGCCACCAGGGCGTCGAGATCCACTACCGGCTCACCGCGGCCAACGCCTCCGGCAGCGTGAAGCGGCCCGCGTAGAGCGCCTTTCCGACGATCGCACCTTCCACACCGCTTCCGGTCAGGGTCGCAATGGCACGCAGGTCGTCCAGGCTGGACACCCCGCCGGACGCGATCACCGGGGCGTCGGTGCATTCGGCGACGCCCTCGAGCAGATCAAGGTTGGGCCCGGTGAGCGTGCCGTCTTTGGTGACATCGGTGACGACGAAGCGCGAACATCCCTCGCTGTCAAGACGTTCCAGCACCTGCCACAGGTCGCCGCCGTCGGTCTCCCAGCCGCGGCCACGCAACCGGTGTTCACCGTCGACGATCTGGACATCCAGGCCAACCGCGACCTTGTCGCCGTGCTCGGCTATCGCGGCCGCGCACCACAGCGGATTCTCCAGCGCCGCGGTGCCGATGTTGACTCGGGTGCAGCCGGTAGCCAGTGCCGCCTTCAGCGATTCGTCGTCGCGGATACCGCCGGACAGTTCGACTTTCACGTCGAGCGCTCCGACCACCTCGGCCAGCAGCTCACGATTGGAGCCGCGGCCGAACGCCGCGTCCAGGTCCACCAGGTGGATCCATTCGGCGCCGTCCCGCTGCCAGGTCAGCGCTGCGTCGAGCGCCGAACCGTACTCGGTCTCGCTGCCGGCCTTACCCTGCACCAGGCGGACCGCCTTGCCCTCGACGACGTCGACGGCAGGAAGAAGAATCAATGCCACTCTTAAAGCCCCTCAACCCAATTCGCGAGTAGCGCCGCACCGGCGTCGCCACTCTTCTCCGGATGAAACTGTGTGGCCGACAACGGACCGTCCTCGACGGCGGCCAGGAACCGCACGTGATGGGTCGCCCACGTCAGCAGCGCGTCGGGTGCGCCCTCCCACGTCTGCGCCGCGTAGGAATGCACGAAATAGAACCGGGTGTCGGCGTCCAGCCCCTTGAACAATGTGCTGCCCGGCGCGGCGTCGACGACATTCCAGCCCATGTGCGGGATCACCGGGGCGTCCAGCCGCGTCACCGATCCGGGCCACTGCCCGCACCCCACCGACTCGACACCGAACTCGACACCGCGGGAGAACAGGATCTGCATGCCGACACACACCCCGAGCACCGGCCGGCCGGCGGCCACCCGGTCAGCGATGATGTGCTCCCCGCCGATGCCGCGCAGCCCGGTCATACAGGCTTCGTAGGCGCCGACCCCCGGGACCACCAGACCGTCGGCCGCCATCGCCGCGCCCGCGTCCGCGGTGACCTCGACGTCGGCCCCGACCCGTTCCAGTGCCCGCTGCGCCGAGCGCAGGTTGCCCGATCCGTAGTCGAGCACCACCACCGATTTTGCTGTCACAGTGCGCCTTTGGTGGACGGCACGCCGACCACCCGCGGATCTGGCTCGACGGCTTGGCGCAGCGCACGCGCCACCGCCTTGTACTGGGCCTCGGTGATGTGGTGCGGGTCGCGCCCGTAGAGGGTCCGCACGTGCAGGGCGATGCGGGCGTTGAACGCCAGCGACTCGAACACGTGCCGATTCACCACCGTGTGGTACGGCACGCTGGAGCCGGCAATGGTGAACTCCACCATGAACTCCGGCTCACCGGTGTGCACGAAGTACGGCCGGCCGGACAGGTCCACGGCGGCGTGCGCCAGGGTCTCGTCCATCGGGATGTAGGCGTCACCGAAGCGACGGATGCCCTTCTTGTCGCCAAGAGCCTGACCGAGTGCGGTACCGAGCACGATCGCGGTGTCCTCGATGGTGTGATGGCCCTCGATGTCGACGTCGCCGCGGGCGGTGATCGTCATGTCGAAACTCGCGTGGGTGCCCAGCGAGGTGAGCATGTGGTCGAAGAACGGCACCCCGGTCTCGACCCGGACATCACCGGAGCCGTCCAGGTCGAGCTCGACGACGATGTCGGATTCCTTGGTCTTGCGTTCGACCTTCGCGCGGCGGGCCGGGGTCTCGATGGCGGTCATGATGCTCCTAGGTGAGCCAGTTCGGTGCCGGCCAGCTGTGCGCTGACGGCAAGGAAGGCGTCGTTCTCGTCGGCCAGGCCGATGGTGGTGCGCAGATATCCGGGAATGCCGACATCGCGGATGAGGACGCCGTTGTCCAGGTAGCGCTGCCAGGCGCCGGGCGCATCGGCAAATTCGCCGAACAGCACATAGTTGGCGTCGCTCGGGATGACCCGGTAGCCCTGCTGTTCGAGGGCGGCGCTGACCCGCTGACGCTCGGCGACGAGTTGCGCGACACTGCCCAGCGTGTCGTCGGCGTGACGCAGCGCGGCGCGGGCGGCGGCCTGGGTGACCACTGACAGGTGGTAAGGCAGGCGGACCAGCAGAACGGCGTCGATGATCGCCGGGGCGGCGACCAGATACCCCAGCCTGCCGCCGGCGAAGGCGAAGGCCTTGCTCATCGTGCGGCTGACGATGACCCGCGCCGGGTACTCGTCGATGAGCGCGATCGCGCTGGGCTGGCTGGAGAACTCGACGTAGGCCTCGTCCACGATGAGGATGCCGTGCGTCATGGCGTCCAGTAGCCGGCGCAGGTCGTCGAGCGGGATGCTCTGCCCCGAGGGATTGTTCGGGCTGGTGACGAAGACGACATCCGGGTTGCGGTCGGCGATCGCGGCGATCGCGGTGTCGACGTCCAGGCTGAAGTCGCTGGCGCGCGCCGAGGCGATCCACTCGGTCTGGGTTCCGCCGGCGATGATTGAGTGCATCGAATACGACGGCACGAAGCCGATCGCGCTGCGGCCCGGGCCGCCGAAAGCCTGCAGCAGCTGCTGCAGGATCTCGTTGGAACCGTTTGCCGCCCAGACATTCTCGACGCCGACGTGCACGCCGGTCTCGGCGCGCAGGTAGGCGGCGAGGTCTTCACGCAAGGCAACCGCATCCCGGTCGGGATAGCGGTGCAGGTCGGCGGCGGCGGCCTGCACCGAGCGGGCCACGTCGTCGATCAGGGCCTGGCTCGGCGGGTGCGGGTTCTCGTTGGTGTTCAGCCGTACCGGAACGTCGAGTTGCGGTGCACCGTACGGCGACTGGCCGCGCAGATCGTCGCGCAGCGGTAGATCGGACAGCGCGACGCCGGCGCCGGGCACTGTCATCTCTCGAACCTCCGGCGGACCGCCTCACCGTGAGCCGGCAGGTCCTCGGCCTTGGCCAGCGTGATCACATGGCCGGCAACGTCCTTGAGGGCGGCCTCGGTGTAGTCCACGACGTGGATGCCGCGTAGGAAGGTCTGCACCGACAGTCCGCTGGAGTGCCGGGCGCACCCGGCAGTGGGCAGCACGTGGTTGGAGCCCGCGCAG
Source organism: Mycolicibacterium anyangense (assembly GCF_010731855.1). Taxonomy (NCBI): domain Bacteria; kingdom Bacillati; phylum Actinomycetota; class Actinomycetes; order Mycobacteriales; family Mycobacteriaceae; genus Mycobacterium; species Mycolicibacterium anyangense. The sequence goes on along the minus strand of NZ_AP022620.1, from coordinate 1,217,421 downwards.
TAGTCGCCCAGGCTCACCGGCGACCACGGCCCGACGAAGATCGCCCCGGCTGCCCGCACCCGGCCGGCCACCTCGTTGGCCGCGACAGTCTGGATCTCCAAATGTTCTGCGGCATAAGCGTTCACGACCTTGATACCGGTGTCGACGTCGTCGACAAGCACGATCGCCGACTGCTTGCCGGTCAGCGCCTCGGTGACCCGGGCGCGGTGCACGGTGGTCTGTAGCTGGTTGGCCAGTTCGGTATCGGTGGCATCAGCCAAGGCCGCGCTGTCGGTCACCAGCACGCTGGCCGCCATCACGTCATGCTCGGCCTGGCTGATCAGGTCGGCGGCGACGTGCACCGGGTCGGCGGTGTAGTCGGCCAGGATCGCGATCTCGGTCGGGCCCGCCTCGGCGTCGATGCCGACCTGGGAGCGGCAGATGCGCTTGGCTGCGGTGACGTAGATGTTGCCCGGCCCGGTGATCATGTCGACCGGCGCCAGTTCGGTGCCGTCGGTGTCGGTACCGCCGAAGGCCAGCAGGGCCACCGACTGCGCCCCGCCGACCGCCCACACCTCGTCGACGCCGAGCAACCGGGCGGCAGCCAGGATGGTCGGATGCGGCAGTCCACCGAATTGCGCCTGCGGCGGGCTGGCCACCACCAGTGATTCGACCCCAGCCGCCTGGGCGGGGACCACGTTCATCACCACGCTGGACGGGTAGACGGCGTTGCCACCGGGCACGTACAGGCCGACCCGCTCGACGGGGACCCATCGTTCGGTGACCGCGGCACCGTTGTCGAACAGCGTCGTGGTGTCGGTGCGCCGCTGATCCGCATGCACGGCACGGGTGCGCTCGATGGCCACCTCCAAGGCGGTCCGCACCGCAGGGTCGAGCGCGGCGAGCGCGTCGACCAGCGCGGACACCGGAACCCGCACCGCAGCGGGCCGCACCCCATCGAACTTCTCGCCGTACTCCAGTGCGGCGACGGCACCCCGGGCCGCGACATCGTCGACGATGGGGCGCACGGTGGGCACGACGGCGTCGACGTCCACCCCGCCGCGCGGCAGCGCCGAGCGCAACTGGGCGGCGGTCAGGTTCTGGCCGCGCAGGTCGATCCGGGACATCGCGAAGCTGGTCATCACCGCAATTGTCCCGTATCGGTGCACCCGAATAAAAATCGATTGGGCGCGGACGGGGGCAGCCCCGATACTGCGGCTATGCAATGGGACCTGTGGCTGGCTTTCGTCGGCGCCTCGATCGCGATCAGCGTCTCCCCCGGTGCCGGTGCGATCCAGTCGATGTCCACCGGTCTGAGCTGCGGCCTGCGCCGCGGATACTGGAGCATCACCGGCCTGGAAATCGGCCTGATGATGCAGCTGGCGGCAGTGGCCGTGGGGCTGGGCGCGGCCGTCGCACAATCCGTGGTCGCCTTCACCGTGATCAAGTGGATCGGGGTGGCCTATCTGGTGTTCCTGGCCGTGCGGCAATGGCGGATCCGGCCCGGTGATCTCGGTGAGCAGCTCAACACCTCGTCGGAGTGCGGACGGTTGTCGCTGGTGGTGCGGGGGTTCCTGATCAATGTCACCAACCCGAAGGGCCTGGTGTTCCTCCTCGCGGTGCTGCCGCAGTTCGTGGTGCCGACCGCCCCGCTGCTGCCCCAATACCTGGCCATCGCCGCGACGATGGTGGTCGTCGACCTAGTGGTGATGGGCGCCTACACCGGACTGGCGGCACGGTTGTTGACATGGCTGCGCACCCCTCGCCAGCAGCGGTCGCTGAACCGGACGTTCTCCGGGCTGTTCGCCGCTGCGGCGGTGGTGCTGTCGCTCGTGCGCCGCAGCGCGGCGACCTGAGACAGCTGCGGTTGCACCGGTTAGGGTTACCTGGCAACTACAACGATGGAACCGCGCATCACCGGGGGGCCGCGCCTTGTCCACCACTTCGACCTTGTCCAGGTTTCGGCAGAAAACTGCTGCCGCAGTCCTGGGTGCGCTGATGCTGGCCGTGCCGCTGGTACCGATGATCCTGGACGCGGCCCTGCCGCAACGTCAGTGGAATACCGCCGAGGCTGCCCACGAAGAGATCACCGCCGTCACCGACGAGGGCAAGGTCGTGGCCGTGGAGACGCCGCAGGGCTGGGAGGCACTCGACCAGGGCGCCAGCGCGGTGCTGCGCAATGACGGTGTCACCGTGTTGGTCGAGGCGTTCGACCGCGACCAGCGGGATCCGGAGGCGGTGACCGACCGGCTCATCCGCCTGCACCGCATCCAGGGCTTCACCTCCGCACTCGACGGGGGCCACATCTCCTCCTCCGACGGAAAGCTCGGCGGCGACACCTGCGTCGTCGTCACCGAGTCCGCCACCGGGACGTGTGCCTTCCTGCACGACGACGACGTGATCGTCTCGGTGATCGCACTGGGCTCACCCGGACAACCCGCACCGCCGATGAGCCAGATCATCGACCTCATCAGCAGGGGGCAGCAGTGACCGCGCCGCTGCGCCGACCCGTGGTCTACCGCCCCGAATCCGCACTCTTCTGGCTCTACGTGGTCGCCGTGGTGATCGGCGCGTTCGGCTTGCTGCTCGAATACGGCGGCGCAATCCACGAGACGATGACCGCCGAACTGCTGCTGAGCCCGATCTGGTTGGCGTTCATCGTGTTTCTGGTCTGGCTGATGTACAAGTTCGATCCGTACCGCAGCGTGCGCAACTACCCGCAGGTGTTGGTGGCCGGTGCCGCACTCGGCGGCACGATCGCGCTGCTGATGGCGATGAACGGAAACACCGCGCTGTCCGGGGTGTGGGCCCGTTACATCGAGCCCGACACGCTCACGCTCTGGGCTCCCGCGTTGACCGCACCGATCATCGAGGAGGCCGCCAAGGCACTGTGCGCCGCGGTCATCCTGCTGTTGTGCGCCACGGTGTTCAACCGGATTTCGCAAGCCCTGCTCGTCGGCATGTTCGTCGGCTTCGGCTTCGACGTGATGGAGGACCTCAGCTATGCGACCAACGATGCGCTGACGAGCCTGGACTCGGACCTGTCCGGCGCGGGACAGAACCTTCTGATCCGGATCCTCACCGCCATCCCGGCACACTGGGCCTACACGTCCGTGGTGACCGTTGGCGTGCTTATCCTGCTGCCCACCTTCGCCGACCGCGGCCATTGGACCTGGCGGCGCCGCGTGCTGGTCGCCGTGCCGCTGCTGGCCGCCGGCCCGTTCATGCACTTCGTCTGGGATGCTCCGGTTCCCGGCATCCTCGGCAAGTTCGCCATCAACATCGCCGTGTTCGGTATCGCCGTGGCGCTGCTGTTGCGCTACGAACGGCGCCGCCTGGTCGGCCTCATCGAGGCGGCCCCGCCGGCCGGTGTCGACCCCGCGGTGCTGGCGTCACTGCCCTCCGCGCGGGCCCGGCGAAAGCTCCGCCGGGCCGCCCGCCGCAGCGGGGGCCGGGCGGCAGCCAAGGCCGTCAAACGCCAGCAGCGGGAAGCGCTCGACTTGATTCAGTCCCCCATTGACGCCGCCGCAGCTGACGAGCCGGCGCCGACGACCTAACGTAGCCACTATGTCGTCGACGAAGGATCACCCCAACAACGCACCCGGCGTGCCGATGAAGGTCCCGGTCTGGGCCGAGAACTTCCAGATCAAGTACCTCAATCCGGTCATCGCGCCGATCGCCAAGTACCTGCCCGGCATGGCGGTCATCAAGCACCACGGCCGCAAGTCGGGCACCACCTACGAAACGGTCGTGACGCCCTTCCGGTCGGGCAACACCGTGGTCATCATGCTGATCCACGGCAAGACCAACTGGGTGAAGAACGTCCTCGCTGCCGGTGCGGCCGACCTTCGTTTCAAGGGCGAAGACCTGCATCTGGTCAACCCTCGGGTGATACCGGCAGGCAGCGACGAGCCGGGTCTGCCGCGGATGGCGCGCGCCCAACTGCGACGCGGGGTCGGAGCCTTCGCGGCCGAAATCGCCTAACGACTCACAGGTCCAGACCGACGTCGAGGACGCGCACCGAGTGCGTCAGCGCTCCTACCGCAAGATAGTCGACGCCGGTGCCGGCGTACTCGGCCGCGGTGTCCAGGCTCAGTCCGCCCGAGGACTCCAGCAGCACGCCGGGTGCGCGGGCAGCACGGCGCTGCACGGCGATCTGGGTCTGCCAGACCGGGAAGTTGTCCAGCAGGATGAGTTGCACATCCTCGGCGAGCACCTCGTCGAGCTGTTCGAGGGTGTCGACCTCGACCTCGCACGGCAGATCCGGGGCAGCCGCGCGCACGGCATGCAGTGCGGCGACCACCGAACCTGCGGCCGCGACGTGGTTGTCCTTGATCAGCGCGGCATCGCCGAGGCCCATCCGGTGGTTGACCCCGCCGCCGACGCGTACCGCGTATTTCTGCAGCGCCCGCAGGCCCGGCAACGTCTTGCGGGTGTCGCGGATCTTGGCGTGGGTGCCCTCGACGGCGTCCACCCACGCGGCAGTGGCCGTGGCGATCCCGGACAGGTGGCAGACCAGGTTGAGCAGCGTGCGCTCAGCGGTCAACAAACCGCGGGTCGGGCCCTGCACCCGCAGCAGCGTCGATCCGGCCTCCAGTCGGGTGCCGTCGGCGACCCGCTCGACGATCCGGTAGCCCTCGGTGCCGAGGACCTCGTCGAGTACCAGCAGCGCGACGTCGATGCCGGCCGCCACACCGGGTTCCCGGGACACCAGCGCCGCGACGGTGGTGGCATCGGCGGGGACGGTGGCCACGGTGGTGACGTCGGGCCCGTAACGCAGGTCCTCGTCCAGGCCGCGGCGGATCGTGAGGAGCGCCTGGGTGCGTTCGTCGTCGGTGAGGTTCATGACAGGCAAGCCCTGGCCGGCTCGGCATGCAGAATGCGGCTGAACGCCTGTGCCGGATCGGTCTGCGGATAGTCGCCGCGGTGGTGGCAGCCTCGGGTTTCGGCGCGGGCCAGGGCGGCTGCGGCCACGACGCGGGCCGTGGCCGTGAGGGCGACATCCTCGAAGTCCGCGCGGCTGCTCAGCCGGCGCGGGGCAGCCGCCGACAGGGCTTCGGTGAGCCGGTCCAGCCCGTCGGCGTCCCGGACCACCGAGGCGTAGTGCGTCATCGCCGACTGCAGCACCCGCCGGTCCAGCGAATCACGCTGTACTGGTTCGACTTTCGCCAGCGGTGTACCGGCGGTTGCGGCGTGCGCCGCGGCGGCACGTCCGGCGCGACCACCCACCACCAGACCTTCCAGCAGGCTGTTGGATGCCAGCCGGTTGGCGCCGTGCATCCCGGTACGGGCCACCTCGCCAGCGGCGAACAAGCCCGGAAGTTCGGTACGGCCGTGCACGTCGGTGTTCACCCCGCCGCAGCTGTAGTGGGCACCCGGCACCACCGGGATGGGCTGTGTGGTCAGGTCGATACCCGCAGCACGGCAGGCCGCCGTGACGGTCGGGAAACGCCGCTCGACGTCCTCGACGGCCCGGGCGTCGAGGAAGACACACTCGTCACCGGTCTCACGCAGCCGGGCTTCGATGGCCGCGGCGACCACGTCGCGCGGCGCCAGGTCACCCATCGGATGCACGCCCGCGGTCACCGATTGGCCGCCGGCGTCACGCAGTACCGCGCCCTCGCCGCGCAACGCCTCGGTGATCAGCGGGCGACGTCCGCCGGCTCCACCGCCGAAGAGCATCGTCGGATGGAACTGGATGAACTCGACATCGCTCACCCCGACACCGGCCCACAGCGCCAGCGCGATGCCGTCGCCGGTGGAGCCCTCCGGATTGGTGGTGGCGCTGTAGAGATGACCTGCCCCGCCGGTGGCCAGGATGACCGACGGTGCGTGCACGATGCCGAGTCCGTCGGGGTTGCGCACAAGCACGCCGGTGACCGCAGCCCCGTCGTGCAGGATCTCCAGCGCGACGTGGTTACGCCGGATGTCCAGCGTGGCCGCAGCGTGATTGAGGGCGCGCTGCACCTCGGCACCGGTCGCGTCCCCGCCGGCATGGATGATGCGGCGCATCGAGTGGCCGCCTTCGCGCGTCAGGGCCCACTGCCCCGGGGCGCTCTCGTCGAAGCGGGCACCGTCGTCGACCAGATCCGCCACGGCGCGGTAGCCGTCGGCGACGATCGAGCGCACCGCGTCGGCGTCGCACAGACCCGCACCGGCCGCCAGCGTGTCCCGCACGTGGGACTCGACGGAGTCATCGGTGTGCGGCAGAACAACCGCGATGCCGCCCTGGGCGTAGAACGTCGCGGTGTCGTCGGCTTTACTCAAAATGACGGTGCGAGCGCCCTTTCGGTACGCGGCCAGGGCCGCGGCCAGGCCGGCCACCCCGGTGCCGATCACCACCACGTCGGAACGCTGCTGCCAGTCGACACCCGCGCTGTTGGCACCGCAGGCCGGGCGGCGTGTCATTCCCCGCCGCCAGGCTGGCCGATCTCGATCATCCGCTGCACGCTGGCGCGGGCCAGGCGGGCGGTCTCCGGATCGACGTCGACCTCGTCGGCGCCCTCGATCAGACAGCGCAGCAGTGCGGCTGGAGTGATCATCTTCATGTAGGTGCAGGACGCCCGGTCATTGACCGCCTGGAAGTCGATACCCGGTGCGGCACGGCGCAACTGGTGCAGCATGCCGACCTCGGTAGCCACCAGGACCTGCTTGGCGTGCGAGGCCTTGGCCGCGTCCAGCATGCCGCCGGTGGACAGGATCTTCACCCGGTCCGCCGGGAACGCGCCCTCGCCGGCCAGGTACAACGCCGATGTGGCGCAACCACATTCGGGGTGGACGAACAGCTCGGCGTCGGGGTGGCTGCGGGCCTGGTCGGCCAGCTCGTCCCCGTTGATGCCCGCGTGCACGTGGCATTCACCGGCCCAGATGCGCAGGTTCTCCCGGCCGGTGACCCGGCGGACATGGGCGCCGAGGAACTGGTCGGGGCAGAACAGCACCTCGCGGTCGGCCGGTATGGACGCCACCACCTCGACAGCATTCGACGAGGTGCAGCAGATGTCGGTCAGCGCCTTCACCGCGGCGGTGGTGTTCACGTAGGAGACCACCACCGCGTCGGGGTATTCGGCCTTCCACGCCCGCAGATCGTCGGCGGTGATGGAGTCGGCCAGGGAGCATCCGGCGCGCTGATCGGGAATCAGGACAGTCTTGTCCGGGCTCAGAATCTTGGCGGTCTCGGCCATGAAGTGCACACCGCAGAACACGATGGTGTCTTCGGGGGCGTCGGCGGCGATCCGGGACAGCGCGAGCGAGTCACCAACATGGTCGGCGACATCCTGAATGGCCGGCAGCTGGTAGTTGTGCGCCAGGATGGTGGCGCCGCGCAACGTCGCCAGTCGGCGAACTTCGGCAGCCCACTCCTCGTCACCGATCACGCCGGTGTAGCCACCGGGGCCGTCGGTGATGTGCGCGGCCAGGCCGTTCGCGGCTGCATCCGCACGATCCAGGACGGTCATTGCCGCCTCCTGTCTGGTGTCCGGGGTTTTCGACTTATAATCGAAAACATGCGTCATACTAGCACTGAACATGAAGTGCTCGCCGTCGTATTCCAGGTTGGTGACGTCACCTCCCGGAAACCCGCCCTCAACGTGCTGTTATGGCAGCGGGCGCTGGATCCCGAGCGCGGCAAATGGGCGTTGCCCGGCGGCCGGCTGCGCGACGACGAAGACCTCACCACCTCGGTTCGCCGCCAGCTCGCCGAGAAGGTCGACGTCCGTGAGATCGCCCACCTCGAGCAGCTTGCGGTGTTCTCCGAACCCGGACGCGTTCCGGGCGTGCGCACCATCGCGTCGACATTCCTGGGGTTGGTGCCCTCCCCCGCTACCCCGGAACTTCCACCGGACACCCGCTGGCACCCGGTGAACGACCTGCCGCCGATGGCCTTCGACCACGGGCCGATGGTGGCCTACGCCCAGGCCCGCCTGGTGGCCAAACTCTCCTATACGAACATCGGATTCGCCTTGGCGCCAAGGGAATTCGCATTGTCGACTCTGCGGGACATCTACGGGGCAGCGCTGGGCTACCAGGTGGACGCCACCAACCTGCAACGGGTGCTGGGCCGCCGCGGTGTCATCACCCCGACCGGAACCACGGCGCACCCGGGCCGCAACGGGGGCCGGCCAGCCGCCCTGTACCGCTTCACCGACTCCCAGATCCGGGTCACCGACGAGTTCGCCGCGTTGCGCCCCCCTGGGTGAGTCGACTGGATTCTTAGACGCTTCTTAAGGTATGAAGGGTGGCAATGACTGTTGCCGCCGGGGTCCCGAGTCCCGAATGGATCGGCCGCGCACCGCACGAGGAGCTCGTACGTGGCGGCCGCCCCGTGCTGCCCGGCAACGATCCGTTCTACGGGCCGCCGGCCGGCTTCGAGCACTCCGAGCCGGGCACGGTCCTGCGTTCACGCGACGTCGAACTGGGCTTTCTCGGCCTGGTCCCCCAGCGGGTGAACGCCACCCAGCTGCTGTACCGCTCCCAGGATCTCAACGGCATCCCCCAGGCAGCGGTGACCACCGTTCTGGTGCCTGCCGGTCACAGCCCCGAGCACACCCGCCACGTGGTGTCCTACCAGTGCGCCATCGACGCGGTCTCCGCACGGTGCTTCCCGTCCTACGCGATGCGCAGGCATGCCAAGGCGGTCGGCTCGTTGGCTCAGCTGGAGTATCTGCTGGTGGCCGCCGCACTCGCCGAGGGTTGGGTGGTCTCGGTGCCCGATCACGAAGGCCCCGACGGCATGTGGGGCGCCCCGCACGAGCCGGGCTACCGGGTGCTCGACGGGCTGCGCGCCACCTTGAATTTCGAGCGGTTCGGCTTGGCCAAGGACAGCCAGGTCGGACTGTGGGGCTACTCCGGCGGCGGGCTGGCCAGCGCCTGGGCGGCCGAAGTGCACGCCGAGTACGCCCCCGAACTCAACATCGTCGGTGCCGTACTGGGGTCGCCGGTCGGCGATCTGGGCAACACCTTCCGCAGGCTCAACGGCTCCTACCTGGCGGCGCTGCCCGCACTGGTGGTCTCGGCCCTGGCGAAGACCTTCCCCGAACTCAACCGGGTGATCGAGGAGCACGCCACCGAGGACGGCCGCGCCCTGCTGGCCAGCCTGGACCAGATGACCACCATGCAAGCCGTCATCCGGATGTTCCGTAAGGACATGGACGATCTGGTGCGCCCGCCCCTCGACGACGTGCTCGAGATGCCGGAGGTGCAGGACGTCTTCGCCAGCATCAAGCTCGGCGGGACGGCACCGGAACTTCCGGTGCTGATCGTGCAGGCCGTGCACGACTCGGTGATCGCCGTGGAAGACATCGACGATCTGGCGCAGACCTATTACGCCGGTGGCGCGCAGGTTACCTACCACCGCGACATGTTCAGCGAACACATGCTGCTGCACCCGATGTCGGCCCCGATGACACTGCGCTGGCTGACCGACCGGTTCGCCGGCCGACCGCTGGACGCACACATCATCCGCACCCACTGGCCGACGCTACTCAATCCGATGACCTACGCCGGTATGTGGCGGCTTGGCGGCATCGTCGCCCGCGTGATGGCCGGCGGCCGGGTTCCGTTCCGCCCGCTCTGACCCCTTAAGGCTGCGCCGGGATCAGCAGGTCGGGATGCTCCTGGGCCGGTGACGCACCGAGATCGTCGCGCGGAGTGGCCACCGCCATCAGCGCATAGACCAGAGCCGCGATCGCCGCGGGGAACAGCAGCGTGGTCGCGATCTGCAACGGGCCGTGGGCGAAGAAGACCGGCGGCGCCTCGGTGAAGTAGTAGATGCGATGCTCCGGAGTCACCGGGGCCGTCTCGAACGGGACACTGCCGTAGCGCCAATGCGCCAGTGCCGCACCGACTCCCGCGGCCGTGGCGGCCGCCGCCACCGAACCGACCCAGAGTGCGGTCACCAGCACCGGGCCGCGGTGTGCCCGCCACTGCCACACCAGTACCGCGGCGATGATCGCCAGCGGGGTGAGCATGCCGATGAGCATCGCGGCGGCCACGAACAGGTGATCCGACTCGCTGCCGAGGTAGGTCTGAATGCGCTGACCCGAGCGGGTCAGCGCCACGACGCCGTGGGCGGGTGGAGCCAACCAGGACCACAGCGCACCGACGATCGCACCCGAAAGTGCCAGTCCCCCAACAACGATCACCGCTGCCGAGCGGCGGGAGAGGCTCATCGCTGCCTGAGGCTCTTCGCCCGAGAGGCTCATCGCTGCGTCTCCAGGTCCTTGGAGTCGACGTGGCCGTGCCGGGAGCACTGCGCCCACCAGCCGTCCGGCCGAACCTGGACCACCATCCGGCGACCGCACTCGGCACAGAACCGGGGCGGCTCCAGACCGAGCTGCGCCGCCGTCGGCACCGCACTCCCGGCCTGCGCACCGGTGTAGACGTTGTAGATCCCGGCACCGACCGGCGCGGGCAGCTGCTCGACCATCACCACTACAGGCTGGCGTTGAGGGCCTTGATGGGCATCTGCAAATCCTCGAGCAGCTCGAGGTCGGCCTCGGCGGGCCGGCCGAGCGTGGTCAGGTAGTTGCCGACGATGACGGCGTTGACGCCACCGAGGATTCCCTTCTTGGCGCCCAGGTCGCCCAGGGTGATCTCGCGGCCGCCGGCGAAGCGGAGCATAGTGCGCGGCAGTGCCAGACGGAACGCCGCGACCGCCTTGAGCGCCTCGGCTGCCGGCAGGACCTCCAGGTCACCGAACGGTGTGCCCGGACGCGGGTTCAGGAAGTTCAGTGGCACCTCGTGCGGGTCGAGTTCGGCGAGGTTGGCGGCGAACTCGGCGCGCTGCTCCAGCGTCTCTCCCATCCCCAGGATGCCGCCGCAGCAGACCTCCATGCCGGCGTCGCGGACCATCTGCAGCGTCTCCCAGCGCTCCTCCCAGGTGTGGGTGGTGACCACGTTCGGGAAGAACGACTTGGCCGTCTCCAAGTTGTGGTTGTAGCGGTGCACGCCCATCTCGGCCAGCCGGTCCACCTGCTCCTGGTTGAGCATGCCCAGCGAGCAGGCGACGTGGATCTCCACCTCATTGCGGATCGCCTCGATACCAGCGGCGACCTGGGCCATCAGCCGCTCGTCGGGACCGCGGACGGCGGCCACGATGCAGAACTCGGTGGCGCCGGTCTTGGCGGTCTGCTTGGCGGCCTCGACCAGGCTCGGGATGTCCAGCCAGGCACTGCGCACCGGCGAGGAGAACAGGCCCGACTGCGAGCAGAAGTGGCAATCCTCTGGGCAGCCACCGGTTTTCAGGCTGATGATGCCCTCGACCTCGACCTCGGGACCACACCAGCGCATGCGGACCTCGTGGGCCAGCGCGAGCAGCTCCTCGAGCCGGTCGTCGGGCAGCTGCAGGACGTCGAGGATCTGCTCCTGCGACAGACCCTCACCGCGCTCGAGCACCTGTTCCCGGGCTGATGCCAATACGTCCACAGCTGCCTGCGTCACCGGCGGTCCTCCTGCTACGTCCTGCTAGGTCTCGAACTTGAACAGCGTTCAGGTTAGAGTAGCGGCGTGCAGCTGCACAAACGCGACGTGGTGGCCAAGGCCGCCGCCATCCTGGACAACTACGGCATCGCCGACCTCACGATGCGCCGGCTCGCCCGCGAGCTCGACGTGACGCCCGGTGCCCTGTATTGGCATTTCGCCAACAAGCAGCAACTGCTCGGCGCGGTGGCCGACGAGGTGTTGGCGCCCGCCTGCGCCGCGCTGCCCGCAACCGGCTGGCGCGAGCGCATCGAGCTGGTGTGCCGCGCGTTGCGCGACGCGCTGCTCTCGCACACCGACGGTGCCGAACTGGTGTCCGCCAGCTTCGCCGCCGGCCAGTCCCGCGCCGTCGACCACATCCTCGGGGTGCTGGCCGAGGCGGCCGGCGAGGCCGGCGTCGACGGTGGCCACCGGGTGCAGGCCGCCCGCACCGTGCTGCACTACGTCCTCGGCGTCACCGCCGACGAGCAATCCAGGCTGCAGTGGGACGCCGCCGGGGCCGACCTCCCCGGCCAACAGTCGGTGCTGTCGACCGATCCGTCGGCGGGGTTCGCATTCGGTCTGCGACTGCTCACCGACGGGCTGGCCGCCCAACGGCTGGCCATCGCGGACGCGCCCTAACCGATCAACTGGTGCTCGACCCGCTGGTCACCGTCCCAGCGGCGCAGCCCGGCGATGCGGGCGCTGATATCGGCGCACAGCGGTTCGATGACCTGAATCGCGGTGCCGATGTCTTCGGCGGTCAGCCGGCGCCCCAGCGTGACGTGCGGTGTCCAGTACCCGGGTGCGCTGTGCCGGTACGGCTCCCGCGCCACATGCTGCAGGCAGCGTTGGTAAACCTCACGGTGCAGGTCCAGAAGTGGCTCCGAGGCCACCCCGAGCCGGGCCAGAGTGAGCCGTGCGCCGGTGAAGATCACGGGTGCCCCGATTGTGATATCGAGTGGGAAACGCGGCACCAGGGCCGCCAGCGCGGCGTCGACGTCGGGCGTGATTCGTTCGGCGGCGAGCATCGTGATGTGCGGGCGGTTGGTAGCCGACCTCACCCGCAGCTGACTGGGCAGTCCCGCATCGTCGAGGGCGGCCCACAGCTGCCGGATCGCGGCGTCGCTGTGGTCGTCGAGCAGCAGCTCGATCGAGTGCGCCATCGGCCCTAGAGACCGGCTACCCAGTCGGGATCGAAGGCCCGGGAGCTCAGCAGCTCGAAATCCTTGGGCGACAGGGTCGATGCCCCGGAGGGCAGTGCGGCGCGTACCGGCGCCATCCGGGCCAGCGCGTCGCGGTTCGACTTCTCGACCGGGCCCGGTTGGGCGGGCCACGCGCCGATTACCAGCCCAGCCGTCGAAAGTCCTTTATTGGCAAGGGCTTCCAAATTCAAGGCGGTGTGGTTGAGAGTCCCCAGGCCGGACTCGGCGACGGTGAGCACCGGCGCGGCGAGTTCGACTGCCAGGTCCCGCAGCGTGGCGCCGCTGTCGGTCAGTTCGACCAGCAGTCCGCCCGCCCCTTCGACGAGGGTGAGCTGGCCCGGCCGGTCGACGGCACGGACGGCGGCCAGCAGATCGGCCAACGACGGCAGCGGCAGGCCGGCGTGTTCGGCGGCGGCAGCCGGCGCCAGTGGCTCCGGGTAGCGCGCCACCCCGACCAACTCGGTGACGCCGGCCAGACGGCGTATCTCGGCCAGGTCGTCGTCGCCGTCGGCGGTGCCGGTCTGGACCGGCTTGCAGACCGCGACGTCGCGACCGGTGACCCGGGCGTGGCAGGCCAGCGCGGCGGTGACGACGGTCTTGCCGACGCCGGTGTTGGTGCCCGTGATGACGAGGATGCTCATGACTGCGGCATACCCAGCACAGTGCGGAAGATCCCGCGGGCCAGCGCCATTTCCTCATCGCTGAGCGAGGCACGTGCGGTCAGTCGCAGCCGCGAGGTGCCGGCAGGCACCGTCGGCGGGCGGAAGCAGCCGACCCGCACACCGGCGTCCAGGCACGCCGCCGCGGTGGCGACCGCCACCTCGGGATCGCCCAGGATCACCGACACGACGGCAGACTCGGGGGCTTCGGGCACGTCGCACATCTCCGCGAGCTCGCGGGCCCGGCTGATCACGGCCTCGGCTCGCCACGGTTCCTCGGTCAGCACACCCAGCGCCGCGGCCGCCGCGCCGACGGCTGCCGGGGTGAGGCCGGTGTCGAAAATAAAGGTGCGCGCCGCGTCGATCAGATGGTCACGGACCACGGTCGGCCCCAGGACCACGCCGCCCTGACTGCCCAGCGACTTCGACATCGTCGTCGTCACCACGACATCGGGCTCACCGGCCAGGCCCACCTCGTGGACCAGTCCGCGGCCACCGCTGCCCCGCACTCCCAGGCCGTGCGCCTCGTCGACCAGCAGCAGGGCGCGGTGCCTGCGGCAGACCTCGTGCAGCCGCCGCAGCGGCGCCAGCGCACCGTCGGTGCTGAACACCGAGTCGGTGATGACCAGAGCGCGTTCCTCGTCGCGGGCAGCTAGCGCCGCCTCGACGGCATCGACGTCATTGTGGGCGGTCACCGCAACCCGCGCCCGCGACAGCCGGCAGGCGTCGACCAGGGAGGCGTGCGCCAGCGCATCGGAGACCACCAGCGAGCCGGGGCCTGAAAGTGCCGTCACTGCACCGAGATTGGCGGCGTAGCCGGAGGAGAACACCAGCGCCGACTCGGCACCCATGAACTCGGCGAGCGCGGTCTCGAACTGTTCGTGCAGTTCGGTGTTACCGGTCACCAGCCTCGATCCGGTGGACCCGGCACCCCAGGTACGCAGCGCGGCCACACCGCCGTCGATGACGGCCGGGTGCTGGGACAGCCCCAGGTAGTCGTTGGAGGCCAGGTCGAGTTCGCAGGCCACGGCGGGCCGCTGACGCAACGACCGGCGCAGGCCAGCCTGCCGGCGCTGCTGCTCGACGGCGTCGAGCCAAGCCAGCGGTGAAACACCTACGCGGGTCACGAAGCACTCCTCAGGGGGCGACTTGAACACCGTTCAGGTTAAAGCACGCGCGGCGGCGACCATCGCCGAGGTGATCTGGTCGATTTCGTCGGGGGTGCAGACGAACGGCGGCATCGCGTAGATCAGGTTGCGGAACGGCCGCAGCCATACGCCGTTGTCCAGGGCGACGCGGGTGACGGTCGGGACGTCGACGGGCCTGCGGGTCTCGATCACCCCGATGGCACCGCATACCCGGACATCGGCGACCGACGGCAGGGCCCGCGCGGGCTCCAGGCCCCGTGCCAGACCGGCGCCGATCTCGGCGACCTTGCCCCGCCAGTCCTGTCCGAGCAGTACCTCCACCGAGGCCACCGACACCGCACACGCCAGAGCGTTGGCCATGAACGTGGGGCCGTGCATCAGCGCTCCGGCATCGCTACCACTGATGGTGGCGGCGATGTCGCGGGTGCACAGCGTCGCCGCCAGGGTGACGTACCCACCCGTCAGTGCCTTGCCGACACACATGATGTCGGGGCTGACGCCGGCGTGGTCGGCGGCGAACATCTCACCGGTACGCCCGAATCCGGTGGCGATCTCGTCGAAGATCAGCAGCACGTTGTGGCGATCGCAGATGTCCCGGAGGTCGGCCAGGTAGCGGGGGTCGTGGAAGCGCATCCCGCCCGCCCCCTGTACCACCGGTTCGACGATCACCGCCGCGACCTCGTCGGCGTGCTGGCGGAGCTGCGCTTCGAAGGCCTCGACATAGCCGGGCTCGTATTCAGTGGGGACGGCAGGGGCGAAAATCTGCGGGAACAGCACGTCCGTCCACAGCGAGTGCATGCCCCCGTCGGGATCGCACACGCTCATCGGCGTGAACGTGTCGCCGTGATAGCCGCCGCGCCAGGTCATCATCCGGTTCTTGCCGTATCGGCCCAGGCTGCGCCAGTACTGCAGGGCCATCTTGATCGCGACCTCGACCGATACCGAACCGGAGTCGGAGAAGAACACCGTGTCCAGGCCCTGCGGGGTGATGTCGACCAGTAACTGGGCCAGCCGGGCGGCCGGTTCGTGGGTGAGCCCGCCGAACATGACGTGATTCATCACCGAGAGCTGGCGGCGCACGGCCTCGTCGAGGACGGGATGGCCGTGCCCGTGCACCGCGGTCCACCACGAGGCCATCGCGTCCAGCGCCGGGATCTCGGTGCCGTCTCGCACCAGGGTGAGCCAGGCCCCCTTGGCCGCCACCGCCACCACCGGCGCCATCGCCTCGGCGCCGATCGTGCTGTACGGGTGCCAGACGTGCGCGGTATCGATCGCACTGATCTGTTCAGGGGTCAACGCCGACACGCTGAGCAAGCCTAGTGCAGCGCCGCACGGCCCCGGCACGCTCGCCGAGGCCTTTGCTCACCGCCGATCTGGCCGCGGGCCGGCGGTTCGCTGGAGATGAGCTGTTCAGCGTGGTTCGGTAGATTATGCATCGATCATGATGACCCTCACCCCGGCCCGACCGTCGGCAGCGACCACGGTGGGTCCTGCTGCGACGGCCGGCATGGGGACGCGGAAATCCGGGTTCTACCGGCACGACCTCGATGGGCTGCGCGGTGTCGCGATCGCTCTGGTGGCCGTGTTCCATGTCTGGTTCGGCCGGGTGTCCGGCGGGGTCGACGTCTTCCTGGTGCTGTCCGGCTTCTTCTTCGGCGGTTCGCTGCTGCGCACCGCGCTGAAGCCGGGATCGTCGCTCTCGCCGTGGCCCGAGATCGTGCGACTGGTACGGCGCCTACTCCCGGCCCTCGTGGTGGTGCTTGCCGCGTCGGCAGTGCTCACCATCCTGATACAGCCGGAAACCCGCTGGGAGACGTTTGCTGATCAGAGCCTGGCAAGCCTCGGGTACTACCAGAACTGGGAGCTGGCGGCCACCGCGTCGAACTACTTGCGCGCCGGTGAGGCGGTCAGTCCCCTGCAACACATCTGGTCGATGTCTGTTCAGGGCCAGTTCTACGTCGCGTTCCTGGCACTTGTCTTCCTGTTTGCCTACGCGCTGCGCCGCCCTTTGGGCAAGCGGCTGCGCCCGACGTTCATCGTGTTGCTGAGCGCACTGACGATCGCGTCGTTCGTCTTTGCCATCTTCGCCCACCAGGCCGACCAGACCACGGCTTACTACAACAGCTTCGCCCGCGCCTGGGAGTTGCTGCTGGGCGCGCTCGTCGGCGCGCTGGTGCCCCATGTCAGCTGGCCGATGTGGCTGCGCACGCTCGCCGCCGGCGTCGGTCTGGCGGTGATCGCCTCATGTGGTGCCCTGATCGACGGCGTCAAGGAGTTCCCCGGCCCCTGGGCGCTGGTGCCCGTCGGCGCGGCGGTGCTGATGATCCTGGCGGCCGCCAACCGGCAGTCCCGGCCGTCGACGGCCGACCGGCTGCCGGCGCCCAGCCGGTTCCTGGCCACCGCCCCGCTGGTGACGCTGGGCTCGATGGCCTACTCGCTGTATCTCTGGCATTGGCCACTGCTGATCTTCTGGCTGGCGTACACCGGCGACGCCCATGCCGGCCTGCTGGACGGCGCGGTGATCCTGGCCGTCTCCGGCGTGCTGGCGTATCTGACGATGCGCTTCGTCGAGGAGCCCCTGCGCTACCGCCGCCCGGCGGAGTCAGCGGCCCCCCAAGCCAAGACCATCCCCTGGCGGACCCGGCTGCGCCGCCCGACCATTGCCCTGGGAACCTCGGTTGTCCTGCTGGGCGTCGCACTGACCGCCACGTCGTTCACCTGGCGGGAGCACGTGACGGTGCAGCGCGCCAGCGGCAAGGAACTGGCCGCGCTGTCCACCGACAGCTATCCGGGGGCACGGGCGCTCACCGAGCATGCGCGCGTCCCCCAACTGCCGATGCGGCCGACCGTCCTGGAGGCGCAGAACGACCTTCCCAAGTCCACCAGCGACGGCTGCATTAGTGATTTCGATAACGTCGGGATCATCAACTGCACCTACGGCGACACCTCGGCGCCCCGCACCATCGCACTGGCCGGCGGCTCGCATGCCGAGCACTGGATGACCGCGCTGGACATCCTGGGCAAGATGCACCACTTCAAGATCGTCACCTATCTGAAGATGGGTTGTCCGCTGACCACCGAACAGGTGCCGCTGGTGATGGGCGACAACCGGCCCTATCCCAAGTGCCACACCTGGAACGACCGGGTGATGGACAAACTGATCAAGGACCACCCGGATTTCGTGTTCACCACCTCCACCCGGCCGTGGAACATCAAGCCCGGCGACGTGATGCCCGCCACCTACATCGGCATTTGGCAGACCTTGTCGGACAACAACATTCCGATCCTGGCGATGCGGGACACCCCGTGGATGGTGCGCAACGGCCAGCCGTTCTTCCCGTCGGACTGCCTGGCCAAGGGCGGTGATGCGGTGTCGTGCGGCATCAAGCGTTCCGAGGTGCTCTCCGACCGCAACCAGACCCTGGACTTCCTTGGCCAATTCCCGCTGATGCACGTCCTCGATCTCAGCGACGCGGTCTGCCGGCCGGACTGGTGTCGTGCGGTGGAGGGAAATGTGCTGCTATATCACGATTCTCATCACCTGTCAGCAACCTACATGCGCACCCTGGTTCCCGAACTGGGGCGTCAATTAGGTGCGGCGACGGGCTGGTGGTGACTACCGAGCATCGCGGCCCCGGCGCCGATAAGGTCAGATGATGTCGTCGAGCGAACCAGCAGGCTCAGCTCCCCCGAAACAGGGTGGCACCACGGTGTGGCCCGGCACTCCCTACCCGCTCGGCGCCACCTACGACGGCGCGGGCACCAACTTCTCGGTGTTCTCCGAGGTGGCCGAGAAGGTGGAGCTCTGCCTGATCGCCAAGGACGGTACCGAGACCCGGATCAACCTCGATGAGGTCGACGGCTTCGTCTGGCACGCCTACCTGCCCACCATCACCCCCGGGCAGCGCTACGGATTCCGGGTGCACGGCCCGTGGGATCCCTCGGCCGGACACCGCTGTGACCCCAGCAAGTTACTGCTGGATCCCTACGGCAAGTCGTTCCACGGCGATTTCGACTTCAGCCAGGCGCTGTACTCCTACGACCTGGCCGCTGAGGACCTAGCCACCGGTGGCACGCCGCCGATGATCGACTCGCTCGGGCACACGATGACCAGCGTGGTCATCAACCCGTTCTTCCACTGGGGATCTGACCACCCGCCACGCACCCCCTACCACGAGACGATCATCTACGAAGCCCACGTGAAGGGTATGACCCAGACCCATCCGGGCATCCCGGAAGAGCTGCGTGGCACCTACGCGGGCCTGGGACACCCCGCGGTGATCGACCACCTCAAGTCGCTCAACGTCACCGCGATCGAGCTGATGCCGGTACACCAGTTCCTGCACGATCACCGGCTGCTCGACCTCGGGCTGCGAAACTACTGGGGCTACAACACATTCGGCTTCTTCGCCCCGCACTACCAGTACGCCGCCACCCAGCACGCCGGCGCCGCCGTCGCCGAGTTCAAGACGATGGTGCGCTCGTTCCACGAGGCCGGTATCGAGGTGATCCTCGACGTGGTCTACAACCACACGGCCGAAGGCAACCATCTGGGCCCCACCCTCAACTTCCGCGGCATCGACAACGCGGCCTACTACCGGCTGATGGACGACGACCTGCGGCTCTACCGTGACTTCACCGGAACAGGCAACAGCCTCAATCCCCGCCATCCGCACACCCTGCAGCTGATCATGGATTCACTGCGGTACTGGGTGCTGGAGATGCATGTCGACGGGTTCCGGTTCGACCTGGCCTCCACCCTGGCCCGGGAGTTCTACGACGTCGACCGGTTGAGCGCCTTCTTCGACATCGTGCAGCAGGACCCGGTGATCAGTCAGGTCAAGCTGATCGCCGAGCCCTGGGACGTCGGCGAGGGCGGCTATCAGGTGGGCAACTTCCCCAGCCTGTGGACGGAATGGAACGGCAAATACCGCGACACCGTGCGCGATTACTGGCGCGGCGAACCGGCCACCCTCGGCGAGTTCGCCTCCCGCCTGACCGGGTCGTCGGACCTCTACGAAGCTACCGGCCGCCGACCGGGTGCCAGCATCAACTTCGTCACCTGCCACGACGGTTTCACGCTGGCCGACCTGGTGTCGTACAACGAGAAGCACAACGAGGCCAACGGCGAGGACAATCGCGACGGCGAAAGCCACAACCGGTCGTGGAACTGCGGTGTCGAGGGCCCTACCGACGACCCCGACATCCTGGCGCTACGCCATCAGCAGATGCGCAACATCCTGGTGACCCTGATGCTGTCGCAGGGCACGCCGATG
This sequence comes from Mycolicibacterium anyangense, assembly GCF_010731855.1. Taxonomy (NCBI): domain Bacteria; kingdom Bacillati; phylum Actinomycetota; class Actinomycetes; order Mycobacteriales; family Mycobacteriaceae; genus Mycobacterium; species Mycolicibacterium anyangense. Next base: position 1,197,700 of record NZ_AP022620.1, on the reverse strand, counting down.
ATCTCGCACGGGGATGAGATCGGGCGAACTCAGTTGGGCAACAACAACGTCTACTGCCAGGACTCCGAGATCTCCTGGATGGACTGGAGCCTGCGCGACGCCAACGCCGACCTGCTGGACTTCACCCGCAAGGTCACCGCGTTACGCAAGAGCCACCCGGTGTTCCGGCGCCGCCGGTTCTTCGACGGCGAACCGATCCGCACCGGAGATCAGGTCCGCGACATCGCCTGGCTCACCCCGGCGGGCACCGAGATGACCCACGACGACTGGGGTTCGGGCTTCAAGTGCGTCGCGGTGTTCCTCAACGGCGACGCCATCCCGGAGCCGAACGCCCGCGGTGAGCGGGTCGTGGATCACTCGTTCCTGTTGTGTTTCAACGCGCACGCCAAGCCTGTCGACTTCGTCACACCGGACGGTGAGTACGCCAAGCAGTGGACCGGCGTGCTCGATACCTCCGACGCCACCGGCAGTACCACCGTGGTGGTGAAGGCGGGCGAGACCGTGAGCGCGCCGGGACGCTCCGTTCTCGTGCTTCAAAAGACCGCCTAGCGGGAACAGGGACAGCTATGGCTTACCCGGTGCTGTCCACCTACCGCCTCCAGCTCCGCTCGGGGTTCACCCTGGCCGATGCGGAGAAGATCGTCGACTACCTCGACGACCTCGGCGTCACTCACGTCTACCTGTCCCCCATCCTGACCGCCGCGCCCGGCTCCGAACACGGCTACGACGTCACCGACCCGACCACCGTCTCCGAGGAACTCGGCGGCGCTGACGGGCTGGCGCGACTGGCCGCGGCAGCCAAGGCGCGCGGGCTGGGGCTGGTGGTCGACATCGTGCCCAACCACGTCGGTGTCGCGCATGCCGAGCACAACCCGTGGTGGTGGGATGTGCTGCGCCACGGCCGCGAATCGCAGTATGCCGACTTCTTCGACATCGACTGGTCAGCCGACCCTGAGCGCCGAATCCTGTTGCCCGTCTTGGGTTCCGATGGCGATGTCGCCGACCTCGAGGTGCACGGCGAGGCGTTGCGGCTCGGCGACCTCCAATTCCCGATCGCCCCGGGAACCGGTGGGGGCAGCGGCGCGGAGGTACACGGGCGCCAGCACTACAAGCTGACCGGCTGGCGCACCAATGTGTGCGGCTATCGCAGATTCTTCTCGATCACCTCGCTGGCGGGACTACGCCAGGAGGATCCGGCGGTCTTCGACGCCAGCCACGCCGAGGTGGCGCGCTGGTTCTCCGAAGGCCTGGTCGACGGTGTGCGAATCGACCATCCGGACGGACTCACCGACCCGTCGGGCTATCTGGTGCGGCTGCGTGAACTCCTCGGCCAGACGGCCTGGATCGTCATCGAGAAAATCCTGGCCGTCGGAGAGCCGCTGGATCCGGCCCTACCGATCGACGGCACGACGGGTTACGACGTACTGCGCGAAGTCGGCGGGGTGTTCGTCGATCCCAGTGGCGAGCAGGCCTTGACCGAACTGGTGGACGCGGCGGGCTTCGACTACCCGAACGCAGCGACGATGGTGCGCGAGCTGAAGGTCGTGGCCGCCACCGACACGCTGGCCAGCGAGCTGGCCAGGGTGTGCCGGACGATGTCGGCGGCCGCCGGAACCGATCATCCCCGGCTCGCCGACGCGGTGACCGCCCTGCTGACCAACATCGGGGTGTACCGCTGCGACTACCAGAATCTCTCGCCCCTGCTGGGCGCGGCGATCGCCCGCACGATCGCCGAACATCCCGACCTGGCCGACGCGCTGGAGGTGGTCGCCGCCGCACTGGCCGCCTCGGACGAGGCTGGTGCCCGGTTCCAGCAGCTCTGCGGTGCGATGACGGCCAAGTCCGTCGAAGACTGCTATTTCTACCGGGATGCCAGGCTGGTCTCGCTCAACGAGGTGGGCGGCGAGCCGGCGCATTTCGGGGTCAGCGCCGCGGAGTTCCACCGCAGCGCGGCGGTCCGATCGCAGCTGTGGCCGCACACCATGACGACACTGTCGACGCACGACACCAAACGCGGCGAGGACGTCCGCGCCCGTATCGCCGTGCTGTCGCAGGTTCCATCGTTGTGGGCGCAGTTCCTCACCCGGTGGGAGAAGACCACGCCCTCGCCGGATGCGCTCACCGGATTGTTCCTGTGGCAGAACGTCTTCGGGGTCTGGCCGGTCGACGGCGAGGTCACCGCCGAACTTCGCGAGCGGTTGCATCGCTACACCGAGAAAGCCATCCGCGAAGCGGGTGCCCGCACCACGTGGACCGCCCCGGACACCGATTTCGAGCAGGCCGTGCACGGCTGGCTCGACGCCGTGTTCGACGGCCCGGTGGCCGGCGAGCTGACCGAGCTGGCGGCCCAATTGGCGCCGCACGCCCACAACGACGCGCTGGGCCAGAAGCTGCTGGCGCTCACCGTGCCCGGCGTTCCCGATGTCTACCAGGGCACCGAGGTGTGGGAGGACAGCCTGGTAGACCCGGACAACCGGCGGCTCGTCGACTACACCGCGCGCCGTGCCGAGCTGGAACGCGGCACGCACCCCAAGATCCGGGTGGTCAGCGCAGCGCTGCGGGCGCGACGCGACCGGCCGGCGACGTTCCTCGACGGCGGATACCTGCCGGTGCTGCCGAGCGGATCGGCCGCCGAGCACATCCTGGCCTTCCGGCGTGGTACGGATGTTCTGGTGGCAGTGGCACGCTGGACGGTTCGGCTGGACGAACGCGGCTGGGGTGACACCGTCCTGCCACTGCCCGAGGGGACCTGGCGCGACCGCATCACCGGGGCCAGCTGGACCGGATCAGCCCCGGCCACCGATGTCTTCGCCGAGCTGCCCGTCGCACTCCTGGAGAGGTCCGATGACTGAATTCGCTGTGTGGGCGCCGATTCCGAAGACCGTTGCGGTCGATGTCGAGGGCACCCGCCACGAGATGACGCGTGGTGAGGACGACTGGTGGCGCGCCGAGGTGGACTGCCCACCCGATGCCCACTACGGCTTCGCGCTCGATGGCGACTCGGCCGTGCTGCCCGACCCGCGTTCGGCCCGTCAGCCCGACGGGGTGCACGAGCGTTCCCAGCTGTGGAACCCTGCCTCGGCGCGGTGGACCGACCAGGGCTGGGCGGGCCGGTCGATCGAAGGTGCGGTGATCTACGAGCTGCACACCGGAACCTTCACCGAGACAGGCACCTTCGACGCCGCGATCGACAAGCTGGACTACCTGGTGGACCTCGGCGTCGACTTCGTCGAGCTGATGCCGGTCAACGCGTTCAACGGCACCCACGGCTGGGGCTACGACGGCGTGCTCTGGTACGCGGTGCACGAGCCGTACGGCGGACCCGACGGCCTGGTGCGCCTGGTCGACGCGTGCCACAGCCGGGGGCTGGGCGTCCTGATCGATGCGGTGTTCAACCATTTTGGACCGTCCGGCAACTACCTGCCGAAGTTCGGGCCCTACCTGTCCTCGGTCAGCAACCCGTGGGGTGAGGGTGTGAACCTGGCCGGCCCGCAGGCCGACGAGGTGCGCCGCTACATCATCGACTGCGCGTTGCGCTGGATGCGCGACTTCCACGTCGATGGACTGCGGCTGGATGCCGTGCACGCCCTGGTGGACAACACTGCCATCCACATCCTGGAAGAGCTGGCCGCTGAAACCGACGCGCTCTCAGCACAATTGGGCCGTCCGCTGGGGCTGATCGCCGAAAGCGATCTCAACGACCCACGGTTGATCACGGCGCGCGACCGCGGCGGCTACGGGCTGACGGCGCAATGGGACGACGACATCCACCATGCGATCCACACTGCGGTCAGCGGTGAACGGCAGGGCTACTACGCCGATTTCGGCACCCTGCAAGCCCTGGCGACCACCCTGCGCAACGGTTACTTCCACGCCGGGACCTATTCGTCCTTCCGGCACCGCAGACACGGCAGGCCGCTGGACACCACGTCGATTCCCGCGACGCGGCTACTCGCCTACACCTGCACCCACGACCAGGTGGGCAACCGCGCGGTCGGCGACCGTCCCTCGCAGAACCTCGACTATGGCCAGCTCGCCATCAAGGCCGCACTGGTTCTCGGATCACCCTACACCGCAATGCTTTTCATGGGCGAGGAGTGGGCGTCGACTCATCCGTTCCAGTTCTTCAGTTCGCATACCGAACCGGAGCTGGCGATCGCCACCGCCGAGGGCCGCAAGGCCGAGTTCGCCGGGCACGGCTGGGATGCCGAGGACATTCCCGACCCCCAGGATCCCCAGACCTTCCTGCGCTCCAAGCTGGACTGGGACCAGGTGGGTGCGCCCGAGCACGCCGACCTGCTGGCGTTCTACCGGGACCTGATCACGTTGCGGCGGACCGAACCCGATCTGCGCGATCCCTGGCTGACCGATCTGGGGGTCGACTTCGACGAGGACAGCCGGTGGATCGTGCTGCGCCGCGGAGCGATGGCGATCGCATGCAATCTGGGCGAACGGTCGGCCACCGTGCCGGTCACCGGTGAGGTGGTGCTGGCCTGGGGCGATGCCGAGGTTCGCGGCAGCCAGACCAGCATGCCCGGACATTCGGTGGTGGTGACCCGCTCCCGCTGACGAGTGCCTGTGGATAGTAGGAATCGTCGAGCGGCAATGTCGACGAGCATGGTTGGCATGACCGATCTGCTGCCGATCCCCCCGATCGAATCCGCCACCGACCCGATCCACTCCCCCGCCGATATGCGGGCTCGATGGCGAGCACTGATGGGGCCGTTGGGCTTTGGCGAGCGCCTGCTGTGGGTAGGTTTTGTCGGACCCGACCGGTGCATGCACAAGATGCTCACCCAGATGCCGGTTGGACGATGGCCCAACCACACCATCGTAGAGAATCTGCTGGGCGGTTTGGCCACGGTGCTCGAAGAATCGGCACGGGGCGGTTCGCTGGCACTGCTGCTGACCCGACCGGGCTATGACCACATCAGTGCGGAGGACCGGCGGTGGTCGGACGTGCTCAGCGAGACGGCCCGGAAGATGGGGGTTCGGTTGGAGCCGACATTCCGGGCCAACGACCGTGACCTACTCCTCGTTTGAGTGCTACCTTGTGCTACATGGATCGGATCGGGCTGCGTGAACTGCGCCAGCACGCGAGCCGCTACGTCGGGAGGGTGGCCAGCGGCGAGTCTATCGAGATCGCCGTCCGAGGTCGGCTGGTAGCTCGGTTGATCCCTGCCTCCGATAGCGGGTGGGACGATCTGGTACAGCGCGGCGATGTCATTCCGGCTACCTCGCCCCACGGGTTGCTCGACGAACCCGCAGGCGACTACGGCGTCGACGGGTCGGCAGCGCTGGAACAGTTGCGCCGCGAGGAACGGTGATGCAGCTGTATCTGGACACCTCGGCCCTCGTCAAAGTCGTTGTCGCCGAACCTGAAAGCCCGGCGCTCAGGAGCTATCTGAATGGCCACCCACAGGATATTCGCTTCACCGCCGCGCTGAGTAGAACCGAACTCCTGCGGGCTATCGGGCGAAGTGGTTCGTTTGATGCCGTCGCACACGCCCGCCGCGTACTGGCCCGGCTCGACACGGTGGCGCTCACCCACCGATTGCTCGATGAAGCCGGCTCGCTCGGTCCGCCCTCGTTACGAACGCTAGACGCCATCCATCTCGCCGCCGCGCTCACCGCTCCGGCGTTGCGGGCGCTTGTCACCTACGACGCCCGGTTGGCGCACGCCGCCGAGTCGATCGGCATCGCCGTCATCGCGCCGCGCTGACGAGTGCTACGTCAAATAGCGATAGGTGGGTGAGCCGGGCTCCAGCAGTTCGACGTGAGCATCGGAATCGGTCATCCGCTGCACCAGCCCGTCCAGGTCGTTCGCCGAGGTCAGCTCGATGCCGACCAGCGCCTCACCGGTCTCCCGGTTGTTGCGCTTGACGTACTCGAACAGGGTGATGTCGTCGTTGGGGCCCAGCACCGTGTCCAGGAAGCGGCGCAGCGCGCCCGGCTCCTGGGGGAAATCGACCAGGAAGTAGTGCTTGAGACCCCGGTGCACCAGCGAACGCTCCAGGATCTCGCCGTACCGCGATACGTCGTTGTTGCCGCCGGAGATCAGGCAGACCACCGTGGAGCCGGGGGCCACGTCGGCCTCCAGCAGTCCGGCCACCGAGAGCGCACCGGCGGGCTCGGCGATGATCCCCTCGTTCTGGTAGAGGTCGAGCATCGCGCTGCACACCGCGCCCTCGTCAACGGTGCTCACCGAGACCATGTCACCGGCAGCGGCCAGCGCCCGGTAGGTCAGATCGCCGGCACGCCTGACCGCGGCGCCGTCGACGAACTGGTCGACGTGATCGAGGTCCACCGGCTCACCGGCGGCCAGCGCGGCCATCATCGACGGTGCACCGGCGGGTTCGATGCCCAGCACGGCGGCATTGGTGGTGCGTTCGGCCAGGTAGGTGGTGATCCCGGAGATACAGCCGCCACCCCCGACCGGGACGATCACCAGGTCGGGCTCGGCATCCAGCTGGTCGAGGATCTCGACGGCGATGGTGCCCTGGCCGGCCATGGTGCGGGTGTCGTCGTACGGCGGTACCAGGGTGGCCCCGGTGCGCGCGACGTCCTCCAGTGCGGCCTCGGCCGCCAGGTCGAAGGTCTTGCCGCCAACGATCAGTTCGATGAAATCGCCACCGTGATAACGGATCCGGTCGCGCTTCTGCTTCGGCGTCTTGGCCGGCACGTAGACCCGGCCGTGCACGCCCATGGACCGGCACGCGAGCGCGAAGCCCTGGGCGTGGTTGCCGGCCGAGGCGCACACCACACCGGCCCGCAGTTCGTCGCCGGAGAGCTGCATCAGCAGGTTGAACGCGCCACGCAGCTTGTAGGACCGCACCAGCTGCAGGTCCTCGCGCTTGAGGTACACCTGGGCACCGGTGGCTGCCGACAGCCGGTCGCTGTACTGCAGCGGACTGGTGGAGACCACGTCCGAAATTCGCCGGGCAGCCTCGTCGATGTCAGCCGCGGTAAGCGGCGCTGACACTCGGCTCTGGCGCAGTTCGGCAGTCACCGGTCAATCGTCCCACCAACCCCGTCGAATCAGTGAATCGGGCCGCCAGCAGCTCTACCAGCATCGGATGCGCGCCCAGTGGCGCGGCGACCGCGTCGGCACCGCTGTCGTGCAGCCGGGTATGGAAGATTCCCGGCGCCAGCAGGTAGGACGCCACGAACACCCGGCCCCCGTTTCGGCGCAGGCCGGCGACGACATCGGCCACCCGGGGTTCGCCGGTGGCGACGAAGCCGAGGTGGACCTCGCCCACCAGGTCGGCGAGCAGGCCCGCCGCGATCTGCAGGTCTCGATGGGCGGCGGGATCCGAGGATCCGGCGGCGGCCATCACCACCGCGTCACCGGGCACCCAGCCGGCCTCGCGCAGCCGCGCCAGCATCACCTCGGCGATGACCGGATCCGGTCCCAGCGCCGCGGTGATCGTGGCGGCGCGGTGCCCGCTCTCGCACACCCGCGCCGGTAGGTCGGTGTTGACGTGGTAGCCAGACGCCAGGAACGCCGGAACCAGGATGGCCGGACCGGTGACCCCGGCCAGCAACTCCCGCGGGTTGGGACCGAGGACGTCGACGAAGGCGGTGAGGACTTCACCCACCCGATCGCTCAGGGCAGCAGCCAGATCGCTGATCACCCGAAGGCCCTCCGGGCGCCTGGTGCCGTGCGCCACCAGGATACGGGTATGGCTCATGAGGCCTCCTGATCGACGGCCAGCCGGTAGCCGCGCTTGACAACGGTCTGGACCACACCGGGGGCGGCCAGGGCCGAGCGCAGCCGGGTCATCGCGGTCTCTACCGCGTGGGTGTCCTCACCACCGCCGGGCAGCTGGGTCAACAGGTCGGCGCGCGACACCACGCGCCCGGGCTCGACGAGCAGACGGCGCAGCAGCGCCATCGCCGCCGGCGGCAGCACCCGGACCGTGCCGTCGACGTCCACCGATCCGGAGCGCACCGCGATGCGGTGCCCACCTGCGGTGAATTCTGTTGCCTGTTTTGGCAATTCGTCGGTGATCAGCCTCGCGAGAGCACCGAGACGGTAGCGCTCCGGAGACCGGGTGCCGATCTCGAGCCGGCGCAGCGGCGCGGAGGTCACCGGGCCGACCGCGAACACCGTCACCTCGGCGCGCAGCGCATCAACCAGGGCATCCAGGACGCCGAGCGCCTTGGCCCGTTCGAAGAGCGACGCCACCGCCGGTGCGCTGGTGAAGCTGACCGCGTCCAGTTCGCCGTCGACGATCATGCCGATCAGGGTGTCCATCGGTTTGGGGTCGGCCGGCTGCTCCCACCGGTAGACCGGCACTTTGACGATCTGCGCACCAGCCCTGGCCAGTGCGTCGCAGATGTCAGTGTCGGGCTCCCATTCGCTTGCCGCACCGTGCAATTGGACGGCCACCCGCAGGTTTTCCACCCCATCGGCGAGCAGCCGCGCCAGCACCTCTGCCGACGATTCGGAGTCCGGGCTCCACTCCTCGCACAACCCGGCCTGGCGAACCGCACCCCGAGCCTTGGGGCCGCGGGCCAGGATACGGGTGGTGCCCAGCGCGGCGATCAGGTCGTCGGCCACATCCCAGCCGTGAGCGGCTTCGATCCAGCCGCGGAACCCGATCCCGGTGGTCACCACCACGATGTCCGGTGCGAGCTCGATGAGTTGTGCTGTGACGCTGCGCAATTCGATGTCGTCCACGAGTGGCACGATCCGGATGGCCGGGGCGTGCACAACGGTGGCGCCGCGACGTTGGAGGAGCGCGATGAACTCCTCGGCGCGCCGAGCGGCGGTCACGCCGACGGTGAACCCCGTCAGTGGCTCAGTGACTTCGGATTTCGATGAATCCATCGACCACCCTGACTTCGTAGACCGGCAAGGCGTACTGCTCGTCATCGAGGCAACGTCCGTCGACCAGCGAAAAGACCTGCTTGAGCAGCGGTGAGGCGACGGTCGGCTCACCACGACGGTCCCCCACGATGCCCCGCGACATCACCGCGGCCCGCCCGATCGGGTCGATGTTGCCCACCGCGGCCAGCACGTCGCCGGGCAACCGGAACAGCGCCACCTGCCTGCCGTCGGGAAGCAGCACCGCGGCCCCCCTGTTCTCCAGCAGCGACGCCAGTGGGCAGGCCGGCGTCCAGCTGCCCAGATCCGGCCCGTTGCGGGTATCGGCGAGAATCGTCATGGTCATTACCCTTCGTGGATAGAGGGACGTTGTTTCGCGCCGGTTACGAAGCCTTTTCCGGCACGTTCCCGATGTCCGGCATCCCGAGCAACAGCGGCACCTTGCGCGGACCGCTGTCGTCGAAGGCCACCGTCGGGTCCGGCTGGTCGGGTTCGTTGACGAACGAGACGAAGCGGGACAGTTTCTCCGGGTCGGCCAGCACGCCGGCCCATTCGTCGCGGTATCCGGCGACATGGCGCGCCATGGCCGCCTCGAGCTCGGCGCAGATACCCAGCGAATCCGCGCACACCACGTCCCGAATGTGGTCCAGGCCGCCCTCGATACTCTCCTGCCAGACCGCGGTGCGCTGCAGCCGGTCGGCGGTGCGGACGTAGAACATCAGATAGCGGTCGATGTAGCGGACCAGTGTCGCGGAGTCGAGGTCGCCGGCGAGCAACTGGGCGTGGCGCGGGGTCGCCCCGCCATTACCGCCGACGTAGAGATTCCAGCCCTTCTCGGTGGCGATGACACCGACATCCTTGCCGCGGGCTTCGGCGCACTCACGCTGGCAACCCGAGACGCCCATCTTGATCTTGTGCGGTGCCCGCAGGCCCCGGTAGCGCAGCTCGAGATCGACGGCCATCGCCACCGAATCCTGCACGCCGTAGCGGCACCACGTCGATCCCACACAGCTCTTGACCGTGCGCAACGATTTGCCATACGCCTGCCCGGACTCCATGCCGGCATCGACCAGCCTTTTCCAGATCAGCGGAAGTTGTTCGACGCGTGCCCCGAACAGGTCGATGCGCTGGCCGCCGGTGATCTTGGTGTACAGCCCGAAGTCGCGGGCGATCTCGCCGATCACGATCAGCTTCTCCGGCGTCACCTCGCCGCCGGGCAGCCGGGGCACCACCGAATAGGTGCCGTTGCGCTGGATGTTGGCCAGGAAATGGTCATTGGTGTCCTGCAGCGAGGCCGCCTCGCCGTCGAGGATGTGCTCCGACGACGTCGAGGCGAGGATCGAGGCCACCACCGGTTTGCAGATGTCGCAGCCTCGCCCGGTGCCGTACCCGGCGATGAGTCCGGAGAACGTGCGGATGCCGACCGCCTCGACGATCTCGAACAGTTCGGCACGGCTCTGGGTGAAGTGCTCGCACAGCGCCTTCGAGGTCGCCACGCCTTCGGCTTCCAGCATCCGCTTGAGCATCGGTACGCAGCTGCCGCACGAGGTTCCCGCCGCGGTGGCGGCCTTGAGCGACGCCACGTCGTGGGCACCGCAGGCGATGGCGGCGCAGATCGCACCCTTGGACACCGCGTTGCACGAACAGATCTGGGCATCGTCGGGGAGCGCACCGGGACCGATCTGGGCGCCTGCCGGTGAGATCAGTGCGGCCGGATCGGCGGGCAGCGGACGCCCCACCAGCGGCCGCAACGTGCCGTACGCGCTGGCATCTCCTACCAGGATGCCGCCGAGAAGTGTCGACACGTCATCGGAGACAACCAGTTTGGCGTAGGTCTGCTTTGCGGCGTCGTTGAGCACCACCTCCAGCGCGCCCGGGGTGCTGGCATGGGCGTCACCGAAGCTGGCCACGTCGACCCCGAGAAGCTTCAGCTTGGTCGACATGTCGGCGCCGGGGAACTCCGCGGTGCCGCCGAGTAGCCGGTCGGCCACCACCTCGGCCATCGCGTTGCCCGGTGCGACCAGACCATAGCAGCGCCCCTCGACCGCGGCGACCTCGCCGATGGCGAACACCCGCGGATCCTTGGTCGCGCAACTGGTGTCGGTCAGCACCCCGCCACGTTCGGCGATCTCCAGATCCATCGCCCGGGCGAGCTCGTCACGCGGGCGCACGCCGGCGGCGAATACCACTGCGGCGGCATCGATCCGGGTGCCGTCGGACAACTGAACCGACGCCGCGCCGCCGGTGTCCTCGATGGTGTCGGTGGCCACCTCGGTGTGCACCGTGATCCCCAGACCGGTGACGATCCGATTGAGCAGCGCGCCACCGCCCTCGTCGACCTGCAGCGGCATCAGCCGGGGTGACCGTTCCACGATGTGCGGTCGTAATCCGAGCAGGCGCAGGGCATTGGCAGCCTCCAGACCCAGCAGGCCGCCACCGACCACCACCCCGGCCGCACCCGGCGCGGAGTCCGCCGCCGTGCGGATGGCGTCGAGGTCGTCCATGGTCCGGTACACGAAGCACCGGTCCAGGTCGTGGCCCGGGATCGGCGGGACGAACGGACTCGACCCGGTCGCCAGCACGAGCGCGTCGTAGCCGAGCGCATGTCCCAGCGAGGTGGTGACGGTGCGCGCGTCGCGGTCGACGACGACGGCGCGCTCTCCGACCCGGAGTTCGACCAGATCGTCGTCCGGGTACTCGTTGCCGGGCAGCGCCAGCGCCGCCCGGTCCCAACCGTCGACGTAGGACGACAACGCGACCCGATCGTAGGCGGCTGCCGACTCCTCACCGAGAATCACGATGCGCCAGGTATTTTCGCGGTCCCGGTCCCGCAGTGCCTCGACGAAGCGGTGCCCGACCATGCCGTGGCCGACGAGGACGACGGTCTTGACTGGGCGGCTCATGCCGGTGCTGCGGCGTTGCTGACCGCGGCGGCTTCCGGGGTGGCGCCACTGACGCGTCCCGGCGTACGGACGTAGGCGAACCAGGTGACCAGCGCGCACAGCACATAGAAGGCGAGGAACAGCCAGAACGCCATGGTCGCCGACTTGGCCGCCGACAGGTAGGACGCCCGCAGCGCGATGTTGACGCCGACGCCGCCCAGTGCGCCGATGGCTCCGGCGATGCCGATCAGCGCACCCGACATCCGCTGCGCCCATGCGCCCTGAGCGCGGATGTCCAGATCGTGGCGACCGCGGGCCTTGGCGGCGAAGATCGACGGGATCATCTTGTAGGTGGAGCCGTTACCCATCCCGGAGAGGACGAACAGGGCGATGAAGCCGGCAATGACAGCGGCCAGCACGGCTCCTGATGCGGCACCGGGAGTGGCGTCGTCGAGGGTGCTCGCGGCGACCAGCCAGCCGGCCGCCGCGATCATTGCCACGAACGTGTACAGCGTCACCCGGCCGCCGCCGAACCGATCGGACAACCAGCCGCCGACTGGACGGGACAGTGATCCCAGAACGGGCCCGATGAAGGCGATCTGGGCGGCATGCAGCGAGGCCGCAGCGGCCATCGCCGGGGTGGCCGGACCACCGTGGGTCAGGCCGGCGAGGAAGTTGATCTGCAATACCTGACCGAACGCGAAGCCGAATCCGATGAACGAGCCGAAGGTTCCGATGTAGAGCAGCGCGATGAGCCAGGCGTCCCGATAGCGGCACACCTCCAGCATCGAGCGGGCATCGGTGCGCTGGTTGGTGAGGTTGTCCATGAACAACGCCGCACCCAGCGCCGCACAGGCCACCAGGACCAGGTAGACCGCGCACACCCAGTGTGGTGAGCGGTTACCGACCGTGGCGATGACGAGCAGGCCGATGATCTGGATGACGGCGACCCCGATGTTGCCGCCGCCGGCGTTGAGTCCGAGCGCCCAGCCCTTCTGCCGCTGTGGGTAGAAGGCGTTGATGTTGGCCATCGAGGAGGCGAAGTTGCCGCCGCCCAGGCCCGCGAAGGCGGCGACCGCGAGGAACACCCCGTAGGGCGTCTCGGGATGGGCCATGAAGTACAGCGTCAGGACCGTCGGGATCAACAGGACGGCCGCTGAGAAGATGGTCCAGTTGCGGCCGCCGAATCGGGCTACCGCGAAGGTGTAGGGAATCCGCAGCACGGCACCGACCAGGGTGGGCACGGCGACGAGCAGGAACTTGCCGGAGGCGTCGATGTGGTAGACCGACTGGGGCATGAACAGCACCATGACCGACCAGATCGACCACACCGAGAAGCCCACATGTTCGGCGACGATCGACCAGATCAGGTTGCGCCTGGCGATCTCCGCGCCCCCGTTGTTCCAGGCGTCGGTGTCCTCGGGATCCCAGTCATCGATGTTGCGGCCACGGCGAATTGGTGAACTGATGCGTGAAAGCGGCATGCCCCCACGGTAGGAATTCATTGTTGCGTCGGCGCTGCCCGTGATGATCCCCGTGTCACAACCTGCTCACACCGGCCGGGAGCCCGCGGTGAGGTCAGTACACATCACGCAGATAGCGTTTGGTGGCGACCAGATCGCGCTTGTAGTCATGCGCGGCCGCAGCGCCGAGCCTGCCGTGCGTGCGGATGATGGTGCTCAGTGCCGAGTCCACCCCGGCCGCCATCCCGGCGGCGTCACCGCACACATAGATGCAGGCACCGTCCTGCAGCCAGGCCCACAGCTGCGCGCCGTTGTCGATCATCTTGTTCTGCACGTAGATCCGCTTGGGCTGGTCCCGGGAGAAGGCCAGATCGAGCCGGTGCAGCACGCCGTCGGTCACCATGCCGGTGAGATCCTCGCGGTAGTAGAAATTCTCCCGTCGATGCTGGTCACCGAAGAACAGCCAGTTGCGCCCGGTGTGGCCCAGCGCGCGGCGTTCCTGCAGGAAGCCGCGGAACGGTGCGATGCCGGTGCCGGCACCGATCATGACGATCGGCGCGGTCCGGTCGTCGGGCGGGCGGAAGTGTGGTGAGCGCTGCAGGAAGATCGGGGTGGTGGTGTGCTGGGCGCGGTCGGCGAGGTAGGTCGAGCAGACTCCCCCGCGACGCCCGCCGTCCGGTCCCCGGTATCGCACGACCGATACCGTCAACTGGACTTCATCCGGACTCACCAGCGGGCTCGAGGAGATCGAGTACATCCGCGGGGTGAGCCGCACCAGCACGTCCTGCCACTGCTGCGCATCGGCCCGCACACCGAATTCGGTGACCACGTCAATTCCATTGCGGCCCAGCCGCCAGCTGCTGATCTGGGCGCACGCCGCCCGCAGCTGCCGGGCCGTTGTCTTGTCCGCCTTGTCGCCGGCGCTATCGGCGAGGAAGGTCAGCAGGTTCGGCGTGACCGCGCAGATGTCGTAGTGGTGTGTCAGCGCTTCCGCGAGCGGTAGTTCGGTCCCGTCGACCTCGACGGTCTGCTCGGCCGGCAGGCCGGTGGCGGCCAGCCACCGAGCCACGTCAGCCGCGCTGTTGGTCGGCACCACCCCGAGGGAGTCGCCCACCGAGTACGTCAGCCCGGCCGCGGAGATGTCGAAACCGAACTGGCGCACCTCCTTGGCCGCCGACGAGGGTGTCAGCCGGTCATTGCGGCTCATTCGCGCCGCAACGGGGTGAGCCCGGGTGAACAGGCGCGGCGCGGCCGCAGATGGCGGGACTGCCTGTGCTCCACCGGGATTGAGATAACCAGCCACTCGTTCGATCCAACGCTGGTGGGTCGGCCCGTCGTGGACCTCACAGTCGACCCGGTCGAGCACCCGCGCGCCACCCAGCTCGGCGAACCGGGCGTCCAGATCACGGGCATAGCCGCAGAACTGGCCGTAGGAGCGATCACCGAGACCCAGCACCGCGTACCGCAGCGTGGGCAGCTGCGGCGCGTCCGGCCCCTGCAGATGCTCCCAGAACCGCGCGGCGTTGTCCGGCGGGCCACCGTCACCGAACGTACTGGTCACCACGAATACCGCACTGGCGCCGTGAAGGTCAGCCGGTGAGATGTCGGCCATGCTCGCGCACGCCGCGGACCGACCCTGATGCTGCAGGGCGTCCACCAGCCGGGTGGCCAGCTCTTCGGCGTTGCCGGTCTGGGATGCCCACAGCACCAGCGGTACGCCCGCGGTGACCGGTACGGTATCGGTGCTGGCGGTGGCCATGGGTGGCGCAACGGGCCGCAGCGCCACCGCGCATGCCTTCAGTTCGGGTTGCAGCGAATCGGGATCGACGGCAGCACTGGTCACCGTATTGACGGTGAGGTCTGCACCGTGCTCGTCGTTCCAGTGGAACGGGGCGAAGCACAACCCCGGCCGCACCCGATCGGTGACCACTGCGGGGAGCACGACACTGCCACGGCGGGAACGGATCTCGACTCGCCAGCCGTGCCGGATGTCCAGGGCGGCCGCATCGTCGCGGTGGATCTCGACGAACGGTCCGTCGTCGAGCCGGGTGAGCTTGTCGATCCGGCCGGTCTTGGTCATGGTGTGCCACTGGTGGGCAAGGCGACCGGTGGTCAGCACCAGCGGGTAGTCGGCGTCCGGAAGTTCCTGCGGTGGCAGGTGCGGCCGGGCGTGGAACACCGCCCGGCCCGATGCGGTCGGGAACACCGGTCCCGTCGGCTCCAGATACCGGAGTGGATGCCGGTCGGTGCGATCACCCGGCGGGGTCGGCCACTGGACCGGCGTCTCGCGCAGCCGCTGGTAGCTGGCGCCCCGAATGTCGTATCCCGTTGCTGGGTTGGCGAATCCGCGGATCTCGTCGAACACCTCTTCGCTGGAGCGGTAGCCGAAGTGCGCACCGAAACCCATGGCGTCGGCGACCTGGCAGATCAGCTGCCAGTCCGGCCTGGCCTGGCCCGGCGCGGTGACACACTGCTGCACGAGGGTCAGGGTGCGCTCGGAATTGACCATCACGCCGTCGCCTTCGACCCACAGGGCTGCGGGGAGCACCACGTCGGCGTGCCGATTCGTGGCGGTGTCGGCGTAGGCGTCCTGGGTGATGACGAACTCGGCGGCCCGCAGGGCGTCGATCACCGTGCCGCGGTGCGCGACGCTGGCCACCGGATTGGTGCACATGATCCAGCAGGCTTTGATGTCGCCGGCCGCCATGGTCTCGAACATGCCGATCGTTCCGGTGCCGACGTCGGGACGGATGGTCCCCGGGTGCACTCCCCACTGCCGCTCCACGAAGTCCCGGTCGGCGGCCGAGGCGACCGTCCGCTGCCCGGGCAGACCGGCACCCATGTATCCCATCTCGCGCCCGCCCATGGCATTGGGCTGCCCGGTCAGTGACAGCGGTCCGCTGCCGGTCCGGCAGATGGCCCCGGTGGCCAGGTGCAGGTTGCAGATGGCATTGGTGTTCCAGGTGCCGTGGGTGCTCTGGTTGAGACCCATGGTCCACAACGACATCCACTCGCCGGCCTCGGCGATCATCTCGGCCGCCCGGCGCAGATCGGCCTCGTCGAGGCCGGTGATGCCGGCGACCACGGACGGTGAATAGTCGGCGAGGAACTCCGGCATCGCCGACCAGCCCTCGGTGTGCTCGGCGATGAAGGCGCTGTCGATGGCACCGGCCGCGACCAGCAGGTGCAGCAGGCCGTTGAGCAATGCCAGATCGGTGCCCGGACGGATCTGCAGGAAAAGGTCGGCCTGCGCGGCGGTGGCAGTGCGCCGGGGATCGACGACGATGAGCTTGGCCCCGGCCCGCAGCCGATCCGCCATCCGCAGATAAAGGATGGGATGACAGTCGGCCATGTTCGAGCCGATGACGAAAAACAGATCAGCACAATCGATGTCGTCATACGAGCCCGGAGGACCGTCCGCGCCGAGGGACTGCTTGTAGCCGGATGCTGCGCTGGCCATACATAGCCGCGAGTTCGACTCCAGATGGACGGTACGGATGAAACCCTTGGCCAGTTTGGTCGCCAGATATTGGGCCTCCAGCGACATCTGACCCGAGACGTAGAGGGCGATCGCGTCCGGTCCATGTCGATCCAGGATCTGCCGTAGCCTGGCACCGACGGCTGCGGCCGCGTCGTCGACCGAGGTCGGCACGAAACCCTCGTCGCGGGACCGCCGGGTCAGCGCCCGGGTGGCGCGGCCGTCGGCAGTGCCCATCAGTTCGGCGTGGGTGGCGCCCTTGGTGCACAACCGGCCGCGGTTGGTCGGATGCAGCCGGTCACCGACGACATTGGCGATGACCGGGCCGTGGGGTCCAGGCCGGGTGTGCACTTCGATACCGCAGCCCACACCGCAATACGAGCAGACCGTACGCACCCGTTGATCTCGGTCAGCCTCAGCACCCACGGCCCCACAATGCCGGGGCCAGATTACGGCGGATGCCTGCGACGTTAGGGCTGCGATACAGCCCCCTCACACCGGCACGGCCGGCGCTGTGAGGACTCCTGGTGGCGGTTCGGCCGTGGCCTGTCCTTTCGGCTGGCCGGTTCACGATGTAAGACTTGTCAACATGGCGACCGCGTCCTATCACCACGGCAACCTTCGCCAGGCGCTGCTCGAGCACGGCGTGCAGTTGGCCCGCGCCGGCGGACCGGACGCCGTCGTCCTTCGCGACGTGCAGAGACTGGCCGGGGTGAGCAACTCGGCCGCCTATCGGCATTACGCCGATCGACAGGCGCTGCTGGCCGCGGTGCAGACCTACGGGATGGGCCAGCTCGGCGACGCCATGCTGGAAAAACTTGCCGCCGTGCCGAATCGGGGTTCCCGGGAGCGCCGGGCCTTGAGCCGGTTGCGGGCGACCGGCCAGGCCTATATCGACTTCGCCCTGACCGAACCCGGCCTGTTCCGCACGGCGTTCGCACCGGGCGGTCCGGGCGCGGGCGCCGATACCGTGGAACCCGGGCGTCATCCCTTCCAGATCCTCAGCGGCTGCATCGACGATCTGGTCAGCGCCGGCGTCCTGGACGCCAGCCGCCGCGACGGCCTGGCCGAAGCGGCCTGGGCGGCCGTGCACGGTGTCGCGACCCTGTTCCTGGACGGGCCGCTGGTCGCCGCCGACCCGGTGCGCAAGCAGCTGATCGCCGACCGTCTGCTGGACGTGATCGGCGAGGGCATCCGCTAGAGCTCCATATGTTGACAGCGTTAACTTCCACTGCCATGCTTGCCGATGTTAACGCTGTCAACATGAAAGTCGCAGCCCATGACCGCTGACACCGTCGCCACCCAGCGCCACACCGGTGCGCACGCCGCACCCCGTCGCATCCGGCCCATCGCCATCCTCGCCGTCGTCCTGGTCGCCGCGCTGGCCATCAACGTGGAGACCACGATCGTCAACGTGGCTCTGCCGACGCTCAATTCGTCACTGAACGCCTCGACCCGGGGGCTGCAGTGGATCGTCGACGCCTACAACCTGGCCTTCGCGGCACTCGTCTTGGCCGGGGGCACCGTTGGTGACACATTCGGCCGCCGTGGCACCCTGATCGCCGGTCTGGTGCTGTTCGCGCTCAGCAGCGTGGGCGCCGCGCTGTGCACCACCACCGGCCAGCTGATCGCCATGCGACTGGTCATGGGCATCGCCTCGGCCCTGATCTACCCCACGACGCTGGCCATCATCACCGACACGTTCCGCGATCCGCGCAAGAGAGCAGCCGCCATCGGTGTGTGGGGTGCCGTCACCGGTCTCGGCGTCGCCATCGGCCCGATCCTCGGTGGCGCACTGCTGGAAGCCTTCTGGTGGGGCAGCCTGTTCCTGGCGCTGGCCCCCATCGCCCTGGTCGCGGCCGCGGCCGCCCCGTTCGTGATTCCCGGCTCGGCACGCGACCGGCAAGCCCGGGTGGATCGGGGTGGCCTGGTGCTGTCGGTGGTGATGCTGGGCGCCCTGGTCTACACGATCATCGAAGCCCCGGAACGCGGATGGCACAGTGCCGCAACGCTGGTCGGATTCGCCGTCGCCCTGACGGCCGCGGTGGGCTTCACGTGGTGGGAACGCCGGCACCCAGAACCGCTGATCGACGTGACACTGTTCACCAACCTGCGCTTCAGCGCCGCCAGTGGCGCGGTGACCGTGGCGTTCTTCGCACTGTTCGGCTTCATCTTCATCATCACCCAGTTCATGCAGTTGCTGCAGGGCAACAGCCCGCTGGAGACCGGCGTCCGGATTCTGCCGGTAGCACTGTCGATCGCGGTCGGCTCGGTGCTCGGCACCCAGCTGGCGGCGCGACGCGTCGGCACCAAAGCCGTTGTCGTGGTGGGTCTGACGATGATGGGGGCGGCATTCGCCTGGATCGCCGCCAGCGACCTGGGCATCACCTATCCCACGATGGCCGCACAGATGGTGCTGCTCGGCGGCGGCCTCGGTCTGACCAGCGCGCCGGCGACCGACTCGATCATGGGGGTGGTGCGACCCGAGCAGGCCGGCGCCGGGTCGGCGGTCAACGACGCCACCCGACAGGTGGGCGGCACCCTGGGGGTGGCGGTGATCGGCAGCGTCTTCGCCACGCTCTACATCCGGCACCTGAGCGACAACCCGCTCGTCGCGGCCCTCCCCGAGACGGCACGCTCCACCGCGCAGCAGGGACTGGCCCAGGGCCTGGCGGTGGCCGCACAGTCACCGGCACCGCTGCGCGGACCGGTGCGCGCCGCCGTCGACGCCGCGTTCCTGTCCGGGATGCAGGCCGGCTGCCTGACCGCGGCCGGGGTCTGTGCCGCCGGCGCGCTGTTCGCGCTGGCCGTGCTGCCCGCCCATCCGAGCGCTGGACAAACGCCGGGCGCGTCATGAGAATTTGCCCGTGCACACGGGGGAGCCGCGAACACTGCGGCAGGTAGCGCTGGCCAGCTACGTCGGTTCAGCCATCGAGTTCTACGACTTCTTCATCTACGGCACGGCCGCGGCCCTGGTGTTTCCCACCGTCTTCTTCCCCCATCTCAGCCATGTCCTCGGGATCGTGGCCTCGCTGGGAACCTTTGCGTCGGCGTTCGTCTCCCGGCCGATCGGTGCGGTGGTGTTCGGGCACTTCGGCGACCGGATCGGTCGGCAGCGGACGCTGGTCGCCACGCTGATGCTGATGGGGATCTCCACCGTGGGAGTGGGACTCATCCCGACCGCGGCCACGATCGGCATCGCCGCACCGCTGCTGCTGACCTTCCTGCGCATGCTGCAGGGGTTCGCGGTCGGGGGCGAGTGGGCCGGCTCGGCCCTCCTCAGCGGCGAATACGCCCCGCCGCACCAGCGCGGGCGCTACGGCATGTTCACCCAGATGGGCTACGGCACAGCCCTGATCCTGGCGAACCTGGTGTTCCTGGCGGTCTACCTCGGCTTCGGCCAGACCAGTTCGGCCTTCCTGGACTGGGCATGGCGCATTCCCTTTCTGCTCAGTGCCGTGCTCATCGCCACCGCACTTGTGGTGCGGGTGAGCGTCAAAGAGACTCCCGTGTTCGCCGAATCGGCCGCCACCACCCATGCCGAGGTACCGCTGGCAGCACTGATCCGCGATCAAGGGCGCCACCTCATCCTCGCGGCCGGCGCCGTGACCGGTGTGCTCGCGCTGGTCTACGAGACCGGCACCTTCTTCACCCATTACGCCACCGCGCACCTGAAGTACTCCACGGATTTCGTGCTCCTCGTCGGTGTACTCGGCGGCGTGTGCACCGTTGCCTTGGTAGTGGCATCGGCCATCCTCAGCGACACCTACGGCAGGCGACTGCCACTCACGGTGGCCTACCTGCTGGCCGTGCCATGGTCACTGGTCGTCTTCCCGTTGGTCGAAAGCCGCAACCACGCCCTGTTCGTGCTGGCCATCGTCGTCACCTACGCGATCATCGGGATCGCGATGGGACCGCTGGCGTCCTTCATCCCGGAGACTTTCGCCCAGCGGTACCGCTACACCGGCGCCGGTCTGGCACACAACATCGCCGGTATCGTCGGCGGCGGTATCCCCCCGGTGATCTCGGAGTACCTGCTCGACAACTTCGGCAGCCGGAGCATCGCGGCCATGCTCGCCGGACTCGCTCTGGTCAGCCTGGTGTGTGTCCGGCTCCTGAAAGAGACAGCGGTACTGCAGGACTCGCGGCCAAGCGGCTAGCGTTCCAGAATCCGCTTCAGCGCCGACAGGTCCGCCATCACCGCCGCCGCATCCTTGGTGAAGTCGTCATCGGACATCTGCGGCCGGCGTCGCAGCGTGAAGACCACCTCACTCCAGTCGGCCCCGGCCGGGACCACCCGCAGCGGATTGAACACCGGCTCACCGGACGGCAGCGTCACCACATGATCGAGAACACCGAGATCGTTGGCCGGGGTGAACTCCACGGTGACCTGCCCCATCGGCGATTGCGCCACCCAGGTGTCGCCGACTCTGGTCAGTTCGCCCTCGGACAAGCCGGCCGCCCACTGCGGCAGGTTCGCCGGATCGGCGGCGAACCGGTAGACCTCGGCGGCCGGCCGATTGATCCACGCACTGATGTGGCGAGACTCACCGAAGGTGTCAGCATCCATCTGTCCATGGTGACCGACACACTGGACCGATGAACAGCGTTTCGACCGGACACGGCTGGCTTCGCCCGGCACCGGAGAGTTCCCTGCCCGTCCTGGTCGCCCTGGTGGTGACGATGACGCTGCAGCTGAGCATCCCGATTCGCTACACCCTGGTGCCCCGGTGGCCGCTGGTCGCCCTGGAGATCCTGTTGGTGGCGGTGCTGCTGGGCCTCAACCCGCTACGGCTGACCCGGCGGACCACCGTCGGCCGAACCGTCACCCTGGTGCTGTTGGCCGCCATCACCTTCGACAACACCGCCTCGGCGGCCCTGCTCGACTGGCACATCGTCACCGGCAAGGTCGGCAACAATGCGGCCGGACTATTGGGAAGTGGCGCAGCGATTTTCGTGACCAATGTGCTGGTGTTCGGAATCTGGTACTGGGAACTCGACCGCGGCGGTCCGCTGGCCCGAGTCGACGGCGTCCATCGCTGGCCGGACTTCCTATTCCCCCAGATGGCCAGTCCCGATGTGGCGCCCAAGGATTGGGCACCGCGATTCATCGACTACCTGTATGTGAGCCTCACCAACGTGATGGCGTTCTCCCCCACCGACACCATGCCGATGGCGCGCTGGGCCAAGTCGATGATGGCGGTACAGGCTCTGGTCGCGGTCTCGCTGCTGGCGCTGGTGTTGGCCCGCGCGGTCAATGTGCTGAACTGACCGGCCGGTGGATGCCGCACGAACACGCGTCAATGGACGGACACGTGCAGGCCATCCCCCACTCGATGATCTGCCGGGCCTCATTGAGCAGGGCCAGTTGGGTGTCGATCTCGGCTAGTTTGGTCTGCGCCAGGGCACGGCTGGCCGAGCGGCCCGGCGCATCGTCGCCGAAGAGCACGCTGATCTCCTCGAGGGCGAAGCCGGCGGCCTTGCACAGGCGGATGACGCCGAGCCGGGCGAGCACGGCGGGGTCATAGCGGCGACGGCCACCGACGCGGGCCGGTTCGGGAAGCAGACCGATCTGTTCGTAATAGCGCAACGTGGTCGGGGCGACGTCGGCCCGCCGGGCCACCTCGCCGATCGTCAATCTGGTGCCCACGCTCACTCCCTCTGCGCTTGACTTAGAGCCAACTCTAAGTTGTTGACTGGCGCTATGGAAACCCTGAACTCCAGCCGCTATGCATCACTGCGCAGCTACCGCCGCGACGGTACTGCCGTGGACACCCCGATCTGGTTCCATCTCGACGGCTCAGCCCTGGTGTTCCGCACCAAACGCGGACCCAAGACCGCCCGACTGACCGCCAACCCCGACGTCGAGCTGCGGGTCTGCGACCACAAGGGCCGGGTACCGGCGTCTGCGCCGGTCATCACCGGGCGGGCCAGCATCATGTCCGGACCAGATGCCGAACGCGCCAACGCCGCCCTGCACCGCCGCTACGGTTGGCATTACAACGTGGTGCCCCTGCTGAGAATCCCTGGCATCACCAACGTGCACGCGAAACTGCCACTGCGCGAGAAGCTTCGGCGGGCGCGGGACCGCGGGATCTGGCCCGACAGTGCGATCGTGCGAGTGGACCTGGAGGCGACCGGCTAGCCGCCCAGGCAGCCGGGGCCGAGCAGGGCCTTGAGGTCACCCATCAGTGCCGAGGACGGCGTGACCCGCAGCGATTGATCGAGTTCCAGGGTGGTGATCCGGTCACCGCTGATCAGCCGCAGGTGGACCTGTGAGGTACCGGGATGACGGGCCAGCACCTGCTTGAGCGCGGTCACCTTGTCGATGGTGCACTGCCTAGTGGGCAGACTCACCGCCAGCGGGCGGTCCACCTGGGCGTTCGAAAAGTCGGGAACCACAAGCTCATTGGCGATCAGCGAGATCCGGTCATCCTGGATGCGCACCTTGCCGCCGACGAGAACCACGGCATCGTCGGCGATATCGGCCCCGAACATCGAGTACGTCTGCGGGAAGAACATCACCTCGATACCACCGGTGAGATCTTCCAGCTGCGCTGAGGCCCAGGGCATTCCGTTCTTGTTCACCCGGCGGTTCACACCGGCCAGGATCCCGCCGACCCGAACCTGCGTGTCGTTGGCCACGTCACCGTCAAGAATGGCCGGGATCTGGGTGTCGACCTGGGTGGCCAGCAGGTGCGCGACCCCATTGAGCGGGTGACCGGACACGTACAGGCCCAACATCTCGCGCTCGAGTGCCAGCTTGTGCTTGTCGTCCCACTCCTCGTCAGGAACGCGGATGGTGAACGCCGACTCCCCCATGCCGCTGTCGGTATCCCCGCCACCGAAGAGGTCGAACTGGCCCATCGCCTCGGCCTTCTTGGTGCCCAGCACCGAGTCCACGGCGTCGGTGTGCACCAGGAACAGGCCCTTGCGGGGATGACTCAGCGAATCGAAAGCCCCTGCCTTGATGAGGGATTCGGTGACCTTCTTGTTGCAGGCGGCAATGTCGATCTTGTTGAGGTAGTCCGAGAAGTCGGTGTACTTGCCCTTCTCGGCACGGGTGGCGACCAGGGAACTGACCACGTTGGCGCCGACGTTGCGCACCGCACCCAGACCGAACCGGATGTCGTTGCCCACCGAGGCGAAGTTTTGCACCGACTCGTTGACGTCGGGCGGCAGCACCGTGATGCCCAGGCGTCGGCAGTCGGCGAGGTAAACGGCGGCCTTGTCCTTGTCGTCCCCAACGGAGGTGAGCAGACCGGCCATGTACTCGGCGGGATAGTTGGCCTTGAGGTAGGCAGTCCAGTACGAGACCAGGCCGTAGCCGGCGGCGTGCGACTTGTTGAACGCATAACCCGCGAACGGAAGGATGGTGTCCCACAGGGCCTTCACCGCTTTTTCGGAGAAGCCGTTGGCGGTCATGCCTTCATAGAAGCCCTTGTACTCGGCCTCGAGCACCTCGAGCTTCTTCTTGCCCATGGCCTTTCGCAGCGCATCGGCCTTGCCCATGGTGTAGGAGGCCACCTTCTGGGCGATGAACATGATCTGCTCTTGGTAGACGATCAGGCCGTAGGTCTCGGACAGGATCTCCTTGAGCGGCTCCTCGAGCTCAGGGTGGATCGGCTTGATCGGCTGGCGGCCGTTCTTGCGATCGGCGTAGTCGTTGTGGGCGTTCATGCCCATCGGGCCGGGGCGGTAGAGCGCCAGCACCGCGACGATGTCGTTGAACTCGGTGGGCTGCATGCGGCGCAGCAGGTCGCGCATCGGGCCGCCGTCGAGCTGGAACACGCCCAGCGTGTCACCGCGGCCCAGGAGTTCGTACGCCTTCGGGTCATCCAGCGTCAGGGCGTCCAGGTCGAGATCGATACCGCGGTTGGCCTTGATGTTCTGGATGCAGTCACCGATGATCGTCAGGTTCCGCAGGCCCAGGAAGTCCATCTTCAGCAGGCCGATGGCCTCACACGACGGGTAGTCCCAGCCGGTGATGACGGCGCCGTCCTGCGGGCGTTTCCACAGCGGGATGGCATCGATGAGCGGCTCGGAACTCATGATGACCGCACAGGCATGCACGCCGGCGTTGCGGACCAGCCCCTCCAGCCCGCGCGCAGTCTCGTAGATGGTGCGCACGTCCGGGTCGGTGTCGATCAGGCCGCGGACCTCGGCAGCTTCCTTGTACCGCTCGTGGTTCGGGTCGGTGATCCCCGACAGCGGGATGTCCTTGGCCATGATCGGCGGGGGCAGCGCCTTGGTGATCCGGTCGGCGATGGCGAAGCCGGGCTGCCCGTAGTGCACCCGCGCCGAATCCTTCAGTGCCGCTTTGGTTTTGATGGTGCCAAAAGTGATGACCTGGGCAACCCGGTCGCTCCCCCACTTCTCGGCGGCGTAGCGCACCATCTCACCGCGGCGACGGTCGTCGAAGTCGATATCGATATCGGGGGCAGACGGCCGCTCCGGGTTGAGGAAGCGCTCGAACAGCAGGCCGTGCGGGATCGGGTCGATATTGGTGATACCCAGCGCGTAGGCGACCAGCGAACCGGCCGCCGACCCACGGCCCGGGCCGACCCAGATGTCGATGGACTTCGCGTAGTTGATCAAGTCCGCGACGATCAGGAAGTAGGACGGGAAACCCTTACCGCAGATGACGTCGATCTCGTAGCTCGCCCGGTCGAGGTACTCCTGCGGCACCTGGTCGGGGAAGCGGCGCCGCAACCCGGCGTCGACCTCGTGACGCAGCCAGGACCCCTGGTCGTGGCCCTCGGGCACCGGGAAGATCGGCATCCGGTCCACCGGGGCCCACACGTCGGCGTAGGACTGCACCCGCTCGGCGATCAGCAGCGTCGAATCGCACGCCCCGGGCACCTCGGCGTCCCACATCGCCCGCATGTCGGCGGCCGACTTCAGGTAGTAGCCGTCACCGTCGAACTTGAACCGGTTCGGGTCCGACAGGGTCTTGCCGGTCTGGATGCACAGCAGCGCCTCGTGGTTCTGGGAGGCGTCGCGGGTGACGTAGTGGCAGTCGTTGGTGGCCAGCGGCCGGATCCCCAGTTGGCGGCCCACCTCCAGCAGGCCCTCCCGCACCCGGCGCTCGATGGACAGTCCGTGGTCCATCAGCTCGAGGAAGAAGTTCTCCGGGCCGAAGATCTCCCGCCACTTGGCCGCAGCCTCCAGCGCCTCGCGCTCGTGGCCCAGCCGTAGCCGGGTCTGCACCTCGCCGGACGGGCAGCCGGTGGTGGCGATGATGCCCTCGGCGTGCTCGGCGATGATCTCGGCATCCATCCGCGACCACTTGCCCAGCTGGCCCTCGAACGAGGCCAGCGAGGACAGTTTGAACAGGTTGCGCAGGCCGGTGGCATTCTCGGCCATCATCGTCATGTGGGTGTAGGAGCCGCTGCCCGAGACGTCGTCGCTCTTCTGGCCGGGATCACCCCACAGGATGCGGCGGGTGTCGAAACGCGAACCGGGCGCGATGTAGGCCTCGACGCCGATGATCGGCTTGATCCCCACCTTGGTGGCCGCGTTGTAGAACTCGCTGGCCCCGAACATGTTTCCGTGGTCGGTCATGCCGATGGCGGGCATCTCCAGGCGCTGCGCCTCGAGGAGCATGGGCGTGATCTTCGCCGCACCGTCGAGCATCGAGTACTCGGTGTGGTTGTGCAGGTGCACGAAGGAGTCGTTGTTGCCCATAGGCCCGTCAGTCTAGGGGCGCCGACCGACACGTTCGGGCGTGTCGCGGCACGTGTCCCGCGGCGAGTTCACCCCCCCCCACCCGGGTCAGGCCTCGTCACGCAGCATCCGGGCGATTTCCTTGGCCTGTTCGGCGGTCACCTCACCGGACAACTGCAGCACCTGACCGTCGATCGGCTCGGTGATCTTGGGTCCCCAGACGACGATCCCGGACCGCACGAACGCGACCTGCTGATTGAGGTGCGCGGCCGTGTAGCGGGCGAAATCCGCGGTGGACTCGTTGGTCATGGTGATCTGCACCATCTGCTTGCCGGTCAGCGGGTTCAGGAACGCGTCGACGTCGGTGAGCTGGATGCGAAGATCCTCCGGCGCCAGGTCATAGACGGCGGTCTTGGTGATGTCGCAGGTGCGCAGCGGCTGGTCCGGCGGTGTGGGCGGCGGTGGCACGCAATCCTCCGGCTTGATCACGAACGCGCCGTTGACCGGCCGCAGCGCCAGCGGCTTGATGGTCAGCACCGGTGTGGTCGTCGTGGTCGTGATCGGGGTGCTCTGCTGGTTCTTGGTCATCGCCGGTGCCAGCAGCACACCCAGCACCGGAAGCACGATCGCCGCGGCGGCCAGCGCCGCGGTGATGGCGATCAGGATCCGCCGGTTACGGCGACTGGTCTCGGTCATCGGTTCCTCGGGCTCGGTGCTGGGACTGTCCCGTGAAGCTACCGGAGCGGCGCAGCGCGTCGCCGCTGAACACGGCCAGCGCCACCCAGATCAGCGCGAAGCCGACCCAGCGGGCCGGCGGCATGGGCTCGTGCCCGACGACCACCCCCCACGTCATCTGCATCGCCGGGGTCAGATACATCAGCAGACCCAACGTCACCAAGGGCAGGCGCTGGGCGGCGGCCGCGAAGAACAGCAGCGGGATCGCCGTCAACGGACCTGACAACACGGTCAGCGCCACGTGCCCGGCACCGTGGGTGGTGAACTGGCCGTGCCCGGTCAGCCCGATCACCGCGAGGTAGGCGATCGCACACGGGGCGGCGATCCCGGCCTCCAGCCCCACGCTGACCCGCGGATCGACCGGCACCACCTTCTTCACCGCGCCGTACAGCCCGAAGGTGAGCGCCAGCCCGAGCGCGATCAGCGGCGGCCCACCCACCTCGACGCCGAGCAAGATCACCGCCGCCAGCGCGATCAGCACCGCGGCGGTCTGGGCCCGGCTCAGTCGCTCCCGGAAGAGGACCACACCCAGTAGGACGCTGACCAACGGGTTGATGAAATACCCGAGCGCGGCATCGACGACGTGGCCGTTGTTCACGGCGTAGACGTAGATGAGCCAGTTGGCCGACACCAGCGCAGAGGCACAGATCAGCTGCAGCCAGGTGCGCCCGGTGATGGTGCGAATGTCGGCCAGCCGGCGCATCACCACCAGCACGGCGACCATCAGCAGCAGGGTCCACACGATGCGGTGTGCCAGGACCTCAAGCGCGCCAGCGGGTTTCAGCAGCGGGAAGAACGCCGGGAACAACCCCCACGAGGCGTAGGCGCCGATCCCGAACAGCAGGCCCTGCGACGTCGACTTCTGCTGCCCCGGCGACGTCACGAGTCGGCGCGCAACACGTCCAGTGCGTGCTGCAGATCCGCCGGATAGGGGCTGGTGATCTCGATACGCCTGCCGTCGGCGGGATGGGCGAAGGCCAGTGAGCGGGCGTGCAGCCACTGCCGCTCCAGACCGAGCCGCTTGGCCAGCACCGGATCGGCGCCGTAGGTCAGATCGCCCGCGCAGGGATGATGCAGCGCCGAGAAGTGCACCCGGATTTGATGGGTGCGGCCGGTCTCCAGGTGGATGTCGAGAAGGCTTGCCGCCCGGAACATCTCGACGGTGTCGTAGTGGGTGATGCTGTGCCTGCCGGTCTCGGTGACCGCGAACTTCCAGTCATGGCCGCGGTGCCTGCCGATCGGCGCGTCGATGGTGCCGCTGGAGGGATCCGGATGTCCCTGCACCACGGCGTGATACCGCTTGTCGACGGTCCGCTGCTTGAACGCCCGCTTGAGCAGGGTGTACGCCCGCTCGGAGAGCGCCACGACCATCACCCCGGAGGTGCCGACGTCGAGGCGGTGCACGATGCCCTGGCGCTCATGGATCCCCGAGGTGCTGATCCGAAAGCCGGCCGCGGCCAGGCCGCCGAGCACGGTGGGGCCGTGCCAGCCGACGGTGGCGTGGGCGGCCACCCCCGGCGGTTTGTCGACGGCGACGATGTCGTCGTCGGAATACAGGATCGTCATGCCCTCGATCTCGACGGGCGTGTTCTCCGGCGGCGCGGGTGGTTCGGGCAACGTCACGCGCAGCCACGCCCCGGCTTCCAGTCGGTCGGACTTGCCGACCACGACACCGTCGATCTCCACCCCGCCGTCCTCGGCGATCGCCGCAGCAGCGGTGCGGGACAGGCCCAGCAGTCTGGACAGCCCCGCGTCGACGCGCATACCGGCCAGACCCTCGGGGACCGGCATCGACCGTTCGGTCATCAGGACGTGGACTCGTCGGTCGCCGAGCCGGTGCGCCTACCGGTGGTATCGAAGTCATAGCCGAACAGCGACAACCCGACCAGCAGGATGGCGCCGCCGACCACGGCCGGGTCGGCCACGTTGAACACCGGCCACCAGCCGATGGAGAGGAAGTCGACGACGTGGCCGCGCAGCGGGCCCGGCGAACGGAAGAACCGGTCGACCAGGTTGCCCAGCGCGCCGCCCAGGATCATGCCCAGCCCGACCGCCCACCACGGGTTCACCAACCGCCGGCCCATCCAGAAGATGCCGACCACCACGCCGGTGGCGACCAGGGTCAGTACCCAGGTGTAGCCGGTGGCCATCGAGAAGGCCGCGCCGGAGTTGCGCACCAGCGTCCAGGTCACTGTGTCGCCGATGATCGACACCGGCTGGCCCGGGGTGAGCAGCTTGACCGCGAGCACCTTGGTCACCACGTCCAGGGCCAGGACCACACCCGCGACCGACAGCAGCAACGTCAACCGGCGTCGCACCGGCGGTCGGCCGGTCTGCTCCCCGGCCGCCTCGGTCACCGGTTCGGTGCCTCCCGTGGTTTCCTCGCTCACGCCCCCATCATTCCCTAGCCTGCTCCGCCGGCCACGCCCCGGCCGATGCTGACATGATGTCGGCATGCCCCGACTCGTCGTCGTGACCACCGGCGGGACGATCGCGACCAGCGCCGACGCGCACGGCGTGCTGCGTCCGGTGCACCGCGGCGCCGCACTGACCGCGGGCACCGGCGCCGAGACCGTCGACGTGCTCAACGTCGATTCCTCGCGGCTCACGCCGGCGGATTGGCTGACGATCTCGGCGGCGGTGACGGCGGCTGCCGACGGCGGCGCCGACGGCGTCGTCGTCACCCACGGCACCGACTCTCTGGAGGAGACGGCGCTCTGGCTGGCGCTGACCTACACCGGGTCGGTGCCCGTGGTGCTGACCGGGGCGGCCCGCTCGGCCGACTCCCCCGACGCCGACGGCCCCGGGAATCTGCGCGACGCCCTGGCCGTGGCCGCCAGCCCGCAGGCCCGTGAGCCGGGCGTCCTGATCTGCTTTGCCGGATCGGTGTTCGCGCCGCTGGGCACCACGAAGGTGGGCGGTGCCAGACTGTTCGGCGGCAGCGTGCTCGGGACCGTGCACGACGGGACGGTGTCGATCAGCGGCCGGGCGGATCGTCCGATCCTGGGCGCCGTGCGGGATGTGCCTCGGGTGGACATCGTCTCGGCCTACCCGGGTGCCGACGCCGTGGCGATCGACGCGTTCGTCGCGGCCGGAGCCCGTGGCCTGGCGCTCGAGGCGATGGGAGCGGGCAATGCCGGGGTGCCCGTCGTCGACGCGGTGCGGCGGGCCTGCGACGCCGGGGTGGCCGTGGTGGTCACGACCCGGGTGCCGGGTGGGCGCACCGACGCGGTCTACGGTCCCGGCCACGACCTGGTGTCCGCCGGTGCGGTGATGGTGCCGCGACTGCGGACCAGTCAGGCCCGGGTGCTGCTGATGGTGGCGCTGAGTCTGGGTCTACCCGTGGGCGACGTCGTCGGACGCTGGGGCTGACCGGTCCAGGTCAGCCAGAAACTCTGGCCAGTCCAGGCTGTCCACCGGGTTGGCCCGGGCCAGCTCGACGTCCTGGATGGGGAAGGTACGCATCACGCCGGGGCCGCTGCTGCGGGTCTCGAACCGCACGCTGACCACCCCGTGTCCGGCGCCCTGCACCCAGCCGTGACCGAGCTGCCGGTGATGCACGTCGTCGCCGATGCGCCAGCCGCCCGCATCGGGCTCGGGTTCGGCCAGCGGGATCTGGGTGTCGGAGAGCTCGGCCTCCTGCTGGTCCAGGTCGGGGAACAGCGACTCCTGACGGACATCGGAGAGCCCCGAAAAGCCAACGCCGAGAAGCCGAATGGGCCCCACCTCACGCGGGTCGAGCAGCAGCCGGCGGGCGGTGGCGGTCAGGGTACCCATGTCAGCGGTCGCATACGGCAGGGTGGCCGAGCGGGTCAGCGTGCTCATATCGGTCTTCTTGAGCTTGACCGTGACGGTACGGGCACCCCGGCCGTCGCGCTCGAGCCGCCGGTGGGCATGCTCGGCGATGGGGCCAGCGGCCTCACGGAGCTGCTCGATCGTGGTGAGGTCCACGGCGAAGGTGGATTCGGCGCTGATCTGCTTGGCCTCGGCCCGCTCGGCGACCGGCCGGTCATCGATACCGCGGGCCAGCCGGTGCAGCGCGGGCCCGATCGTCGCCCCCAGGATGCTGGCCGCCTCGGTGTCCCGCAGCGCCGCGAGTTGGCCGATGGTCTCGATGCCCAGCCGGTGCAGCTTCTCTTCGGCGACCGGGCCGATGCCCCACAGCCGTCGCACCGGCAGCCCGTCGAGCAGCATTCGTTCCTCGTCGCGGTGGACCACCCGCAGACCGTCCGGCTTGGCCAGATCGGAGGCGATTTTGGCGATCTGCTTGCCCGATCCGGCGCCGACGGAGGCCACCAGTCCGGTCTCCTCCCGGACTCGGCGACGCAGCTGAATGCAGAACTGCTCGACATCCGCGGCGGAGGCGCCCACCAATTCGGCCGGCTCGCCGAACGCCTCGTCGAAGGACAGCTGTTCGAGGACCGGGACCATCGCGCGGACGGTGTCCAGGACGCGACGGCTGGCCACGCCGTAGACCACCCCGCGCGGCGGCAGCACCACGGCTGCGGCACCGACCATGCGGCGGGCTTGATGCATCGGCATGGCCGAGCGGGCTCCGAACACCCGGGCCTCATAGCTGGCGCCGGCCACCACCCCACGGCCACCGAGACCGCCGACCAGGACCGGGCGCCCGCGCAGCGTGGGCCGGGTCAGCTGCTCGACGGATGCGAAGAACGCATCCATGTCGAAATGCAGGACCCAGCGCTCCACGGGTCGATGGTATTGCCACGGGCGGTCAGGCCTTGGCGATCGCCACCCGCACGCCGTCGCCGATCTCGGTGCCGTCGACGGGCTCACCGAACTCGAAGCTGGTCGCCAGGATCTCGCCGGCGATCAGCTCGCGGTGCGTGCGAGCCCAGGCCTCATGGTCGGTGGGCACCGAGATCACGACGCGGATCCGGTCGCTGACCTCCAGGCCGGTCGACTTTCGCAGATCCTGGAGTTCGCGGATGCGGTCCTTGGCCCAGCCCTCGGCCTCCAGCTCCGGGGTGACCGTGCCGTCGAGTACCACCAGGCCGGCGCCGTCCGGCAGGGCTGCGGTCCATTCGGCGTCCGCGGCGACCAGCTTGGCGGTGAACTCCTCGGGAAGCAGCACGGCCGGCCCCGCGGTGAGCGTGCCGTCGGCGTTGAGGACGTAATCGCCGGCCTTGACGGCCTTGATCGCGGCCTGGACATCCTTGCCGATGCGTGGTCCGGCAGCGCGGGCGTTGACCGCGAGCTCGAAGCGGCCGTAGGCGGGCACGTCGTCGGTGAGCTCGACGGCCTTGACGTTCAGCTCGTCGGCGATCAGGTCCGCGAATGGTTCAAGACTCTGCGGATTGTCGACGGCCACAGTCAGTTTCGGCAACGGCAAGCGCACCCGCAGCTTCTTGGCCTTGCGCAGCGAGGACGCCGTCGAGCAGACGTCGCGCACCTGGTCCATGGCGGCCACCAACGCAGGGTCGGCGGGGACGACACCCTCCTGCGGCCAGTCGGTCAGGTGTACCGAGCGCCCGCCGGTGATACCCCGCCAGATCACCTCGGTGGCCATCGGCAGCAGCGGCGCGGCCAGCCTGGTGATCACCTCCAGCACGGTGTGCAGGGTGTCGATGGCATCGGCGTCCTCTTCCCAGAACCGTGACCTCGACCGCCGGACGTACCAGTTGGTCAGCGCCTCGGTGAACTGGCGAAGAAGCTCGCAGGCGCCGGAGATGTCGCAGACGTCCATCGCCGCGGTCAGGTCGTCGCGCAACACGGCCAGCTTGGCGAGGATGTAGCGGTCCAGCACATTGGTCGAATCCGTGCGCCAGGTGCCCTTTTTCGGCGCGTACAGGGTGAGGAAGCTGTAGGCGTTCCACAGTGGCAGCAGCACCTGCCGGACACCTTCGCGGATGCCCTGTTCGGTGACGATCAGGTTGCCGCCGCGCAAGATCGGCGAGGCCATCAGGAACCAGCGCATGGCATCGGAGCCGTCGCGGTCGAAGACCTCGTTGACATCGGGATAGTTGCGCAGCGACTTGCTCATCTTCGCGCCGTCATTGCCCAGCACGATGCCATGCGAGACACAGGTTTTGAACGCCGGCCTGTCGAACAACGCGGTGGCCAGCACGTGCAGGGTGTAGAACCAGCCGCGGGTCTGCCCGATGTACTCGACGATGAAGTCGCCCGGGAAGTGTGCGTCCTCACCGTCGCCGCCGGCGAACCACGCGTCGTTCTCGAACGGATAGTGCACCTGGGCGTACGGCATCGAGCCCGAGTCGAACCAGACGTCGAAGACATCCTCGATGCGGCGCATGGTGGAACGGCCGGTGGGATCGTCGGGGTTGGGCCGGGTCAGCTCGTCGATGTAGGGCCGGTGCAGGTTGTCCGGGCGCACCCCGAAGTCATGCTCCAGCTCATCGAGACTGCCGTACACGTCGATCCGCGGATACGCCGGATCGTCGGACACCCACACCGGAATCGGCGTGCCCCAGTAGCGGTTTCGTGAGATCGACCAGTCCCGTGCACCGGAGAGCCACTTGCCGAACTGGCCGTCCTTGACATGTTCGGGGTACCAGGTGATCTCCTGGTTGAGCTCCACCATCCGGTCGCGGAACTCGGTGACCTTGACGAACCACGACGACACCGCGCGGTAGATCAGCGGGTTGCGGCACCGCCAGCAGTGTGGATAGGAGTGCTCGTAGGTCTCGTGGCGGATCAGTACCGGGGCGTTGACCGCGGCCGCGGCGGTGCCGTTCTTGAGGTCCCGGATGATCTGCGGGTTGGCGTCGAACACGTGCTGGCCCTGGTAGTCCGACACCGAGGCGTCGAAGCGGCCCTTGGAGTCCACCGGGGTGACCGGCACGATGCCGACGGTGTCGGTGGTGGCCTTGTCGTCCTCGCCGTAGGCGGGCGCCATATGGACGATCCCGGTGCCGTCCTCGGTGGTCACGAAGTCCCCGCGCAACACCTGGAACGCGTTGGCGGAATCCGCGAAGTAGGGGAACGGCGGCAGGTACCGCAGACCCAGTAGTTGCTCGCCCGGCACCGTGGCCAGGATCTCGGGTTCCGCACCGAGTTCACGGGCATAGGCGGCCAGCCGGGCCTGCGCAAGCACCAGACGCCGATCATCAACGCGCACAACGACATACGTGACGTCCGGATTGACCGCAACGGCCTGGTTGGACGGCAGGGTCCACGGCGTGGTGGTCCAGACCACCAGGTAGGCGCCATCCAGATCGGATCCCGGCGCAGCCACCCGGAAGCCCACGGTGATCGCCGGATCCTGGCGGCTCTGGTAGACGTCGTCGTCCATCCGCAGCTCGTGGCTGGACAGCGGGGTCTCGTCGTTCCAGCAGTACGGCAGGACGCGCACCCCCTCGTACGCCAGGCCCTTGTCCCACAGCTGCTTGAACGCCCAGATCACCGACTCCATGAACGACAGGTCCAGCGTCTTGTAATCGTTGTCGAAATCGACCCAGCGGGCCTGGCGGGTCACATAGTCGCGCCACTCGCCAGTGTATTTGAGCACCGAGGCACGGCAGGCGTCGTTGAACTTCTCGATGCCCATCTCTTCGATCTGCGCCTTGTCGGTGATCCCGAGTTGACGCTGCACCTCGAGTTCGGCGGGCAGCCCGTGGGTGTCCCAGCCGAATCGGCGCTCCACCTTGTAGCCGCGCATGGTGCGGTACCGCGGCACGATGTCCTTGACGTAGCCGGTCAGCAGGTGGCCGTAGTGCGGCAGGCCGTTGGCGAACGGCGGGCCGTCGTAGAAGACGTACTCTTCGGCGTCCGCGCGGTTGGCGATGCTGGCCCGGAAGGTGTCGTCAGCGGCCCAGTAGTCCAGGACCTCATGCTCGAGTGTCGGGAAGTGGGGTGAGCCGCCGACCTTGGGGTAGCCGTTCTCGGTCACGATGTGCGCTCGTCTCCTGTGCCGGATCTCAGGCACGGGGACGACGACGCGCTGGTGCGCGAGCGCCGCGGTACCACCCCGCTTACCCACGAAGGGTCGCTCATTGCAGGCTGTGACGGGCCCGCCCGTTCGGGTCTACTGAGCCCGGTGCACGGGCGGTTCTTCCGAAGGCTCCCCGGTGATGGCCGGATCGGTGCCGATGGAGGAATTCTAGCCGCAGACCGGAGTGATCTCTGACGTGAGCCCGATCAGGCCGAGCCGGAACTGGGCGGCCAGTTCCTCGACCGTGCAGGCATCCAGCCTGCGGCCGTCGTACCACCAATCCATCGCCAGCATCCCGCCAGCCCGGAAGGCCAGCACGCTCAGCGCCGGACCGTCGGTCAGATGCAACGGACCCAGGGCCGGGTCAGGCACCATTCCGAGGAACGAGAACATCACGTCGGCCGGACCGTGGGTGCCCTGCGGCGGGGCCACCAGCGCACGGCGCACCTCGTCCACCATGCCGTCGGCGTCGAGGGTGGACTCCAGCGCACATGCCAGCCGGATGGGATGGACCGCGGTCAGTCCGCCGACCGTCACCACCCCGACACCGATCGTGCGGGCAATGGCCCGGCCCAGCGCCGCCAACAGGAGTTCCTCGAGCCCGACGGCCGTCGATGCCAGCGCTCCGTCCAGCTCGTCGGTCAGATCGCGGCTCAAGGGCACCGCCATCACGACCATGTCTTCCGGTCCCGGCAGACCTGCAATTTCTTCGTCGACTACCCGCACGTTGCTCGACGGGTTGGTCACGGGAGGAGCAACCATGCCCCCACCGTAGCGGGCGATTCCCAAAATCGGGAGACCATTCCCATAACTGTGACGCCAGTGTCAATTAATTCAATTTCGTGCCGCCCCCGGATGCCAATACCCATTACCGGGAGTTCGGGTATCGTGATTTGGTGCCCAGGACTGACGAAAACGGCAGACAGCTCAAAGCGCTCCTCGAGTACCTCCTCGACGGTGACGTCGATGCGAAGGACATCTACGACGCGCTGGGTACGTCCAGCTCGACGTACTATCGCCGGATCAAGGAGCGCGATTATCCGAATGCCGAAGAGCTGCGCCTGGTCTCGGGTCGATTCGGCTTGAACTATCCCGACCTGCAGATTCGATTCGGACTGATGAGCCGGGACGAAGTACGGCAATATGTCGAATCTCCCGCATTTACGGTTACGACAATTAATTCCCGCATGACTTTACGAACTGTCCCCAAACTCTCCGAATTGCGGCCTCGACAAGACGCGCCTCCGCTGTAATATTTGCTGACGTTTATTCGGGGGCAAAGGTAGTCGGAAATGGCCGTTGGTGTTCTCATCACCATGACCTTGGCGTGCATCGCGTGGAGCCTGTGGATCAGGCGGGTCACCTGGAGCTGCCGGTGGGAAGTGGCGGCCACCCTCAACATCGCGCTGCAGGGTGCGGCCATCGCGCTGATGTCACCGCTGGCCTCGCAGACCATCGGGCACCAGCTCCACAACCTCACCGGCAAGTGGAACCTCGAGGACTACCTCGGTCACGACTGCTACATCGTGGCAGCCTCGGCCATCGTCTACAACGCGCTGGGCCGGCTCCAGGACGACCATGCGCTGCGACGAGCGTTCAAGCAGCACGTGGAACGCCCGGCCACGCTGTGCATCCCGCTGCTGCTGGCCACGTTCTCCCTCGGCAACGGCGCGAAGATCTACCGCGACGACTTCTTCCAGGTTCCCACCGACTTCTGGCTGTCCACCTACTGGCTGCTGCTCTGCGGCACGCTCATCTACCTGCTGGTGTACGGATCGCGGGCCCTGCTGATCCTGCGCAAGGATCCCCGCTCGCGGTTGATCGCCAACGTCTACCTGCTGGCCTCGGCATCCGGCATTCTCGCCTGCTCCATCCGGATCATCACCGCCTACGTGCCGCCGTTCCAGTCGCTGGCGGGTGCAAACCTGGTGTGGTTGTTCGCGTGCTTGTGCGGCACCGGGTTCGCGCTGGCCTCCGCACACTCGTGGCGGATCAAGCAGAAGTGGTTCTCCACCACCTCGCAGTGACCGCCGCGGGGACACCGGCCGGTGCCCGCAGTTGTGATCTAATCGCAGATGCGCAGGCCCGGGCCGCGCAGATCATCCGTCGAACACAGGTATCGGTCAATGAAATTCGCCGTGGCGGTCCACGGGACGCGGGGGGATATCGAACCCTGTGCCGCCGTTGCCCTCGAACTCGTGCGCCGCGGCCACCAGGTCCAGATGGCGGTACCGCCCAACCTGGTCGGCTTCGTCGAGTCCGCCGGGCTGGGGCCGGCCCTGCCCTACGGGGTGGACTCCCAGAAGCAGATCGAAGCCGAGGTGTTCACCGACTGGTGGAAGGTCGGCAACCCGATCTCGGTGTTCCGTCAGGCCCGGGAGTACGTCAGCGACGGCTGGGCGCAGATGAACGAGGCGCTGACCACCATCTCCGAGGGCGCCGACCTGATCCTGACCGGCACCACCTACCAGGAGGTCGCGGCCAACGTCGCCGAGTACCGGCACGTCCCGCTGGCCGCCCTGCACTACTTCCCGTGCCGCCCCAACAGTCACACCCTGCCCGTTCCGGTTCCCGGCCCGCTGCTGGGGCCGGCCTGGTCCGTCGTCGAGTGGGGCCACTGGCGGTTGTACAAGAGCGCCGAGGACGACCAGCGTCGCACCCTGGGGTTGGCCAAGGCGACGACCCGCGGCGTCCGGCGCATTGTCGACGGCGGCGCCCTGGAGATCCAGGCCTACGACCCGGTGTTCTTTCCGGGACTCTCCGAGGAGTGGTCGGGCAAGCGCCCGCTGATCGGCTCCCTGACGATGGCGCTGCCGACCGCGGTCGATGACGCCGTCGGCTCCTGGATCGGCGCCGGCTCACCACCGATTTACTTCGGCTGGGGCAGCATGCCCGTCGACTCCCCCGCCGACGCCGTCGCGATGATCACCGACGTCTGCGCCGAACTCGGTGAGCGCGCGCTGATCTGCACCGGCGTGTGGGACGTCGCCGACGTTCCGGACACCGACCAGGTGAAGGTCGTGGCGTCGGTGAACCATTCCGCGGTGTTCCCGCTGTGCCGGGCCATCGTCCACCATGGCGGCGCCGGCACCACATCGGCCAGCGTCCGCTCCGGTGTCCCCACCCTGATCCTGTGGGTCGGGGCCGATCAGCCGGTCTGGGCAAATCAGGTGTCACGGCTGAAAGTCGGCGCGGCCCGACGGTTCACGGCGACCACCAAAGACACCCTGCTCACCGACCTGAAGACCGTTCTCGCACCGGAATACGCCGCCCGGGCTCGGGCCGTCGCGGCCCGGATGACACCGCCGTCGGCCAGCGTGGCCACCGCCGCCGACCTGCTGGAAGCGGCCGCCCGCAAACACCGCGGCGGCTAGTCGGCGAATCGGACGCCGCGCCCCGACAAGGTAAAGTCAGCAGCCATGTGGACGACCGTGCTGGTGCTCGCCATCGCGGTCAATTTCGAACCGACCCGCATCGGCATGATCGCCCTGATGCTCACCCGGCGTCATCCCATCCGCCAGCTGCTGATCTTTATGCTGAGCGGCGTCACCCTCAGCGCCAGCGTCGGACTGCTCGTGCTGTTCGTGTTCCACCGCGGGCTGTTCGGGCCCACCAACTTCAACGGCTCCAAGATCCAGATCGGCATCGGGATCGCCGTTCTGGTGATCGCCGCGATCCTGGGCAGCAACATTCCACTCGGCCGCCTGGCGCGAAACCCGCTGGCTCCACCGGACCCGGCCGACGAGGACGGCTCGGCCGACGTCCCGACGACCACCACCGGCCGGGTGGCGATCCGCGCCAAGAACATCATTCACGGCGAATCACATTGGTTCTCCAGCTTTGCCGGCCTCGGGCTGGCCATGCCCGGCGTCGAATACATGGCGCTGCTGGCGCTGATCATCGCCTCCAACGAACCACCCGCGATGCAGGCGCTGGCGCTGTTCGTGTTCCTGTTCCTGGCCAACGTCATCTCGGCGGTGCCGCTGGTGAGCTACCTGATCGCCCCCCAGCGCACGGCCGCCCGGGTGCAGGCGTTCAACACCTGGATCCGGGCCCGCACCCGGTGGCAGGCCGCGCTGGTCCTCGGCGTGGTGGGCACCATCCTGCTGGTCGCCGGGATCGCCAGCCTCTGAGTTACTCGATGCTGCCGGTCAGCTCGAAGTCAGCCAGCGTCTGGGCGGCCAGGGCCCGCAACCACGGCTTGGTGTTCTCCGCGCCGATCTGATACGCCTCCACCGACACCACCACCTTGCCGTTGATCCGCCCCGACACCACCACCAGTTGGCCGTGCGAGCGCTGGATTTCGCGCATGGTGACGTGCTGGTCGAGCGCGCGGATCAGCACGTACTCGGCGTCGGTGCCGTCCACCTGGGCGAGCTGCGGGGGCAGGTCACCGAGATTCGAACACGACACCGGCAGGTCCTCGGAGTAGGCGAACAACAGCTCTGCAACGCCTTTGACCGCAGGCTTGGGCAACCACGGCATCAGCGGCAGCAGTTCGATGGTCGGGTCCGGCTCCGACTTGGCGGTCTCGCGAGCGGTGCGGACCACCCCGCGGGCCTCGGTCAGGTCGGTGGTGACCTGGCTCGGGTCGACCGTGGCGTTGGCGAACGCCATGGCCAGCGCCCGGTCGTCGTCCAGGCTCTCCCGCAGGTTGATCGCGATCACCAGGGTCACCGCACCGTCGGAAGCGCGGCGCCTGCCCACTTTCTCGGCCAGCTTCGCAGCGAACCCGGCGACCAGCGAATAGCTGTTCCCCTGAAGGGCTTTGGCCCGGGCATCCCATTGCTCGGCGTCGACGAACACGGCCACCGACGGCACTACCACCGTGCTGTCGAGGTCGACTCCCGCTTCAGGAGCCGGTTGCAGCGCACGAGACCGGGCCAACTCCTTGCGCTGGGCGGCGACGAGCTTCGCTGCCTTGACGGCGGTGCGCGCGGTCAGGGGCAGGTCACGGACCGCCTGGCGCAGATCGGCGCGCAACGCCTGGACGGTCGACCGCGACTTCGGCGGCGAGTACCCGATATCGCGGATGTTGCCGGTGACCGCCTCGAAAATGGCCAGCAATGCACCGACACCGTCACCGATGCAGTGCGAGCCGAGCATCGAGACGGCGGTCGAGCCGTCGGTCAACGGTTGCACCACCAGATGCCACGCGGGACCGTGCTCGGGATCCATCGGCAAAGTGCCGAGTTCGTCGGCCCAGTCCATCAATTCGCTGCGCGGACGGGCCTGCTCGGCGAACCGGATCGGGGCCGACGGCCCCACCGGGTCCACCCAGCGCGGCCGACCGAACGGCAAGGGCGAGGGCTCGATCAGCCGACTGCCCAGCGAAGCGGTGAAGTTCTTGTGGAACCGCTTAAGACCGTCGATGTCCACCGGGTGCTCGTAGACCCAGATGCACTGCATCAGCTGACTGCGGCCGGTGGCGCGCATCAACTCGAACGCCGTCTGGTCGAGGAACTCCAGGCGATGCTCGGAGGGCTCGGAGCCTGCCACGCGACGCGTGAAAAGCTTTCGCTTGGGCCGTGTTTCAGTTGTCAAAGGTGAACCTCACTCGATCACACCGGTCAGCTCGAACTCTGCAAGGGTCTGGGCCACCACGTCGCGGAGCCGCGCCGTGGTGTTCTCCAGACCCGGTTGCCAGGCCACCACCGCGATGGTCACCTGGTCACCGACCCGCCCCGACACCAGTGTCAGGACGCCGCAGCGACGTTGCAGCGCCTCGTCGGTGATATACCTGTCTACGCCGCGGAGGTTGATGTACTCGGCCGGGGTGCCGTCGACACTGAGAAGGCTCGCCGACAGATCCCCCAAGTTCGAGCACGAGACCGGAAGGTCTTCGGAGAAACCGAAGGTCATGTCCACGGTCTTGGCGAAGGCCCGCTTGGGCAGGAACGGGATGAGCGGGAGCAGCTGCACCATCTCGTCGGGCACTTCGCGGGCGGTCTTGAGCCCCTGGCGAATAGCGGCGCGGGGACCCGACAGATCCTTGGTCACCTGCGTGGGATCGAAGCTGACGTTGGCGATCGACACCACATTGCCGCCGGTGTCGTCGTCGCCCTCGCGTTCACTGACCGGAATCATCAGGGTGACCACACCGTCGGCGGCGCGCACCCGGCCCTGATGCTCGGCCAGCTTGGCGCAGAATCCCGCCAGCAGTGAATAGGAGTTGCCGCCAAGGCTTTCCGCGCGCGCATCCCAACCCTTGGCATCGATGTAGACCGCTACATTCGGCACCTGGACCCGATGTTTACCGCCGGTGACGGCCGGTTGTGCGGTCTTCGGCCGCACCAGTTCGTGGCGTCGCGCCACGCCGACCTTGGCCGCACGGCCCAACGTGCGGATGATCTCCGGCAAGTCGCGTGCGGTCTGCCGCAGATCCGCGGCCACCGCCTGGCGGCGGGTGCGTGAACCGGCCCGCGGATAGCCCAGATCGCGACTCTTGCCGTTGATGGTGTCGATGGCACGGCCGATGAACCCGCCGCCGTCGGCCACACAGTGGGTGGCGACCAGGCTGACGGCCGTCGCTCCGTCGTCGAACCGCTGCACGCCCATCCGCCATCCCGGACCGCGCTGCGGATCGATCGGCAACTGCAGGTGTTCGTTCACCCAGTCCAGTAGCTCGGCGCGCGGACGCACCGAGTCGTCCATGTCGATGTCACACTGCGGACCGGTCGCCGCCACCCAGCGGTGCCTACCGAACGGGACGGGCGACGGCTCGATGTGCCGGGCCACCAGGCCCTGACCGAACTCGGCGTGGAACCGCCGCAGCCCATCGATGTCAACCGGATGCTCGTAGGTCCAGACGATCTGCATGGCGGCTTCTTCGCCGGTTCCGCGCAGTGCCAGGAACAGCGCCTGGTCGGTGTAGGGAACGACGTTGTCTGACACCCCCGCCACCGGGATCAGACCGTCGCTTTGGGTATGCGCGGCGAGGACAGCGATTCGGCGCGGCCGTCAGCCACCCGCAGGTAGGTGCACTTCATCTGCTCGACGAATTCCGCGATCGACTCACGGGCAATCGGGTTGTCCGGGTAGGCGATCGTGACGCTGGTGCCCTCGGCCCGCCGGTTCACCCACATACCGACCTGGTTGGCCGCACCGAGATCGGTATAGAGCCGGCCGTTGAGGCCGTGCCACTGCGCGATGATCATCGGATTCAGCGGCGGCAACCCGACATCCAGATAGGACAGCATCGGCACGCCGGGGCCCGGGGTGTGGATCTGCGGCAGGGACTCGGCCAGCTCGAAGACCCGCTCGATGGGCACATTGGCGATCGGCATGCCCGAATCGAAGGCTTCCTGCGCCGCTTTGGCCACCTCCGCGAACGAGCGCGCGGCCACCGGTACCGACAGCGGAACCACCCCGGTGAACCAGCCCGTGGTGACGAACTCCTCGGGTGTGCTGCGGGTGGTGGTCGGCGTGATCACGTTATAGGTGTCATCACCGGTGAGTTCGCGGTGCGCGATCGCAGCACAGGCGAACACACCACCGATGAAGCGCACTCCCGCTGCTGTGCACGCTGCCTCGAACCGGTCGGTCTCATGGTCGTCCATCAGCTGCACGGTGATCAGGTCACCGGTGCACGGCACCGACGAATCCCCAAGGGGCAGAGAGAAAGTCGGCAACGAGCCGCCGGCGTTCTCCAGGAACTCGATCCACTTCTGCACATCCGGCGAATCCAAAGTGAGCTTCGAGGTGAAGGCGTGCTGGCGTACGCAATAGTCGTGGTAGCTGCCTGCGTCGGGAAGCTTGATCGGGGCACCGCCGCCGGCCAGCGCCTCGTAGTTCATGTGCAACTCGACGAACAAAGCCACCATGAACATGGCATCGGCGTGCACATGGTCGATGCTGACGTAGAACGTGAAGTGGTCGGCGCGCTGGATCACGCCGAACCGGAAGCAGTCCCATTGCAGCGGACTCGGTGTTTCCAGGACGTGGTCGCGCCACTGCGCCGCCGTCATCTCACCCTGTTTGGTGGCGACGAACTGGATGTCGGCGGGGTTGGTCACGGTGTGGCGGATGACGCTGTCGTCCTCGCTGAACTCGAACCAGCTGTGGTAGGTGTCGTGCCGGCGCAGGTAAGAGTTGATGACATAGGTCATCGCCCGGATGTCACACTTGCCGGGCATGTTCCAGGCCGGGATGAGCAGCCGGGCCATCTCCAGCCCGTTGGCCGAATGCTTCCGGTAG
This sequence comes from Mycolicibacterium anyangense, assembly GCF_010731855.1. Taxonomy (NCBI): domain Bacteria; kingdom Bacillati; phylum Actinomycetota; class Actinomycetes; order Mycobacteriales; family Mycobacteriaceae; genus Mycobacterium; species Mycolicibacterium anyangense. Next base: position 1,154,538 of record NZ_AP022620.1, on the reverse strand, counting down.
GTCCGGATGTGCTGCTCCTGCTGATAGCTGGCAGGCACATCACTGACTGGGGCGTCCTGTAGTTTCTTCAGGCACGCCGGAGACGGGCTCCACGAGGTAACCGTCCCCGGCGCGTCAACCCAGTCATGGATTGCTGTAAGCGCAACCAATCTGTTGTTCCCCTATTCGCGCCTGTCAGCGGGATGGAGCTGACGAAATCACACCGGCCAACGTCTCGCACAGGCCCTCGGCCAGCGCCCGGACGGTGGTGATGTCCATCGACCGCACTCGGATACCCGTCTCGGTCTCGATCCGGGTACGCAGTTCGAGGTTGCCCAGCGAGTCCAGACCATACTCGGAAATCGGCCGGTCCGGGTCGATCGAGCGACGCAAGATCAGGCTGAGTTGCTCGGAGACCAGGCGGCGGACCCGGGTGGGCCACTCGTCGCGCGACAACGTGTGCAGCTCAGCACGGAAGGTGCTGGTGTCGGCCGGACGATCCGAGCTGGACTGGAACGCCTCGGCGAACGGGCTGCGCTGGGCCAGGTCGGTCAGCCACGGGGTGCCGATCAGCGGCGCGTAGCCGCTGTAGGCGCGATCGTGGCGCAGCAGCGCCTCGAATGCGTGCGCACCTTCCTCCGGGCTGATCATCGCGGTGTCGCCACCGGCGGCCAGATGCTTACCGGCACCGATCTCGTCCCACGCCGCCCATGCAATCGCGGTGGCGGGCAGACCCTGCGAGCGACGCCACTGGGTGAACCCGTCGAGCCAGCTGTTGGCCGCGGCGTAGGCACCCTGCCCCGGCGAGCCCATCAGGGCCGCCGCCGAGGAGAACGAGCAGAACCAGTCCAGCGGCTGCGCGGTGGTGGCGCGGTGCAGATGCCACGCGCCGTACACCTTGGGCGCCCAGTCCCGGTCCACCAGTTCGTCGGTGATGTTGGTCAGGATCGCATCCTCGACCACCGCGGCGGCGTGCAGCACACCACGCACCGGCAGACCGGTGGCGGTGGCGGTGGCCACCAGGCGGTCGACGGTCTCGGACTGCGCGATGTCACCGGTCACGACCTCGACCTCGGCACCGGAAGCACGCATCCGCGCGATTTCCTCCAGAGCCTCGGGCTTCGGCTGCGAACGCGAGTTCAGCACGATCCGGCCGCAGCCCGCGGCCGCCATCTTGGCGCCCAGGAACAAGCCAAGACCGCCCAGACCGCCGGTGATGATGTAGGAGCCGTCCCGGCGGAAGACCCGGGCCTGCTCCGGCGGAACCACGACGCTGCTGTGGCCCACCTTCGGCACCGACAGCAGCAGCTTGCCGGTGTGCTCGGCGGCACCCATCACGCGGATCGCGGTGGCGGCGTCGGCCAGCGGGTAGTGCGTGGTCTCCGGCTGCGGCAGCACACCTTCGGCGGTCAGCCGGTAGACGGTGTCGAGCAGGTCCCGGATCTGCTCCGGGTGGGTGCTGGCCATCAGGGCCAGATCCACACCGTAGAAGGACAGGTTGCGACGGAACGGGAACAGGCCCATCCGGGTGTCGCCGTAGATGTCCTTCTTGCCGATCTCGACGAACCGCCCACCGAAGGCCAGCAGTTCCACACCGGCCCGCTGCGAGGCACCGGTCAACGAGTTCAGCACGATGTCGACGCCGTAGCCGTCGGTATCCGTGCGGATCTGCTCGCCGAATGCGGGGGTACGCGAGTCGTAGACATGCGTGATGCCCATCCCGCGCAGGATGTCGCGACGCTCCTCGGTGCCGGCCGTCGCATAGATCTCGGCGCCCGCAGCGCGGGCGATGGCGATGGCGGCCTGGCCCACACCACCGGTGGCGGAGTGGATCAGGACCTTGTCACCGGCCTTGATGTGCGCGAGGTCGTGCAGTCCGTACCAGGCCGTGGCCGACGCGGTGGTCACCGCGGCCGCCTGATCGTCGCGAAGGCCCGCGGGCAGGGTGACTGCCACGTCGGCGTCGCAGGTGACGAAGGAGCCCCAGCAGCCGTTGGTCGACATACCACCGACGTGGTCACCAACCCGGTGCGAGGTCACCTGCGGACCGACCGCGGTCACCACACCGGCGAAGTCCAGACCCAGCTGGGGCGCCAGGCCCTCGAAGCTCGGGTACCGGCCGAAGGCCAGCAGGACGTCGGCGAAGTTGAGGCTGGACGCGGTGACCGCCACCTCGATCTGACCCGGGCCCGGCGCAATGCGGTCGAACGCGGCCAGTTCCAGGGTCTCGATGTCACCCGGGGTACGGATCTGCAAGCGCATGCCGTCGCGGGCGTGGTCGACCACGGTGGTGTATCGCTCATCCGGCCGCAGCGGGCTCGGGTAGAGGTGCGCGGTGTACCACTGGCCTTGGCGGAAGGCCGTCTCGTCCTCTTCGCTGCCGGTCAGCAGCTGGCCGGCGATCAGCTTGGCGTCCGTGGCATCGTCGACGTCGATCTGAGTGGGCCGCAGCTGCGGGTGCTCGGCGCCGATCACGCGCAGCAGACCACGCAGGCCGGCCTGCTCGAGATTGGGCCGCTCGTCGTCGCGAACCGTCTGGGCGTTGCGCGTCACCACGTACAGGCGCGGCGGCTCCCCTGCGGTCTCGGCCAGCTCGCGGGCAATGCGAACCAGGTGCCGAACCTGCTCGCCACCGCGCAGCGGCAGCTGCTCCTCGGGGCAGCCGTTGTGCGCCGGGGTCACCACCACGACGTTGTCGAAACCGCCCCCGGCGAAGTACGACCCGAGCATCTCGGCGTTGTAGGCGTGATCGGCCTGCTGCGGCCACGACATGGTGGTCACATCGGCGTCGTTGAGCTTCAGCGCATCGGTCAGTGCCGAGGACAGCAGGTCCGCGGCGTCGGAGGTGCTGACCACAAGCCAGGTCGCCGAGTTCGCGTGGGTGACCTCGGCCAGCTGCTGCTGGCGCCACTCGACGGCCAGCAGGCGCTCGTTGAGCACCCGATCGCCCTCGTGGGCCTCCGACATCCCGCTGCCCATCCGCAGACCCTGCACGCCGCACAGCACGGTGCCGTAGTCGTCGAGCAGCTCGATGTCGGCCTCGACGGTCGAACCGTCCAGCGAGGCCAGCCGGGTCAGGCAGTAGCGGGCATTGCGGGTCGGGCCGTACACCCGCAGCCGGCGCACGCCCAGCGGCAGCAGCAGCCCGCCGGTGCCGGAGGACTGCACGCCCGGGTGGGCGGCTACCGACTGGAAGCAGGCGTCCAGCAGCGCGGGGTGCACGCCGTAGGCGGTCTGCTGGTTGCGGATCGAGGACGGCAGGCCGATCTCGGCCAGCACGGTGTCGGCGGACTCGTCACCGGAGTTCACCGCCACCAGGCCGGTGAAGGCCGGGCCGAACTGCACGCCGCGACCGTCGAACCAGGTCCGAACCTCGCTGCCGTCGGCCCTGTTGCCGTGGCTGGCCAGCAGCGCATCCATGTCGTAGGAGGCGGGCGCCTCGTCGACGTCGGCGGTGTTCAGGACCGCACTGGCCCGCCGCTCCCGCTCGCCGTCGTGGTCGGTCTCGACGACGAACTCCAGGGCCCCCGGCGTCTGCGCCGAGGCCACGGCGCTGACCGGGGTTTCGTCGTTGAGCAGCAGCATGGCGTCGAAGGTGACGTCGCGGACCTCGGAGGCATCGCCGAGTGCGGTGCGGGCCGCCGCCAGCGCCATCTCGCAGTACGCGGCGCCGGGCAGGGCGGCCACGTTGTTGACCTGGTGGTCGACCAGCCACGGGTGCGCCGCGGTGCCGACCTCAGCCGCCCAGGCGTGCCGCTCCGGCTCCTCGAGCAGCCTGACGTGCGATCCGAGCAGCGGGTGGGCGGCCACCAGGTGGGCGCCGCGCTGCTGCTCAGCACCATCGGACACCAGCATCAAGCTGCGGTGGGTCCAGGTCGGCAGCGGGGCGTCTACCAGTTCACCGGCCGGGTAGAGCACCGAGAAGTCGACCTGGGCACCAGCGGCGTAGAGGTTGCCGAGGAACTCACCGAGTCCGTTCGGGACCTCCTGGCCGCGACGCATGCCGGCAACGGCGGCCACCGAGATGTCCAGCGTGGCGGCGGTCTGGTCGATCGGGCGGGTCAGCAGCGGATGCGGAGCGAGCTCGCCGAACACCCGGAAGCCGTCCTCCAACGCGGTCTGCACGGCCGCCGAGAAGCGGACGGTGTGGCGCAGGTTGTCGACCCAGTAGTCGGCATCACAGTACGGCTGCTCGCGGGGATCGAACGAGGTCGCGGAGTAGTACGGGATCTCCGGGGCCATCGGGGTGATGTCGGCGAGCAGCTCGGAGAGCTCGTCGAGGATCGGCTCGACCTGCGGTGAGTGCGAGGCGACGTCCACGTTGACCTCACGGGCCATAATCTCGCGCTGCTCCCAGGCGGCGACGATGTCGCGGACGGTCTGGGTGGCGCCGCCGATCACGGTCGAGTTCGGGGACGCCACGACGGCGACCACGACATCCTCGATGCCCTGCTTCTCGAGTTCTTCACGGACCTGCTGGGCCGGCATCTCCACCGATGCCATCGCACCGCCACCGGCCAGGCGCAGGCACAGTAGTGACCGACGGCAGATGACCTTGACGCCGTCCTCGAGCGAGAGCGCACCCGAGACGACGGCCGCGGCGACCTCACCCAGCGAGTGGCCGATGACGGCGCCCGGCTGCACGCCGTAAGCCCGCATCGTCGCCGCCATGGCCACCTGCATAGCGAAGATGGCCGGCTGAACCTTGTGGATACCCTCGACGGTCTCGGGGGCGGTGATGGCCTCGGTGACCGAGAAACCGGACTCCGCGGCGATCAGCGGCTCGATCTCGGCGATCGTGGCGGCGAAGACGGGCTCGGTGGCCAGCAGGCCCACGCCCATCGACGCCCACTGCGAACCCTGACCTGAGAAGATCCACACCGGGCCCCGGTCGTCGTGGCCGACGGCGGCCTGGTAGGGATCGTCGCCCTTGGCCACTTCGCGCAGCCGCTCGACCAGTTCGGCGCGGTCCGCGGCGATGACCGCGGTGCGCACCGGTCGGTGCCCGCGACGGCGGGCCAGCGTATAGGCGAGGTCGCGCAGCGACAGCTCGGCGGCGCTGTTCTCCACCCAGTCGGCGAGGCGCTCAGCGGTACGGCGCAGTTCGTCGGCCGACGTGGAGCAGACCGGGAACACCAGCAGACCGGACTCGGCGTCGGTGGTCGTCGCGGCGTCGCCGGAGACCGGCTGGGGCGCCTGCTCGAGCACGGCGTGGACGTTGGTGCCCGACATACCGTAGGACGACACGGCGGCACGGCGCGGGCCGGCCTGCTCCCCCACCGGCCATTCGCCGGCCTCGACGGGGACGAACAATCCGGTCTCGACCTTCGCCAGATGCTCGGGCAGACGGTTGAAGTGCAGGTTCTGGGGAATCACACCGTGGTGCACCGACAGTACGGTCTTCATCAGGCCCAACACGCCCGCAGCGGATTCGGCGTGGCCGAAGTTGGTCTTGACCGAGGTCAGCGCGCATGGGCCCGCCGTGCCGTAGACGGTCGAGATGCTGGTGAACTCCTTGGTGTCACCGACCGGGGTGCCAGTGCCGTGGCCCTCGACCATGCCCACCGTGGTGGGGTCGACGTCAGCTGCGGCCAGCGCGGCCTGGAACACCGAGATCTGCGCCTCGGTGGACGGAGTGAGGATGTTCTCGGTGCGGCCGTCCTGGTTGGAGGCGGTGCCCCTGATGACGGCCAGGATGCGGTCGCCGTCGCGCTGGGCGTCATCCAGACGCTTGAGCAGGACGATGCCGCAGCCCTCGGAGCGCACAAAGCCGTCGGCGGCGACGTCGAAGGCGTGGCAGTGCCCGGTGGGCGACAGCATGCCCTGGCCTGACGCCGAGGCGTACAGCCGCTGGTCGAGCATCAGCATCACGCCGCCGGCCAGCGCCATGTCGCTCTCGCCGTCGTGCAGGCTGCGGCAGGCGGCGTGGACCGCCACCATGCTGGAGGAGCACGCGGTGTCCATGGTCAGCGCCGGGCCCTTGAGGCCCAGGGCGTGCGAGATACGGCCGGAGGCCATGCTGAACGGCGTGCCGGTGAAGGCGTAGGCCTGGTCATAGGCGCCAGCGGCGCTGGTGACCATCGCGTAGTCGTCATGCGACATACCGATGAAGACACCGGTGGAGGTCCCCGACATCTGCGCGGGCGTGTGCCCGGAATGCTCCACGGCCTCCCACGCGGTTTCCAGCAGCATGCGGTGCTGCGGGTCCATCGCGGTGGCCTCGCGCTCGTTGATGCCGAAGAAGTCGGGATCGAACCCCGTCACGTCGTCAACGAACGCGCCCCAGCGCGACACCGACCGACCCGGCACACCCTGCTCGGGGTCGTAGTACTCGTCGGCGTCCCACCGATCGGCGGGAATCTCGGTGACGAGGTCGGCGCCGTCGAGCAGCGCCTCCCACAGCTTGTGAGGAGAGTCGATCCCTCCAGGCAGCCGGCAGGCCATACCAACGACTGCAACCGGGGTGACAGATGTCTCACGCACGTCCGCTCACACCTCACTCTTCATCAACGCGGGGCACGGCAGCTTGTTCGATTCTCGTTCGGGAGCCTCAAGCGAAGTTGCCAACGTGCTCGGTAGCTTAGCGGCTTTTTCTAACGACTGCGACAAATGTTTTGTGATTTTGATTGGAGATTGGGCAATGTTACCGTGCACGACAACAGCGACCCGCAGCTCAGCGGATATCCGGTAGCTGGGAGTTCCGCAACCCGTAGCGCAAACACCCCCGAAATTCCCGCTCCGCTCCCCCGAAAGCCCATGTGGGACAAGGGTTTTCCTGCGAAAATGCGATCCGGGGCAGACCGCCACCGCGGGCCTGGCCGCCACGAAGCAGGTCCCCGCCGCCGTTGCAGCAGGTTAACTAACGCAAGTTGAGCGTTACAACGCCATTATGACGGCATAGCAAATAATCGAACTTCGGCATCCACGGCGCCCACGGCACGGCACCCAGAACCCCAGGAGAGCGTCGCCGAATAACGCCGCCCGACCGGTGACAGAGCCCGCTTGTGAGGTCCGCCACACGGGCATTCCTGAGAGTTTCCGCTACCGCGCCTCAGCTTCTCTTAATCAAGCGACCTGGGATTTTCGATCCACAACACACCAGATGGCAATTGACCTGAGAGCAGCCTGAGAGCACCGTCTCAGCGCTTCATTAGCCAGGCTTCAGGCCGCATTCAGGACCGTCGAAACGTAGCGATTATCGGGTAATTCGAAGATATTTAGAAGAGTCAGCAAATGCCGTTTGTTAAACGACCGGCTATTCGTCATTAATGGCGGTAGTTGCCTCAGGAAATGCGTAGGCGGTATCCGGAAAGGACCGGAACGTGACCCCCGTCACTGCTAGTCAAAGGGCCTTTGCGGGCTCAGTCGAAGTTTGCTGTGAGCCAGTTAAGAGCGTGCTTTGCATCCGATAGGCGCGGCGAGTCTCGCGCGACACGCCGATGCGCCGATGCGCCGACACGATGGAGTGCCAGCCGGGGACACCAGAGCGCCGGGTGCTAGCCCGCGACCACCCCGGCCGAGGGCGGCGCGAAGGTGGCGCCGGACTCCCGTACCGGGGTGAAACCGTGCTTGCGCGCGGCCGCCGCACCATGGCGGATCCATGCTGCCGTCGCCACAAAACCGGCCTGATCGGTCAGCACGAACGGGGTCAGTAGCCGGTTGTGCACGAAGCCGAAGGACAACCCCTTGTCAGGAATGGCCCAACCGAGTGATCCGCCCAGGCCGACGTGACCGAACCCGGGCAGGACGCCGGGGAACGGCAGGGCGTGATAGCCAAGGTGGAACGCCATCGGCAGGATCAGATTGCGGTCCGGGGCCAGGCTCGGCCGCCCGGTCAGGTCGGCGACCAGCTTCGAGGACAGGTACCGCTGGCCGTCGATCTCGCCGCCGTTGGCGATTGCGCCGTACATCCGGGCCAGGCTGCGCGCGGTCGCGACGCCATTGGCCGACGGCAGCTCGCTGTCCAGCAGCGGCATGTCCCCCTGCACCACAGCCTTCATCCCCGGGAAATACATGGAGCCGAAGATGGCGGAGACCTCGAGGGCGGCGATCTTCGGGGCGACCGCGTTGAACACCGGGTTCGGAATATTGAGCTGCGGACCGACGATGTGGGCCACCCGGGTCGGTGCGCCGGCCGGCGGGCGGCCGAGGTGGATGCCGTCGGTGTTCAGCGGCTCCGCCACTTCGAGGCGGATCAGCTCACGCATTCCCTTCCCGGTGACGGCTCGCGCGAGGCCGGACAGCAGCCAGCCATAGGTGATCGCATGGTACGCGGGCTTGCCGAAGTACCTGCCCACCGGCGCGGCAGCGATCCGTTCCTCCATATGCCGGTGATCGAGCAGTTCTCGGCGCCGGACGCCGCGCAGGTGCGCCAGACCGGCACGGTGGCGCATGACGTCCCGCACGGTGATCCGGGCCTTGCCGTTGGCGCCGAACTCCGGCCAGTACTCGGCGACCGGGGCGTCGTAGTCGATGAGACCGCGGTCGACCAGCCGGTGGATCACCGTCGAAGCAACACCTTTGGTGGCCGAGAACACCATGGCGCCGGTGTCCGCGGTCCAGTGCACCCGCCCGCGCCGATCCGACCATCCGGTCCAGACATCGACGACGGGCTGACCGTCCAGGTACACCGCCAACGCGCCGCCGCCGAACCGGGGATGGGGAAAGAGACTGGCGAAGCTGCGCACGGCCAACGCAAAGTTCGGGTCCGCCGCCCCTTGAACCCCCCGCGGCAGCACCGAAGAAACATGCGTCACTTGTGCCACACGGAGGAACTTAATCCGCCCAGGCAGCAGAGCGAAGAATTGTTGCCAAACCGTTAGGTGCGCTGCGGCCGGTCAGCTTGACTGGTCGGCCGCATCAAGGATCTGCTGCGCCGCCAGCGCCGGCGTCAGTTCACCGTCGCGGACCTGCCGCTCGATCTCGGCCCGACGGCTCTTGACCGCGGGATGGGTCAGAACGCGGTCGAGCACCGCGTCGCGCACCATCGACCAGGTCCAGTCCACCTGCTGGGCGCGCCGACGGGCGTCGAACTCGCCCGCCGCGGTCAGTACCTCACGATGCCGCAGGACCGTCTCCCACAGCTCACGCAGACCGGTACCTTCGAGGGCGCTCATCGTCAAAACTGGTGGCAGCCAGATAGTTTCGCGTGGATAGATGAGTCTGATCGCGCCCGACAGTTCGCGTGCCGCGGCCTTCGCCTCGGTGGCATGCGCGCCGTCGGCCTTGTTGACCACAACGATGTCGGCCAGCTCCAGGACGCCCTTCTTGATGCCCTGGAGCTGGTCGCCGGTGCGGGCCAGGGTGAGGAACACGAAGGTGTCGACCATATTGGCCACCGTCACTTCGGACTGCCCCACGCCAACGGTCTCCACCAGGATGACGTCGTAGCCGGCCGCCTCGAGCAGCACGATCGTTTCGCGGGTGGCCCTGGCGACGCCGCCGAGCGTCCCTGATGTCGGCGACGGCCGGATATACGCCTCGGGCTGTACCGCAAGCCGCGCCATCCGCGTCTTGTCGCCGAGGATGGAACCTCCGGTGCGGGTCGAGGACGGGTCGACGGCGAGCACGGCAACCCGATGACCCTGCTCGATCAGGTACATCCCGAGCGCCTCGATGGTGGTCGACTTCCCCACCCCGGGTACACCGGTAATCCCGACGTGCAGCGCCTTGCCGGCATCGGGCATCAGCTCGAGCAGCAGGCGCTGTGCCTGTTCCCGGTGATCGGCGCGGGTCGATTCGACCAGCGTGATGGCCCGAGGCAGCGCCGCTCGGTCACCGCTGCGGATCGCCCCGGCCAGGGTAGCGACGTCGAAGGACATCAGGTGAGGTCGTAGCCCAGTCGATCGGCCAGCTTCCGCAGCAAGTCCACCGCGGCATCGGCGATCACCGTCCCCGGCGGGAAGATCGCGGTGGCGCCGGCGGCATAGAGCTCGTCGAAGTCGCCGGGCGGGATCACCCCGCCCACGACGATCATGATGTCGGGACGGCCCACCTCCGCCAACGCATCGCGCAGCGCGGGGACCAGCGTGAGATGACCGGCCGCCAGCGACGAGACTCCCACCACGTGCACGTCGTTGTCGGCAGCCTGCCGGGCGACCTCGTCGGGAGTGGAGAACAGCGAGCCGACGTCCACGTCGAAGCCGATATCGGCAAACGCGGTGGCGATCACCTTCTGGCCGCGGTCGTGGCCGTCCTGGCCCATCTTGGCAACCAGGATGCGCGGTCGCCGACCGTCCGCCTCGGCGAACTTGGCCACCAAATCGGTTGCGGTGCTCACATTTTGAGCCTTTCCGACCTCGTCACGGTACACGCCGGAGATGGTGCGGATCTCAGCCTGATGCCGGCCGTACACCTTCTCCAATGCATCGGAGATCTCGCCGAGGGTGGCCTTGGCCCGCGCCGCGTTGATCGCCAGGGCCAGCAGGTTGTTACCCAGACCGTCCTCGCCGGCCGAGCCGGTTTCCCCTGCTGCCCTGGACAATTCGGCCAGGGCCGCCTGGGTTGCGGCCTCGTCACGGTCGGCACGCAGCCGTTCGAGCTTGGCCAGCTGCTCGGCCCGCACCCGGCTGTTCTCGACCTTGAGGACCTCGATCTGCTCGTCCTCGTCGACCCGGTACTTGTTCACACCGATCAGCGGTTGCGCCCCGGAGTCGATGCGCGCCTGGGTGCGAGCGGCCGCCTCCTCGATGCGCAACTTCGGGATGCCCTCGTTAATGGCCTGCGCCATACCGCCGTGCTCGGCGACCTCGGCGATGTGCGCCCTGGCCTTCTCGGCCAGCTGGTGGGTCAGCCACTCGACATAGTAGGAACCGGCCCACGGGTCGATCGGCCGGGTGGTGCCCGACTCCTGCTGCAGCAGCAGCTGGGTGTTGCGGGCGATGCGGGCCGAGAAGTCGGTGGGCAGCGCCAACGCTTCGTCCAGGGCGTTGGTGTGCAGCGACTGGGTGTGGCCCTGAGTCGCGGCCATCGCCTCGATGCAGGTGCGTGCGACGTTGTTGAAGACGTCCTGGGCGGTCAGCGACCAGCCGGAGGTCTGCGAATGGGTCCGCAGCGACAGCGATTTGGGGTTCTTGGCGCCGAACTCGGCGACCAGCTCGCTCCACAGCAGCCGGCCCGCCCGCAGCTTGGCCACCTCCATGAAGAAGTTCATCCCGATGCCCCAGAAGAACGACAGCCGGGGGGCGAACTTGTCGACGTCCAAGCCGGCGTCACGGCCGGCCTTGAGGTACTCCACACCGTCGGCCAGCGTGTAGGCCAGTTCGAGATCGGCCGTGGCTCCGGCTTCCTGGATGTGGTAGCCCGAGATCGAAATCGAGTTGAACTTCGGCATCTTGGCGCTGGTGTAGGCGAAGATGTCGGAGATGATCCGCATCGAGGGCTTGGGCGGATAGATGTAGGTGTTGCGGACCATGAACTCTTTGAGGATGTCGTTCTGGATGGTCCCGGCCAGCTTCTCCGGCGGCACGCCCTGCTCCTCGGCGGCCACCACGTAGAGCGCCAGAATCGGGAGCACCGCACCGTTCATGGTCATCGACACCGACACCGACGACAGGTCGATGCCGTCGAAGAGCTGGCGCATGTCCAGGATGGAATCGATGGCCACCCCGGCCATCCCGACGTCGCCCTGCACCCGCGGATGGTCGGAGTCATAGCCGCGGTGGGTGGCCAGATCGAAGGCCACCGACAGGCCCTTCTGGCCGGCGGCCAGGTTCCGCCGGTAGAACGCGTTGGATTCCGCGGCGGTGGAGAACCCGGCGTACTGCCGAATGGTCCACGGCTGGTTGACGTACATCGTCGGGTAGGGGCCGCGGATGAACGGTGGCTCACCGGGGAAACTGTCGAGGGGATACCCCTCGGCCACCACCGCGTCACGGTCGGCGGCGATGTAAACCGGCTTGACCGCGATACCCTCCGGGGTGTGCCAGTCGAGCTGTTCGGCGACATATCCGTGCGCGGCAGCCGCAGCCGAAATATGTTGTGCCACATCGCTTTCAGTCGGCTGCGCAGGGGTTGCGGCACCGTGCAGCGGAACGTCGGCGAAGCTGGGTACGCGTGCCGTTGCGGCAGCAACATCGGACTGGGTCATGTCGATCAGGCCCCCAATCGGGTGAGCAGGTTCGAAAGCGCTTCGACCGCATCGATCTTCGCGGTCAGGTACCCGTCCGGTCTGGCGTCATCGGGGTTCTCGGCGACGGCCTTCTCCGGACCGGCCAGCAAGATCTGCTCGATGCCCGCGGCACGGGCAGCCTGCACCACAGCGGCACTGTCGGTGCCGTAGCGGGCGTCGGTGCCGCAGAGCACCGCGACCGAGGCGCCGGATTGCGCCACCGCACTCGCCACACCCGCGGCATCGACGGCGCCGGGGTTGACGGCGTCGATGCCGCCCGAGGCCAACAGGTTGACCGCGAAGGTGGCCCGGATGTTGTGCTCGGCCAGCGGGCCCAGCGGCAGCAACAGCACCGCCGGGCGGGCGCCGGTGCGCTCCAGGTAGGCGTCGGAGCGGTCGCGCAGCGCCTCGAAGCCGGCCGCGTAGCGCTGCACGCGGACCGAGGAATCGCTGTGCGGCAGCGCCGCCTCGCCCAGGTTGGGGAACTCGTTGACGCCGGTGATCGCGGTACGGCGGTGGGCGATGTCGTCAGCGCGCCGGGCACGGACCTGCTCGACCTGTTCGGCGACATGGTCGCGCGCCGCGACGAACCCGCCCCGCGCCTCGATGTCCCGGAAATGCGACCAGGCCTGGGCGGCAAGGCTTTCGGTGAGATCCTCGACATACCACGATCCGCCGGCGGGGTCGAGCACCCGGCCGATGTGGGACTCCTCGAGCAGCAGCAGTTGGGTGTTGCGGGCGATACGCCGGGAAAAGCCGTTACCGACGCCGGGGAATCCCCCGGGGATCGCGATGTCGAAGGTTTGCACCTGCACGGTGTCCGCTCCCCCGACGCCGGCGCCGAAGGCGGCCAGCGTGGTGCGCAGCATGTTCACCCACGGATCGCGTTGGGTCATCATCGGCAGCGAGGTGACGGCGTGCAGCACCGCGGCGCCGCTGTCGGGCTGATCGAGCACCTCGGCGACCCGGGCCCACAGCAGGCGAGCGGCCCGGAACTTCGCAATCGTCAAGAACTGGTCGTCGTCTGCGACCAGCCGAAAGCTGATCTGCTGCAGCGCATCAGCGACGCCCACACCGGCATCGGTGAGCACCCGCACATAGGTCACCGCCGCCGCGACTGCGCCGGCAAGTTCCCATGCCGCATTGGCACCTCGGTTGTGCAATGCGGCACCGTCTACGGTGATCGCCCGCACGCCCGGTTTGCCGGCCAGGCCTGAAGCGACGGCCACTACGTCCTGCACCGAGGGCGCCGGGCGGCCGCTCAACGGTGCCGTCAGCGGGTCGGCACCCAGGTCGATCGACATCGCGGCGCGCTTGGCGTCGTCGGCACCGGCCACCAGGGTCAGCACCGCCTCGGCCGCCGCCGGGAACTGGGCGTCGGCCTCCACGATCACCGGAGCCAGATCCAGGTAGACGCCTTCGAGGAGGCGGTCGATATCGGCCGCGGCTACACCGGCGTCGCCGACGCGCAAGACCAGGGCGCTGACGCCGTCGGCAAGAGCAGACAGGACGGCGGCGTTACCGTCGGTCACGGTGCCGGCGTTGGCTCCGGTAGCCGGAAAGGCTTCGGCCACTTTCCATCCCGCGATTACGTCCCGGCGGGCGTCACCGCCACGGACAAACGGCCAGGCACCTGGCAACGGCGCCTCGGGCAACTCGTCGAGCGAGGTATACAGGGCACGGATCGCGAAGCCCTCGTAAGTCGGCGATTCCAGCAGGCGCTCGGGTTCGGGTGGCAGATCAGCCGGATCACGACGGCTACTCTTGGCGAGCACACCGGCCACCGCAGTGCGCCAGCGGGCGCGCTCCTCGTCCACCTTCACCGACACCGGCCACTCCTGTTGTCGCAGCATGTGGTGGCCCGTGGGACCAGCCATCTGACCATCAGGCTAAATGATCATTTTTTCCGTGATGCGCCCGACTACGGCTACCCGCCGGTAACCCATGCCGCACCCGGCAGCCGCACGGCAAGTGGCCGTAACCTTGGTGAACGTGACATCGAAGACTCGCAGCATGTGGCGCAGCGTGTGGTCAGCGCTGATCGCCACGGCGCGCCAGATGTCAGGCACCCGCCTCATCCTGACCGCGGCCGTTGCTGTGATTCTCGTCGCAGTCGCCGTGTGGGTGCCGCTGCCCACTGCCCTACAACTGCGGGATTGGGCGACCTCGCTCGGGCCGTGGTTCCCGCTGGCTTTCCTGGGCGCGCACATCGTGGTGACGGTGTTCCCGTTCCCGCGCACGGCATTCACGCTGGCAGCCGGGTTGCTGTTCGGGCCTGCGCTCGGCGTGGTGATCGCGGTCGTGGCCAGCACGCTGAGCGCCGTCATCGCGCTGTTGCTGGTGCGCGCCGTGGGCTGGCAACTCAGCAACCTGGTGAGCCACCCCGCGGTGGAGGCGGTTGACGCCCGGCTGCGGGCCAGGGGCTGGCCGGCGATCTTCTCCTTGCGGATGATTCCGGCCGTACCGTTCTCGGTACTCAACTACGCCGCCGGCGCCTCGGCGGTGCGCCTGATGCCCTACCTGCTGGCCACCGTGGTCGGCCTGTTGCCCGGCACCGCCGCGGTGGTGATCCTCGGTGACGCGCTGACCGGCAACGTCAGCCCGCTGCTGGTGCTGGTGTCGTTGTGCACCGCCAGCGTCGGCCTGGCCGGCCTGGCCTACGAGGTGCGGACGCACCGACGGGCCGGCCGGGATTAGCTGCGCGCTATCGCGGCCGAGTGGCCTCGAAGTAGTTGTTCGATCCGATCCAACAGCTCACCCGGGTCCGCGCCGGAGCCGTCTTTCCACGTCACGAGTGCACCGTAGAGATTGATCGGCTCGACGGTCAGTTGCAGGCCCAGCATCACCGTCTCGGTCTTGGCCGTCGTCGAGTCCGCAGGGCGGTAGGCGATCTCCACCTGAAGCGACTTGGCTCCGCTCACCGAATTGGCGATCCACTTCGGGGTGATCGCCTCGACCCGGTCGCGGGGAAGCTCACCTGGCCGGATCTTGGGATCAGCTACCCGGATGGTCAACGTCGACGGGGTGAAGCGCAGCGAGCACCGGCTCCACATACGGAACGTGGCGTAGGCCATGAGCAGCGTCGCGAGGAGAAGAAGAATGCCACCGTATCGGAACCACGCTGGATAACCGGGATCGAAACCGGCGGCAATCATGGCGATTCCCAGCAGCGGAAGCACCACATTGAGGAAGTAGGCGCTGGTCTCGTACCAGGGAACGTATCGACAGACGAGGTCCGCGGACGTTCGGGTTACGCCCGCGCGCAATATGCGACGCTTGCCGACGACTATGGCGCTTGTGACGCAGAGCCCGAAAACCGTCAAGTACCACGGAGCAGCGCCGCGCAACGTGACGAGCAGCGTCACTATGCCAATCGCGCAACCGAAGACAACTCGGACCACCCCCAACCAGCGGCTTTTCATCTCGTTGTCCATCGCCATCCGGCTTCTCGGTTCTCGTCACCGGTGCGGACCGCCAATCGGAGGGGTTCCCGGATAACGGGTGAGTCCCGTAGAACGGTCATGGTGAGCTGAATCACCAACGTTCCCTGCCCCACAGCGACGATTCGAGACCGGCAGACGCTGAAGAGCTGACCGAAATGATGAGCGATTTCCATTTCCAGTGTGCCTGCGACACCAGTCCCCTCTTCCGCCGCCGCGATGTCTCGGCTTCGTTCCCGACACCCCGATATCTACTGCAATTGCTGCTCCGCCAACATCGTGAACACCTGCGCACAATCCAGTGCGGCTTCGACGCGATGCATGGTCAGCACCGCGTTAGCACAGAACTCCTTCGCGAAAGGGTCACTCCGACATACCCATACAGCTACTCCGGGAGCCTCATCGAACGGCTCCCAGCCGAGCGGCAGCTCCACGCGGACCTCGCATCCGATATGGCGATCCACTGGGATTACGGAGATCGCGTGGTCACCGACGAACTCATCGAATCGCATTTCGCCGCTCCGGCTCGGGGTCGATAACCACAGGCTCGCCGTCTTTCGCACTACCAGAGGTCCTCGACCAACTTGGATACGCCAATCGCAGCAGCCGCTCCCGCTACTGCCCCGACCACCAGACCGATCGCAGTTCCGGCTCCCGGGATGACCGAGCCGATTGCCGCCCCCGCAGCCGCGTCGGTGGCAACGGCGCCGAAAAAGCCGCCGGCAACCAGTGCGGCCCCGGTACCTGCCGCCTCCCGGGTGACCGCCTCGGGAACCGAATTGCCATCGTGGATATCCGACATCACCGCGGGTATGGCGCTCACCGCACCGACCGCCCCGCCGACGCGCGAGATGCCGCGGAGTTCGACACCGCCGACCTTGAGGTCCTCCAGCCATTTCAGCAAGCCTGGATCAGCTTTACCCGGACCGGTGCCAGGCGACTCATTGATCAGGTTGAGTGCTGCCTGACGCACCCCGTCGGCGGTTCCGCCCGCGACCGCACCAGCGGTCCCGATCAGTACATCAGTCTTGGTCGGGATCCAGTGACTGCCCGACTCCTTGGCCGGGTCGGCGGTCTCCGACTGGCTGGGCAGCAATACGTCGCTGAGCGAGCGCGGTGGACTACCGAAACTCGCCGATGCGCCCTTCGGTGCGTCGGATGGAATTCGGGTCATTCCCGCGGCCATGTTGATCGCGTTGGCTAGTGCCATGTCGACGAGGTTGGCCTCGGCCACAATCTTGTCGAGCCGGGGCTGCAACTGCGCCTGCTTCAGTTCCGCTTCCATTGGATTGCGAACCTTCGGGCCCGGCAGCACCGTGTCGGAAATCGGATCGATCTCCATGCCCAGAGACTCCGCGTCGGCCTTCAGGCCCGCAAGCTCGGACTTGATGCGCTCGATGTTGTCTGCCGCGCTACGTGCCGCATCGGCCACCGCCAACGCCTCGTTGCCGTGGGCATCGAGGTCCTGTCGGGTCTTGCCGATCGCCGCCTTGGCCGCCTGTGCCGCCACGCCACCCCAGGTCTGAAAGGCCGGCAAAGTCGACAATCCCTGTGCGGCATCGAAAGTGGCCTGAGCTCGGCTGGTAGCGGCGTGGAACACCTCGCGCACGTCATCGGCATTCCAGCGTTCGATATCGGCAACCGTCAGCGTCACCGGAGGGTCACCCGCCAGCTTGCCCGGTGATCGCATCCGCAGCCCGCGCCGGAGCTGTCAGGGCCTCGCTGTTGCGTTGCTCCATCTCAGCGAAAGCCTCAGCACTGGCATGCAAACCCTGAGCGTGATCGCTCAGCTTCGTCAACAGCGCGCCCGTCGCACCCAGCCATTGCTCGCAGACAGCACTCATCGCGAGTGCAGAAGCGCCGTTCCAGCCGGTTAACGCCGCGTCGATTCGGTTGGCCGCCGCGGCATGCGCCATCGCGAGCTCCTCCCCGTGCCCACTCACCGCGACACCGGAGACCACAACATCACTGATATTGACACTAAGCGACATGACACCCCTACTCAGACCTGCGTATCTCTGGATATCAGCAAACGCTGCCGCGGGCCAGTCACCCTCGAACGCCCCGCTGAAGTCACAGCAAATTGACAGTGACGGCGGAACCGAGGCGCAGGTCAGGCGATCAGCGGTCCGTCGCGTGCCGAGGAACGTCGGTCGTTTGCTGGGACAGCGGCGGGTACTGCATGGGAGGCAGTGGGTCCACCGGGGCCGCGGTGAGGGCGCCGAGATCACTGGAGCGGGCGTCGGCGACGGCAGCCGCCACCGCCTGGGCGATCTCCGGATCGGTCTGGGTGTTGAACCAGTCCTTGACCTCGTCGCTGTCGTCCTCGGGCTTGGGCAGGTTCTCGTCGACCGGGGACGGCGTGTAGCGGAACACACCGTCGTCACCGGGCGCACCGAGCAGTTTGGTGAAACCCTGCAGCGCCGAGCCGAAGTCGCTGGGAACCACCCACACCTTGTTGGCCTCGCCCTTGGCCATCAGGGGCAGGGTCTGCAGGTATTGGTAGGCCAGCAGCTCCGGCGTCGGCCGGCCGGCCTTGATCGCCGCGAACGTCTTCTCGATGGCCTTGGCCTGGCCCTGAGCCTGCAGATACTGCGCGGCCCGTTCACCCTGCGCGCGCAGCATCCGGGACTGCCGGTCGGCCTCGGCGGCCAGGATCGCCGCCTGTTTGGCACCCTCGGCTGCCAGGATCTGGGCCTGCTTGGCGCCCTCGGCCTGCTTGATCGAGGCCTCCCGGGTGCCTTCGGCGGTGAGGATCATGGCCCGCTTCTCGCGGTCGGCCCGCATCTGCTTTTCCATCGAATCCTGGATCGACGGCGGCGGGTCGATGCTGCGCAGCTCCACCCGGGCCACCCGCAGCCCCCAGCGCCCGGTGGCCTCGTCGAGCACCCCGCGCAACTGACCGTTGATCTGGTCACGGGAGGTCAGCGTCTGTTCCAGGGTCATGCCGCCGACCACATTGCGCAGGGTCGTCGTGGTCAGCTGCTCGACACCGACGATGTAGTTGCTGATCTGGTAGACCGCGGCCTGCGGGTTGGTCACCTGGAAGTACACGACCGTGTCGATGTTGACGGTCAGGTTGTCCTCGGTGATCACCGGTTGCGGCGGGAAGGACACCACCCGCTCACGCAGGTCGACCCGGGCCCGGATCCGGTCGATGAACGGCACCAGCAGGGTCAGCTGGCCCGACACCGTCTTGCTGTACCGGCCCAGCCGTTCGATGACGGCGGCCTCGGCTTGCGGGATCAGCGCGACCGATTTCGCGACGACGATGACGGCGAAGATCACCAGCACCGCCAGTAGTACGAGGCCGGCTATGGCACCGTCCATTGCGGATTCTCCTTAGTGGGGTTGGACCTGACTTCTCACGCGTTCTTCCAGACGACGGCGGTGGCGCCGTCGATGTGCATGACGGTGACGTGATCTCCGGGTTCATACACGTCGCTGTCGTTGTACGGGCGAGCCGTCCACACCTCGCCGTCCAGTTTCACCTGGCCTTCGTGCTGCGACACCCGGTCGAGCACCAGCGCATTCTTGCCCTCCAGCGCCTTGACCGGGTCCGGAAGCCCCTTGCCTGCGGTCAGCCTGCGGCGCAGCGTGGGCCGCACCAGGAGCAGCAACAGCACCGAGACGACCAGGAACACCGCACCGTCGACCCAGAGCGGCAGATCCAGCAGCCAACTCGATCCGGCCGCGGCCAGCGCGCCGCCGGACAGCATCAGCAGGAACATGTCACCGGTGAGCGCTTCGGCACCGGCAAGGCCCAGCGCCAACACGAGCCAGATCAGGGCGCCGGGCATAACGCCAGGATACGCGGGAAAACGAAGCCATGGTTGCGGAAGGCCAGTTCAAGATCCACCCACTACACTTCGAGCATCATGTGGTGCCCGAGTGTTTCGCTGTCGATGTGGGCCAACGCCTGGCTGGCCGGCCAGGCGGCGCCCGATGACGTCCTGGACGCGCTAACTTCCTGGGCGCCAGCACATTCCGTGACCGCCTACGACTCGGTCGCGGCAGGCCGCACCGGGCTGCCGTGGCCGGACGTCGACGACGCCGGCGCGGTGTCGCTGCTGCAGACGGTGCGCAGCATCGCCGGTGGGCGCGCCGACATCGGCTGGCCTTCGGCGCCCTCGATATCGGTTGCTCTGCCGGTTCCCGGCGATGTTCGCGGCCTGGCGCCCGGCACCCAGTTCCAGCGTGACGCACTCACCTCGGGTGAGGCGATCATCATCACCGGCGTCGACGGCGAAGCGGTCGGACTGGTACCGGATTTCGAGTACGACGACTTCGACGACGAACTGCCCGACGGTGACCGGGTTCCGGAAGTGTGCGCCCTGTCCTGGACGGTGTACTCGCTTCCGGCCTCGCCGGCCCCGGACCATGCCGACCTCGGTGAGGCCGAGTACGAGCTGCGCTCGGCGGTGCGTTCGGCCGCCGAAGCCCTTGGCGCGCTGCAGCTCGGATCGACCGGCGGCGTGGACGACCCGCGTGGACTCGTCGAGCAGGTGCTGGAAAGCAATCAGCACCACCGGGCCCCCGACCACGCCCCGACCCGCGCACTTCGGGTCCTGGAGAACGCCGCGAGGGTGGATGCCATCATCACGGTGAGTTCGGGTCTGATGCCGATCGGCACGCAGAGTTCCTCGGAGGCTCAGATCGCCAGCGAGGCGCTCCGGCCGTTGGCGGGAGTCGTTCGTTCGGCGCGGATCGCGGCGGTCAGCGCGATCCTGGAGTCGGCCTGGCAGCACTAGCCGCCGCAGCGGCGGTCGCCGCACACTCTGCCGTGCAGAACTGCCCGTTGACGCTGGAGCCGTAACCCGGAACTGGTTGGGCGCCAACCACTCTGCTGGGCTCGCGGCCATCGCGGGCTTCGTCGAGGAGATCGAGCACCAGACGGGCGAACCGGCGTTGCGCATTGGGGGTCAACGCTCGCGCGAGCGCGATGCCGAGTTCGTCGGCCTGGTCCCGCAATTCGTTGTCCAAGTCCCAGATGACCTCGATGTGGTCGGAGACGAAGCCGACCGGGCAGACGATCACGGCCTCGGTTCCGGCGGCCGCCAGAGCCGAAAGATGATCGCCCACATCGGGTTCCAGCCAGGGCACCTGCGGCGGACCGGACCGCGACTGCCACACCTGGTCGTAGTCGTCGTATCCGGCCGCTGCCGCCACCAAGCCCGCGCAGTAGGCGACCTGGCGGGCGTACAGATCCGGACCGCACCGGTTGGCCGCACGCAGCGGGATGGAATGCGCGGTGAACACCAATCTGGCCTTCTGGCGCACCAATTCGGGCAGCGTCGCCGCCGCGTCGGCGATCGACTCGGCGAACAGTTCGATCAACAGCGGGTGGTCGAAGAACTGGCGCAGCTTGACCAGTTCGGGGGCGGCGTCGCCGACCGAGGCCCTGGCCCTGGTGAGATCCTCCTGGTACTGGGCGCATCCGGAGTAGCCACCCCAGGCCGAGGTCGTGAACACCGCGGCGCGCCGCACCCCGTCGGAGGTCATGGTGGCCAGGGTGTCCTCGACGAACGGATGCCAGTTGCGGTTGCCGAAGTACACCGGCAGTCGCTCACCGCGGTCGGCGAGTTCGGCGACGACCTCGTCGATGAGCGCCCGGTTGATCGCGTTGATCGGTGAGACGCCGCCGAAATGCAGGTAGTGCTCGGCCACACCGGCCAGCCGCTCCGGCGGGATACCGCGTCCCCGGGTGACGTTCTCCAGGAACGGCATGACCTCGTCGGGCCCTTCGGGGCCGCCGAAGGACAACACCAGGAGTGCGTCGACGGGGCTGGTCACAGCAACTGGGTGCTGGCGCCGCCGTCGGCGTAGACGATGGTGCCGGTGGTGGCCGGCAGCCACTCCGAGATCAGGGCGCAGACGGTCTTGGCCACCGGGGTCGGGTCCTTCATGTCCCAGCCGAGCGGGGCCCGCTGGTCCCAGCCCTCCTCGAGCAGCTGCATCTGGGCGCCGGCCTCGTCACCGAGTGCCCCGCCGACGATCGCACTCATGGCCAGCGTCCGGATCGGGCCTGCGGCAACGAGATTGGACCGCACACCGTAGGCGCCGGCTTCCCGGGCCACGAAGCGGTTCACCGATTCCAGCGCGCTCTTGGCCACCGTCATCCAGTTGTAGGCCGGCATCGCGCGGGTGGGGTCGAAGTCCATCCCGACGATGCCGCCGCCGCGGTTCATCACCGGCAGGGTGGCCTTGGCCAGCGAGGCGTAGGAGTAGGCCGAGATGTGGATGCCCTTGGCGACGTCCTCGTAGGGGGCGTCGAAGAACGGGTTGACGCCCATGCCGGTCTGCGGCATGAACCCGATCGAGTGCACCACGCCGTCGAGCTTGTTGCCCTCGCCGATCACCTCGGTGATCCGGCCAGCCAGGCTGTCGAGGTGTTCCTGATTCTGCACGTCGAGCTCCAGCAGCGGCGCCGGGCTGGGCAGCCGGTCGATGATGCGCTGGATCAGCCGGAGGCGGTCGAAACCGGTGCACACGATCTCGGCGCCCTGCTCCTGGGCGACCCGCGCGATGTGGAACGCGATCGACGAGTCGGTGATGATCCCGGTGACCAGGATGCGCTTACCTTCGAGCAAACCTGCCATGTGAAAGTCCTTCTCTCTCTAGCTCTGTCATGCCCTGGTGCCGCTGTGGGGCTAGTGCCGCTGTGCCGGTGTGGGGCTAATGCCCCATACCCATGCCGCCGTCGACGGGGATCACCGCACCGGCGATGTAGCTCGCGTCCTCCGACGCCAGGAAGCTGACCGCACCGGCAACCTCCTCGGCGGTCCCCACCCGCTTGGCGGGGATGAAGTCCAGCGCTCCGGCCTGGATCCTTTCGTCGAGGGCACGCGTCATCTCGGTGTCGATGTACCCGGGCGCGACGACGTTGGCGGTGACACCGGCCTTCGACAGTTCACGTGAGATCGAACGGGCCATACCGATCAGCCCGGCCTTGGCGGCGGCGTAGTTGGCCTGGTTGCCGATACCCCACATGCCGGAGACCGAGCCGATGAAGATGATCCGGCCGAACCGGTTGCGCTGCATGCTGCGGCAGGCCCGCTGGGCCACCCGGAAGGCGCCGGTGAGGTTGGCGTCGATCACTTCGGTGAACCGGTCCTCGGTCATCCGCATCAGGAAGGCGTCCTTGGAGATACCGGCGTTGGACACCAGCACCTCGACCGGGCCCTGATGCTCCTCGACCTCTTTGAACGCGCGGTCGACGGCGTCGTTGTCGGTGACGTCACACACCACGCCGAAGAGTCCCTCGGGTGCGCCGGACCCGCGATGCGTGACGGCCACCTTGTGCCCGTCGGCGGCCAGCCGCTGCGCGATCGCCAAGCCGATACCCCGGTTGCCGCCGGTGACCAGCACCGAGCGGGAGACGAACGGGGGTTTACCTCCCACAGCGTTATCGGTCATGGGAGTCAACTTAATGCCTCGCCTCTCGATCCCTGAAATTTGCGACCTCGGCGCGCTCGTCGTCGCTACGCGACCTCAAACGCGCCGAAATCGCCGACGATCAGCCGGGTAGACGCCGGTTGATCAGCAGCGCCGCCAGCGCGGCGACAGCCAGGACCAGCGCACCCAGCCGCAGCCACCCGGTGCTGGCGTCACCCTTGACGGTCTCGTAGCCGATCTGGTCCTGCAGCGAGGTGAACACCTCTTTGAGCTGTTGAAGGCTGGACGCGGTGTAGGCGTTGCCGCCGGACAGTTCGGCGATCTTCTTGAGCATGTCGTCGTCGACGGGTACCGGCTGGCGCTGGTCGTTGATCTCCACGTAGCCGTACGGGGTGCCGAACGACACCGTGGAGATCGGTACGCCTTGGTCCTTGGCCGTGCGCGCCGCGGTGAACGCTCCCTTGGGGTTGTCCGGGTTGGACGGCACGGTTTCCTTACCGTCCGACATCAGCACGATGCGTGCCGGCGGCGGGGTGTCCCCACCGCCGATAACGGCGCCGACGGTGGCGATCGCCTGCAGCGAGGTGAAGATGGCCTCGCCGGTGGCGGTGCGGTCGGCCAGTTGCAGCTTGTCGATGGCGGCCTTGGTGGCTTCCCGGTTGGTGGTCGGCGAGACCAGCACGGTGGCGGTGCCGGCGTAGGCGATCAGGCCGAGGTTGATACCCGGGGTCAATTGGTCGGCGAACTGCTTGGCGGCTTCCTGGGCGGCGGCCAGCCGGCTGGGCTCCACGTCAGTGGCGCGCATGGACTGCGAGACGTCGATGGTGAGCATCACCACGGCCCGGTTCCGCGGGATCCGCACATCATGGGTGGGGCCTGCCATCGCCACGGTCAGCAACACCAGCGAGGCCACCAGCAGGATCGCCGGCAGATGCCGCCACTTGTTGGGCCGTTTGGGCGCAACGCTTTCCAGCAGTTCCATATTGGCGAACCGCAGGATGCGCCGCTGGCGGGCGAATTGGACGACGACGTAGAGGCCGACCAGTGCGGCCACCACGAGCAGGAACAGGAAGAACCACGGATGTTCGAAGCCGCCCAGTGTCATCGGCCCGAGCAACGGCAATGTCATTGGCTGCCCGCCAGTGCACCGCGGCGACGGGAGGCGACGAACCGCACGATGTCGGCGATCCAGTCGCGGTCGGTACGCAGGGTCATCAGCGGCGCCCCGCACCGGCGCAACGTGCGCGCGACCTCGTCGCGGTGGGCCGCCGCGGCCCTGGCGAAGTCGTCGCGCAGCTGGGCGTCGATGGTGAATTCGCGGGTGACACCAGACTCGGTGTCCTGCAGGATCACGTCCCCCACGTCGGGCAGTTCGACGTCGCGGGGGTCGAGCACCTCGATGCCGAGCACCTCGTGCCGGGCGGCGATCGCGCGCAGCGGACGCATCCAGTTGATCGGGCCGAGGAAGTCGCTGATCACCACGGCCATCCCGCGACGCCGTTCCGGCCTGCGCAGCGCGTCGATCGCGGCGGCCAGGTCACCGCGCACCCCCAGCGGCGCACGCGGCGAGGTCGCGATCGCCCGCAGCAGGGTCTGCTCGTGCTGGCGCCCCGCCCGGGCCGGCACCCGCACCACCTGGTCGCCGTTGGCGATCAGGGCGCCGATGCGGTTGCCGCCGCCGCTGTTGAGATAGGTGATCGCCGCGGCCGCCGCCACCGCGAGGTCGCGCTTCTCGCAGCCGGCGGTGCCGAAGTCCAGGCTGGCCGACATGTCGACCACCATCCAGGTCTCCAGCTCGCGGTCGGCGATCATCTGCCGCACGTGCGGATGGGTGGTGCGCGCCGTCACCGACCAGTCCATCCGGCGCACGTCGTCACCCGGCTGGTACATCCGCGACTCCCCCGGTTCCGAGCCGGGGCCGGGGATCAGGCCGAGATGGTTGCCCTGCAGCACCCCGTCGAGCTTGCGCTTGACGGTGAGCTCCAGGGTCCGCAGTGCGGCCGACAGCTTGGCGTCACCGATCTCACCGCGCTGGAACGACGGCGGGTGGACGGCCTCGGACTCGCTCACCGACCGTTGGTACCTGCCGCGGCGGGAACCACGGGCGGTACCGAATGTCCTTGCTGCGGAACAGCATTCACCTGGGGCAGCGCGACGGTCTGCAGGATCCGACTGATCACCGTCTCTGCCTTGACGTCGTCGGCCAGGGCGTCGTAGGTCAGTACCAGCCGGTGCCGCAGCACGTCGGGGATGACGTCGATGACGTCCTGCGGGATCACGTAGTCGCGGCCGCGGACCAGGGCCAGGGCGCGGGCGGCGGCGATGATGCCGAGCGACGCACGCGGGGAGGCACCGAAGGCGATCCAGGACTTGACGTCGTTCAGGCCGAACTGCTCGGGCCGGCGGGTCGCGGTGACCACCCGCACGACGTAGTCGACGAGCGCGTGATGGACGAAGTTGTTGGCCGCCACCTCCTGCAGCCGCAGCAGGTCACCGGTCTCCAGGATCTGCTTGGGCTCGGGCGGGGCGACACCCATCCGGTAGATGATCTCGCGCTCTTCCTCCGGCGACGGGTAGTCGACGTTGATCTTGAACAGGAAGCGGTCGCGCTGCGCCTCGGGCAGCGGGTAGACGCCCTCGTTCTCGATCGGGTTCTGTGTCGCCATCACCAGGAACGGCTTGGGCAGCGGGTAGGTCTTGCCACCGATGGAGATCTTGCGCTCGGCCATCACCTCGAGCAGGGCCGACTGCACCTTTGCCGGGGCGCGGTTGATCTCGTCGGCCAGCAGGAAGTTGACCACGACGGGACCGAGTTCGATGTCGAACTCCTCGCGGCCCTGTCGATAGATGCGGGTACCGATGATGTCGGTGGGCACCAGGTCGGGGGTGAACTGGATGCGCGCGAACGTACCGCCGACGACCTTGGCGAAGGTCTCCACGGCGAGGGTCTTGGCGACGCCGGGCACACCTTCGAGCAGCACATGGCCCTTGGCCAGCAGACCCACCAGGATGCGTTCGACCAACTGGTCCTGGCCGACGATGATGCGCTTGACCTCGAAGATCGCCCGTTCCAGGGTGTGTACCTCGCCGGCCAGCCCATTACCGCCGGACGGCGGCGCGGCCGGGGCTCCACTCGGGCCGGCAAAACCCCCGGGGGCTCCAGAACCCGGGACCGACCCACCTGGTGACGTCATCAACTTCCTCCACAGCTGTTGGATTCCTCGGGCGCCACCGATGTGCACGGCCGCGCCCTGAGACAACTATTCCAGGCGTTTCTGAATCCGTCGACGTGCCCGCTTGCTGGCGCGTCGGCCGCGCTCGGGAGCCGCCGCAGACCGCCGGACTTCTAGGTCTCGATGATGCGCGTCAGGTACGGCGTCATGCCCGCGGTGCGGACCGGGCTGACGGTGACCTGGCCGGCGGCCGACGACGCCTCCAGCATCTGGCCGTTGCCCAGATAGATGGTGACGTGCTGGGTGCCCTCGGGGCCGTAGAAGATCAGGTCGCCACGCTTGGCCTGGGACGGTGAGACGTGCCGCCCGGCGTTGTACTGGTCGCCGGAGTACTTGGGCAGCAGGACGCCGACGCCGGCGAAGGCGTAGCGCACGAAGCCCGAGCAGTCGTAGCCGATCTTGCCCGCGTCCTGTTCGACGCCGGCGCTGGGCCCGTTGATGGCGCCACCGCCCCAGGAGTAGGGCACCCCGCGTTGGGACGCGCCGCGGGCGATCACGTACTCGATGGCCTGCGGACCCTGCACGCGGCCGCCGGGCAGTGCGGCGGTCGATCCGCCACCGAAACCGAGCCCGGCCAGGAACTTGCGGCCGAGGTCCATCGTGGCCTGGGCGGCCTGCTGGGTCACCTGCAGCGAGGCGTTGGCCATGGCGACCGGGTCACCCGGGGCGCCGGCACTGAGAATCTTGGGCAATGTCGGATCCCACTGACCCGGGTCGGCCTGGGCGGGGCTGGCGAAGGGGAACGCCAGCACCACCGCGGTCAGGACGGCCCCGATCGCCTGTAGGCATCGAGAAACATTGCGCGACATGAAAAGTACTCCGTCAGTATTCGATGTAGCGGATCACATAGGGCGTCATGCCACTGGTGCGGACCGGTGAGACCTTCACCGTGGATCCGGTGTAGGGCGCCTCGAGCATCTGGCCGTTGCCCAGGTAGAGGGTGACGTGCTGGCTGCCGCCCGGGCCGTAGAAGATCACGTCGCCGCGACGCATCTCGGCCGACGGGATCTTGCGGCCCATGTTGTACTGCGAACCCGAGTAGTGCGGCAGCTTGATGCCCACCCCCGCGAACGCGTAGAGAATCAGCCCGGAGCAGTCGAATCCGACGGTGCCCGCACCGCTGTCGATACCGTTGCTCGGCCCGTTGGCGGTGCCACCGCCCCAGGAGTACGGCGTGCCGATCACACCCATGGCGCGCCTGATGACGTACTCCGAGGCTTGCTGACCGTAGACATAGGGGATCGCGCCGTTGGTGATCCCGGTGTCGTCAGGCTTGAGGATGCCGAGCTTCTGCAAGAAGCTCTTCCCGAGCTGCTGGGTGGTCTGCAGCGAACTCGAGGCGATCTGCAGGATCGCGTTGATGATCTGGACCGGATCGCCGGAGACGAAGGCGCTGGGCACCGCGGGCAGGGTCAGGTCCCACTCGGAGGCCTTGCCGTACGGCACTTTCGCGTCGCCGGGTGCGGCGGCAGAACCCGGCGCGGCCGGATCCCACCGGTCCCCCGACCCGCCCGCACCCGGCGACGCAGCCTGCGGGGCGGCAGCAGGAACGGCCGCCGGCGGGCCGGCCGGCGCCGACCACTGACGGGCGGCGTCGAGCTTGTCCTGCGCCGTCTTGCGCTCGGCGGCCAGCCGGTTGATCTCGGCCTGCTGCGCCTTGAACGTCTGCTGGGCCTCGGTCAGCGCGGTGACGGCCGCGGTCTGGCTGGCTTCGGCGTCCACCACGGCCTGGTCGGCCTTCTGCTTGGCCAGCCGGGCGGCGGACTCCTTGTTCACCACTTCGGTGCGGGCTCGCTGCAGGTCGGTCATCACCTGCTCGGCGCTCATGGCCAGCGTCTGGTTGGCCGCGGCGCCGGAGATGATCTGGTCCGGGTCGGACGCCATCACCAGCGAGGCTGACGGGCCGTTGATATAGCTGGCGGCGGCGAACGTGTCGAACCGCTTCTGGGCGGCGCCGATCGCGGCGTCGGCGGCTTTGACGTCGTCCTGGCTGGCGCTGACCTGCTGCTGGGCGGTCGCAGCGGCGTCACGGGCGTCCTGGACGCTGACGATCGCCTTGTTGACGCTCTCCTGCTGCTGCTGGACCTGGGCACCGATGTCGTCGAGACGCTGGTTGGCCGACGCGACGTCGGCGATCAATGCGGCCAGCGAGGTGGGGCCCTGGCTCGGCTCGGCGTGCGCCAGCCCGGGCGTGCTCACCACCAGGGCGATGCTGAGCACCAGCGGGCACATCGGTTTCGTGAAACGGACGGCCGGCTGGACAAGAGAGCCGTGATCGGTACGTCTCATGCGACTCTGGTCCCCTTCGTTTCCCACACACAGTCACGCCAGTAACAGATGTCACATCAGTCACATCAATAACAATGGCGACAGTTGCACCGTACGTCACATTTGTCGCAAGAGAAACTTCGCGCAAGAATTACATGTTTGTCATTTGCGGGATGTTGCCGAAAAGTAATCTTATTGATTTGCCAGGGTTGGCTATTTCGCCAGTTCACCCGGGGTTTCGGCATTTGACGCGCGCGCAACGCGACGCTGCAGAACTCGGGTCAAAACCGCCGCTGCGGCGACCCCGATGACCAATCCGATCGTTAATCCCATCCAGGGGAAATCGGGCGTTTGTAACTGGTCGACGAATGCCTGGGTTCCGACCACCGGGTTGGGCGCCGTCTTGGCCACATCCTGGCCGGCTTCGAGGAGCACCCGGTCGAACGTGGTGCTGTAGGTACCGGCCCATCCCGGGCTCAGCACCAGCACCGTCGAACCGGGGTTGGCGTGGCCGATCTCGGTGGCGACGTCCCGCAACGGGGTGTCGATCGGCGGACTGGTCGGCATCACCACGACCTTGAGGTCGATGCCGTTCTCCTTGGCCGCGGTCACGATCTTCTGCAGGCCCGCCACGTCGGCGGCCGGGGCGGCCACCCCGCCCTTGGCGACCTCGGACTGCACAGCGGCCATGCACTGCTCGAGCGGCGTAGCCGGGGCCAGGCCCACGGTGCTGCACACATCCACCGGTATATATGTCGGCGCGTGCGGAATCGTCACGATCCCAGACCGTACCGCGCGGCACCGACAGGGGTGGCAGCACGCGCCGAGTGCGACAAGACTGGTACCAGGCACCCCCGCCGGGACCGGCCAGGGGTCCGCCCGCTTTGCAGGACAACCGTACTGTTAGTATCCAGACCGGTGTCGACACAGCCCGTCGGCATCGAAGACAACGCCGGGAGTTGATGTGAGCAGCAATGATTCACTGAATTCGTTTGGAGCGCGCGACACCCTGAAGGTCGGCGACAACAGCTACGAGATCTACCGTCTCGACGCGGTACCCGGTACCGAGAAGCTTCCCTACAGCCTCAAGGTGCTCGCGGAGAACCTGCTGCGCACCGAAGACGGCGCCAACATCACCAAGGACCACATCCAGGCGATCGCCAACTGGGATCCCTCGGCCGAACCGAGTATCGAGATCCAGTTCACCCCCGCGCGTGTGCTGATGCAGGACTTCACCGGGGTGCCGTGCATCGTCGACCTGGCCACCATGCGCGAGGCCGTCACCCAGCTCGGCGGCGACCCGGACAAGGTCAACCCGCTCTCCCCCGCCGAGATGGTCATCGACCACTCGGTGATCCTCGACTTCTTCGGCGGCCCCGACGCCTTCGAGCGCAACGTCGAACTCGAATACCAGCGCAACGGCGAGCGCTACCAGTTCCTGCGCTGGGGCCAGGGCGCGTTCGACGACTTCAAGGTGGTCCCCCCTGGCACCGGCATCGTGCACCAGGTCAATATCGAATACCTGGCCCGCGTCGTGATGACCCGCAACGGATTCGCCTACCCGGACACCTGTGTGGGCACCGACAGCCACACCACGATGGAGAACGGCCTCGGCGTGCTCGGCTGGGGTGTGGGCGGTATCGAGGCAGAGGCGGCCATGCTGGGCCAGCCGG
Organism: Mycolicibacterium anyangense; assembly: GCF_010731855.1. Taxonomy (NCBI): domain Bacteria; kingdom Bacillati; phylum Actinomycetota; class Actinomycetes; order Mycobacteriales; family Mycobacteriaceae; genus Mycobacterium; species Mycolicibacterium anyangense. The sequence continues at coordinate 1,124,441 of NZ_AP022620.1, read as the reverse complement.
TGTCGATGCTCATCCCGCGCGTCGTCGGCTTCAAGCTCACCGGTGAGATCAAGCCGGGCGTCACGGCCACCGACGTCGTGCTCACCGTCACCGACATACTGCGCAAGCACGGCGTGGTCGGCAAGTTCGTCGAGTTCTACGGCAAGGGTGTGGCCGAGGTGCCGCTGGCCAACCGCGCCACCCTGGGCAACATGAGCCCCGAATTCGGTTCCACCGCAGCGATGTTCCCGATCGACGAGGAGACCATCAACTACCTGCGGCTGACCGGGCGCACCGAGGAACAGCTGGCGCTGGTCGAGGCCTACGCCAAGGAACAGGGCATGTGGCACGACCCGGCCAAGGAGCCGGTGTTCTCCGAGTACCTCGAGCTGGACCTGTCCACCGTCGTCCCGTCGATCGCCGGACCGAAGCGCCCGCAGGACCGCATCGAACTCAGCGATGCCAAGACGGCGTTCCGCAAGGACATCCACAACTACGTCGAGGAGAACCACCCGGCCCCGGAGACCAAGCTCGACGAGGCCGTCGAGGAATCCTTCCCGGCCAGTGACCCGGTGTCGCTGTCCTTCGCCGACGACGGTGCCGTCGACGCGCGGCCCTCGGCCGCCAACGGCGCCTCCGGCCGGCCGAGCAAGCCGGTCGTGGTCCGCTCGGCCGAGCGTGGCGAGTTCTTGCTCGATCACGGCGCCGTCGTGGTCGCCGGCATCACGTCGTGCACCAACACCTCCAACCCGTCGGTGATGTTGGGCGCGGCCCTGCTGGCCAAGAAGGCCGTGGAGAAGGGTCTGACCTCCAAGCCGTGGGTCAAGACCAACATGGCGCCCGGCTCGCAGGTGGTCACCGACTACTACACCAAGGCCGGCCTGTGGCCGTACCTGGAGAAGCTCGGCTACTACCTGGGCGGCTACGGATGTACGACCTGCATCGGCAACACGGGCCCGTTGCCGGAGGAGATCAGCAAGGCAGTCAACGACAACGACCTGTCGGTCACCGCGGTGCTTTCGGGCAACCGCAACTTCGAGGGCCGCATCTCCCCCGACGTCAAGATGAACTACCTGGCGTCCCCGCCGCTGGTGATCGCCTACGGCATCGCGGGCACCATGGACTTCGACTTCGAGTCCGACCCGCTGGGGCAGGACACCGACGGTAACGACGTCTTCCTGAAGGACATCTGGCCGTCGCAGAAGGAGATCGAGGACACCATCGCCTCCTCGATCAACCGCGACATGTTCACCAGCAGCTACGCCGACGTGTTCAAGGGTGACGAGCGCTGGCGGAACCTGCCCACCCCGTCGGGTAACACCTTCGAGTGGGATGACGCCTCGACCTACGTGCGCAAGGCCCCGTACTTCGACGGCATGCCCGCCGAGCCGCAGCCGGTGGCCGACATCAAGGGCGCCAGAGTCCTTGCACTGCTGGGCGATTCGGTGACCACCGACCACATCTCGCCGGCCGGCAGCATCAAGAAGGGCACGCCTGCCGCCCAGTACCTGGAAGCCAACGGCGTCAAGCCGGAGGACTTCAACTCGCTGGGCTCGCGGCGCGGTAACCACGAGGTGATGATCCGCGGCACCTTCGCCAACATCCGGCTGCGCAACCAGCTGCTCGACGATGTGTCCGGTGGTTACACCCGCGACTTCACCCAGGACGGCGGCCCGCAGGCGTTCATCTACGACGCCTCGCAGAACTACCAGAAGGCGGGCATCCCACTGGTGGTGCTGGGCGGCAAGGAGTACGGGTCCGGCTCGTCGCGGGACTGGGCGGCCAAGGGCACCAGCCTGCTGGGTGTGCGCGCCGTCATCACCGAGTCGTTCGAGCGCATCCACCGGTCGAACCTGATCGGCATGGGCGTGATCCCGCTGCAGTTCCCGGCGGGCGAATCCGCGGCCAGCCTCAAGCTGGACGGGACCGAGGTGTTCGACATCACCGGCATCGAGGAGCTCAACGCGGGCAAGACTCCGAAGACGGTCAAGGTGACCGCCACCAAGGAAGACGGCAGCACAGTCGAATTCGACGCCGTGGTGCGCATCGACACCCCCGGTGAGGCCGACTACTACCGCAACGGCGGCATCCTGCAGTACGTGCTGCGCAACATGTTGCGGGCCGGCTAGCCCGGCCAGCGGTCGGACCAGGAGATGCCCCGGGTCAGCGAGGATCATCTGGCGGCTCGCCGCCGCCAGATCCTCGACGGTGCACGGCGCTGCTTCGCCCAGTACGGGTACGACAAGGCGACGGTGCGCCGGCTCGAGCAGACCATCGGCCTGTCGCGTGGTGCGATCTTTCACCACTTCCGCGACAAGGACACGTTGTTCTTCGAGCTGGCCCGGGAGGACGCCGAGCGGATGGCCGAGGTGGCCTCCCGCGAGGGGCTGATCCAGGTCATGCGCGAAATGCTTGCTGCGCCAGACCAATTCGATTGGCTGGCCACACGGCTGGAGATCGCCCGCAAGCTGCGCAACGATCCGGTGTTCAACCGGGGGTGGGCTGAGCGCTCAGCGGAGTTGTCGGCAGCCACCAGCGACCGGCTGCACCGGCAGAAGCAGGCCGGCCGGCTGCGTGATGACGTGCCGCGCGATGTGCTGCAGTGCTACCTGGATTTGGTGCTCGACGGGCTGGTGGCCCGGCTGGCGGCAGGCGAGGACCCGGCGCGGCTGTCCGCGGTGCTCGACGTCGTCGAGGAATCCGTTCGGCAGCCCTGACTAGCGAACGCGGCTGCGGTGGTTGGGGCCACCGCGGCTGCGCATCGCGGTGCCCGACTCCCGCAGCATGGCGTGGATCGAGCCGTACGAACGGCCGGTGGACGCCACCAGGGTTCGGATGCTGGCACCACCCTCGTACGCGTGCCGCAAGTCGTTCAGCAGTTGATCGCGAGCTTGATTGGGCTTCCTCATCAACACCCTCCCCGGTCGAGCTGGCCCCCGCTGCTCCACAGCGTAGGAGTGCCCGTCGGCGATATGGCCGGAATCACCGAAATGGTTTGTGGCCGTGTGTCAGGCGAGTTCGATCAGATCCCGGTACTCCTGCGACCAGAAATCCTCGGTGCCGTCCGGAAGCAGGATCACGCGCTGCGGGTCGAGCGCCTCGGCGGCACCCGGGTCGTGGGTCACCAACACCACCGCACCTTCGTAGCTGCGCAGCGCGTCGAGCACCTGTTCGCGCGACGCCGGATCGAGGTTGTTGGTGGGCTCGTCGAGCAGCAGCACGTTGGCGGTCGACGCCACCAGCCCGGCCAGCGCCAGACGCGTCTTCTCGCCGCCGGACAACGTGCCGGCCGGCTGGTCGAGCTGGGGGCCGGTGAACATGAAGGCGCCCAGCAGACCACGAAGGTCCTGCTCGCCGGTGTCGGGGGCGGCGTGCCGGATGTTCTCCCACACCGTCGCGTTGTTGTCGAGGGTGTCGTGTTCCTGGGCGAAGTACCCGAGTTTGAGTCCGTGTCCCGGTTCCAGTCCGCCGGAGTCCGGGGTCTCGGTGCCCGCCAGCAACCTCAGCAGGGTGGTCTTGCCCGCGCCGTTGAGACCCAGCACCACCACCCGCGAACCGCGGTCGATGGCCAGGTCGACGCCGGTGAAGACCTCGAGCGACCCGTAGTTCTTGGTCAGCCCCTTGGCCACCAGTGGTGTCTTCCCGCACGGCGCCGGCGTCGGGAACTTGATCCTGGCTACCTTGTCGGCCACCCGCTCGGCATCGAGTTCGGCGATCATCCGCTCGGCGCGGCGCAACATGTTCTGTGCCGCAACGGCTTTGGTTGCCTTCGCACCCATCTTGGCCGCCTGGGCGCGCAGTGCGCCGGCCTTCTTCTCGGCATTGGCGCGTTCCCGCCGGCGGCGTTGCTCGTCGGTGGCACGTGCATCGAGGTACTTCTGCCAGCCCATGTTGTACACGTCGGCCTCGCCGCGCACCGCGTCCAGGAACCACACCCGGTTCACCACATCGGCGAGCAGTTCCACGTCGTGGCTGATCACGACCAAGCCGCCGGTGTGGTTCTGCAGGAAGGTGCGCAACCAGCCGATCGAGTCGGCATCGAGGTGGTTGGTCGGTTCGTCGAGCAGCAGCGTGGTGCCCGAACCGGCGGCACCGGCACCACCCTCGCTGGCCGCGAACAGGATTCTGGCCAACTCGACCCGTCGGCGCTGGCCGCCCGAGAGGGTGCGAAGCGGTTGGGTGAGAACGCGTTCCGGCAAACCGAGACTGGCGCAGATGCGGCCGGCCTCGCTCTCGGCGGCGTACCCACCGAGCGAGGCGAAGCGTTCCTCGAGCTGACCGTAACGCCGGATCGCCTTGTCGCGAGCGGCGTCGTCGACCACCTCGGCCATCAGCACCTGCTGCTTCTCCAGATCCGCGAGCAAGGTGTCCAGGCCGCGAGCTGAGAGCACCCGGTCGCGTGCCAGCACGTCGAGATCGCCTTCGCGCGGATCCTGCGGCAGGTATCCCACCTCGCCGGACCGGACCACCGTCCCGGCATACGGTTCACCCTCACCGGCCAGGATGCGCATGGTGGTCGTCTTGCCGGCACCGTTGCGCCCGACCAGGCCAATGCGGTCACCGGGCTGAACGCGCAACGCCGGGCCTTCGGCGAGCAGCAGCGTTCGCGCGCCTGCGCGGACCTCCAGGTCCGTCGCGGTAATCACGCTGCTACCTCCTGTACCTCCCCGGGTCGCGGCGCTCGTGCCCCCGAGGGCTTACTTCTCGTCGGTGAAGACCGGGGCCCGCTTCTCGGCGCGCGCGGCAACCGCCTCTTCGAAGTTGGCGGTGAGCAGGCGAACGTAGAGCTGCCCGAGGCCCTCGGCCTGCATGTGCCCCTCTAGGGTACTGGCGTCCAGACCCGTCCACAGCGTCCGCTTGGTCAGTTCGGTGCCGGGCCGGGAGAACCCGGCGATCCGCCCGGCGATCTCGTAACAGGTCGGCAGCAGCTCCTCGGCCGGCACCTGCTTGGACACCAGACCGATTCGTTCGGCCTCCTGGGCGTCCACGTCGCGACCGGTGAGCATGATCTCGAAGGCCCGCGACGAGCCGATCGCCCGAGGTAGCAGGTAACTGAGGCCCAGTTCGCTGGCGGTCAGGCCGTTGTTGATCCCGGCGGCGCGGAAGTACGCATCACCGGCGGCGACCCGGATGTCGGCGGCCAGTGCCAGGCACAGCCCGCCACCGATCGCCGCGCCGTTGACCGCGGCGATGACCGGCTGATGCAGCCTGCGGATGGCCAGAATCACATCGTCGAGCAGTTCCATCGAGCGCAGTCCATAGGACGGCCGGGTCAGACCGGAGACGTGCGGCACCGATCCGGCCGACTTGTGGTCGGCGCCCGACGAGAAGCCGCGGCCTGCGCCGGTCAGGACGACCACGCGCACCGAGTTGTCGTAGGTGAGCTCGGTGAGTACCTCTTTGAGCGGGACCATGACGTCGAACGCCATCGAGTTCATCCGCTCGGGGCGGTTCAGGGTGACAAGAGCGACGTGCGGCTGCGGGTGCTCGACGAGGACAAAACCTGTGTCACGAATCACCGTTGCACGCTATCGCGTGCAGGGGCGGGAAAGCTCAGACGTCCTCTGACTGGGACTGGGCCACCGCTGCGTCGACGTCGAACTCCTTGACCTGCCGGATCAGGTCCTCCAGCGCGGCGGGCGGCAGCGCACCGGCCTGGTTGAAGATCAGCTTGCCCTTCTTGAACGCCATCAGCGTCGGGATGGAGCGGATCTCGGCGGCCGCGGCGAGCTGCTGCTCGGCCTCGGTGTCGACCTTGGCGAACACCACGTCAGGGTGCTTCTCGGAGGATGCGGAGAACGTCGGCGCGAACGCGCGGCACGGACCACACCACGAGGCCCAGAAATCGACGAGCACGATGTCGTTCCCGGTGATGGTGTCGTTGAACTGGTCTGCGGTGAGGTCTTGAGTAGCCACGAAAGTCCTAACGTCGGAGTAAGGCTGTCTGTTCCCTGCCGGGTTCAGTACAAACGGGACAGCGCTGCCGCCGCATCGAATCCGCCGAACTCGCCGAGCGCGCCGTCGCGCAGGTGGTTGACCCAGGCGGGGTCGGCGAGCAGCGCACGCCCGACGGCGATGATGTCGAACTCACCGGCCTCGAACTGGTCGAGAAGCCGGTCGACGGGGGCAGGCAGGATAGGCCCGCCGGGCCCGCCGGGCTTGAACTCGGTTTCCAGCCCCACCGATCCGACGGCGATGACCGGCAGTCCGGTGAGCTTCTTGGTCCACCCGGCCAGGCTCAGATGCGGGTCCTCGTCTTCGAAGCCGGGCAGGTAGTGCCGACGGGTGGACGGGTGCAGCACGTCGACACCGGCGTCGACCAGCGGGGCCAGCACCTGTTCGAGTTCGGCCGGGGTGTCGGCGATCGTGGCGTCGTAGCGGTTCATCTTCCACTGCGAGAAGCGGTAGATGATCGGGAAGCCCGGTCCGACCGCGGCCCGCACGGCGGCGACGACCTCGGCCGGGAACCGGGTGCGGGCCTGCAGTGAGCCGCCGTAGCCGTCGGTACGGCGATTGGTTTCGGCCCAGAGGAATTGGTCGAGCAGATACCCGTGGGCGCCGTGGATCTCCACGGCGTCGAATCCGGCCTCGCGAGCGTTGCGGGCACCAAGCGCGAAAGCCTGCGCCACCGCGGGCAGTTCCTCGGTGCTCAGCGCGCGGCCGACCGGGTTGCCGGTCACGTCGAGCCCGGAGGGACTGACCGGCGTCTGCTCGGCGGTGTCACCGTCGTGCACACCGCGGGCCACGCCCTGATGCCACAGCTGCGCGGCGATGGTGGCCCCCTCGGCATGTACCGCGTCGGTCACCGCGCGCCACCCGCGCACAACCTCGGCACCGTCGAGTTCGGGGATGGCCTCGGGCCAGCCGGCCGCGGGGTGCGGCATGCGGATTCCCTCGGTGATGATGAGCGCGGTTCCGCCGGCTGCGCGTCGCCCGTAGTACGCCGCCACATCGGGGCCCGGCACGCCGCCCGGCGAGGCCCCGCGGGTCATCGGGGCCATCGCGAACCGGTTCCGCAAGCTCAGCGATCCGATCGTCAACGGCGCGAACAGTTGCTGCAGTCGTGCGTCGTCCACCATGAGCCAAGTCAACACCCACCGCGGCGCGCGGCATTCCCTCAGGTCTCGAAGTCGCGGAAGGCCTGCATCAGACGATCGCGGAAGCCGGGGTCGAGATCGTCGCGCTCGAGGCGGCCCAGCGTGTCGACGGTGCCCCGGAACTGCTGGAGGTAGCTCTCGCAGCCGTCGCACTCGGCGAGGTGCAGGTCGAAGCGGGCGCGGGTGTCGGGGTCAAGGGCGCCATCGAGGTAGGCGGTGACCAGTTCCACCAGCTCATCGCAGTTGAGCGGAGTCACCGGGGCGGTCATGAGCGCTCCGCCAGATAGGCCTCGAGGGCTTGGCGCACGGCGGCCCGGCCGCGGTGCAGCAACACCCGCTGATTGGCGGCGCTGATCTCGAGCAGTTCGCACACCTCGTTCGAATCGAAGCCGAGCATGTCGCGCATGGTCACCACCTGTCGTTGCCGCTGCGGCAGCTTGTCCAGCTCGGCCCGGGCCACGTCGGCGAGCTCACGGCCCAGGACCGACCCTTCGGGGGTCTCCGGGAACGGCGCCGGTTGCTCTCCGCTCTTCCAGTGACCGGCCCACCGGTCCCCCGGTGGCCGGAACCGGGAGGACTCGACGGTTCCGCCGGTGAACGCGGCGATCTCGGCGTCGTCACTGCGCCGCTCCCGGATCCCGCGGGCCTTGGCGATGTTGATCAGGACGGCGAACAGCCAGGTGCGCAGCGAGGAGCGGCCTTCGAACTTGTCGATGCCCTTCACCAGAGCGATCCACGTTTCCTGGACCACTTCTTCGGCGATCTCGCGGCTGGGCACATAACCGCGGGCAACCCGTAGCAGCGCCGGGGTGTGCTCGTCGACCAACGTGGCGAACACCAGCTCGTCGCGGGCGCGCAGCGCCGCGATCACCTCTGATTCGTCCGCCGCAGCCGCCATCGACTGCAGATGCTAGCCGCCTACAGATTTGCCTGTGCAGCACGGAAGAAATCGGCGATCTCGGCGGCCAGGTCGTTGATGTCGGCATCGGCGTCCAGCGGGTACAGCGCCCCGAAGGCAGCGTTCCACAGCGGCCCCGTGCGCGGGTTGGCGGCGAAATCCCAGGGCCCGACATAGGCGTACGGCAGCGGGTGGCTGTCGTCGCCGGCCGACACCCCGTAGTTGACCTCGTCCTGTGTGGCGGCGACGTCGAGGTGCTCGGGCCAGAGCACCGGATGTCCTTGGGCCAGAACGGTTGTCAGGGCGAAACCGCCCGCGTACAACGCCCGGTAGAGGAGTTCGGCGGCACCGGCGTCGACATCGAGGACGGTGTCGAGGTCCAGTGCGGCGACCGAGTGATAAAGGTCAGTGGGCGGCGGGCCGACGTCGAGGCCGGAGGCCGCCACGAGGTCTCGCACCGGGCCGACCAGCGGCGCGGATCCGTCCGACCAGACCAGGCTGGTGCCGTGCACCGCAACCGGCACCGCGGTTGCGGTGAAGCCGTCCCGGCGCACGGCAAGACGAATGGTTCCCGCAGCGCGGTACTGCGGTCCGGCTAGAAAACTCTCGGCGACGCCGTGCAGTTGGCGACGGGTCGCGACGATGGTCTGGGAGCCACTCATCGCGACACCGGCCGCTAGACCGTGAAGCCGAGGGCGCGCAGTTGCTCGCGGCCGTCCTCGGTGATCTTGTCCGGCCCCCACGGCGGGTTCCACACCCAGTTGATCCGGGCTTCGTTGACCAGTCCGGCACCGACGAGCGCGGTCAGCGTCTGGTCCTCGATGACGTCGGTGAGCGGGCAGGCCGCCGACGTGAGCGTCATGTCGATGAGTGCCACCGTGCCGGTGTCACCTTTCGCCACGTTCATCCCGTACACCAGACCGAGGTCGACGACGTTGATCCCGAGTTCGGGGTCGACCACATCGCGCATCGCTTCTTCGATGTCGGCCAGCAACTCCTCGGACAGTGCCGATTCCCGGGTCGCTTCGCTCCTGCCCGTCGGTGTCTCGGTGGCTTCCTGCTCGCTCATTTCCTGTCCTCCACGTCTATTCGGTGCGATGCCTGGGCTACCGCGTCTTTGAAAGCCAGCCAGCCCAGCAGTGCGCATTTGACCCGCGCCGGGTATTTGGCCACGCCGGCGAAGGCCACGCCGTCGCCGAGGACGTCCTCGTCGCCCTCGATGGTTCCCCGCGAGGACACCATCTCGGAGAACGCCGCGACGGTCTTGAGGGCATCGCCCACGCTCTGGCCGATCACCTGGTCGGTCAGCACCGAGGTGGCGGCCTGGCTGATCGAACACCCCTGACCGTCGTAGGACACGTCCTCGACGGTCTCGCCGTCGGCTGACAGCGCCACCCGCAGGGTCACCTCGTCACCGCAGGTCGGGTTGACGTGAAAGACCTCGGCGCCGAAGGGTTCCCGCAGCCCACGATGATGCGGGTGCTTGTAGTGGTCCAGGATCACTTCCTGGTACATCTGTTCCAGTCGCACTACATCACCTCCCCGGTCGCTGCGCTCCTGCCCACCGCCATCACCTGCCGAAGAACTCGATCGCGCGGCGCACCCCGGCAACCAGCCGGTCCACCTCGTCGAGGGTGTTGTAGACGGCGAACGAGGCGCGCACGGTGGCGGCGACGCCGAAGCGCCGGTGCAGCGGCCATGCGCAGTGATGGCCGACGCGCACCGCGACTCCGTCGTCGTCGAGCACCTGGCCCACATCGTGGGCGTGCACACCGTCGACCACGAACGCCACCGGCGAGCGCCGCCCCGCCGGATCGGTCGGACCGATGATCCGCACCTGCGGGATGTCGGCCAGACCTTCCAGTGCAGCGGCCACCAGCCGATGCTCGTGGGCAGCCACCGCATCCATCCCGATCGCATCAAGATACCGTGCGGCGGCGGCCAATCCGACCACCTGGGAAATCATCTGAGTGCCAGCCTCGAACCGCTGCGGGGGCGGCGCGTAGGTGGCTCCCTCCATGGTTACCGTCTCGATCATCGATCCGCCGGTGAGGAACGGCGGCAGCTTCTCCAGGACCTCGGCGCGACCGTAGAGGGCGCCGATCCCGGTGGGTCCCAACATCTTGTGACCGGAGAACGCCGCGAAGTCGACACCCAGCGCACGGAAGTCCACCGCCTGGTGCGGCACCGACTGGCAGGCATCGAGCACCGTCAGCGCACCGACCGCCCTGGCGCGGGCGATCATCTCGGCGACCTCCGGTGCGGCACCGGTGACGTTCGACTGATGCGTGAAGGCCACCACTTTCACCCGCTCGTCGAGCTGCAACGAGTCCAGGTCGACGGTGCCGTCATCGGTGACCCCGTACCACTTGAGGGTGGCCCCGGTGCGCCGGGCCAGCTCCTGCCAGGGGATCAGGTTGGCGTGGTGTTCCAGCTCAGTGGTGACGATGATGTCGCCGGGCCCGACCGCCCCGTCGAGTCTGCTGTCCCCCAGCACGTAGGACACCAGATTGAGGGCCTCGGTGGCGTTCTTGGTGAACGCCAGCTCGTCGGGGCCGGCGCCCACGAAGGCCGCGATGTCGGCGCGGCCCTGCTCGTAGGCGTCGGTGGACTCCTCCATCAACTGGTGAGCGCCGCGGTGCACTGCCCCGTAGTGATTGAGTAGGAAATCGCGTTCGGCATCGAGCACCTGCAGCGGCTTCTGGGAAGTCGCCCCGGAATCGAGGTACGCCAATTGGTGCCCACCGCGCATGACCCGACTCAGGATCGGGAAGTCGGCGCGGATCTTGGCCAGGTTGGCGACGTCGAGATCGACCGAGGCGGTCATGTCACGCCCCCGCCGGCGCAGCCTGCTGGGTGAAGCGCTCGTAGCCATTTTCCTCGAGCTCGTCGGCCAGCTCCGGCCCACCGGACTGCACGATGCGGCCGTCGACGAAGACGTGCACAAACTGGGGCTGGATGTAGCGCAGGATGCGGGTGTAGTGCGTGATCAGCAGCACGCCGGCGTCCTCGGCCTGGGCATACCGGTTGACGCCCTCGCTGACCACGCGCAGCGCGTCGACGTCCAGGCCCGAGTCGGTCTCGTCGAGGATCGCGATCTTCGGCTTGAGCAGACCCAGCTGCAGGATCTCGTGGCGCTTCTTCTCGCCACCGGAGAACCCCTCGTTGACGCTGCGTTCGGCGAACTGCGGGTCGATGCCCAGGTCCGCCATCGCGGCCTTGACCTCCTTGACCCAGAGCCGCAACTTGGGGGCCTCACCGCGGACGGCGGTGGCGGCAGTGCGCAGGAAGTTCGACATCGACACCCCCGGCACCTCCACCGGATACTGCATCGCCAGGAAGAGTCCGGCACGGGCGCGCTCGTCGACGCTCATCGCCAGCACGTCCTGACCGTCGAGGGTGATCGACCCGGAGGTGACGGTGTATTTGGGGTGGCCGGCGATGGCATAGGAGAGGGTGGATTTACCGGAACCGTTGGGTCCCATCACCGCATGGGTCTCCCCCGACTTCACCGTCAGGTTGACGCCCTTGAGGATCTCCTTGGCGCTGCCGTCCTCGTTGGCGACGCTGACGTGGAGGTCCTTGATATCCAGAGTGCTCACTGTGTTCTCGATTCTGTAATCGCGAGTTCGCGTTCGATGGCGTCGGTCAGGCGGTCGCGGATATCGGGCACCGCGATCTTGGCGATGATCTCGCCGAAGAAGCCGCGCACCACCAACCGGCGGGCCTGTTCCTCGGGGATGCCGCGAGCCTGCAGATAGAACAACTGCTCGTCGTCGAAACGTCCGGTGGCACTGGCGTGCCCGGCGCCGACGATCTCGCCGGTCTCGATCTCCAGGTTGGGCACCGAGTCGGCGCGGGCGCCGTCGGTGAGCACCAGGTTGCGGTTCACCTCGAAGGTGTCGGTGCCGGTGGCCTCGGCCCGGATCAACACATCACCCACCCACACGGTGTGGGCGTCGGGCTTGGCAGAGGCCGGATCACCTTGCAGCGCACCCTTGTACAGCACATTGGACGTGCAGTTCGGCTGGGAATGGTCGACCAACAGCCGCGACTCGAGGTGCTGACCTTCGTCGGCGAAGTACAGGCCGAGCAGTTCGGCGTCGCCGCCGGGCCCGTCGTAGCGCACCGTCGCCGCCATCCGGACCACCTCGCCGCCGAGGGAGACCGCGACGTGCCGCAGCACCGCGTCCTTCCCCAGCCGGGCGTGCTGCGCATTGACGTGCACCACGTCATCGGCCCAGTCGGCGATCCACACGACGGTCAGCCGCGCCGCATTGCCGAGCACGAATTCGACGTTGTCGGCGTAGGTTCCACTGCCGCGGTGATCGATCACCACAACGGCCTCGGCGAGCTCCTCGGCGCGCAGCTGCAGATGGCCGTAGGCCGTTGCGCCCTCGCCGGGGCCGGTGACCACGATCTCGACCGGCGCCTCGACCTGGGTCCCGCGCGCAACGGTGACGACAGTCGCCGCATTGAACGACGAAAATGCTTGCGCAGCAACACGATCGGCGGGCACACCACCCTGACCGAGGCGATCGTCGCCACGACGGACGGTCTCGACCGTCACCCCGGGTTGCTCACCGACAGTGATCTGCGCCGCGCCGGTGGCCGGCGCCGAGCCGCTGTGCAACCCGCGCAGGCGCTTGAGCGGGGTGAACCGCCAGATCTCGTCGCGGCCGCCGGGCACCTCGAAGGCGTCGACGTCGAACGAGCTGAATTGCTCGCCCTTGTTGGAGCCGACGGTCTCGACGGCTTCAGTGAGGTTGCTCATTTATCTTTCCCGTCGCTTCGCTCGCCCCACTTAGCCGACCGCGCCTTCCATCTGGAGCTCGATGAGCCGGTTGAGCTCGAGCGCGTATTCCATCGGCAGTTCCTTGGCGATCGGCTCCACGAAGCCGCGCACCACCATCGCCATCGCCTCATCCTCGGTCATACCGCGGCTCATCAGGTAGAACAGCTGATCAGCGCTGACCTTCGACACGGTGGCCTCATGCCCCATCGTCACGTCATCCTCGCGGATGTCCACGTACGGGTAGGTGTCGCTGCGGCTGACCGTATCAACAAGCAGCGCATCACATTTCACGCTCGAGCGTGAGCCGTGCGCACCCTTGTTGACCTGAACCAGGCCACGGTAGGAAGCCCGGCCACCACCGCGGGCCACCGACTTGGACACGATGTTGCTGCTGGTGTTCGGGGCCAGGTGCACCATCTTGGCGCCGGTGTCCTGGTGCTGACCCTCGCCGGCGAACGCCACCGAGAGCACCTCGCCCTTGGCGTGCTCACCGGTCATCCAGACGGCCGGGTACTTCATGGTGACCTTCGAGCCGATATTGCCGTCGACCCATTCCATCGTGGCGCCGGCCTCGGCACGGGCCCGCTTGGTGACCAGGTTGTAGACGTTGTTCGACCAGTTCTGGATGGTCGTGTAGCGCACCCGCGCGCCGGGCTTGACGACGATCTCCACGACCGCGGAGTGCAGCGAGTCGCTCTTGTAGATCGGCGCGGTACAGCCTTCGACGTAGTGGATGTAGGAACCCTCGTCGGCGATGATCAGCGTGCGCTCGAACTGGCCCATGTTCTCGGTGTTGATCCGGAAGTAGGCCTGCAGCGGGATGTCGACGTGCACGCCCGGCGGCACGTAGATGAACGAACCACCCGACCACACCGCGGTGTTGAGCGCCGAGAACTTGTTGTCCCCGGCCGGGATCACCGTGCCGAAGTACTGCTTGAAGATCTCCGGGTGTTCCTTGAGGCCGCTGTCGGTATCGAGGAAGATCACTCCCTGGGCTTCGAGGTCTTCCCGGATCTGGTGGTAGACCACCTCGGACTCGTACTGCGCGGCGACACCGGCGACCAGCCGCTGCTTCTCGGCCTCCGGGATACCCAGTCGGTCGTAGGTGTTGCGGATGTCCTCGGGCAGGTCTTCCCAGGAGGCAGCCTGCTTCTCGGTGGAGCGCACGAAGTACTTGATGTTGTCGAAGTCGATGCCCTCGAGGTTGGATCCCCAGTTCGGCATCGGCTTCTTGTCGAACGTGCGCAGCGCCCGCAGTCGGATGTCGAGCATCCACTCGGGCTCGTTCTTCTTCGCGGAGATGTCACGCACCACCGCTTCGGACAGACCGCGGCGGGCCGAGGCGCCCGCGACGTCGGTGTCCGCCCAGCCGTAGCCGTAGCGGCCCAGCGAGGCGATCGTCTCCTCCTGGCTGAGCGGCTCGGCCGGCCTGGTGTCCGGGGTGAGTGTCATGGCGACGCTCCTTCGGCGTTGTGGTGGCTTCGGCGCGGGCTGTGCGCCGAAGGTGAAGCTCTAGGGTTGTCCCGGATTCAGCGGCACGTGGGTGGTGCAGGCGCAATCTCCGTTGGCAATCGTCGCCAACCGTTGCACATGGGTGCCGAGGATCTCCGACATGGCCTGCTGCTCGGCCTCGCACAGCTCCGGAAACTCCTCTGCCACATGCGAAACCGGGCAGTGATGCTGACAGATCTGGATGCCCTGGATGGGCCCGCGCACCTTGGTGGTGGTGGTCGCGTACCCGGCCTTGCTCAGGGCGTCGGCCACCCGTTCGGCTGTCGACTCGACATCCTCGGGGCCGTCGGTGACCCCGGCGAGGATGGCGTCGATGCGACGGCGCGCGAAGGTCTGCACCGCCTGGTCGCCGCCGATCTCACGGAGCTGGCGCATGGCCGCCGATGCCAGATCGTCGTAGGTGTGCTCCAGCTTGGCCCGGCCCGCCGGGGTCAGCCGGTAGCGCTTGGCGGGCCGGCCGCGACCGACCTGCTGCCATGCTGCGGCAGCCATCGCCTCGGCGTCCCCGCCCTCGATGAGGGCGTCGAGGTGACGACGCACTCCAGCGGCGGAGATGCCCAGGCGACGGCCGATCTCGGCGGCGGTGATCGATCCCGACTCCAGCAGCAGCTGCACGATCGCGCGCCGTGTCTGGCCGTCATGCGCCGCCACCGCGCCCGCAGCGGGCACCGGATGGAGGCCGGCCGGGATTTTCACAACACCAGTGTGACGCAATTCGTGGGGCGATGTCCACCAAGGGCACCCTCAGCAGCCTCGGGCGCCCGTTCCCCGGCGGTTAGAGTGCTGTGGTGGCAGCCCGCCAACACTCCCTGAGCACCTCGATCGCCCGACTGCACGGCGACGAACGGACTGTTGCGCCGCCACTCAACGCCGCCGAAGCACGGTCGATGCGCCGCACCCGGCTGTTCGGCGCCACCGGAACGGTGCTGATGGGCATCGGTGCGCTCGGCGCTGGCGCGCGACCGGTCGTACAGGACCCCACCTTCGGTGTCCGACTGCTCAACCTGCCCTCGCGGATCCAGACGGTGTCGCTGACCATGACCACCACGGGTGCGGTGATGATGGCCCTGGCCTGGTTGATGCTCGGCCGCTTCACCCTGGGGCCCAGGCGGATGTCGCGAAGCCAGCTCGACCACACCCTGTTGCTGTGGATGGTGCCGCTGCTCATCGCGCCGCCGATGTACTCCAAGGACGTGTACTCGTATCTGGCGCAGAGCCAGATCGCCCGGATCGGGCTCAACCCGTACAAGGTGGGGCCCGCCCCGGGCCTTGGCCTCGACCACGTCTTCACCTTGTCGGTGCCCAGCCTGTGGCGCGAGACGCCGGCGCCGTACGGACCGCTGTTCCTGTGGATCGGGCGGGGTATCTCCGCGCTCACCGGAGAGAACATCGTGGCCGCCGTGCTCAGCCACCGGCTGGTGGTGTTGTTCGGGGTCAGCCTCATCGTCTGGGCGGTACCGCGGCTGGCCCGCCGCTGCGGCGTCGCCGAGGTCAACGCGCTATGGCTCGGCGCCGCCAACCCCCTACTGCTGATGCACCTGGTCGCCGGCATCCACAACGAGGCGCTGATGCTCGGCCTGATGCTGATCGGCACGGAGTTCGCGTTGCGCGGCATCGACTCGGTCCGGCCGCTGCTGCCCCGGCCGGTGCACTGGCCGCACGGGCGGGACCAGTGGGCGACCTGGGTTCCGGCCACCATGCTGGTGCTCGGCGCCGTCTTGATCACGATGTCGTCGCAGGTCAAACTGCCGGGCCTGCTGGCGCTCGGGTTCGTGGCGATGGCCCTGGGTCATCGCTGGGGCGGCACCGTCAAGGCGTTCCTGCTCGCCAGCACCTTCATGATGGGCATCTCGCTGGTCGTGATGGCCGTCATCGGCTGGGCCAGCGGTCTGGGCTTCGGCTGGATCTTCACCCTGGGCACCGCGAACGTGGTGCGCAGCTGGATGTCGCCCCCCACGCTGCTGGCGCTGGGCACGGGCCAGGTGGGCATCCTGCTCGGTCTGGGCGACCACACCACCGCGGTGCTGTCGCTGACCCGCGCCATGGGTGTGTTGATCATCACCATCACCGTGACGTGGCTGCTGCTGGCCGTCCTGCGCGGGCGTCTGCATCCGGTAGGCGGGCTGGGCGTGGCTCTCGGCGCGACGGTGCTGCTGTTCCCGGTCGTGCAGCCGTGGTACCTGCTCTGGGCGGTCATCCCACTGGCGGCGTGGGCCACCCGACCGGGTTTCCGCATTGCCACCATCGCCGTGACCTTGATCGTCGGCATTTTCGGGCCCACCGCCAACGGCGACCGGTTCGCCTTGTTCCAGATCGTCGACGCCACCGTCGCGAGCACCGTCATCGTGCTTCTCCTGATCGCGCTGACCATCAATCGGCTGCCTTGGCGGACCGTGCCGGGCACCACCGAAACGTTCAGCGGCCAGGAGCCCGATCCCCCGGTCTCCGACCCGCCGAACCAACCGCCCACGCCGCGCTCCGCGCCGGACGCCTACGCTGAGACCCCGTGAGTTCCGGCTCCGAAATCCCCGTGCGGCTGCGCGGGGTCACCAAACGCTATGGGTCGACGACGGCTGTCTCGAACCTCGACCTCGACGTGCAGCCCGCCGAGGTGCTGGCCCTGCTGGGTCCCAACGGCGCCGGCAAGACCACCACGGTGGAGATGTGCGAGGGGTTCGTCCGGCCCGACGAGGGCACGATCTCGGTCCTCGGACTGGATCCGGTCGCCGACAATGCCCGCGTCCGGGAACGGGTCGGGGTCATGCTGCAGGGCGGCGGCGGCTATCCCGCGGCCCGGGCCGGCGAGATGCTCAACCTGGTCGCCTCCTATGCGGCCAACCCGCTGGACCCGGCCTGGCTGCTGGACACCCTCGGGCTCACCGACGCCGCACGCACCACCTACCGCCGGCTCTCCGGCGGTCAGCAACAGCGGCTGGCATTGGCCTGCGCGCTGGTCGGCAGGCCGGAGCTGGTCTTCCTCGACGAGCCGACCGCCGGGATGGACGCCCACGCCCGGCTGGTGGTCTGGGAGCTGATCGACGCGCTTCGCCGGGACGGGGTGACGGTCGTGCTCACCACACACCAGCTCAAGGAGGCCGAGGAACTGGCCGATCGGATCGTCATCATCGACCATGGCTCCTCGGTGGCCTCCGGAACGCCCGCGGACCTGATGCGCGACGGCGCCGAAGGTCAGCTTCGGTTCACCGCGCCGCGCCGGCTCGACCTGTCGCTGTTGATCACCGCGCTGCCGGAGAACTACACCACCTCCGAGGTGTCGCCCGGCGAATACCTGGTCGAGGGCGATATCGACCCCCAGGTGCTGGCGACGGTGACGGCCTGGTGTGCCCGGCTCAATGTGCTGGCCACCGACGTCCGCGTCGAACAGCGCAGCCTCGAGGATGTGTTCCTCGACCTGACCGGCAAGGAGCTACGGCCATGAGCGAGCTCTTCCCCGCGGGCACGTTCCGCCCGGATCCCCGGCCGAACGCGGTGCCCACGATGCTGGCCGCCCAGTACGGGCTGGAGCTGAAGCTGTTGCTGCGCAACGGGGAACAGTTGCTGCTGACCATGTTCATCCCGATCACGCTGCTGATCGGACTCACGCTGTTGCCGCTGGGCTCCTTCGGCGAGCATCGGGTGAACGTGTTCGTGCCGATGATCATGGCGCTCGCGGTGATCTCGACCGCCTTCACCGGTCAGGCGATCGCGGTGGCGTTCGACCGGCGCTACGGGGCACTCAAACGCCTCGGTGCCACCGCCCTGCCGGTGTGGGGCATCATCGCCGGCAAGGCACTTGCCGTCGTCACGGTGGTGTTCCTGCAGGCCCTGCTGCTCGGCGGGATCGGGCTGGCGCTCGGCTGGCGGCCGCATCCGCTGGGCCTGCTGCTCGGTGCGGTGATCATCGCGCTGGGCACGGCCGGCTTCGCCGCGATGGGTCTGCTGCTCGGCGGGACGTTGCGGGCCGAGATCGTGCTCGCGGTGGCCAACCTGCTGTGGTTCGTCTTCGCCGGCCTCGGTGCGCTGACACTGGAGACGTCGGCCATCCCGCGGGCGGTGTCCTGGGTGGCGCGGCTGACGCCGTCGGGCGCACTCACCGAGGCGCTGACCCGGGCGATGTCGCTCTCGGTGGACTGGTTCGGCATCGCGGTGCTCGCGGTGTGGGGCGCGGTGTCGGCGCTGGCCGCCCTGCGCTGGTTCCGCTTCACCTGAGCACAGCCCTACTACGGGGTGTAGTTCGCCGTCCTCTACGATCGGGCGGTGCGGTTATTCCTGCGGTTGGTGGACCTTCTTCCACTGCCCAGCCTGCGCACCCAGCGCGTCATCGCCGCCGCGGTGCTGCTGACCCAAGCCGGTATCGCGGTCACCGGCGCGATCGTGCGCGTCACCGCGTCCGGACTGGGCTGCCCCACCTGGCCGCAATGCTTCCCGGGGAGCTTCACCCCGCAGCCGCATCCCGAGGTGCCCGGCATCCATCAGGCCGTGGAGTTCGGCAACCGGATGATCACGTTCCTGGTGGTCATCACCGCGATCCTGGCCGTCCTGGCCGTCACCCGGGCGCGCCGGCGCCGCGAGGTGCTGATCTACGCCTGGTTGATGCCGGCCTCGACCGTGCTGCAGGCGGTGATCGGCGGCATCACGGTGCTGACCGGCCTGCTGTGGTGGACGGTGGCCATCCACATGCTGGCCTCGATGCTGATGGTCTGGCTGGCCACCCTGCTGTTCGTCAAGATCGGCGAACCCGACGACGGTGTCACCACCGCGCTGGTTCCGAAACCGTTGCGGCAGTTGACCCTACTGAGCGCGCTGGCGCTGTCGGCGACGTTGATCACCGGAACGACGGTCACCGGCGCCGGCCCGCATGCCGGCGACAAGAGCCCGCAACGGGTGGTACCTCGCCTCGAGGTGGAGATCATCACGCTGGTGCACGCGCACTCGACGTTCCTGTTCATCTACCTGTCGCTGCTGATCGGTCTGGGGGCAGGCTTGTGCGCCGTGTACGCGCCGCGGCTGATCATGCGGCGGCTGGCCGTGCTGATCGCCCTGGTGGTGGCCCAGGGTCTGCTCGGCGCGGTGCAGTTCTTCACCGGGGTGCCCGCCGTCCTGGTGGCCTTCCACGTCGCCGGTGCGGCAGCCTGTACCGCGGCCACCGCCGCGTTATGGGCGTCGATGCGACAGCGGGCCGAGCCCAAGACGCTCGCAGGCTGACTCCACGGCCAGAGCGAACGCGCGCTGCTGCAACGCCCTGGTCGGCTCGTCGAGCTGACGCCAGCCCAATGACGGCTCGATCAATTCCAGCTCGAGCAGTAGCGGCGCGTCGGGTCCGCCGATCAGGTCGACGCGGGCGTACAACAGATCTCCGCGGGCGATTCCCAGGTGCCGCGCGGCCGCGTCCAGCGCGGCGTAGCCCACGTCCCACATGGCGAAATCCGGGTCGGCGCCCCGCAACGACTCCGCGGCGAACGTGCCCGACTCGTCGAGTTCGGGCAATTCGCCCTCCGGCGGCAGCATCGGCCCCTTGGTGAAGGCATGGGATTGCTCACCGCCGAGGAACACCAGCGCGGTCTCGCCGGCCTCCACCCGGGCGTCGTAGGGCTGGACCAGCGCGGTACGGCCGCTGGCCTGCAGGGCCGCAGCGTGCTCGCGGGCGGCAGTCCGGTCGGTGAACCGCCGGGTATCGATGGACCCGGCCCCGATCGCCGGTTTCACCACGACCTCCCCCTTGGGCAGTCGCAGCTGCTCCCCCGGCTCGAAGAAAGACGACGGCAGCGTCGGCACACCCGCGGCGGCCAGGTCGTCGAGGTAGTGCTTGTCGCTGTTCCAGGCGACCACCGCCGGGCCGTTCAGCAGGTTGGGCACCCGGGTGGTCCAGGCCAGGAACTCGTCTCGACGCTCGGCGTAATCCCAGGTTGCCCGGAGGATGACGAGGTCGGCCGCCTCGGTCTGCGGGTCGTCCCAGGACAGCCAGCGGGCGTGCAGGCCGCGGGTGCGCAACGCCTCGATCACGCCGTCGTCGTCGCCGTCACCGGAGACCAACTGCGGGCACCCGGCCAGCACGATCTTGGGGTGGAACAGGTCGGGACGGGCTAGCGACACGGGCGACTTCACACCGGGGATGATAGTGACATGCACGCAATCGAAGTCGCCGAGACAGGTGGTCCCGAGGTCCTCTCCTACGTCGAGAAGGACACGCCCGCACCCGGCCCGGGCCAGGTGCTGATCCAGGCGGACGCGATCGGCGTCAATTACATCGACACCTACTTTCGGTCCGGGCTGTACCCGCGCGAGGTGCCGTTCGTCCTGGGCAGCGAGGTGTGCGGGACGGTGGCCGCCGTCGGGGACGATGTTGCGGCGATCGCACCCGGCGACCGGGTGGTCACCGCGAACGCCGCCGGCGCCTATGCCGAATTTTGCACGGCGCCAGCCGATTTCGTCGCCTACGTGCCGGATGCGGTGCAGTCCGACGCGGTGGCCTCGGCGCTGCTGAAGGGGATGACGGCGCACTATCTGATCAAGTCGGTGTACGAGGTGCAGCCCCGCGACACGGTGCTGGTGCACGCCGGAGCCGGCGGAGTGGGCCTGATCCTGACGCAATGGGCCACCAGCCTGGGGGCCAGGGTGATCACCACCGCGTCCACCCCCGAGAAGGCCGCACTGTCGCGGCAGGCCGGCGCCGTCGAGGTACTCGACTATCCGGATGACCCGAGCGTGTTCGCCGCCGCGGTCCGCGACCTCACCGGGGGCCACGGGGTGGCCGCCGTGTACGACGGAGTGGGCAAGTCGACGTTCGACGCGAGCCTGGCCAGCCTGGCGGTGCGCGGCACGCTGGCCTTGTTCGGCGCCTCCAGTGGTCCCGTGCCGCCGGTGGACCCGCAGCGCCTCAACGCCGCCGGTTCGGTGTTCCTGACCCGGCCGAACCTGGCCCACTTCACTCGCACACCCGACGAATTCGCCTGGCGGGCAGGCGAACTCCTCGACGCGATCGCCGACGGGTCGATCACGATCACCGTCGGCGGTCACTACCCGCTGGCCGATGCCGCCCAGGCGCATCGCGATCTGCAGGGCCGCAAGACCACGGGCTCGATCGTCCTGGTGCCCTGACCGGGGATCCAGCTACGTCGACGTTGTGACGGTCGACGGAATACAGACGTCGACGAGCACCGCGACAAGCCCGCCCAGGGCCGTCAGGGCGATCCGCTGACCCACCGTGTGCAGGTCGGCACTACCGGTCACATCGATCAAGAACACCGTGGCCGCCGCCAGCGCCGCGCTCAGCGCCACATATCCCGCTGGCGCCACCGCGTAGGCGATAGCCAGACAGATCACTGCCGCCACTGCCGACACCGCGCCGACCGGATGACCGAGCGCGGCGATGGCGCTGGCCGCGGTGACACCGAGCATGTTTCCGACGATCCGCATGCCCACCCGCTTGCGGGTGTGGCCACCGTCGGGACGGCTGACCATCAACACCGTCAGCGGAAGCCAGAAGCCATGTGGCACATGCCATATCAACACCGCAGCCACGCACCCGCCGACCCCCAGACTCAGCCGGATCGCGTGGCGAAGGACGGGCGAGGAGACGCGCAGGTGCGACCGGACGGCAGCCAGCGCCTGACGCTGCGCGCCGAGGAACCCTGGCCGGCGCAGCATCTCCGGCTCCGTCCCCGGGTGCCGTCCATGCAGGCGGATGGCTTCCAGCGCATGGATATCCGCGACGAGCCGACCCACAGATGCGGGACCACTCCCCTGTGCCGCAGCGTCAAAGGCGTTCAGTGCGCGCTCGATGACCACCCGGTTCAGCCGGCCGGGTGCCGTCAGTGCGTCGATGACGTCCGCGGTGGCCGGCAACAGGTCGCGGCCGATGGGTGCATTCGCCAGCATCGCCAGAGAGTCCGCCAGGCGTTCGGGCAATCCGAGGTAGGTGCGGTAGGCCAACGGCCGCCTACGCGCCTGCCCCGCGGTCAGGGTGAAGGCGGCGCGAAGGAAGTCGATCGGCGCGCGGTCCAGGCGGGTTGTGGGGTCGGCGGCGGCGGCGCGTGCGTACTGTGCCACCGCACGGTAGGCGTTGGTGAGCGCGGCGCGCTGAGCGGCCCACCGAGCCCGGGGCCAGATGGCGATCAGCAGTACTTGCAGCAGTCCACCGGCGACGGTGATCCCAGCGCTGATGGCGGCGTGACTCACCGAGCTCTGCTGGGCGGGTGCCGCGACGAGCACCGAGGACGACGCGGCCGTGACCAGACCGGCGGTCGGCGTGATTCCCCACGTCAGCCCCGCGGCGAAACACCACAGGACCGTCGTTGCGACGTAGAGCACCGGGTGCGTGAATGTCAGGACACCCAGGAAGGCCGCGATGGCCATTTGTGCCGACGACCAGGCGGCAGCGGGGATCGGGCCGTGCGGTGCGTCATCGAGGGACACCGCACCGGCGATGGCCGCGGCCATTCCGGCGGGAAAGGCAGCACCGTCCGGCCCCCACCGTGCCGCGACCAGTACGACCATCGAGACGCCGACGACGCCGCGAAGCACCTCGCTATAGAACGCCCACCACGAAAGCTGACGCAGTTAGCGCACCAGCAGCTGGGCGACGGTGGGCAGATCCAGTGCGGAGTCCACCGCCAGCGCCACGAACACCAATGCAAGGTAGTTGTTCGACTGCAGGAACAGCCGCAGCGGTTTGACCGGGTTGCCGCGGCGAACCCCGGCGTGCAGCTGGTGGGCCATCACCAGGAACCAGGCCCCCGCCAGCGCGGCGACCGCCGCGTACAGCCAACCGGCGGCCGGGATCAGCGCGAGGGTGGCCGCCACGGTGAGCCAGGTGTAGATGACGACCTGCCGGGTGACCTGCAGTTCGGTGGCGACCACGGGCAGCATCGGCACCCCGGCGGCGGCGTAGTCGTCCTTGTACTTCATCGCCAGGGCCCAGGTGTGCGGCGGTGTCCAGAAGAAGATGATCGCGAACATCACCAGCGCCTGCCAGCCGATGGTGTCGGTCACCGCCGACCAGCCGATCATCACCGGCATGCAGCCCGCGGCACCGCCCCAGACGACGTTCTGCGAGGTCCGGCGCTTGAGCAGCAACGTGTAGACCAGCACGTAAAACGCGATGGTGGCGGCGGCCAGATGGGCCGAGAGCATGTTGGTGGTCCACCACAGCCAGAAGAACGACGCCACTGACAGCGCCAGCCCGAACACCAGCGCATGGCTCCGGGGCACGGTGGCCCTGGCCAGCGGGCGGCGCTCGGTGCGCTTCATCACCTTGTCGATGTCGGCGTCCGCCACGCAGTTCAGCGCGTTGGCGCCGGCAGCGGCCAGCATGCCGCCGAACAGGGTGTTCGCGATCAGCAGCGGGTCAACCGTGCCCCGGCCGGCCAGCAGCATCGCCGGAATCGTGGTGACCAGGAGCAGTTCGATCACGCGCGGCTTGGTCAGCGCGAGATAGCCCAACAGTCTGTCGCGGAACCGGACCGGCGCCCCTTCGACGAGGTGCACTTCGCGAACTCTCACGCAACTGACTCCTGACAACCGGCGGCCACGCCAACGATCTACTACAGGCGATGGTAGACCGCGGGACCCCGCCGCCGGAACTCAAGGGGCAATTCACGGCGAGTTCACCACAGTGAGAGAGTCGCAGGCGTAGTTCTTCGCCTGCTGGTAACGCTGCAGGCAGCACTGTGCAGTGATGACCCATCCGGCACTAGGGTGATGTAAGGCCCCAGCTTGCCCGCCGACCTGACGACGCCAGGAGTGAGTTAGTGACCACACTCGACCAGATTTCCGCTCTGACCGAACCGCACCACCCCGACGACTGGACCGAGGTCGACTCGCGTGCCGTCGACACGGTTCGTGTTCTGGCTGCCGATGCGGTGCAGAAGGTGGGCAATGGCCACCCCGGCACCGCCATGAGCCTCGCCCCGCTGGCCTACACCCTGTTCCAGCGGGTCATGGTCCACGACCCCAGCGATACCCATTGGCTGGGCCGCGACCGGTTCATTCTGTCCTGCGGGCATAGCAGCCTGACCCTGTACCTGCAGCTGTACCTGGGCGGATTCGGCCTGGAGCTGTCCGATATCGAGTCGCTGCGGACCTGGGGCTCCAAGACCCCCGGTCACCCGGAGTTCCGGCACACCAAGGGCGTGGAGATCACCACCGGCCCGCTGGGCCAGGGCCTGGCCTCGGCCGTGGGCATGGCGATGGCCGCGCGCTACGAGCGCGGCCTGTTCGATCCCGACGCACCGGTCGGTACCAGCCCGTTCGACCACTACATCTACGTGATCGCCTCCGACGGCGACATCGAAGAGGGCGTCACCAGCGAGGCGTCCTCGCTGGCCGGCACCCAGCAGCTCGGCAACCTCATCGTGTTCTACGACAAGAACCACATCTCCATCGAGCACGACACCGACATCGCCCTGTCGGAAAGCGTTGCCGATCGTTACCGCGCCTACGGCTGGCATGTCCAGGAAGTCGAAGGCGGCGAGAACGTGGTCGGCATCGAGAAGGCCGTCGAGGAGGCCAAGAAGGTCATCGACAAGCCGTCGTTCATTTCGGTGCGCACCATCATCGGCTATCCCGCGCCGACCAAGATGAACACCGGCGGCGTGCACGGCTCGGCGCTGGGCGCCGACGAGGTTAAGGCCACCAAGGAAGTCCTCGGCTTCGATCCGGACAAGACCTTCGAGGTCTCCGACGAGGTGATCGCGCACACCCGCAAGCTGGTCGACCGGGGCCGCGAGGCCCACCAGAAGTGGCAGGGCGAGTTCGACGCGTGGGCGCAGCGCGAACCGGAACGCAAGGCCTTGCTGGACCGGCTTCTGGCCCAGGAGCTGCCCGACGGCTGGGACGCCGACCTCACCTACTGGGAGCCGGGCTCGAAGGCCGTCGCCACCCGGGCCGCCTTCGGTCAGGTGCTCAACGACGTGGCACCGAAGCTGCCCGAGCTCTGGGGCGGTTCTGCCGATCTCGCCGGCAGCAACAACACAACGATCAACGGTGTGAAATCGTTTGGGCCGCCGAGCATCTCCACCGAGGACTTCACCGCGGACTGGTACGGCCGGGTTCTGCACTTCGGTATCCGCGAGCACGCGATGGGCTCGATCCTGTCCGGCATCGTGCTGCACGGGCCGACCCGCGCCTTCGGTGGCACCTTCCTGCAGTTCGCCGATTACATGCGCCCGGCGGTTCGGCTGGCTTCGCTGATGGATATCGACACCATCTACATCTGGACGCACGACTCGATCGGCCTCGGCGAAGACGGCCCCACCCACCAGCCCATCGAGCACCTCGCCGCGCTGCGCGCCATCCCCAAACTCTCGGTGGTGCGTCCGGGCGATCCGAACGAGACGGCCTACGCGTGGCGCAGCATCATCGCGCGCGGAAACGGCAGCGGTCCGGTCGGTTTCATCCTCACCCGGCAGGGCATACCGGTACTGGAAGGCACCAGCAGCGATGGTGTGGCCAAGGGCGGCTACGTCCTGGGTGGCGGGAACCCGGCCGATGACGCCGACGTGATCATCATTGCCACCGGCTCCGAACTTCAACTCGCAGTCGAGGCGCAAAAGCTGTTGGCCGAGAAGGATATCCGCGCCTACGTGGTGTCGATGCCGTGCGTCGAATGGTTCGAGGCGCAGCCGCAGGAGTACCGCGACACCGTGCTCCCGCCAGACGTATCGGCCCGTGTCGCGGTGGAGGCCGGCATCGCCCAGAGTTGGTACAAGTACGTCGGAGACACCGGCGAGATCATCTCCATCGAGCACTACGGCGAATCCGCCGACGACAAGACGCTGTTCCGCGAATTCGGTTTCACCCCAGAGGCCGTCGTCGCGGCGGCCGAACGCGTTATCGACAACTGATCGACCACTCCGCAGACAACTCCAGAGACCAAGGAAACCGCCATGGCACAGAATCCCAATCTCGCGGCGCTGGCCGCCGCGGGCGTCTCCGTCTGGCTCGACGACCTGTCCCGCGACCGGTTGAAGTCGGGCAACCTGCAAGAACTGATCGACACCAAGAGTGTCGTCGGCGTGACCACCAACCCGTCGATCTTCCAGGCCGCCCTGTCCAAGGGCACCGCCTATGACGCCCAGGTCGCCGAACTCGCCGAGCGCGGGGCCGACGTCGACGCCACCATCCGCACCGTCACCACCGACGACGTCCGCGACGCCTGCGACGTGCTGCGGCCGCAGTGGGAAGCCTCCGACGGGGTCGACGGCCGGGTGTCCATCGAGGTGGACCCGCGCCTGGCACACGACACCGACAAGACGGTGCTGCAGGCCATCGAACTGTGGAAGATCGTCGACCGGCCGAACCTGCTGATCAAGATCCCGGCCACCGAGGCGGGCCTGCCCGCCATCACCGCCGTTCTGGCCGAGGGTATTTCGGTGAACGTCACGCTGATCTTCTCGGTGGAGCGCCACCGCGCGGTGATGGACGCCTACCTGGCCGGCCTGGAAGCCGCCAAGCAGGCCGGCCACGACCTGTCCAAGATCCACTCGGTCGCCTCGTTCTTCGTCTCCCGGGTCGACACCGAGATCGATGCCCGTTTGGAGAAGATCGGCACGCCGGAGGCGCTGGAGCTGCGCGGCAAGGCCGGTGTGGCCAACGCCCGGCTGGCGTACGCGGCCTACGAAGAGGTGTTTCTCGGCGGCAGCCGGTTCGCGCCGCTGGGCGAGGCCGGGGCGCGGGTGCAGCGGCCGCTGTGGGCGTCCACCGGCGTCAAGAACCCCGACTACTCCGACACCCTCTACGTCACCGAATTGGTGGCGCCGAACACGGTGAACACCATGCCGGAGAAGACGATTGACGCCGTCGCCGACCACGGTGTGGTCACCGGCGACACGATCACCGGCACTGCGCAGGCCGCGCAGGAGGTGTTCGACAAGCTCGACGCCATCGGCATCGACATCCGCGACGTGTTCCTCGTGCTCGAGAACGAGGGCGTGGAGAAGTTCGAGAAATCGTGGCAGGAACTGCTCGACGCAACCCAGGGCCAGCTCGACGCCGCCAAATGACCGGCACCCAACAGCCCGTCCCGGGGGTGGTTGCACCCGCCCCCGCGGGCTGGCACAACCCGCTGCGCGACAAGCGCGACAAGCGGATGCCGCGCATCGCCGGGCCGTGCGGCGTGGTCATCTTCGGCGTCACCGGTGACCTGGCCCGTAAGAAGCTGATGCCGGCGATCTACGACCTGGCCAACCGGGGCCTGTTGCCGCCGTCGTTCTCGCTCGTCGGGTTCGCCCGGCGAGACTGGGCCGACGAGGATTTCGGCAAGATCGTCTACGACGCGGTCAAGCAGCACGCCCGCACGCCGTTCCGTCAGGAAGTGTGGGATCGCCTGGCTGAAGGTATCCGCTTCGTGTGCGGTTCGTTCGATGACGACGGCGCCTTCACCCGGCTGGCGGAGACACTGGAGAAACTCGACGTCGAGCGTGGCACCGGTGGCAATCACGCGTTCTACCTGTCGATCCCGCCCAAGGCCTTCCCTCAGGTGTGCGAGCAGCTGAAGCAGTCCGGGTTGGCCCGCCCGCAGGAGGGCCGGTGGAGCCGGGTGGTGATCGAGAAGCCGTTCGGCCATGATCTGGACAGTGCGATCGAGCTGAACGCGTTGGTCAACAGCGTCTTTCCCGAGGAGTCGGTGTTCCGCATCGACCACTATCTCGGCAAGGAGACGGTGCAGAACATCCTGGCATTGCGCTTCGCCAACGAGCTCTACGAGCCGATCTGGAACAGCCACTACGTCGACAGCGTGCAGATCACCATGGCCGAGGACATCGGCTTGGGTGGCCGGGCCGGCTACTACGACGGGATCGGGGCGGCCCGCGACGTCATCCAGAACCATCTGCTGCAGCTGCTGGCGCTGACAGCCATGGAAGAGCCGGTGAGCTTCCACCCCCGCGAGGTTCGGGCCGAGAAGATCAAGGTGCTGTCCGCCACGTCGCTGGCGCAACCGCTGGATCTGACCACCTCACGCGGCCAGTACACCACCGGCTGGCAGGGCGGCGAGAAGGTCGTCGGCCTGCTCGACGAGGAGGGCTTCTCGAAGGACTCCACCACCGAGACGTTCGCGGCGATCACCCTTGAGGTGGACACCCGGCGGTGGGCCGGGGTGCCGTTCTACCTTCGGACCGGAAAACGCTTGGGCCGCAGGGTCACCGAGATCGCCCTGGTGTTCAAGCGGGCACCGCATCTGCCGTTCGATGCGACCATGACCGAGGAGCTCGGGCAGAACGCCCTGGTGATCAGGGTGCAGCCCGACGAAGGCATCACGTTGCGCTTCGGTTCGAAAGTGCCGGGCAGTGCCATGGAGGTCCGCGACGTCAACATGGACTTCTCCTACGGGTCGGCCTTCGCCGAGGACTCACCCGAGGCCTACGAGCGACTGATCCTCGACGTGCTGCTGGGCGAACCGTCGCTGTTCCCCGGCAACGCCGAGGTCGAATTGTCCTGGGAGATCTTGGATCCGGTGTTGGACTACTGGGCAGCGCATGGCAAACCTGACCCCTACGAGTCGGGCACCTGGGGCCCGGAATCGGCGTTCGAGATGCTGCAGCGGTCCGGACGTGAGTGGAGGCGCCCCTAAATGATTGTCGATCTTCCCGCCACCACCACCAATGACCTGAACAAGCGGATCACCTCGCTGCGCGAGGAGGGCGGCGCCATCACCCTCGGGCGCGTGCTGACCCTGGTGATCGCCCCGGACAGCCTGGATCAGGTCGAGGACGCCATCGACGCCGCCACCGCGGCGAGCCGTGAGCACCCCTGCCGGATCATCGTCGTCGTGCCCGACGACCGGCTGGCCGCTGAGCCGCGTCTCGACGGACAGCTGCGGGTCGGCGGAGACGCCGGCGCCGGCGAGGTCGTGGTGCTGAAGATCTCCGGACCGTTGTCGTCTCATGCCAGCAGCGTGGTGCTGCCCTTCCTCCTGCCCGATACCCCGGTGGTGGCCTGGTGGCCGGGCGCGGCGCCGGCGGTTCCCGCGCAGGATCCATTGGGGCGCTTGGCTATTCGCCGGATCACCGATGCCACCGGCGCAGCCGATCCGCTGGCGTCCATCAAGGGCCGGCTGGCCGGTTACACCAACGGCGACACCGATCTGGCGTGGAGCCGGATCACCTACTGGCGGGCACTGCTGGCCTCGGCGCTGGACCAGCCGCCCTACGAGACGGTGACCTCGGCTCTGGTGTCCGGCCTGAAGGACGAGCCGGCCCTGGACATCCTCGCCGGCTGGTTGGCCAGCCGCATCGAGGGCACCGTCACCCGGGCCACCGGCGAGTTGAAAGTGGAGCTCGTCCGGCCGTCGGAGACCGTGACCCTGAGCCGCCCGCAGGACGGCGTCACGGCCGCGCTGAGCCGCACCGGCCGTCCGGATGCCCTGCTCCCCCTGCCGCGCCGGGAGACCCGCGAGTGCCTGGCCGAGGACATGCGCCGCCTCGACCCGGACGAGATCTACCGTGAGGCGTTGGCCGGAATCGACAAGGTGACCTACGCGTAAGGGGTTCGAAACCGTTATGACCCGAATCGTCGAAACCTATCCCGACGCTGATGCGCTCGTCGCGGCCGCGGGCGACCGGTTGGTCGCAACGATCCTGAGCGCCATCGCCGCCCGCGGCCGGGCATCGATCGTCCTGACCGGCGGCGGTACCGGTATCGGCTTGCTCAAGCATGTCGGCGCCCATGACGAGGGCATCGACTGGTCCAAGGTGCAGCTGTTCTGGGGTGACGAGCGCTTCGTGCCGGCCGACGACGACGAGCGCAATGCCAAGCAGGCCTACGAGGCACTGATCGACCACATCGCGATCCCGGCTGCCAACGTCCATCCGATGGCGGCCAGTGACGGCGAGTTCGGCGATGACCTGCACGCAGCGGCGGCGGCCTACCAGGATGTGCTGGCGGCCAGCGCCGAACCGGGCGGTGCCGCACCGGTTTTCGACGTCCATCTGCTCGGTATGGGCGGTGAGGGACACATCAACTCGTTGTTCCCGCACTCCCCCGCCACGCTGGAGACCGAACGACTTGTCGTCGGTGTCGAGGATTCCCCCAAACCACCGCCGCGTCGCATCACGCTGACGTTGCCCGCGGTGCGGCATTCACGCGAGGTCTGGCTGGTGGTGTCCGGGGAGGCCAAGGCCGACGCGGTGGCCGCCGCCATCGGCGGTGCGGCTCCCGCCGACATCCCGTCGGCCGGAGCCGTCGGCCGCGAGGCCACAGTCTGGCTTCTCGACACCACGGCGGCGAGCAAGCTGCCACACTGAGCCGATGACGGACCCGATGGCGCGCCATGGCTGACAAGACGCCGCCCCGCAGCGGCCGCGATCGGATCAAGACGCTTGCCCAGGCCGCGTTGAACGCCGACGTCACCGTCGATCAGCTCGACACCATTCTGTCCGGGATGAGTGCGGCGCTCACCGATCTGAACAAGACGATGAGCGGGATGAACGGCACCATGGAGTACTTCGAGGAGACCCTCGGCCTCTTCAACTCCACGCTGACCCGGATCGACGAGTTGGCCCCGCGGCTCACCGCCGTCGTCGAGCGGATGGAGGGCATCGTCGCGCGCGTGGAGCGGATCGTCGGCATCGGCGAGGCGGTGATGTCGCCGCTGGCCGTCACCGAGTCCGCGATGCGCGGGGTGGTCAATGCGGTGCGGCGGGCCACCACCACCGATCGCTAACTGGGCAGCTTCTCGGCCTGCAGACGGCGGACGCGGTGATGCCGGGAGAAGCGGGTGATCGCCTCGTCGGCTGCGTCGGCAGCCACCTCGGTGGGTTCGTGGGCGACGCGGACCAGGTGCGTCGTGCCGAACAGGTAGCTGGCCAGCTCCGGAACGTGGGCAAACTCGTCACGAACCTTGCGTAGGTAACTACCCGAGACACTGACGGCGCTGACACGCGCGGGCAGATCTGAACCGTGGAACGCGTGGTAGTCGACGCCGAGCGGCAGGCCGACGGCCGCCGACTCCGTCTGAGCGGTGTAGTGCCGCGCGCCGGCGACCGCGGCCGCGTTGATGCCGAAGCAATTCAGCATGGATTCGGCCAGGGCGCGGGCAGATGCGTGCGGTGCGGCGACGAACAACACGTGGGTCACGGTCAATGAGCCTCCGGTCAGCGGAACGACGTCCAGCCGGCAATACCGGTGGCCGGTGAACGATGTCACAACTCCGCCCCGGACAATACCCAAATATTGCCCAGGATGTCGGACATGAAAAATGTTGCGTCTCAGGCGAACAACCACCCGAGATAACCGTGATACCCGAGGTGTGAAAGCTGGCAAACCTCGCGAGCTCACCACCATCCGTCGGCCGGGTCGGCCACGTTCCAGTCGGCCAGTACCGGCGGCGGCACCGGGGGCAGCGGGCCGATCAGTTCGGCGGTGTTCTCCATCGAGGCATCGGACGGGGACGTCATATCCGGTTCGACGCCGGCGCGCCGCAGCCGGTTCCGTTCACCTAACCGCTGTTGCGCAGCGCGGTCGCCAGGCCACTCATCGTCAGCAGGATGCCGCGCTGCACCAGCTCGTCGGTGTCGCCGGAGCGGTACCGACGCAGCAGCTCGACCTGCAGGTGGTTCAGCGGCTCCAGATACGGGAACCGGTTGAACACCGAACGGGCCAGCGCCGGGTTGTCGGCCAGCAGGTCGTCGTGACCGGTGATCAGTTTGTGCACCCGGATGGTGCGGTCGTGTTCGGCAACGATCTTGTCGAAGACACGGTGGCGCAGTTCGACGTCGTCGACCAACTCTGCGTAGCGGGCGGCCAGCCCCATGTCGGACTTCGCCAGCACCTGGGCCATATTGGACAGCACGGTGGCGAAGAACGGCCACTTCGCGTACAGCTCCTGCAGCACCTCCAGGCGTCCATCACCCTCGGCGATCCACTCCTCGACGGCGGTGCCGGTTCCGTACCACCCGGGCAGCATCACCCTCGACTGGCTCCAGGCCAGCACCCAGGGGATGGCCCGCAGGTCGGAGATCGACGTGGTGGGCTTTCGGGAGGTAGGCCGGCTGCCGATGTTGAGCGAGCCGATTTCGCTGACCGGGGTGGAGGCCTTGAAGTACTCCACGAAGCCGGGGGTCTCGTGCACCAGCTCGGAGTACGCCCGCTGGGCCCGGGCAGCCAGGTCATCGAGCACCTCGTAGGCCGGGCCTGCGGCATCCCCGAGACCTTCCACGTCCAGCAGGGTGGACTCCAGCGTGGCAGCCAGGAGCGTCTCCAGGTTGCGGTGCGCGATGCGCGGTTCGGCGTACTTGGCCGCGATCACCTCGCCCTGTTCGGTCAGCCGCAGGGAACCGTTCACCGCGCCCGGCGGCTGGGCCAGGATCGCGTCGTAGCTCGGGCCGCCGCCGCGGCCGACGGTACCGCCGCGGCCATGGAAGAGCCGCAACCGGATTCCGGTCTTGCGGGCCGACTCCACCAGGTCCAGTTCGGCCCGGTACAGCGCCCAGTTGGCAGCCAGATAGCCACCATCCTTGTTGGAGTCCGAATAGCCGAGCATCACCTCCTGACTCTCGCCGCGGGCGTGCACCATCGCCCGGTACAGCGGCAGATCCAGGATGGACTCCAGGATCGAGGACCCGCGCTGCAGATCGTCGATGGTCTCGAACAGCGGAACGATACCGACCGGCGCATAGACCGTCTCGCCCGAAACATCCAGTAGCCCAGCTTCTTTCAGAAGGATCGCGGCCTCGAGCATGTCCGAGACCGACTGGCACATCGAGATGATGTAGTTGGGCACCGCCTGCGCACCGAACACCTGGACCGCGCGCGCCGCCGCGATCACGATGTCGAGCTCTTTGCGGGCGAGCTCGGAGAGCTCCGCGTCGTCACGGATCAGCGGCCGGCGGGTGGACAGTTCGGCGACCAGCACCTCGACCCGCTCGGGTTCGGTCAGCGACGCGTAGTCCGGATGCACCCCAGCCCAGGCCAGGAGCTCGGCGACCACCTGTTCGTGCATCTCGGAGTTCTGCCGCATATCCAGACCGCTGAGGTGGAATCCGAAGACATCCACCGCATCGCGCAGGCGGGCCAGCCGGTCATCGGCCAGCAGCGCACTGCCGTTGTGCCGCAACGACTCTCCGATAGTGTCCAGATCGGCGAGCAGCTCCGCCGGCGTACTGTACGGCGGCAGACCCAGATCCAGGATGTGCTCGGGTTGGCGGTCCAGGATCTGCGCGGCGGTGGCGGTGAGCCTGGCGTGCACCGCGCGCAGCGCACGCCGGTAGGGTTCGTCGGCGCGCGTCGGCTCGTCCAGCGTGGCCGCCAGATCGGTGAGTGCGGCGGAGGTCTTGACCAGCCGGGCCGACATGGACAGCTCCTGCTCGAGCGAGGTCAACTCGGCGAAATAGTGCGCCAGCGCGGTGTAGGCGGCGCTGCCGGTGGCCAGCCGAACCACGTCGGCGGTGACGTTCGGGTTGCCGTCACGGTCGCCACCGATCCAGGACCCCGGGCGCAGGATGGGTTCGGGTAGGAGCTCCGTGCCGGGCCAGCGGCCCCGCAGTGCGTCCCGCACCTCGGCGTTGACCTTGGGGATCACCTCGAAGAACGCGGCCGGGTAGTAGCGCAGGCCGACTTCGATCTCATCCTGGATTTTCAAGCGGGACAACCGGATCAGGGCGGTCTGCCACAGGGTGAGGATCTGTAGGCGAAGCTCGGTCTCGATGGGCCTGCCATCCTCGGTCTCGTCCTGGCCGTGCAGGCGCAGCCGCATGAGCGCGGTGATGCGGTGCTGGGTGTCGAAGACGGTGCGGCGGCGAGTCTCGGTCGGGTGTGCGGTGATGACCGGCGACACCAGGGCTCCGCGCAGCGCAACGGCGACGGTGTCGGCGTCGAGTTCGGCGGCCTCCAGCTTGCGGTAGGTCGCGGCCAGGGTGCTGTCCTGGGGTGCTTCACCGGCCGCGATGTGGACGGCGCGGCGGCGCTCGCGATGGATGTCCTCAGCGACATTGGCCAGCAGCGCGAAATGCGTGAAGGCACGGATCACCGGGATCGCCTGGTGGATGTCGATGCCGTCGAACAGCCGGGCCAGCTCGCCACGATCGATCTCCGAGCGCCGGACCCGGAAGGACTCCACGCGGGCCCGCTCGACGAGGTCGAAGACCTGCTCGCCGTTCTGTTCACGCACGGTATCGCCGAGGATTGCCCCGAGCAGGCGGATATCCCGGCGCATGGGTTCGGTGGCCTCCCGCCCGACCTGGGTGCGGTGTACCGCACCGATGGGTTCGAGCGTCGAATCAGAGACCTCTGCCATCCCTCAAGTATCGACGCGGGCTGGGTGTGGCGCAGGGTGAGGCGTCGCTGAGCCATCCCCAGACCTCGATGAAACCAGCGTGACGGGGGGCGCCGGCATCGCCACACATCTCGACCGCGCGATCGCGGCCGACATCGTGCTGGACTGAATCTGGGGTCCGCCCACCGCCGAGCTCATCGCCGGTTTAGCCGACGGCCGACATGGCTCGGCGCAGCCGCTGACCTGGATTCAGATCGGGTCGATGGCCGGGGTGACGGCCCAGATCACCGCCGCCGCACTACGATCCATGCCACTGCAGATCTTGGGTAGCGGCATCGGGTCAGTGCCGACCGCCGACGTCCTGGGCGAACTGCCCGCCTTGACCCGCGCGATCGCCGACGGTGCGCTGCGAACGCGGCCACAGGCGGTGCCGCTATCAGAAGTGGAACAGGTGTGGCCGCAGCCCGAGAATGGTCAGCGGATCGTCTTCACGCCGTGAGAGTCAGCTGTACTTGATCTGCAGGGCCATGCCGATGATGCTGACCACCCAGATGCCGACGACGAACAGGGTGAGGCGGTCGAGGTTCTTCTCCACCACGGTCGAACCGGAGAGGCTGGACTGCACGCCACCGCCGAACAGGGTCGATAGGCCACCACCCTTGGCGCGGTGCAGCAGCACCAACAGAACCACCAGGAGGCTGGTGATCACCAGGATGATCTGCAGGGTCAAAACCATGGCGACCAGACTACCCGGTGGTGCCCCGGATCAGGGCAGCGGCCCACCGGCGGCGATCGCCGACAGCGTGGCGAACTGCTCACCGTCCAGCGACGCCCCACCCACCAGAGCTCCGTCGACGTCCTCCTGGGCGACGATCTCGCCGACGTTCTTGGCATTGACCGAGCCGCCGTAGAGCACCCGCACACCCGCGGCGATCTGCGGGGTGGCGATGCTGGCCAGCTCGGCACGGATCGCCGCACACACCTCCTGGGCGTCAGCGGCGCTGGCCACCCGGCCGGTCCCGATGGCCCATACCGGCTCATAGGCGATCACGACATCGGTCAGCTGCTCGTTGGTGAGCCCGGCCAGCGAGCCGCGCAACTGCTCGACGTTGTACTCGACGTGGTTACCGGCCTCGCGCACGTCCAAGTGCTCGCCGATGCACACGATCGGGATCAGACCGTGCCGGAAGGCCGCGGCGGCCTTCGCGGCCACCAACGCATCGTCCTCGTGGTGGTACGTCCGCCGTTCGGAGTGCCCGACCACGACGAAGGTGCAGCCCAGCTTGGCCAGGAACGCACCGCTGATCTCGCCGGTGTAGGCCCCCGAGTCGTGCTGCGAGAGGTCCTGGGCCCCGTAGGTCAGCCGCAGCTTGTCGCCGTCGACCAGGGTCTGCACACTGCGCAGATCGGTGAACGGTGGGATGACGGTGACGTCGACCTTGTCGAAGTACTTGTCGGGCAACGAGAATGCGATCTTTTGAACCAGTGCGATGGCCTCGAAGTGATTGAGGTTCATCTTCCAGTTGCCGGCGATCAGCGGCTTGCGGGACACAGGGCTCCTAACCGATCACTCAAGAATTTCGATACCGGGCAGCGATTTGCCCTCAAGGTATTCCAGGGATGCGCCGCCGCCGGTGGAAATGTGCGAGAAACCGTCCTCGGGGAGACCGAGCACACGCACCGCCGCCGCCGAGTCGCCACCGCCGACCACACTGAACGCCCCCTTGCCGGTGGCACCGATGATGGCCTCGGCCACCCCCTTGGTACCGGCCGAGAACGCCGGGAACTCGAACACGCCCATCGGCCCGTTCCAGAAAATGGTGCGGGCGTTGGACAGCAGCGTGCTGAACCGCTTGACCGACTCCGGTCCGATGTCCAGGCCCATCTTGTCGGCCGGGATCTGGTCGGCGGCCACCGTCTCCGATGGGGAGTCGGCGGCGAACTTCTCGGCCACCACGATGTCGACGGGCAGGTGGATCACGTCGCCGTACTTGTCCAGCAGGTGCTTGCAGGTGTCCAGCATCTCCTCCTGCAACAGCGAGGTACCCACCGAAAGCCCTTGGGCGGCAAGGAAAGTGAAACACATGCCACCGCCGATGATCAGACTGTCGGCCTTGGTGGCCAGGTTCTCGATCACGGCCAGCTTGTCGGACACCTTCGAGCCGCCGAGCACCACCGCGTAGGGCCGCTCACCGGCACTGGTCAACTGCTCGAGCACCTTGACCTCGGTGGCCACCAGCGTGCCGGCGTAGTGCGGCAGCAGGGTCGCGACGTCGTAGACCGAGGCCTGCTTGCGGTGCACCACGCCGAAGCCGTCGGAGACGAACGCGCCGTCGTCGCCGACCAGCTCGACCAACGCCTTGGCCAGCGCCAGCCGCTCGGCGTCATCCTTGCTGGTCTCGCGCGGGTCGAAGCGGATGTTCTCCAGCAGCAGCACGTCGCCGTCCGTCAGCCCTTCAGCGCGCGCCAGCGCGTCGGTGCCCACCACATCACCGGCAAGCTGGACGTGGCGGCCCAGCTGCTCCCCCAGCGCCGCGGCGACCGGAGCCAGCGAGAACTTCGGATCCGGCTCGCCCTTCGGCCGGCCCAGGTGCGCGGCCACCACGACCTTGGCGCCGGCATCGGCCAGCGCCTTGAGGGTCGGCACCGAGGCGATGATGCGCCCCGGGTCGGTGATCCTCCCACCGTCGAGCGGCACGTTGAGGTCGGAGCGCACCAAGACGCCCCGACCTTCCACACCTTCGGCGAGCAGGTCGGAAAGAGTCTTGACAGTCATCGTTGTTAGAGCGACTTGCCGACCAGGCCGACGAGGTCGACCAGGCGGTTGGAGTAGCCCCACTCGTTGTCGTACCAGGACACCACCTTGGCCTGGTCGTCGATCACCTTGGTCAGACCGGAATCGAAGATCGAGGAGTGCGGGTCGGTGACGATGTCGCTGGAGACGATCGGGGCGTCGTAGTACTTCAGAATGCCCTTGAGCTTGCCCTCGGCAGCGGCCTTGAGCGCGGCGTTGATCTCCGCGGCGCTGGCCTTCTTCTCCAGCTCCACGGTCAGGTCGGTGACCGAGCCGGTGGGGATCGGCACCCGCAGCGCGTAGCCGTCGAGCTTGCCCTTCAGCTCGGGCAACACCAGACCGATGGCCTTGGCGGCGCCGGTCGAGGTGGGCACGATGTTCAGCGCGGCCGCGCGGGCGCGACGCAGGTCCTTGTGCGGACCGTCCTGCAGGTTCTGATCCTGGGTGTAGGCGTGGATGGTGGTCATCAGGCCCTTGACGATGCCGAACTCGTCGTTGACCACCTTGGCCAGCGGGCCGAGGCAGTTCGTGGTGCACGAGGCGTTCGAGATGATGTTCTGGCTGCCGTCGTACTTGTCGTCGTTGACGCCCAGCACGATGGTGATGTCCTCGTCGCTGGCCGGCGCGGAGATGATGACCTTCTTCGCGCCCGCATCCAGGTGACCCTGTGCCTTGGCCCGCGCGGTGAAGATACCGGTCGATTCCACCACCACGTCGACGCCCAGGTCGCCCCACGGCAGCGCGGCGGGACCTTCCTTGACCTCCAGCGCCTTGATCTTGGTGTCGCCGATGACGATGGTGTCCTCGCCCTCGAGGGTGACGTCCTCGGGCAGCCGGCCCAGGATCGAGTCGAACTTCAGCAGGTGCGCGAGGGTGGCGTTGTCGGTGAGGTCGTTGACCGCCACGATCTCGATGTCGGTGGCCTTGCCAAGGGCCTTTTGCGTCGCCAGGGCCCGGTAGAAGTTGCGTCCGATGCGGCCGAAGCCGTTAACGCCAACCCGGATCGTCACGTCTGTCTCCTTGAGTCGCTTCGAGTGCTCGGGGTCAGCCTAGTAGCGACACGATCGCCATGCGCGACCGGTTGCGGTGTTGGTTCCAAGTCTGTTCGGAGTCGGTTCGCAGGATGTTCGCACTCGCGTGCGCGCGTACCGTCGCAGACATGGCGATCACCCCGGATCTCGGCCCGGTCCGCAGGCGCCTGGGCCGGGAGCTGTTCACGATGGTCGCCGGTCCCGACGGCCCACAGAACCGGGACCGCATCCACAACACCCCGGGCCCCCGCTGGTTCGCCGACGACCGTCCCATCCGGCAGGTCCATGCCGACGCCTCGATGTTCGTCGGCGGCCTGCGCGCCCTGCTGTTGCAGTCGCTGCACCCGCTGGCCATGGCCGGTGTCGCCCAGCACTCCGACTATCGCGGCGACCCCTGGGGCCGGCTCCAGCGCACCAGCACCTTCCTGGCGGTCACCACATTCGGTACCGCCGCCGATGCCCAGCGCGCCGTCGACCGGGTCCGCGGCATCCACCACCGGGTACACGGCACCGCCGCTGACGGCAGGCCCTACCGCGCCGACGACCCGCACCTGTTGGAGTGGGTGCACATCGCCGAAGTGGACAGCTTCCTGCTGGCCCATCAGCTCTACGGCGCCGCGCCATTGGACCAGGACGGCCGGGACGGTTACGTCGCCGACGCCGCCCGTACCGCCGAGGCGCTCGGCGTGCCCGACCCGCCGCGCACCGAGGCCGACCTCGCCGCGCGCATCGCCGCCTTCCGGCCCGAGCTACACAGCACCGAAGCCGCCCGGGACGCCGCCCGCTTCCTGCTGCTCACCCCGCCGCTGCCGCTGGCGGCACGGCTGCCCTACGGCGTGCTTGCCGCCGCCGCCGTGGCCATGCTGCCGACGTGGGCGCGGTTACCGCTGCGGGTGCCCTATCTCCCCGTCACCGAGGCCACCGGAATTCGCGTCGCCGGACGTGTCCTGGTCGGCACCATTCGCTGGGCGCTGGCCGCGAACAGCACAGCAGACGCTGCCGCCGAACAGCTTTCGGGCTGAACTCAGGCGTCTTCGAGCAGATCGGGGGTGACCGCCGACTCGGTGTCCGGGATGCCGTCCTGCTTGGCCTTGCGGTCCGCCATCGACAGCAGGCGCCGAATACGGCCCGCCACAGCGTCTTTCGTCATCGGCGGATCAGCCAGCCGACCGAGCTCCTCGAGCGAGGCCTGTCGGTGCTCGACCCGCAGGCGGCCCGCAGCGGCCAGATGATCGGGCACCGTGTCGGCGAGGATCTCCAGCGCTCGTTCCACCCGGGCGGCAGCCGCCACCGCGGCACGCGCCGAGCGGCGCAGGTTCGCGTCGTCGAAGTTGGCCAGCCGGTTCGCCGTCGCGCGCACCTCGCGGCGCATCCGGCGCTCCTCCCAGATCAGCCTGGTGTCCTGGGCGCCCATCCGGGTCAGCAGGGCGCCGATGGCCTCACCGTCGCGCACCACCACCCGGTCGGTGCCGCGGACCTCACGGGCCTTGGCACTGACACCGAGCCGGCGTGCCGCACCGACGAGGGCCAGCGCCGCCTCCGGCCCGGGGCAGCTCACCTCGAGCGCCGACGAGCGTCCGGGTTCGGTCAGCGAACCATGCGCGAGGAACGCTCCGCGCCAGGCCGCCTCGGCATCGCCGACACTTCCGCCGACCACCTGGGCGGGCAGCCCGCGAACCGGACGGCCCCGCATGTCCAGCAGGCCGGTCTGCCTCGCCAGGGCTTCCCCGTCCTTGGCGACACGGACCAGGTAGCGGGTGCTCTTGCGGATACCGCTGGCCGACAGGACGTGCACCACCGCGTTGTACCCGTAGAGGTCGTAAATGTCCTTACGCAGCCGGCGGGCGATGATGCCCAGGTCCACCTCGGCCTCCACGACCACCCGGCCGGCCACGATGTGCAGGCCGCCAGCGAACCGCAGCAGCGAGGCCACCTCCGCCCGGCGAGCGCTCACGGAGTTGACCACCAGACGACTCAGCTCGTCCTTCACCTCGGCAGTCATCGCCACGGGTCGTCACCTCTCGGTCCGTTGCCTCTCGATCCCTCCACCCTGTCCCCCTGTCGCAACGCCCCGGCTTGCAACGGGGCAGCGGCCGGAAGAGTCTGTGTCGCGGGAACGGGTCCCCGTGTGCGCACAACTTCGAGCGCAGCGGCCAGCTTCGCCGGGTCATGTAAAGGTGTACCAGGTCTGGACACGTCAGCAAACTGAACTGACGCTTCTATCAAGCTCGCGGTACGGCGAAGTTGGCCACGTTCGCGGTCGGACGGCACCGAAGCCGCGTCGACGATGATCTCGTCCACCGAGAAGCCGGGAGCATGCTGGGCGAGCACGTGCAGATGACGCTCGGCCGAGAAACCCGCGGTCTCCCCCGGCTCGGCGGCCAGGTTCAGCACCACCGCCCGCCGCGCGGTGGTGGTCTTCAGCGCCGTCATCAGACCGGGCACCAGGACGTGCGGAATCACACTGGTGAACCACGAGCCCGGGCCGAGCACCACCAGGTCGGCGGCCATGATGGCGTCGACCGCCTGCCGGGTGGCCGGTGGATCGCCGGGATGAAGCCGCACCCGCCGTACCTTGCCCGGGGTGGTCGCCACGGCCACCTGGCCGCGGATCACCCGGCTCATCCGTGGATCGCCTTCCAGCCCGGCGACATCGGCCTCGATCTGCAGGGCGATCGGGCACATCGGCAGCACCCGGCCCTTGACGCCGAGCACCCGTCCGAGTTCGTCCAGCGCGGCCACCGGATCGGCGAGCACCTCATTGAGACCCGCCAGCATCAGATTGCCGATCGGGTGACCCGCCAGGGCTCCACTGCCACCGAACCGGTGCTGGATGATCGTCGCCCACAGCCGACCGTGGGGACTGTCAGAAGCCAACGCCGCCAACGCCATTCGTAGATCGCCAGGCGGCACGACATCGAGCTCGCTGCGCAGCCGCCCGGACGAACCGCCGTCGTCGGCCACGGTGACCACCGCGGTGACGTGCGGAGTGATCCGGCGCGCCGCCGACAGCGTGGCGTAGAGGCCGTGGCCGCCGCCGAGCGCCACGATGCGCGGGCTGACCTCACTGGTCGTCACACTCATTCGCGGCCCAGATCCCGGTGCAGCACGCGCACCGACAGGCCCCGGTTCTCGTCGAGCAAGCCGGCCAGCGCCTCGGCCATCGCGACGCTG
This sequence comes from Mycolicibacterium anyangense, assembly GCF_010731855.1. NCBI lineage: Bacteria > Bacillati > Actinomycetota > Actinomycetes > Mycobacteriales > Mycobacteriaceae > Mycobacterium > Mycolicibacterium anyangense. Next base: position 1,082,952 of record NZ_AP022620.1, on the reverse strand, counting down.
CGGTGCTTACCGCCCGTGCAGCCGATCGCCACCGTCATGTAGCGCTTCCCCTCTCGGCTGTAGCCGTCCACCACGAACTTCAGCAGCTGATGGTAGGTCTGCAGGAACTCCGCGGCACCGGGTTGACTCAAGACGTAGTCGCGGACCGCCGGGTGCTGCCCGGTCTGCGGGCGCAGTTCGTCGACCCAGTGCGGATTGGGCAGGAACCGGACGTCCATCACCATGTCGGCGTCCATCGGCAGGCCGTATTTGAATCCGAATGATTCGACCGTCACGCTGGTCTGGGCCACGATCTCGCCGCCGAAGGCCCGCTCGATGCTCTCCCGCAGCGCCCGCACTGACAGGGTGGAGGTGTCGATCACCAGATCGGCGGTGGCCCGCACCGGCGCCAGCATGGCCCGTTCGGCGGCGATACCTTCGGCCAGTGTCTGGTTGCCCTGCAGGGGATGACTGCGGCGGTTGTTCTCGTAGCGCCGCACCAGGATGTCGTCGGATGCCTCCATGAACAGCACCCGGGGGTGGATTCCCCGGGTGGCCAGCTCGGTGCGCACCGAGTCCAGGTCACCGGTGAAGCCGCGGGAGCGCACGTCCATCACCACCGCCAGCTGGGTGATACGCGAACCCGCCGCCAGACCCAGATCGACCATCCGGGCGATCAGTTCCGGCGGCAGGTTGTCGGCGACGTACCACCCGAGGTCTTCGAGAACCTTCGCGGCGGTCCCGCGCCCCGCCCCGGACAGTCCCGTCACCAGCACTACGTCGATACCCGCCTCGGGCTCGGCCACTACCGGGGTCCGCCTGTCTTCGTCGATGTCGTGTTCTGTCATAGCGATGCCTGTTGCGCAGTCCGATCATCCTCGACCGGCTCGGGCGTCGCAGCCGTTCCCGGCGTATCCGCCGACACCCCTAACGCTTCCAGCACGGCGGCGGCCGTGGCAACGCCGATCCCGGGCACCGCGGTGATCTCCTCGACGCTGGCCTCCCGTAGCCGGGCCAGCGATCCGAAATGGGTGACCAGCGCCTTGCGGCGCGCCTCGCCCAGCCCCCGCACCGAGTCCAGTGCCGAGGCCGTCATCCGCTTGGAACGCTTGCTGCGGTGGTAGGAGATGGCAAACCGGTGCGCCTCGTCGCGGACCCGCTGCAGCAGGTACAGCCCTTCGCTGTTGCGCGGCATGATCAGCGGGTCGGCCTCCGAGGGCACCCAGACCTCCTCGAGACGTTTGGCCAGTCCGATCACCGCGACGTCGTCGACGCCGAGTTCGTCGAGCACCGCCTGGGCGGCGTTGACCTGGGGTGCGCCACCGTCGACGACGTAGAGGTTGGGCGGGTAGGCGAACTTGCGGGACTTGCCTTCTGCTGACATTTCATCGGGGTTCTGCTGATCGCTGACATGACGCAGGAACCGGCGGCGGGTCACCTCCGCGATGGACGCGACGTCATCGGAGCGCCCCTGTCCGGCAGCTTCCCGGATCGCGAAGTGCCGGTAGTCCGACTTGCGCGGCAGGCCGTCCTCGAACACCACCAGCGAGGCCACCACATCGGTGCCCTGGACGTGGCTGATGTCCACACACTCGATGCGCAGCGGTGCATCGGCCAATCCGAGCGATTCCTGAATGTTCTGCAGCGCAGCCGATCTCGCGGTGAAATCACCCGCGCGCCTGAGCTTGTGCTGCTGCAGCGCCTCCTGGGCATTGCGGTGCACGGTCTCGGCGAGCGCCTTCTTGTCGCCACGTTGCGGTACCCGCAGCACCACCCTGGATCCGCGCAGCCCGGACAACCAGTCGCCCAGCTCGTCGGCATTGGGCGGTAGACACGGCACCAACACCTCGCGTGGTACCGGATTGGTGGATTCGTCTGCGGCTTGGTTAGTTTCGGAGCCCAATTCAAACTGCTCACCATAGAACTGGGTGAGGAACTGCTCCACCAGCTGGGCTTCTGCGGAATCACCGGGGTCGCCCGGCTTCTCGACCACCCAGCCGCGCTGACCGCGGACCCGCCCGCCGCGGACGTGGAACACCTGCACCGCGGCCTCGAGCTCGTCGTCGGCGAAGGCCACCACGTCGGCGTCGGTGCCGTCGCCGAGGACCACGGCCTGTTTCTCCAGTGCGCGTTTCAGCGCCCCGATGTCGTCGCGCAACCGGGCGGCCCGCTCGAAGTCGAGGTCGGCAGCGGCGGCGTTCATCTGGTGTTCCAGGTCGCGGGCGAACCGGTCGGTCCTTCCGGACAGAAAGTCGCAGAAGTCGGTGACGATCTTGCGGTGCTCCTCGGCACTGACCCGGCCGACGCACGGCGCCGAGCACTTGTCGATGTAGCCCAGCAGGCAGGGCCGGCCGATCTGGTTGTGCCGCTTGAACACTCCCCCCGAGCAGGTCCGGGCCGGGAAGACCCTGGTGAGCAGGTCCAGGGTCTCCCGGATGGCCCAGGCGTGCGAGTAGGGGCCGAAGTAGCGCACGCCCTTGCGGCGCGGACCGCGATAGACGAACAGCCGCGGGTACTCCTCGTTGAGCGTCACCGCCAGCACCGGATAGGACTTGTCGTCGCGGTAGCGGACGTTGAACCGCGGGTCGAACTCCTTGATCCAGTTGTATTCCAGCTGCAGCGCCTCGACCTCGGTGTTGACCACCGTCCACTCCACCTTCGCGGCGGTGGTCACCATCTGCCGGGTCCTGGGGTGCAGACCGGACAGATCGGCGAAGTAGGACGTCAGGCGGCTGCGCAGGCTTTTGGCCTTGCCGACGTAGATCACCCGGCCGTGCGGGTCCCGGAATCGATAGACACCCGGCTCGACGGGAATCGATCCGGGCGCCGGGCGGTACGTCGCGGGATCGGGCACGCTCTCAGGTTAGTACCGTCGGAGGTGTGCCCACGGCCCGCGTTACCCGCCTCACCGAGTCGGACTGGGAGCAATTCGCTGCACTCCGACTACGCGCCCTGGCCGACGCGTTCGGTACCGCAGACGAGCAGTACCTGGCAGAGTCGCAGATGACTCCGGGGAACTGGCGTCAGCGGTTGCGCGACCACGCGCAGTTCGTGGCGTTCGTCACGGATCGGCCGGCCGGGCTGATCGCCGCACACCAGGAAGACCCCGGCACGGTGTACCTGTACTCGCTGTGGCTGGATCCGCGGGTCCGCGGCAGGGGGCTGGGCCGACAGCTCGTCGCGGCCGCGCTGGACTGGGCGCGGCGAGGTGGCGCACGTGTGGTGACGCTGCGGATGGCGCGCGACAACAACATCGCCCGTGCGGTCTACGAGAGCTTCGGGTTCACCGAGGTCGCCGACGACGGCCGCGCCGAGGTGGCGATGGTGCTCAGGGTCGGGTGAGGTCCGGCCGGTACGTGGCGGTCAGTGCCCGCAGGGTTTCCATCGCCTGGACGGCCCGTTCCCCGTCGACCGCCTGGATGGCCACCACCGGAACGTATTCGAAGTCGGCGATGTCCACCCGGGCCCAGCGCGAGCCTTCCGGGAAGCTGACACCGACGACCTCGTCCCACGGCACGACCCGCTCCACCACGACATTGCGCACCGCGATACCGGCCGGACCGACCCGCACCCGGGGTAGCGCCAGCAGCAGGATGGCCGCCCCCAGGACGATGCCCAGGACGGCCATGGCGACCTGGTCATCGGTGTGGATGTAGGCGCCGGTGAACTTGATATTCGACAGGACGCCGACGGCGATGCCCGCGGTGGCGACGATGAACGCCGCCGCGTACGCGACCATCGGCAGGAGTCGTGGTCGCAGCACGACATCCCACTGGGTGCCGGACTCGGTCATGCCCCACGCAGGTGGCGCAGCGTCAGCGCGGTCGACAGCGCGGCGGCCGCGGCCTGGGCACCCTTGTCCTCGGCCGAGCCGGGCAGGCCGGCCCGATCCAGGGCCTGCTCCTCGTCGTTGGTCGTCAGGACTCCGTTGGCCACGGGGGTCGACTCGTCCAGCGACACCCTCGTGAGCCCTTGTGTCACGGCATCACAGACATAGTCGAAATGCGGTGTCTGGCCGCGGATCACAACACCGAGCGCCACCACCGCGTCATGGGAGCGGGCGAGTTCCTGTGCGACAACCGGGATCTCGATCGCGCCCAGCACCCGCACCACGGTCGGGCTGGGGATACCGGCGTCCTCGGCAACCCGACGGGCGCCGTCGAGCAGCGCGTTGCAGATCTTCGCGTGCCAGGTGCTCGCGACGATCGCCAGCGACAACTGGGAAGCATCCATCTCCGGAAGGTCCGGGATACCTGCGCCGCCGCTCATGTCCCGAGCCTCACAGGGCGCCGCCCAGATCCCCGGGCAGGCGCGCGGCCTCGTCGAAATCGTCGAGCCCGGTCAAGTCGTGTCCCATCCGGTCCCGTTTGGTCATCAGGTAGCGGATGTTCTCGGCGTTGGCGCGCACCGGCAGCGGGACGCGTTCGATGACATGCAGACCGTAGCCGTCCAGGCCGACGCGCTTGGCCGGGTTGTTGGTGAGCAGCCGCATCGACCGCACGCCCAGATCAACCAGGATCTGCGCACCGATGCCGTAGTCGCGGGCATCGGCGGGCAGGCCGAGTTCCAGGTTGGCATCGACGGTGTCGGCGCCGGCATCCTGCAACTGGTAAGCCTGGAGCTTGTGCATCAGGCCGATACCGCGGCCCTCGTGACCACGCATGTAGAGCACGATGCCGCGCCCCTCGGCGGCCACCATCGCCAGCGCCGCATCCAATTGCGGGCCGCAGTCGCAGCGCCGCGAGCCGAACACGTCGCCGGTCAGGCACTCCGAGTGAACCCGGACCAGGACGTCGTGGCCGTCGTTCTCCGGGCCCGCGATGTCACCGCGCACCAGCGCGACGTGCTCGACCTCTTCGTAGATGCTGGAATAGCCGACTGCACGGAACTCGCCGTGGCGGGTCGGGATACGTGCCTCGGCGATGCGCTCGATGTGCTTCTCGTGCTTGCGGCGCCACTCGATGAGGTCGGCGATGGAGATCAGGGCCAGGTCGTGCTCGTCGGCGAACACCCGCAGCTCGTCGGTCTGGGCCATCGCGCCCTCGTCCTTCTGGCTGACGATCTCGCAGATGGCGCCCGCCGGCTGCAGGCCGGCCATCCGGGCCAGGTCGACGGCGGCTTCGGTGTGGCCGGGGCGGCGCAGCACTCCACCGTCCTTGGCTCGCAGTGGGACGACGTGGCCGGGCTTGCTGAAGTCTTCGGCGACGCTGGCGGGGTCGGCGAGCAGGCGCATCGTGGTGGCCCGGTCGGAGGCCGAAATGCCAGTTCCCACACCGGTTTTCGCATCGACGGTGACGGTGTAGGCGGTACCGTGCTTGTCCTGGTTCACCGCATACATCGGCAGCAGGCCCAGCCGGTCGCAGATCTCGCCGTCCAGCGGTACACACAGGTAGCCCGAGGTGTAGCGGACCATGAACGCCACGAGTTCCGGGGTGGCCTTCTCGGCGGCGAAGATGAGGTCGCCCTCGTTCTCGCGGTCCTCGTCATCGATGACAACGACGGCTTTGCCCGCCGCGATATCGGCGACCGCCCGCTCGACGGTGTCCAGCCTCGTCATCTTTGCCGCCTGCTCTCTGCCTCGATCTTGCTGCACACAGTATGAACCACGGCGACCGCCAGGTTATTGCCCGGCCCGTTCAGCGGTCTCCTCGACGGCGCGCAGCTCACCGCGCACACGGATATTCGCTGGCCACCGGAACGATCGGCGCATTGCGACAAACGCTACCTCGCGCGCACGGGCTGCCCGGCGTCAGGCCGGGGCGTCGGTCTGTGTCCCGGAACCGGATGACGACCAGGTGCGGATCACGCCCGCCTTGGTCGTATCCACCACCCCGTTGGTGACCTTGTAGTAACCGTCCTTCACGGTCAGGCTCACCGGGATGCTGGGGCCCCAGATGGTGCCGGTGTACAGCGACAATGTGCCCGTCCAGGAACCGCTGGAGATGGTGTAGGACAGGCTGTCACCGTCGCCGTCCGCAGCGCCGACGGTGGTGACGTTCTTGATCAACGAGCCCAAGCTTCCCGAGGTGGTGGGTGCGGCGTTGATCGCGTAGATCGGGACCTTCACCGTGGTCTGGGCGGTGCCGCCGTATCCGTCGCCCACGGTGACGGTGAAGGCGTCCTCGTAGGCAGCCAGTGCGACACCGTTGTAGGTGGTGCCGGCAGCGCCCACCTTCGCCGCCGCGTGCCGCGCAGCAGTGCTCAGGTTGCTCGTGTAGGTGAAGGTGCCGTCGGCAGCGAAAGTGACGGTACCCCCGCGAGCGGTCGTCACGCTGGACGGCCAGACCGCTGCATCACCGTCCGGATCCGAGTAGGTGACCTTGCCGGTGCTGGTCTGTGTGGTACCGGACAGCGTGCCGACGGTGGGAGCCGTCGTCAGTGTCACCGTGGGCGAAGCGTTCGCCACGGTCGGCGTGACCGCCAAGTTCAGGGTGACGGTACGGCCGTTGGCATCGGTGGCCAGCACGGTCACCACGTCGCCGGGTGGGGTGGTGTGGCCCAGGCCCGAGTTGCGGACGTAGGTGAAGGCGCCGGTGACGGGGTCGAACGACGTCACGGTGCCCTTCGACGGGGCCGTGCCCAGGGCGTAGCTGGTGAACATCCCGCTGTCGCCGGACGGCACCGGCACCGAACCGGTCACCACGTTCTGCGTCGAAGTGTTGACGTTGGCCGGGGTGATGGAGGCGTTGTTGGTCACAGTGACCGTCTGCACCGTGCTGCCACCGTGGCCGTCGGTCACCTGTACCTGGAAGCTCTGCGTGCTGCCGGCCGTTGCCGACGAGGCATAGGTGAAGGCCCCGGTGTTCTGGTTGAGCGTGACGATGCCGCCGTTGCCCGAACCGTTCTTGGTGTAGCCGGAGTTGCCGGTCAGGCCGTTGACCGACGACCCGACCAGCGTGTACTTCAGCGTGTCGCCATCGGAGTCGCTGCCGGAGACGGTTCCTCGCACGACGCCGAGACCGTCACCGCTCCCGGCGGTGGACGTGGCCGTGGGAGCGGCGTTGGTGCCGTTGATGATCTGGATCTTGAAGGGCAGCGTGTACTGGACGCCGTCGGCCGACTTCACCGGGATGTACACCGTGTCGTAGCGGTCGTCCGGGTTCTCCGAGGTCGCCCGGTGGAAGAACGCGGCGCCGGGCAGCGTGTTGGTGTAGGTGAATCCGCCGTCGGCGGTGTTGATGGTGACCAGGCCCCCACCCTGCGAGGTGTACGTCCCGCCTTGCGACACCCCGAAGAAGTCCACCGTGCGGCCCTGCTGATCGACGGCGTGGAACGTTCCCGCCGCGTACTCGGACTGGCTGCTGACACCGCCGAGGTTGAGGGTGTAGAGCCAGCTGTCGTAGGTGGTGCTGAGCGTGTAGTTCTGCAGGGCGGCCATTTCCTGGAACCGCTTGTAGATCCCGACCAGCGCAACGTAGGCGACCACCGTGAACGGGTTCACCTGTTGGGCGGTCCAGGTCGGTAGCGTGATGCTCCAGGCGCGCTCGGGGTGGCTGAACGCGCCACCGTCGCCGAGCGTGACGGAGGCCGCGATCTTGGTCGTCAGACTGGTCTGATCGGTGAGGTCGGATCTGGTGACCGTGGCCCCGGTGGTGGCCTTGATGACATCGATCTCCCACTGCGCGGGATCGTAGACACCATTGAGCATGTCGGCCAGGACGGTCGCCGTCCCGGCCACCGCGGCTCCCATGATCTTGTACGGCGTGATGATGCCGAATGTGCCGGCGCCGGAGGCGATGGTGAACGGGGGCACGATCCGGTTGAGGAAGTCGCCCCACGCGTTGAGGGTGTTCGTGAAGGTATAGCCCGGGATAGCGGACTGGAAGAACATCCCGAAGATGCCCAGCAGATCGGGAACCCACCGCGCCGGACTGCCGGCGATCGCATTATCGATGAGGCTCTGCAACTGGGTATCGGCCTGGTCGAGGGTCTGGTCGGTCTGGTAGTTCGTGATGTCGATGAACTTCTGCGGAGTACCAGGCCAGCCCGCGAGCCGGTTGACCGCCCATGCCAACGCGCCCTGGAAGTACCATTCCGCCGTCCCCACCGCGGGCGCGCCGGCGGCAGCCGGCGCCGCGGCCGCGGCAGCCAGCGCCTTCTCGGTGGCCGCAGCACCCGGCGGTGCGGTGAGGTTGTAGAGCGCGGAGGCGATCGGCTGCCCCACCACCGGGACCATCCCGATGAGATCCCTTGTCACATCACCGATCTCGTCGGCGACGTCGACGCCGTCGCGGCGAAATACCGCGCCGCTCAACTCCGAGAGGTCACCGATCAGGTTGATCGCATTGATCACCGGCGCCAGCACGATGGTCAGCAGGTCCGTCGTCTTCAGACCCGCCTGGAACGCTTCCCGGATCAGTTCGTCGGAGTTGTTGGCGCTGTAGGCCGCGGTCAGCGTGGCGACCGCATCCTGCGGCGAGATGGGCGTGACCGCAGCGGCTTTGGGAGCGTTCGGCGCGACCCCGCCGGTCGCCGTCGCCGTAGTCGTGGTGGACGTGGTCGGCGGAGCGGCGGAGGTGGTGGTCGCCGACGGCGCCTGGGCGGTCTTGGATGAACGCGCCTGACGCACCGCCGATGCCAGCGATTCCTCCAAGCCATGCCCCAACCCGTTGAGGGCATCGATCACGTCAGCGAAAATCCCTGGCGCCGAAACACTTCCGGCGGAAACGGTCGCGGTGACCGCCGCCGCGGCTGGTACCGTCGACACCGTCACCGGGGAGCTCGGCGCAGCGGTACCGGCCGGCACCGACGCCGGCGCGGTGTCAGCGTCGCCCGCCGTCGCGGCGGACTTCGCCGGTGCAGATCCTGCCGAGGCCGCCGCGTCGATGCCAGAGATCTTGCGCGGCTTGGCCTTTACCTGAGGCTCGGTGCGCTTGGTCGCACTCGCCGCAGCGGAGTTGTCGGCGTCGGCCGCCCCGGGACTGGAGTCGGCCTTGGAACCGCCGGTGGCGTCCGTGTCGCCGTCAGCGGACTGGCCGGACACCTTCGTCGTGGGCGGGCGCTTCGGCCCGGCCTTCTTCGGGGTGCCGCCGGTGGTACCCGCTTGCGGGGAGGCCGACGACGTCGAGGTGTCGGCCGCCTCCTTGGCCGGACCGGAACCCGACGAATCATCGGGGGCGGCCGACGCAACAGCCTGCCCGCTGGCGATCGCCGCACCCAATCCGATACCGACGGTTCCGACTCGTAACCATTGCGCGCAGTTCGCATTGTCGAGATTCGACGGCTTGCGGTGGCGGCCCTTGGTCCGACGCGGGTTGCGTGGGCTTGCGGCAGCCACGGCAGCTCCTTTGCGTCGGGGTGACGATTCTCACCTCGCCCGACCAGGGGAGACACGCGCCACACGTCGCCCTGCAACTTAGCATCGCCCCGAGGGTTTAGCTAAGACAAATCTCAGGTTCGATTTGCGAAATACCTGTGATCTCGGCCTTTGCCGCCTCGGTGTCCAAAATGGACCACCACGTGCCGGGGTGTGGCACTACCAGGGGCTGCTAATTCAGCAAAGCGGCGACTCAGCGCAGCCGATCGCCGAGCAGCCGCTCGACATATTTCGCTATGACATCCACCTCGAGGTTCACCGAAGCCCCGACCGGAGCGCGGCCCAGCGTGGTCAGCGCCAGCGTGGTCGGGATCAGCGACACCTCGAACCAGTCGTCACCCAGCCCCGACACCGTCAGCGAGATGCCGTCGACGGTGATGGATCCCTTCTCGACGACGTAGCGCGACAACTCTGGCGGCAGCCCGATGCGGACCACCTCCCAGTGCTCCGACGGCGTCCGGGACACCACATGCCCGGTGCCGTCGACGTGACCCTGCACGATGTGTCCGCCCAGCCTGCTGTCCACGGCGGCGGCCCGCTCGAGATTGACCGCGCTGCCCACGCCCACCGCGGCCAGACTGGACCGGCGCAGCGTCTCGGCCATCACGTCGGCGCTGAACTGTCCGTCGGCCAGGACCTCGACCACGGTGAGGCACACACCGTTGACGGCGATCGAGTCGCCGTGGCGCGCGTCGGAGGTGACGACGGGCCCGCGGATCACGAACCGGGCTGAGTCGCCCAGATCGTCCTTACCGACGATCTGACCCAGTTCCTCGACGATTCCGGTGAACACGGCACCTAATCTAGCGCCCGGATGCCGGCTGCCGTCCGCCGCGGTCACTGCCCACCGCGGACGGCCGTAATCCCAGGTCACCGCCCGCCGCCACGGTGATGCCGACCCGGTCACGACTGGGCCGCGAAGGCCTCGCGGATGAGGTCCGGTCACACCGACCCACTACGATGCAGCTATGCCGACGCGCCGCCGAATGTTCGCCGTCCTTGCCGCCCTGCTCTCGACCGCCACACTGGTCGTCGCTGGCTGTTCGTCGAAGCCTGCCGAGTCGCTGCCCGACGCGCAGGGACTCATCCAGCAATCCATCACCGCCACCAAGGCACTCAAGAGCGCCCACCTGGAGATCGCCATCAGCGGCAAGATCGACGGGCTGCCGGTCAAGAAGCTCTCCGGTAACCTCACCAACGTGCCCGCTGTCGCCGTCTCCGGCAGCTCGACCATCTCGATGGGCGGCACCGACGTCGACATCCAGCTGGTGGTCCTCGACGGCACCCTCTACGCCGCCCTGACCCCGAACAACTGGCTCGACATGGGCAAGGCCGCCGATGTCTACGACCCGTCGGTGATCCTCAACCCCGACAGCGGCCTGGCCAACATGCTGGCCAGCATCTCCGACGCCAAGTCGGACGCCAGCGACACCGTCAACGGCGTCGACACCGTCCGGATCTCGGGCAAGGTCACCGCGGACGCGGTCAACAAGCTCATCCCCCAGGTCAAGGCCACCGGTTCGGTGCCGGCCACGGTGTGGATCCAGAAGGCCGACCCGCACCAGCTGGTGCAGGCCAAGGTGGAGCCGAGCAGCGGCAACAGCATCCAGCTGACGCTGTCGGACTGGGACAAGCCGGTGACCGTCACCAAGCCAGCGGTCTGATCACCGGCCGACGATGACTGAAGCCCAGACCTCCGCGCGCCACCGGGTGGCAACCACCGGCCGCAGCCGGCGGATCGCGATCGGGGCGGGCAGCCTGGCCGTGCTGCTCGGTGCCCTCGACACCTATGTCGTGGTCACGATCATGACCGACATCATGCAGACGGTTCAGATCCCGGTGAACCAGATCCAGCGGGTGACGCCGATCATCACGGTGTACCTGTTGGGCTACATCGCCGCGATGCCGCTGCTGGGCCGGCTGTCGGACCGGTTCGGCCGCAAGCTGATCCTGCAGCTGAGCCTGACGCTGTTCGCCATCGGTTCGGTCGTGACCGCCTTGTCGACCGACCTGACGATGCTGGTGATCGGCCGGCTGATCCAGGGCGTGGCCAGCGGTGCGCTGCTGCCGGTCACCCTGGCCCTGGCCGCCGACCTGTGGGCGGCGCGCAGCCGCGCCGCTGTGCTGGGCGGCATCGGCGCAGCCCAGGAGCTCGGCAGCGTGCTCGGCCCGCTCTACGGCATCGCCGTGGTGGCCGTGCTGTCGAAGTGGCAGGACGTGTTCTGGATCAACGTGCCGCTGACGGTCGTTGCGATGGTGCTGATCCACCTCAGCCTGCCGTCCCACGACCGCAGCTCCAACCCGGAGCGGGTGGATGTCGTCGGTGGCGTGCTGCTGGCCATCGCCCTGGGCCTCGCCGTGATCGGTCTGTACAACCCCGCGCCCGACGGCAAGCAGATCCTGCCCAGCTACGGGGTGCCCGTCGTGATCGCGGCCGTCGTCGCCGCGATTGCCTTCGCGGTGTGGGAACGCCTGGCCAAGACCCGGCTCATCGAACCTGCCGGGGTGCGGTTCATCCCGTTCCTGGCCGCACTGGCCACCTCGCTGTGCGCGGGCGCTGCGCTGATGGTCACGCTGGTCAACGTAGAGCTGTTCGGCCAGGGTGTGCTGGGCAAGGACCAGAATGGTGCGGCATTCCTGTTGCTGCACTTCCTGATTGCGCTGCCGATCGGTGCCCTGGTCGGCGGCTGGGTCGCCACCCGGATCGGTGACCGGATCGTCGCCGTGGTGGGCATGGTCATCGCCGCCGGCGGCTACTTCCTGATCTCGAAGTGGAACATCGACGTCCTGGACGCCCATCACCAGCTGGGCCCGGTGTCGCTGCCGGTGCTGTCCACCGACCTGGCGCTGGCCGGTGTCGGGCTGGGCCTGGTGATCGGTCCGCTGACCTCGGCGGCGCTCCGGGTGGTCCCGGCCGCCCAGCACGGCATCGCATCCTCGCTCGTGGTGGTGGCCCGGATGACGGGCATGCTCATCGGTGTCGCCGCACTCAGCGCCTGGGGCCTCTACCGGTTCAACCAGATCATGGCCAGCATGCCCAAGCCCACCGGCACCAACGTGCTGGAGATCGCCGCGCAACTGGCGTCCAACGGCCGCCGGGCGTTCGCCATGCAGTACGGATCGATCTTCTCCGTCACCGTCATCGTCTGCCTCGTCGGCGCCGTCCTGGCGCTGTTCATCGGCGGCAAGAGCGCTCATGCCGATGCCGACGAGTCCGAGGAGCTAGCCGCTCTGCCCTGACGCCGGCACGTCACGAGCCAGCAGATCAGCCCAGGTATCGCGACGCACCACCAACCGGGTCTGCCCCTCGGCGGCGAAGACCACCGGGATGCGCCGTGCCCCGTTGTACTGGTTGGACATCGTGTAGCAGTACGCGCCCGTGACGGGGACGGCGAGAAGATCGCCGACCACCGGATCAGCAAGGGGCACAAGGTCGATGAGCTCATCACCAGACTCGCAGTGCCTACCCACCACGGTCACCGGCGCCCCGCCGCCCACCCGGTCCACCAGGGTGGCCTCGAATCGCTGCCCGTAGAGCGACACCTCGAGGTTGTCCCCCATGCCGCCGTCGACGGCAACATGGATACGCTCGCCGCGCTTGACGGTGGTGACACGGTAGACGGTGCAGGCGGCCGCCGCGGTCATCGACCGGCCCGGCTCGACGATGATGCGGGCGTCGGCGGGCACCAGGCCGCGAGCCTTCTCGACCATCATCGCGGCATAGTCGCGCACCGACGGCGGCTGGTCGACGTAGGTGTAGCGCACGCCCAGCCCACCGCCGAAGTCGTAGACATCAAAGCTGCCCAACTCGGCCACCGGCTCGACCGCCGCCGCCAGCTGAGCAGCATCGAGCAGCTGCGATCCAACGTGGGTGTGCACGCCGTCGCAGCGCAGTACCCGGCTGCGCCGGATCCGCTCGATCGCGATGCGGGCATCTGCGGGCAGCAGGCCGAACTTCGAGCCGGCATGACCGGTGGCGACCGCCGCGTGGGTGCTGGCCTGCACACCGGGGACCACCCGCACCAGACAACCCTGGCGCCGGCCGGGCTCGACGATCCGTTCCAGCCGGTCGATATCGTCGAAGTTGTCCACCACCACCAGGCCGACCCCGTTGGAGACAGCCAGCGCCAGTTCCTCATCAGTCTTGGCGTTGCCGTGCAACAGCATTCGGGCCGGATCGGCGCCGGCCGACAATGCGGTGACGATCTCTCCCCCGCCCGCAACGTCGAGGTGCAGACCCTCTTCGCTCATCAGCTGTTGAATCGCGGTGCACGGGAAGGCCTTCGAGGCGAACGCCACATCCGAACGCGGCCACAGATCGCGAAACGCCGCCAGGTACTCCCGGGCTCTGGCCCGCAGGGCGGTCTCGTCGACGACCATCACCGGGGTGCCGAACTCCGCGGCGACCGCGTCGAGCCGGCAGCCGCCGACCATCAGCGTGCCGTCCTGGTCGAGGCTGCTGCCCGGCGGGAACAGGCCCAGCACCCCGGGGTCGCTCACATTCTCTCCTTCGTCGACATCACAGCAGTGCGGCCGCCGCATGGTCGGCGATCACGGTGACATCAGCATGCCGTTGCAGCACGGATGCCGGTACCGCGACGTCCACCGGCCCGTGCAGCGCAGCCGCCAGCGGCTCGGCCTTGGCGGTGCCCGAGGCGAGCAGCAGGATGCTGCCCGCCCGGCAGATGGTAGCCAGTCCCTGGGTGATCGCGCGCCGGGGAACGCCGTCGATGCCGTCGGAGAAGAACCGGGCATTGTCCGATCTGGTCCGATCCGAGAGCAGCACCACCCTGGTGCGCGATTCGAGCGAGGAGCCGGGCTCGTTGAAGCCCAGATGCCCGTTGGCACCGATGCCCGCGATCTGCACGTCGACTCCGCCGACGCCGGTGATCCTCGCCTCGAACTCGGCGGCAGCGCGCTCCGGATCAGCTGCATCACCCTGCGGCACAACAACATTCCCAGGAGCAATGCCCAGCGGCTCGGCGATCCGGGTCCGGACATAGCTGGCGTAGCTCTGCGCGTCGCGGGGGCCCAGGCCGACGTATTCGTCCAAGGCCACCACCACCGCGGACGACAGGTCGAGTTCACCGACCCTGCTGCGGCGGGCGAGTTCGTCGTAAAGCCGCATCGGCGTGCTGCCGGTGGCCACCCCCAGCCGCGGACTCACCGCCGGTAACCGGCGGATCAGTTCATCGGCCGCCAGCACCGCGAACTGTGCCTCGTCCACCACCGTCGTCCTCATCGGCGGGCCTCGTTGTGGCGGTGCAGACAGTCCGTCCACCAGTTGTGCCGGTCCAGTCGCGGAGGCACCACCGTGGTCTGCCGGGTCCTGGTGATGGGCCGGCCGAGCGTCTGTGCCGCGAACACGGCCGCTCCCAGCGCCGAATGGTCGCTGACATTCGGGTCGGCGCGTACCTCGCGACCGGTGGCGTCGGCAAGGTCCTGCCACATCAGTGGGCTGACCGCGCTGCCACCGCCCATCAGGATCGGTCCGGCCGTCCCCGTGGTGGCGGCCAGCACGTCGATGCACCGGCGAAGCTCGACGACGATACCGGTCAGCAGGCCGCGCGCAATGTGGCCGACCTCCGTCGCCAGGGTCAGCCCCTTGAGCGTGCCCGTCAGCGTCGGATCCCACAGCGCGCCCTGTTCGCCAGGGGCGAGATAGGGCAGGAACAGCGGTGCGTCCTCGACGGCGACATGCGCGGCGGCCTCGAGTAGGGCCGCCGGGCCGCTCACCCCGAACAACCGGGCCACCGCGCTGAATGCCGAACCCATTGCCAGCAGGTCCATTTCGAGGCCCCAGCCCGGCCCGCCAAGCGGTGTGACGAGGTAGCGCAACGCCGGGTCGCGGGTCGGCTGGTCGCTGATGCCCAACACGATCGCCGACGTTCCGGCGATCACCCCGACGTCGCCGTGGTTGACCGCCCCGACCCCCAGCGCACCGAACACCGAATCAGCCGCACCGAGCACCACCGGCAGCTCGTCGATGTCCCAGCGCTCACGCCACGAGTCGGCCAGGTAACCGACGGTGTCCGACGGGGCCACCTCGGGCAGTGCGGAAACACCCATGGCCTGCGCGATCTCGGTATTCCAGCAGCCGCCCTCGATGTCGTAAGCCGCGCTGCCCGCCGCGGTGCTCGGGTCACTCAGCAGGCGCCCGGTCAACCGTTCGAAGAGGACGTCCTTGGCCCCGGCCACCGTTGTCCCGGCCCGCCCGCGGGCCGCCAGCCGGGCGTGCATGGGAGCCAGATACCGGCCGTCGACCCGCTGACCGGTGATCCGGTACAGCACGTCGTCCCCGAACCGGGCGATCAGCTCTTGGGCCTCGTCCTCCGCGCGGGCGTCCTCCCAGGTGATCGCCGGACCGTGGGTGCCGCCGTCGGCGTCGAGCTCGACCAGGGTCGGAAGCATCGCGGTCAGCCCGATGCCCTTCCATCGCCGCGGCGACACCGACCGGGCCAGCTCGTCACCGGCGGCTCCCAGAGCGCGCCACCAGTCATCCGGATTCTGCTCTGCTGCACCAGTTTCCGGCCGATCAGTGGGGTATTCGCAGCGCGCGGCCGCGGCGACGGTGCCGTCCTCGCAGACCGCCACCACCTTGATCGACGAGGTGCCGAGGTCGACACCGAGAATGACCGGACGATCGGTCACGACCGGGCTGCGGGCACGTGGGTGCGGGCGACGACGGTCAGCGCATCGGCCGCCGCTTCGAGGGTCTCGTCGATATCGCGGTCATCGTGCACCAGCGAGACGAACAGATTCTCGAACTGCAACGGGTGGAAGAGCACTCCCCGCACCACCATCTCCTCGTACCAGCGGGTGAACAGTTCCTCGTTGGCATGGGCCACCGCATCACGCCAGTTATGTATCGGGCCGTCGGCGAACCACAACTGGAAGACGGTACCCAACCCTTCGCAGTACGCGTCCAGGCCACGCTCGGCGGCCAGTTCACCGAGCCCGGCTGCCAACCGGTGGCCGAGGGCCCGCTGCCGCTCGTAGAGCCCCGGTTCGGCCAGCACGTCCATGGTCGCCGACACCGCGGCGCACTGCACGACATTGGCGTTGTAGGTACCCGAGTGCGAGTACCGGCCATCGGCGACCATCTGCATGGCCTCCACCGATCCGCCGACCGCGGCGACCGGGAAGCCGCCACCGAGGCCCTTGGCCAGCGTGGTCAGATCCGGGGTCACCCCGAACCACTCCTGAGCTCCGCCGCGGGCGAACCGGAAGCCGGTGATCACCTCGTCGAAGATCAGCAGCGCGCCGTGCTTGCGGGTTTCGGCGCGCAGCAGTTCCAGATATCCGGGCTCGGGCAGGATGCATCCGGTGTTGAAGACCGCGGGCTCGGTCAGCACCGCTGCGACCTCGTCGCCGCGCCGGTCCATCAGCTCGACGAAACTCTCCGGGTCGTTCCAGGTGAGGACCACCAGGGTGTCCTCGAGCTCGGCGGGCACGCCGGGTCCCATCGCGACCGGACGTGGGTGATCGGCCGGGCCGGCCAGATTCAGGTCGACGTGGTTCGACCAGTACACGGTGTCCTGCCAGCCGTGATAGTGCCCCTCGAACCGGACGATGATGCGCCGTCCGGTGGTGGCCCTGGCCAGCCGGACAGCGGTCCCCACCGCCTCCGAGCCGGAGTTGGTGAACCGCACCTGCTCGATCCCGGGCACCGCGGCCACCACCTTCTCGGCGGCTTCGACCTCGAGTTCATAGGGAAGTCCGAAGCAGGTGCCCAGGTCGCGCACCGCTTCAGTCACCGCGTTGGTGATCACGGGGTGGCGGTGGCCCAGGATCATCGGCCCCAGACCGAGCAGATAGTCGATGTAGGTGTTGCCGTCGACGTCGGTCAGACGTGACCCGCTGCCTTCGGCCATGAAGATCGGATAGGGCTTCCAGCCGTTACGCGGAAGCCGCGCGGTGGACCCTGCTCCGCCCGGCACCGTCCGCTTGGCCCGTTCGTAGAGCGCCTTGGTGGCCGGTGTCCGAGCCGCATAGGCATCGCTGAATTGCATGGAGATTCTCTTTCACTGTCTCATGGTGTGGAAAACTATTGTTCTGCTTGATGTTTGGCGATCACGGCGAGTGTGGGACGTCGGCGATCGACTCCCCGTGAGTCCGGTCGGTGTAGAACGGCGCCCGGCCCACTCGGGCCGAGATGACCGAGAGCACCAGGCCGGCCAGCGCCAACCCGACACCGAAGGCCAGCTCGACGCCGTTGAGTGAATCCGTGGCGATCGAGTAGATCACCACGAAGGCCATGAACGCCGCACCCAGGCCGGGCATCAGACCGCCGATGACGAAATCCTTTGCCGAGGAGGTGATCTGGTGGCGGTAACACCAGATGGCCGTGACCGCGGTGAGCAGGTAGAAGATGGCCGCCATCAGGCCCAGGGTGCTCACGATATTGGCCAGAGCCTCACCGACCGCGCCGATCAGCGTCGACCCCCAGAGGAACACGATGTTGAGCACACCGAACAGGATGGTGGCGTTCAACGGCGTGCCGTACTTGGGACTGATCTGCGACAGCCAGGACGGCACGACGCGGTCCCGGCCCATCGCGAAGCCGATCCGAGAAGCGCTGACGATGGCCGCCAGTAGCGATGCCAGGGTGCCGCCGAGCACGGCGACGATCATCACGTTGGCCCAGAAGCCGCCACCGATCCGGTCCCCCACGAACGCCAGGATGTTGGCCGCGTGGTCCTGCATGTCCTGCATCGGAGCGATGCCCTGGAACGCCAGCACCGACACCGAGTAGATGACGAAAAGCAGGATGACGCTGGTCACCGCGGCCCGCCCGGCAGTGCGGCCGCTGGACTCCTCGCCGACATAGGCCGCGGTGTCCCATCCCGAATACAGGAAGATGGCCAGCAGCACACCGGAGATCAGGGCCTTGAACCCGCCCGCACCCTCGATGGTGAACCAGGATGCGCTGGGCTTGACGACGTCGGTGTGCCCGTGGGCGATGAACAGCACCGCCAGTACGGCGAATCCGATGAGCAGCGCGTATTCGAAGATGGCCCAAGCCAATTGGAATTTCGCCGACAGCGCCACGCCCAGGGCGGCCACCGCGGTGACCACCAGGTCGAAGACCGTGCCCACGGCGGCCACCGCGACCGTGTTGTCCGCGGCGGTGTCGGAGAAGAACGAGAGCAGGTAGCTGCCGAGCGGAATCGTCAGGCTGGTGGTTCCGACGGTGTAGTACAGCAACATGATCCACCCGGCGAAGAACCCGGCGTGCGGGTTGAGTACCCGCCCCACCCAGGTGTAGGTGGCACCTGCACTGGGCTGCCAAGCGTGCAGACGCTGATAGCCCAGCGCGATGCCGAGCATCGGGATGAAGCAGATCAGGATCGGCAGGAAACCCGCGTAAGCGACGGTGGCCAGGATCGCGGCCAGCGACACCGCCACGCTTTGGATCGGGCCGGAACTCGCCAGCGCCATGACCACGACGTCGACGGCCCGCAACGCCCCCGACCGCAACCCGCCTGCGGCGGGATTCTCAACTGGTTGTGTCATTGTTCATCAACTCTTTTCGGTCACGGGGGCGCCGATGAGGGCCACCACAGCGCGTCGCAGTATCTCGGTGGTGGCGACCACATCCGGGATCGACACCCATTCCTCGGCGGCGTGGTAGTTGCCGCCTTCCGGCCCGAACAGCACGGTCGGAATGCCTGCGCTCTGGAACAGCGCCGCATCGGTCCACGCGTTCAGTCCGCTCACCGGGGAACGGACCCCGTTCACTGCCTCGGTGGCGTCACCGAGGGCTTGCAGCAGCACCTCATTGCCCGCACCGGTGAACGGGTCGCGGTCCAGCCGGACGTTGACCTCACCGCGGAACCGTGGCTCGACCTCGGCGACTTCGGCGAAGATCGCTTCGATCTCGGCAACCCGGTCGGCCAGCGTCTCTCCCGGTTGGGTACCGATCTCGATACCCAGGACGGCCTGGTTGGGATAGGTCGCATAGTCGGTGCCGCCGCGGATGGTCCCGGTGTGGAAAACGGTGCGGCCGTTCTTCGGATCCGGGTACGGCTTCCAGCGGGTCTCGTCGAGCCGATGCAACCGGGTCACCACCTCGGCCATGTGGACGATCGCGTCCACGCCCTTGTCCGGCGCCGAGCCGTGCGCCGGCTCGCCGTGCACGATGATGTCGATCCAGCCGAAGCCCTGGTGTTCGCCGAAGATGGTGCCCGAGCCGTCCGGTTCGAGGTTGATCGCGTAGTCGATCTCATCGGCATGGTGGGCGACCAGATGCTCGGTACCGATGCTGATGCCCTCCTCGTCGATCACGAGGGCCACCAGGATGTTGCCTGCCAACTCCGTTCCCGAGCGCACCAGTTCGCGCACGGCGAGCATCGCCGTGGCGCAGGCACCCTTGTCGTCGGCCACGCCGAGCCCGATCATCCGGTCGCCCTCGATCACGGGATGCAGGGCGCGGTCGGCCCAGTTCGCGTAACCGACCGTGTCGATGTGGCCCGAGAGGCAGATGGTCGGCCCCGGTGCCCTACCGCGCAGCCAGGCCAGCACGTTGGGCCGTCCCGGTTCGACCTCCTCGAGGGTCGCCTCCAGACCGACGTCGGCCAGCCAGTCCCGGATGAAGGCGGCAACTTCGCCCTCTCCCGCTCCGCCCGGGATGAGCCATGGCGTCACCGAGTCGATCTTCACCATCGCCTCGAGTAGCTCGATCGCTTCCTCGCGAGTGACGGTCATAGCGTGCTCTCCTTAGGTGTCGATACTTCTTCGTGGTCTGAAAAGTGGCATGCCACAGCATGTTCGGCTAGCTGCGGCGCCAGGACCGGCAGTTCGGTGCGACACCGCTCGGGCTCGCCGAGTTGCCGGTAGACCGGGCAGCGCGGGGCAAACCGGCACCCTGGTGTGACGTCGGTGGCATTCGGCGGTTCACCCGTCAGCACGCCGCGAGCTGAGCGCCGCCCGCCGCCGGCCTTGGGCATCACGTCCACCAACGCCCGGGTATAGGGATGCCGGGGTGCGCCGATCACCTCCGCGGCGGGTCCCTGTTCGACGATCTGGCCCAGATAGAGCACGGCGACCCGGTCGGCGAAGACGCCGGCCAGCGCCAGGTCGTGGGTGATGAACAGGATTCCCACGCCGAGTCGTTCACGCAGGTCCAGCAGCACCCTGATCACGCCGGCCCGCAGTGACACGTCCAGCATGGACACCGGCTCATCGGCCACCAGCAGTCGGGGTTCGACGGCCAGTGCTGCCGCGATGGCCACCCGTTGACGCTGGCCACCGGACAGCTGGAAGATACGCCGGTCGGCGATAGCGACCGCCGGGGTGAGTCCGCACATCTCCAGAGCCGTCAGTGCGACGTCGCGCCGTTGCGCGCTGTCGAGGTCCCGGCGGTGGATGGCCAGCCCCTCACTGACGACCTCGATGGCCGTGGCGTTGGCCGGCAAGCTCTCGAACGGATCCTGGAAGATCATCTGGAAGTCTCGGCGCATCCGGCGCAACGCCCGTCCGCGGGCGTGGGTGATGTCGGCTCCACCGACCGACACCGAGCCGGAACTGGCCTCAACCAGGCGCATCAGTGTCCGGGCGATGGTGGTCTTGCCACAGCCGGATTCACCGACCAAGGCCACGATCTCGCCCTCATGAACGGACAGGTCCACACCGTCGACCGCCCGGGCGGTCAATCGATGGCGGCCGTGGCGTACCGGGAAGTGCACCTTCAGGTCCCGGATGTCGGCGACCACGGGTCGGGCCGGCGATGACGTCATGGTGTCACCCCCACGAGGTGGCAGGCGGCGAGGTGCTCGGCGTCGGTCGGCAGCGCACGCAGCCGCGGATCGTCGGACGCGCAACGCGGCAACCGCTCGGTGCACCGGTCGTGGAATCGGCATCCGGCCGGTGGATGAGCGAGATCCGGTGGACTGCCGGGGATTCCGTTGATCGACGGCTGGCCGGCGTCCAGTCGCGGATAGCAGTCGAGCAGTCGGCGGGTGTAGGGATGGGCCGGCTGCGAATCGGAGTTCAGGATGGCCGCCGCGGGTCCGCGCTCGACCATCCGACCGGCGTACATGACCGCGACCTGGTCACACAGTTCGGCCAGCACGGTCAGGTCGTGGGAGATGATCAGCATGGCCAGACCGAGTTCGTCGGCCAGGCCACGGATCAGGTCCAGGATCTGGGCCTGGGTCATGACGTCGAGGGCGGTGGTGGGCTCGTCGGCGATCACCAGGTCGGGCCGGCAGGCCAGCGCCATGGCGATCATCGCCCGTTGCTTCATCCCGCCGGAGAGCTGATGCGGATAGTCGTCGGCCCGCCTGGCGGTGATGCCGACCTGGGTCATCAGCTCATCGACCCGCTCGCCGATGGCCTTGCGACCGGTACCAGGCTCGTGGGCCCGGATGGCCTCCCGGATCTGGTCACCGATCGTCATCACCGGGTTGAAGCCGTTCATCGCGCCCTGGAACACCAGCGAGAGCCGTGCCCATCGAAGCGATCGCAGCTCGGTGTCGCCGACAGTGCGCAAGTCGGTACCGTCAAAGGTCAGCTCGTCAGCCTCCAGCGTGGCGCCCGATGGCAGCAGCTGAGCGACGGCGAGCGCCAGAGTGCTCTTGCCGCAACCGGATTCACCGGCGAGGCCGACCACCTGGCCGGCTGCCACGTCGAGGTCGACACCGTCGACCGCCCGAACCCCGCCGCGGTAGGTGACGGACAGATTGCGGATCCTCAGCAGGCTCATTCGACCGCCGCCAACCGCGGATCCAGGATGCGCTCCAGGCTCTGACCGACCATCGAGAAGGCCAGCACCACGATCACGATGCCGATACCCGGTGGCAGGAAGTACCACCACATGCCGCCGCCCACCGCTCCCGCGGCGAACGCGTTGTGCAGGATCTGGCCCCACGAGGTCCGGGTCGGATCGCCCAGCCCCAGGAAGGACAGGGTGGCTTCGGCCAGGATCGATCCGGCGATCACCAGCACGGCGTTGGCGATCACCAGGGGCAGCACACCGGGCAGGATCAGCCGCCACAGGATGCCCGCCGAGGACAGCCCGACGGTCTTGGCCCGCGCCACCACCTCACGCTCGCGTAGCGCCAGTGCCTGGGACCTGACGATCCGGGCGGTGCTGGGCCAGCTCGTGATCGCAATGACGAGCACGATCATCGGCAGGCTCTGGCCGATGATGGCGCCGAGGGCGATCATCAACGGCAGGTTGGGCAGCACCAGGAAGAAGTCGGTGATCCGCATCAACACAGCGTCGACGAACCCGGTGAACCATCCGGACAGCACACCGACCAAGGTTCCGATCAGCACGGTGATCAGCGTGGCCACCAGCCCTATCTCCAATGACACCGACGTTCCGGCCAGCACCTGCCGCAGCACGTCGCGCCCCAGCTCGTCGGTACCCAGCCAGTGGGATCCGCTGGGCGCCAACAAGATCCCGTTACGGGTTTCGGCGACGTCGGTGCGGTCGTAGGGCGCCAGCAGGGGGCCGAGAATCGCGACCAGGATGACCGCCGCGACCGTCACCAGGCCCACCCGGCCCATCGTGTCGGCCAGCAGTTGCCGCACCACGCCGCGCCAGCCCCCGGGCACGTGAGCGGCCACCGGCTCCTCGGGGTACAGGTCGGGATCGAGTATCGGGCCGGTCATGTCAGCCTCACCCGCGGATCGAGCATCCGGTAGACCATGTCGCTGGCGAAGTTCGCCAGCACGACCACGATCGCGAAGATCAGGAAGCACGCCTCCATCACCGGATAGTCCCGCCGGATCACCGACAGGTAGATCAGCTGTCCCATGCCCGGCCAGGAGAACACCGTCTCGACCTGAATAGTGCCGCCGACGGTCGCGCTGGCGTACAGCGTGGTCGCGGTGACCACCGGCAGCAGCGCGTTGCGCACGCCGTGGCGCCACAGCACCCGCCGCGGACTCAGGCCCTTGGCCCGTGCGGTCGTCATGAAGTCCTCCGACAACGTCGCCAACAATGAACTGCGGGTGATCAGCACGAACTGGGCGATGTCGACCAGCACCATGGCCACGGTGGGCAGCACCAGGTGGCGGGCCAGGTCGGCGATCCGGACGAAGACCGTGGGGTACAGCGCATCGGCGGTGTACATCCCGGCGATCGGGAACCAGCCCAGGGTGACGGCGAACAGGAAGATCAGCAGCATGCCGACCCAGAACGTCGGCAGGCTCCAGAACACCAGCGATCCGATCACCAGCGAGCCGTCGGCCCGGGTCCCGCGCCGGGCGGCCGCGAACACCCCGATCAGGATGCCGAGCAGGATCACCAGCACCGTGGAGACGGTCACCAGGATCACGGTGTTGCCAAGGGCTTTGACGACGATCGGTCCGACCGCCGCCTGGTAGGTGTAGGAGAAACCGAGATCGCCGCGGACCAGATTCTGCAGGTAGGTCAGGAATTGCGCACCCATCGACTGGTCGAGTCCGTAGTAGCTGCGCAGCCGGGCGATGGACTCGGCGTCCAGGTGCTGGCCGCGTGCGATGTGGGTGACCGGGTCACCCGGCATCAGATGGAACAGAACGAAATTCGTCGCCACCACCGCTGCGAGAGTCAGCACCAGGTAGGAGAATTTCTGCCCGAGATAGCGGACCATCGCCGCTCAGGCCGGCTTCACGTCGAGGTAGTTCACCCGCGGGAAGTTCAGGATCATGCCGCCATTCATCGGCTGCCATCCGGTCCAGGTGTTGGTCCGGGTTCCGGTGAGCTTCTTCTGGTACCACATCACGATGTAGGGACAGGCGGCGTAGTGGAGGGCCTGCATCTCCTGCACCAGTTTGACGCGTGCCGCATGATCGACCGTCGTCGACTGCTGGTGGTAGAGATCGTCGTACCGCGGATCGGTCCAGAACGTGTCGTTGTTGCCGCCGATCTGGTCGGTGGTGGGGATACCGAGCAGATAGGACGGGTCGTAGAACGACGAATCCCAGCCCCACACCATGATGTCCCAGTCCGGCGTATCGGCGTTGTAGACCGTGGCGCTCATACTGTCGGCGTCGGTGCTGGACAAGGTGAGTTTGATGCCGATCGCCTTGGCGGCCGTGACGAACAGGTCGGCGGCCTTCATGTCCACCGTGGTGTCGGCGATCGCCAGCAGCCGGAATGCCAGCGGCGCACCATCTTTCGACTCGCGAATACCCTCACCGTTGCGGCCGGTGTAGCCGGCTTTGTCCAGTAGTGCGTTGGCTTTGGCCGGATTGTTGTCGAGCACCTCGTCGGGGCTGGGGACGAAGTGGAAGTCGCCGAATGCCGGCGGCAGCAGATCGGTGCCCGGTTCGCCGTAGCCGGCCAGCGCGAGCTCGACGAGCTGCTTGCGGTCGACGGCACACGACAGCGCCTGGCGCACCGCCTGGTCACGCAGGATCGGGTTGCCCTTGGATCCCGCAGCGGTGGAACAGTTGAAACCGATCATGTGGAAGGAGAAGGACTCCATTGCCGTGGTCTTGACGTCGGGCGCGGTCTGCAGACCGGTGAAGATGGTCGGCGGCACCTCCGGAACGATGTCGATGTCACCGCTTCGTAGCGCCTGGGTGACGACGTCGTCCGAGCCGAACTTGGTCCAGGTGACCTTCTGCGCTGCCGGGGCGGTACCCCACCACGAGTCGTTGCGAACGACCGTGGCCACGCTGCCCTTCTCCCAGGATACGAAGCTGAACGGCCCTGTGCCGACAGGCTTTTCGTTGGCGTACTTGGGCAGGTCCTCTTTCTTGACGGTTTCCCAGAGGTGTTTGGGGGCGATCGGCATGATCACGCCGGGCTCCAGGGTCTGCGGCTGCGAGTAGGTCAACCGGACCTGATTGTCCCCGACCTTGACCACATCGGTGAGGTCCTTGAGATAGGCCCCGTAGGTGCCGTAGTCGTTGTCCCGGACCATGAGGAAGGTGAAGACCACGTCGTCGGCACCGAAGTCCTTGCCGTCATGCCACTTCACCCCGCTGCGCAGCGTGTAGGTGAAGGTCTTGGCGCCGTCGGTCACCTGCACACCGGAGGCCAGCGAGGGCACGATCTTGAGTTGTGCGTCGTAGCCCATCAGCCGGTCGTAGACGAGCTGCAGGACGTCGTCAGACTGAGTCGAGTCGGCGGTGAACGGGTTCAGCGAATCGATATCGGTGGTCGATCCCACCCGCAGCACGGTGCTGCTCGCCGTCTTGGGAGCGCACGAGGCGAGCGCTGCGGCCCCGCCGAGTGCGGCGGCAACGACCGCCGAGGTCCGCAGGAAGCTGCGACGATCCATTCCGACCATGAACAAAACCCTTCCGCCAGCACTTTGTATACAGAGTAGTATGACCATGTGCGATTGCCTGGCGATTGCCGAAATGTTTCCATCTGTTTTCTCGTTTCGGCCGCGAAGCGCACAGGTAGCAAGCGCCAGGTTGGCCCGATTTGGCTACTGCATAGTTAGTATTGAGAGATGGCCAAGCGGGATGACTCAGCAGCTCCTGCCGAACGCAAGCTGCGCTATCAGCATGTCTACGACCTCGTGCTGGCCATTATGTCCGAGCAAGGCCTCAAGCCCGGCGACCGGCTGCCGTCAGCCGCCGAACTGGCCGACATCGCCTCGGTCAGCAACATCAGCGTCCGCCGCGCCCTCGACGAACTCGAACGGGCCGGCAAGATCACCCGCCGCCAGGGCCTGGGCACGTTCGTCGCCGAACCCCGTATCGCCACCGACCCGACCCGCCCCGGCGAGCTGCTCCACACCCTGGTCGACAACGACGGTGAAGCACCGAAAGTCATCACCTCACTGATCTCCGTCAGCGTCGGACTGCCGAGCACCACCATCGCCGCCGCACTGGGAGTCGAAGCCGGACAGCCGGTCTGGGAGATCTGGCGCAAGCGCAGCCTCGGTAGCGCCGACACCATCCTCGAGCGCGCCGTACTGCCGCTGAGCCGGGTGCCGGCGATCGACCAGGACCAGTTGGCCGCGGGCGGATCGCTCTATCGCTTCATCGAAGAGCGCTACCACCTCACCGACGAGTACACCGAACAGGCCATCGAAGTCGATACCCCCAATGGCTGGGAAGCCGGCCACCTGGGTGTGGAGACCAGCGATCCGATCGTGCGGGTCCGGGGCGTCAGTTTCGACGCCGACGGAAAGGCCTTCGACTGCTTCGAGCAGTGCTATCGGGCGACCAAGTTCACCTTCTATACCGCCGGCCACACCCGCCATCGCATCCTGGGACCGTCGGACCTGTCGAACTGGTCGGTCGCGCCGTTGTCGTCGCCACAGCATTGATCCGCGCGGCGGTGGGTATGCCACCGTCCATGAGCAACGAACTCCATAACAAGCGCATCGCCTTCCTGGTCGCCCCCGAAGGCACCGAACAGGTCGAGCTGACCGCCCCGTGGCAGGCTGTCGAGCAGGCCGGTGGCACACCCGAATTGGTCTCGACCGAGGTGGGCAAGATCCAGGCGTTCAACCACCTCACCCCCGCCGACACCTTTGCCGCGGACAAGGCCGCCGAGGATGTCTCGGCCGCCGACTACGACGGTCTGGTGCTGCCCGGCGGGGTGGCCAACCCGGACTACCTGCGCACCGACTCCGCAGCCGTCGGCTTCACCAAGGGTTTCTTCGAGGCCGGCAAGCCGGTGGCGGTGATCTGCCACGGGCCGTGGACGTTGGTCGAAGCCGACGTGGTCGAGGGCAGGCAGCTCACCTCCTGGCCCAGCCTGGCCACCGATCTACGCAACGCGGGCGCGCACTGGGTCGACCAGGAGGTCGTGGTGTGCACCGACGGCCCGAACACACTGGTGTCCAGCCGCAAACCCGATGACCTGCCTGCCTTCTGCACCGAACTGGTGCAGGCCTTCTCCTGACCGCCAGGTCTAGACCGGCACCAGGCTCAACAGCAGGTCCGGCCCGATCCGCTCCACGTTGTCGTAGCGCCAGCGCAATGCGCGGGCGATGCTGGGAACCCCGACATCGTCGACGGCGGTGACCGGTCCACCCAGCAAGATGGGTGCGACGTAGGACAGGATCCGGTCGATCACCCCGGCGCGCAGGAAGGCACCGGCCAGGGTCGGGCCACCTTCGAGCAGGATGTCGGTGCGATCGGACAGCGCGCGGATCACCTCGTGCGGATCATGGGTGCGGATCACCATGGTGCGCGAATCATCATTGAGCACATTGGATTCCGTGGAGATCTCGCGCTTGCCCACGACGACACGCAGCGGCTGACGCTCGGCCAGCCCACCCCCGGGCAGCCGCGCGGTCAGCGTGGGGTTGTCGACGAACACGGTTCCGGTGCCCACCACGATGGCGTCGGCAGCGGCACGGCGCCGGTGCACGTCGGCGCGCGCGGAGTCGCTGGTGATCCACTGCGAGGACCCGTCGGCGGCGGCGCTGCGGCCGTCGACACTGGTGGCGAACTTCCAGGTGACATGGGGACGGCCGGTGCGCTGCTTGTGCAGCCACTCCCGCAGGGGGCCGTCGGCCACCTCGTGCGCGCCCACCCCGTCGCTGACCGCCACCCCGGCCGAACGCAGCCGGGCGGCTCCCCCGGCCGCCACCGGATTCGGGTCGGGGACTGCGTAGACCACCGCCGCCACCCCTGCCCCGATCAGCGCATCGACGCACGGCGGAGTGCGGCCGTGATGATTGCACGGTTCCAGGGTCACCACCGCGGTACCACCCCTGGCAAGTCGGCCCGCCGCGCGCAGGGCGATCACCTCGGCGTGCGCGCCGCCGGCAGGCTCGGTGGCGCCGACCCCGGCGATCTCACCCTGTGGGCTCAGAATGACTGCTCCCACAGGCGGATTCGGATAGGTGGTGCCCTTGACCCGCTGCGAGCGCTCGACCGCCAGCCGCATGGCGGCCTCGATCACCGCGGGCGTCGGGGCGGTCATAGCGTGAGGTGCGGCGAGGCGGCGCCGGCCTGCCGGCGCAGGGCCTCCACCGCGGCGGCCGGGTCCGCAGCCCCGTACACCGCCGAACCCGCCACGAAACAGTCCACCCCGGCCGCAGCGGCCATCTCGATGGTGTCGGCGTTGATGCCGCCGTCGATCTCGACCAGGATGGTCAG
Organism: Mycolicibacterium anyangense; assembly: GCF_010731855.1. NCBI lineage: Bacteria > Bacillati > Actinomycetota > Actinomycetes > Mycobacteriales > Mycobacteriaceae > Mycobacterium > Mycolicibacterium anyangense. The sequence continues at coordinate 1,054,646 of NZ_AP022620.1, read as the reverse complement.
CTCGCCGGAGTCGACCAGCCGGCGGGCCGTCTCGACCTTGGCCAGCACCTCGGGAATGAAGCTCTGCCCGCCGAACCCGGGCTCGACCGACATGACCAGCAGGGTGTCGAAGTCACGCAGGATCTCCAGGTAGGGATCCAGTGGTGTGCCGGGCTTGACCGACAGGCCGGCCTTGGCGCCCGCGGCCCGGATGTCGCGGGCCACCGCGACCGGGTTCTCGGTGGCCTCGACGTGGAACGTCACGTTATAGGCACCGGCCTCGGCGTAACCCGGCGCCCAACGGTCCGGGTTCTCGATCATCAGGTGGCAGTCCATCGGAATATCGGTGGCCTTCAGCAGGCTCTCCACCACCGGCAGCCCGAGGGTCAGATTGGGGACGAAATGCGCGTCCATCACGTCCACGTGCAGCCAGTCCGCACCTTCGACGGCCGCGGCCTCCTCGGCAAGCCGGGCGAAATCGGCGGACAGGATGGACGGTGCGATCAGTGGTCGGGACGGCGTGGCCATGGCAGTCAGCCTAAAGGTGACTCAGGCGTGCTTCTGCAACGCGGCGGCGAACATGGCGTCGGTACCGTGCCGATGCGGCCACAACTGCACGTACGGTCCGGACCCGAGTTCGTCGGCAGGCGAGAACAACGGCCGGGTGTCCAGCGCGGTGACGGGCTGGCGGCGTAGCGCATCGGACACCACCCCGACGGTCTCGGCAAGGTGCGGTGAGCAGGTGGCGTAGAGCACCACGCCGCCGGGCCGGACCAGTGTGATCGCCGCGGCCAGCAGTTCGCGCTGAAGCTTGGCCAGGGCAGGCACATCCGCCGGGGTCCGCCGCCAACGCGCCTCCGGCCGTCTGCGCAGCGCACCCAGCCCGGTGCACGGCGCGTCGACGAGCACCCGATCGAAACTGCCGGGCCCCAGTGGCGCCTCGCGCCCGTCGGCCCGGATCACCTCGACCGGCAAGCCCCGGGTGTTGAGCTCGACCAGCTCGGCGCGGCGCGGCGCGGGCTCGATGGCCGTGACGCTGCCGCCCTGCTGGGCGGCGATCGCGGCGATCAACGCGGTCTTACCGCCGGGACCCGAGCACAGATCCAGCCACTGCCCACTGTCCTCACCGATCACCGGGGCCAGGGTCAGGGCACGAGCGACCAGCTGGCTGCCTTCGTCCTGGACCAGGGCCTTGCCATCGCGGACCGCCGCTAGCTGACCCGGATCACCGCCGGAGAGATACACCGCGTACGGCGAGTAGCGGCCGACCGTCCCGTCGGCCTCGCGGGCCAATTCCTCGGCGGTGAGCACGCCGGGTCGGGCAGCCAGGTGCACCAGGGGCCGGGCGTCATCGGCAGCCAACGCGGCATCGAGCTCACCGGCGTCGGTGCCCAACGCGTCGGTGAAGGCCTGGGCAACCCATCGTGGATGGGCGTGCAGAAACGCCAGATGGCCCACCGGGTCAGTTTCCTGCGGGGGCGCCAGCTCCGTCACCCACGACGCCTCGTCGCGACCGGAGATGGTACGCAGCACGCCGTTGACGAAACCCGCTCGTGCACTGTCGAATTCGATGCCCGCCTGTTCGACCGTGGTGGACACCGCGGCGTGCGGGGCCACGTTGGTGCGCAGCAGTTGATAGCTGCCCAGGCGCAGCAGGTCCAGCAGCACCGGGTCGATCTGGTCGGCCGGCCGGCCCGCCGCTGCGGCGATCACCGCATCGAGAAGTCCGCGGGTGCGGGAGGTTCCGTAGGCGAGTTCGGTGGCGAACGCCGCGTCTCGCCCGCTGATCCCCCGGTCGGCCAGCAGAGCGGGCAGCACCAGGTTCGCGTAGGCGTCGCGTTCGGAGACCGCCCGCAATACATCGAAGGCGACCTGCCGGGCCGGATCAAGCGGGCTGCGGCGCGGGCGCCGGGGCGGCCGCTGCTGGCCCGGATCGCGCCGCGGCGGTCCCCCGGCCTTGCCGTCCCGTCCCCGGCCGTGAAACGGTGTGCCCCCGTTTCCCTTTGGACGGCCACGGTCGTTCCCGCCGCGGCGTGGTTGTTCGCTCATAGGGCACGCGCCGAGGACTCGAGGCGGGCACCGCGCGCCCAATCGGCGGCGTTCATCGGCTTCTTACCCGGCGGCTGCACCTGACCGAGCAGCACCGGATGCGAACCGGTGCCCACCCTGACCGCCGCACGCTCGGCACGAATCTCGCCCGGGGCCAACGGATCTGCATCCTGCTCAAGACTCACCGGACCGACCTTGACCCGCACGTCGCCCACCATGGTCCAGGCGCCGGGGGCCGGCGTCACGGCACGGATGCGGCGCTCGACGACATGAGCCGGCAGCTCCCACCGGATTCGCGCCTCTTCTACGGTGATCTTCGGCGCCACGCTGATCCCGTCCGCCGGCTGCGGAACTGGGGTCAGCGTGCCGTCCTCGATGCCGTCCAGCGTGGTCTCCAGCAACCCGGCACCCGAGATCGCCAACCTGCCCAGCAGATCCGCGGCGGTATCTGCCGGACGGATGGTCTCGGTCACGACGCCATACACCGGGCCGGAGTCCAGGCTCGGTTCGATGAGGAAAGTCGTTGCGCCCGTGACGGTGTCGCCGGCGGCAAGGGCGGCCTGCACCGGTGCGGCCCCGCGCCAGGCGGGCAACAGGGAGAAGTGCAGGTTGACCCAGCCCTTCGGCGGCACCGCCAGCAGCTCCTTGCTCAACAGCGCTCCGTATGCCACCACCGCGCAGCAATCGGGCGCCAGCTCGGTCAGCTCGGCGATGAACTCCGGGGAGTTCGGCCGCACTGGCCGCAGCACCGGGATGCCGGCATCGATGGCCAGCTGCGCCACCGGTGAGGGCGCCGGCTTACCCCGACGGCCAGCCGCGGCATCCGGGCGGGTGAGCACGGCGACGACATCATGTCGCGGCGAGTCGAGGAACCGCTGCAACGACGGTAATGCCGGTTCTGGTGTCCCGGCGAAGACAATCCGCATGAGGCTACTTTGGCACCTGATAGAACTCGCGTTGCTTCACCCCGGCCATCCCGGCCACGAACATCCACGGAATCGTCGTGGTCAGCTTGTTCACTCCTGCCACCGCGTCGTTGTAGTACTGGCGGGCGAAGGCCAGCTTGTCCTCGGTGTCGGCCAGGTTCTGCTGGAGGTTCAAGAAGTTGTTCGAGGAGTTCAGCTGCGGGTAGCTCTGGCCCAGCGCCAGCACCTGCCCCACTGCCGAGTCGAACTGCTGCTCCGCCGAGGTGCGCTGCGCCACCGACTTACCGGAGGTGGCCGCCGCCAGCGCGGCCTGGGCGTCGGCGACGTGATCGAGGATCGCCTTCTCATGGGCGGCGAAGGTCTGCACCGTGCTGATCAGGCTCGGGATCAGTGAGGCGCGCCGGGTCAGCTGGACGTCGATACCGCCCAGGGCCTCGTCGACGCGGACGTCGGCGGACCGAACCTTGTTGTACCCCACCACGAATCCACCGAGCACCAGCACTGCTATCAGCAGCACCAGTACGAGCACGAAGGTCACCATGAACCGCCTCCTCCTCCGCCACCACCACCGCCACCACCGCCGCTGAACCCGCCGCCACCACCACTGCTACTGCTGCTGGACGACGACTGCGATGCGGAGTATGCGCTGATCGAGGACGACAATGCCGACTCGAAGCTGTCGAAACTAGCACCACCACCGGTCGAGGAGTGCCAGCTGGTCCCCGACGACGAGTGATACCAGTCGGGCTGCGGCGGCACCTGTGCGGTGGCGATCTGATACTTACGGGCCCACAGCGCGGCCACCCCACCGGCCACGGCGAACGGGATGTAGGCGGTATAGAGGTCCTTGCGGGCGGCGAAGTCGAAGCGGGATTCGGCGGAATCGGTCGCCAGCATGCGGTGGAAACCGCCGATCTGCGACCACAATTGGCGCCCTTCGGCGGTGCGCCTGCTGCCGACGCCGCTGCGCCAGCCGGCCGCGGTGAGGACGAAGAACACCGCGAACGGCAGACCCCACAGCGTGATCGGGAAGAACCAGCGGAAGAAGCCGCACACGGCCAACGCCAGCGCGGCGACGTTGGCGAACCGCAGCCATAGTTCGGCGCGGCGCTTGACCATGAGGCCGTCACCGAACGCCCACTTCTTGGCGGCGGTGGCCAGGTCGATTTTCGCGGTGTTGAGCTTCTTACCCGCTGACACGGTGCCGTCGGCCTCGAACGCCCGGCCCGATCCGATCACGCCGAGCGCGCTGCCCACCGCCACGCTGACCGGGTCGACATCGGCCCAGGCCGCCTTGTCACCGGTACCGCGGATGGTCCAGCGTTTGGGGGTGATCTGGTTGAGCGAGACGAGCTTGCGCTCGCCGAGGTAGAACAGCGTTGCGGCCAGTGCACTCTCGGGCACCTTCTCGGTGCGGATGTACTCGCATTGCACCGGTCCCAGGCCGGGCGGCGGTGCGTACTGCAGTGGGAACCCGGGTGCGGGCTCGACGGTGGTGCGCCACCACAGGAAGCCGCCGAGACCGGCCGTGAGCGTCAGGCCGAGCAGCCACAGGGTGGTCGGCACCGACCGGCCCAGCACCTCATCCCAGTGGTAGGACCAGGGCAGTTCGGTCCGCGCTGGCGTCGGGACGTCGACGGCGGCCCGCACCGTCACCGGCGTGCGGGGCGCCAGCGCGGTGGCCGACACCCGGACGGTGTCGCCGTCGACGGTCAGGCCGTCGCAGGCGCGGCCGACTCCGGTGCCCACCGAGCACTGGGCGCCGGGCACCCCGCCGGGCAGGGTGATGGTGATGTCGGCCCGGTCGATCTGGTTGTTCCACGCCGGGGCGATCACGTTCCAGAAGAAGGCGGACGGCGCCGCCTGGGTGCCGGTGGTGGACGCGAAGGTCTTGTTGGCGCCGGTGCTGCCGGGGTCGAGGACGCCGTCGATGGTGTAGCTGATCCGGAACACGTGGGTGCCGTAGCCGAGCAGGCTGTCCGGGTCGCCGATCTTGGCCACCCGGAAGCGCTCGCCGCTCTCCCAGAGCATCTGATACGGGATCGGCCGGTCGTCCATCAGGATTTGGGTGACCTGCGGGACCTGGCGGACCTGCGGATCGTTCTGGTTGGCGATGTCCCAGTACCGGAAGATGCCGTGCCGGTCGCCGGGGAACTTGCCGGTGATGATCTCGGTGGCGGCCAGTCTGCCGTCGCGGTCGACGGTGAAATCGGCGCGGTAGTTGGTGATCACCACCGGGTCGTAGACGGCGCCGGTACTGGGGGTGAAGCTGAAGACCACGGGCCATAGCAGGCCAATCACGATGAGCAGCAACGAGATCGACCACGCGATGACACGGCCGAACCCCTTCATGACACCTCCGCTGCGCATTCTGCCTGGGATTGTCCCGCGATTACCCTATGTGCAATGGGTCGATCTGTACCCGAACCGCCTCGTGATCGTGCCGGGCGCTGGCGATCGCGATGGCGTGCCGCAGGGATGCGGCCAGCGCCAGACCGTCCTCGCGGCCGACCCGGATGAGCATCCGGATGGCCGGCTCCCCCGCCGCCATCGCCGGGGGGCGGCGCACACCGGGCGGCAGGTCGACGGGGCCCAGCACGTCGGCGTCCTCGGGTAGCTCAGCGTGCTCCAGCAGCGCAGCCACCGCCGGTGAGCTGCCGTCGACGGCGGCCATGTGCACGCTGGGCGGCAGGCCGACCTCGGCGCGGGCCTCCCATTCGGCCTCGGCGTGCCCCACTGGATCCCACTTGACCAGGGCCTGCACGGTGGGGATGGTCGATTCCGCGACGGCGGCCACCACGCCGCCGTCGCCGCGTGGCTGCACCAGCGCACCGGCCGCCATCCAGCGCCGCAGGGTGTCCTCGGCGGCCCGCAGGTCCTGACGGCCCAGCATGGCCCAGCTGTCGAGCAGCAGCGCGGCGCCGTAGCCGTGCGGGGCGCGCGGCTCGGCCCCCGGCGTGGCCACGACCAGCGCCGGTCCCGGCCCGATCTCGCTGTGGACCGCATCGCCGGCCGACGTCACCACCGGAGTGCCCGGGAAGGCGCGGCCCATCTCCTCGGCCGTGCGACGGGCGCCGACGATAACGGCGCGGATCGCGTCGGAACCGCAGCGTCGGCAGCGCGGCGCCGGGTCGATCCGGCCGCACCACCGGCAGAGGGCCCCGGTGCTGGCACCGGACAGTGACAACGGCCCGGTGCAATGCCGGCAGCGCGCCACGCTGCGGCACCGCGCGCACGCGATCGACGGGACATAGCCCCGCCGCGGTACCTGGATCAGTACGGGCGCGTCTCGCTCCAGCGCGGCACGTGCGGCCCGTAGCGCCACCGACGGCAGCCGCGCCGTCCGGGCGGCGGCGTCGCGCTCCTCGGCGTATCCGCCGTCCTCGAGGGCGACGACCCGCGGGGAGCAGGCCCGCACCAGCGGGCGGGGCGCCACCAGATCATGCGCCCAGCCGCTACGGACCAGGGCATGCGCCTCGGCCGTGCGGGCGTACCCGCCGATCACCGCGGCGCAGCGCAACTGGTGGGCCCGCAACATCGCGACCTCCCTGGCGTGCGGATACGGCGCCCGTGGCTCGGCCAGATTGTCGTCGCCGTCATCCCAGACGAGGACCAGCCCGAGCCGTTCGACCGGTGCGAACACCGCACTGCGGGTGCCGATCACCACCCGGGCCTGCCCGCGCAGCACCGACAGCCAGCGCCGGTAGCGCGCCGAGGGTCCGAGGCCGGCCGACAGTGCCACCACCGCGGACTGGTCGATGCGCGCCGTCGTCGCGGCCCACACTGCGTCGATGTCGCGCTGGTCCGGCACGACGGCCAGCACCCCATAGCCCCCGCTGACGGCGGCGGCGGCCGCTTCGGCGATCCGGTCACACCATTGCTCGCCCGGTAGGGCCTGCCAGACCGCGCGCGCGGCCCGGCCCTCCCGCAGGGCGACGAGGAATTGCTCCCCGCGCCCGTAGCGGGCCCAGCCGGCCGGGTCGACGGGGTCGATCACCGGCAGCAGCGGGGGCACAGCGTCGGACTTCTCCGCCCTGGCATGCCGGGGCGGGATCGCCAGCCGCAGCACATCGGGGCGGGTGCCGGCGTAGCGGGCGGCCACCGCGTCGACCAGCCGGCGCACCTCCTGGGTGAGGACCGGCTCGGCCGAGATCACCCGGTCCAGCCAGCCCAGCTGCCCGACATGGTCGGTGTCGGAACGGCGTTCGAGCACGAACGCGTCGACCAGCCGGCCGTGGAACCGGACCCGCACCCGGACACCGGGCTGCGCGTCGTCGGATTGGTCGGCCGAGACCAGGTAGTCGAACTCACGGTCCAGGTGCGGCACCGACAGCATCGGCAACACCCGGGCGATGGGTTCGTGTTCAGCGGCCTGCCGGGCGTTCGGCATCGTCGAAGAGTACCGAGGCGCCCCGACGCGCACCCCGACCGCGGTCTCAGCTGCCCGACGCCCTGGTCCTGCCGAAGAAGAACCCGGCAGTGATCAAGATCTGGGACGTGGCATACACCCACCAGATCGGCACTTCCAGGGCGTTGGATTCCAGCACGAACTTGCCGATGCCGATCATCCCGTCGGAGATCGCGAAGCACACCGCGCCCAGCGCCGTCCACACCGTGGGCAGCCGGGCCAGCAACGCCGCACACACCATCGCACCGAGTACGCCGATATAGACGGTCACCGGGATCGTCAGGCCCTCGATGACCAGCTTGGGCCAGAACACCACCAGGAGCGCGACGCACAGCGCCACCATCACCGCCGCCACGACCAGCCGCGCGCCGCCCCTGCCGCGCAGCGGCAACAACGCTCCGAGGTAACACAGGTGGGCGACCAGGAACGAGCCGAGTCCGAGCACGAACGACGGCTGCCACCACGGCATCGCCAGGAAGAAGTCGCCACCGGCGGAGAAGAGCAGCGCGGCGATCAGCCAGCGCCGTTCGCGCACGACCGGGTGCCACCGCGCCGCCACCGCCAGCAGGACCGCCATCAGAGCCTTGACTGCGGGTTGGCCCGGGAAACGTCCCGTCAGCTCGGCGTTCGCGGGCAGCTGCAGCGCGGTGACCACGAGGAAGAGGCCGTATCCCACCGCAGCGGCAGCAGCCGCGGCCCACCACGCGGTCCGTGTGCGTGCGTACGGTGGGCCCATGACTTCAGAGGACAGACCGCCGGTGGACGCCATCCTGCAGAAGGTACTGCACGCGGTGCCGTTCCAGTTGACGGTCGACGGCGGAATCGACGAGGCGCGCCGCCGCCTGCGTGAGCTGCCCCGCGGCCCGGTGCATCCCCACCTGCGCGTCGAGGACCACCGCATCGACGGACCGGGTGGGCCCATCCCGGTCCGGGTGTACTGGCCCGACAACGTCTCCTGCCCGCCGGAATCTTCTCCCGCGTCGCTACGCTCCTGCCCACCGGTCACGATGTTCTTCCACGGCGGCGGGTTCGCCGTCGGCGACCTGGACACCCACGACGGCACCGCCCGCGAGCACGCGGTGCAGGCCCAGACCCTCGTGGTCTCGGTGGACTACCGGCTGGCCCCCGAACATCCCTACCCGGCGGCGGTCGAGGACGTCTGGGCGGCGACCCGCTGGGTGGCCGCCAACGCCGGGCAGTACGGCGCCGACGCCTCCCGGCTGGCGGTGGCCGGCGACTCGGCCGGCGGCACCCTGGCAGCGGTCGTCGCCCAGCTGGCCCGAGACTCCGGCGGGCCGCAGCTGGCGTTCCAGCTGCTCTGGTACCCGTCGACGATGTGGGACACCTCGTTGCCGTCGTTCGCCGAGAACGCCGACGCACCGGTCCTCGACCGCGCCGCGATCGATGCATTCACCCGTTGGTATGCCGGTCACGTCGACATGACCGACCCGCCGGCCACGCTGGCGCCCGGCCGCGCTGCGGACTTGTCCGGGCTTGCTCCGGCCTACGTCGCGACCGCCGGCCACGATCCACTGCGGGACGACGGAGCGCGCTATGCGGAGCTGCTGGCCGCCGCCGGTGTAACAGTTGAACTGCACAATGCCGACACACTGGTGCATGGCTATCTTGGCTACGCGGGTGTGGTTCCGGCGGCGACCGAGGCGACACAGCGCGGCCTGGCAGCTCTGCGGGCAGCACTACACGGCTGACCAGCCGACCTTGTCGCAACCGTTCGCGACGGGACACAATGGCATCACACGCCACAAACAGGTAAGGACCACCCATGAAGTTTGCTCAAGGAGCCGCGACCCGGCGCCTCGTCGGCCTCGGTGCCAGCTCGCTGATCGCGGGTGCCGCCCTGGCCGTGGTCGCCGCACCGTCGGCCTTCGCGGCGCCTGACTGCAGCAAGGCGGGCGTCGACAGTGCCGTGGCCAACATCCAGAACCAGGCCCAGGCCTACATGAACAGCCACCCGGACGGTCAGAAGGTGCTGATGACCGCCGCGCTGCAGCCCCGGGCGCAGGCCGAGCAGACGCTGAGCAACTACGCGACGGCCAATCCGCAGGAGTACGCCGACTTCAAGGCGATCCTGGCGCCGCTCGGCACACTGCAGTCTCAGTGCGGCGTGCAGGTCGTCCCGCCGCAGTTCCAGTGGGCGTTCGACGCGTTCGTCGGCTGAGCCGGTAACCGCACCCCAGCTACGCACAAGCCCCGCGACCCATCGGTTCGCGGGGCTTGAGCGTCGGGAGGTCGCTAGACGGAGTTCTTGAGGTCCTCGACCTTGTCCAGGCGCTCCCACGGCAGGTCGATGTCGGTACGACCGAAGTGGCCGTAGGCAGCGGTCTGCGCGTAGATCGGGCGCTTGAGGTCCAGATCGCGGATGATGGCGCCGGGCCGCAGGTCGAACACCGCGGTGATGGCCTTTTCGATGCGGGCCGGGTCGACGGTCTCGGAACCGAAGGTCTCGACGAACAGCCCGACCGGAGCGGCCTTACCGATGGCATAGGCCACCTGCACCTCGACCCGCTCCGCCAGTCCCGCCGCGACGACGTTCTTGGCCACCCAACGCATGGCGTAGGCCGCCGAACGGTCCACCTTGGACGGATCCTTGCCGGAGAAGGCACCGCCGCCGTGCCGGGCCCAGCCGCCATAGGTGTCGACGATGATCTTGCGGCCGGTCAGACCGGCGTCGCCCATCGGCCCACCCAGCACGAACTTGCCGGTGGGGTTGACCAGCAGCCGGAAGTCGGAGGTGTCCAGGCTCTCGTGGGCCAGCTCGTCGAGCACGGTCTTGACCACCTGCGCCCGGATGTCGGGGGCGAGCTGGCCGTCGAGGTCGATGCCCTCGGCATGCTGGGTGGACAGCACCACGGTGTCCAGCCGCACCGGCGTGGTGCCGGCGTACTCGATGGTGACCTGGGTCTTGCCGTCCGGACGCAGGTAGGGCAGCTTGCCGCTCTTGCGCGCGTCGGTCAGCCGCCGCGAGAGCCGGTGTGCGAGCGCGATCGGCAAGGGCATCAGCTCGGGGGTGTCGCGGATCGCGTAGCCGAACATCAGACCCTGGTCGCCGGCGCCCTGGGCGTCCAGCGGGTCACGTTCGCCCTGCACCCGGGCCTCGTAGGCGGTGTCGACGCCCTGGGCGATATCCGGCGACTGCGCGCCGATACCGATGTTCACCCCGCAGGTGGTGCCGTCGAAACCCTTCTCCGACGAGTCGTAACCGATATCGAGGATGCGCTCGCGCACAGTGTTGGTGATGTCGGCGAACGCCTCCTTGGCGTTGGTGGTCACCTCACCGACGACATGAACCTGACCGGTGGTGACCAGGGTCTCCACGGCAACGCGGGAATTCGGGTCCTGCGCCAGGAGCGCATCGAGCACCGAGTCGCTGATCGCGTCGCAGATCTTGTCAGGGTGTCCCTCGGTCACCGACTCACTGGTGAACAGCCGACCCTTATCGCTCACAGTCACATCCCTTCGAAAAACTTAGTTGGGCAAATCATATCGCTGGCCCCCCACGACCCAACCGGGGCTTCGCGCCGTGCGCAAGGTTTCAGCGCAAACCAACGCGATCCCCACCGCCTACGCGTCACCGACACGCAGAAATGATGCGATCGCGTCCACGATACGGCTCGCCATGAGGGTCTTCGAACCGTGCTCCAGGGCGGCCTCGGTACCGTCGGCGCCCAGCAGCCAGCCGTCGTTGCTGTCCACCTCGAACGCCCGACCCTCGCCGACCGCGTTCACTACCAGCAAGTCACAGCCTTTTCGGGCCAGCTTGGTGCGGGCGTGGAACAGCACGTCGCCGTTGGCGTCGCCGGTCTCGGCCGCGAATCCGACAACGGCCCGCATGTTGGGCAGCTGCCCATCGATGCGCTGGTGCACGACTCCGGCCAGCACATCGTCGGTGCGGACCAGCTCGATCGTCGGCCCCTCCTGGACGCCGGGCTGCTTCTTGATCTTGGTGGCGGCCACCGATGCGGGCCGGAAGTCGGCGACGGCGGCCGCCATCACCAGGACATGGGCGTCCGGGGCGTGCTTGGTCACCGCCTCATGCAGCTGAGCGGCCGACGTGATGTGCAGGACGTGCGCTCCGGCAGGGTCGGCCAGGCCTACGGTGTTTCCGGCGATCAGGGTCACGTCGGCACCGCGCTGGGCGGCCACCCGCGCGACCGCGTAGCCCTGCTTGCCCGAGCTGCGGTTACCAATGAAGCGAACCGGGTCGATGGCCTCGCGGGTACCACCCGCGGTCACCAGGACCTTGACACCGGACAGATCGTGCGGCAGCGCATCGTGTCGGGAGAGCAGAAGTTGAGCGAAGGTGGCGATCTCCTCGGGCTCGGGCAGCCGCCCGGCACCGCTGTCCGCCCCGGTGAGCCGCCCTGACGCCGGTTCCAGGACCACCGCGCCGCGCCGGCGCAGGGTGTCCACGTTGTGCTGGGTCGCCGGGTGCTGCCACATCTCGGTATGCATGGCCGGGGCGTACAGCACCGGACAGCGGGCCGTGAGAAGGGTGGCGGTCAGCAAGTCATCGGCACGTCCTGCGACCGCGCGGGCCAGCAGGTCTGCGGTGGCCGGTGCGATGACGACGAGGTCGGCCTCCTGGCCCAGCCGGACATGGGGTACTTCGTCGACGTCCTCGAACACCCCGGTGCGCACCGGATGTCCCGAGAGCGCCTCGAAGGTGGCGGCGCCGACGAACCGCAGGGCGGATTCGGTGGGGATGACGCGTACGTCATGACCGGCCTCGCTGAGCTGCCGGACCAGCGAGCATGCCTTGTACGCGGCGATGCCCCCGGCGACGCCGACGATGATCCGCTTCGGGTTCATCTGCCCGCCCGGCCCGGTGACGGCCTACTCGCCTTCGGTGTGTTCGAGCAGGTCGGCGTGGATCTCGCGGAGCGCGATCGACAGCGGCTTCTCCTGCAGGCCCGGCTCGACCAGCGGTCCGACGTACTCCAGGATGCCGTCGCCGAGCTGGTTGTAGTAGTCGTTGATCTGACGGGCACGCTTGGCCGCGTAGATCACCAGCGCGTACTTGCTCGACACCCGGTCCAGCAACTCGTCGATGGGCGGATTGGTGATACCCAGCGGCGTGTCGTAGGCGGTAGCGGCACCCGGGGCCGGGTCGTAGTGATCCGTGCTGGCTTGCGTCACGTAAAGCTTCTTCCTGGGGGTAGATCGGGTCCAGATCGAGTCTGAGCTGCGTCTGGCGGGGCAGTTGTCGGTCCGTGTCGGCCTCGCGCGCCGGTTACGGCACGTTGCCCACCAGCAAGGATACCAATTCAGCGCACGCCGACTCCAATTGGCTGTTCACGACGACCACGTCGAACGAGTCCTGGGCGGCCAGTTCGGCGCGGGCGGTTTCCAGTCGGCGAGCCATCACCTCGGGAGTCTCGGTGCCGCGCCCGGCGAGGCGCTGTTCCAGGGCCTCCCAGCTGGGCGGAGCGAGAAACACCGTCACCGCCTCGGGCATCGCCTGTTTGACGGCTGCCGCGCCGGCCAGATCGACCTCGATCAGCACCGGATGGCCTGCTTCCGCCGCACGTGCCACCGGGGCGGCCAACGTTCCGGACCGGTGCAGTCCGCCGTGGATCTCAGCCCACTCCAGCAGCTCGCCGCGTTCGATGAGCTGCTCGAATTCCCCGGGGGTGACGAAGTGGTAGTCGACGCCGTCCACCTCACCCGGGCGTGGTGCCCGGGTGGTGGCCGACACACTGAAATGCAAGTCAGGCACCTGCTCACGCAGGCAGCGGACGACCGTCGACTTCCCAACCGCAGAAGGCCCGGACAGCACCACCACGCGACCATGGGCCGCCTGCGGGGGCGCACCGCCCCGGCTGTCCGGCCTTCCGCCGGCTTCCATCGACCTCCCTAGGAGAAGTCGAACTTTTCCAGCAGTGCCTTGCGCTGCCGATCGCCGAGGCCGCGCAGACGACGCGTCGGGGCGATCTCCAGCTCGGTCATGATCTCCTGCGCCTTGACCTTGCCAACCTTGGGCAGGGCCTCCAGGAGCGCGGAAACCTTCATCTTGCCGAGGACCTCGTCGGTCTCAGCGTCGGTGAGCACCTGCTTGAGGTTGGTGCCACCACGCTTGAGCCGATCCTTGAGCTCAGCTCGTGCACGACGTGCGGCAGCAGCCTTTTCCAACGCGGCTGCGCGCTGCTCGTCGGTCAACTGGGGAAGGGCCACGGGTTCCTCCGTCTCATCACCATCATTGTTTTGCCTGGGCCGGGTTCTTCAGCCAGCGACGACGACCGTACCCACGCTGTCTGACGAAATCTAACCCCACCCCCTGCTTCCGGATGCAAACCCGCAGGATATGGCCGAACTGAGGGGGTCCCAAATCAGGCCTGGGCAAACGTTTCGGCGCCGAGATCGACGCCGGCCCGACCGGGGCGAAGGCGCGAAAATACTAGCCTAGCTGCAGGTTTACCGGCGAGTAGTAACGAGCGCCCGCACCGCCCGACCGGCCACCCGCGATCTGTGGCCAATTTTCAGCCTTTCCGCACGCAGACGGCGTGTCGGGCGTGTCGCCGGCACCGGTGCACGCGGGGACCTGACGCCGCCTGTGTCGGCCGCCACCTGCCCGACACGGGGGTATCGGAGGTGGATCGGTCCGCGACGGTCTAGAGTGCTCACCAGGGTGCTGTAGGAAAACTAGATGTTGGGAGACATCGTGGTTTCTGAGGCGCCCCAGGCTGCCCTTTTGCAGGCCAAGCGGCCCATGCCCCACGGCATCGGCCCCAAAGGCAATCTGATCTACAAGGTCATCACGACGACCGATCACAAGCTGATCGGCATCATGTACGTGATCACCTGTTTCGTCTTCTTCGTGGTCGCCGGGCTGATGGCGTTGTTCATCCGGGCCGAGTTGGCGGTACCGGGGCTGCAGTTCCTGTCCAACGAGCAGTACAACCAGCTGTTCACCATGCATGGCACGGCGATGCTGCTGTTCTATGCGACGCCGATCGTGTTCGGCTTCGCCAACCTGGTGCTGCCGTTGCAGATCGGTGCACCCGACGTGGCCTTCCCGCGGCTCAACGCGCTGTCCTACTGGCTGTTCCTGTTCGGTGCGCTGATCGCGCTGGCCGGGTTCATCACCCCCGGTGGTGCGGCCGACTTCGGCTGGACGGTCTATGTGCCGCTGTCGGACGCGGTACACAGTCCGGGCGCTGGCGCTGACCTGTGGATCCTCGGTGTCGCCGTCGGCGGCCTTGGCACCATCCTGGGTGCGGTCAACATGATCACCACGATCGTGTGCATGCGCTGCCCCGGCATGACGATGTTCCGGATGCCGATCTTCACCTGGAACATCTTCGTCACCTCGATCCTGGTGCTGCTGATCTTCCCGCTGCTGACCGCCGCCGCCTTCGGCCTGGCCGCCGACCGTCGCCTGGGTGCGCACATCTACGACCCCGCCAACGGCGGCGTGACGCTGTTCCAGCATCTGTTCTGGTACTTCGGCCACCCCGAGGTCTACGTGCTGGCACTGCCGTTCTTCGGCATCGTCTCGGAGATCTTCCCGGTGTTCTCCCGTAAGCCGATCTTCGGCTACACCACTCTGATCTACGCCACGATCAGCATCGCCGCACTCTCGGTGGCGGTGTGGGCGCACCACATGTACGTCACGGGAGCCGTTCTGCTGCCGTTCTTCTCGTTCATGACGTTCCTGATCGCCGTGCCCACCGGCATCAAGTTCTTCAACTGGATCGGCACGATGTGGAAGGGCCGGCTGACGTTCGAGACGCCGATGCTGTTCTCGGTGGGCTTCCTGGTCATCTTCCTGCTCGGTGGCCTGTCGGGCGTGCTACTGGCCAGCCCGCCGCTGGACTTCCACGTCAGCGACACCTATTTCGTCATCGCGCACTTCCACTACGTGCTGTTCGGCGTGATCGTGTTCGCCACCTACGCCGGCATCTACTTCTGGTTCCCGAAGATGACCGGCCGCCTGCTCGACGAGCGGCTGGGCAAGCTGCACTTCTGGCTCACCGTGGTCGGTTTCAACACCACGTTCCTGGTGCAGCACTGGCTGGGCACCATGGGTATGCCGCGTCGCTACGCCGACTACCTGCCCTCCGACGGGTTCACCACGCTGAACATCATCTCGACCGTGGGCTCGTTCATCCTGGGCATCTCGATGCTGCCGTTCCTGTGGAACATCTTCCGCAGCTGGCGCTACGGCGAGGTCGTCACCGTCGACGATCCGTGGGGTCATGGCAACTCCCTGGAGTGGGCCACCTCCTGCCCGCCGCCGCGGCACAACTTCACCGAGCTACCCAACATCCGTTCGGAGCGCCCGGCGTTCGAACTGCACTACCCGCACATGGTGGAGCGGATGCGGCGCGAGGCCCACGTCGGACGCGAACACCACCACGATGTCGAGAAGGCGAAAGCCTAACCGTCAGGCGAGGTAGGCAACCTCGTCGCGCAACTTCTCCCCTGCGCGCCGGACCGATGCGAAATCTGGTCCGGCGCGCAGTATTTCGCGGGACACGGCAGGCAGCAGCTGACCCGCCCGGGCGGCACCGAGACCGCCGAGCGCCTCCGGTCGGCCACCCTGGGCGCCCACTCCGGGCACCAGCACAGGGCCGCCGAGGTCGCTGAGGTCGGGCACCTCGGCCAGCGTGGCGCCGACAACCACGCCCACCGACCCGGGCTGCGGTAGCGCCGCCCGGTTGACGGCCGCGGCCTCGTCGACGATCGACTGCGCCACGCTGCGGTCCCCGGCACGTGCCAATTGCACGCTGGCGCCTTCGGGATTGGAGGTGGCGGCCAGGACGAATACGCCCCGACCGTTGGCCGCGGCGACATCGAGAAGCGGTTGCAGCGACCCGAATCCGAGATACGGCGAGGCGGTGACGGCATCGGCGGCCAACGGCCCGTCGCCGGCCCAGGCCTGTGCGTAGGCGGCCATCGTCGACCCGATGTCACCACGCTTGGCGTCGGCGAGCACCAGCACACCGTCGTCCTGCAGCGCCGCGATAGTGCGCTCCAGGACGGCGAAACCCGCTGAGCCGTAGGCCTCGAAGAATGCCACCTGAGGTTTGGCGACGGCGAATCCCGAGTAAGCCTGGACGCAGATGTCACAGAACCGGGCCAGCCCGTCGACGCTCACCGGCAGATCCCAGGCCCGCAACAGCTCCGGGTGCGGGTCGATGCCCACACAGAGTGGGCCGCGTGTGGCGATCGCCGCGGCCAGCCTGGCCCCGAAACCGTCAGTCATGGCTCAGCGCGGCATGCAACTCCTGCAGGGAGCGCACATCGATGTCACCGCGGATGCCCGCCTCGATGCCCTGCACAGCCGCCGAGGCACCCTGCACCGTGGTGATGCACGGGATGTTCATCGACACAGCCGCCGAGCGGATCTCGTAGCCGTCGATACGGGGTCCGGAGTTGCCGTACGGGGTGTTGATCACCATGTTGACGCCACCGGCCAGGATCGCGTCGATGGCTGAGATGGCCGGCTTGCCCTCACCGGGCTCCTCGAAATGCTTGCGCACCACATCGCAGGGAATTCCGTTGCGCCGCAACATCTCAGCGGTACCCTCGGTTGCCAGCACGCGGAAGCCGAGATCGGCCAGCCGCTTGACCGGGAACACCAGGGACCGCTTGTCGCGGTTGGCGACCGAGACGAAGACCGTGCCGTCGCTCGGCAGCGAGCCGTAGGCGGCCGTCTGGCTCTTGGCGAAGGCACTGCCGAAGTCGTGGTCGATACCCATGACCTCACCGGTCGACTTCATCTCCGGCCCGAGCAGCGAGTCGATGCCCGAGCCGTCGGCCCGGCGGAACCGGTGGAACGGCAGGACCGCCTCCTTGACGGCGATCGGCGCGTTGGGCGCCG
This sequence comes from Mycolicibacterium anyangense, assembly GCF_010731855.1. Taxonomy (NCBI): domain Bacteria; kingdom Bacillati; phylum Actinomycetota; class Actinomycetes; order Mycobacteriales; family Mycobacteriaceae; genus Mycobacterium; species Mycolicibacterium anyangense. The sequence continues at coordinate 1,037,440 of NZ_AP022620.1, read as the reverse complement.
GGGTGGCGCCGTCGCCGGTGCGCGCCAGGACACCTTCAGCACGCAGCTGGGAAATGCTGGCGCCCAGCATGACTCGGGCGCAGGCCTTGGCCAGCGGCACCGCGGTGGCCTTGGAGACGAACGGGACGGTACGGCTGGCACGCGGGTTGGCCTCCAGCACGTAGAGCACGTCGTCCTTGAGTGCGTACTGGACGTTGAGCAGGCCGACCACACCCACACCGTGGGCGATGGCCTCCGTCGCCTTGCGCACCGCTTCGATATCGCTGCGGCCCAATGTGACCGGCGGCAGCGCGCACGCGGAGTCACCGGAGTGGATACCGGCCTCCTCGATGTGCTCCATCACCCCGCCGAGGTAGACCTCGGTGCCGTCGCAGAGGGCGTCGACGTCGATCTCGATGGCGTCTTCGAGGAATCGATCCACCAGCACCGGATGCTCCGGGGACAGCTGGGTGGCCCGGGTGATGTAGCCGTGCAGGGTCTGCTCGTCATAGACGATCTCCATGCCGCGCCCGCCCAGGACGTAGGACGGCCGGACCAGCACCGGGTAGCCGATCCGGGCGGCGATGTCGCGGGCCTGCTCGAAACTGGTGGCGGTGCCGAACTTCGGCGCGGGTAGACCCGCGTTGGTCAGCACCTGGCCGAACCGGCCGCGATCCTCGGCCAGGTCGATCGCCTCGGGGCGGGTCCCGACGATCGGCACTCCGGCATCGGCCAGCCGCTTGGCCAGCCCGAGCGGTGTCTGGCCGCCCAGCTGCACGATCACGCCGACGACGCCCGGACCGCCGTGCCCGGACTGCGATTCGGCGTGGTAGACCTCCAGCACGTCCTCGAAGGTCAGCGGCTCGAAGTACAGCCGGTCGGCGGTGTCGTAGTCGGTGGACACCGTCTCGGGGTTGCAGTTGACCATCACCGTCTCGAAGCCGGCTTCGGTCAGCGTGGTCGCCGCATGCACGCAGCTGTAGTCGAACTCGATGCCCTGGCCGATCCGGTTGGGCCCCGAGCCAAGGATGAGCACCTTGGGTTTGTCGGTCTGCGGGGCCACCTCGGTCTCGGCCGCCGGGTCGAGTTCGTAACTGGAGTAGTGATACGGCGTCTTGGCTTCGAACTCGGCCGCGCAGGTGTCGACGGTCTTGAACACCGGGTGGATCCCCAGGCGCTGACGCAGCGCACGCACGCCGGTCTCGCCGGCCAATTCCGGCCGCAGCGAGGAGATCTGGCGGTCCGACAGACCGCTGTGCTTGGCGCGGCGCAGCAGGTCCTCGTCGAGCACAGGGGCGTCGATCAGCTCGTGGCGCAACGCCACCAGACCGTTGATCTGCTCGACGAACCACGGGTCGACGCCCGAGGCCTGCGCGACCTCCTCGACACTGGCGCCCAGCCGCAGCGCCAGTTCGATGTCGTAGAGCCGGCCCTCGGTCGGTGTGCGCAGCCGGTCCAGCACGTCGGATACCCAGCCGTCGTCGTCGGGCTGCGTCCAGAATCCGGCCTTGGTGGTCTCCAGCGAGCGCATCACCTTGCCGAGCGCTTCGATAAAGTTGCGACCCAACGACATCGCTTCGCCCACCGACTTCATCGTGGTGGTCAGCGTCGGGTCCGCGCCGGGGAATTTCTCGAAGGCGAATCGCGGGGCCTTGACCACCACGTAGTCCAGCGTCGGCTCGAAGCAGGCCGGGGTTTCCTTGGTGATGTCGTTGACGATCTCGTCGAGGGTGTAGCCGATCGCCAGCTTGGCGGCGATCTTGGCGATCGGGAATCCGGTCGCCTTCGACGCCAGCGCACTGGACCGCGATACCCGCGGGTTCATCTCGATGACGATCAGGCGACCGTCCCTGGGGTCCACCGCGAACTGGATGTTGCAGCCGCCGGTATCCACGCCGACCTCACGCAGGATCGCGATACCGAGGTCGCGCATGGTCTGGTATTCCCGGTCGGTCAGCGTCATCGCCGGGGCCACGGTGACCGAGTCACCGGTGTGCACACCCATCGGGTCGACGTTCTCGATCGAGCAGACCACCACGACGTTGTCGCGACCGTCGCGCATCAGCTCGAGCTCGTATTCCTTCCATCCGTAGATGGACTCCTCGATGAGCACGTTCGCCGACGGCGAGGCGGCCAGCCCGTCCCCCGCCATGCGTTCGACGTCGTCGAGCGAATGCGCCATGCCCGAGCCCAGGCCGCCCATGGTGAACGACGGCCGCACCACCACCGGCAGACCCAGCTCACCGACGGTCTCGCGGACCTCGTCCATGGTGTAGCAGACTCGCGACTTCGCCGACTCCCCACCGACTTTGGCGACGATGTCCTTGAACTTCTGCCGGTCCTCGCCGCGCTGGATGGCCTCGAAGTCCGCGCCGATGAGTTCGACGCCGTAGCGTTCCAGCGCACCGTTCTCGTAGAGCGCGACCGCGGTGTTCAACGCCGTCTGACCGCCGAGGGTGGCCAGCAGTGCGTCGATCCGATTGCCGCGGGCGGCCTGCTGGGCGAACACCTTCTCCACGAACGCGGGAGTGATCGGCTCGACGTAGGTGTAGTCGGCGTACTCGGGGTCGGTCATGATCGTCGCCGGATTGGAGTTCACCAGGCTGACGGTCAGCCCCTCCGAGCGCAGCACCCGGCAGGCCTGGGTGCCCGAGTAGTCGAACTCGCAAGCCTGACCGATGACGATCGGCCCGGAGCCGATGACGAGGACGTGGTTGAGGTCGGTACGGCGTGGCATCTAGTGCTTCCTGCCTTCCATCAAGGCGGCGAACTGGTCGAACAGGTAGTTGGCGTCGTGCGGGCCGGCCGCGGCCTCCGGGTGGTACTGCACCGAGAAAGCGCTGCCGTCAACGAGTTTGATGCCTTCGACCACACCGTCATTGGCACAGGTATGGCTGACGACGGCTTGGCCGAAGTCGGTGTCGAAGACCTCGCCGGCCTCGCCCTCGAGGGCGAACCCGTGGTTCTGCGCCGTGATGGCCACCGCACCGGTGGTGTGGTCGATCACCGGTACGTTGATACCGCGGTGACCGAACGTCATCTTGTAGGTGGACCGACCCAGCGCGCGGCCCAGGATCTGGTTGCCGAAGCAGATGCCGAACAGCGGCGTCCCCGAACCCAGCACCTCCCGGGTGACGCCGACGACGTGGTCGGCGGTGGCCGGGTCGCCGGGGCCGTTGGACAGGAACACCCCGTCGGGCTTGAGGTCGGCGATCTGCTCGAAGGTGGCGCTCGACGGCAGCACGTGGGTGCGGATACCGCGCAGTGCAAAGTTGCGTGGCGTGTTGGTCTTGATGCCCAGATCCAGCGCGACCACGGTGAACCGGTGCGCGCCTTCGGGTTCCACGACGTAGCTATCGTCGGTGCTGACCTCACCGGCCAGATCGGCGCCGAGCATGGCGGGCTGGCTGCGCACCCGGCGCAGTAATTCGTCGGCGTCGGCCAAGGCCGGACCGGAGAACACGCCGGCCTTCATCGAGCCCTGGGTGCGCAGGTGCCGCACCACCGCGCGGGTGTCGACGCCGGCGATCCCGACGATGCGCTGCCGGCTGAGTTCGTCGTCGAGGCTACCGGTGGCCCGCCAGTTCGACGCCCGTGGCGACGGGTCGCGCACGACGTAGCCGGCCACCCAGATCTTGTCGCCGCGGCTTTCGCCGTCCTCGTGGTTCCAGCCGGTGTTGCCGATCTGCGGGGCGGTGGCCACCACGATCTGACGGTGGTAGCTCGGGTCGGTCAACGTCTCCTGGTAGCCGGACATGCCGGTGGAGAACACCGCCTCCCCCAGCGTCTCACCGACCGCACCGAACTGGGTTCCGGTGTAGATCCGCCCGTCCTCCAGCACGAGATGGGCTTTACCCGTCACGCTGCCTCTCCTGTCCATCTGGCGTATTCGCTGCGGTCGTCGCCGCGGAAGCCGGTGTCGATTTCGGTACCCGATGGCAGCCGCCACCGGATCGTGAGAATGCCTGCGGGCGAACCGCTGCCACCCGGGATGACCTTTCCGGCCATCGCCCGCTCGGTGCGGATCGCAGTGATCGCATCCTGCGGGATCCAGATCGGGGTGGCACCGGAACGTTCCAGCAGGATGCCCTCGGGATAGCGGGTCAGCACCGCCTTGGACCGGTAGCCCACATCGCCGACGGTGATGCGCTCCAGCCAGTTCGGGGCGAGCGTGCTGCCGACGTAGAGACCCCGGGTCGGGGGTACGGTGGCCGCGCCGAGCATGTCGGGCATCGGCGGGAATTCGCCGAGCAGCTCGCACTGCCGCGCGCCGCGACGCTCCCAACCCTTGATCATCCGGCGAATGAGGGCACCGATGATGACGACGATGAGGAACGCGAAGAGGTAGGTCGCCACCGCCGTTCCGGTATTCACAGGGCCGGGCTCTTCCCGTCCCGCGCGGTGACCTTGCCCCGCAGCAGGGTGGCGGTGACCGTGGCCGGCAGTGTCATGGCGGCATACGGGGTGTTGGCCGACCGGCTGGCCAGCTCGGCACCCTCGACCACCCAGGACGCGTCCGGGTCGACGATCACCAGGTTGGCCGGCTCCCCCACTTCCAGCGGGCGGCCCTGGTCGTCGAGGCCGACGATGCGGGCCGGGTTCTCACTCATCACCCGTGCCACTCCGCGCCAGTCCAGCAGGCCGGACCGCACCATGGTGTCCACCACCACCGAGAGCGCGGTCTGCAGCCCCAGCATGCCCGGGCGGGCGACGGAGAACTCGCAGCACTTCTCGTGCTCGGCGTGCGGCGCGTGATCGGTGGCCACACAGTCGATGACGCCGTCGGCCAGCGCCTGGCGCAGCGCCGCCGCGTCGGAGGCCTCCCGCAGCGGCGGGTTGACCCGGTTCACCCCGTCATAGCTGGACAGCCGACTGTCATCGAGCATCAGATGATGGGGCGTCACTTCGGCGGTGATCGAAATACCTTGCTGCTTGGCCCATTTCAGCAGCTCTACCGTGCCCGCCGTGGAGGCGTGGCAGATGTGCACCCGGGCACCGGCGTCGCGGGCCAGCAGCGCGTCGCGGGCCACGATCGACTCCTCGGCCGCCCGCGGCCAGCCGGCCAGGCCCAGCCGGGCGGCATTCGGGCCCTCGTGCGCCACGGCGCCGACGGTCAACCTCGGCTCCTCAGCGTGCTGGGCAATCAGCACCCCGAGACCGGTGGCGTACTCGAGGGCCCGGCGCATCACCAGCGGGTCCTCGACGCACACACCGTCATCGGAGAACATCTTGACCTGGGCCAGTCCAGCGGCCATCCGGCCCATCTCGGTGAGTTGCTTACCCTTCAAGCCCACCGTCACCGCACCCACCGGGTGCACGTCGACCAGGCCGACCTGCTGCCCGCGCCGCCACACGTGGTCGGTGACCACCGGGCTGTCGGCCACCGGATCGGTATTGGCCATCGCGAACACCGCGGTAAATCCACCCAGAGCTGCTGCAGCAGAGCCAGTTTCGATGTCCTCGGTGTACTCGCGGCCGGGCTCGCGCAAATGGGTGTGCAGGTCCACGAGACCCGGCAGCAGCACCTGACCGGTGGCGTCGATGACGTCGGCGTCGGCGGGGATCTCGAGTCCGGCACCGATCTTCGCGATCTGCCCGTCGGACACCAGGACGTCGACCTGGTCGCCTTCGCCGTAGAGCCGAACGCCGGTGATCACCACTACCGGACTCATACCGTCACCGCCTCATCCGTGCCGACCAGCAGATGGAAGAGCACCGCCATCCGCACGTGCACACCATTGGAAACCTGTTGCAGCACCGCCGATTGCGACGAGTCGGCCACGGCGAAGGAGATCTCCATGCCGCGCAGCATCGGGCCGGGGTGCATCACCACCGCATGGCCGGGCAGCAGCGCCTGGCGCTTGTCGGACAGGCCGTAGCGAATCGAGTACTCCCGCTCGGAGGGGAAGAAGCCGCCGTTCATGCGCTCGGCCTGCACCCGCAGCATCATCACCGCGTCGGCGCCGGGCAGTTCGGCATCCAGATCGTGTGACACCGTCACCGGCCACTGCGACACCCCCACCGGCAGCAGCGTCGGGGGCGATACCAGCACCACCTCGGCGCCCAGGGTGTGCAGCAACGTCACGTTGGAGCGCGCCACCCGGCTGTGCAGGATGTCGCCGACGATCACCACCCGGCGGCCCTCGATGTCGCCGAGCCGCTGACGCAGGGTCAGCGCGTCCAGCAGCGCCTGGGTGGGGTGCTCGTGGGTGCCGTCACCGGCGTTGATCACGCTGGGGCCGGTGCCGTCGGGCTCCAGCGTCCACTGCGCCAGTTGCTGGGCGGCCCCGGAGGCCGGGTGCCGGATGATCAGCGCGTCGGCACCTGCGGCGCGCAGGGTCAGCGCGGTGTCGCGCAGCGATTCCCCTTTGGACACCGACGAACCCGATGCGCTGACGTTGATCACGTCGGCGCTCATCCACTTGCCCGCCACCTCGAACGACACCCGGGTGCGGGTGGAGTTCTCGTAGAACATCGTGATGATGGTGCGCCCGCGCAGGGTCGGCAGCTTCTTGACCTCGCGCCCCAGCAGGGCCTGTCGGAACCGGTCGGCGTTGTCGAGGATGGCGACGGCTTCGTCGCGGGTGAGGTCGGCCGCGGACAGCAGATGCCTGGTGCTCATCTCGCGGGACCTCCGTGCGGTGCGATCCAGATACCTTCGACGCCGTCGTCCTCGGTGAGCCGTACCTTGACGTTCTCGCTGCGGGAGGTGGGGACGTTCTTGCCGACGTAGTCGGCCCGCAGCGGCAGTTCCCGGTGGCCGCGGTCGACGAGTACCGCCAGTTGGACTGCCGTGGGCCTGCCGATATCGCGCAGCGCATCCAGTGCCGAGCGCACCGAGCGCCCGGTGTAGAGCACGTCGTCGACGAGGATCACCAGCGCGTGGTCGATGCCGCCGGCCGGAATGGAGGTCTCCTCCAGCGCGCGGGGCGGCTTGAAGTCGAGGTCGTCCCGGTAGAGCGTGATGTCCAGGCCGCCGCAGGCGACGCTGACGCCGGAGAATTCGTGGATCTTGGCCGCCAGCCGATTGGCCAGGGTGACACCGCGGGTCGGGATGCCGAGCAGCACGATGCGGGGCGCGTCGGGCCCGTCCAGGGCGGTTTTCTCGATGATCTGATGGGCGATGCGGGAGACCGTCCTGCCGACATCGGCGGCGGACATCAATTCCCGGTCGGTGGAGCCCACGAGCTGACCAGACCTCCTTCTCCGCCTCTCTGGACGGATCGTTAAAGGATGTCGAACTGTCGGGCAGCTTAGCACCCATTCGCCGCGACAGCCGCCGCAGCGGGCCCAGTAGACTTCCTCCGATGACTCTCGCGGACAACCGCACCTCCATCGCCCAGGCCGTGGATGCCGGCGTTCTGGCAGGTGCCGTCACCCTGGTCTGGCAGCGCGGAAACATCCTGCAGGTCAACGAGATCGGGTCACGCGATGTCGAAGCGAAGCTGCCGATGCAGCGGGACACCATCTTCCGCATCGCCTCGATGACCAAACCGGTCACCGTGGCCGCGGCGCTGTCGCTGGCGCAGGAGGGCAAGCTCACACTGAACGATCCGGTCAGTCGGTGGCTGCCCGAACTGGCCGACATGCAGGTTCTCGTCGATCCGACCGGGCCGCTGGATCGCACCGTGCCGGCCCGTCGGCCGATCACCGTCGACGACCTGATGACGCACCGCAGCGGACTGGCGTACGTGTTCTCGGTCGCCGGTCCGCTCTCGCAGGCCTATGGCCGGGTGTCGCTGCGCCAGGACCAGGACCATTGGCTGGCCGAGGTGGCGGCGCTGCCGCTGGTGCATCAGCCCGGCGACCGGCTCACCTACAGCCACGCCACCGATGTGCTGGGCATCCTGGTGTCGCGGATCGAGGGCAAGCCACTGCACACCGTGCTCACCGAGCGGGTGTTCGGCCCGCTGGGCATGGTCGACACCGGGTTCTTCATCTCCCCCGACAAGCGCGCCAGGGCCGCCACGATGTACCGGCTCGATGACGAGTCCGGCCTGCAGCACGACGCGATGGGACCGATACCGGTCATCGAACCCCGGTTCTGTCAGGGCGGCGCCAGCCTGCTGACGACCGTCGACGACTATCTGCGCTTTGCCCGCATGTTGTTGGGCGGCGGCGAAGTGGACGGGGTGCGGGTCCTGTCGCAGGACTCCGTTGCGCTGATGCGGACCGATCGGCTGACCGCGGAGCAGAAGCAGTTCCCGTTCCTGGGACTTCCGTTCTGGATGGGCCGCGGCTTCGGCCTGAATCTGTCGGTGGTGACCGACCCGGTGAAATCCGGGCCACTGTACGGCCCCGGCGGACTGGGCACGTTCAGCTGGCCCGGCGCCTATGGGACGTGGTGGCAGGCGGATCCGGCCAACGACCTGATCCTGATCTATCTGATCCAGAACTACCCGAACATGAGCTCGCCGGGGGCCGCGGTGGCCGGCAACACGTCGCTGGCCAAACTGCAGTCGGTTCAGCCGAAGTTCGTGCGCCGCACCTACGGCGCGCTGGGCCTGTAGATCAGCGGCGGTACACCTGCAGCTCCGTCGAATCGGGGGACGGGCGGTTGACCTGGAGGCCGGCTTCCTCGGCGATCACCGCCGCGGCCGCCCAATCATGTTCGGCGAGATCGGGTTCGACGAATCCGTCCAGTGCTCCCTCGGCGACGGCGCAGATGGCCAGCGCCGCCGACCCCAGAATCCGGGCGTCGGTGTAGCCGGCCATGTGTCCCGCGGCGGCGGCGAACTGCTGCGCCCGCACATCAGCCGAGTACGAGTACCCCATCCCGAGCAGGCGCGCGCCCGGCTCGACCGCCGGGCCGGTGAGCCTGCGCACACCGTTGGGCTCGGCGAGCCAGGCTCCGCCGCCCCGATGCGCGAAGTAGGTCTTGGCCAGCGCCGGGGCGACGACGGCACCGGCGAGCCACCGGCCGTCGGCGTCGGCGACTCCGACGCAGGTCGCGTAGTACGGGATCGCTCGGGTGAAGTTCGTGGTGCCGTCGAGGGGGTCGATGGACCACCGGACCGCGGCGCGGCGCCGATCGGGTCCGGTGCTCGGCAATTCCTCGCCGGTCACCTCGTCGTCCGGCCGACGTGCCTCGATGACCGCGCGCACGGCGCGTTCGGCGGCCACGTCGACGTCGGTCACCAGATTGCCGTCCTCCCCCTTGGTGGTGATCTGCAGCGCGCCACGCGCACCGGCGGCCAGCACGTCGGCGCCCCGCTGGGCGGCCGCCAGCGCGACGTCGAGGAGTTCGGCGGTCAGCTCGGCCGAGACGGGGGCGGCGGTCATGACGCGATCCGCATGCCGCGGGCGAGGTCGAAGACATGCAGGCCGCCGGTGCGCACCGACATCGACACCGGCGCACCTTCGGTCAGCGAGCCCAGGCTGGCGATGTCCAGGACGCTGACCAGGGTGACACCGGGTACCTCCACCGCGACGATGGCCCGCGGACCCAGGTGCTCGATCAGGGCGATCCGCCCGGTCGGTGCCGGCGAGCCGGTGCCGCCCGCGGGGGTCACGACGAGGTCCTCGGGACGGAAGCCGACCGTCACCGGCTCGGACCGGCGGGTCACCGCATCCCCCACCGGGAGCACCAGGCCGTCGGCCGAGCGCAGCGCGGCATCCTCGATGACACCGGGGACGAGGTTCATCCTGGGGCTGCCGACGAATCCGGCGACGAAGGTGCTGGCCGGTTTGGTGTAGACCTCCAGCGGCGCCCCCTGCTGGGCGATCCGTCCCTCGCTCATCACCACCATCCGGTCCGAGAGCGTCATCGCCTCCTCCTGGTCGTGGGTGACGTACAGCGAGGTGATGCCCAGCCGGCGCTGGATGCGCAGCAGTTCGGTGCGGGTCTCGACCCGCAGCTTGGCGTCGAGATTGCTCAGCGGCTCGTCGAAGAGGAACACCGCGGGTTCGCGGATGATCGCCCGGCCGATTGCGACGCGTTGTTGCTGACCGCCGCTGAGATCCTTGGGTTTCCGGGTCAGCGCCGCGGTCAGGCCGAGGGTGGCCGCCACGGCCGCCGCACGCTCCCTGGCTTCTTTCTTGGCAATTTTCTTCGCACGCAACGGGAATGCGATGTTCTGCTCGACGGTCAGATGCGGGTAGAGCGCATAGTTCTGGAACACCATCGCGATATCGCGATCCTTGGGTTCCAGCGCCGTGACGTCGGTGTCGCCGATCCGGATGGCGCCCGAGGTGACGGGCTCCAGACCGGCCAGCATCCGCAGCGACGTGGACTTGCCGCAGCCGGACGGGCCGACCAGGACGGTGAAGGATCCGTCCGGGATCTCCAGATCGAGGTCGTGGACGATGCCGACCTCGCCGTAGGACTTGTTCACTGCACTGAAGGTGACGGTAGCCATGGTCTGTGCTTGTGCTCCTGACGTGCTCTAGGACTTGACCGCGCCGCCGCTGATGCCCTGGACCAGGCGGCGCTGAACGAAGAAACTGGCGATGACGACGGGGACCACCGCGATGAGGATGGCGGCGCACATCGAGCCGATCTGTACACCGCGGAACGTGTTGAACCCCGCGATGGCCACCGGCAGGATCTTCGCGTTGCCCGGTGCCAGGATCAGCCCGTAGAACATGTCGTTCCAGGACAGCGTGAACCCGAAGATCGCCGAAGCCCCGATACCGGGCAGCACCTGTGGCAACACCACCAACAGGAAGGCGCCGAACCGGCCCAACCCATCGACCCGGGCCTGCTCCTCGATGGACTTGGGCACCGCTTCGAAGAAGCCGATCAGGAACCAGGTGACCACGGGGGCGACAAAGCTCAGATGCGCGAACACCACCGGCACCAGGCTGTCCTGCAGGCGTAGCGCATACGCCATGGTCAGGAACGGGAACACCAGCACCGCAGGCGGGATCATCTGTGCGGCAAGCAGTCCGAACCGGGTGGCGGTCCCGCCGGCGCGGTACCGGGTGATCGCGTAGGCACCCATGCAGCCCACCACCAGGCTGATCGCCACGCTGATGAAGGCGACCACGAAGCTGCGTGCCGCCGCGTCGAGGATGCCCGACGACAACACCGACCGCCAGCTGTCCAGGTTCGGGGTGAAGAACAGCAGTCCTGGATCATTCAGCTGCACAGGGGTTTTGAAGCTGGCCAGGATGATCCAGGCGATCGGCATCACGACCACCACGACACCGACCCACAGCACGACGATCCGGGCCAGGGTGTACCCCTTCACGCCGCTCATGCCTCGCGGTTCCTCTCCAGCATCCGGAAGGTGATCACCACGGCGGTCAGGACCACGGCCAGCACCACGAACGCCATCGAGGCTGCGCTGCCGAGCCGGAAGAACTGGACGCCGGTCTGATACGTGTAGTACTGCAGGGTCTGGGTTTCGGTGCCGGGACCGCCCTTGGTCGTCGCGTAGACGTACTCGAACACCTTCATGGCGTCCAGCGCCCGCAACAGCACGGCCACCGCGAGCACCGGCCGCAGCAGTGGCAGGATGACCCGCCGGAAGACGTACCACGGTGGCGCGCCGTCCACCCGGGCCGCCTCCAGCGGCTGCTTGGGGATGGACTCCAGACCGGCCAGCAGCAGCAACACCATGAACGGTGTCCACTGCCACACGTCGATGAGGGCCAGGGTGTAGAGGGCGTGACCGGAGCCCAGGAAGTCGATATCGATGCCGAACTTCTTGAGCAGGAACGGGATTGCACCGAGCTGGTCGTTGAGCAGGAAGCGGAACGTCAGACCGACGGCGACCGGGGTGATGAACATGGGGGCCAGCAACATGGCGCGGGTGACGTCGCGGGCCCACTTTTGGCGTTGCAGGGCCATCGCGAGCACCAGGCCGATCACCAGCTCCAGCGACACCGCCACCAGCACGTAGGTCGCGGTGGTGCCGAAGGCCCGCCAGAAGTCGGCGTTGGTCAGGGTGTTGACGTAGTTCGTGACACCGACGAATCGGGGCGCCCGCCGGTCGGTGAGCTTGTAGTCGGTGGCGCTGAGGTAGAGCGCATAGATGAGGGGAAATCCGACGACCGCGACGAAAAGCGCCAACAGTGGACTCAACATCCCGTACTTGAACCTGGTCATGTCGTGTCCCCTCTCGTCGTGGTCGTCGTCGCGGTCGCCGGATTCACTCCTCGGTCAGCCCCGGGTCTTCTCCGCGGCGGCCTGCGCGTCGCGCAGTGCGTCGTCGACGCTCTTGGTGCCGGCGACGGCCTCGTTGAGCTCGGTTCCCACCGCCTGGATCATCTCCTCGGCGTTGGTCTGGTTACTGAGCGGCTTGGCCTTGGACAGGATGTCTTTGACCACGGCGTAGTAGTCGGCACCGAACCCGTCGGCGAGCACCTTGGGATCCTGGGTGCTGCTGTCGCGAATGACCGCACCGCCCTTGATGACCCGCTCGAGGTCAATCGGCTTGGAGGTCAGCCAGGACGCGAATGCCCATGCGGCGTCGGCGTTCCCGGAGTTCTGCGGGACCGCCCAGCTCCACGAGCCCAGGACGTCGACGCCGCCGGGCATCGCGGTGAGCTTGAACGGCCCGACGCCGGACTTGGCGGCCGTCCCGTCAGGTGCGTTCAGCGACGGCAGGTTCCAGTTGTAGCTCACCAGCGACGCCGACTGTCCACTGGACACCGATCGGCCGGCCTCGTCGAAGCCCCAGTTCAGGCTGTTCTTCGGGGCGGCGGTGTTGTACAGGTCGACGTAGGCCGACAGCGCCTTCTTCGCCTCGGGGGTGTCCAGGGTGTACTTGCCCGAGTCGTCGTAGATCGAACCACCAGCGGCGAACAGGAAGTTCGCCCATTCCTCGAACACCTTGTAGCCCCGCTGCGGTTGCATGGCGATACCGGCGCGCTCGCCGGAGACCAGCTTCTTGGAGTTGGCCACCAGGTCATCGAGCGTCTTCGGCTCGGTCAGGCCCGCCTTCTGGTAGTCCGGCACGTTGTAGATGTAGCCGAGCGCGTAGTTGTAGAACGGCACCGCGTACCGCTTGCCGTCGACGGTGTCGATGTCGGTCAGCGGCTTGAAGAAGTCGGCATAGTCGTAGTCCGGGGTCGAATCGATGCGGGAGTCCAACGGCTGCAACCAGTTCGCAGCGACGAAGTCCTTCATCCACACGTTGTCGACGACCACGAGGTCGTAGGTGGCCTTGGGCGCCTGGAATGAGGCGACCAGCTTGTCGCGGATCTGGTCATAGGTCTGCGGTTCGATGGTGACCTTGATGTTCGGGTACTTCTTGTTGAACTCGGGGATCAACGATTTCACGATGTCGGTGTCGGGAACGTTCTCCATCAGGATGTTGACGGTTCCCGAGGTGTCGGCGGCCACCTGTCCGGTACCGGTCGCCGTCGGGGTCTGCGGCCCGCCGCTGCCTGCGCACCCCGACAGGAGGAGCACCGACGCGCCGATGGCGCCCAGACAGGATGCGGCACGCCGCAATCCTGGTGTTGTGAACTTCATGGCTTCCTCTTTCTCGTGGGTTGCTCGTGGGTTGGATGAGAGGTGGGTGGGGCTAATCCATGTAGGCGCCGCCGTTGACGGCCAGCGCTTCGCCGGTGATGAACCGGGCGTCCTCGGACAGTAGGAAGGCGACGGCATAGGCGACGTCCTCGGGCCGCTGCAGGCGGCCCAGCGGGGTGTCATCGATCCACATCTGCCGGACCTTCTCCGGGGTGGTCCCGCGAAGGGAGGCCTCCCACTGCAGTTCACGCGATTGCATGGGGGTCTCGACGAATCCGGGGCACACGCAGTTCACCGTGATGCCGTGGTCGGCGAGCTCGTAGGCCATGGCCTGGGTCAGGCCGACGACCCCGAATTTCGACGCGACATAGTCGCTCAGGTACGGCACCCGGCCCTGCTTTCCGGCCATCGACGCGGTGTTGACGATGGTGCCGCGGCGCCCCGTCCGGACCATCGCCCGTGCTGCCGCCTGGCCGCAGATGAAGACGCCCTTGAGGTTGATGTCCAACGTCAGCTGATAGTTCTCCAGTGACACGTCGAGGAACGGCACCATGAACGAGATGCCGGCGTTGCTCATCCAGGCATCGAGCCCCAACCGGTCGGCGATGTCGTCGGCGACCGTGGCGACCTGGTCGGCGTCGGTCACATCCAACCGGGTCGACTCGTGCCCCAGCCCGGCGGGATCCTCCAGCGCAGCGGCAACGGCAGCAGCGGCATCGACGTCGATATCGGTGACGATGACGCGCCAACCCCGTTGGGCCGCAACGGTAGCGATCGCCTTGCCGATGCCGGATCCGGCTCCGGTGACGACCACGGTCTTGCTCATTGACGAGTCCTTTCGGCTAGCGTGTGGGAGATGTCGGTGGTGGCGCGGCCCAGGCTGCGCCACTCCTGGTAGGCCGCGTCGTAGGTCACGACGTTGACCGGGTCGGGCAGCACCGGCTCCCCGAGGCGAATGAACTGCCGGCACTGATCCCAGCCGGCCAGCGCCCCCACCCCGACCGCGGCGATCAGCGCCGCCCCCAGGGAAGCGCCGGGATGATCGATCACCGGGTACATCGGCGCACCGAGCACCTCGGCGTGAATCTGCTTCCACAGCGTGGACTTGCTGCCCCCGTTGGTGATCGACGCGCGACGCAGCTCGATACCCAACTCGCCGAACACCTCGACGTGATGGCGGAATCCGAAGGCGATCGCCTCGAGAGTGGCGCGGTACATGTCGGCGCGGGTGGTGCCCAGATGCAGGCCCGCATAGACGCCACGCAGATCAGGATCGTGCAACGGGCTCTTCTCACCGAGGAAGTAGGGCAGGCAGAGCAGTTCGGCCGGTCGCCGCTGCTGCGCTTCGGTGTCCAGACGGATCAGGTCCTCACCACCGACGAGGCTCTGGAACCAGCGGATCAGGCTGCCGCTGGTTGCCATGCAGCCGTTGGGAAGCCAGCGCCCCGGCACCGGGTGGGCGTCCAGGTAGAGCCGCTGGTCGACGATCGGGTCGTCGCTGGCCACCAGGATGTCACCGGCCCCGCCGAGCTTCACCAACCAGTCGCCGTGTTCGTCGACACCGGCGGCAAAGGCCGACAGCACATGGTCGGCACCGCCGACGACCAGTGGTGTGGCCAGCGGCAGTCCGGTCCGTTCCGCCATCTCGGCACTCAGGTGGCCCGCCACCTGTCCCGGGCTCAGCACCGGGGCGAGCATCGCCGAATCCAGGCTCGCCGCGTCCAGCACGGCATCAAGCGGGTCACCGGCGATACGGAAGAGTCCGGACTCCAGCGCCCAGTTCTTCTCGACGTGCGGCGCGGCGCCGAGGGCGGTCAGCACCAGGTCGTAGGAGCCGAGCAAATAGGCTGTGCGGGAAAAGATCTCCGGCTCATTGCGACGTAACCACAAGGCGGTGGGCGCCACCGACTGCTGGGTGAGCGCCGCGCCGGTCAGCGCCACCAGATCGGTGTCAGCCAGGGCGGCGGACAGTTCCGCGATCTCAGCGGTGGCCCGGGCGTCGTTCTGCAGGATCGCCCTGCGCAGCGGCCGGCCCTGCGCGTCGACCGGGATGACCGCGGGCACCATGCCCGTGGTGGCGACAGCCTTGACGGCGCTGGGCGCGATTGCGGCGTCGCCAATGACTTCGGCGATCGAGCCGACGACGTTGTCCACCCACTGCGCCGGGTCGGCTTCGGCCCAACCGGGACGGTCGCTGAACAACGTTGCGGGGCGGCTGGTCTGCGCGACGATGCCACGGTCGGCGTCGAACAACACCGTCTTGGTACCCGTGGTGCCGATGTCGATGCCGATAGCGAAGTCGCTCATCGTGATTCGCCCGCCTCGGCAGTGGCACCCGACTCGCTGCGGTCAACGCAGATCACATCCACACCGAGACCGCGGGCCGCAGTCAGGGTCGGATGGTCGGGGGGGCTGTCGGTGACGATATGGCCGGCCGCGCTCAGGGGTGCCACGGTCAGCAACTGCACCCGGCCCAGTTTGGACTCGTCGGCGACCACGATGATGCGGTCGGCGGCGGCCGCTGCCGCGCGCTTGGCGCTGCCCTCGACGCGGTGATAGTCGGTCAGACCGCGGACCGGATCCACGCCCGCGATGCCCATGATGTAGGTGTCGCAGTTGTAGATCTGATAGACGGACTCGGTCTCGAAGCCGATCAGGCTGAGTTCGCCGGGGCGCAGGTTGCCTCCGGTCACGATGACCGTGGTGTCGGGCTCATCGGCGAGTTCGATCGCAGCCAGCAGGCTCGGGGTGACGATGGTCAGACCCAGCCCGCGCCCGCGGATGGCCCGCGCCACGGCCAGCACGGTGCTTCCGCTGTCCAGGATGACGGTCTCGCCGGGCTCGAGAAGATCGACTGCCGCCTGGGCGATGTGCATCTTCTCGGTGGCCGATCGCATTGCGCGGCTTTCGAAGGACGGCTCTTCGGCCTTGCGGTAGGCCGCGATCGCACCGCCGGTGACGCGCCGGACCAGACCGGAGGCCTCCAACGCGTCGACGTCGCGGCGGATGGTCATCTCGGAGACGCCGTACTCCTGCGCCAGTGCCGCGTACTCGATCTCCCCCTCGTCGAGAACACGCTGCTCGATCTGCGCACGCCGCGTCTTCGCTGACACCAGTTCGCCGCTCCTTTGTGACTGATTCACGATTTGTGAGCCTCAATGTAAGGTCTTCACGGTTCGTCCGCAACAGCCCGGGCATGATTCCCCAGAAATTGTTAATTTCTTGCAGATGCCGGTGCTGTGCGTTAGAAACAGACACACCGAACGAAAGGGAGTCAGATGGCTGATTGGGTGCACGAGGTCTTCTCGGTGAAGAAGCCCGTCATCGCGATGCTTCACCTGTCCGCGTTGCCCGGCGACCCCGGTTACGACACCCGGGCCGGCATCAGCGCGGTGGTCGACCGGGCCAAGGAGGAACTCGACGCACTCCAGCAGGGCGGCGTCGACGGCATCATGATCTCCAACGAGTTCAGCCTGCCCTACCTGACCAAGACCGAACCCATCACCGCGATCACGATGGCCCGCATCATTGGCGAACTGCTCGGCGACATCTCCATCCCCTACGGCGTCAACGTCCTGTGGGACGGCCGCGCCTCGATCGACCTCGCCGTCGCCACCGGCGCGCAGTACGTCCGGGAGATCTTCACCGGCGTCTACGCCAGCGATTTCGGGTTGTGGGACACCAACGTCGGCGAGGTCGCCCGGCACCGTGCGCGGGTCGGCGGCGCAGGGGTCCGGCTGTTCTTCAACATCGTGCCCGAGTCGGCTACCTACCTCGCCCACCGCGATCTGGAATCAATAACCCGCACAACGGTTTTCGCCACGCTGCCGGACGCCATCTGCGTCTCCGGGCTCACCGCGGGCGCACCGACGGATCTGGAGGCGCTCGCCATCGTCAAGCGCTCGGCCGGATCGGTGCCGGTGTTCGTCAACACCGGCGTCCGGGCCGAGAACGTCGCCGATCAGCTCGCGCTGGCCGACGGCGCGATCGTCGGCACGTACTTCAAGGAAGACGGCATCTTCGAAAACCGCGCCCGCCGCGAGCGGGTCGAGGAATTGATGGCCAACGCCAAAGCCGCCCGCTGACGACCGGCCGGGCGGCTAGGCCTCCGGGGCGCTGCCCCGGAGGGCCGCGGCGGCCGCCCGGATCTGCGGGGTCACCAGCATCACCTGGCCCAGCACGCCGTTGACGAAGCCCGGCGAGTCGTCGGTGGACAACTCCTTGGCCAGTTCGACCGCCTCGTCGACGGCCACCGGCTCGGGCACATCCTCGGCGTGCAGCAACTCCCACACCGCCACCCGCAGGATCGCGCGGTCGACGGCGGGAAGCCGCTCCAGCGTCCAGCCCTGCAGGTGTGAGGTGATCAGCTCATCGACATGCTCGGCATGCTCGGTGACACCGCGCGCGACCGTCACCGTGTAGGGGTTGAGCGCGGACACATCGGGATTCGACTCGGCCAGCGCGATCCGCGCGTCGGCCACCTCGGCGGCGGTCAGTCCCCGCGCCTCGGCTTCGAACAGCAGATCCACGGCACGCTTGCGCGCCTGGTGCCGACCCTTGTCGGCCTTGCGGTCCGCCATGCTAGGCGTTCACGCGGCCCAGATAGCTTCCGTCGCGGGAGTCGACCTTGAGCTTGTCGCCGGTGTTGATGAACAGCGGGACCTGAATCTCGGCGCCGGTCTCCAGCGTGGCGGGCTTGGTGCCCGCGCTCGACCGGTCACCCTGCAGGCCGGGCTCGGTGTGGCTGACCACGAGCTCGACGGTGACCGGCAACTCCAGGTACAGCGGGGCGCCCTCGTTGAAGGCGATCTGCACCGGCATCCCCTCGAGCAGGAAGCCCGCGGCACGACCCACCAGCGCCTCCGGCAGCGGATGCTGCTCGTAGTCCTCGGAGTCCATGAAGACGAAGTCGGCACCATCGCGGTAGAGGTAGGTGGCATCGCGGCGGTCGACCGTCGCGGTCTCCACCTTGACCCCGGCGTTGTAGGTCTTGTCGACAACCTTGCCGGACAGGATGTTCTTGAGCTTGGTCCGCACGAAGGCTGGGCCCTTGCCGGGTTTGACGTGCTGGAACTCGATGATCTGCCACAGCTGGCCCTCGATGTTCAGCACGAGGCCGTTCTTGAAGTCGGCAGTTGTTGCCACGGTTGGTCGTTCTCCTAGGTCAAGACGGTCAGTTCCTTGGGGAACCGGGTGATCAGCTCGGTCGTCTCGGCTCGCCGCCCAAGCGGCTCCGGTGCCCGGTCCCCGAGGACCACCAGGGTGTCCTCGATGCGGACACCACCACGGTCGGGCAGATAGACGCCTGGTTCCACGGTCACCACGGAGCCAGCAAGCAGTGTACCGGCGGCCGCGGAGTTGATTCCCGGCGCTTCGTGGATCTGCAGTCCGACGCCGTGCCCAAGCCCGTGACCGAAGTGCTCGCCATAGCCGGCGGCGGCGATGATCTGGCGCGCCGCGCGGTCCACATCGGACAGGGTGGCCCCCACCTCGAGGGCCTCCCGACCGGCCCGCTGCGCATCGGACACCAGTGCGTAGATATCCCGCTGCCAGTCGGCGATGGTGCCGAGCACGAAGGTGCGGGTCATGTCGGAGTGGTAGCCGCCGACCAGGGCACCGAAGTCGATCTTGACGAAGTCACCGGTCGCCAGCACCGCGTCGGTGGGCCGGTGGTGCGGGATCGCCGAGTTCGCCCCGGCGGCCACGATGGTCTCGAAGGACGGTCCGTCGGCGCCGTGTTCGAGCATCAGCGCCTCCAGCTCGCGGCCCACCTCCTTCTCGGTGCGCCCGGGCCGCAGTCCGCCGCGCTGCACCAGGTCGGCCAGCGCCGCGTCGGCCGCCTCGCAGGCCAGCCGCAGCAGCGCGAGCTCACCGGCGTCCTTCACCTCGCGCAGTGCCTCGACGCGGCCGGATGCGCGCACCAGTTCGGCGCCGGCGCAGTGTTCACCGAGCTCGCCGGCCAGCACGTCGAATCCGTCGACGGTCACGACGTGGCTCTCGAAACCGATCCGGCGGGCCCCGTCGGTCACCGCACGCCCGAGCAGATGCCGTCCGCAGGCCCGCTCGATCGCGGTCTCGAGATCCGGCGCCTGGCGGGCCGCCTGGGTGCGGTAGCGCGAGTCGGTGGCCAGCACCGCCGGCGTGTCGCCGGAGAACACCAGCAACGCCGCGTTGGACCCGGTGAATCCCGACAGATATCGGACGTTGACCAGGTCACTGACCAGCATCGCATCCAGTCCATCGGCGGCCAGCCGGGCAGCCAACCGTTCTCGGCGTTGGGAATGTGTCACGGTCGCCGACGGTACTCGCTACGCTGATGCCCCATGAGAAGTTGGTTGTTGCGCGGACTGGTGTTTGCCGCCGGGATGGTGGTGCTCCGCCTGGTGCAGGGGACGCTGATCAACCAGTTCCCCACCAGGGCCGGAGTGATCAGCATCGTGCTCGTCGTGCTGTTCGCCATCGCCGCGTTGATCTGGGGCCTGCTCGACGGCCGCGCCGACGCGAACGCCAACCCCGATCCGGACCGCCGCCGCGATCTGGCCATGACCTGGCTGCTGGCCGGCTTGTTCGCCGGAGTGGTCAGCGGCTTCCTCGCCTGGGTCATCTCGCTGTTCTACAAGGCGATCTACGTCGAGGGTCTGGTCGGTGAGGTGACCACCTTCGCCGCCTTCACCGCGCTCGTGGTGTTCATCCCGGCGATCGCTGCGGTCGCCATCGGCCGGTGGCGGGTCGACCGCACCCGGCCGCCCCAGACCCGCAAGCGGGTCACCGACGGCGCCGACACCGACGTCTTCGACGCGGTGCGCGACGACGACCGCACCGCCCCGGTCGCGGTCGGGTCACCTGCCGGCGACTCGGTCGACTACCCCGAGGATCACGGCAAAGCCTGACCCCTTCCTGACCGGATCACCCTGCGGGCGTCGTGAACCCCGATCAGTCGTGCAGCTCCGATCAGTGGAGCATGCTCACCTCCGCGGGCTCCATCTCGCAGTTGGCCGGGGTGCTCGGCGGTTTCCTCATCACCGCGATCGCGCTGCTGTTCGACCGCAGCAATCGCGAATCGGTGCACACCATCGCGCTGTTCTCCGCCGCGGTACTGACCCTCATGGCGGACAGCTACCTGTTCAGCATCATCTCCGGTTCGGTGGTGCCCGACGACGGTGACCGCCGCGGCATCTGCGCCATCGTCTGGACCCAGGGCGCGGTCTCGACCGGCATGCTCGCGGCTGGTACCACGGCGTTGTTCGGCGGCCTGGGCTGGATGCTGGCCAGCCATGCGGTGAGCCGCTCGGCGAATCAGCCGGACGAGGACGGCCAGGACATCGGCGATTACTGCTTTCTGGCCGATCTCGGTGGTTGGCTGACCTTCGCCTCGGCGATGGCGATGACGCTCGTATTGAGCGAAACCTCCATCGACTACCTGCACTTCATGTACGGCGAGCGACCGCCGATCTGGGTGGTCGGGATCATCACCGTCTCGGCCGCCGCCATCATCGTCCTGAACTTCGGGCTGGTCTACGTCCGGACCCGGGCACTGCGCCGCTCCATGGTGGATGTGGCGTCACCGACGCGATTGACGTTGCGCTCCATCAGGTTTGCCACCGTCAGCATGACCCTGCTGGCGATCATCGGGGCGTGGCTGACGATGAGTATCAACCGGCTCCCCAAGGACTGGCTCACCACGCCGAACGTGGCCGTGGTGGTGTTCGTGCTGGTGCTGACCTACGTCGTGCCGTCGCTGGTGTCGACGGCGATCTGCAACTCGGTGGCCAGTACCGACCAGTGACGCCTCAGTCCGTCGGTTCCGGCGACGGGAGCGACTCGGCCACGTAACGCAGGGCCAGCAGGTAGCCCTGTACCCCCAGGCCGACGATCACGCCGGTCGCCACCGGGCTGAGATACGAGTGGTGCCGGAACTCCTCGCGGGCATGCACATTGGAGATGTGCACCTCGATCAGCGGCCCCGTGAGCTCGGCGCAGGCGTCTCGCAGGGCGATCGAGGTGTGGGTGAACGCGCCGGCGTTGAAGATGACCGGGTCACCCGCATCGGCTGCCGCATGCAGCCAGTCGATCAGCTGCCCTTCGCTATTACTCTGCCGCACAACGGCTTCCAGACCCAGATCGGCGGCCTGCGCCTCGATCGCAGCAACCAGTTCGGCATAGGTGGTGCTGCCGTAGACCTCGGGCTCGCGGCGGCCGAGGCGGTCCAGATTGGGACCGTTGAGAACGAGAACCGTGGTCATGCGCTCTGCGCTACCTCCGCGTAGGCCGCCGCCAGCAGCGACGGGTCCGGACCTTCCAGGCGGCCGGGTTTGGCCAACCCGTCGAGGACGACGAAGCGCAGCACACCAGAGCGGGTCTTCTTGTCCCCCGCCATCGTTTCGATGAGCTGTGGCAGGGCGTCGGCGTCGTAGCTAACTGGCAGCCCCAGGGCGGTCAGTACCGTCCGGTGGCGGTCGGCGGTCGCGTCGTCGAGCCGCCCGGCCAGCCTGCCGAGTTCGGCGGCGAACACCAGCCCCACCGACACTGCGGCACCGTGGCGCCACCGGTACTGCTCGCGGCGCTCGATGGCGTGAGCCAGGGTGTGTCCGTAATTGAGGATCTCCCGCAGTGCCGACTCCTTCTCGTCGGCCGCGACCACTTCGGCCTTCACCGCGATCGCGCGCCGGATCAGTTCGGGCAGAACGGTTCCGGCGGGATCCACCGCGGCGGCCGGATCGGCTTCGATGAGATCGAGGATCACCGGGTCGGCGATGAAACCGGCCTTGACGATCTCGGCCATACCGGCCACGAGTTCGTTGCGCGGCAGCGTTTCGAGCATGGCCAGGTCGACCAGGACAGCGGCCGGCTGGTGGAAGGCGCCCACCAGGTTCTTGCCCGCATCGGTGTTGATCCCGGTCTTTCCGCCGACGGCGGCATCGACCATGGCCAGCAGTGTGGTCGGGATGTGCACGACGTCGACGCCACGCAGCCAGGTCGCGGCAGCGAATCCGGCGACGTCGGTGGCAGCACCGCCGCCAAGGCTGACGATGGCATCCTTTCGCCCGATTCCGATGCGGCCCAAAACTTCCCAGATGAAGCCGACAACCGGAAGGTCCTTGCCCGCCTCGGCATCGGGGATCTCGATCCGGTGCGCATCCACACCCAGGTCGGCCAGGTGGGCACGCACGGCTTCGGCGGTCTGCGTGAGCACCGGCTGGTGCAGGATGGCCACCTTGTGCCGGGTGCCGAGCAGTTCACCCACCTCGCCGAGCAGTCCGGTGCCCACGATCACCGGGTAGGGCGGGTCGACGGCCACCTCGATGGTCACCGGGGCGGCCGGGGTGGTCTTGGTCATTTGCGGACTCCAGCGCGGCGAGCGGCCATCGCCGCCGGAGTGGCGGGCGTGACCGGAGTGGATTCGGTCGGGGTGGTGATGGGTGTGGACGGTGTTGAACCGGAACGCTTTTCGGGTCGCGCCCCGGAGGACGACCGGCGCCACGGCGGGCGCCGCCGGCGCGGCGGATGCGGGTTCTCCAGGCGCGCGACGATGTGGCGCACGACGGCACCGGGATTGCGCCGGTTGGTGTTGATCCGGATCGTGGCGACCCGCCGGTACAGCGGGACCCGGTCGTTCATCAGCTTGCGGTACTTCTCGGCGTGGTCGGGGCCGGCCAGCAGCGGCCGCACCGTACTCCCGCTGGTCCGCCGAACACCTTCGGCCGCACTGATTTCCAGGAACACCACAGTGTGGCCGGCCAGCGCCTCGCGCACACCGGCAGTGGTCACCGCGCCACCGCCCAGCGACAGGATGCCGTCATGGTTGGCCAGCGCGTCCCGGATGACCTCCTCCTCGATCCGGCGGAACTCCGGCTCGCCATCGTTGGCGAAGATGTCGGCAATGGTGCGGCCGGTCTTCTCCTCGATGGCGGCGTCGGTGTCGAGCAGGCTCAGGCCCATCGCCTTGGCCAGGCGGCGTCCGATGGTCGATTTCCCCGAGCCGGGCAAACCGATCAGCACGGCCTTGGGCGCCACGTCGACTACCCCGAGGCCCGGACGGCAGTTCCGGACGGCGTGCGCTCGGCCACCGTGGCCAGATAGCTGTCGATGTTGCGGCGGGTCTCCGCTACGGAGTCGCCGCCGAACTTCTCCAGCACCGCGCGTGCCAGCACCAGCGCCACCATGGTCTCGACGACGACCGCCGCAGCGGGCACCGCGCAGACATCGGAACGCTGGTGGATGGCGACGGCTTCCTCACCGGTGGCCATGTCGACGGTGGCCAGTGCCCGCGGGACGGTGGAGATCGGCTTCATCGCCGCCCGCACCCGCACCGGCAGGCCGTTGGTCATCCCGCCTTCCAGTCCGCCGGCCCGGTTGGTGGAACGCACCACGCCGTCCGGGCCGGGATACATCTCGTCATGGGCCTGGCTGCCACGGCGGCGGGCGGTCTGGAAGCCGTCGCCGATCTCGACGCCCTTGATGGCCTGGATTCCCATCACCGCCGCGGCGAGCTGGCTGTCGAGCCGGTTGTCTCCGCTGGTGAAGGACCCGAGGCCGACCGGAAGACCGTGGGCCACCACCTCGACCACGCCACCCAGGGTGTCGCCGTCCTTCTTGGCGCCTTCGATCTCGGCGATCATGGCCGCTTCGGCGGCCTTGTCGAAGGCCCGCACCGGGCTTTCGTCGACAGCGGCCAGGTCGGCGGCGTCCGGCGGCGGGCCGTCATAGGGCTGCGAGGCACCGATGGAGATGACGTGGGAGACCACCTCGACGCCGGCGACCTGGCGAAGGAATTCGCGGGCCACCGTGCCGGCCGCCACCCGGGCCGCCGTCTCGCGGGCACTGGCCCGCTCCAGGACCGGGCGGGCGTCGTCGAAGCCGTACTTGAGCATGCCGGCGAAGTCGGCATGGCCCGGCCGCGGCCGGGTCAGTGGCGCGTTGCGGGCGACGTCGAGTTCGCTCTCGTCCACCGGGTCGGAGGCCATCACGGTCTCCCACTTGGGCCACTCGGTGTTGCCGATCTCGACGGCGATCGGACCGCCGAGGGTGATGCCGTGCCGGACCCCGCCCAGGATCGTGACCTGGTCCTGTTCGAATTTCATCCGCGCGCCGCGGCCGTAGCCCAGGCGGCGGCGCGCCAGCTGTCCGGCGATGTCCTCGGAGGTGACCCGGACACCGGCAACCATGCCTTCGACCATCGCTACCAGCGCGCGGCCGTGGGATTCACCAGCAGTCGTCCATCGCAACACGCGTCCCATCTTCCCACGTCGGCCACGCGGGACCCAATCTGCTCGGCACGTTAGAAGACCACCAGCGCCACCGCGGTCAGGCTGGCGATGCACATCGACGGGCCGTGCGGCACGGTGCGGATCCGGCCTGCGATGCCGCACAGCGCCGTGAGCAGGGGTGCCGCCACGGCGGCGAGCAACCAGACCGCCGGTCCGAACGCCCCGGTGAGCGCCCCCAGACCGAGCGCCAGCTTGACGTCACCGGCACCCATGCCACCCGGACTGACCAGGTGCACGATCAGGTACAGCAGCGCCAGCCCGACCGCGCCGTAGGCGGCCGGCAGGCCGCGACCGGCTGCCGTCGCGCCGATCAGCACCACCGCGGCACCAGGCAGTGTCAGCACATTGGGTAGCCGCCGCTGCCGGATGTCGTAGCCGCTGAGCGCGATGGCCCACCCCAGGATGACTGCACAGCCGACCCACCGCATGGGCGGCAGGCTAACCTAGGGCGGCCGCCATCTCGGTGCGCGGAGCGGGTCGGCCTGTGAATTGTTCGACCTGGCTGAACGCCTGGTTCAACAGCATCTGCAGCCCGCTGATCACCTCGCCACCGGCTCGCTCGACGGCGGCGGCCAGCGGGGTGGGCCACGGGTCGTAGATCGCGTCGAGCACCACCGGTACCCCGGCGAAGGTCTGGGCGTGACCGGCCGCCGCATCGGCGGGGATGGTGCTCACCAGGACGTCGGCCGCAGCAACCACGGCGGGCAGGTCGGCGCCGTCCAGCGCACAGAACTCGGTGGTGACACCGAGCCTGCCGCCGAGCTCGACCAGCCGGGCCGCCTTGTCACGGTTGCGGGCGACGACGGTGATCGCGGTGACGCCGAGTTGGGCCAGGCCCGCTACCGCCGCAGGTGCGGTGCCGCCGGAGCCCAGCACGATCGCCCGGTGCAGGTCGTGGTGATGTGCCAGTGCGCCCGCCACACCATCGATGTCGGTGTTGTCCGCGCGCCAACCGTGCTCGGTGCGCACCAGGGTGTTGGCCGAACCCACCAGTTCGGCGCGGCGGGTGTGTTCGTCGGCGAATTCCAACGCCGCGAACTTGCCGGGCATCGTCACCGACACGCCCACCCACTCCGGGCCGAACCCGCGGACCAGAGCAGGCAATTGGTCGGCGGTGCAGTCGATGCGGTCGTAGGTCCACTCGGTCAGCCCAAGCGCCCGATAGGCCGCCAGATGCAGCAGCGGTGACTTCGAATGCGCCACAGGCGAACCCAGAACCGCGGCTTTACGTGCAGTACTCACCGTGCGGAATCGAGCACGCCGTTGCGCCGGGCCAGCTCGATGTTTGCCAGGTGCTGCTGATAGTCCTTGGTGAACAGGGTGGTGCCCTCCAGGTCCACCGTCACGAAGTACAGCCAGTCCCCCGGCTCGGGCCGCTCGGCGGCGGCCAGGGCCTCGTCACCCGGTGAACAGATCGGGGTCGCGGGCAGGCCGTCGGAGGCATAGGTGTTCCACGGCGTTACCTGGGCCCGGTCGGCGTCGGTGGTGGCGACCTCCTGGCGGTCCAGGGGGTAGTTCACCGTCGAATCGAACTCCAGTCGCTGCGGTGCGGCCAGCCGGTTGTAGATGACGCGGGCCACCTTGGCGAAGTCCTGCGGTTTGGCCTCCCTCTGGACCAGCGAACCGACCACCAGGATCTGGTAGGGCGAGAGGTTCATCGCCTTGGCGGTGTCGAGCAGCCCACCCTTGACGTAGTGGGTGGCGCTCTGCGCGATCAGCGTGGCCAGGATCGACTCCGGCGAGCCGGACGGGTCGACGTTCCAGGCCCCCGGCGCGATCAGACCCTCGAGCCGACGGTGGTTGGTGCCCAGCGCCGTCACCGGTTGCAGCGCCCAGTCGGGGATGTTGAGCGCCGCCGGCTGGCTCTGCTCGGCGGCCTTGCGCAGGCTGTCGGCGGAGACACAGGTGTGCTTGCCGTTGAGGTCCACACAGCTGGCGTTGGCGATCAGCGTGAAGATGCCGTCGGTCGTCTTGTCGGAGCCGACGGCCTTGACGTCGTCGAGCTGCCTGCCCTCCGGGATCACCAGCTTGCCCACCCGGGTGGCCGGGTCGGCGAGGCGCGCCACGGCCGCCGAGGCGGACATCTCGGTGCGCATCTTGTAGAAGCCGGGCTGGATCGCCGCGATCGCCGTGTTGTCCTTCGACGCGTCGACGAACGACTTGACGTTGGCCACCACGTTGCTGTCGCGCAGGCTCTGGGCCACCTGAGTGGTGGAGTCCCCGTCGTGCACCTGGACGACGACATCGTCCTTGCCTTCACCTGAGTATTCGGTGGAACCGCCGCCGAAGATCTTCACACCGAGGAAGACCAGCGCCACCACCACGGCGACGAGGACTGCCAGCGCGGCAAGCCCGACCGCCCTGCGGCGGTTCTGGTTTCGCCGCGCGCGCACCCGCTCGAGTCGGCTCATCCGGCGACGCGGCGCACCCACCGCCTCCGGCTCCGGCCGGTCATAGTCGTAGCGGCCCTTGTCGTAGGAGTCAGGCATCGTCGCTCTCCGGCCGGTGGGATGCCGCACTGCGGCGTTGGTCGAGCCAGCCCTGCAGGATTCCCACAGCGGCGGCCTGGTCGATGACCCCGCGTTGCGCCTTGGCGCGCACGCCGGCCTCCCGCAGCGATCGCTGGGCGGCCACGGTGGTCAGCCGTTCGTCAGCCAGTCGCACCGGCACCGGTGCGATGCGTTCGGCCAGGGCGTCGGCGACCTCGACGGCGTCCTGCGCCGAGGTGCCCGCCCGGTCGGCCAGGGTTCGGGGCAGTCCGACGATCACCTCGACGATGCCGAACTCGTCGACCAGGGCTGCGAGTCGGCGCAGATGTTTGCCGGAGCGTTCCCGCCGGACCGTCTCGACCGGTGTGGCGAGAATCCCGTCCGGGTCGCAGCTGGCCACCCCGATGCGCACGGTGCCGACGTCGACGCCGAGCCGCCGGCCGCGGCCCGGGTCATCGTCGCCGGGCCGGTCGGGCACACGGTCGTGCGCGGGCAGCACGGACACTAGCCCCGGGCGATCTCGGCGCGTACCGCAGCGAGCGCCGCGTCGATCCCGGACGCGTTCTTCCCCGATCCCTGGGCCAGGTCGGGCTTACCGCCACCACGCCCATCCACGGCTGTCGCGATCGCCGTGATCAGGTCGTTGGCGCGCAGCCCGGCATCCTGGGCGGCCGGGTTGACCGCTACGACGAACGGCACGGTGCCCTCGTCACCTTCGGCGATCAGCGCCACGACGGCCGGATCGGACCCGACCTTGCCCTTGATGTCACCGACCAGCGAACGCAGGTCGCCGGCGGTCATCCCCGCCGACATGCGCTGTGCCACCAGACGGACCTTACCCACCTGTTCTGCGCCTACGGCGGCATTCGCCGCCGCCGCACGGGCCGTTGCCAGCCGAGCACGGTCGAGTTCCTTCTCGGCGGCCTTGAGCCGTTCCACGAGATTGGCCACCCGGGCGGGCACCTCGTCGGAGGGCACCTTCAGCGACGACGCCAGCCCCGCCATCAGGGCCCGCTCCTTGGCCAGGTGCCGGAACGAATCCAGGCCCACGTACGCCTCGACACGCCGGACCCCGGATCCCACCGAGGACTCGCCGAGAATCGTGATCGGGCCGATCTGCGCCGAGTTGTGCACATGGGTGCCGCCGCACAGCTCCAGCGAGAACGGGCCGCCGATCTCGACCACCCGCACCTCGTCGGGATACTGCTCGCCGAACATCGCCATCGCCCCCATGGCCTTGGCCTTCTCGAGGGCAGTGGTGAAGGTGTTGACCGGGAAGTCGGCCTGCACGGCCTCGTTGGCCACTTCCTCGACCTCGTTGCGCTGCTCTTCGGTGAGCGCACCCTGGGAGTTGAAGTCGAAGCGGAGGTAGCCGGGACGATTCAGCGAACCGGCCTGAACGGCGTTGGGGCCCAACACCTGTCGCAGAGCCGCATGCACCATGTGGGTACCGGAGTGGCCCTGGGTGGCACCGCGGCGCCATTTCGGGTCGACGGCGGCGACCACGGTGTCACCCTCGACGAATTCGCCGGACTCGACGCTGACCCGGTGCACCCACAGCGTCTTGGCGATCTTCTGCACATCGGTGACGGCAGCCTTGGCGGACTCGCCGGCTCCGGTGCCCGAAATCGTTCCGGCATCGGCGATCTGGCCACCGGACTCGGCATACAGCGGGGTGCGGTCCAGCACGATCTCGATACGTTCCGGGGCTTCGGAATGCACGCGCGACTCATGGCTGACGACCGGAACCCTCTTGCCGTCGACGAAGATGCCGAGAATCCTTGCCTGCGAGGTCAATTCGTCGAAGCCGGTGAATTCTGTCGGGCCGGCGTCGACCAGCTCCCGGAACGCCGAGAGATCGGCATGGGCGTGCTTGCGGGCCGCGGCATCGGCCTTGGCGCGGCGGCGCTGCTCGGCCATGAGCTCGCGGAAGCCGAGTTCGTCGACGCTCAGACCCGCCTCCGCGGCCATCTCCAGGGTCAGTTCGATCGGGAAACCGTAGGTGTCATGCAGGGTGAAGGCGTCCGAGCCGCCCAGCACCGTCTTGCCGGACTTCCTGGTGGACTCGGCGGCCTCCTCGAACAGCTTGGAACCCGAGGCCAGCGTCCGGTTGAACGCCGTTTCCTCGGCTACCGCGATGCGGTTGATGCGGTCGAAGTCGGTGACCAGCTCGGGGTACGACGGCCCCATCGCGTCACGCACGGTAGCCATCAGCTCCGCCATGATGGGCTGCTCGACACCGAGCAGCTTGGCGGCGCGGATGATGCGGCGCAGCAGCCGGCGCAGGACGTAGCCGCGGCCCTCGTTGCCGGGGGTGACGCCGTCGGCGATGATGATCGCCGCGGTGCGGGTGTGGTCGGCGATCACCCGGTACCGGACGTCGTCGTCATGGTTGCCGGCGCCGTAGCCGCGGGGCGCGTACTGAGCCACCTTGTCGATGACCGGCCGGAGCAGGTCGGTCTCGTAGACGTTGTCGACGCCCTGCAGCAGGCAGGCGATGCGCTCCACGCCCATCCCGGTGTCGATGTTCTTGCGCGGCAGCGGGCCCAGGATCTCGAAGTCTTCCTTGGAGGTGCCCTCGCCGCGCTCGTTCTGCATGAAGACGAGATTCCAGATCTCGATGTAGCGGTCCTCGTTGGCCTCCGGGCCGCCCTCGATGCCGTACTCCGGTCCGCGGTCGAAGTAGATCTCCGAGCACGGCCCGCACGGGCCGGGGATGCCCATCGACCAGTAGTTGTCGGCCATGCCGCGGCGCTGGATGCGCTCCGGCGGCAACCCGGCGATGTCCTGCCAGAGCTGCTCTGCCTCGTCGTCGTCGTAGAACACGGTGGCCCACAGCCGCTCCGGGTCGAACCCGTAGCCGCCCTCGTCGACCGGATTGGTCAGCAGGGTCCAGGCCAGCTCGATGGCCCTGGCCTTGAAGTAGTCACCGAAGGAGAAGTTGCCCGCCATCTGGAAGAAGGTGTTGTGGCGGGTGGTGATGCCGACTTCTTCGATGTCTGGGGTGCGGATGCACTTCTGGACGCTGGTGGCCGTCGAGTACGGCGGGGTGCGCTGGCCCAGGAAGTAGGGCACGAACTGCACCATGCCGGCGTTGACGAACAACAGGTTCGGATCGTCGAGGATCACCGAGGCGCTGGGCACCTCGGTGTGTCCCGCGTTCACGAAGTGATCCAGGAACCGCTTCCTGATCTCATGTGTCTGCACTGGGTAGCTGTCCTTGCGTTATGGGGTGCGGCTCGACTGTCGCTTCGACCGCACTACATTACCGGTCCGGGGTGGCTCAGCCGCCGAGGAAGCTCAGCCGTACCGCCCGGCGCGGGTTGTCCCGGTTGAGGTCCACCAGCACGACGCTTTGCCAGGTGCCCAGCAGCGGGCTCCCGTCGAGGACCGGGATGGTGATCGACGGCGCCACGATCCCGGGCAGCACGTGGTCGGCGCCGTGGCCCGGCGATCCGTGCGCATGCTGGTAGCGGTCATCGCGCGGCAACAACCGTTCCAGGGTGTCGACGAGGTCGTGGTCGGAGCCCGCACCGGTCTCGATGATCGCGACACCGGCGGTGGCGTGCGGCACGAAGACGTTGCACAGTCCATCGCCACGGCTGCGGCAGAAGGCTCTCACCTCATCGGTGAGGTCCACCGACCGGCGGCGCGAGGTATCGATGTCGAGCACCTCGGTTTCCATATCGTCCAACCTACGGGTCGGGAGCACTGTGGGCAGCCAGCAGGGACTTTCGGCTCTCCTGCGGGCGCACCGCCGGGACTAGCTTGACGAGCATGGGCAGGCAGAGACCGCTGCTGGCCGCGGCGATGGCACTGGCCGGCGGCGCGGGGTCCTACCGCTGGCTGGTGCGGCCGTGGATGTACAGCTGGGGTGCGACGGCGCAGGAGACCGATGCCGTGCTGCCCGGAGACGAACTGGTCGAACAGGGTGCCCCACGCACCACCCGGGCGATCACCATCAAGGCTCCGGTGCAGGCGGTGTGGCCGTGGCTGGTCCAGATCGGCGAGGACAGGGGCGGGTTCTACAGCTATGACCGGTTGGAACGCCTGACCGGCTCCCGGATCCGCAATACCGACGTCGTCCATCCGGAGTGGCAGGATCTCCGCGTCGGTGACACGGTGTGGCTGGCCCGCCGCTACGGGTCCAAGGCCAGCCAGGTGGTCGCCGCCATCGAACCGAACTCACATCTCGTGCTGATGTCGCCGGCCGACGCACAGCGGGTCCTGCGCGGCGAGAAGGCTTTCGGGTCATGGGCGTTCTATCTGCACCCGCAGGCCGGGCGCACCCGGCTGATCGCCCGCGGCACCGGCGGGTCGGCGGGTATCACCGGCTACGACATCGCGCATTTCGTGATGGAACGCGGCATGCTGCGCGGTATCCGAGCGCGCGCTGAACGCCGAGCACACCCGCGAGCAGACGCAAACTCGCACTCCTGAGGCCACAATCGTGCGATTTTCCGTCTGCTCGACGCGAGGTGGGGCTATCCGCGTCGGCGACGCAGAATCGCGCGCAATTTCTCCAGCCGCCCGGCGATGTCGCGCTCGGCACCGTGTGCAGTGGGTTTGTAGTAATCGACACCCACCAGGTCGTCAGGCGGATACTGTTGCGGCACAATGCCATCCGGGTCGTCATGCGGGTACCGGTAGCCTTGGGCGTTGCCCAGCTTCGCCGCGCCCGCGTAGTGCCCGTCCCGCAGGTGCGGTGGCACCAGCCCGGCCTTGCCGGCCCGGATGTCGGCCATGGCCGCACCCAGCGCGGTCGTCACCGCGTTGGACTTCGGCGCGGTGGCCAGGTGCACCGTGGCGTGGGCGAGGGTGAGCTGCGCCTCGGGCATGCCGATGAGCTGCACGGTCTGGGCGGCCGCCACCGCGGTCTGCAGCGACGACGGATCAGCCATGCCGATGTCCTCGCTGGCCAGGATCATCAGCCGGCGGGCCACGAAGCGTGGGTCCTCCCCCGCCACCAGCATCCGGGCCAGGTAGTGCAGCGCCGCGTCGACGTCGGAGCCGCGGATGGATTTGATGAAGGCGCTGATGACGTCGTAGTGCTGATCGCCGTCGCGGTCGTAGCGCACGGCAGCCTTGTCCAGGGACTGCTCGACGACCTCGACGGTGACGCGCTCACCGGCCTCGGCGGCGACCTCCAGCGCGGTCAGCGCTCGGCGGGCGTCGCCGGCCGACAGCGCCACCACCAGGTCGACGGCCTCCTCGTCGACGGCGATCCGGCCGCCCAGCCCGCGCGGATCCTCGATCGCGCGGGTGATCACGGTGCGAATCGCCTCGGCGGTCAACGGCTGCAGCTGCAGGATCAGCGAGCGCGACAGCAGCGGCGCGACCACCGAGAACGACGGGTTCTCGGTGGTCGCCGCCACCAGCAGCACGATCCGGTTCTCGACCGCGGCCAGCAGGGCATCCTGCTGAGTCTTGGAGAACCGGTGCACCTCGTCGATGAACAGCACCGTCTGCTCGCCGTAGGCCGCGGCGCGACGGGCGTTGTCGATGACGGCGCGAACTTCCTTGACCCCCGCGGTCAGGGCGGAGAGCGCCTCGAACCGACGGCCGGTGGCCTGGCTGACCAGCGAGGCCAACGTGGTCTTGCCGGTCCCGGGCGGCCCGTAGAGGATCACCGACGCGGCGCCGGAACCTTCGACCAGTCGGCGCAGCGGCGATCCTGGGCGCAGCAGGTTGTCCTGGCCGACGACCTCATCCAGCGACGATGGCCGCATCCGCACCGCCAGCGGAGCCGAGGCGGACACGCCGAAGTCCGGCCGGTCATCGTCCCCGGGTACGTCGAACAGGCTGTCGGCCACGACCACAGGCTTACCACGTTCGTAATGTGGTCGTGGTGAGCGCACGCGGCTGGGTCCTGTTCGCAGCGATGAGCGTCATCTGGGGTGTGCCCTACCTGATGATCAAGGTGGCGGTCGGCGAGGTGTCCGTTCCGGTGCTGGTCTTCGTGCGATCCGCTGTCGGGGCGGCGCTGTTGGCGCCGCTGGCGCTGGCTCCAGCTTCCCGCGCCCTGTTGCGCAGGCACTGGAAAGCGGTGGCGGCCTTCGCCTTCTTCGAGATGATCGCCGCGTGGCTGATGCTCTCGGATGCCGAGCGGCACCTGACCAGTTCGTTGACCGGGCTGCTCATCGCCGCGGCGCCGATCGTCGCCGCGGTGCTGGATCGGCTGACCGGCGGAGAACGCCTCGGGCCGGTACGGGTGATCGGGCTGGGCGTCGGACTCGCCGGCGTCGCGGTGCTGGCCGGCCCCAGCCTGACCGGCGGCGGGGCGCGGCCGGTCATCGAGGTGCTGCTCACCGCAACGTGCTATGCCATTGCGCCGCTGATCGCCGCGCGACATCTGGCCGACGTACCGGGGCCGGCCCTGACCTCGGCCTGTCTGGGACTGGCCGCACTGGTGTACCTCGTTCCCGCGATCCTGACGTGGCCCACCCACGCCTTGCGCGCCCAGACCTACTGGGCGATCGCCGGGCTGGCCGGCATCTGCACGGCGCTGGCGTTCGTGGTGTTCTTCGCCCTGATCCGGGAAGTCGGCGCCGCCCGCTCACTGATCGTCACCTACGTCAATCCGGCGGTGGCCCTGCTGGCCGGGGTGCTCGTGCTGCGGGAGCCGCTGACGTGGTGGAACGTCGCCGGGCTGGCCCTGATTCTGACCGGATCGGTGCTGGCTACCCGCGCGGCGAGGGTCGCGGTGTCAGAACGCGCCGTCGACCAGTAGCCGGCAGGCGAGGTCGACGTCGGCCAGGGCGTCCTCCGGGGCCAGTGCTCCGCCCACCGCCCAGGTCAGGATCCCGGTGGTGGCCTGCTGGACCAGACGCAGACGCCGCAGCTGGTCCTCGCTGGGCTCGTCGATTCCGGCTACCGCGAGGATGCGCAGCGCCAGGGTGGGATCTTCGGGCTCGTGGGTCTGCGCCCGCACCACCTGGGTGGAGGTGATCATCGCGTGGGCAAGATGCTTGTAGCGCAAGACATTACGGCACGCCTCGACCATGATCGCGACGATGTCGTCGATCCGGTTCCCGGTGGGCTGCGGAGGCCGGAATCGCGCCACCTGGTCGGTCAGCACCGCCGCGAAGACGTGATGTTTGGACGGGTAGTACCGGTACAGCGTCCGCAGTGCCACCCCGGCATCGGCGGCGATCTCCTGGGCCTGGATGCGTTCGAGTTCCTTGGCCGCACCCAATCGAGCTGCCGCGCGCAGGATCGCGCCGCGGCGATTCTCCTGGTCATCGGTCGCAGGCAGGGCCGGCGCCCTGGGCTCTCCGATCCGTGGCACGCCCACAAGTATCGGGTATGCCCCAGAGCGGGGTGCACCGGTACCGATCAGCGAGACCGTCTCGATGGGCTAACCGATGACACGACAGGATCGATTCGTGTCCTATGCGAAGTACGGTCCGTGGGCCGTCATTGCCGGCGGCTCCGAGGGGGTAGGCGCCGAATTCGCACGGCTGCTTGCCAGTTCGGGCATCAACCTGGTGCTGGTGGCCCGCAAGCCCGAGCCGTTGCAGCAGACGGCGGCCGACTGTCGTGCCCTCGGCGTCGAAGTGCGCACTCTGGCAACGGATCTCACCAGCACGGCAGCGGTCGACAGCCTGACGGAACTGACGTCCGACCTCGAGGTCGGCCTGCTGATCTACAACGCGGGGGCCAACACCTGTAGTGCGGAGTTCCTCGACGCGGATCTCGATGAATTCCAGCGGGTGATCGACCTGAACATCACCACCACGATGGCCCTGACCCAGCACTACGGCCGGGCGATGCGGCAGCGCCGCCGCGGTGGCATCCTGCTCGTCGGATCGATGGCCGGCTACATGGGGTCGGTGCACCACACCGTCTACGGGGGCGTGAAGGCCTACGGGCGGATCTTCGCCGAGGGGCTGTGGCTGGAGTTGCGGAACCACGACGTCGACGTCCTCGAACTGGTGCTCGGTGTCACCCGCACACCCGCCATGCAGCGGGTGGGACTGAACTTCGATGTACCCGGGATGCGCGTGGCCGAACCTGCCGACGTCGCTAGGGAGGGGTTGGAACAACTCGGCAACGGGCCGGTCTACGTGGCGGGTGGCAATGCCGAAGACGTCTCGCGTCGCAACCACCCCGACCGGGCCACGGTGGTGGCCGGCGCCCACCGCGTGATCAGCAGGCTGATGGGCCTGGCCGACTGAGCACCGCTCAGTTGGACGAACCGCTGAGCGCCCGCGCGATGGTTGCCGCCGCGGCGCCGACCAGCGGTTGACATCGCTGAGCCAGTACCCGGTCCGGGGTGACGATGCCGATCGCGGCGCGGCAGCCGACGGTGGCCGCGACCGACACCATGCTCTCGACGTAGTCACCGCGACGGGTGGTGACCCGCCGCCGCACGTTGTGCAGTTCACCCCACCACGCCGGGTCGGGTTGCCAGTTGCCGACGTAGCTCAGTTCGGCGATCACGTCCTCCGGGGAGAGTCCGGCGAGCGCCGCGACGCCCAGCGCGACCCGATGCGCCGGGATACGGCTGCCGACCGACGTGGGGACCTGGCGCGCCGAGGGACCGCCGAGCTTGTCCAGGTGCACGATGCAGCCGCGGTCCAGCAAGCCGAGGTGCACGACCGCTCCGGTACGAACCTGCAGATCATGCAGAACCGGGGCGGCGGCTGAGCGCAGCCGAACATCGATGCCTTCCCCGGAACTACGCCCTGACGTGCGCGCACCCAACCGGTATCCGCGGCCGCAGTGGGTCAGCCAGCGCAGCCGAACCAGCTGGTCGAGGATCCGGTGGGTGGTCGACCGCGGGAGGTTGGCCCGCGCCGCGATCTGATCGAGGGTCAGCGACACCGACCCGTCGTCAAAGGCGTCGATGATGGCCGTGAACCGATCCAGCATCGATGCTGGAGCGGTATCAGTCAGTGCCGCCGTCATCACACTCCTGTCCGCATTACGAGAATTCGTTCTACCTCACCGTAGCGGTCTCGATCACCGGGACGCAAGCATTTGCTTGGTGTGGCGGCCGATAAAACAACACACTGTGCGGATCGGACTGTCGACGCCGATGGTGATGCACTTGCCCGGCGTCTCGTCCCCGCGGGAACAGGACGCCACGATCGAGATGCTGGACCCGGTCGAGATCCCGGCCGGCTTCGAGGCGGTCCCGCCCACCGATGACGCACCGGACCCCGCCGGCGATTCGGACCGAAAGACGAAGCGCTTCACCGTATTACGTGAATCCGAAGCGAACTTGGTGACATGCTCGGCGGCCCTCGACATCGGCCGCGCGCTACTGCGGACAGCTCGCCGCGCTGCACGACTGGCCGCGGCCTCTCACCCGACACGGAAAGGCAGCCCATGACCGACGACAGATTAGCCGCCCTCGAACGCCGCATCGGCGCGCTGGAGGACGAGCGCGCGATCGCCCGGCTGATCGCCTCCTACGGGCCGCTGGTCGATGCCGGCGAGGCAGCGGCCGTCGCCGACCTGTGGACCGCCGAGGGCAGCTACGACGTCGGCGACTGGACCATGTCCGGGCGGGACGAGCTGCTGGCGATGGTCGACTCCGATGCGCACCGGGGACTCCTCACTCGGGGCGCCTGCCATTTCTTCGGCCCGCCGGTGATCACCGTCGACGGCGACCAGGCCACCGCGATGTGCCAGTCGATCATCCTGCTGCGCCGTGAATCCGGCGGCTACCACGCCTGGCGCGCCGGGGTGCATCTGCTGAGACTGCAGCGCACCGCGGCGGGCTGGCTGATCGTCAGCCGGGTAGCCCGTCAACTCGACGGCACCGGCGCGGCCACCACCCTGGTCACGCAGGGAATCCCGACATGACCGGCCAGCTGGCAGGCAGGGTCGCCCTGATCACCGGCGCCGGCGCCGGCATCGGTGCCGGCATAGCCAGGCGGTTCGCCGACGAGGGCGCGTCCGTGGTGGTGGCCGAATACGACGCCGAGGCCGGCGCGGGCGTTGCCGCCGAGATCGGCGGACTCTTCGTCGCCACCGACGTCACCGTTCGCGAACAGGTCGAGAATGCCGTCGCCGCAACCATTTCCACGTACGGCTCCATCGACATCCTGGTGAACAACGCCTGGGGCGGCGGCACGATCGGCCGGGTCGAGAACAAGACCGACGAGGAACTCGGACACGGCGTCGCGATGGGCTACTACGGGCCGTTCTGGGCGATGCGGGCCGCGTTCGGCCCGATGAAGCAGCGGGGCTGGGGGCGGGTGATCAACCTGTGCAGCCTCAACGGGGTCAACGCCCATATCGGGTCACTGGAGTACAACGCGGCCAAGGAGGCCCTGCGGGCGCTGACCCGTACCGCTGCCCGCGAGTGGGCGCCCACCGGGATCACCGTCAATGCCATCTGCCCGGCCGCCAAGAGCAAAGCCTTCCTGGCCGTGGTGGCCGAACACCCCGAGATCGGGTCGATGGCAGAGGCCGCCAATCCGATGGGCCGGATGGGTGATCCGTACGACGACATCGCCCCCGTCGCGGTGTTCCTGGCCGGCGAGGGTTCCCGCTACCTGACGGGCAACACGCTGTTCGTCGACGGCGGCAGCCACATCAACGGTGTCGCCTGGGCCCCGGACCTGGGACCGTAACGGCGATAACCGATTCGGCGTTCAGGCCGGCTGGGTGACGAAGTCGATGAGTTCTTCGACCCGTCCGATCAGTTCGGGCTCCAGGTCCGTCCAGTCCCGCACCGAGGATCGGATGCGCTGCCAGGCCCTGGCGATGTCGGCCTGATCGCGGTGCGGCCAGCCCAGGGCGTCGCACACCCCGTGCTTCCATTCGACGGTGCGGGGCACCACCGGCCACCGCGCCAGCCCGACGCGCGCCGGCTTGACGGCCTGCCAGATGTCGACATAGGGATGCCCGACCACCAGGGTGTGCTCGCCGCCCGGTCCGCGTCGCACCGCCTCGGCGATGCGGGCTTCCTTGGACCCGGTGACCAGGTGATCGACCAGCACCCCGAGCCGCCGGCCAGGGCCGGGGCGAAACGACGAGACGATGTCGACCAGGTCGTCGACACCACCGAGGTATTCGACCACCACCCCCTCGACCCGCAGATCCTCGCCCCACACCTGTTCCACGAGTTCGGCATCATGGCGGCCTTCGACGTAGATGCGGCTGGCCAGCGCCACCTTGGCGCGTACGTCGGCGACCTTCACCGACCCCGACTTGGTCCGCTGCGCAGCGGCCGGGGTCCCCCGGCGTGGAGCGGTCAGGATCACCGGCCTGCCCTCGAACAGGAAGCCGGGGCCCAGCGGGAACACCCGGCGTTTACCGCGGCGATCTTCGAGTTCGACGCGGCCGCCTTCGATCCCGACCACGGCCCCGACGTAACCGGACTGCGGGTCCTCGACCACCATGCCTAGTTCGGCGGCCTGTTCGGTCGAGCGGGCCCGCCGCGACTGGTGCGGGTCGTTGCTGAGCACATCGGTGCCATAGCGGTCTGCCACCCGGCGATCCTAGGGACCGGCGGCCCGGATGGCGGCACACCTGCGCGGCGCGTCGCCCGCCTGTCGCCGAGGCCACACCGAACGAATCTTTGCCAAAGCCTTGCGCAGCGAACATGGACGGCGGTACCGTGCTGCACGGCTCGACGAGTGCGCACCGACGCGGCGCCACTCACCGAGTCTGACTGCCGCCCGGGGGAAATCGATTCGAAACCGCGTGTATGTGAGGGTGCGGCAGCCATGCCCACAACTCGACATACACGCGGTTGCAGCCATGCACCGTGGGACTGCCGCGACGCGCACACGCCGTCGCGGGCTAAGGAAGGCCCCATGGCTCACATCCTCACCACGCTGAGCGCCGGCGCCGTGCTCGGCCTCGGCCTGGTGGCCACCGCACCGTCGGCCGGTGCCACCCCGTCGGCCGACGCCGTCAACGCGATCGAGGCGCACCACGACGAGCTCGGCCAGTCCGATCTCGGAGCACCGGTCAGTGACGTCTTCGACGTACCCGGCGGCGCCGAGCGCGACTACCAGGGCGGGGCGATCTTCTTCTCGCCGGCTACCGGCGCCAGGGCGATCTACGGACCCGTTCTGCAGCGCTACCAGGCCCTCGGCGGCCCCGCCGGCCCACTCGGGTTTCCGGTGAGTGACGAACGCGACGCCGGCAACGGGGTGGCGCACGTCGCGGACTTCGACAAGCCCGGCGGGGCGGCCATCTACTGGAGCCCGCAGTGGGGCGCGGTCGTGGTGGACGGCCCGGTGCTGGCGGCCTACCGCGACTCCGGTGGCGCCATCGGACCGTTCAGCTACCCCAGCGCGGACACCGCGACGGTCAACGGGGTGCAGACCGGGACGTTCATCGGCCCGCGCGGTACCCGCATCGCGTGGTCGGCCGCCTCCGGCGTATCGACGGTGCCGGCGTCCCTGGCCGATACCCTGCCGTCCGCCAACGGCCATGCCGGCGAGGCGGTTCGGCGCAGCCAGTGGTGGTGGGTACCGGCGACACTGGGCATCGGTGCTGTCGCGGCAGCCGCGCTTCGACTGCTGATGCGGCGGCTGGGATCAGCAGCCGCGTTCAGCGGGCCTGTACCGCGCTGACCACCTCGTCGATGACGGTGTGGATGAAGCGCATCTTCTCCAGCACCGGCACCGGCAGCACGAAGGGGTACAGATCCTCCTTGCCCATCGACCGGTTCACCATGTTCAGCGACCACGCCAGCGGCAGCCACATCTGAATGATGGTGTCGAAGCCACTGGGGCCCAGCATCTTTCGCTGGTAGGTGGCAGTCGCGGGGGCCAGGCCGAAGGACGCCGCGGTATCCAGGGTGTCGCGGATGTGCAGGTAGTGCGCGAAGGTCTCCGCCCAGTCCTCGGCCGGGTGCATGGTGGCGTAGGACGACACATAGGTGTCCTCCCAGCCCGCCGGGGGTCCCTGGTCGTAGTGGCGGTCCAGCGCTTGCTGGTAGTCGGCGTCCGGGTCACCGAACAACTCGTTGAACCGCTGCAGGTACGCCTGCGACGGTCCGACCAACCGGTAGAAGTAGTAGTGCCCGACCTCGTGGCGGAAGTGGCCGAGCAGCGTGCGGTACGGCTCGTCCATCTCGATCCGCAACTGCTCGCGGTGCACATCGTCACCTTCGGCCAGATCCAGGGTGATCACCCCGTTGTCGTGGCCGGTGAACACCTTCTCGGTGGCGCTGGAGAGCAGGTCGAAGGCCAGGCCGTACTCCGGATCCTCGTCACGGCCGACGATCGGCAGGCCGAGTTCATGCAATTCGGCGATCAAGCGCCGCTTGGCCCGTTCCGCGACCGCGAATGCGGCCAGTGCGGTGGTGTCGTCATCGCGTGGCCTGGTCCTGGTGAGCCGGCACGAGTCACACAGCGCCCGCACCGGTTGCACCCGGACCAGCCAGTTACATTCGGCCAGATACAGATTCGCGCACAGCTGATACTCAGCGGCGTCCACCGCCCCGCCGTGCTCGCTGTTCTCCCCCGAGGCGATCACCAGGAACTGCTCGTCCTCCAGGGAGAATCCCACCGAACTGCCGCACGACAGGCACACCGAGTTCTCGAATGCCAGATGCTGACCGCAGTTGGGGCAGATGAAGTCACGCATGAAGGACACCTCCCTCGAAGGGCGCTACGTCCACCGAGACATCGATGACGCTGGAGTCGGAGTCGGTATAGATGATGCCCCGCAACGGCGGCACATCGGCGTAATCGCGGCCCCAACCGACGATGATGTAGCGCTCGTCGACCAGTTGGTCGTTGGTCGGATCGAGCCCGAGCCAGTTGTTCTGCGGGGTCCATACCGCGGCCCAGGCATGCGTGGCGTCGACGCCGAACATCCGTTCCTTTCCCGGCGGCGGATCGGTGGCGAGGTATCCCGACACATAGCTCGCCGCCAAACCGTTGGCGCGCAGGCAGGCTATCGCCAGCCGGGCGAAGTCCTGGCATACCCCTTCTCGCGCTGCCAAAACCTGGCTCACCTGGGTGGACACCGTCGTCGACCCGGACTTGTAGGTGAAGTCGGAAAAAATCCGTGCGTTGAGATCACGCACCACCTCGATGAGCGGACGGCCGGGGGCGAAACTCGGCGCGGCATAGTCGCGGACGGCGTCGGTGATCTCCGGTGGCCGCAGGTCCAGGGTGAACTCGCAGGCCAAGACTCCGTCGCGGCCCATCGGGCGGGCCGACTCCCAGGGCGCCAGCGCGGAGCCCCCGCCGTACAGCTCGGCAGGCGGCGGGTCGACCTCGACCACCGAATTGCTGGTGACCGTCAGTGTGTGGTGCCGCTCGGTGACGTGGAAATAGGAGCTGATGTTGCCGTAGACGTCGCGGCTGGTGGACCGATCGGCCGGGTCGGGGTCGATGTCGAGGGTGTTGGTCAGGCACCGCTGCCGGGTGGTGTCCCGGGGAGTCAGGTGCCCGCGGCCGTAGGAGCTGGTGACCACATCGGAGTAGCTGTACTCGGTGCGGTGGGTGATCCGGTACACCCTGCTGTCGACCACCGGTGTGGGCCCGTCGGCAAAACTCATCCCTGTCCCTCCATCACGGCACCGCCCGGCGCTGGTCGGGCCCCCACAGCGGCTGCATGCCACCGGGCAGCGACAGTTGGGTGCGGGTGATGATGTCGGACAATTCGCGCAGGCCGAACTCCACGCCCTTGAGCAACCCGTCCAATTCGGCGCGACGGCCCTCGTCGTCGACCTCTTCCAGGTCGGCCGGATCCAGCCGGCGCAGCCGGGTGCTCACCTCGTCGACCAGGCGCTCCGGCCGCGAGGAGCCCGACGCGCCCGGCAGTGCCCGCAGGTCGGCGCGCAGCCGTTCCAGCTGGAAGACCAGCGACCGGGGGTTCTCCCCATCGAACAACACCAGATCGGCCACCGCAGCCACGCTCACCTTGCCGAGGTTACGACGGCGATAGAGCACCGAGGACTCGCAGGCCACCAGGGCCGACTCGGTGATGGTCTGCTCGGCTCCGGGACTGCGTTCGACGGTCAGCGTGGCCCGCAGCAGCGCGGTCAATCCGAGCCCGCGTTCAATCCGTTTGCCGATGTCCATCATCATCCAGCCGGCGTCGTGGACCATCGATTCGGCCGCCACCCCAGACAAAGCGAGCATGCCGGCCAACGTCTGCTGCTGGGCGGCCGCCAACTGGGTGTCGTCGGACACCCGCGATCCCCGTTGCGACGGTGGCGGTGAACCGGCCTGCTGGGCCAGGGCCCGCTCGACGGCGCCGAGCACCATCCAGGTGTCGTTGGACATCTGGTCGCGCACGGCCCGCGCCGCCAGGCCCAGCCCCTCGATCGACTGGGCCAGCGAGCCCGGCCGTTGCCGGTCGGCGGTCAGCGACCACATGGTGCGCTGCGCACCCGCAACCGCCTCAGCGTAGGAATGCGTTGCGCCGGAATCGGTTCCGGTGATCTCGCCGAGCGCCTCCAGAAGCACCGGCACGCACTCGCTGCCCTCCATGTCCTGGCGGTAGCGGTACTCGTGATAGCGCTCGCGGGTGACGATCAGCAATCGGGCCAGATGCTCGGCGCGCTCGGCGTAGCGGCCGATCCAGAACAGATCGGACAACACCCGCGGCGAGCTGATGAAACGCGTACCGCTTGGCAGTTCCACCGACGGAACGGTGATGGTCTCGGCCTTGGCGCGGGTCGGCGGTCGAACCCAAAGATCCTTGGCGGCAACACTATTCAGCTTGTAGGCGGCATTGCCCGGGGCCAGCACATAACCCAGGCCGCCGACCATCGGGGCGTAGCCGCCACGCTGCGAGACGGTGAACAGCCGGATGCCCACACTGGCCGCCGACAGCTTGCCCGGATAGTGGTCGGTGGGCGCCGAGGAGAACTGGGGCAATTCCTGCCCCACCCACTGCCACGGGTGCGCCTCGATCCGAGCCGCGAGCTCCTCGCGCTCGGCCGCCGACAGGGCAGGCCCGACCACCATCTCGGTACCGACAGTCGACTTGATCAACAACGACGACAGCCGCGACAACAGGTGCCGGCGCTCCTGGTCGAACCCACCCCAATACAGCTGCGGGGTGTCCAGCAGGGGCTTCTCCC
Source organism: Mycolicibacterium anyangense (assembly GCF_010731855.1). NCBI lineage: Bacteria > Bacillati > Actinomycetota > Actinomycetes > Mycobacteriales > Mycobacteriaceae > Mycobacterium > Mycolicibacterium anyangense. Next base: position 994,267 of record NZ_AP022620.1, on the reverse strand, counting down.
CCAGCAACGACTCGGCCAGCTCGGGCAGGAACCGTTGCAGCCCTGGGCTTTCCAAGATCCCGGCACCGAGGGTGTTGACGACGGTGACCGCCCCGCGCCGCTGCACCTCGACCAGCCCCACCACACCGAGACGGGAATCCGGCCGCAGGTCCAGTGGATCGGCGTAGTCGGCGTCCACCCGGCGCAGCACCACGTCCACCCGTTTGAGGGTGCCCAGTGAGCGCATCCACAACTTGCCGTCGCGGACCACCAGATCGGCGCTTTCCACCAGCGGGAAGCCCAGGACCGAGGCCAGGTAGGCCTGGTCGAACGCGGTCTCGGAGTGGATGCCGGGTGAGAGCACCACCACCACCGGATCCTCAGCCGCCTCGGGGGCGGCATCGATCAGGGCCAGGCGCAGCGCCTGAGCAAAGGGTGAGACCGGCCGCGGGCCGATGCGCTCATAGACGTCGGGGATGGCGTGGGCGACCACCCGGCGGTCGGCGACCGCGTAGCCCGCCCCCGACGGCGCCTGCGTCCAGTCCGCGTTGACCAGGAACCGCCCGTCGGCCGCCCGGCTCAGGTCGCAGCCGTGCAGGAACAGCTGATGCCGGCCGGGGTTCTCTATTCCGCGGGCGGCCCGCAGGTAGCCGGGGTGGGCGAACAGCAGCTGCGGGGGCAGGATGCCGCTGGTCAGTGCCCGGCGCGGGCCGTAGAGGTCGGAGAGCACCGCGTCGAGCAACCGGGAGCGCTGCACCACGCCGGCTTCCAGGACATCCCAGTCGGCCGCCGAGACCAGCAGCGGGATGCCGTCGAGGTGCCACGGGCCCGGCATCGAGATGCCCTGCCCGTTGGTGACGGCTTCGCCGTGCCGGTCGATCTCGATGTAGGTGATGCCGTCGTTGTCGACGAGGCCGCGCACCACGCCGCGCAGCCGGTCCAGACCCGGGCGCCCGCGTTCCCCGATGAGATCGCCCAGTTCCTGCCACGAGGGCCGGATGGCGCCCGTCGCGTCGACGAATTCGTCGTATCCGGTGTCGCCAAAGGATCCCGATCCGCCCTCGCGCAGGTCGAACAACGGTTCCTGGGCTCGGCCGGCCCGGTACCCGGCCAGAAGGCGGTCCGGGTCATGGCTGGGCCGGCTGAGGTCAGAGCCGGCAGCCGACAACGACAACGGCCCCACCTCCTGATTCAACCCGTTCCAGTGACTCCTGCAAACCTACGGTTGGCTCCGGCCCGGGCAGCGCCCGGGTCGGCGACCCCATCAGTTCTGCAGCACGGTACGTACCCGGCGCAAGTCGAGGATTCCCGGCGCGCCGACGTCGATGGACTGGCGTGCCTGCTTCTCGCGGATATCGGCCACGTCGACCTTGCCGGGCGTGAATCCGGTGGCCTCGAACCGGCGGCCGCGCCGCGACTCGGCCTCCACGGCGTTGACCGGCGGGTTGTCATAGGCCCGGCCGCCGGGGTGGGACACGTGATACGTGCAGCCACCCCGGGACGTTCCGGTGGCGACGTCCACCAGCTCGAAGCGCAGCGGACCGTCCACGGTGATCGTCGGGTGCAGTGCACTCGGCGGCTGCCAGGCGCGGTAACGCACCCCGCCGACCTGGACGTCGGGATTGTCGGTGGCCAGCATCGGGATCGGGTAGCCGTTGCAGGTGACGATGTGGCGCTGACGGTCGGCTCCGATGGTGCGGACCTGGATGCGTTCCACCGAGGAGTCGACGTAGCGGGCGGTGCCGCTGCCGGTGGACTCCTCGCCCAGGGTGTTCCAGGGCTCGATCGCACCGCGCAGTTCGATCTCGACATGGTCGAAGACAGCCGTGCCGATGCGCGGGAACCGAAATTCGGTGAAGGGATCCAGCCAGCTGGTATCGAAGTCGATACCGTGCGCCCGCAGGTCGGCGCACACATCGGCGATATCGTGAATGATGAAGTGCGGCAATAGGTATCGGCCGTGCAGGTTGAGATCGTGCCGGATCAGCGGGGCCCGCAGCGGCTCGTCCCAGAACCACGCCACCAAGGACCGCACCAGCAGCGACTGGACCATCGCCATCTGGAAGTGCGGCGGCATCTCGAAGCCGCGTAGCTCCAGGATGCCCAGCCGCCCGCGCGAGCTGTCCGGGCTGTAGAGCTTGTCGATGCAGAACTCGGCGCGGTGGGTGTTGCCGGTGATATCGGTGAGCAGGTGGCGCAGGGCCCGGTCGGTGATCCAGGCAGCAGGTGCACCCGACGCCGTGAGCCGGGCGATCTCGGAGAACGCGATCTCCAGTTCGTAGAGCGCCTCGGAGCGGCCCTCGTCGACGCGGGGCGCCTGCGAGGTGGTGCCGATGAACCGTCCGGCGAACAGGTAGGACAGCGCGGGGTGACGCTGCCAGTAGGTCAGCAGCGAGACCAGCAGGTCGGGCCGGCGCAGCAGCGGGGAATCGGCCGGGGTGATGCCCCCGAGGGTGATGTGGTTGCCGCCGCCGGTACCACCGTGGGTGCCGTCGACGTCGAAGGACTCCGTGGAGAGTCGAGCCAGCCGCGCCTCTTCGTACAGCGTCTCCAGCTGCTGGCGCTGGTCGGTGAAGCTGACCGAGGGTGCCACGTTGACTTCGATGACGCCCGGGTCGGGGGTGATCGACATGGATTCCAGCCGAGCATCCGATGGCGGGCCGTAGCCCTCGACCACCAGCGCGCATCCGACCTTGGCCGCGGCCGATTCCACCCGCGCGATCAGGTCGACGAAGTGCTCGAGCTTGTCGGTAGGCGGCATGAAGACGTACAGCACCCCGTCGCGGACCTCGGCCACCATAGCGGTGGTCGGCGCCGTTTCGGGGTCCTCGAGTACCGCGTCGAGGCCTTCCGGGTCCACCGGCAGCTCGACGGATCCGCTGGCGATCGGATCGTCATGGAACGACGTGCGCGGCGGAAGCCAGCTGATCGAGTTCAGCGGCAGTCGCAACCCGGCCGGTGAATCGCCTTCGAGCAGCACGATGCGGCCGCGGCGCAGCCGCCAGTCCGCGCTTGCCCAGGCGGAGTCATCCTCGCGCCGATGCACGGGAAGCACGTAGGCCGCCGGCTCGGTCACCGATTCTTCGAGGCGGGCCAGCAGTGCCGCCCGGGCCTCGGGTGCGTCGTCGGCCAGGTCGTCGTCGGCCTCCACGGCCGCACCGGCCGGCAGTCGCACCTCGGCGGCCAGCCGGCTCAGCGGGTCCTCGTACGCCGCGCGCACCTGGCTGAGGGGCAGTCCCAGGCCGGTCGCCACTCCCGCCAGCAGCTGCTGGGCGGCCTCAGGGTCGGTCTCGGAACGGTCCTGCCCCCAGGGGTCGGCCAGCAACGCGGGATCGTTCCACAGCGGCTGACCGTCGCGGCGCCAGTACAGCCCGATCTGCCAGCGCGGCAATGGTTCTCCCGGATACCACTTGCCCTGGCTGCGCTGCACCAGGCCCTGCGGTGCCCAGACCGCTTTGAGCCGGGCGGCCAGCGCCGAGGCACGCTCGCGCTTCTGCGGGCCGTCGGCGGCAGTGGTCCATTCAGGGGCGACCTGGTCGTCGATCGAGACGAACGTGGGTTCGCCGCCCATGGTCAGCCGCACGTCACCAGCGGCCAGCCGCTGATCGACGCGCGCTCCCAGATCGGTGATGGCTGCCCAGGCCGCGTCGGTGTAGGGCAGCGTGACGCGCGGGTCCTCGTGTACGCGGGTGACGGTGTTGGAAAATTCCAGCGTGGTCTCGGCGATTCCGGTGGCGCCGGTGATCGGCGCCGCCGACGACGGGTGCGGGGTGGCCGCCAGCGGGATGTGCCCCTCGCCGGCGAACAGCCCGGAAGTGGGGTCCATGCCGATCCAGCCGGCCCCGGGAATGTAGACCTCGGTCCAGGCGTGCAGGTCGGTGAAGTCGGCCTCCGGACCCGACGGTCCGTCCAGGGCCTCGATGTCCGACGACAGCTGGACCAGGTAGCCGGAGACGAACCGGGCGGCCAGGCCGAGTTGACGCAGGATGGACACCAGCAGCCAGGCCGAGTCGCGGCAGGATCCGATGGCGCTGCGCAGCGTGTGGTCGGGGGTCTGTACGCCCGGCTCCATCCGCACGCTGTAGCCGACGTCGGCGTTCACTGCCCGGTTCAGGGCGACCAGGAAGTCGATGGTGCGGGTGCCGGGGGGTACCGAGAAGTCGCGCACCCACGAGGTCACCAGATCGCCGGGACCTGAGCCCTCGTCCCCTTCGTCGACGGGTCGCAGATAGGGCTCCAGGTCGTCCTTGAGTGCCTTGGGGTAGGTGAACGGGTAGGTCTCGGCCCAGTCTTCGATGAAGAAGTCGAACGGGTTGATCACCTTGAGGTCGGCGATCAGCCCCACAGTGATGGTCAGCTCCCGGGTGCGGCTGGGAAAGACCAAGCGGCCCAGGAAATTGCCGAATGCGTCCTGCTGCCAGTTGATGAAGTGGTCGGCCGGCTCGACGTCCAGCGAATAGGCCTCGATGGGCGTCCGGCAATGCGGGGCCGGCCGCAGCCGGACCACGTGCGGGTACACCTCGACCAGCCGATCGAAGGTGTAACTCGTCCGATGCTCGAGCGCCACTTTGATGCCCATAGGCCGCAATCCCATCACATGGCTCCCGGACGTGCAGGGCACACGGTGAGTCGGCCTCCGCCGCGACGCTCCGACCACGAGCACCGACGGGTACGGTCAGCCCTGCTGCTGTACCGTCCCGAACCGCCGCCCGCCGTTCGGCAGCTCAGTGGGATTGTTGCCCTGCGAGCGGGTGAACGAGTTGCTGGGCGCCGGTGGCGCACTGGTGCTCGTCGTCGGAGCCGTGCTCGTTGTCGGTGCGGCAACGGGGTTCTGTGTCGGAATATAGGTCGGGATGTAGGTCGGAGCCGGCGCTGGATGGACGGTGGCGCTGGGCCGCGCAGGCGCCGGGACTGGCGCTGGCGCGGCAGACGGGAGGGGCACCGGAAGCGGCGCTGGGATGGACGGCGCGACGGGTACCGGCGTGGGCACCGTAAAAACGGCAGGTGCCGTGGTGGTGCTTGGCTCAGGTGCCACCGATCCGACGTCGGGAACGCTGGGGGTGTAACGCAGCGTCGCGATCGCCAAGCCGGCGACGATCAGGCTGAGTATCGACATCACCACCCCGCGGACCGAAAGCCGCTCTTTCAGTTTCGCGAGATCTCCGGTAACCCCCATGGTGGAGGACACTAGCCGGTGTTTCTGCAAGTCCCGACTCAGGCGAGGTGGCGCGTTTCGCGCCGACGTCGCACCGCGAGGACGAGCACGCCGGCCAGCGTGATGCCGAGCAGGTTCACCAACAGCTGAGCAGCAGACTTCACGGCGATGTCCCAGTCCCCCACCGATGCCGCGACGACGGCGAAACCGGCAGCCGGGACGGTGGTCACCGAGATGAACACCCCGACCAGCGCGGCGGACTTCGCCGATACCAGCGAGAGCATTCCGGCCGCACCGGCGAGCAGCGCCACCACGAAGGACAGCGGGCCGACCTGGAAGATGAAGTCGACCTCGTTGAGCTGGCGGGTGCTCTGCAGCTGGATCCAGCCCAGCGCCTCGCCGCCGAGCACGAAGGCGGCGGTCACGGCCATGGCGACCGGGAAGCCCACCACCAGCGCGATCGAGGCGCGCCGGGCCAGGTCCATCCGGCGGCGCACCAGGGCGACGGCCAGCGCGGCCAGCGGGCCGAATTCAGGCCCCACCACCATCGCGCCGACGACGGTCACCGGTGAGTCGGTGACGACGCCGACCGCGGCGATCATGCATGCCAGACAGAGGAACATCAGGAAGGTGACGTTGAGGGTGGACTCCTCGCGGGTGCGGGCGGCCAGCTCCTCCCACACGATGGCGTCGCCGGGATCGCCGTCGGCTCGCTTCTCGGCCCGGTAGGCCGCGGTCGACAAAACGGTGTCGACAACGTCGAGGGTGATGGCGCCACGGTCCTGAAGGCCCAGAGCCTTGAGGTCGTCGACGATCTCGTTGGCACTTTCCCTGGCGATGTCGGCGGTGATCTCGTCGCCGGTGGGCTCCAACGCGGCGCCGCGATGCACGACCACGTGAGTGACACCGACATGGCGACGCAGCACGCCGACCACCTCGTCGGAGCGTTCGACCGGCGCGATCACGCGCAGATGCAGCACAACCGCGAGACTACTTCGCCACGGGTGGAACAATTGTCGCCGTGACTCGCTTTGTGCCGCAGTGGCTGCGGCCGTGGCTGGCCAGGCGGTGGTTCGTCACCACACTGGTCCTCGTGGTGTTCGCCGTGCTCGCCGTGCTGTTCATGCTGACCTCGGATCGCAAGGATTCGTCGTACTGGGCCGGTTACAGCGACGGCCAGCGGTGGGTCCACCAGGGCGGCTATCAGGCCCACGAGGAGTCGATCAGCGCCTACTGCCACCAGCAGGCCGCGACGCACGACGCGCGGTTCGAGCGCGGCTGCATCGACGGCGCCCACAACGCGATGAAGTGAGCGTCCCCGACTAGTTATCGGCCGAAACCGTTTGCGCCGGAGCAGTTTTCGGCTGCGGCCACGGCTCAGGAACCGGTCGCGGCCGGACCCGCTGCGGCCACCAGAACCAGCGGCCCAGCAGTGCGGCGATCGACGGAGTCATGAATGAGCGGATCACCAGGGTATCGACGAGCAGGCCCATACCGATGGTGGTGCCGACCTGGGCGAGGATGGTCAGCTCACTGAACGCCATCGCCGCCATCGTCACCGCAAAGACCAATCCCGCCGAGGTCACCACCGAGCCACTGCCGCCCATGGCCCGGATGATGCCGGTGTTGATGCCCGCACCCACTTCTTCCTTGAGCCGGGCCACCAACAGCAGGTTGTAGTCCGAACCCACCGCCAGCAGGATGATGACCGCCATCACCAGCACCATCCAGTGCAGTGGACGGCCGATCAGGTCCTGCCACACCAGAACTGACAGACCGAACGAAGTGCCCAGCGACAATACGACGGTGCCCACGATCGCCGCGGCGGCCACCACCGCCCGGGTGATGATCAGCATGATGATGAATATCAGGCACAGCGCGGCGATGCCCGCGATCATCAGGTCGTAGTTCGCGCTGTCCTGCATGTCCTTGTAGCTGGCGGCGGTGCCAGCCAGGTAGATCTTGGAACCTTCCAGCGGAGTGCCCTTGATCGCCTCGAACGCCGCATTCTTGATCGGATCGACGTGGCTGAGGCCTTCCGGCGACATCGGATCACCCTCGTGGGAAATGATGAACCGCACCGCATGTCCGTCCGGCGAGAGGAACATCTTCATGCCGCGCTTGAAGTCCGGGTTGTCGAAGGCCTCGGGCGGCAGATAGAACGAGTCGTCGTTCTTGGCCTCGTCGAAGGCCTTGCCCATCGCACTCTGGTTCTCCTGCTGCGCGGCCATCTGGTCGTACATGCCGGACTGCGTGCTCTGCATGGTCAGCTGCATGGTCCGCATCGACTTCATCGTCTCGATCATCGGCGGCATCAGCGTGCGCATCTGCGCGGTCAACAGATCGAGCTGGTGCAGGTTGGGCACCAGGTTCTGGAAGTCGTCGGTCATCGTGTCGATGCCGTCAAGGGTGTCGAACACTGAGCGCATCGACCAGCACAGCGGGATGTCGAAGCAGTGCGGTTCCCAGTACAGGTAGTTGCGGATCGGGCGGAAGAAGTCGTCGAAGTCGGAGATGTGGTTACGCAGCGTCTGGATGTCGGCCAGGGTGAGGTCCATCTTGCCGACCATGCTGTGGGTGGTGGCGTTCAGTTCCCCCATCAGGTCGTACATCTGCTGCATGGTGGCGATGGAGACGTTCATGTCGTCACCCATCTTCAGCATGTCCTTCATGCGGTCGTCGAGGTACGACTGGTTCATCGTCTGCGTCGTGCCCTGCATGCCGAGCAGGAACGGAATCGAGCTGTGCTCGATCGGCGACCCCAGCGGTCGGGTGATCGTCTGCACCCGACCGATGCCCGGAGTGTGGAACATGGCCTTGGCTACCCGGTCGATCACCAAGAAGTCGGCCGAGTTTCGCAAGTCGTGATCACTGACCAGCATCAGCAGCTCGGGGCTCAGCCGCGCCGCCGGGAAGTGCCGCTCAGCGGCGGCGAAGCCCTCGCTGGCCGGGATATCCGGCGGCAGGTAATGCCGGTCGTTGTAGTCGGTGCGATAGCCAGGCAGGGCGAGCAGCCCGACCAGGCACAGCGCGGTGGTGCCCACCAGGATGGCCCCGGGCCAGCGGACGACGGTGGTACCGATTCGCCGCCAAAACCGTTCCCGCGAAGCACGTCTGGGTTCCAGCCGGCCGAACCGGGTGGCAACGGTGACCACCGAAGGGCCCAGTGTCATAGCCGCCGCGACGACGACGAGCATGCCGATGAACAGGGGTATGCCCATCGAATTGAACATCGGGCTGCGGGTGAAATGCAGACACAGCATGGCTCCGGCGATGGTCAGACCCGATCCCAGGATGACGTGCGCGGTCCCGTGGAACATGTCGTAGTAGGCGGACTCTCTGTCCTCACCTTTCGACCGGGCCTCCTGGTAGCGCCCGAAGAGGAAGATCACGTAGTCGGTGCCCGCGGCGATGGCCAGCATGGTCAACAGGTTGACCGCGAACGTGGACAGCCCGATCAGGTGGTGGTGGCCGAGGAAGGCCACCACACCGCGGGCTGCGGCGAGCTGAAGGAACACCATGAACATGGCGAGCAGCACGGCACCAACGGAGCGGTAGACGAACAGCAGCATCACGGTGATGACACCGAAGGTCAGCAGGGTGATGAGCTGCAGGCTGCGGTCACCGGCGATGTGGGTGTCGGCGATCAGCGCCGACGGTCCGGTGACGTAGGCCTTGACCCCCGGCGGCGCCGGGACACTGGCCACGATCGCCTTGGCCGCCTCGACCGACTCGTTGGCCAGCCCCTCACCCATGTTGCCGGCGAGATAAACCTGGACGTAGGCGGACTTGCCGTCCTCGCTCTGCGAGCCCGCGGCGGTCAGCGGATCACTCCAGAAGTCCTGAACGTGCTCGACGTGCTTCTTGTCGGCGTTGAGCTTGCTGATGATCTCGTCGTAGTACTTGTGCGCGGGTGGGCCCAGCGGTTGGTCACCCTCGAGCACGATCATCACCGAGGTGTTGGAGTTGAACTCCTGGAAGGTCTTGCCGATCGTGTTCATCGCGATCGTCGACGGCGCGTCGGGCGCCGCCATCGGCACCGACTGCTCTTGACCGACGATCTCGATCTGCGGCACCACGACGTTGGTGATGACGGTCAGCGCCAGCCAGCCCAGGATGATCGGCACCGCCAGCCAGCGAATCCACTGGGCGATGTGCGGGCGTTTACCGTGTTCGTCGGCCTGCGGTCGCTCGTCTTTGTTCAGGGTGATCATGCGGACTTGACCAGGCAGAAGGTCTGGGCGTTCACGCCCGTCGAGGTCTTCTGGTCCTTGAGTTCACCGTTGACGGTGATACGGCAGCTGATGGTGTCACTGTCGCCCTGGGCCACGATATTGGCCGAGGCGGCTGGCGCGGTGGTGGTCAGGGTGATCGACCACGGCAACGTGACATCGCGGGCGATCTGCGGGGTGGCGTCGAGGTCAAGGTAGTTGATGGTGGCCACGGTTCCCGGCGGCCCGTCGATCTCGTAGACCACGGTCTTCGGGTTGAACGGCTTGGTGTCGTTGGCCAGGCCGCTGCCGGGGCGGGTCAGTTCGGTTTTGCCGAACACACCGTGCAGGCGGTAGACGGCAAAACCGGCCACCGCGACGACCAGCAAGATGACCACCGGCAGCCAGACCTTGCGGAGAACGCCGGTCACGCCGCCGCGCTTCTTCTTCGCGTGGGTGGCACCGGACTTGCCCGCAGGCTGAGCGGCGGGCGCGGACTCCGACGGCGAAGACTCAGAGGTGTAGGTCTGGCTGTCGAGACTCATGGCCTGACCCCCTTCGCTTCCTGCAGATCAGCATGACGAGATCCCTCGGCTGCAGTTAGCACCGGTACATAGTAGGACTAACCGATGTCTGATCCTAGCCCGTGTGACTAGCTTCATGGCTCCCGGGCGAGTCAGCCCAGCTCACAGCCCTAGTAAACGAGAGTCGCCGTGGTGACTCCCATGTCCTTGAGCGCCTGGTCGAACTGCCCGGCCAAGATGTCCTTGGTGTTGGGGCCGCCAGCCTGCCATGCCTGGGCGAATACCAAGACCGTACCGGACATCCGAATGGATGCCACCATCAGCGACCCACCGGTCCGATCGAGATCGGCGCGGGTGACCGGCCATTCCACCCCGCGCGCCCAGAACGAGTCGGCGTCGCCGCCGTCGACGCGGCTCACGTCGTCGGGGATCTCCCCGAGGTTCGAGCAGCCAACCGTCTTGCCCGCACCCTGGGTCATTCCTTCCAACCGCCGCAGCAGCCGCTGGGAGGTCAGCGGGATCAGCGGCAGCGGAGCGATCAGCTTGTTGCTCTCTTTCGCCAGGCTCTTGAACCCTTGTCGGACGCTGGTGCGCAGTCCGGTGAGCGTGGTCCTCACCTCGTCGGGATCACCTGTGATCGTCATCGCGGTCAACGCGTTGGCTCGGGTGTCGGTCAGCGTCCGCTCGCTGACCGGGAAGTTCAGCGTGACCAGACCGTCCGGCTCGATCCGGCCCCGGGCTTTGCCCAACAGTGTGGCGACGCCCGCGACCAGCGAGTTGCTGGTGCCACCCAGGCTGGCGGCATGGGCGTCCCATACGTCGGCATCGACGTAGGCGGCCACCGTCGGCAACGTGGTGAGCGTGCCGGCACCGGGCGAGGAGTCCACCGCCGGCGTGACCGCGGTCGCCTGTGACTTCGGGCCGCCGGCCTCCTCGCGGCCGAGCTTCACCGCGGCGCTGACGGCCTTGGCCATCTCCGGCACCGCGGTGGCGATGGCACGGATGTCCTCGCGCAGAGCCGCGATGGTGGGGCGCGACCGCGGAGCCGGGTAGCCCAGGTTCATGTTGTGGCCGTGCACCGCGGCCGCGAGTGACATCATCGCCCCGGCTCCGTCGGCCACCGAATGCGAGACGATGAGCGTCACCGCACCGCCGCCGTCGGTGAACGGCAGGACCGCCATCCGCCAGGCCGGACCAGTTTCGGGGTCGATCGGGACGTGGATCTGTTCGTCGAACCAGGCGAGCATGTCCTCGCGTGGCCGGGGCGCCGGCGCGACGTCGAGGTCCGCCTGGTGCGGTGCGGCGACCCAGCGGTGTCGCCCGAACGGTAGTGGCGAGCGCTCGATCAGCCGGCCCAGCAGTGTGTTGCCGAGGTTGGCGTGTGTCCGGCGCAGGGCCTCGATGTCGATGGGCCGGTCGTAGATCCAGCAGAACTGCTCCTGCGGGCTGTGCCCCAGGGCACGTAGACCCAGGAAGGATGCCTGATCGATGTAGGCCAGCTGGTTGTCCACCGGAACATGCTAGACGCCGATGCATCGCCTCCGGTCAGTCCGTGCCGCTTCGGTGCCGCAGCGACACGCCCAGTTCGTCGGGCGGCACCAGATGCCCTTGCGCGCATCGGATTTCGACGGTGGCCTCGGCGCCGCAGCCGAGGTGGGTCAGATGTAGCCGGGTGTCATCGGCCAGATGCCGCCTGCCCCACTCGAACATGCCCCACACGACCGGCATCAGATCGGTGCCCGCCTCGGTGAGCACGTACTCGTCGCGCACTCGCTGACCGGGCTCGCGGTAGGGGCGGCGGGCCAGCAGTCCGGCGTCGACGAGTTCGGTGAGCCGCGCCGAGGTGGCCGCCTTGGTGATACCGACGCGGCGGGCGAAGTCGTCGAAGCGGGTGGTCCCGTAGTAGGCCTCGCGCAGGATCAGCATCGCCGACTTGGTGCCGATAACACCCATGGTCTTCTCGATAGGGCAGCGCCCCACCGCCGACCAGCTGTCTCGGTCGGTCAGAGGCCCTTGTAGCACTGTCATCGACGTCACCTCCCTCTGGGTTGTTTGAAGTATACCTAGGTGGTATAGCTGGGTATATAAAACAATACTCAGCGGTGAGTATCAGGAGGACCTCATGACCGGAATTTCAGGACGCGACGCCGTCATCGTCGCCGCGGTGCGCACACCGGTGGGCAAGGGTAAGGCAGCCGGGGCACTGCACGGTGTGCTTCCCGCCGACCTGCTGGCTCACAGCCTCACCGAACTGGTGTCACGGGCCGGGCTCGATCCGGCCGACGTCGACGACGTGATCGCCGGTGCCGTCACCCAGGTCGGTGACCAGGCGGTGAACATCGCCCGCAACGCCGTGCTGGGCGCCGGGTTCCCGGAGTCGGTGCCGGGCACCACCGTCGATCGCCAGTGTGGCAGTAGCCAGCAGGCGATCAGTTTCGCCGCGCAGGGCGTGATCGCCGGTGCCTACGACATCGTGATCGCCGCGGGTGTGGAGTCGATGAGCCGGGTCCCGATGGGCTCCTCGGTACTACCCGGCAGCGATCCCTTCGGTGCCGGGTTCGCGCACCGCTATTCCGAAGGGCTTGTGCCCCAGGGCATCAGCGCCGAGCTGATCGCGGCTCGCTGGAACCTCTCGCGTACCGAACTCGACGAGTTCTCGGCGGCCAGTCACGACAAGGCGGCCCGAGCCACCAAGGACGGGTTGTTCGACAACGAGCTGGCGCCGATCGCGGGCCTGCGCACCGACGAGATCATCCGCCCCGGGACCACAGTGGACACGCTGGCCGGCCTGCGACCCGCGTTCTACAACGAGGCTGTGGCCCAGCGCTTTCCGCAGATCGGCTGGAATATCACCCCGGGCAACTCTTCTCCCCTGTCCGACGGCAGTGCTGCGGTATTGATCACCACGAGCGAAGAGGCACAGCGGCGGGGCTGGAAACCGTTGGCGCGCATCCACACCACCACTGTGGTCGGCTCTGATCCGCTGTACATGCTGACCGGGGTGATACCCGCAACCGAGAAGGTGCTTGCGCGAGCGGGTCTGACGATCGCCGATATCGACCTGTTCGAAGTCAACGAGGCGTTTGCGCCTGTTGTGCTGGCCTGGGCCCACGACACCGGAGCAAATCTAGCCAAGACGAACGTCAACGGGGGCGCCATCGCCATCGGACATCCTCTGGGGGCCAGTGGCGCCCGCATCATGACCACGTTGGTCAACGCCTTGGAGCAGCGCGGCGGACGCTATGGGTTGCAGACGATGTGTGAGGCCGGCGGAATGGCCAACGCCACGATCATCGAACGCCTCTAAACCATGCCGACAGAGACACGTTTCAACGGGGTTCGGGTGCGCTACGACAGCGCCAAGAGTTACCACGAGCTGGTTGCCGCGCTGCTCGCCGATATCGGCGAGCAGCCGGTACCGATCTCCGGGATCTCAGAGTTCGATGGTGACTGGCAGGAGTATCAGACGCGCGTCGAAAGATACATCGGCCCAAGCGGATTCATGCTGTTCGCAACCTTTGACCACGGTGTGTGGATCAGCAAGGCCGGCATCGAACGCAAGGCGCTGCGGGTGATCCTCGGCAATCCGTTGATCGCCATAACGATGATTCGGCACGACGCGACTGCCGGGCTGTTCGCCCCGGTCGAGCTGTTGATTCTCGACGAGGACGGCGGCAGCAGTCTGACCTATGTGAAGCCGTCGTCATTGATGGTCGTGGATGACAATCCACCGCTGCAGAGTGCCGCCGAGGCGCTCGATGCCAAGCTGGCCGCACTGGCGGCAAAGGTGACCGGTTAGCAGCGATAGCCGACCGCTGGTCAGGAGAGTTCGGATCAGCCCTTGGCGGCGGCCCGTCCGGCCCGCCTACCGTAGAAGCTGCCGTCGCCCAGCGAAACGCCACTGGCATAGCCCCACGCGGCCAGGCCGGCCGCGGCGCGGCCGGCAGCGAACAGGCCGGGGATCGGTTCCCCGTTGACGTGCAGCACCTCGGCGTCCAACGTGGTGAGCAAGCCGCCGAGGGTGAAGCCGCCGGTGTGGCCGCGAAGGTCAAGCGCCCCGATCGGCGATCCGATCGGGCGAAGCCACTGCGCCTTCTTGAACAGCAATGGGTCCTCGCCGCGTTCGGCTCCGGCGTTGTAGGCCGCCACCGTCGCCTGCAGTGAACCCGGCGCCAGGCCGATTTCGGCTTCCAGCTCCGCCACGGTCTCGCACACCCAGGTCGGCGGCGTCTTGAAGAACGGGGTCGACGAGGTCGACGCCATCGCCTCCTCGTGAGCCTGGGCGTCGAAGATGAGGTAGACGTTGTCGTCCTGGTGGTACAGCGACAGCTGGCCGATGCGACCCGGATAGGTGTCCTCGGGGACGTAGCGCTGACCGCGCCCGTTGACCAGGATGCCGCGCGCCACCAGCTGGGGCTCGGCGAAGAACGCCACCTCGGTGGCGTCCATGTGCGCCAGGTCCGCGCCGAGCGCCTGCGCCATCCGGATCGACTGTCCGTCATGCTCTTCCACCGAGGCAGCCGGTTTACCCGCGATGCGGGGGGCGTACTGGGCGATCATCGCGTCGTTGTAGGCGAAGCTGCCGGTCGCCAGCACGACCCCGCGCCGGGCCCGCACCCGCATCGGGTTGCCGTACTGACGGGCGGCCACCCCGATCACCCGTCCGTCGGAGGCGGTCAGCAGTTCGTGGGCGCGCACGTCGTAGATCGATCGCACCCCGAGCGCGGTGGCGGTATCGACCAGTGGCTTCATCAGCATGTAGCCACCGCCCTTCTCACCGGTGACCTTGCCCGTCATCTGCGGTACATGCCCGCGCGGTGCCGGGGCGGCGATGGTGTTGAACGGGTAGGAGTTCTCCCCGCCGGTGTACATCAGGCCCTGATCGCCCGGCGGCTCCCAGCCGGGCTCACCCCAGAACTCCGGCTTGAACGGCACTCCGCAGTCGACCAGCCAGTCGAAGTGCTCGAGGCTGCCGTCGCAGTAGTCGGCGATCCGGACCTCGTCAGCACCGGGCCCCATCGCCACGTTCAGGAACGCCCGCATCGCCTCGACGGAATCGTCGAAGCCACAAGCCTTTTGGATTGCAGTGCCACCGCCCAGGTAGACGAATCCGCCCGCCAGCGCAGCCGCGCCGCCCCAGCCCCCGGCTCGCTCGATCACGAGGACGTCGGCTCCGGCCCGGGCCGCCTCGATAGCGGCGGACACCCCGGCGATGCCATAGCCGGCGATCACCACGTCGGCTTCGTAGTCCCACTGCTCGGATGCGCTCACTGACATTCCTTCCTCAGGCCTGCCCAACAGTGTCCACAACTGCACCCGTGTGTCAGCCGCGATCCCAGTGAGCGGAAGGCGTGATTTCGGCGCACTTTTCGTCGCTGCGCGACGGCAAGCGCGCCGAAATCACTCAGGCGCGCTGCAGTTCGAACAGTGGAATGACCCGGCTGGTGTTGGCCTGGTAGTCGCCGAACGTCGGCGCCAGTTCGACGATCCGGGCGTAGGTCGCGTCGCGCTCCTCGCGGGGCAGTTCACGGGCGACGACGTCGTACGCATCGGTGCCGACCTCGATATGCGCTTGCGGGTTGGCGCGCAGGTTGTAGACCCAGGCCGGATTGGTGTCCGCACCAGCCTTGGAGCCGACGATGATCATCTTGTCGTCGATGGTCAGGTAGGCCAGCGGATTGAGCCGGGGTTCACCCGACTTGGCCCCGGTAGTGGTGAGCAGCAGCAGGGTGGCCCCGGCAAAGGGTCCGCCGACGACGCCGTTGTTGGCGCGGAATTCCTCGATGATGGGTTGGTTGAACGCGTCCAGTGCAGCCTTCGAAGTATCGGTCATGACTCCTGAAGCTACTCCGGCTTGGCGTCTATTCCGGATTCCTTGCGTTGCTGGGCGGTGATCGGCGCGGGAGCATCGGTCAGCGGGTCAACCCCACCGCCGGACTTGGGGAAGGCGATGACGTCACGGATCGAGTCCGCGCCGAACAGCAGCGCGGTGATGCGGTCCCAACCGAAGGCGATGCCGCCGTGCGGTGGTGCGCCAAAGGTGAAGGCATCCAACAGGAATCCGAACTTCTCCTGCGCCTCGGCCTGATCGAGCCCCATCACCGCGAACACCTTTTCCTGGATGTCGCGGCGGTGGATGCGGATCGAGCCGCCCCCGATCTCGTGACCATTGCAAACGATGTCGTAGGCGTCGGCCAGCACCGCCCCCGGGTCGGTGTCGACGGTGTCGGCGTACTGCGCCTTGGGTGAGGTGAACGCGTGGTGCACCGCCGTCCAGGCGCCCGAGCCGACGGCGACGTCACCGGCGGCGGTCGCGTCGCCGGCCGGTTCGAACAGCGGCGGGTCGACGATCCAGGTGAACGCCCAGGCGGTGGGGTCGATCATGTCGAGGCGGCGGGCGATCTCGCCGCGGGCGGCGCCCAGCAGTGCCCGTGAGGCCTTGACCGGACCGGCCGCGAAGAACACGCAGTCACCGGGGTTGGCGCCGACGTGGGCGGCCAACCCGGCACGTTCGGCATCGGACAGGTTCTTGGCCACCGGGCCGGACAGTTCGCCGTCCTCTCCGACGAGCACGTACGCCAATCCCTTGGCGCCGCGCTGCTTGGCCCACTCCTGCCAGCCGTCCAGGGTGCGGCGGGGCTGCGAGGCGCCACCGGGCATCACCACCGCGCCGACGTAGGGCGCCTGGAACACCCGGAACGGGGTCTCGGTGAAGTACTCGGTGCACTCGACGAGCTCCAAGCCGAACCGCAGATCCGGCTTGTCCGAGCCGTAGAGCCGCATCGCGTCGGCGTACGTCATCCGCGGGATGGGCCGCGGCAGTTGGTAGCCGATCAGCGCCCACAGCGCGGCCAGGATCTCCTCGGCGACGGCGATGATGTCGTCGGAGTCGACGAAACTCATCTCCATGTCGAGCTGGGTGAACTCGGGCTGGCGGTCGGCGCGGAAATCCTCGTCCCGATAGCACCGGGCGATCTGGTAGTAGCGCTCCATGCCTGCGACCATCAGCAGCTGCTTGAACAGCTGCGGGCTCTGCGGCAACGCGTAGAAGGAGCCGGGCTGCAGCCGGGCGGGCACCAGGAAGTCGCGCGCCCCCTCGGGGGTGGACCGGGTCAGGGTCGGCGTTTCGATCTCGACAAAGTCGTGGCCGGCCAGCACCGCGCGGGCGGCGGCGTTGGCCTTCGACCGCAACCGGATCGCCGCACCGGGCCCACCGTCGCGACGCAGGTCCAGATAGCGGTATTTGAGCCGGGCTTCTTCACCGGCGGGCTCGTCGAGCTGGAACGGCAGCGGCGCACTCTCCCCCAGCACCGTCAGCGAGGTGGCGTTGACTTCGATCTCGCCCGTGGCGATCTCGGCGTTGGCATTGCCTTCGGGTCGGACTTCCACCACTCCATCGACGGCGACGCAGAACTCGGCGCGCAGCCGGTGGGCCTGGTCCAACACCTCGGCGTCACGGAATACGACCTGGGTGACGCCGGTCGAGTCGCGCAGGTCGATGAAGATCACGCCGCCGTGGTCCCGGCGACGGGCGACCCAACCGGCCAGAGTGACCTTCTGTCCGGCGTCGGTGGCCCGCAACGAACCTGCGGCGTGAGTGCGCAGCACTGGCTGACTCCTGGGATAGACGATGGGAAATCGAGTGATCAGTCTATGAGGTCGAGCGGACCACACAGTCGACGCCTCAGTGTATGGTCAGCGCGGAGGTGCGCCCGTGACCACGATGTATCCCTGTGAGCTCGTCGATCTGAGCTTCATCCAGACCGCCAGGTACCGCTACTCCAACAGCGTCGACCTGGCCATCACGCCCGAGCAGGTCTTCGAGGTGCTCGAGGACGCCGAGTCCTGGCCGCAGTGGGCCAAGGTCATCACCAAGGTGACCTGGACCAGTCCCAAGCCCTACGGCGTCGGCACCACCCGCACCGTCGACATGCTCGGTGGTCTGGTCGGTGACGAGGAGTTCCTGGCCTGGGAGCCGTACCGTTACCTGGCCTTCCGCTTCAACACCAGCTCGAACAAGGCCGTCGCCGCGTTCGCCGAGGAGTACCGGGTGGAGAAGACACCGGGCGGCAGCCGGCTGACGTGGACGGTGGCCCAAAAGCCCAACGGCGCCGCGAAGTGGGGTCTGATCCTCGGCGGACCGGCGATGAACCTGGGATTCAAGTGGTTTCTGGCCAATCTTCGCCGGTACACCGACAAGCGGTACGGCTGATCAATACAGGCCGGACCAGGCCTCGCGGCGCTGGCCGTCCGGGTCCTCGACGGTGACGTCGCTCGCCGAGGCGATGATGCGGGTTGCCCGGGTCGAGGTCTCGTAGCGGGGCCAGTCGTCCAGACCCTCGCCGGTGGCGAACCGAAGCCATGTGCTCTGCATCCGACGTCCGACCGACGGCGGCACGCGGCGCCCCAGTGGGTGGAGTTTGCGGCCGATGTAGGAGCCGTAGCTGTGCTGGATGTGCACGATTTCGCTGCCGTGGGTAGCGCCCAGACCGATGGCCCGCAGGTGCCAGGCGGCGTGGTCGAAGCGGTAGACGTGGGTGGGCGCGTGCGCGCTGTAGGCGTCGGCGAATGCCCATGTCGGCGCGCCGAACATAACGTCGGAGCCGACGTCGATGAGGGCCCGCCGGCGTGGATATCCGGGGTAGGCGGCGAGCACCCGGTCGCGCGCCCCGGGTGCCACCCGCCCGAAGTAGGCGTCGATCCCGCCGACGGTGGTCGGCAGCATCGGCGGTTTGGACCAGGCGAACATCGACGCCTCGTGGGTGTTGGTGCCGACGATCAGCGGAACCGGGTTCACCTCACCGCGCCGCGCGGCCTCGATGGGGTGGCGCGGCAACAGATCCACGCCGTAGGTCAGACCGTAGGCCAGTGTCGGTGTGGTCTGCGCGCTGCGGCGCTGAATCTCGCCGGCGGCACGACGCAACGCTCGCTGCGGCAGGCCCGCCAGTTCGCTGGGACCTGCGCCGACGAGGTCGAGGAACTCGTGGGCGCGGCGGGCGCGGATGTCGCGATCGGCGATCAACGGCAGCGCCGGACTTTGTGCGATCGCGCGGGAGAACAGGCCGTGGGCCGCCGGACTGGCCAGCAGCGCGAGCACCGAGGTGGCACCGGCCGACTCACCGAAGATGGTGATGCACTGCGGGTCGCCGCCGAATGCGGCGATGTTGTCGTGCACCCACTGCAGTGCCGCGATCTGGTCGCGCAGACACAGGTTGTCGTCGAAATCGGTTCCCAGGTCGCCGAGTTCGAAGCCCCCGAACACCCCCAGCCGGTAGGTCACGTTGACCACGACGACATTGCCATTGGCCGCGAGCCGGGAGCCGTTGTAAAGCTGCAACTGACCGGCGCCGTAGACGAACGCACCGCCGGGAATCCACACCATGACGGGCAGCAGCGTTCCGGGCTCGCGCCGCGGCGACCACACCGTGACGGTCAGGCAGGCTTCGTCGCGGATCTTCGGGTCGTCGCGACCGCCACCGACGAATGACCGGCCCTGCGGTGGGACTGGTCCATGCTCGACGGCCTCGCGCAGACCCGACCAGGGCGACAGCGCCTCGGGGGCCCGGAACCGCCGTTGGCCAACGGGCTGTTCGGCGTACGGCACACCTCGCCAGACGCGGACCTCGCCCTCGGTGGTGCCGTGCAACGCACCGGCAGACGTATGCACCACGGTGGACGGATCTGCGACGACGGGCACGACGGAATCGTAGTGTGGCAAGCTGAACGCGGCTGGTTGCCAGCCTGAACGGTCAATCTTCAAGGAGCGGCGATGACCTTCAACGAAGGTATGCAGATCGACACCAGCACCACCTCGACCGGTGGTGGCGGCGGCGGTCGAGGCATCGCCATCGGCGGCGGTGTCGGCGGTCTGGTGATCGTGCTGCTCGCGCTGTTCCTCGGGGTGGACCCGGGCAAGGTCATCAGCCCGCAACAACAACTGCCGCCCGGCGCTCAGCAGTCGTCTTCCTACGACTTGACCAAGTGCAAGACCGGTGCCGACGCCAACAAGTACGTCGAGTGCCGCGTGGTGGCCACCGGGAACTCCGTGGACGGGGTATGGGAACAACTGCTGCGGGGCTACACCCGGCCGAAGATGACGCTGTTCAAGGGCTCGGTGCAGACCGGTTGCGGTCCGGCTACCAGCGACGTCGGCCCGTTCTACTGCCCTGTCGACCGCACCGCCTACTTCGATACCGACTTCTTCCAGGTACTCAAGACCCAATTCGGTTCCAGCGGTGGCCCTTTGGCGCAGGAGTACGTCGTAGCCCACGAGTACGGCCACCACGTGCAGAATCTGCTGGGCGTGCTGGGACGAGCCCAGCAAGGCGCCCAGGGCGCCACCGGCAACGGCGTACGCACCGAACTGCAGGCCGACTGCTACGCCGGGGTCTGGGCCCACTACGCCGCGATCACCAAGCAGCCGGGCACCGATGTCACCTATCTGGAACCGTTGAGCGACAAGGACATTGCCGATGCCCTGTCGGCCGCCGCATCGGTGGGCGACGACCGGATCCAGAAGCAGGCCACCGGACGGGTGAACCCCGAGCAATGGACACACGGGTCATCGGCCGAGCGTCAGAAGTGGTTCACCGTCGGCTACCAGACCGGTGACCCGAACCAGTGCGACACGTTCAAGGCGCGCGATCTGGGCTAGCTCCCGGCGGGCCCGATGACCGCGATAACGCCATTCTTGGTCCGCAGGCAGGACGATAGGGTGTGCCCATGGTCAAGGCCGCTGATCGCTCGTCCGTACACGCGGACCCAGAGTCCCGGGTTGGCCGTTTCATGCGCTCGGCCCTGTCGATCCTCGCCGAGACCGGCCGCACGGACTTCACCGTCCTGGAGGTCGTCGAACGCTCCAGGACCTCGCTACGTTCGTTCTATCAGCACTTCTCCACCAAGGACGAACTGCTGCTCGCGCTGGTCGACACGATCATGTCCGACTTCACCCAGCGCTGGCGGGAGGAGACAGACCCGTTGCCGGCCGCCGAGGCGATGCGGGTGCTGATCGAGCGGATTTGCACGCCGCCCGAAACCACCAAGCAGGACAGCATCAGCCGTGCCCTGACGTATTACAACGACCACCTCGCTGAGAGCTTGCCGCAGGAGTTCGCCCGAGTGCTCGCACCGCTGCATCGTTTGATCAGCGAGATCCTCGACCGCGGAATCGACGAGGGCGTGGTGCGGTCCGACCTCGACGTGGCTCCGACGGCCACGTTGATCATGCAGGCGACACTCGGGGCCATGCGGCTGCGCAGCCTCGGTGTCGAACTCAGCGGAGTGCCCATCGAGAGCGACCACATCTACGAATTCTGCGTGCGGGGCCTGCTTTCTCATCCCGGCGCCTAGCCCAGCGGGCCAGCCTCGGCCGCGGCTAGAACAGACTTAGCTGCGGCTCGACGACAGTCGCCGGCGGTGCCGGTGTTGCCGACCGGAACGGCCGGTGGTCTCCGGTGAGACGGTGCTTGGCCACCAACGGCGCCGCACGCCGGCGCAGCGCCTCCCGGTAGTCGGCGGGCAGGTAGGGACTGCGCCGGTAGAGGGTGCGGTAGATCGGCACGAGTTCAGGATGTGAGCGGGCCAGCCAATTCATGAACCACCCGCGCGTGGAACTGCGCAGGTGCAACCCGAAGACCGTGACACCGGTGGCGCCGGCGGCGGCGATCTGACCCAGGAGCTTGTCCAGGTGGTCGACCGAGTCGGTCAGGTGGGGCAGCACCGGGGCCACCATCACATGGCAATCCAGCCCGGCGTCGCGGACCGCGGAGATCAACCCCAGCCGCGCCGACGGCGACGGGGTACCGGGTTCGACATCGCGATGGAGTGCAGGATCGACCACCGCAAGCGAGATCGCCACCGACAGCGGAATTCGTTGCGCCAGTTCGCCAATCAGCGGCAGATCGCGGTGCAGCAGAGTGCCCTTGGTGAGGATCGACAGTGGAGTGCCGGAATCGGCGAGCGCAGTGAGGACGCCGGGCATCAGCTGGTAGCGACCCTCGGCTCGCTGATAGGGATCGGTGTTGGTGCCCAGCGCGACGGTGTCGCGACGCCATGCCGGCCGGGCCAACTCGCGGCGCAGCACCTCGACGAGGTTCGTCTTGACCACGATCTGATTGTCGAAGTCGCCACCCGCGTCGAACTCCAGGTACTCGTGAGTGGGTCGAGCGAAACAGTATTTACAGGCGTGCGCACACCCCCGATAGCCGTTGACGGTGTACCGGAACGGCAGCATGGCCGCGGCCGGGATCTTGTTGAGTGCCGATTTGCACAGCACCTCATGGAATGTCACGCCCTCGAATTGCGGCGTGCGCACCGTCCGCACGAACCCCATGCGTTGCAGACCGGGCAGCGCCCCGTCGTCGATCCCGATCCCCTGGTCCGACCACCGCATCCACCCATTCGAACGTCAGTTCGATGGAATGTCAACCCTGCCCTCGCGAGCGGGGCCTCATTGTGGCCGTCCGAGGTGGAAGCCCTGCCCGTATTCGATTCCCAGACCGATCAGCGTCTGCAACTGTTGCGGTGTCTCCACGGCCTCGGCCACCGTTGCCGCGTTCAACTCCGTCGCCAGCGTGTTCATGGCCGTCGTCAACGCGCGTTTGGCGGGATCTGTGTCGATACCGGTGATCAATTCGCCGTCGATCTTGATCGCGTCGGGTTGTAGCCGCAGGATTTGGGTGAAGCTGGCATAGCCGGCTCCGGCGTCGTCGATGGCGATGGTCATCCCCTGCTCACGCAGCCGGGTCAGACTCAGGGCAAGGTCGTCCGGAAAAGGCTCGTGCTCGGTTATCTCTACACCCAATGCCCGGCCGGCCGTCGTCAGTACATCTTGAATCGTCTCCTCGCCGGCGGCCTTTGGGCTCAGGTTGACCGCAACCGGAACCTCGGCGGGGATCCGACGTGCAGCGGTCAGAATGGTCGACAACGCGGCGAACTCCAGGTCAAGACCACGGCCCACCCGCCTGGCCGCGCTGAACCATTGCAGGGGCGTGAATTCCGATGAACTGGGAAACCGCGTCAACCCCTCGTAGCCAACCGTCTTACCGCTCGGGAGATGGACGATGGGCTGAAACACCGCGCTCAGGCCGTCGGGCTGCATCAGCAGCGCATCCAGTTGATCCTGCAGTTCGTGAGCCTCCACCGCTTCGGGAATCATCACCGATGCGACGAAGCGCGCTGTGATGGTGCGCTTTCCCAGCTCGTCGCCATCGGCCATCCCATAGGTCAAGGCGGACACGAACTGACTGACCTCGAGCATGAGGGCGACATCCGCCGCGTCGAACGCCGCGGGCGCCCGTGCCACCAGCATGAGCGAGCCAATGGGTTCATCACCGTGCAACAGCGGGACCACCGCCCACGAGCGGGTCCCCCAACTCCGGTTCATCGCGCGGACGCGGGGTGACAGCCGCAGGTCCACAATCGCGTCATCGATGAGCTGCGGCCGCTTCTGCCTCGCCGCCAGGCCCTGAAAACTGCTCTGGTTAGGTACGGAGAATCCCTCCGTACCGGCCATCACCCCGTAGCCGGACACGGTGACGAACGCGTTATCAGAAGCACGTAGCAGTGCAATGGCCGCTCCGTCCGCCTTCGGCATCAGAGCACACACCTGCTCGGCAATGCGGCCCATCAGCGACACCGGATCCATCAACGTGGCCAGCGCCGGAACCAACCTGTCCACGTCCCCCCTTGGCCGATGGAACTTGTCGTTAGCAAAGAACCATACCGACCTTGCGGGCACAATGCGTCATCTTCGAGCAACGCCTTACGCTGGGAGACGGAGGCGGTGGGTAGCAATTCACCGGCGGCCCGAGCGCCGGGCACCAGCAACAAGCGCTAGTCGTCCAACTCCCCCGCGATACCGCGCTCCAGTGCGCCGCGGGTGCGCTCGGGCAGCACCAGCAACCCATCGAGTTCGCCACGCGCCAGGTCGTACGCCCGTTCGCGTTCCTGCGGGGTGGCGCCGCGGTCGGCAGTGACTCGCAACAGGCTCTGCGCGCGGGCCAATCGCTGCTGATCCTCGCGACTGAAATCGCTGCGCCGCCGACGCCGGGCCTCGGATTCGGCTGCGTCGAACGCAGTGACATAGGCCTCGACGGCGTCGAGGTACTGGCGCGCGGCATCAGGGTCGTCGAGCAGGTCCTCGGCCTTGGCCGGCCGCAACAGATCCGCGCGCAGCTTGGCGCGGTGAAACGCCACTGTCAGCGGCTCGCGCATATCGGTCATGACGGGGAAATCCAGCAGTGTGGCGGCGTCGAGTTCATAGTCCAGCCAGCGCGAGTCGGTGCGACTGTGCTGATCGAGCACCCGCGTAATCGTACGCCATTGCGCCGCTTGGCTTTTCGCCTCCAACCGCGGCGACGACTGGGCCTGCTCAACGACCGGCGGCTGGCCTTGGCGCCGGTTGATCGCGCTGACGCCCCGGACCGCGGCATAGATCGCACCCGCCAATGGCACCAGGATGAGCAATAGCTCGGCCAACCGGAAAATCATCCCCACACCAGCCAGCATGCCACCAGGCAGTGTTGGCATGATGGCCGTCATGTGATTAGCATGATGCACATCATGCGAAATGCACCCTCGAAGCGGCAGCTCGGCAAGCAGCAGTCCCTGGACCGGATCCTCGACGCGGCGGCTCGTCGACTCCGCGAAGAGGGCCTCGAGGGAACGGCGATCGTTCCTGTCATGCAGGACGCCGGACTCACGCACGGCGCGTTCTACTCCCATTTCGACAACAAACGCGAGCTCGCCGACGCCGCCTTCGCCCACGCCATCACCACCGGCCGGTCGCACTGGATCAAACCCGGGCCGAGAGAACCCTGGAACGAGCGGCTCAAGCGGCTCGCCCGCCGCTACCTCACCCCGGCCCACCGCGACGACCTCGGTACCGCGTGCGGTTTCGCCGCCCTGAGTTCAGACGCCGCTCGTGCTCCGGAGAGCTTCCGCTCCACTTATCAGCGGGAGCTGGAGAAATCCCTGGCCGCGGTGTGTGACGGAGACGAGTCCGAGCAGCGCATGGACGACGCCATCGCGCTCGCCATCATCTGCTTCGGGGGTATCGCCTTGGCCCGAGCGGTCCCCGACGACGAGTTCTCCGCCCGCGTGCTGCGGATCGCCCGCGAAACCGCGGCAACCTACGCCGACCACGCCCGACCCGAAGGACACCGATGACCAACGCAAAGCCCTACGGCCACACCCAGTACACCGAGGTGCTCGGCGCCACGATGGCCTACGTCGATGAGGGCGCCGGTGATGCGATCGTCTTCCAGCACGGCAACCCCACGTCGTCCTACCTGTGGCGCAATGTCATGCCGCACCTCGAGGGTCTGGGCCGGCTGGTCGCCTGCGACCTGATCGGCATGGGCAACTCGGCCAAGCTGCCCGACTCCGGCCCCGACGGTTACCACTACCAACAGCAACGCGACCACCTCTTCGCGCTCTGGGATGCCCTGGACCTCGGCGACAACGTCATCCTGGTGCTGCACGACTGGGGCACCGCGCTGGGATTCGACTGGGCCAACCAGCATCGGGACCGGGTGGCCGGTATCGCCTTCATGGAAGGCATCGCCAAACCGATCGGCTGGTCGGACTTCCCCAACCGGGTGCGCCCGGTCTTCCAGGGCTTCCGCTCCCCCCAGGGCGAGCAGATGGTGTTGACCGACAACATGTTTGTCGAACAAGTCCTACCCGCCTCGATATTGCGCACCCTGTCCGATGAGGAGATGGAGCACTACCGCCGGCCCTTCGCCACACCGGGTGAGGACCGTCGGCCCACCCTGTCCTGGCCGCGCAACATCCCGATCGACGGGGAGCCCGCCGATGTCGCCAAGGTGGTCAGCGACTACGCCGCCTGGCTCGAAACCAGCACCGTGCCCAAGCTTTTCGTCAACGCCGAGCCGGGAGCGCTGATGCGCGGCGAGATTCGCGACTACGTCCGCACCTGGCCCAACCTGACCGAGGTATCGGTGCCGGGCATCCACTTCATCCAGGAGGACAGCCCCGACGAAATCGGCGCAGCCGTCGCCCAATTCGTGCGGGATGTGCGCGCTACTGATTGACTGTCCGTCATGCCGCACACTGAGTTGCTTTTCTCCTACGGGACCCTGCGGCAGCGTGAGGTTCAGCTCGCTACCTTCGGTCGTGAACTGCACGGCGAGCTCGACGCTATCGCAGGCTACGACCTGGATTACGTGACCATCACCGACCCACACGTCATCGCGACCAGCGGCAGTGACCGCCACCCGATCCTCAAACCGGCCGCCAGCGGCGCCGCGGTCGAGGGCACCGTCTTCGCGATCACCGAGGCCGAACTCGCCGCGGCCGACGAGTACGAGGTCGACGACTACGTGCGGGTGGCCGTGCCGCTGCGCTCAGGGCGCACCGCATGGGTGTACGTCTTCGCGGGGCGGTAAGAATGTCGGATCTTTCCTTGCGCCGGGCCACCGCGGCCGACGCGGCTGCCATCGCGCAGCTCGCCGAGGATGCCTACGGAAAGTACGTCAGCCGAATCGGGCGCAGACCCGCGCCAATGGATGCCGACTACCTCGCGCTGATCGAGAACGCCATAGCGTGGGTCCTGACGTGTGACGACCATGTGGTCGGGAGCCTGATCACCGTCGTGAACGACGACCATCTGCTGCTCGAGTCGATCGCCATCGCGCCGAGCGCCCAGGGCCGTGGTTACGGTGCGCTGCTACTCCGCCGAGCCGAGGACGACGCCCACGACGCCGACCGTGCCGAGGTCCGCCTCTATACCAACGCGGCAATGACCGAGAACGTGGCCATGTATCCGCGTTTCGGCTATGTCGAAACACACCGGGATGGCCAGGACGGCTTCCGGCGGGTGTACTTCAGGAAACTGCTTGCGGGTCAGGACGTCCAGCGCGAGAGGTAGCACTGCGGGCTGTATGGAGCGTCCTGCGCGACAGCCACCTGACCGTCGACAGTGACTTCACAGTGCGCGTTCGGCGCCGCCTGGCCGCCATGGGTGGTGCTTGCGACCTGCAGGAACGCCCATTGCGGGTCAGCGAGCGTGGTGGTGAAAACCCACGGTGCATCGGGCGACACACTGATGGTCTCGCGCTTCATGAACGGGTCGGAGTTGGCGTTGAACGCGTCCTTGCTCGGCGGCTGAGCGGTCAGGTAGGTGACGGTGAAGTCGTACGTGCCCCCGGTGGCGAGGGTATAGGTCACCTGGTGCCCGGGCGCGGGATCCGCCGCGGCGATGGCATGAGTGCCGGCGACACCGGCGGCCGCCAACACCAGCGCCGCACCAACCCTTGCTGTCACTGTTCGCATGTCGGCCATATCGGCCACCGTACCGAGACTGTTACGCACGGCAACGACGGGATCCGTACCAGCGAAGTAGATAGCACGTTAATACGTTTGTCACATGCAGACATTTCACAGAAACTTCTCCGCTCTAACGTCCGGTGTCTACCTCACTGTGGGTCCCGTCTGCTTGACCGCCGCCGGGACCCAATGGTTGTTACCGACAACAGGAAAGGGCCTCCATGCACCTTCGACGTTCCGTATTGAACCGATCGGCACTTGCCGCGGGCAGCGTCCTTTTCGCGACCTCCCTGGTGCTCGCCGGCTGCGGCAGCAAGGCAAGTGAATCCGATTCAGCAAAGTCGGAATCGTGTGTGGACACCTCTGGGCCCAACATCAAGGTGGGTTCGCTGAACTCGCTGTCGGGCACCATGGCCATCTCCGAGGTCACCGTGCGGGACTCGATCAAGCTGGCCGTCGACGAGATCAACGCCAAGGGCGGCGTCCTGGGTAAGCAGATCCAGATCGTCGGCGAGGACGGCGCCTCTGACCCGGCCGTCTTCGCCCAGAAAGCCGAGAAACTAATCAAGGACGACTGCGTGGCCGCGGTCTTCGGCGGGTGGACCTCGTCGAGCCGCAAGGCCATGCTGCCGGTGTTCGAGAGCAACAACTCGCTGCTCTACTACCCGGTCCAGTACGAGGGCCTGGAGTCGAGCAAGAACATCTTCTACACCGGTGCCACCACCAACCAGCAGATCGTTCCGGCACTGGACTTCCTCAAGGAGAAGGGCATCACGTCGCTGTACCTGGTGGGCAGTGACTACGTCTTCCCGCAGACCGCCAACCGCATCATCAAGGCCTACGCCGCGGCCAACGGGATCGAGATCAAGGGCGAGGACTACACCCCGCTGGGGTCCACCGACTTCTCGACCATCGTCAACAAGGTCCGAGCGTCCAACGCGGGCGCGGTGTTCAACACCCTCAACGGCGACTCCAATGTGGCGTTCTTCAAGGAGTACACCAATGCCGGCCTGACCGCGCAGAAGATGCCAGTGGTCTCGGTGTCGATCGCCGAAGAGGAGGTCAAGGGTATCGGTGCGCAGAACATCGAGGGCCAGCTGACGGCGTGGAACTACTACCAGACCCTGGACAACCCGGTGAACAAGGCGTTCGTCAAGGCGTTCAAGGACAAGTACGGTCAGGATCGGGTGACCTCGGATCCGATGGAAGCCGCCTACGTCTCGGTGTACCTCTGGAAGAACACCGTCGAGAAGGCAAAGTCGTTCGGCGTCAAGGAGATTCAGGACGCTGCTGGCGGTGTCACCTTCGACGCCCCGGAGGGTCTGGTTACCATCGACGGCGAGAACCACCACATCACCAAGACCGCCCGCATCGGTGAGATCCATCCCGATGGGCTGATCTACACGATCTGGCAGTCCCCCGGCCCGATCACCCCGGATCCGTACCTGAAGTCCTACCCGTGGGCCAAGGGTCTGTCGGGCTAACCCGATGGAAATCGTTGTCGGGCAGCTGGCAACGGGATTGAGCCTCGGCTCGATCCTGTTGCTGGCCGCGCTCGGACTCTCCCTGACCTTCGGTCAGATGGGCGTCATCAACATGGCGCACGGCGAGTTCATCATGGTCGGCTGCTACACCGCCTACGTGGTGCAGAAGGTGATCTCGAATGCCGGTGCATCGCTGCTGGTTTCACTCGTCGTCGGCTTCGTGGTCGGCGGTCTGCTGGGAGTGCTGCTGGAAGTCACGCTGATCCAACGGATGTACGACCGCCCACTGGACACCCTGCTGGTGACCTTCGGCGTCGGACTCATCCTGCAGCAGGCCGCCCGCAGCATCTTCGGCGCGCCGGCGGTCAACGTGACCGCGCCCAGCTGGCTGTCCGGCGGTGTGGAGATCCTCGGTGCGGTGGTCCCCAAGACCCGCATCTTCATCCTGTTGCTGGCGATAGTGGCCGTCGTGGCGCTGACCGTGCTGCTCAAGACCAGTCCGCTGGGCCGGCGGATCCGGGCAGTCGTGCAGAACCGCGATCTGGCCGAGACCAGCGGCATCTCCAGCCGCAAGACCGACATCACCACGTTCTTCATAGGATCCGGGTTGGCCAGCGTCGCCGGGGTGGCGCTGACGTTGATCGGGTCCACCAGTTCGACGATCGGGCAGAGCTATCTGATCGACGCCTTCCTGGTGGTCGTCGTCGGTGGTCTGGGCCAGATCAAGGGCACCGTGATCGCCGCCTTCGCACTCGGCCTGCTGAACTCGTTCATCGAGTACAGCACCACCGCGTCGCTGGCCAAGGTCATCGTGTTCGTGATCATCGTCATCTTCCTGCAGGTCCGCCCGCAGGGACTGTTCACGGTCCGGACGAGGAGCCTGGTATGAGGACCATCATCGGCCGCTGGCAGACCTGGGCCGGATTCGCGGTGGCCGCCGCGGTGCTGTTCGGTCTGGCCCCGGCGGTGCTCAGCAGCTTCCGGCTCGGGTTGTTGGGCCAGTACCTGTGTTTCGCGATCGTTGCCGCCGGCATCGGGTTGGCCTGGGGACGCGGCGGCATGCTCACGCTCGGCCAGGGCGTGTTCTTCGGTCTGGGCGCCTACATGATGGGCATGCACCTCAAGATCGCCGACGCCGAGATCCGCAAGCAGGCGGTGCCGGACTTCATGCAGATCGCGGGAATCCCTGTGCTGCCGTCGTACTGGGAGCCGTTCTCCTCTGCCGCGTTCACGTTGTTCGCCATCGTGGTGATCCCCACTGCGATCGCCGCCCTGCTGGGTCTGGGCGTGTTCAAGCGCCGAGTCAAGGGTGCCTACTTCGCGATCCTGTCCCAGGCGCTGGCTGCCGCACTGGCGATCCTGCTGGTCGGCCAGTCCACCCTGGGAGGTAGCAACGGGCTCAATGGTTTTCGCACCTTCTTCGGGTTCAAGCTGTCCGATCCGGTGAACCGGCAGATGCTGTACTTCATCGCGGCGGGCACCCTGCTGGTGGTGGTCGCGGTGGTGCGTCAGCTGATGCACAGTCGCTACGGAGAACTGCTGGTGGCGGTGCGCGACGGTGAGGAGCGGGTGCGCTTCCTCGGCTACGATCCGGCCAACATCAAGGTGGTTGCCTACACGCTGGCCGCATTGTTCGCCAGTATCGCGGGGGCCTTGTTCGCCCCGATCATCGGCTTCATCACCCCGGCCCAGGTTGGGGTGGTGCCCTCGATCGCCTTCCTGATCGGTGTGGCGATCGGCGGGCGCACCACACTGCTTGGTCCCATCCTCGGCGCTGTCGGGGTGGCGTGGGCACAAACCGCGTTCTCCGAACGCTTTCCGTCCGGGTGGACCTACGCGCAGGGTCTGCTGTTCATCGTCGTCGTCGGATTCTTCCCGGCCGGCCTGGCCGGGCTCGGCACACTGGTCAAGCGGCGCAAGCGCGCATCCGAGCCGCCCGGCCCGAACCCCGACCCGGATTCGCTCGATGAGGCCGAGAAGGTGGGGGCGTCGTCATGACGGTGGCCGAACCGATCGCCGGCGGCAACGTCGGCATGGGCAGCGAGTACCTCGAAGTCCGCGGGCTCACCGTCGATTTCGACGGCTTCAAAGCGGTCAACGGTGTGGATCTCACCCTGTTCCAAGGCGATCTGCGGTTCCTGATCGGCCCCAACGGCGCGGGCAAGACCACCGTCATCGACGCAATCACCGGCTTGGTGCCGGCCAGCGGCTCGGTGGACAAGTCCGGTACCGAACTGCTGGGCAAGAAGGTGCACCAGATCGCGCGCCTCGGCGTGGGCCGAACGTTCCAGACCGCCAGCGTCTTCGAGCAGCTGACCGTGCTGCAGAACCTCGACATCGCGGCCGGCGCGGGCCGGTCCTGGTGGACGCTGCTGCGCAGGCGCGGCGCCGTGCTGCCGGCCATCGAGGAGGCCTTGGAGACCATCGGGCTGGCAGATCTGGCCGACCAGCCGGCCGGCGTGCTGGCCCACGGGCAGAAGCAATGGCTGGAGATCGGCATGCTGCTGGTGCAGAACGCCGACGTACTGCTGCTCGACGAGCCCGTCGCCGGGATGAGCGGTGAAGAGCGCGACGAGACCGGGAACCTGTTGCGCCGTATCGGATCCACCCGCACGGTGGTGGTGGTCGAGCACGATATGGACTTCATGCGCGCCTTCGCGACATCGGTCACCGTGCTGGCCCGCGGTCAGGTGATCGCGGAAGGCTCGGTGGCCGACGTGCAGGCAAACCCGAAGGTGCAGGAGGTCTATCTGGGCACCGCCGCCGCCGGAACGTCTGACCTGGAGGGCGACGAATAATGTTGGAGCTCATCGATATTCGGACCGGATATGGACGATCCCAGGTCATCCACGGTGTCAGCGTCGAGGTGCCCTCTGACGGAGTGGCCGCCGTGATGGGCCACAACGGCGCCGGCAAGACCACCCTGCTGCGTGCCGCGGTCGGATTGCTCAAGTGCACCGCAGGCAAGGTGGTGCTCGGCGGTGAGGACGTGACCAAGCTGCGCCCGAGCGCGCGAGTGGCCCGCGGCCTAGCGTATGTGCCGCAGGGTCAGCAGTCCTTCGGCCAGCTGACCACGGCCGAAAACCTGCAGGTGGTGGCCGACGGCCGCAAGAACGGCAAGCAGCTCATCGATGAACAGCTCGACCTGTTCCCCGCACTCAAGGAGCTTCTGGGCAGGCGCGCCGGTCTGCTCTCCGGTGGGCAGCGCCAGCAGTTGGCCATCGCGCGGGCGTTGATCACCACGCCGAAGATCCTGATCCTCGACGAACCGACCGAGGGAATTCAGCCGTCGGTGGTCGCCGAGATCGAAGCCGCCATCACCGCGCTCACCCAGCGCGGGGACTTGGGTGTCTTGCTGGTCGAGCAGCACATCGGATTCGCGCTCGAATCCGCGCAGCAGTACTACATCCTGGAGGCCGGCCGGGTGACCTCCAGCGGCACCGGCGGCTCGGCGTCAGAAGCCGACGTGCGCGCCGCGATGGCCATCTGAGGGGCACATCTCCGGCTCAGGCATCATGGCCTGATGCGTGCGACGTGGTCGCCAGTCAGGCTGTGTAGAAGTCGATTTCGGCGTGCTCGATGCATAACCTTCGTTATCCATGAAGTGTCGCCGAATACTCAGTCGGTGGGTAGTGCGCGGCTCAGGAGGGCCAGTAGTTGATGTAAATCGTCGTTGTCGAGTCCCCCCAGGGGGCTTTGCTCGACGGCGACGCGGACGACGGCACTTCGGGCTTGACGGCCCTTGTCGGTCAAGACCAGGACGCGGGAGCGACGATCGTTGGGGTCCACGCGACGCTCCACGAACCCGCGGTCTACGAGCTGGTTGGTGATGAACGACAGATTCGGAGCGTTGCAGTAGATGCGTTCGGCCATCACCTTCATAGAAGGTGGCGGCGCGTGTGGGTCGAGCGCCCACAGCGCCTGAAAGGTCGACGTGGTGAGACCGTGTTCGGCCAACACTTCGCCGAGCAGATGGTTGGTGCGCATCCAGATGAGGTGAATCGCCGCCACCGCGGCGGGAAGATCCGGTGAGACCATCTCGCCAGCCTACTGATCTTTCGAGTCTTGAAGTATCTGCTACGGTCGATACTTCAAGACTCGAAACACATGGAGGGTTAATGGCATCCGACTATCGCGGTGTCACCGCGCTGGTCACGGGCGCGTCCAAAGGCCTGGGCCGGGCGCTGGCGCTGGAGCTGGCAGGACGTGGCGCACGACTGATCCTGGTCGCCCGCTCCGAAGGGAAGCTGCGAGACCTCGCAACCGAAATTCGGGAACGACACGGCGGTCAGGACGCCGAAGTGATCGTCGGGGACCTGACTGCGGCCAACGGCGCGCAGCAGATCCTTCAGGAACTCAGCGCCCGAGGGTTGACCGTCGATCTGCTGATCAACAACGCCGGCGCGGGGGATGCTGGGGCATTCCTGCAGCGTCCGCTCGAGCCGCAACTGCGCACCATTGAACTCAACATCGCCGGCCTGCTGGCACTCACCCACGCGATCGGCGGCGACCTGGCTGCCCGCGGCTCCGGCGGCATCATCAACATCGCCTCGGTGGCAGCTTTCGTCCCGCTGCCCTTCCAGGCGACCTACGCAGCCAGCAAGGCATTCGTGCTCTCCTTGAGCGAGGCGCTCGCTGAGGAGCTGCGCGGCACCGGCGTGCACGTGATGGCCGCACACCCCGGTCCGATCAGCACCGGATTTTTCGACGGCACCACCGCCAAAATGCAAGCCGGTGCCGACACCCCTGAATGGATCGCAGCCCGTACCCTTGACGACTACGCCAAGCGACGTCCGGCGTCTTACCCCGGTCGCCTGCAGTACCGAGTCGTCACGTTGCTCGGCCGGCTCTTGCCTCGCGTCACCACAGCCCGACTCACCGGCACCGTCAACCGTCGCCTGGGCTACGACAAGGTAGTCGACGCCCCCGGAGTCGACGACGACCAACGACCACCAAGCCTTGCCTAGTCGAAGGATTGGCACTGACTCTGAGTATCGGATCGTGCACACCAGCGCCGGCCACTCCCTTCCTGAAAAGCGAGTGCCGGTCGACCCGGTCGCCACTACCCGCAGAAGGGCGACTCACTCTGCGTTACGACCGACCCACAGCACGTTCACGTGCTCGGCGCCGAGACAGGAGCGCAGCTCTCCGTTTGACCGAATCATCCAGACGGAACTATTCGCCTTCTACCCAGAATTGTTTCGCCGCTTGCTATTTGGCACATCCACGCCGCGGTTCCCTAGCATCGGCTGAATCGGGATTGGACCAGACTTACAGAGGCTAGGCGCGGCCTCGGTGGGCGGCGTCCGGCGGCCTGGTCGCATCACCCGGTGAGATCGCGGATATATCCAGGGCACCACCCGCTGAGGCAAAATGAACCGATGCGTGCAATCCGGCTTGTGGCGGCGGCCCTACTGGCTGCCACAACGCTGGTCGGCGGCCCCGGTGGGCCAGCCGGTGCGTGCGCCTGCGGCGGCATCGTCAGCCCCGATATGGCCGCGAAAGTCACTGGTGAGCAGGCTCTGGTCACATTGCACGGCGGCACCGAGAGCATCGTGATGGCCCTGGACGTGCAGTCGATCGCCGACAACGCCGGGCTGATCGTTCCGACCCCGGCACCGGCGACCGCGACGACCGCCGATCCGGGACTGTTCGGTGAGCTGGCGCGGCTCACCGCACCGAAGGTGGAGCCGGGTGCCCCGTCGGGTGCGGGCCTCGATGAGGTCGGGGCCGGGCCCGGTGCCGCGCCCACCGTCATCGCGCAGGTGCAACTCGGCCCGCTGGAGGCCACCACACTGACCGGCGGGGATCCGAGCGGCGTGCGCGGATGGCTCGACGGCCACGGCTACCGCATGCGGCCCGAGGTCACCGCACAGCTCGATCCCTACCTGCGCCAGGGCTGGTCCTTCGTGGCGATGCGCCTGACCGGCACCACACCCCTGCGCGGACAGCTGGATCCGGTACAGCTGGACTTCCGCTCCGATCGGTTGGTGTATCCGATGCGAATGTCGGCCGCCGCCAAGGATACTCAGTACGTCACCGTGTACACGCTGGCCGAGCACCGGATGCAGCGCACCGATGCCGATGCCAACCGGCAGGCGGTCAGGGTGGACTATGCGGGTTCGGTGCGGGGACGCACCGGCGATCCCGCGCTCACCGAGTTCAGCGCTACCAACCCCTACCTGACCAAGATCTCGACCACGATCACCGACCCCGCGGCCATCGGCACCGATTTCACGTTCGGCCCGGCCACCACCGATGATCCCTATCAGCAGGTGATCCGCAGCGAGCGACCGCATGACGACACCGCACTGCAGCTGGCGGTGGGCGCCTCGGTACTGGTCGTGGTGCTGGCCGTCGTCGTGGCGGTCGGGTGGATCCGGCGCCACCGCAGGGCGGCGCCGTAGGGCGGCCGTAGCGGTCAGCCCGCGTCGAGCAGGTGCGAGGTGTCACCGGCGGTGGCGCCGGCCGACGCCTTCAGCCGGCCGAACAGGTCGATCGCGGACTGGATGCTCTGGTCGACGACGGCCCCGAAATCGCCGCCGACCGCGGTGCTGAAGCGGCGCGCAGCGACGACCCCGACCAGGCGCGGATCCGACGAGGCGAACACTGTCGCCGTCACCGCAGGAGCGGACCCGTTCCATTGGTCAGCCAGCCCCGCCACCGCGGCGCGCGCGGTCACCGGGTAATAACGTTCGGCGGTGATGCTGATCTTCACCATGCGGCGGTCCGGGCCGCACGGCTCCAGATGGACGTGCAACCGGCCGTGGTAGGCGTTGACGAGGAAGAAGTACTCGTCGTCGTGGTGGCCGCGGAAATACCGCACCTGCCGGGTGTGCAGGTAGCGCTCGATCAGTTCCGCACCGAACTGGATGGTCATAGCAGGAAAACGCGCTGCGCAGCGGCCGCAGTTCCCGCGAACACCAAGGTGGAGCAAAGAATACGGTGAGAATTCGATAAGCCACCGACCGTACCTGCGACTAGGTCAGCCGCGAAAGCACCTCGCCGACAACCGCATCCGCCGCCACGTCGACCTGGTCCCCGGTGGCGAGGTCCTTGATGCCGACGGTGCCGGCCTCGATGTCGCGATCACCGGCTACCATCGCGACGCGGGCCCCGGAGCGGTCAGCGGCGCGCATCGCACCCTTGACGCCCCGGTCGCCGTAGGCGAGGTCCACCCGCACCCCGGCGGCCCGCAGCGCGGCGGCGGCCTTGGCCAGTTCCAACTTGGCCTGCTCCCCCAGCGGAACGCCGAACACGTCGCAGCGGGTGGTGCTCCCGACTGTCTTACCCTCGGCGCGCAGGGCGAGCACGGTGCGATCCACGCCGAGGCCGAAACCGATACCGGACAGATCCTGGCCGCCGAGCTGGCGCATCAATCCGTCGTACCGGCCGCCGCCGCCGATCCCGGACTGCGCACCGAGACCGTCGTGGACGAACTCGAAGGTGGTCTTGGTGTAGTAGTCCAGCCCGCGCACCATCCGCGGGTTGATCACGTACGGCACGCCGAGCGCGTCGAGGTGGGCCAGCACGGTGTCGAAGTGCTGTTTGGCGACATCGGAGAGGTGGTCGAGCATGACCGGCGCGTCGGCCGTCATCTCCCGGATGTGCGGGCGCTTGTCGTCGAGTACCCGCAGCGGGTTGATCTCGGCGCGCCGGCGGGTGTCCTCGTCCAGATCGAGCTTGAACAGGAAACTCTGCAGCAGGTCGCGGTATTGCGGGCGGCAGGTGTCGTCACCGAGTGAGGTGATCTCCAGCCGGAATCCGTCCAGACCGAGCGACCGGTAGCCGGCGTCGGCAACGGCGATGACTTCAGCGTCCAGTGCCGGGTCGTCGACGCCGATCGCCTCGACACCGACCTGCTGTAGCTGACGGTAGCGGCCGGCCTGCGGGCGTTCGTAGCGGAAGAACGGTCCGGAGTAGCAGAGCTTGACCGGCAGTGCACCGCGGTCCAGACCGTGCTCGATCACCGCGCGCATCACACCCGCGGTGCCCTCGGGTCGCAGCGTCACCGACCGGTCACCCCGGTCGGCGAAGGTGTACATCTCCTTGGACACCACGTCGGTGGACTCGCCGACCCCGCGGGCGAACAGCGCGGTGTCCTCGAAGATCGGCAGCTCGATGTCGCCGTATCCGGCGCGTCGAGCCGCAGCCAGCAGGCCGTCGCGTACGGCGACAAACTCGGCAGACTCAGGCGGTAGGTAATCAGGGACACCCTTGGGTGCCTGGAATTCGCTCACAGGGTCAGACCTTCGAGGAACGGGTTGGTACGACGTTCGAGACCGATGGTGCTGGATTCACCGTGTCCCGGTAAGACCAGCGTGTCGTCGTCGAGCACCAACAGTTTGTTGACGATCGATCCCAGCAGCGCGTTACCGCTGCCGCCGGGCAGGTCGGTGCGGCCCACCGACTGTTTGAACAGTGTGTCACCAGTGAACGCATGATCCTGCACCCGAAACACCACCGACCCGCGGGTGTGCCCCGGGGTGTGGTCGACGGTGACGGACAGACCGGCGAAGTCCAGCACCGCGCCGTCGGTGTCGAGTTCGACGACCTGTTTGGGCTCGCGGAACAGCGCCCCGAACGCGATCTGGCCCAGTCGCGGCCCGAACCCCTTGATCGGATCGGACAGCATGAAGCGGTCATCGGGGTGGATGAACGCCGGACAGCCGAACGTGTCGGCCACCTTCTGCGCCGACCAGATGTGGTCGATGTGGCCGTGGGTCAACAGCACGGCAGCCGGGGTCAGGCGGTTGTCGTCGAGGATGCGCCGCAGGGTCCCCATCGCGCGCTGACCCGGGTCGACGACGATGGCGTCGGACCCGGCGCGCGGGGCCAGCACGTAGCAATTGCATGCCAACATGCCGGCCGGGAAGCCGGTGAGCAACATGTGCTCCAGTTTCCCATGGCACACTCGGTGCCGACTTATCCACTCTCTTGCAGGACACGGAGGCTCACCGCGGTGCCCACCAACGAACAGCGTCGGGAGACGGCCAAGCGCAAACTCGAGCGCCAGCTGGAGCGCCGCGAGCAGCAGGCCAAGCGGCGTCGGCTGCTGGCCATCATCGGGGGCATCGTCGCGGTCGCTGCGGCGGTGGCGCTCGTCGTCACCTTCGTCCTGACCGATAAGGACAAGGACAAGAAGACCGACGCCTCGGCCACCCCGGCGCCGAGCAGCCCCGGTGCATCGGCACCGGCTGGATCCACCGCCCTGGTCCGCGGCGGGCCGGGGCAGCTACCGGCGTTCAAGGCGCCCGCCGACCTCGGCGCCAACTGCCAGTACCCGGCTGCCCAACCGGCCAGCAAACCGGTCGAGGCGCCCAAGACCGGCAAGGTGCCCACCGATCCGGCCACCATCAGCGTCAGCATGGCCACCAACGAGGGCAACATCGGCTTGTTGCTGAACAACAACGAGGCGACCTGCACCGTCAACAGCTTCATCAGCCTGGCGCAGAAGGGCTTCTTCAACGACACCCCCTGCCACCGGTTGACCACCTCGCCGTCGTTGGGCGTGCTGCAGTGTGGTGACCCCAGCGGAAGCGGCTCGGGGGGCCCGGGCTACCAGTTCGCCAACGAGTACCCGACCAACCAGTACCCCAAGGACGATCCGGCCCTGGCGCAGCCCGTGCTCTACCCGCGTGGGGCACTGGCCATGGCGAATGCCGGCGCGGACACCAACGGCAGCCAGTTCTTCCTGGTCTACAAGGATTCGCAGTTGCCGCCGAACTACACCGTCTTCGGCACGATCGACGCCACCGGCCTGGCGACACTGGACAAGATCGCCGCCGCGGGTGTGGCCGGCGGCGGCCAGGATGGCAAGCCGGCCAAGCCCGTCATCATCAAATCGGTGCTGCTCGACTAGGCGATGACCGAACCTCCGTACTACCCACCGCCGCCAGCGCCGTACGGCACACCGCCGCCGTACGGCCCGGGGCCCTACCCGTATCCCCCGCCGCCCGCCACCAACGGCATGGCCATCGCGTCGCTGATTTGCGCGTTCGTCTTCGCGCCGCTGGGCATCGTGTTCGGGCACATCTCGCTGTCGCAGATTCGGCGTAGCGGCGAGGAGGGGCGCGGGCTGGCCATCGCCGGGCTGGTGATCAGCTATCTGGTGACAGTGCTGACGATCCTGGCGGTGATTGCCGGCATCGCGCTGTTCGGGTGGGCGGCCAAAGTAGTGCGTGAGGAGGCTGCCCGCAACGGCGGCGCCGGTATCCCGGGTGCGCCCGGTCCGGGTGGAACCCAACTACCGCCATTCACCCCACCCGCCGGCCTGGGCGCCAATTGCACCTACCCCGCGACGGTCACCCCCGCCGACAAGCCCGTCAAGCCGCCCCGCTCCGGCGCGGTACCCACCGTACCGGCCACGGTGAACGCCACGATGACGACGAGCGCCGGAGCGATCGGCCTGATCCTGGACAACGCCAAGGCACCGTGCACCGTCAACAGCTTCGTCAGCCTGGCCCAGCAGGGCTACTTCGACGGCACACCGTGTCACCGTCTGACGGCTTCCGCGACGCTGGCGGTGCTGCAATGCGGGGACCCGACGGGCACGGGACAGGGCGGTCCGGGCTACCGGTTCGCCAACGAGTACCCCACCAACCAGTACCGGCCGTTCGACCCGGCGCTGCAGCGCGCCATCGAATATCCTCGCGGCACACTGGCGATGGCCAATGCCGGCCCCGACAGCAACGGCAGCCAGTTCTTCATCGTGTACCGCGATTCACTGCTGCCGCCGACCTACACCGTCTTCGGCCGGGTCGACGAAACGGGTCTGGCGACGGTGGATGCGATCGCCGGGGAAGGCATCGCCGGGGACCCTGAGGACGGCCGCCCGAAGAGCAAGGTGGTCGTCAGCTCGATCCGGCTGGACTGATCACGGGCGAGCTCCCTGGATCTGCTGCGGTTATGAGTTCACTGCATGTCCAAGGCCGCAGCAGGTACAGATATTCCAGACATGGTGTTTTTCAACAGCATTCATAGACCACGTCAATAGGGACGGGAAATACTCAGCGCCGGTATGCCGTTAACACCAACGTCATGAACACCGCAATCCCACGAATTGTCCGAACCATCCTCTATTCGGTGGCTGCGACCGTCGCACTGCTCGCGCCGAGCGCCTTCGTGGCCGGGGGCGCCGATGAGCCGACCCCGGCGGCCCAGCCCTGCTACAACGGCGTGCTGCCGTGGAACCCGTACCTGCAGAGCTGCAGCCTGCCGGCCGCCGGGCAGCATATCCCCGGTGCCGCACCCGGCCCCGTGGCGATCATCGCCTGCCGCAACCACCCAGGCTGCCTGTCCTGGTACGTCAACAACCCCTAGCAGCGCGGCTCAGCGCGTGCCACCCATCAACCGACCGGTCACCGTGATCAGCAGCCGCCGCGGCACGAGCCTGGTCAGTAGGTGGGCGGTCACCGCGTTGGCCAATCCGTCGACGAAACTCGGCTTGCCACTGTCGAGTTCGCGCAGCGTGCGGTCGACCACCTGACGGGCGGTTCGCTTGCGGCCCAGCGCGGCCGATTCGCCTGCGATGTCGAAGAATTCGGTATCGGTGGCCCCTGGGCACACGGCCAGCACCCGGATGCCGTGCGGCTTCTCCTCGGCCCACAGCGCCTCGCTGAACGACAACACGAACGCCTTGGTCGCACCGTAGACGGCCATGTGTGGCACCGGCTGGAATCCGGCGGTGGAGGCGATGTTGATGATCGTGCCGCGCCCGCGCGAACGCATCCCGGACAGGTAGCGAACGGTGAGGTCGACCAGGGTGGCGCAGTTGAGCTGGATCTCGTCGGCCAATCGCTGCGGATCGGCGTCGACGAGATCACCGTGGGTGCCGAAACCGGCGTTGTTGACCAGCACGTCGACGGTGATGCCCGCGGACTCGGTGGCCGCGACCAGTTCGGCGCCCGCCGCGGCGGTGGCCAGATCGCGCGCGAGCACGGTGACGGTGACGCCGTGCGCGGCGCGCAGGTCGGTGGCCAGTGTCTCCAAGGCCTCCTGCCGGCGGGCCACGAGCACCAGATCGTGGCCCCGAGCCGCGAACGCTCGCGCGTATTCGGCGCCCAGCCCGGCCGATGCCCCGGTGATCAGTGTGGCCATGGTTACGCCGCGCTCGTCACGCGGTAGACGTCGTACACGCCTTCGACGTTACGGACCGCATTGAGCACGTGGCCCAGATGTTTGGGATCACCCATCTCGAAGGTGAAGCGGCTGATCGCCACCCGGTCGTTGGACGTGGTCACCGAGGCCGACAGGATGTTGACCCGCTCGTCGGCCAGCACCCGGGTGACATCGGAGAGCAGCCGGTGCCGATCGAGTGCTTCGACCTGGATGGCCACCAGGAACACCGATGTCGGTGACGGCGCCCAGTGCACCTCGATGATGCGCTCGGACTGCTCCTGCAGGGAGGCGGCGTTGGTGCAGTCGGTGCGGTGCACGCTCACCCCGCCGCCGCGGGTGACGAATCCCATGATGTTGTCGCCGGGTACCGGCGTGCAGCACTTGGCGAGTTTGGTCAGCGTGCCCGGGGCGCCGGGCACTGCCACCCCGGTGTCATCGGTACTGCGCTGACGCACCGGCATGGTGGCTGGCGTATACCGTTCGGCCAGTTCATCTTCGGCGCTGTCGGTGCCGCCGAGCTGAGCCAGCAGGCGCTGCACGACGTGGCGCGGCGAGACGTGCCCCTCACCGACCGCGGTGTAGAGCGACGAGACGTCGGCGTAGCGCAGCTCCTGGGCCAGTGCGGCCATCGCCTCACCATTGACCAAGCGCTGCAACGGAAGTCCGCCGCGGCGCACCTCGCGGGCAATGGAATCCTTACCGGCTTCGAGTGCCTCCTCGCGCCGCTCCTTGGCGAACCACTGCCGGATCTTGGCCTTGGCCCGCGGCGAGACCACGAAGCCCTGCCAGTCCCGCGACGGCCCGGCATTGGGAGCTTTGGAGGTGAAAACCTCCACCACTTCCCCATTTTCGAGTTTGCGTTCCAGCGCCACCAGGCGGCCGTTGACCCGCGCTCCGATGCAACGGTGGCCTACCTCGGTGTGCACGGCGTAGGCGAAATCCACCGGCGTGGACCCGGCAGGCAGGGTGATCACATCGCCTTTGGGGGTGAAGACGAAGATCTCCTGGACGGCCAGGTCATAGCGCAGCGACTCGAGGAACTCACCCGGGTCGGCGGCTTCCCGCTGCCAGTCGAGCAGCTGGCGCATCCAGGCCATGTCGTCGATCTCAGCGGCGGCATGCGGGTGCGGAACTCCGTTGCGGCCCTTGGCTTCCTTGTAGCGCCAGTGCGCGGCGATGCCGTACTCGGCGGTGCGGTGCATATCGCGGGTCCGGATCTGCACCTCCAGCGGTTTGCCCTCCGGACCGACGACGGTGGTGTGCAGCGACTGGTACACCCCATACCGGGGCTGGGCGATGTAGTCCTTGAACCGGCCGGGCATGGGCTGCCACAGTGAATGCACCACACCCACAGCCGCATAGCAGTCCCGGATCTCGTCGCACAGGATGCGCACCCCGACCAGGTCGTGGATGTCGTCGAAGTCGCGGCCCTTGACGATCATCTTCTGGTAGATCGACCAATAGTGTTTGGGCCTGCCCTCCACGGCCGCACTGATCTTCATCGCGGACAGCGCGGTCATGATCTCGGCACGCACCTTGGCCAGGTAGGTGTCCCGCGATGGCGCCCGGTCGGCGACCAGTCGCACGATCTCGTCGTAGCGTTTGGGGTGCAGGATCGCGAACGACAGATCCTCCAACTCCCATTTGACGGTAGCCATTCCGAGCCGATGAGCAAGGGGCGCAATGACTTCCAGCGTCTCTCGAGCCTTGCGGGCCTGCTTCTCCGGTGGGAGGAAACGCATGGTGCGCATGTTGTGCAGCCGGTCGGCCACCTTGATGACCAGCACCCGCGGGTCGCGCGCCATCGCGATGATCATCTTGCGGATGGTTTCGCCCTCAGCGGCGCTGCCCAGCACCACCTTGTCCAGCTTGGTCACCCCGTCGACCAGGTGGCCGACCTCGTCGCCGAAGTCGGCGGTCAGCGCCTCCAGCGTGTAGCCGGTGTCCTCGACGGTGTCGTGCAGCAGGGCGGCCACCAGGGTGGTGGTATCCATGCCCAGTTCGGCCAGGATGTTGGCGACCGCCAGCGGATGGGTGATGTAGGGGTCACCGGAGCGCCGCAACTGGTCGGCGTGCTTGGCCTCGGCGACGTCGTAGGCGCGCTGCAGGATCGCCAGGTCGGCCTTCGGGTAGATCTCGCGGTGCACCGCCACCAGGGGCTCGAGCACCGGGTTGAGCGTGCTGCGCTGCGAGGTCATCCGGCGGGCCAGCCGGGCGCGTACCCGCCGCGATGCGCTGCTGGTGGTCTTCGGGGTGTCCGCGCGCGGCTCGGTGGGCGGGATCTCGGCGACCGGCATGGGTTGGACCGCCGCGCCCCGGCTCGGTTCGTCCGCCATGGTCACCTCCTCGGGCTAGCCCTGTAGAGCGAGGATATCGCCTCAGATACTGCGCAAGCTGCACACCGGCAGCGGGGCCACCTTCTCGCGTCCGCCCAGTGCGCCCAATTCCAGCACCACCGCCGCCACCGGCACCTCGGCGCCGCCGGTGACCAGCAGATTGTGTGCCGCCGCAATGGTGCCGCCGGTGGCCAGCACGTCGTCGATGATCACGATCCGCCGGCCGCGCAGGTCGATACCGTCAGCCGGGATCTCCAGCGTCGCCGTGCCGTACTCCAGGTCATAGGTCTGGCTGTGGACCGGCGGCGGCAGCTTGCCGCCCTTGC
This sequence comes from Mycolicibacterium anyangense, assembly GCF_010731855.1. NCBI lineage: Bacteria > Bacillati > Actinomycetota > Actinomycetes > Mycobacteriales > Mycobacteriaceae > Mycobacterium > Mycolicibacterium anyangense. The sequence goes on along the minus strand of NZ_AP022620.1, from coordinate 950,843 downwards.
GGATGGCCAGCACCCCGATGCCCAGGCGGTGCGCCACCGCACCGCCGAGCAGGAACCCGCGCGCATCGATCCCCGCCACCAGGTCGGCGCCGTCGGCGATCTCGGCCAGCGCCGAGGTGACCACGGCGAACCCGTGGGTGTCGGCCAGTACCGGGGTGAGGTCCTTGAACTGGATACCCGGTTCGGGGAAGTCGGGGACCTCCCGGGTCAGGCCGGCGATCACGTCGGCAACGGACTGGCTCGAGCTCACTTCTCGTACACCCATCGGTCCATGTTCCAGCCCGCCCCCCACTTGGTCGGGTTGCCTTCCACGGCATACATCTTCTTCGACGCCATCACCGTGCGGTGCTGACGGTACAGCGGCAGGGTCGGCATGTCTCCCCACAGGATCGGCGAGCTGTCCCCCAGTAACCGGGCCAGCTCCTTGGGATCGGTCGTGACGATCAGCGCGGAGATGATGCCGTCGATCTGCGGGTTGGAGTAGCCCGGCAGATTGTTGCCGTTGCCGCTGAACAGTGTGTAGGCGTCCATCGCCGAGGAGCCGGTGGAACCGCTGCCGGTGGCCCCGCCGGTACTGGCCAGCAGAACATCGATGCCGCCATCGCGTAGCGTCTGCGGCCCGGTGGTGTCCGAGGTGGCGTCGACCACCGTAATACCTGCGGCCGCACAGGATTTGGTGATTGCGCCGACGGTGGCCGCCAGCCGCGGGTTGGGTGCCTGATAGCCGATACGCACGGTCAGCGGCTGACCGTTGAGCGCGGCGCGCGCAGCATCGGCGTTGGCCGCCTCGAACTGGCCCGCGACCGCCGCACCCTCGACGCCGCTGAATGCGTCGTCGTCGGCCGGGTTGAGCCGGGCGTTGGAGATCGGTACCTCGGCATTGAGGGCGATGAGGTCGCGCGGCGTGCACAGCGCCACGGCCCGGCGGGCCGGCGTCGCGGCCAGCGGACCCTGCGCGGCGAAGATCAGTTGTTCGACGCCGCCGGACGGGATCTCCGAGCGGTCGTAGTCGTCCGGGGTGGTCAGCGTGCCCGACGATCCGGTCGCCACGTCGACCACCTGGAACGAACCGTTGTTGAGCCGGTCCTGCACGTCGACCCCACGGGGCCACACTGTGATGCGTTTGGTGATCGGTTTGGCGCCCCACCACCGGTCATTGGCGGTCAGCACCACCGCACCTTCGGGCAGCACCGAGTCGATCTTGTACGGACCCGATGACGGGAACTTCTTGAGGTCCGCACCCTGCATGCCGGGCTTGAGGTCCCAGGTGGTGTTCCAGGCCTGCGCGATGCGGTCGACGGTCGCCGGATCACCGGCCTGCAGGGCTTGGGTGACGCTGAGCCCGAGTTCGTCGTCCAGGACGTGCGACGGCATCAGCGAGGTCGCGGTGAACAGCTGCAGGTAATCCACCACCGCCCGGCCCGGCGCAAAACTCACCCGGGCCTTCTTCTGGCCGGGCTGACACTCGATGCCCTCGATGTCGATGTATCCCGCCCGATTGGCGGCCGAGAACGCCGGGAAGCGGCCGGACTGGGCCGCCCACGCCAGCACCATGTCGTCGCACGTCACTGGTTTGCCGTCGGAGTACACCGCGTTGTCGGCGATCTGGTAGTCCAGCACCAGCGGGTCGCGGCCCACCACCGACACCGAACCGAAGTCGTGGTCGGCCAGCGGCTGCCCGTCCGGGCCGTGAATGGTGAACCCGGTGAGCACACGGGCGAAGGCTTGCGGGCCCGCGGACGCCGCACCGCTGACGGTGTTGGTGTTGTAGCTGATCAGCCTGCCATCGACGGCATAGTTGACCTGGTCGGCTGCGCTGCCCGTGCAAGCCGTCAGCACCCCGGGCGCGAGGATGCTCAAGGCGGCCGCCACCGAGACAGCGGCGGCGCGCCTGCGCCGGAGTGCCATGTCGCGCTAACGCCCGCGGGTGCTGCGCTTGCCCGTCGGCCGCACCGGCCGCGCACCGGGTGCCGGCTTGTTGCCGACCGCCACCGTCACCGGCTCGGACTCGGCACTGTCGGTGACCTCTGCGGTGTCCGCGAAGTTGACGGCCGCCTTGCGCCGATTGAACACGCGTCGGGTGTGGGTGCGGACCTTGTCGGTGCGCTCGCGCATGCTGACCAGCAGCGGGGTGGCGAAGAAGATCGACGAGTAGGTGCCGACGATGACACCGACCAGCTGAACCAGCGCCAGGTCCATCAGCGTGCCGACGCCGAGGAGCCAGACCGCCACCACGATCAGCGCGAGAATCGGCAGCACCGAGATGAGGCTGGTGTTGATCGAGCGCATGAAGGTCTGGTTGACCGCGAGGTTGGCCTGCTCGGCGTAGGTGCGCCGGGTGGTGTGTTCGAAGCCGTGGGTGTTCTCCTCGACCTTGTCGAACACGATGACGGTGTCGTAGAGCGAGAAACCGAGGATGGTCAGCAGGCCGATGACCGTCGCCGGTGTGACCTCGAAGCCGACGATCGAGTACACGCCCGCCGTCACCACGAGGTCGAACACCAGCGTGGTCAACGCCGAGATGGCCATGTACTTCTCGTAGCGGAAGGTGATGTAGATGGCCGCCAGAACCAGGAACACCACCAGGGCGATCAGCGCCTTGTGAGTGATCTGGTCACCCCAGGTGGAGGAAACCGCCGAGTCGCTGATCGCCTTCTCGCTGGGCTGGCCGTCAGAGCCCTTCGGCTTGAAGGCGTCGTAGAGCGCCGTGCGCAGCTTCTCGGTCTCCTGGTTGGTCAGGGTCTCCGAGCGGATCTGGATCGTCGCGGTCGACCCGTTGCCCACCTGAACCACCGATTCGGGGCTCTTACCGAGGGCCTTGCTGAAGACGTCCTCGGCCTGCTGGGTGGTGGCGATGCTGGTGGCGCCGGCCACCGGCATCGAGACCTTGGTGCCGCCTTCGAAGTCGATGCCGAAAGTGAAGCCCTTGACCGCGATGCTGATCACCGCGGCGGCCACGATCAGACCACTGATCGCATACCACATCTTGCGCCTGCCGATGACCTCGAAGGCCCCGGTGCCGGTGTAGAGCCGGACGAAGAAATTGTGCTTCGGCGCGGCCTCGAGGATCGGCGCCTCGACCGCGGTGGACACGGTGTCCTCGACGATGTCGGTGTTGTCGATGTCGTCCTTGGCCATGCGGTTACCCCCGTCCCGTCACAGAAGCGGCAGCGCGACGTTCCCTGGCGATCTGCTGAACAGCCCCGAGACCGTTGAACGCCGGCTTCGCCATCGTCGGCGACTTCGACGCCAGGTAGATCAGCGGCCAGGTCACCAGGAACACCACCACGACGTCGAGGATCGTGGTCAGGCCCAGGGTGAAGGCGAAACCCTTCACCTGACCGACCGCCAGGAAGTAGAGCACCGCGGCGGCCAGGAAGGTCACCGCGTTGCCCGACAGGATCGTCTTGCGGGCACGCGCCCAACCGCGCGGTACCGCCGAGCGGAACGAACGGCCTTCGCGGATCTCGTCCTTGATGCGTTCGAAGAACACCACGAACGAGTCGGCGGTGGTGCCGATACCGATGATCAGACCTGCGATACCGGCCAGGTCCAGGGTGTAGTTGATGTACCTGCCGAGCAGCACCAGGATGCCGAACACCATGGCACCGGAGGCCACCAGCGACAGCGCAGTCAGTATGCCAAGCACCCGGTAGTACAGCAGCGAGTACAGCAGCACCAGCGCCAGGCCGATCGCGCCGGCGATCAGGCCGGCCCGCAGCGATGCCAAGCCCAATGTCGCCGAGACGGTTTCGGCTTCCGAAGACTCGAAGGACAATGGCAGCGACCCGTACTTGAGGACGTTGGCCAGCTGCTTGGCGGTGTCGGCGGTGAACGGCGGGTTGCCGCCGCTGATCTGGGTGCGCCCGCCCGGGATGGCTTCCCGGATCTGCGGCGCGGAGACCACCTGCGAGTCCAGCGTGAACGCCGTCTGGGTGCCGATGTTGGCTGCGGTGAAGTCCGCCCACGTGGTGGCGGCCTGCTCCTTGAATTCCAGGTCGACGACGTAGGCGCCGCTCTGGTTGTCCAGCCCGGAGGTGGCGTTCTTGATCTGGTCGCCGCTGATGATCGACTTGTCCAGTACGTAGACGTACTTGTGGTCTTCCGAACAGGTCACCAGTGGCTTGTCCGGGTCGTCATTGCCGGCCAGGACGTCTTCCTGGTCGCAGCGACCCGCCATGTACTGCACGGCCAGCAGCAGCAGGTTCTGGTTGGAGCTCTGGCGCAGTTCCTTCTCGAACTTGATCCGCGCCGCGAGATCCTTGCGCGGGTCCGGCGGACCGGGCGCGGGGGCCGGCTGGCCAGGAGCGAGAGCAGGCCCGGCGCCCGGCGGTGCGGGCGCGGCGGGCTGACCGGGAGCCGGGGTGGGCTCCGGAGTCGGCTCCAGCGGGAACGGGCGCGGCTGCGGCGCGGGGGCCGAGCCGGTGTCGGGTGCCGGCGCCGCCGGCGGAGCCCCTTCGGGTGCGCCGGGCGCAGGCGGAGCGCCAGGAGCCGGAGCCCCGGGTGCGGGAGCGCCCGCGGGCGGAGCACCCGGCGGCGGTGCGCCCGCGCCCGGACCCTTCCCGGCCTGGGCCTTGATCGCCTCGACCGGGATGGGCTGGCCGATCACCGGACGGATGAACAGCCGCGCGGTCTGACCGAGGTTGCGGGCCTCGTTGCCGTCGTTACCCGGCACCGTGATGACCAGGTTGTCGCCGTCGATCACCACCTCGGAACCCGACACACCCAGGCCGTTCACGCGGGCACTGATGATCTGCTCCGCCTGGTTGAGTGCATCGCGGGTGGGCTTGGAGCCGTCCGGGGTGCGCGCGGTGAGCGTGACGCGGGTACCGCCCTGAAGGTCGATGCCCAGCTTGGGCTTGGCCTGCTTGTCGCCGGTGAGGAAGACGAGCAGGTAGACCCCGATGAGCAGGACCAGGAACAGCGTCAGGTATCGGTACGGATGCACCGGCGCCGAAGACGATGCCACGTTGTTGTCTCTCCTAGGTGTGTGCCGCGATCCGCTCCGCAAGGTCCCTGCGAGATCCGCCGTCGGTTCTCGGTAGAGGGTACGGGGTCAGGCTGGCGATCAGTCTTTGGTCAGGCGGTCCGCGTCGCTTTCAGTGATTTCCGCAGCTCCCGACGCCGAGTCCGCCACATCGGGTGTTTCGGGCTCGATGCGGTCGCGGATCGCGAGCTTCATCCAGGTGGTGACCACGCCGGGAGCGATCTCCAAGTCGACGTAGTCGTCGTTGATACCGGTGATGGTGGCCTTCAGGCCCGAGGTGGTGTGCACATGGTCACCCACGCGCAGCGACTCGTGCAGATCGATGGTGGCCTGCATGGCCTTGCGCTGACGGCGCGAGGCGAACCACATGAACGCGCCCATGATGATGATCAGGGGCAAGAAGACGACTAGATCCATGACAGCACTTTCATATCGGGTGCGGGGACAACGCTCCGGGGCCGACCGGCCTCGGGCCTCATAGCTGACCAGTCTGCCATTGGCTGCCGCGGCCGTGACCGTCACGGTGTTGCTTCGCTCGAACCCATCGCCGACAGAGAATGCAGGGATGGACCTGATCGAGACCCTGCGCAGCACCGGTGCGGTGCGCGATTTCACCGACGAACCGGTCGACGACGCGGTGCTGGCCCGGGTCCTGGACACCGCCCGGTTCGCCCCCAGCGGGGCCAACGCGCAAGCGTGGCGGGTGGTGGTCGTCAAGGATCAGCAGATCCGCTCCCGCCTGCGTGACCTCTACAGTCCCGGCTGGGCCGACTATCTGACCCTGACCGCTGCCGGGCTACGGCCATGGTCGCCGGTCAATGACCGGGCCGCCGAGCGGGAGGCGCTGTCGGCCGGCGCCGGCCACACCGGTGAACCTGGCGGGTTCGCGGCCCACCTCGACACCGTGCCGGTGCTCCTCATGGTGTTCGCCGACCTCGCCCAGCTGGCCGCGGTGGACCGCGATCTGGACCGGTACACGTTCGCCGGTGGCGCCTCGGTCTACCCGTTCGTGTGGAGCCTGCTGCTGGCGGCCCGGGCCGAGGGGCTCGGCGGCGTCCTCACCACGATGCTCATCCGGCAGGAAGACGAGGTGAAGCGGCTGCTCGCCGCTCCCCCGCAGCTCGCTCTGGCCGCTGCCGTCGCGCTCGGCCACCCCGTGCACCAGCCCACGCGGTTGCGCCGCGGATCGGTGGCGTCTTTCACCACCGTGGACCGGGTCGATGGCACACCATTGCCGACCGAGAACAACTGATATCGTTGATAACGGGCGTCAGAACGACGTGATCCATTACCTCTCGGGGCTCTGACACGGGTTTTCAGTTGCGTCGCGTGCACACACCGATAGGCTCTGATCGCCCGCCCGTGCCGCGCCGCATCGCCTAGGAGAACAGCTGTGACCACCCTCGAGCAGAGTCGCAAACTCGTCACCGAGATCCCCGGACCCGCGTCGATCGAACTGTCCAAGCGACGCGTGGCCGCGGTGTCGCACGGGGTCGGCGTCACCATGCCGGTCTTCGCGGCCCGTGCCGGCGGCGGGATCATCGAGGATGTCGACGGCAACCGGCTGATCGATCTCGGCTCGGGCATCGCCGTCACGACCATCGGCAACTCCTCACCCCGGGTCATCGACGCGGTGCGCGCCCAGGTCGCCGACTTCACCCACACCTGCTTCATGGTCACCCCCTATGAGGAGTACGTGGCCGTCGCCGAGCATCTCAACCGGCTCACCCCGGGCTCCTACGAGAAACGTTCGGCGCTGTTCAACTCCGGCGCCGAGGCGGTCGAGAACGCGATCAAGATCGCCCGTGCGTACACCCGCAAGACCGCGGTGGTGGCTTTCGATCACGCCTATCACGGCCGCACCAACCTCACGATGGCGCTGACCGCCAAGTCCATGCCGTACAAGAGTGGCTTCGGGCCGTTCGCACCGGAGATCTACCGGGCCCCGATGTCCTACCCCTACCGGGACGGGCTGATCGACAAGGAATGGGCCACCGACGGTGAACTCGCCGCCGAGCGGGCGCTGACCGTCATCGATAAGCAGATCGGTGCCGCCAACCTGGCGGCAATCATCATCGAGCCCATCCAGGGTGAGGGCGGCTTCATCGTCCCGGCCCCCGGCTTCCTGCCCGCGCTGCGGGCGTGGTGCTCCGACAACGACGTGGTGTTCATCGCCGACGAGGTGCAGTCCGGATTCGCCCGCACCGGCGCGATGTTCGCGTGTGAGGACGAGGGCATCGAGCCCGACCTCATCGTCACCGCGAAGGGCATCGCCGACGGTCTGCCGCTGGCCGCGGTGACCGGGCGCGCCGAGATCATGGACGCGCCGCACGTCTCCGGCCTGGGCGGTACCTACGGCGGTAACCCGGTGGCATGCGCGGCCGCGCTGGCCACCATCGAGACCATCGAACTGGACGGACTTCTGGACCGGGCCAAGCACATCGAGACGGTCATGAAGGACAAGCTCGGCCGGATGCAGGCCGACGACGACCGCATCGGTGACGTCCGCGGCCGCGGTGCGATGATCGCCGTCGAGCTGGTCAAGTCCGGCACCGGCGACCCCAACCCGGAGCTCACCAAAACGCTTGCCGCCAAGGCGCATTCGCAGGGCGTGCTGGTGCTGACGTGTGGCACGTTCGGCAACATCCTGCGGTTCCTGCCGCCGCTGACCATCAGCGACGAGCTGCTGATCGAAGGACTCGACGTGCTGGCCGGCATCCTCGCCGAGATCTAAGCGGCCCGCGGTGACGACCGTCAGGAATTTCATCGGCGGCGAGCTCGTCGACTCGGTCAGCGGTGCCACCATGCCGATCGTCGATCCGTCGACCGGCGACAAGTACGGCACGGCACCGATTTCCAACGAGCAGGACATCGACAACGCCTATGCCGCGGCGGCTGCCGCGTTCGCCGACTGGAAGCGCACCACCCCCTCGCAACGGCAGAAGGCGCTGTTGGGCTTCGCCGACGACGTCGAGAAGGCTGCGGCCGAACTCGTTGCGGCCGAAGGCCGTAACACCGGCAAGCCGAACCACGTCACCGCCGCCGAAGAGATTCCCCCGATGGTCGACCAGATCCGGTTCTTCGCCGGAGCGGCGCGCATCCTGGAGGGAAAGTCGGCCGGCGAATACCTGGCGGACCACACCTCCTGGATCCGCCGCGAGCCGGTCGGGGTGATCGGTCAGGTGGCGCCGTGGAACTACCCGATGATGATGGCGATCTGGAAGTTCTGCCCGGCCATCGCGGCGGGAAACACGGTGGTACTCAAGCCTAGTGACACCACCCCGGTGAGCACGGTGATGCTGGCCGAGATCGCCGCCCGGCATTTTCCGCCCGGGGTACTCAACGTCGTCTGCGGTGACCGGGTCACCGGTGCGGCGGTGGTGGCCCATCCGACTCCGCAGATGGTCTCGATCACCGGGTCGGTGGCGGCCGGACGCGCGGTCGCGGTGAGCGCTGGCGGACACCTCAAGCGCACCCATCTCGAATTGGGCGGCAAGGCGCCGGTCATCGTCTTCGACGACGCCGACATCGCCGCCGCCGCCGAGGGAATCGCCACCGCGGGTTACTTCAACGCCGGACAGGACTGCACCGCAGCCACCCGGGTGCTGGCCCGCGCTGGTGTTGCCGAGGACTTGACCGCCGCGCTGGCCGAACAGGCCGCTAGTGCCACCACCACGTTCGGCCGCTCCCCCGGCGACGAGGACGCCTGGGTGCCGCCGGTGAACAATGCCAACCAGCTGGAACGGGTGATGGGCTTTCTAGCCGACGTGCCGGCACATGCCACCGTTGCCGCCGGTGGAAAGCGCCAGGGCGACAAGGGTTTCTACGTCGAGCCGACCGTGATCGGCGGGTTGCGCCAGCAGGACCGGCACATCCAGGAGGAGATCTTCGGTCCGGTGATCACCGTGCAGTCGTTTTCCGAAGAGGACGAGGCCATCACTTGGGCCAACGGCGTCGAGTACGGCCTGGCCTCCTCGGTGTGGACCAAGGATGTGTCACGGGCCCTGCGGGTCTCGGCTGCTCTGGATTTCGGGTGTGTGTGGATCAACACCCATATCCCGCTGGTGGCTGAGATGCCGCACGGTGGCTACAAGTCCTCCGGGCACGGCAAGGACCTGTCCATGTACGGCTTCGAGGACTACACCCGCATCAAGCACGTCATGGCCTACATCGGATAGCACCCCCGCGAGCAGACGCAAAATCGCACTCCACGGGCCGAATTCGTGCGATTTCGCGTCTGCTCGCGACCGTTATCCGCCGGTCCGCCGCACGGGGTTAGTGCGCGACGGGGGTGCGACGCGACCTGGTCAACCGGTCCCGCCAGTTACGCTCGGGTTCTGGCTCATGCGCCACCGGCTCGGCGGCCACAGGTTCGGTGGCCACCGGCACGCTCGTGGCCATGGGTGTGGGGACCGAACGCTGGGCGTAGCGGACGTCGCGCAGGCTGCGCACCGACAACCGGCCCAGTGCGGCGGCGCCGAGGAAGATGATCAACGCGCCCAGCCCACTGAAGAACGTCAACTCCAGGGCAACCTGGCCGGCCAGCGTCCCGGCCGCCGGCGCCGGGAAGTCACCGAGCCCCCACGGGCCGGCGAACAGTCGGCCGACCACGAACCAGGCGCCGGCCACCACACTGATCCACCCGCCGAGCATCGCGGTGGCCCGGTTGCCCGATGCCAGCAGCAGCAATCCGCCCAGCACGGTCAAGACACCCGGCAGCACCTCCAGCCAGCCCCGGCCAGAGGTCCAGGCCCACGGCGTGTCAGGGTCGTAGGCGAAGTCGAAGTACGGTCCGATGAAGGGGATAAGGGCACCCCACAGCCCGAGCAGAATCAGCAGAAATCCGCTGGCGGCCCCGCGGGTGCGCGGGATGTCGAGCCGGCCGACACGGCTATCTACGTCGTTCATGACGCCTCCTGTGATTGGCCAACGCCGGTGGCGCTGGTGGTGATGCCGGTCGCATACCCGCCCGGTCACGAGCCCTAACGCCGAGAACTGACAGCAACTTCACAGTGGCGACCAGGTGTGGAGCGAGCAGCAGCGGGAATATCGTTAGCCTTGCTAATGTCATACGGGTGGGCGCAACGTGGCGCCCCAACATTTCCGTTACTTGATTGCTTTGGAGACTCGTCGTGCCGCTCGATACCCGCGAAGATCGCTTCACCCACCGAATCAACGACCTCTACGCCCACGACCCGCAGTTCGCCGCCGCGCAGCCACTCCCCGAGGTCAGCGCCGCCGCGGCGGCCCTCCCCCTCCCACAGCTGATCAAGGCCGTGTTCGACGGCTACGCCGAGCGACCTGCGGTGGGCCAGCGCGCCACCCGACTGCACCGCGACGCCGAGACCGGCCGTACCACCCGAGTGCTGGAACCGGCCTTCGAGACGCTGACCTACGCCCAATTGTGGAGTCGCATCGACGCAGTCGCGGGCGCCTGGGCTGCCACGGTGCAGCCGGGTGACCGGGTGGCCGTACTCGGGTTCACCAGCGTCGACTACACCGTCGTCGACCTGGCCCTCTTCCAGCTCGGCGCGGTCGCCGTGCCGCTGCAGACCAGCGCGTCTGCCGCGCAGCTTGCCCCCATCGTCGCCGAGACCGAGCCGACGGTGATCGCCGCCGGTATCGACTATCTGACCGAGGCAACCGAACTCGCGCAGTCCGGTCCGGCTCCGAAAGCCCTGGTGGTGTTCGACTTCCATAGTGACGACGACGAGCATCGCGCGGCTCTCGACGCCACGATCGCGGCACTCGCGGGCACTGGTATCACCGTGACCACGCTGGCCGACGAGATCGGTCGGGGCCTCCGCCACGTCCCCACTGCATGCGCTCCCGATTCGCTGGCGCTGCTGGTGTACACCTCGGGCAGCACCGGAGCGCCCAAGGGCGCTATGTATCTCCAGCGCAAGGTGGCCGACATGTGGACTGCGGCCGCAAAGCAGTGGGACGACGACCACGGTGGCTTCCCGGCGATTGTGCTGAGCTTCATGCCGATGAGCCACGTGATGGGCCGCGGCGCCCTCTACGGTGCGCTGAGCACCGGCGGCACAGTCTATTTCGCTGCCCGTGCCGATCTGTCGACCTTCCTCGACGACCTCGCTCTGGTGCGGCCGACCCAGCTGAGCCTGGTACCCCGAGTGTGGGACATGATCCACCAGGAGGTGCAGCGCGAGGTCGAACGCTCGGAGGCCGACGAGGACGCAGTGCTGGCCGAGAAACGGCGGACCCTGTTGGGTGGCCGGTTCGTCACCGCGATGAGCGGATCGGCGCCGCTGGCACCGGAACTCAAGGCCTGGTTGGAGCGCTTCCTCGACATGCACGTGGGCGAGGGGTTCGGCTCGACCGAGGCAGGCGCGATCTTCGTCGACGGCCAGATCCGGCGGCCCCCGGTCACCGACTACAAGCTTGTCGACGTCCCCGAACTGGGCTACTTCGCCACCGATCTCCCCCACCCGCGCGGTGAGCTGCTGATCAAGTCCGAGCAGCTGTTCCCGGGCTACTACCGCAGGCCCGAAGTCACCGCCGAGGTATTCGACGCCGACGGCTTCTACCGCACCGGTGACATCGTCGCCGAACTCGGACCGGACCGTCTGCAGTACGTCGACCGGCGAAACAACGTGCTCAAGCTTTCTCAGGGCGAGTTCGTCACCGTCTCCAAGCTGGAGGCAGCGTTCACCACCAGTCCGCTGATCGCCCAGATCTACCTGTACGGCAACAGTTCCCGGCCGTATCTGCTGGCGGTGGTGGTCCCCACCGACGAGGCCCGCGCAGGTCGGGACGAGGCCGAACTCAAGTCGGTCATCGCCGAGTCGCTACAGACCGTGGCTCAGAATGCCGACCTGCAGTCCTATGAGATTCCGCGCGACTTCATCATCGAGACAACACCGTTCACCGTGGAGAACGGACTGCTCACCGGAATCCGTAAGTTGGCCTGGCCCCGACTCAAGGAGCGCTACGGCCCGGTACTGGAACAGCTCTACACCGACCTCGCCCGGGCCCAGGCAGACGAGTTGCGGACCATCCGGCTGGCCGGAGCTGACGCCCCGGTGCTGCCCACGCTGATACGCGCTGCCGCGGCCCTGCTGGGCACCGCCTCTGCCGATCTGGCCGCCGACTCCCACTTCACCGATCTCGGCGGAGACTCCTTGTCAGCGCTGACTTTTGGCAATCTTCTCAACGAGATCTTCGCGGTCGAGGTACCAGTCGGCGTGATCGTCAGCCCGGCCAGCGACCTACGATCCCTGGCCGCCTACATCGAGAGTGAACGCGCCTCGGCAAGCACGCGGCCGACGTTCGCCGCGATCCACGGCGCCGACGCCACCGAGGTGCATGCCAAAGACCTTGCGCTGCATCGCTTCCTGGACGCCGACACACTGGCCGCGGCTCCGGCTCTTCCCAGGCCGGCCACCGAGATCCGCACCGTGCTGCTCACCGGCGCGACCGGGTTCCTCGGGCGCTACCTGGCGCTGGAGTGGCTGGAGCGGATGAGCCTGGTCGACGGCAAGGTCATCTGCCTGGTGCGTGGCCGCACCGACGCCGAAGCTCGGGCCCGGCTCGACGCCACCTTCGACAGCGGCGACCCGGCCTTGCTGGCCCGCTATTCACAGCTGGCCGCCGCGCACCTCGAGGTGATCGCCGGCGACAAGGGCGAACAGAACCTGGGGCTCGGCGCACCGACCTGGCAGCGACTGGCCGACACCGTGGACCTGATCGTGGACCCGGCCGCACTCGTCAACCACGTGCTGCCCTACCGTGAACTGTTCGCCCCCAACGCATTAGGAACCGCAGAACTCATCCGCGTCGCGCTGACCACCCGGATCAAGCCGTTCGTCTACGTCTCCACCATCGGCGTCGGGGGCGGCATCGCGCCGGGCCGGTTCGTCGAGGATGCCGACATCCGCGAGATCAGCGCGACCCGCGCCGTGGACGACTCGTATGCCAACGGCTACGGCAACAGCAAGTGGGCCGGTGAGGTGCTGCTGCGCGAGGCGCACGATCTCGCTGGCCTGCCAGTCTCGGTGTTCCGCTGCGACATGATCCTGGCCGACACCTCCTATGCCGGTCAGCTCAACCTGCCCGACATGTTCACCCGGATGATGCTCAGTCTGGTGGCTACCGGCATCGCTCCCACGTCGTTCTACGAACTCGACGCCGAGGGCAACCGCCAGCGCGCCCACTACGACGGACTGCCGGTCGAGTTCATCGCCGAGGCCATCTCGACACTGGGCGCGTCGGTCACCGACGGCTTCGAGACCTACCACGTGATGAATCCCTACGATGACGGCATCGGTCTCGACGAGTTCGTCGACTGGCTGATCGAGGCGGGTTACCCGATCCAGCGGATCGCCGACTACCAGACCTGGCTGCAGCGATTCGAGACCGCGATGCGGGCCATGCCGGAACGGCAGCGGCAGTACTCGTTGCTTCCGCTGCTGCACAACTACCAGCAGCCCGACCGCCCGATACACGGGTCGATGGCTCCCACCGACCGGTTCCGCGCCGCGGTACAGGAAGCGAAGATCGGGCCGGACAAGGACATCCCGCACGTCACCCCGGAGGTAGTGGTGAAGTACGCGACGGATCTTCAGCTGCTCGGGCTCCTGTAGTCCGCTGCACGACATCGTCACCAGGTTGCGATCGAGGATCGACAACCTTGGTGACGATGTCGTTGCACACAGTAGTATTCGTCGGGGCGGTCAACCCTTGGGGTGGGTTGGGGCCGGTTCGGGGAGCAGATGCACAGAGACCTGGGCGTGACCGCCTCGATTCGACAGTGGTGGGCTCAGCCAGATCAGTACAACTGGTTCTCCGAGTATCTCGAGTCCCGCCAGCTCCAGGGCTTCGCGCGGGTCATGGCAGCGTCCACCGTCGCCTTCCTCGGGATCGTGCCGATTGTGATGTTGTGGAGCCCATCGGGCCCGCACGGTCGGGTGGAGATCGCGGGAGCGATCTCGATCTCCGTGCTGTGCGCAGCCGGGGCGGTCCTCTGGCTGGCACGGTGGCCGAGCCAGCGACAGTCAGCACTGTTCGCAATCGGCTCGAATGCCTGCGTCACGACGAGCTGCCTGATCGCCGGAAGCCCGGTGACGGGTCTGCTGGCCTGTACCACCTTCGCGCCACTCGCCGGATATGTGGCGTTGTTCCATTCCAGCCGGCTATTGGCGGTCACCCTGGCCAACGCTGGTCTGACGACGATCCTGGCGGCGGTGCGGGTCGCTGTCGACGGTGATATCGCCTTGGCTCTAGGACATTTCGTCGGCGTTTCCGTCGCCGTGCTGGCGGTGCCGTTCGCCGCCCAGGTGCTGCTGCAGCTCATGACGTTCGATGCGTTGATGTCTCACACCGATCCGCTGACCGGCCTGCGCAACCGACGCGGCTATGACCGCTCGGTGGCCCAGTTGATCGCCGGCACGGGTGGCCCCGCCCCGCAGTGGCTGGCGGTGACGTTGATCGACCTGGATGGCTTCAAACAGATCAACGATCGGCACGGTCACGCGTTCGGCGACGCCGTGCTGATCGCCGTCGCCGACAACCTACGACGGGCCAGCGCCATGAACGCCGTCGTCGCCCGGCTTGGCGGTGAGGAGTTCCTGGTCGCCGAACTCACCGCTCCTGAGGAACCGGCCGCACGCGCCGAACGGCTGCGCACCGCAGTGGCCTCCACCTCCGGTGGGGTGACCGCGAGCCTCGGAGTGGCCTCGCTGATGCTCACCGACGCCGACCGGGGTGCCGCCCAGCAGGTGATCCGCCATCTGGTGGAGGAAGCGGACGCGGCGATGTACGAGGCCAAGCGCGCCGGCGGCGACCAGGTGCGGCATCGGCCCACCCTGAGCCCGCTGACCGGCTGAGGTTTACAGCACTGCGACGGCCAGCAGCACGACGGCGATCAACGGGAACGTACCCTGGGTGATCGCCGCGCGGGCCTTGTCCGGTGACGCGGCAAGCAGCACCACCGCTGCGGCGAGCATCGAACCCACTCCCGCGAACACCAGTGCCGCACCGATGCCTCTATGTCCCATGACGATTGACACGATTCCGACGCCGGCGACGATAGCCAGGAACAGGTTGTAGAAGCCCTGATTGAAGGCCAGCAACTTGGTGGTCTCGGCTTCTTCGGCAGTGGTGCCGAACACCTTCCTGGTGCGCGGAGAGGTCCAGGTCAGTGACTCCATGACGAAGATGTAGACGTGCAGCAGTGCGGCAAGCGCGGCGAAAACCAGTGCGGCAGCAGTCATATGGGGTCCGTTCGTCAGGGCCGTGGTCACTCGAACAGGCCGGGTTGCCCGAGCCCGCTGGCACGCGGCGGTGGCACCATTCCGAGGTGTGTCCAGGCTAGTGGCGTGGCGACCCGGCCGCGGGGTGTTCGCGCGATCATGCCCGCGCGCACCAGGAACGGCTCACAGACCTCCTCGACCGTGGTGGCTTCCTCGCCAACCGCCACCGCCAATGTCGACACTCCCACCGGTCCCCCACCGAAACTCTTGGTCAGCGCGGTGAGCACGGCCCGGTCCAGCCGGTCCAACCCGAGTTCGTCGACGTCGTAGACCGCCAGTGCGGCTTTGGCGATATCGCGGGTGATGACGCCGTCGGCCCGAACTTCGGCGTAGTCCCGCACCCGGCGCAGCAGCCGGTTGGCGATGCGTGGCGTGCCGCGCGATCGGCGGGCGATCTCGGCACCGGCCTCGGCTCCCAGCTCAATGCCCAGGATGCCGGCGGAGCGGCCCAGCACGCGTTCGAGTTCGGGGGGCTCGTAAAAATCCATGTGCGCGGTGAACCCGAACCGGTCGCGCAGCGGGCCGGTCAACGCGCCCGAGCGGGTGGTTGCCCCGACCAGGGTGAACGGCGCCACCTCCAACGGAATCGAGGTCGCCCCAGGGCCTTTGCCCACCACCACGTCGACCCGGAAATCCTCCATCGCCAGGTAGAGCATCTCCTCGGCGGGCCGCGCGATGCGGTGGATCTCGTCGATGAACAACACGTCGTGCTCGACGAGATTGGACAGCATCGCCGCCAGATCGCCGGCCCGCTCCAGCGCCGGGCCCGAGGTGACCCGCAGCGAAGAGCCCAGCTCGGCGGCGATGATCATCGCCAGCGATGTCTTGCCCAGACCAGGCGGACCGGACAGCAGGATGTGATCCGGTGTGCCGCCGCGGTTCTTGGCACCCTCGAGTACCAGTTGCAACTGCTCACGCACCCGGGGCTGGCCGATGAACTCACGCAGAGACCTCGGCCGCAGACTGGCGTCGATATCGCCTTCACCGACGCTGAGCATCGGTGAGACGTCACGCTCGAAGTCCTCGGCGTCGCCCTCGCCCTCGAACCGGCTCACTTGGTCTTCCCGAGCAGCGACAGCGCGGCGCGCAGGGCGTTGGACGTGGTGGCCTCCGGATCACCGGCGAGCACCTTGTCACAGGCCTCCTCGGCTTGTTTGACCGCAAAGCCAAGTCCGACAAGGGCTTCCACCACAGGGCCGCGCACCGCATGCCCGACTGCACTGGCCACCCCCGTCGAACCGGTCACCGGCCCGATCTTGTCACGCAGTTCGAGGACCATCCGCTCGGCGCCGCGCTTGCCGATCCCGGGCACCCGGGTCAGCGCGGTGACGTCACCGTCGGCCAGCGCCTGGCGCAACGCGTTCGCGTCATAGACCGCCAGGGTGGCCAGGGCGATCTTCGGGCCCACCCCCGACACCCCGAGCAGGGTCAGGAACAGATCGCGCGCATCGGCGTCGGCGAATCCGTACAGGGTCTGGGAGTCCTCGCGGACGATCATCGCGGTGATCAGCCGGCTCTCGCTGCCGCGCCGCAGGGTGGCGAGGGTTGACGGGGTGGCCATCACTTTGTAGCCCACGCCTGCCGCTTCGATCACGGCATGGTCGAGGGCGATGTCGATGACCTCACCGCGGACCGAGGCGATCACCTGGCCGCCTTCAGCCGGGCCGCATAGGCACGTTTCTGTTCGGCAGCCATGGCCTCAGCCTTGGCCATCCGGGCGATCATCGGAGCCCGCCAGCAGTGACAGATCGCCAGCGCCAGCGCGTCGGCGGCGTCGGCGGGAGTGGGTTTCTGCTGCAACTGCAGGATCCGGGTGACCATCGTGGTGACCTGGGCCTTGTCGGCCCGGCCGTTCCCGGTGACAGCGGCTTTGACCTCACTGGGAGTGTGGAAGTGGACGTCGATGTCCCGGCGCGCGGCGGCGAGCGCGATCACCCCACCGGCCTGGGCGGTCCCCATTGCGGTGTTCGCGTTCTGGTTGGCGAACACCCGCTCGATGGCGATCACGTCGGGATGATGGGTGTCCATCCAGTGCTCGACGGTGTCGCTGATGGTCAACAGCCGCCGTTGCAGCGGCTGGTCGGCCGGGGTGCGCACCACGTCGACGTCCAGGGCGATCACCTGTCTGCCGCCGCGCCCCTCGATCACCGAGAGCCCGCAGCGCGTCAGCCCTGGGTCGACACCCATTACCCGCACGGATCGCCTTTCGCCTACGAACAGCTGTTCGATACCTTAGCGGTTGCGACCGACGCCGCCTGGTAGCGACATGCCCCTCAGCGTTCGAGTGCGACTGCGGTCAGCGCCGGGTCCGAACTGCCGTCGGAGCGGCCCGGCACGCCCCGCCAGGTCAGCGCCGCGACGGCCAGCACGATCAGCACTACGCCGGAAGTGACCGCGAACGGCAGCCAGACGGAGTGGGCGAACAGCGCCCCGGCCACGCCTGCCCCCACCGAGATGGCCGTCATCTCGCTGACGCCGAACAAGGATTGCGCCTGGCCGGAAAGGTCGGCCGGGACGCTGCGGGACAGTAGGGACAACGCGGCCGGATAGGCCACCGTGAAACCGGCGGCCTCGAACGCTCCGAGTGCCATCAGCAACACCGGGCTGTCGAGGAACGGGTAGATCGTCAAAAAGGCCGCCGACAGCACCAGGGCCGCCAGAGCCAACACCCGTTGGTCGTACCGATCGACCAGGCGGCCCGAGAACGGCGCGACAACGATGAACGGGACGGCGTAGGCGGCGAAGGACAATCCGATCTGGAAGTTGGAGGCTCCCTTGCTCTGCAACAGCAGCGACCAGCACGCCTCGTACACTCCCGCGCACAGTCCGCCGGCCGCCCCGGCCAGCATCGAACCCTGCAGTCCGCGGCGGCGCAGCAGATCCGCGACCGTCACCGAACTCGCTGACCCCGAGTCACTTTCGTGGTCGACGACCCTGGTGGACACCATCGGCAGACAGGCCAGTACCGAACACACCGCGGTCCCGATGAACATGGCGCCGACGTGTCGCTCGGGCACAAGGCTGCCCACCACCGGACCGATCGCCATGCCGGCCAGTTCGCTGGAGTACAGCCAGGCGAACCCCACGCCGCGCCGGTCCGGGGCGATACAGCGACCCACCATGCTCAGCGCCGCCACGCGCACCGCGCCGGACCCGACGCCCTGCAACCCGCGCAGTACCGCATAAGTCGCGCCAGCATCCACCAGAACGAATGCCACGCTGGCGGCCCCGTAGAGCAGCAGGCCGACGACGATCACGGGGCGGTGACCCCACCGGTCGGCCGACCACCCGCTCGGATACTGCGACACCACGGCCCCGGCGAAGTAGGCGCCCATGACGATGCCGACAGTGCCGACCGACACCTGCTGGTGGACGAGGAACAACGGAAGGATCGGCAGGATCGCGGTGGCCCCGAGGAACTGGAGCCCCATGGTGGCGGACAGACTGGCCAGCAGCAGCCGCTCGGACCGCACACCGTCAGTAGACGACGGCACCGGACTCCGCTTCAGGGCTGCCGTGCCGGCGCGCCTCGGCCATCATGTCGGCCATCCGCTCCCTCGACGCCGTCCAGCCCGTGACCTTCTCCCGGTGGATCTCGTCACCCTTGCGTTTGACCACGATGGTCCACGGCGCGCCGAGAAATCGGGCGAGCACCCAGAACGGCCAGACCACGACCAGGGGCAGGGTCAGCAGCATGCCCAGCGCGAACAGTCCGCCCCATTCGGGCAACTCGAGCAACCACGTGCCGAACGGCCACCAGACGCGACGAACCGTCCACCGGGTGTTGGTGGCATCGCGGACCGCGGGCATCGCAGTCGTCAGTCCTCTTCGAGCTGGGCCGCGACGTCGTCGGGGATGTCGATGTTGGTGTAGACATCCTGAACGTCGTCGCTGTCCTCGAGCGCATCGACGAGCTTGAACACCTTGCGGGCGGCTTCGAGGTCGACGGGCACGGTCACCGATGGCTGGAAGCTGGCCTCCGCCGAGTCGTAGTCGATGCCGGCGTCCTGCAGCGCAGTGCGCACGGCCACCAGGTCGGTGGGTTCGGAGATGATCTCGAAGCTGTCACCGAGGTCATTGACCTCCTCGGCCCCGGCCTCGAGGACCGCCAGCAGGACGTCGTCCTCGGTCAGACCGTTCTTCTCCAGCGTCACCACACCCTTGCGGGAAAACAGGTAGGACACCGAGCCCGGGTCGGCCATGTTGCCGCCGTTGCGGGTCATCGCCACCCGCACCTCACCTGCGGCGCGGTTCCGGTTATCGGTCAGGCACTCGATGAGCACCGCGACACCGTTGGGTCCGTACCCCTCGTAGGTGATGTTCTGCCAGTCGGCGCCACCGGCCTCTTCACCGGCGCCGCGTTTGCGAGCCCGCTCGATGTTGTCGTTGGGCACCGAGGACTTCTTCGCCTTCTGGATGGCGTCATAGAGGGTCGGATTGCCGGCCGGGTCCCCTCCGCCGACGCGGGCGGCGACCTCGATGTTCTTGATCAACTTTGCGAACATCTTGCCGCGTTTGGCGTCGATGACGGCTTTCTTGTGCTTGGTGGTGGCCCACTTGGAATGGCCGCTCATCGGGATCTTCTCCGTAGTTCGAGTTCTGCCGTAACCCGACGAGTCTACTGGCCCGCACACCTGGGCATCCGCGGCGCGTCCGGCACGCCGGCCCCGGGCGCAGGTATGCCAGCGGGAAATCTGGGCGGCTACCGGTACCTGGCGTCGTAGCTGCGTCGGCGCCGTGCGTCCGTCACCTGGTCTCGCTCGGCCATAACGCGCTCCAGCGTGCCCGGCGGATACCCGTGCTTGCGCAGTCGATGTTCGGCGCTCTGGTCGATGTAGGCCGCGGCATAGATCATCGCGATGCAGGCGCCGCCGAGAACAGCCGTCGCCGCAATCCAGGCGGGTCTGGTGAACAGCAGACCGCACACCGCCAGGGGCAGCAGGGTCATCAGGGTTCTGGCAGCCTGTCGCCACCACCGACTGCGTGCGGTCACGTCGTGCAGCACCCACTGCTGATAGCGCGGCCCGAGTGTGCCCCCGTAGGCGTACCACAACCACCGCACCGGATCCGGGCGTTGAAATGACTTGTCACTCATCAACATTGTTCATCCATCTCTGTCCGCCGGGCATGCCGGCGCAACCGTCGAATGTCACACCTCGGGAAGGGCGCCGGCGGCTAGTGCCGCCGCATTGATCCGGTGCAGCACATCGCGCAGGTTCTCCAATTCGGCGAGATCCACGCCCAGGCGTTCGACCACTGCTGCCGGGACGGCCAGCGCACGCTGTCGCAGGGCCCGGCCCTCGTCGGTCAGCGTGATCACGGTGGCGCGCTCATCGACGGCACTGCGTTGCCGCCGAACCAGTCCCATGGCCTCCAGCCGTTTGAGCATGGGCGAGAGTGTCGCCGATTCCAGCTGCAGGGCCGAGGCGATTTCTTTGACAGAAAGGTCCTCTGCCGCAACCGGATCACGGACGTGATCCCAGAGGGCCAACATGACCAGGTACTGCGGATGGGTCAGGCCGAGCGGTTCCAGGATCGGCCGGTACACCGCCAGGACGGCCCGGTTTGTCACCGCCAGCGCGAAGCAGACCTGCTGCTCGAGCGCCAGCGGATCGGCCGGCGTGTTAGTCACACGAAAGATAGTACCCTAATAGTTAGGGTACTAATTACCCGCCTCAGTCGGGACGGCCGGCCGCTCAGCGTTGCGCAGTCACCGATTCGGTGTCGGTGTCCGACCAGAAACTTCCCCAGGTCGGGAACGCATGCGGCAGGGCGGGTTTGACGTCGCGATGCCAGTCCACGAAGCCCTGCGCCTCCTGCGGCCGGCTGAGCTGGTCGGCGGTGTACCAGTGCTGTTCGAGACGTCGCTGGAAGAACCACTGCCCGTCGATCTTGGCGTAGCGGTCGTCATAGCAGATCGCCATGACCTCCCACTTGTCGCCGACCTCATGCTCGGCTCGGCAATACGTCTTGCCGCGGGCCGTTCTGTCGTCGATCAGTTCGATCCGATGGCCACAGATCAGGTGTATCGAGCGATAGAAGGTCTTCACTTGAGGAGTGATGAACTCGCGCAACGCTTCCCGCCCGCGGCCATGCCTGCCGCAGTCGACATCGGGAACGAACAATCCCACCCAGGCGTCGATGTCGCGCCCGTCGACAGCGAGCGCATACCGGATCGGCAGCTGCCCGATAGCGAGCCGGTCCTCGATCGCGGTGAGGCGGGAAACTATGTCGTCCTGGGGCATCCGTTCTCCTTGGAACTACGACACGATCAGCCGTGGGCCATCAGTTCGGCCACATCGGCGGCGTACGGAGCATGCGACAGTATGCCGCCGTCGACGCAGAGCACCTGACCGGTGATGAAGGAGGACTTCTCCGAGGCCAGGAACACCGCGGCGTTGGCGATGTCCTGGGGAGTACCGAGACGTCCCGTGACATGCTGGCGAACCATGATGTCGCGCATCGGGCCGGCCGCCCACGTCTGTTCGGTTGCCGGGGTGACGATGAGCCCGGGAGCGATCGCATTGCACCGCACGCCCCGGGAGCCGAACTCGAGAGCGGCGTAGGTGGTCATCCGGATGATCGCCGCTTTCGATGCGCCATAGGCGGGATGGCCGATGTCACCGGTCAGCCCGGCTCCGGAAGCGGTGTTGACGATCGCTCCGCCACCTCGTTCGATGAGGCGCGGCACCCCGGCCCGGATACAGGCCATGGTGCCGGTGACGTTGATGCGAAGCGATTCGTTCCAGACATGGTGATCGGCCAGGGCGATCGGCAGGTCACGTTCGGCGGCCAGATGCGTTGCGGCTGCATTGTTGAACAACACGTCGATTCCGCCGAAGGCAGCCTCGGCCGATGCCATCAGCGCTTCGATCGAGTCCACGTCCGCCAAGTCGAAACCCACGCCAATCGCCTGCCCACCATTGGCCCGAATCGACTCGGCAACTGTGTGGGCAGCAACGTCGTTGAGGTCGGCGACGACCACGGCAGACCCCTCGGCGGCGAACATCTCCGCGGCGACTGCGCCGATACCGCTGCCCGCACCGGTGACGATGGAGACTTTTCCTTGCAGGTCCGCCATTTTCTCCCCTGATCGGTTAGGTGATCGTCAGTTTCAGTACCGCATATGGGTTCCGGCGGCCACATTCAGCACCTCGCCGGTCGTCGCACGGGATCGATCGGACAGTAGGTACACCGCTGCTTCCACGATGTCCTGGACGTCTGCCACCCGTCCCAGCGGCGACTTGGGCAATTCGAGATCGAGGAGTTCCGGGTGGAGCTCGTCGATGAACCGGGTCCCGGTCACCACGCCCATCGTCAACGTGTTGGCCCGAATCCCGAAGGGACCACCCTCGTGAGCGCAGCACCGGGTCAGGACATTGAGCCCACCCTTGGACACCGCGTATGGCGTCTCCATGCCCGCACCCCCGACATCGGGTGCATAGCTGGACACATTGAGGATGACACCCCCCGTCCCGGCGTCGCGCATCTGCGTCATCGCCAACTTGGACAGCATCCACGGCCCGTCGAGGTTGACGGCCATGATGCGGTCCCAGTCGTCGGGGTCGTAGTCGAAGATCGAGCCGAGAACGTTCTGCGCAGCGTTGTTGACCAGGATGGTGATCGGTCCGACTTCGCGAGCCACCCAGGCACACACGTCTTCGACCTGCTCGCGGACGCCGACATCGAGCGGACGACCGAACACCGGCCGGCCGAGCTGGGCGGTGAGATCGGCTGCCACCTGCTCGGTGCGTCCCGGGTGGTAATCGGTGACAACCACCGTGGCACCGTCGCGCGCGAGCCGGGTGGCGATCTCGCGCCCGATACCGCGGCCGGCGGCCGCCGTCACAAGGGCTACCCGTCCACTGAATTCACCATCGGCCGCCATGCCGCTCCTCGCCCGTCTCCACCGAAGTCTCTCATCAATAAGATAGATGATTAAGTTCTTTGGCGGAAGAGCAGCTGGCAGGCCGGCTAGGAGAGCACCTCGACCAAGGTGGAATCGGCATCGCCGACCATGTACTGCTCGACGTTGCCGAGGTGTTTGCGCCAATGCCGTTGAGCACCCTCGGTATCGCCCGCTGCCAACAGCGCGACCAACTTGCTGTAGGCCTTCATGGCGACCCTGTTGACTGGCAATCCGACCTCATGGGTGGCCATGAAGATCTTGTTGTGAGCGTCGATGATCTCGAACAGCATCGCGCCCAGCAGGCTCAGCGTGGTGCTGCCTGGGGCGTTCACGACCGCAAGGTGGAATCCGACACTGAACTCCGCGAATTTTTCCTCGTCCGGGCTCGTCAGGAACTGCTGGCCCTCCTCAAGCCTGGATTCGAGGTCGCGAAGCACTGCTTTTCGTCGGCTCGCGCCGATCATGCCGACGGCCGACACCTCGATCTCGGTACGCGCCTGGTAGAGGTCGCTGAGTGGGACGCCCTGATATTGCAGGAGGATTCCCATGTAGCGGGCTGCCACTGCACCGTCGGGTTGAAGAACCCGGCCGCCGCCGCGAGCACCCCGCTGCACGGTGATGATGGATTCCGATTCCAGGATCCGGAACGCTTCACGCAGTGTCGGACGCGATACGCCGAACTCCTGCATCAGGACGACTTCGCTGGGCAGCAGGTCCCCCGAACCGAGCTCCCCGGTGATGATTCGGCGCCGGAGATTGGCTGCCACCAGCTCGCTGGCTTTGGGCACTTTCACCAGCATCGACTTCGCCACGGTGATGGCCTTGATCCTCTCGTCCAGGTAGTGCGCAGTGCTTGAACGAGCATTCTAACCGTCTGAATGATTCGCCGTCTTAGCTTGCGATCCCGCGCGTCGGCGCATTATCACGTGGCGCCGCGGCTACCGGACGGATCAACCCTTCCTGCACCACCGTTGCCACGTGCCGGCCGGCTTGATAGATCTCTCCTCTGCAGAAGCCGCGGCCGGCCGCGGCGACAGGCGAGATCTGGTGATACAGCATCCACCGGTCGGCATGGAACGGAGCATGGATCCACAGGCAGTGGTCAAGGGATGCGATCCGGTAGCCGGGGTGCCGATGTGAGATGCCGTGCGGTGCGAGGGCCGCACCGAGGAGGGTCATATCGGACACACACGCCAGAATGGCGCTGTGCAGGACCTGAGGCCCTGCCACCGTCTCCCGGGTCCGCAGCCACACCTGTGCACCGGGTGTCTGACCGGTACTGGTCGGCCTGGGCAGCACGGGCGGCTGGGCTGCGATCCTGACGTCGATCGCCCCCCAGTGTCGATACATGTCCGGCCACCGCTCAGCATCCGCGGACGAACCCGTCAAGGGCGTGCAGGAATCCGGATCCGGCGCAGTCGGCGGTTCGCGGTCATGGATCAGACCATCCTCGCCGATGTGGAACGACGCCTGCATGACGAAGATGTCGGCGCCGGCCTGGCTGGCCGTCACCTGCCGGCGAGAGAACGCCCGGCTGTCACCGACGCGCGTCACCCGGTACTCGATCGGCAGTTCGGAGCGGCCCGATGCCACGAAGACGCAATGCACCGAATGGGGTAGGCGCTCGTCGGATACGGTACGCGCCGCTGACATCAGGGCCTGACCGACGACGTGTCCACCGAATAGCGGCCCGGCGGGCAGCTTTTCGGCCGACGCGGTATAGGTGTCCGGCCCGTCCGCCCGAGATGTCAGGAGGTCGATCAGTTCAGCGGCGGTACCGGCCACTGCCGGCCTCCCCTCGTCACGAGACCAGACCGATCAGGTGGGCCAGCCGTTCGCGGTGCCAGCTCGGGGAACCGAACAGGACTTCCGAGGACTTCGCCCGCTTGAAGTAGAGGTGTGCCGGGTGCTCCCAGGTGAATCCGATGCCGCCGTGCATCTGGATGCTCTCCGCGGCGACGTGGTAGAAGGCCTTCGAGCAGTAGGTCTTTGCAATCGACGCCGCCGTCGAGGTATCGGCGGCCGAAGTGGCCACCGCTGTCGCAGCGTAAGCCGCTGCGGAGCGGGCGGATTCGAGTTCGACGAGCATGTCGGCGCACCGGTGTTTGAGGGCCTGGAAGGATCCGATCGGCCGGCCGAACTGGTGCCGGACCTTGAGATAGTCCACGGTGGCGTCCAAGACCGCGGCCGCGCCGCCGACCTGTTCGCAGGCCAGCGCCACGATCGCCCGGTCGAATACGTCGGCGAGCACGGGCCAGCCGCCACCATCCTCGCCCAGTAGGGTACCTGGGGTCGCATCGAACGTGACGGCGGCGAAACGCCGACTCAGATCGAGCACCTCGCGGGCCTCGATGAGCGGACCCTCAGCGGTCACTTCGACGCAGAACAACGACACGCCCGCCGAGGTGCGTGCGGCGACGACGAGGAGTCCTGCCCTGGCTCCATCGAGAACGAAAGGCTTGATCCCGTCGAGCACCCAACCGTTGCCGCTGGGCCGAGCGGTCACGGTGATATCAGCCGGGTCCCAGTGAGTGGCGTTCTCGTTGACCGCCACGGTCGCGATCAACTCCCCCGCCGCGATCGCGGGCAGATAGCGCTCGCACGCGGCCCTGTCCTGTGCGCCCAGAAGGGCACTTGTTGCCAGCACGATCGTGGACAAGACGGGTCCGGTGTAAAGAGACCGGCCCGTCTCCTCCATGACGATTGCCAGCTCGTCGAAACCATAACCGGCGCCGCCGAATTCCTCCGGTATGGCCAGTGCCGGCAGCCCGATCTGCTCGGCCGCGGTGCGCCAGGCTGATTCGTCGTAACCCAGTTCGCTGTCGAGTTCGGCGCGCACGGCGGCTTCCGTCGAATGCTTACCCAGGAAAGCGTGCATCACATCGCGAAGGGCGTCGTGCTCTTCGGTGGGTATCAGTGCCATGGGGTGTCAGATCCTCCAGTGGAAATGCCAGAACAGCAGGTGGATGTCAAGGGAAAGGCCGGTCGTCATCTGGGCAGGCCCAGCAGACGCTCGGCGATGATGTTGCGTTGAATCTCCGAAGTTCCGCCGTAGATCGTCTCCGCGCGCGAGAGGAGGAACAGTTTGCGCGCCTCTTCGGCACGCTGGTGCACCTTGGCGAACACGGCGTCGGGACCGAGGAGGTCGACGGCCAGCTCGCCGATGCGCTGATGATGTATGGAGGCGAACAGCTTGCTCACCGTGGCCGCGGCCTCGGTAGCCGCCCCCGGCTCACCACCGGACTGGCGCAGCAGGTCGACCACGATGCGCAGGTTGGTGGAGCGCATCAACTGAACACCGATGACGGCGTCGACGAGCTCCTGACGGACCAGCGCATCATCGACGGCACCGCTACGTTTGGCTTCCTCGACCAGGTCCATGACTTCGCGCTGCATCGCCAACTGCATGGGCATCAGCGCGCTGCCGCGCTCCATGCCGAGGGTGGTCATCACGACCTTCCAGCCGTTGCCCACGCCGCCGACCACCATGTCGGCTCCGGTCAGCGCGTCGCTGAAAAAGCACTCGCTGAACTCGGTTGAGCGGTAGAGGTTTTCGATTGGTCGCACCTCCACTCCAGGCTGCGCCACGTCGACCAGCAGGAGTGACAGGCCGCGGTGGCGCAGGGTGGCGTCGGGGTCGGTGCGGCAGAGCACGTACAGCCAGTCAGCGTGTTGCCCGAAGGTCGTCCAGACCTTCTGGCCGTCGACGTGCCACTGCTCACCGTCGAAGGCCGCTCGTGTGCGCACCGAGGCCAGGTCGGAACCGGCACCGGGTTCAGAGAAACCCTGACCCCACATCTCTTCGACCGAGAGGATCTTCGGGAGGAATCGCTGCTTCTGTTCGTCAGTGCCGAAGGCCAGCAACGTGGGCCCGAGCAACTCGAGCGCCTGGGTGTTGACCCGGGCGGGGGCCGCTGCCCGGGCGTACTCGTACTCGAAGATGATCTCCTCGACCAGACCGAGCCCGCGACCGCCGTATTCGCGCGGCCAGGTCAGGCCCAGCCAGTTGCCGGCCGACAACTCGCGCTCCCACGCTGTGCGAACCTCCCACGCCGTGTCGTCGGTGGGACTGCCCACGCCCCGGTGGGCGGCGAACTCGCCGACGAGATGTTCGTCCAGCCAGGTGCGTACCTCGTCACGGAATTGCGATGTTCCGGGTACCAGGTCGGTGATGTCGAATTCCATGATTCCTCAGAGGTACAGCGACGAGTAGGGGCTGAAAGCGGGTGCGCGGCGCTCCCGTAAGCTAGCCACGCCCTCGACGAAATCCGGTTGCGCCTTGGCCAGCGTGAGCAGGTGTTGAGCCCGCACCCTGGCGGCATCCATGCTCTGCTCACAATCCCGCCAGATCTGCGACTTGACCATGGCCATCGCCACCGGTGACACCGTCGCAGCCAGCTGGTGGGCATACTCCAAGGCATCGGACAGCACCTGCCCTGGTGACGAAACACGCTGGATCACACCGAGAGTCAACGCCTCCTCGGCGAGGAACACCCGAGCCGAGGCCAGCAGATCGAAGGCATGCGCCGGGCCGGCGAGCCGAATCAACATCCAGGCGCTGGCGTCCTCGGCAGGCAGGCCACGTTTGGCGAAGGCCGTGCTGAACTTGGCACCGGCCACCGCGAATCGGTAGTCGAAATTGAGCGCCTGGGCGAGCCCGATGCCTGCGCAGGCGCCGTTGATCGCCCCGATGATCGGCTTCGGGATGGTTGTTGCGTAGGTCTGGGGCCGCCGGTTGCTGGTGTAGGCCTGGCCCCCGGCCACCCCGGCGAGGACCTCCGGATCAAGCCCCGGAACGAATGAATCACCTGCGCCGGTGACCACGATCACTCGCACTCGGTCGTCGGCTGCGGCCCGGTCGAGCGCCTCGTAGAACTCGTGTTCCAGCTGCGCGGTCCACATGTTTCGCCGGTCCGGCCGGTGCAGGGTCAGCACCACCGCGCCCTGGTCGTCAACCTCGTAGAGCACTGTCGGCTCGGCCATCAGACCTCCCATCCGTTCAGCTCGTTGGGCAGCGGGACATCTTTGGGCACAACGAAGTTCGGGGGACGCTTGGCCAGGAACGAGGCCACTCCCTCGGCAGAATCGGGCTGCCGGCCCATCCACCGGAACACTTCCCACTCGGTGCCGAATGCGATCTCACGGTCGGTCTGGGCCAGCATCTCGTAGAGCAACTGCTTGGTCACCCCGACGGCTGAGGGCGCGGTGTTCGCAGCGATGTCATGCGCAATCGCCAGCGCTCTGTCCAGCACCTGGCCACCGGGTACGGCTTCAGTGGCCAACCCCATCCGGGCTGCCTCGGCACCGCTGAACAGTCGCCCCGTCAGCAGCAGTTCGGTAGCGGCTGACAGCCCCACCAGTCGCGGCAACAGCCACAGCGAGTTCTGCTCGGGGATCAGGCCACGGCGAGTGAAGACAAACCCGTACTTGGCGGATTCGTTGACGATCCGGATGTCCCACTGCAGCGGGAACGTCAGCCCCAGGCCCACCGCCGAACCGTTGAGCGCTCCGATGATCGGGGTGCGCATCCGCCACGGACGCGGCCGGTTCGCGATCTCGGCCTTCGCCTCGCGGTGCCGCTTCTGGTCGAACGCGAAGTTGGCGCCGCCGGGCTCCATGTCCGCGCCAGCCGAGAACAGCTTTCCCTCGCCGGTGACGACGATGGCGCGGACATCCTCGCGCTGGTCGAATTCGGCCAGCCGTCGGTGCAGTTCGACCTGCATCGCCGAGGTGAACCCGTTGCCACGGTCGGGCCGGGCCAACCAGATCACACCGACCTGACCGTCGTGCTCGCTGCGAATCCCGTCGACGACGAGCGCGGGGTCAGGCACGCGGTTTACCCGATCCGTCGGAGTTCGGCCGCGCCTGTGCCAGCAGGCTCGGGATCACCTCGCCGAGTTCGGCTGGATCCCAGCGTGATTCGCGGCTGACACCGGGTCCGGCCTGCCACGTTTCGGCCACCGAGATCGAGCCGCCCTTGACGTTGAAGACGCGACCCGTCACGGTTTCGGCTTCGGCGGAGGCCAACCACACCACGATCGGCGAGATATTGGCCGGCGAGCCCGCATCGAATCCGGTGCGCTCCTTGATCTCGGCCATCGCCGCGACGTAATTGTCGAGTCCCTGCGTCATCTGGGTCAGCGCGCTGGGTGCGATTGCATTGACCGTGATGCCCAGCCGGGCAAGCTCGTCGGCCAGGATCACCGTGAACGCGGCAATACCTGCCTTCGCCGCCCCGTAGTTGGACTGGCCGACATTGCCATACAGACCCGAAGGAGACGAGGTGTTGATGATGCGCGGGTGTGACACCGGATCGCCGGCCTTGTGCTTGTCCCGCCAATAGGCGACCGCGTGCTTCGTCGGCGCGAAGGTGCCCCGCATGTGGACCTTGATGACGGCGTCCCACATGTCGATGTCCATGTTCACGAACATCTTGTCCCGCAGGATACCGGCGTTGTTGACCAAAACGTGCAGGTCACCGAAGGTGTCCAGGGCTGACTGGATCAGCCGGCCCGCACCCTCCCAGTCCGAGATGTCGTCGGAGTTGGCTATCGCCTGGCCGCCGAGTCGGGTGATTTCGTCGGCCACCTCACCGGCCGGACCGAGATCGTTCACCACCACTTTTGCGCCCTGACGGGCGAACTCCAGTGCGTGCTCGCGCCCGATT
Source organism: Mycolicibacterium anyangense (assembly GCF_010731855.1). NCBI lineage: Bacteria > Bacillati > Actinomycetota > Actinomycetes > Mycobacteriales > Mycobacteriaceae > Mycobacterium > Mycolicibacterium anyangense. The sequence continues at coordinate 921,009 of NZ_AP022620.1, read as the reverse complement.
CCGCCTGCGGCACCGGTGACGATGACGACGCGTCCGTCATGCAAACCCATGGAATGGTCTCCTTGGTTGTTCTGTAGTTGGTCAGGCCAGGTGTAGTTGGTCAGGCCGGATCGCCGAATACTGCCCGCGCGTTGCCGCCCAGGTATCCGGCGAGTGAAGCACCGGTCAGCGGAACACTTCTGCCCTCGACAGCAGTCCGATCCAACGGCAGGATCGGGTAGTCCGACGCCCACATCAGCTTGGTGGGATTGCGCCGCTCCGCAAACCGCAGGATGTCCTCGGGGATGTATTTCGGTGCCCATCCTGCGGTCATGGCGAACACGTTGGGATGCTTGAGGAGCATGGCGACGGTCTCGCTGATCCACGGATCACCCAGGTGACTCATCACGATCTTCAATTCCGGAAACGCCAGTGCGACCTCGTCGATGAGGATGGTGCGCTGGAGCTTGGCCGGCTTCATCGGCCCGGGGACGCCCACGTTGATCGACACGACCGCACCTTCGTCACAGGCCGCGGTGTAGAGCGGGTACGCCAGCTTGTCGTCGATCGCAATACCGGTGAACATCGGGATGATCCGGAAGCACCGAATGCCGTACTCCCGCACGGCGATCCGGACATGCTTGGCCGCTTCATAGCCCAGCCGGGGGTCGATTCCGACGGAGGTCACGAACCGCCCGGGGTAGTCACCGGCAATGCCGGCGAGCCGCTCGCAGGTTTCCCGCAGCACCAGCTCCCCGGTCTTCGTCCCATGCACGTACGGCGGGGTGATGTCGCGGGGGGCTTTGGACAACACTCCCGAGGCGATGCCGAGGCGGTCCATCTCGGCGATGACGTCGGTCATCGTCTCGCCACCCTCATAGGCACTGTTGCCCCGTTTGAAGCGGGCTACGACCGACGGGTCGGGCACCACCTCGCCGGGCAGATAGGGCAGGTTGATCCAGGCGTCGTACAGACCCGGTGAACCGTCAGCGGCCGGCATAGCGGGGCTCCCTCTTCTCCTTCATCGCCGCCAGCGCTTCGGCGGCATCCTCGGTGGCGGCGACCACGGCGAAGTGCGACGAGATCAGGTCGAGCGCCGTGCGCAGATCGGTGTTGGCGGACTGGTAGGTGGCGCGCTTGATCATCCGCACCGACACCGGCGGGTGTGCCGCGATGGCCCTGGCGAACTCGGCGGCCTTGGCCTGCAACTCGGCCGGCTCGGCCAGCCTATTGACCAGCCCGATCCGCAGGGCCTCGGGCGCGTCGATGAAGTCACCGGTGAGCAGCAACTCGAGTGCCTTGGCGGTGCCGACCAGCCGCGGCAGGTAGTACGCCCCGCCATCACCGGGTGTCAGACCGACCCTGACGTAGCCCTCCGACACCCGGGCCTCTGTCGACATGATGCGCATATCGCACATCAGCGCCATGTCGAGTCCGGCGCCGACCGCCACTCCGTTGATGGCGGCGATCAACGGCTTGTCGAGGTCGGCCACGGCGTGTGCAACCTGGTGTACCTCGTCGTGCAGTTGACTCTTGCGCTGCAGCGGCGTCAGGTCGGGGTTGGCATTGGAGATCGAGGACAGATCCACTCCCGAGCAGAACGCCTTGTCGCCAGCCCCGGTGAGGACGACCACGCGCACCTGGTCATCGTTCTTGGCCTGGCGCAGCAGGTCCGCCCATCGCCTGATCATGTCGAACGTGAAGGCGTTGCGGGCCTCCGGGCGGTTGAGGGTGATGGTCCCCACGCCGTCCTCGACCGACCACAGCAGGTCGTCCACTCGCTGATCTCCTCACACATTCCGCCGAATTAGGTAATTCATTGCACTATACGCGTATGGTGTCTGACGTGGACGAGGTTGGTCAAATTGCGCTGAGCCGAGCCGATCGCGACTTCCGTGACGAGGTGCGCACGTGGCTGGGAGAACATCTGAAAGGTGATTTCGTGGGCACCGCGGACCGCGGTGGCCCCGATGACGACGACAATTGGGAGCTCCGACGCGCCTGGGAACACGAGCTGGGCGCGGGTAATTGGCTAGGCTTGTCGTGGCCTCGCGAGTACGGCGGCCGGGGCGCGACGATGACTCAGGAGATCATCTTCGCGATGGAGTGCGCCCGCGCGCAGACGCCACCGCGAGCGGCGTTCCACGGCGAGACGTTGATGGCGCCGACAGCCCTGACGCATGGCACCGAGGCTCAGAAGCAGCGCCTACTGCCACCGATGGCGCGAGGTGAGGTGGTGTGGTGCCAGGGCTACTCCGAGCCTGGCGCGGGTTCAGACCTGGCCGCGATCAATACCCGCGCCGAACGGGACGGCGACCGGTGGGTGGTCAACGGCCAGAAGATCTGGACGACGTTCGCGCAACACGCCTCATGGATCTTCGCCATCGTCCGCACCCAGCCGGGCACGTCCCGCCACGCCGGGCTGTCCTACATGCTGATCCCGCTCGATCAACCAGGTGTGACGGTGGTTCCCATTCGCACCATGCTCGGCGACAGCGGGTTCAATGAGGTGTTCTTCGACGACGCGCACACCTCGGTCGACAACGTTCTCGGCGCCGAGGGCGATGGGTGGAACGCGGCGATGACCACCCTTGGTCACGAACGTGCCACCTCGGTGCTCAACTACCAGTTCTCGTTCGTCCGCGAGATGGATCAGCTGCGGGCGGTCGCGGCGCGGCGCGGTGCGGCCGACGATCCGGTGCTGCGCCACCGGCTGGTCGACAGCTACATCGGACTGCAGATCATGGCGCACAACAACATGCGGACGTTGTCCGCGGCGCTGCGTGACGGCCGATTCGGTCCGGAGGCATCGATCGGCAAGTACTACTGGTCGCGCTGGCATCAGCAGTTCACCGAACTGGCCATGGATGTGCTCGGTCCCGACGCCCTGCTGGGAACGGAATGGGGGTCCGGCCCCGAGCCCGACGGTCAGGATCATGAAGCGATCCGGCGATCCTTCATCCGGGCGCGCGCGGAGACGATCTACGCCGGCACCAGCGAGGTCCAGAGAAACATCATCAGCGAGCGCGTGCTGGGCCTTCCCCGCGAACCGAAGGTCGGCGCATGACCGGACATGGGCCACTGGCCGGCGTGCGGGTGCTCGACCTGAGCCGGATCCTGGCCGCGCCGTTGACCGCACAGTTGCTCGGGGACTTGGGCGCCGATGTGATCAAGGTGGAACGCCCCGGCGCCGGCGATGACTCCCGGCAGTACGGTCCGCCGTTCTTCGGTGCCGCCACTGACAACCAGTCCGGCTTCTACCTCAGTGCGAACCGCAACAAGCGGTCCATCACGGTGGATCATTCGCAGCCGGACGGAGCGGCCCTGATCGCCGAACTCGCGATGCAGTCCGATGTGCTCATCGAGAACTTCCGCACCGGTGTGCTGGCAAAGTACGGTCTGGACTACCCGAGCCTGCACACCGGCAACCCGAACCTGATCTATTGCTCGGTCACCGGCTTCGGCCAGGACGGGCCCTACGCGCAGCGGGCTGGCTATGACGGTGTCTTCCAGGCGATGTCGGGGATGATGAGTGTCTCAGGGATCCCCGACGGGGAACCTGGCGCGGGCCCGATGAAGGTCGGAGTCTCGATGGTCGACGTGCTCACCGGTCTCTACGCCAGCTCGGCGATCCTGGCCGCACTTCATCACCGCGACGGCGGCGGTGGCGGGCAGCACATCGACCTTGCGCTCCTGGATTGCGGGCTGGCAGCGTTGTCGCACTACGCGCAGAATTACCTGGTCTCGGGTCAGCCGGCCCCACGCCGCGGCAACGGCGGTTTCGGTGGTATTCCTTCCCAGGCGTTCCGGTGCCGCGATGCCGACATCTTCGTGGTGGCTTCGACTCCCGGCCAGTGGTCCGGGCTCGCCAAGGCGGTAGGCAGGCCGGAATTGGCCGATGACCCCCGCTTCGCCACCGTCTCGGCACGCATCGCCAATCGGGACCTGGTTCTGGAGACACTGGATGCGATCTTCGCCGAATACACCGCCGCGGAATGGGTGCGCCGACTCGAAGAGGCCGACGTACCGGTCAGCCCGGTGAACACCATGGACGGCGTGTTCGCCAACCCGCAGATCCGTCACCGGGACATGCGGAAGCGTGTCGACGATCTCGACGGCCGGGCGATGGACCTGCTGGCCAACCCGATTCGCTATTCCGAGACACCCATCCAGGACTATCGGCGCCCACCCAGGCTCGGCGAGAACACCGACGAAGTCCTGGCCGAACTGCTGCACAAGTCCGATACCGAGATCCGGGACTTGCGCGAGCGCGGAGTGCTCTGACCGACCCAGGCAACGCCCAACAACGACCGGCGCCCGACGATGACCGAAAGGAAGAGATGACGACCACGGATACCCTGATCGCCTCGCCCAACCGCACCGGCACATTCGACTGTCAAGCGCTGGCATCGAGGCGCACCTTCGACGCACGCGACTTCGTCTCCGACGACCCGATCCTGGGTCTGCAGCGCGAGGGCGGCTACATCTGGGGAACGTTGCGCGACGACGAGGGCACCCTGTACAGCACCATGCGGCGCATCGCTGCCACCCCGCCGGAAGCCACTACAGATGGCCGACAGTCGTTGGGCGGCAAGCATATTCTGCTCGGCAGCGGCGAAGGCGACGGCCTGACGATGCGTAAGCAGGCGCGCTACGCGGTCGACAGCGCCGCACTCACTACGACGCTGACGGGAGACAACACCGTCACCATTGCCTCGATTCCGGGTGCCGCAGGCGAGCCGATGGAGCTGATCCTGGATGCCGACAACTTCCGCTATCGGGAAGCCGGCACCCTCGAGGCAACGGGCACACTGGTGGTGCCGCCCCTGCAGTGGTACGTCCCCGGCCGGGACTCCAGCTTGCTGTACATCACTCAAACGTGGTTGGTCGAGGCTGAGATCCTGGGCCGACCCGCACGGGGCTTCCTGTTCTGGGAAGAAGCCTGGATGCCCCCCGGCGGCCGACTCTACCGCGACAAGGATCCACTGCACGACGCCGCGTACACCACTTGGTACTCCTGGGCGAATCACTGGGCGGACGGCACTGCCGAGGTTGGGCACTTCCTGTTCGGGCAGCGCGGTTTTCACGTTGGCGTGGTCGCTCACAGCGACGGCACCGTGACCTCTGCGCACACCATGGATGCGGTGATCGAGCGGGCCGCCGACGGCTACTGGCACGATGGCATCAACTACGAGATCGACGGAGTGGGGTGGCGATGTGATCCAGACCCGCAGGGCCACATGAAGCTCGGTCCGATGCCCAATCCGCAGCAGGAGGGCCACATGCATCGGGTGTCCGACACCCGCACACCGGACGTCTGGATGGCGTGGGGCGAGTCGGTTCCGGCCAATGGTGAAAAGCGGCTCTGACGCACCGGCCGCGGGCGGCTACGCGGGCTATCTGTCCGCTGCCGCCGCCCGCTGGCCGGGCCGGGTGGGCTTGCGGTTCGAGTCGACGGCGTGGACGTACTACGAACTTCACCGTGCGGTCCAGTCGGCCGCCGGCCGCCTGACCGAATGCGGAGTGTGCCCGGGTACCCGGGTGTTGATCCTGGCCGAGAACTGTCCCGAGTATCTGATCGCGCAGTTCGCCCTGGCTCATATCGGCGCCGTCTTCGTCACTCCGAATCCGTACTGGACTCCGGTGGAACTCGACCACGGGATCACCGCTTCGGCGGCCACCGCAGCGGTGTTCGATGCGAGCCGGTCGGTTCCGGACGGTGTGTCGATCGCCATCGATATCGCCACACTGCTCGACGCTGACGCACCCCGCGTGCCGGCCACCCGCACCGAACCGACTGCACCGCAGTATATTCCGTTCTCATCGGGGACCACCGGACTTCCCAAGGGCGTGGTGCACACCACGGCGAGCCTGTGCGGTGGAGTCGAGCAGCTCCGACACCACACCGGACTGACCGAACGCGACCGGCTCGCGCTCGCACTACCGCTGTGCCACATCTTCGGGGCGACCATGGCCGCCGCGGCCATCAGCGTGGGTGCCGAACTCACGCTGTTTCGGCGGTTCGACCTCGACGAAGCCCTCGACCACATCCGGACCGCCGGTGTGACGGTCTGGCCGATAGCCGGTGCCGTCGCCTACCGACTGGCGAACCGGGACGGCCTTCGCCGCCAAGACTTCTCGTCACTGCGCTTCTTCATGTGGGGCGGCAGTGCGGTGCCGGCCGACCTCGCCGCCGATCTCACCGAACGAACGGGCGTCCCATTCCTGTGCTCATACGGCATGACTGAGGCCATGATGGTGGCGTTCAACCCGATCAAGGACCCATCGCGCTGGCGACTGGACTCCCCCGGCTACCCGACCGCGGGCACCGAGATCCGGGTCTCCCCTTCGGGTGAACTTCTGGTCCGCGGTCCCAGCGTCGCTGCGGGGTACAGCGGGACCGATTCGGAGGCGTTCGACGATGGCTGGTTCGCGACGGGGGATATCGGTCACCTCGACGACGACGGCCGGGTGTGGATCTTCGACCGCCTCAAGGACGTCCTGAAAGTATCCGGGTTCCAGGTGGCACCCACCGAGGTGGAGAACGCGTTGCTGGCGCACCCCCAGGTCACCGAGGCCGCGGTGATCGGCGAACCCGACGAGCGCACCGGCGAGACCCCGGTGGCCTACGTCGTTAGCTCGGCTGGGCGCGAGGAGCTCGATGACTGGCTGCGCCACAGACTGGCCACCTACAAGCGGCCTACCCGATATGTCTTCGTCGACGAGCTACCCCGGACATCGGTCGGCAAGCTGCGCAGAGCTCAGCTACGCCGCCCGACATCCCCCACCTAGCGGCCGGTCAGACGAGCTCGTAGATCGTGGCGTTCGCGGTCCCGCCACCTTCACACATCGACTGCAGGCCGTAACGGATCCCGTTGTGCCGCATGTGGTGGACCAGGGTGGTGGCCAGCCGCGCCCCGGAACATCCCAGTGGGTGGCCGAGCGCGATCGCGCCGCCGAGCGGATTCAGCTTCTCGATCGGAGCGCCGGTGGCGACCTGCCAGGCCATCGGAACCGGGGCGAAGGCTTCGTTGATCTCGAAGGCGCCGATGTCGTCGATGGCGAGCCCGGAACGCTTGAGCGCCAGGTGCGTCGCCGGGATGGGCCCGGTCAGCATCCGCACCGGGTCATCGCCGGAGACCACCGCGGTATGGATCCGCGCCAACGGCGTCATACCTAGTTCTGCGGCCCGTTCGCTGGTGGTGATCAGCAATGCGGCGGCGCCGTCAGAGATCTGCGACGCGTTACCCGCGGTGATCTTGCCGCCCTCCAGGAACGGCGCCTTCAGTCCGGCGAGCTTTTCCACCGTGGTCCCGCGACGGATACCCTCGTCTGCGTCGATGACACCGCCCTCGGTTGTCACCGCCATGATCTCGTCGGCGAACGCACCGGAATCCTGTGCTGCGGCGGCACGTTCATGCGAGAGCGCCGAATACTCGTCGAGTTGAGTACGGGTGAAGCCATGATCGTCGGCGATCAGTTCGGCACCTGCGCCCTGGTTGAACCGACCATGGAATCCCGGGGTATCGGCCAGTCGGTCGGCGTAGCGGGTCACCGCGCCACCGCCCATCTCACCCGTACCCGGAACGACGGCCGCACCCATGGGCACCGCCGACATCATTTCGACGCCGCCGGCGATGATCACGTCGGCCTGGCCGGACACCACGGTGGCGGCGGCTGTGGAGATGGCCTGCTGCGAGGACCCACATTGCCGGTCGATCGTGAACCCGGGAATCGACTCGGGCCAACCGGCAGCCAGGACGGCCATCCGGCCGACGTTGCCCGACTGCTGACCCAAGCTGATGACGTTGCCCCAGTGCACGTCTTCGACGACCTCGGGAGCAATTCCGGCACGGGCGATCAGCTCATTGAGCACCATGGCGGACAGGTCGGCGGCATGTACCGCAGCCAGTCCCCCGTTGCGCTTGCCGATTGGAGTCCGGACTGCAGCGGTGATAACGGCGTCACGCATGTTCACACTCTCTTTTCATCCGTATCGAGGATCCTCGTTGATTGAGACGAATCAGTTGAATATATTAGCGCTATTGCTGTACGGCACCCATCCCGGGGCCGTCATCGATCCGAGGAGATCAACCCTTGTCCGTGGCCCTGGTGCCGCCATACCGGCCGCTTCCCTCCACGACCGGAGGACTACGCGCCACAGTGCGGGAGTTCCTGACCGAAGACCGATCCGCTTTCGGCTGGGTACCCCGGGTCGATTCCTGGATCTCGTCCTGGGACCCGGCATTCAGCCGCCGACTCGCCCAGCACGGCTTCCTGGGGATGACCATTCCCGAGCAGTACGGCGGGCGCGGTGCCAGCCATATCGAACGTTTCGTGGTGATCGAGGAACTGCTGGCCGCCGGCGCGCCGATCGCCGCGCACTGGGTAGCCGACCGGCAGGCTGCGCCGTCGCTGCTCAAACATGGCAACGAGCACCTGCGCCAGCGCTACCTTCCCGCCATTGCCGCCGGTGAATGCTACTTCGCCATCGGGATGAGTGAGCCCGAGTCAGGGTCTGATCTGGCCAGCGTGCAGACGCGTGGTGTGCGAGTCGAGGGCGGCTGGCAGCTGTCCGGCACGAAGGTCTGGACCTCGGGCGCCCACCATGCCCACGCCTTCTTCGTGCTGACCCGTACGGCACCGGTGGAGGACGGCAAGCGCCACGAGGGGCTCAGCCAGTTCGTGGTGCCACTGGACAGCCCCGGCCTGGAGATTCGTCCCATCCGGTTGTTGACCGGCGGCCATCACTTCAACGAAGTGGTACTGGACAAGGTGTTCGTCCCCGACGACATGGTGCTGGGTGATATCGGTGGCGGCTGGCGACAGGTCACCTCCGAGCTGGGATTCGAACGCAGCGGGCCAGAACGCATCCTGTCGACCCAACCCCTGCTCGACAGTCTGGTCACCACCACGCGCGCCGACGACGACGGCGAAGACCGGGCGGGCGCCGCCGGCGACATCGGAGATCTGGTGTCCCAACTGGCGGCGCTGCGCCAACTGTCGGCATCGCTGGCGACAGCATTGTCAGCCAACGAATCGGTCGACGTAGCCGCAGCCGTGGTCAAAGATCTGGGCACGCGCTATGAATCGGCAGTTGTCGACACCGCGGCGGCCCTGAGCTCGGCGATACCGTCGGTCGACGCCACAGATTCCTTCGCCCGCCTCCTCGGTGAGGCGATCCTGCATGCACCGGGTTTCACCTTGCGCGGTGGTACGAACGAGATTCTGAGCGGCGTGGTGGCCCGCGGATTGGGATTGCGATGACCATGACCAGTGCCCCCGCGAGCTCTGACGAACTCGCCGAATTACGCAGTCTTGCCGGCGATATCTGCGGTGCTGCCACCGAGCCCGTGCTGGATCTCCAGCAACGCGACGTCGCGTTCAACCCGAGACTGTGGTCCCATCTCGACGAGGCGGGCCTGACGCGGCTGTCCACGCCCGAGGAGCAGGGTGGAAGCGGTGCCGGGCTGGTGGAACTCGCGGTCGTCTTGGAGCAAATCGGTTATCACGCTGCGCCGGCCCCGATCGCCGAGAACGATCTGCTGGCGTCCTGGTTGCTGCGAACCGCCGGATTATCGGTCCGCACCGGTGTCATGACGGCAGCATTCGGCGAACTGCACACCCGCGACGGTCGACTGCAAGGCACGGTGAACTCGGTGCCCTGGGCGCGCCACGCCGACACCGTCGTGATCGCGGGCCCGGGATTTGTGGCAGCGGTCCCATCCACTGCGCTGACGATTTCACCGAACGATGACATCGCGGCTCAGCCGTGCGACCACGTGACGGTCGACATGACCGTGGCTGCCGATACTTTCGCCGCGGTCGATACTGATCTGGCTGGCGAATTCCGGGACCGCGGGGCCTTGGCCCGGGCGCTGCAGACGTGCGGTGCGCTGGACCGCGCAGTGGAGATGACCGTCCGCCACGTCAGCGAACGAGTGCAGTTCGGACGACCACTGGCCAAGTTCCAGGCCGTCCAGAACCTGGTCGCCACTAGCGCCAGCGCGTTATGCCTGGCACGGTCGGCAAGCGATTTCGCGGTGGACATGGCACAGGCACACGGGTTCGCCTCCGAGCAGGCACGTTTCGCCGTCGCTGTCGCCAAGATCGAGGCGAGCCGGGCGGCCACCGTCGTATCGCGCAACACTCATCAGGCGCACGGAGCCATCGGGTTCACCCTCGACCACCGATTGCGGCATTTCACCGGCCGAGCTTTGGCATGGCGCTCGGAGTTCGGCGGCATCCGGGAGTGGCAACGTCGACTTGGCGAATCGGTCCTCGAATCCGGTTACAGTGCATGGGAATTCGTCAGCACGTACAGCAGCAGTTCCTGAACCCGGCCGAGTCGGACCCGTCCCAGTGCGGGGCGGTCGCCACACAGACTTCTCGCCATATATAGTTTGATCATTATTCTGTTCGCAGGTGAACAGCACATCAGAAAGAGAAGCTTCGATGCGCAGAGATATCTTCGAACCCGAGCACGACGAGTTTCGCGCCACTGCCCGTTCATTCTTCGAAACCGTCTGCGTCCCCCACGCCGAGGAGTGGGAGAAGCGCGGGTACACCGACCGCGAACCGTGGCTGGAAGCGGGCAAGCTGGGCCTGATCGGGTGGGAGATGCCCGAGGAATACGGCGGCGCGGGCATCAAGGATTTCCGGCTCAACGCGATCGTCAATGAAGAGTTCTGGCTCACCGGCGCGGTGGGACTGGGCCTCGGCGTGCAGAACGACATCCTGGCAGGTTATTTCGCCGAGCTCACCACCGACGAGCAGAAGGAACGCTGGCTGCCCGGCTATGTTTCCGGCGAACTGATCACCGCGATCGCGATGTCGGAACCCGGTGCCGGCTCCGACTTGGCCAATATCAAGACCTCAGCCCGGCGCGACGGTGACGACTACATCGTCAACGGCGCCAAGACGTTCATCTCCAATGGCCTGTTGGCGGACCTCGTGGTGGTGGCCTGCCGCACCGACCCGAACGCGGATAAGCCGCACAAGGGCATCAGCCTGATCGTCGTCGAGACCGGGATGCCTGGTTTCAGCCGTGGCCGCAAGCTCGACAAGATCGGTCAGCATTCCGCCGACACCGCGGAATTGGTGTTCGAGGACGTTCGCGTTCCGGCGAGAAACCTCCTCGGCGAGGAGAACCGCGGCTTCTACCACTTGATGCGCAATCTGCCGGCCGAGCGGTTGGGCATCGGCATCCACGCCGCGGCATCGGCTCGGCGCGCCGTAGACCTGACGACCGCTTACGCCGGCGACCGCAAGGCTTTCGGTCAAGCCATCGGAACCTTTCAGGTCAATCGGCACGCATTGGCGCAGATGCGCACCGAGCTGGACATCATGCAGGTGTACATCGACAAGTGCATCATGGCGGTCAACTCCGGTGAGCTGACTGCCGACGAGGCGGCGGGCGCCAAGTGGTGGAGCACCGAGACCCAGTGGCGCATCATCGATCGCTGCCTGCAGCTGCACGGCGGTTACGGCTACATCAATGAATACGAGATCGCCCGGCTGTGGCGCGACGCGAGGGTTCAGCGCATCTACGGCGGCACCAACGAGATCATGCTCGACATCGTCGGCCGCGGGATGGGTTTCTGACCCACGGCTGCTCGGTCCTCGACGCCGTCACTCGAGCAGGTCGAGGACCGAGTCCGCGATGCCGGCCTTGCGAAGGCGCGCTCCGGTCTCGGAGATGTGCCGACGCCACAGCGACTCCGCGGCGTCGGCGTCACCGGCCTCGATCAGCGTCACGAGCTTAGCGTGGGTCCGGGTACCGGCCTCATGGGATTGCGGCCGTTCCTCGGGGCGCATGTCCGTGTACCGCTGGGTCGCCACCTCGATGATGTGACGCAGCACGTCACTGAGCGCTCGCAGCGTGGAGTTGCCGGTCAGTTCGATGAGCAGTCGATGAAAGTCGTTCTGGTGTCCGAGGACGGCGAACCGGTCGTCCGCGGCATCGTGTTCAGCATCGACTGCGGCGCGCAGCCGGTCGATGTCTTCCGCAGTGTGTGACCGTGCCAGCATTCCGGCGCAGGGTGCCTCTATCGCGGCGGCGGCCTGGAAGACATCGGCGAGGGTGGCTCGCTGGTATTCGAGCACCAGCCCCGCGTAGTGTGCCGCGGTTTCGGTGCGTGGCACACTGACCTCGATACCACCACGGGATCCGCGTTTGACCACCACCAAGGACTCCGACTCGAGTACCCGGATGGCTTCCCGCAGCGTGGGACGCGACACGCCGAACTCGACGAGCAGATCCTGCTCACTGGGCAATGCATCACCCTCTTGCAGCTCACCCCGGATGATGCGCCGCCGCAGATTGTCGGCGATCACACTGGCTGCGCGAGTGGTCTGCGGTTCCTTGCTCGTTACCGGCATCGGGTAAGCCTAGCTACTAGGTGGATCATTACGCAGTATCCGGCGCATCACTTTTCCGGTCGCCGTCTTGGGCACGCTCCCGACGATCTGCACGAGGCGCGGGATTTTGTAGGCCGCCAGGCGCTGGCGACAGAACGCCACAAGGTCCTCCGGTTCGACATGTTTGCCGGCTCGCAGGGAGACAAAGGCGGCCACCGTCTCCCCCCGGTAGGGGTCGGGCCGGCCCACCACGGCCGCCTCGAGCACGGCCTCATGCTCATACAGCACGTCCTCAACCTCTCGTGGCCACACCTTGTAACCCGAGGCGATGATCATGTCCTTCTTGCGATCCACGAGGAAGAACCAACCCTCGTCGTCGATATATCCCACATCGCCGGTCAGCAGCCAGCCGTCGCGAAAGGCGGCTGTTGTGGCGTCCGGGTTACGCCAGTAGCCCGGGACGATCTGCGGCCCGCGAACAGCGATCTCCCCTACCACACCGCTTGGCACGTCCTGACCGTCTTCGTCAAGGACGCGGGCCTGTACACCTTCGACGGCCGTGCCCACCGATAGCGCGCCGGTATGCGGTTCCTGCGGCGCGCGGGTGCGATCCGGAACCACGAAAACCGGTGCGGTGGTTTCGGTCATGCCGTAGACGTTTCGAATGTAGGGCCCGAACGTCGCTTCGAATCGCTCGACGACAGCCGCCGCCACCGGCGCACCACCGGAGGCCACCTTGGTCAGGGTGGACATCGTCCCACCCGAACCAGCCTCTGCCATCGCTTCGGTCAGGGCGATGAACACTGTGAGGGCGGCGACGGTGAAGGTGACCTGATGGCGCCGGATCAGCTCGAGAACCAGCTGGGGCTGGAACCGATAGCACAGCACCAATGGCGCCCGGGCTGCGAGCGCACAGCCGATGTGCCCGCTGAGTCCGGTGACGTGGAACAGCGGAGCGATGCCCAGGATGGTGTCACGGCCAGCGAGCTCAAATGCACGTACGTAAGTCGCTGCGCCACAGGCGATGTTTCGGTGCGTGTTCAGTGCGCCCTTGGGCACTCCGGTGGTTCCCGAGGTGTAGGTGATCACGGCGACACCGTACGGATCGATCAGGACCGGATTCGGACCTTCGCCCATCCAACGTCGGAGGAAATCCAGGAGATCCACTGAACCGGGTGGGATGGCGCGACGGTCGCCGCCAAGTACTCGCTCGTCGACGGCATGCGCCCAGTCGAACGGGCTCGTCGACAGCACCATGTCAACTCCCGCGGCCGCGAATACGCCCATGCACTCTGCCGAACACAGCTCGTCGAGCGCGATGACGAACCGGGGCGCGCAATCGGCAAGGAGCTTTCCGACCTCGGCCGGGGTGAGTATCGGGTTTATCGCGACGGCGATTCCGCCCGCCTTCCAGATCCCCAGCAGCCCCATCACATACTGCGGGACGTTCTGCAGATAGAGGGCAACCCGATCCCCGGAACGTAAGCCGTTGGCCGCCAGGCCAACAGCCAGTGCGTCGGTGGCCGCATCGAGTGCGGCCACCGACATCGGCGTATCGAAGTAGACGAGAGCTGTCGAATCCGGTTCCGACGCAGCCCAATTCCGGAACCCGTCAACAAGCAGGTTCGGAACAGCCGAATCGAGCACGTCGGCGGCTCAGTTGAGGCCGTCGGTCAGCTTCATTCCGTTCTCCCGGAGGAAATTGCGCCGTTTGGTCTCATCGAGCCCGGCGACCTTGTCGTAGAAGTCGGCGGGTTCGCGCAGCCCCTCGGCATGGGGCCAGTCCGAGCCCATGAGCAAGGTCTGATCGGTGCCGAGCTTCTCGATCATCTCGACGGTGTCGTCTTCGGGGTACGGCACGACTCGGACGTGCTGCTTGAAGATCGTGCTGGGACGTTCGGTGAGCGGCCCGCCGAGCCAGCGGCCCAGCCGTGCCATGCCGCGGCTCTTGTCCATGTGCCGGATGAAGTGTGGCACCCATTCCGCACCGAACTCGCTGACCAATACCTTGATGTTGGGGTAGCGGCCGAACAGGTTGTCGAAGATGAGGGCCGACAGGGTGTCGGTGATCGGACGTTCCCCATAGGTGTTCTGCCACTGCCATGCCGAGAATTGGAACGGCGGCGTCAACCCCCAGCCCCAGTCGGCGGCGACGTTGTTCTGGTAGTAGAACTCGGCGATGTGGAAGCACACCACCGCTCGCGCCTCGTTGACGCGGGACCAGAACGGGTCGAAGTACGGGTCGCCGGGCGAGCGGCCGTACGCCGGGCCGGCAGGCAGATAGATGAATCGCGCACCGGCGGCCAGGACCCGGTCCAACTCGGCGCAGGCTCGGTCCAGATCGCGCAGGGATAGCAGGGCCGGGGCATAGATGCGGTTGCGGTAGTTGAAGCCCCAGTCTTCGTTGATCCACCGGTTGAACGCCTCGATGTTGTCGTAGAGAGGATCGATACCGTCGAGGTACTGCTCGGCCATCAGCGCCCAGCCTCCGGGATACATGATGGTCCGTTCGATCTGCTGTTCGTCGAGCTGCTTGAGCCGGGCGTCGCGGTCGCGGTACTCGATCTGAATGGGCTCGTAGAAGCGCTCGGCATCGGCGGCGTCGCCCGACGCTCGCTGCTTGAGCATCTCGACCAGGGAGCCGGGCACGTAGGCGTTGTTGAGATCGTTCTCCAACGCGGTCACGATGCGGTCGTTCGCCAGCAGGATCTTGCGTCCCGATGGCGCGATGACCGTCCTGACAGCGGTGTCCTGCTTGGCCGTGGGCATGAAGCGGGTGAAGCAGTCCTCCGCTTCGTAGCTGTGCTGATCGAAGTCGGTGAGCCGATACGGCAGTTCGCCGACCGTGTTCTCGATAAGGGCCATGTTCGACAATCCTTCCAACTAGAACAATAATATAACTATACGCGTATAGTAATGCGGTGGCAACCCTACTGGCCGCGGAACCGGGGCGCCCGCCGCTCGAGGAACGCCGCCTTGCCCTCCTGGGCGTCTGAGCTCGGCCCGACCCACAGCACCGCCTGGCGGGCATCGCCGAGCGAACTGTCCAACGTCGATTCCAGTCCGCGGCGCATCATGAACTTGACCGCCCGCAACGCCAGCGGGGCAGCCTGGACGAACCGCCGCGCGAGGTCGGCGACGCGCGGTTCCAGCTGGTCGTCGTCGACCACCTCGGTGGCCAGACCAAGATCCAAAGCTTCTGCCGCACTGTAGGTCTCGGACAACGAGACCATGCGAAACGCTCTGTCGTACCCCATTGTTCGGGGGAACAACCACGCACCGCCCTCGTCCGGCAACAGACCCACCCGGGCACTGGTGTCGCCCAGCTTGGCGCTGCGCGCCACCACCCGCAGGTCGCAGGCCAGCGCGAAGGCCAGCCCGCCGTTGACGGCGATACCGTTGACGGCGCAGATCACCGGTTTGTCCAGGTGGTGAATCGCGGTGATGACGGCATGCGCATCCTCGCGCAGTTCGCGCGCCCGCCCCATCTGGTGCGACAGCGCCTCGTCGAAGCCCGCGCCGGGCGATACATCCCCGCCGGTGCAGAACCCCCGGCCCTTACCGGTGAGGATCACCACCCGGACTTC
Organism: Mycolicibacterium anyangense; assembly: GCF_010731855.1. Lineage (NCBI taxonomy): Bacteria > Bacillati > Actinomycetota > Actinomycetes > Mycobacteriales > Mycobacteriaceae > Mycobacterium > Mycolicibacterium anyangense. Next base: position 905,083 of record NZ_AP022620.1, on the reverse strand, counting down.
GTCGTCGAGCCGGGCTTGTCTCAGCGCGGCCAACATCTGCTCACACATGGCCGGCGTGTAGGCGCCGAGCCGTTCTGGGCGGTTCAGCGTGATCCGCAAGGCCCCCGGGTAAGGATCATCGACGAGGGCATGTGCGTGGTCGTTCACAGCGCCACTCCGATCGGAATCGTGCGGCTGCTCAGCAGATCAGAACCGATCCGGGCGGTCAGGTCGCGCCAGTTCCCATAAAGCGATTCAAGGACGGTACCGCGCCGGACCAGCGCACCGAGTGGGTGCTCGGCCGTCAAGCCGATGGCCCCGCAGACCTGCAGGCAGCCCCGCATCACGGTGTCCCAGGCCATGCCCGCATAGGCCTTTGCCGTCAATGCTGTCCAGCCGTCATCGGCCTGTTGCGCCGCCACCGCCAGTTCCCGCGACGCGACGATCTTGGTGTGAGCCTCCGCCATGCGGTGGCGAGGCGACTGATTGCTGCCAATGGGCCGGCCGAACTGCTGGCGCTGGGATATCTGAGCTGTCGCCAGCGCCAGCATGGCCTCGGCGTTCCCAATCAGCTCCCAGGACAGGGCCACTCGGGCCCGACTCACCGCTCGCTCCCAATCCCCCTCTGCCGGAGCAGTATTGATCTTCTCCGCCGGAATGCTGATGTGCGCCAGGGCCGAACCGGCATCGAATCCGCCCACCGGCCGCAGCGACGCCACCGCGGCAGACGTGTCGATACGCACGGCGGTCGCCGGGGTTCCGGCAACGACACCGATCACCACCTCGCATGAGTCCAGTGGCGAGAGCAACACTCCCTCGATGACGCCCGGGGTCGAGGTATCGCGCAGCGGGTGGACCACCCGGATGACGCGGGACTGCGGCAATCCGGCTGCCGCTGTGCAGATGTTGTCCAGCTGCGCCGAGGCACGACCTGACCTGCCGAGCTCGGTGAACAGCAGCCGGCTCGCCGCAGGCGCGTCGATCTCGGTGACGTCGCTCCAGCCCATCTCATGCAGCCCAGAAGCCACGTCCCCGCCGCCAGCGAGCATGTCCCGAAGGGAATCGCTGAGCAATCGCTCCGTGTCGGGGTCGATCAGCTGGTTCATCAGCGTCCTCCTTCCCTGGGCAGCTTCAGGAGTCGGTCGGCGACGATGCCGTGCTGGATCTCACGGGCGCCGCCATAGATCGAGGCAGCTCGGGAGTACCACCAGTCGTCGCGCCAGCGGCGTGCGTCGCTGTCATCGCCGAATAAGAAGTCATCGGCCATCAACCGGGCAGCCGCATCCAGAACGTCCTGTTCAGCGACGGATAGCAGGAGTTTGTCGATACTGGTTTCCGCCCCGACCACCTCGGCCGCGTCCAGCCGGCGCAGCGTGGTGGCGGCGCGTGCCCGCAATGCAGCCACCCCGAGGTACGCCGATCCGAGGACTTCGGCTGCCGCGACCGGCGGACTGTCCGAGACCGCACCGACAATGCGGCGCAGGCTGCTGGTCGCAGTCGCCATCCGCATCCAGGCGTAGGTACCGCGCTCATACTGCAGAAGATCCATGGCCACTGCCCAGCCGGAACCGATCTGCCCGATCACCCTGTCCGCAGGCACCCGGACATCGGTGAAGAACACCTCGGCGAGTTCCTCGCGGCCGCTGGCCAAGGCGATCGGCCGGGTGTGCACGCCGGGGGTGTCCAGATCGACGAGCAGCATCACCAGTCCGCGATGCCGATCGGCCACGCTGCCGGTGCGGGCGAGCAGCACCATGCGGTCGGCACGCCAGCCGTAGGAGGTCCAGATTTTCTGCCCGTTCACGGTGAAGGTGCCATCCGCACCGGGGACCGCCACGGTCCGCAATGCGGCAAGATCGCTTCCCGCTTCCGGTTCGGAGAAGCCCTGCGACCACAGCTCGTCACCGCGCAAGGCGGCGGGCAGAACGCGTGCAGCCAGGTCGGGCGCATGCTTGGCCACGGCCGGCCCGACCACTTCCAACACCAGAAGGTGGTTCGGGAGTGGGTAGCCGCGCAGGGCCAGTCGCTCCAGGATCTGGCAGCGCACCAGAGCCGAGCCTCCGCTTCCGCCCACATCGGCGCTCCAGCCGTGCCGCGTCCAGCCTCCGTCGTAGAGCCAGCGCATCAGCGTTGCCGACTGCTCCAGCTCGGCGGACATGTCTTCGGGGGTGTCCCGCAGATGTGACAGTTCGCCCTCGGCGTCGTCCAGGGCTTTGTCGAAATCGCCTAGTATCGCAGCAATCCCAGCATCAAGGGTGCTAGCAGAATCGCTCATCGGTGTCCTCTTTCCGGCCGCCGCGGCGTGCTGAACACGTCAGCGGCCAGGTTGGCGATGTTGACGATGCGGTTGCGACCGATGCGGCTCTGCTCGTAGCCGGTCGTGGGATAGCCGTTGGTCAGGAAGGCGACCGACAGTCCGGTGTCGGGGTCGGCGAAGCCGATCTGACATGGCGCACCACCATGGCCGAACACCGCGGGACTGCCGGTAGTCGGCAGAAAGGCCCGGGACAGTCCGTCGTCACCGGCGACCGAGACGAACAGCGCCTGGTTGGCAGGCACGCTGGCGGTGCCCCCGCGCTCCCCGGTGACCGCAAGCGTGACCCTGACTCGCGTCGCGTCGGCCACCACATCGGGCCGCCACAGCGGCGATGCCATCAGCGCTTGATACCAGCCGGCGAGGTCGCTCGCCGTCGACACCAGCGAGTGGCTGGGCTCCCCCGCCGCCAGGATCTCTGGGCGGGACAGATACCACGGACCCCACGGGTTGGGTTCAGCGTCGATGTCGTCGTCGATCTGGACGAATGGTGCCACGTCGCCCTGACGCTCCACCGGCGGACCGATCTCGATGCTGTCCAGCCCCAATGGTCCGGACAGCACGTTGCGCAGGTAGTCGGCGATGGACGAACCGGTGATCCGTTCGCAAAGCTCGCCGATGACCCACGCCGCCGAGGTGAGGTGATATTGCAACTCGGTGCCCGGCGGGTACACCAGGCGCCACTTGGCGAACGCCGCCAGTCGCTGTCCGCGATCCAGCATCTGCGGATAGGCCAACGGCGCCAACGGAAATCCCGCAACGTGGGTGAGGACGTGTTCGACGGTCACGACCTCCTTGCCGTTGGTCGCAAACTCCGGAATGTAGGAGGCCACCGTGCGGGTGATATCGAGAAGACCATCGGAGATCAGCTTCCACACCACCCCGGCGATGATGGTGCGACCAGCCGACTGCAGCACGTACCGGGTGGATGGTGTGGCGTCACCAAAGGTTTCGCAGGCGTACTCGCGGCCGCGATGGTGCACGGCGACCTGCGCGGACGGCAAGGTGCCGTCAGCCACCTCCAGGCGACACCGCTCCAGCAGGAGCTCGACCCGGCGTGGGTCAGGGGCGTCATCGGACATGCACTCTCCAATCCGTCGATGATCGGCGCTGGGCGTATGGTCTTCGCTGCGTGGTCATCTGCTCGTCAACCGTTGGAGGCGCCAATGCCACCTCGTCAATCGCGGCCCACTCGCGCGCCGGTGGATCGCGCCGCGATCACCGCGGCCGCCACCGCGCTGCTCACCGAGGGCGGAGTTGAAGCAGTGACGATGCGCAGCCTGGCAAGCCGGCTCGGCGTCTCGGCGATGGCGCTTTATCACCATGTCGAAGACAAGGACGACGTTCTGCGCATGGTGGGTGACGAGGTACTGGGGCGCGTCGTGCTGCCCGACCCGCTGGCCATGGACTGGCGTGCGCAGATCATCTACGTCGTCACGCATGCCTATCGCGCCCTGCAGAGCGTCCCAGGCATCAGCGGCGTCGTGTTGACCAGCAAGCTGTTGCCCAACGCCAAGGCCCAGTTGTTGTTCAGTCTTCATCAGTTCGAGCGTGCGGGCCTGGACCCAGCCGCCGCCCGGGAGGCCTATGCGGGCGTGCATCAACTCTTCATCGGCCGACTGCTGATCGCCGACAGCGCCAATTTCCGACTCAGTTCCACCGCACATGCCGTCGACGAGATCCATGACTACATCGCCGTACTGCATCGCGAGTCCACCTTCATCAACGCACTCGAAGCCCTGCTGAACTCCTACGGCAAGGCTGATAGCTGAATCATTGCACTGTACATGTACGATTTGGGGCGATGTTCGCTTTCGCTCGGAAGTAGGGAAACCCACAGCAATGACGACCCCGGCCACCGGATACGACTTGCCCGATGAACTTCTGGTCAGCAGCGACGGACCTGTCAGGATCGTCACCCTCAATCGGCCGCAGCAGCGCAACGGCGTCAACCGCGCTCTGCACCAGTCGCTGGCGCGGGTGTGGGATCTTCTCGGCCGCGACGCCGGGGCCCGCGCAGTGGTATTGACCGCACGAGGCGACTTCTTCAGCGCGGGTGGCGATTTCGACTACATGCAGGAGAACGTCGACGACGCGCAGATGCGCGCACAGACCATCGACGAGGCCAGGGCGATCATCACCGGCATGATCCGCTGCCCGCTGCCGGTCGTCGCTGCCGTCAACGGCCCTGCGGTGGGGCTGGGCGCGAGCCTGGCCGTCTTGGCAGACCTGGCCGTGTTGTCCGATCGGTCTTTCCTGGCCGACCCGCACCTACGCATGGGTCTCGCCCCGGGCGACGGCGGAATGACATGGCCGGCGTTGATCGGGTTGGGTCGGGCCAAAGAGTTCCTGTTCCTCGGCGGACGGATCACCCCGGAGAAGGCCGTCGAACTCGGCCTGGCCTCCCGGGTGGTGGCCCATGACGATCTGATGCAGCAGAGTGTCGAGCTGGCATACCGCCTCGCCGGAGTGCCTGCGGATGCCCTGCAGTCGACCAAACTGGCACTGAACAGCTACCTCGATGTGCAACTCGACCGCGCATACGAGTCCGCGCTGCAGGCCGAGCTGCGCAGTATGCATTCGCCCGAGCACCGGGACGCGGTGGCAGCGGCCCGGGCCAAGTCCTGATTCAGTCGGATTGGGCCGCCAGCTGGGCGCGCAGACGCTTCTTGTCGACCTTGCCACTGCCCAAGCGCGGCAAGGCGTCCACGATCACGAGTCGACGGGGAATCTTGTAGCGGGCGATCCGGTCGGTGAGCTGCACAGCGATCGACTCGAGTGTGACGACAGCGTCGGGCCCGCAGACCACGACTGCGCACACTGTCTCCCCGAAACGTTCATCCGGCGTCCCGACCACTGCACACTCGCTGATGCCGGGGACAGCACAAAGAGCGTTCTCGACCTCGGGCGAATACACGTTCTCGCCGCCGCTGACGATGACGTCCTTCTTACGATCGATCAGGTAGAGCAATCCGCGCGCATCGAAGCGCCCGATGTCACCAGTGTGATACCAGCCGTCCCGAACCGCGGCCAACGTCGCCACGTGATCATTCCAGTAGCCCCGGAACATGGTCGGGGACCGCACGATGACTTCGCCTGGGACGCCGGGGGATGCGTCGTTTCCGTCCTCGTCGACCACACGGACGTCCACCCCATGAAACGGGAATCCGACCGAACCGAGCTCGAGGGCGGAGTCGACCCTATGCAGTTCGGGCGGCAGCCCGGATACGATGCCCTCGGTCTGGCCGTACATGTTGACGAACTGCGCGTCCGGCAGGGTCTGCAATGCTCGCCTCAGCAGCGGGACCGTGATGGGCGCGGCGGCATACACGACCGTCCGCACAGTGGCCAGATCCGCAGCAGCACTGGGCACGTCGAGAAGCCGTTGCAACATCACCGGGGCGAGGTGCAGCACCGTGATGTTCTGCTGCGCGGCAAGTATCAGCGAATCGGCGATATCGAATTGCCGCTGCAGCACCACTGTTCCGCCACCTGCATGAACTCCCCCGGCAATCGCCATCGCCCCGATGTGGCACATCGGCATGTTGATCAGCACCCGGTCGGCATTACCGGTGCGCATGGTGTTGTTCATGGTGTGCAGGACGCCGAGGAACTCCTGCTGCCCTTCGATGCAGCACTTGGCTCCGCCGGTGGTGCCACTGGTGAACAACAGCAACGCAATGTCATCGGGCCGCGCAGCGTAGGGCAGTTGGTCATCGCCGGCAGTCAGAAAGCTGTTGTACTCGGCTCCGAAGGACACGATTCCGCCAGGCAGCGAGACACCCTCGACGGCAGCGGTGATCAGCTCGGTGAATTCCGGATCGCAGAACACGATAGCGGGGTCGACCTGCTCGATGGCAGCCCGCACTTCGGCCAGCGACCATCGCCAGTTGGGCGTCGCAATGATCACTCCGCTGAGCTGACCGGCAGCGAGCACCTCACAGAACGGGATGCTGTTCTGCCCGAACAGGACCACGCGATCCTGCCGCCGGACTCCAGACCTAGCCAGCGCCGACGCCAATCGCGTTGCCCGGGAGGATAACTCGGAATGTGTGATCGAACTGCCAGCTGCACGATAAGCAACCGCATCCGGAAATCGTTGCGCGTTGGCCTCGATCAGATCACCGAGGGTAGCCGCTGGGAGGCGCGACATCGGCGATACTCGCGGTGGCTACTTCGCCTTGGCCCGGAAGGCGGCAACTCGCTCCTGGAATTCCGGCGTGGAAAACGAGACGAATTCTTCGGCGAGCGCGTATTCGAGGACGCCGAGGGCCGCACGGCTCAGATGCATGTTCATCGCGATCTTGGTCGACCGCAGCGCCTGGGCCGGCAGCGCCGCCAGGCGCTCGCCGAGCGCCAGGGCCTTGTCGAGCACCGCGTCGTCGGCAACGACCTCGATGGCCAAACCGAGCTGCTCAGCGTCTTTGGCGGTGATCCGGTCACCCAGCATCACATACTGCTTGGCCTTGGTCAGACCGATCAGCAGCGGCAGCATGGCAGCACCGCCGTCACCGGCGGTCAGCCCGACCGCGACATGCGGATCGGCCAGGTACGCGTTCTCACCCATGATCACCAGGTCGGACAGCAGCGCGATCGAGCAACCGAGCCCGACTGCCGGGCCATTGACCGCCGACACCAGTGGTTTGCCGAAATTGATCACCTCGGTGAAGACCACCCGCGCCTCGGCGATCTGGTGCGCGCGGGCAACCGGATCCTCGATGAGCCGACCGAACATGACCATGTCGCCACCGGCGGAGAAGGCCTTTCCGGAGCCGGTGATGACCACGGCCCTGACATCGTCATCGTTGAGCAGCACGCGCCAGATCTTCGTCATCGCGTGATGCAGCGCCTCGTCGACCGCATTGAACGCCTGGGGCCGGTTGATCCGCACGACGTGAACCGCACCGACCTTCTCGACCAGAAGTGATGGGGCGAAGGCTTCGTAGCCGGCCAGGGTAGAGATTTCAGTGGTGGTCATGATGCTCCCTGTTAGTTCTTGTCCGAGGATAGGACGGTGACGGCCGAGACGGCGGTAGGTCCACCGATGTTGTGCGCCAGGCCCACCCGGGCTCCGTCGACCTGGTTTTCAGCCTCGCCGCGCAGTTGGTTGAACAGCTCGTAGCATTGCGCGACACCGGTGGCACCCGGCGGATGCCCCTTGGCCTTCAGACCGCCACTGGGATTGATCGGGATGGACCCACCCACGTAGTTGTCGCGAGACTCGACGAGTTTGTACGCCTGGAATCGGTCAGCGAAGCCGAGGTCCTCATAGCTGATCAGCTCGACACCGGTGAAGCAGTCGTGCACCTCGGCGACGTCGATGTCGTTCGGGGTGACGCCCGCCATCTTCATCGCTGCTTTGGCAGCCCGAACGGTGGGCGGAAATGTCGTCATGTCCGCTTTGTGCTGGTGCATGACGCGGTCCAGACCCAGTCCGACGCCGCGTACCCAGACCGGCCGGTCGGTGTATCGGTCGACGACATCCTCGGCTGCCAGGAACAATGCGGCTGCGCCGTCACTCTGTGGCGTGCAGTCGTACAGACCGAACGGATCGACCACCAGTGGAGCCGCGAGTGCCTGCTCCACGGTGATCTCGTAGCGCAGTTGCGCGTGGGGGTTGGTCAGCGCATGGAAATGGTTCTTCACCGCGACCATCGCCATGTGTTCCTTGGTGGCCGGCGATTCGTGCAGGTAGCGGTTGACATGCAGGGCAAAGTTCGCCGGCGCGACCAGCCCGAGGGGGTAATCCCAGGCGCTGTCGCGAGTGAACGCCGCCCATTCCCAGAACGTGACGTTCGTCGCGGTCTCACGTACCTTGTCCGCACCCACTACCAAGGCCACGTCATACGCACCGGAAGCGATCGCCAGCGTCGCATTGCGGACGGCGTCATTGCCTGTGGCACAGGCATTCTCGACACGTGTGACGGGGATGTCGACCAGATCGAGGGTGTCGGCGAGGATTCCGGACGGAAAGCCGTCGGTGGTGGACAGTTCGCCGAACCAGGCTGCCTCGATGTCGCTCTTGTCGATGCCCTTGTCGACATGCGCGGCCGCGGCAGCGTAGGCCATCGGAACCAGGTCCTTGATACCCAGACCGAAATGCTCACCAAACGAGGTCATTCCGGCACCGACGATGGCGACGTTCCTCATGCGAGTACCTCCTGCGTCGCGAGCACCTTGCCCGGCCAGAACATGTATCCGTAATCGGGGATGCCCGATCTCAGCGCGATGCGCCGCAACACCACGGCGCCGGACTGGCCGATCTCGACCTCGCCGGCAGGCACCCCGGTCACCTTGAGCAATACCCGAACCGGGCTGTCGTCCAGGGCAACGATCGCCAACGAGTACGGACTCGGCAGATCGGGAACCGGGATACGAACGGTGGACACCGTGTAGACCGATCCACTGCGCGGCAGAGGCACCCTGGTGTGGTCCGACAACAGCGTGCCGGCATCGTCGGTGCGCATCCGTGGCGGGAAGACCGGTGTCGAGTCGACGCCCTTGCCCTCCTCGAACACCGCAGCTTCCCAGTAGAGTTTCGGCTCGAAGGCGCGGCTGTAGGCCGGCAGCGAGATCGGAATGCCGTTGCCGTCGGCGACCTTCGTCTTGGGAAGCTCGGCCGGGTCCGTTTCGTCGCGGGTGATCCTCGCGCTTACCGTGCCGACGTCCAGGCGGGCCACCACCGCCGTCGACTGGTCGAAACCGATGACCAAACCGCTGTGGTCGCTTTCCAATGCCTGCGCAAGGAGTCGGATGACAGCGGCCGCGGACTCAGTCGAATCCGCCGCTGCAGCAGCGGTGTCGAATCGGTCGCCCAACTGCGCTGCCCCCACCCCGGCCAGCACACTCACCGCGGTGTCGTCACCGGCCACCTCGAGGCGGGCCAGCGTCTGCGACATGCCGACCTCGCGCAGCAGACGGGGGTCCACGTACTCGTGGCGCCGCCCATCGGCTCCGCGAGCGGTCAACGGCAGGCTTCGAGCGTTGCGGGAGACCGGCGAGAGCTGGGGCGTCCCGTCAGAACTACCGGTGAGGACTGCACCGGCGCCGCAGCTGCGGTCGTTGTGGTCGGCGGCGATGACCAGCGTCCCCGGCTCGGCCAGCGCGATCTGATCGACAACGGCCGCGGCGCCGCCGAGCACCTCGGCAACCGCTGTCGCCGGACTCAGCGACAGACCGGCCAGCAATACCGCGGCATTGCCACCTTCGAGCAGCGGGAAGTCGCGCGATACCAGGACCACCCGGCTCGCGGTCGCGCTGGCGTCCGCCGCCCGCCCTGCAGCTACGGCCATGGTGAGGGCGTCCTCGTCCGGTCCGGCGACCCGACGTTTGCCCACTATCCACGGTGGAAGATATGTGCCGACTGCGCTGATCGCCGCCATCAATGCCCCTGTCCTCAGGCGTCCACGAATGGCAATAGAGTTACATTATTAAGCTAATTAGTCAAGTGTCAGCGGTAGGCCTCGAAAAGATCCGCAACGCCCTCATCAGTTAGTGTAATAATCCATCTCTAACCGTCGACGCATGGAGGTCTCTGTGGGCGCATTGGACGGCAAGGTCGCCGTCGTCACCGGCGCAGCTCGAGGCCAGGGCCGCAGTCACGCCGTAGCGTTGGCCCGCGAGGGTGCCGCGGTGATCGCCATCGACATCTGCGCCCAGATCCCGTCCGTCGAGTATCCGATGGCGACCCCCGACGACCTGGCCGAGACGGTGGCACAGGTCCGCGGAGTAGGTGGCCGGATCGTCGCCGCGGAAGCCGACGTCCGCGACCTCGACGCGCTGCGGACGGTGATCGCCGATGCCGAGAACCAGCTGGGTTCCGTCGACATCATCCTCGCGAATGCAGGCATCGCGCCCGTGGGATTACCCGATCAGGACTCCGTCAGGCAGTTCAATGACGTCATCGGCGTCAACCTCGTCGGCGTCTACAACACCGTCACGGCGGCGGTCGACAGCCTGATCGCCAAGGGATCGGGGTCGATCGTGCTGGTGAGTTCCACCCAGGGCCTCAAAGGCACTGGTGGCCAGGGCACCGGCGCCAGTCTGGGCTACACCTGCGCCAAGCACGCCCTGGTCGGCATGATGCGTAATCTCGCGAATTGGCTTGGTCCCCAAGGTATTCGGGTGAACACTATCCACCCCACCGGGGTGGCGACGCCGATGATCCAGAACGAGGTGATGGAGAGCTTCTTCGCCGCCGCAGATCCCAGTCTGTTCGAGAGCACGAAGAACCTGTTGCCGATCCCCTGGGTGGAGCCGGAGGACATCTCGAACGCCGTCCTCTACCTTGTCAGCGACACCGGCCGGTATGTCACCGGAGTGGCCCTGCCGGTCGACGCCGGCTTTTCGGCACGCTGAGCAATCACTGCCGCTGCGTAGCCGTCGACCACATGGCATCAACGATGCGGCGCTGCGCTTCCGGGGACGGCGGCTTGAGCCCGGCGGATCGCAACGTCCGCATGAACACCACACCGATGAGCGCATCCGCGTACCAATGGGTGTCGATATCAGGCGGCAATTCGCCCTCTGCGACGGCTCGGTCGAGCAATGTCGTCAACCGGACGCCGGCTTTGGCCATGACCTGATCGCGAAACGCCTTGAACAGTTGCGGGTGACGGGGGGCATCGGCGATCAGCCGGAGCTGAATTCCCAGCATCGACGGGTTCATCAGCGACGCGACGTGCGCGATGATGACGTCGATCTCTGCGCGCACGCTGGCGCTGGGGTCGGGCATCGGCCATTGGGTCAGTCGATCGAGAGTGTCGATGATCAGGGCGTCACGGTCCGGCCAGCGTAGAGCCAGACTGGGACGCGACACCCCGGCACGGCGCGCGACACTGCGCATACTGAATGCCTCGAATCCGCGCTCGGCCAACTCTTCCTTGGCGGCCTCGATCACCCGTGCCTCCACCGAGGGATCCCGTGGCCGCCCCGGGCCGCCCGCGTCGGTCATCGGCGTGCTGGTCACCCGCGACAGACTACCGGCGCGGTGGTCACCGGGCTTTACCTTCTCCGATGTCCCCTACCATGTCCGCTGCCATGGCCTCGACGATGCGGAACTTCTGCACCTTTCCCGAGGCCGTCATGGGCAACTGGCCCGCGATCTGCCAGCGCACCGGCCTCTTGAACGGCGCCAACACGGCTTTCACGTGTGCCGCGAGCCGGTCGGCTGACAAGACGGTTCCCGGAACGGGAACCACCGCCGCAGCGACGATCTCTCCCCAGCGCGCGTCGGGTAGACCCACGACGGCGACCTGCCCGACATCGGGATGCGACAAGATGGCGTTCTCCACCTCGACGGCGTAGATGTTCTCGCCCCCGCGCACGATCATCTCCTTGAGCCGGCCGCGGAAGTGCAGGCGACCCGCAGGATCCAGCGAACCGAGGTCGCCGGTATGCAACCATCCGTCATCGTCGATCGCCTGCGCTGTCTGTTCGGGGCGATTGAGATATTCGGCCATCGCCGAGGGTGTTCGAACGACGATCTCCCCCGTCTTCCCGACCGACACCGGAAGGCCAGAGGACGGATCAATGATGCGCACCTGCCGGTTCGGCAACGGCCGGCCAATAGTGCTCGCCTTCACCGCAGGTGCGTCGTCGAGATCGGTGGCGGTGATGACCGGGGCCTCACTTTGGCCGTAGAACACCGCCGCAGGCGCGCCGAAGTGTCGCTCCAGGCGCTCGACCAGATCGGGCGGGATCGAGGCTCCCCCGACGATCACCGCAGACAGCGCGGGTAACTGCACCGTCGACAACTCGGGGTCATCGAGGATTCGCAGGAACAGCGTCGGTACGCCGCCGAGCAGGGTCGCCCCCGACAGCGCGGCCGAGGAAACAAAGCTCTCGGCCGTGAAATCGGTGACCATGACGTAGGTTCCGGCCAGCGTCGCCGGACCTAACGCCAGCGCGACAGATCCCCCAACGTGATGCAGCGGCAAAGGGCTGCACCAGATTTCATGTTCATTGACCCGCAAGTGTGCCGTCATCGCACAAGCGGCATCAAGACACGCCTGGTGGCTGAGCACCGCGCCTTTGGGAGTGCCGGTGGTCCCCGAGGTGTATTGGATCAAGAACGGATCAGACGGTCGAACCGACACGGTCGCAACCGCGTCCACCGCCGCCGCGTCCACCGTGGCGAGCCGGTCACACCACACCTGCAGATCGGTGACCTCGATCTCGCTGCCGCCGCGTCCGCACAACTGCGTGGCCCGGTCGAGCAGGCCGCCAGCCGAGTCGGCGAGAACAGTGCTGGCACCGCTGTCGGCGAGGAGGACGCCAACCTCAGCGTCGGTCAGATTCGGATTGATCGGCACGAGCGGACGACCCGAGAATGCCGCGGCGTAGAACAACACAACCCAGGCCGGCGAGTTCACGCCCCACACCGCGACAGGCGCATTACGGGGTGACCCTGCGCGTAGTGCGGTGGCGCCAGCCTCGGCCAGTGCCACCACGTCCCGCCAGGTGAGGCTCGCCAACCTGCCGTCAGCTGACCACTGCAGCGCCGGCCGCGCGGGATGCGCCCGCGCGGCCGCACGCAGCATGGCCCCAACGGTGTTTGATGCCATGGCAGCCCCTAGTTGAGGAACAGGTCCATCCCGTTGTCACGGGTGAATGCCTTGCGGCGCTCTTCACCGAGGCCTTCGACCCGAAGGTACATCTCGGCCGGCTCGCGCAGCCCCTCGGCGTGCGGCCAGTCCGATCCCATCACCAGGCACTCGGTGGTGCCGAGTTCATCGGCGATCTTCACCGTGTCGTCCTCGGGATACGGCACGACGTTGACATGGCGCTTGAAGATCGTACTGGGACGCTCGGTCAGCTGACCGCCCAGCCACGGGCCCAGCCGAGCCATCCCGCGACTCTTGTCCATGTGGTTGATGAAGTGCGGAATCCAGGAGGCGCCGTACTCGCTGACCACGACACGCAGGTCCGGGAACCGGCCGAAGATGTTGTCGAATATCAGCGCCGACAGCGTGTCGGTGATGGGGCGCTCGCCGTAGGTGTTCTGCCACTGCCAGGCCGAGAACTGGAACGGTGGTCCCATCTTCCATCCCCATTGCGAGGCAACGTGTTCCTGATAATGGTTCTCGGCGATGTGATAGCACACCACCGCTTTGGCCTCGTTGAGCCGAGCCCAGAACGGGTCGAAATACGGATCGCCCGGGCTACGCCCGTAGACCGGACCACACGGCAGCACGACGAACTTCGCACCGGCCGCGAGAACCCGGTCCAGCTCGGCGACAGCACGGTCGAGGTCGCGCAGCGAGAGCAGCGCGGGTGCGTAGATCGTGTCCTGGTAGTTGAAGCCCCAGTCTTCGTTGATCCATTTGTTGAACGACTCGTAATTGTCGTACAGCGCGTCGACGTCGTCCTTGAGAAACGGCTCGGCCAGTAGCGCCCAGCCACCGGGATACATGATGGCTTTCTCGATCTGCTGCTCGCCGAGCTGAATCAGGCGCGCGTCCCGGTCGAGGTATTCCTTCTGGAGAGGTTCGAAGAACCGCTCGGCGTCAGTGGCATTGCCCGATGCGCGCTGAGTCAGCATCTCCACCAAAGACCCTGGGACATAGGCCTTCGACAAATCGTGTTCCTTCTCGAAAGCGGTGACGAGCCGGTCGTTGGCCAACAACGCCTTGTGCCCGCTGGGCATCTCCACCAGGTGAACCGCTGAATCCAACTTGGCCTTCGGCATGAACCGGGTGAAGCAGTCGGTGGATTCGTAGGAATGCTGGTCGAAGTCGGTCAGCAGGTATGGCAGCGGACCGACGGTGTCCTGAATGAGTGCCATGGAGACTCCTTGTCGAGAAGCGTGGGTGGATGCGCCTCACCTGTTTTATACCATGTTGGCACTTTATTGCGGAAGCCGCCGGTTCGAGACATTTCGGACAGGGTCCGAAACTTGCTCAGAACACGTAGCGGGCGATCAGCTCCGCCACCGCGGCCGGCTTGTCGTTGCCCTCGATCTGGACGGTGTGACGGACGGTCAGATTGACCGTGTTGTCACCGGTCTTATCCACGGCCGCAACTTCGGAATGCAGCCGGATTCGACTCCCGACAGGCACCGGTGAAACGAAGCGAACCTTGTTCAGCCCGTAGTTGACGGCCATCTTGGCCCCGCGCACCACGAAGAGGTCCTTGCTCAGGATGGGGATCATCGACAGGGTCAGGAATCCGTGGGCGATGGTCGATCCGAAGGGACTCTCCGCCTTCGCCCGCTCGACGTCGACGTGAATCCACTGGTGATCTCCGGTGGCCTCGGCGAACAGGTCGATCCTGGACTGATCGATTCGCACCCAATCGCTGGTGCCGAGGTCGGCGCCGAGCGATCCCAGCACGTCGTCCATCGAGTCCATGGTTTTCATCCTGCCTCCGAAGTAGATTTTGGTTAATTATTCCGGTAGATCTATACACTGTATTATCAAGCCGGATCACTCCGGACCCATACGTGCCGATCGAGGTAACAGATGACGCAAATGATCGCTGAGGGACTCTTCCGGACCGAAGGTGAGCGAACCGTGCTGATCGGATCCCGCCGCGGTGCCGGTGCCCCGGTCAAGTTCCCTGCCGAAGCCGACTTCCTGCTCGACGGCGACGGTGAGCTGGAGAAGATCGACCTGTCCAGCCACGGCACCCTGTACACGTTCACCACCCAGGAGTTCATCCCGCCGCTCCCGTACAAGGGCAGCCGCTCCCCCGAGGCGTTCGCCCGCTACACCGTCGGTTATGTGGAACTGCCGGAGGGGCTGCTGGTCGAGGGCTTGGTGGTCGGCGCCGCACCGGAGGAGCTGCAGATCGGTCAGCCGATGGTCACCACCACGACGATCTTCCAGACCGCCGACGGCGAATCGTTGTTGACGTACGCCTTCACCCCCGCCTGAACACTGGCCCGACTCCGTTCACAGCATCAGCACACGCCGGCTTGTCATGAAAGCGCCGGCACGGGAAGGAATTCGATGAGCACCACACCTGAGATCGCCATCATCGGCGTCGGGATCCATCCGTTCGGCCGCTACCCCGATCGGTCCGCCCTGGAGATGGGTGCGGTGGCGATCCACCGTGCACTCAAGGACGCCGGTGTCCCCTGGAACCGGATCGGCAGCTTGTTCGCCGGCAGCCTCGAAGTCGCCAACCCCGAAGCGATCACCGGGCTGGCCGGCATGACGGGAATCCCAGCGCGAGCCACCCTGAGCGGCTGCGCTACCGGAAACTCGTTGCTGACGCTGGCGGCACGCGAGGTACTACTGGGCCAGGCCGAGATCGCTGTCGGCGTCGGGCTCGACAAGCACCCGCGCGGCTCGTTCGGGGCCGAGCCCGCAGTCGCCGGTCTGCCGCAGTGGTACGGCGACCAGGGGATGTTTCTGACCACCCACTACTTCGGCCACAAGATCAACCGCTACATGCACGACCATGGCATCAGCGAGGACACCCTGGCGCGAGTGGCGGTCAAGAACTTCAACAACGGTGCGCTCGCGCCGCACGCGTGGCGCCGCAAGCCGATGGCATTCGAGGCCATCGCCGAGTCACCGATGGTCAATTACCCGCTGCGCCAGTTCATGTACTGCAACCCCAACGAGGGTGCGGCCGCCGTCGTCGTGTGCCGGGCCGAAGACGCCAAGAAGTACACCGATACCCCGATCTACATCCGTGCCAGCGCAATTCGTAGCCGTCAGGACGGCGCCTTCGAACTGCTGCGCACCTCCATCGAGACACCGATCGTGCCGGGCGCCACCGCGGCAGCGGCGGCGGCCGTCTACGAGCAGGCCGGTATCGGACCCGAGGATGTGGACGTCGCGCAGCTGCAGGACACCGATTCCGGTTCGGAGATCATCCACATGGCCGAGACCGGACTCTGCAAGGACGGCGAGCAGGAGGCCATGCTGGCCAACGGCGACACCGAGATCGGTGGCCGGATCCCGATCAATACCGACGGCGGCTTGCTGGCCAACGGTGAGCCGGTCGGCGCGTCCGGGCTTCGTCAGGTCTACGAGTTGGTGCAGCAGCTCCGGGGCAGCGCCGGTGACCGGCAGGTTCCCAACAGCCCCACGGTGGGGCTTGCCCAGCTGTACGGTTCGCCGGGCAGTGGCGCGGTCGCCATTCTGTCCCGTTGAGCCGCATGGTGCTACATCTTTCGGCGGACGAGCGGGCCGACTTGGCGGCATCCGTTCGGGCGGTGTGCGAGCGCATGCTCACCGACGATCGTCTTCGTGCGGTCGCTGTGGATAACGAAGAGCCGCAACGAGGTTTCGATGCCGAGCTGTGGCGTGCCCTGTGCGAGCAGATCGGCGTTGGCGCGATCGCCTTGCCGGAAGAGTATGGCGGGGCAGGCTACGGTGCCGACGCACTGGCTGCGGTGGCCCACGAACTCGGCCGGGTACTGGCGCCCGTCCCGTTCATCTCCTACGTGCTGACCACTGGGTTACTGCTCGACGCCGCGCCACCAGCTCTGCTCGATGACATCCTGGAACCGCTGGCATCGGGCTCGCGCACGGCAACCACCATCCTCACCGCGGACAACGGCATGTGGTCAGCCGCCTCGGTAGCGATCAGCGCCGGCGTGGCAGGCGACGCTTGGACGGTGCGCGGCACAGCCCGCCACGTCCTGCACGGAGCCGCAGCCGACCACTTCGTGGTGGCGGCGGCCGTCGGCAGCGACATCGGGTTGTTCTTCGTCCAGGCGAGCGATTCCGAGGTGCACCAGCGGGCCGAAGACACCCTCGACGGCACCCGCCCGATGGCAACCATCGAATTCACCGGCGCCGCAGCAGTTCGACTCGGTACCGGCGACGCCCAACCCATCATCCATCGCAATGTCGACCGCACTCTGGCGGTGCTGGCGGCCGAACAGGTGGGAGCCCTCGAGCGGGTGGTCGACATCGCCGCCGAGTATGCCCGCACCCGTCACCAATTCGGGCGTCCCATCGGAAGTTTCCAGGCGATCAAGCACAAGTGCGCGGACATGCTGGTCGATCTGGAATGGTCCCGCTCCGCCGCCCAAGCCGCCCTCGACCGCGTGGACGCGGGTAGCGACGAGGCGACGTGGTCGGCGAGCATGGCCAAGGCGGTCTGTTCCGAAGCGCTTCGCGATGCCACGCACACCAATATCCAGATCCACGGCGGCATCGGCTTCACCTGGGAAGACGCCGCACATCTGTACCTCAAGCGCGCCCGAACCGACGAAGTGCTGTTCGGATCACCGGGCGCCCACTTCGATGTGCTGGCGACGGTCGCAGGCGTCGACGCCGCGGCTCTGACTCAGGAGGCAACGACGTGACAGCCATTGTGGCTGACGAGGACATCGCCGCTCGCCGAGCGGAGATCCGCGAGTTCCTCGCCAACGCGCCCCGTCCCGCCGGGCTGCGAAACTACGGCCCGACACCGACACCCGATGACGTCGGCCCCGGCCGGGAGTGGCACAAATACCTTGCTGCACAGGGCTATACATGCTTGCACTGGCCTGTCGAGCATGGCGGCGCGGATGCTTCGGTGGCTCTACAGGCGGTGTTCGCCGAGGAGTGCGCTCGCGCAGGTGTCCCCCGTCAACTCGGTATCACCGCTATCGATCTGGTCGGGCCGGTACTCATTGCCTACGGCAGCGCCGAACAGAAGCGTACCTACCTCGAGCCGATCCGCCTCGGCGATCACATCTGGACCCAGCTGTTCTCCGAACCGGGCGCGGGCTCGGATCTCGCCGGCGTTCGCACCAAGGCCGAGCCTGTCGACGGCGGCTGGAAGATCAACGGCCAGAAGGTCTGGAGCTCGGCAGCGAATTCGGCTCAGTACGGGCTGCTGTTGGCCCGTACGGGAGCCGACAGCCACCGTGGTCTGTCGATGTTCGTGGTACCGATGGACGCCCCCGGTGTGACCGTCCGCCCCCTCCGCCAGATCGACGGGGAATGCAAGTTCAACGAGGTGTTCCTCGATGACGTGCAACTTGGACCCGAAGCCATCGTCGGTGAGCCCGGACAGGGCTGGACGATCGCCATGCTCACATTGGGGCGTGAGCGTCTGACGCTGGGCTCACAGGCCGTGTCGATGTTCAAGCTGCTCGAGCAGATGAGTGCCGCGGCGGCGCAGCGCGACCGGCTGGACCCGGTGACCAGACGGTCATTGATCAAGCTGTGGACCAGAATGTGGTTGCTGCGCTCCACCTGGCAACGCGCGGTGGCCGGCGGCGACCTGACCGCACCGGCGTTCTCGGTGTTGAAGTTGATGACGTCGGAGACCGACCGCGACCTCGGCGACATGGCCACCGACGTGCTCGGCACCGACGCCTGTGCCACACCCGAATCCAGTGAGTTGATCCGTGCCATGCTGGTCGGCCGGGCGCAGACGATCCTCGGCGGCACCAGCGAGATCCAGCGCAACATCTTGGCCGAGCGGCTCCTCGGCCTGCCCAAGGACCGGCGGTGACCGGCCGATCGTCGCGGTGATCACCGCAGCAGACCTGACTGCCGCGCTGTGCGCGGCAGTTCCGCAGGGCGGGACCATCGCCCTGGGTGACGGCGTCGGGACCCTCACCACCCTCGACGACGGCTCGTCCGTCGGAGCGGTGTTGACCGAGGCCGCCCATCGCATCGGCGGAGTACGGCTGATCCTGGGCTGGGTGCCCGGTGCCGTGACCGAGCTCGACGTAACGGCATTTGCCGATGTCGTGGCGTTGATGCCGGGTTGGGGCATGCGTGCGGTCCTCAAGAGCCCTGGCACGCGCTTTGTTCCGACGGCACTCACCGGCATCCAGTCGCTCCTCCACACAGTGCTGCGACCGGATGCGCTCGTGACCCGGGTTGCTCTGCGGGACGGCATATTTCGATTCTGCACGGAGGTATCGTGGCAGCGATCCCTGGTCGATGACGGGGTTACCGTGCTTGCTGTCGTCGACGAGCATGCGGGCGCCGCAGATGCACTCGGTATCGATGCCGGGGCGCTGCGCGTCGTCGGGCACACATCGCGCGGTCCCCTCGAGGTTCCCGGACGAGCGCCGCAGCCAATCCATGATGCGCTGGCCGATAATGTGCTTCGGTACGTCCCGGCCGGGGCCAGCCTGCAGTACGGACCGGGTCAACTGGGTACCGCGCTGCTGCAGAGGGTATCGGTGCCGGTGCACATCGAGACCGGCCTGCTCACCGATGGCGTCATGGAACTCGAACGGCGGGGGCTTCTGCTTGGCGAGCCGTCGGCCACCTACCTGCTGGGCAGCGCAGACCTCTACCGCTGGGCCGACGGCCGGTCGATCCTGCGCGGCATCGGATACACCCACGACATCAGTCGGCTGCGGGACCGGGCATTCATCGCGGTGAACACGGCGATCGAGATCGACCCGGTAGGTCAGATCAACTGTGAAGGCGCCGGCGAGAAGATTGTCGGCGGAATCGGGGGCCATCCCGACTTCTGCGCAGCCGCCAGGGCCAGCCGCGACGGCCTGTCGATCATCGCAGTCCAGTCCCGAATCAACGATCGCTCCCCGCTGGTCGAGGCGTTGAGCCGCCCGGCGTCCACACCGGCCCATGACGTCGACATCATCGTTACCGAATCCGGTGCGGCGGATCTTCGCGGCCTCGATTGGCCGGCCCGCCGCGCATCCATCACCCGATTGTTCGACAGCTGAGGAGACATCCCGATGTCCAAACCACTTGACGGTCGCGTCGTACTGGTGACCGGCGGCGGCCGCGGCATCGGCCGCGCGCACTGTCTCGAGCTCGCGCGCCAGGGCGCCGCTGTGGTCGTGAACGACCCGGGCGTGGGCAAGGACGGACAGGTCGGTGACGGCGCCGGACCCGCTTTCGACGTCGTCGCGGAAATCGTCGCCGCGGGTGGGCGCGCGGTCGCCCACACCGGCTCTGTCTCCAACTGGGCCGATACCGCGGATATGGTCGCTACCGCGGTCTCCGAGTTCGGCACCTTGACCGGTGTGGTGAACAACGCCGGCATCGTGCGGGACGCCACCGTCGTCAACGCCACCGAAGCCGAATGGGATGCGGTGATGGCGGTTCACCTCAAAGGCACATTCGCCGTGTCCAAACACGCCTGCGAGTACTGGCGCTCGGAAGCCAAGGGCGGCAATGTCATCGGCGGTCGGATCGTCAACACGGTGTCCGGCGCCGGCCTGTGGGGCAACTACGGGCAGGGCGCCTACGGCGCCGCCAAGGCCGCGATCGCCAACCTGACGGTGGTGACGGCGATGGAGGGGCAGCGTTTCGGCGTCACCGCCAACGCCATCTCACCGCTGGCGGTCACCCGGATCAGTGCGGATTTCTTTGCCGGGGAGCGCGCCCAGGATCCCGCCTTGGACCCGGCCCGCAGTTCGGCGGTGGTGGCCTGGTTGCAGTCCGCGGAATCGGGGTGGCTCACCGGCCAGATCCTCCGGGTCAACGGTGCCACGCTCAGTCGCATCACCGGATTCACCGAAGCGCCGGGACGCTATCTCGCCAGCAACGGCGAATCTCTGGAATTCGACGAGATCGGCAGGGCCGCAAGCTGGCTGTGGGACACCCTGCCGCGCGGGCTCGCCGGGCCACTTCCACGTTAGCAATACCGTTGTCCATATGGTTAACTCATTCAACGGTTTATAGACCATCCCGGTAGAAAAGGGGTCGATCGTGACCGCACCGACCGCCGACACCGTCGTCGGCTCCCCAGGCCGCTACGCCGATGATGTGACGGCCTACCGAGAAGCGTTCCGCAACTACCTCGCCGGCATCGATTGGGCTGACGAATGGCGGCGGCCGAACACCTCGACCGCCGAGGGCATGCGGCACGACGCCGTTGTTCTGCAGCGACTGTTCGCGGCCGGCTGGAACCGCTACGGGTGGCCCGTTGCGGCGGGCGGACTCGGCGGTGACGTGCTGCACCGGGCCGTGTACTACGAGGAACTCGCCTACGCCATGTTGCCGGTTCCCGCCCAGCAGTGGACCCTCGAGGTGCTGGCCCCGGTTCTGCTGGACATCGCGCCCACGCTGGCCCAGCAACATCTGCCGAAGTATCTGGACGGGTCGCAGTGGTGGGGGCAGTGCTTCTCCGAGCCCGAGGCCGGAAGTGACCTTGCGACACTGCGTACCAAGGCAGTCACCGACAGCGACGGCGGATACGTGATCAGCGGGCAGAAGATCTGGACCAGCCAGGGCCCCGGCGCCTCCAGGTTTCTGGTGCTGGCCAGGACCGGTTCGCCGGAATCCCGGCACCGAGGCCTGACGACCTTCATGGTGGAGGCGGATGCACCGGGTGTCACCGTTCGTCCGATCGCACTGGCCAGCGGGCGTGAAGAACTCGCCGAGGTGTTCTTCGACGACGTCCACGTCGGGCCTGACCGAGTGATCGGTGATATCGACGGGGGCTGGTCGGTGGTCATGTTCCTGATGCAGTTCGAACGCGGCATGTACGGTTACGCGTCGCTGACCAAGGCCTTGACCGAGCTTGGCCGGCTACGCGTCGAGATGATTGCGAACGGCTCGACCCAAGCCGAACGGGACCGATTCGCTCGCACCTATCTCAACGTCGCCGCCGCACAGGCCCGATGCGCGGGCACGGTCCGCGCACTGGCAGCCGGTGTCCACGTCGGACCGGCCAGCAGCGTCGACAAACTACTCGCCTCCCACGCCGAGCGTGAGACATTCGACCTTCTCTTCGAGATCCGCCAGGACTGGCTGTTCAACGGCGGTCTCGACGACGACCACACCGCCGAACGTAACCTCGCCCGAGCCGAGTGGTGGTACTCCAGGGCCGCGACCGTCATGGGCGGAACCGCGGAAGTGCAGCGCGGCATCATCGCCGACCATCTGCTCGGACTACCCAAGGAGAAGCGGTGACGACGGCAGGGATGAACACCAATGCCGAGTGGAAGCTGGTGGAGGAGGCCGTCTTCGGCCTGTTCGATCAGCTGCCCACCGATTCCTACGCGGCCATCGACAGCCAGCTCGCCGAGTTGGGATTCGCCGAGATCGAGCAGGAGTACCCGGTCGAGGCCGAGGAGTTGCTCTTCCGCGCCCAGGGACGTTCGCTGGCGCAAACGGACTGCCTGTACCGAGTGATGCTCGCCGAACTTCCCAAAGAGCTGCGCGAGGCGAGTGCCGTGCTGCTACCGGCGCCCGGTTCTGATCCGAGCACACCACCGGAGCGGGCCCGGGGCGTGATCCTGGGCCCGGCAGTCGGCACCGTGGTGGTCCCGCTACAGACCGAGGATGGAGTCGTCGCCTCTGTCGTCGATGTCGATGACCTCGCAGCCCACGCCGCGGACACATTCGACCCAACCGTGCAGTGGACACACCTACGCGCGATGGGCAGCACCACCACTGCGGCGTCGTCCGATATCGGCGCACAGTGGACCCGCGCCCTCGCCGCGGCGCAGCGTGCCGTGGCGACCGAGATCATTGCCCTTGCTGACCAGGTGATCCGGCTCGCTGCCGAACACCTCAGCGTGAGAAAGCAATTCGGGAACCACATCGGCGCCCTGCAATCTCCACGGCACTCCTTGGCGCACGCATTCGCCACTGTCGAAGGCGCGCGGGCGCTGCTGAGCGAGGCGTGGCGGTACGGCGGGCCGATGGGCGCCCACGCCGCGAAGGCAACCGCGGGCCGAGCCCATCGGGCCGCCTCGGACGTCGCGCTCCAGGTGTGCGGGGCTATCGGGCTGACCGCCGAGCACGATCTGCATCGATACGTACGCCGCGGGTTCCAGCTCAACGTGCTGTGCGGGTCACCCGCCCAGCTCGAGAGTCAGATAGCCCGCCGACTGTTCGATTCCTACCCGGCCGACCTCGGATTGCCGATGGCAATCGCTTCCAGCCGCTGAGACCCTCAAGAGAGAGAGACGATATGCGCCCCAACATTTTCGAACCGATCCACGAAGAATTCCGTGCCACTGCACGAGCCTTCTTCGACAAGGAATGCGCACCCTACGCCGACAAATGGGAGAAGGACGGCAAGGCCAGCCGGGAAGCGTGGCTTGCGGCCGGCGAACACGGGCTGATCGGTTGGGCGCTACCGGCCGAGTACGGCGGTCTGGGCATCGACGACTTCCGGTTCAACCAGATCCTGTCCGAGGAGATGTTCGCCAGCGGATCAGTCGGAATCGGCTTGGGAGTGCAGAACGACATCCTGGTCACCTATCTCAACCACCTGACCACCGAAGAACAGAAGCAGCGTTGGCTGCCGAAGTTCATTTCCGGGGAGTACATCGGTTCGATTGCGATGTCCGAACCCGCCGCCGGGTCCGACCTTGCCGGTATCAAGACCACTGCCCGGGACGATGGAGATGCCTGGATCGTCAACGGGCAGAAGACATTCATCAGCAACGGCTTGCTGTCCTCGCTCGTCCTGGCCGCGGTGAAGACCGATCCGTCCGCGGGCCGCAAGGGCATCAGCTTGTTGATGATCGAGGACGGCATGCCCGGTTTCACCCGGGGTCGCAAACTCGACAAGATCGGCCAGCACTCCGCCGACACCGCCGAACTGTTCTTCGAGGACGTGCGGGTCCCGAAGGAGAACCTGGTCGGTGAACTCAATCGCGGCTTCTACCACCTGGTCTCGCACCTGCCCGCCGAACGGGTCGGCGTGGCCTGCTATGCGCTCCCGATGGCACGCCGAGCACTCGAGCTGACCAAGACCTACGCCATGGAACGAACCGCCTTCGGCCAGCCCATCGGAACCTTCCAGGTCAATCGACATGCCATTGTCGAGATGCAGACAAAACTCGACGCGGCGCAATGCTATCTGGATCAGTGTGTTCTGGCCGTCAACAACGGGTCGCTGAGCGACCAGGATGCTGCCGGTCTGAAGTGGTGGACCTCTGAAGTGCAGTGGGAAATCCTGGATCGCTGCCTGCAGTTGCACGGCGGCTACGGCTACATCAACGAATACGAGATCGCACGCCTGTGGCGGGACTCCCGGGTGCAGCGGCTCTACGCCGGCACCACGGAGATCATGAAGGATCTCATGGGCCGCGCGATGGGCTTCTGAGGGGCGATGGCCTCGGGTCCCTTGCGTGGATTTCGCATTCCAGCCTGGATAACAGCTGGTCTGCACGACCCCGTCGCCGAGGACGGTCGAATCACCGCGGCCATGACCGTTGGACCGCACCTCCGCCGTAGCGACGGCGCCCTGAACCCCGCCGTCCTGGCCGCCGTCGCGGACGGCTGTCTCGGGTTGGCAGTCATGTCCGGAGCCGGCTTCGACACTGGCATGGTCACCACACACCTGCACCTGGAGTTCCCGAGACGACTGCCGCGTGAATTGGTGACAGCACACTGCACTGCCGCGCCGCGCACAGTAGACCAAACGTTCGGATTGGGTGAGGCAACGATCGCCGATACGGCCGGGCTCATCTTGGCCTACGCCACCTTGGGCGGGGTGCTCGTCCCGCGGCCCGAGCACACGACACTGTACGATTCAGCGTTGGACGTGAAAGCCGGCGCAGCGCACCTGGACGAACTGCTGCGCATCCGTATCGAGGCGAGCACCCCCGAGGGTGTGTGCGGGAGCTTCCGCGCGGACACCGCACTGGCGAATCTCTACCGGAATCTGCATGGCGGTCTGGGCACACTGATCGGAGTCCGATTCTTGGATGCGGCCCTGGAAAACGCCGCGGGCAGTGGGTATCGGCTGGCTGACGTGCGCGCGGTCTTCACCCGGTCAATACCTGCTCACGGTAATGACATCAGCGGCCGGGCAACAATTCTGCATCGCGGTCGAACGTTGGCGGTCGGGCGTGCGGAACTCCTTTCGCCCGACGGGCGCGTCGCCTTGAGCCTCGACGCCACCTATGTCGCCACCAATTCCGAGCCGGAGAGGTGAAGCAACCCATGGCAGCAAGGGACGAACTTGTACGTCGGGACTTCGCCGACGGTGTCCTCACACTGACGTGGAATCGCCCCGAACAGCGCAACGGCTGGAATGCCGACCTTGAGAACGCCTACTTCCAGGCACTCGATGATGCGGAGGCCGATGAGACCGTGCGGGCCATCGTGGTGACCGGCGCCGGAAAAACTTTCTGTCCTGGAGTGGATTCGGGGCGGATGGATGCAGCTGCCGGTAAGCCGTTGGACCTCAGCGCCCGCCGGCCATTTCACCGCCCCCTTGACGTACGTAAGCCGATGATTGCAGCGATCAACGGAGCCTGCGCCGGAGTCGGTGTGGTGCTGGCACTGCAGTGCGACCTGCGGTTCGCCGCGCATGGAATTCGATTCGCGACCTCGTTCGCGCGCCGCGGACTGCCCGCCGAGCGTGGCATCAGCTGGTTACTCCCCCGGCTGATCGGTCCTGAACGCGCTTTAGATCTGCTCTTGTCGGGCCGGACTTTCGACGCCGAGGAGGCACTGTCCCTCGGTGTCGTGAGCCGACTCAGCACACCGGAGAAGTTGCTCAGCGACGCTCGGCAGTATGCGCAGATGCTGGCCGCCGAGTGCTCACCCACAGCCATGGCCGTGATCAAACGCCAGGTTCACAGGGATATGGTCAGCGATTTCGAGGCGACCTACGACCGTGCCGATCTGGCCTTGACTGCGCTGGCTGCGGGGCCGGACTGCCGCGAAGGTGTCGACTCTTTCCTGCAGCGCCGTACCCCGCACTTCGCTTCCCTTGCTGCGGATTTCGACCCCGACTCCCTACTGGGCGACTGACTAATGCGGCGGGTCTACCTGCCGCTGGGCACCACTTCACCGTCAGGAGTCATCAGAACCTCCTTGCCGTCACGCTGGGAGACCAGGGTGTACATCCGCTCCGCCATGAGCACAGGATCGAGCTGTCCGGGTTGTACCGCCCCTTCTGCCCCGATCATGCCGGCCGCGGTGTAGAACGCCGCGTGCGCGTCCGCCTTGGCCAGCGCCGAGGCCAGCATGAGGGCGTAGTTGCGCAATCCGGCCATCGCCATGCCGAGATTGCCGAAGAACCGCAACGGCGTTCGGGCTGAACCGCCGCCGACGAACACCAAGCTGCCACGGCGGCGTTCCACCATCCGCGGGCCCAGCACCGATCCCACTGCTACTGCCCCGAGCACCAGCATCTCCAGGTGCGGTCGCACGTTGTCGACGCTGGCCTGTAACACATCCACCATGTCCTCGGAACCGCGCGGCTGGAAGATGCAGGCATCCAGTGGTGTGGCATCGTCGATCGCCGCCACCACGGTGCTCAAGCCTGAATGGTCGGTGACATCACCGATGTGGGTACGTACAGCCACGCCCTCGGCGGCCAGCGACTCGGCCAGCCCCCCAAGGCGCTCCGGGGACCTGGCCATCAAGTGAACGGTCCAGCCCTCGCGCCCGAATCGACGCGCTGTCGACAGGCTCAAGCCAGTACCCGCACCGACGATGAGCACATGTGATGTAGTCATCGGGCAACCGCCTCGGCGCCAGCGAGCAGCGGTTTCACCCGGGTGCAAATGGTGTTGATGTTGCGCATCACCATCTCTTCGGACATGCCGCCGACCGACGCCCAGAAGAAGACGGTCTCGACTGGTGCCGATCCGATCTTCCCGCGTGCCGCATCGACCACGAACTCCGGCGTGCCGTAGGTGAATGAGCCAAGCGGTCCCGGGCGATCACTGTTGACGAGTCTGTTCACGTCGACCGGCTTGGGCGTCGGAGCATCGGTGCCTTCCACCATGTGCGCGCGGTAGGAGTTCAACTGGTGAGCCAGATGCTCGGACACCACGGCCCAGTCTCGTTCGGGATCCTCGGAAGCCCACGCCTGCAGCGCGCCCGCCATTCGGCCGGATTCCACCGGGTGTCCGGCCTCCGCCAGCCCGGACGAATACGGTTCCCACAGCGCCCCGTCGGAACTCAAGAGGCCTTCACCCAGCAGCCCCGCCCGCCGGGCACCCTTGGGCCCTTGGTACCCCATCCAGATCGGGGGCGGATCTTGAACGGGAGCGGGTCGCACCCCACCCGGCCCCCACAGTTCGCGCAGCCGCCGTGCGGTGCCATCGGTGCGTCCGTACTTGCGTTCCAAAGTCGTGTCGTAGAGGTCGAACTCCGGTACGCGGTATCCGGTTCCAAGGCCCAGGTCGAGTCGTCCATTGGACACCAGGTCGACCACCGCACACTGCTCAGCCAGTTCAGCAGGGTGGTGCAATGGCGCGATGACAATGGCAGTACCCAGGCGCACCCTGGTCGTCCGCGCTGCGGCCGCCGCCGCGAAAGTCAGTGGACTGGCCAGGTAGTCGTCATCGAAAAGATGGTGCTCGGAAAACCAGATCGAATCGGCACCGAGACGCTCGGCCTCTTCACAGGCTTCCAGCGTGAAGCCGTACAGCCGAGCCGGGTCCTGTCGCCACTGTTGGGGATTACGCAGATCGAAGTAGACACCGACGCTGATCGGCCGGGACTGCGGCCCCGCAGCTCCTGTCGCCTCCACCATGAGCACTACCTTTCCAAAACGGTGGCCACCGCCCGACCGGGCGGGCGCTCTTCCAACATTGCCCGAATCCGATATATGATCTAACCATTACTTCCCAAAGCGCAAGGCGCGAGGCGAAACCAGGAGTTGAACATGGCATCGGGAACACCCAAGGCGTCCATCATCGCAGCCGCCCGCACCGCGATCGGCACCGCACGGCGCGGAACGCTGGCGAATATGCCGGCTGACGAGCTTGCCAAACCGGTGGTCCAAGCCGTTGTCGAGCGCTCGGGGGTCGATGCGGCTGATGTCGACGATTTCGTACTGGCCGAGGTACTCCAGGGCGGCGGCGATACCGCCCGGCACATCGCCGTCGATCTGGGGATGACTGCCGTGCCCGGTATCGCGGTCAACCGTCAGTGCGCATCGAGCCTGTCGGCGATCGCCTTCGGCGCCGGTGACATTGCCGCCGGGATGAATCGTGTGGTGCTGGCCGGCGGCATGGAATCCATCTCGACAAGCCCGCTGCTGCGTAAGCGACGGCCCTTCACCACCGGCAAATCCGCCGAGGACTACGAACCCTGGTTCCCGAACTCGCATCGCCCGACCGCGGATGCACCTGCGGTGGACATGTCGATCACCGTGGCCCACAACTGTGCCGTGGAGTACGGCATCTCCCGCCAGGAGCAGGACGAGTGGTCGTTGCGCAGTCACCAACGCGCCGTCAAGGCTATCGATTCGGGTTCATTCCTCGACGAGATCATCCCGATCTCGGTGCCCCAGGCCGACGGTTCCGCGGCGATGTTCAGCATCGACGAGCATCCGCGGCGAGACAGTTCCATCGAGATTCTCAGCGGTTTGAAGGTGCTGCACCCCGAGATCGAGGGCTTCACCGTTACAGCCGGCAACTCCTCAGGGATCAATGACGCTGCGGCGGTGGTGGCCCTGGCCGCGCCGGGAACCACCTCCGATCCGCTGGCGTCGGTGCTGTCCTGGGCCGCGGCCGGCGTCGAGCCGAAGCGCACCGGTAGCGGCCCGATCTACGCCATCCCCAAGGCGCTCGAACGCGCCGGGCGCACGCTGAGCGATGTCGCGCTGTTCGAGATCAACGAGGCATTCGCCGCGCAGGCGATCGCCTGCACCCGCCAATTGGGCCTCGATGAGGAGCTGGTCAACGTGTATGGCTCCGGTATCAGCCTTGGGCATCCGATTGCCGCGTCCGGTGCCCGCATGGTCACCTCGGCCATCTACGAACTGCGCCGGCGGGGCGGCGGAATCGGCGTGCTGTCGATGTGCGCGGGTGGCGGAATGGGTTTCGCACTCGTCATCGAAGTCGCCTGAGCCATGGCACAATTCGACTATGTGATCGTCGGCGCGGGTTCGGCCGGCTGCGTGCTCGCAAATCGGCTCAGCGCCGACCCGCGCAATCGGGTTCTGCTGATCGAAGCCGGCGCCAAGGACCGCAATCCACTGATCCGCATCCCCAAGGGCTTCGGCAAGCTCGTGGGACACCCCACCCTGGCGTGGCACTTCCCGGTCCGTCCCATCGGTCCGTCCCGACTGGTGGAGCAGTGGACCCGCGGACGCATGCTCGGCGGGTCCAGTGCGATCAACGGCATGGTCTACAACCGCGGAAACGCCGCCGACTACGACGCGATGGTCGAGTTGGGCAACCCGCAATGGGGCTGGGCCGACATCCTGCCGATCTATCGACAGATGGAGAATCACGAACTCGGCCCCGGTGAGTTGCGCGGCGTCGGCGGCCCTCTGGACGTGTCGGTCGACAACGACGTGCCCGAACTCTGCTGGCAATTCATCGACTCGGCCAGCCGACTCGGCATGGCGGCGACACGTGACCTCAATGAATCCGACGCCCCCCGGGTCGGTCCGGCGACACGAACGATCAAGAACGGACGCCGGGTCAGCGCCGCCTGGGCCTTCCTGCGCCCCATTCGTGATCGGGCCAACTTGACGGTACTCACCGATACCACCATCACCAGAGTGGAATTCGAGGGCGATAAGGCTGTCGGAGTGTCGGGCCGCAACAAGTCCGGTCCGGTAACCTTCACCGCAACCGAGGTCATCCTCTCCCTCGGCAGCATTGCTACTCCAAAACTCCTGCAACAGTCGGGCATCGGCCCGGCAGAGGTGCTGCGAGACGCCGGTGTCGAAGTACGCGTCGACAGTCCCAATGTCGGCCAACGCATGCGGGAGCATCGTTGCGTTGCCGTTCAATACCGACTCTCCCGCGATATCGGTTACAACCGCGATCTCGCCACTCCCTTCGCACAGGCCAAGAGCGGAGCCCGCTACCTACTCACCCACAAGGGACCGATGGCCACCTCGGCCTACGACGTACTCGGGTTCTTCAAGACCAACCCCGATCTGCAGCGGCCCGACGCCCAGCTGCTGATGGCCCCGTTCTCGGCCAAACCGTTCGAACCCGGCGAAGACGTCGGCGTGGAACACGCGCCCGGAATTCAGGCAATCGGCTTCATCCTGCGCCCAGACAGCGAAGGGTTCGTCAACATCACCTCGTCAGACCCGGACTCGGAGTTGGACATCAACCCGAATTTCTTTGATACCGAACATGACCGACGGATCGCATCAGGACTGTTCCGCACGTTGCGCAACATCTTCGAGCAATCTCCGATCGCCGACGAGATCGTCGCCGAGACGCGTCCGGGAATCGATGTCACCACTGACGACGCCATCATTGACGCCGCACTCGATCAGGGCTATTGCGGCTACCACGCGATCGGCACCTGCGCCATGGGCCCCGCCGACTCCGATGTGGTGGACTCCCAGCTCCGAGTGCGCGGGGTGCATGACCTGCGCATCATGGACTGCTCGGTGATGCCGACGATGGTTTCGGGCAACCTCAACGGTCCAGCCATGGCGATGGCCTGGCGAGCGGCCGACCTCATTCTCGCGGAACGGTGAGGCCGATTGTGATGAGTGAACCCACTGAAGTCTTCACGAATTGCCGGATCTGTGGTGCGCGTTGCGGATTGGCGGTCACAGTCGCCGACAATCGCGTGGTCCGGATCGGTCCCGATAAACAGAATCCGTGCTCGTGGCGCGACTTCTGCGTCAAGGGACGAACAGCTCATCAACTCGTCGAGCATCCGCGACGTATCACAACCCCGATGCGCCGCGTGGGTGACCACTATGTCGCCACCAGCTACGAGGAGGCCTGGGCCGAGATCGGTGCGTCGTTGTCGAGCATCATCAGCCACGACTCCCCCGACGCGGTGGGCTGCTATTACGGCAACCCGGCAGGTTATGACCCAGGTTCGCTGGGCGCCCTTACCCAATTCATGCGGGCGCTGGGCAGTCGCAGCGTGTACAACTGGGGCTCGGTCGACACCAACGCCAAAGCGGTCGTGTGTGGCGAAATGTTCGGCGTGACCATGATTCCGATGATTCCCGACGTCGACAACTGCGACTGCTTTCTGTTCATCGGAACCAATCCCGCCGAGAGCAAGCTGGTGTGGATCAGCTCGGTCCCGGACGGCTGGCGCCGAGTGCTCACTCGCGTCGACGAGGGCGCCGATCTCATTGTGGTCGACCCGTACCGAACCCAGACCGCGGCGGCCGCCACCCAGCACCTGGCCGTGGCACCGGGACAGGACTGGGCACTGCTGCTCGGCATCGTCAAGGTGATCATCGAGCAGGGTCTACACGATGCCGAAGCGTGTGCGGCCGAGGTCGGCTTCGATGCCATCGAAAAACTCGTTGCTCGCGCCGATCTCGACGATCTGGCACGGCGCGCTGGGCTGACTGTTGCCGTTATCGAGAACGTCGCAGTGCGGTTCGCCACCGCCCGCAGTGCGATCGCCCTCACCCGTACCGGAGTGTCCCAAACCAGTCGCGGCACACTGGCACTCTGGCTGACCGAAGTTCTGACAGTCATCACCGGTAACTGGGACATCCGCGGTGGCCGCCACTTCCAACGCGGCGCGATCACTCCCAAACTTCCGGCCTACGATCACAATCCCCCGCTGTCACGGATTGCCGGCCGTCCCGCCATCGAAGGTTGTTTCTCCATTGCCGAACTTCCGGGTGAGATCCGCACTCCCGGTCCTGGCCAGTTGCGCGGGCTGTTCATCCAGAGCGGAAACCCGGTAGTGGCCGGCCCGCAAGGTGAGCAACTCGACGCGGCACTCGCCGAGCTGGAGTTGCTGGTGGCCGTCGACATCGTGCAGCGGGAGAGTCACCGACATGCGCACTGGTTGATCCCCGGCACGCACTGGCTGGAGCGCGACGAGTTCGCCCCGTTCGCGTCCATGACCACCGATGTCCCCTTCGTCCAGTTCACCCCGCACGCCGTTGATCCGCCCGATTCGATCCTGCCGGAGACCGACTTCTTCCACGGCCTGGGAGTAGCAATGGGATTGCCCGGTTACCTAGCCGGACAGCCATTCTCGTTGATGGATGCTTGCCGGGCCGCCTTCGAGCGGGCTGGTCACGCCACCTGGCAGGAACTCCTTGACCATCCACACGGCATGGTCGTGGGCCCCCGCGAGTACGGGAACGCGCACGCAATGCTGCGCACCCCGGATCACCGGATCAATCTGGCACCGTCGCGGTTCGTCGACGAGCTGCGTCGGCAGTTGGCCACCGAGCCCTCCGCTGCGCCGGCCGGCCTGGCACTGCAATTGGGAAACCGCCGTCGACTCAGTTCGATGAACTCATTCCTGAACGAACTGCCCGGCCCGCGCAAGATCGTCGCAAGCAATCGCGCCGAGTTGCATCACGACGATGCCGCTCGTCTCGGTATCGTCGATGGCGACCGCGTGCGAGTCCGGTCTGCAGTGGGATCTATCGAGTTGACTGCCGTGGTCACCGATGCTCCTCGCCCGGGAGTTGTTGTCGTCGAACATGGCTGGGGATCAAGGGTGTTTGACCCGGCGGGACGAGCCGAGCCCGACGTGGTCGGAGTGAATCGCAATCTCTTGACCGCCGCCAACGAGGAAGACCCGTTGTCGCTGATGTCCGCGTTCAACGAGACCTGGGTAACTGTCGAGCCGGCCTGATCAGTCCGCTGGCCTCTTCAACTCCTCGGCCAGCCACTTGTCATGTCGGTCGAAGTGGTCTTCTGGGCGCTTCACCATCGTCGCTTCAGCGCTGGCGAGGATGGTGCGGGTCTCAGCCAACCTCAGCTCGGCGGAGACAAAGACACGTCTGCCCTCGCGGCGCAGCACATGAGTCTCAGCTATCAGCGGCACCTCGACGGGAACCGGCTTGTGGAACACCACCGTCAAGGTGCCGGTGACGGCGAACTCGCCACGTAGCAACAGCGTGTGTCCTACCAGTTCGTCGAGGACGCCAGCGGTCCAGCCGCCGTGGGCCACGTTACGTCCACCCTCGTCTTTGCGCGGGCAGGACAACTCGCTGAAGACGACGCCATCATCACGCAGGGTCTCGGCCATCAG
Source organism: Mycolicibacterium anyangense (assembly GCF_010731855.1). Taxonomy (NCBI): domain Bacteria; kingdom Bacillati; phylum Actinomycetota; class Actinomycetes; order Mycobacteriales; family Mycobacteriaceae; genus Mycobacterium; species Mycolicibacterium anyangense. The sequence continues at coordinate 872,032 of NZ_AP022620.1, read as the reverse complement.
ACCCATCCTGCAACGGGCCGCCGCACGGCAGCCACCGCACAGCGTGACGCCCGTGTCAGATGTGACGACATACAGCGGCGACGTGGGATCGACGTGCTGCAATGACGCCGGCCGCTCAGGTAATCCGTCAGATTGTTGAACTGTGTTAGCCATCACGTTACAGTGTAAGCGACGTCATTTCTCGCGCCCAGTCGGGCGCCACTACCAGCCAGTCCCTTACGCAGAAAAGGTCGCACACATGCCGTCAGCCGATCTCGAAGGCCGCTTGTTCATCGATGGAGAATTCCGCGAAGCCAAGTCCGGCAAGCGGTATGACATCCTCAACCCCGCTACCGACCAGGTGGTGGCCCAGGCCGCCGACGCGGGACCCGAAGATGTCGACGATGCCGTGACCGCGGCCCGCCGAGCCTTCGACGACACCGATTGGGGCACCGACCACAAGTTCCGTCGGCATTGTCTGGAGCAGTTCCAGGCCGCGATGCGGGAAGAGGCGGCAGAGTTCAGCGACATCCTGACTGCCGAATCCGGTGTTCCCAAGGGAATTCACTCCACTCACGTCGACTTCATGATCGACGGCATGGATTTCTGGAACGAGCTGACCACCTCGTTCGAATGGGAGCGCGAACTGGGCCCCAACACGGTGCTCGGGATGGTCAGCGATCGGACTGTGCGCTACCAGCCTTACGGTGTCGTCGGGGCGATCACACCGTGGAACGCGCCGTTCATGACCGCGATCTGGAAGGTCACCCATGCGATGTCGACGGGGAACACCGTCGTCCTCAAGAGCGCCCCGGACACACCGTTGACCGCTGCGAAAATGGCACAGATCGCCGCGGAGAAGACAGACATCCCAGCTGGCGTCTTCAACACACTCAGCTCCGCCGACAAGGGCATCGTCGGCGACGCGATGACTGCGGATCCGCGGATCGATCTGTTCCACTTCACCGGTTCACCGGGCGTGGGCCAGCGCATCATGGAGCGTGCCGCGAATGGCATCCGCAAGGTGGTCCTGGAATTAGGCGGCAAGTCCGCCAATATCATCCTGCCCGACGCGGACCTGGATCAGGCCTGCGGTATGGCCACCATGATGTGCATGACCAGCAGCGGACAGGGCTGCGCGCTAGGCACCCGCGCAATCGTGCACGCCGATGTCTACGACGATGTCGTGGCACGCCTTCAGGCGATCATCGGGATGATTCCGTGGGGCGATCCGACCGATCCCGGCACCATAGTCGGTCCGATCATTCGGCAGGAGCAACTGGTCCGGATGGAGGGACTGGTCGCCCGCGCACGCGAGGCCGGCGCCAGGATCCTCGTCGGTGGCGAGCGCGGCGAGGTCAATGGCAAAGCCAACTGGTACAAGCCGACGCTGATCGTCGACGTCGCACCGGACGCCGAGATCGCCCAAACCGAGGTGTTCGGACCCGTCCTGTCGGTGATTCGTTACGAAGGCGACGATGACGAGGCGGTGCGGATCGCCAACAACACCCGCTATGGGTTGTCCTCCTACATTCAATCCTCTGATGAGGACCGGGCACGCCGGGTCGCAAACAAGCTGCGGGCCGGTACGGTCAACATCGGCGCCTCGTTCTACCTCGGCGCCGACAGCCCCTTCGGCGGGTGGGGTATCAGCGGCCTTGGCGTCGAGCACGGGATCGAAGGATTCCGGGAGTACCTGCAGGTCAAGACTATTTCGACACCTGGCAAGTAAAGCGCCAGCGGTATCGGTCATCCTCGACACCACGTGGTCGGCTCACCCCTCCCCAGGGGTGGGCCGACTCCACGTCTGACTAGATAGAGAGATTCATGACAGCAACAGAATTCCCCACCGGCTCGGTCGCTCTGGTCACCGGCGGCACCGGTGGTCTCGGCCAGGCGACCGTACGCCGTCTACACGCCGAGGGGCTCGGCGTGGTGATCGCGGACGTCAACGACGACAAGGGCAAGGCCCTGGCCGAGGAACTGGGCCAGGGCGCGGTATTCGCCCACACCGACGTCACCGATCCCGACAGCGTCACCGCCGCCATCAACGCAGCCGCGCAGCTGGGCACTTTGCGGTATGCCGTCATCGCGCACGGCGGGCTGGGCGGCAAGCCGGAGCGCACTGTCAACCGCGACGGCAGCCCGGCCAGCATCGAGGGATTCACCAGCATCATCGACATCTACCTCACCGCCACCTACAACGTGGTCCGGCTGGCCGCCTCGGCCATCGCGGCGAACGATCCAGCCGATGGGGAACGCGGTGCACTGGTCATGACGGCGTCGATCGCGGGGTACGAGGGACAGATCGGGCAGGCGTCCTATGCCGCAGCCAAGGCGGGCATCATCGGCCTGACCCTGGCCGTGGCGCGCGATCTGAGCTCCGCGGGCATCCGGATCAACAGCATCGCTCCTGGCACCATGCTGACCCCGATGATGGCCTCTGTCGGCGAGGAGGCGCTGGCCGCATTCTCGGCGAGTGTCCCGTTCCCCAAGCGGTTGGGTGAACCCGCGGAGTTCGCCGACGCAGCCCGCTTCCTGCTGGGCAATCACTACGTCAATGGTGAAGTGCTGCGCCTCGACGGCGCTCAGCGCTTCCAACCGCGTTAGGCACTGACATGACCGCAGCAGGAGACACCGACCAGGCCGCGATCTACGGGGTCTGGGCGAAGAGCCTGGCCGAGCTGGTCAGCTACCGGTATCTGGGCTGCCGTTCGGTGCTGCACGACGGATTCGACGCCACCGGGCGTATGCCGCTGAGAAGCGACATGCGCCCGAATGGCTCACTATTGGCTGCGCCGGCCGCCATCGCCATGCTGGATACCGCCGGCATCGCGATAGACCGCCACTGGCAACTCGCGTTGACGCACGTGCACATCAACCTCGTCGGTGGCGCGCGTGGGGTGACCACCTTGGGGGTACACGGGTCGATGACCCGTGCGGCCCGCAGCCAGGTGTTCACCGAGTGCCGGTTCGTCGACTCCGATGATCCCGATACGACGGTTGGCTTCGGAACCGCGGACTGGACTGTGATCAGGCCGACCGCAACGGGTTTCGACTACGTCGACCCCGGGCCAGGAGTTCCCGACACCGGCACCCTCCCACCACTGCACACCGCCTATGGCGCCGTTGCTGATGGGACGGAATTCACCATTGCCGAGATATCGCCGAAGCTGGGCGGCCCGGTCTTGCATCACGGACCGATCCTCGTGACGCTGGAAGCGGCCGCCCTCGCGGCCGTCGGGACTGCCGCCGCCGGGGTCGAAGTGGAGTCACTGAGTGCGCGACTCGTCCGCGCCGGCAAGACTGGACCGCTGCGCGCCAGCGGGCGCATACTCAGCCAGAACGGACCGACCATCTTGATCCGATCGGACCTCGTTCAGGACACGCCCAACGGCGAACTGATCGCGACCGCGACGTTGCGAGTGCGTCGCCTCTAACTCCGGGGCACGAGTCCGGCGATGACGTCCAGTTTCTGCTCGACATCATCGAGGCGGAACATCGGCATCCCGACGATCAACCGCTCTGCACCGAGATCGGCCAGTCGCGGAACAAGCTCGGACAACCTGGTGATCCGTCGATAGAACTTATCCATGTCGATGTCCGCCCAGAATCCGCTGTCGATCAGGGTGATTCGGGGTGCGCCAACCCGCCCTGCGGCATCCCAGGCGTTGCGCAACTCCGCGACGTCAGCTTCGAGCCCCTCCCCCGCCTGGGTCAGTGAGGGCATCCAGCCGTCGCAGAACGCTGCGAGTTGTCCGAAAGCTCGCGGCGCCGCGCGGCATCCCAGGAGTATCGGCGGGTGTGGCTGCTGGACCGGCTTGGGCCACGACCAGCTCTCGCTGAACCGAACATGATCGCCTTTGGCACTGGCGATTTCGCATGTCCAGAGATCGCGAACCGCGCGTACCACCTCGGCGTACCGGGACATTCGGTGTCTGGGATCGACGCCTCGATTGACCAGCTCCAATCGGTTCCATCCGTAGCCCGTTCCCCACTCGAACCGACCGCCCGACAGCAGGTCCAATGTGGCCAGGGTCTTGGCGAGCGGCAGCGGATCATGCTCAGCGGGAAGCGATATGGCTGTCCCGATCCTGATCGTGGTGGTGACGGTAGCGACGGCGGCCAACGTGACGTAGGGGTCGGGCAACCGACGATAGAATTCCGGGGTGTCGGCACTGAAGGCGTGTTCGGTAGCAACCGGCAGATGACTGTGCTCCCCGACCCAGATCGACTCGATACCGCGGACTTCGGCAGACTGGGCCACCCGGGCCACGTCCGCGGGATGTTCCCAAGGGGTTGTCATCAATCCGATTTTCACGCTGCTCCTCAAGTGAATGACACCGTCGACATTACCTTGTAAAGTTGGTTTCAGGGTCAATCTGATCGACTTGTGCTCAATTGCAACGTTTTTCGCTCACTGCTGGAAGGTGCTGGAATGGGTAAGCTCGATGGCAAGATCGCGGTGATCACGGGTGCCGGCCAGGGAGTGGGGCGCGGGATCGCGATCGCGATGGCCAAGGAAGGCGCGCACCTGGCGTTACTGGGCCGTACGCTGTCGAAGTGCGAGTCGGTAGCCGCCGAAGTCCAGGCGCTCCCGGGCGTATCAGCCATCGCCGTGCAGTGCGACGTGGGCGATCGCGGCGAATTCACCTCAGCGATCTCCCGAACAGTAGAGCACTTCGGCGGATTGGACATCCTGGTCAACAACGCCCAAACACCCGCGCAGGGAAAGATCGTCGACATCACCGATGAGGATGTCGAAATCACCTACCGCACTGGAACGTTGGCCACACTCTACGGAATGCAAGCTGCCTACCCGCACATGGCTGCCCGCAAGGGCGGGTCCATCGTCAACCTCGGCTCGCAGACCGCGATCGTCGGCAACCGAGGATTCGGGGCGTATGCGATGGCGAAGGAGGGTATTCGCGGGCTGTCCCGCGTCGCCTCTCGAGAGTGGGGCCCGGATGGAATACGGGTCAACGTCGTCGTTCCGGCAGCCGAGACGCCGGCTTCGCTCGAGTTCCGTGAGCAGCATCCCGAGCGCTATCAGAGCCAGTTGAACATGATTCCGTTGCGCCGCATGGGTGACGCGGAGACCGATATCGGTTGTGCGGTGGCCGCACTGGTCTCCGATGACCAGCGCTACATCACCGGTCAGACCATCATGCTCACCGGTGGCGGCTGATCGGTGGCCGGCCGGTGAGCATGAGGATCCGATCAGACCTTGGTCGCACCCATATCCACCGGGATCTGTGCACCGGTGACGGTGCGGGAAAGGTCTGACGCCAACCAGACCACCGCATCCGAGATGTCATCCGGCTCAGCGATCGGCAGCTGCGGCAGCATGGATCCGAATGACACGAGGTAATGGGGATGAGCTCCGAGGACCTCTTGCATCCTGGTGTCCTGGGTCATCGGCGTGTTCACCCCCCAGGGGTGAATGGTGTTGACCCGGATCCCATATTCGCCCAGCTCGATCGCCGCGGACTTCACCAAACCGACCACCCCGTGCTTGGCAGCACTGTAATGCGCCTGCGCGGGAAGCGATTTTATGCCCGCCACCGAGCTCGTCGCGATGATCGAACCACCGTTGCCCGCCTCCAGCATGTGCGGCACAGCAGCTTTCATGGTCTTCCACACGCCGGTCAAGTTGACGTCGATCATCGACTGCCACTGATCCTCGGGCATCTCCCAGAACCGATTCCAGTTGACGATGCCGGCGTTGGCCACCACGACATCGAGCCTGCCCCCGAGTGCGGGTACGGCCCGCGCCAGCAGAGCAGTCATTGCTTCGGCATCTCGAGTGTCCACGGCCTCCACGACGTAGGGCTGCCCGACGTCTGCCAGTAGCTTTTCCGTCTCGGCCAGATCAGATTCCGTCGCGGCGGGATAACCGTTGTGATCGCTGACGGGAGCCGCGATGTCGATCCCGATAATGGCCGCGCCCTCAGCCGCCAATCGCACCGCGTGGGTGCGGCCCTGTGCTCGCGCGACGCCGGTGACAAACGCGACCTTGCCGTTCAACAATCCCATGTCGATCCTCGCGTCTTGCGATCACAGCTCGAACTCGACGATGGTGCCCACATCGACGCGCGAGCCCACCCGCCCGCGGATTCCCGATGTGACGCCGGAAAGGCGAGCCCTCCGATCGCCTACGGTCGACACCACGAATTCGCCGTCGACAGTCTCGACAGCCCATTCGTCGGTGTTCACCACCGCACCCACGCCAGGGACGCCGATCGCCAGGGCTGGCCCGATCGGAACCAGGGGCAACGCGGTCACGCCGGCCTCCGCGAGGACGCCAAGAGCGTCGTGGCGCGCCCAGACGAAATCCACGCCGGACAGCAAGCCAGCCACATCGTCGCCCTGACCCACCAGGCCGTTGATGGTGTCAGCACCGAGTCCGACGACGGCCCGGGGCTTGAGATTTCGGATCATGTGTCCTGCGCGCCGGGCATCCCAGGCGTAGTTCTCCGCGAGAGCGCGGATCACGCCCAAGGTGTGCAGTGCGCTCAGCACCGGGGCGAACCACAGCCCTTCCCAGTTCGGCAGCGTCACCACCGCGACGTCCTCACTACCGAGGCCCGTCGGGCGCAGCACGGCCTCGGCCCAGGCAATGTCACGCTCGGCTTCGTCCCAACCGATCTCGAAATCAAGGATGTCAGTGCCGACCTTGCACGACGCGATACCGAACAACTCTGGTCGCGGTAGCTGGGCTGCCGTAGCGGCCATCGACGATCTACTCATTGCTGTCCTCTCATGCCTTCACAGTGCGGGGGAATTTCGCCACGCTCGACGATGTCTTGAGGATCTCGTCGACGGGCATCAGATCGACGTGGGATGTGACGCCCAGTTTGCGCTCCAGCACAGCCGCCGCCCGTGAACGCAGTTCGTCGACATCAGCCGTCTTCTCGGGGGAATAGCCGATCCGAATCCGCAGTTGGTCCATCTCCGGCGCGTATCGAACCACCTGGAACAGGGCGTCCCCACACTCAGGCAGAGACTCCACCGGATCCCAGATGTCCTTGAGTACAAAGGACTTACCGCCAATCCGCATCTCGTCGCCGGCACGGCCGACGACCCAGATCCGCATCTGGGTCCGACCACTGGCCGCTGGCTGATGGGTGACTTTGACCAGATCCTCCGAGCGGAACCGAATGTAGGGCGCGGCGTTGTTGTCCAGGTCGGTGGCCACGACCTCACCGGTCTCGAGCTCTCCGACCGGTGTCCCGGTGACCGGATCGACGACCTCGAGCAGCGCCGTGTCCTCCTGGACGAAGTACCCGTTGTGCTCCTGCCCCTCCCAAGCCCCGCCGGTGTCCCCGGCGCTGGTCCAGGTGAACAGATTCACACCCCATTCGTCGCGAACCTTGCGTTCCAATGTCGCGCTCAGCGGCTGCCCGGCAAATGCCGCACCCTTGAGGGACGACAGCATGTCGCGGATGTCGTACTTGGCCTCCAGCGCCTCGAACTCCATGACCGTGGGCATGAACATCTGGAAGTAGCCGACCTGATAGCGCTTGATGGCGTTGAGGATCCGCTCGCCCTCCCCGATCCAGCAATCGATATAGACCGGCGTGACGCCCAACATGCGGTAGTAGTCGTCCCAGAACCCCCGGAATGACCCCGCGGCCACCAACGCACGATCGCCGGGCCGCACTCCCATTTCCCACAGCGCTCGGGTCGAGGTGATGGGCAGTGGCCAGGCCGCTTCCCAGATCTCCGGCAGGAACTCGGGCAGGGACGTCGTGCCCGAGGTCGATGTGATCGACGTCAGTTCGCTGCGATCGACACAGAGGATGCCGGCGAACGGGTCCCCTGTGCGTTCCCGGTAGGCCTTCAGGTCGTCTTTGCAGAAGGTCGGGATCTTGGCGTAGAAGTCATCCAGCGACTGGATGTCATCGGGGCTCACCCCAGATCGAGACCACAGGTCCCGATAGAAACCGGAGCGTTCCCACACATAGGGGACCAGCTCGAGGATCCGTTTTTCCTGGGCAGCCCTGATCGCCTCACGGCTGGCGGTCTCGATCTCGGGCTCATAGAAGTACCGCTCGCCGCTTGCCGGGACGCTCACGGGCGCCGAACCGCTGTGGGGTTGACTAGCCACTATTCTCCTTTTGCTTGCGCGATGACCTCTTGGACTCGCACCGCCTGGTGCGGCCGGTACGTTGCGCTGTAACGTGAACCGCGACACAGCCATAGTGGTAGATAATTGAGTAGTTTTCAAGCCCACCCCCTACGCACAGGAGCGATCACGATGCCTCAGGTGACATTGTCGGATATCTGTGCCGAGCACCGGCGCCGTTTTCCCAATCGAACCGCAGTTGTCGAAGGCCCGGTTCGATTGACCTGGCCAGAGCTGGATGATCGGGTGAACCAAGCCGCCCGCCTGCTCGCATCCCTCGGCGTGCAGCGTGGCGATCGGGTGCTCTGGTTGGCACAGACGTCGTACCGGTTCCTCGAAGTCATGGTCGCCTGCGCCCGTATCGGCGCCATGGTCTGCCCGGCGAACTGGCGTCAATCCGCCGAAGAGTTCGCTTTTGTCATCGACGACTTCACGCCCACGGTGGTGTTGTGGCAGAACGAGGAGATCGGCGACCGTATCGACGGGGCACGCACGTTGGCGAGCACCACGGCCACCTGGATCCAGCTCGACTCCGAAAAGCCGGAGGGCTACGACGAGCAGCTGGCGGTCCAGGACACCGACCCGGTGTCCCCCACCGGCGAGGCCGAGGATGCACTGCTCGTGATCTACACCGCCGCCATCGGCGGTCGCCCCAACGGCTCGATGCTCAGCCATCGCAACCTGATCGTGATGGGCAGCGTCACCGCCGGCGTGACAGGAGTGGATCACCGCAGCGTGTTCATCAACTCCGGCCCGCTGTTTCACATCGGAAACTTCCAGTTCGACGCCATCGCCACGTTCCTGTTCGGCGGCACCAACGTCTACATCCGGCGAGTTCAGGAGGAAGAGCTCCTCGCCTTGATCGCCGAGGAGCACGCCACCTCGGCGTTCCTCATGCCGCCCACCATTTTCAAGCTCAAGGAACTCAACGAGACCGCCAATCTCGACATCTCGTCGCTGCGGGCCGGACCCATGGCTCCCGTGTGGGGCGATGCGCTGCCGCCGGACAACACCGCTTGGGGGACCACGGCGGGCGGCTTCGGCCAGACCGAAGTCACCGGGCTGGCGATATTGAATGCGTTCGGTGGCCGCGGTACCGGGAACTCCGGCCGCCCATCGCCATTCACGCAGGTGCGCATCGTCGGGCCGGACGGCAACGAGGTCCCTGACGGCACTGCCGGCGAGATCACCATCCGCGGAGAGACCGTGCACCTGGGTTACTGGAACCGCCCCGAGCTCAACGGTCAGCGGATGCGGGATGGCTGGTGGCACACCACCGACTTGGGCCGCCGCGAACCTGACGGCACCATCCATTTCATGGGCACCATGACCCGGATGATCAAGTCGGCTGCCGAGAACATCTATCCGCAGGAAGTGGAAGCCTGCCTCACCAACCACCCGGCGGTGCGTGAGGCGGCGATCATCGGGATACCGGATCCGCAGTTCACCCAGTCAGTCAAGGCCGTTGTGGTCCTCGAGCCCGGACTGAGCGCGAGCGCCGACGACATCATCGAACACTGCCGTACTCATATCGCCTCGTACAAGAAGCCGAAATCGGTGGAGTTCATCGAGGCGATCCCGCGGGTTGGCGGTCTCACCGACTACGAGGCCCTCGACGCCATGTTCGGCGGCGGCGGATACCCCGGCGGCACCAACGTCGCCGGCTGAGGCCGGCGCCGACCGCCCGGGCGGTGTGGATTCGCCAGCAGCCGACCGCCGCTAAGCGCTCTCCACACCACCCGGCGTGATCGACTGCTGCAGAACGTGTTTGCGCACTTTACCGGACGCGGTGCGCGGGAACTCATCGAGGATGAGCCAGGCGGTCGGACGCTTGCTGGGACCGAGGACTTCCTCAGCGAAGGTATCCAGACCAGCCGGGTCGACCGTCATCCCGGAGACGGGAATGACCGCAGCAGCCACCTTCTGGCCGAGGCGGCGATCGGGCACACCAAAAACCGCGACCTCGCGCACCGCGGGGTGGGCGGACAGTTGTTGCTCCACTTCGGCCGGATAGATGTTCGTTCCACCCCGGATGATCAGATCGCGGGACCGTCCACGCATGTGCAGGATTCCCGCATCGTCCAAGACGCAGATATCACCGGTTCGCCGCCATCCTGCGCCACTGGTGTCAGGGTCCACCTGACCGCCGGCCCGAACATAGCCCGACATGTTCAACGGTCCTCGGACACACAGCTCCCCTGGCTGACCGACCGCCAGCACCACCCCGTCGGGATCGACCAGGCAGTAGTCGCGGCCCGGCAGTGGATGCCCCAGCGAGCGAGTGCGCACGTCCGCCGAGTCCGAGGACCATGTCATCGTCATGCAGGGCGCTTCGCTCTGCCCGTAGGCGATGTTGAACCGGATACCAAGTCGCTGTTCGACATCGGAAACCAGCGCGGGGTCGACGTCCGTGGCGCCGCCGAGCACCGTGCGCACCGATGCGAAGTCATTGGGCGCCACATCGGGCTGATCGAGTAAGTCGATCAGCATTGTCGGAACCATTCCGATGAAGGTCGGCCGCGTCTCACGGACAGCGCGCAGTGCAACCTCGGCCGAGAACCGCTCGACGACAACGTAAGTCGCCGAGATCGACAGACACGACAGCAGGCCGGAGACTAGTCCGCCCACATGGTAGAGGGGTAGCGGATTGAGCCACACCTCGCCGGCGCGGGTACCGGTCCCTTCGGCGAAGAATCGTCCCGCGTTCAGTGCCGCCAGGTGCGACAGACTCGCCGGCTTGGGACGACCAGTGGTTCCAGAGGTGTACTGCACCAGGAATTCGTCGTCAGCGCGCGCTGACTCACAGATGGCGAATCGTGGCCCCGGTGGCCAATCACCCATGACGCGCACCTGAGCTTCGGATCCTGCTGCCGAGCACGCCCGAATGGCACGATCACGCAGCACACCGTCGCCCGACCTGTCGCCGACCAGGATGCCTGCGACTGCGAAATCTCCTAAGACAGCAGTGATCTCGTCGACGGTCGTCGCGGGACTCAGCGGCACCACCGGCATACCGGCAAGACTGGCTCCGTACACAGCGACGATCCAGTCCACGGAGTTGCCCCCGAGCACCACCACTCGCTCGCGGGCGGGGCTGAGCCGGCTGAGTTCGTGGGCGGCGGCCGACGCCTTGGTTGTCAATTCCGCCCAGGTCATCTCCTCGACGCCGGTCTCGGTCAGCCACATCAGTGCAGGCTGATCAGGGCGCTCCGAGGCCACCCGTAGCAATGTTTGACCGACGGTCGCTCGGGTCAATTCGGCGGCGTCGGTCAGCCTGAGATAGGACAAGCCGGCCTGTTCTTCGGTGTCCGGCCCCAGCTCCGCGAGCGTCAAGGAGGGCGAACCGCCATGACTCTTGGTCATCGAGTCACTGTATCCGGGTAGATCGGTTCATCGACGCGTCCGCCCGGATGATGCACCGCAACTGCGGATGCAGTCACCTTGCCGCCGCTGCGGATCTCCGCCGACGTCAGGTATCCGGAGCCGAGGTGGCCGGCGGACTGGGCCCATAACGATAGGTCCCCATCCAGCGGCGTCGGCCGCAGGTAGGTGACCGTCAGGGTCCGGGTGTAGCCGAAACGTCCGTGTGTCATCACCGCGATGCTGGTCAGTTCGTCAAGCAGCGCCGCTACCACGCCGCCGTGTGCCATCCCGATGGGTCCGGCGTGGATCGGCGACAATCTGATTGTTCCAGAGAGGGTCGCCCCCTCGGCCCGCAGCGTTGCGTCTCCCGAGATCGGGTTCAGGCGTCCGAGGAACGGGCTGTAGGGAACTGTGCTACACAGGTCGTCTGGATCCCATTGCAACACAGCCACGTTCGGCGGGGCCAGCTGCTCGACGGCATACGGCGGAGGCACGATATGCTCGTCGATCATCGCGCGCGCCTGCTCTAGAGCGCTACTGATTCGCGACACGTGCTGAGCCGGGATCTCGGCGGTGCGGATCGCGTTGGCCAGTCCGTTGACTACACCAACCAGGTGTTCCTGGTCAGCGCTCATCCGAGGGTGTCTTCGGTGATGCCGTATCGCGGCAGCGAACCGATCGCCCACGGCTCCATCACCCCATGACCGGTCTCCTCCCCGCACACGCAGTCGACGGCGATCTCCTCGCAGCCGTACAGCTCGTCAAGGTTTGCCTTGTTCCGCAGGTCCATGACCTCACCTCCGACGTCGAGCGCTCCGCGGTAGCCACCCTGCCACCAACCGCGGAAACCGAAATAGCCGCCGCCACGGAAGTAGTACACGAGGTCCTTCCACGTGCACGTGATGTCGCGAGTGCTTCCGTCCTCGAGCTCGGCATGCGCGTGGAGCGACTTGGCCCGACGGGTTCCTGGCCAGAACTCGAAGTCCAGCTCAAGGTTCGCGATCCGAAGGCGCGGCCGGTTGGTGCCGGCAAAGGCGATGAAACCCTCCGTGCTACCGGTACTCGACTTCATGGGCCGGCCATCGGGGCCTTGAGTGAACGTCGATGACAGGCACCAGCTGCCGAAGCTGAAGTTCAGGTACCCGTGCAGCACGCCCTCGCCGTGCCCCGGAGCGGGACGAAGCCCGGTCTCGGGCGCCGCCGACGGGTCGTTGAACCAGAACGAGTTGGGGTTGGGGATTCCCGACATTGTCCGGATTCCCCACGATCGGTCTTTATAGGCATAGCTGCGGTCGGGATCCAACCGGTAAGTGCGACCCTCGACAGTGACGGTGCCGCTGGCGCGGCCCGGCTGGAAGTAGCGGATCGTGTGGTTCCCGGTGATCCCCCGGTCTCGGCGTTCCCCTGGCGCCCCGACGATCGGCGCGAAGTCGCTTTCGTAGGTGACGTCATAGCTGACGCCGAGTTCGTTCTCCGCCAACATGATTCGGTTGTGACTTGGTGCATGCACCACCTCCCACGAGATGGGACCGACGACGGTGCGGTCCAGTTCGGGGCGTAGCTCGCGAGTTGCACGCACGTTGTACTGCTTGCCGGGGACCGCGACCCCGGCAAAGCCGTCCATGACGTCGCGGTTGCTGTACTTGCCGATCCCGGCGGTGACCATGATCTCGCCGGAGACGTCGTAGGCGACGATGTAGCCCTTCTCCGTCCAGTTGCGGTCAGTTGTGCCGACCTGTTCAAAACTGGCCACCATCTGGTGGTTCAGGTATTCGTCTGCGGCGGTGAGGATGACGTCGGTCATGAGTTTCCGATCATGATTCAGTGGACGCGCATGAGGTGCGCGAGCCTGCGGGTGGGGACATTCTCGGTCAGATAGTTGGGTGGAAATTCGAGCTCGGGCGGGCTCAGTTGCACGGTCATGACCAACATGGTCGCCATTCTCAAGGCCTGCAGAATCCGGTGATACTCGAGGTTCTGGATCGGCCTGCCGAGTGCCCGCTGGTAGTAGTCGATGGTCTCGTCGGTGTCCGGGAGTCCGGAAAGCCTTGGGACGTCGTTGAGTTCGGCGACAACCTTATCGACCAGCAAGAAGTACGCCAGATCACCCTCCGGCGCACCGTAATGCGCCAGCTCCCAATCAAGTGCGGCGGCCACCTGGCCGTCGCGGTAGATGATGTTCCCGGGCCGGGCGTCACCCCAGCACAGCACCACGTCGATGTCCTCAGGCATCGTGGTGCGCACCCGATCGAGGGCTTGCCACAGCACCGGGACGTCAGCGTCGGTCGAATCGAGCTGGGTCTCGATCCGGGCCAGGATGGCACCGATCGCCTCGCGCCCATTCGCGGGCGACCCCATCGATGCCGGCAGCGCCAGAGACGCAGCGTCCAGCCGGTGCAGGTCGGCCATCACATCGACTGCCGCAAACCACATCTGCCGGCGCCGCTCGACAGTGGCCTCGAAGAACAGGCCGTGACCGTGGAAGCCGGGCCGGTAGCCGGAGGCCACCTCGCCGCGCACCCGGTCCATCAGGAACGCCGGCACACCCAGGACGTCGGTGCGGTCGAGATACCAGGCCAACTGGGGTACCGGGATGGGCGTATCGCGCAGCGCTGCCATCACGTCGTACTGCAGATGGAGGTCGTCATCCGGGAACAGGGTTTGGGACGGGGGAACGGCCCGCAAGACCAGCTCCCGACGCTGCTGTCCGCCGGCGTCACTCCAGGTCAGATCAGTGAACAGGGTGACATTGGAGAAGCCCGAGCTCGCCGGGGTAAAGGAGCTCAAGCCGACGTTGTCAGCGTGCGGATTCTTGGATGCAATCCAGTCAGCAAGAGCCTGGCGCCGATCTTCGAAGTACTCGAGGGTGGACACATCACGCGCCGAGAGCGCCGCTGCGGGGCACTAATCCGTGCGACGGCGCAATCTCGCCGTAGGCGAACCAATGTACCGGCTGTCGGGTGTCGGCGATTCGTCGCCAGCGGCCCTCGATCTGGGGGTTCGGCATCGGCATGAAGTCGACCATTCGTCCCCGCGGGTCCGGGAGGAACTCCCAGTCCTCCCCCGGTGCGTGAACCTCGATACGGGTTGGCCACGTTCCCGTTTCGTCGAGTTCGACAAAGCCGTCCACATGGGTGGTACGACGCACCCGGCCGTCCTGATCACACAGGAGGAGCATGCCGAGGCCGTCATGGCCGAGCATGAAATGCCCGGCATCCAAGGAGCCATCGGCGTAGCGCGTCGCCCAGGTGTACCAGGTGACGTGCAACTTCTTGCCGACCAAGAGGTCGTCCTGGTAGATCAGGCCGTTGGCGTACAGGTCGTCGGCGCCGTAGAAGCCGTGAACGTCGCGCCCGAGGATCTGACCGCGAACCTCGTAGAGCTGGGACACGTAGTAGTAGCCCTCGTCGACACCGCCCGAAGCCGACGGCAAGTGCCAGTGCAGGCCTGGTTCCACCAAGGTGCCGTGCAGCTCCATCGTGCCGGCCTCGGACCATGACGATGTGGTGGCATCGACTTCGAACCTGAATGGTTGACCATCGGAGTCCGACGGACTGTAGATCGTGGTGACGCCGTCGCGGTGTTGACGGACGAAACCCTCGTTGCGGGCCGATCCCCTGCTGGCGTCGTGGACGTGCAGATCGTCGGCGCCGAGTGTTGTTTGCAGATAGAAGCGCTTACGTCCGCCGCCGTTACGTTCCGGTACTCGAAGGACCGTATAGAGCTGGCCCTCGTCATCGCGCAGACTGCCATAAAGGAACAGGGCCGACCAGGGCAGCCCGAACCAGTCGCGTTGTGCTGCAACCTCTGCCGGGTCACTGTTGTGTTCACCGAGCACCAGTTGGTAGTGGAACTGTCCGCGCCCGGACAACGTGTCGAATGTCGTAGTCATGGTGAAGCGAGTGTGCGGGCCCAGCGCATCGCGCAACAAGACCGGACTGGTGCTACCACTGTGAGTGATAGCCCAGACCGGCGCGATGGGGTTTGGCAGGATGGGCGGCATGGCGTCAGACTCCGAGCAACGGCGCCGCGAACTTGCGGCGTTCCTGAGTGCGCGGCGGGCAGCGTTGGCGCCAGAGCAGGCAGGTCTGCGCGCTGGCCTGCGCCCCCGTCGGGTTCGTGGTCTCCGGCGTGAAGAAGTTGCCAACCTGGCTGGGGTGAGCTACAGCTGGTACACCCGACTTGAGCAGGGACAAGACATCCATGCCACCGTCGAGGTGATCGACAGCATCGCCGATGCGCTGCAACTTACCGATGACGAACACCGCCACCTTCGCCGACTCGCTGCGCTTCCGCTGGGCGCTTCGGACAACCATGACGAATCGGTCGACGAGCCCACCCGTCGGCTGCTGGCCCGCCAGTTGCCGGCGCCCGCTTACATCCTGGGGCCTCGGTCGGACTATCTGGGCTGGAACGACGCGCTGTCGGCAGTGTTCTGCGACGTCTCAGCCTTACCCGCAGACCGCCGCAATGTGTTGTGGGCGACGTTCACCGTTGCGGGCGTGCGTGACTCCCTAGTGGATTGGGAGGGACACGCCCGCCGTGTTGTCGGCCAGTTCCGCGCAGAAGCCGCCGCGCACCCTACCGACCCCCAGTTCGGGTCGATAGCCAATGAATTAGCCGCTCTCAGTGCCGAATTCCGGCAGTGGTGGTCCAGCCACGAGGTGGTGCGTGCCGCGGGCGGAGCGCAATCATTCCGCCATCCGGCCGTCGGGGTGCTCACCACCCACCTGATGCAGCTGCGACTGCTGGACCGACCTTCATTGAAACTGATCATCCACCAGCCGGCGACCGATGCAGATCTCCGCAAGCTCGAGCAGATTCGCGGATCTGCCACGTGGGACGCGCGCGTGACGTCAGATCGATAGGTCGGGAACGTGCGACAGCGCCAGCTGTCCGCCATGCAGCACGGTGCTGGCGCCGTTGGACCCCTTCGCCTGGGCCAGCGAATAACTCCATGACGACAGCGGGGGTCACAGTGAGATGTCGTGCAGTGTGCCCGTGAGGAAGTCGGGCCTACCCATGAGCCGAGGAAGGAGCCTGCGGCGGGCGAATCTCCAACCCTCGGGTGTGCGCACTACGTCATCGCGATACACCCCCAGGAACAGGATGCCTCTCTGATCCTTGGATGTCCGCGCCCATTCGGTAATGGGAAAGTTGGTGGTCGCTCGGTCCCCATCGACCTCGACCAACCCCTGGTGCAGGGTCTGGAAGACGAAGTCCAGCGTGGATACCGTCTTCGATATCGTTTCGAATATGGCAGCCCGGCCGATGGCGTCCGCCGTGGTGGGCGTCGAGAGTACGCCGTCCTGAGCGTAGGTCTGGACCGCTTCTTCCACTTCAAAGCGGCACATCGCCTCCGAATAGGAAGCTGCCAGGTGGTTGATCGCGATGATGTCGGCGACGGCCTCAAGTGACGGTTGGATGTTGATCATCGTGCTCCTTCTCATATGCCAGCTACGCCGCGCCCGTGCCGGCCCAATTGGCAACTATGAGTCCACGTCAATGACGCCGGTACGGATCGGTCTGCGCGCCCCGTATCGGGCTGTCAAACAGAGCATCGTCCGCATGCTGCGAGCATAGATTAATAATTAATCTTAATGAGCAGATTGGTCAGATGACATCACTCCAGTACTGCTGCTACCGAGACGATGACCAATCGCCTGAATGATGTGACCATCACCGATGGGGTAACACAACAACCGTGGCCGGAAACGCCTGACCGCGGCCTTCAGTGAACAATCCACTGAAGACCGCGGTCAGGATGCGAGGCTGAAGCCCGGACCTCTGGCCCGAGGCAGCCGTGCGTGGCGACGGGCCTAAAGTCGTGCTGACCGTGCGGTGGTGAAGCGGCGCCGGCGCGGCGGCTGGTAGGCAATGTTCGCCTCGCCCCAGGACGACCAGTGCACCGGCTTCCTCGTGTCGCCCACCCTCCGCATCAGCCCCTCTTGTTGAGGATTGGGAATCCGCCCCATATCGGGCTGAACTCCCCGGGGATCGGCGACGAATTCCCAGGGCTCGCCGTCTACGTCGAAAGCGACCCGCTCCACGTTGTATTCATTTGGCGCCCATTCATACTCAGCTTCGACGTTGCTGGTCTGAACGGTCAGCCCGTCAGCATCGGTGGCGACGCACAAGCCGAATTGGTCGTGTCCGGACAGCGTATGGCCAACCTCGACGGTGCCATCGTCCCAGCGGGTGCCCCACGTGTACCACGTCAAGCAGAGTTGCTCGCCTTCCAGGATGTCTTTCTCCGCATAGAGCGCAGCACCGTCGGCCATGTAGACCGGATCGAAGGGGACGAAGCCGGTGACTTTCTCGCCGTAGATCGTTCCCGCCACCTCGTAGATCTGCGACGTGTAGTACATGCCGAGGTCGCGTCCCGGCAGGTACCAGTGCAGCCCCGAGCCCACCAGTTCGCCCTGCAGATCCAGCACATCTTCTTCGCGCCAGTGCAGCGCGGACGGCGAGACTTCGACAAGCATGTCGCGGTCACCGGACGCCCGGTACACGACGGCGTCGGATGTCCGGTCGACAAGAAGGCCGGCGCCACTGGCCGACGCGCGCATCGCGGCGACGTCGAAGTGCTGCTGACCGTCCGGGCTGTCCTTGGTGGTTTGAACGGCCAACCGCCGCCCCATCGACAATCGCATGTCCCCGCTGACACCGGCGTCGCCCTTATCGGATCCAAACGGCAGCCGGCGCGCAGGGGTGTGGATATCGCCGTCGGCGGTACGGAATGTTCCGTACACATAGATGCCTTCAGGCTTGAGACCAAAAAATCCACGTTCGGCGGCGATATCGCCGAGTTCGGGAGTGAACCCGCCGCAGAGGGCTTGCCACTCGAAACTTCCCAGCGTCGAAGTAAACATCGTTGTCATGCGGGCGACGATGACAACACCTTGCTGGCCGGCGCAATAGGTGTTGCGCCAAGTGCAACACTTGACTCGTGGACTTGGGCGATTTGCACATCTTCAGTTCGGTCGTTGATGCCGGTGGGATACGCGCGGCGGCACGACATCTGGAGATGACACCGGCGACCGTATCCAGAGCCCTGCGCAGGCTGGAACGTTCGGTCGGAGTGCCACTACTGACCACCGAAGCCGGCCACACCTCCCAACCCACCGATGCGGGCCTGGCCCTGCTCACCGAGGCCAAGATCGCCTTCGCTCATCTCGGACGCGGTGTTCTGATGGCCCGGCACACCGGACGAACAGGGGCGGTAGCTATCGGAATACCGCCGCTGCCACCGGTCATCGAGCTGCATCGCCTGCTCGCGCGAGCCGATCACGCCTTCACACAGACCGGAATCGTGCTGCGGCGCGTCAGTTGGCGCGACTCCTTCACCGGCAATTCCTTGGGCTCGGCGAACCTCGACGCGGTGGTGGCACTGATCCCGGGGCCGACCGCCGACCTTCAGGAAATTCCTGTTGTGCCCCTACCTCGGGTTGCGGTGCTCCCGAACGAACACCGGCTATCCGCACTGCACGGCGTCACCGCCGCAGACCTCGATGGGGAGCGAGCGGTCGTTGGCTCCACACTTTCGACGTCCGCAGCACGGTTTTGGGGGCTGGATCCCCAAAGCAATGGGCGACGCCGTCGTTACTCGCGACAGACCAACTCGGTGTCGGGAATGCTGACCGCTATCGCCGAGGGGCGCGGATTCGCGACAATGCCCGCGCTCACGCCGCTGATGTGGACACGCAGTGATTTGTCCTGGCCGGCGCTGGACGCTGCACCGGCCTGGCTGGGTTTTACCTGCGGACTGCGGACTCCCCCATCCGTAGTGGAGCGACTACTCGAACTGAAAGCCGATTCGAGCTAGCCGCAGTGCCGCCGCGTGCACGCCATCAGGGTGCGATGCAGGACGCGTTGGTAATCAGCGTTACTCGGCGGGGCTGTGCCCGGCCAACTGCATCTTTTGCAGTCGCTGATGGGTACGGTCCAGCCACGCGTCGTAGTCAGTGGCTTTACGCAGAAAGGAGTCGCCCACTCGGGGGTGAGGGAGGGCGAGGAATTTTCCGGCAGCAGCGGCGTCGAGTGCCTGCCGGGCACAGTCCTCGGGCTCCACGACGTCGCCCAGGGCGGCGAGATCGATCATGGGCGTGCGGCTCTCGTCGTCCTCGTTACGACCGAGCATTCCGGTGTTCACCGCGTTCGGGCACAGGCAGGTGACCTGGATGCCGCGGTGCCGGTAGTTCAGCGCAACCCATTCGGCAAACCCGAGCGCACCATGCTTACTCAGCGTGTAGCCCATGAAGGACGGCCCGGTGATCAGGGCCGCCGATGAGATGGTCTGGATCAGCCAACCCTCGCCGCGGTCGAGCATGCCAGGCAACACCGCCTGGGCAGCCCACACATGACTGAGGAGGTTGACCTCCACGATCCGGCGCAGGTCCTCAGGCGGCAAAGTCAGGCCGTCACCGTTGTCGGAATAGCCAGCGTTGGAGCACAACACCGACACCGGCCCGAAAGCGTCCTGCGCCGCTTCCACCAGGTCGGCAATGCCCTCAGGTGAACCCACATTGCACTCGACGGCCACACCGCCGATTCGATCGGCCACTCGCTGCGCCCGCTCCACATTGAGATCGGCTACCACAACGCGGGCACCACGCCGGGCCAATTCCTCTGCCAGTGCGCGACCGATACCGTGCGCCCCACCCGTCACGACCGCGCAGCGTTCGTTCAAATCCACGTCGATTCCTTTCTCACAGGTGTCCGCCGTCGACGGCCAGCACTTGACCGGTCGTGAAACTCGCGGCGTCGGACACCAGGTAGAGGACTGCGCCCGACACCTCATCGGGCGTGCCGATTCGTCCGAGAGCTGCTGTGGCACTGGCCATGTCACGCTCCGCTTGCGGCCAGGCTTTCATCACGTCAGTCTCGATCGCGCCAGGCATGATGGCATTTACACGGACTGTTGGGGCGAAGGTGTGCGCAAAGGACTTAGTCAGGTTGTTCAAGCCCGCCTTGGCCGCCGCATAGACGATCGCATGACCGGCTCCGACTTGTGCCGAGATCGTCGAGATGTTGACGATACAGCCGCCACCGTCGGCAACCATGCGACTTCCGATCAACGCACTGAGCCTGAATGGGCCCTTGAGATTGAGGGCGATCGTCTTGTCGAAGAGTTCTTCGCTGAT
Source organism: Mycolicibacterium anyangense (assembly GCF_010731855.1). Lineage (NCBI taxonomy): Bacteria > Bacillati > Actinomycetota > Actinomycetes > Mycobacteriales > Mycobacteriaceae > Mycobacterium > Mycolicibacterium anyangense. Next base: position 851,419 of record NZ_AP022620.1, on the reverse strand, counting down.
GGTATCGACAGTGTCGTAGCGCAAGGACGACCCGGCATTGTTCACCAAGATGTCGATCCGGCCGACGGTTTCGTATGCCCTGGAAACGAGGTCATCGCACTCCGACCACCGGTTGACGTTGGCCGGCAACGGATATGCAGTTCGGCCGGCGGCCGTGATCTCGGCAGCAGTCTTCTCGCAGGCGTCGGGTTTTCTGCTCGTCACGATGATGTCGGCTCCCGCGGCTGCCAACCGATCAGCGATCGAGCGACCGATACCGCGGGTTGCGCCGGTGATCAGCGCGGTCCGACCGGTCAGGTCGAAAGGACTGTTCACGACGTGCTCTCCTCACGTGGATCGAACTGGGCCAGTCCGTCTTCCAATAGGGTCAATGCGGCGGCGATTCGGGCGGATGGGTCACCGCGACCACCCGATTCGGCCCAGGCACCGAACTCCGCAGCCGCCACAGCGTTCATTGCCGTGACGATCACTCTGGCGTGGCTGCGCGCCGCCGCTGTGTCGGCCGGGAACCGCGCGACGATCAACTCGATCAACTCTGCATCGTTGATGAGGCGATATCCACGGCTTCGGGCATTGAGCTCGGGCGCCTTGGCAAGGATGCCACCAAGTTGAGCCACTCTGCCCCGATCGGCGGGCTCGACGTGTGAGGTCACCAGGAACGCCGCCCGCAGAGCGGTGACCGGCCCCTCGCCCGCGGGCCGGGCGGCGACTGCCGCGACGAGGCGCTCCCAGACATGTCGTTCGTAGGCGAGTAGTACCTCATCCTTGGTCGCGAAGTACCGGAAGAACGTTCGCTCGGAGATACCCGCCGCGTCCGCGATGTCAGCCACCGTGACACCGTCGAAGCCCCGTTCGGCGAACAGACGCACGGCTGCTCTGCCGATGTCCTCTCGAACGAGTCTGCGTCGGCGGTCGGTGAGTGGTTCCGTCATGCTCGCAGTCTCACACGCGCTGGCCGCGAGCGAACTCCGCCGCCCCGGCCAGGAGACGGATCACCCGCGGTCCCATGTCGGTGCGATCGGGATCGATACCCGACTTGACCTGACGTGAATGGGACCCTTCCAGGATCACCGCCAGCTTGAACAATGCCAGTGCCTGGTAGTACGGGAGCGAAGTGAGATCTCGCCCGCTGAGTTCGGCGTAGCGCGCAGCCATCTGCCGTCGGCTGGGGTACCCGGTCGCACCACCTGCCTGCGTGATGATGACGGGATCTTCGCCAGGTTCGGTCCACCGCGCGAGCAGGTGTCCGATGTCCAGGAGTGGATCGCCGATGGTTCCGGTGTCCCAGTCGACGATCGCGGCCAGCCGAGCCGGCGGCTCCGGGGCAACCATGACGTTGAATGGGCTGTAGTCACCGTGCATGATGGCCGCCGGACTCATGGCGGGCCTGTTCGCCGTCAGCCAGGATGAGAGGAAGTCCAGCTCCGGCAGCTCGCGGGTCCGGTACCGATCCAGCTGGCCGAGCCATCGCGGCACCTGCCGCTCCAAGAACCCGTCCGGCTTGCCGAGATCATCGAGGCCGGCTCCCCGCCAGTCCACTGCGGCCAGGTGCACCAAGCCGTCCACGTAGGCCATGCCGAGGTCGAATCGCAATGCGGGGTCGCTCGAGAACGGCTCCGGCAGTTCGAAGCCCGGTGTGAAACCGTCGACCACGCCCATCAGCATGAACTCGGTACCGAGTACCTCGATATCGTCGCAGTAGAGCACTGGCTCCGGATGCGGCACCGCAGTGCCCTCGAGCGCTTGGAGGATGCGCCACTCCCGCAATGTGTTCGAGGCGCTGGGATCATTCTTGACCGCCGGTGGCCGGCGCAAGATCCATGCGTGCTCGCCGCGCGACACCCGGAACAACGCGTTGGCGATGCCGGTGGCGGCACCGATTCGCTGACTGGTCATCGGGATGCCCTGTCCGGGAAGCCGATCACCGATCCAGGAGTCGAGTTTGTCGACTTCGAGTGCCACTGCGGCGGAGGCCATTTCCCGAAGCTAACCGATGTTGACACTGACTGTCAATCCTGTCAGTCTATGCCACATGATCGACTTCGACATGCCCGACGAGATCCAGCAGCTGCGCGCTCGGGTCGCCTCGTTCATCGACGATGTGGTGTTGCCGGCAGAGCCGCAGATTGGCACCCGCCCCTTCTTCGACATCGTGGCCGAGGTTCAGGACAAGGCGCGCGCCGAGGGTCTATGGTGCCCATTTGTCCCCGTCGCGTACGGCGGAATGGGACTGGGCCACTTGGCCAATGCCGTGGTCCAGGTCGAGGTGGGTCGATCGTTCAGTCACCTTGGCGCCTGGGCGATGAACTGCATGGGGCCGCAGGACGCCACCATGCTCACCCTCATCGAACACGGCTCCGAGGAGCAGAAGCAGCGCTACCTGGTACCGCTTGTCAACGGTGACATCCGAGTGTGCTTCGCCATGACCGAAAAGGCGGCGGGCGCCGACGCGACGGGTATGCAGACCACCGCCGTCCGCGAGGGAGACAACTGGGTTCTCAACGGTGAAAAGTGGTACACCTCAGGCGCTTCCATCTCACAACTGGCACTGGTGATGGCCAAGACCGATCCCGACGCTCCGCGCCATCAGCAGTACACCACCTTCCTGGTCGAGCTGCCCAGTGACGGCTTCGAGATCGTCCGCAATATCCCGATCATGGGTGAGAGCGACATTCCGCACTATCGGGACGAGGTCCAGATGGGTCACGCCGAGGTGCGAATCAACGACCTGGTAGTACCCCACGAGAACATCCTCGGTGGACTCGGGCAGGGTTTCGCCATGGGTCAGCACCGCCTTGGATACGGTCGGTTGCGGCACGGCATGTGGAGTGTCGCCAAAGCCCAAGCGGCTCTCGATATGGCGGCGGCGCGAGCCTGTGAGCGAGTCACATTCGGCAAGCGGGTGGCCGACCGTCAGGGAATCCAGTGGATGCTCTCCGACTGCGCCGAGAAGCTCTACATCACCCGCCTGATGATCCTGCACCTGGCCTACAAGATGGAGCGCCGGCTTGATCTGCGGATCGAGAACTCCATTGCCAAGACCTATATCGCCAACATGCTCATCGAGATCATCGACACCGCTCTGCAGATTCACGGATCACTCGGATACTCCCACGATCTCCCCCTGGCTGCCTGGCTCGCGGAAGCACGGATGAACCGGATCGTCGACGGACCCGACGAAGTACACCGCTGGACGGTGGGGCGCAGCGTGATCAAGGCGTTCGAGGCCACCGGAACCACGGCCAGGGCAGCCGGCGGCGACCTGTTCTGATCCAGCAGACACAAGCAGACTCAGGGCGTCGCGACAACGAACGTTCGGGTCACCACAGTTGGGAAGTGAGACGAGATGCGTGCAGCAGTTCTGCGCAACGGCGCAATGGCAGTGATCGATGACGTTGCGGAACCGGTCCCGGGCCCCGGCCAAGCCCTCGTCGAAGTCAAGGCGTGTGGTATCTGCGGCTCGGATCTTCAGTTCTCCGCGCACGCAGAGGAAATGGTCGCCGTCGCCAAGACCATCGGCGGTGATGCCCCGTTTGCCAAGCTCGCCGTCGACCTCGACCGTGACGTCTACATGGGCCACGAGTTCTGCGCAGAAGTACTCGATTACGGGCCCGGGACCACGGGGCCCGCACCCGGTACCTATGTCACCTCGATGCCCGCGTTGTTGACCAATTCTGGAATCGAACCGCTGGTATACAGCAACTCTGCGGCATGTGGCTTCGGTGAGCGCATGCTACTCACCGCTGATCTGATGATTCCGGTGCCCTCCGGCGTGAAGGCCACGACTGCCGCTGTTACGGAACCTATTGCGGTAGGAATTCATTCGGTGAACAGGGCCGCGCCCCGCCCCGGTGAGGCGGTCGTCGTCCTGGGATGCGGCGGAGTGGGACTGGCGATCATCGCCGTATTGCGGGCGCGCGGGTTCGAATCGATCATCGCGGCGGATCCATCGCCACTGCGGCGAGCCGTAGCCATATCGATGGGCGCCCACCACGCCGTCGATCCGGCGGTGGCCTCACCGTTCGACATCGTGGTTCCCGGCGTCACCATCGAGGCAGCCGGAGCGCCCGGAGTGCTCGACGAGGCAATGCGCCTCGCACCCCGGGGTAGCAAAATCGTCGTTGCGGGCGTGTGCATGCAGGCTGACACCCTGCACATGATCTATGCAGCCTCGAAAGAACTGGTATTGACGTTCGCCAACGGATACGCACCCCAGGAATTCGCCGAAGCGCTGCGGCTGATTTCGGACGGCACGGTCGATGTGGCACCGATGATCACCGATGTCGTCGATCTCAGCAAGATCAACCGGTCTTTCACCGAGCTGACCGATCCCACACGGCAGTGCAAAGTCCTTGTGACGCCCTGACACCTTGACTGACCGCAGAGTCGCTGCGTTGCGCCCGCACCGTCCGGCCAGGTAATCAGTCGCCTTCTTCGCTAGCGAAGAGGAAGGACCGGAGAAACCGTGCAAGCGCGACCGGTTGATCGCTTTGCACCGAGTGACCCGCGCCGTCGATCGTCACGATCAGAGCATCGGGGCGCCGGCGCGCGAACTCCTTGCAGTCCTCCTCGGCGACGAATGCCGAATTCCCGCCCACCACAAGTGCAATCGGCGTGGTGGCCGCGTCCAGATCCAGCCAGAGTCCGGAGAAATCTGGTGGGCCCTCCCCCGCCGGATCAAGGTCGTCGTAACGCCAGGTCCACTTACCGTCGCTCGACATCTTGGCGTTGTGCCGCACCCCGCGACGGATGCTCACCTCGCTGCGGTGCGGCGCCCTCGCTGTGGCAGCGGCGACCATATTCGCCAGGCTCTCAAAGACTCTTGGCCCAGAAACCAGCGCCGTCGTACCGCGCTGCGCGGTCGTCATCTCGGCCTGCCGAGCGAACACCGATGGGGTGACATCGATGATGACCGAGCGCCGAACCAGCTCCGGGTTCGTCGCGGCCAGCCTGATCGTTGTCAGCCCACCTAGCGACATCCCGACCACTCCAGCGGCATTGGGCGCGTATTCAGCGATGATTCGGGAGACGGCGTCTGCGCTGCGAACAGGCCAGTAGTCGCGGTCCGGGCGCCAATCCGAATGTCCATGTCCCGGAAGGTCGACGGCGAGCGCGGAGACACCCAATGCCATGATGACGGAGTCCCACGTGTGAGCGTTCTGGCCACCGCCATGGAGAAAGGCCAGCTGCGGGTCCTCACCCCACTGGATGCCGCTCACGGACGTGCCGTCCGGCATCGTGCACCTCACCCGAGTTACACGGGGCAGCGGTCCGGCAAACCCAACTTCGGAGGAGATTTCAGTCAAGAAGCCGAATTCGTCGTAGCTGTCCTGCATCAGGTCACCTCGCTGCTCAGTGTCATCCGTCCGGCCACGCAGATCTCCAAGAGCTCGCGCAACAACGTGCCGGTGGTCCCCCAGGCCGATGTGCCATCGATATCGAAGTAGTCCAAGACGACTGATGGATTGCCGGCCCAGGGCCTTCGGGACCATGCCCCGTCGGCAACGAGCTCCGACAGTGGCTTCACGATCACATATTGAACCTCGATGCAGCGGTGGGTCGCGCTAGGCAGGCTACTCACCGTCGCAACATAGGGCCAGATGTTCATCCCGTCGATCGTCGGATGGTTGCTCAGCTCTGCAACGATGGTCACCGTATCGGGCGAGATACCGCATTCTTCCTCAGCCTCTCGAAGCGCTGCCGCTCTGCGGCCCTCCCCCTGATCCACGCTGCCGCCCGGAAAGGCGATATCGCCACGGTGCGTGCCGATGTCAGCCGCACGCTTGATCAGAACCACTTCGAGACCGGTGCTTTGAGCTTCGTGGACGGCGATGAGAACTGATGCATCGCGCGACGATGCTGTCAACGGTGGGTAGATGAAGCGGCCTGAGTGAGTCTTTAGACCTGCCAACAGGTCTGAACGCCATAACCGCCGATCCGCCGGCCGGCTGGACAACCAATCCGGCAATGCAGTCGATCTCGGGCCCGGATTGCCTAGAGTCGTCGTCACATCCATTCCATTGCAACGTTGGTGCCGTCGGTCAGGACGGTGGGCCAACTGCTCGCGCGTGCGTTGTCACAAGCAACAGCGGACATCGCTCTGATGAGCACTCAGGCTGACGGGGTGAACTTCACCGGCAGCTTGAGGGCGGCCCGCACTGCCGAGTTGTTGTATTCCAGCGGCTCAGCGGAATCGACCTCGAGATCGGGTATGGCCGCGAGCAGTTCTTCGGTAGCGAGGCGAAGTTCCAGTCGAGCCAGATGGGAGCCCAGGCACCGATGGGTGCCGCTGGCGAACACGATGTGGTTGGTGCGGCCGCGATCGAGCTTCACCGTCAAGGGATCCTCGAATGCGGTCGGATCGACATTGGCCGCCGCCCAGACCGCGTGAATAGCTTCGCCTGAACGAATCACCAAGCCATCACCGAGATCGATATCTTCTTCTGCATAGCGCATTCCGGCCGGGACCGGCGATTCGTACCGCATCAGTTCTTCGATGGCCGCGGGGATCAGCGAATGATCGGCAGCGAGCCGGTCACGCTCCTGGGGGTGTTGGGCAAGCCAGGCATAGATGCAGGACATGGACGACGTCACCGTATCCAGCCCGGCGAACATGAAGAGGAACATGATGTTGACCAATTCCTCGTCGGTCAACGGCTTGCCGTCCACCTCGGAGTGCAGCAACGTCGAGATGATGTCCGGCTTCTGCTCCGTCTCTGCCCTTCGCTGCGCCAGGAATGTCGCGAAGTATTCGTAGATCTTCGCCGCCGAGACCATCATGTTGGCCTCGGCCTCTTCCATGGTCTCGCCCTGCGGGTGAATCACGCCGTCCTTGAACTCCACGAAGAAGTCCAGATCCTCCACCGGTGCACCGAACAGCCGCAGAAACGTCAAGCACGGCAACGGCACACAGTACGAATCGTGCAACTCGGTATGGCCGGATTCTTTGAACTGTGAGATCAGTTCCCGGGCCAGGGTGCGAATCTGATCTTCGAGGAAGGCGATCTTCTTCGGCGCGAAGATCGGATCGAGCAGACGCCGCCACTTGCGGTGACCCTCACCATCGATCTCCAACGGGATCAACTTGCCCTCGTGGCCGAACGACCCGCCCCGTCCACCGGCACCCAGGATCGCGGGGTGACGGTTGACCGCCACGATGTCCTCGAGTCGGTAGAGCGTCACCACGCCCTCGACCCGCTCGGCGCGGACTTCGGCAGCCTTCTGATAGTAGATCGGCTGCGGTTCGGCCATGTCCTTGACCTGCAGGGTCAAGGGGGCGAACCGGGGATCGAATCGGGTGGCTTGAGTCATCACTACCTCACTGTCGGGTCGCTGGTGTGGCCACACTTTTACGTAGTAACGTGACTTATCGCACAGTAGCAGCCGGGTCGTCTGGTATTCAATACAGGAAGATGATTTACCCATAATTCCGGCGGAGTGAATCATCGTGACACCAGAGAAGGAGGTCGCACATGCGACTGAAGGACAAGGTCATCGCTATCACCGGCTCGGGTTCGGGACTGGGCCGAGAATCGGCCCTGCTGTTCGCCTCCGAAGGAGCGACGGTCGTCACCAGCGATATCGTCCCCGGGCGAGCCAAGGCGGTCGCAGACGAGGTCGTCGCGGCCGGCGGCACGGCGATCGCCGTCGATGCCGATGTGCGCAATGACGCCGACATGCAGCGACTCGTCACCGAGACGGTCGCCGCCTACGGCCGAATCGACGTGATGTGGGCGAATGCCGGCATCCCCGAACCCGGTTTCGGCATGCAGGGCTTCGTGGACTCGAGCCTTGAGGACTGGGACAACATTTTTGCGGTCAACGTCACCGGTATCTACCTGGCCTGGAAGCATGCCGCCAAGTGGATGGTCACCAACAACGCCCGCGGCGCGCTGCTGGCGACCACCTCCGCCGCATCACTGAACGCCTATCCCGGCTTCCCGATGTATGCCGCGTCCAAGGCCGCCGGCAATGGCTTGACCAGAGCCGTCGCATTGGACCTCGGCAAGTACGGCATCCGGGCCAATGCGATCTGCCCGACCCATGGCATGTCAGTGAACTTCGCCATGACACCGGACAGCGAGGTCCTGGGCAAGTCCTACGAAGAGATGACGCCCTGGAATCCCGACAACCGCGCGATGCCACTACGGCTCGACCGCCCGCCGGTGCTGCGCGACAACGCCTACCTTGCACTCTTCCTGGTTTCCGACGAGTCGGCGTACATGTCCGGACAGACCATCGCTTCGGCCGACGGCGGGCAGTTCTCCCGCACCTCGATCATCTTCCCCACCGATCTAGGACAGTCCGACGACATGACCACCGGGGTCCTACCCGACGACATCCGCGAGCAGATCAACCGCTGAGCCAAAACAGCAAGGGGGACGACCCATTCGGGTTGTCCCCCTTGCTGTTTGGTCGCGTGTCAGCAGGCGACGGTCAGATCTTCGGTGGCAGGCACCGTGAACAGCTCCTCGAACGTGCCGCGCAACACCCGGTCCTTGATGCGCGCGTCGACACCGTCGAAGACCTGATGCAGGGTGTCCTGCGTGTGACCGTAGGTGCCCTCCAGGTGCGGGTAGTCATCACCCCACATCACGTTGTAGTAGTTGGTGTCCTCGATGACCTGCACCGCGCTGATGTCGTGCTGGAACGAGGTGTAGACCTGGCTGCGGACGATCTCGCTCGGGAGCCGATCCAACCGCGGACGCACGAACATCCCATGCTGGCGATACGCCTCGTCCATGCGATCTCCAATGGCCGGCACCCAACCGGCACCACCCTCTGCGACAAGCATTTTCAAGTCGGGATGGCGATCAAGAGCACCGCTGGCAACCAGTTGCGACACCACCCGCATCCCCGGATAGGTGGTCTCCATGTAGTTCACCACGGCACCGCCGGGGCCGCGGTACACCACCGTCGCCGTTCCCGTCCCGATGTGGAACGCGAGCACCATGTCGTGGGCAGCCGCTGCGTCCCACAACGGATTCCACATCTCCAGGCCCCAATCGCGCCCTTCTGGGGTTCCAGTAGGCAGGAAGACGGCCTGGAAGCCACGCTCGGCCGCCCATTCCAGTTCCTTCACCGCATCGGCAGGCTCGGGAAGCGGCAGGACGGCAGGGGCCAGGATGCGGTTCTGCTGGCCCATGAAATCTTCGATGGCCCATTCGTTCCACGCCCGCGCGACGGGCCGGGCCAGCTCGGGGTCCTCGATCTCGACGGTCCAGAAGCCGGATGACGGGAAAGCGAGCTGGCAGCGAACGCCCTCTTGATCCATGTCGCGCAGCCGGATCTTCAGGTCCTTGAATCCCGGCGGCCGCATGGCATCCATGAAGTCGTTGAGCTGGCGGGTGACCTGCTTACCGTCGACGTAGGCGATCTCGTACTTTTCGCCGCGCTCGGTTCGGGGCGCCCGGTCGGCCAGATCCTTGGGCAGTCTTGACGTCCAGATATCCTCCGGCTCCATCAAGTGCGAATCGCCGGAGTGCGCCCAGATCTTCGGGCGGTCCTGTGTCGCGGTGTCCGATTGCAGTTCAACCTGTGTCATTGCGCTGACCTTCCTATGACTCCTTTCGTCGACCCTCACCGGCCGACGCCATCGACACTCACTATACGGTGTAATGTTTGTGGAGGCGCGCACAACTTCGTCACATTTCCCACCCCTGAGCCAGGAGGCCGACTCGTGACTTCCATCCAGACCACCGCTGTCACCGACGCTGCGCTGGAATCGGCACTCAATGCCGAGGACTTGTTCGCACTGATGCGATCGACGTGGACGTGGGACGACCGCGCTTTGCGCCGTGACCTGGCGGCCCTCCTCGTCGACCTGGAAAGTGCACGAACGTGTCGTGACCCCGCAATCGGCGCAGCCCTGTATGCCGAGGCGCTGCACACCGGTGCCCACTTCGCCGCTACGGTCCTGGGCCCCAAGCTGATCGCCGACACCGGAAATCCCCTGCGGGAGAGGTACCTTCACGCCGCCGCCGATCCGGCAGCATTGAGTCGGGCGTCCGCGAACGCCCGCGCGGCGACCGCCGATGCCGCGGTCGATTACGTCGCGACGCAGGCATCGGCCATTGAGTACCCACTGGAAACCCAGTGGCGCCAGCTGGTCGCCGACAGCGGCGCCACCGGCCTGGCCGTCGCCATGCGGGCCTACGGCAACACCCTGAGCGACTCGAACTTCTTCGCCTCGTTCGGATTGGCCTGGCAGATGCTCGACACCATCACCAAGTCCGAACATGGCGCAGCACTGGCACAACGCCTACTCGACGGTGGAATTGACGCCACCCTGGCAGCCGCCGAACATACCGGTTCCTGGGACCCCGTGCTGGTCAGAACGAAGGCGACATCGACCGACGGCGGCTGGCGACTGGACGGCTTGAAGCACTTCGTACCGGGCGCCGACACCGCTGACGTGATCCTGGTCGTCGGCCGCTCAATTGCCGGGCCATCGGTGTTCGCGGTGGAACGCACCGCCCCCGGAGTTGCGGTGACCCCGCATCCCGTACTGGACACGAGCAGGCCACTCTTCGAAGTCAGCTTGTCCAACACACCCGCTGTCATCCTCGGTCGCGAGGGCGCCGGCGGCCGGTTCATGTTCGACGCCTTGGGGCGGGCGACCACCGCGCTTGCCGGCGAGCAGGTGGGGGTCATCGAGCGGGCTATCCGGCATCTGGTCAGTCACAGCGACGCCGATCTGACCGAGCTGGCAATTGCTCACGCGAAGGCCTTCGGACTGTGGCAAGCAGCGATCGACAAGCCGACGCCCGAGAGGGCCGCGATGGCCCATATCGGCGCGTCCGCGGCGGCGCTCGCGGTGTGCGAGGAGGTGGCCGAAAAACTCGGCCCCTCCCCCGAAGCCACTGCCTTGCAACACCGGGCGATCTCCGGCAATCTGCTGTTCGGCGGCCCGGCGATGTCGCACGAGCGCCTGTTGGAGCGCCTCGGTCTGTAATGATGTAATGATCTGCCGGTATCGCGGAATGCACCCACGTCGACGAAGAGGTGAACGATGAAGATCCGACTCGATTCTTCTCGCTGCGCTGGCCATGCGCTGTGCAATGCGATCAGCGACGAGCTATTCCCCCTCGACGACTCCGGTTACTCGATCCTGCAGGACCGTGAGGTCGCTCCTGATGACGAAGAATTGACTCGCCTCGGTGTGGAGGCCTGCCCGGAGGGCGCCCTCGTCCTCGAAGAGGACTGAGTCTGCGCTCAGGCGCAATGTCCGCCAGACCCTGCGCGAGCCATCACGATCGGTCCGAGCGTCGTCCGCCGCGATAGTGACACCAACGTGTGGACCAGTGCGGCGACGTCGTCGGCGGGAATCATGGTGTGCGGCGCAAGGCGTAGTCGGCGATATCGCCGGAGGACCCCACCCCGGCATTGACGATGAGGGCGCTGAGGTCGGTATTGACCTCGCGATGACGCTCGAGGATCGCCGGGACGGAATCCGGATCGGCCATGTCAGCGGCGATCGGTGTCACCGAATGTGCACCCAGCCCACGAAGATGAGGCACCAGCGCGTCGAGGTCCGCGGCGGTGCGCGACGAGATCGTGAGTGCCATGCCCTGAGCCGCGAGCTTCTCGGCGATCGCCAGGCCGATTCCACGGGAGGCTCCGGTGATGATTGCCGACTTCTGAATACCGCTGTCATTCAACACTTTCGGGGTCTTTTTCCGGTGTCGGTGTTGGAGAGCATCGCGAGCGCGAAGCTCACGTACGCCTGCGCGATGTCCTCGGCGCCGCGCGGACCGTCGTCCCGGAACCACTGCGGCAGCGAGGTACACATGGTGGCGATGGCACGTGCCGCAGCACGTGGCTCACAGGTGTGAAGGCTGCCGTCGGCGATGCCGCGGTCGACGGCTTCGTCGAGCGTGTACTGAACCCGGTCGCGCAAGCCGGTGATCCTTCGCCGGTTGGGACCCTCGAGGCTTCGCATTTCACTGGCACCGATGAAAGCCAGCTTGCGGTGGTGCGTGTGGAACAACGCCAGCGCTTCGACGATGAGCGCCACCTCGCTACGCCCGTCGTACGCTTCCCGGCGGGCCGACTCGATTCGCCACGTCAACTCACTCATGGTGACGTCCAGAATTCTCACCAGCAGTTGCTGCTTGTCTGCGTAGTGGTGATAAATCCCAGGCACACTGACCCCTATGCGCGCCGCCAGCATCCGCATCGAGGTCCCGTGATAGCCGGTCTCGACGAACGCGTCGATGGCGCCTCGCAATACCGGGTCGATGGTCAAGGGCGGAAAGTTGCGCCACTGGGCCGGCTCACCGGGGTCCGGTATCGCCGTAGCTTCCTCAGCGGTCATGCTCAGCAATCGGGACGGGGCGATGCCGAGGACTGCCGCCACCTGCTGCAACCGCCGGACGGACAAACCGGTGCGACCGTTCTCGATCGCGCTGAGCGTTGCCGCGCTCACGCCCATCTGCGCCGCCAGCGCACGCAGGCTCATGCCCCGCTGAACGCGCGCGGCACGCATCGCCACCCCGACCGACGGTGCCTGCTGTTCAGAAATACTGAACATTCCGGTCCTCGATCCTGCGGTTTTGTCGCCGATGCGCACCGCTAAAGCGCTGTTGTTGAACAAAACATAGCCGATATGCCAGCCTCAGCAGAATTCGCGGATACAGAGCGATCACTCGGGACACAGCATTGGAGCAGCACATGACAGTAAACTTGTCCTATCGGCAGGACGTCATGGACCTGGTCGAGCGCACGGAGCAGTTCGTGTCCACGACCGTGCTTCCGATCGACGACCGATACCACGGCGATATCAGCGCCGCAGGCGGTGACGCGATCCGGCGCGAGCTCCAGGACGCGGCGAAGGCTGCCGGCGTGTTTGCACCACACGCCCCCGTCGAGTACGGCGGACTCGGCCTGAATATGTCGGATCGCTCGCCTGTCTTCGAAGCGGCCGGCTATTCGGTGTTCGGCCCGACCGCGCTCAATATCGCTGCGCCAGACGAAGGGAACGTGCATCTGCTGGCGCACGTGGCCAGCGCCGCACAACGAGCGGAGTTTCTGGCCCCACTGGCCACCGGTGCGGTGCGCTCCGCCTTCGCGATGACCGAGCCGGCTCCGGGGGCCGGCTCGGACCCGGCGGCGCTGCGTACCCGAGCCGAATGGACCGGCGATCGCTGGCGGATCACCGGACACAAATGGTTCATCACCGGAGCCGATGGCGCGGCATTCTTCATCGTGATGGCCCGTACCTCCGGCGAACCCGGTCAACGCGGCGGAGCGACGATGTTCCTGGTACCCGCGCAGACGCCCGGCCTCTCCGTCGGGCGCCACATCGCCACTCTGGATCATTCGATGCTGGGCGGACACTGCGAGGTGAAGTTCGACGGCGTCCTGGTCGGTGCGGATGCGGTACTCGGCGAGGTCGACCAGGGCTTCAGCTATGCACAGGTGAGGTTGGGACCGGCACGCATGACCCATGTGATGCGGTGGCTGGGTGCCGCGCGCCGAGCCCACGATGTCGCGCTGGACTATGTCGCCAATCGCGAGGCGTTCGGTGCGCGCCTGGGCGATCTGGGCATGATCCAGCAGATGATCGCCGACAACGAGATCGATATCGCTGCCACCCGTGCTCTGCTGGTGAGAGCGTGCTGGGAACTCGACCAGGGGGATGCCGCAGCGGAGTCGACGTCAATTGCGAAAACTTTTGCCGCCGAGGCCATCTACCGCATCGTCGACCGCTCGGTACAGATGTGTGGCGGCATGGGTGTCTCGGAGGACCTTCCGATTGCCCGGTTGCTCCGGGAGGTTCGGCCGTTCCGCGTCTACGACGGCCCTTCCGAGGTCCACCGCTGGGCGCTGGCCAAGCGGCGGGTGCGGGCTGCCCGCAACGCGGTGCAGGCCCGATGAGCGCCGGCGGCGTGAGCCTTGCTACCCTGCGACAGTTCCTCTGCGACAACGGCGTTGACGTTGCCGGCGATCTGCACGCTGACTTCATCAGTGGTGGACGATCCAACCTGACCCACAAGGTCTCCGACGGGGTCTCGACTTGGGTGATGAGACAACCGCCCCTTGGCGGCCTCACCCCGTCAGCACATGACGTCGCCCGCGAATTCACCGTCACCAAGGCGCTGAGCGGTACCGTGGTGCCCATTGCAGCGGCGGTGGCCTGTGACCCTGACGGTTCGGCACTGGGCGTACCGGTCAGCATCGTGGAGTTTGTCGACGGGACCGTGATTCGCAGTCAAGACGACCTGAGCGGCCTGACCGACGACAAGATCAGCAGCCTGACCGACACCCTGGTCGACTGCCTGGTCTCGATCCACTCCGTCGACTACACGTCGGTGGGGCTGGAAACCTTCGGCCGCCCAGACGGTTTCACCAGCCGGCAGGTGGCCTTGTGGGTACGACAGTGGGAGCGGGTGAAGTCCCGCGAGATCGCCGACCTCGACACGCTGGCCAACCGACTGGCCGACCGCGTCCCCTCGCACAGCACCTCGTCGGTCATCCACGGTGACTTCCGGGTGGACAACACGATCCTCGACCCAGCGGCCGTGTCGACGGTCCGCGCTGTCCTCGATTGGGAGATGTCGACACTCGGTGACCCTCTGACTGACCTGGCCCTGATGTGTGTCTACCGGATGCCCGAATTCGACGCAGTGATCGGCACTGCTGCGGCCTGGACCAGCCCCCGCTTACCCACCGCAGACGCCATCGCAGAGCGATACGCTCACGTCTCCGGGCGCGACCTTTCCGATTGGGGGTTCTACATCGGCCTGGCCTGCCTCAAGATCGCAGTGATCGCTGAGGGCATCGCGCACCGGGCCCGTCACGGTGCCGAGGCGGGCGCCGGCCAACTCGACGCCGGAGCAACGGTTCCGGAGTTCGTCGCACACGGCCTGAGAGCTCTGGGCTAACCGCTGCTCAGCTCAGCCGTTCAAGCACCAGCGCCATGCCCTGACCGCCGCCCACACACATCGTCTCCATGCCGAACTGGGCGTCATGCCAACGCAGTGAATTGATCAAGGTCGTGGCAATGCGTGCTCCGGTCATCCCGAACGGATGCCCGACCGCGATGGCGCCACCGTTGACGTTGACCTTGTCGGGATCCAGACCTAAGCGTCGAATACTGGCCAGCACCTGCGCAGCGAACGCCTCGTTGATCTCGAACTGGTCGATATCCGATACAGCCAACCCGGCGTTGGCCAATGCTCGTCTGGTGGCCTCGACCGGTCCCAGGCCCATGATCTCCGGCGAAAGACCGGTGACACCCGTCGACACGACACGTGCCAGAGGCGTGATACCCAACCTTCGGGCCAATACATCGCTGGTCACGACCACCGCGGCTGCACCGTCGTTGAGCGGACAGGCGTTTCCGGCGGTCACAGTCCCGTCTGGGCGAAACACCGGCTTCAATCCGGCAAGGCCGTCCACCGTGGTCCCCGGTCGCGGACAGTCGTCACGGTCCACCAGCGTCGACTCATCGACTCGATAGGGAGTGATTTCCCGCGCCCAGAACCCGTTCATTGCCGCAGCCTCGGCCAGCTGCTGAGACCGTGCCGCGAACTCGTCCTGGTCACGACGTGTGATGCCGTCGATCTGCGCGACGTTCTCGGCGGTCTGACCCATCGCGATGTACACATCGGGCAGATGTCCCGCGGTCCGCGGGTCGAGCCACGGACCCGTACCCGCCTGGGCACGTTCGCGGGTAATCTGCTGTGCGGCTGCGAATTTGGGATTGACCCACGGATTCTTCGAGCGGTCGCGCGGATCGGCACCCTCGTCAACCGGCGGACTGTCGCTGGTGCCCCGCCGTGATCGGCTCACCGTCTCCACGCCGGCGGCCACGAGGGCATGCCCCTCACCAGAGCGAATGGCATGGAAAGCCATCCGGATGGTTTGCAGACTCGATGCGCAGTACCGCGTCACTGTGGTTCCCGGCACCGAGTCCCAACCAAGCAGCAGGGCGATTACTCGCGCCATGTTGAAGCCCTGTTCACCGCCTGGTGCGCCACAACCCACCATGAGGTCGTCGAGGTCCCCTGGGCCAAGCTGTGGAACCTGCGCCATCGCGGCCTGCACCGCCGCAGCGCACAAGTCATCGGCGCGAACCGAATTCAGCGAGCCCTTGAAAGCTCTGCCGATCGGGGTCCGGGCTGCCGCGACAATGACGGCTTGGGGTGCGTCAACCACTGATCTGACCTGCTTCCATCGACATTGTCATGGATAGCGCGGGTGAGCTGAACGATCAGCCGCGGGTCAGCGTGATGCCCTGCGCGTTGAAGAAGAACCCACCTGGTGTCACCAAGGCGCGCTGGGCATCGGCCACCTGACGTTCGCCAGCCAGCCCCTGCAACTGGTGGACCGCCTCGCGCACGTGACCGGAGCCCTGCGTGGCGCCCTCGGAGAGAGATCCTCCGTGCGGGTTCATCGGAACCCGACCATCGATCAATACCCGATTGGTCTTCGGGTCCCAATGCTGCCGCAGGAAGTCACCCGCTTCCCCGCGGCCACACCAGCCTGCGTTCTCGATCCAGGACAAAGTCAGGATGGTGAACCCGTCGTAGGGGAGATAGACATCGACGTCGTCGATCCAGAATTCGCTCTTGGCCTTCAGTGCATCGACCACGACCTGCTGGCCGTGCTCACCGAGGCCGGCGATCTGGTCCTCTTCGTTGCGGCCGACCTGGCCGAGCACCACGGCATCCACCAGGACCGGCGGCAGCGGTAGGTCGCGTGCGCGCTCAGCACTGGTGACGATGAATGCGTCTGCACCGTCGACCGGCAGATCCATGTCCAGCAGGCACAGCGGCTCCCGGATCATCCGTGCTGCGAAGTAGTCGTCCATGGTGATGGGCTTGTGGATAGCGGCCAGCGGGTTCATCGCTGCGTTGGATCGGTCATTGATGGCGACCAAACCGAAATCCTCTTTGCCAGCGCCATATTCGTGGATGTACCGCGACGCCCACGCCGTGTATCCCACCGAAGCGGCCATCGTCTCCGGACCGGGGTGCGGTTCCGTCAATCCCGGGGTGGCGATCCGGCGGAAGGGGTCCTTCAACGACGACGCGGTGTTCCACGCCAGCCGATAGGCAGCGTGATACACCAGGACCACCTCGGCCAGGCCGCTGTAGACGGCCGAGACGGCGGCCGCGACGTGATTGCCGAACGGGATGAACGGGCTCGCCACCCAAGTGGCACGGGGAATGCCCAGCGCTGCTTGCAGTTCGGCTGACGACGGAGTGGATCCGCAGATCCCGTCGATGTCGTCGGCGGTGAGCCCGCATTGCCGTATCACCTCGACACAGGCCCGGGCGGCCAATGCGGTCTGAGACATCGGCGTATTGGCAGCGGTGAATCCCGTGCTCGCAGCACCGGCGATTGCAACCTTGTGCCGCAAAGGGTTTGTCGTGCTCACACCTTCTCCTCGGACTCGATCCGAAATACCGGCATCGGGCTTCCTGCGCGGGTAGCCCAATCCAGTTTCACCCTGCGCCCGATGGTGACGTCGCAGTTCTGCGCGCCGACCACG
This sequence comes from Mycolicibacterium anyangense, assembly GCF_010731855.1. Taxonomy (NCBI): domain Bacteria; kingdom Bacillati; phylum Actinomycetota; class Actinomycetes; order Mycobacteriales; family Mycobacteriaceae; genus Mycobacterium; species Mycolicibacterium anyangense. The sequence continues at coordinate 833,919 of NZ_AP022620.1, read as the reverse complement.
GCAGCGGTGAAACGGGCCCCTGGCGCGTCATCGAGATCCACCGCAACAACCGGATACGGGGTCGAGTAGTCAACCCCCTCCGCGGGCGGTCCCTGATGGAGGATCACCGTGAGGTGGATGACGCCCGCGCCGCTGACTTCAGTCGGCTCGACGTTTCCAGACCAGCATTGGGGACATAGCGGCTTGGGCGGATGATGCCACGTCCCGCAATCGGCGCATCGATTGATCAGGAGGCGGTGCTGCAGCCGGCCACGATAGTGGGCCTTGTTGTCGTGTGTGATCGCTTCGCCGGGGAAACGGAGCACCAACTCCGAATCATCGACGTCCGTGACATCCCGCTGTGTTGGCATCGCACCATTCCTCATCGAATTCCGAATCTTCGACCGTCCACTGAACTCTGCGGGTCCGCCGGCACGGCGCCCCGATATTTGGCGTCATGTCCGCTCGTACCGCCACCCACCGTCGTCGAGATACAGCCGGTGGCGCGCACCTGACGCCTCGCCATCCCCGGAGTGATACCCGGCATCGCCGTCCCACAGAATCACCCGGCACGCGCCGCTTACCGCGACCCTGCTGACAAATCTCTCCACCGGCGCCGCAGCCAGGCCCGCGGCAGCCGCGGCGTAACTCCCGTACTTCGACAACGTGTGCAATGTCATCCAGGTGGGTGGCATCATGGCGATCGCGCCGCAACGGTGTTCGTCGAGCGCCCGTGTCGGTGCGATCCACCGATGGTCGACGATCTCCCCGCCGTCGATCTGCACCTGGGTGGACAGCTCGACGCGGCCAAACAGGGTCCAGGTTGAAAACCGTTTGGGCGCTTCGGGTCCCGGGGTCCAGTGTGCAATAGGTTGCAGATCGTCAGCATCGACGAAGACGCCCGCTTCTTCAGCGGTCTCCCGCACGGCAGCCCGGCGCGCAGCCGCGAGACCAAATGCGTCGGGGTTATCGTTCTCCGTGTCCTCGACATCACCCGGTTCCACCCGGCCGCCGGGAAACACCCATGCACCAGCGGCGAACGACGTGGTAGCGGCACGCCTGAGCAACAAGACCTCAAGACCCAACTGCCCGTCGCGCGCCAGAACAGCTGTTGCCGCGGGCATCTCCGGTGGGGGTTCTCCCCCAGGGTTGTCGGTGCGCTGCCAAGCCTGCGGGATCGAGGGACCTCGGTGTGTCACGCTCATCTACCTCGCTCGGGTCAGGACAGCAACGTCCAGGGCGGCATCCGCCGGATACCCCGGCATGACTATACAACGTAAAACCGAGACCCACGCGATGCCCTGCCGATCAACGACGACCCGGCGGATCCGAGTCACCTCTTCATGTCACACAGCGGCCGCCCACCCAGCGAGCCGGTCCCACAGCATCGCCCGAGTCGACGCGAAGTTGTGCATGTGCGCCATCCGGGGGGCCACGAACACTGTTACATCGGAAGACTTTTCGTAAGCGGCAGGCTCGTGGTGGGGCACCGGCAGCGTGTCACGCTCACCGGCCCCGACAAAGACCGGGCATTCGATGCGTGCAGCGTCGTCAGCGATGCATCCCGGCGCCAGCAGGGTGACCACACAGCTCGGTAGCGCGACACTGCCGAAGGGGGGAGCCTCAGAGTCTGAGGATCCGCGGCCCATGATCGACACGGCTGGCTCCTCCGAACGTGATTGATCCGATGTTCGGAGTCTCGCACACCTAGTCGGGGCTATACGCCTGAATGATCTATCTCATTAGACGGGGTTCGTGCGCCAGCGGTTACCCGATCACAACGCCCGCCACCAGCCGGTCGGCCGCTGGCCGGACTGGTACTGCCAGACCGGCCGCCACACCAGGCGGTGCCCGGAGGCAACGACGTGAGCCGATTCAGCATCGGTGCCCGCGTGCCGGAAACGCCGACCAAACCAGATCCGTGACAGCATCACGACCTCCGCCCTTCGCCGTGAACCTCGGGTCCGGCAAGTATGGACGCCGCTCACGGCAACAGGTGGCTGCCCACATTGACGTCGGATAAACGTCAATCGACAAATTGGGGCGATAGGGCCTTGCTCAGACGGCGCCGGCGACGATGTCCACGAAGAGCTTGTGCACCCGCCGGTCTCCGGTCATCTCTGGATGAAATGCCGTTGCCAACACCGCGCCCTGACGCACCGCGACGATATGTTCGCCGGCCTGGGCGAGCACCTGGACCTCGGGACCCACCCGCTCCACCCACGGCGCGCGGATGAACACCGCATGGGCGGGACCGTCCAAGCCCTCGAAGTCGATATCGCCTTCAAAGGAATCGACCTGACGACCGAAAGCATTGCGCCGCACGGTCATATCGATACCGCCGAGCGGGACGGCTTCACGCCCGGGCTCCCCCGCATCCAGGATCTCGGTGGCCAACAGGATCATTCCCGCGCATGACCCGTAAGCAGGCAGGCCAGCCGCCAACCGTTCGCGCAGCGGGTCGAGCAGATCGAAAACCCGCAGCAGGTGGCTCATAGCCGTCGATTCACCACCGGGGATCACCAGACCGTCGACTGTGTCGAGTTCGGACCGGCGGCGCACCGTCGAGACCTGTGCGCCGGCCTCGCGTAGCGCAGCGACATGCTCGCGAGTGTCGCCCTGCAGGGCCAGCACACCGATACGTCGGCTCATTGCCCGTCCCGGTATCCCCGCTGGTAGCGGGTGAGGCCCTCCTGCATGACGGCGGCCACCATCTCCCCGTACTGGTTGAAGATCCGACCGTGGGTCAGCGCGCGTCCGCCGCACGCAGACGGCGAGGACTGGTCGTAGAGCAACCACTCGTCGGCCCGGAACGGCCGCATGAACCACATGGCGTGATCCAGCGAGGCCACGTTGAGGTGCTTGCGATCCTCGACATGATGAACCTGCGCCGAGCCCAGTAGCGTCAGGTCACTCATGTAGGCCAGCGCGCAGATGTGCAGCACATGATCGTCAGGCAACGGGTCCCGGTGCCGGAACCACACTTGCTGCTGGGATGCCTTACCGGGAACGACCGTGACCTCGTCACGCGGCACGACGCGGACATCCCACTCCGCGAACTGCGCAAAACTGGCGTCGTCGAACACTTCACCGCGGCTGCGGAAGCCGGGCAGGTCGTCGGGCGGCGGCGCCTCGGGCATCGCGTCCTGATGCTCGATACCGCTCTGGTCGGTCTGGAACGACGCCGACATGGAGAAGATGGTCTCGCCGTGCTGGACGGCGTTGACCCGGCGAGTGACGAACGAGCCCCCGTCGCGCAGTCGTTCGACGATGTACACCGTCGGCTTGGTGGCATCACCGGGCCGCAGGAAGTATCCGTGTAGCGAATGCACCTGGAACTTCGGCTCGACGGTGCGGACCGCCGACACCAGTGACTGCCCGGCCACGTGTCCACCGAAAGTGCGCTGCAGGAAACCGGATTCGGGGCTGAACACCCCACCTCGGTAGATGTTGATCTCGAGCTGTTCGAGATCCAGGATCTCCTCGATTGCCACCCGGTCTACCAGCCGCGTTCGGCGAGCCGGTGCGGCTGAGCGATGTCCTCCACGTTGATGCCCACCATGGCCTCACCCAGACCACGCGATACCTTCGCCAGTACGTCGGGGTCGTCGTAGAACGTGGTCGCCTTCACGATGGCAGCCGCACGCTCAGCCGGGTTGCCGGACTTGAAGATGCCGGAGCCGACGAAGACACCCTCGGCGCCGAGCTGCATCATCATTGCCGCGTCGGCCGGAGTGGCGATACCGCCCGCGGTGAAGAGGGTCACCGGCAGCTTGCCGGCCCGAGCCACCTCGACGACGAGGTCATAGGGGGCCTGCAGCTCCTTGGCAGCGACGTAGAGCTCGTCCTCGGACAGCGAGGTGAGCCGGCGGATCTCGCCGCCGATCTTGCGCATGTGGGTGGTGGCGTTGGATACGTCGCCGGTGCCAGCCTCGCCCTTGGAGCGGATCATCGCCGCGCCTTCGGTGATGCGGCGCAGCGCCTCGCCCAGATTGGTCGCACCGCACACGAACGGCACGGTGAACTTCCACTTGTCGATGTGGTTGGTGTAGTCGGCCGGGGTCAGCACCTCGGACTCGTCGATGTAGTCGACGCCGAGGCTCTGCAGGATCTGCGCCTCCACGAAATGCCCGATCCGGGCCTTGGCCATCACCGGGATGGTGACCGCGGAGATGATGCCGTCGATCATGTCCGGGTCGCTCATCCGGGACACGCCGCCCTGGGCGCGGATGTCGGCGGGGACGCGCTCGAGTGCCATCACCGCGACCGCGCCGGCGCCTTCAGCGATACGCGCCTGTTCGGGGGTGACGACGTCCATGATGACGCCGCCCTTGAGCATCTCGGCCATCCCGCGCTTCACCCGGGCCGTACCGGTCTGCGCGTGGCTACCCGAGCCGTTGCGTCCAGCTGCGGTTTCCACTGTCAGTCCCTTCTATTGATACGGATCCAGTGTAATGGGCCAACCCAAACTGAATAATTCCGCCGTTCAGCGGACCTGTATCGACGCGGGCCGCTCTGTTCTCCGAACGTCCGGAGCGCACCCGCGATGGGCGTGAGGTTACCGCAACCGGGCAGGTCGTCGCCGTCGAGGGCGGTTCAGCGGATCGGTTGCAGCTCGCGGTGCCCGGCCCCGGCGTCGGCCATCGCGTTGGCCTCGGCGAGCAGTTCACCGAGCTGTAGCGGGTATACGGTTTCACCGCCGGCGGCCAGCTCTTCGATCGTGGCGGTATCGCACCACCGGTGGCCGTGGATGTAGCGCAGTTCCAGTTCGGTGCGGCCGGTGACGACCGGTTCGAACCGGCGGGTGCGGTGCACGAAGTAGAACTCCTGGCTCGCGACGACGGTGTTGTTGAAATCGATGACGGTGTCGCGCCGCCAGACCGGGCCCACCATCGCCGCCGGGTCGACACGCAACCCGGTCTCCTCGGCGATCTCGCGGACGGCAGCATCGACCAGCCGCTCCCCCTGGTTCGCCTCACCGCCGACGGTGAACCACCATCGCGGCGCGGTGCCGTCGGTGATGGCCGGGTCCGAGCCGCAGAACAACAGCACCGCACCCTCGTCGTCGAGCAGCACCACCCGAGCGGAGGTGCGCTGGTCCACCGAACTGCTGTCAGCGGCCGCGGGGGCGCTCTGACCCGCCCGCTCAGCGATCTCGAAATAGCTCGGCAGCGCAGCGGTCCCACCCAGGCGCAGCCATCGCACCGGACGTCGCTCCCGCAGCGCCAGGGTGTCCCGAACCGCGTCGTTGTGGAATCGTCTGGCCAGCAGTACCCGGGCTTCTGCGTCGGCCAGCTCGGCGACGAGGGCCACCGGAATGGCCGACGGGTCGACCATCGCCAGCGCGGTGGACAGCTCGTTCTCGGCGGCTTCGCGGGATGTCCGCGGTGTGCGTTCGGCCGCATCGGCCAGTGCCGCCAGTCGCCTACCTTCAGGGCGACCGCGGTAGGCATCGGCGGCAATAGCGCGCGCCACCACCGCACGTCGCCCCAGGGCTGCGTCGAGAGCCTGCCAGGACAGGTCGTAGCGGACGTGCAGCCGGTCCAACCGATTGGCCGTCTGGTAGGCCCATGCGGCACTGAGCACCAGGACCAGTACCAGAACCGCAGTCAGCGACCAATACAGCGGCCCCGCCATTAGTCGATCCCCCGAGTCGCTCCGCCCCAGCCCGCCATCAGCTAGCCACCTGCACTTTGATGCCCGCCCCCGCCACCGTCTCGTAGACCCGCATGATCTGATCGGCCACCACCGACCAGTCGTAGCGCCGCACCGCCACCTTGGCCGCCTCGACGTAACCGGCCTGCAGCGCGTCGTCCTCGAGGACGGCGATCAGTCCCTCGGCCAGCGCGTCGCAATCCTCGACGGCGGCCAGCCGGCCCGCCTCGCCGTCGACCAGGACCCGACGGAAGGCGTCGAGGTCGCTGGCCACCACCGCCGTACCCGCAGCCATCGCCTCGACCAGAACGATGCCGAAGCTCTCCCCGCCCGTGTTCGGGGCGCAGTAGACGTCGGCGCTGCGCATCGCCGAAGCCTTGGTCGTGTCGTCGACCAGGCCGAGGAAGCGCAGATGTCCGGCCAGATCGCCGGCCTTGTCCCGAAGCTCGTCCTCGTCGCCGCGGCCGACGATGAGCACCTCGAGGTCCTCGAAGCGATCGACCAGGGCCGGCAATGCGCCCAGGAGCACCGCCATGCCCTTGCGCGGCTCGTCGTAGCGGCCGAGGAACAACACCGTCTTGCCGGCCCTGGGATAGCCCTCGAGCAATGGCGCGTCCGCGAACGACGCCACGTCCACGCCGTTGGGAATCTCGACGGCATCGGAGCCGAGCGCCTCCATTTGCCAGCGCCGGGCCAAGTCCGACACCGCGATACGGCCGACGATCTTCTCGTGCGAAGGCCGCAGAATTCCCTGAAAGACGCTGAGCGTCAACGACTTTGTCGTGGAGGTGTGAAAGGTCGCGACGATCGGGCCTTCGGCGGCCTGCAGGGCCAGCATCGACAGGCTGGGCGCGTTGGGCTCATGCAGGTGCAACACATCGAACTCACCCTGGGCCAGCCACTTCTTGACCTTGCGGTGGGTAGCCGGTCCAAACCGTAGCCGGGCCACCGAGCCGTTGTACGGGATCGGGACGGCCTTGCCACCGGAAACCACGTAGTCGGGCAGGTCGACGTCAGCCGACGCCGGCGCCAGCACGCTGACGTCGTGCCCGCGCTCGCGCATCACCTCGGCAAGCTGCAACACGTGCGACTGCACCCCGCCGGGAACGTCGAACGAGTACGGGCAGACCATGCCGATGCGCATCAGCTCGGCCCGTCTCCCTGTATTCGGGCCCGCCGCTGCGCCGACAGATCGGCCAGCCACTGCGGCTGCAGCATGTGCCAGTCCTCGGGGTGGGCGGCGATGTTCTTGCCGAACTCGTCGGCAAGCAGCTGGGTGATGACGCCGACGTCCCCGCTCGAGCAGTCCAGGGCCGGCCCGATCTGGACGACACAGTCCGGGCCCTGGTAGTAGACGTGCGCGGGGAGCAGCACGGCACCGGTTTGGACGGCGAGCTTGGCGGGACCGCCCGGCATCCGAGTCGGCTCGCCCAGGAGATCCACCTGAACACCGGACCGGGTGAGATCACGCTCGGCCATCAGGCACACCGCGCGGTTGGCTTCCAGCCGTTCGGCCAGGACCTCCATCGGCGGGCGCTCGCCGCCGGTGAGCGGCAGCACCTCGAAACCCAGACTCTCCCGGTAGTCCAGGAAGCGGCGGTAGAGAGACTCCGGCTTGAGCCGCTCGGCCACGGTGGTGAACGTTCCGCTGTGGTGTACCAGCCAGACCCCGGCCATATCCCAGTTGCCGCTGTGCGGCAGGGCCAGGATGACGCCCCGGCCCGCCGCATAGCCGGCGTCGACATGCTCGGCACCGATCACCAGCTCGTCGAGCCGCAGCGCCAGCGCTTCCAGATCCATCGTCGGCAGCCGGAACGCCTCCCGCCAATACCGGGCATACGAGGCCAGCGAAGCGCGGATCAGCGAGTCCGGCACGTCGGCAGGCGTGGTCCCGATGACCCGAGCCAGGTTCTTGCGCAACTGCTCGGGCCCACCGCCCAGGGCGGCGTAGCGGGCGCCGGCGTCAAAAGCATTGCGGGCGAGGAATTCCGGCATGGTGCGCACCACCCGCCAGCCTGCGGCGTATCCCCAGTCCGCGAGGTTGTCGCCGGACGGCAGCCGGTTGAGCGGCGCCCTGAGCAGGGCGGTGGGTCGTGCGATCACTGCTCGGCACTCCCCGTCTCGGCAGCGGGCTCGATCTTGTCCATCGCCCCGGGCGAACTACGCACCGAATGAACCCGCTGACCGACGGTGACCAGGCTGGCCACCGCCAGCAGCCACATGGCGATGTGCAGCAGGATCGGCATCGGGAAGAACGGCAAGTCCGACAGGCCAGCACCGGCCAGCACGATCACCAGGCGTTCGGGCCGTTCGATCAGGCCACCGCCACCGTCGAGGCCGCTGGCCTCGGCGCGGGCCTTGATATAGGAGATCACCTGCGAGGTGACCAGGCAGATCAGCGTCGCGACCACCAGAGACGAACTGTGCAGACCGAACGCCGCCCACCACAGCAGGCCGCAGAACACCGCGCCGTCGCTGATCCGGTCGCAGGTAGCGTCGAGCACCGCTCCGAACCGGGTGCCACCGCCACGTTGGCGGGCCATCGCCCCGTCGAGCATGTCGGCGAGCACGAAGAAGAACACGGCCACCGCGCCCCACCACAGCACCCCGATCGGGAACAGGATCAGCGCCGCCAGCACCGAGCCGGCGGTCCCGATGATGGTGACGATGTCGGGGGTGAGCCCGATCGTGAGCGCCGCCTTGGCCACCGGCGTACTGATCTTGGTGTACGCCGCGCGAGTCATCAAATAGAAATCGCTCACGGCTGGTTGGTCCACTCGGTGGCGAGCAATGCCCGGGTGTCGCGCAGCAGCTGCGGGATGACTTTGGTCTCACCCACGATCGTGATGAAGTTGGCGTCGCCCGACCAGCGCGGGACCACATGCATGTGCAGGTGTTCGGCCAACGAGCCGCCTGCCGACTTGCCGAGGTTGAGGCCGACGTTGAAGCCGTCCGGGCTGGAGACGGCCTTGATGACGCGAATTGCCTTCTGGGTGAACGCCATCAGCTCGGCGCTCTCCTCGGCGGTGAGGTCTTCCAGTTCCGAGATCCGCCGGTAGGGCACCACCATGAGATGCCCCGGGTTGTACGGGTAGAGGTTGAGCACCGCGTAGACCTGTTCACCGCGCGCCACCACCAGGCCGTCCTCGTCGGACAGCGTCGGGATGTGGGTGAACGGCTGCGCGGGCTCCGCGGACGTCTTCTGGGCGGGGACCTCGACGATGTAACTCATCCGATGCGGGGTCCACAACCGCTGCAGGCGGTCCGGCTCCCCCACCCCCCGATCGGTGATGGCCTCGCGGTCGTCAGTCACCGTCGACCTTCACCAATTCGGCTGTGGGAACGGCATTTTCCCGTTCGGCGATCCACTTCACAATGGCGGCCACCGCCTGCGCCCGCGGCACCCCGTTGATCTGGGTGCGGTCACCGAACCGGAAACTCACCGCGCCCGCCTCCACGTCACGATCACCGGCCAGCAGCATGAACGGCACCCGCTGGTTGGTGTGGTTGACGATCTTCTTGGCCATCCGGTCGTCACTGGAGTCGACGTCGACCCGCACACCGTGCGAACGCAGTTCGGCGGCGAGGTCCTGGAGATAGGGCACGTGATCATCGGAGACGGGAATACCCATCACCTGAAGCGGAGCCAGCCAGGCCGGGAAGGCGCCCGCGTAGTGCTCGGTGAGGATGCCGAAAAATCGCTCGATGGATCCGAACAGCGCGCGGTGGATCAAAACGGGGCGCCGACGCGACCCATCCTGGGCGGTGTACTCCAGCTCGAATCGTTCGGGCATGTTGAAATCCAGCTGGATCGTCGACATCTGCCAGCTGCGCCCGAGCGCGTCACGCACCTGCACCGAGATCTTCGGGCCATAGAAGGCCGCGCCGCCCGGATCCGGAACCAGTTCCAGCCCAGAGGCTTCGGCGACCTCGCGCAGCGTGTCGGTGGCTTCCTCCCACACCTCGTCGGAGCCCACGTACTTGTTGGGGTCCTTGGTCGAGAGTTCGAGATAGAAGTCGGAAAGGCCGTAGTCGGCCAGCAGGTCGAGCACGAACCGCAGCAGCGAGGACAGCTCGTCGCGCATCTGCTCGCGCGTGCAGTAGATGTGCGAGTCGTCCTGTGTCATCCCGCGCACCCGGGTCAGACCGTGGATCACACCGGACTTCTCGTACCGGTAGACCGTGCCGAACTCGAAGAGCCGCAACGGAAGCTCCCGGTAGGAACGCCCACGCGACCGGAAGATCAGGTGGTGCATCGGGCAGTTCATCGGCTTGAGGTAGTAGTCCTGCCCGGGCTTGCGCAGCGCACCGTTCTCGTCGAACTCCGCGTCGATGTGCATCGGGGGGAACATGCCGTCGGCGTACCACTCCAGGTGCCCCGAGGTGATGTAGAGCTGTTCCTTGGTGATGTGCGGGGTGTTGACGAACTCGTAACCGGCCTCGATGTGCTTGCGCCGGGAGTACTCCTCCAGCTCGCGGCGCACAATGCCGCCCTTCGGGTGGAACACCGGCAGGCCCGAACCGAGTTCGTCGGGGAAGCTGAACAGGTCCAGTTCCACGCCGAGCTTGCGGTGGTCTCGACGCTGAGCCTCTTCCAGCAGCTCCAGGTAGGCGTCCAGAGCCTCCTGGGACTCCCAGGCCGTCCCGTAGATGCGCTGCAGGCTGGCGTTGTTCTGGTCGCCGCGCCAGTACGCCGCCGAGCTGCGGGTGAGCTTGAACGCGGGGATGTACCTGGTGGTGGGGATGTGCGGCCCGCGGCACAGATCGCCCCAGACCCGTTCGCGGGTGCGGGGATTGAGGTTGTCGTAGGCCGTCAGCTCGTCGCCGCCGACTTCCATGATGTCGGCGTCACCGGATTTGTCGTCGACCAGTTCGAGTTTGTAGGGCTCGGCGGCGAGTTCGCGCCTGGCCTCGTCCTTGGATTCGTAGACCCGGCGGGCGAACAGCTGGCCTTCCTTGACGATGGCGCGCATCCGCTTTTCGAGCTTCTCGAGATCCTCCGGGGTGAATGCCTCCGGAACGTCGAAGTCGTAGTAGAAGCCGTCGGTGATGGGCGGGCCGATGCCCAGTTTGGCTTGCGGGAAGAGTTCCTGGACCGCCTGCGCCAGGACGTGGGCGGCGGAGTGCCGGATGACGCTGCGGCCGTCGTCGGTGTTCGCGGCGACCGGGACCACCTCGGCGTCGGCGTCCGGCGCCCAGCTCAGATCGCGGAGCTTCCCGTCGGCGTCGCGCACCACCACGATGGCGTCGGCCTCGCCGCGGCTGGGCAGGCCGGCATCGCGGACAGCCGCACCCGCGGTAGTCCCGGCAGGAACCCGGATCGGGGCTGCTGGGGCGGTCGTCGCGGGGGCGCTCATCACGGTGCTCTTTCGGTCAATGGGGACAGGGAGGACCACCGCGAGGCCTCGCGGTCGGTCGCGACCATGCTATCGGTGCGGCGGTCACGCTCCGAGGCCGATAGGACTGTCCAGGGCTGGGTGCTCCAGTCCGAACAGCCCTGCCGTCCACCCCACCGCGCCGAACAGCCACAGCGTGGCGACCACGATCGCGGCGGTGAAGACCGCCCCGAGGGCCTGCACCCACCATCCCTGCCGTTTGAACCAGGCCATAGCGGTGTTGTAGCGGCCCCGGGTGAACGTCAGGGTGCGGTGCGCCCAATAGAACTCGGTGGCCAGGATCGCCAGGCCGACGAACAGGATGGCCCAGCCCGGCCCGGGGTACGGGATCGCCACGATCCCGACCAGCAGGACGGCCACCCCGACCACCCCGACGGCCACCCGGTAAACGAAGTCGGCCACCGGACGGTCTCGGAGCCGGTCGCGTCGGTGTGCCCACGCCTGCGTGAACCGCTTGACCGATCGCTTCACGGTTGTCCCGGTTTGAGCAGCACGAACAGGCCTTCTCCTTCGGCGAGGACGGTGTCACCGTCGGACAGCCGCACGTCGACGAAGATCTTGCGGCCTTCGGTGCGCAGCACACCGGCTTCGACCTGCAAGTCCTTCTCGATGGGCACGATCTGGCGGTAGTTGACATGCAGATAGGCGGTGCGCTGGTACGGCCCGCCGGTGAGCAGGAATGACGTCTTGCCGAGCACACTGTCGAAGAGGTGGGCGATGATGCCGCCGTGCACGGCGCCGTTGCGACCGAGATGGAACCGCCGGAAGCGGGCCCAGCCGCGCAAGCGGCCGTCTTCGCAGGGGTCCACGTGATTGGGAATGCTCAGGATGTTGCCACGCATCGGCAGGTCGGTACGACGGCCCGATGGTGTGCTCCATTCGTCGGCCTCGTAGGGGCCCAGCAGCCCGCAGGCCTCTTCGATCAGCGCGGCGGCCCGGCTGACGACATCATCGGGTGCGTCCGCGCCGCGGGCCAGATCCTGAAGATCGCGGACTGCGTCGATGAATCTGCCGTAGTCCGGCCCGCCTTTGGCGGTCGGTACGGGCGGGTTGAACCCGCCGCCTGGGTGGGTCGCGCCCATCACGGTCATGTCGTCTGCCACCTGGTTACCGTAAGCCGCCCCGGCTGGACGGCCCTGCTGACGACGGTACGTGCGTCGGTGGCATGGTGGATCGGGTGAAGCTCAGCGACCTGGCCGGACAGCCGTTGACCTACACCCAAGTGGGTGCCACCTTCGGCCAGCTTCCCGCGGGTTATCACCATGTCCGGTTGTCTGCACCAATCGGTCGCGGCCGTGACCGGTTCGAGCAGGCCGCCGCGACAGTGCTGCGGTACGGGATGCTGCGCGGCGCCGGCCTGCGGGTGACCGCGACCACTGAGGTGGCCGAGGTCGGCACCGACGTGCTGGGCAAGCTGGGGCCGTTCGTCGCCCCCTGTCGGGTGGTCTACGTCGTCGACGACAAGAACCGCCGGGGTTTCGCCTATGGCAGCCTGCCCGGCCATGCGGTCGCCGGCGAGGAGATGTTCGGGGTTCGCTACGAACCGGCCGACGATTCGGTGCACGCCGAGGTGGTGGCGTTCTCGCGACCGGCGACGTGGTGGAGCCAGGTCGGGGCGCCGGTTGCCTCGGTAGTGCAGCGGGTGATCACCCGGCGGTATCTGTCCGTGCTGTGAGAGCGCGGAACGTCGAGTGTGCACCCACGGCGGGATCTCACTGATTTTTTCGCCCGGGATGCACGCTCAACGCGCCTCATCCCGAGTGGCCACGTCGAGCTGATAGGACAGGATCGCCAATCCGAACAGGCCGATCGACAGCGTGATCAGCGCCGCGAAACCTTCGGTGGCGAAGTCCACCAGAGCGGTCAGGAAGGTGAACACCAGCGCCGCGCTGCGCAGCAGGCGCAACGGCCACACCTTGGTGGTGCGGCGCAGAGCGATCATCGCCGGCAGCGCCATCGCCAGGGTGAGCGCCGCGGTGATCAGCAGGATGATCGTCGCCGGACTCTTGCCGGCCAGATGAATCTTGACGTGCTTCTCTTCGTAGAAGTTGTCGCCCAGTGCGATGCCCAGGGTGTGGAAGAACAGACCGAACAGCGCACCGGCCACCAACAGCCAGCCCACCCACGGCACCCACTTGGGGTTGCGAAACACGGTGGGGATCAAGCGCGGCGCCCACTGCTGCAACCGGTAGAGCCGGTCACTGGCCCGTCCCGCGGAGAGCAGCAGCGCCCGCACGTGTTCGACGTCCGCTTCTGCCGCTCCCCCGGCGCGAGCCTGGTCGAGCAGGCCCAGCGCGATCTCGCGGCGGTGATCGGCCAGGCCGCGGGCCACCCCGTCAGCGGCGATGGCCGTGGCCGAGGCCAGACATTCGTGGGCGCTGAGCGGGCGGACCACCCGCACCAGACGCGCCCCCACCAGGATCAGGCAGACCAGGACGTACATGATCTCGGCGGACGGTCCGTAGAAGTAATCGTTGTCCTTGGTGACGAACTTGCCCACCTCGTCGAGGAACAACCCGAACCCGATTCCACCCATCACCACGGTCAGGATGCGCACGCCGGACCCCAGTGCTAGCCACCCGGTCAACAGGGCCAGCATCATCAGCGCCCCACCCCACAACGCATGCGCGATGTGCAGGTCCCCGCCACCGATCTGGGGATACCCGGTGAGCTGCAGGTAGAGCCTGGTCAGCAAGATCGTGGCGATGGCGACGATGACGAATGCCTCCGCCGACGTCGGCCCCAGGGCATTGCGGGTGATGGGGCCGCGCCGGGGCCTGGTGCGATCAGTCATCGAAAATCTCCACTCACGCCGGTGTTGAACCGCCCATCGCGGCGGGTATGGCACAGCCATGTCGGTTGATGATCACCCAGACCCGATGGATGTACCCGCGCGCATCGCCGAAATCGCCCGAACGCTGTATCAGCGGCGGAACCGCCACGGTGGTGTGGTGGCCGAACTCGCCGAGCACGCCGCCGCCGAGCTGCCCGGGGTGGACTACGCCAATGTCACCGTGACCTCCGGCGGCTCGGCCGTCGACACACCCGCGGCCACCCATCCGTGTGCGGTCGTGCTCGACGAAATCCAGCGCCGGCTATCCGAAGGGCCATGCCTGTCCTCGGCGTGGCACAACAAGACCGTGCATGTCGAGGATCTCGACGCCGACACCCGCTGGCCGCGGTTCCGGGCCGAGGCGCTCGCGAACACCCCGGTGCGCAGCATCATGGGCTTTCAGCTGTTCGTCAGCGACAGGTCGATGGGTTCACTCAACGTGTTCGCCGACCGACCGGGTGCCTTCGACGGCCACACGCGCAAGCTGGGCTCGCTGTTCGCCGCCCATACCGCGCTGGTGTGGGACGCCGCGCGCCGCGAAGCACAGTTCCAGGAGGCGCTGGCCAGCCGCGACGTCATCGGCCAGGCCAAGGGAATGATCATGGAGCGCTACCACCTCGACGCCGGCCAGGCCTTCGACATGCTGCGCACGCTGTCCCACGACACCAATACGGCGCTGGCCGACGTAGCCGCACGCCTCATTGATGCCGCGCAGTCCGACTCGCACTGAAAGACGCCCGCAAAGGCGCCACACGTTGCTGTCACGTCTCAGTGCTGTTGCTGTAAAACCGCTGCCGCACAGGGTTCGGTTGGCTCGGAAATTGCTGGGAGAGAGAGCTTTCCCGCCGGTGAGAGCAGCTGTCAGATGGCTGAGAGCTGTGCAGGTGCGTCAAACGCTCTGCCGACCGGACTACCTCGTCAATCACGGATCTACCCTCGAATCAGACCATGACGATCAGCTAGGAAAAGGGGCTGCGCATGAAGGCAACACGGATGACCGGTGTGGTAATCGGCGGTGCTGCAATCGCTTTGATGGGTGTGGTGTCCGTGGTGGACAGTGCTGCACCACCGAGGGGCAATGTGGTGGCCGGCAACGGACCGTATGTGGTCTTCCCGACCCCCAGCCCGTCGGCGGTTGCGGTGGTGTCGACCGCGACGACTACGACGGAGGCACCGGCCAGTCCGGGACACTGATCGCGTCGGTGTGCTGGTCGAGGTAGGAGGTGACCACCTCCACCAGCGCTGCCAGTTCCCGGGTCGCGTCCACCTGAGCTGCCACGACGAGGCGGGAGATCACCAAACCTCGCATGGTGGCCCAGATCAGATCGCCGATCGCCGCGGCATGCGGATTTTCGAGACCGTCGGCAATCTCGTGACTCAGATCGGTTATCGCGCTGTGCAATTCGACCAGATGCCGGGTGCCCCGCTTGTCGCGCATAGCGCGGGTACCGATAAGGATCTCCAGCGAAGCGCGCGAATTCTCGCTGGAGAAGACGCGCCAGGCCTCGTCGACCAGCAACTGGACTCGTTCGCGGCGGCTCAGCGCGGCTGACGGCGGCGGCAGGGCGCGCAGAGACGCCAGCAGTTCGCCGAATCCGCGATCTACCACGGCCATCAGCAGACCATCGCGATCACCGAAGTGGTACTGCACCACGCCCCACGTCACGCCGGCCCGCTCGGCGATGTGTTTGGCGCTGGCCGCTGCGAACCCCTCCCCGACCACGCACCGCACCGTCTCGTCGAGGACCCGGTCGCGGGTGCGGTCGGCACGAACCTGGCTGCCGCCCGGCGGGCGACGCGGCTCGACCTTAGGCGCCACCGAACATCACCACATCACGTTGTCGGCGTGGGCGGCAGGTAGATCCTTGACCGCGAGCAGACCCGGCGGCGCAGCGCAGACGTCGTGAACAGCGTTGACCGCCCGCGCCGCCGTGGACACCACACCGCCCTGGTTGTGGTCGACGCCGTCGAGACCGAGGTGGGTGTTGATCTCCACACCCGGATCGCCTCGGACCACCACCCGGTGCACCCCGGGCCGGCCGTCCGGTGGGCACGGCCAGTCCGGAGCTGCGGCGGACGTGAGCCGGTTGACATGCTCCATGGTGATGACGGGCTGTCCGTCGCGCATCCCTTCGACGGCAAAGCGCACCGCCGCAACGTGGCCCGGCGGGACGGTCATCATCGTGCACTCGATCTGCTCGGGGGTCACCCAGCTTTCGTGTCGCTCGCGCACCTCGTCGAGGGTGATGTCGAGCACCTGGGCCAATGACCGGACCTGACCACCCCACAACGAGGAGAGCACGCCCGGGGCGAACATGATCGGGGTGTGATCGGGCGTCGTTCCGAAACCGAAGCTCACACCGGTGAATTCGGCGTCATCATAGGTTCCGTAGTCGCAGATCTCCGAGACGGTGACGGAGGTGGCGCGACCGGCCAGGGTCAACGCGGTGTAGACCAGGCTGTCCCCGGAGAACCCCGGGTCCACCCCGTTGATGTAGAGCGAGGTGCCACCAGCCTCGCAGGCCCTGGCCAGCGGAGCGCGCATCCATTCGTCGGCCTGGTAGGGGGCGACGAGCCAGACCATCGATGTCCCAACCACATTGGTGCCGGATCGCAGGAAGCGGGAGATCTCCTCGATGGCCTCCTGCGGCCGCATCTCGGCCTGCGAGGTGTACACCACACAGTCGGCGTCGAGCGCCAACAACGCATCGATGTCGTCGGTGGCCACGATACCGGTCGGTTCGGGCAGCCCGCACAGTTCGGCGGCGTCCCGACCGATCTTGTCCGCGCCGTGGGCATGCAGTCCCACCAGCCTCAGGTCGGGCCGCTCGATGATCATCTTCAGGGCGTGGATGCCGACGTTGCCGGTGGAGAACTGGATGACGTTTTTCATAGCAGGTCCGTGATCGTCTTGAGGCCCGCCTCGTAGAGGACGCCGGGCAACATCCCGCCGTCCATCTCGATGGTCGTTCCGTTGATGAAATCGGCTGTGCCGCTGCAGAGGAACACCACGGCGCGCCCGACCTCGGCAGGCTCACCGGCCCGGTGCAGCGGAACGTCGCGGAAATACTTCTCCCCTGTCGGGTCGTCCTTGGGCAGCACGAAGGACTGGAAGTTGTCGGTCATGGTCGGGCCGAGCGCCAGACAGTTCACCCGGACCTTGGGCCCCCACTCCTGCGCGAGCGACCGTGTCATGTGGTTGAGTCCGGATTTCGCCGCTCCGTAGGACACCAGGGTGGGCGAACCGGCCGGATGCCCGGCCCCGCTGGAGATGTTCACGATGGAGCCGGCGCCGTCCTGATCGCGCATCTGACGGTAGGCCCGAATGGCGAACCACAGCGGGCTGATCAGGTTCATCTGGATGGCGAACTGGTGGAACAGGACGGTTCGCTCGAAGTCGTCGGCTGCCGCCGGTGCACCCTGGATACGCGCGACGAGGTCGGGGACGTCCTCGACGTGCGGTGTGGGCACCGTGCCGCCGGCGTTGTTGACCAGGATGTCGATGCGGCCGTGGTCGGCCACCACCCCGGCGATGAAGGCGTCGATGGCACCGAAATCGCCTTGGTCGCAGACTCGTTGAGACGAGCGCGCCAGCCAGTCCGGGTTGTCGGCCGCCCCGGGCAACGTCTGCAGCGGCCTTCGCGAGCAGCCGACGACGGTGGCTCCTGCACGCAGCAGTTCATGGGCGATCCCGAGACCGACGCCTCGGGATGTTCCGGTGACAACGGCGATCTTGCCGGTCAGTGGTGAGACATCGCTCACAATGCGGACCCTTTCCGGGACGACGATTTTCATAGAGCGGTCAATATGATTACATGCTCAATGTTCTTGGGCAATGACGGAAGGGCAGCCATGGGTCTTCGAGGGGATGCCGCGATCGTCGGGTATACCGAGATGCCCTCGACGAAACGCCCGACCGGACCACTGCTGTTCAGCCTCGAGCACTGGGCCCTGCTGGCCGCCGCAGCCCTGGCGGACGCCGGCCTTTCGGCCACCGACGTCGACGGCATCTGCACCACGTACCTGCAGGAGTCGCAGATCTTCGCTCCCTCGACCGTCATCGAATACCTCGGTATCACAGCTAATTTCGCTGAGATGGTCGACCTCGGCGGCGCCAGCGCCGCGGCGATGGTATGGCGCGCCGCGGCCGCTATCGAGCTCGGACTGTGCAACGCCGTGTTGTGCGTGATCCCCGGCACGCCGATGTCGCCGGCGTCGGAGAAGCGACCCCCCGACTTCGGCGACATGCTGTACTTCGGTGCCTCGAGCAACCGGTACGGCTCGCCGCAGGCCGAGTTCGAGATCCCCTACGGCAACCTCGGCCAGAACGGCCCCTACGGTCAGGTCGCCACGCTGTACGCCGCCACCTACGGCTACGACGAACGCGCGATGGCCAAGATCAGTGTGGACCAGCGGGTCAACGCCAACCACACCCCCGGCGCGATCTTCCACGACACCCCGATCACCATCGACGACGTGGTGAACAGCCCGGTGATCGCCGCACCGTTGCACATGCTCGAGATCGTCATGCCGGTGATGGGCGGGGCTGCGGTGGTGGTGACCAACACCGACCTAGCCCGGCGCTCACGCAACCGGCCGGTGTGGGTCAAGGGTTTCGGTGAACGGGTGCCCTACAAGACCCCGACCTATGCCCGTGAGTTGTTGCAGACCCCGATGATCAAGGCCGCCGCATCGGCGTTCTCGATGGCCGGGCTGGCGCCTGCTGACATGGACGTGGTGTCGATCTACGACTGCTACACGATCACCGCCCTGCTCAGCCTGGAGGACGCCGGCTTCTGCGACAAGGGCAAGGGCCTGCAATTTGTCGCTCAGCACGACCTGACGTTCCGCGGTGACTTCCCGATGAACACCGCAGGCGGCCAACTCGGCTACGGCCAGGCCGGCACCGCCGGCGGCATGCACCACGTCTGTGACGCCGCCCGCCAGATCATGGGCCGCTCCGGCGCCACCCAGGTGGCTGACTGCAACCGGGCCTTCGTCTCCGGCAACGGCGGCATCCTGTCCGAACAAACGACCCTCGTGCTGGAAGGCGACTGATATGGCCACGTTCGCCAAGCCGATGCCGATCCCGACCCCAACCGCGCAACCCTTCTGGGATGCGCTGGCGCAGCACACGATTCGTATCCAGTACTCCCCGTCGGCCGACAGTTACGTGTTCTACCCCAGGGTGCTGGCCCCGGGGACGCTGGCCGACGACCTGGAATGGCGGAACATCAGCGGAGCCGGATCGCTCTACACCTTCACGGTGGCCTATCGCCCGGTGGCGCCACATTTCGCCGAGGAGGTACCGCAGATCCTGGCTGTCGTGAAATGGGATGAAGGCCCGCACTTCTCGACCGAGATCGTCAACGCCGATCCGGCACAGTTGTCGGTGGGAATGCGGGTGAAGCCGGTGTTCTGCGACTACCCCGACGACGGGGTGACGATGCTGCGGTACGAGCCGGCGTAACGCTCAGACGTTGGCGTCGGCGGGCTGCCGAGCGGGGACGTTGTCGAACCGCAGGCACACGGTGGTGCCCAGGGCCGAGGTGTCGATGGTGACCTCGTCGGCCAGTGCTCTCATCAGCGGAATGCCGCGCCCGCGGGTGCGGCCCTGTTTGGCGGGGTCTGGCTCACGCCAGCGGCCCTGGTCGGCAATCGTGACCGTCAACGTGTGAGCCGTGCGATTGCGCACGGCTTCCACGTCGATCACGCCGGAAACGCCGTGTTGCACATAGGCGAATTCCGCGGCGTTGGCCAGCGCTTCGTTGACGGCGAGCAGGACGTCGCTGAACCGGATGTCATCGAGCCCGGTGTGCGCACGCAACCAGCGGGCGAAAGCCTCGCGCGCGCGGGCGGCACTGCGGGCATCGGCATGGACGCCGCTGTCTGCGAACCTGTCGCCATCGTCTGGGACTGGATAACTCGGTGTCGTCATGGCAAATGTCGTATACCCACCTGAGCGGGATTACTCACCCACTGCCGCGCGCGCCTCGTCCAAAGTCGAATACAGGCCGATGATCTCGGCCAATCCCACCAGCTTGAGCGGCCTGCTGGTGGCCGGTCCGCTGGCCACGACGCCGAAACCGACGTCCGGGCCGGCGTGCTCGCGCACGGCGACCAGCACGCCCATCCCCGCCGAGGCCAGGAACTCCACCTCGGTCATGTCAACGATGACGGCTGCCGGATTCTTGTCCAGCGACGTCATGATGCTGGCTTCCAGTTGCGGCGACGTCAGCATGTCGACGACGCCCGAAGCCGAGACCACTACTGTTCGGCCGAACCACTCTTCGCTGATCAGGCACCCGGTGTTGGCCGTGGTGGTCGTCACGCTGTTGGTGGCGATGGCTTGTTCGTCCAAGATTCACACCTCACTTGAGCGCACCAGGCTGGCACGCCTCGAGATAGGTAAGGCCTGCAAGGCTTCCGTCTGAACCTGGCAAGAACTCAGTGCACGTTGCGGGCCGCACTGCTTGCGGCGCCGAGTCCACGCTCCGGCGAACGGACCGCGGGACCCCTCCAGGCTAACCCACATCGCGCGGCAGCGCGGATTCCGCCGTCAATATCAGCGGCGTCAGGTGGCCACCAGGACGCTCATGCGTCAGCTCACAAGGCGGTCGAGCACCGCCAGCAGGGCTGTGGTGGCCGGTTCCAGCAGATCGCCCGCCGCCTTGGTCGCCCACCCCGGGTCGGCGGCCTCGATGGCATCGACGATCGCCGCGTAGCACTCGGCGCGGTCCACCTCGTCGGCCATCACCGCGCTCAGCGCCGCCAGTGCAGGTTCGTACGTCGTGCGCAGCGTGTTGTACATCAAGCGGAACACGATCGAGTCCGCACCGTCGACGACGTGGTCCCAGAACGTCAGCGCCAACCGCTGGCGTTGCACCGGATCCGGTTCGCCATCCAAGGCGTGCAACGACTCTCGCAGCACGGCGACGAGCTCGGGCGGCCGACGTTCGGCGGCCAGAGCAGCGACCTTGGGGCCGATGTGCAGTCGCGCCTCCAGCATGCTGCGCACCACGTCGGCATCCAGTTCACCACCGCGAATCACCAACCGGGGCAACAGGTCCAGGCCGGCATGGCGACGAAAGTCCCGCACCGTCGTCGCATCCCCCTGCCGCACCTCGATGAGTCCGGCCGCCAACACACCACGTAATGCTTCTCTGACGGCCGGCCGCGATACGCCGAGCAGTTCGGCGAGCTGGCGCTCGCTGGGCAGCACGTCGCCGGGCTTCATCTCGCCGCTGAGAACGTCAGCGATGATCTGTTCCACGACTTCTTCCGGAACTGATCTGCGTTGCACCGGTTGAAGCGCCATGGGCCGATGATGACGGCCCACCGGAAAGACGTCAAGTGGCCAGACCAATTCCCCGCGAGGTGGGCGGGATGGCTCCTATGCTGGGGCGATGACCGATACCGCGCGAGCAGCCTTGCCGCCCGGACCCGCTCTGCCGCCGGCAGTTCAAGCCGCCCTGCTGTGGCGGTACTGGCCACGCTTCGCCGCAGCGTGCCGCCGCCGATACGGGAATGTGTTCACCGTGCGCATCGCCGGGATGGGCACCATCGTCTACCTGGCCGATCCGGCCGACATCAAGAAGGTGTTCGCCGGAGATCCCGCGACCTTTCATGCCGGAGAAGCAAATTCGATGCTCGTCGGCCTGCTCGGCCCTGCCTCGGTGCTGGTGATCGACGACGACGTGCACCGCGATCGGCGCAAGCTGATGCTCGAGCCGTTCACCCGGGACGCGGTGGCCCGCCAGACCGCGATCATGGCCGAGATCGCCGCCGCCGACATCGCGACCTGGCCGGTGCGCACACCGTTCGCGGTGGCCCCGCGGATGTCGCAGATCACCCTGGAAGTGATCCTGCGGACGGTGATCGGTGCGACGGATCCGGCCCGCCTGGCCGCGTTACGCGCCGTCATGCCGCGGTTGCTGAATCTTTCGGCCTTCCAGTTGCTGGCCATCGCCTCACCTCGGCTGCAGAACCGGCTGCCGTGGCGTGGCGTGCGACGGCGCATCGACGAGGCGGATCGGCTGCTCTACGCCGAGATCGCCGAACGTCGCACCGACCCGGACCTGGCGTCGCGCTCCGATGCCCTGGCCATGCTGGTGCGTGCGGCCGATCAGGACGGCCGGACGATGTCCGATGCGGAGCTGCGTGATCAGCTGATGACGCTGCTGGTGGCTGGGCACGACACCACCGCGACGGGGCTGTCCTGGGCGCTGGAGCGGTTGACCCGCCATCCCGCGGCGCTGGCGAAGGCGGTGGCGGCCGCTGAGGCCAGCGCCGCCGGTGACCCGGGGGGCGACGAGTACCTCGACGCGGTGGCCAAGGAGACCTTCCGCACCCGGCCGGTGGTGTTCGACGTGGGCCGCATCCTGACCCGGCCGGTCGAGCTCGCCGGCTACCGGTTGCCGGCCGGAACCATGGTGGCCCCCGGGATCGGCCTGGTGCACGCTGATGAGGGGATCTACCCCGATTCGCAGCGCTTCGATCCCGATCGCATGGTGGGCGCGAGCCTGAGCCCGACGACGTGGTTGCCGTTCGGCGGGGGTGCTCGGCGCTGCCTGGGTGCGACCTTCGCGATGGCCGAGATGCGGGTGGTGCTGCGAGAGGTGCTGCGCCGTGCCGAGCTGGCCACCACCACCGCCGCCGGCGAGGTGCAGCGGGTCAAACATGTGATCCTCATCCCCGATCGTGGTGGCCGGATTCAGGTGAATCAGCTTCGGGTGCCATCGAATTCGACAAGGACGGACACACACAACGAGGGGGCGTCGACTCAGCCCGCGTGACGGGTGCCGTGCAGCATAGGTTGAACGTTATACAGCCCAACACGATTCGTTCGGAGAGCTCGCCGCTATCAGTCTAGGGCTATACCGCACTGCATGATTCGCTCAGGATTGACTTGACCGTCAGCTGCGGTTGCGCGACGGTGTTGCGGAGCGAAGAGGGATGCGTTCGCCGCGAGAACCGGGTGGGAGTTCAGCGGCATCGACCGCCCGGTACACGAGCTGGGCAGCGGGGCTGACGGTGGAGCCCGCCCAGCGGCGGGTCCGGATCACAAACCCTGATGGTGGTCCCGGCTGGGTTCGAACCAGCGACCTTCCGCGTGTGAGGCGGACGCTCTTCCGCTGAGCTACGAGACCGAGTGGCTGACCGCCGCGAGGCGGCGATGGCGCCGAGGACAGACACTAGCACGAACCGTGAACGGGCTCGGAATGCGCTCATAACCGGACGTGACCATAGGGATTTGTGTGGCTCCGGTTGCGTCGACTATTGTTCTGCATCGCACCGAGTGACGATCTCATTCGGAGCATGCGGATGTAGCGCAGTTGGTAGCGCATCACCTTGCCAAGGTGAGGGTCGCGGGTTCGAATCCCGTCATCCGCTCGAAGGTGCAACTGGCATCAGACCCAACGGTGGAGTGGCCGAGTGGTGAGGCAACGGCCTGCAAAGCCGTGCACACGGGTTCGATTCCCGTCTCCACCTCCAAAGGATCTAACGATCTACCCGCGCGATTAGCTCAGCGGGAGAGCGCTTCCCTGACACGGAAGAGGTCACTGGTTCAATCCCAGTATCGCGCACTATGTTTTAGCAGGTCAGGCCCGGCAAACCTGGGCCTTTCGTGTTTCTGTGCCCAATACGTGCCCAATCCGCCCTGTGGTGATCGACTGCGAATCCGTGGTTCGCGCTCGGCGACTTGCGCCGCTTGCTCGACCTGGCAGCCGATCGGCCGGCTCGCGGCGTGACTCGGCGGGGGTCTGCGTCGAACGCACACCCTTACCACCGCGGGCGACGCTCAACAGATGACCGCCGTGTCCGAGGCCGGCACGTACGAAGTCGTGATCCGTTCGAACAAGCCGGAAGCGGCGGCGTTCCGGCGGTGGCGAATTGGAGGAATCCGACATACGCCCAATTCCGACATTTGCTCTGGTAGAGACATATGTATGACTATTTCTGCAGCCCTTGGCAATTCGATTTCTATGGGGTTAGCTTCGGCGCATGACAACTACCATCAACACCCCGCCGGCCGACCCAGAATCCGCCGCGCTCGACCTCATTGTTCTGATAGCGGAAGCTCTCCCCGGCGGCGCCCGCGCGTTGCGCGGAGCGCTCCAACACTTCGCCGGCGCCCTCCAACTTGAGAGCGCGCTATCAAGCCTGACCACGATCACGGACGCCCGAGTCGCCGCCGGGACAATCGCCGAACTCGCATGCACAGCCGACGACGCCGTCGGGTCACTCCGGATTCGCGCAGCAGCGCTACGCGCCGGCTGCTGGGGATCGGAGTTCACTTCCGACCCGGACGGGCTGGCCCAGGCGCTCGACGGCGCCGCGTCGGTGCTTGACGTGATGTGATGACCGTACGGGCGCCACGATCGCCGCGGGCGCACGCGAACTCGACCCGGTCCACGGCACGTCTATCCTCAGCGCGTGGTGGATCAGCCCGAACCCAAAAAGACTCATAGCGCGGTCACGTCGGACAATCCTCTTGGAGGTCTGCCCGTTGGAACGACGCTCACCGTAGAACCGCTCGACTACGGATCCGTTCAAGCCACCGCTATGCCTCAGGGCGTTGCCAACTGGGAAACCTTCGACGGCGCACTGCTCGCTGTCTGCTTCCAGTACGGCGACACGTATGTCGTCGAGGGAACGGCGGTCATGGTCGGACTCGGACTCGCCCTGTCGGCGGCGCACGTCTTCGACGATCACCGCGATGCACTTGTTACTGGCGAAGCGACGCTCACTTGCATCGGGATGCGCGCGAACGGCGCAGCCGAACTCTGGCGGTGCTATGCGATGAGCCGAGACAAAGAAGATCAATGCGACCTCGAGCTTCTATGTCTCGAGCTGATATCGGACGTACCGGCAGACCGTCGATTCAGAGTTTCTGCCCCTCACAACACGACTGCCTGCACCCGGTGAGACGGTGACAGCGGTGGGGTACCGATTCGAAGGCTCCTTCGTCGGAAAATCTGCCGACGACCCGATCACGTTGGGCGGAGCGATGTACGTATCGCAGGGCGTCGTCGGCGAGTTCAGCTACCCGGTGCAACACCCCGTCCTGGCGCCCTACCCCGCGATTTCTTTCGACAGCGGCACCCTCGGCGGGATGAGCGGCGGCGCCGTCTTCGACATGAACAATCAGATCTGCGCGATCACAACTCGCGGCCTTCAAACCGACGGCGAACCTGGGTACACGCGCGCCATCTGGTGGATGACCGCACTCTTCTGGCGCACCGAAGCATCTTGGCCTCCGGGCGTCTACGACTCCACCGCGACGTTCTGGGAGACGCCCACCATTGCTATCGCCGGCCGCGAACACGTCCGCCTGCTCGATGAGCCCAACTATGAGTTGACCCGATGGACCTAATCGCTTCGCATTCCTTGGGGGTTCACTGCCGCGGCTGAATCCGTTGTGGCGGAGGAATGTTCCCCTGGGGCGGCGGTTTGAACGTGGTGCCTTCACGGCTCACGCTGCGTTCGCTTTCCGTCCTGCGCACGATGGATCGGTGGCCACGAGGCCACAACCTGAACGCCTTGTAGCGATCTGCGAACGCTACGACCCTGGCGCCGCGTGGAATCGTCCGCAGCAGGTGATTGTGATAGGTCCACAGCTTGACGTCATTTGGCTCGATACGGGCCGGTAGCTCCGGCCCAGCCGGGACGTAGTGGTTGGAGTCGCGTTCCTTCTCGTAGTCCGTGTACGGGTTACCGAAGGTCGGGAGCATTTTCGGTTTGCCGCGTCGCGCCAAGCGACGCAGCAGGCGCCTGAACTTCTGCTTGAGCGACAGTGGTGCCTCATAGAGGAGCACCACGCCCGCTGGGCCTGTATCGGGTGTCCATCGGAGCGCCTTGTCGGCGACCATTAGGCCGATTGTGCGGATGGTGAAAGCTTCAGCGCCAGTGTTGATCACTGCGACCGTGAACGTGTCGTAGCTATCGCAGAAGACGGGCTCCACCTCGCCCGCTTCCGCTTGGCTGCTTCCTCTGGCGTCAATGGCGTCATTGGGATGTAGACGTTCACTCGACTGCTGATATCCACCACGACGCGCGGCCACCGCAACCAACTCAGCGCCGTGTTGGTGGCGAATGCCGCCAGGGCGAGGACGAACGCCGCCAGCGAGAGCCAATCGCTGGCCTTCACGGCGTCACCCGCCCGCTGCTGGTTCGAATAATGCAGCATCCGCATGTACCCACGCAGCCAGAGTGCCGCCAGGGCGTGTGACTGGCCGGCGTAGGGGTTGCGGGCGCCTGGATCAGCCAGCCGCCCGGAATAGAGCGCATAGATGTACTCCGCCCGCCTCGACATCGCCCAATCTTGCGGCACTCATAAGTTGCCGTTCTCGAAACGGACTTGATCGGATTTCTAAAATTGACGAGGCTTCAGGTTCCATGCAGCAGCATGGTGCCGAGATGCTCGATGAGCTGCTCCCGGCTCGGGCGATGGGGTTCTGGCCGCAATAGCCAATCGTCAAAAACGACAAGGGAAAGCACCATCCCCATAGTTGCTCGCACGTTCATGTCTGGACCAAGAGGCCCTTGCGGTCGTTGGCGTCGGTGCGACTCTTCACCGGTAGCTTCGCTTAGGCGGGTCATCACCGAGTGGAAGCGGTCGTAGAACGATGCCCGGGTTTCCGTGTCGAGTTGATCCTCGGCAGCCAGGAACATCCGGATGGTCTGACGGTGCGCCGAGAGCTGTTCGATGAGCTCGGAAAGGAACAACCGCATGAGGGTCTCCACGTCGAGCGGCTGCGCCATCGTCCGCGCCGACAGCGCGGAGAACGCGTCGAGGACGTGGATGAACGGCGTGACCATGGCCTCGGCGAACAGGCCGGACTTCGAACCGAAATGGCGGTACAGCACCGACTCGCTCACCCCCGCGGCTTTCGCCAGGTCGCGGCTTGTCGCGGAGGCGTAGCCCTTCTCGCTGAACACCGACTCGGCCGCGCGCAGGATCTCTTCGCGGACCTGGACCGAGCTGCGCCGTACGGCGTGAATTGTCACAAAGCCACACTATCTCAATGAGTATGGTCTTGTGCCTAATAAGTAGCATTGCTACGTTCGAAGCGACTAATGGCCCAACTACTCACGAGGTGCTTATGCCCGGATCGCTGTCACTCGACGTTGCCCACGCAATGCCGGAGACCCCGGACGAACTCACGCCGGAATGGCTGACGTGGGCGCTGGCGAGCCGCCGACCCGGCGTTACCGTCACGGCCGCTGCGGTCAGCACCATCGTGTGGGGCACTGCAACGAAGGTCCTCATGACCTTGGACTTCGCGCCTGGAGCGCCGGATGACCTTTTACGCTCCGTTTGCGTCAAGGGTGGCTTCGACCCGGCGCTGCGAGAGTTCGGGCTGGGAAGTTCCTACCGGCGGGAGGCAGAGTTTTATGCACACCTGGCACCACAGCTGGACATCGCCCTGCCGCGAGTTTGGTACAGCGGCGCCGATGCTGCCGGTCAGCAGGGCATCGTCGTCATGGAGGACCTGGCAGCCGGGGGGTTCAGTTTCGGTGAATGCACCGAGCCGATGACCGTCGACCAGGTCGCCAGCGGGCTCGATGTACTCGCCGGCCTGCACGGCGGCACGTGGGGCGCGGACCCGGGCCGTTTCCCCTGGCTGACCCAGATTAACCCGGTCCGGGAGGTCGGCGCCCTTCTGCTCGACGCTCCGTACTGGGATCAGCACTTCGCCAGCGAATACGCACCAGTGGTCCCCGACGAACTCCTTGACCGGCCGCGGATGCAGGCGGCCTTCGCCGCGTGGTGGCGGTACGCGGAGTCCGACCAGTACGTTGCCGTGTCTCACAACGACCCGCACATCGGCAACACCTACCTGGCGGCGGACGGCCAAGTGTCCTTCCTGGACTGGCAGGCGGTCTGCGCCGCGCCGGCGATGGACGACGTCGCGTACTTCATCTCCGGCGCTCTCAGCGTGGAGGACCGCCGCGAACGCGAGAGCGCCTTGCTCGCGCATTACCTCGAAGCTCTCGCCAGGCACGGGGGACCCGACCTCAATCTCGACGACGTCTGGGACGAGTACCGGATGAACCTCATTCACGGGTTCTTCTGGGCGCTGACGGGACCGCAGATGCAGCGGGCGGATCGGGTGGCTGCCATGGCCGAGCGGCACCTGGCCGCGATGATCGACCACGAGACGGTGCCCCTTCTGCTGAACCGCGGCGCGAGCGAGGGCATCGCTATAAGTCCCGCCTTGAGCACCTAATGTCCTGAGTCGTTAATCGCGTGTCAGTGGGAGGACTGA
Organism: Mycolicibacterium anyangense; assembly: GCF_010731855.1. Lineage (NCBI taxonomy): Bacteria > Bacillati > Actinomycetota > Actinomycetes > Mycobacteriales > Mycobacteriaceae > Mycobacterium > Mycolicibacterium anyangense. The sequence continues at coordinate 805,783 of NZ_AP022620.1, read as the reverse complement.
GTTGCGCCTGGTCCGCAGGCTGCCGCGATCGTGTTGTCTGATGCTGAACATGCCGAGTTGGAAGGGTGGGTTCGTCGGCCCAACAGTCCCCTGCCGATCCGACACGCTACGGTCTGACCCAAAACGATATCGTCAGATATGGCAACGCAATTCAGACTAATAAGGGACTCATCCACGACGCCGGCCCCAACGGTCTGAACCACACATACCTCATGGATTACGACCCCACCGCGTTCGGCGGGAAGGGCAGAGCACTCGTAGCCATCGGCAACCCGGACACAGCGCGCAACACTTCCGTCATCGTCCCCGGAACCAGCAGCAGTGTGACGGTCCGCGCTGCGCAGGCGCGCTCGCGGCGAGGTGAGGAGCTCGCAATATGTCGTGATGGCGGATTAGTGTTGCCCCACATTGAGACTAAGCGTGACTGCGCTACGCCCAGCAACTCGCCGCCCGGATGGCCCAGCACTACGCAGATCACCAGATCACCCGATCGGCCCGGTGAGCTCATCTAGGCTGTGGCTGATTCCCAGCGGTAAGGGGGTGACGACATGGCGCAGGCCAGAGCTGAGGCCACCCGGCAGTCGATAGTCGACGCCGCGATCGGCCTGTTCAGTAAAAAGGGTTACGGCGACACAAGTTTGGCGGAGATCCAGCAGCGCGCCGGTGTGACCAAAGGTGCTTTCTACTATCACTTCGACTCCAAGGACGCGGTGGCTGCCGCCGTGATCGCGGCATTCCACAACACGATCCGCACCGCGTTCCGTCAGGCCATCGACCCACCTGCCAGGCCGACACTGGAGAACATCATCCGAGGCACGTTCGCCGTCGCCGAGTTGATGCAGAACGACGAGTCGGTACAGGTAGGCAACGAACTGTCCCAGGCGCTCGGCCAGGTCAGCGACGCCGGCCGACAAATCTTCGCCCAGACAACAGTGGCCTTCGTCGGCGAGGTGGAGAAGGCGTTCGCCGCCGGCGACCTGCGCGACGACGTCGACCCTGCCGATGTCGGAGAGTGCATCTGGGTCGGTGTGATCGGCTGCCAATTCCTGTCCGCGGCCATCGGCGATGACCTCATCGAGCGGCTCGCCCGGGCCTGGCAGGTGCTGTTGCGGGCGATCGTGCCCGCCGAGTCGGTGACCTACTTTCAGGAAGTCGTGCGCAGAGCCGCCGCCGGCCGCGGCCACTAGCGCTCTCGTGCTTACCGCACTGTCAATTTGTCGTCGGAAGCCGCACGAGCGGGGCGGCGTTGGCGTAAATTCTCGCGAGGTTGAGAGAACAGCCGATCTGCCGTTCGGTGCCGACGTGTTCTAGCACGGCGTCCGTGCACGAACCGCCACAAGCAGGTCTCCAGGGGCGGGACAGCGTAGCCATCCCCTTGCGCTATGCGCGCCCGCCTCTGGAGACCATCTTCACTTGGCAGCCGGTTTACCGGCCGGGGGACGAGATGGACGGCGTGTCAGGCTCGACGCGAGAACAGCGCGTCATCGCCACCGCAGCCGAGGGTGCGTGGCGAAGTGCGCAGTGACATCGACCCGCTGGAAGCGGTGCGCATGTTGAGCACTTCGCTCTATCACGACGTCTTCTTCGACGACAGCCCGGCGCGTCCGGAGTACGTGACGCAGGTTCTCGACATCTTCATCAGAGGCATCGCCGCCGACAGCCCCACTCGGCCGACATCCCACTCGGCTCATCGCATTCCCGCGGTTGATCCCCGGACAGCGATGAGGCGGGATTATCGTCAACGCGTGGATATGGCCGAAGAGGCTGAACAGGTCCGCCTACGCGAGGCTGCCGAAGATGCCCAGCGCGAGCGCGCCTGGATCCGCACGCGTGAGGCGCTCGATGAACTAGCTCCTGAGGTGGTCGCCGAGTGCGGACGGCGCCACTTCGCGGCGAAGCGACTGGGCCGGCTGACCACGGACCGTGGCTGGGTGTTCAGGCTGTGTGCCGCCCACCCGCCCGGCGAAGCCGACACCTGCATGCGAGTGGCGTTCCACCCCGATGGCACCTGGACACTGCTGGGCGGCGAAGCCGGTGCGGGCACTAGGCCGGTCGACAAGAATGCGACGTTTCATCCCGGTCGCCGCCAGGGTTTCGTCTTCGACGGCTACCGCCACGAGGCCGAGGTTGTGGTGACCTTGTCCCGGGATGCACTGCGGGACCGCATCCTGGCCCAGCTTCCGCAGCCGGGAGGACTTTAGGTTCCGGCCGAGAAGCCCTGCGGGGCGAACGATGCCACCGTCGTGACCGCGAGCACGGTCAGGATGACGCTGGTCAGGATGATCGCGAGAATCATCCGTGCGCTCAAATCGAAGCTCGGCTGTGGTGCATCCTCGGCTGCCTCGCTGAGGTCGTGTTCCTCGATGCTGTCCGTGGCCGCTGCAGCAACCGGCGCGGGGATCACGAACAGCGGGTAGACGGCCTGCGTCGACGCCGCTACACCAGAAGCGTCAGAGTCGGCAATCACAAGAGTCATGTCGGTGCCTTGCTGAGGGGGAACAGTTAGGTCCCCTTCATTAGTACACTTATGACAGCAAATTTCTAGAGATTTGCCTTGATTTGTGGCGCAAACCACACCATCGGTCGATGGCATCCCGAGAAACCCTCGGTCAGCTGTCGCTATGCGACCAGTTCAGAAGGTTTCGACGGACGAAAAGTGGCTGTATCTGACACATGAATCCCGCACTCCATGCACGCCGACGCGGATACAGGCAATGCTGACTTTCATGCTATTGCAGATTCAGCAAACTACTAGCCAGACTCATGAACGGCGCTGACGCATCGCGATACGTGAGGACGATCCCCGGGAATCTGCACTGCACACAGACTCGATGCGAGGGGCATACCCGCCGACTACTGGCCGGCGCCTACCACCCGAGGCTGAATCCCGAATCCCTGGACCACAGGCAGTCACCGGCCAACGCCACGGTGAACAACTTTGGCAGCAGCTCGACCGACAGCGCGACACCAGGCTGACCGTCGGAACGCTGCGGCGGGGCGAGCACGCCAGCGCTGACCACGGTGACCTGCTCGGCACTACAGCTGGTGGTGGGCTCCAGCGGGGTCGCGGTCCACTGCCCCGAGGTCAGGTTCGGGTTGCGGAAACCTTGACCGTGCAAGATGATCGGCGGCCCGTAGCTCAGCCACCGATCGTGGGGGTCGAACGGTGTCGCGACCGCGCTCCAGGTAGCCCCGTCCGCGCCAGGCAGGCACACCAGGTAGTCACTGCCGTTGGGCAGCTGCGTCATCACCCCGGCCTGATCACCCGGGCATCCAGCCCCCGCCTGCGGCGCCGTCGTATCGGCAGCCGCGATCCCCGGGGCCGCAAGCAGCAGTGCGACGATGGCAGCCGGCACCCCAGCGCGATTCAGCATGTCCACTCCCCCAGCATCGCTTCAACGCAACGCAAGGTTACGTCCGACGACGACCGCAACGCGGGCGCACAACCCGAGAAGTACCCCTAGGAATACAGCTCGTCGAGGTTGTCGTGGAAGTTCTCGACCACGGCCTTGCGCTTGAGCTTCAGGCTCGGCGTCAGGTCACCGGCCTCGACCGTCAACTCGCGGTCGATGACGGTGAACCGCTTGACCTGCTCCCAGCGATTCAGGTGCTTGTTCAGCTGATCGACGTACTCGCCGATCATCTCCCGCGTCTTCTCATCCCGGGCGATCTCGGTGAATGACTTGCCCGCCAAGCCGTTTCGGTCCGCCCACTCCCGGATCGCCTCACCGTCGAGGCTGACCAAGGCCACGCAGTAGGGCTTGCTCTCGCCGTAGATGATGATCTCACTGGCGAACGGGCACAGCCCCTTGAACGTCGCCGAGATCGCCGAGGGCGCGACGTACTTGCCCTGGGACGTCTTGAACATGTCCTTCTTGCGGTCGGTGATCCGCAGAAAGCCCTCGGCGTCCAGCTCGCCGATGTCACCGGTGTGGAACCACCCGTCGGCGTCGATCGCCTCGGCAGTGGCTTCCGGCAGGTCGTGGTACCCGCTCATCACGCCCGGACCCTTGAGCAGAACCTCACCGTCCTCGGCGATCGTGACCTCGGTGTAGGGGAAGGTCCACCCGACCGTTCCGAACCGGTAAGCGTGCGGCCGGTTCATCGACGAGGCCGCTGACGTCTCGGTGAGGCCGTAGCCCTCCAGGACGATGGCCCCGACCGCATCGAACCACTGGGCGACATCACGGTCCAGCGCCGCCGAACCGGAGATGAAGAACCGCAAGCGCCCACCGAATCGCTCGCGAATCGTGTTGAACACCAATCGGTCTGCGATCTTGTGCTCGAGTGCGAGCACCGGCCCCACCCGGTGGCCGGCCTGCTTGGCCCGCGACACCTGCAATCCGACGTCGATCGCCCAGTCGAACAACCGCTTCTTGGCCCCGCCCTCTTCGGCGATCATCTCGGTGATACGCCCGTGCACCTTCTCGAAGATGCGCGGCACCGCACCCATGATCGTCGGCCGGATGACAGCGAGGTTCTCGACGATCTTGTCGACCCGGCCGTCGATGACAGTCGGGAAACCGATCATCAGCGGCAGTGCCAGCATGACCTTGCCGAACGAATGGGCCAGCGGCAGCCACAGGTAGTTCAGATCTTTGTCGCTGAGCACATCGAGGGAGTCGATGGCCGCTGCGGTGTAGGTCCACGCTTCGTGGTTGAGCCGCACACCCTTGGGCTTACCCGTGGTACCCGAGGTGTAGATGAGCGTGGCCAGCTGGTCAGGCCGAATCGCGTCGATGCGTTCGGTCACCGCGGTGGGGGTGTCGGCCAGCAGTTGCTTGCCGCGCTGCTCGAGATCGTCGAGCGTGATCACCCAGTCACCGTCACCGGCGCCGTCGATGATCACGACCTTCTCCACTGCAGGCAGTTCCGTGCGGTGCGCGACCAGCTTGTCCACCTGGGTCTGGTTCTCGGCCACCACAACCCGGCTGCCCGAGTTGGCGACGATGAAGGCGACGTCCTCGGCATTGGTGGTCGGGTACACCGTCGTGGTGGCCGCCCCCGCCGACAGGATGCCGAAGTCGACGACGACCCACTCGTAGCGGGTCGACGACGCCAGCGCCACCCGGTCCTCGGCGTTGATTCCCAACAAAATCAGCCCTGCGGCGATCAGCTCGACGCGATCCCCGACCTGCTGCCAGGTGACGCCGGTCCACCCGTCGTGGTCGGGGTAGCGGAACGCTTCGGCGGTGGGCGTGGCCGCGACACGGTCAAGGAACATCCGCGGCACCGACGGTGCCCGGTTGTCGATCTTGCTGATGTCGGGCCGCTCTTGGGATTTGTGCAGGCCTGCCATAGGGCGAGTTTAGGAAGCGCGCCGCCTTGCCGGTGGCGGAATGGGCAAGCCCACGCAATGCACTATGCGAGATCCTCCGGATCGCGCTCTTCAGCGAGGTTGGCCAGCCGCCAGGTGCGTTCCTTGTTGCGCGGCCACACCCCAGCCAGCTGTAGCCGGTTGGGTACGAAACGCATCGGGCCCTCGACCGCCACCTCGGCCATCTCCAGACGGCAGCCCTGCGGAATATCACTGAGGCGTAACGTGATCCGCGCGGCTCCCAGTGGCCCGAGCCGGGCCAGCAACACCAGCTCCTGCTGCGGGATGCAGCTCAGCACCACCGTCTCGTCGTCGATGACGGCAGGCCACACCCCGATGGAATGCAGAATCCGGGAGCCGGCGGCCGGCCAGTCGGAGTCCACGGCGCGCATCCTGCTGTTGCCGACGACCCACTGAGAGTAGGTCCACCCGTCGGCAAGCACTTCCCAGACCCTGGCGCGCGGCGCGGCGATGTCGCGAGTGACGCTGGTCGGCATTGATCTCCCCGTCTGTCGGCTGTCGAGTCGGGATACCCGGGCTCCCGCCGATCACACGTGCGCCGTGACGCGACGGCGGCCACGATCACGTCCACCCGGCAGCACCCCACAATGGACCCGTGACGATCTCGATCACCCCTGCCACCCACGCCGATGCCGCCGAGCTGGCACAGGTGGCGGCGGTGACCTTCCCGCTGGCCTGTCCCCCGTCGTCACCGCCAGGCGACATTGCCGCCTTCATCGATGCCCAGCTGTCACCGGCACGATTCAGCGGCTACCTTGCCGACCCGTCCCGCGTCGTGCTGGCTGCCCGCGACGAGGGAACGATCCTGGGCTACGCGATGCTCGTGCGCGGCATCGGCGACGACCCAGATGTCGCCGCAGCTGTCCCAGGGAGGCCCGCGATGGAGCTGTCCAAGATGTACGTGTTGGCCGCGCAGCACGGCGCCGGAGTGGCGGGTTCGCTGATGAACCGGGCAATCGAATGCGCGGCCGATGCCGGGGCCCGCTGTCTGTGGCTCGGCGTGAACCAGGAGAACCAGCGCGCGCAACGCTTCTACGGCAAGCACGGATTCACCGTCGCCGGCACCAAGACCTTCACCCTCGGCACCCAGACCGAACACGATTTCGTGATGGTCAGGCAGCTGTAAATGCCGACCAGCCCACTGTTTGCCCAGCGCCACGTAGGGTTACTTATGGGCTGACCGCTCGAGCCGAGTTCGGGGGTGCTTGCCACCCGACGATGAGTCGGGCATGGCGAAAGGACACTTGGTGGGAGAACGGGTTTTCGGCGCCGACAGCGAGGTCGGCGGTGATCTCTCCCGGGTGGATTGGTCGGCGACCCCGCTGGGGCCACCTCGCGAGTGGCCACAGAGTCTGCGCACCGCGGTCAGCATCCTGCTGTCTTCCCGGTTCCCGATGTGGATGGCCTGGGGGCCGGAACTGACGTTCTTCTGCAATGCCGCCTACCGCCGCGACACCCTCGGCCACAAATACCCATGGGCGCTGGGGCGTCCGGCGCGCGAAGTATGGGCGGAGATCTGGGACGACATCGGGCCGCGCATCGACCGGGTGCTGACCACCGCGACGGCGACCTGGGACGAGGCGTTGATGCTCATCCTGGAGCGCTCCGGCTATCCCGAGGAGACCTTCCACACCTTCTCCTACAGCCCGCTGCGCGACGACGACGCGCAGGTGGTCGGCATGCTGTGCGTGGTCAGCGAGGACACCGACCGGGTGATCGGCGAGCGGCGGATGACCACGCTGCGCAATCTCGGATCCGATCCGTCGGTGGTACGCACCGAAGAGGAGATGCTGACCTTTGCCGCCCGCCAACTCGCGCGCAACCCGCGAGACCTGCCCTTCACCCTGATCTACCTCTACGACAACGACGGCAGCGCACGGCTGGCCGCACTGAGCGGAATGACCCCCGGTCACCCCGCCGCGCCGCCGTGGCTGGCCGCCACCGGACCGTCGGTCTGGCCGCTGGATGCCGCTGCCCGCGGCGAGTCGGCACTCGTTGCGCTGTCCGGACCGCCGTACGTGGACCTGCCCGCCGGCGACTGGCACGCTCCGCCACAGGGTGCCTTGGTGACGCCGTTGCTGGTCCAGGGCGGCGCGCCGTGCGGATTCCTGGTCGCCGGCCTCAACCGCTACCGCCCCCTCGACGACGGATACCGGGGCTTCGTCAACCTGGTTGCCGGGCACATCGCTACCGGCATCAGCAGTGCCCGCAGCTACCGCGCCCAGCAGCGCCGGGCCGAGGAACTCGCCGAACTCGACCGCGCCAAGACTGCGTTCTTCTCCAACATCAGCCACGAGTTCCGCACCCCGATCACCCTGATCCTGGGACCGGTCGCCGAACTGCGCAGCCGTACGGCAGGGCTCGACGAACACGCCCGCCAGGAACTCGACGTCGTGCACCGCAATGGGCTGCGGATGGCCAAACTGGTCAACACCCTGCTGGACTTCTCCCGGATCGAGGCCGGCCGGATGCAGGCCCGCTACGAGCCCGTCGACCTGGGCGAGGTCACCGCGGAACTGGCCAGCGTCTTCCGGTCGGCGATCGACCGCGCCGGGCTGCGTCTGGTGGTGGAGTGCGAGCCGCTCGACGAGCCGGTCTACCTCGACCGCGACATCTGGGAGAAGGTGATCCTGAACCTGCTGTCGAACGCGCTGAAGTTCACCTTCGACGGCGCGATCACCGTGCGGGTGAGGGCTGAAGACTCCGCGGCGGTGGTCAGCGTGACCGACACCGGCATCGGCGTGCCCGCCGCAGAGATGCCCCGGCTCTTCGAACGCTTCCACCGCATCCAGACGGCGCGGGCCCGGTCCACCGAGGGCAGTGGAATCGGGCTGGCGTTGGTCCGCGAGCTCGTCGGACTGCACGGCGGCACCATCACCGCCGACAGCATCGAAGGGGCCGGGACGACGTTCACCATCCGGCTGCCCCTGGGCGCCGGGCACCTGCCCGCCGACGCCGTTATCGCCGCGGGATCGGGGTGGACGTCCTCGGGTGCCGCAGAGCCGTTCCTGCAGGAGGCATTGCGCTGGCTGCCGGGCGATGTGCGCGGCGGCAGCGATACCGGCCACCTGACTACCCTCGCCGGGCCGGCCGGGAAACTCGGTTCGCCGGCGCAGGTGCTGGTCGCCGACGACAACGCCGACATGCGCGAGTACCTGGTGCGGTTGCTGCGCAACGCCGGATATGAGGTCGAAGCCGTGACCGACGGCCATGAGGCCCTCGAACGGATTCGTTCCGGCCTGCCCGACCTGGTGGTCAGCGATGTGATGATGCCCCGGCTCGACGGGCTGGAGTTGGTCGCGGCGCTGCGGGCCGAAGCACGTACGGTCGCGGTCCCGGTTCTGCTGCTCTCGGCCCGCGCCGGGCAGGAGGCCTCGATCGAGGGATTGCAAGCCGGTGCCGACGACTACCTGGTCAAGCCGTTCGCGGCCGCCGAGCTACTGGCCCGGGTCCGGGCCAATATCGAACTCGCCCGGCTGCGCAACCACCACAGCCGGTGGCGCACCGCGCTGGTGGACTCGCTGCAGGAGGCATTCTTCGTTGTCGACGAACGCGGTGCGGTGATCGAGATCAACGCCGCGTTCACCGACATCCTCGGCTACGGGCCGGAGGGGCTGCCCTATCAGCCGATGCACCCCTGGTGGCCGAACATCGACACCGAGCCGGAAGCCAACCGGGAGATCGTCGACGCGTTCGCCGGCGTTCCCGAGGGGCCCGACGGCACCTACACGGTGCCGGTGACCCATCGCGACGGGCACCGGCTGTGGATCACCGCCAACATCGCCCACGCCGAGGATCCCGACACCGGCCGCTCGGTGATGGTAGGAACGTTCCGCGATGTCACCGCGGAACACTACGCCGTACAACGCCAGACGGCACTAGCAACACTCAATGCCCAACTCGCACAGGCAGATACGGTCGATGATGCACTGCGCGCCGCACTCGACCAGCTACGTGGGCAATGGGCCGCCATGCAGGTGCTGGCGGCGACCTTCTCCAGCCCGGGCGGCACCCCGGACGATCAACCCGAGGTTCCGGACCTGATCAGCACGCCCGGGGACGCGCGGTGGTCCGCGCTGCCCGAACGAACCCGAGAACGGATCAGCACACTGGCCGACAGTGGCGATCTGCTCACCGTCGACACCAGGACACCCGGATCCGCGGGTATCGCGCTGCAGCACCCGCAGGGAATTCTGGTGGTGTGGATAGAGCTGCCCGAGCAGCGACCGTTCACCGCCGAGGATCAGACCCTACTCAGCGTGCTAGCCGGCCGACTCGGCCAGGGACTGCAGCGCGTCCACCAACTCGACCAGCAGCGTGAAACCGCACTGGCACTGCAGCATTCGATCCTGGGCCCCGCTGATCTGCCTGCCGGGTTCGCCGTCCGCTACCAGCCGGCATCACGCCCCCTGCAGGTCGGCGGCGACTGGTACGACGTCGTCGACCTCGAAGACGGCCGGATCGCGCTGGTAGTCGGCGATTGCGTGGGCCACGACCTGAGCGCGGCCACCGTCATGGGCCAGCTACGCAGCGCCTGCCGCGCTCTGCTACTCGAAAAGTCAAGTCCGGCAGCAACATTAGCTGGCCTGGACCGGTTCGCGGCCCGATTGCCAGGCGCACAGTGCACCACCGCGTTCTGCGCCGTGCTGGATCCCGAAAGCGGTGAGCTGACCTACTCCAGCGCCGGTCACCCACCGCCGATCATGGTCGACATCGACGGCAGCACAACGCTTCTCGAGGGTGGTCATTCGATATCGCTGGGCATCCGGCCCCAACGGGTTCGCCCCCAGGCCCAGGTGACCGTGCCCGCCCAGGCGACGCTGCTGCTCTACACCGACGGGCTGGTGGAACGGCGGCGCCGGTCCCTAGACGACGGGATCACCGACGCAGCCGCCCTCATTCGCGACGACAGCTCACTCGAACTCGATTCACTCGCCGACGCGATCATGTCGAAACTGGCACCTCCGGGCGGCTACCAGGACGACGTCGCGCTGCTGCTCTACCGCCATCCAGCGCCACTGCGCGTGCAGATCCCCGCCGATGCGGTCCATCTGGCCCCGGCGCGCGCAGCGCTACGCAGCTGGCTGTCCTCGGCCGGTATCAACTATGACCAGGCCCAGGACGTGCTCGTAGCGGCGGGCGAAGCCGTCACCAACGCCATCGAGCACGGCTACCGCGGCAGCGACGGCCATGGCACCATCACGCTGCAGGCCGCCGCCGAGGTGGACCAGCTCCGCCTGACGATCACCGACGGCGGCAGCTGGAAGCCCAAGGACAATCCGGCCAACTCCCATCGCGGCCGGGGCATCCAGATCATGCGTGCACTGATGGAAGATGTCGATATCCTTCCGGATACCGCGGGCACCACCGTCCGCCTGTCCACGAGGATTCGCCGTTGACCACGCCGCTGACCGTTCAGACCAGACGCGAGGAGGACACCGTCGTGCTGGAAGCGGTCGGCGAGATCGACGCCAGTAACGTCAGCAGGTTCGCCGAGGCGCTCGACACCGCCACATCGCAGGCCACCGACAAGCTGGTCGTGGACCTCAGTGCGGTGGAATACCTCGACAGCGCGGCCATCAATGTCCTTGTGCCGCATGCGGAATCACTGCACATCGTTGCCAACCCGCTGTTGTTGCGGGCGTTTCAGGTCAGCGGCCTCGCTGCGCTGGCCCGGATCGACGAAGCAGCGCGTGACGGGAATCACTGAGCGCACACGCGCCACCCACACCACCCACAGAGAAGTCGCCGCCCGCATGTTGTAACGTGCCTACCGATCGGAACCCGAGTTCCGTTTGCGGCGAGAGGTCCGCCGCGCGGCCGTCTGGACGGTGAATGAAGGGCAGGTACCGCGGAGTGTTGCGACTTCTTCGGCGGGCATGGATCCCGCTGCTTCTGGTCGTCGTCGTCGCGATCGGCGGCTACGCGATCGTCAGGATCAAAGAGGGACTCAACCCGCCGGCAGCCACTAACGCTGACGGCAACGCCGACAACACCGCTCCGTTCAATCCCAAGAAGATCACCTACGAGATCACCGGTGGCGTGGGCGGTACGGCGACGATCGACTACCTCGACGAAAACGGCCAACCCCATCACGTGGAGACCGCCCTGCCCTGGTCGTACTCGATCGTCACCACCCTGCCGTCGATGTCGGCCAACATTGTGGCGCAGGCGAGCCCGGCGACCGATGGGTTGCGGTGCCGGGTGGTCGTCGACGGACAGGTTCGCGATGACCGCAGCACCGACGAGTACCAACCGTTCATCTACTGCTTGGTGAAATCCGTATGAGCACATCTCACGCCCAGCCCCACCGTCCGTTGGTGCCGCGACTGGTCCGCATCTTCGCACTGCCGATCATCGCCTTCTGGGTGCTGTTGGCGGTCGGCTTTGCCGTTGTCGCGCCAAGCTTGCCGGAAGTAGCCGACGCGCACTCTGCCAACCTGGCGCCGACGAACTCACCGGCCTATATCGGCATGCTGCGCATCGGCAAGGTGTTCCAGCAGTTCGACTCCGATTCCTCGGCGATGGTCGTCATCGAGGGCCAGGACAAACTTGGCGACAGCGCACATCAGTATTACAACCAGATCGTCGCCAAGCTCACCGCAGACACCGCACACATCGAGAATGTCCAGGACTTCTGGGGAGATCCGCTCACTGCGGCCGGCGCGCAGAGCGCCGACGGGAAAGCTGCCTACGTCCAGGTGTTTCTACGGGGGGCTCAGGGCACCAATCTGAGCCACGAATCCGTTGCAGCGGTGCGCAGTATCGTCGATTCGGTGCCGGCGCCTCCCGGGGTCAAGGCTTACGTGGGTGGCAATACCGTGATCGTCGCCGACACCAGCATCGCCGGCAAGAAGAGCATGGGCCTGATGGCCGGCCTGTCGATCCTGGTCATCCTGGTGATGCTGCTGATCGTCTATCGCTCGGTGATCACCACGATCGTCGCCCTGCTCATACTCGGAATTGAACTGTTTGCCGCACAAGGATTGGTGGCCTTCGTCGGCGACAAGAACATCATCGGGCTCACGCCGTACGCCGAGAGCATGGTGACCATGCTGGCCATCGCGGCCGGCACCGACTACATCATCTTCCTGATCGGCCGCTACCACGAAGAGCGATCCAAGGGGCTTGATCGCGAGGAGGCCTTCTACACCTCTTATGCAGGCGTATCGCATGTCATCCTGGGCTCCGGGCTGACCATCGTCGGCGCATTGCTGTGCTTGAAGATGACAACCCTGCCGTACTTCAATTCAATGTCGGTACCTTGTGCTGTCTCACTTTTGGCCATTGTGGCCGCGGCACTGACGCTCGCACCAGCGGTTCTGGCCGTGCTGTCGCGCTTCGGGTTGCTCGATCCCAAACGAGAACCGTCCACCCGCGGGTGGCGCAAGGTGGGCACCGTCGTCGTGCGTTGGCCCGTTCCCATCATCGTCGTCACTGGAGTCATCGCGATCATCGGTTTCGTGAGCCTGTTGACCTACGTTCCGCAATACAACGACGCGAAGTTCACGCCCGCGGACATGCCATCCAATATCGCCCAGGCCGCGGCCGAACGGCACTTCTCCAAGGCACGTATGAACCCCGAATTGTTGATGCTGGAGGCCGACCACGATCTGCGAAATCCGGCCGACATGCTGGTCATCGATCGCGTGGCGAAGGCGGTTTTCCACTTGCACGGTATCGAACGGGTACAGACCATCACCCGACCGCTGGGCGCGCCGATCGAGCACAGTTCGATCCCGTTCCAGATCGCCATGCAGAACGCGGGAACGCTGCAAACGGCAAAGATTCAGAGTGACAACACCGCGCAGATGCTCGAACAGGCTGACGAGATGAGCAAGACCATCGCCAGCATGGAACACATGTATGACCTGATGACGCAGCTCAACACCACCACGCACGACATGGTGGGTCGCACCCACGAGATGGCCGATACCACCAACGATCTGCGCGACAAGATCGCTGATTTCGACGATTTCTTCCGGCCGATGCGTAACTACTTCTATTGGGAACCGCATTGCTTCGACATCCCGGTTTGCCAGTCGATCAGGTCCGTGTTCGACTCCCTGGACGGCGTCGACACCCTAGCCGACCAGATCGGTGGCCTGACCGGTGACCTGGATCAGATGGACAAGTTGATGCCCCAGCTGGTCGCGACGTTGCCACCGACGATCCAGTCGATGAAGACGATGCGTGATTTCATGCTGTCCACGCACAGCACCATGGCCGGAATCCAAGCCCACCAACAAGAACTGGCAGAAGGGTCCACGCTGATGGGCCAATACTTCGACGAGGCCAAGAACGACGACTCGTTCTACCTACCACCGGATGTGTTCAAGAACCCCGACTTCCAGCGCGGCATGAAGATGTTCATGTCCCCGGATGGCAAAGCCGTGCGGATCATCATCACCCACCAGGGCGATCCCGCCTCCGTGCAGGGCATCGAGCACGTCGCCGGGATCAAGGACACCGTGGCCGACGCCCTCAAGGGCACGCCGCTGGAGAACGCCCGTGTCTCATTGGCGGGCACCGCGGCGATGTATGCCGATATGCAACGCGGAGCCAACAACGATCTTGCCGTCGCCTGCCTGTCGGCGATGATCCTGATCTTTGCGATCATGCTGCTGATCACCAGAAGCGTGGTGGCTGCGCTGGTGATCGTCGGAACAGTGGCCGCCTCACTCGGCACGGCGTGCGGCCTGTCGGTTCTGCTCTGGCAGGACATCCTCGGACTCGGGGTGCAATGGATCGTCATTCCGCTGGCGGTCGTCATCCTGCTGGCCGTGGGCTCCGACTACAACCTGCTGGTGGTGTCCCGTCTCCGTGAGGAGATCCATGCCGGCCTCAACACCGGCATCATCAGGGGGATGGGCGCGACCGGCCGGGTGGTGACCTCAGCCGGGCTGGTGTTCGCCTTCACCATGATGTCCATGGTCGTCAGTGACCTGCGCGTGGTCGGTCAGATCGGCATGACCATTGGCATCGGCCTGCTGGTGGACACCCTGATCGTGCGGTCATTCATGACTCCGTCGATCGCTGCGGCACTGGGGCGCTGGTTCTGGTGGCCACTCAATACCTACAAGATCACCCACCCGCAACCGGCACCGCCCAAGTCAACGGACGATCCCGAAACCGAGCCAGTGGCGGTCGCTCCGGCAGAATGACCTGATGCGTACGAGCCGTGAGCTGGCCGCCTCGGAGGGGACCAGAGTCCCCCCGGTGACCCGGCAGCGCAGCAGCGGCAGACTAGACCGCTCACGCGATGTCGCGATCCTCAATGCGACGGTGGCGGTACTCGCCGAATCGGGATACGCGGCCACCAACATGAACGACATCGCCGCACGGGCTGGAGTGGGAAAAGCCGCGATCTACCGGCGGTGGTCGTCGAAGGCCGCGCTGGTCACCGATGCGCTGGTGTACTGGCGACCTGAACTTCTCGACGACGAACCACCGGACACCGGCAGCCTGCGCGGGGACCTGGACCTGCTCGTGACACGTGTCGCCCGCAATGACGACGACATCATCACCAACGAACTGATCATGCAGGTGGCCCTGGAAGCCGGCCGAGACACCGAACTGAGCGCGGCGCTCGAGGATCTCTTGCTGGGCAAGGGAACCCGCAAGATCTCGGCGTTGTTTGAGCGGGCCGTCGAGCGCGGGGAGATCCCGCCCGGACTCGACCTACCGATGATCGCAGGTTCACTCACTGCGATGGCCCTTCACCGTGTCATCAACGGACTCCGGGTCGACGCACCGTTCGTCCGCAAGGTCATCGACACCCTGATCCTGCCCGCGCTCGGACTGGACTGAGCCCGGATCACAGACCACCCTGGCGGCTGAGCGCCAGCAGCCGCGAGGTGGCACGCAGATACTTTTTGCGGTAGCCCCCGGCAAGCATCTCCTCGGAGAACAACGTGTCGAGCTTCGCGCCGGACGCCACCACCGGAATGCCGGCGTCGTAGAGTCGGTCGGTGAGCGCCACCAGACGCAGCGCGACGTTCTGGTCGTCCAGCGGATGCACGCCGGTGATGTAGACCGCAGTCACACCCTCGATGAGCGTCAGGTAGCGGGAGGGATGCATGGTGGCCAGGTGGGCGCACAGCGCGTCGAAGTCGTCGATGGTGGCACCCGGGGTGCCGGCCGCTCCCGAGGCCACCTCGTCATCGGAGAGCGGGTCGGGCGCCGGCGGCAGGCCGCGGTGCCGATAGTCCGGACCTTCGATGCGAACGGTGGTGAAAATGCTTGCCAGCGTGTTGATCTCACGCAAGAAATCCTGGGCGGCGAATCTGCCCTCACCCAGTTGTTCGGGCAGCGTGTTCGACGTGGCCGCGATCGACACGCCGCGCTCGACCAATTGGGAGAGCATCCGCGAGATCAGTGTGGTGTTACCGGGATCGTCGAGCTCGAACTCGTCGATGCACAGCACCACATAGTCGGCCAGCAGGTCGATGCACTCGACGAAGCCGAACACCCCGGCCAGCTGGGTGAGCTCACCGAAAGTGGCAAACGCCCTGGGATGTTCGGCCGAATCCGCCAGTTGCCGGTACGTCGACGCCAGCAGGTGGGTCTTGCCGACCCCGAACCCACCGTCCAGATAGATCCCCACCCCCGGCACCGTCTCGCGCTTGCCGAACATCTTCTTCTTGCCGGCCCGCCGCTGGTGCGCCTGCACACAGAACGCCCGGCAGGTCTCCAGCGCGGCGGCCTGGGTTGGCTCGGCGGGGTCGGGCCGGTAGGTGTCGAAGGTGACGTCGGCGAAGGTGGGCGGCGGAACCAGTTGGGCGATCAGACGCTCCGGCGAAACCGTCGGATGCCGGTCGACGAGATGGTCAAGCCCCGGTACCGAATTGGCTTCGGCTGTGCGGCTTTGCATGGACGCACTGTAGCGACGTGTTGGAATCGATGACATGGCAAGCCCACCCCACGACATGCCGGATGGGACGTACTTCACACTGCTGGGCCCCGCGGGCCCCGTGGACGACGACGGGCTCTATGCGCTCTATGGCTATCCCGCCGATGGGGCGCCCTGCGTCCGCGGCAACATGATCGCCAGCCTCGACGGCGGAGCCACTACCGACGGCACGTCCGGCGGCTTGGGCGGAGCCGGTGACCGGCGGCTGTTCAACGTGCTGCGCGAGCTGGCCGACGTGATCGTCGTCGGAGCCGGCACCGCGCGCAGCGAGAACTACTCCGGCGCGCAGATGACCGTCGCGCAGCGGCGCAACCGTCAGCACCGCGGCCAGACCGAGATCCCACCGATCGCCCTGGTGACCCGCTCCGGGCGGCTGGACCACGACCTGCCGGTGCTCACCCGGACCGAAGTGCCGCCGCTGGTGCTCACGTGCACCGATGCCGCCGAGACGTCCCGTTCGCTGCTGGGTTCGGCCGCCGAGGTGATCGCCTGCTCCTCGGACGACCCGGCCGAAGTCGACCCGGCGGTCGCGGTGGCCGCGCTGGCCGACCGGGGTCTGCCCCGGATTCTGTGCGAAGGCGGTCCCAGCCTGATGGGCACATTCCTGGCGGCGGGACTCCTAGATGAGATGTGCCTGACCAGCGCCCCGGTGCTGGTGGGCGGCGACGGACCCCGCATCACCGCCGGGGCGGCGCAGGCGTTGACCCGGATGCAGCGCACCCATCTGATCTCCGATGCCGAGGGTTACATCTACGGCCGATACACGCGCGTGCGCTGACGCGGCCATCGCGGGACCGGTCGCTACTGTGGTGGGCATGCGTGATCGCCGGGTGCTCGCCGCGGTCGGCGTCGGGACCGCGGCGCTGACGGCTCTGTTGACCGGGTGCGCCCCATGGCTGGCTGCCAACCCGCAGTTCGCCAGCAACTCGGCGCACAACCCCGGCGGCGGTCCCACCACCGCCAAGCCCGCTGGTGGGCCGCCCGATATCGCGGCCCCCAAGAAAGATCTGACGGGGTGGAAGGACTGCACGTCGAAGGTGTTCGGCGATGCCGGCATGCCCGCCCTGCCCGGGGTAATCCTGGAATGCACCAACTACGACGCCGACCTCGACTCGATCGCCGGGGCCACCGGGACGATCAGCGTCGGCGTGGTGCGCGCCCGTTCGGTCCAGACCCCGCCCGACGCCGGACCGGTGGTGTTCACCACGGGCACCGACATTCCGTCGTCGATGCAATTACCGGTGTGGCTGAGCCGTTCGGGAACAGACGTCCTCAAGACGCATCCGATCGTGTCGGTGGACCGCCGCGGTATCGGGCTGTCGAGCGCGGTGGACTGCCGCGACGCGTTCGACCGCCAGGAGATGCGCGACCAGGCGCAGTTCGAATCCGGCGACGACCCGGTGGCCAACCTCGGCGCGATCACCATGACCGCCACCACCGGCTGCACCGACGCCATCGCGCCCGGCGACTCGGCCTATGACAACGCCCGCGCCGCCGAGGACCTCGAGCGGCTGCGCAGCAACTGGGACGTCCCGGCGCTGGCGATCGTGGGCGTGGGCAACGGCGCGCAGATCGCGCTGGCCTATGCCGGGTCGCATCCGGACAAGGTGGCCCGACTGGTGCTCGACTCCCCCGTCCCGCCCGGGATCAGCGCGGAGGCCGAAGCCGAAGACCAGGTCAAGAGTCAGCAGGGCGCTCTCGACGCGTTCGCCGCTCAGTGCGTCGCCGTCAACTGCGCCCTGGGCCCCGACCCCAAGGCCGCCGTCGATGCGCTGCTGTCGGCCGCCAGGGCCGGACGCGGCCCCGGTGGGGTGTCGGTGGCGGTGCTGGCCAACGCGATCGTGACCGCGCTGGGTTACCCGAGCGGGGATCGGATCGGCAGCACCGTCAACCTCGCCAACACGCTCGCCGCGGCACGCAACGGCGATACCAACGCGCTCAACAGCCTGATCACCCAGGCGCAGGGGACGCGGGATTCCGACGGCCAGTTCGTCAACTCCTGCAGTGATGCGCTGAACCGGCCCACCCCCGACCGGGTGCGCGAACTCGTGGTCGCCTGGGGCAAGCTCTACCCCCAGTTCGGCACCGTCGGCGCGCTCAACCTGGTCAAGTGCCTGAACTGGCCCAGCGGCGCGGCTCCGAAGGAACCGAAGAACCTGAAGGTCAACGTGCTGCTGATGGGTGTGCAGAACGATCCGATCGCCGGCGGCCAGGGTGTGCCGGCCTCCGCGGCCACCATCATCAACGCCGGCGCGGCCAGCAAGCGGGTGATGTGGCAGGGCATCGGCCATGGCGCCAGCATCTACTCGGCCTGCGCGCTGCCCCCGATGATGAGCTACATCGACACCGGCAAGATGCCGCCCACCGACACCTACTGCCCCGCCTGATCGGTCCGGGCCGCGGTCCGGTGTACGGTGCGGACGTGGCGGTAGCTGACTCCCTTCGTTCCGGCCTGCGACAGGCGTTCGCCCCCCGAACCAGCCCGGCCAGCGCGGCCTCCGTGCTGCGCTCGGCGCTGTGGCCGATCGCGATCGTGTCGATCATCCATCGCAGCTATGTGCTGTCCTCCAACGGATACATCACCGACGACTTCGGCCCCGTGTACCGGGCGGTGTCGAACTTCCGCCGCGGGCTGGACATCTACAACGAGCACTTCGACCACGTCGACCCGCACTATCTCTATCCGCCGGGCGGCACTCTGCTGATGGCGCCGTTCGGCTACCTGCCGGTCTTTGCCTCGCACAACTGGTTCGTGTTCTTCAACACCGTCGCGATGATCGTCGCGGCCTGCCTGATCGTGCGCTTGTTCAACTTCCCGCTGACCTCGGTGGCGCTGCCCGCGCTGCTGCTGGCCATGTTCTGCACCGAGTCGGTGACCAACACGCTGGTGTTCACCAACATCAACGGCTGCATCCTGCTGGCCGAAGTGCTGTTCTTCCGCTGGCTGCTCGACGGCAAGGTCAACCATCAGTGGCTGGCCGGCGTGGCGATCGGGCTGTCACTGGTGGTCAAACCGCTGCTCGGGGTGCTGTTGCTGCTGCCGCTGCTCAACAAGCAGTGGCGCACCCTGATCGCTGCCTTCGCGGTGCCGCTGGTGTTCAACATCGCCGCCTGGCCGCTGGTATCCGACCCGATGGATTTCGTGCGGCGCACCCTGCCCTACATCTTCTCCACCCGGGACTATTTCAACTCCTCGGTGCTGGGCAACGGCGTCTACTACGGCCTGCCGATGTGGCTGATCCTCGCTCTGCGGGTGCTGTTCGCAGTGCTGGCGGTGATCAGCCTGTGGCTGCTGTACCGCTACTACCACCAGCGCGACCAACTGTTCTGGATGCTGACCTCCTCCGGCGTCCTGCTCATCACGTCGTGGCTGGTGCTGTCGCTGGCGCAGGGCTACTACTCGATGATGTTGTTCCCGTTCCTGATGACGGTGGTGCTGCCCAACTCGGTGTTGCGCAACTGGCCGGCGTGGCTGGCGACCTACGGGTTCTTGACGATGGACCGCTACCTGATGTGGCGCTGGCCGACGACAGGCCGGTTCCTGGAGTACATGAAGATCACCTACGGCTGGTCGCTGATGCTGATCGTGGTGTTCTGTGTGTTGTACTTCCGCTATCTCGATGCCAAGGCCGACGGCCGGCTCGACGAGGGCATCGACCCGCGCTGGATGCACGAGAACGACGCGGCCGAGGCGCCGAACGCCACACCGGCGTGACGCCCGCCGCCGAGAGCGGCTCTGATGTGACGCTCGACGGGGGTGCACGCGTACGCGGTACCGTGGTGCCATGAGTTCGATTCCCGCCCCAAAGCTGGAACTGACCGACGACGAGTGGCGCACGCGCCTGACGCCCACGGAGTATCACGTGTTGCGCCAGGCCGGCACCGAGCGCCCGTTCACCGGCGAGTACACCGACACCAAGACCGAAGGCATCTACCAGTGCCGAGCCTGCGGAGCCGAATTGTTCCGCAGCACCGAGAAATTCGAGTCGCACTGCGGCTGGCCGTCGTTCTTCGACCCGTCGCATTCCGAAGCGGTGATCCTGCGCCCGGACGACTCGCTGGGTATGCACCGGGTCGAAGTGTTGTGCGCCAACTGCCACAGCCACCTGGGTCACGTGTTCAGCGGCGAGGGCTACCCCACCCCGACCGATCAGCGCTACTGCATCAACTCGGTGTCGCTGAAGCTGGTGCCCACGGAGGATTAGCGAGCATCGCGAGCAGAACGTCGCGCTCCACCGGCCTGCTGAAGTAAAAGCCTTGTCCCACATCGCAACCCAACTCGCGCAGACGGGACAACGTGCCGAAATCTTCGATGCCTTCGGCGACGGCGCTCAGACCCAACTCGTGCGCCAGGTCGACGACGGCACGCACCACCGCGGCCGAGCGCGGGTCCGATGTGATCGGTTCAACGAACCGGCGATCCAGTTTCACCACATCCAGCGGAAGGTCGGGCAGATACGACAGCGCCGAGTAGCCACTGCCGAAATCGTCGACCGCGATCCGCACCCCCGCGGCTCGCAGCAGTCCCAGCACCCGGGTGGTCCGCTCGAGCCCTTCGAGAAACAGGTCTTCGGTGATCTCCACGATCAACGAGGAGGCGCTTAGACCTCGCGCGGACACCGCACGGGAGATCGTCGTCGCGAGCTTCGCCGTGGCCAATGACGGCGCGGCGACGTTGACCGCCACCGGAACCTCGAAACCGGCCCGGTGCCAGATCAATGCGTCGTCGAGAGCTCGGTTGATCACCTGATCGGTGACCGTCAGCATCAGCCCGTGCCGCCGCACCAGCGGGAGGAACTCCTCGGGCCCCAGCATCCCGCGCGAAGGATGCGGCCAGCGCACCAATGCCTCCACTCCGACGATCTCCAATGAGCGCAGGTCGACTTTCGGTTGATAGTGCAACGCGAGTTCATCGCGATCGATGGCCTGCCGAAGCTCGCCGAGGAGGCGGACGGCCGAGGTCTGCTTGCTGCCCACTGGCACCGGCTCCCGATGCAGGAAACTGCCCACGAAGAACTCGGCCACCATCTCGGGGGCAAACGCGTGGACACCAGGGACCCTCGACTTCTTGGCCGCCACCCGCGCGACATCGGATCGCTGCAACAATTCAGCGGTCGTGATGTCACAGTCGTCCGGATCTGCGATGGCCAACCCCATGCTGGCCCGAATGATCAGTTCCTGACCGGCGACGGTGAACGGCCGGTCCAGCGCCTCGGCCACCCGATGAGCGACCACCTGAGAGTGGTCATCCCGTCCCTCGATGAGCACCGCGAATTCATCGCCACCCACCCGTGCCACCGTGTAGCCGGAATGTACAGCGGTCACGATCCGCTCGCCGACTAGCAGGAGCAACTCGTCGCCGATGTGATAGCCGAAGGTGTCGTTCACCATCTTGAAGTCGTCGATGTCGAGGGTCATCACCGCGACCGAGACCCCGTCCCGATCCCGCATCTGCATCGCGTGACTGACCCGGTCGTGGAAAGCCGCGCGGTTGGCCAGGCCGGTCACCGGGTCATGCAGAGCGTAGTCGGTGACGGTCGCGAACAGCCTCGCGTTCTCGCCGGCGACGAGGATCTGCCGCGCCAGGAACGCGACGATCAACAGCGCCCCAGCGACCAATGACGGGCCGGACAGCAGTTGCTGAGGCTGTCGGGTGAAGGTCGCCGCGATCGCCGCCACCACCGGCACGAAGGGCAGCAACACCGACGCCGACGACGGCGGCTGTACCACCGTGGTGTACCGGTATGCGCACGTCCGTCCTGCGATGGCGACTGCGACGAACAGTAAGAGCCCGGCGAGCCATCCGACGGCGACCACCCGATGGTCGAAGTACTGCTGCGCCGAAATGTAATACACCGCGGCGTCGTTGGTCAGTGCGAAGCAGAAGCCGGTTGCGGTGATCAGACCGGTGGTCAAGCGTTGCCCGGGCAACGCCCGCAAGAACGCCAACAGCGCGATGGTCACCCACGCCGCGTCGACCATCGGGTAGGCGATCGACATGGCGAGCATGGCCCGGTCGGCCGGGCGGCTCTGATAGACCTCGTCCAACACCCCGATCCACACCACGATGATGAACGAGCCGGTGACGACGAGCCCGTCGAGCAACAGTCGCAGACGCGACATCCGGGTCAATCCCAACGGCAGCAACAACACCACGACACATCCGGCCAACGGAAGCACCAGTCGAAGCAGATCCGCCCAGAAGGGGAACGCTCGCTCGCTGCCGGCGATCGCGTCCCACGCGCGCGTTCCCACGGCGACCGCGTACACGGCGAGAGCGCCGGCCAGCGCCAGCCACGCCACCCGGGCCTGCCCCCGCGCCAGGAGACCGGTACGCACGGTCAGCACCGACGCCAGCACTGCCGCCAGCGTCAGGACGGTCTTGAAGGCGGCGATCGTCGACTGGCTGGGCGAACCACTCAGTGCGACCACCGCGATCACCAGCAATCCGACCGCCGCAGCGACACCGCCGCGCACCGATCTGGACGCGACACAGCGCTGTTGCATCAGGCCCCCGCCCCCGCATCGAAAGTCAGGACAGCCTAACAAATTGATGGGGGGTACCTGACTAGCGCATACCATCCGCCCAGATCATCCATTTCCGCAGCGCTACGGCGTCGATCTCGATCGCGTCGACGCTCGCGTCTGACGCCTGAGCAATTCCAGTAGTTGGGCAGCCGTCACAGGTCGGCTGAAATAGAAGCCCTGCCCGATATCGCTGCCGTACTCGCGGACCTTCGCCGCCGTCTCCGCGTCCTCGACACCCTCCACCACGATGACCAAACCGAGCACATGCGCCAGCCCGACGACGGCCTCCACGACCGCGGCCGCACGCTCGTCGGCGAGGATCGGCTCGATGAAGGCGCGGTCCAGCTTCACCTCGTCGATCGGCAACTCGCGCAGATACGACAGCGCCGAGTAGCCACTGCCGAAGTCATCGATAGCAATACGAATCCCGTTGCGACGCAGCTCTTCCAACACCGATCGGGTGCGCTCGAGATGGTCGAGGAACATGTCCTCGGTGATCTCAACGGTAATGCTCGCCGGAGCCAGGCCCCGCTCGGTCAGCGCGTGATCGATCTTGGCCGGGATGCCCAGATTGGCCAGCGACGGTGCGAACAGATTGACCGCAACCGGGACGTCGAAGGACGCCCGCTGCCATACCAGCGCGTCATCAAGGGCCCGGTTGATGACGAAATCGGTCACGGGACCCATCATTGCGTGCCGGCGGACCAGCGGCAGGAAATCGTCGGGGGTCAGCACGTGACCGTCCGGACGCGGCCATCGCAGCAGAGCCTCGGCACCCACGATGCGCTCGGTCGACAGCTCGAACTTCGGTTGGTACACCAGCGTGAGGTCGCCGTTGGCGATCGCGTGCCGCAGGTCGCCGAGCAGCTGGATCGCCAGCACCCCGTCGGAATCCCGCGCCATCGCCGACTCGTTGAGAAGCTGGGCGTCGACGGCCTCATCAGCCAGCTTGAGCTCGGGATCGTAACTTTGGACGTTGCGGCTGCGTGAGCGCTTGGCGGTGTACATCGCCGTGTCGGCGCGCCGGACCAGCTCCTCGGAACTGAGCACAGCCTCCTCACCGTCGGCGACGGCCAACCCGACGCTGGGGCGCACCAGCAGCTCGTGGCCGGCCAGCACGAAGGGCCGCTCGAACGCATCCACCACCCGATGGGCCACCAGATACGAGGCGTCGACGCCACCGCAGACCAGGATGGAGAACTCGTCACCGCCCAGTCGTGCGACGGTGTCTCCGTCGCGCGCACAGTGACCCAGCCGGTTGGCCACCCCGATCAGCAGATCGTCACCCACCGGATGGCCGAGGTGATCGTTGACCAGCTTGAAGTCGTTGAGATCCAGCGTGACCACACCGACCGACGTTCCGTCGCGGTCTCGTACGGCCATCGCGGAGTCCAGCCGCTCGTTGAACACCGCCCGGTTGGCCAGACCAGTCAACGGATCGTGCAGGGCCTGCTCGGCAACGGTGGCCAACAGCGTGCGATTCTCACTGACCGCCAGGAACTGCCGGGCCAGCACCGCGATCACCAGGAGTGCCCCGATGGTCTCGACCGGCCCTGACCGGAGCAGCGTGGGCGGGTTGGCGCCCATGACGATGCCGGCCAGCAACAGCGGCGCATAGGGCAACCACACCGAGGCCCATCCGGGTAGCTCCGCGGCGTCGGGGTCATCCCCGATACTTTGACGACTCGCAGCCGCCGCCACCGCGATCAACAGCAGGCCGGCGACCCAGCCGATGTCGATGACGTCGCCACTCTCGTACTCGTTGAGCACCGTCAGGTACGTCCACACGCTGTCCGACAACGCAATACAGGCGACACCGACGGTGACCAGGGTGAGGGCAACCCGGTGCTCGGCGTCTGAGCGCACCAAGACCACCGCGGCCAGGGTGAGGGTGACCAGATCCGAGGCCGGGTAGGTCAACGACACGAAGAACGCCAACCGATCCGTACCGCCGCCGGTGTAGATGGGGCCGAGCACGGTCACCCAACTGGCCAGGAACAGCGAGCCGGCGACGATCAGGCCGTCCAGGAACACCCGGCCGCGGAAACGGCCGGTGCGTTCGGTCGGCATCAGCAGCAGGCCGATGCACGCACCGATCGGGAAGATCAGGTAGGCGGCATCGGCAGGCGAGGGAAACGGCGTCCGTTCGAGGACCAGTTCGTAGTAGCAGGCGATCGCCTGGCCGACCGTCCAGCCCAGCAGGCCCACCGTGATCCAGAGCCAGCCGAGCCGCAACCGGCCGCGGGTGCCTCGGGCCACCAGTGCGGCGAACACCGTGGCGGCTGCCGCGGCGACCAACAGCGTGACATCGGAGACCCCCAGCCGCACCAGCCCGTGCGACCAGTCACCGAGCACCCAGACGGCGAAGGCGAGGAAGAAGACGCTCCCTACCGCGGCGACATGTCGAGTCCTCGGCAATCCAGAATCCTCCTACGAATCGAGTGTGCCGCTGCCGGAGGGCGATGTGCCGGCCACCAAGGCCACCAGCGTCGCCGCATCCACTGGCGGACTGAGGTAGAAACCCTGCCCGATGCGGCAGCCGTGATCACGCAGCCACGCCACCGTCTCGGCGTTCTCGATGCCCTCGGCGACGGTGGTCAGGCCCAGCTCGTCGGCCAGCGAGATCACCGCACGCACCACCGCCGCTGCGCGCTGGTCGACCAGGATGGGCGCGATGAACGTGCGATCCAGCTTGACCTCGTCGATCGGCAGGTCCCGCAGATACGACAACGCCGAGTAGCCGCTGCCGAAGTCGTCGATGGCAATCCGGATCCCGTTGTGCCGCAAGGTTTCCAAAACGTTCTGGGTGCGCTCCAGATTGTCCAGGAACAGATCCTCGGTGATCTCGACAGTGAGCGCCTCAGGCGGAAGCCCACGTTCGGCCAGCGCCCGGTCGATGGTGGCCGGGATCCCGAGATTGGCCAATGACGGCGCGAACAGATTGACCGCGATCGGCAGACCGACCGACGCCGCCCGCCATGCTCTGGCGTCGTCGAGCGCACGATTGAGCACGAAGTCGGTGATCGTCCCCATCAGTCCGTGCCGTCGAACCAGCGGAAGAAACTCCTCGGGGGTCAGTACCGGGCCGTCGGGCCGCGGCCAGCGCAACAACGCCTCCACGCTGACGATCCGCGCACTGATCAGGTCAAATTTGGGCTGATACACCAACGTCAAGATGCCGTCGGCAATGGCCCGGCGCAGGTCGCCGAGAAGCTGGATCGCCGCGACCCCGCCGGGTTCGGACGTCGCGGCCGGCTGAGCGAACACGTCGGCCAGCGCGGTCAGTTGCATCTCGGGGTGATAGGTCTGCACCCCGTGCAGGCGGGCCCGTTTCGCGGCGTACATCGCGGCGTCCGCGCGGATCAACAGGTCGTCGGCGGTGAGGGCGGCTTCGTCAGGTTCGGCGATCGCCAGGCCGATGCTGGGACGCATCAGGAGTTCGTGATCGGCGATGCGGAACGGCAGATCGAAGGACTCCGCCACCCGGTGGGCAACCAGATGCGCGGCGTCGGCACTACCTTCGACCAGGACCGAGAACTCGTCGCCACCGATGCGGGCGGCGGTATCGCCGGCCCTGATCGAGTTCATCAGCCGATTGGACACCCCGATCAGCAGATCGTCCCCGACGGGATGCCCGAGGTTGTCGTTGACCAGCTTGAAATCGTTGAGGTCCACCGCCACGACGCTGACGGTGGTCCCGTCGCGCTGGCGAAGTTGCATGGCGTGGTCGAGACGCTCGCTGAACAGCGCGCGGTTGGCCAGACCGGTCAGCGGATCCCGCATGGCCTGCTGGGCGACGGTGGCCAGCAGGCGCCGGTTCTCCCTGACCGCCAGGAACTGGCGGGCCAGCACCGCGATCACCAGCAGTACCGCCACCACCTCCACCGGCGATGTTTTCAGCAGCGGTACCGGCTGCGCGGCAGCGATGATGCCGGCGAGCAGCAGCGGCGCATACGGCAACCAGATCGAGGCCCACCCCGGCAGTTCCGGCGCTTCGGTGGGCTCGTGGGTGCTCTGCCCGCTCGCCGCCGCGGCCACCGCGATCAACAGGAGGCCGGCCGCCCACCCGATGTCGATCACATCCCCGCTGGCGTACTCGTCCTTCGCGGTGAGATAGGTGAACAAGCTGTCCGACAACGCAATACACGCCAGCCCGACGGTGAGCAGGGTCAACGTCAACCGGTGCTCCGGCCCGGTACGGACCAGCACGACCGCAGCCAGCGTCAGGACGACGACATCGGAGACCGGGTAAGCCAGCGATACCGCGAACGCCACTTGGTCGGTGCCGCCGGCAGCATAGAGCGGCTGCAGGATCGTCACCCAGCTGACCAGAAACAGCGAGCCGGCCACGATCAGTCCGTCGAGGAAGACCCGACCGCGAAACGGCCCGCCGTGTTCGCTGGGGAACAACAGCAATCCCGCGCAGGCCCCGACCGGAAACATCAGGTAGGCGGCGTCGGCCACCGACGGATAGGGCACCTCGTTGAGGACAAGTTCGTAGTAGGTCCAGATCGCCTCGCCGATCCCCCACGCCACCAATGCCACCGTCATTGCCACCCACGCCATCCGCAGGCGGCCGCGCGCCGAGCGCGCCGCGATCGCGGCGAACACGGCGGCCGGAATGGTCACGATGAGCAGGACGAGGTCATCGATGGCGGATAGCTGCTTGCCCTGGGACACCCCGCTGAGAATCCAGCCGACGAACGCGAGGAACATCGCACCGGAGAAGGCAGCTACATGCGCAGCCCTGGGCACAACACCGCCCCCCTCCCCTAGGCCGCCGCGGGTGAGACGACGGCAGAAGTTTATCCGAGCACACCCCTGCCGGTATGCGTCTCGCCACACTCTGCGGCGCGCCGATTCAGCAATGTCAGCAACTCGTGGGTGCTCAATGGCGGGCTCAGGAAGTGCCCCTGCGCCAGGCGGCACCCATTGCCGCGAAGCCATGTCTCGGTCTCGGCGTCCTCCACCCCTTCGGCCACCGCGGCCAGGCCCAGCCCGTCGGCCAGGCCCAACAGCGCACGTACCACCGTCGCCGCCCGCGGGTCGTCCACGACCGGCGCGATGAAGTGCCGATTGAGCTTGACCTCGTCGATCGGCAGCTCCCGCAACAGCGGCAGCACCGAGTCACCACTGGCGAAGTTGTCGATTGCAATCCGAATACCGTTGCGGCGCAGATCTTCCAGCACTGCACGCGTCCGTTCGACATTGTCGAGGAACACGTCCTCGGTGACTTCCACCGTCAAAGTGTCCGGAGCCAGGCCACGCTCGGACAGCGCTGCGGTGAGCCGGGCCGGGATCCCCCGGTTGGCCATCGAGGCGGCGAACAGATTCACCGACACCGGAATGTCGAACGACGCCGCATGCCAGGACACCATGTCGTCGAGGGCGCGGTTGAGCACGAACTCGGTGACCGGAGCGGTGAGTCCATGCCGGTGGACCAACGGCAGGAAGTCCTTCGGCGTCACCACCCGGCCATCGGGCCGGTTCCAGCGCAACAATGCCTCCACCCCGACGACGCGCTCGGTGAGCAGATCGAACTTGGGCTGATAGACCAGGGCCAACTCGGCATTGGTGAGCGCGCCACGAAAGTCGCCCAGCAACGCAATCGCCTCCACTCCAACGGATTCCGACTCTGCGGGGACGAACATCTGCCCGTCGTCGGCCTCCGCGCTGAGCTGCATCTGCGGGTCATAGGTCAGCACGCCGCGGTTGCCGCTACGCTTGGCCGCATACATCGCCGTGTCGGCGCGCGTCATCACCTCGTCGGCGCTCAGCGCCGGCTCACCTGCCCCGGCGATCGCCAGTCCGATGCTGGGCCGCATCGGCAGTTCATGACCGGCGATCATGAACGGCTGGTCGAACGCTCGGGCCACCCGGTCGGCCACCACGTGCGGGGCGTCGGCACCCCCCGACACCAGCAGGCAGAACTCGTCACCGCCAGGCCGGGCGACGGTGTCGACCGATCGGACCGCGCCGCGAAGTCGGTCCGCGACACCGATGAGCAGTTCATCACCGACGGAATGACCGAGGTTGTCGTTGACCAGCTTGAAGTCGTTGAGGTCCAGGGAGATCACGCCGACCGAGGAGCCGTCGCGCTGACGCATCCGCATCGCGTGATCCAGCCGGTCGTCGAAGCGGGACCGGTTGGCCAGGCCGGTCAGCGGATCTCGCAGGGCCTGCTCGGTCACCGCGGCGACCAGCATCCGATTCTCACTGACCGCCAGGAACTGCCGCACCAGAACCGCAACCACCAACAGCCCGGCCACTGCCAAGACCATCCGGTTCCGGAACAGATCAGGCGGGTTGGCCGCCGCGACGACACCGGCCAGCAGCACCGGCACGTAGGGCAGCCAGATCGAGGCCCAGCTCGGAAGTTCCTGCGCCTCGCGGTTCTCCCGGGTGGTCTGCATGGCGGTCACTGCGGCGACCGTGATGAACAGCAGACCCGCCACCCAGCCGATGTCCGGGGCGCGGCCGCTGCTGTACTGCCCCTTGGACGCCAAGTAGGCAAAGGTACTGTCCGACAGCGCAATACATGCCACACCGACGGTCACCAAAGTCAGCGGGAGCCGGTCGCGAGCTCCCGAGCGGACCAGGACGACGGTGGCCATGGTCAACACGACGACATCGGAGAGCGGGTAGGCGATCGCGACGACGAACGCAAGCCGCTCCACTCTGCCACCGCTGGCGTACAGCGGTCCCAGGACCGTCACCCAGCCGACCAGGAACAGCGCGGCCGCCACGATGAGCCCGTCCAGCAACGCCCGACTGCGAAACGGTCCGGTTTGCTCGCCGGGCAAGACCAGCAGACCGACACATGCGGCAACGGGGAAGACCAGGTAGGCGGCGTCGGCCGGGGACGGGAACGGGCTTTTGTGCGCGACCAGCTCGTAGTAGGTCCACAACGCCTCGCCGATCCCCCAGCTGAGCACGCCGACGGTCAGCGCCGCCCAGGCCAGCCGTACCCGGCCGGCCGAGGCTCGCGCGGCCAACGCGCTGAACACGACCGCGGGCACCACGAACAGCAGCATCGCGATGTCGGAGACCGCCACGAGCGTGGTGCCGTCAGACAGCCCGCCCACGAGCCAGACGGCGAAGGCGAGGAAGAAGACGCCGGCGGCGACGGCCAGATGCGCAGCCCTGGGCACGGCACCTCCCGACTGGACAGGCGGACAAATATTGACGCTGGCGGAAGTTTAGCGAAGGGTGCGCGCCAGAGTGTGGACCGCGGACCGGCGGAACAGGTCGATCACCTCCTTCGAGGACACCGGCGGGCTCAGGAAAAAACCTTGGCCGATGCTGCATCCGTGCTCGCGCAGCCAGCCGGCGGTCTGCCCGTTCTCGATACCCTCGGCGACGATGGACAGACCCAGTTCGGCGGCCAGATCGATGACGGCTCGTACCACCGCCGCCGCCCGTGGGTCGCCCAGCATCGGGGCGATGAAGTGCCGGTCGAGTTTGACTTCGTCGACGGTCAGCTCGCGCATGTAGGACAACGCCGAATAGCCGCTGCCGAAGTCGTCGATGGCGATGCGGACCCCGCGCTCACGCAGGCGAGCCAGGACGAGCTTGGTCCGTTCCATGTTGTCCAGGAAGAGATCCTCGGTGATCTCGACGGTCAAGATGGACGGATCAAGGTCGCGGTTGCCCAGAGCCAGACTGATCGTGTCCGGCAGCCGCAGGTCGGCCATCGACGGCGCGAACAGGTTGATGGCGATAGTCGTGGGAATGCCTGCGGTACGCCACTCGACGACGTCGTCGAGCGCCTTGTTGACGACGACATCGTTGACGCGGCCCATCAGCCCGTATCGGCGGACCAGAGGAAGGAACTGATCGGGTGCCAGCACGCCCCGCTCGGGATGCGGCCAGCGCACCAGCGCCTCGACACCCACGATCACCCCGGTACGCAGGTCGAACTTGGGCTGGTAGACCAGGGTCAGCTCGAAATGGTCGATGGCCTGCCGCAATTCGCCGAGCAGCCGGACGGCTTCGGCGCCGCGGCCACGGTTGGCCGGCGCCGGCTTGCCGAACAGGTTGCTGTCGGGCGACTCGGCCAGCAGCATCTCGGCGTTGAAGGTGTGCACACCGCCGGTGCGGGTGCGCTTGGCCCGGTACATGGCGATATCGGAGCGCTTGAGCAGGTCCAGGGCCGTCACGTCGGGGTCCTCGGTGTCGGCGATGGCCAGCCCGGCACTGGGCCGCACCAGCAGCTCTTGGCCGTCGACCACGAACGGCCGGTCGAAGGCCTCCACCACCCGGTGGGCGATCAGCTGGGTCTTGTCGTCGCGCCCCTCGAGCAGCACCGCGAACTCGTCGCCACCCAGGCGCGCCACCGTGTCGCCGTCGCGGACACAGCCCAGGATGCGCTCGGCGACCAGGCTGAGCAGTTCGTCACCGGCCGGATGGCCGAGGGTGTCGTTGACCACTTTGAAGTCATCGAGGTCCATCGCCAGCACCCCCACGGTCAGACCGTCGCGCTGACGCATCTGCATGGCGTGGTTGAGATGGTCACCGAACACGATGCGGTTACCGACACCGGTCAGTGGATCACGCAGCGCCTGTTCGGCAACCGCCCCGAGAAGTCTGCGGTTCTCACTCATCGTCAGGAGCTGACGGGTCAAGAAGGCGATGACGAGCACGATGCTGGGCACCATGATCGGCGGCGTCCTGATCAGCTCCGGCGGCACCAGCAGCGCCGCCACACTCGCCGCCACCACCGGGACGAACGGCAGCCACACCGAAGCCGCTGAAGGCGGCTGGGCCGCAACGGTATCCCGTACCGCGAAGTCCCGCCCGGCGACGGCCGCCGCGATCATCAAGGCCAGCCCGGCCAGCCATCCCAGATCGATCACCTCGAATTGTGAATGACGTTGGGTGGCAGCCAGATACACGAAGGCGCCGTCCGAGATGGCGATGCAACTCGTGGCCAGCGCCAACAAGGCCAGCGTGCGCCGCTGGCCCGGCAGGGCCCTGGCCAACACCAACACGGCGACGGTCAGAACGGCGGCGTCGAGCACCGGATAGCTCAGGGATACCGCGATCTTGACCTCGTTGACCCGCTCGGCCTCGACCACTTCCTCGAGCACCAGCACCCACGCCACGATGGTGAACGACGCCGCGACGATGAGTCCGTCGAGGATCAGACGCGTGCGCGAGGTCCGGGACAGCCCGGTGGCCAGCAGAACCAGGGCGATGGCCGTCATCACCGGCAGGATCAGATAGGCGATATCGGCCACCGACGGGAAGGGGGCTTGGTTGCCGCTCACCTGGTAGTACCGCCAGATCGCGGCACCGACGGTGAATCCGGTCAGACCGGCGGTCATCGACAGCCACGCGGCTCGAACCCGGCCCCCGGTGACGCGGGCGGTGACCGCCGAGGCGAACGCCGCCGCCGCGGCGACCACGACCAGCAGCGTGTCCGAATCCAGAATCAGTGACAGCAGCTCCGACGCCGGACGCAGGGACATCAGCCAGCCGAGGTAGCCGAGGACCACGAGGCCGGCAACGGCCGCGCTCATCCCCACCCTCGGTGTCACCTGAGGTCGACCCACCCGGCCCCCGATCGTCGTGGCACTTCTTGCCGAAAAATGATCGTCGGAAAAAATGCTATCCAGGTGGGGCGCTCCGGGCGGGGCTTCAGGGCAGCTTGGCGACCAGTTCCTCCACGCCGACCCGCGGGCCGGTGAAGAAGGGGATCTCCTCGCGCACGTGCCTGCGGGCTTCGGTGGCCCGCAGATCACGCATCAGATCGACGATGCGGTGCAGCTCAGGGGCCTCGAACGCCAGGATCCACTCGTAGTCGCCGAGCGCGAACGCGGGAACGGTGTTGGCGCGGACGTCCTTGTATCCGCGGGCGGCCATCCCGTGGTCGGCGAGCATCTTGCGACGCTCCTCGTCGGGCAGCAGGTACCAGTCCAGCGACCGGACGAACGGGTAGACACACACGTAGTTGCCGGGCTCCTCGCCGGCGAGGAACGCCGGGACGTGGCTCTTGTTGAACTCCGCCGGGCGGTGCAGTGCCACGCTGCTCCAGGTGGGCCTGCTGGCCCGCCCCAGCGTGGTGGTGCGACGGAAATCGCTGTAGGTGGCCTGCAGCGATTCGATCCGCTCGGCGTGGGTCCAGAACAGGAAGTCGGCGTCGGCGCGCATGCCGGCCACGTCATAGATGCCGCGGAACACGACCCCGCTCTCCTCCTGCTGCTTGAGGAAGGTGGCGGTCTCGTCGACGACGGCGGCGCGGGCGTCGTCGTCATAGCCCAGCGCCCCGGGTTCCACGGCGAACGCCGAGAACATGACGTATCGGATCGTGGCGTTGAGCTCGTCGTAGTCCAGTCGTGCCATGGCATCCATCGTGCCACGCGGGCCGGTGGCTATCTGCGCGTGGTGGCAGCCACCACGGCCGCGGCGGCAGCGCCGGCGACCGCGAGGCAGGCGGGCACCCCGATGCCGTCGAGATAGTTGCCTGCCAGAGCCAGCGTGGGCGGCAGATCGGCCCGCAGCTGGGCGGCCAGCGCGGCATGGCCGGGGCCGTATTGCGGCATCGCGTCGAGCCAGCGGTGGACCAGGACCTCGACCGGGTCGACGTCGATGCCGAACACCGTCTCGAGATCAGCTCGAGCCCATGCCTGCAGCTCGGCGTCTGAGGTGACGCGCGCCGGATTCTTCTCGGCGTCAGCGAACCGGCCGAACGACATCCGCAGCAGCTCGCAGTTCCCGTGCGCACCCCATTTGCGGCTCGACAACGTTATTGCCTTGGTGTGCAACTGTTCTCCGCTGGCCACCAGCACCCCGGACTGCGGTGGGAACGGGGTGCCCCCGGGCGCGGCCATCGCGAGGACCGCGGCCGAGGCGACCGGGATCCGGGCGGCCACCGCGGCCGTGCGGGGTGCGATGTCACCGATCAGCGCGGCCAACCGCGGCACCGGCACAGCCACCACCACGGCGTCGGCATGCCAGTGCGTGCCCTCGTCGTCACGCAGCGACCAGCCCGCGCCGTCGGCGGCGATCCGGCTGACCGCCGCCTGCACCCACTGCAACCCGCTGCGCTGGATCAGCGCGTCGAGCAGCACCTGGTATCCGCCGTCGATGGCGCCGAACACCGGCCCAGGGCTGCCGGCGGGCAGGGCGCGGCGGGCCGCCTCGGTGAGGCTGGTCGCGCCGGCGTCGAGGGCGGCGGCGATGGTCGGCGCCGCCGCGCGGATGCCGATGGTTGCCGCCGATCCGGCGTACACCCCGGACAGCATGGGATCGACCGAGCGGGCCACGACCTGCTCGCCGAACCGGTCGGCCACCACCGCACCCACCGCGGGATCGGCACCGGCCTGCCAGGACAACAGCCGATGGGGTTCGGCAGCCATCTGGGCGATGGTCGCGTCGTCGACCAGACCGGCCACCGAGGCCGCCGAGGTCGGAATGCCGTTGACCGTGTCCGGCGGCAGCGGATGGATCCGTCCCTGGCTGAAGATCGTCGGACGTACCCCGGTGGTGCTGACCTGGCGGGCCGCCAGGCCCAGCTCGGCCAGCAGCGCAGGCACCTCGGGACGGCGCGCGACGAACGCCTCGGCGCCGATGTCCATGACCTGGCCGCCGATCCGCTCGGTGCGCAAGATGCCACCGAGCCGGTCGGCCGGGTCGAACAGCGTGATGGTGGCGTCCGGACCGACGGCGGCGCGGATGCGATAGGCGGCGACCAAACCCGAAATACCGCCCCCGACAATGCAATAGGACGGAGTTGTCACAGCGAGTGCACCAGGGCCACCAGGTCGGTGAGCAGCTCGGGGTCAGTCGCCGGCAGCACACCGTGCCCCAGGTTGAAGATATGCCCGGCGGCACCGGCATCGATGGCCAGGCGGCCGTCGTCGACCACCGCGCGGGCCGCCTTCTCGACCACCGGCCACCCGGCCAGCAAGGTCACCGGATCCAGGTTGCCCTGCAACGCCACACCGGGACCGACCCGGGTCGCGGCATCGGCCAGCGAGGTGCGCCAGTCGACGCCGACGACGGCCGGGGCACCGTGCCCGGAGACCGCCGCACCCATCGCGCCCAGCAGCTCGGCGGTGCCGACCCCGAAATGGGTCATCGGCACGCCGTAGCCGGCCAGTGCGGTGAAGACCCGCGTGCTGTGCGGCAGGACGTGAGTGCGGTAATCGGCCAACGACAGGGTTCCGGCCCACGAGTCGAACACCTGGATGGCATCCACGCCGGCGTCGAGCTGCACTTTCAGGAAGGAGATGGTCAGGTCGGTGAGCACCCCCATCAGGGCATGCCAGGTCTGCGGCTCACCCAGCATCATCGCCTTGGTGCGCTCGTGCAGCTTGCTGGGGCCGCCTTCGACCAGGTAGGACGCCAGGGTGAACGGGGCGCCGGCAAAGCCGATCAGGGGCACCTCCCCGAGCGCGCCGACCAGCATGCCCACCGCATCGGTGACCGCGCTGACCCGCTGCAGCTCAAGGCTTTTCATGGCCTCGACGTCGGCGGCGGTGCGCACCGGATGGGCGATCACCGGACCGACGTCGGGCACGATGTCCAGGTCGATGCCCGCCCCGCGCAGCGGCACGACGATATCGGAGAACAGGATGGCCGCGTCGACATCGTGCCTGCGCACCGGCTGCAGGGTGATCTCGCAGATCAGCTCCGGGTCGAAGCAGGCCTGCATCATGGTGTTCTTGGCCCGCAGCGCCCGGTATTCGGGCAACGAGCGGCCGGCCTGCCGCATGAACCACACCGGAACCCGACTGGGTTTACGGCCCGTGGCGGCGGCCAGGAAGGGGGCCTCGGGCAGTGCACGACGCGTACTCATCGCGTCCATGCTGCCACGGTGGCTGCCGCCGGGATCGGGCCGATGGGGTGAATTCGGCGCGCCTGCCTCCCCGACCTCGCCGATGCCGCTAGCGTCAATCGGCGTGACCACTGCGGAACCGGCGCAATTCCGCGAGGCGGTGGCGGCGATGAACGCCGCACAGGTACGGCCGGAGATCGAACTGGGGCCGATCCGGCCACCTCAGCGTCTCGCGCCGTACAGCTATGCGATCGGCGCCGAGGTCAAGCACCCGGAGACCGACGTCGTCCCCGAGCGCTCCGAAGGCGACGCCTTTGGCCGGCTGATCCTGCTGCACGACCCGGACGGCTCGGAGGCGTGGGACGGCACGATGCGACTGGTCGCTTACATCCAGGCCGATCTGGACTCCAGCGAAGCGGTCGACCCGCTGCTGCCGGAGGTGGCGTGGAGCTGGCTGATCGATGCCCTGGAGGCCCGCTCCGAGCACGTGACCGCCCTCGGCGGGACCGTCACCGCCACCACCTCGGTGCGCTACGGCGACATCTCCGGCCCGCCGCGCGCCCACCAGCTCGAACTGCGTGCATCGTGGACGGCCACCACCCTCTCGCTGGAGACGCACGTGCAGGCGTTCTGCGAGGTCCTCGAGCATGCGGCCGGACTCCCACCGGTCGGCGTCACCGATCTGAACTCCCGCACCCGCGCCTGACATGGATTCCGACGACCGGGGCGCCGCGGCGCCCGACACTCCCGACGAGGAAGCGCCGTCGGCCGTTCCGTTGTTGGAGCCCGCCGAAGGTGTGCCGCCGCTGTCGACCAGCGTCAGCGAGATCGCCGAGGCCGCCGAGAAATTGGCCGCCGGCCACGGCCCGTTCGCGATCGACGCCGAGCGCGCGTCGGGCTTCCGCTACTCCAACCGTGCCTACCTGATCCAGATCCGCCGCACCGGGGCCGGCACCGTGCTGATCGACCCGGTCAACCACGGCAGCAGCCCGATCGACGTCCTCAAACCGGTCGCCGAAGTGCTGGCCGAAGACGAGTGGATCCTGCACGCCGCCGATCAGGATCTGCCGTGCCTGGCCGAGGTCGGCATGCGACCTCCCGCGCTGTACGACACCGAATTGGCAGGCCGGCTGGCCGGTTTCGACCGGGTGAACCTGGCCGCCATGGTCCAGCGGCTACTCGGGCTGGGTTTGGCCAAGGGCCACGGTGCGGCGGACTGGTCCAAACGGCCGCTGCCCGACGCCTGGCTGAACTACGCCGCACTCGATGTCGAGGTGCTGATCGCGCTGCGCGAATCGATCGCCGCCGTTCTGGCGGAACAGAACAAAAGCGATTGGGCTGCAGAAGAATTCGAGCATCTGCGGTACAGCAGCCTGGCAACCGCGCAGGTCACCCGGCGGGATCGGTGGCGGCGGACGTCCGGCATGCACAAGGTGCGCAGCCGGCACGGCCTGGCGGCGGTGCGCGAACTGTGGACGGTGCGCGACCAGATCGCCCGCAGCCGCGACATCGCGCCCGGGCGCATCCTGCCCGACTCGGCGATCATCGCCGCGGCGATGGCCGACCCGAAGACCGTCGAGGACCTGACGAAACTGCCGATCTTCGGTGGTAGCAAGCAGCGTCGGAGCGCACACGTGTGGCTGGCCGCGCTCGAGACCGCGCGGACCAACCCCGAGCCGCCCGATTCCGGCGACCAGCAGAACGGGCCGCCGCCGGCGGTGCGCTGGGCCAAGCGCAAACCGGAGGCCGCCGCCCGCCTCGATGCCGCGCGCAGCGCGCTGAGCGAACTGTCGGCGCAGGTCGGCGTGCCCACCGAGAACCTGGTATCCCCCGAGCTGATCCGCCGGTTGTGCTGGGACTGGCAGGAACGCCAGGAAGACCGCGAGGCAGCGATCGACGACTTCCTGCGCGACGGCGGAGCCAGAGCCTGGCAGCGTCAGCTGGTGGTGCCGGTGCTGGCCGGGGCGCTGACACCGCAGGCCTGATCGATTCTGCGGTGAGGGTGCACTTTTCGGTGGAAATCGCGCCCTCGCCGCAGAATCGATGCAGAGTACGCCCTAGTCGACCTGTTCGCTGACCGTCTCGTCGAGTGACCCCTGGGCTGCCACCCAACCGGTGACCTGACGGGCCACGTTCTGCTCGGTCAGGCCGACCTCGGCCAGCACCTCGCCGCGGGCCGCGTGGTCCAGGAACTGCTGGGGCACACCGACATCGCGGCACGGCACGTCGATCTCAGCGGCGCGTAGCGCGGCCGATACTGCCGAACCGATACCGCCGTGCACCCCGTTGTCCTCGAGGGTGACGACCAGCTTGTGCGACTTCGCCAGCGGCTCAAGGGCTTTCGGCACCGGCAGGACCCAGCGCGGGTCCACCACCGTGACCCCAATGCCCTGGTTGCGTAGCCGCTCGGCAACCTTGAGTGCCATCGATGCGAACGAGCCGACCGCGATCAGCAGCACGTCGTCGCCGAGACCGTCGGCCGGTGCGGCCAGGATGTCCACGCCGTCGCGCCGCTCGAGAGCCGAAATATCTTCGCCCACAGCGCCTTTGGGGAACCGCAGCGCGGTCGGTCCGTCACTGACCTCGAGGGCCTCACCGAGCTCCTCGCGCAGCCGCGCACCGTCACGTGGGGCGGCCACCCGGATGCCGGGCACGATGTTGAGCATCGACATGTCCCAGATACCGTTGTGGCTGGCGCCGTCATTGCCGGTCACACCAGCCCGGTCGAGCACCATGGTGACCGGCAGCTTGTGCAGGGCCACATCCATCATGACCTGATCGAACGCGCGGTTGAGGAACGTCGAGTAGATGGCGACCACCGGGTGTAGGCCACCCATCGCCAGGCCCGCGGCGGAGGTCATGGCGTGCTGCTCGGCGATACCGACATCGAACAGCCGGTCCGGGAAGCGCTCCCCGAACGCCGACAGGCCGGTCGGGCCCGGCATCGCCGCGGTGATGGCGACGACATCGCGGCGCTTGCCGGCGTAGGTGATCAGTGCATCGGAGAACACCGACGTCCACCCGGGCGCCGAGGCCTGGGTGGCCCGCCCGGTGACCGGGTCGATGACCCCGGTGGAATGCATCTGCTCGGCCTCGTCGTTCTCCGCCGGCGGATAGCCCATGCCCTTGCGGGTGACGACGTGCACGATCACCGGGGCGTTGAACCCACGGGCGTGGCGCAGCGCGTTCTCGACGGCGTGCTCGTCATGACCGTCGATCGGGCCGACGTACTTCAGCCCCAGATCGGTGAACATCGCCTGCGGCGACAGCGCATCCTTGAGGCCCGCCTTGACGCTGTGCAGGGCCTGGTAGAACGCCTCGCCCACCAGCGGCACGCCGCGAACGGCGGTACGCCCCCGCTCCAGCACGCGCTCATAACCGGGCTGTAGCCGAAGGCCCGCAAGGTGATTGGCCAGACCGCCGATGGTCGGGGCGTAACTGCGGCCGTTGTCGTTGACGACGATGACCACTGGGCGCCGGGAGTCGGCGATGTTGTTCAGCGCCTCCCAACACATGCCACCGGTCAGCGCGCCGTCGCCGACGACGGCCACGACGTGCCGATTGCGGTGACCGGTCAGCCCGAAGGCCTTGGCCAGACCGTCGGCATAGGACAACGCCGAGGAGGCGTGGCTGGATTCGACCCAGTCGTGCTCGCTTTCGGACCGCGACGGGTAACCCGACAGGCCGTCCTTCATCCGCAAGGTATCGAACTCGCCGGCCCGTCCGGTCAGCATCTTGTGCACATAGGCCTGGTGCCCGGTGTCGAAGATGATCGGGTCATGCGGGGAGTCGAAGACACGGTGCAACGCCAGCGTCAACTCGACCACGCCGAGATTGGGCCCCAGGTGCCCACCGGTCGCAGCGACCTTGTGAATCAGGAACTGGCGAATCTCCGCAGCCAGTTCGCCGAGCTGTTCTTGCGACAGGTGTTGCAGATCAGCGGGGCCGCGAACCTGTTCTAGCATCTGGCCAGTCTACGCACGGCCGAGGTGATCAGTCCTGCTGGGAACCATAGATGTCGGGTACCCCGTCGTGGTCTGTGTCACGTGTCTCCATCAGCCAGACCGTCCGGTAATGCCGGTTGCGCAGCCGCAGCACGACGGCCGCGAGCAGCGCGGCCAGCAAACTGCCGGTGAGGACGGCGACCTTGACGACGTCGTCGCGCGCGGAGCCCGATTCATAGGCCAAATCCCCGATCAGCAGGGATACCGTGAACCCGATGCCGGCCAGCATCGACATCCCGAACACGTCGATCCAGCGCAGTGTGGCGTCCAGGCTGGCGCGGGTCGCGGCAGCCAGGATCCAGGTGGTGCCGAACACCCCCAGGGTCTTGCCCAGCACCAGGCCGCAGACAATGCCCAACGCGATCGGGTTGCTCAGCGCTGTCACCAATCCGTCATAGCCCCCGAAGGTGACACCGGCGGCGAAGAACGCGAACACCGGCACGGCGAAGCCCGCCGACACCGGCCGCATCACGTGCTCGAAGTGTTCGGCCATCCCCGGTCCGCTCTCACCGGCGTCGCGCTCGTTGCGCAGCACCGGGACGGTGAAGCCCAGCAGCACCCCGGCTACCGTCGCGTGCACGCCGGATTCGTGGACGAAGGCCCAGGTGAGCGCCGCCAACGGGAGCAGCAGCCACCAGGACTGGATGCGCCGCTGCACCAGGATTGCGAACAACGCCAGCGGGATCAGCGCCAGCAGCAGCGGCACCAGCTTGATCTTCTCGGTGTAGAACACCGCGATGACGGTGATGGCCAGCAGGTCGTCGACCACCGCGAG
This sequence comes from Mycolicibacterium anyangense, assembly GCF_010731855.1. Taxonomy (NCBI): domain Bacteria; kingdom Bacillati; phylum Actinomycetota; class Actinomycetes; order Mycobacteriales; family Mycobacteriaceae; genus Mycobacterium; species Mycolicibacterium anyangense. The sequence continues at coordinate 765,445 of NZ_AP022620.1, read as the reverse complement.
GGTCAGCAGGAAGGTGCGCAGCGCCGAGGGCAGGTGCGTGGAGATCACGGCCAGCACGGCCACCGCGAACGCGATGTCGGTGGCGGTCGGGATGGCCCAGCCGCGCACGGCGCCGTCACCGGCGTTGACGGTGAAGGCCACGAAGATGGCCGCCGGCACCACCATGCCGCCGACGGCCGCCGCGATGGGCAGCGCCGCCCGGCTCGGGTCACGCAGGTCGCCGGCGACGAACTCGCGTTTGAGCTCGAGCCCGACGACGAAGAAGAAGATCGCCAGCAGACCGTCGGCGGCCCAACCACCCAGGCTGAGGTCGAGATGCAGTCCGAGCCGGTCGGTACCGACGTGGAAGGCAGTCAGGCTGTGGTAGGACGCCGACCACCTCGTGTTGGCCCAGATGAGTGCAACGGCGGCGGCGAACAGCAGCAGCGCCCCGCCGACGGTCTCCTTGCGCAGGATCCCGGCGATGCGCGAGGTCTCCGACCACGAGCCGGGCGAGAACAGCGCACGCTGCAGGAGGGGCTTACGGTCGGGCACGGTTCACCTCGCGTCGACGGGTCGGTGTGAGATTAGCGATCCGCTGCATACCCGTCATCTGCTGAGCAGAGCGACGCACTCGACATGGTGGGTCAACGGGAAGGAGTCGAAAACCCGGATCTGCTCGACGGTGTAGCCACGGGTCCGGTAGAGCCCGATGTCGCGGGCGAACGCGGCGGCCTCGCAGCCGACGTGGATCACCCGGGGCACCGCGGCCGCCGCGAGCAGGTCGATCACCTCGCGGCCGGCTCCGGCGCGCGGCGGGTCCAGCACCGCGATGTCGGCACCGCCGCGGGCCGCGCCCAAGGCGCGGCGCACCGAATCGGTGAGGATCTCGATCTGCGGCAGGTCGGCCAGGGCCGCGCGGGCCGCCCGTGAGGCGCTGCGCGCGGTGTCCACGCTGAGCACCCGCCCCTGCGGGCCGACCACCTCGGCGAGCACCGCGGCGAACAGTCCCGCGCCGCCGTAGAGATCCCATGCTGTGGTCGCGCCCGCATCGGCCGACCACTGCCGCACCAGCTCGCTGTAGGTGGTGGCGGCCTGGCGGTGCGCTTGCCAGAAACCCGTCACCGGCACCCGCCACACCCGCTCACCTGCGCGCTGAACGGCCTCGTCGGCGCCCTCCACCGCACGTGTGCGCCGGGGCTGACGGGTGGTGGCGACGATGTGTCGGTGCCCGTCGTCGTCGAGCACCACGTGCACCTGCTCACCGGGCTCCCAACGGTTGGCCTCGATCCCGTCGAGCATGCCGTCGGGTAGCTGCCCGCAACGCAGGTCGGTCACCAGCTCATCGCTGTGATAGCGATGGAATCCGGCCCGGCCGTCCGAGCCCACCGCCAGCCGCACCCGGGTGCGCCAGCCGCGGGCCGCACCGTCGCCGACCGGTTCGGCGACGCCGTCCCAGGTGAAGTCGCCGAGCCGGGCCAGCTGGTTGGCCACCACCTGGCCCTTGATCGCACGGGTTGCCACGGGATCGGCGAAAGCCAGATCGCAGCAGCCCGCGCCGTCGACCCCGGCGATCGGGCACAGCGACTCGATCCGATCCGGCGAGGCTTGCAGGATCTCGAAAGCTTCAGCGTGCCAATACGATCCGCGATCACCGGTGACGCGGGCACGGACCCGCTCCCCCGGCAGTGCGTAGCGGACGAACACCACCCGGCCGTCGTGCCGGGCTACGCAGCTGCCGCCGTTGGCCGCCGGACCGGTGTCGAGGATCAGTTCGGCGGGTGCTGCAGCGCTCACTCCACGAAACCGCGACGCACGTCACCGGGCGCGTTCTGAGTCTGCAGATCGTGCAGCCGCTCCGAGGAATTCAATTGCCATGGAACGGACGTCACCATGACATTGGGCATGAACAACAGCCGGGTCTTGAGCCGCAGCGCGCTCTGATTGTGCAGGATCTGCTCCCACCAGTGCCCGACGACGTACTCGGGGATGAAGACCGTGACGACCGTGCGCGGGGCTTCCTTGCTGATTCGCTTCACATAGTCGAGCACCGGCCGGGTGACTTCCCGGTACGGGGATGCGACGACTTTCAGCGGCACCGTGACGTCGCTGTCCTCCCACTTGTGCACCAGCTGTCGGGTCTCGGCGTCGTCGACGCTGACGGTGATGGCCTCGAGCACATCGGGCCGGGTGGCCCGCGCGTAGGCCAGTGCCCGCAGCGTCGGCAGGTGCAGTTTGGACACCAGCACCACGGCGTGGTTACGGCTGGGCAGCACCATCTCGCCCTGCTCGGCCTCCTGGGAAGCCAACTCGCGCGACACCGTGTCGTAGTGCTTGTGGATCGCCTTCATCAGGATGAACAGGCTCGACATCGCCACGATCGCGATCCAGGCGCCGGCCACGAACTTGGTGACCAGCACCACGATCAGCACCGCCCCGGTCGCCACGAATCCGATCGTGTTGATCACCCGGGAGCGCATCATGCGCCGCCGGGCCGCCGGGTCGGTCTCGGTGCGCAGATGCCGGGTCCAGTGCCGCACCATGCCGATCTGGCTGAGGGTGAACGAAATGAAGACGCCGACGATGTAGAGCTGGATGAGAGCGGTGACCTCGGCGCGGAACGCGACGACGAAGGCGATGGCGGCAACAGCGAGGAAGACGATGCCGTTGGAGAAGGCCAGCCGGTCACCGCGGGTGTGCAACTGCCGCGGCAGGTAGCGGTCCTGGGCCAGGATCGATCCCAGCACCGGGAAGCCGTTGAACGCGGTGTTGGCCGCCAGCACCAGGATCAGCGCGGTGACGCCGGTGATCAGGAACAGCCCGGGCGGGAAGTTGTGGAAGATCGAGTCCGCCAGTTGCGCGACCAGGGTCTTCTGCTGGTAACCGGCGGGCGCTCCGATCAGCTGCTCGTCGGGGCGCTCGGCCACCTTGGCGCCGGTTTCCAGGGTCAGCACGATCATGCCGATGAACAGGGTGACGGCGATGCCGCCCAGCAGCGCCAGGGTCGTCGCGGCGTTCTTGGACTTGGGCTTGCGGAAGGCCGGGACCCCATTGCTGATCGCCTCCACACCGGTCAGCGCGGCGCAGCCCGACGAGAACGAGCGGGCGACCAGGAATACCAGTGCCAGCCCCATCACGTCGCCGTGCTCGGAGCGCAGGTCGAAGCCGGCCGACTCGGCGCGCAGTTGGTGTCCCAGGACATGGATCTGGAAGAAGCCCCACAGCAGCATCACGAACATCGAGATCATGAAGGCGTAGGTGGGGATCGCGAACGCGGTGCCGGACTCGCGGATACCCCGCAGGTTGGCCGCGGTGAGCAGCACGATGGCCACCACGGCGAAGAGAACCTTGTGCTCGGCGATGAACGGCACCGCCGAGCCGATGTTGGACATCGCCGAGGCCATCGACACCGCCACGGTGAGCACATAGTCCACCAGCAGGGCGCTGGCCACCGTCAGACCGGCGGTCGGGCCCAGGTTGGTGGTCACCACCTCGTAGTCGCCACCACCGGAGGGATAGGCGTGCACGTTCTGCCGGTAGGAGGCCACCACGACGAGCATCACCAGCGCGACGGCCACACCGATCCAGGGGGCCATCGAGTACGCGGCCAGCCCGGCGACCGAGAGCACCAGGAAGATCTCCTCCGGCGCGTAGGCCACCGACGACATGGCGTCGGAGGCGAACACGGGCAGCGCGATGCGCTTGGGGAGCAGCGTGTGGCTCAGCTTGTCGCTGCGGAAAGGCTGCCCCAGGACCAGCCGACGTGCGGCGGTCGAAAGCTTAGACACGAGTGCCAAGACTAAGCCCAACCCGGTTTGGCTGTAGCGTTCCCCATACGGTCGTTGTCCGGACGCATCGGTCAGCCACTTCCCGGCCCCGGTTGCGACGGCCCGACGCACGACGTAGCCGAGAGGACACCAGGTGCGGATAGTGGTGATGGGGTGCGGCCGAGTGGGCGCCTCACTGGCCGACGCGCTGTCGCGAATCGGGCATCAGGTCGCGATCATCGACCGCGACCCGACAGCCTTCCACCGGCTCTCCCCCGAGTTCTCCGGCGAGCGGGTGCTCGGTATGGGATTCGACCGAGAAGTGTTGTCCCGTGCCGGAATCAAGGACGCCGACGCCTTCGCCGCGGTGTCCTCGGGCGACAACTCGAACATCATCTCCGCGCGGGTCGCCCGCGAGACTTTCGGGGTGCAGCGGGTGGTGGCCCGCATCTACGACGCCAAGCGGGCCGCGGTCTACGAGCGCCTGGGCATTCCGACGGTGGCGACCGTGCCGTGGACCACCGACCGGCTGCTGAACACCCTGGTCGGTGACGCCGAGACCACCAAGTGGCGCGACCCCACCGGCACGGTGGCCGTCGCCGCGGCCTCGCTGCACGAGGGCTGGGTGGGGCACCGGGTCACCGACCTGGAGGCCACCACCGGGGCGCGGGTGGCGTTCCTGATCCGGTTCGGCACCGGAATCCTGCCCGAACCCAAGACCGTCGTGCAGGCCGGCGACCAGGTCTACATCGCGGCGGTGTCCGGTCGGGCCGCCGAGGCGCTGGCGATCGCCGCGCTACCACCGGCCCCGGACGTCGGAGAGGGGCACTAGCGAGATGGGCGAGAAACGGTTGAAGGTCGCGATCGGCGGCGCCGGCGCGGTCGGTCGGTCGATCGCCCGCGAGCTCGTCGACAACCAGCATGAGGTGACGCTCATCGAGCGCAACCCCGAGCACGTCGACGTCGACGCCATCCCGGCCGCGCACTGGCGGCTCGGCGATGCCTGCGAGCTGAGTCTGCTCGAGTCGGTGCACCTCGAGGACTTCGACGTGGTGATCGCCGCCACCGGCGACGACAAAGCCAACGTGGTGCTGTCGCTGTTGGCCAAGACCGAATTCGCGGTCTCGCGCGTGGTGGCCCGCGTCAACGACCCGCGCAACGAGTGGCTGTTCGACAACGCCTGGGGGGTGGACGTCGCCGTCTCCACGCCGCGGATGCTGGCCTCGCTCGTGGAGGAGGCCGTCGCGGTCGGCGATCTGGTGCGGCTGATGCAGTTCCGGCAAGGCCACGCCAACCTCGTCGAGATCACGCTGCCCGACGACACCCCGTGGGGTGGGCGGCCGGTGCGCAAGCTGACACTGCCGCGCGACGCGGCGCTGGTGACCATCCTGCGCGGCCAACGGGTGATCGTGCCCGAGCCCGACGAGCCGCTCGAAGGCGGCGACGAGCTACTGTTCGTGTCCGCACCCGAGGTCGAGGGCGAGCTGCGCGCGACGGTGCTCGCGGAGACGACGGGCTAGCGCTCAGTCCTCGACCGGGGTGACCTGAGCGTCGGCGGTCTGTCCGTCGGATTCCTCGGCGTGCTGGGCATGCACCGCACGCTGCGCCACCCGGATCGCCAGATAGGTGACCAGAGCCGCGACCGCGGTCAGCGGCCAGCCCATGGCGATGCGTGCCACCCCCAGCCAGCCGGTGCGGTCGGCGTCGTAGAGGTGGTGTTGCACGGCGAAGCGCGCGCCGAACACCAGCACCCAGGTCAGCGTGGCGATGTCGAAAGCCAGCACGGCGCGCCGGCTCGTGCGCCAAGCCCGGTCATGGCCGTTGACCCAGCTCCACACATAGCCGACCACCGGGCGCCGGATCAGGATCGAGAGGGCGAACACGACGGCCCACACCAGCGAGGTCCAGATACCGAGCAGGAAGTAGCCTTTGGAGGCCCCGACCATCCAGGCGATCAGCGCGCTGATGCCGACACCGATGAAGCCGGAGACGGCCGGTTGCACCGAATCGCGGCGGATCAGCCGCCACACCAGGATCAGCGCGGCCACACCGAGTGCGGCGCTGATCGCGGGGACCAGACCGAAGGCGGTGTTCACCGGGACCAGGACGGCCACCGGCAGGGCGGAGTAGATCAGGCCACTGATGCCGCCCATCTGGGCCAGCAGGGCCTGAGCGGGGGTCTTCTTGTCTTCTTCGTCCACTGGCTCGGAGGTGACCGGTGGTCCACTCACCGCTGAATCTCGTAGTGCGGGTTGTAGATGGCCTTGCTGCCGTTCTCCAGCGTGCCCAGCCGGCCGCGCACGCGCAGAGTGCGGCCGGACTCGATGCCCGGGATGCGGCGCTGGCCCAGCCAGACCAGGGTGACGCTGTCGGTGCCGTCGAAGAATTCGGCGCGCACACCGCCTGCGCAGCCCTTGGCATTGGCTTCCACGGAGCGCAGCATGCCGACCATCGTGACCTCTTGTCCGCGACAGCAGTCCGCGGCGCGCTGGGCGCCGGTGCTGGCGGCCTCACCGGTCAACTCTTCGGCGTCACGCTGCTCGGGATCTTCCGTCAACCGACGCGTGATGCGGCGAACAAAACCTTCGGCCGTAGCCATGGCCTCTCCTGAACTTGGATCACACTGCCAACGTCACGGTAGACCTCTTGGTTCCCCAATGCCACGTGGCCTACCCGGGTCCGGTCCGGTGAACCAGCTACAGGGCACGATGGCACGATGACCACCCCCCTCGACGGCGTCACGGCGGTGCTTCTGCCCGGAACCGGATCCGACGACGACTACGTCTACCGCGCGTTCGCAGCACCCCTGCATGCCGCCGGTGCGGTGGTGGTCGCGGCACCGCCGCAGCCGACCCGCCTGGTCGTCGGATACCTCGACGCTCTCGAGGAGGCGGCGCGCGGCGGGCCCATCGCGGTGGGCGGGGTGTCGATCGGCGCCGCGGTGGCCGCGAGCTGGGCGCTGACGCATCCGCAGCGCTGCGTCGCGGTGCTCGCGGCACTACCGCCCTGGACCGGTGAGCCGCACCAGGCGGCGGCCGCGCTGGCCGCCCGGCATACCGCCGCGCAGCTTCGCAGCGACGGGTTGGCGGCCACCACGGCCCGGATGCGGGCGTCGAGCCCGGCCTGGCTGGCCGACGAGTTGACCCGCAGCTGGCTGGGTCAGTGGCCCGAGCTGCCCGACGCCATGGACGAGGCGGCCGGATATGTCTGCCCAACGACCGCCGCGCTGGAACGGCTGGCGGTACCGATGGGGGTGGTTGCGGCCACCGACGATCCGATCCACCCGCTGGAGGTGGCCCTGGAGTGGGTGTCGGCCGCGCCGCGCGCCGCCGTGCGCACGGTGACGCTGGACGAATTCGGGCCGCAGCCCGCCGTGCTGGGGGCCGCGTGTGTGGCGGCGCTGCAGGAGGCGGTCGGCTAGCCGCCGGTGCTGGTGCTGCGCAGCTGCTGCATTGCCGAGCCGTCGGCGCCGCGGCGCTCGGCGGGCTGCAGGCCCTGGGCCTGCTGCTGCTGGATCATGGCCTGCTGGGCCGCCATCATCTGAGCCTGCTGTGCCGCGGCCTGGCGCAGCTGTTCGGCCATCGGCTCGGGCAGCTGGATCTGCAGCGGCGTGCGCACCGGCAACGGTGTGTCACCGCGACGAACCACGGTGTCGGCCAAAGCTTCTCGCGCCTCGGCGACAAGACTCTCCATCGATTCGGGGGCGCCGTTGACCACACAGCGGATCATCCAGCGGAAGCCGTCGACGCCGATGAAACGCACCACACCCGCACCGGTGCCCACGACCTCGCGGCCCCACGGGCCGTCCTGGATGGATACCTGGGCGTTGTCCTTGCGCAGGGAGTCGGCCAGCTCGCCGGCCACCTCACGCCACAGTCCGGGCGATTTCGGCGCGGCGTAGGCGGCGATGGTGAAGCGGCCGTTGGGGGTGACCACCCAGATGGCGCTGGGCACCCCGGCCTCGTTGAGTTCGACCTGGACCTGGCCGGCCGGCGGCATCGGGATGAGCACCGAGCCCAGGTCCAGCCGCGCCTGCACGGCGTCCTCCGGATTGTCGAAGTCCTCGATGTCGAAGGGGCCACCCTCGAACTCAACGACGTCGTCGAGCTCCGGCTCGGCCGGCGCAGGCGGTTCCACGGTGGTCTCGTCGCGGGAGTCGTCGTTCTTACGTCTGCCGAATGCCATCACAAACTCGCATGTCCGCCGGAGGATCCGTGGCCGCCCTCGCCACGGGTGGTGTCAGCCAGTCCGGCCTCGTCGAACGAGGCCACCTCGACCAGCTCTGGTAATTCGACCCGCTGGACCACGAGTTGGGCGATGCGGTCGCCACGCCGGATCTCGATCGGCGTGGCGGGGTCGAGGTTGATCAGTGCGACCTTGATTTCCCCGCGATAGCCCGCGTCAATCGTGCCGGGGCTGTTCACGATCGAAAGTCCCACGCGCGCAGCTAAACCGGAGCGCGGGTGAATCAGTCCGACCATGCCGTGCGGGATAGCCACGGCGATCCCGGTACCCACCAGCTCGCGCTGCCCGGGCGCCAGGTCGACGTCCTCGGCGGAATACAGGTCGACGCCGGCATCGCCGTCGTGAGCGCGGCTGGGCATCGGGAGATCGCGGTCCAAGCGAACCACCGCGAGACTGGTCGGCACGATGGCACAGACTACCCTTGGGCCCGTGTCTGGTTCGCGTGTGACCTCGCAAACCGTGCGGTATCGCGAGCGGTTGTGGGTGCCGTGGTGGTGGTGGCCCTTGGGATTCGTGCCGGCGTGGATCATCGCCAAGGAAGTGACGATGGGGGTGCGCTCGATACCCACCTGGCTGCCCTACACCGTCCTGGGCCTGGTGGCCGTCGGAGCGTTGTTGTGGCTCTCGCGCACCGAGGTCCGGGTGGTCGCCGACGGGCCCGACGTCGAGCTGTGGGCCGGGCAGGCGCATCTTCCGGTCTCGGTGGTGACCCGCTCGGCTGAGATTCCCCGCACCGCGAAGTCGGCCGCCCTGGGCCGCCAGCTCGATCCGGCGGCGTTCGTGCTGCACCGGGGCTGGGTCGGCCCGCTGGTCCTGTTGGTCCTCGACGACCCCGACGATCCGACGCCGTACTGGTTGGTCAGCGCACGGCACCCCGACAAGGTGCTCTCGGCGCTGCGGAGCTGACTGTTCGGCTAGGCCGCGCAGTCGGTGCAGATCAGCACACCGTTCTTCTCGCTGGCCAGCCTGCTGCGGTGGTGCACCAGGAAGCAGCTCGAACAGGTGAACTCGTCGGCCTGCTTCGGAATGACCCGGACCGACAGCTCCTCGCCGGAAAGGTCGGCGCCGGGCAGCTCGAAGTTTTCCGCCGTGTCTGATTCGTCGACGTCGACGACAGCTGACTGCGCCTCGTTGCGACGCGCCTTGAGCTCTTCGAGCGAGTCCTCAGACACGTCGTCGGTTTCTGAACGCCGTGGGGCGTCGTAGTCGGTAGCCATCGTCTCGTCCCCTCGTAACCTCAGCAGAGCTTTGTATCAGCGTCGAACGCATCCGCCAAACGATTCGTGCCCAGATCACACCGCGTTGAAGTGTGAAATACATCACATCTGTTGATATGCCGTGTTGGGCGTGTTCCACCTCGCTGCCCGTAGTGGTTCTAGAGTGCTTCCGTGGTCGCACAGATAACCGAGGGCACCGCCTTCGACAAGCACGGTCGTCCCTTCCGCAGACGCAACTATCTGCCCGGGATCATCGCGCTGGGCGTGCTGTTCGTGATCACCGCCGTGGTGTGGGGAATCGTGCTGACCCGGCCGGTCGACGTGCGCGAGGCCGCCGCCTGCAACGCCCCGCCGGCCGCCACCGACGCCAATGCGCCCAAGCTGGGCCAGCAGGTGTCGCGGTCCACGCTGATCGACGTAGCGCCCGCCAAGCTGGCCGACGCCAAGATCCGGGTGCTCAACGCCAGTGGCCAGGGCGGCCAGGCCGGCGAGGTGGCCGGCGCCCTGCGTGACCTGGGTTTCGCCCAGCCGACCGCGGCCAACGACCCGATCTACTCCGGTGAACGGCTGACCTGCCAGGGCCAGATCCGGTTCGGCCCGAACGGGAAGCCCGGAGCCGCCGCGGTGTGGCTGGTCGCACCGTGCGTGGAGCTCTACCAGGACGACCGCAAGGACGACTCCGTAGACCTGGCCATCGGTACCGACTTCACCACGCTGGCGCACAGCGACGACATCGACGCGGTGCTGGCCGGGTTGCGACCCGACGCCACCGAACCGGCGGACTCGGCGCTGATCGCCAAGATCCACAACGGAACCTGCTGACCGTCACGGCAGGGCGCGCAGACCCCCGAAACCCTCCAGCGTCTCGACCAGCGGGGTGAAAACCCCGGGGGCGGCGGCGACCACCAGAGCACCGTCACCCTCGGCAGGCTCCGGAAGTCGCACCAGCGCACCGGCTTCGACCGCGACCAGCGCCGCGGCCGCCCAGTCCCACACGTGCAGGCCGTGTTCGTAGTAGGCGTCCAGCCGCCCCTCGGCGACCAGGCACAGATCCAGGGACGCCGAGCCGATGCGCCGCACGTCGCGCACCACCGGCAGCATGCGGGCCAGCAGTGCCGCCTGCTCGGCGCGCCGACCGGCTGCATAGCCGAACCCGGTGCCCACCAACGACATCGGCAGCTCCGTGACCGTGCTGCAGCTCAGCGCTCGGCGGCTACCGGCACGCAGCACCTGCGCTCCCCCACCCTGTGCGGCCGAATACACGTCACCACTGACCACATCGGCCACCGCGCCGGCCACCGACTGCCCGCCGATCTGCGCCGCGACCGAGACGGCGTAGGCCGGGAGCCCATAGACGAAGTTGACGGTGCCGTCGATCGGATCGAGAACCCAGCAGACACCGTCACCAGAACCGGTCTGGGGACCACCGCCCTCCTCGCCGAGCACCGCGTCGCCGGGCCGCTGGGCGGCCAGCCGAGAACGCAGCAGCGATTCGGTCTCGGTGTCGACAACGGTCACCGGATCGGTGGGCGTGCTTTTGACCCGCACGGCCTGCACCGCATTCGCCGGATCCGAGCTGTCGCCGGGCCGCTGTCCGAAGATCTCGGCTCGGCGCCCACGAACGAACGCCGCCGCCTCCACCGCCAGCGCCTCGGCCAGTGCTCGCAGATGCTCAGGGCGGTTGTCGCTCACCGGCCTATCGCAGCACACACCGGCTCACACCGGCACATCCGGCGGCCGGTACGCACTAGTGTGTGGATCGCGCAGAGACCCCGCCTCGCTCAGGAGCCGCCATGACCGACACCGAGACCGCCGCAGGACAGAACCGAGGATTCGGAGTCGACGTCGGCGGCAGCGGCGTCAAGGGCGGCATCGTCGATCTTGACACCGGCCAGCTGATCGGTGACCGGTTCAAGTTGCTCACCCCGCAGCCGTCGACCCCGGAGGCCGTCGCCAAGACCGTCGCCGAGGTGGTCCGGCACTTCGACTGGACCGGCCCGTTGGGGGTCACCTACCCCGGAGTCGTCGTCAACGGGGTGGTCCAGACCGCCGCCAATGTCGACAAGGGCTGGATCGGCACCAACGCCGCCGAGATCATCGGCGGCGAGCTGGGCGGTCAGCAGGTCACCGTCCTCAATGATGCGGACGCGGCAGGACTGGCCGAGGAGCGCTACGGCGCCGGACGCGCCGAGAGCGGTGTCGTGGTGTTGCTGACCTTCGGCACCGGAATCGGTTCGGCGGTGATCCACAAGGGCGTGCTGCTGCCCAACACCGAGTTCGGCCACCTCGAGGTAGGCGGCAAGGAAGCCGAGCACCGCGCGGCGTCCTCGGTCAAGGAACGCAAGGACTGGAGCTACGAGCGGTGGAGCGAAGAAGTCACCAAAGTGCTGGTCGCGATCGAGAATCTGATCTGGCCTGACCTGTTCATCGCCGGCGGCGGGATTAGCCGCAAGGCCGACAAGTGGATTCCGCTGCTGAAGAACCGCACCCCGGTCGTGGCCGCCGAATTGCTCAACGAAGCGGGCATCGTGGGCGCCGCGATGGCCGCTGCAGGCAGCGCCCGGCGCTGATTTTTTGGCCGCGGAGCGCGGTACAGGGCCGAGCAGTAGTTACAATGGTCGATGGCGGCCGCCTACCGGATAGCGGCAAGAATCCCCCACGAGATCCACGCCGATATTCCTGATAGCCGACGCTTTCGGTCGGGCGCGCCCACGCCCGCCGACAGCCAGCACGACCGAAAGGGTGTACGTGGCAGCGACCAAAGCAAGCCCGGCAACCGAAGAGCCGGTGAAGCGCACCGCCACCAAGGCCCCCGCCAAGAAGCCGGCGGCCAAGGCACCCAACGGGTCCGCCCCGGCCAAGCGGGCCACCAAGGCCACCGCGACGCGGGCCACCGAGGGCGAGGACGCCGAGGCCAAAACCCGTCCCGCGGCGAAGAAGGCCACCAAGGCTCCGGCCGGCCGCGCCAAGAAGGCTGACGCCGGTGTCGACGGTGGCGTCGTCGCCGACGATCTCGACACCGATCTCGAGGCCGACCCCGAGCTCGACGTCACCGACGACGACATCGAGCTCGATGACCTCGAAGACGTCGCTGAGGACGACGTCGAAGAGGCCTCCGACGAGGAGGCGACCCCGGCGGCCGAGGCCGACGAGGACGCCACCGACGAAGACATCGCCGAGCCGTCCGAGAAGGACAAGGCCTCCGGCGACTTCGTCTGGGACGAGGAGGAGTCCGAGGCGCTGCGTCAGGCACGCAAGGACGCCGAACTCACCGCATCGGCGGACTCGGTGCGGGCCTACCTCAAGCAGATCGGCAAGGTCGCGCTGCTCAACGCCGAGGAAGAGGTCGAGCTGGCCAAGCGGATCGAAGCCGGCTTGTACGCCACCCAGAAACTCTCCGAGCTGGCCGAAAAGGGCGAGAAGCTGCCCGTCCAGCAGCGCCGCGACATGCAGTGGATCTGCCGTGACGGCGACCGCGCGAAGAACCACCTGCTGGAGGCCAACCTGCGCCTGGTGGTGTCGCTGGCCAAGCGCTACACCGGCCGTGGCATGGCATTCCTGGACCTGATCCAGGAGGGCAACCTCGGTCTGATCCGCGCGGTCGAGAAGTTCGACTACACCAAGGGCTACAAGTTCTCCACGTACGCCACCTGGTGGATCCGGCAGGCCATCACCCGCGCCATGGCCGATCAGGCCCGCACCATCCGTATCCCGGTGCACATGGTCGAGGTGATCAACAAGCTCGGCCGCATCCAGCGCGAGCTGCTTCAGGACCTGGGCCGCGAACCCACCCCCGAAGAGCTGGCCAAGGAGATGGACATCACCCCGGAGAAGGTGCTGGAGATCCAGCAGTACGCCCGGGAGCCCATCTCGCTGGACCAGACCATCGGCGACGAGGGTGACAGCCAGCTGGGTGACTTCATCGAGGACAGCGAGGCCGTGGTGGCCGTGGACGCGGTGTCGTTCACGCTGCTGCAGGACCAGCTGCAGTCGGTGCTCGAGACGCTGTCCGAACGCGAGGCCGGCGTGGTCCGGCTGCGGTTCGGCCTGACCGACGGCCAGCCGCGCACCCTCGACGAGATCGGCCAGGTGTACGGGGTGACCCGTGAACGCATCCGCCAGATCGAGTCCAAGACCATGAGCAAGCTGCGCCACCCGAGCCGCTCGCAGGTCTTGCGCGACTACCTGGATTAGGGGAACGAGGCCTCGGCACCAGTCGGGGCCTCGTAAAGTGTTGCAGCGTAGGGCATTTGCACCACATACGTGCGTCAGCAGATCGCGCGATCAGGACAAACTCGAGCGCAGCTAATTCCTTCGCCAGAGTCAAATACCTATACGGCGCCGTCCGGCGATGACATGATCATCAAGATCAGCTCTTCCCGGACCTCCCAGCCGAAGGGTTTGCCGTGTCGTCTCACTCCGCTGTGCGGCCGCATTTCTCCGTCACATCATCTGCCGTGATCCTGGCGATCGGAACGGCGATCGCCGGCGCCGGTCTGCTGCTGGCCAACGCGGGTACCGCCCAGGCGGCACCTGCCGAGGCGTCCTCCCCCGGCGGCCTTCAATGCCTCATGACGAATACCGACTGCCCCGCCGGTGGTCAGGTCGCCGCCAGGACCGTCGCGTTTGCCACCCCGATCGACAACGTCAACATCCGTGACGTCCCGATCATCGGCATCTTCATCGGGAACGGCGCCGACGCCCAGCCGGGCTGCGTCGGTGCCGCCTGCAACGGCGGCAACGCCGGTCTGCTGTTCGGCAACGGCGGCAACGGCCTCGACGGCGGCAACGGCGGCGCAGGCGGCTTCTTCTTCGGCCACGGCGGCAACGGCGGAGCGGGTGTTGCCGGCACCGCGGGCACCCTGGCCGGCGACGACGGGGGCCACGGCGGCAACGGCGGCAGCGGCGGAGCAGGCGGGTTTTTCTTCGGCCGCGGTGGCGACGGTGGAGCAGGCGGCACCGGCGGCAGTGGCGCCAACGGCGGCGTGCTGTCCCCGACCACCGTCGGGAACGGCGGCGACGGCGGTAACGGCGGCGATGGCGGAGCGGCCGGGCGGGGAGGTTTCTTCGGCCTGTTTGGATTGGACGGCAACACCGGCAGCGGCGGAGGTGGCGGAACCGGTGGCGCCGGCGGCAGCTCCTTCAGCGCGCTTATCGGAGGTGCCGGCGGCAACGGCGGTAGCGGTGGCAACGGCGGCGCCCTCGGTGGCCAGGGCGGCACCGGAGGGGCCGGCGGGCTGGGCGAGTCCGGTGGCGACGGCGGTAATGGTGGCCAGGGCGGCGACGGCGTCACCGGCGGCTCCGGCGGTACCGGCGGTTCTGGTGGCATCGCCTCCAAGGGCAACGGCGGCCAGGCGGGTAACGGCGGCCAGGGCGGCACCGGCACTCAGCTAGGCGGTGCCGGCGGATCCGGCGGCTACGGCGGCACCGGTGGCCAAGGGGGCGGTGGGTTCAGCGGTGGCGCCGGCGGCTCTGGCGGCATCGGCGGTCAGGGCGGTACCGGCGCGACCGGCGGCCCCGGTGGCACTGGCGGCACCGGCGGTACGGGCGGTGTCAGCTTCGATTCGGGCACCAACAACGGCGGCGCAGGTGGCAGCGGCGGCGCCGGCGGCGCCGGCGGTCTGGGAACGGTGGGCTCTGGTGGTCGCGGTGGCACCGGTGGTACCGGCGGCTTCGGCGGCAACACCGACAACGGCGTGAGCAATACCGGCGGGGCGGGTGGCACGGGCGGCGCCGGCGGCAAGGGCGGTTCAGGCGCTAACGGCGCCAACCCTGGCAGCACCGGCAGCACGGGCGGACCCGGCCAACCGCAGTCCAGCGGTGTCGGCGGCCGTGGCGGCAGCGGCGGATCGGGTGGTACGGGCGGCGCCGGGACCAGCTGATCGCCAAGTTTCTCCGCCACGGGCGGGAGCGGCCTCATGTCCAGCACGCTTCAGTTGCTTGGACTTCGAGCACTGGAAGGAAAGCCGCCCCCGCGTAATTGACGCTAGCGGTCCCCGACCACCAGCAACAACCGGAGCGAGAAACTCGGGTGCGCGGCCCGACCGCGTCGGCCTACCCTGACCGCCGTGACCGCACGGGTGAACTTGTCCTCGGAATCCCGCTACGAACCTGAGGTGGGGTACTCCCGCGCGGTACGCACCGGAGGGTTGATCGTGGTGTCCGGCACCACCGCCCCGGGTGCCGACATTGCCGAGCAGACCCGAAACGCATTGCACCGCATCGGATCTGCTGTGCAGGCCCTCGGCGGGGAACTCGCCGATGTCATCCGCACCCGGATCTTCGTCACCGATATCTCGCAGTGGCGCGCGGTCGGCGCGGTGCACGCCGAATTCTTCGGCGGCATCCGACCGGCCGCAACCATGGTCGAAGTGTCGGCCCTGATCGATCCGGGACTGCTCGTCGAGATCGAAGCCGATGCCTACGTCGCGGGCTGAAGCGGCAGGAAGCGGCCGTCGGCCGCCGGCCGGTAGTCGGTCACCTCGACGACGGCGTCGACCGGTAGCGGCCCGTACAGGTGTGGGAACACCATGGCCTCGGGATCGGTTGGCACACCTGGTTCCCAACGCAACGGTGCGGCAAGGCGACTCGGGTCGATCTGCAGCAGCACCAAGTCGGTGCGACCGGAGTAGAGCCGATTGGCCGGCAGGTGCACCTGATACGGCGCCGACAGATGGACGAACCCCACCTCGGCCAGCGAAACAGGGCGAAGCTCGCCATCGGCCTGGGCGTTGTCCCAGTCACGCCGTCCGCACAGGTGGAGTAGGAATTCCGGGTTCGGGTACATACGAGCACACTCCCACCATGCGCAACACAGGCGGGCGTGAGACACGACACAACATCAAACCCCCGGGGAACAAGGCCGGAACGCAAAACGTCTGAGACAGTAGAGATACGCGACGGTGGCGCCGAAACCGCCGGCGCGCTGAGCACCTTACGGAGGAGCCCATGAACGCAACCCTGACCAGTCCCGAATTGACCAGGGCTGATCGCTGCGACCGCTGCGGTGCGGCGGCCCGGGTGCGAGCAAAGCTTCCTTCTGGAGCCGAACTGCTGTTCTGCCAGCATCACGCGAACGAGCACCAGGCCAAGCTCGTGGAGCTGGCCGCCGTCATCGAAGTGAGCCCCGCGGACGCATGACACGGCCTGACGGCCGCGTCGCTGGGCAGGACCGGCACCGTCAGGAATGCTGGACTGGTCATGACTGACCAGCCTGTGAAGCCATCCCGCCACCACGTGTGGCGCATCAGCAAGAGAACCCTGTCGAAGAGCTGGGACGATTCGATCTTCTCGGAGTCCGCCCAGGCGGGTTTCTGGTCGGTGCTGTCGTTGCCACCGCTGCTGCTGGGGGTGCTCGGGAGCCTGTCCTATATCGCGCCGCTGTTCGGTCCGGACACTCTGCAGCGGATCCAGGAACAGCTGATCAACACCGCGAATAGTTTCTTCTCGAAGAACGTCGTGGCCGAAATCATCGAGCCGACCGTCCGTGACATCGTCGCCGGCGCCCGCGGTGAGGTGGTGTCGGTGGGGTTCGTGATCAGCCTGTGGGCGGGGTCGTCGGCGGTCTCGGCGTTCGTCGACTCGGTGGTCGAAGCCCACGACCAGACGCCGCTGCGGCACCCGGTGCGGCAGCGCTTCTTCGCGTTGGGCCTGTACGTGGTGATGCTGCTCGTGGTGATCGCGGCCGCGCCGTTCGTGGCGCTGGGCCCGCGCAAGGTCTCCGAGTACATCCCGGACAGCTGGGACAACGTGCTGCGGTACGGCTACTTCCCCGCGCTCATCCTCGTCGCGATCGTCGCGGTGACCGTGCTGTACCGGGTATCGCTCCCCAAGCCGCTACCGACCCATCGGTTGATCTGGGGTGCCGTACTGGCAGTAGCGGTGTTCGTGGTGGCCACCATGGGGCTGCGGTTCTACCTGACCTGGATCACCAGCACCGGCTACACCTACGGCGCACTGGCGACCCCGATCGCGTTCCTGCTGTTCGCGTTCTTCCTGGGCTTCGCGATCATGATCGGCGCCGAGCTGAACGCGGCCATCCAGGAGGAATTCCCGGCGTCGGTCCCCCGCGGCCACCAGCTGCGGACGTGGCTCCAGTACAAAGCCCGCTCGCTGGGCGAGAACACCAACGGCCGGGCCAAACCGACCGAGCCGAGCCCGCAACCGCAGGGCGAGCCGGTCAGCCCTTCTTGAGCGACTCGTAGACCCGCTTGCAGTCCGGGCACACCGGCGAGCCCGGCTTGGCCGCCCGGGTCACCGGGAAGACCTCACCGCAGAGCGCCACGACGTGGGTCCCCATGACCGCGCTCTCGGCGATCTTGTCCTTCTTCACGTAATGGAAGACCTTGGGAGCGTCGTCGTCGGTCCCGTCGTCGACGCGCTCGTCGCTGTCGGTCCGTTCGATGGTCTGGGTCTGCATGAACACCATTCTGCCCGGTTAGAGGAATGTAAGAAACCGGCCGGGTTAAACGGCCCCGGATGTGGAACAGTAGAGACATGAAGCGTGAGGTGGGTTTCGACGACGACGGTCGGCCCGTCCTCATCACAGCGGCCGCGCCCGCCTATGAGGAGCAGCATCGCGCGCGGGTGCGGAAGTACTTGACGATCATGTCTTTTCGCATTCCGGCGCTGATCTTGGCGGCCGTCGCCTACGGCATCTGGCACAACGGTCTGATTTCCCTGGCGATCGTGGCGGTGTCGCTTCCGCTGCCGTGGATGGCGGTGTTGATCGCCAACGATCGGCCGCCCCGCACCGCCGAGGAACCGCGCCGCTACAACGATGTGCCCAACCGCACCCAGCTGTTCCCGCGACCGGACCGCCGCGCCATCGAGGCGAGCATCACACCTACCGCGCAACCGCATCCGGCCGGAGGGGCCGACGCCGGTTCCCACTGAGCACCGGCTAGCTCCTTTCTCAGCACATTCTCAGGACGTCGTTGCGTTTGCGCACGTCAGAGGGTGTGAGATGACGGCCCCGTGGGAACTCTTAGCTCCGATCAGTCGTTGGACACATTGACAGTCGGAGCCGATCAGGAGGCCACCATGGCAAATGCCACCACTAGCCGGGTTGACAGCGATCTGGACGCTCAGAGTCCAGCAGCCGACCTCGTGCGCGTGTATCTCAATGGCATCGGCAAGACCGCTCTACTGAGCGCCGAGGATGAGGTCGAACTGGCCAAGCGCATCGAAGCCGGTCTCTACGCCCAACACCTGCTGGACACCCGCAAGCGCCTCAGCGACAACCGCAAGCGCGATCTGGCGATCGTGGTGCGGGACGGTCAAGCCGCTCGCAGCCACCTGCTGGAGGCCAACCTGCGCCTGGTGGTGTCGTTGGCCAAGCGCTACACCGGTCGCGGAATGCCGCTGCTGGATCTCATCCAGGAAGGCAACCTGGGCTTGATCCGCGCGATGGAGAAGTTCGACTACACCAAGGGATTCAAGTTCTCGACCTACGCCACCTGGTGGATCCGCCAGGCCATCACCCGCGGTATGGCCGACCAGAGCCGCACCATCCGGTTGCCCGTCCACCTGGTCGAGCAGGTCAACAAGCTCGCGCGAATCAAGCGTGAGATGCACCAGAACCTAGGGCGCGAGGCCACCGATGAGGAATTGGCCGAAGAGTCGGGCATCCCGGTGGAGAAGATCAACGATCTCCTCGAGCACAGCCGCGACCCGGTGAGCCTGGACATGCCCGTCGGCAGTGACGAGGAAGCCCCGCTGGGTGACTTCATCGAGGATGCCGAGGCGATGTCGGCGGAGAACGCGGTGATCTCCGAACTGCTGCACACCGATATCCGCAGCGTGCTGGCCACCCTGGATGAACGCGAGCACCAGGTGATCCGGCTGCGGTTCGGCCTCGATGACGGCCAGCCGCGCACGCTGGACCAGATCGGCAAGCTGTTCGGTCTGTCCCGCGAGCGCGTGCGCCAGATCGAGCGCGAGGTGATGGCCAAGCTCCGCAACGGTGAACGAGCTGATCGCTTGCGGTCCTACGCCAGCTGAACCACCCCTCTCCTGTGTGCCCGTCGGCCTGCCCGGCGGGCACACAGCTGTATGCGGACGGTGTTGTCCGACCATTCGCCCAGCCACGCCAGTAGACTCGACGGCGACGAAGGGTGACCTATGAACGACTTGGTCGATACCACCGAGATGTACCTCCGGACCATCTACGACCTCGAAGAAGAGGGCGTGACGCCGCTGCGTGCACGAATCGCCGAGCGGCTCGAACAGAGCGGCCCGACGGTCAGCCAGACCGTAGCCCGGATGGAGCGCGACGGACTGCTGCATGTGGCCGGTGACCGTCACCTCGAACTGACCGAGAAGGGCCGCGCGCTGGCGATCTCGGTGATGCGCAAGCACCGGCTGGCCGAGCGCCTGCTCGTCGATTTCATCGGCCTACCCTGGGAAGAAGTGCATGCCGAGGCCTGCCGGTGGGAGCACGTCATGAGTGACGATGTCGAGCGCCGACTGGTCAAGGTGCTCGATGACCCGACCGTGTCCCCGTTCGGCAACCCGATTCCCGGCCTGACTCTGCTGGGCCTCGACGGCGGCGCTCGGCATCGGGACTACAACCTGGTGCGATTGACCGAATTACCTGCCGGCTCGCCGGTCGCGGTGGTCGTGCGTCAGCTCACCGAACACGTCCAAGGCGACGTCGCGCTGATCAGCCGCCTCAAGGACGCCGGAGTGGTGCCCAATGCCCGGGTGCAAGTGGAGAACAACCCCAACGGCAGCGTCACGATCATCATCGGTGGTCACGAGAACGTCGATTTGCCGCACGAGATGGCCCACGCCGTCAAGGTCGAGAAGGTCTAACCCCTAGACCGCGCGCCGGCCGAACGTCCGGCGCGGCGGCAGCTGCACACCGAGCCGCTTGGCCAGCCGGTAACCGGTACCGGCAAGTTCCCGAATCTGTTCAGGCCGCATCCCGGATTGCAGGGCGGTATCGAGCATCCCGGCCATCCGATGCTCGGGGTCAGCGCGCAACGCCGCCTCCAACGACAGGCCCGCCAGTGGTCCGTCGCCGCGGGCATACGCCGAAAACGCCAACAGGACAAGCGCTTCCACCCGCCATGGGCCAGGCAAGCTGCGCGCCAGCAAGGCCCAGAGCGTCTCGGCCTCCCCCGCACCCGACCCGACAGCCAAGGCGTAGAGGGTGTCACGCACCGCCACATCGGTGA
This sequence comes from Mycolicibacterium anyangense, assembly GCF_010731855.1. Lineage (NCBI taxonomy): Bacteria > Bacillati > Actinomycetota > Actinomycetes > Mycobacteriales > Mycobacteriaceae > Mycobacterium > Mycolicibacterium anyangense. The sequence continues at coordinate 745,057 of NZ_AP022620.1, read as the reverse complement.
TGGCACAGGCCAGCGCCGCGAGCTCGGAGTCCTCGAGTGCCCCACCCGCGCTGACCCTGGCAGCCGCGGCTATCGCCGCCTCGACATCGCGACGCCCACACGCGTCGGCATCGGCCCGCCACAGTGGATCCTTGTCGGTGGCACACCGGCCGATCAGTTCGATCAGCGACTGTGCGTGCACCGGGTCGTCCAGCGCGATCACCGCCTGCAGGTCCGCCCGCCGCCCGTAGAGCCGCCGGCCGTCCAGGACAGCGGCGGCGGCCAGCGGCGAGGCCATCGGATCCTCCACCGGTCCACTGTCATCGCAGCCGTCCGCGCAGTGCCACGTCCCGCCGACCTCGATCCGGTCGACCACATGCGCGGCGTACAACGTCATGCCCTCGTCGGCGAGCCCGGCGCCCAGTTCCCCGCACAGCTCGCGGTAGTCGTCGTTGCACATCGGGCAGGGGGCGCCCTTGTCGTCGACGATCACGGCGATCACGGCCTCGGCGCCCGACGCCGAGGCCAGCTCGACCAGACGGCTCATCCCGTCGGCCATCGCGTCGGTGAGGTCGGCTCGCATGACCGCACCCATCTGTCCGTGCTCGAGGGCGACGAGAACCAGGGAATGCTCGGGGACGAACCCGAGCACGGCAGGGATGGCGGCGATGAGCGCGCCGGGGCGGTTGATCCGGAAATCGGGACGGTAGGTGGTCATGGCCCCGACGCTGTCAACAAACCCCGTCAGAACCCCGACCGGTGAGCTGGTCGGCCCGCCAACCTGTGGATGGAGTGGGGTCTGGGGATGACTCAGTGTTCACGTCGTATTGCCGCCGTCGGCATGCGAGATTCGGCAAACCGGCGTACACCTGTTGCTCATGGGTTTGGAATACGACCTCGTCGTCATCGGCTCGGGCCCCGGCGGGCAGAAAGCCGCCATCGCCGCGGCCAAGCTCGGCAAAACGGTGGCGATCGTCGAACGAGGCCGCATGCTCGGCGGCGTCTGCGTCAACACCGGAACCATCCCGTCGAAGACACTGCGCGAAGCGGTGCTCTACCTGACCGGGATGAGTCAGCGCGAACTCTACGGCGCGAGCTACCGGGTCAAGGAGAAGATCACCCCGGCCGACTTGCTCGCCCGCACTCAGCACGTCATCGGCAAAGAGATCGACGTCGTGCGAAATCAGTTGATGCGCAACGGAATCGAGCTCTATACCGGACTCGGGCGGTTCCTCGACGAACACACGATCCTGGTGGAGGATCCGGGCCGGGCCGAGCGGATCACCGTCAGCGGCCGCTACATCATCATCGCCACGGGCACGGTCCCCGCCCGGCCCCCCGGTGTCGAGTTCGACGAGAACCGGGTGCTGGACTCCGATGGCATCCTCGACCTGAAATCCATCCCGTCCTCGATGGTGGTCGTCGGGGCCGGGGTGATCGGCATCGAGTACGCCTCGATGTTCGCCGCCCTGGGCACCAAGGTCACCGTGGTGGAGAAGCGCGACTCGATGCTGGAGTTCTGCGATCCCGAGATCGTCGAATCGCTGCGCTTCCACCTGCGCGATCTGGCGGTCACCTTCCGGTTCGGCGAAGAGGTCACCGCCGTCGACGTCGGCGCGAACGGCACCGTCACCACCCTGGCCAGTGGCAAGCAGATCCCGGCCGAGACGGTGATGTATTCCGCGGGACGGCAGGGCCAGACCGACAGCCTGGACCTGCCCAACGCCGGATTGGAGTCCGACAACCGGGGGCGGATCTTCGTCGACGACAAGACCTTCCAGACCAAGGTCGACCACATCTACGCTGTCGGCGACGTGATCGGGTTCCCTGCGCTGGCTGCCACCTCGATGGAGCAGGGCCGACTGGCCGCCTATCACGCCTTCGGCGAACCGACCGCGGGGATGACCGCCCTGCAGCCGATCGGCATCTACTCCATCCCCGAGGTGTCCTATGTCGGGGCTACCGAAGTCGAACTCACCAAGGATTCCATCCCCTACGAGGTCGGCGTCTCGCGCTACCGCGAACTGGCTCGCGGACAGATCGCGGGCGACTCCTACGGCATGCTCAAACTGCTGGTGTCCACCGAGGACCTCAAGCTGCTCGGGGTGCACATCTTCGGCACCAACGCCACCGAGATGGTGCACATCGGCCAGGCCGTGATGGGCTGCGGCGGCACGGTGGAATACCTGGTGGACGCGGTGTTCAACTACCCGACGTTCTCCGAGGCCTACAAGGTGGCCGCGCTGGACGTGATGAACAAGATGCGCGCACTGAGCCAGTTCCGGAAGTGACCGGCTAACACTCGTTGTCGAAGGTGTTGGGTGCCGCGTCGCCGGGGCCGCCAGCCTCAGCACGGCGCAGCAGCGCCGCCGTACCGGAATCGAACGGCGCCGAGTACGACACGTTGTCCTGGCAGCCGCCTGCCTCGCGGCCACCGATCACGCCCACCACGTGCGTACCGGTGATCCAGGGAGCGCCGCTTGTGCCGTCGACCAGACCACCACACTGCAGCGTCGGGAACCCGCCGGTGTCGGGGCTGGCGACGGTGTCGCAGCTGACCGGCTTACCACCCACCCCCATCGGATAGCCGACGACCGTCACCGGACTCGACGGCACGGGGGCCGCGCCGAGCGTCAGCGCGGCCCCGACGATCGTCTCAATGGACCCACCCGCCGGCCTGCTGACCCGCAGGAAGGCGTAGTCGGCGTTCGGATCCTGGGTGGCCACCCAGCGGGGATCGAGATAGACGGCGTCGACGGTCCAGACCTCACCCGGGTCGGCGGTGTCGGCGAACCCGGGCACGAACGTGGCGGGATACTCCTGCGCCAGGCAGTGCGCCGCCGTGAGCACCAGGTCCTTGGACGCCGAGTGGATGACCGAACCACTGCAGGTGTGCGTGTCGGTCGCACCGAGGAACAACGCCCCCACTGCCGACTGGGGCGACACCGTCCGGGCGGCGATCGCCACCGCGACGGGCTGGACCCGCTCGGCGGCCTTGGCGTGCGGTTCGGCGGCGTGCTGGCAGCCGGCCAGCAGCACGGCGGCGGCCCCGATGCCCACCGCCGCTACCGTCCGCATGCAGGAGATCATGCCCGATTCGCCGAGCGCGAGCAGGGAACGAGCGCACGGGCGCCTGCGTTGTGCAGACGGGGGCTCCCCCGATGGCGCCCGCCAGGGTCTGCGAGACACTAGGTGTCACGGTACGGAGGCGACGACGTTCCCAGACACCGCGAGGAGGCGAAACGATGGCTGACGAGCAAGGACAGCACTATCAACCCGAACCGACCGGGATGTACGAGCTGGAGTTCCCGGCACCGCAACTGTCCTCGTCCGACGGGCGCGGTCCCGTGCTGTTGCACGCACTGGAGGGTTTTTCCGACGCCGGTCACGCCATTCGCTTGGCGGCCGAACATCTGCGCAACGTGCTGGACACCGAATTGGTCGCCTCATTCGCGATCGACGAGCTGCTCGACTACCGCTCGCGCCGGCCGGTGATGACGTTCAAGACCGATCACTTCACGAACTACGACGAGCCGCAGCTGAACCTGTACGCGCTGCACGACAGCGTCGGGACGCCGTTTCTGCTGCTCGCCGGTCTGGAGCCGGACCTGAAGTGGGAAAGGTTCGTCACCGCGGTGCGGTTGCTCGCCGAACGACTCGGGGTGCGCCAGACCATCGGGCTGGGCACCATCCCGATGGCGGTGCCGCACACCCGGCCGGTATCGATGACCGCCCACTCGAACAATCGTGAACTGATCGACGACATCCAACCGTGGGTCGGCGAGGTGCAGGTACCGGGCAGCGTGTCCAGCCTGCTGGAGTACCGGATGGCCCAGCACGGCCACGAGGTCGTCGGGTTCACCGTGCACGTCCCGCACTACCTGGCCCAAACCGACTACCCCATCGCCGCCGAGGCGCTGTTGGAACAGGTGGCCAGGACGACTTCGCTGCAGCTGCCGCTGCGAGCCCTCACCGACGCCGGCGCGGCCGTACGGACCAAGATCGACGAGCAGGTGGAGGCCAGTCCCGAGGTCGCTCAAGTGGTGACCGCGCTGGAGCGACAGTACGATGCATTCGTTGCCGCGCAGGAGAACCGGTCGCTGTTGGCACGCGACGAGGAACTCCCCAGCGGAGACGAACTCGCCGGGGAGTTCGAGCGTTTCCTGGCCCAGCATGCCGAGGACTTCAAGGACGGTCTCACCGACGACGGCGAGACCTGAGGCGAAGTCCCACACCGACAGCGAGGTTGGAGATGCCGCAGCGAAAGCCCAATCTGCAGCCGGTGCGGGAAGTGACGCCCACTCTGCACTTCAAGACCATTCACGGGTACCGCCGGGCCTTCCGGGTAGCCGGATCCGGTCCGGTGCTGCTGCTGATCCACGGAATCGGCGACAACTCGACGACCTGGCACTCGGTGCACAGCAAGCTGGCGCAGCGATTCACCGTGATCGCACCCGATCTGCTGGGTCACGGCCAGTCCGACAAGCCGCGGGCGGACTACTCGGTGGCCGCCTACGCCAACGGCATGCGCGACCTGCTCAGCGTGCTCGATATCGACAAGTGCACCGTGGTGGGGCACTCCCTGGGCGGCGGCGTGGCGATGCAGTTCGCCTACCAGTTCCCCCAACTCGTCGAACGGCTGATCCTCGTCGGGGCGGGCGGGGTCACCAAGGACGTCAACATCGCGCTGCGGGTGGCCTCACTGCCGCTGGGCGGCGAAGCCCTGGCGTTGTTGCGGCTGCCGATGGTGCTGCCCGCGCTGCAGGTGGCCGGCCGGGCGCTGGGTACCGTCTTCGGTTCGACCGGTCTGGGCCGCGACATCCCCGACGCGCTGCGGATCCTCACCGACCTGCCCGAGCCCACGGCCTCCTCGGCCTTCACCCGCACCCTGCGGTCGGTGGTCGACTGGCGCGGCCAGGTAGTGACAATGCTGGATCGATGTTACTTGACGGAATCCGTTCCTGTGCAACTGATTTGGGGCGATCAGGATGCCGTCATCCCGGTCGGACACGCAAAGATGGCCCACGCCGCCATGCCCGGTTCGCAGTTGGAGATCTTCGCGCGATCCGGGCATTTCCCGTTCCATGACGATCCAGACCGGTTCGTCGAAGTGGTGGAGCGGTTCTGCGACTCGACCGCGCCCGCCGAATACGACCAGAACGCGCTTCGACACCTGTTGCGTACCGGGATCAGCGAGCGGTCGGTGACAGGACCACTGGACACCCGGGTGGCGGTCCTCGACGCCATGGGGACCGACGAGCGCAGCGCCACCTGATCGGTGCGCCGCCCCGCGCGAGCGTCGTAGAGTCGGTTCATGACCGTCGACGTCGCCGTCCTGCGGGTATTCACCGATTCCACGGGCCACTTCGGCAATCCACTCGGGGTGGTGGACGCCGCGACCGTGCCGCCCGCCGACCGCCAGCGGATCGCCACCGAATTGGGTTACAGCGAAACGATTTTCATCGACCTGCCGGAGGTGGGCTCGAACACCGCCCATGCCCACATCTTCACCCCGGCCGTCGAGCTCCCCTTCGCCGGTCACCCCACTGTCGGGGCCGCCTGGTGGCTGGGCCAGCGCGGAACGCCGGTGCACACCCTGCAGGTGCCCGCCGGGATCGTGCAGATCGGTCGGGACGGCGAGCGCACCACCGTGCGAGCGCGGGCCGAATGGTCACCGGAGTTCGCGATCCACGACCTGGGGTCGGTGGACGACGTCCTGGCAGCAGACCCGGGTGACTACGACGATGACGCCGAGCACTATCTGTGGGCCTGGGCGGATCGGGAGCAGGGACACATCCGATCACGGATGTTGGCCAACGATCTGGGGGTGCCCGAGGATGAGGCCACCGGATCGGCGGCGGTGCGCATCACCGACTATCTGAGCCGCGACCTCACGATCACCCAGGGCAAGGGATCTGAGTTGTTCACGAGGTGGAGCCCGGAGGGCTGGGTCGTGGTTGCCGGCCGGGTGGCCGACGACGGCCTACGGCAGATCGACTGACCCTGTCAGCCGGAGGTGCCCACCTTGCGATGGGCGCGCAATGCCTCGATCTCGCGCTCGAAATCCTCGGCTGAGCTGAACGACCGGTACACCGAGGCGAAGCGGAGGTAGGCGACCTCGTCGAGCTCACGCAGCGGGCCGAGGATGGCCAGGCCCACCTCATGACTGGGGATCTCCGGTGACCCGGCTGCCCGCACGGTGTCCTCGACCTGCTGGGCGAGCACGTTCAGCGCGTCGTCGTCGACCTGTCGGCCCTGACACGCCCGACGGACGCCGCGCATGACCTTCTCGCGGCTGAACGGCTCGGTCACTCCGCTGCGCTTGACGACGGCGAGCACGGCGGTCTCCACAGTGGTGAAACGCCGGCCGCACTCCGGGCAGGACCGGCGCCGGCGAATGGCCTGGCCCTCGTCGGTCTCGCGGGAATCGACCACCCGAGAATCGGGATGACGGCAAAACGGACAATGCATGACCGCTCCTTCGCCGCCGCAACCGGGTGATGTGAACCACCCAGAGCCTACCTGCGCCGTCCACCGGGGTGCGCCGATGCCGCCCACGGCCGGGTCCGATCAGCCGATGGGGGCGATCAGCGTCTGCCCCGCATCCAGTGCCGCCGAGTCGAGTTTGTTGAGGTCACGGATGCGCTGGACCACCTGCGCCACCGGTGCGTCCGGGGCCACCCGAGATGCCACCTGCTGCAGCGTCTCACCGGCCTGCACCCGCACCACGGCGAGCTGGTCGGGCACCTGCACGGTCGACACCTCCGCGGAGCTGAGGTGGAACAGCGAGCCCAACCACAGCGTGATCAGCGCCGCCACCCCGGCCAGCACGATGGTGACAGTGGTACTGACCGGCTTGCGGGTATGCGCCGCCTGCGACACGCCAATGCCGGTGCCCCGGTAGCGCAGGGGCGCGCCGGCGGGCCGCGCCGGACCCGGCCGCCGAGGACTGCGGGCGCGGACCGGGCGAACCCGATCAGCAGCGCCGGGCTGCTCGGCCGGCCGACGGTACTCAGACGGCCACGCCACCACCTGTCGATCGTCGATGACTGTCATGTCCGCTCCTTCCTCCGATATGCCCGCGGTTCGCTCTTGTGTTCGAAATATACTCGATCATCTGTTCGATACTCGAACATGCGAGCGAGCGTGTCGGAAGAATAAAACGGACCACCGACAAGTTTCGGCGCCCGCCATTCCGATCCACGCGACGCCGGGACGACACGCTCGAACAAATGTTTGATTGTGTCCCCGCATGCGACTACATTCGGCGCTATGAGTGACCGCAGTGACACATCGTCTTCATCGCCGGGTACCGAAACCGCCCGATCCGATTCGGGATTGACCGAGCGGCAGCGGACCATCCTCGAGGTGATCCGCACCTCGGTCACCACGCGTGGCTATCCCCCGAGCATCCGGGAGATCGGCGACGCGGTCGGGCTCACCTCGACCTCCTCGGTGGCCCACCAGTTGCGCACGCTGGAGCGCAAGGGCTATCTGCGCCGCGACGCCAACCGCCCGCGCGCCGTGGACGTCCGCAGCGCGGACGATCTGCCGGCCACACCCGTCACCGAGGTCGCGGGTTCAGACGCGCTGCCCGAGCCCACGTTCGTGCCGGTGCTCGGCCGCATCGCCGCGGGCGGCCCCATCCTGGCCGAGCAGGCCGTCGAGGAAGTCTTCCCGCTGCCGCGCGAACTCGTCGGCGAGGGTTCGCTGTTCCTGCTCAAGGTGGTCGGCGAGTCGATGGTGGATGCCGCCATCTGTGACGGTGACTGGGTGGTCGTGCGTCAGCAGCACGTCGCCGACAACGGCGACATCGTGGCCGCAATGATCGACGGCGAGGCCACGGTCAAGACGTTCAAGCGCACCAGCGGTCAGGTCTGGCTGATGCCGCACAACCCGGCGTTCGACCCGATCCCCGGTAACGACGCGGTCATCCTGGGCAAGGTCGTCACCGTAATCCGCAAGCTCTGACGGCGCCCGGGCCTACTCGGCTTTGTGAAAGCCGTTGGCCTGGGCCAGTTCCTCGCTGGCGAACCACACCTCGGGAATGGTGTGCTCGTAGAGCTCGGAGTCCGGCGTGTAGTACAGGCCGGAGTGGGTGTTGGCCTTGATCACATAGCCTTCCGGCGCCTGATAGGGATCGGCCAGCGGAAGATGAATTGCGGGCCGGGCCTGACCTTCGTCCTCATGGGTGTCGGACTGCAAGTCCTGAGCCGGTTCGAGGGTGACGTCCTCGTCGGGCACCACGGGAACCTCGTCCGGCTCCTCGACAGCCCGGCGGCGACGCGGGGCCCCGATCTCGCCCATGTCCAGACGCCACATCGACTGGGACTCTTCGAGATTCACCGCCGCGTGCCGGCCGGAATCGCTGGCTTCCTCGGCCTCGTACTGGTCGGCTTCCTCGACCTCCGCGTACTCCACGTAGTCCGGGTGGGTGTCGTCGGGATGAGCATCATCGGGTGCGGGTTCGGCCGCCTCATGGTCGACGGGAATCCGGGTGGGCGTGGTGTCGATCGAATCCTGGTCGCCGTCGAACACATCGTCGGGGCCGGGCATGGTCTTGCCACCCGCAGCCGACCAGCTGAACCCGGACGAATCCGGAACCTGGACGCGACTCCCCTCCGGATAGGACGCATAACGCGATGTCTCCGGCTCACCCGGCCACCGATCGTCGTCCTCGTCGTAGTCGGCGTCCTCGAAGTCGTCATCCTCGGCAGCAGCGGCCCGGCGGCGCTGCAGCCACAACAGGCCCAGTGCGATCACGCCGACGAGCAGGATCGCCGGAATGATGACCAGCAGCCACCACCAATGCCAGGCGAAGTTCTTGCCGCCCTTGGTGTCCGACGTGCCGGAAGTCGGCGGTGGGGTGCCGCTGGGCAGTTCGAGGCCCGACAGCTGTCCGGCCAATTCCGGCGGCTTGGTGCTGAAGCTGTCGTTGGACTTGTTGAACGAGATCTCGCCACCGCTGAACTTCTGGGTCAGGGTGTCGCCGTCGGCCGTCTGCTCACCGGTCGGCACACCCAGCGATCCCGTCGCGCCGCCGAGCTTGGCCCAGGCCGCGTTGATCGCTCCGCGGACGACGATCGCCCCGTTGTCCGGCGTCCAGAAGATCACCGGTTTGTCCGGTGCGCTGAAGGCGCTCACCCGGCTGTTGGGGGCGCCGCCGTCGGCCTCGGTACCCGTCGGCAGGCCGAGATCACCCTTCGGGCCGCCCAGCGAGTCGTACTTGGCCAAGATCGCTCCGGTGACCGCATGGGCTCCGGTGGCCGGCGAGTAGAAGATCTTGCCGCCGGCGTAGTCCTGGGCAGTGCCGTCGCTACCGACGCTGTACTGCGCACCCTGGCGAGCGCCCAACGTGCCGGTCAGACCACCGGCCGCACGCCAGGCCTGGTTGATCAGGGTGGTCGGATCGGCGGGGACCTCGACACCGGACAGGTTCGCGGCCAGATCCGGCGGATCGGTGGTGAACACCTTGGTGGCGTTGTTGTAGGAGACCGTCCCGCCGGTGAACTTCTGGCTCACGACGTCACCTTCATAGGTCTCGTCGCCGGTGGGTGCGCCGAGCGTGCCACCGGAGCCACCGAGCTTGTCCCAGGCGGCATTGATGGCACCGCGCACCACCCGCGCACCGGTGTCGGCGGTCCAGAAGATCGCGGGCTTGTCGCTGGCACTGAAGGTGCTGACCCGGCTGTCCGGGCCCAGCAGGCCCGCCACTTCGTCGATGGTCGGGAAGCCGAGATCACCGTCGGCGGGGCCACCGAGCGCCTGGTACTTGTCGAGGATGGCGCCGAACAGCAGATGGGCCCCGGTCGCCGGGGTGAAGAAGATCTTGCCGCCGCTGAAGTTCTGGGCGAAGCCGTCGCCGATCGAGTAGACGTCGCCGTCCTTGGTGCCTACCGGGGACCCGTCGCCGCCGGCGGCCTGCCATGCCTGATCGATGGCCGCGTTGGCCGCATCGCTTTCCGGTGACGCCACCGCAACAGGGGCTACCAGCACCGCCGCCGCAGTCGTCGCGACCACGGCGAGCGCCAGTCGCCCGACGCCTCTGGTGAGGCGACTTCCAAGCCAGGTCATGTAACTTCCCGCCGTTCCGGTCAAGATTCCTCTAGTTATAGTCCGCGTCAACTGTGCGTCAGCAGATCACGACACGCGGCTATATCCGAGATACGGCACGCACAAACACCCGAAAACAGCACAAAGTCGTGACAAAACCGCAGGAGACGTCGATTCGGACGCCAGACAGCACACAGCCCGGGCAAACCGCCCGGGCTGTGCCGTCGAAGTCGCTGCGAGCCGGTTAAACGCCCAGGCTACGCCCGATGATCTCCTTCATGATCTCGGTGGTCCCGCCGTAGATGGTCTGCACGCGGGCGTCGAGGTAGGCACGCGCGACGTTGTACTCACGCATGTAGCCGTAGCCGCCGTGCAGCTGCAGGCAGCGGTCGATGATCCGCACCTGGGCTTCGGTGGTGTACCACTTGGCCATCGCGGCCTGCTCGGCGGTCAGCTTCTCGTCGAGGTGCAGCCGGATGAATTCGTCGGTCATGATGCGCACCGCGGTGGCCTCGGTGGCCAGCTCGGCCAGCAGGAAGCGGCTGTTCTGGAACGACCCGATCGGCTTGCCGAAGGCCTTGCGCTCCTTGGTGTACTGGATGGTCTCCTCGAGCACCGCCTCAATGGCAGCGGCGGCCATGATGGCGATCGAGATGCGCTCCTGGGGCAGGTTCTGCATCAGGTAGATGAAGCCCTGGCCCTCTTCGCCGAGCAGGTTCTCCACCGGAACCTTGACGTCGGTGAACGACAGCTCGGCGGTGTCCTGAGCGTCCAGACCGATCTTGTCGAGGTGACGGCCACGCTCGAAGCCCTCCATGCCGCGCTCGACGACCAGCAGCGAGAAGCCCAGGGCGCCCTTGTCGGGGTCGGTCTGGGCGACCACGATCACCAGGTCGGAGTTGACGCCGTTGGTGATGAAGGTCTTCGACCCGTTGAGGATGTAATGGTCGCCCTGCTTGATCGCGCGGGTCTTGATGCCCTGCAGGTCGCTGCCGGTGCCCGGTTCGGTCATGGCGATCGCGGTGATCAGCTCACCGGTGCAGAACTTGGGCAGCCAGCGCTGCTTCTGCTCCTCGTTGGCCAGGCGCAGCAGGTAAGGCGCCACGACGTCGTTGTGCAGCGAGAAGCCCAGGCCGCTGTAGCGGCCGGCCACGGTCTCCTCGACGACGATGGTGTTGTAACGGAAGTCGTCGTTACCGCCGCCGCCGTACTCCTCGGGTACCGCCATGCCCAGGAAGCCCTGCTTGCCCGCCTCCAGCCACACCCCGCGGTCGACGATCTTCTCCTTCTCCCACTGATCGTGGTACGGCGCGACGTGGCGCTCGAGGAAGGCGCGGTAGGACTCACGGAACAGTTCGTGCTCCGGCTCGAACAGCGTCCGGTCGTACTTGACGGCAGTGCTCATGGATAGACCTCCGAGGAATCGCTGCGGGTACTTGCCCACGAGGATAGACCAACCGAGTGGTTGGTCGAGAATCGGCTCCGTCGGGCGGGCAAGCTAGCCGCACCTAGACTTTGTGCCATGGGCCGAGCCCCCACGAGCCTCACCCACTGGGGCGCCTTCAGCGCCAGCGTCACCGACGGTGAGATCACCGCGGTCGCGCCCATTCCGGGCGATGCCGACCCTTCTCCCCTGCTGGGCAACATTCCCGGATCGGTGCGCCACCCGTCGCGGATCGCCACCCCGGCGGTGCGGCGCGGCTGGCTGCACGACGGGCCTGGCCCGAGCAGTGCCCGTGGCGCCGAGGAGTTCGTGGCCGTGAGCTGGGACGAGCTGACCGAACTGCTGGCCGGCGAACTGCGCCGGGTCGTCGACGCCTACGGCAACGAGGCGATCTACGGCGGCTCCTACGGCTGGGCCAGCGCCGGCCGCTTCCACCATGCCCAGAGCCAGGTACATCGCTTCCTGAAGATGCTCGGCGGCTACACCTATTCCAGGCACTCCTACAGCCTGGGCGCCACCGGCGTGATCATGCCGCGGGTGGTCGGCACCCACGACGACCTGTTCAAGCGGTCGACGCAGTGGAACGTCATCACCGATCACACCGAGGTACTGGTGTGCTTCGGCGGCATCAACCTGAAGAACACCGGCATCAATCACGGCGGCACCACCGACCATCCCGCGCGCGCCGCGCTGACCCGGTTCCGGAACAAGGGCGGCCGAATCGTCTCGATCAGTCCGTTGCGCTCCGACATCGACGGGGACTGCCAGTGGCTGCCCGCCAGGCCGGGTACCGATGTCGCCATCATGCTGGCGCTGGCCCATGTGCTGGCCACCGAGGAACTGGCCGACCGCGACTTCCTGCAGACCTATTGCACGGGGTACGACCGGTTCGAGCGCTACCTGCTGGGCGTCGACGACGGGGTGCCCAAATCACCGCAGTGGGCCGCCCAGATCTGCGGTCTGGACGCCGACGATCTGACCGCGCTGGCCCGGCGGATGGCCGCACACCGCACCATCGTCACGGTCAGCTGGTCATTGCAGCGGCTCAAACACGGCGAGCAGGCGCCGTGGATGGGCGTGACGCTGGCGGCGATGCTCGGCCAGATCGGGCTTCCCGGCGGGGGTTTCGGGCACGGCTACGGATCGATGAACGAGCCGGGCCTGCCACCACTGCGCTGCCGATTGCCTTCGCTGCCACAGGGATTCAATCCGGTGCAGTCATTCATCCCGGTCGCCGCGATCAGCGACATGCTGCTGCACCCGGGTGAAGAGTTCAGCTACAACGGTCAGACCCTGACCTACCCCGACATCAAGTGCGTGTACTGGGCGGGCGGAAATCCGTTCCACCACCACCAGAATCTGCCGCGGCTGCGCCGGGCGCTGGCGCAGGTCGACACCGTGGTGGTACACGACCCCTACTGGACGCCGATGGCCCGGCATGCCGACATCGCCGTGCCCTCGACCACCGCGTTCGAACGCGACGACTTCTCCGGATCCCGCAACGACCCGCTGCTGGTGGCCATGCCTGCACTCACCGAACCGCATGCCCAGGCCCGCGACGACTACACCACGTTCTCGGCACTGGCTGGCCACCTCGGCTTCGGCGATGAGTTCACCGAGGGGCGCAGCGCCCGGCAGTGGCTGGTGCACATGTACGAAAAGTGGTCGGCAGAAATCGATTTCGCAGTGCCCGATTTCGACCAGTTCTGGGCCGATGGGATGGTGCGGCTGCCGGTCGAGGACGGCCTGACCCTGTTCGCCGACTTTCGCACCGACCCGCAGGCACATCGACTGGGCACCCCCAGCGGGCGCATCGAGATCTTCTCCGAGACGATCGACGGCTTCGGCTACCCCGACTGCGGCGGGCACCCGCGCTGGTACGAGCCCACCGAATGGCTCGGCGGTGAGCGGGCCGTGCGCTACCCGCTGCATCTGATCGCCAACCAGCCGGCCAGCCGGCTGCACAGCCAGCTCGATACCGGGGCCACCAGCCGGTCGACGAAAGTGCAGGGCCGCGAACCGATCCGGATGCATCCGTCGGACGCCGCGCAGCGCGAGCTGGCCGACGGAGATGTGGTGCGGGTTTTCAACGACCGCGGCGCCTGCCTGGCCGGCGTGGTGCTCGACGACGGGTTGCGGCCACAGGTGGTCCAGCTGTCCACCGGCGCCTGGTATGACCCGCTGGATCCCGCTGACCCGGATTCGCTGTGCGTCCATGGCAACCCGAACGTGCTGACCGATGACGCCGGGACTTCGGCCCTGGCCCGCGGATGTACCGGTGCTGCGGTGCTGGTGGAGGTGGAGAAGTTCCGCGAGCCGCTGCCACCGGTGCGCGCCCATCAACCACCGGTCGTCACCTGACCTTCGCCCTTGCCACCGACAGCAATCCCACGCCGAGCACTGGCTGTTGACCCCGAACGGCGCCGCCCGGCCGATTCACAGGCTGTGCGCTATGTCAGGACTTTTTCTCAGCTTATTCTCACGTTTTCCTGATGTCGGCGCACCCCGAGTGCGACGATGCCAGCAAGCTGGAGAATCGTGAAAAGAGTTTGCTGATGCGTCAATATGTGAAGGGTGCCGCCCGCAGTGTCGCGGTCGCAGTGGTGGCGATCGTGGCGACCGTGGCCGCTGCCCTGGGCGCGACGATCACCGCCGCCGTCAACCTCGCAGCCATCGCCCTGATCGTCCCGGGCACCGGCACACCGAACCCGGCGGTGCCGCCGCAGGGCACCAACTACATGCAGAACGCGGTGGCGTACTACATCGCGCCGAAGGCGCCGTCGTGCGCGGTGTTCTGCACTCCCGAACCGGTCCCCTATATCGCCCAATTCTGGCCGTTCCCGTTCCCGGGATGGGGCGGGCTGAGCGGCGCGAAATGGAACGTCTCGGTGGCCAGTGGCGTGCAGAGCCTCAACGATCAGATCGGTGCCGTCGACCCCGCCGATGACATCGTGATCTTCGGCTATTCGCAGGGTGCAACGGTGTCCAGCATCGTCAAACGCCAACTCGCCCAGGACAACGGTGGCGTGATCCCCGACCGATACTCGTTCGTTCTGATCGGAAACCCGAATCGGCCCAACGGCGGCCTGTTCGAACGGCTCGCCGCATTGGGCACGGTTCCGATCCTGGACGCCACGTTCGGCCAGCCGACACCCACCGACACCACCGTGCTGCCCGCGGTGAACACCACCGACATCGCATTCCAGTACGACGGGGTGGCCGACTTCCCGAAGTATCCGATCAACCTGCTGGCCGATCTGAACGCGGTCGCCGGCTTCTGGTACATCCATGGCACCTACCTGGCACCCAAGGGATCCGACCCGGCCACGGCAACGCCCTACGGATACACCGTGCCCGAACTGGAGCAGGCCATCGACTGCAGTCACAGCCCCAAGAACTGCCAGACCTACAACGACACGCTCTACATCACCATCCCTGCCAAGACGCTGCCGATCATGCAGCCACTACTGGACTTCGGCGCCGCGACGGGCACCACCGCCCTGATCAAGCCGCTGGTGTCGTTGATCTCACCCGTCACCCGGGTGCTCATCGAAACCGGTTACGACCGAAGCAATTACGGCGCTCCCTCACCCTTCGGACTGATCCCGGCTATCAACCCGATCACCCTGACCGCCGATCTGGCCAGCGCGGTGGGCCAGGGTATTCACGACGCGCTGGGTGATCTCGGGGGCTCACCGACGCCGAGTGCACCGTCGGCGCCCTCCTCGCCGGCAGTCACCCTCGCCGCCGCCACTGCAACACGCAACGGCCAGGCGGCCGCCAAGCCCACCGCCACGGACCCGGCCGAACCGAAGGCCTCCCAGATCCGGGGGTCGATCGCGGCGTCGGCCAAACCTGTTCGGCCACAGTCACATTCACCGGCAAATGCTTCCGTGACCGACACAGTAACCGATCCCAAGAATGCTATCGGCAGCCTGGAACCCAAGCCGGCCGGTGCGGCGCCGTCCACCGAGAGGTCCACAACCACGGCAGCCTCGGGGCGTGGCGGCGCGGGCGCCACCGCGGCAGCGGCCTAAGTCGCGTACTCGCGCAGGCCGGCGGCCAGGGCTGCAGGCACTCGGGCCTTCAACCGGGTTCCGGCTTCGGTGTGCTCGGTGGCGTCGACGTGGCCGTCGTTGTGCAGTCGGGCGACCAGATCACCGCGGTCATAGGGAATCGTCACGTCGACGGTGACCTCCCGCGGCTCGACCAATTCACCGAGCCGGACGCGCAACCGGTCCAGACCCTCGCCGGTGTGCGCGGAGACGAACACCGCACCCGGTAGGGCCCGGCGCAATTGGGCCAGGGTGAGATCAGCGGCGGCGTCGATCTTGTTGACCACCAACAACTCTGGAGCGGGGGCGGAGTGATGGTCGTTCTGCACCTCGCGGATGACCTGGCGCACCGCCTCGATCTGGGCCATCGGGTTGGCATCGGAGCCGTCCACGACATGTAGCAGCAGGTCTGCGTCGACGACCTCTTCCAGCGTCGAGCGGAACGCCTCGACCAGCTGGGTCGGCAGGTGCCGCACGAAGCCGACGGTGTCGGTGAGCACGAACTGCCTGCCGTCGTCGAATTCACCACGGCGCGTGGTGGGTTCGAGGGTGGCGAACAGCGCGTTCTGCACCAGCACCCCAGCCCCGGTCAGCGCGTTGAGCAGGCTGGACTTGCCGGCGTTGGTGTAGCCGATGATCGCTACCGACGGCACGTCATTGTGCAGCCGTCGGCTGCGCTGGGTGTCGCGGACCTGCTTCATGTCCTTGATCTCGCGGCGCAGCTTGGACATCCGCTCACGGATACGCCGCCGGTCGGTCTCGATCTTGGTCTCGCCGGGACCGCGGGTGCCCACACCACCGCCGGCCCCGCCGGCGCGTCCGCCGGCCTGCCGCGACATCGACTCACCCCAGCCACGCAGTCTGGGCAGCATGTACTGCATCTGGGCCAGCTCCACCTGTGCCTTGCCCTCGCGGCTGCTGGCGTGCTGGGCGAAGATGTCCAGGATCAGTGCGGTGCGGTCGATGACCTTCACCTTGACGACCTTTTCCAGCGCGTTGAGCTGCGCAGGGCTCAGTTCGCCGTCGCAGATCACCGTGTCGGCGCCGGTGGCAATGACGATCTGGCGCAGTTCGGCGGCCTTGCCCGAACCGATGTAGGTCGACGGGTCCGGCTTGTCTCGACGTTGGATGAGCCCTTCGAGGACTTCCGAGCCGGCGGTCTCGGCCAGCGCGGCCAGTTCGGCAAGGCTGTTGTCGGCGTCGGCGGCGCTGCCCTCGGTCCACACCCCGACCAGCACCACGCGTTCCAGGCGCAGTTGGCGGTATTCGACCTCGGAGACGTCAGCGAGTTCGGTGGACAGCCCGGCTACGCGCCGCAGCGCAGCACGGTCCTCGAGTGCGAGTTCGCCGAGACTCGGGTCGGCGGAGGGATCAGGTGTGGTCATAACTGGTACCGATGGTGTCACGCACACCCAACGTCGCGCACCTCAATAACGTGCCCCGCCCCGCGCTCAGCGCTGCGCCGTCCACCAGGCGTCGGCCAGCTCACCGGTAGCCACCAGCACCGACGGTCCGCGCAGGAAGCTGGTGGTCTCGGTGACCTCGACACTGACCACACCGCCGGGGATCTGCACCCGCAGCACACCAGTGGGCGCGCCGAGATGATCCAGGGCAGCCACCGCGGCCGCGACGGTGCCGGTGCCGCAGGATCGGGTCTCCCCCACACCGCGTTCGTGCACACGCATGGACACCGCTCCACCGACCGGCGGGGTCAGGACTTCGACGTTGACGCCCTCGGGGAACTGCCCGCGGTCGAACCGCACCGGTGCGGCGACGTCGAGCGCGGCCAACTCCGCCTCGGTGAGGGTGGGATCCAGGCAGGCCAGGTGCGGGTTACCGACATCGATCCCAACACCGGTGAACACCCGGCCGCCGACGGTGGCAGTGCCGGTCCCGAGCCGGTTGATCTTGCCCATCTCGACGGTGACTTCGGCGTCGACGGCGTCGGCGCGGTGCACCACCACCGGACGCGGGCCGGCAAGCGAGCCGACCACGAACTCGTCGCGCTGCTCGAGGCCGCTGGCCCGAAGGTAATGGGCGAACACCCGCACCCCGTTGCCGCACATCTGGGCGAACGAGCCGTCGGCGTTGCGGTAGTCCATGTACCAGTCACCGGCGTCGACACCCTCGGGAAGCCGCTCCAGCACCCCGGCGGCCACCACGGCCCCGGCCGTGGTCACCCGCAGCACACCGTCGGCGCCCAGCCCACGGCGGCGGTCGCACAGCGCCTCGACCGCGGCAGGTGCCAAGTCCAGGCGGGCATCCAGGTCCGGGAGCAGCACGAAATCGTTCTGCGTGCCGTGCCCCTTGCTGAAGATCACCTGATCAGGATACGTCGCGCCACCGCGCGATCACCTCATCGGCAAGCCCGGCCGCCGCACCGTCGAGCCACCGGACGCGATGGTCCCGGCGGAACCAGGACCGCTGGCGGCGCACGTAGCGGCGGGTCCCGATGAACGTCAGCTCGTGCGCTTCGGCGAGTTGCCCGGCCGTCCCGCCGGCATCCAGCGCGGCGATCACCTGCGCGTAGCCCAGCGCCCGGGCCGCCGTCACCCCGTCACGCAGTCCGCACTCCAGCAGCGTGCGCACCTCGTCGACCAGTCCGTCCTCGAACATCACGTCGGTGCGCGCAGCCAGCCGTTCGTCGAGAATCGCAGTGTCCCAATCCAATCCGACGATCATCGCGTTCCACCGCGGCGCCCCGATCCGTGGTGCCGAAGCCGCGAACGGCTGGCCGGTCAGTTCGACGACTTCCAGTGCCCGCACGATCCGGCGTCCGTCGGTGGCCAGGATCGCGGCGGCGGCGGCCGGGTCTCGGGTGGCGAGTTCGGCATGCAGCGCGCCGACTCCGACCTCGGCCAGCCGCTGTTCCCAGCGGGCCCGCACCTGGGGGTCGGTGGCCGGGAAGGCCCAGTCGTCGAGCAGCGACTGGATGTAGAGCATCGAGCCGCCGACGATCACCGGGACATGCCCCCGCCCCGCGATGGCCTCGACGTCGGCGACGGCAGCCTGCTGGTAGCGCGCGACGGTGGCGGTCTCGGCGATGTCGAGGACATCGAGCTGGTGGTGCGGGATGCCGCGGCGCTCGTCGACGGGGAGCTTGGCGGTGCCGATGTCCATCCCGCGGTACTGCTGCATGGCATCGGCGTTGACGATCTCGCCGCCGAGCCGTTCGGCGATGTCGAGCGCGAGCGCGGACTTGCCGGTGCCCGTCGGCCCGATCACCGCGATCGGGCGCGTCGACTTCCCCGGGTCGCTTAGCTGCGTCACGGGGCCCAGAGGCCGACGAAGTAGCCCACCCCGTACGGCGCGCCGCGCACCAGTTCCTTCGCCGAGCGCGGGCCGGACCCGGCCAGGCCGGCCAGCACCTGGTAGGCCACCCGGCCGACGATCCCGGCGGGCGCCTCGGCCAGCGCGACGGTGTCACCGACGGCCAGCGCGTCGTCGAGAGCGGCCTGCACCGGCTCGGCATCCGGGTCGTAGCCGCCGGGAGCCGGCGGTGTGAGGGTGTTGGCACCGTCGGCGACCACCAGCACCCCGACCGGCGCGGGGCGGCTGTCCAATTCGGTGCGCAGCGCGCGGCCCGCCGCCAGCGCGGCCTGCGCGTCCAGGTCGCTGGGGTACACCCGCACCTCGGCGCGGGCAGCCGGGTTGGCCTGCCCGCGCAGCCAGCCGGTGAACAGCGCACACAGCGGTAGCGCACTGACCGTGGCAGGGGCCTGCGGTGACAACGCAACGGGGATGTCGACGCCGTACCCGGCGAAGGTGCCCGCGGTGTCCGGGCCGATCGCCGCGGCCGTGGGGCCGATGCCGATCGCGACCCACTCCTCGGGCAGCGCGGCGACCGCGGTCAGCGCCGCGTCGCGGAACGCCGCCACCTCGGCGGCTGCCGCGTTTGCGAGCTCAGGCACCAGAACGGGGGCGGACGGGGTCAGTGCGATGGCCGTCAACACGCCACACACGCTAGCGCGCCGCGGCTTCCCCGGGTGCCGTCGCGGGCTGGCGGGCGGGCGCCTCGCCGCGGGCCAGCGCCACCGTCGCGGCGATCATGACCACGACGGCCACCGCGAGCACGAACCAGCCCGCCTCACCCGGCCGCAGCGTTTCCCCGAGCACGAAGATGCCCAGGATCGATCCGACCATCGGCTCGCTGACCGTCACCGCAGGCAGCGAGGCAGCCAGCGCCCCGGCCCGGAAGGCCGACTGTTGCAGCGCGGTGGCGGCCACCGCGACCAGCGCCCACGGGTAGAGCTCCGGAGTCTTCAGCAGCGCCCAGATTCCGTCGGCCACCCGGTCGACGACAGCTTTGGTGAGCACGGCGAACAGGCCCCACAATGAGCCGGAGACCACCCCGAGCAGCACGGCGGCCGCCGGCCTGCCGCTGCCCTCTCCCGGGTCGCTGCGCTCCTGCCCTCCGCTGCCCTTTCCCGGGTCGCTGCGCTCCTGCCCTCCGCCCAATAACCGCGCCCCCACCAGGCACAGCACCAGCACCGGGCCCAGGGTGGCGGCCACCCACGTCCACAGCTCCCAGCCGGCCCGCGAGTGGCCCTCGGTCGGATTGCCGACGGTAACGATGACCGCGACGGACCCCGCCAGCAGCACCGCCCAGATCCACTGCCAGCGGGTCACGCTGCGACCGGCATAGCGGGCGCTGATCGGCAGCGCGAACAGCAGCGAGGTGACCATCAGCGCCTGGACCAGCAGCACCGATCCGAAGGCCAGTGCGGCGGCCTGGAACGCGAATCCGCCGCCCGCGACCAGACTGCCCAGCCACCACTTCCAGTCCTTGAGCAGGCGCAGGAACAGCGCGACGTGACCTACGGGTTCGTCGGTCACGGTCTGCGCCGAACGCTGCTGGATGACGTCGCCGATGGCCACGCACAGCGCCGCGCACAGGGCGAGAACGGTGGCGATATCCGCCTTGTTCATGGTCTCCCTCCGGTGCTCGGAGTGGTCAGATTGCCCGGCTGTGCACGCCGTGTGCAAGCGGGACGGGCCAACCCGGGGGCATTGGGGAGGCCGACCTGGTTCAATACGTTCGAGGAAGGCTGACCTCAGTGTGGCCGACCTTCGTCAGCATTGGCGCCGCGTCGCGCGGCAGAGGCGCGGGAACCACCGCGCGGAGGGTAGGTGAGGCGAGCTCATGACGATCGACGAAACCAACGGCGGCGAATCGCCCAAGCCGACTCCACGCCCGGGACCGGCCCGACCGGTTCCGCGCCCGCACCAGCCGGCTGCGCCGGTGGTCGCTCCCCCGTCCAGTGACCCGCACCGGTTCGGCCGGGTCGACGACGACGGCACAGTCTGGTTGATCACCTCCGCCGGTGAGCGCTCCATCGGGTCGTGGCAGGCCGGTGACCGCGAGGCGGCGTTCGCCCACTTCGGCCGCCGCTTCGATGACCTGGCCACCGAGGTCACCCTGATGGAGACCCGACTGGCATCGGGTTCCGGCGACGCGCGCAAGATCAAGGCGGCCGCCGCGGCCTTGGCCGAAACTCTGCCCACCGCAAGCGTTCTCGGTGATGTCGACGGGCTGGCCGATCGACTGGCCGCAATCCGGGATCACGCCGAGGAGACCGCCGCCGCCGACCGGGCACGGCGCGATGAACACCGCGCGACCCAGAGCGCCCGCAAGGAGGCGCTGGCCGCCGAGGCCGAGGAGCTGGCAGCCAATTCCACGCAGTGGAAGTCTGCGGGCGATCGGTTGCGCGCGATCCTCGACGAGTGGCGCACCATCACCGGCCTGGACCGCAAGACCGACGACGCGCTGTGGAAGCGATATTCGGCCGCGCGCGAGACGTTCAACCGCCGGCGCGGCTCACACTTCGCCGACCTCGACCGCGAACGTGCCGGGGCCAAGCAGGCCAAGGAGAAGCTGTGCGAGCGGGCCGAGGAGCTGTCGGGGTCCACGGACTGGGCCGCCACCTCGGCTGCGTTCCGGGATCTGCTGACGCAGTGGAAGGCCGCCGGGCGGGCGGCCAAGGATGTCGACGACACCCTGTGGCACCGGTTCAAGTCCGCGCAGGACACCTTCTTCGCCGCGCGCAACGCCATCAGCGCCGAACGTGACGCGGAGTTCACCGCCAACGCCACCGCCAAGGAGGCGCTGCTGGCCGAGGCGGAGAAGATCGACACCAGCAATCCTGATGCGGCCCGGGCCGCGCTGCGCACGATCACCGACAAGTGGGACGCCATCGGCAAGGTGCCGCGGGAGCGGCAGGCCGACCTGGAACGACGGCTGCGCGCGGTGGAGAAGAAGGTCCGCGACGCCGCCGATTCGGGGTGGACCGATCCGCAGGCCCAGGCCCGCGCCGAACAGTTCCGCGCCCGCGTCGAGCAGTTCGAGAAGCAGGCCGAGAAAGCCGAGGCGGCCGGGCGCACCAAGGAGGCCGCCGAGGCCAGGGCCAGCGCCGAGCAGTGGCGGCAGTGGGCCGACGCTGCGGTCGAGGCGCTGGGCAAGAAGCGCTAGCGGGCACGCGCCGAGATCGACGTCATGGCGCGTCGCTCTCGGCCTTCGCCGCCCAAACGTCGGTTTCGGCGGTGGTTAGGAGGCCCCGTCGGTGGGCTCCACGGGCGGGGGTGTCTGCTCACCGTGTTCCCGGCGGTCGACCTCCTCGAGCAATGTCCGGGACTGGCGCTCGGAGGCCTCGCGGCGACGCTGCTCCTCGGCGGCCAGCTGGACCGCGGTGCGGGTCCAGACCACCCGCGCCCAGTGGAAAGTCAGCAGGATCACCGTGATCCAGCCCAGGATCAGACCGATACCGGGACCCGGGTGACCGAAGGCGGTCTGGCGCGACCACACCGCGAGCATGCCCAGGGCGCTGGCCAGCCCGCAGCCCGCCAGCGCCACCCAGGCCAACGCCCAACGCCGGGTGAGCAGCGCCAGCATCGAGAAGCCGACACCGAAAACCAGTGCGAGCCAACTGAATATCCGCGACGGAAGGGCGATCCCCGCCCGGATGGCCACGTCGTCGCCGGCGAGCACGTCCACGCCGCGGGCACCGCCGGTGTGCGGCAGGATCAGCGACACCAACAACACGAAGACCAGGATCGCCACCACCATGGCGCGCGCGCCGGGCTGGATCTCACCGGCCACCTTGCGCTCGGCCGCCTCGATCTCGGCGCGGTAGGACTCCCATCCGTCGTTCTCCGGGCGATTCATTGGCCACATCCCGTCGGTTCGACCGTGACCGGCCTACCCACTGTCGGCAGACCCAATCCGGTGGTGCGGGGCCGCTGCCCCGCCGCGTGCGCGTCACCCGCACGGGTGCGCCGATAGTCGAGCACCGGCGCGTCGGCGATCAGGTGGTGCGGGGCCGCGCCGGTGACGGTGGTGGTGAGGACGTCACCGGGGCGCACCTCGGTGTCGCCCGGGGTGAAGTGCACCAGCCGGCCGTCGCGCGCCCGTCCGCTCATCCGGGCGGTGCTGGCGTCCTTGCGGCCCTCACCGGTGGCGACCAGAAGCTCGACCTGGGTGCCGATAAGCGCGGCGTTCTCCTCCCAGGAGATCTGCTCCTGCACTTCCAGGAGACGCAGATATCGTTCCTGCACAACCTCTTTGGGCAGCTGTCCGTCGAGTTCGGCGGCCGGGGTGCCGGGCCGCTTGGAATACTGGAAGGTGAACGCCGCCGAGAACCGGGCCGCGCGCACGACGTCAAGGGTGGCCTCGAAGTCCGCGTCGGTTTCCCCTGGGAACCCGACGATGATGTCGGTGGTGATGGCCGCGTTCGGCATGGCCGCGCGGACCCGGTCGATGATGCCGAGGTACTTCTCGGCGCGGTACGAGCGGCGCATCGCCCGCAGCACCCGGTCGGAGCCGGACTGCAGCGGCATGTGCAGGGCGGGACACACGTTGGGTGTCTGTGCCATGGCTTCGATGACGTCGTCGGTGAACTCGGCCGGGTGCGGCGAGGTGAACCTGACCCGCTCGAGGCCGTCGATGTCACCGCAGCTGCGTAGCAGGGCGGCGAAGGCGCCGCGGTCGCGGGGCACGTCCTCATCGGCGAACGAGACGCCGTAGGCGTTCACGTTCTGCCCGAGCAAAGTGACTTCCAGCACGCCCTGGTCCACCAGGGAGCGCACCTCGGCAAGGATGTCGGCGGGCCGACGGTCCACTTCCCTGCCCCGCAACGCGGGCACGATGCAGAACGTGCAGGTGTTGTTGCAACCCACTGAGATGGAAACCCATGCGGCATAAGCAGATTCACGGGCAGCGGGCAGCGTCGAGGGGAATTCGCGCAGCGATTCGGCGATCTCGACCTGGGCCTCACGGTTGTGTCGGGCACGTTCGAGCAGGGCGGGCAGCGATCCGATGTTGTGGGTGCCGAAGACCACGTCGACCCAGGGCGCCTTCTTCAGCAGGTTCTCCCGGTCCTTCTGGGCCAGGCAACCGCCGACAGCGATCTGCATGTCGGGGTCGGACTGCTTACGCGGCGCCAGGTGGCTGATGTTGCCGTACAGCTTGTTGTCAGCGTTCTCCCGCACCGCGCAGGTGTTGAACACCACTACGTCGGCATCAGCGCCTTCGGCGGCCCGGCGGTATCCGGCAGCTTCGAGCAGGCCGGCCAGACGCTCGGAGTCGTGGACGTTCATCTGGCAGCCGTAGGTGCGCACCTGATAGGTGCGACCGGCCGCCGAGCGGGACGGATCGTCCGCGTCATGCCCCTGGGTCAGCACCGATGTCACGGACCTCATGGTACGGAGCAGGCCCGGGCACCGGGAAATCGCCCAATACCCCAACGCCCAGCGAACTGAGGGTTACCTGGGTATGGTCTGAACGCATGGGGCGCGACGGCGAGAAGCCGATGATCTCAATCAAGGGCGTCAATAAGCACTTCGGCGACCTGCACGTACTCAAAGACATTGATCTCGAAGTCGATCGCGGTCAGGTGGTGGTGGTGCTGGGCCCGTCCGGGTCAGGCAAGTCCACATTGTGCCGCACGATCAACCGGCTCGAGACCATCGATAGCGGCACCATCGCGATCGACGGCGAGCAACTCCCCGCTGAAGGGCGCAAGCTGGCCCAGCTGCGCTCGGATGTCGGCATGGTGTTCCAGTCGTTCAATCTATTCGCCCACAAGACGATCCTGGAGAACGTCACGTTGGCGCCGACGAAGGTGCGCAAGATCTCCAAGGAACAGGCCAGGGACCGAGCACTGGCGCTCCTGGAACGCGTCGGGGTGGCCAACCAGGCCGACAAATACCCTGCTCAGCTCTCCGGCGGTCAGCAGCAGCGGGTGGCGATCGCCCGGTCGCTGGCGATGGACCCGAAGGTGATCCTGTTCGACGAGCCGACCAGTGCTCTGGACCCTGAGATGGTCAACGAGGTACTGGCGGTGATGACCTCGCTGGCATCCGAGGGCATGACCATGGTCGTCGTCACCCATGAGATGGGCTTCGCCCGCCGGGCTGCGCACCGGGTGGTGTTCATGGCTGACGGGTCGATCGTCGAGGACGCCACCCCCGACGAGTTCTTCACCAGTCCGCGCTCGGACCGCGCCAAGGACTTCCTCGGCAAGATCCTCAACCACTAGCCGCGAGAGGCCACGACATGTCGGCACGCACTGTGCGCCTGCTGGTCATCGCGATGCTGGCGTTGGCTCTGCCCTTCGCCGCTGCGTGCGGGGGCAGCGAGAAGAAGGTCACCATCGGAACCAAGTTCGACCAGCCCGGCCTGGCGGTGAAGAAGCCGGACGGGACCATGGCCGGTTTCGACGTCGACGTGGCCACCTACGTGGCCGGCCAGCTCGGCTTCAAGCCCGACGAGATCGAGTGGAAGGAGGCGCCGTCCGGGCAGCGCGAGACGCTGATCCAGAACGGCCAGGTGGACTACATCGTGGCCACCTATTCGATCACCGACGCCCGCAAGCAGAAGGTGGACTTCGCCGGGCCCTATCTGATCACCGGGCAGAGCCTGCTGGTGCGCGCCGACAACACCGACATCACCGGGGCGGAGTCGCTGCAGAACGGCAAGCGACTGTGCTCGGTGTCGGGATCGACACCCGCACAACGGATCAAGGACAAGTACCCGGGTGTGCAGCTGCAGCAGTACGACACCTACTCGGCCTGCATCGAGGCACTGCGTAACGGCGCCATCGACGCGGTGAGCACCGACGAGGTGATCCTGGCCGGGTTCGCCGCGCAGTTCCCCGCCGCATTCAAGATCATCGGCAAGCCGTTCTCCACCGAGCGCTACGGTATCGGCCTGCGCAAGGGTGACAGCGAGTTGCGCCAGAAGATCAACGACGCCCTTGTGAAGATGCAGCGCGACGGCGACTGGAAGGCCGCGTTCGACAAGAACCTGGGTCCGGCCGGTATCACCGCACCGCCTCCCCCGCCGCTGGATACCGGCACGTCGGCCGGTCCGGCGCAGGGCCAACAGATCTGGAGCAAGTACAGCGGCCAGATCTTCCGGGCATTCTGGACCACCATCCAGCTGACAGTGTTCGCCGCGATCGGCGCGCTGATCCTGGGGACGATCCTGGCCGCGATGCGGCTGTCACCGGTGCCGATGCTGAACTGGCTGGGCACCGCCTACGTCAACGTGGTGCGCAACACCCCGCTGACGCTGATCATCCTGTTCTGCTCGTTCGGGCTGGCCCAGACGCTGGGGATCACGCTGGCCGACCCGAAGTCGCCGACCTCGATCGCGGACAGCAACTTTCGGCTCGCCGTGCTCGGGTTGACGGTCTACACCGCGTCGTTCGTGTGCGAGACCATCCGCTCCGGGGTCAACACCATCCCGCTGGGGCAGGCCGAGGCGGCCCGCTCACTGGGCCTGACGTTCGGCCAGAACATGCGGATGGTGTTGCTGCCCCAGGCTTTCCGGGCGGTGATCGTCCCGTTGGGGTCGGTGCTGATCGCGTTGACCAAGAACACCACCATCGCCTCGGCGATCGGGGTGGCCGAGGCGGCGCTGCTGATGAAGGAGATGATCGAGAACACCGCCGCGCTGCTGGCGGTCGGCAGCATTTTCGCCGTCGGGTTCCTGGTGCTGACGCTGCCGCTGGGTCTGCTGTTCGGCTGGCTGGGCAAGAGATGGGCGGTGGCACGATGATGATTCACAGTGGCGCTGCATCGATGAGAGGTGACCACCGATGAGCGGTTCAGTTCTCTTCGACGTGCCCGGGCCCCGCGCACTGGTCCGTAACCGGACGATCTCCGCGGTCACCCTGATCCTGATCGCCCTCGCGGTGTGGGCGGTCATCGCCAAACTGGCCGGCAAGGGACAGCTGACCGCCGCGAAATGGCATCCGTTCCTGACTGCCGATCTCTGGAAAACCTATGTGCTGCCCGGCATTCAGGGCACGTTGACGGCCGCCGCCCTGTCGATCGTGCTGGCCGGGATTGTGGGATTGTTGCTGGGCGTCGGCAGGTTGTCGCACATCGGTGCCCTGCGCCGGAGCTGTGCGGTAGTCGTCGAGTTCTTCCGCGCCATTCCGGTGCTGATCATGATGATCTTCGCCTACTTCCTCTATGCCCTCTACGACGTTTTCCCGTCCAAGCAGCTGGCACTGGCCGGCGTGGTCACCGGGCTGACGCTCTACAACGCCGCAGTGATCGCCGAGATCGTGCGTGCGGGGGTCAACGCGCTTCCCCGCGGGCAGTCCGAGGCGGCCGCCGCGTTGGGCTTGCGTCCGGGGCAGACCATGCGCTCCATCCTTCTGCCCCAAGCGATCACATCGATGCTTCCGGTTCTGGTGTCGCAATTGGTGGTGGTGCTCAAGGACACCGCCATCGGTTATCAGATCACTTTCGTCGAGATGGTTCGCCAAGGCACGGTGGTCGGATCGACCTACGGCAACTACCTGCCGGCGCTGATCGTCATCGCGGTCATCATGATCGCGGCGAATTTCGCCCTCTCGGCCGGGGCCACCCGCTTGGAGCGCCGGATGCGCCGCTCCAAGCGTGGGGCGACGCCGCTGGAGGCGCAGGCGTACGAAGGTGGTGGCGGGCCGGGCGCGCGGCTCGAGCCAGGCGACTGACGCGCGGGCGTGTCAACGGGAGCCGCTCGGGTATAGCAACCCGATGCGAGCCGAACCGAAACCGCTACCCGACGACCTGCGTCGGCTGGCCGCCGCCCATGGTGTGGCCACCTCCTACCGCAACGAGCGGCGTGAGCCGGTCGAGGTGGACGCCGAGATCGTGATCCGGGTGCTGGGACTGCTCGATGTCGACGCCGGGACCGAGGCCGCCCGTCACACCGCGTTGGCGGAGTGCAACGCCACGAGCCGCAGCGGGGCGCTGCCGCCGACGATCGCCGTGCGCGTCGACGGCCGGGCACGGCCGCTGCCCGGCGCCGTGCTGTTGGTGGGTGAGGACGGCAGCGAAACCGCGGTGCGCGAGGAGACTCCCGCCGGGCTCGCGGCGGGCTGGTACGACGTGCATACCCGAGACGGCAGTCAGAGCACCCTGGTGGCGGCTCCCGCCCAGGTGCCGCCGACGCCGGCGACCTGGGGGTGGATGCTTCAGCTCTACGCGCTGCGATCGGGATCATCTTGGGGTATCGGGGATTTCGGTGATCTGCGGGAGTTCGTCGAGTGGACCGCCGCCGAACATGGGGCGGGCGCGGTGCTGCTGAACCCGCTGCATGCGCCCGGACCCACCCATCCGGTGCAGCCTTCGCCGTACACCCCGTCGAGTCGCCGATTCGCCAACCCGCTGGCGTTGCGCATCGAGGACCTCGACGCCTATCGACACGCTGCCCCGCGCACCCGGTCGGAGGTGGATGCCCTACTGGTGTCGGCGGCCACCCCCCGCATCGATCACGATCTCGTGTGGTCGGCCAAACGTGCGGCGCTGGAATTGCTGTGGCGGGAGGCGGGCAGACCCGACCCACTCGAGGGCACGACTGGCGATGACGGCCTGGCCAACTGGGCGACCTACTGCGCGCTCGCGGAACGCTACGGCGGCCGGTGGAGCCGGTGGCCCGTGGGGCTTCGTGATGTGCACGGGCCGGCGGTGGGCCGCGAGCGACGAGCACTGTCGCCGCGGATCGCCTTTCACGCCTGGGTGCAGCAGCAGTGCGCCGCGCAGTTGGCGGCCGTGCGCGACAGTGCGCGCCGGGCCGGGATGGCGCTCGGAGTACTGCACGACCTACCCGTGGGTGTCGACGCCGAAGGCGCCGACGCATGGGCGTTGGCCGACGTGCTGGCACCCGGCGTCAGCGTGGGCGCACCACCGGACAACTTCACTCCCCGCGGGCAGGACTGGGGCCTACCGCCGTGGCGCCCGGATCGGCTTGCCGCCACCGGCTACCGGGCTCTGCGGGAAATGCTGCGTGCCATCCTTTCTCACGCGGACGGTCTGCGGATCGACCATGTCGCGGGCCTGTGGCGGCTGTGGTGGATCCCACCCGGTGACAGCCCGGACCGGGGCACCTACGTGCACTATGACGCCGAGGTGATGCTGGCGGTGCTGTCGCTGGAGGCGCGCCGGGCCGGCGCGGTGGTGGTCGGTGAGGATTTGGGCACCGTCGAACCGGAGGTCACCGAGGCGCTGGCCGCCAACGGAATGCTCGGCTCTGCGGTCGCCTGGTTTGTGCGCGACGAGTCCCACCCGGAGCAACCCCTGTTGCCGTCGGCGAAGTGGCCGGCGCGGGCCGCGGCAAGCCTGTCCACACACGACCTTCCGACGGCGGCGGGATTCCTGGCCGGTGAACACGTGCGGGCCCGCGCCGAGTTGGGTCTTCTGGATGATGTTGCCGCCGAGGAGAAGTCGGCCGCCCGGGAGCGCGACGAGTGGGTGGCATTGCTGCGCTCGGAGGGACTGCTGTCGTCGCCGGATCCCGGGGACGCTGAGATCGTGGTCGGCATGCACCGATTCCTGGCGTCGACACCGAGCCGGCTGAAGCTGATCTCGCCCTATGACGTCATCGGCGAGCGTCGTCAGCCGAATCTGCCGGGCACCATCGACGAGTATCCGAACTGGCGTCAGCCGTTACCGGAGACCTTCGAGGAGTTGCGCGCCGATCCGCGGGTGGCCGAGATCGCGGCGCTGTTCGGCGCTCAACCGCAGGCCGCTGCATCCGGCGAGCAGTGAGCCGATCGCACGGTGGCTGGCGGCGAGCCCCCTGCGTGCTCAGCCGCCGGCCGGCCGGTTCCACGGATCTGCCGCCGATCGCCAGAGCGGTACCTCCATGGGCTGCCCGGTGATGAACTCCGCGATCAGCCGGGCGAACAATACGGGCTGGTCTTCGGTGATGCCGTGTCCGGCATTGCCGACGGGAACGAGGACTGCTCCAGGGATGGCATCGACGTAGCGCCGGGTGACCGACCAGTGGACGAAATCACATTGTGCCGCCATCACCAGTGCCGGCACATGCGCTTGCGCGAGGGCCGGTCGAGGGTCGGCAGTTGCCGCGAAGTCCGCGACGAGCATCTGATTGCTGTAGAAGCCCTGCAGGTTGTGATGAGCCGGGGTTCGAGGCGGCCCAGAACACGCGGTCGCGCCCCGACCGGTCAGGGCAACCGCCCGCATCCAGCTGTCGGCTTCCCGATCCGGCACGAAGGAGTGGGCTGCGTTGGGGTTGACCTCGAGCAGAATGCTCTGCAGCAGAGTTCGAGCTCGTCCCGTGAGCTGCTCGTACTCGCGGCGCTCCGCGGCGTCTCGTGCCGGCCAGGGTTCGCCGACGTCCTCCTTGAGCCCACCCCAGATGGTTCCGGGTGTGACAAAGACCGCCCGCTCGACGTGGTCAGGGTGACGCGCCAGGTATTGGGCGAGCAGCGAACCGCCCCAGGATCGGCCGATCAGGATCATCTTCTCACCGCCGATCAAGTGCCGTACTGCATCGAGATCGTCGACCGCGTGCTCGACGGTGTAGTGGGTGACGTCACTCAACCGGGAGGAACGTCCCGCTCCGAGTTGGTCGTAGGCGTAGACGTCGTAGCCTAGCGCGGCCAGTTCCGCACTGCCCGTTGGTAATCCCTCTCCTGGCGTCCCCGGACCACCGTGCAGAAACACGACGGGTGGACGCCTGCCGGGCATGGGAGCTGCCGATTGGTGGTAGTACGCGAGTCGGCCGTCGGGAACCGACCAGTAGTGAACTCCCGGCGGATCGGGCTCGACCGGCATCGAGGGGAATCGGTCCAAGATGGTGTAGTGAGCGATGGTCGCCGTGATCATCGCCAGGCCGACGCTGACTGCCACGGTCGATCGCCACGTGCCGGTGGACCGGAGAATCCTGCGAACCGCGAGCACGGCTACCACGCCGCTCGCCACGAGTGCAACGTAGCCGGCACCGAGGAAGACCCACGGCACGTCGATGAGACGGGCCGAAAGGAGCACAACGACAAGGCCGAGCACGACGGCAAGCGCCACCCCGGTCACGACCACCGCGACCGCCATCGCCACCCGCATCGCAGTACGCCCCGATCGAGCGCCTACTGCCACTGACATTTCTCCCTGTCTGCTGCGCGGCCGCGTCAGCGAAGTGCGGCGCAGCGTGCCAGCAATTCGGCATCGGGCGGTTGGTAGAAGCTCAGCACCGCGTGTTGGCAGCCCAGATCTTCGTACTGCGCCAGCAGATCAAGTTGGCCGCTGACCTGTTCGGGTTCGCGCGGGTGCAGGAACAGCTGCACCCCTCTGCTGACGGCGGCGGGATCGCGGCCGACCTCGGCGCAGGCCGCGTCGAGCCGGGCGTTGGCCTCGCCCCACTCCCGCGGACCCTGATGGCTGGGCATGTTCCACTCGTCGGCATGCCGGGCGATCACGCGCAGCATCTTCGGACCCGACCCGCCGACGACGATCGGCGGGTGTGGCCGCTGAATCGGTTTCGGTTCGCAGATCGCGTCGGTCAGTGTGTAGAAGCGGCCCGCGAAGGTCACGGACTCCTCGGTCCACAGCCGGCGGATCACGGTCAGGGCCTCATCGAGCATCGCGACGCGCGTTCCGGCACTGGGGAATTCGATGCCGTATCCGCGATGCTCCGCCTCATGCCAGCCCGCACCGATACCGAAATCCAGCCGTCCGCCGCTGATGTGATCGACGGTGACGGCCATCTTGGCCAGGATCGCGGGGTTGCGGTAGGTCACCCCGGTCACCATGCAGCCCACCCGTGCCCGTCGCGTCACAGCGGCCATCGCTGCCAGCGTGGTCCAGCCCTCGTGGGTGGGCTTGGTGTTGTCGACCAGGCCGTAGAAGTGGTCGTAGTTCCACACCGCCTCGAAACCGAGATCGTCGGCGGCACGCCAGAACTGCTCGAGCTGCGGGTAGTCGAATGTGGGCGCCAGCTTGGCCGAGATTCGCATGCCCGAAGCCTACGGCGGGCGGCATCGACGCGGTCAGGTGCTGCCAGGTAATTGCGGCCGACGGTGTCAGACCCGGCGGCGTTCCCGCTCTGCGGCCAGTCCGTCGCTGACCACCGCGACCGCCAAGCTCTGGCTGTAGCCACGCCGGGCCAGCATGCCGACCAGTCTGCGCATCACCTTGGTGTCGTCGGTGTCGGCCAGCGCCTCGCGGCGCAGTTTGCGCTCCACCAACTCCTCGGCCAGCCGCCGCTCGGCTCCGGCGTCGATATCGTCAAGGGCGGCCGCGATCACGTCGTCATCGACACCTTTGGTTCGCAGCTCAGCAGCTAACGCGCGCTTGCCTTTTCCGCCCCGCGCTCGCCGGGACCGCACCCACTGTTCGGCGAAGTCGGCATCGTCGATCAGCCCGACCGCGGCCAACCGGTCGAGTACCGATTCGGCGACCTCGTCGGGATAGCCACGCTTGTCGAGCTGACCGGCCAACTCCGAGCGAGTTCTTGACCGCACGGTGAGCAGGCGCAGGCACACCGCGTGCGCCTGCTCAGCGCGCTTGTCAGAAGTCGACTGGGGCGGGCAGAACGTCATCGATGGCGAGATCGTCGGTCATCACCGCACCGATACCGAGCTTCTCTTTGATCTTCTTCTCGATCTCGTGGCCCACATCCGGGTTCTCCAGCAGGAACTTGCGGGCATTCTCCTTGCCCTGCCCCAACTGCTCACCCTCGTAGGTGAACCACGATCCGGACTTGCGGATAAAGCCGTGCTCGACACCCATGTCGATGAGCGAGCCCTCGCGGCTGATGCCCTGGCCGTAGAGGATGTCGAACTCGGCCTGCTTGAACGGCGGCGAGACCTTGTTCTTGACCACCTTGACGCGGGTGCGGTTGCCCACCGCGTCGGTGCCGTCCTTGAGCGTCTCGATCCGGCGCACGTCCAGCCGCACCGAAGCGTAGAACTTCAATGCCTTACCGCCGGTGGTGGTTTCGGGCGAACCGAACATCACGCCGATCTTCTCGCGCAGCTGGTTGATGAAGATGGCGGTGGTGCCCGAGTTGTTCAGCGCACCGGTCATCTTGCGCAGCGCCTGGCTCATCAGGCGGGCCTGCAGGCCGACGTGGCTGTCACCCATCTCACCCTCGATCTCGGCGCGCGGCACCAACGCTGCCACCGAGTCGATGACGATGAGGTCGATGGCGCCGGAACGCACCAGCATGTCGGCGATCTCGAGGGCCTGCTCACCGGTGTCGGGCTGGCTGACCAGCAGCGAGTCGGTGTCCACCCCGAGCTTCTGGGCGTAGTCAGGATCCAGCGCGTGCTCGGCGTCGATGAACGCCGCGATACCGCCGGCGGCCTGGGCGTTGGCCACCGCATGCAGCGCGACGGTGGTCTTACCCGAGGATTCCGGGCCGTAGATCTCGACGATGCGGCCGCGAGGCAGACCGCCGATGCCCAGCGCCACGTCCAGGGCGATGGAGCCGGTCGGGATGACCGAGATCGGCTGACGGACCTCGTCACCGAGACGCATCACCGAACCCTTGCCGTGGTTCTTCTCGATCTGTGCGATCGCGAGTTCGAGTGCCTTCTCGCGATCGGGGGCTTGCTGCGCCATGGTGTACCTCTCCGGTAGTCATTCGGTTTGACCGGGGTTCCGGCCGGTTGGGACTGACGCTAGGACAGGCCACCGACAAACTCGGTCGAACGTCACCACCATAACGAACAGATGTTCGAAAGCAAGCCGACGCGCCGGGCGTGTCAGAGCACCCCGTGTAAAACCTCGGCCAACTCCGATGGCCGGGAGTAGAACGGGGAATGGCCGCCCGGCAGCTCCACCACCGGTGCGTCAAGAATCTCCGCGGCTACCCGTCGTGACCAGGCCGGATCGACCATTCGGTCGGCCGCGCACACGACCGAGGTGGCCGGCACGGCCGGCAGCCGGTCATATGGGCAACGTTGCGTCATGGGCCGCACCGCCTGGGTCCGCAGTCTCGGGATCGCCGCCTCGACGACGTCGTCATCGCAGTCGGAATAGAAGACCTCTCGCGCCAGCTCGAGGTCCGCCCACCGGGTGCCGCCGCCCACCTTGGCCAGGCCGGCCCGGTAGCCCGGGTTGAGGATGCCCTGCTCCCGATCCAGTTCCGCACAGGTGCGGCCGGGTTCGGCGACCAGACCGCACAGGTACACCAGATGGCGCACCGGCCGGCGCTCGGCGATCCACGGGAACGCGAAGCTGCCCAGCGAGTGCCCGACGGCCACGACGTCCTCATCGCAGTCCTGCACGGCCGCGGCGAAGGTGGTCGCATGATCCTCGAACGTCGCCGCCGGATCGTCGAACCGGACGTCGACGGTGATCACCCGATGTCCGCGGCGCTCCAGCTCGGGGGTCAGCCGTTCCCAGCACCACGGCCCATGCCAGGCGCCGTGCACCAGCGCGAACGTGCTCACCACTGATCGCGCGGCACGTCGAAGTCCGCGCACAGCGCCCGCCAGACCTCGCGTGGTTCCACACCATCCTCGATGGCCTGCGCGGCGGTGCGCCCGCCCAACGTGGTCAGAACGTGGTCCACCACCATCGAGGCAGCACGAACTGAGCCGAACTGCGCTTCGACGAGGTCGTTGAATTCCGTCAGCCGCACGCCACCAACCTACCCAGCCAGCGATTCATGGCACACCCGTACCGGATCGGCGACGCCGATAATGCTCTCCCCCGCCCGTCTGGCCGCCTTCCGATAGCGCGGCGAGGACAGCACCTCAGTCACCTCGGCCACCAATGCCTCGGCGCTCACGGGCCGGATCAGCCGCGCACTGCCTTGGCGCACAACACGATTCGCCAGCTCCCATTGGTCGCCCCCGCCGGGAATCACCACCATCGGGACACCGGCCAGCAGCGTCTTGGACAACATGCCGTGCCCTCCCCCGCAGACCACCACATCGGCCTTGGCGAGCAACTCGTCCTGGCGACCCAGCCCGACGGCGGCCCACGGTGGCACGTCGAGGTCATCGCCACCCAACCGGGAGATCACCACCCGGGAGCCGGCGGGCAGGGTGTCGCCGGGTACCAGGTGCCGCAATGCCAGTTCCGCCACGCCCTCGGCCCCCGTGGTGGCTGTCGACGGCGCCACCACGACCAGCGGCCCCTCCCCGTCCGGGATCGGCAGCACCGCAGAGGTGGGCTCGAAATGCAACGGGCCGACGACGACCGCGCCGGCCGGCCAGTCCGGTCGCGGCACCTCGAGCGCGGGCAGGGTCGCGATGAGCCGGCGCAGCGGGCCGCGATCCTGAACGGGTAGCCCGATCCCGGCTCGTGCCGCGGTGCGTTGCCGCTCTCCCTCGCGCAGCGAGCGGGCCGTCAGTGCCCGCATGACGGCGTCTCGCATCCGGCCCCGCAGCCCGGTGCCGGGTGCCAGCCCGCTCCCGATCGGGGGCAGTCCTTTCGACGGCAGGTACAGCGGGTGCGGGCTGAGCTCGATCCACGGGATTCCCAGGAGTTCGGCAGCCAGCCCGCCGCACGCGGTGATGGCGTCAGAGACGATGAGATCGGGAGCCAGCCGGGTCAGGACGGCAACGTTGCGCTCGGCCATCCGCGCGGCCCGCTGATGGATCTTCGCGCCCGCATCGGCGTCGTCGTCATCCGCGGTGGCGTCCAGACCGGCTAGTTCGACGGCTGGGACACCGGCCGTGCGGGCCAGGTCGAGGCGTTCGGTTCCGGTGAGCAGGACGGGCTGGTCACCGGCGGCGGCGAACCGCAGACACAGGGCGATCGCGGGAAACACGTGGCCCGGATCCGGGCCGGCTACCACCGCAACGCGCATCGGCCTACCCTGCCACAGGCCGCGCGCCTACCCTGGCCTACATGACCGAGCAGAGCACGAACGTCAGCACCGACGTCGACAACGCCCATACCGTCGAGGTGTTTCTGACCGCACTTCAGGCCAAGGATCTCGACACCGCAGGCGCCCAGCTCGACGCGGATCTGGTCTACGAGAACGTCGGCTTCCCCACCATCCGCGGCCGGGCTCGCACCATGAAGTTGTTCCGGGGGATGCTGCGGCCCTCGCTGGGCTTCGAGGTGAAGTTCCACCGGATTGCCGTCAACGGGGCATCGGTGCTCACCGAACGCACCGACGTGTTGGTTGTTGGTCCGGTGCGCATGCAGTTCTGGGTGTGCGGGGTGTTCGAAGTGCACAACGGCCGAATCACGTTGTGGCGCGACTACTTCGATATGTTCGACTTCACCAAGGCGCTGGCTCGCGGCATTGTCGGCGCCGTTGTGCCGGCCCTGCGCCCGCGGTTGTGATTTCGGCGCGGGGGGGTCAAGCGCGGCGCAGCTGACCGAGTTCGTCGAAAGCCTGCGACCAGCCCAGCAGCCGGTCGGTGGCACCGGAGAGCTCGCTGCGGTAGCGCTGGGCCGACATCGGCGAGCTCGACAGTGAGCCGGAGTTGGCAGCTGACACCAATTGCGCTGCAGCAGTGACCATCTCGTTGTACTGACGCACCCCGGTGTTGAGCTGGGCGGTGAACGCGTTGATGGTCGGCGCCAGGTACTCGCGGGAGTTCGGGGTCTCGAGCGCCGCCCGTTCCATCGACACCACCTCAGCCGCGGTGGCCGCCATGGTGGCCGCGCTGTGGTTGGCCGCCGCGGTCAGGTCCCGGATCTCTTCTGGCGGCAGCATGTTTCCCCGCTCCAGAACCCCGAGCAGCGAATGCAGGCCACGCTCGGAGGCACCCAGGGCGTACATCGACGGACGCGCCGCCGAACCGTGTGGCGGCATCCGCTTGCCGCTGAGCTGACGCTGCGGCGGCAGCGGCTCGCCGCGCAGGAAGCGGTAGCGCAACAGGAACAGGGTGGCGGGCACGGCCGCACCGGCGGCGATCACGCCGGTGATGATCAGCCCCCACACCGGGGTGCTCCATGTCGCGAGCAGACCGGTGATGCACACCCAGAGCACCGTCGAGAACGAGAAGAACAGGCCCAGCCGCAACGCCCACCGCCGCTTGCGCAGCAGCCGGGCCCGGGGATCGGCGGCTGCGCTCAGGCGCTGTGCCGCCACGTCGACGTACTCGCTGGCGGTGTCGATCCCGCGCTGCAGTGCCGATCGCCACTGCCGCGAGAGAAACCCCGGCTTGTCGGGTGTGACCGCCATCGAGACGTTCGCCTCCTACTGTCCGAGGGGTTTTTCAGGTTCAGGCGTCGCGGCCGGGGTCGCCGGGGTGGCCGGAGCCGCGGCGGCACCACCAGACGGCAGCGCGTCACCACGCATGGAGGCACGGATCTGCTCGAGCCGCGAATGGCCCGCCATCTGGACGCTTGCCTGCTGAACCTCCAGCATCCGGCCCTGCACGGAATTCTGCGCCAGCTCGGCCTCGCCCATCGCGTTGGCGTAGCGGCGTTCGATCTTGTCGCGCACCTCGTCGAGGCTGGGGGTGTTGCCGGGGGCGGCGATCTCGCTCATCGACCGCAACGAGGCGCTGACCTGCTCCTGCATCTTGGCCTGCTCGAGCTGGCTGAGCAGCTTGGTGCGCTCGGCGATCTTCTGCTGCAGCATCATGGCGTTCTGCTCGACGGCCTTCTTGGCCTGGGCAGCGGCTTGCAGCGACTGGTCGTGCAGGGTCTTGAGGTCTTCGACGCTCTGCTCGGCGGTCACCAGCTGGGCCGCGAACGCCTCGGCGGCGTTGTTGTACTCGGTGGCCTTGGCGGCGTCACCTGCGGCGGTGGCCTGGTCGGCCAAGGTCAGCGCCTGACGCACGTTGACCTGCAGCTTCTCGATGTCAGCCAGCTGCCGGTTGAGCCGCATCTCCAACTGCCGCTGGTTACCGATCACCTGGGCGGCCTGCTGGGTCAGCGCCTGGTGGGTGCGTTGGGCCTCCTCGATGGCCTGCTGGATCTGCACCTTGGGATCGGCGTACTCGTCAACCTTGGAGTTGAAGAGCGCCATCAGGTACTTCCACGCCTTGACGAACGGATTGGCCATCAGTCCCGCCTTCGATTCGAGTGCCGCATTCGGTGATCGTTGCCCAATTTATCGGTTCACGACGTCCGACTACACCCCACGGGCATGTCGGCCGGTCGACGGATCAGGCAACAGCCATCGCGACGGGGTGCGGGATGACGACCTTGGTGGCCACGTCGATGACGGGTTCGTTGGGCACGGCGGTCAGGGTGGCGATGCGTTCCCGGACGGCCATCTTCTCGCCGGCGTCGGTCAAGACCCGCGACAGCGGCACGTCCAGGGCGGTGCAGATCGCGCTGAGCAGCTCGCTGGAGGCCTCCTTGCGGCCGCGCTCCACCTCGGACAGGTAGCCCAGGCTGACGCGAGCCGTATCGGACACCTCGCGCAGGGTGCGTCCCTGTGAGGTCCGGGCATCACGAAGCACGTCACCGATCACTTCGCGCAGCAGTAACGCCATCAGGCTGTCCTCCTCCATCAGTTGCAGCCATCAGTGAAACGTCAGGACCGCCCCAATTGGTTCCCAGGGTTGTCAGATCCGCCCGCCCTCATCCGAACGACGGGCGGTGAGCTGCGCAATCGCCGCCGCGGTGTCCTCACCGACCAGCGGATCGGGCCCGGGAGTCCTTCACCGCGGAGACGACGTAGTCGATGCCGGTGAGCACCGTCAGGACGATCGCCGCCCACATCACCACCCAGGCAACGGTCAGCCACGCCGGGGGCCAGCTGTGCAACGGCAGCACGAACAATCCGATCGCGACGGCCTGCACCAGCGTCTTGAGCTTGCCGCCGCGGCTGGCCGGGACCACACCGTGGCGCAGCACCGCGAAGCGCAGCAGCGTGATCCCGAGCTCACGGGCCAGGATCACGATGGTCACCCACCAGGGCAGGTCGCCAAGCATCGACAGCCCGACCAGTGCCGCGCCGATGAGCATCTTGTCGGCGATGGGGTCGGCCAGCTTGCCGAACTCGGTCACCATCCCGTAGGTGCGCGCCAGCGAACCGTCGAGCCGATCGGTGATCACGGCTACCGCAAAAATCGCGAATGCGGTTATCCGGCTGGCTGATTCGTGTCCGTCGCCGGAGAACAGAAACAGCAGGAAGATCGGGACCAGGACCAGCCGGATACCGGTCAGGAAGTTGGCGAGGTTGGCCACCCGCACACGCGGGCCCGCCGGACCGGTTTGGGGTTGTCCCGACACGGCAAACAGAATATCGGTTGGCAGTCGGGCCTCCCGCGCCCGATACTCTGCACCCGTGAACGAGAGCCCGGATCAGACCAGCGCCCCTGCTGTCGTCGTGCGCCGAGCCCGTACCTCGGATGTTCCCGATATCAAGCGTCTCGTCGACACCTATGCAGGCAAGATCCTGCTGGAGAAGAACCTGGTCACGCTCTACGAGGCGGTGCAGGAGTTCTGGGTGGCCGAGCTCGCCGGGGAGGTCGTGGGCTGCGGTGCGCTGCACGTGCTGTGGTCGGATCTGGGTGAGGTACGCACGGTCGCGGTCGACCCGAAGGTGAAGGGCACCGGCGTCGGGCACGCGGTCGTCCTGCGCCTGCTGCAGGTGGCGCGGGATCTGGAACTGCAGCGGCTGTTCGTGCTGACCTTCGAGACCGACTTCTTCGGACGGCATGGTTTCACCGAGATCGAGGGCACTCCGGTCACCGCCGAGGTCTACGAGGAGATGTGCCGTTCCTACGACATCGGTGTCGCCGAATTCCTGGACCTGAGCTACGTCAAGCCGAACACTCTGGGAAACACCAGGATGTTGCTGGTCCTCTGACCGCTACGGTGAGGTATGCCCGCGCGCTTCCTGATGGCCGTGCCGGCGTCGGTCCTGATGGCCGTCGCGGTGATCGCCTCCGCGCCTGCGACGGCCACCCCGCAGTGCCGGTACGGCGCCAACGTCACCGCGGACTGTCCCAGCGGTGGATGCCTCGAGGTGACTGACGCGCAGAACACCCCCTGTCTGGGGCCTGAGCTGGATCCGCTGCTCCCACCGGCGCCGCCGGTGCGGGTGGAACTGGGTGTCGGCGCCGGCGGCTAGGTGTCAGAAGTCGTCGTCGGAGTCGTCATCGCCGCCGTTGGCATCTGAGCCACCGCGGATCAGCATCAGCGTGCCTGCCAGCTCATCCGGCTTGACCAGAACCTCACGGGCCTTGGAACCCTCGGAGGGCCCGACGATGTTGCGGGTCTCCATCAGGTCCATCAGGCGGCCGGCCTTGGCGAAACCGACCCGCAGCTTGCGCTGCAGCATCGAGGTGGAGCCGAATTGGCTGGACACCACCAGTTCGACGGCCTGCAGGAAGACGTCCATGTCGTCGCCGATGTCGGGATCGACGTCGGAGCGCTCTCCTGATGCCTTGGCCGAGGTGACGCCCTCGGTGTACTCCGGCTCGGCCTGATCCTTGCAGGCCTGCACGACCGCTTGGATCTCCTCGTCGGTGATGTAGGCACCTTGCAGACGTTGGGGCTTGCTGGCCCCCATCGGCAGGAACAGGCCGTCGCCCATACCGATCAGCTTCTCCGCCCCCGGCTGGTCGAGGATGACGCGGCTGTCGGTCAGCGACGAGGTGGCGAACGCCAGGCGCGAGGGCACGTTGGTCTTGATCAGACCGGTGACCACGTCGACCGACGGACGCTGGGTGGCCAGCACCAGGTGAATGCCTGCGGCGCGGGCCTTCTGGGTGATCCGTACGATGGCGTCCTCGACGTCCCGCGGCGCGGTCATCATCAGGTCGGCAAGCTCGTCGACGATCGCGATGATGTACGGGTAGGGCTTGTACACCCGCTGGCTGCCCAGCGGTGTGGTGATCTCGCCGGAGCGGACCTTGGCGTTGAAGTCGTCGACGTGCCGTACCCGCGAGGCCTGCATGTCCTGGTAGCGCTGTTCCATCTCCTCGACCAACCAGGCCAGCGCGGCGGCGGCCTTCTTGGGCTGGGTGATGATCGGCGTGATCAGGTGCGGAATGCCTTCGTACGGCGTGAGTTCCACCATCTTGGGGTCGATGAGGATCATCCGCACTTCGTCGGGGGTGGCGCGGGCGAGCAGGGATACCAGCATCGAGTTGACGAAGCTGGACTTGCCCGAGCCCGTGGAACCGGCGACCAGTAGGTGCGGCATCTTGGCCAGGTTGGCCGAGATGAAATCGCCTTCGATGTCCTTGCCCAGCCCGATCACCAACGGGTGGTGATCGCGCCGGGTGGACGGTGCGGTGAGAACGTCGGCCAGCCGCACCATCTCACGGTCGGTGTTGGGCACCTCGATGCCGACCGCGGACTTGCCGGGGATCGGGGCGAGCATCCGCACACTCTCGGTGGCCACCGCGTAGGCGATATTGCGTTGCAGCGCAGTGATTTTCTCGACCTTGACGCCGGGGCCGAGTTCGACCTCGTAGCGGGTGACGGTCGGTCCCCTGGTGCAGCCGGTGACGGCGGCGTCGACCTTGAACTGCTGCAGCACCGAGGAGATGGCGTCTTCCATGTGCTCGTTGGCCGCGCTGCGCCGCTTGGGCGGGTCGCCGGCGACCAACAGGTCCAGCGACGGCAGGTGGTAGGGCCCTTCGACGACCCGGTCGACCACCTTCTCGATGACCTTGGTCTCCTGCTTGACCTCCGGCTTGGCGGCCGGCTTCTTGCGCACGGCCTTGGCCGCGGGCTCCGGGACCGTCGGCGACTCCTCCTCGAGCGGGTAGTTGTCGTACGGCGTGCCAACCGGTTTCGGCGTCCCCGGCCATGACGCGGCCTCGTCCTGGTAGGCACGGGGATCGTCGTAGTAGCCGTCCGAGAAGTCGTCGGGCTCGGCCTGCGCGGCCGGCTGCGGCTCCTCGTCCTCGTAGTACTCGTCGTCGTCGTAGCGCCCTCGGGTGCTGAACATCGCGTAGAGCGTCTCGGGCACCTCGCGAATCGTGGTGCCCGACAACAGCAGCACCCCGAACAGTGCGGCCATGATCAGCAGCGGCGCGGCGATCCACGCCGTCACCCCGTCGGCGAGCGGTCCGCCGATGGCGAACCCGATGAAACCACCGGCGCGCTGGCGGCCGGCGGGCTCCATCGGAGCGCCCGACCACATGTGCCACAGGCCCAGCACCGGCAGCGCGATCATCGCGACGCCGAGGATCAGCCGCGGCCGCGCCTCGGGGTTGGGTTCGGTGCGCATCAGCAGGACGGCGATCACTCCGAGCATCAGCGGCAGCAGGACCACCGCACCGCCGACGAAGGTCCGCAACACCGAGTCGATCCAGGCGCCGACCGGGCGGGCGGCGTCGAACCAGGAACTGGCGGCGATGACGACGGCGACGGCGATCAGCCCGAGGGCGATGCCGTCGCGGCGATGGTGCGGTTCGATGTCGCGGGCGCGGCCCACCGAGCGGGCGGTCGACCCGGCGCCCTTGGCCACCATCAGCCAGGTCGCGCGAGCGGCTCGGCCACCGGCGGCGGCCGCCGTGGCGACCGGCGAGGAGGTGCGCTTCTTGGCGGGAGGTTTGCGCCGGGGCGCGGCCGCCTTGGCTGGTCGC
Organism: Mycolicibacterium anyangense; assembly: GCF_010731855.1. Lineage (NCBI taxonomy): Bacteria > Bacillati > Actinomycetota > Actinomycetes > Mycobacteriales > Mycobacteriaceae > Mycobacterium > Mycolicibacterium anyangense. The sequence goes on along the minus strand of NZ_AP022620.1, from coordinate 702,818 downwards.
GCAGCAGCCTTTGACCTGGTCGTTCGCGCGCCAGAGCGAGCGGCCGTCTTATTCGCCATGGTCGCAAGACTAGTCGCATCTGCACCATCTGCACCATCCGCCACACTAATTTCAGGGCGGCTGTTGCCAAGCTGCGACCATCGGCGATTCCGGCGCGGTTGTCGGCGCTCAGCGACGGTAAACGCGCCGAAATCGCACGGAGGCGACCGCCCGGCACAGCAGATGGGAAGCGCGTCTAATGTAAGCGGCGTCACAACCCCCTACTTCTGCCCCAGGAGCGCCCCGATGCCCGTGGTCGTCGTTGCCAGTTTCACCGCCAAGCCGGAGTCCGTCGACGCCGTGCGCGAGTCCTGCAAGAAGGCCATTGCTGCCGTCCACGACGAGCCGGGCTGCCAGCTGTACGCCCTGCACGAGACCGACCGCACCTTCGTCTTCATCGAGCAGTGGGCCGACGCGGAAGCCCTTCAGGTACATGGCACCGCACCGGCGATCGGCACGCTGTTCGGCGAGATCGGTGAGCACCTCGACGGCGCACCCGACATCAAGATGTTGGCACCCGTGGTCGCCGGCGACCCGGCCAAGGGTCAGCTGCGAGCCTGATCGTGGGGGAACTCGACGGCAAGGTCGCGTTCATCACCGGCGCGGCCCGGGGCCAGGGCCGCGCTCACGCGGTGAAGCTGGCGTCGGAGGGCGCCAGCATCATCGCGGTCGACCTGTGCGACCAGATCGCCAGTGTTCCGTATCCGATGGCCACCCCCGAGGACATGGCCGCCACGGTGAAACTCGTCGAGGACACCGGCGCTCGCGTCGTCGCGCGGGAAGCCGACGTCCGGGACCGCTCGGCGCTCAAAGCCGCCCTCAAGGAGGGCGTCGCCGAACTCGGCCGCCTCGACATCGTGATCGCCAACGCCGGCATCGCCCCGATGACCGATGAATCCGCGTGGCAGGACGTCATCGATGTGAACCTGACCGGCGTCTATCACACCGTCGATGTGGCGATGCGCCCGCTGATCAAGCAGGGCCAGGGCGGATCGATCGTCTTGACCAGTTCGGTGGCCGGCCTGGTGGGCATCGGCGCCCCTGTCGCGGGCTCGCTCGGCTACACGGTGGCCAAGCACGGCGTGGTCGGGTTGATGCGCGCCTACGCGAATTTCCTTGCCACGTTCAATATTCGGGTGAACTCGGTGCATCCGGCGGGGGTGAACACCCCGATGATCGACAACGAGTTCACCCGATCGTGGCTCGACGGCCTGGCCCAGCAGAACCTGGGCGGACCGGACATGAGCAACGCGTTGCCGGTGCAGACGCTGGAACCCGAGGACATCGCCAACGCGGTGTTCTTCCTGGTCGCCGAGACCGGCCGCTACATCACCGGGGTATCGCTTCCGGTCGACGCGGGCTTCGTCAACAAGCGTTAGACCATCCAGCGTCAGGCAAGAGCGAACAATCCGTCACCGACGGTGACGGTGGCACCAATGATGTCCTGCGCCAACGCCGTTGCCATGAGTTGCTGGTCGTGGCTGCGCGCGACGGTACGCCGGCCGTCGGCCAGATCAACCACCACGATGGCCCGCTCGGGCTGCTCGCCGTCGAACACCACGGTGTAGGCGACGATCCGCCCGTCCCCCACCGCGTCGACGACCACCGGTATGGCGGGTTCGGCGTCGGCCACCGCGTCGGTGACGTCGACGGTGTCGAAGGGTGTGTGCCCGGGCGCTGCGGCGAGCACCAACGCCGCCTGCTTGGTGTAAAGCCCACTGACACAGCTGATTAATGCGCTCTGGGCCGCCGGGTCGCCGAGTCTGTCGGCTGCCGCCGTGATCGCGTGCAGAACATAGCTGTTGAGCGGTCCGCCGGCGAACGACATGCCGCCGGTCAGGGTCAGGTCGCGGCCCTGCGGCACGCGCAACGCCTGGGCGCCGATCAGGACGGGTGCGGGAAATGCCGAATACAGGTCCAGCACCGGGATCGTGGCGGTGTCCAGACCGGTGCGGCGGCCGATCTCCTCGCCGATGATCCGCATGGACGCGGGCTGGCTGAGCCGGGTGCGGCCCGACACCGGAACGACGTGGTTGGACTCGATGGCGATCACCGGATACCGGCGCGCCTGGGCGGGCACCCCGAACTCGTCGGCGTAGCCCTCGGTGGTCATCAGTAGCGCGCAGCCCTGGTCGACCGTCCACGTGGTCACCATGAGCTTGGTGTACGGGAACGCCACCATCGGGTTGGCGGCCGTCGGGTCACGCAGGTCTGCAGCCCGATAGCCGCTGCGCCGTACGGCATCGGGATTGGTGGCCGCGATCTCGGCGAACCGGGCGTAGAGGGCGGCCAGCCGGTCGCGATGCTCGTCGATTCCCAGGCCCTGCTGGCTGCGCCAGAAACTGTCGATCAGGGCGTAGTAAGCGGGAGTGGCGGCCAGCCCGGCCGCCGTCTCGGCCGGATGGCTCATGTCGGCATCGAACTGCGGCGAGCGCATGGACTCATCCGGCTCGACGCCCTCGTCCTGCACGGTGACCTGCGCCTCCAGACCCGCCGCCGCCAGCCGGATCTTGCGGTAGTGCGCCTCGGCACCGACCACCAACGCCAGCCGGTGCCGGCCGGACTGCACGGCTCGGCAGGCGGCAGCGACCAGCGTGTGCTGCATGATGCCGATATGGGCCAGCACGGTGTGGGCGCTGGGCGCGCCGATCCGCTCGCCCACCAGACGGGCCGGGTCCGCGTAACGGGTCAGGCCTGCGGTGGCCCCGATCCAGTCCACGGCCAATCCGGGTAGCGCACCCAGCGCGCCGCGGGCGGCGTCGACCATCAACGCGGCGGCTTCCTTGCCGTCACGGGGATCGCGATCACGGCGGCTCACCGCATGCCAGCCGATCAGCACCGGTGTCGACGGGTCGACGGACATGACCAGGTTTCTACCACCCGGGTCCGGTACCGCTTTCCAGCAGGCAGACCAGGCACATCCGCGGATAAGATCGCGGGGAGATGAGTCCTCACCTGGCACTGACCAGCGTCCCGCCCTGGGCCGTGGACCTGGTTCGCCCGCCGGCCGACCTGTCCGGGCGGTCCTGGACGGTGCTGGCCATCGGCGCCGCGGCCGAACCCATCGCGCGGCAGTGGGCTGCCGAGGTCACCAAGCACCGCCCCGATGCGGCGCTGCGAATCCATCACGTCGCCGACGCCGACGCGGCCTGTTCGGCGTTGCGCGCCGACCTCGCCGGCGCGGTGGTCGGGTGGCGGCTGCTGTTGGCCGGGCCCGCACACGCCTGCCTGCGGGTGCGCTCGGCCGCGATCGATCTCGGGGTGGCTGATGACGAGATGACGATCGCCAGTACCGAGGTGGGCACCCGTGAGATCTTCTGCCCGCATTGCAAGCACACCACGCTGGCCAGGGTCGATCTGACCGATGAGCTGCCCTGCTCGGGCTGCGGCCGCGTGCTGTTCGTGCACTACCACGTGTCGCGGCGGCTCGGCACACACCTGGGCTTTGCGATCCACGCCGACCGGCGGCCCGCGCCGTGAGTATTCGCCTGACCGTCGTCGGCATCGACGACACGGTGCCCGGAGTCCGCACACTCACCCTGGCCCGGCCCGATCACGGTCCGTTGCCGTCGTTCACCCCGGGCAGCCACATCGTCATCGAATACCCGGGCGGGGCCAACGCCTACTCGCTGACCGGTGACCCGGTGACACCCACCGAGTACGTGGTGTCGGTGCTGGAATGTGTTGACGGGCGCGGCGGTTCGCGGTGGGTTCACAGCCTGGGGGTCGACGACAGCATCACGATCCGGGAGCCGCGTAGCGCGTTCGCACCCGTGCTCAGCGCCGGCAGGCATCTGCTGATCGCGGCGGGGATCGGCATCACCCCGATGGTGTCGCACCTGCGCAGCGCCAAACGGTGGGGCCGGGAGACCCGGCTGCTCTATGTCCACCGGGACGGCCACGGCGCCTACGTCGAGGAGCTCAAGTCGCTGACCGACGGCGCCCGGTTCTTCACCGATCGCTCGACGTTTCTGGCCGAACTGGCTGTGACCCTGAGCGATTCACCCTTCGGCACCCATGCCTACATCTGTGGGCCCGCGGGCTTCATCGACGACGTGACCGCGATAGCGGTAGACCTCGGCTGGCCGGCCAGCCGCATCCACGTCGAGCACTTCGGCGGCGAGCTGGAACCCGGCGATCCCTTCGAGGCCGAATTGACCAGCAGCGGAAAGCGTTTCGTCGTGGAATCCGGAGTGTCATTGCTCGAGGCGCTGGAGGCACACGGGGTACCGGTGCCCAACATGTGCCGGCAAGGGGTGTGCGGGGAGTGCCGGATTCCGGTGCGCTCGGGGGTGCTGCACCATCGCGACGTGTACCTCAGCGAAGCCGAGCGACAGGCTCGTGATGCCATGATGGCGTGTGTGTCCCGGGCACACGGCCGCGTGGAGGTGGATCTGTGAAGACCCCGCTATCAGCCCCTGACCTGGTGGCGTCGTTCCCGTTTCCATACTCCGGTGACACCTACCGCTACAGCACCAACATCGAACCGGCCGCCACCCCGGTACGCACCCGGGTGGGGCAATGGGGTGAGCAGGTCGTCCACATCGACAGCGAGTACCGCCACGAGCTGGCCGAACGGCAACGAATCCTGGCCGCCGATCCGACCCGCCACGCGGCACTCCCCCATATGCGGGTCGCGTGCTGGGACGCCATGCTGGCGCTGATGTCCGAGCTGGCCAGCAGCTACCCGGAGTCCATGTCACTGCGCCGCGACGGCGAGCAGTGGCACTGGCGCAACGAACTGCTGGGTATCGCACAGGTTTTCGTGGTCGGCGACGAGTCGACGTTGCCCTGTGAACCGCTGGCCTATATCGCCGGCCAGGTGCAGGACGACATCGTGCTGCTCGACCAGCGCGACGGTGACCTGTTCGCCGACGCCGGGGTGGTCACCTTTGCCGCGGGCTGGTCGTTCGGATTCGACGTGGGTATGACGTTCCTGGAGATCCACGGACCGGTGCCGCGGCTGCGCGAGTCCGGGGTCATCACCCGGGCCCGGGAGTTCCTGATGCGGTTGCAGCCCAACCAGATCTACCGGCGCACCAACTGGTCGATGACGGTCGGGCGCACCCTGGACGTGTCCACCGAGACGATGCCCGAGTGGCTGCCGGACAAGGGTGAACTCGACGCCGCCGGCGACGAGGACTTCGGCCGGTTGGTGCATCTGCGGGTCGAGGTGCAGCACCTGATCCGGCTGGCGGAGTCGGGTGCGATCTGCTTTCTGATCCGCAGCTATATGCTGCCGCTCGCCGATATCGCCACAGTGGACGATTGGCGCGACCGGATGGCCTCAGTGCTGGCCGAGTTGCCCGACGACATCGCCGAATACAAGGGCATCAGTGGCTACCGAGACCGGACGGTGTCCTGGCTGCGGTCGCACGACACCGGCCGAGCAGACGCAAAATCGCACTGAAATCCACTAATTCGTGCGATTTTGCGTCTGCTCGGCGGAAGTCAGATCTCGATGACCGTCGGCACGATCATCGGCTGACGCCGGTAGGTCTCACCCACCCACTTGCCGACGGTGCGGCGCACCGCCTGCGCGATGCGCACCGGGTCGACGACGTTGTCGGCGGCTAGCGACTCCAGTTCGGCCTCGACCTTGCGGGCCGCCGGTTCCAGAGCCTTGGGGTCCTCGGAGAAGCCGCGGGAGTGCAATTGCGGCGGGGCCGCGACGCGTCCGGTGCCACGCCGCAGCACGACGGTGATGGCCACGAAGCCCGAACTCAGGATCAGCCGCTCACCCAGCGTCGCATCGCCGACGTCCCCGGTGATGAGACCGTCGACGAACATCTTGCCCACCGGCACCGCCCCGGCGATCCTGGCGATACCACCCTGAAGATCCACGCTGACGCCGTTCTCGGTCAACAAGATTCGATCCTCGGGAACACCGGTCCCGGCGGCCAGTTTGGCATTGGCCCGCAGCATCCGCCAGGTGCCGTGCACCGGCATCACGTTGCGCGGTCGCACCCCGTTGTACAGGAACAACAGTTCACCGGAGTAGGCGTGACCGGAAACATGCACCCGCACTTGCTGATTGGTGACCACCCGGGCGCCGATCTTGGCCAGCGCGTCCATGACGCCGTACACGGCTTCTTCATTGCCGGGAATCAGCGACGACGACAGGATGATCAGGTCGTCCGGTGTGATGGTGATGCTGCGATGCTCACCACGCGACATCCGCGACAGTGCGGCCATCGGCTCGCCCTGGGTGCCGGTGGTGATCAGCACCACCTGGCCGGGCAGCATCTCCTCGGCGGCCCCGATGTCGACGACATCGCGGTCGTCGATGCGCAACATGCCCAGATCCTTGGCGATCCCCATGTTGCGGAGCATCGACCGGCCGACGAAGGAGACCTTGCGGCCCAGCGCCACCGATGCGTCGATGATCTGCTGCACCCGGTCGACGTTGGAGGCGAAGCACGCCACGATGACGCGCTGCCCCTCAGCGCCGCGGATCAGCCGGTGCAGGTTGGGCCCGACCTCACTTTCCGAGGGGCCTACCCCGGGCAGCTCGGAGTTGGTCGAGTCGCACAGGAACAGGTCCACGCCGGCGTCGCCGAGGCGCGACATCCCGGGCAGGTCGGTGGGCCGGCCGTCGAGCGGCAGCTGGTCGAGTTTGATGTCACCGGTGTGCAGCACCGTCCCGGCGCCGGTGTGGATCGCGATCGCCAGCGCATCCGGGATGGAATGGTTGACCGCGAAGTACTGGCACTCGAACACACCGTGGGTACTGCGCTGGTTCTCGGCGACTTCGACGACGACCGGGGTGATGCGGTGCTCGCGGCACTTCGCAGCGACCAGCGCCAGGGTGAATTTGGATCCGACGATCGGGATGTCGGCGCGCAGCTTGAGCAGGAACGGGATCGCGCCGATGTGGTCTTCATGGGCGTGGGTGAGCACAATGGCCTCGACATCCTCCAGGCGGTCCTGGATGAGGCGGATGTCGGGCAGGATGAGGTCGACGCCGGGCTCGTCGTGGGTGGGGAACAACGCCCCGCAGTCGACGATCAGCAGTCGGCCCAGGTGCTCGAAAACCATCATGTTGCGGCCGATTTCGCCGACCCCGCCCAGCGGGGTGAGGCGCAACGCACCGGGAGCCAGCGGTCCCGGGGGTGTCAGTTCGCCGTTCACTGCAGGCTCACCGGAGCAGGCCGGCGGCCCGCATGTCGGCCGCCAGCTGGTCGAGTTCCTCGGCGGTGGCCGGCATCTGCGGCAGCCGGGGATCGCCGACGTCGAAACCCTGCAATCGCAGGCCGGCTTTGGACAACGTCACGCCACCGAGGCGGGTCTGGGCGTCGTTCAACGGGCCCAGGGCCACCGCGATCTTGCGCGCGGTGGCGATATCTCCGGAGTTGAAGGCATTCAACACATCCCGCAATTGGCCGGCCGCCAGGTGTCCCCACACGCTGATGAAGCCCACCGCTCCCATGGCCAGCCAGGGCAGATTGAGGGCGTCGTCACCGGAGTAGTAGGCCAGCCCGGTCTCGGCCATGATCTGGCCGGCGCCGTGCAGGTCGGCCTTGGCGTCCTTGACCGCGACGATGTTGGGGTGCTCGGCGACCGCGCGCATGGTGTCCCAGCTGATGGGTACCACCGAGCGCGGCGGGATGTCGTAGAGGATGACCGGCAGATCGGTGGCATCGGCGACGGTGGTGAAGTGCGCCACCAGGCCCGACTGCGGCGGGCGCGAGTAGTACGGGGTGACGACGAGCAGGCCGTGCGCGCCCTCGGCGGCGGCGGCCTTGGCCAGGTGCACGCTGTGAGCGGTGTCGTAGGTGCCGACACCGGCGATGATCCGCGCCCGATCCCCGACCGCCTCGATAACAGCCCGCAACAGCTGGCTCTTCTCGTCGTCGGTGGTGGTCGGCGACTCGCCGGTGGTGCCGGAGATCACCAGACCGTCACAGCCGCCGTCGACCAGCCGGGTGGCCAGCCGCGCAGCGGTGTCGGTGTCCAGCGAGCCGTCGGGCTTGAACGGCGTCGCCATCGCGGTCAGAACCGTGCCCAACCGGGCGCTGGCGTCGAATCCGCTGATGCTCACGGGCGTCTAGGTTACCCCGTCAACCTCAGATCTCTGTCGCCAGCGGCGACGTCGCCACCTCGGTGCCGTCCGACAGCTCGGTGATCTCGAAGTCGGCGAACACCGAGGGCGCCACCTGCACCAACTCCCGCAGGCAGGCGATCGCCAGGCGGCGGATCTCGACGTCGGCATGCTCGCTGGCCCGCATGGCGATGAAGTGGCGCCAGGCGCGGTAGTTGCCGGTGACCACGATGCGGGTCTCGGTGTCGTTGGGCAGGACGGCCCGGGCGGCCTGGCGGGCCTGCTTGCGGCGCAGCACCGCATTGGGCTGGTCAGCGAACTTGGCTTCCAGCTTGGCCAGCAGCTCGATGTAGGCGGCCCGGCTGGCGTCGGCAGCAGCCAGCAGGATCTGCTGGAGTTCGGGGTCGTCCTCCAGGCCGGGCGGTACCACCACCTGGGCTTCGTTCTCGGGGACGTAGCGCTGGGACAGCTGTGAGTAGCTCAGGTGGCGGTGCCGGATCAGTTCGTGGGTGCACGAGCGGGAGATACCGGTGATGTAGAAGGACACCGAGGCGTGTTCGAGCACCGAGAAGTGGCCGACGTCGATGATGTGTTTGAGGTAGCCGGCGTTGGTGGCGGTGCGCGGGTTGGGTTTGGACCAGCTCTGGTAGCAGGCGCGGCCGGCGAACTCCAGCAGCGCCTCGCCGCCGTCGGCGTCGGTGCTCCATGGCACCTCGGGCGGCGCCAGGAACTCGGTCTTGGCGATCAGCTGTACGCGCAGCGGCGCAGTCTCGGCCACGGGAGAACAGTAGCGCCGAGGGGGTATGCGCAGTGCACTGACAGGGTCTCGACGCGCTCGTAGACTCGGCCCATGTCCACACTCGCGGATCTGGAGGCACGCGTCGCCGCGCTGGAGGCGTCTCGGGCCGACGGGTCCGATCACTTGAAGACACGACGTTCGAGATCAAGGAACTTCTGATCCGAGCGCTTGACCGCTAGCGCCTTGCGATCACCGAGAGTCGATCGCGGTGATCGCAAACCTGGGCAATTGCGTTGGTGTGCAGCAGCCTTCTCGAAGTATGAGCATCGACGAGTCGGTTGCGGCGCAGCCGCACGGCTTCACCCTCAAGAATCGGCGGCGCTGGCCGTATCTCGTTGCCGCGATTGTCGTCATCGTCGCGGCCGCAACCTATTTCATCGTTCAGCGCGGCAGTGGCACGACATCGGCCAACGAGACTGCCGGAGCGACGCTCGATGTCGTCTACCTGGATTCCAATCCTGCCGAGAAGGCGATCATCGACTACATCGCCGCCAACGTCGCCCGCGACTACAACGTCAAGGTCGGCGCGGTCGGGCTCGGGGACAGCACCCAGATCAACCAGGCCGTCAGCGATGGGCGTTACGCGGGCACCATTTTCCAACACCGACATTGGCTGCAGCAGGTACTCGACGCCAACCCCGGTTTCAAGGAGCAGGCCGCCACCGGGCCGTTCTTCCATTGGGTGTTCGGCATCTGGTCGGACAAGTACCGGACGCCGCAGGACCTCCCGGACGGGGCGAAGGTGTCGCTACTGGCCGATCCGGCCAACAACGCCCAGGGCATCTGGTACCTGGCGCAGGCCGGCCTGGTCACTCTGCGTCCGGACGCCGACATCACCGCGCTGACCATCAAGGACATCGTCGCCAACCCGAAGAATCTGCAGTTCACCCTGCTGGACTTCGGTGCGCAGCCACGCGCCCTGCCGGATCTGGACGCCGTCGTCGGCTATGCGGAGTCGTTCCTGGCCGCCGGCGTCAGCGAGGACAAGCTGATCTTCGCGCCGAAGTCGCCCGACGAGTTCGCCTCGGTACTCACGGTGGGCAGCAACTACATCGACACCCCGAACGTCCAGAACCTCATCAAGGCGTTCAAGGATCCTCGGGTCCAGCAGTTCATCGCCACCGATCCCGAGGTGAAGAAGCTGGCCCTGCCGGGGAACCCGGGGTGAGCACCCGCCAACTACACCTCGGGGTCAATGTCCTGTCCGACGGAATGCACCCGGCGGCCTGGCAGTACCCCGGGGCCGACCCGAACTGGTTCACCGACCTGTCGTTCTGGACCAACCTGGCGCGGATCGCCGAAAGGGGCACGCTCGATGCGCTGTTCCTGGCCGACAGTCCGTCGTTGTTCCAGAACCCCGGCGAACCGCTCGTGGCCCCGCCGCTGGCGCTGGATCCGCTGATCCTGCTGTCGACGCTGGCATCGGTGACCACCCATCTGGGGTTGATCGCGACGGTGTCGACATCGTTCGAGGAGCCCTACAACGTCGCCCGACGCTTCGCGTCGCTGGATCACCTCAGCCGGGGCCGGGTGGCGTGGAACGTGGTGACCAGTAGCGACCCCTATGCCTGGAACAACTTCGGCGGCACCGCGCAGCCGGACCGCGCCCAGCGTTACCGGCGGGCCGCCGAGTTCATCGATGTGGTTCGCGCGCTGTGGGATTCGTGGGATGACGACGCGGTGCTCGCCGACAAGGCCTCCGGCGCGTTCAGCCGCCCGGGCGCTATCCACACGATCGGGCATCGCGGCGAGTTCTTTTCCGTCGACGGCCCACTCACGTTGCCCCGCACCCCGCAGGGCCACCCGGTGCTGTTCCAGGCCGGTGGGTCGCCGGGTGGTCTGGACCTCGCCGCCCGCTACGCCGACGGTGTGTTCGCCGCCCAGGCCTCGCTGCCCGATGCGCTGCGCAACGCTGCGGACCTCAAGGCGCGCACCGTCGCGCACGGCCGGCCACGAGACGCCATCCGCATCATGCCTGGGCTGTCGTTCGTGCTCGGCAGCACCGAGGCAGAGGCGCGGCGACGTCACGACGAACTCAACGAGTTGGCCGGCGAGCGGCGCCTGGCCCATCTGGCAGCGCAGTTGTCGGTCAACCCGGCGGAGCTGTCCTGGGATCAGCCGCTACCGCAGTGGTTGCTCGACGGTGCCGTGACCGATGCCGGTTCGCAGGGCGCCCGCGACATCGTGGTCAATCTGGCCCGCCGGGAACGCTTGACGGTGCGCGAACTGCTCGAGCGGGTGATCACCTGGCACCGACTGGTCATCGGCGGTCCCGAACAGATCGCCGATGCCATCGAGGAGTGGTTCGTGGCGGGTGCGGTCGACGGGTTCAACCTGATGCCCGATGTCTTTCCCTCCGGGCTGGAGCTGTTCGTCGAGCATGTGATCCCGATCCTGCGGCAGCGCGGACTGTTCCGGCGGGAATACACCACGACGACGTTGCGGGGGCACTTGGGACTCGGGCGCATTCCGGATCGCCGGACGGTGGCGCGGGCCGGGTGATCGTCCGGCGCGCGCCGGGCCTCGACCCGCGTTAACGTGGGCCATGCCGACGATCGCCGCGCGCCTGCTGGACGTGATGGAGTACGACATCCTGCCGTTGACCGATGGTGGTGTGACAGCCGGCAACAAAGTGTTCGGGGCGGCAGTACTGCGTAAGGCGGACCTGTCGGTGGTGGTGGCCGAAACCAATGGCGAGACCGAGAACCCGTTGTGGCACGGCGAGATTCACACTCTCAAGCGGTTCTACGAGCTGCCCGGGCGGCCAGCACCGGGCGATCTGATATTCCTGTCGACGCACGAGCCGTGCACCATGTGCATGTCGGCGATCACCTGGGCCGGCTTCGACAACTTCTACTACTTCTTCAGCCACGAGGATTCCCGGGACAGCTTCGCGATCCCGCACGACCTGAAGATCCTGTCCGAAGTGTTCGGACTGCAACCCGGGGGCTACCGGCGCAGCAACGCTTTCTGGACGGCGTACTCGATTCCCGAACTGGTGGACTCCGAGGCCGAACCGCTGCGCACCGAACTGCAGCAGCAACAACAGCGGATCCGCGAGCAGTACGGTGTACTGTCCGCCCGTTACCAGGAATCCAAGGGCGACAACGACATTCCGCTGAGCTGATCCCTCGGATCGACTCAGTCCGTCAACACTCCGGCGCGGCGCATCGCGGTGGTGATCAGCTCGAAATCGATGGCTCCGTGGTGGCGCGCCAGGGCGTCCGCGTCGTCACCGCGACCGGCCGCGATGGCCGCCACCATTTCCTCATGCTCGTGTAGCGCACGCAGCTCCATCGTCGGCATGGTCGACGGTTCGCCCCACAGGTGCGCCGGTGATCCAATGCTGACCGTCGATTTAAGGTCCAGCAGAAGCTGTTTGAGAACGTCATTGTGGGCGGCATCCATGATCGTCAAGTGGAACTGACTGTCGGCCTGCTGGGCGGGCAGTCCGGTACCGGCCGCGCGGTAGGCCGCCAGCCGGCTGCGCATCAGCTCCAGATCAGTGTGGGTGCGCGATTCGGCTGCGGCTCGCGCGACAACACCCTGTAGTCGGCAAACCGCGTCGCAGCGGTCGCGCAACTCACCCAGGCGCATGCTCAGCGTGCGCCCCACCGCATCGGTGGACGACTCGGGCCATTGATCCAGGACGTAGGAGCCGCCACCGCGGCCCCGCCGGGTCTCCAGCAACCCGCGCTCGACCAGCCGGGCCAGAGCGGCCCGCACCGTCATCCGACCCACCCCTAGCGACGCGGCGAGCTCGCGCTCCACCGGGAGCCGGGCCCCGGGCAGGTACTCACCGATCGCGATGGCCGTCACCAGCCGGTCGGTGATCTCGTCGACCCGGGAGGAGGAGTCGAGCTGCGTACTGAGCAGCCCCGGACCAGCCGCTGCGCCGTCATGAGCCATCGGCCCCGTCCTCCTTCGTCACCACGATGTTAATTCCCGTTCAATGGTCTTGCTATGAGACCTTTACCGGTCCATGCTGATCGATATGCCAGTGAACACGCAGATGGTGCCGTTTCGTGAACACCACACCTGGGTCCAGATCACGACTCCGACCGACCCGCTCGACGGCGCGCTTCCCCTGTTCGTTCTGCACGGCGGTCCCGGCATGGCGCACCACTATGTCGCCAACATCGCCGCACTCGCCGAGGAGACCGGGCGGGTAGTCATCCATTACGACCAGATCGGCTGCGGTGCGAGCACCCACCTTCCGGACGCGCCGGCCGACTTCTGGACGCCCGCGCTGTTCGTCGAGGAGTTCCACGCCGTCCGCCAGGCCCTCGGCATCGAGCGCTACCACCTACTCGGCCAATCCTGGGGCGGCATGCTCGGCGCCGAGATCGCGGTGCAGCGGCCGGCCGGCCTCATCTCGTTGTCCATCTGCAACTCTCCGGCCTCGATGGAGCTGTGGGTGCAGGGCGCCGCCGAACTACGCGCGCAACTTCCGCCCGAGGTCCAGGCAGCACTCGATCGCCACGAGGCCGACGACACCGTCACCGACCCCGAGTACCTGGCGGCCACCGACGAGTTCTACCGCCGGCATGTGTGCCGCGTCGACCCGACGCCCCAGGACTTCGTCGACACCGTCGCTCAGATGGAAGCCGAACCCACCGTCTACCACACCATGAACGGCCCCAACGAATTTCACGTGGTCGGGACGTTGCGCGACTGGACCATCATCGACCGGCTGCCCAACATCAGCGCCCCCACCCTGGTCATCGCCGGAGAGTTCGACGAGGCGACACCGGCCACCTGGGCACCGTACGTCGAGCACATCCCCGGTGCCGTCAGCCACGTCTTCCCGAACACCAGCCACTGCAGTCACCTGGAAAACCCCGAGGGGTTCCGCGCCGTCGTCGCCGCGTTCCTCGCCGCCCACGACACCGGCATCTGATCCCCGACATGACAGGACACACCGATATGGACATCTCGGCACGCGCCGCCGAACCGGACGGCCAGCGCACCCTGGAATCCTTTGGCTACCAGCAGGAACTGCACCGGTCGGTGGGAACCGTCGACCTGCTCGTCTACGGCCTGGTCTTCATGGTCCCGATCGCACCGTGGGCGATCTTCGGCACGGTGTACAACGGTGCCTCCGGCATGGTCCCGCTTGTCTATCTCATCGGACTGATCGCGATGGTGTTCACCGCGCTCGCCTACGCTCAGATGGCCAAGTCCTTCCCGCTGGCCGGATCGGTGTTCTCCTACGTCGGGCGCGGCATCCACCCCGATGTCGGATTCTTCGCCGGCTGGGCGATCCTGCTGGACTACGTTCTGGTGCCCACGCTGCTCTACGTCTTCGCCGCCGAATCGATGATCGGGTTGTTCCCCGGTACCCCGCGGTGGCTGTGGGCCATCTTGTTCGTCCTGGTCAACACCGTCATCAACCTGCTCGGCGTGGACTCACTGAAGATCGCCAACCGGGTGTTCCTGGCCATCGAGCTGGTGTTCGTGGCGATCTTCGTCTACATCGCCGTTCGGGCCATCAGCGGCGGATCGTTGCCCAACGTCGGCTGGAGCACCACTCCGATCTGGAACCCCGGGACCGTCAGCGCTCCCCTGATCGCCTCCGCGCTGTCGATCGCGGTGCTCAGTTTCCTCGGGTTCGACGGAATCTCCACTCTCGCAGAAGAATCCACCGGCAAGAAGAATCCCGCCGGCAAGGCGATGATCGGCTCGCTGTTCATCGTCGCCTTCCTGTTCATCGCCCAGACCTGGCTGGCCAGTCTGCTGGCCGGCGGTCGCGCCTCGTTCAGCGACGACGAAGTGGGCAATGCGTTCTTCGACCTCGTCAAGGCTGCCTCGAACACCGGCTGGATGAACGCGTTCTTCGCGGTCAACGTCCTGGCGGTCGGCTTCGCCAACGCGATGGCCGCCCAGGCCGCCACCAGCCGGCTGCTCTACTCCATGAGCCGCGACCGCCAACTGCCCAGCTATCTGTCCAAGGTCAGCTCACGGCAGGTTCCGATGGCGGCCATCCTCACCGTCAGTGCGATCAGCGTTGTCCTGGTGCTGTTCTTCGTCGGCCAGATCGGATTGATCTCGTCCCTGGTCAACTTCGGCGCCCTGTTCAGCTTCTGCCTGCTGCATGTGTCGGTGGCCTGGTCTGGCTGGGCATCGGGGTGGTGGTGTTCATCGTCAACCGGGTGCGCGGGGTGGCCGTCTCAGATCCGCAGCCCACGCACGACTGACCCCGCTCGACCGTGGTCGCTGGGTACGGGAAGTCGCGAAAAGCCTTACCTAGCAACCGCAGTCGGCATGCCGTCACAGTGCGGAGCGCAGCGGCACCACCAGCTCGCCCCGGTCCCCCACACTGACCGCGCCCAGGGCCAGCCAACCCGCCATCGACTGCAGCTCGGCACCGAGCGCGGGCACCACCCGCATCGCGTCGACCCCGTCCTCGGCAAAGGCGCCAATCACGTTGAGCGCACCCGCATTACGGTCAGCCTCGATTCCCGAACTGGTGGACTCCGAGGCCGAACCGCTGCGCACCGAACTGCAGCAGCAACAACAGCGGATCCGCGAGCAGTACGGTGTACTGTCCACTCGCTACCAGGAGTCCAAGGGCGACAACGACATTCCGCTGAGCTGGTCCCTCGGGTCGACTCAGTCCGTCAGCGGCCGAATCCGGCATTGCGCAACGCATCGGCCATCGACCCTGTTGCGGGGGCTGGCTTGCGACGCTCGGAGACGTTGCCGTTGCCACGCTTCGGGTTCGACCGTTTCTCCGGGGCAGGCTTGGCGCCACCGCCGCGCTCAGGGCGCTTTCCTTGCCCGCGCTGCGCGTCGTCCTTGAGACGCAGGGTCAGAGCGATACGTTGCCGATCCACATCGACGTCGAGAACCTTGACCTTCACCACCTGCCCGGACTTCACGACTTCGTGCGGATCGGACACGAATCGATCCGACATCGCCGACACATGTACCAGGCCGTCCTGGTGCACACCGACGTCAACGAAAGCACCGAACGCCGCCACGTTGGTGACGACACCCTCCAGCACCATGCCCGGCTTGAGATCGGCGACCTTCTCCACACCGGCGGCGAATGTGGCCGTCGTGAAGGCAGGCCGCGGATCGCGACCCGGCTTCTCCAACTCAGCGAGGATGTCGGTGACGGTCGGAATACCGAACCGGTCATCGGCGAACTCGGCAGGCTTCAACGTCCGCAGTGACCGCTCGTTGCCGATCAACTCAGCCAACGTCAGGCCCGATCGATCAAGGATGCGCCGCACCACCGGATAGGACTCAGGGTGCACACCGGAAGCATCGAGCGGGTCGTCACCACCACGGATTCGCAAGAATCCGGCACATTGCTCAAAAGCCTTGGGCCCCAGGCGCGGAACCTTCAAGAGCGCCTTGCGATTCGGGAACGGCCCCGTCTCGTCACGGTGGGCGACGATCGCCTCTGCCAACGACTCCGAGACACCCGAAACGCGGGCCAGCAGCGGCACTGACGCCGTATTCAGGTCGACGCCCACGGCGTTCACCGCGTCCTCGACAACCGCGTCCAGGCTGCGCGCCAAGGTGCCTGGCGTGACGTCATGTTGGTATTGGCCGACCCCGATCGACTTCGGTTCGATCTTCACCAGCTCGGCCAGCGGGTCCTGCAGCCGCCGGGCGATGGATACCGCCCCGCGCAATGTCACATCGAGCTCCGGCAGTTCGTGCGCGGCATAGGCTGATGCGGAGTAGACCGAAGCGCCCGCCTCGCTGACCACCGCCTTGGCCGGTGCCGCGCCGCCGGAGCTGCGAATATCGGCGATGAGTTCGGTTGCCAAAGCATCTGTTTCGCGTGACGCAGTGCCATTGCCTATCGCGATCAACTGCACACCGTGCCGAGCCACGAGCGCGGCAAGCGTCGCCTTGGCTTGATCCCACTGCCGTTGCGGCTGATGCGGGAAGACGGCACAGGTGTCGACGACCTTGCCGGTACCGTCCACCACCGCCACCTTGACCCCGGTCCGAAAGCCGGGGTCCAGACCCAATGTGGTGCGATCACCTGCGGGAGCCGCCAGCAGCAGATCCTTGAGGTTGCGGGCGAACACCGTCACCGCGTCGGCCTCCGCGCGTTGCCGCAGCCGCACCCGGGCGTCAATCGACGCCGATACGATCAGCCGGGTCCGCCACGCCCATTCGACGGCACCCTTCAACCATGGGGTCGCCGGGGCGTTCGCCGCCATGTCGATGCCGAGAGCCTGGGCAATCATCGCCTGGTACGGTTCGTCATCGCCGCCATCGAGAGTCAGTGAAAGGACTTGCTCCTTCTCGCCTCTCATCACCGCGAGCACTCGATGTGACGGCATGGTCTCCAGCGATTCGGAGAAGTCGAAGTAGTCTCGGAACTTCTGCCCCGCTGGAGTTTTCGCCGCTTCCTCAGACCACGGTTTGGTTCGCACTGAACCGTCCGACCAGAACTTCTCCCGAACAGCGCCCACCAATTCGGCGTTCTCCGCCGCACGCTCAACCACGATGTTTCTCGCGCCCTCGAGCGCGGCAGCGGCGTCGGCGACATCCTCGTTGAGGAATTCCGCGGCGATAGTCTCCGGGCACAGTGACGGATCAGCCAGCAGACGATCCGCCAGAGGTTCCAGACCAGCCTCACGCGCGATCTGGGCTTTGGTCCGCCGCTTGGGCTTATAGGGCAGGTAGATGTCTTCCACCCGCGCCTTCGTGTCAGCCGCGAACAGGGCGGCACGCAGCGCGTCGGTGAGCTGGCCCTGCTCCTCGATCGAGGCCAGCACCGCTGTGCGGCGCTGGTCAAGCTCGCGCAGGTACGCCAAACGCTCCTCGAGGGTGCGAAGCTGACCGTCATCGAGGCCACCGGTGACCTCCTTGCGGTAGCGGGCGATGAACGGAACCGTCGAGCCCTCGTCGAGAAGGCGCACCGCGGCAGCCACCCGAGCCTCCTCGACCTCCAGTTCGGCAGCGAGGCGGGAGTTCACGGACTTCATCACGAGGCGTTCAGACACGCGGTGAACCCTATCGAATGGCGCTGACAAGAGGTCGCTGACAGGGGGTATCGAGTGAGCAGGCCGGCTCGCGGCCTACACCACCGCGCGCAGCGGCGCAGCCAGCTCTCCCCGGTCCCCCACACTGACCGTGCCCAGGCCCAGCCAACTCGCCATCGACTGCAACTCGGCACCGAGCGCAGGCACCACGCGCGTCGCGTCGGCCCCGTCCTCGGCGAAGGCACCAATCACGTTGAGCGCACCCGCATTACGGTCGGCCTTGAGATCCACCCGCCCCACCAGTCGGCCGTCGAGCAGGAACGGCCACACGTAGTAACCGAACTTGCGTTTGGGCGCCGGGGTGTAGATCTCGATGCGGTACTCGAAACCGAACAACCGCTGGACCCGCGGCCGGAAGAAGATCAGCGGATCGAATGGGCACAGCAGCGCGGTGCCCCGTTCGGCGCGCGGCACGATCTGGCCCGCCCGCAGGTAACCGGGCGCCGACCAGCCGGCGACTTCGACCTCCTCGAGCTCGCCCTCGGCGATCAGTGCGGCCACCGCGGGTTTGCTCTGCTTGGGACTGAGCCGAAAATAATCCCGCAGATCAGGTTCGGTGGCCACGCCCAGCGCACCGGCAGCGCGCAGCACCAACTCGCGCACCGCCTCGTGATCGTCGACCTCGCGGGTGAACACCTCCGGCGGCAGTACCCGCTCGCTGAGATCGTAATGCCGGGCGAACCCAACCCGCGTCGCCGTGGTCAGGGCACCCGACGACCACAGCGCCTCGGCCACCCACTTGGTCTCGCTGCGATCCCACCAGGGACCCTTGCGGCCCCGCGGTTCCGATTCCAGGTGTGCTTCGATCTGGCCGGCGGTGCTCGGCCCGAGTTCGGCGACCGCAGCCAGGATGTTCTCGGCCAGCCGAGGATTCTTCTTGACGATCTCGGTGCCCCATCGGCCGTGGGTGTATTCGCGCATCCGCCAGCGCATCAGCGGCCAGTCCTCGACGGCCATCAGCGCGGCCTCGTGCGCCCAGTACTCGACGAGCAGCCGGGGTGAGCGGGCACTGTGGCTCCACGCGGCCTTGTCGAGCACGTCGCGGTCATACGGCCCGAGCCGGCTGAACACCGGTGCGTAGTGGGCGCGCACTGCCACCGACACCGAATCCAGTTGCAGCACCTGGATTCGCGAGATGAGCCGGCGCAGATGCGCACGGGTGACCGGTCCGCTCGGCTTCGGTTCAGCCAGACCCTGAGCCGCGACGGCGATCCGCCGGGCCTGGTCGGCGGTCAGCCGCGTCATGCCCGCAGGTAGTGATGGAACCGGTAGCGCAGACCCGAGCTACTGGTCTGCCAGTCTCCCGATGCCCCCACCCACGATTCGTCGAGCATCGGGGCCAGCGCATCTTCGTCCTCGACCCGCAGGTCGACCTCGACCTCGGTCACCTCGCAGCGGGTCGTCATCGGCAGGGCCAGGTGATAGATCTCCGACCCGCCGATCACCCACACGTTGTCCTCCTCGAGCGCCTGCTCGAGGTCGCTCACCACCGTCGCTCCGTCAGCCACGTAGTCAGCTTGCCGGGTGAGTACGACATTTTTGCGTCCTGGCAGCGGGCGCACCGCGGCAGGCAGCGACTCCCAGGTGCGCCGGCCCATCAGCACGGTGTGCCCCATGGTCAGGCCCTTGAAGCGGGCCAGGTCTTCGGGCAGACGCCAGGGGATGCCGCCGTCGCGGCCGATGACCCCGGAGGTCGACTGCGCCCAGATCAGGCCGACGCCGGAGGGCGTCATACCGCGACCGGCGCCTTGATCGCCGGGTGCGGATCGTAATTGCGGATCTCGATGTCGTCGTAGGTGTAGTCGAAGATCGAATCACGCTGGGCGAGAACGAGTTCCGGGTAGGGTCGCGGGTCGCGGCTGAGCTGCTCGGTGACCTGCTGGACGTGGTTGTCGTAGATGTGGCAATCGCCGCCGGTCCAGACGAACTCCCCCACGGCCAGCCCGGCCTGCGCGGCCATCATGTGGGTCAGCAGCGCGTAGCTGGCGATGTTGAACGGGACGCCGAGAAACAGGTCGGCGCTGCGCTGGTAGAGCTGACAGCTCAGCTTGCCGTCGGCCACGTAGAATTGGAACAGCGCGTGACAGGGCGCCAGCGCCATCTGCGGGATCTCGCCGACGTTCCAGGCCGAGACGATGTTGCGCCGGGAATCCGGATCGGTGCGCAGCAGCTCCAGTGCGTTGCTGATCTGGTCGACGTGTTCACCGGACGGAGTGGGCCACGACCGCCACTGCACACCGTAGACCGGCCCGAGATCACCTGTCGGAGAAGCCCATTCGTCCCAGATCGTCACGCCGTGCTGCTGCAGCCAGGACACGTTGGAGTCACCGCGCAGGAACCACAGCAGTTCGTAGACCACCGACTTCAGGTGCACCTTCTTGGTGGTGATCAACGGGAACCCGGCGGACAGGTCGTAGCGCAGTTGGTGACCGAACAGGCTGCGGGTACCGGTGCCGGTGCGGTCGGCTTTGGGCGTGCCCGTCTCCAGCACACGTCGCAGCAGGTCCTCGTAGGGTGTCGGAACTGGCACTGAGATCGGCACGCCGATCAGCTTACGTGCGCAGCGCAGGTGTAGAAACGATGCCATGCCGACCATCTCTGACACCGTCACCACCGCGGACGGGAGCTGCCCCGTCACCGTGGCCATCCCCGAGGGAACTGGTCCGTGGCCCGGCATCGTGATGTACCCCGACGCCGGTGGTGTTCGCGCCGCGTTCCGCGACATGGCCGCGAGGCTGGCCGGCCTGGGCTACGTGGTGCTGCTTCCCGACGTGTACTACCGGCACGGCCAGTGGGCCCCGTTCGACATGAAGACGGCGTTCAACGACGACGGCGAGCGGCAGCGGCTGTTCAGCATGCTCCGCAGCGTCACCCCTGAGGCGATGGAGACCGATGCCCGGGCCTTCTTCGACTACCTCGCGGCGCGGCCGGACGTCTCCGGTGAAGCGTTCGGCACCACCGGCTACTGCATGGGTGGGCGGACGTCACTGATCGTGGCCGGGCGGGTGCCCGAAAGGGTGGCCGCGGCGATGTCATTCCACGGCGGCGGGCTGGCCTCCGACGACGAGGGCAGCCCGCATCTGCTGGCCGACCGGATCCGCGCCGCGGTCTATGTGGGCGGAGCTGCCGACGACGCGTCGTTCACCGAGGACAACGCCGCGACGCTGGACACCGCGCTGACCGACGCTGGAGTCGAGCACACGATCGTCTGGTACCCGGCGCTACACGGCTTCGCGGTGACCGACAACGCGCCCTATGACGAGGCCGCCGCCGAGAAGCACTGGGCCGCCATGACGGATTTCTTCGGGGCGCACCTACCCCGCTGAGTCCTTCCTTCGCAGGCCACGCAGCGCGTTGATGGCGCCGCGCGCGGTGTAGAAGAACACCACGACCGACAGCAGGATCAGGAACACGAACATCGGCAGCCAGTTCGAGCGGCTGTGCGGGACATCCCACCAGACCATGGCGAACAGCACCGTACAGACGAACAGCACGACATCGCGCCAGTTGCCCTTGTAGGACACCGCGACGTCAAGCAGGTCGCGGCTCTTGTCGGTGCTGGCGATGAGGTCCCGGATGCGGCGGTCGATGCTGGCCTTCAGACTCGCGCGCAGCTCGGCGTCCTCCGGTGGGATCTTCTCGAGAAGGTCGAGATCCGAACTGATCATCCCGCGGAAGTCCGGGCCTTTCATACTGCCGGCCGCAAGACCCATCAGCGCCCCACCGGCGATCGGGGCCGCCCCAAGTGCCAGCTCAGCGATACCCGGCATCACACCGTCCTTCCGTCGCGCGTTCCCCCAGAGGGTAATGGTCGATGGGTCCTACCCCATCAGCTGCGCGGCGAGCGTCGCGCCCAGGTTCCAGCACGCCTCGAGGTCGGCCTTGGCCGGCTTTCCGGAGACCACGACAGTCTGGGCAGCCTTCTCCCAGCCCAGGCCGGTGGTGATGGCGTCGACGCCACGCTGCGCACCTTCGGTGCCCTCGTTGCCGTGTAGGTACAGCCCGAACGGCCGGCCGCGGGTGCTGTCCAGGCACGGGTAGTAGCAGACATCGAAGGCGTGCTTGAGTGCGCCGCTCATGTAGCCGAGGTTCGCCGGCGTGCCGAGCAGATAACCGTCAGCGGCCAGCATGTCGGCCGGCGATACGGTCAACGCCGGCCTGCGCACCACCTCGACCCCCTCGATGTCGGGATCGGTGGCTCCGGCGAGCACCGCCTCGAACATTTCCTGGCAGTGCGGCGACGGGGTGTGGTGGACGATCAATAGGCGCTGTACAGGCATTTTCCAGCCTTCGCAGAATGAATACATTTTCGCAGGGTTTCGCTGCGTCGGAGTCCCCGCAAGGTTACTGTGCCCAGCAGTGACGCTGTCCACGAACCACGGGGGAACGGGCGCCCACGAACCGCATGCGCCCGTCGTCACGTCACCCGACCGCCGCCGCTTGAATCGCCGTTCAGGCGAAGCGGGGCGGCGATTGGCCCCGGCCGATGCCTGGTACATCTTCGCCAAGGGCCTCAGTACCGACCAGCTGCTGGTCTATGCGTTCGACGGCATACCCGACTCGGTGGAGCACGCGGTCGAGGAGGTCTTGGCGCGGGCGCGTTCGTGTGAGGAACTTCGGCTGCGGGTTCGGCTGCGACCGGCCACCGTCGGATTCCCCTGCTGGGTGGCCGGGGAGGTGACCCACGAGCAGGTCGTGGTGCACAACGGCGCCGAACTCGACTGGTCGCACTGTCTGACAGCGGCCGGCGGAATCATCGAGGACCACCAACTGGATCCCCACCGCACGATGTGGCGGCTGCACGTCTTCGTCGGGGTCCATGGCGTTCCCGGCAGCACCGGTGGCCCCTCGACGGTGGCCATCGCGCAGATCAGCCACGCCCTGGCCGACGGCATCCGGGCTGCCGCCCTGGCCGGCTTCCTGTTCGGGCGGACCTCCGGACTGCAGCAGGTGCAACCACTGCATGTCCGATGGTCGGTATCCCGCACCATGCAGGCAATACGATTGCGGCACAGGTTGATCGAGGACACCGAGCAGGGTGAGGTACCCGCCGCAGCCGCGCCGGTTCCGGCGCTGAGTACCAACCTGAGCGCGCCCGGCCCGCCGATCCTGCACACGCTGGTACGGCATCGCTCCCAGCTGGCCGGCCCGTCGGTCACCGTCGCCGCACTG
This sequence comes from Mycolicibacterium anyangense, assembly GCF_010731855.1. NCBI lineage: Bacteria > Bacillati > Actinomycetota > Actinomycetes > Mycobacteriales > Mycobacteriaceae > Mycobacterium > Mycolicibacterium anyangense. Next base: position 679,753 of record NZ_AP022620.1, on the reverse strand, counting down.
GTGGCGATCTCCGAGGCGCTGTCCGGCAATCTGCGCGAGCATGGTGAGGATCCCTCACAGCTGGCCGCGCTGGTTCCGATGGCGTATCCGGGTATGGCGCGCGCCCACAACCATTCCGGGCCCGAGTTCATCGGGCTACATCCCCATCTGGGGCGAGCCGAACGCGCCGAGCTGATCGCCACTGAGTTCGCCGACCGCAGGCGCCGCCATCACCATCCCGCGTTCGCCGCCGAGAGAGCCGCTCTCGAGTCGATGCCCGGACCGCTGCTGCGCTGGGTCGGGTCGCGGCCGAAACCCCTTGCGGTGCTGGGCAACACCGCGGTGTCCAGCGTCAACCGCGGCCCTGCTGACGTGCACTTCGGCGGCTGTCCGGTGTTCCTCAGCGCCGGGTACCCGTTCCTCACCCCCGTGATCGGACTGGCCCACGGCGTGCATGGTCTAGGCGACAGGGTGGCGATCAGCATCAACACCACCGAGTCGGCGATCGCTGACGTCGCGGGCTATCTCGACCGGCTCAACGCCGCATTGGGGCCGTGAGCCGAACGCGAGCTCAGCCCTGTGCGACGACTCGCGTCGGCCGCAAGGTCACGGCTACCCGGCCCTCGCGCGGCGCCGGGAAGGTTTCCGGATCCTGGCCATAGTGGCGGACCACCCGCTCGAACAGCTCGAGGCCGGGATCTTCACCCACCTCGACGACACCACGGATCTCCAGCGTCCGGAACGGGTTCTGCGGGTCGATGATGAACAGCGTCGCCTGCGGGCGGGCGACGACGTTCTTGTACTTCTGTCGGGCCGTCACCAACGACGTCTTCACGGTGTCACCGTCGAGGACGAACCAGATGGCAGTCACCTGCGGCGTTCCGTCGGGTCCGATGGTGGACAGGGAGGCGACGAGCGGCGCCTCGGCGAGGTCGTGGTGCGATTCGGGGATGGCGGTCATGCGGGAAACAAACCACGCCGACCGACAGTCCATTCCCACGCGTTAGGACTGTCCCGCCTGCATGCTCACCGCGGTGCGCATGGTCTCGCGGGCTCGGGTGCGATCACCGGCATAGTCGTAGGCCCGGGCCAGCCGGTACCAGCGCAGCCAGTTGTCCGGGTCAGCCTCGAGTTCCGCGCGCACCGTCTCGAACAGGGCGTCAGCGGCGTCGCGCTCGATGCGCCCGGACGGGCGCCGTGGCAGACCGCTGACGTCGAGCTCCATCCCGCTTTCGGAGGCCAGCGCCGCCAGTCGCTGGTGGGCGAAACCGGCCCGCAGCGTGGCGACCATCGCCCACAACCCCACGATCGGCAGCAACAGCACCCCGATACCCAGCGCGATGCCGGTGGCCTGGCCGGTGGCGATCAACGCCACGGCGGTGCGGCCCAGCAGCACGAAGTACACCAGCAGGGCCACGCACATCAGCCCGATGAGCAGTTGGACGCGCAGTGCGCGGTTCACAGGTCCAGCAGTGGTTCGATCCCGATGGTGAGCCCCGGCCGCTTGGCGATCTCGCGCACGCCGAGCAGCACGCCGGGCACGAATGAGGTGCGGTCCAGGCTGTCGTGGCGGATGGTCAGCGTCTCCCCCAGCGTGCCGAACAGCACCTCCTGATGGGCCACCAGTCCGGTGAGCCGTACCGAGTGCACCGGGATGCCGTCGACGTCGGCGCCACGCGCGCCCTCAAGGCCGGTACTGGTGGCATCGGGGTTGGGCGGCAAGTCTTTTCGCGCCGCAGCGATCAGCTTGGCGGTACGGGTGGCGGTACCCGACGGCGCGTCGGCCTTGTGCGGGTGGTGCAGCTCGATGACCTCCACCGACTCGAAGTACGGCGCGGCCTTCTGCGCGAAGTGCATCGAGAGCACCGCACCGATGGCGAAGTTCGGCGCGATCAGCACACCGGTGCCCGGCTTGGCGTCCAGCCAGGCCTGCACCTGCTCGATGCGCTCGTCGGTGAATCCGGTGGTGCCGACGACGGCGTGGATGCCGTTGTCGATGAGGAACGCCAAGTTGTCCATGACCACGTCGGGGTGGGTGAAGTCGATGACCACCTCGGTGCCGCTGTCGGTCAGCAGGGTCAGGTCGTCACCGGCGTCCACCTCGGCGCTCAATGTCAGATCGTCGGCGTCGCGCACCGCGCCACACATGGTGGTGCCGACCTTGCCCTTGGCACCCAGTACCCCAACTCGCATGGGGTCAGCCTAATTGCCGCAGGTTAGTGTGCGGGAATGCAGGTACTGCGCACCCCCGACGAGCGGTTCGCGAATCTCCCGGACTACCCGTTCGCGCCGAACTACCTCGAGGTGCAGGCCCGCGGGCTCCCATCCCTGCGCATGCACTATGTCGACGCCGGACCCGCCGACGGCCCGGTGGTACTGCTGATGCACGGCCAGCCCACCTGGTCCTTCCTGTACCGGCACGTCATCACCGCACTGGCCGATGCGGGTCTGCGGATGATCGCGCCGGACAACATCGGCTTCGGCCGATCCGACAAACCCGAGGACCCGACGGCCTACACCTTCGCCCGCCACGTCGGATGGGCCCGGTCCCTGGTGACCGGACTGAACCTCACCGAGGTGACGCTGGTGGTCCAGGATTGGGGCGGCCCAATCGGTTTGAGTGTGCTGGCCCGCGAACCGGATCGGTTCGCCCGCGTGCTGGCCACCAACACCATCCTGCACACCTGCGACCCGGCGCTGGCGGGCATCCTCGGCTGGGCTCACCACGGTGTGGACGGCAACCGGATGCTGCTGCAGGAGACCCTGCTGGACTACATCGCCTTCTATGCCCGCACACCCGACATCACCGCGAGCATGTTCGTCGACGCCGTCGCCGGGCCGCTGGCCGCCGGGGTGCTGGCCGGCTACGACGCGCCGTTCCCAGACGCCCGCTACCAAGCCGGCCTGCGGCAGCTGACCGCGCTGATCCCCCTGACCCGCAACGACCCCGGCGCGGCGATCGGCCGGGCAACCATGGCAGTGCTGAACGAGTGGGAAAAGCCTTTTCTGACAGCCTATTCCGACGGTGATCCGGCCACCCGCGGATGGGAGCGGGTGTTCGCCGAGCAGGTGCCCGGCGCGGGCGGACGCCGGCATCCGACGATCACCGGCGCCGGCCACTTCGTCCAGGAACAGCGGGGCCCCGAACTGGCCCGCATCATCACCGAGTTCGTCACCGAATCCTGACCCGAGCGCGCCCCTCGCGGCGTTAGGCTCGGCGCGGGGAGGTCAGATGCTCAAACACGCGGCACTGGCAACGGTGGTGAGCGCAGCCCTGATCGCGGCGGCTCCGCCGGGTCGCGCCGCTACCGTCTTGACGCTCGAGGGTGGACTCGTGGGGATGCAGCATCTGCTGCATTTCACCCCGCACCAGCTCCGGGGTGATCTGTGTGCGTCGCCCAACCGCTGCCAACCGGTCGACTACTTCGCCTTGCCCGGCGGCGCCTTCACCGATCAGGGCGCCGCCAACGTCCGAGCGGCCATCGCCGGACTTCCCGCCGACGAGCAGGTGGTGCTGTTCGGCCACAGCCAGGGCGGTCAGGTCATCTACTCCGACCTGCGGACGTGGGCTGCCGACCCGGCGCACGCCCCCGACCCCGCGCGGGTGTCGTGGGTATCGATCGGTAACCCGGAGAACCCGTACGGGGGACGGCGGCTGAGCACCGACGGTAAGGGTGTGACATGGCTGCCGCCGGACACCGCCTACCGGGGCACCGAGGTCATCCGGCAGTACGACGGCTGGGCGGATTGGCCCGATGACACCTCGAACCTGCTGGCGGTGGCCAATGCCGTCGTCGGCATGTTCACCACCCACACAGCCTATTGGAACGTCGACCTCAACGATCCGCGCAACGTCCGCTACACCCCCGACGTGAATGGCGCCCCAGGGATGGTCACCTACGTCTGGGTGCCCAACGACACGCTGCCCCTGGTCGCCTGGGCCGGACCGCTGGCACCGGCGTTGGACAACGCACTGCGTCCCATCGTCGAGAAGGCCTACCACCGTCCCGTGGAGATCCCCGATCCGACACCGCCCGCCTCGGCGGCGACGGCGACCCGATCGGCCCGGGCAGACTCGCGGCCGACGAGCCGTCCCGCCAAGGCGGCAAACGCCCACAAGGTGACCAGAGCACACACCGCCGCCCGATCAACCGGATCCTCGGCTCGCCGACAGTAACCTCACGGCGGCTTTTGGGGAGTTCGGCCGCCGTGAGGTTACTGTCGCGCCGCACCACCGCCGCACTACAGCGGGGCGGCACCTCGCAGATGCTCGAAGATCAGCGAGGTCTGGGTGCCCGCCACATCCGCGTCGGCGTTGAGGTTCTCCACCACGAACGCACGCAGATCGTCGGTGTCGCGCGCGGCCACGTGGATGATGAAGTCGTCGGCGCCGGCCAGGAAGTACACGTCCATCACCTGCGGCTTGCGCCGGATCTGCTGGATGAAGGTGCCGATCTTGCCACGGGCATTGGACTGCAGGCTCACCGAGATCATCGCCTGCAGCGACAACCCGATCGCGACCGGATCAATGTCGGCGTAGAACCCGCGGATCACCCCGAGATCCTGCAGCCGTCGCACCCGGCCGTGGCAGGTCGACGCGGCGATGCCGACGGCGTCAGCCAGGGCGCTGTTGGAAATCCGGGCGTCGGAGTGCAGCAGGGCCAGGATGCGCCGGTCGACATCGTCCAACTCGGCCCGAACATCCTTCGGCGCAACCCCAGAAGTGCTCAACGATTTCGCAGATCCTTCACCCATGGCGACACTCTAGTGAATTTTTGTCAACCTCGTTGCTTAAACTCCGCAGCTTCTTCACAATTCTTACAAGCCACCATCCGAACAAGGAGCGATCATGCGCGTCGGCATCCCGACCGAGATCAAGAACAACGAGTACCGCGTCGCCATCACCCCGGCCGGCGTGTCCGAACTGGTCCGCCGCGGCCACGACGTGCTGGTCCAGGCCGGCGCGGGTGACGGCTCGGCCATCACCGACGACGACTTCAAAGGTGCCGGCGCCCAGATCGTCAGTAGCGCCGACGACGTGTGGGCCCAGGCCGATCTGCTGCTGAAGGTCAAGGAGCCCATCGAGGCCGAATACGGCCGGATGCGCAAGGGCCAGACCCTGTTCACCTACCTGCACCTGGCGGCGTCGCGCCCGTGCACCGATGCGCTGCTGGCCTCCGGCACCACCTCGATCGCCTACGAAACCGTCCAGACTGCGGACAACGCGCTGCCACTGCTGGCCCCGATGAGTGAGGTCGCCGGTCGGTTGTCCGCTCAGGTCGGCGCCTACCACCTGATGCGCACCCAGGGCGGGCGCGGTGTGCTGATGGGCGGTGTCCCCGGTGTTGCCCCGGCCCGCGTCGTGGTGATCGGTGGCGGTATGGCCGGCGACAACGCCGCCGCCGTCGCCTGGGGCATGGGCGCGCACGTCACCGTGTTCGACCTCAACGTCAACATCCTGCGCAAGATCGACGCCGAGTACGGCGGCGCCATCGAGACCCGCTACTCCTCGCGGCTGGATCTGGAGGATGCCGTCAAGCAGGCCGATCTCGTGATCGGCGCGGTGCTGGTGCCGGGCGCCAAGGCGCCCAAGCTGGTCACCAATGAGACTGTGGCTCAGATGAAGCCGGGTTCGGTGCTGGTGGACATCGCCATCGACCAGGGTGGTTGCTTCGAGGATTCCAAGCCCACCACGCACGACAACCCGACGTTCACCGTCCACAACTCGGTGTTCTACTGCGTAGCCAACATGCCCGGCGCGGTGCCGCGCACCTCGACCTACGCGCTGACCAACGCCACCATGCCGTACGTGCTGAAGCTGGCCGACAAGGGCTGGCAGAACGCCTGCCTGGCCGACCCGGCGCTGGCCAAGGGCCTGTCGACCCATGAGGGTCAGCTGCTCAACGCCGAGGTTGCCCACGACCTCGAGCTGCCCTTCACCGATCCGGCCGGCCTGCTGGCCTGAAACCTCATGTGAGCCAACGGCTCACTGCCCCACAGCGGACCGGGACAGCTCATGGAGCGTCCCGGTTCGTTGCTGTTCGGGCTCAAGCCATTTCGGCCGGCGGATGGCCGAGGCAGATCAGCGCCCCCAACGGGTCCTTGATCGCCGCCAGGGTTCCGTAGGGGGTGTCCTCGACGGGCATCAACAGCTGTGCGCCGAGTGCTTCGCTGCGCGCCACCGTCACGGCCACGTCGTCCACCGTGATGTAGACCTGCCAGAATGACGGCACCTCGGCGGGCATGAGCGAGGCCGCGTCCATGATCCCCGAATACGCACTCTCGCCGATGAAGACCTGCCCGTAGCGGTCCGGGCCGACGGCATCCGGGTCGCCGCCCGTTCCAATCTCATCAATGCGGGCACCGAGCACGGTGCGGTAGAACGCCAGCGAGGCCTCGTAATCCTTGCTCTGGCATTCGAACCAGTAGGGCGCGCCGTGCTCACCCCAGGCGGTGAACCCCGGATGGGTGCCAGGCTGCCAGAATCCGACGGCGGCACCCGCCGGATCCACCAGCACCGTCATCGATCCCAGCTCGCCGACCGCCATCGGCGGCACGATCACCGTGGCGCCCGCGGCCTGCGCTGCCGACACGGTGGCCTCAGCGTCGCTGGCGTGCAGGTAGACCGACCACAGGTTGACCGGGCCGGTCTCCGACATCCGCGGAGCCAGCCCAGCGACCCGCGCGCCGTTGAGGGTGAAGTTCCGATACCCGCCGAACTCCGGGTGCGCGGGTTCCTCGAGCTTCCAGCCGAAGATGTCCTCATAGAAATCCGCGGCGCGCGACGGATCACTGCTGACCAGGTCGAACCAGATGGGGGCTCCGACGGGGGCGTTGTACTGACTCACGGGCTGATCCTCTCGGCGATGTGTCGATCCGTAGTGGATTGACTGCCGGGGCCCCGAGAAATCATCGCGCCCGGGAAACTTGGTGGCTACCAGCCGGTGCTCAGCACCCGATCGAGCGCATCGACGAAGTAGTCGACCGATTCCCGCGACACGCACAACGGCGGTTTGATCTTCAGCACGTTCTGGAAGTCACCGGTCGGCTGCATGATCACGCCCAATGTCAGGAGGCGATCACAGATCGCGGCCGTCTCCTCGGTGGCCGGCTCCAGGGTGGAGCGATCTCGCACGAACTCCAGGCCGAGGTACAGGCCAGTGCCGTGGACTGCGCCGACAATCGGATAGTGCTGGGCCAGCGACAGCAGGCGGTCCTTGAGGTGCCCACCGGTGACGCGGGCGTTGTCCTGCAAGCCCTCCCGCTCGATGACATCGAGCACGGCGATGCCGATGGCGCAGGACACCGGCGAGCCGCCCGTGGAGGAGAAGAAGTATCCCTGCGTGCGGTAACGCTCGGCCAGCGCACGACGGGTGATCACCACGCCGATCGGCTGTCCACTGCCGACCGACTTCGCGACCGCGACGATATCGGGCAGCACGCCCTGCTGCTGGAAGCCCCAGAACCACCGACCCAAGCGGCCGTAGCCGACCTGGACCTCGTCGGCGATCGCGACACCGCCGTGGCGGCGCACCGCCGCATAGACCTGCTGTAGGTAGCCGTCGGGAAGTGCGACGCCACCGGCGTTGCCGAAGTACGGCTCACAGATGAAACCGGCCGGTGGGGTTCCCGCAGCGGCCAGGTCGTCGATGACCTGCACGGCTTCCGGCGCATAGCGCACGGCGTCGGCGCCCCGGTGCACCCCGCGGTAGGCGTTCGCGGCGTCGACGGTGTGCACCCAGGTCGGCCGGCTGGACAGGGCGTTCGGGTTGTCGGCGATCGAGGTCGACACCGCGTCGCTGGCGAAGGTCCAGCCGTGGTAGGCCTCTCGCATGGCGACCACGTCGGAGCGCCCCGTCGAGGCCATCGCAAGCCGGATGGCGAGATCCGTTGCCTCCGAGCCGGAATTGACGAAGAAGACGGTGTCGAGCTCGTCGGGCAGCGTGGCCGAGATCCGTTCGGCGAACTCGGTGATGACGCGATAGTTGAAGCGCGAGTTCGTGTTCAGCAGCCGCATCTGGTCATGAGCTGCGGCCACCACGCGCGGATGCGCGTGTCCGACGGAGGTGACGTTGTTGACCATGTCGAGGTAGACACGGCCGTCGGTGTCGGCCAGGAATTCCCGCCAGCCCCGTTCCATCTGGGGTGGATGGTCGTAGTAGTGCTCCTGTACCTCGGCGAGCACCCGCTCCCGACGCTCCAGGGTGTCGTCGGCCGCGTCGGCTGCCACGGCCGGCAGCCCGAGAACCGGCGCGGGATCGCCGGCCACACCGCGCCAACCGTCGGCATAGCGCGGTTCCACCCGCAGCGGGACCTCACCGGCAGCCGCGTGAGTGAGCTGGACATCGATCGCGGTTCGCGCCGGCAGCACGGGTCCGGTTGCGGTGAACCCGGTGAACCGGACGACCTGCTCGCCCGACGTCACGGTCAGGCCGCTTTGGGTCCGCTGCCACATGCCATCCGCGGGAATGTCGAGGGTGGTGTCATGGGCGAACCAGACGGTGAGACCGGTCGGGACCGTGGCCGGCACCGACGGGGTCCGGGCCGGTGCACCGGCGAGTCGCGGCAACCACGCCGGCGCCACCGCCGCGACGGCCCCGCTGTCCACTGCGGCAAGCGCGGCAACGGTCAACGCCGACGGCGTGAGCCACCGCCCCTCGTCGTTGATCGACGATGTCGTGGTGGCGTCGAGGATTACCGCCGCAGCCGCCGTGGGAATCAGTGGCGGTGCAGTCCATCTCGGGCGGGACGGGGCCGGGAAACCCAACGCCCGTCGGACCACCGCCGTCATCACCTCGAGTGGAACCGAAGCAGCCTGCTCGAAGATGCGGAACTCGCGGTCCAGTGCGGCACGGGCGTAGGCATTGCCCTCGTCGACTCGAACCTGTTGGCGCCCGCTGAGCACGAGTACGGCGCCCCGCAGGACCACCAGCGGCCACAGCGCCTCGGTTTCCGCATCACTGAGTGGCCGCAGCGAATGGAAGCCGTCGATAGCCGGCAGGGCGTCGGCCGGTGCCAGACCGTCGTGATGCAGTAACGACGAGACGGTAACGGCGATCTCATTGACCGCCCAGGATTCACTGACGTCACCGAAGTCGATCACGCCGTCGGGCAGCGGGCACGGTCCGTCGGCGAGCACGACGTTGTCGTCGGTGATGTCGAAGTGCCCGATCTGCATGGGCAGCTGCGAGGAGACGGCGGCGAGCTGCGACAGAGCCGGTTCGACGGCCGCACCGATCACACCGCGGACTGTCGAATCAGGCTCGTCGTCAAGGAGTTTCGCAATTACGCGGTCGGCATGCCGCAGGTCCCACTGCAGCACTCGACCGGAGGACGCGTGCTGCACACCGCCGAGCGCGACGCTGACTCTGCCGGCCAACTCCCCCATCCGCCGCACCGTCGCCGGCGACAGATACTTCGAGCCGGTCAGGGTGGACCCGCCGATGTGCTCGATCACACGAGCATGGAGGCGGCCCTGCGAGGTGTTCCACCATGCCGACAGCGGCCCGCGGGGTCCGTCGACCACCCGGGCGATACGCAGTGTCGGCTCACGCTCGGCGACGGTTCTGGCGGCGAGTTCCTGCAGCTCGATCTCGGCTTCGGTGAACGCTGGATTGCTGAGCTTGAGCACACCGAGCGGTGCGGCGCCCCCGGCGTCGGCAATCAGGAAGTTCTGATCCTGCTGGCTGCCCAGTTCGCTGACATCGCCGGTCAATCCGAAGCTGTCGGACAACAACTGGCGCACTTCATCGACAGCGAGGGTCGGCGCCGCCAATGCGTTCTGCTGGAAGAGGTCGAAGACGTCCGTCGTCACAGCGGCGAACCCTCCGTGGTGGCGACGGCGCCGGCGACGGCGCCGTCGTGGCTGTGCACGACCGCGACGATCAACGGCCCGTAGGGCGGACGCCATTCACTGTGTGCACCGTCGCTGGCGCCCAGTACCACCCGAGCGGTCGCGTGGCCGGGTGCACCCTCCAGGGGTACCCGAACGCCGTTGACGAACGCTGCGATCTCGTCGGCCGCACCGCGGATCACCTCGACACCGAAGGTGAGCACCGCGCCGTCATCCCCCGCGCTCAGGTGCACGTCGAGGATGTCGACCGACAGCTCGCCGTCTGCGGGTGAACCGCTCTGGTGGAAGACGGTCTCGTCATCGAGCCGCGGTGTGCGGGTGGGTGCGGTGCGCCGCGGGCGTACCGCCTCGACCGCGCGGGCCAGCCGCAACAACGTGGTGTCCGAGTACGCGGCGCCGGCCAGCGTCAGCCCGACCGGCATCCCGATATCCGCCATGGTCCCCATCGGAATCGTCACCGTGGGCAGACCCAGATGACGCGGCACCAGGTTGCCGTTGGCCACCCAAACCCCGTTGCGCCACGCCAGATCCGCCGCCGCCGGGTCGACATCGGCGGTGGCGGGGCCGACGTCGGCGACAGCCGGAAAGACGACCGCATCGATGCGGTTCTCGACCAGCCACGTCTCGAAGTCGACCTGCCGGGTGTGCTCGAGGCCGCGCAACCCATCCTCGATCGACGGGATCTCATTCCAGGGCGCGACGCCCTCGCGGGCACGCGGCACATACTCGGCGAGATCGTAGGCGATGTCGAACGCAAAGACACCGTACCGGTCGGGCAACGCACCCGTCGGAGCCGGGAAAATTCGGTCCCCGTCGACGGCTGCCAAGCCGGGCAGATCAGCCTGGCCGATAGACCGAAGGAAGGTGTCGAATGCCCAGATCGACAGCTCTCCCAGCTCCCTGTCGAGGAATTCGGCTGGCACAAAACCACGTTCGACCATCGTGCGCGAGTCGGGGTGCAGCCCTTCGTAATTCTCGACGACAGGAAAGTCGGTCTCGACGATCTCGGCACCCGCGGCCGTCAGGTCGTCGCGGATGCGATTCCACAGCGCGATGACCGAATCGCGGGTGTGGATCGGATAGGCACTGTCGGGGTCACCGTTGATGTACAACCGTGGCACCGCAAGCCGGACTCCTGCCAGCGCGAGTTCGGGCAGATCCGGGTAGGACTCAGGCCGCACATCGGAGACCGCCGGCAGGTCGATCCAGTCCTGCAGGCGCCACAGGTCGCCGTCGCGGATCGGATCATCGGCGACGACGGTGTCCAGTAGCTGGAGCAGATCATCGACGGAACGGGTGTGGGGCACCACAACATCCATCGTCGGCACTAACGGCCAGTTGCCGCGCACCGAGATCACCCCGCGCGACGGGGTGTAGGCGACCAGCGCGTTGTTCGACGCCGGAGCCCGCCCCGATGACCAGGTCTCCTCGCCGAGGCCGAAGGCCGCGAAGCTCGCCGCGGTGGCGGTGCCCGAGCCGTTGGACGAGCCAGACCCGAACGCCGCGGTGAGAAAGTCCGCGTTGTAAGGGCTTTCAGCGCGCCCGTAGAGGCCACGTTGCATGCCACCGGCCGCCATCGGCGGCATGTTCGTCAGTCCCAGACAGATCGCTCCGGCCGCGCGCAACCGGCTCACCGCGAAGGCGTCGTCGTTGGCCAGCAGATCCGCGAAGGCCGGCGAACCGGCCGTCACCGGCAGCCCGCGCACCTTGTAGCTGGCTTTCGCGGTGTACGGGATGCCGTCCATCGGACCGTACGCCTGCCCCCGCGCGCGGCGCAGATCGGCCTCCCGCGCCTCCTCGAACGCCGCGGGATTGAGTACCGGGACCGAGTTCAGCAGGATGCCGGACCGGTCGTAGCGGCCAATCCGATTCAGGTAGCGCGCAACGAGTTCCACGCTGGTCACCGTGCCGTCCTCGAGGGCACGCCGAAGCTGTGCGAGATCGGCTTCCACCACGGTGAACGAGCCAGCGATCATCGATCCGCCTTGCCTGAAGGGATGAACACGGTCAAACGCGCACCCGGTGCGCAGCGTCTCCGCCGCCTAAAACATACACTGTCGGTTTGAATCCGTCGATAGACCTGCCGGTCAGCGCCCCGCGACGGCGGTACCCTGGGTAGGCCCGAGAGGAGACCGGCCATCGCTCGACCACCTCGTCCGATACTCAACCGAGATCTCATCGCCAGGACCGCACTGGCGCTGGTCGATCGATTCGGTGCCGACGGCGCGAGCATGCGACGGGTGGCACAGAAGCTGGGCGTCAACCCGACCTCGCTGTACAACCACGTGCCCGACCGAGCGGCGATGGTCGAGGACGTCCGGGCATTGGTATCCGCCAAGATCGATTCGGCTCCCCTGCGCGAATTGCCCTGGGAGGACGGCTTGCTCGCATGGGCGCGGTCCTACCGGCGGGCCTTCGCCCGGCATCCCCGGGCCATCCCGCTGCTGATGACCACCCGCGCCTCCGCGCCGGTGCTGTTGGCGGGCTACGAGGACTTCGTGATCGCGGCCGAATCCGTCGGATGGCCGAGCGCCGAGGTACTCCCGCTGCTGACGGCGTTCGAATCGTTCATCCTCGGCAGCGTTCTGGACATGTCCGGGCCCACTGTCGTCTTCGATCCGACCGGGCAGGAGGAGCACTTCCCGCGCTTCACCGCCGCGTACTCGACCTTGCAGAACGAGGACCCCGACGATCCGATTGCCACCCGGGCATTCGAGCGCGGGCTGTCCATGCTGGTGGCCTCCGCACGGCCCGCCTAGCACGCCGGCACCCAGTTGACGTAGCCGCAAGCCGCCTAGTACGTTGCGGCGCAATGGCCCACGCGGCCGACTCGGAAACGAAGCAGGTATCGATGTCCTGGCGGATGCCCTCAGAAACTGCCCCCCACGACAAGACGTGGATCGCCTTCCCCCGCGAGGGCTACACCCTGGGTGACACCGATGCCGCACGGCAGGAGGGCTATTCCGCCTGGGCGGAGGTCGCGCACGCGATCGCCGAGTTCGAACCGGTCAGCATGATCGTCGACCCCACCGAAACCGTTCGGGCACAACGGATGTTGTCGGCAGACATCGAGATCGTCGAAGCTCCGGTCGACGAGTTCTGGTTCCGCGACTGCGGACCCACCTTCGTGGTCGACGACGACCGTCCCGGAGTCCTGGGCGCGGTGGACTGGATCTTCAACGGCTGGGGATCGCCGCAATGGGCCGAGTGGACCAAGTCGGCCAAACTCGGGCGGCTCATCGCCGCACACGAGGGTGCCGAACTGGTGAGCTCGCTGCTGGTCAACGAAGGCGGGGGCATCCACGTCGACGGAGCGGGAACCGTCCTTCTCACCGAGACGGTCCAGCTGGACCCGCGCCGCAACCCGCACGCAGACAAGCAGCGGGTGGAGGCCGAGATGGCCCGCACGATCGGGGCCACCCATGCGGTCTGGTTGCCGCGCGGGCTGACGCGCGACTACCAGGACTTCGGCACCAACGGCCACGTGGACATCGTGGCGACCATCCCGTCGCCGGGCCGGCTCCTGGTGCACGCTCAGCCCAACCCCGAGCATCCCGACCACGAGATCACCCGGGCGCTGCGGGCCGTCCTGGAGACGACGACCGACGCCGCCGGGCGCAGCTGGGAGATCATCGACATCCCGGCTCCGGCAACGATCCGCGACGAGGCCGGCTTCGTCGACTGGAGCTATATCAACCACCTCGTCGTCAACGACGGTGTGATCGCCTGCGGTTTCGGCGAGCCCGAGGCCGACGCGCACGCCCGTGACCTTCTTGCCGAGGCCTACCCGGGCCGCCGGGTGGTCACCGTCGAGGCGCGCCCGATCTTCGCCCGCGGCGGCGGCATCCACTGCATCACCCAACAACAGCCGCGGGTCTAGCCGTACCTCAGTCGAACAGGTCGCCGTCGACGTAGAACCAGCGCCGGGCCCGCACGGCGAACCGGGAGCGCTCGTGCAGCGTCCCGGTCCGGCCGCCGGCGCGGTAGCGGGCGCGGAATTCGACCTCACCGGTCTGGTCCCCCGGCTGGCCGTCGACGGTGTCGAGGATCTGCAGACCGATCCAGATCAGGCCGGGATCGGAACCGAGCTCGGCGGGCCGGGTGCGCGGATGCCAGGTCTGCCAGACGTAGTCGAGATCGCCCACGGCGTAGCCGCTGTAGCGGGCCCGCATCAGCGCTTCGGCGGTCTGGGCCTGCGTCTCGCCCCGGTGCAGCGGCAAGCAGCAGCGGCCGAACGGTTCACCGGAACCGCAGGGGCAATCGTCCGTCGGGTGCACCGCCGTCAGCCCTGTCCCCGCAGGGTCGGCAGCACCAGCGTCGTCACCTCGGCGATCAGCGGCCGCAGCGCCTCGGCGTCGGCGTTGTCCGACCGGGTGCGGGTCATGACCGCCAGCAGGATGCGTTCCCCGTTGGGCCCGAACACGATTCCGACATCGTTGGTGCTGGCGAAGGCACCGCTGCCGGTCTTGTCGGCGGTGGCCCAGCCCGGCTGCAGGCCGGCTCGCATGCTCGAGGTGGTATTGCCGCGCATCCAGTCCTCCAACTGGCGGCGATGCACCTCGTCGAGCACATCGCCGGTGAGGATGGCACGGAAGCCACCGCCGAGTGCGCGCGGGGTGCTGGTGTCACGCGGGTCGCCGGGCAGTGCCGAGTTCAGCTCGGTCTCCCAGCGGTCCAGCCGGGTGCGCTCATCACCGATCGAGCGTGCGAACGCGGTGATCTCCTGCGGACCACCGATCACGGTCAGCAGCATGTTGGCGGCGGTGTTGTCACTGCGCTGCAGAGCGGCCTGGCACAGCTGCGCCAACGACAGGGCGCTGCCTGCCTTGGGACCCGTGATCGGCGAGTTGGGCAGCACCGCCGTGGGGTCAACGACCAGAGTGTCGGTGATCCGCAGTTCACCGCGCTGGGCTTTCTGCAACACCCGAGCCGACAGGTAGGCCTTGAAGGTGGAGCACATCGCAAACATGTCATTATCGCGATGTGCCACAGTGTATTTCGCGTCGAGGTTCGCACCGTAGACACCGACGACGGCGTTGTGGCGCCGCTCCAGCATGCCGATTCGCTCGTCCAGTGGCGGCGGCGGTTCGGCGGGGTCACTGTGGTTCGGCGGGGTGTAGCTGGGTTTCCCGCATGCCGCAGCGGCGGTAGTGGCCGCCACGGTGGCGGTAGCGAGCAGGAGTCGGCGACGCGAGAACGTCATCACAGCTCGTCGGTCAGGGCCGCCACGATCTGGGCGGCGCTACCCGGCGTGGTCCTCCGCCACGCCGTGCCCGCCCACAGATTGGTGCCGTCCGCGTCGCCGGCGGCCACCGCCGCGCGGCGCATGGCCCCGGTCATCTGGTTGACCTCCGGGTAGCCCAGCGGAGCGATCGGATCGAAGCGGTCCGTGAAGCCGTTGGCCAGGCCGCGGGCGTAGCGCCCGGAGAACGCGCACGTGACCACCGTGTGGGTGAACCGTGGGTCCGACAATGCTTGCCGGTGAATGGGATTGGTGCCCGCCTCGTCGC
Organism: Mycolicibacterium anyangense; assembly: GCF_010731855.1. Lineage (NCBI taxonomy): Bacteria > Bacillati > Actinomycetota > Actinomycetes > Mycobacteriales > Mycobacteriaceae > Mycobacterium > Mycolicibacterium anyangense. The sequence continues at coordinate 664,411 of NZ_AP022620.1, read as the reverse complement.
TGAGCAGGAATGCGGTCCCGGCCTGGGCGGCGTGCGCACCCAGCCTGAGTACCCGGCGTACGTCGGCGGCGGTGGCGATCGCGCCCGCGGCGATCACCGGGATGTCGTGGACCGCGACGACCGCGCTCAGCAGTGAATCCAGCGGCTGGTCACCGGGTGTTCTCGCCGGATCGAAGGTGCCGCGGTGCCCACCGGCCTCCGGTCCCTGCACCACGAGGGCGCCGGCTCCGGCGGCCACCGCGACCCCCGCCTCGTCCAGCGAGGTCACCGTCACGGCGGTCAGCACACCTCGGTCAGCAAGTGCGGCAAGGATTTCCGGCTCCGGACAGCCGAAGGTGAACGAGGCGACCTCCGGCACAAGATCGGCCACCACCTCGAGCTTGGCCTGCCAGGCGTCGTCGTCGGGGCGGGTGGCGCCGGGCTCGGCGCCGTAACTGTGCGCCAGCGGGGTCAGCTGCTCGCGGTAGCGCGCCAAGGCTTCGGCGTCGGCCACCGAGGGTTGCGGCACGAAGAGGTTGACCCCGAGCGGCCCACCGGTCAGCGCGCGAGCCGCGGCGATGGAGTCGGCAAAGGCCTGTGCGCTGAGATATCCCGCGGGCAGGAAGCCCAGCCCACCGGCACTGGACACGGCGGCAGCCAGAGCCGGCGTGCTGGGACCGCCTGCCATCGGCGCTCCGAGAAGGGGAACGGCCAGATCAGGCAGGCTGAAAGTCAAGCGCTAACTCGCAATCCGTCGAAGTGGTTTCGGCAGGGACCGTTTCGATCGTACCGGCCCCAGAACAGCGGCCCCGAAGGGACGTGAGAGCAGTTCGCGGGCTATTGCGTTGACCTCGTCGAGCGTGACGGCGTTGATCTGGTCGAGGGTGCTGGCCACGCTGCGGTACTCACCGTAGTTCAGTTCGCTACGGCCCAGCCGGTTCATCCGCGAGGCGGAGTCCTCCAGGCCCAGCACCATGCCGCCGCGGATCGACCCCTTGGCGATCCGTACCTCGGCCTCGGTCAGACCGTCGCGGGCGACAGCCTCGAGAACCTCGGTGGTCAGCCGCACCACTTCGTCGAACCGCTCGGGCAGGCAACCGGCGTACACCGATAGGGCGCCGCTGTCGCAGAAGGTGTCGATGCTCGAGTACACCGAGTACGCCAGACCGCGGGACTCCCGGATCTCCTGGAACAGTCGCGAGCTCAGCCCACCGCCGAGGGCGGTGTTGAGCACCGACAGCGCCCAGCGGTGCTGCCAGTGCCGGCCCGGCACCCGCACGCCCAGTGACATGTGGGTCTGCTCGGCGTCCCGGTTGAGCAGCACCAGTCCGGGCCGCCCGGGTAACCGGGCGCTGCCCTTGCGCGGTGGCCGCGGCGCGCGGCCGCGAATCAGCTTGGCGCCGAAGTATTCCCGTACCAGCCTGACGACCTCGTCGTGGTCGATGTTGCCGGCCACCGCCACCACCATCCGCTCCGGGATGTAGCGGCGGACGTGGAAGGAATGCAGTTGGGTGCGGGTCATCGACGACACCGAGTCGACGCTGCCGATCACCGGCCGCCCGACCGGGTGGTCGCCGAACATGGCCGACAGGAAAACGTCCCCGAGGGCGTCCTCCGGGTCGTCGTCGCGCATGGCGATCTCTTCGAGCACCACGTCGCGTTCCAGTTCGACATCGTCGACCGCACAGCGGCCGTTGAGCACCACATCGGCCACCAGGTCGACGGCCAGTTCCAGATCCTCGTCGAGCACGTGCGCGTAGTAACAGGTGTGCTCCTTGGCGGTGAACGCGTTCAGCTCACCGCCCACGGCGTCCACCGATTGCGCGATATCCACCGCGGTGCGCGTCGGAGTGGCCTTGAACAGCAGGTGCTCCAAGAAGTGCGCGGCACCGGCCACGGTGGGGCCTTCGTCGCGGGAACCCACGTTGACCCAGACTCCCACCGAGGCCGACCGCACCGACGGCACGTATTCGGTGACGACGCGAAGACCGCCCGGAAGCACGGTCCGCCGAACCGCGGCCGGCGCCTCATCGGCGTGCCGGCCGCGGCGAAGCGCGTTAGCTGCTGGCAGTCGCGGCATCGGCATCGACAGGCGCCGGTGCGTCTGCGGGAGCGGCTGCCCCTTCTTCGTCGACCAGGATCAGCGAGATCTTGCCGCGGTTGTCGATGTCGGCGATCTCCACGCGGAGCTTGTCACCGACCTTGACGACGTCCTCGACCTTGTTGATCCGCTTGCCCTTGCCCAGCTTGGAGATGTGGACCAGGCCGTCGCGACCGGGCAGCAGCGAGACGAAGGCACCGAAGTCAGTGGTTTTCACCACCGTTCCGAGGAACCGCTCGCCGACCTTGGGCAGCTGCGGGTTGGCGATGGCGTTGATCTTGTCGATCGCCGCCTGCGCCGACGGGCCGTCGGTGGCACCGACGAACACCGTGCCGTCGTCCTCGATGGAGATCGAGGCGCCGGTCTCCTCGGTGATCGCGTTGATCATCTTGCCCTTGGGCCCGATGACCTCGCCGATCTTGTCGACCGGGATCTTGATCGCCGTCACGCGCGGGGCGTACGGGCTCATCTCGTCGGGGGCGTCGATGGCCTCGGCCATCACCTCGAGGATGGTCAGCCGCGCGTCCTTGGCCTGCGCCAGCGCACCGGCCAGCACCTGCGACGGGATGCCGTCGAGCTTGGTGTCCAGCTGCAGTGCGGTGACGAAGTCCTTGGTACCGGCGACCTTGAAGTCCATGTCGCCGAAGGCATCCTCGGCACCGAGGATGTCGGTGAGCGCCACGTAGCGGGTCTCACCGTCGACCTCGTCGGACACCAGACCCATCGCGATACCGGCGACCGGGGCCTTGAGCGGCACACCGGCGTTCAGCAGCGCCAGGGTGGAGGCACACACCGAACCCATGGACGTCGAACCGTTGGAACCCAACGCCTCGGACACCTGGCGGATGGCGTACGGGAACTCCTCGACGCTGGGCAGAACCGGGATCAGCGCCCGCTCGGCCAGCGCGCCGTGGCCGATCTCGCGGCGCTTGGGCGAGCCGACACGGCCGGTCTCACCGGTCGAATACGGCGGGAAGTTGTAGTGATGCATGTAGCGCTTGGAGGTCTCCGGCCCCAGCGAGTCGATCTGCTGGGCCATCTTGACCATGTCAAGGGTGGTGACACCCATGATCTGGGTTTCGCCACGCTCGAACAGCGCACTACCGTGGGCCCGCGGAATCACGGCGACCTCGGCGGACAGCGCCCGGATGTCGGTGATGCCGCGACCGTCGATGCGGAAGTGGTCGGTGATGATGCGCTGGCGCACAAGCTTTTTGGTCAGCGAGCGGAACGCGGCGCCGATTTCCTTCTCGCGACCGGCGAAGTTCTCGCCGAGCTCGCCGAGCACCTCGTGCTTGATCTCGTCGGTGCGCTCGTCACGCTCCTGCTTGCCGGCGATGGTCAGCGCCTGCGACAGCGGCTCGGAGGCGACGTGCGCGACGGCGTCGTAGACATCGGCGGCGTAGTCGGGGAACACCGGGTAGTCGGCGGTCTCCTTGGCGGCGCGGGTGGCCAGTTCACTCTGCGCGGCGCACAGCGCGGCGATGAACGGCTTGGCGGCCTCCAGGCCTTCGGCGACCACGCTCTCGGTCGGCGCCTGCGCGCCACCGGCCACCAGCTCGATGACCTTCTCGGTGGCCTCGGCCTCGACCATCATGATCGCTACGTCTTTTTCGTCGCCATCACCGACTGTCCGGCCGGCCACGACCATGTCGAAGACGGCGTTCTCGAGCTGCTCGACGGTCGGGAAGGCAACCCAGGTTCCCTCGATGAGCGCGACGCGCACGCCGCCGACCGGGCCGGAGAACGGCAGGCCGGCGATCTGGGTGGACGCCGAGGCGGCGTTGATCGCCAGCACGTCGTAGAGATCCTTGGGATCCAGGCTCAGCACCGTGACCACGACCTGGATCTCGTTGCGCAGCCCCGAGACGAACGACGGGCGCAGCGGCCGGTCGATCAGGCGACACGTCAGGATCGCGTCGGTGGACGGGCGGCCCTCACGGCGGAAGAACGAACCGGGGATGCGCCCGGCGGCATACATGCGCTCCTCGACGTCGATCGTCAAGGGGAAGAAGTCGAAGTGCTCCTTGGGGGCCTTGCTGGCGGTGGTCGCCGACAACAGCATGGTCTCGTCGTCGAGGTAGGCGACAACCGAGCCGGCGGCCTGCTGGGCCAGCCGGCCAGCCTCGAAGCGGATGGTGCGGGTGCCGAAGCTCCCGTTGTCAATGACGGCGGTCGATTCGAACACGCCTTCGTCGATTTCTGCGACAGACATAGACGTCCGTACAGCCTTTCTGCATTCAGCTGTTTCGCGATGTCACAGATGAACCCAGAGATCTGGGTACGACGATGCTTGCACCGTGATGCGGCTACGGCCGTCGATCGAAGCGGCCGGGCACTCCCCGGGTTGAGATTGGGGCCCGGCAGCCACTACCGAAGACCGCCCGATCAGGGAAGCTTCGCTATGACACGCGGGAACGGGACACGCGGATGTGCGTGAACCGCACCCGATTGTTCGCGCCGCTAGGCGGCGCGCAACGACCCCATGTTACACGGCGGGGTATGCGCTCAGCGGCGCAGACCCAGCCGTTCGATCAGCGAGCGGTAGCGCGCGACGTCGACATCGGCGACGTACTTGAGCAGCCGGCGGCGACGGCCGACCAGCAGCAGCAGACCGCGCCGCGAGTGGTGGTCGTGCTTGTGCTGCTTGAGGTGCTCGGTGAGGTCGGAAATACGCTTGGTGAGCAGCGCGACCTGCGCCTCCGGCGAACCGGTGTCGGTCTCATGCAGACCGTAGGAGCCCAGGATTTCTTTCTTCTGCTCGGCAGTCAACGCCACGAAAACATCTCCATCAATCGGTGCCGCGTTGGGGATTCGGTCAAGGCCGCCGCGGACTGCAGCACATGCCGTGTCGCCCAGAACTGTAGCAGCGGGCCCACCGGGATCTGAAATCGCGGCAGGTCAGCGGCCAACCTTTGACAACATACAACTAATCGGTTGTATGTTGTCAGGTGTGATCGTGGACGAGGAGGACCGGGCCGACGCCCTGTTCCATGCACTGGCCGACCGGACGCGACGCGACATCCTGCGCCGCGCCCTGGCCGGTGAGCACTCGGTGTCCGCGCTCGCACTGAAATACGAGATGAGCTTCGCTGCCGTCCAGAAGCACGTTGCCGTGCTGGAGAAGGCGGGGCTGCTGACCAAACGACGGCACGGACGCGAGCAGTTGGCGCGCGGCGATGTCGACGCGGTCCGGTCGGTGGCCTCGATGCTCGGCGAGCTGGAGCAGATCTGGCGGGGACGCGTCGCGCGCATTGACGAACTCATCTCATCGGACCCGACCCAGGAGGACTGACCCATGCCCGTGACCGATGTGCAGCACGACCTCGACAACCTCAGCTTGACCATCACCGCCGATTTCGCCGCACCGGTGGCGCGGATCTGGCAGATCTACGCCGATCCCCGCCAGCTGGAGAAGGTGTGGGGGCCGCCGAGTTACCCGGCCACCGTCGTCGACCACGACCTTCGCCCCGGCGGACGGGTCACCTATGTCATGACCGGACCGCAGGGCGACCAGCACGCCGGGTACTGGGAGATCACGTCCGTCGACGAGCCGAGGAGCTTCACCTTCACCGACGGCTTCGCCGACCTGGACTTCACCCCCAACCCCGAGCTGCCGGTGGCGTGCAACGTCTTCACCTTCACCGAGCACGACGGCGGCACCCGCGCCACCTATGTCACCACCTACGCCTCAGCCGAGGCGCTGCAGACGGTGCTGGACATGGGCGTGATCGAGGGCGCCACCTCGGCGATCAACCAGATCGACGATCTGATCGCCAGCTGAATGCGCACTGAGTACGGCTACTACGACGTGGACAGGATCTGGCGAGCCTTGTCGGTGTCCTTGCCCATCGCCAGCACCAGGTCGTCGATCGAGTCGAACCGCAGCTGACCACGCAGACGGCTGACGAAGTCGACCGCCACATGCTGGCCATAGAGGTCAGCCTCGGAATCCAGGACGAACGCCTCCACAGTGCGGGTGCGACCGGAGAACGTCGGGTTGGTGCCCACCGACACCGCTGACTGGTAGCGCTCCCCCGGGATCACCGACCCCGTGATCGGGCCGTGGCCCAGCACGGTGAACCAGGCGGCATAGACGCCGTCGGCCGGGATCGCCGAATACATCGGGGGTGCGACGTTGGCGGTCGGGAAGCCAAGCCCGCGGCCCCGGCCGTCACCGCGGACCACCACACCTTCCACGCGGTGCGGGCGGCCTAGCGCCTCGGCCGCGGCCACCACGTCGCCGGCGTCGACACAGGAGCGGATGTAGGTCGACGAGAAGGTGACGGACTCGCTGCGGTGATGTTCGGAGACCAGCGACATACCCTCGACGGCGAACCCGAACCGCTCACCGGCCTTGCGCAGGCCGGCGACGTTGCCCGCGGCCTTCTTGCCGAAGGTGAAGTTCTCCCCGACCAGCACCTCGACGACGTGCAGCCGCTCGACCAGCAGTTCGTGGACGTAGCGCTCCGGGGTGAGCTTCATGAAGTCGGTGGTGAACGGCATCACCAGGAAGACGTCGATGCCGAGTTCCTCGACCAGCTCGGCGCGCCGCGCCAGCGTGGTGAGCTGAGCCGGGTGGCTTCCGGGAAAGACCACTTCCATCGGGTGCGGGTCGAACGTCATCAGCACCGTCGGCACACCGCGCTCCCGGCCGGCCTTGACCGCGCGGGCGATCAGTTCGGCATGTCCACGGTGCACACCGTCGAACACCCCGATGGTCAGTACGCACCGGCCCCAGTCCGAGGGGATGTCTTCCTGTCCCCGCCACCGCTCCACGTGGCCAAGCCTACGACCCATGGTCGCCGACCGGAGCGCTAGATCCCCAGATCAGGTAATGAATGCCTAAACTTTCGGGTGTGAGTCCTGACCAGAACCCCAACATCGGGGTGCGTGACCTGACCATGGTCGCCCAGGACTACCTCAAGGTCATCTGGACCGCCCAGGAGTGGTCGCACGAGAAGGTGAGCACCAAGCTGCTCGCCGAACGGCTCGGCGTGTCGGCCAGCACCGCCTCGGAATCGATCCGCCGGCTGGCCGATCAGGGCCTGGTGCATCACGAGAAGTACGGCGCCGTGACGCTCACCGAGCGCGGCCGCGCGGCCGCGCTGGCGGTGGTGCGCCGGCACCGGCTGCTCGAGACATTCCTGATGCGTGAACTGGGCTACGGCTGGGACGAGGTGCACGACGAAGCCGAGATCCTCGAGCACGCGGTCAGCGACATGATGCTCGATCGCATCGACGCCAAGCTGGGACACCCGACCCGAGACCCGCATGGCGACCCGATTCCGGGCGCCGACGGCCGGGTACCCACCCCGCCGGCCCGCCAGCTATCGGCGTGCTCGGACGGCGACATCGCGACCGTGGCGCGGATCTCCGACGCCGACCCGGAGATGCTGCGCTACTTCGACGCCGTCGGCATCAGCCTGGACTCTCGCCTGCAGGTCATCGCACGGCGCGACTTCGCCGGCATGATCTCGGTCTCGGTCCAGTCGGCCGACGGAGAACTGAGCACTGTCGAGTTGGGAAGCCCTGCCGCCCAAGCGATCTGGGTCGTCGCCTCCTAGGCTGCCCGATGCGCCGAGTGTGCGCTCATTGCGGTTTTGCGGCCGGCTTTTCGCAGTGGCTTCACAGTCGACGCCGGATCCGCACCGGCAGGGTGGCCGGCCCCTGCAGCGACGGCGTGGTCCCCCACCGCACCGGTCCCGCCACCTCGAGTCCGTCGACCGCGTCGAGCAGGTGGTTCACCGCGGTGATCGTCTCCAGCCGGGCCAGGTGCGCTCCGAGACAGAAGTGCAGGCCGTGACCGAACGCCAGATGCCCGGTGGTGTCGCGGTGGACGTCCAGCCGATCCGGCTCGGGGAACTTGTCCGGGTCGCGGTTGGCCGAGGCGTACAGCAGCATCACCCTGCCGCCGGCCGGAATCACCGTCCCACCCACCTCATAAGGGCGGGTGGCAACCCGCGTCACCCATTGCACCGGTGACCCCCATCGGGCGGCCTCCTCGACCGCGTTCGGCACCAGCTCGCGGTCAGCCTTGAGCGCGTCGAACAGGTCCTGATCCTGGGCCATCCGCATCAGCAGCATGCCCAGCAGGTTGGTCGTGGTCTCGTTGCCGGCCACCAACAGGATCACCGAATACAGGAAAGCCTCGCTCGCGGAGAGCTCGCCGTTGGCCCGGCCCGCCTGGAGCCTGGTGAGCAGGTCCTCAGCCGGATGGGTTGTCCGGCGCCGCATTTCGGACTCCATCAGGGCATGCATCTGCAGATACCCCTGAAGGCTCGACCCGATGGTCCGGGTCACTTCCCACAACGACCGGGGCGCGAAAACCTGGGCAAAGCGATTGGACACCTCGCGGAAGGCCGGCCACTGCCGACGCGGCACACCGAGGATGGCGGCAATGACGTTGATCGGCATCGGAACGGTGAGTGCGTCGACCAGATCCACGACCTCGCCACTGCGCAACGCCGCAATGGACTCATCGGCGAGGGTTTCGATGTCCGAGGCCAACTGGTTGACCGCTCGTTTGGTGAACGCCGGTGCCACCACCCGGCGCAACCTGGTGTGGTCCGGTGGATCGGCGAGCAACACCACCTTCGGGCTGTAGCCGCGCAGGGTGATTCCCTCCCGTGACGACAGCGCTTCGCTGTTGCGTGCGGCGGCGTGCACGTCGTCGTGGCGGCCGAGCATCCACACCCCGAGACGCTCGTTGACGACGACGGGGTGTTCGCGGATCCGCTCCAGCGCCGGATAGGGGTTGGCGATGTTGTCGGGCAGCGTCGGATCGAAGGTCGTGCGCGGCAAACCGGGCGAGGCGGCCTGAGCGCGCGGCCGGCGAATGTCGCGGTAGGCGCCGGTGGCGACGGGCCGCCACAGATCGGACACCGAGGATCGGGCAGCCGCGGCGATGGCACGGGGCGGCGTTCTCAACACGTCAGTCGACATACCGATGAGGCTAGGAACATGCCGCGGTCGAAAGAATGCCCGATTCAGACATCATCTTGATACTTTCGGACACATGGCTGCCCTGTCCGGACTCGAGATCGCGCGTCCGTCGGCAACGGGCCGCCATGTGGTCGAGGTGGCCGCACAGCACGGACTCGATGCCGCGATCTGCCTGGCCGGAACCGGCCTGTCCGCCGACGACCTGCTCGACCCGACCGGGGAGATCAGCCCGACGCAGGAACTGGCCATCATCCGAAACATCATCGCCCGCTTGGGAAATCGGGCCGGATTGGGAATGGAGGCCGGATCGCGCTACAGCCTGGCCGACACCGGGATCCTGGGCTACGCCCTGATGTCGAGTCCCACGTTCGGCGACGCCGTCGACGTCGCCTGGCGCTACAGCGCACTGTCGGCCTCCTACCTGAGCCTGGCCGCACCCGAGATCATCGGGAACGAAGCCGTCGTCGCGATCGATGACACCCAAATCCCCTCCGACGTCCGGCAATTCCTGATCGAGCGGGATTTCGCCATGGCGGTGCGACTGTTCCCGATGCTGATCGGGTCGCAGCACCCGCCGATGTCGTTTCGCGTCGAACTGACCAATCTGAGGCTGCCGGTCGACACCGTCGAGACCGGCTCGCTGACCATCCGCGTCAGGACCGGACCACGCAACGCCCTAGTGTTCCCCGCCGACCTCGTCGATCAGCCCATGCCCGCGGCCGACCCCCAGACCGCGGCCATCTGCATCCGGGAGTGCGAGCAACTGCTCGACCGGCGGCGGACCCGTCGCGGTGTCGCCGCGGCGGTGCGATCGCGAATCATCCAGAACTCCGCGCAGATTCCGTCGATGGCCGAGGTGGCCCGCGGGCTGTGCATCACCGAGCGCACCCTGCACCGCAAGCTCACTGCCGAAGGAACCAGCTTTCGCGCCCTGCTCGACGAGGTTCGCGCCACGCTGGCCGCCGAGCTGCTGGACTCCGGCTTCACCGTCGAGGAGACCGCCCGGCGGCTCGGCTACTCCGAGACGGCGGCCTTCACCCGCGCACACATCCGCTGGACCGGCCAGCCCCCGAGCCGGCGCGGCTCCTCTAGAGCGTGGCGGGCCTGATCACCACCACCGAGGTGGTGCGAGATCCCTTGTCGCGCAGCAGAGCGATCACCCGTCCGTCCGGGGCTGTCGCGGCGTAGACACCGTCGATACCCGCCGGTGGCAGCGGCCGGCCGTGGCCGGCGTCGTCGGCCTGCTCGGCGGTGATATCACGGCGCGGGAACGCCAGCAGACAGGCGTCGTCGAGGGAGTAGCTGAGCTGGGGGTCCTCGGCCAGCGCCTCGAGGGTGCGGGCGTGGTCGAGACCGTACCCGCCGACCCGGGTACGCCGAAGCGCCGTCAGATATCCCCCGACGCCCAGGCCGTCGCCGAGGTCGCGGGCCAGCGCGCGGATATAGGTTCCCGAGGAACAGTCCACCTCCACGTCGAGGTCGACGAACGGACCGTCGCGTCGGGTGTCCAGGGTGTGAAACCGGTCGATGCGCACGGGACGTGCCGCCAACTCGACCTCTTGGCCTTCGCGGGCCAATTGGTAGGCGCGCTTGCCGCCGATCTTGATCGCGCTCACCGACGACGGCCGCTGCGCAATGTCGCCGCGCAGCGCCGCGATCCCCGCCTCGATCTGCCCGTCGGTGACGTGTTCGGCGCAAACATCCTGCAGTACTTCACCTTCGGCGTCATCGGTGCTGGTGGACCGGCCCAGCCGGATGGTGGCGGTGTAGGTCTTGGAGGTGGCCGTCAGCAGGCCCAGGATCTTGGTGGCCCGCTCGATGCCGATGACCAGCACACCGGTGGCCATCGGGTCCAGGGTGCCGGCGTGGCCGACCTTGCGGGTGCCGAATATCCGCCGGCAGCGGCCCACCACGTCGTGGCTCGTCATGCCGGCGGGTTTGTCGACGACAACGATTCCGGGTGCTGGGGCGGGCGCGCTCACAGCACGATCGCCGTCAGTGCCAGGCCCCCACCCACCGACCAGCGGCCCTCGAACTGACTCAACGGCGGGCCGGACCGGGCGGCCGGGTCGATGAGGATCCGCGACACGAAGCGGCCCCGCAGGCCGGTGGCGTCGACGTCGAAGGTGATGTGGGCGTCCTCGAACCCCAGCCATCGCTGGGTCAGCGGGAACCAGGCCTTGTAGGTGGCTTCCTTGGCGCAGAACAGGATCCGGTCCCAATGCAGCCCGCCGGGCAGCGTGGCGATCTCGTAGCGTTCGGCCGGCAGGCTGATGGCGTTGAGCACCCCGTCGGGCAGCACTCCGTGCGGTTCGGCGTCGATGCCCACCGATCGCACCGACTCGCTGCGGCCGACGACGGCCCCGCGGTAGCCCTGGGTGTGGGTGAGACTGCCGACCACTCCGTCGGGCCAGCAGGGCTCGCCCTTGTCCCCCTTGAGGATCGGAACCGGTGGTAGGCCAAGTTCCGCCAAGGCCATCCGGGCGCAGTGGCGCACCGTGACGAACTCGTTGCGCCGCTTGTCCACCGACTTGGCGATCAGGGGCTCTTCCTCGGGAAGCGGCGCAAGGTCGGGTGGATCGTCGTACAGTTCCGCGTAGACCAGGCCGGTGATCTCGGGCAGTACCGCCCGCATGAGCTCGCTCATCCGCGACGGCTACGCAGCCGGTCCCGGAACTTCTCGGACTGCTCCTTCATCTCCTGGGTGATGACGAAGTGTCCGCCGAAGTCGTTGAGGTAGCCGGGCGCGTATTGCGGGTCGGGCAGGATCTGGCGCATCCATCGATAGGGCTTGCGGCGCCGCCACTCTCGTGGGTATCCCACCGAGACCTCCTCGAAGCGCACCCCGTCGTACCAGGTGGTGCGGGGAATGTGCAGATGGCCGTATACCGAGCAGACCGCGTTGTACCGGGTGTGCCAGTCGGCGGTCTCGACGGTGCCACACCACAGCGAGAACTCCGGATAGAACATCACGTCACACGGTTCGCGGCGCATCGGGAAATGGTTCACCAGCACCGTCGGCGTCATCCAGTCCAGATCTTCCAGGCGTTTCCTGGTGTAGGACAACCGATCCCGGCACCATGCGTCGCGGGTCGCGTACGGCTCGCTGGACAACAGGAACTCGTCGGTAGCCACGATGTTGGCGGCCTTGGCGATCGCCAGTCCCTCGGCCTTGGTGGTCGCACCGGCCGGCAGGAATGTGTAGTCGTAGAGCAGGAACATCGGCACGATGGTCGCCGGGCCGCCCTGTTCGGTCCAGACCGGGAACGGGTGCTCGGGTGTGACGACACCCATCTCGTCGCACATGTTGACCAGGTAGTCGTAGCGGGCCCGGCCGAAGATCTGCATCGGGTCCTTGCCGGTGGTCCACAACTCGTGGTTACCCGGCACCCAGATCACCTTGGCGAACCGGCGGCGCAGCAAGTCCAGCGACCACCGGATCTCGTCGGTGCGCTCGGCGACGTCACCGGCGACGATCAGCCAGTCATCCGGTGACGACGGGTACAGCGATTCGGTGACCGGCTTGTTGCCGGTGTGACCCGTGTGCAGGTCACTGATCGCCCAGAGTGTGGGAGCCACGACAGTCCAGCCTACTGGGCGCAGCGGCAGACGGCCGTGGCCGGGCGCTCCCTATTCTTGACACCGTGACCAACCCCGTCGCCCGCGCCAACTTCCGGCCGGCCCGCACCCGAGTCCGCCAGTTCGCCGACCGGGCCGTCGGGCGGGCGCTGAAGTTGCCACCGCCCAGCACCGACTACGTCGTGCACCGCGGGGTCGGGATCCCGATGCGCGACGGCGTGACGCTGCGGGCCACCCGCTACGCCCCGCTGACCACCGCCCCGCGGGGCACCATTCTGGTGCGCGGGCCCTACGGCCGTTCCTTCCCGTTCTCGCTGATCTACGCACAGCTGTATGCCGCCCGCGGCTACCACGTGCTGTTGCAGAGCGTGCGGGGCACCTTCGGCTCCGGCGGCCAGTTCGTGCCGATGGTGCACGAGGCTCCCGACGCCGCCGACACCGTGGTGTGGCTACGCGAACAGGACTGGTTCACAGGCTCTTTCGCGACCATCGGGTTGTCCTATTTGGGCTATACCCAATGGGCGCTGCTGGCCGACCCGCCGCCCGAACTGGCCGCGGCGGTGATCACCGTCGGCCCGCACGATTTCCACGCCTCGTCCTGGGGCACCGGCTCGTTCTCCCTCAACGATTTCCTCGGCTGGTCGGACATGGTGGCGCACCAGGAGGCGCCACCACTGCAGCGGCTGGCCTACCAGGTGATCGCCGGGCGCCGGCTGGAACGCGGTGTGCTCGGCCTGCCGTTGGGCGGGGCCGGCCGGGAGTTCCTGGGCGCGGGCTCACCGTGGTACGAGTCGTGGATCGAGCACCCCGAGGTGGACGACCCGTTCTGGGAGACCATGCGGATGACGACCGCGCTGGATCGCTGCGAGGTGCCTGTGCTGTTGCTCACCGGCTGGCAGGACCTGTTCCTCGAGCAGACCATTCACCAGTACCGGCACCTGCGCGCCCGCGATGTGGACGTGGCGCTGACGATCGGGCCGTGGACCCATTCGGACATGGTCACCAAGGCGGCCGGGCAGGCGGCCAACGAGACCCTGACCTGGCTGGGTGCCCACCTGGCCAAGACACCGACGCGACAACGGCCCGGCCGGGTGCGGATCTACGTCGACCACCACGGCTGGGTGGATCTGCCGGACTGGCCACCGGCCACCGGCGAGGGCGTGATGTACCTGCAGCCGGCGGGCCGGCTGGCCGCCGCACCCCCGCCCGGGGACGGCACTCCGTCGACGTTTCGCTATGACCCGGCCGATCCGACTCCGACGCTCGGTGGGCGGCTGCTGGCCCGCACGAGCGGTTACCGGGACGACACCGCCCTGGCTCAGCGTGGTGACGTCCTGAGCTTCACCAGTGGGCCGCTGGATTCCGATCTGTATGTGTGTGGCAATCCGGTGATCGAATTGGCCCACGAGTCCGATATCGCGCACTTCGACCTGTTCGTGCGGATCAGCGAGGTCGACGCGCGCGGCCGGTCCCGCAATGTCAGCGACGGCTACCGTCGGTTCACCGCCAACCCCGACGGCCCGATCCGTATCGAACTCGACGCGATCGCCCATCGCTTCGCGGCAGGCACCCGCATCCGGGTGCTCGTCGCCGGCGGCTCACATCCCCGCTACGCCCGCAACCTGGGCACCGGCGAGCCGGCCATCAGCGGTCAGCGGATGGTCGCCTCGGTGCACACCGTCCATCACGGTGCCGGCGGCGTGTCCAGGCTGATCCTGCCTGCCTCGGATGTGCCGCCCTCAGCCGACGGCGGCACGAACCCGCGCCGCGACCGCGGCTAGCTCATCGGCGTCGTGGACGGGCTCGGCCAGCTGACCGCTGGCCGGTAATTGCACCCAACTGGTGCACCCGCCGTACTGCGGTTCACGGGCCAGCCGGATCGGCTCGACGAGCGCACACGCCTGGACCACCAAGACCGTCAGCCGGTGCTTGGGCCGGAAGTCCAGCCGATCCGCGCGCACCGATTCCGCAGTCCAGATATGCAGGTCTTCGATGTCACCGAGGCCGGCGTCCCGCATAACAGCCACGGCGGCAACGACTTTGGCGGCCGCACGAACCACGACCAGATCTTCGGTGCTGTCCGGCGCAGCCACGTCCAGCAAGTCGCGATGCTGCGGGCGAACCCGCTCGGCATGGCTGTGCGCGACCGTCGGGAACAGCAGGAACTCCTGGGCGGCAACCTCGAAGCGCTTCTCGCCGATACCGCCCTTGCGCAGCAGCACCGTCTGCCTGCCGTCGAGCAGCGCGTGCACCGCAGCACTCCACTCTTTGAGAGCCGAGGTCATCGGGCCGCCATCCGGGCCCGGACCTCGGGACGGCGCAGCGGCGGGATGGTCTTGGGCGGCTGGCGCCGCGGCGGCAGGTCGGCGAGCAGTCGGGTAGTGGCCGCCGCGACATCGGCAACCGCGGCCTCGAAGGCCTCCGACACCACGTCGGTCGGCCTGCTGATACCGCTGACCTTGCGCACATACTGGCGAGCAGTCGCGGTGATCTCCTCGGCGGTGGCCGCCGGCTCCAGGCCGCGCAGTTCGGTGATGTTCCGGCACATCACTCCAGGATGCCTCTGATTCGATTGCTAGGCCGTACACATCTGGCTCACACGTTCGCGTCTTACCGTGACCCCATGGCTTCCAGGCTGGCTCTGGCCGACGCACCGTATACACCGCAGCACCGCCCTACCGAGCGCACCCTGCGGCCGGTGCCGCCGGTGGGCACCCGCCGGGTCGGCCGCCCCCGCGGCTCGAACAGCGACGCACGCCGTCAGATGATCGTCTCGGCCGGTATCCAGGTCTTTGCCGCCCGCGGTTATGACGCGGCCACCCTCAAAGAGGTCGCCGACCTGGTCGACGTCACCCGTCCGGCGGTGCACCACTACTTCGCCGGCAAGGCCCCGCTGTACCAGGCGGCTCTGGAGCGGGCCCGCGAGATCGTGCTGTCCAACTGGTCGGGGTCGACATCCGGCCTGCTCGACGGCCGGCCCTGCGACGACGAGGTGCGCTTCGCCTGCGCGCTGCTGGGCACATCGCTGGCCCAGAGCCGCCGACTGGCTGAGATCGCACCCATGATCACCGAGATCGCCGACGAGGTCAGGCAGCTGTGCCGGTCGGCCACCACCCCGGCCGGGCTCGCCGGCAGCAAGACCAGCACCGAGATCCTGACCGCCACGATCATCGGCCAGTGGGTGCTGACCGCCGCCGCACTGCCGGAGTTGGACTCCGCCCGGTCCTGACCGAGACGGCTGTCCTGGGGTTTCAGGGATCAGTCCTGCTCAATGGCGGCAACGTTCGCCTTTTGTTCGCCCTTTTTATCTGTCGCACGTGTAGATTTATCGCCGACTGTCTTTTCTACGAGGCTGGAGGCGCAGATCTGTGGATCCGGCACGGGTGGGCCCCCGACAGCGACGCGGAATCCGCGTGGTGTCGGCTGTCGCGCTGCTCGCCGGTGTCACCGCGGTGGCGCCGGGCTGCGGCGCGCCGGGCAGCCTCACCCAGGTCGCCAATGACCTGCAGGCCGCCCTGCTGTCCATGCCGGGGGTCAGCGATGCCTGGGTGTACCACGAGGAAAGCTACGCCGAGGGCGTCATCTTCAACATCGCCGTCGATGTTCCCGCCGCCACCCGCCAGCAACTGGTCGATATCGCCGACCGTATCGACACCAACCGCATCGGCCTGATCTCCAACTACACCCAGAACGTCGAGTTCTGGGTGACGCCGAACCGGCCGGTGACACTGCGGCGCCAGGCCCACTTCGACCCGAGCCAGGTCGCCGACGACGCCCAGCAGCTGCGTACGCTCGCCGCGGGCAGCGACGGGCGCATCGACTGGTTCCGCAGTGAGGACGGGTCGGCCAACCAGCTCTCCATCGAGCAGGGCCGCGGTCCCGGTGCCGCCCTGCTCGACGTCGTCCGGCAGACCGCAGGCCAGACCGGTGTGACGATGTCGGTGACACCGGCCGCCCCGTCGCGGCAGAACCCTCGGCTGGTGGTCACCTTCCCGTTCGCCGCCGACCAGCAGGCCGCAGTGGCGCAGCTGGTCAATCAGGTGCCCGTCGACGTGTTCGGCATGCGGATCGACGCCGGTGCCGTGCGTGCCATGGAGGTCATGACGCACGATCCGGCGACCGCCGAGCAGGAGCTGACCGCCGTCATCGACGCCGGCAAAGCCGTCTCAGCCAAACCCATGTGGCTGGCCTGGTACTACCCCACCTTCAACGGCGCCCCGGTCTACGGCGGCGTCGTCGAGGTGCACGACTGCTCGGTACAACCCGCGACCGGTGTGCAAAACGTCGCCGTGCACAGCGACGCCGCAGGTGGCGTCTCGACGCTGCAGACCCGGCTGCAGGCCAAGATCGACACGTGCCCGGCGCCGGCACCAGCAGCGCCTGCCGAATCCTCAAGGCCGGCAAAGACTCCCAACGAAGCGGTGCAGGTGGCGGTGCCGGAACTGCGCAGCCAGATCGCCGAAGGTACCCGCCAGACACCGTCGCCGAAGTACGCCCCGTGCATCGGTCAGCCCGGTTGCGTGACCGCCGGGCCGGGGCGGGTGGCGGTCGGCGGTGGCGGCGGCCGCCAAAGCTTCCCGTCACCGCAGCCGGTGCTGCCCGGGTCCGGGCTGCCGGTGCTGAACCTGCCGCTGCCGGCCGCGGGCCTGCCTTTCTTCCCGTTCCCGCCGACGTCCACGCCGGTGCCGCCGTCGTCGAGCGTGACCGCGGATCCCTCCACCAACTCCTCGAGCCGTACCAAGACCTCGACCCGGTCGTCCACCGGCGGTTCAGCCCGCACCTCCGGCGACTGAGCTCGGCGTTTCTCAAAGCTGACGCTTAACTAGCGTGGCTATCGTCGGCCATGTCCCCAGTGGTCCCCTCCCACCGGATCGGGGATAGAGGGCCTGGCCGTCCCCCCGAGCCAGGCCCTTTCCCGTGCCGCCGGAGTGCTGCCGATACGGTGTCGCTATGACCAGCGACGACATTCTGCTCATCGACACCACCGACCGGATTCGCACGATCACCCTCAACCGGCCGGGTGCGCGTAACGCGCTCTCCTCGGCGTTGCGCACCCAGTTGTTCGCGGCACTGGCGGCCGCCGAGGTCGACGACGACGTCGACGTCGTGATCTTCACCGGGGCCGACCCGGTGTTCTGCGCCGGTCTGGATCTCAAGGAGCTCGGCGACACCACCGAGCTGCCCGACATCTCCCCGAAGTGGCCGCCGATGACCAAACCGGTGATCGGCGCCATCAACGGCGCCGCCGTGACCGGCGGGCTCGAATTGGCGCTCTACTGCGACATTTTGATCGCCTCCGAGCAGGCCCGGTTCGCCGACACCCACGCCCGGGTCGGACTGATGCCAACCTGGGGACTGTCCGTGCGCCTGCCGCAGAAGGTCGGTGTCGGGCTGGCCCGGCGGATGAGCCTGACCGGTGACTACCTGTCGGCACAGGAGGCGCTGCGGGCCGGGCTGGTGACGCAGGTGGTGCCGCATGCCGAATTGCTCGCGACCGCGCGATCGGTAGCCGCGACCATCGCCGGCAACAACCAGAAGGCGGTTCGTGCGCTGCTGGCGTCCTACCACCGCATCGACGAGGACCAGACGAACTCCGGGCTGTGGATCGAGGCGATGTCGGCGAAGGCATGGATGGCCTCGACGAGCGGTGACGACATCGCGGCCAGCCGGGCCTCGGTGATCGAACGGGGCCGCGCCCAGGTCAACTGACCGACCGCTACACGGCTTTCGCCGCGGCTAGGATGCTCTGCCACTTCGCCAGGGTGGCAGGGTCGTTGGCGGCGATGTTGCCGATCTGGAGTTGACGCAGGGTCACCCCCTGCAGGGTGTAGGTGTGGTTGTTGCCGACCACCGAGATCACCACCGATCCGGACTGCTCGGTCACCTCGAACTCGGTCGGCTGCATCCAGACGAAGTCCAGCCTGTCGGTGGCGGGGTTGAACGCGATGACCGGATTGGATCCCCAGCCCCAGGTGATCGTCGTCGTGGAGCCCCCGGTCACCGGCGTGCCGGTGCCACCGGTGCTTCCAGTGCCACCGGCGCTTCCGGTGCTCGAGCCGTAGTTGACGACATTGATCGTTCCGTAGTCGTTGAACACCGCGCTGAAGCTGCCTGCCGGATCGCTCAACCCCGACGCACTGACCGAGGCTTGCCCGAGCGTTCCCGGCGTGTCGCGCAGCACCTGCCACATCGACAGCATGCCGATTCCCTTGGCGCGCGCGAAGTCCTCCAGCGCCTGCGCATCGGCCACCGTGAACACCTCGGTGACGATGTCGTTGACACCGAGCATCGGCGTGACACCGATCTGGCTCCAGGCGAACGTCTTCGAGTACTTGCCGTACAAGGCCGACAGCTGGGTGTAGGTCGACTGCGCGGACTGAATCGCATACGCGCCCATGGTCTTTGCATTCGACCCGCTGGTCGGTGCGGCGGACTCGCCGTAATCCATCGCCATCACGTTGACGCCGTCCAGCGTGACCCCGGCCTTGACCGCTGCGTCCACCACGTTGAGACCGTCTGCGGTCAGTCCGGTGGGCAGCACCGGCAGCGTGTACCAGATGTGCAGCTCGGGCTTGGCCTTCTGCAGCAGTGCCAGCGCTTGGCTGTTGAGCGCGATCGATGCCCGGTCGGCCACCGCAGCGCCCTCGATGTCGAAATCGATGTGGGTCAGACCATAGGTGTCGACCACCGCGGCGTAGGCGTTGGCCAGGTCCTGGGCACTCTTTCCTTTGGCCGCGTAGGCCTGCGCGATGCTGGTGCCCGAGGCTCCGCCGAACGAGACCATCACATCACCGCCGGCCGCCTTGAAGGTGGCGATCGAGGTGTTGATCGCCACCGCCTGATCGTTGGTCGAATTCGGTTCCAGCGCAGCCAATCCCGCCCAGGCCAGGGTGCCGTTCTGGTCAGCCTGCATGAAGCCCAGCGTCATCAACGACGTGCCGAAGGTCTTGGACAGCGCCAAGAGATTCGGCACCGGCCACGCCCCCATGTCGACGTAGGGAGCGAAGAAGCTCGTGCCCCACTTGGCGGTGCTGCTGGGCGGTGCCGCCGTGTCATCGTCGGTGATGGTGCCGGTTGCCGAGGCTCGGCTGATCGTGGCGCCAGATGCGTTGGACAGCGTCACCGTCACAGTCTCGCTGGGCTCGGCGGCGGTGTCGCCGAGAACCCCGACGGTGATCACCTGTGACACCACGCCGGGTGCGAATGTGATGGTGCCAGAGGTGGCGACGTAGTCCTGGCCGGCTGTCGCAGTGCCGTTGGACGTCGCGTAGTTCAGGGTGACCGGCGTCGTCGACGGCTTGGACAACGTCACGGTGAACGCCATGGTGGAGGTGCCACTGTTGCCCTCGGGCTGGGTGGCATCGGCGATCGACACCGTCGGTGGTGTGACCGGAGCGGCGTCGTCGTTCTTGATGGTTCCCGTCGCGGTGGCGCGTGCAATCGTGGCGCCGGACGGGTTCGACAGCGCGAGGGTGAACGTCTCGTCGGGCTCGTAGGTGGTATCGCCGAGCACGCCGACGGTGACCACCTGAGAGACCACGCCCGGCGCGAACGTGACAGTGCCCGAAGCACTGAGGTAATCCTGTGTCGCCGTGGCGGTACCGTTCGCGGTGGCGTAGTTGACCGTCACCGCCTTGGTGGACGCCTTGGACAGGGTGAGGGTGAACACGGCTTTAGCGGTGCCGGTGTTGCCTTCGGTCACGCTGGTATCGGCGACCGAGATGCTGGGCAGCGCGGTCTGGGCGCCGTTGATCAGCGACTGCCAGGTGGCCAGGGTGCCGGCATCCTTGGCCACGATATTGCTCATCTGCAGCTGGCCCAGGGTGACGCCCTGCAGGGTGTAGGTGTGGTTGTTGTCGACGACTCCGATCACCACCGATCCCGACTTCTCGGCGACGGTGAACTGGTTGGTCTGCATCCAGCCGAAGTCGAGTTTGTCGGTGGCCGGATTGAATGCGAGCACCGGGTTGCTGCCCCAGGCCCAGGTGATGCTCGTCGTCGTCCCGGTTGCGGCCGACGTGCCGG
Organism: Mycolicibacterium anyangense; assembly: GCF_010731855.1. Taxonomy (NCBI): domain Bacteria; kingdom Bacillati; phylum Actinomycetota; class Actinomycetes; order Mycobacteriales; family Mycobacteriaceae; genus Mycobacterium; species Mycolicibacterium anyangense. The sequence goes on along the minus strand of NZ_AP022620.1, from coordinate 643,782 downwards.
CCGACAGGCTGGTGGTGGTCGCTGGATGGATCAACGCCGCGATCTGGTTGACGACGTTCTCGATCTCCCGCCGGATCAGGGCCAGCGCGCCGGCCAGTAGCTGGAACGGGGCAGGCGGCTGGCCGGTGCCCGTGCCGACAGGGGCGAGCCCGAGGGCCGAGAGGAAACCGGACAGGAGGTCGGTGGGGCGCAGCGCAGCGGCCGCAGCCTGCCGGACCGGTGCCACGACGCGGCTCACCGACACCGCCGGTGCGGCGGAGGCAGCAGCGGCGACGCCACCGGGGAGGGAGTCCGGTCCGGCGTCCGGCTCGGCGGCGGTGGCGGTGTCGGAGGCGGGATGCCGGGGCTGTGTCGCCGGTTGCACGGCCGTGCCGGCCGCGGGCTCGCCGGTCGCGGTCTCGGCACGGCTCGCCGCAGCCGAGCCCGAGCGTGCGCCCGATACCGTGCTGGTGGCTTTCTTCGGACCACCGGTCGCACTGCCGGGATGTGCCTGCGCGGATCGCCGCGACGTACCGACCGAACGGGGAGCCGCCCCCGGGGCGGTGGACCCGCCGGCTGTTTCGCTCGAGTTTGACGAATTCGACGGCTGCGACGTAGATCCCTGGTCGGAGGGGTCAGCTACCGCTACAGCGGGGTTGCTGGCGACCGCCAACCCCAGCCCCATCGCAAACGCTGCGGATCCAACACGTAGGCCAAACCCATTCGAACCCATAGCTCCCCCGAATCCACGAGCTGCATCAGCAACGTCCATTAGTAGCGCATCATCAGCCCGCTCGCTGCGCAGTCAGCAAAAATTGACACCGTCGTCGACAGCTGGTCACTTCGCTAGTGCCCACATCCGTGGCGTCAGCGGGTGCCCGTCACCAGCCAGCGCCCCGAGAACGCCCGCCAGCCCACGAACACCAACCGCAGCACCATGAAGGCGCTGAGGCCGGCCCAGATGCCGAGCAGCCCCCAGCCGAACGCCAGTGACAGCCAGATCAGCGGCAGGAACCCGACCAGCGCACTGATCAGGGTGGCGCTGCGCATGAACGCGGCATCACCGGCGCCCAGCAGTACACCGTCGAGAGCGAACACCACACCGGCGATCGGCAACTGGGCGACCATAAACCACCACGGCACCCCCACCGCGTCCAGGACAGAGCGGTCGTCGGTGAACAACGCGGGCAGCGCCGAGGACCCGGCGGCGAAGACGGTCGCCAGCGCCGCCGCCGCGACCGTCGAGAACACCGTCACCCGCAACGCCACCGACTTGGCGTGCTCGGTGTGGCCAGCACCGAGGGCCGCACCGACCAACGACTGTGCCGCGATCGCCAACGAATCCAGAACCAGCGCAAGGAAATTCCACAGCTGCAGCACTACCTGGTGGGCGGCGACGGCGGCCGCGCCGAACCGGGCGGCCACCGCGGCGGCCGAGACGAAGCAGGCCTGGAACGCCAGGGTGCGCACCACCAGATCGCGGCCCATCACCACCTGCGCGCGCAGCACGGCGACGTCCACCCGCAGCGGCACCTTCTCGGCGAGCAGGGCGCCGGCGAACAACACCGCGGCCAGCCACTGCCCCACCAGGTTGGCCACCGCCGAGCCGGCCAGCTCCAGCCGTGGCAGCCCGAGCCAGCCGTACACCAGCAGCGGACACAGCACCGCCGAGGTACCGAAGCCGACCAGGACGTAGCGCAGCGGCCGCATGGTGTCCTGCACGCCGCGCATCCACCCGTTACCGGCTGCCGACACCAGGATCGCGGGCACGCCGAAGATCGCGATGTGCACCCAGGGCAGCGCGGTTGCCGCGATATCCCCGCCGGCCGACTTGCTGCCGGCAAGGGCCGAAACCAGCGGTTCCGCAGCCAGTTCGACGCCGACGACGATCACCGCGCCCATCGCGAACGCCAGCCAGGTGGCCTGCACCCCCTCACCGACGGCGGCGGCCCGGTTGCCCGCGCCGTAGAAACGCGCCGAGCGGGCGGTGGTGCCATAGGACAGGAAGGTGAGCTGCGCGCTGACCACCGACAGGATCAGCCCGCCGATCGCCAGCCCGGCCAACGCCAGCGCACCCAGCCGGCCGACGACCGCGATGTCGAACAACAGGTAGAGGGGTTCGGCTGCCAGCACGCCGAGGGCCGGCAGGGCCAGCGCCGCGATCCGCCGCGGGGACGCCGCGTCTGCGTCAGTCACTTCAGACCACCGTCATCATCGAGATCGAGTTTCACTTTTTGCACTCGAAGTGCGAGTAGATCCCTACCAAAGGTGAAATTCGATTGCGGGCGACGGCCTGGTCAGCCGAGTGCGGCGGTCAACTGCGCCACCACATCGTCGATCGGGCCAGCGGTCGAGTAGCCGGCGGCCAGCCGGTGCCCACCGCCGCCGAAGGTGCCGGCAACCGTGGTCAGGTCGAAGCTCTTGGCACGCATCGACACCGACCAGTGCTGCGGCTCGATCTCCTTGAACACCGCGGCCACCTCGGCCTCGTGCGCGGTCCGGACGATATCGACGATGCTCTCGATCTCCTCGGAGCGGTTGGTCAGCCAATCATCATGAGTGACCACGACGTACACCAGACCGTCACCGGCGGCCGCGGCCGGCACCAGCCGGGCCGTCGACAGCACCCGCGACAGCAGCGGCAGCCAGACGAAGGGATGGGTGTCGAACAGCTCGCGGCTGATCGCCGCGTTGTCGACACCCAGCTCGACGAGCCGCGCCGCCAGGCGCAGTGCCCGCGGAGTAGCCCACCGGAACGATCCGGTGTCGATGGTCAACCCGGCATACAGGCAAGACGCCACGTCCCGGTCGATCGTCTTATCCCAGGCGTCCAGCAGCTCGGCAACCAGCATGGTGGTCGAATCCGCCTTCGGGTCAACGAAATTGGCGCTGCCGAACAGGGTGTTGGACTTGTGGTGGTCGATGACCAGCACCTCGCGGTCGCCGTCGACCAGCGCAGCCAGGCCGCCGAGCCGGTTGAGGCTCGGGGCATCGACGGTCACCACCAGATCTGTATCGCGGCGCATGTCCGCCGGGGCCACCATCAGATGACCGCCGGGAAGCATCTGCAGCGACTCCGGCAACGTCGACGGCGTCGCGAAGCTCACCTCGACCTCGGTACCCGCCCGGTCGAGGATCAGCGCCAGCGCCAGACCGGCACCGACACTGTCGGCATCGGGATGCACGTGACAGATCACCGCGACCGACCGGGCGGCGGCCAGTACCTCCACCGCGCCATGGGCGTCCACCCGCCTGCCGAGGCGAGTGATCTCAGTCGTCGAGTCGATCGTCGTCACCGGTGTCCTGTGCGTCCTCTGCCCCCCGCAGTTCCCCCTCTTCTCCTACCACACGGTAGGGCTGCGCGTCTCCTGCAGGAGTCGCACCAGCTCGAATCCGGGCGACATCGGCGTCGGCGGCACGAGCCCGGGCCAGCAGCTCCTCCATCTTCAGCGCGGTGTCGGGCACCTTGTCCAACACGAACGACAGCGTCGGAGTGAACCGCACACCGGTACCGGCGCCCACCTTGCTGCGCAGCGTGCCCTTGGCACGTTCGAGCGCGGCAGCCGCGGCCGCATAGTCCGGCTCCTCGTCGAGGGTGCTACCGCGCACCGTGTAGAACACGGTGGCGTCGTGAAGGTCACCGGTCACCTTGGTGTCGGTGACCGTCACGAACGCCAGCGGCGGATCCTTGATCTCGTACTCGATCGCGGAGGCGACGATGGTGGCGATGCGCTTGGACAGCCGCTTCGCCCGGGCAGGGTCGGCCACCTTAACTCCGGCCTTCGGTCTTCTTCGCTTCGCTCATCAGACCCGCGCCTTCTCGACCAGCTCGTAGGTCTCGATGATGTCGCCTTCCTTGATGTCGGAGTACGTCAGCGTCAGACCGCATTCGTAACCCTCGCGCACCTCGGTGGCGTCGTCCTTCTCGCGCTTGAGCGAGGAGACCGTGAGGTTCTCGGCGACGACGACGTTGTCACGCAGCAACCGCGCCTTGGCGTTGCGCCGCATGATGCCCGACTGGACGAGGCAGCCGGCGATGTTGCCGACCTTCGACGACCGGAAGATCGCCCGGATCTCGGCGCGGCCGAGCTCCTTCTCCTCGTAGATCGGCTTGAGCATGCCCTTGAGGGCCTTCTCGATCTCGTCGATCGCCTGGTAGATCACCGAGTAGTAGCGGACCTCGACACCCTCGCGGTTGGCCAGCTCGGTGGCCTTGCCCTCGGCACGGACGTTGAAGCCGATGATGATCGCATCCGAGGCCGACGCCAGGTTGACGTTGGTCTCGGTGATGCCACCGACACCGCGGTCGATGACCCGCAGCTCCACCTCGTCGTCGACCTGGATGCCCAGCAGGGCCTCCTCGAGGGCTTCGACCGTACCGGCGTTGTCGCCCTTGAGGATCAGGTTCAGCTGGCTGGTTTCCTTCAGCGCCGACTCCAGGTCCTCCAGGCTGATCCGCTTGCGCGCCCGGGCGGCCAGCGCGTTGCGCTTGCGCGCGCTGCGCCGGTCGGCGATCTGACGGGCAATGCGGTCCTCGTCGACAACCAGGAAGTTGTCACCGGCACCCGGCACCGACGTGAAGCCGATGACCTGGACCGGACGCGACGGGTACGCCTCTTCGACGTCCTCGCCGTGCTCGTCGACCATCCGGCGCACTCGCCCGTAGGCGTCGCCGGCCACCACCGAGTCGCCGACGCGCAGGGTGCCGCGCTGGATGAGCACGGTGGCCACCGGACCGCGACCGCGGTCCAGGTGCGCCTCGATCGCCACGCCCTGGGCTTCCATGTCGGGGTTGGCGCGCAGGTCCAGCGCCGCGTCGGCGGTCAGCAGGACCGCTTCTTCCAGCGCCTTGATGTTGGTGCCGTTCTTCGCCGAGATGTCGACGAACATGGTGTCGCCGCCGTAGTCCTCGGCCACCAGGTTGTATTCGGTCAGCTGGGCCCGGATTTTGGCCGGGTCGGCGCCTTCCTTGTCGATCTTGTTGACCGCGACCACGATCGGTACATCCGCCGCCTGGGCGTGGTTGATGGCCTCCACCGTCTGCGGCATCACACCGTCGTCGGCGGCGACCACCAGGATCGCGATGTCGGTGGCCTTGGCACCGCGGGCACGCATAGCGGTGAACGCCTCGTGACCCGGGGTGTCGATGAACGTGATCAGGCGCTCGACACCGTCGTGCTCGACGCTGACCTGGTAGGCACCGATGTGCTGGGTGATACCACCGGCCTCGCCCTCCCGGACGCTGGCCTTGCGGATGGTGTCCAGCAGGCGGGTCTTGCCGTGGTCGACGTGGCCCATGACGGTGACGACCGGCGGACGGATCTCGAGATCGTCTTCGCCGCCCTCGTCCTCGCCGTAGCTCAGGTCGAAGGACTCCAGCAGCTCGCGGTCCTCGTCCTCGGGCGAGACGACCTGAACGTTGAAGTTCATCTCGCTGCCCAGCAGTTCGAGGGTCTCGTCACCCACCGACTGGGTGGCGGTGACCATCTCACCGAGGTTGAACAGCGCCTGCACCAGGGCCGCCGGGTTGGCGTCGATCTTCTCGGCGAAATCGCTCAGCGACGCGCCGCGGGCCAGCCGGATGGTCTCGCCGTTGCCGTGCGGCAACCGCACGCCACCGACGACCGGGGCCTGCATGTTCTCGTATTCGGCGCGTTTCGCCCGCTTCGACTTGCGGCCACGACGGGGCGCGCCACCGGGACGACCGAACGCACCGGCCGCGCCACCGCGCTGACCGGGGCGGCCACCGCCGCCACCACCGGGGCCTCCACCGCCGGGACGACCACGGAACCCACCTGCCGCGGCGCCGCCACCGGCACCGCCGCCACCGGGACCACCGGTGCGGTAGTTACCGCCGCCGCCGCCACCGGGACGACCACCGCCACCGGGACCGGGGCGAGGTCCGCCACCGGGCCGCGGGGCACCGGGGCGACCGGGCGCACCGGGACGCGCGCCCGGCGGACGCGGCGGCATGTTGCCGGGTGTGGCACCACCGGGCCGCGGCGCACCGGGACGGGGACCGCCGGCGCCGGGGCCGGGACGGGGCCCCTGCGGGCGCGGGGCCGGCCGCTCGACCGGCTGCGCGCTGGAGAACGGGTTGTTCCCGACCCGCGGCGGCCGGGGCATGCCGGGCTTGGGGGCGGCGGGCCCGGGACGCGGTCCGGGCGTGGGGCCCGGCTGCGACGGCGCGGGAGCCGCGGGGGCCGAGGGAGCTGAAGCCGGGGCGGGAGCCGCCGATGCTGCGGGAGCGGCCGGAGCCGGGGCCGGGGTGGGCGCCGGGGCCGGGGCCGGCGGCGCGGCCGGGACCGGGGCGGACGGCCGGGGACCGGGAACCGGCGGGGCGGTCACGACGGAGCCGCCGCCAGCCGCCGGGGCCGGGGTGGGGGCGCCGTTGCCGGCGGCCCTGGCCGGAGCCGGCTTCGCCGGGGCGCTCGACTTGCCGCCGCCAAACGATTCACGAAGGCGCCGTGCGACGGGAGCTTCGACCGTCGAGGACGCCGACTTGACGAATTCGCCCTGCTCACTCAGGCGGGCGAGAACTTCCTTGCTACTGACACCGAGTTCCTTCGCTAACTCGTGTACGCGAGCCTTACCGGGTGCTGCCACTGAATCTCCTACTCAAGAGGCGTCAGCGGTGGTAGGCCGCGCCTCGGGTTTAGCTACGACGCATGGTCATCGTCGGGACTTCACGGTGTGCTCATGTTCTTCGCTACCTGTTCTTCATGGGCCGTGGCGGCCGAGAGGTACTCGACCACCGCGGTGGGGTCCGGTGAACCGGTGATGCGCAACGCTCGCGCAAAAGCTCGCCGTCGAATCGCTGCCTCGAGGCACCGATCATCGGGGTGCAACCACGCACCCCGCCCCGGGAGGTTACCTGCTGCGTCAACGGTCACGGCCGATTGTCCGTTCCCGTACGACACCGCCACCATTCGGAGGAGATCGACGGCCAACTCTCGCTTCCGGCAACCGATGCATGTCCGCACCGGTCCTTCGGTACGTCGATGCCGGTTTTCGGTGACCGGAATCTCGCGTTGGATCACGGCACAGTCTACCGTCACCGCGGCACTGCTCAGTACCAACCCGGGGTGCGCCCTCTACTGTCCGGCTCCGGGCGCGCCGCCGCGATCGGCAGCCTCGTCCGCGGCGGCATCGTCGCTGCGGATATCGATCCGCCAGCCGGTCAGCCGGGCGGCCAACCGGGCGTTCTGCCCCTCCTTGCCGATGGCCAGCGACAGCTGGAAATCGGGCACGACCACCCGCGCCGCCCGCGCGGTGGCGTCGATGACGCTGACCGAGACCACCTTGGCCGGCGACAGCGCGTTGGCGACGAACCGGGCCGGGTCCTCGTCGAAGTCGATGATGTCGATCTTCTCGCCGGACAGCTCGCTCATCACGTTGCGCACCCGCTGCCCCATCGGCCCGATGCAGGCGCCCTTGGCGTTGAGCCCGGCGACCCGGGAGCGCACGGCGATCTTCGAGCGGTGCCCGGCCTCGCGGGCCACCGCGACGATCTCCACCGAGCCGTCGGCGATCTCGGGGACCTCCAGGGAGAACAGCTTGCGCACCAGGTTGGGGTGGGTCCGCGAGAGGGTGATCACCGGCTCGCGGGCGCCGCGGCTGACGCCGACGACGTAGCAACGCAGCCGCTCGCCGTGGTCATAGCGCTCGCCCGGGACCTGCTCGGCGGCCGGGATCACGCCGTCGGCGCCCTTGGCCTCGCTGCCGAGGCGCACGACGACCAGGCCGCGCGCGTTGGCGCGGGCGTCGCGCTGGATCACCCCGGCCTGGATGTCACCCTCGTGGGCGGCGAACTCGCCGAAGCTGCGCTCGTTCTCGGCGTCGCGCAGGCGCTGCAGCATCACCTGGCGCGCGGTGGTGGCCGCCACCCGGCCGAAGCCCTCCGGGGTGTCGTCCCACTCGGTGATGACATTGCCGTCGTCGTCAGTCTCCCGGGCGATCACCTGCACCGCGCCGCTCTTGCGATCGATCTCGATGCGCGCGTCGGGCTGATGTCCCTCGGTGTGCCGGTAGGCGGTCAGCAGCGCCGACTTGACGGTGTCGAGCAGCTCGTCGACCGTGATGCCGCGGTCGATCTCGATCGCGTGCAGTGCAGCCATGTCGATGTTCATGCTCCGGCCTCCGTTCCGGGAGCTCCGGCCAGCTCCAGTTCCCGTGGATTCGGTGGCGAAAACTCCACCTGCACAACGGCTTTGCGAATAGTAGTGAGCGGGATCCGGCGCACAGACCAGTCCCCGCGGGTCCGGACGACGAGTTCGACGTCGCCATCGGCGACCGCGCCGAGACGGCCCTTGACCGTGCTCTCGTCGTCGAGTTCGACCTCCACCAGCCGGGTACGGGCACGGCGGAAGTGCTTCTCTTCGGTCAACGGTCGATCCACCCCGGGCGAGGTGACCTCCAGAACATAGGGCTCGCTGCCGGTGTCGAGTTCATCGAGCAGGGCCGCAGCCGATCGGGACAACTCGGCGACGGTGTCCAGGTCCAGGGGGGTGTCGCCGTCGGCGGTCACGATGATGCGCGCCGGACGGGTGCGCGCGTTGATCGTGACATCTTCGATTTCATAGCCGGCGCGCGCGAACTCGTCATCGAGTAGCTCGATCACCTGCTGCGGGGACGGCAATCCCGTTGACCGGCCAGTCACGGCGAGCTCCTCATCTTGAGTTGTGCAGATCAGCACCCAACGATACGCCAGCGCTGCCGGTGGCAATGGCAGGATGATTCGCGTGCTCATGCAGGACGGCGGCCCCGGTGCCGCGATCAGCCGGCGACGGGTGCTCGCCGACGGCGGCCGCGGGCTGGTGCTGTTCGCGCTGCTCGGCGGGGTGTTGACCGCATGCGGATCAGGCCCGCCACCGGCCCCGGACCCACTGGAGGAACAGGCCCGCTCGGCCCGCCACGACAGTGAGTTGGCCACCGCGGCAGCCATGGGCGCCCCAGCCGCACTGGCCCGGACGCTGACCGAGGTGGCTGCCGAGCGGTCGCGGCACGCCACCGCCCTGATCGAGGAGATCGCCCGCGCGGCGCGCACCCCGGTGCCGAGCACCACATCGCCGACCACCACCACCTCGGCTGCGGCCGCCCTGGCACCGAGCGTGGACGACGTCGTCGCCGCTCTGCGCAGCTCCGCCGAGAGCGCCACCACGGTGGTGCCGACGCTGTCGGGGTACCGGGCCGGCCTGCTCGGCTCCATCGCGGCGTCCTGCACCGCCCTCTACTCGGTGGCGCTGCCGGCCCGGAAGCCGGCGTCATGACCGCGCCGACCCCGGACCCGAATCGGCCGCCGCAAGCCGACAAGGCGGCCCTGTTCGACGCGGTGGCCGCCGAGCACGCCGCCATCTACGGCTATGGCATCGTGTCCGCGCACAGCTCACCCGAGGAGAACCCGCTGGTATCCGATGCGCTGGCCCAGCACCGCGAACGCCGGGAGGCGGCGATCGCGCTGCTCACCGGCCGGTCGACGGCGGTGCCGCTGCCCGCGGTCGGCTACCGACTGCCCTTTGCCGTCATCGATCCCGACAGCGCGGCCACACTGGCCGTTCAGATGGAGGACGACTGCGCGGTGGCGTGGCGCGCGGTGATCGAGCAGGCCACGGAGCAGGACGATCGCCGGTTCGGCGGCACGGCGCTGACCGAGAGCGCCGTGCTGGCCGCACGGTGGAAACAGGTGCTCGGGGCGTGGCCGGTGACGGCCGCCTTCCCCGGCGGCAGCGAGTAGCTCAGGGCTGCGGCTCGGCCAGCGCGGCGACCACGGCGGTCGCCGCGTCGTCGATGCTGACGGTGCGGGTCTCCCCGCTGAACCGGTTGCGCAGTTCCACCACGCCGTCGGCCCAGCCGCGGCCGACCACCACGATCCACGGCACGCCGAGCAGTTCGGCGTCCTTGAACTTGACCCCGGGTGACGCGGTGCGGTCGTCGAGCAGCACGTCCAGACCCAGCCGGTCCAGGGCGGCGGCCAGCTCCTCAGCCCCGGTGCGGGCCTCGGGATCCTTGTTGGCGATCACCACGTGCACGTCGAACGGTGCCACCGAGGACGGCCAGCGCAGGCCCAACCCGTCATGGTGCTGCTCGGCGATCACCGCCACCAACCGCGATACGCCGACGCCGTAGGAACCCATCGTGAGCCGGACCGGCTTGCCGTCCTCGCCGAGCACGTCGGCAGTGAACGCATCGGTGTACTTGCGGCCCAGCTGGAAGATGTGACCGATCTCGATACCGCGCGCCGAGACCAGCGGCCCGGCGCCATCGGGTGACGGGTCACCGTCGCGCACCTCGGCGGCCTCGATGGTGCCGTCGGCGACGAAGTCACGGCCGGCCACCAGCCCGACCACATGCTTACCGGTCTCGTCGGCGCCGGTGATCCAGGCTGAACCGTCCACCACCCGCGGGTCGACCAGGTAGCGAACACCGTTGGCCAACAACGCTTTCGGGCCGATGTAACCCTTCTTCAGGAACGGGTTCCTGGCGAAGTCGGCATCGTCGAGCATCGCGTACTCGGCAGGCTCGAGCGCCGCGCCGAGGCGCTTGTCGTCGACTTCGCGGTCCCCGGGCACGCCGATGGCCAGCAGCTCCCAGTCACCGCCGGGCTGGCGGACCTTGAGCAGCACGTTCTTCAACGTGTCGGCGGCGGTGATCTCGCGCCCCAGACCCGCCGAGTTGGCCCAGTCGACCAGGGTGGCGATGGTCGGTGTGTCACCGGTGTCGTGGACCGTCGGCTCGGGCAGTCCCTCGAACGGGATCGCGTCGGGCACCGCGGTGGTGACGGCCTCGACGTTGGCCGCATACCCCGACTGCAGGCACCGCACGAAGGTGTCCTCGCCGATCTCGCTTTCGGCCAGGAACTCCTCGGAGGCACTGCCGCCCATGGCGCCGGATACCGCCGAGACGATGACATAGCGAATTGCCATGCGCGCGAACATGTTCTGGTAAGCCTCGCGGTGCGAGTGGTAGGCCGTCTTGAGCCCGCCCTCGTCGATGTCGAACGAGTACGAGTCCTTCATGATGAACTCGCGCCCCCGAAGGATGCCGGCCCGCGGACGCGCCTCGTCGCGGTACTTGGTCTGGATCTGGAACAGCGTCAGCGGGAAGTCCTTGTAGGAGGAGTACTCCCCCTTCACCGTCAGGGTGAAGAACTCCTCGTGGGTGGGGCCGAGCATGTAGTCGTTGTCCCGGCGGTCCTTGAGCCGGAACACGCCGTCGCCGTATTCGGTCCAGCGGTTGGTGGTCTCGTACGGCGCCTTGGGCAGCAGCGCCGGGAAGAGGATCTCCTGGCCACCGATGGCGACCATCTCTTCGCGCACGATCTTCTCGATCTTGCGCAGCACCCGCAGGCCCAGCGGCAGCCAGCTGTACAACCCCGGCGCGATCGGCCGGACGTAGCCCGCCCGGATCAGAAGTTTGTGGCTGGGCACTTCGGCGTCGGCCGGGTCATCGCGCAGAGTGCGCAAGAACAGCTCGGACATGCGGGTGATCACGGTGGACCAGCCTAGCCATGGGCGTTCAGTCGCGACCCTGCCAGGTGCAGATGCAGACCTCGTTGCCCTCCGGGTCGGCCAGCACCCAGAACGCCGGCGCCGCGGCGTCGGACACCAGCCGGCCACCGGCGGCCAGCGCGGCGGCCATCCGGTCGGCTGCGGCGTCGTGGGCGACGTCGAGGTCGAGGTGGATGCGATTGCGCTGCGGGCGCGGGGCGTCCATCTGCTGGAACCAGATCGCCGGACCGCGGCCCGCCGGATCGATCAGCCCGTCGCTGAGGTCAGAGGGCCCCGGCTCGTCGACGTACCCGGTGACCGCTTGCCAGAACGGCCGCACGGCGCCGATGTCGAGCGCGTCGATGGCGATCTCGATCGCCGCGACGGTGCCCGGCTGCAACCGCCAGCCCCGCCCGCCGAGCGCCGCCGCCAGCGTGCGGGCCGCGCCGATCTCCACATCGGTGACGGCACCGGCGGCCGCCGACTGCAACCGCAGCACGACGCGGTCGGTGCGGACGTCCATCCCGAGGCGTCTGTCAGCGGCGTCACCGAGCACCTCGACGGCCAGCCGGGCTACCTCGGCACCCAGAGCCAGGGTCCCCGTCTCGACCTCCCCGTAGAGCGCGCCCAGCACCAGCCGCCAGCCGATGTCACCGACGGCGTCGGAGATGTGCTGACTCGACGGCGTGGTGGGGCTCATGGCAACCGAGGGTAATGACATGCGGTGACATCTCTCTCTCCGCTCGCCGTGGCGCTGGTTTTCCGCGCGCTCGCGCATCCGCGCGTGTTGTGATGTGCGGGATACCAACGAACGGGGAGGGTCGCAGTGTCATCGGAAGTATCCGACCAATCCGAGGAGTCCAGCCCCCCGGCCGTGACCGCCCGCGGCATCCGGATGCGCGGGCCGTGGGGGCCGGTCTACGGACCGGTCGACCTCGAGATCCCGCGCGGCGGACTGACCGTCCTGGTCTGCCCGGCGGGTTCGGGTCGAACGGCGCTGCTGATGACGATCGCCGGCCGGATGGCACCCGAATCCGGCGAACTCGACGTGTTCGGCGCCCACGACGCGCGGCAGATCTTCGCCAACTCGGCGATCGCCGGTGTCGACGAGGTGGACACCGTTCCCGAGTCGGTCACCGTACGGGACCTGATCACCGAGCAAATGCGTTGGGACGCACCGTGGTACCGGATGGTGCGGCGCGCCGACGACGCCGCGCTGACGACGATGTGTCAGCGGGTGTTCGGCCCGCACCCGCTGCCGCCCTTGGACGAGTACTTCGAGGAACTCGCCGAACTCGACCGGTTACTGCTGCGCATCGCGCTGGCCAACACCAAGAGCCCGGCACTGCTCGTGGTGGCCAACCTCGACTTCGTGACCAGTGACGTCAACCGCGACCTGCTCATCGAGCGGCTCATCGATCTGGGCGCCGACCAGACGGTGGTGACCGCAACGGTCAACGGCGTCACCGGCCACGCCGTGCGATCGCAGATCGAGGTGGCCAACACCGACCGGGCCGAATTGTCCACCAGCAACCAGGAAACGGGGTAACTGATGCTCGCCGGAATGTCGCTGGGCACCGACCTCAAGCGGTACTCGCGAGGCCTGCTCCCCCGCATCGCCTTGATGACGATCGTGCTGATGCCGCTGCTGTACGGGGCCATGTATCTGTGGGCGTTCTGGAACCCCTTCGCGGCGGTGAACAAGGTGCCCGCCGCCCTGGTCAACGCCGACACCGGCGCACAGGTGCAGGGCAAGCCGCTGCGCGCCGGTGATCAGGTGGCCAAAGCGCTCAAGGATTCCGGCGATCTTCTGCTGCATGAGGTTTCGGCTGCTGATGCCGCCAAGGGACTGGCCGACGGCACCTACTACTTCACGATCACCATCCCACCGGACTTCAGCACCCACATCGCGTCCCCGTCCGGCGGCAGCCCGGCGCAGGCCGACCTGCGGTTCACGTTCAACGACGCCAACAATTACCTGGGCTCGATCATCGGGCAGAACGCCGCCCGCGAGGTGATCAACCAGGTCAATGCCAGCGTCGGTGAGCAAACCGTGGGCACGGTGCTGACCGGGCTGACCGATGCCGGTGCGGGCCTGACGGCAGCCGCCGACGGCGCCGACCGGCTGGCCTCCGGCCTGGTCACCGCGGACGGCGGCGCACACCAGCTCGCCACCGGCTCGGCCACGCTGGCCAGCAGTATGGCGACCGCCCGCGACGGTGCGGCGCAATTGGCCTCGGGCACCCGCCAGCTGAGCACCGCGGTCACCACCGCGACCGCGCCACTCGTCGACGTGCTGGCTCGTGTCGACGGACTCGGCTTGGACCCGGCCGAGGTCGGGGCGGCCGCCGAGCGACTCAGTGCAGCGGTGCGCTCCACGACCGACCGGGTCGCGGCGCTGAACATCGATCAGACGCAGGCGGCGGCGATCATCGATCAGGCGATTGCCACGTTGTCGGCAAATCCCGATCCGACGGTGCGCGACGTCGGCGGCGTGCTGGCCGGAGCGCAGCGGCTGCTGAAAGCCCAAGGGATCGATCCGGCTACCGATGACGGCCTGAACCGGTTGCGTGACAGCGCATCCCATCTCGAGAACGAGCTTGGCGATCCGAACAGCAAGCTGCGCATGCTGCTGACCCACGCGGTGGACGGCAGCTTGCGCGCCGACGTCCTCAGACTGCAGTCCGGCGCCAGGCAGCTCGACTCCGGCGCGCAGCGCCTCAGCTCAGGCCTGGTCGCGCTGACCGACGGCAGCCGCCAGCTCGCCGCCGGTGCCCAGCGGCTGGCCGACGGCACCGGCCAGCTCAGGGCGGGCAGTCAGGAACTGGCGGGCAAGCTCCGCCAGGGCTCGACCCAGGTGCCGTCGTGGACACCGCAGCAACGCCAGGCGGTGGCCAAGACGGTGGCCTCCCCGGTCAAACTCGATCTGGTCACCCACAACCCGGCCGCCACCTTCGGCACCGGCTTCGCCCCGTTCTTCCTGCCGCTGGCCCTGTTCATCGGGGCGCTGATCATCTGGATGTTGTTGACGCCGTTGCAATCCCGGCCGATCATCAACGGACTCGGCGCGCTTCGGGTGGTTCTGGCGTCGTACTGGCCCGCACTGCTGGTCGCGGTGTGCCAGGTCGTCGTCATGTATGCGGTCGTGCACTACGGTGTCGGCCTCAAGGCGCGCTACCCGCTGGCCACTGTCGCTTTCCTGATCCTGGTGATCGCCGCCTTCCTGGCGATCATCCAGGCATTCAACGCGGTGTTAGGGGTGGCGGTCGGGCGGGTGGTGACACTGGCGTTCCTGATGCTGCAACTGGTCTCGGCCGGCGGCATCTACCCGGTGGAGACCACCGCCAAGCCGTTCCAGATCATCCACCCGGCCGATCCGATGACCTACGCCGTCAACGGTTTACGCCAACTCATCAACGGCGGTGTCGACCATCGGCTGTGGGTATCGGTGGCGGTGCTGGCCGGGGTGCTGGCGGTATCGATGGCGGCCACCGCCTGGGCGGCGCGCCGCAACCGGCAGTACACCATGGAACGGCTGCACCCGCCCATCGAGGTGTAGGCGCGAGGGCAACTAGTGTGGTCGGGTGACAGCTGACACATCCTCGGGTTCGGCGCTGGCGGGTCGCAGCTACACCGGCCGGATGCCGGCCCGTGCCGGTGACATGGCGGTCGAGTCGCACGGCATCGCCCCCATCCCCGCCGGTAACCGCTACGGCAGTGCGCGCCGATTGTTCACCGTGTGGTTCGCACCGCAGGTGAATATGACGGTGGTGTTCACCGGCACGCTGGCGGTGGTGCTGGGCCTGGGGTTCTGGCTCGGGATGCTGGCGATGGTGATCGGAACGGTGCTCGGCTGCGTGGCCGTCGGCTACCTGTCCACCTGGGGCCCGCGGACTGGTACCGCCCAGCTTCCCAACGCGCGCATGGCCTTTGGCGGCACCGTGTCGGTAGTGGCCGTGATCCAATGGCTGTCGTCGATCGCGTGGGACGGCCTGGTCGGCCTGTTCGGCGGTGAGGCGCTCGCCGAACTGCTCGGCTTGCCGTTCTGGCTGGCGGTGGTGATCGTGCTGGCCGCCCAGGGGGTGGTCGGGGTGTTCGGCTACGAGGTGATCCACCGGGTGCAGGCGGTGATGACGGTGATCCTCATCGTCACGTTCGCGGTGTTCGCCTGGAAGCTGATCGCCGGGCATCAGGTGATCTCGCTGCCCACGCTGTCCGGGGCCGACCTCGGCGGTGCGTTCGTCCTTGAGGTCACCATCGCGCTGAGTCTGGCCATCTCGTGGGCCAGCTACGCCTCGGACTACAGCCGCTACCTGCCGGTGACCACCTCGCGTACCGCGGTCTTCGGCTACACCTTCGGCGGTCTGGCGGTAGCCTATATCGCCGTACAGGCCATCGGGGTGGCGGCGGCGGGAACCTTGACCGACCAGACCGCGGCCGGCGTGCGCGAGATCATGGGCGGCGGAGTGCTCGGGGCGGTAGCGCTGCTGGTGATCGCGCTCGGGTCGGTGGCCTCCAACGCGATGAACGACTACAGCGGGTCGCTGGCGTTGCAGACCGTCGGGGTGCGGGTGCGCAGGCCGGTCTCGGCGGTGGTGGTCGTGGTGATCGCGTTCGCGCTCATCATGTGGCTGCACTCCGGTGACTTGACCGCCCGCTTCCAGGGCGTACTGCTGTTCGTCAGCTACTGGATCCCCGCCTTCGTCGCGATCGTGGCCATCGACTGGCGCCACCGCAGCGCCGGCCGCGACGCGGTGAACCCCGCCCAGGAGGTCACCGGGCACCGCGACGCCGTGGTGGCACTGGTGAGTTTCTTTGCGGCATTCGCCGCGGCCGTGCCGTTCATGCACACCAACCTGATCGTCGGTCCGGTGGCCACCGCACTGCACGGGGCGGACCTGGCCTACTTCGTGAACTTCCTAGTGGCAGCGGCGGCATACGGCGGCTACCGCCGGTGGCAGGCGCGTCGCGCCTGAGGTTCGCGGCCAGCCCTGACGCATCCTCGCATGGCACGAAGACTCCTTTGCGCGCCGCATTGACAGGCCTTTCCCAGCGCCCGAGGTGTACATCCTGGGCCGCGAGGACCTACAGTACGCATAATGGTTCTCGTTTTCATTAATCCCAATGCCGAGGAGTGCTCCGTGGTCGTATCTGTCCGTCGTCGTGTTTCGACCGTTGCCATCGCGACCGCGCTGGTTGCGGCAGCAACGGCGTGCAGCTCGACATCGACACCGGCGCCGTCGTCGACCGCCGCTGCGCCGACGAGTGGGACCAGCTCCAGCCGGATCGACGTGGTGGCCAGCACGAACGTCTGGGGCGACATCGTCAAGCAGATCGGCGGCGACCACGTGAACGTGGTGTCGATCATGTCCGACCCCAACGCGGACCCGCACGAATACCAGGCCGATGCCAATACCGCAGCAGCCCTGGCGAAATCGCAACTCGTCATCGAAAATGGCCTGGGTTACGACGATTTCATGGACAAGCTGCTCTCGGCATCGCCCAACCCGGCCCGCAAGCTGATCAACGCCGCCGACGTGATGAAGTTCAGTGGAGCGGATACGAATCCGCACATCTGGTATGACATCGCCAAGATCCCGGACGTCGCCGGCGCGATCGCCTCCGAGCTTGGATCACTCGATCCGGCCGACGCCAGTGCATTTACCACCAATGCCAAGACCTTCGACGACAGCCTTGCGCCGATCGACGAGGCGATCGCAGACATCAAGACCAAGTACTCCGGAGCGCCGGTCGGCTACACCGAACGCGTTCCCGGCTACCTCGTCGATGCCGCCGGACTGACCCTGGCCACACCCGCCTCGTTCGCCCAGTCGATCGAAGACGGCAACGATCCGAGCGCCGCCGACAATGCCGCGATGGACGCCGCCCTGTCCGGCAAGAAGATCAAGGTTCTGCTGTACAACGGCCAGGTCACCAGCCCCGCTACCGACGCCGTCAAGAAGCTGGCCCAGGCCAACGGCATTCCGGTGGTCGGCGTGACCGAGACGCTGCCCCCCAGCGACAAGGACTTCCAGGCCTGGCAATCCCGCCAAATCGCTGAAATCGCTGCAGCACTGGGCAAGTGACGCTCACCAACCCGGACATGCCAGCCGCACCGGTGGTGACGCTGCGCGGCGCCGGACTGTCCTACAGCACGCGTCGACTATGGCAGGACGTCGACGTCACAATCGGGCCCGGCGAGTTCGTCGCGGTCCTGGGACCCAACGGCAGCGGCAAGACCTCACTGGTCAAAGTGCTGCTCGGGTTGACCGCCCTCACGACGGGCTCGGTTCAGGTTTGCGGCGCTCCCCCGACCCGGGGCAGTACCCGGATCGGTTACGTGCCACAGCAGAAAGGGTTCGATCGCGACGTACCGATCGAAGGTGTCGACCTGGTCCGACTCGGGCTGGATGGACATCGTTGGGGCATCGGACTTCCCAGCTTCCGGCGTCGCCAGAAGGTGCACACCGCATTGGCTGCGGTCGGTGCCACCGGCTTCGCGCATTCGCCGGTGGGCCGGTTGTCCGGAGGCGAACAGCAGCGGTTGCGCATCGCTCAGTCGCTGCTCGGCGATCCGCGCTTGTTGCTGTGCGACGAACCTCTGCTGTCCCTGGACCTGCGGCATCAACGCGAGGTGGTCGAACTCATCGACGCCCAGCGCCGCGCGGCGCAGATCGCAGTGCTGTTCGTGACCCATGAGATCAATCCGATCCTTCCGTATGTGGACCGCGTCCTGTATCTGGTCGGATCTCGGTGGACGATCGGCACCCCCGAGGAGGTGCTGACCAGCTCGACACTGTCCGAGCTGTATGGCACTGATGTCGAAGTCCTGCGAGCCGGTGGCCGGCTGATCATCGTGGGCGCTCCGGACACCGCACAGTCGCAGCCCGCTCCGGTGGCCGGAAGCCAAGGACCCCTGCTGTGACGCTCGCCGACTACCTGTCTGAATCATTCGTCCGCAATGCCCTGATCGCGGCCACGCTGGTCGCGATCACCTCGGGCCTGATCGGACCTTTCGTGATCATGCGTGACCTGGCGTTCGCCGTCCATGGCAGCGCAGAACTCGCGTTCACCGGCGCCGCCGCCGGACTGGTGGCGGCCAACGACGCGATCCTAGGCGCGTTGCTGGGGTCCCTGGTGGTCGCCACGGCGATCGGACTGCTGGGAGACCGTGAGCGAGAACGCAATTCGTCGATCGGAGTGATCCTCGCCTTCGGTATCGGGGTCGGGGTGTATCTGCTCTCGCTCTACCAGGGGTTCGCGACGACGGCCACCAACATCCTGTTCGGGCAGATCTTCGGCGTCAGTCCCGGTCAGATCACCCTGCTGACCGGCATCGCACTCGGTGTGCTGGCCACGATGGCGGTACTGTACCGGCCACTGCTGTTCGCCTCCGTCGACCACGAACTGGCGGTGGCCCGCGGAGTGCCGACCCGTCTGGTCGGCCTGTTGTTCGTCTACATCCTGGCCATCACCGTCACCGAAGCCGCCCAGATCGTGGGCACCCTGCTGGTGCTCAGCCTTGCCATCACACCGGCGGCGGCGGCCAGCCGACTCAGCGCGCGCACCCCGGTCGTGATTGCCCTGTCGATCGGATTCGCCTTGCTGGCCGCCGACGGCGGACTGCTGCTGAGCCTGGTCCACGGCAACGTCAAGGCAAGTGTGTTCATCGCGACCATCAGTTTCGTGGTGTACCTCGCGGCGCGGGTCGGGGCCCGCTGGCTGCGCCCGCGCATCGAGGCACGACGCCGGACGACGAACTCCGCGAGCCACGCGGTCGAGCACTCCGCCGAGGATCCGGTCAGACCGTCCGCCGTCATGGTCGGTGATGCTCGGGGTAGACCCGCCTAGAGTTCGCCGGCCTCGACGGCTTCCCGGGTGTGCTGGGCGGTCGCGATATCGCTGGAGGTGTAGCCGATGCCGAGCGCGGCGACACCGACCAGCACGGCAATGCCCGCCACCCACAGCAGCGAGTAGGTGTAGCCATGGCCGAGGGCGTCGAGCTGGGCCGACGTCATGTACTTCGCCGGACCGGTGGTTCCGCCCAGGTACAGGGTTCGTGAGGTCTGCACCGCCTGGATGACCACCAGCACCAGCGGACCGCCGAGGTTGAAGACCATCAGGGTGATCGACGACACCGGACCGATCTCGCGCGGACCGACATTGGCCAGCGTGCACAGCGGCAGGATCACCGAGATCACCCCGATTCCGAAGCCACCCACCACGATCGGCACGAACAGGTCCGGAAAGTACGGAATCGTGCGGGTCAGCGTCGAGCCGTACAGCATGGCCGCCAGCACCAGCAGCCCTCCGCCGAGGATCACCCAGCGCGGCGCGACACGCGGCGCCAGCCGGGTGGCGACCACATTGCCCAGCACGAAGGCCACCGCGAACGGCATGAAGCACACGCCGGCCCGCAGCGGTGAATAGCCGAGCACGTCCTGCACCAGCAGACCGATCATGACGCTCAGGGTGAGCATGACTCCACCGGCCAGGAAGTACGCCAGGAATGAGGCGACCCGGCTGCGGCTGTCGAACACCGAGAACGGCACCAGCGGGTTGTCAGCACTGCGCTCCACGATCAGGAAGGCGACGAAGAACACCACGGCGGCGACGCCGGCCCCGATCACCCAGGGATCGACCCAGCCTCGCGGTGGGCCCTGGGTGAAGACCAGCACCGCGGCGCTGCAGCCCAGCGTGGCCAGCAGCGCGCCGGTGACGTCGAGCTTGAGGCGTTCGTGGCGGGTTTCCTCGAGCCGGGTCAGGCCGATCGCGATGATCAGCACGCCGATCGGCACGTTGACCAGGAATGCGAGCCGCCAGGACAGGCCCGTCAACGCCCCACCCAGGACCAGGCCGAGCACCGAGCCGAGGCCCTGCATGGCCGCCGACACCGCCATCGCCTGGTTGCGCGCATGCCCGACGGCGTAGGTGGTGGCGATCAGCGCGAGCCCGGTCGGCGCCGCGACCGCGGCGCCGATCCCCTGCACCGCACGCGCGATGATCAGGGTCCACTGTTCGGTGGCGACCCCGCAGGCCAGCGAGGCGATGGTGAACACCCCGACACCGGAGATGAACGCCCGCTTGTGGCCGATGGCGTCACCGACCCGGCCACCCAACAGCAGCAGACCACCGAAGGTGAGGACATAGGCGGTGATCACCCAGCTCTTGCTGGCGTCGGACAGCCCGAGCTCGGCCTGCATCCGCGGCAACGCGACGATCACTATCGTGCCGTCGAGCGTGGACATCAGCTGCATACCGGTGATCGCCACGATCGCGACACCGAGTACCCGGGAGGACAGCGTTCCGGCAGCCGGTTGCGGACCGCGCGCGCCAGACATGGGTAGCTACCCTACCGAGGGGCATCCTCGCGGTGTGATTTCGGCGCGCTCATCGTCTCTGGGCGACGCCGGGCGCGCCGAAATCGCTAGATCTCGCCGGCGTCGATCGCTTCCTTGACTTCCTGCGCGTGCGCCACCTGTTCGGCGGTGTAGCCGATGAACAGCGCCACCGCGCCCACGATCACCGCGACCGCCGCCACCCACAGCAACCCGTAGGTGTAGCCCTGGTCAAGAGCGTGCAGCTGCGCGGGGTTCATGTTCTTGACCGGGCCGGTGGTACCGCCCAGGTACAGGGTGCGCGAGGTGATGACGGCCTGGATGATGGCCAGCACGACCGGCCCGCCCAGGTTCTGCAGCATGAGCGCGATCGCCGACACCGGGCCGATCTGGTCGAAGCCCACACCGGCGATGGCCGACACCGTCAGCGGCACCACGATCATCCCGATGCCGAGCCCGCCGACGGTGATCGGCAGGACCAGATTGGGGAAGTACGGAATGCCGCCGTTGAGCGTGGAGCCGTAGATCATCGCGGCCAGCACCAGCACGCCACCGGCGATCACCAGCACCCGCGGGGGGAACTTCGACACCAGCTGCGATGACACCCCCAGGCCGATGCCCAGGGCGATCACGAACGGGATGAACCCGATCCCGGCGCGCAGGGCGCTGTACCCCATGATGTCCTGCACGTACAGGCCGATCAGCACGGTCAGCGTGAACATCACCCCGCCGGCCAGGAACACCGCGGCGAAGGTCGCCAGCCGGTTGCGGTCGCGGAACAGCGAGAACGGCACCACCGGGTTGACGGCACGGCGCTCGACGAACACGAAGGCCACGAACGCGACCGCGGCGGCCCCGGCCGAGACCATGGTGACCGGCGTCAGCCAGCCGTTCTCCGGAGCCTGGGCGAAACCGAACACCGCTGCGGTACAGCCCAGGGTGGCCAGCAGCGCGCCGGCGGCGTCCAGCTTCATCCGCTCGCGTTGGGTTTCCCGCAGCGTGGTGCGCGCCAGGTAGATCATCAGTAGACCGATCGGCACATTCACCAGGAACGCCAGCCGCCAGGACACCTCCACCAGAGCGCCGCCGACGACCAGACCCATGACCGAGCCGATACCGGTCATCGCGGCGAAGATCGCCGTAGCGGCATTGCGGGCCGGCCCCTTGGGGAAAGTGGTGGCGATCAGCGCCAGGCCGGTCGGCGAGGCGATCGCCGCCCCGACACCCTGCAGCAAACGCGCGATGACCAGCGTCACCTCGTCCCACGCGATCCCGCAGAGCACCGAGGCGATGGTGAACAGCGCGACACCGACGATGAAGGTCCGCTTGCGTCCGATGGTGTCGCCAAGGCGGCCACCGAGCAGCATCAGACCGCCGAACGTCAGCACGTAGGCGGTGATCACCCAGCTGCGGCCCGCATCGGACAGGCTGAGTTCGTCCTGGATCTTCGGCAACGCCACGATCGCCACCGTGCTGTCCATGGTGGCCAACAACTGCATACCGCCGATGGCGATGACAGCGGCGATGAAGCGCCAGGATGGCAGCCAGTCCGGGTAGAACTTGCTGGTCTTGGTCAGAGCCTTGGGCTCGAGGCGCATCGGGAGGGCGCGCTCTGAACTGTCGGCGTGGCGATTCATCGCTCGCTCCGCATCGTTGAGAGCCGTCATAATTGGCTACCCTACAGTAATTTTAAGAGGACTTTAAGTGGCGAAGCCCGCCACCGGGCCGATCACGACGATTGCCGGCGGCCGAATACCGTCGGTTCGAATTCTCATCGGCGCATCCCCGAGCGTAGTCGTCAGGATCCGCTCTGCGGCCGTTGTGCCGTGCTGGACCACAAGAACCGGCGTTTCCGCTGGTCTACCGCCTGATATCAGCGCGTCGGCAAACAATTCAATGCGCTCGACGGCCATCAGCAGAACTAACGTCCCCGACAATTGCGCCAGCGCATTCCAATTCACTAACGATTCCGGATGATCCGGTGCTAAATGACCGCTGACCACGACGAACTCGTGATTGACCCCGCGATGCGTGACCGGAACTCCGGCCATTGCCGGCACCGCGATGGCACTGGTCACACCGGGGACGACTGTGACCGGAATCCCAGCCTCGGCACAGGCGAGAACTTCCTCATAACCACGGGCGAAGACGAACGGATCACCACCCTTGAGCCGCACCACGAACTGGCCGGCGCGGGCCCGTTCCACCAGCACGTCGTTGATCGCATCCTGAGCCATCGCCCGCCCGTACGGGATCTTCGCGGCGTCGATCACCTCGACGTGCGCACCCAGTTCGGCCAGCAGTTCCGGCGGTGCCAGCCGGTCGGCGACGACGACGTCGGCGCGGGCCAGGAGCCGGCGACCGCGCACGGTGATCAGTTCCGGATCGCCGGGGCCACCGCCGACCAGGGCCACCCCGCCGCGCATCACATCGGAAGTGTCCGGGTTGATGACACCCTGCTGGAAAGCCTCCCGGATGGCCGAGCGGATGGCCGCCGAGCGGCGGTGCTCGCCGCCGGCCAGCACGCCCACCAGCAACCCGTCGTAGTCGAAGGACGCCGGCGTCACGGCGGTGCCCTCGCGGGCCACGTCGGCCCGCACGCAGAAGATCTGCCGGCTCTCGGCCTCGGCGACGACGGCGGCGTTGACCACCGGATCGTCGGTGGCAGCGATCGCGTACCAGGCACCCTCGAGGTCGCCGTCGCGGTAGTCGCGCAGTTGCAGGGTGATCCCGGGCTTCTGCTCGGCGAGTGCCTCCACGGCTGGGGTGGCGGCCCTGGCGATCACGTGCACGTCGGCGCCGGCGCCGATCAGCACCGGGACCCGCCGCCGCGCGACGGTTCCGCCGCCGACCACGACGACCTTCTTGCCGGTCAGCCGCAGGCCGACGAGGTAGGCGTTCTCGGTCACCCGGCGAGCTTAGTAAGTGAGGCGGCGGTGCTGACAAACCGCGCGACCGCGCCGGGCTGGGCGGCGGCGTGGGTGTGCAGATACGACGCGTGCACCCCGCCCCGGATCGCACCGTCGGAGACCGGGGTGCCGTCGGAGCCGCGGAACACCCACGCGGGTTGCTCAGCGGTGGTGAATTCGACTGCGGTGCGGTGGAATTCGTGCCCGACCACCCGCTGCCCGGCCGGATGCAGTGGCGAGTCGGCCACCGCCACCGCATCGCGATAGCCCAGCGTCAGCCGCGGGGTGAACCGGGCGGCGCCGTCGAGCACATCACACATCGGGTGGCCGTCGAGTTCGCTCATCAGGTAGGCCAGTCCCCCGCATTCGGCATGGATGGGCGCATACCCGGCCAGCTCACGGATCTGGGCGTGCAGGCCGGCGTTGGCCGACAATTCCGGCAGGTACTGCTCGGGGAACCCACCCGGCAGCACCAGCGCCGCGGTGCCCGCCGGCAGGCCGTCACCGAGCGGATCGAACGGGACCACCTGCGCGCCTGCGGCGGCCAGCAGCTCGGCGTGTTCGGTGTAGCCGAAGCTGAACGCCCGTCCGGCGGCCACCGCCACCACCGGAGCAACATCGGCGGGCTCGCCGATCACGTCATGCGGCGACCAGGCCGGACTGGCCACCCCCGAGGCGGCCAGTGCGACCACCGCGGACAGATCGACATGGCGGGCCACCAGTGCCGTCATCGCAGCCACCGCCGCATGGGCCTGCTCACCGTGTTCGACGGCGGTGACCAGACCCAGGTGCCGCGAGGGTACCGAGAGTTCGTCGTGGCGCGGGATCGCGCCCAGCACCGGCACACCCGTGGCCTCGCAGGCCTGGCGCAGCACCTGTTCGTGGCGCGCCGACCCGACCCGGTTGAGGATCACCCCGGCCACTCGCACCCCGTGATGGAAGCTCGAAAAGCCATGCAGCACAGCGCCGATGCTCTGGCTCTGGCCGCGGGCGTCGACCACCAGCAGCACGGGGGCACCCAGCGCCTCGGCAACGGCCGCGGTGGAACCGCGCGCCGGGATCACCGCCCGCTCGTCGATGCGGCCGTCGAACAAGCCCATGACACCTTCGACCACGGCGATGTCGGCATCAGCCGTTCCGTGCCGGTACAGCGGGCCGATCAAGTCCTCACCGACCAGCACCGGGTCCAGGTTGCGGCCCGGCCGGCCCGCCGCCAGCGCGTGGTAGCCGGGGTCGATGAAATCGGGTCCCACCTTGAACGGTGCGACCCGGTGACCGGCTTGCCGAAGAGCACCGATCAAACCCGTTGCGACAGTGGTCTTTCCACTTCCCGACGAGGGCGCGGCGATGACGACGCCCGGCGTGCTCACCATTCGATTCCGCGCTGGCCCTTACGGCCGGCGTCCATCGGGTGCCTGACCTTGGTCATCTCGGTGACCAGATCGGCGGCATCGAGCAGGCGCTGCGGGGCGTCCCGCCCGGTGATCACCACGTGCTGACCGCCGGGGCGGCCAAGCAGGACATCGACCACCTCGTCGACGTCGACCCAGCCCCATTTCAGCGGATAGGTGAACTCGTCGAGGACGTAGAAGTCATGACGTTGTTCGCTGAGCCTGCGGGCGATCTCGGCCCAGCCGTCGGCGGCGGTCGCGGCGTGGTCGTCATCGGTGCCGGACTTGCGTGACCAGGACCAGCCGGAGCCCATCTTGTGCCACTCCACCGCGCCACCGACACCCTGCTCGGTGTTGAGCCGGCCCAGCGCGGCGAACGCCGACTCCTCGCCGACCCTCCACTTGGCGCTCTTGACGAACTGGAACACCGCGATGCTCATCCCGGCGTTCCACGCCCGCAACGCCATTCCGAACGCCGCGGTGGACTTTCCCTTACCCGGGCCGGTGTGCACGGCCAGTACCGGCGTGTTACGCCGGGCACGGGTGGTCAGGCCGTCTGCGGGTACGACGAGCGGTTGCCCCTGCGGCATCGGCTGTCCCCTTCCAGACTCAGGCGGCGTGGCGCACGGCGTGCGCCAGATAGTCCGCGCGCAACTGCTCGAGCCGAAGCACCGGGGCCGCCAGTTGATCGGCCAGCTCACCGGCCAGACCCAGCCGCACATACGAAGTTTCGCAGTCCACCACCACCGAAGCCACGTTCTCGGCCACCAAAAGCGCTGCGGCACTGCGGCTGCGGCCCAGCGGATCCGGACCGCCGGTGGCGCGGCCGTCGGTGAGCACGACCACCAGCGGCCGGCGGGTGCGGTCACGGGCGCGTTCGCGCAGCACCACGTCGCGGGCGGCCAGTAATCCCTTGGCCAGCGGCGTGGTGCCGCCGGTGTCGAAGCGGGTCAGCCGCCGGGAGGCGATGTAGGCCGATGTCGTGGGGGGCAGCACCACCCGGGCGTCGTCGCCGCGGAAGGTGATGACCGCAACCTTGTCCCGACGCTGATAGGCGTCGCGCAGCAGCGACAGCGCCGCACCGGTGACAGCGGACATCCGGTCGCGTGCGGCCATCGAGCCGGAAGCATCCACCACGAAGATGACCAGGTTGCCCTCCCGCCCGACGCGCACCGCCCGGCGGATGTCGTCGGGTTCGGGGCGGCGACGGCCCTGCCCGGCCGCGCTCAGCACCGTCGCGAACAGGTGCAGACCGTGGCCGGTCTGCGGCTGGTCAGTTGCGGTGATCACCGCACCGGAGCGGTTACGGGCCCGCGACCGTCGGCCCGGGTTGCCCTCCCCGACACCGGGCACCCGCAGCGCCCTGGCCCGAAACGTCGCCGCGGGCGGTGCGGACGGACGCGTGGTCGATGATGACGAATTCTGTTGTGGGACAGCTTGTCCGGTGTCGCCGCCGGCCGACTGGCCGCCGCCGGGCGGGTCGGGCTCCGGCTCGGGATCCGGGCCGGCCTCCGCGCCGGCGGCCAGCGCCTCGTCGAGCTGATCCGGATCCAGGCCAGGGTCGTCGAACGGGTCACGGCGGCGACGGTGTGGCAGCGCGAGCTCGGCAGCCACCCGGATGTCTTCCTCGGCAACGCGCGCCGCGCCACGCCAGGCGGCATGCGCCACAGCGGTACGGGCCACCACCAGGTCGGCCCGCATCCCGTCGACGTCGAATGCCGCGCACAGCGCGGCGATCCGGGTCAGCTCGGCATCGGGCAGTTCCACCTGGCTGACGCGGGCCCGGGCGGCGGCGATCCGCACCGCCAGTTCACGGTCCTGCTCGGCGTAGCGGGCGGCAAACCCGGACGGGTCGGCCTCGTAGGCCAGCCGCTGGCGGATCACCTCGCTGCGGACCGCCACATCGCGGGAGGCCTGCACGTCGACGGTCAGGCCGAACCGGTCGAGCAACTGCGGACGCAGTTCGCCCTCTTCGGGATTCATCGTGCCGATCAGCACGAACCGAGATTCGTGCGAATGCGACACCCCGTCGCGTTCGATGTGGACCCGGCCCATCGCGGCGGCGTCGAGCATGATGTCGACCAGATGGTCGTGCAGCAGGTTGACCTCGTCGACATAGAGCACGCCGCCGTGGGCGCGGGCCAGCAGGCCGGGCGAGAAGGCGTGCTCCCCGTCGCGCAGTACCTTCTGCAGATCCAGCGAACCGACCACCCGGTCCTCGGTGGCACCGATCGGCAACTCCACCAGCCGCGAGCCGGCGTCGACCTGGGCCAGCACGGCGGCCAGCGCCCGCACGGCTGTCGACTTCGCCGTCCCCTTCTCACCGCGGATCAGCACGCCGCCGATCTCGGGGCGCACGGCACACAGCACCAGGGCCAGGCGCAACCGGTCATGCCCGACGATGGCGCTGAGCGGGTAAGCGGGTGTGCTCACTGCTGCCCGGCTTCGAGTGTGGTGCGGCGCACCATCGGCACATGCGGGATGCCGTCCTCGACGAACTCGTCGCCGTCGACGACGAAACCGTGCCGGGCGTACATCTCGGCGAGGTAGGTCTGGGCGTTGATCCGGCACGGGTGATCACCGACGTCGGCCAGCGCCGCCGCCATCAGCCGGGCGGTATGGCCCTGGCCGCGCTCGGAGCGGCGGGTGCAGACGCGCCCGATGCGGAAGGTCTTCTCACCGCCGGCGTGCTCCTCCATCAGGCGCAGTGTGGAGATCACCGCACCATCGGGCCGCTCCAGCCAGAAGTGCCGCGTCTCGGCCAGCAGGTCACGGCCGTCGAGCTCGGGATACGGGCAGGCCTGCTCGACCACGAACACCTCGACGCGCAATTTGAGCAGCTCGTAGAGGGTGGCCGCATCAAGGTCCTTGGCCCAGGAGCGGCGCAGGGCGACCGTCACACCACCCCTGCCGGCTCCGGATCACCGGCGGCCGGGGTGGAATCCGGGCCGACCGCCGCACCGGCAGCGCCGGCGTCGGTGCCGCTGCCCAGGCCGAGCACCTTGGTGCCGTAGGACCACACCTCGTCGAACAGCTGCGGGTTCTCCGAGAGCTTGACGCCCAGCGAGGGCACCATCTCCTTGAGCTTGGGCTCCCAGCTCTGGTAGCGGTCGGGGAAGCAGCGGTGCAGCACCTCGATCATGGCGGGCACCGCGGTGGAGGCACCCGGCGATGCGCCCAGCAGGCCGGCGATCGAGCCGTCGCCCGCGGCCAGCACGGTGGTACCGAACTCCAGTACGCCGAGCTTCTTGGAGTCGCGGCGGATCACCTGAACACGCTGGCCGGCGATGTCCAGCTCCCAATCGGAATCCTTTGCGGTGGGCGCGAATTCACGTAGCGTGTCGACCCGGTCTGCCTCGCTCAGCGCAAGCTGTCCGATCAGGTACTTCAGCAGGCCGAACTCGGTCAGGCCCACCCCGACCATCGATGCCAGGTTGTTGGGTTTGACCGACAGCGGCAGGTCGGTGACCTTGCCCTCCTTGAGGAACTTCGGCGACCACCCGGCGAACGGGCCGAACAGCAGCCAGGACCGGCCGTTGATGACGCGGGCGTCCAGGTGCGGGACCGACATCGGCGGGGCGCCCAGCGGGGGCATGCCGTACACCTTGGCCTGATGGGCGGCGGCCAGATCGGCGTCGCCGGTGCGCAGCCACTGCCCGCTCACCGGGAACCCGCCGAAGCCCTTGGCCTCGGAGATGCCCGCCTTCTGCAGCAGCGGCAGCGCACCGCCGCCGGCGCCGACGAAGACGAACTTGGCCGACAGCGAGCGCTTCTGGCCGGTGCGCCGGTTGACCACCTTGACCGTCCAGCTGCCGTCGGACTGACGGTCCAGATCGCGCACATCGTGGCCGAACAGGGTGGTCATGCCGCGCTGGGTACCGAACCCGAGCAGCTGGCGGGTCAGCGACCCGAAGTCCACGTCGGTGCCGTCGGTGGTCCAGTTCAGCGCCACCGGCTCGGTGAAATCGCGGCCCTTGGCCATCAGCGGCAGCCGGCGGGCGAACTCGTCGGCGCCGTCGATGAACTCCATCGTGGCGAACAGCGGGTTGCGCACCAGGGTGTCGCGGCGGCGCCGCAGGTAGTCGATGTTCTCGGCGCCGTGCACGAAGCTGACGTGCGGAACGGGATTCAGGAAGTTGCGGACGTCGGGCAGGATGCCGTTCTGAACCGCGTAGGTCCAGAACTGACGAGTGACCTGGAACTGCTCGTTGACGGTGACGGCCTTGGCGATCTCGATGCTGCCGTCGGCCTTCTGCGGGGTGTAGTTGAGCTCACACAGCGCCGAGTGCCCGGTTCCTGCGTTGTTCCACGGGTCGCTGCTCTCGGCGGCGGCCGCGTCGAGGCGCTCCACCAGCGTGATCGACCAGTCCGGCTGGACCAGTCGCAGCAGCGCTCCCAGGGTGGCGCTCATGATCCCGGCGCCGACCAGCACCACATCCGTTTTGGTGGATTCAGACACCAGTTCGTCCTTGTCTCGTGACGGCTGTACTACTGCCAGGTTATCCCGTGCCACCCCGAACTATTCGGCCGAGTCGCCAGCACCACACCGCCGCCGTGCGAAGGTCACTAAGGTAGGCCTCGTGACGGCTGCGCACGCCGAATGGTCTGACGACGAGCTGGTGGGCTTCCAGCAGACCACCCTGGCGCTGGGACCCGACCCGGACGGTGAGGGCGACCTGTTCGCCACCCTGGTGCGCCGCGGCGGCGACGCCGAACCGGCTGCGCACTGTGTGCTCGCGGTCCACGGCTTCACCGACTACTTCTTCAACACCGAGCTCGCACACCACTTCACCGCTCGCGGGTTCCGGTTCTACGCCCTCGACCAGCACAAGTGCGGCCGGTCCTGGCGCAGCGGGCAAACCCCGCACTTCACCACCGACCTGGCCCGCTACGACCGCGAGCTGGAGCGGGCCCTGGCCATCATCACCGCCGAGAATCCGGGCGCCCGGGTGCTGGTCTACGGCCATTCGGCCGGCGGCTTGATCGTCTCGCTGTGGCTGGACCGGGTGCGGCGGCGCGGCGCGACGCAGCAGCTGGGCATCGGCGGGCTGGTGCTCAACAGCCCGTGGCTGGATCTGCACGGCCCGGCCATCCTGCGGACCCGGCTGACCTCGACCGCGATCGGCGCCCTGTCCCGGGTGCGCAAGACCTCGGTGATCCGGGGCACCGGCAACGGCGGCTACGGGCTGACCCTGCACCGCGAGTATCACGGCGAGTTCGACTACAACCTGCAGTGGAAGCCGCTCGGTGGCTTCCCGGTGACCGTCGGCTGGATCCACGCCATTCGCCGCGGCCACGCCACGTTGCACCGCGGACTGGACGTCGGAGTACCCAACCTGATCCTGCGCTCCGATCACAGCGTCCGGGAAACCACCGTGCCGGAGACGATGCAGCGCGGCGATGCAGTGCTCGACGTGAGCCAGATCGCCCGCTGGGCCGGGTGCATCGGCAACCGGAGCTCAGTGGTGCCGGTGGTCGACGCCAAGCACGACGTGTTTCTGTCGTTGGCGCAGCCGCGGGCCGCGGCCTACCGTGAGCTGGCCGGCTGGCTGGACTCCTACCTCGCGCACTGCGCCCAGACAGCATCGGCCGCCGGCCGGGATTAGGGGATCTTGTGGAGCACTTCGACATCGCGATCATCGGAACCGGTTCGGGCAACAGCGTTCTCGACGAGCGCTACGCCGACAAGAAGATCGCGATCTGCGAGGAGGGCGTGTTCGGTGGCACCTGCCTGAACGTGGGCTGCATCCCGACGAAGATGTTCGTCTACGCCGCCGAGGTGGCCGCGACGGTCCGCGACGCCACCCGCTACGGGGTCGACGCCCACATCGACGGTGTGCGCTGGTCCGACATCGTCTCGCGGGTCTTCGGGCGTATCGACCCACTGGCGTCCGGCGGTGAGCACTACCGGCGCTCCTCCCCCAATGTGACCGTCTACGACACCCATACGACGTTCGACGGCCGGACCGACGCCGGCTATCGGCTGCGCACCGCGGGTGGCGAGGAGTTCACCGCCGCGCAGGTGGTGATCGCGGCCGGGGCGCGGGCGATGGTCCCGGACGCGATCGCCGGTTGCGGGGTGGACGTCCACACCAGCGACACCATCATGCGGATGGCCGAGCTGCCCGAGCATCTGGTGATCATCGGCGGCGGATTCGTGGCGGCCGAGTTCGCGCACGTCTTCTCCTCGCTGGGATCACGGGTCACGATCGTGATCCGCGGCGGCACCATGCTGTCGCACTGCGACGACACCATCTGCGAACGGTTCACCGACATCGCGGGCAAGAAGTGGGAGATCCGCAGCCATCGCAACATGATCGGTGCGCGTACCGACGGCTCGCAGACGGTGATCGAACTCGATGACGGCTCACAGGTGACGGCGGATGCGGTGCTGGTGGCCACCGGCCGGATCCCGAATGCCGACCTGCTCAACCTCGAGTCGGTCGGCGTCGAGGTCGAAGACGGCCGGGTGCTGGTCGACGACTACCAAAGAACAACGGCCCGCGGCATTTTCGCACTCGGCGACGTCAGCTCGCCGTATCAGCTCAAGCACGTCGCCAACCACGAGGCCAGGGTGGTCAAGAACAACCTGCTGGCCGACTGGGACGACACCGCGGCCCTGATGCCGTCGAATCACCGGTTCGTGCCGTCCGCGGTGTTCACCGATCCGCAGATCGCCAGTGTGGGGTTGACCGAGAACGAGGCGCGCGCAGCGGGGTACGACATCCGGACCAAGATCCAGGATTTCGGTGACGTGGCCTACGGCTGGGCCATGGAGGACACCACCGGCTTCGCCAAGGTGATCGTGGAAGCCGGCACCGGCACGATTCTGGGCGCGCACATCATGGGCCATCAGGCCTCGTCGTTGATCCAGCCGTTGATCCAGGCGATGAGCTTCGGGCTGGCCGGCCAGGACATGGCCCGTGGCCAGTACTGGATCCATCCGGCGCTGCCGGAGGTCATCGAGAACGCACTGCTGGCGCTGTGCGGCGAGCCGCCCTGGCCGCCGGCCAAACGGCACTAGTCCCCGGCCGCGAGCAGACGCAAAATCGCACGAACAGCCCTCGAATCGTGCGATTTTGCGTCTGCTCGCGAAGAGATGTCAGTGCGTGGGAACCACGAAACCCCAGGGCAACTCCAGCCGGTGGGCGGCCAGCAGTTCGGTGTTGGACAGCACCGCGGTGACGGTGTCGTCGGCGACCACCGTACCGCGGTCCAGCACGATGGCGCGCTCGCACAGCTGCGCGGCATAGGGCAGGTCGTGGGTGACGATCAGCATGGTCGCCGGCAGCGTGGCCAGCGTCTGCGCCAACTCCCGGCGGGCCACCGGGTCGAGGTTGGCCGACGGCTCGTCGAGCACCAGGATCTCTGGTTCACACGCCAGCACCGTGGCCAGGGCCGCGCGCCTGCGCTGGCCCACCGACAGGTGCGCCGGGCTGCGTTCGGCGTGCTCGGTCATCGACACGGTCTGCAGTGCGGCGTGCACGCGGGCGGCGAGTTGCTCTCCGGTGACCCCGAAGTTGGCCGGGCCGAAGGCGACGTCCTGGGCGACGGTCGGCATGAACAGCTGGTCGTCGGGGTCCTGGAACACCAGCCCGACACGGCGGCGAATATCGCGAATAGTCTTGCGGTCCAACGTGATTCCGCTGATCTCGACGGTTCCCGAGGTGGCGGTGAGGACACCGTTGAGATGCAGCATCAGGGTGGTCTTGCCCGCCCCGTTGGGTCCGAGGATGGCCACCCGCTCACCGGGGGCGACGGTCAGGTCGACACCGTCGAGCGCGACCCGGCCGTCCGGATAACGGTGGCGCAGGCCCTGCACCCGGATCGCCGGGGTGCTCATCGCAGGATCCATG
This sequence comes from Mycolicibacterium anyangense, assembly GCF_010731855.1. Taxonomy (NCBI): domain Bacteria; kingdom Bacillati; phylum Actinomycetota; class Actinomycetes; order Mycobacteriales; family Mycobacteriaceae; genus Mycobacterium; species Mycolicibacterium anyangense. The sequence continues at coordinate 610,823 of NZ_AP022620.1, read as the reverse complement.
CCGCACCCGCCACCGTGATCGCGGCCGCGGCGGGCGTCAACGCACCTATCCACTGCACCGAGGTCGCCCGCGGCCGGGCACCGACGATGGCCAGCTCCGGCACCCGGCCGTCGAAACCACGCGAGGTCATTGCCAGGTACACCCGCTCACCGCGCTCATAGGACCGAAGGAACAGGGCACCAACACCTTTGGCAATGGCACCGGCCTGGTGCAGGGCACGCGGCGAGTCACCCCGGGAGATCCGCGCCATCCGCATCCGGCTGATCTCGGCCGAGAGCAGGTCGATGTAGCGGATCATCAGGACGAGCATGGAGGTGATCAGTCCGGGCACCCCGAGCCTGCTCAGCGCCAGCGGCAGTTCCCGCGCCGACGTGGTCGCGGCCACGGTCAGCGACGCGGCGACGCCCAGGGTTCCCTTGACGACGATGCCCCAGGCCGCCCACAGCCCGGCCACCGACAGCTGCAGTCCGGCGACATGAACCCGCTGGCCGCCCTCGGCGAACGGCAGCAGCACCGCCAGCACCAGGAACGGTGCTTCGATGAGCATGCGGGGCAGGATCCAGCGCAAGGGAATCCGCGCCACCCGCCACACGACGAGCACGATCACCGCGTACAGCGCGAAGGGCCAGATCATCTCCCGTGGCGTGGCGACCACCGCCAGCACGAACGCAACAAGCCCGGCGATCTTGACCTCGGCGGGCGCGTGGTGCACCACCGAGTGCCCGTCGCGGTACAGCGGATGGGAATGGCCCGCACCCATCAGCGTCAGCTCCCGGAGCGGCGGCTGCGGGCCAGCAGCCAGAACGCACCGCCGGCCAGCGCGAGCACCACCACGGCGCCGATGATCCCGGCGGCGCCCACGCTGCCGGCGTGCCCGAACACCGTGTAGTCGGCCAGCGGAGACACCGACAGGGGGTGTTCGGTGGCGTGCTGGGCGATGCACTGTCCGGTCAGCTGCTCACCGTGGTCGGTCGCCACCACCTGGCAGCCCTGCAGGGTGGCCGAGTCCAGCCCATCGGGGCTGGAGCTGGCGAAGTAGGACACCACCCCGGCGATCAGCACGATGGCCGCGGCGAACCCCGCCCAGAACCGCCAATGCCGCCTCACGCCGGGACCACCGTCTCGGTACGGGTGCGCCGCAGCAGGTACACCAGGTCCGGCCGGGCCCGGGCCACCGCCATGACGGTGACCGCGGTGATCACGCCTTCACCGATGCCGATCAGCACGTGCGTGCCCAGCATGTAGGTGGCCACCGTCGTCAACGACACCGGCGCGGCACCACCGATCGCATATTCGATGACGAAACCCATTGCTGCACAGACTGTTCCGATGACAGCAGACAGGAAGGCGACGACTCCGAGCGCCGGCACCGATCGGCCATTGCCGCGCCGGCGGACGACGGCGAACAGCAGCACCGCGGTCGAGTAGCCGGCCGCCACCCCGATCAGGGCCATGTTGGTGATGTTCATCCCGAGCGCGCTCACACCGCCGTCGGCGAACAGCAGCGACTGGACCACCAAGACGATCGCGATACACAGCACGCCGGTGAACGGGCCGACCAGGATCGCGGCCAGCGCGCCGCCCAGCAGATGGCCGCTGACGCCGGGCAGGATCGGGAAGTTGATCATCTGCACCGCGAAGATGAAAGCCGCGACCAGACCGGCCAGCGGAACGGCCCGCTCGTCGAGTTCGGTGCGCGCCCGCCAGGCGCACAAACCCACCGCCGCGATCGCCAGCGCCGCGAAGAGCACCGAGGTGGGAGCGTTCACCAGACCGTCACTCATGTGCATAGCGGTGATCTGGACGCTCAACCCGGGCTCCTCGGCTCGCAGGCACCCGTCCGGCGCCCGCATCCAACCTAGCGCCGCCGGCAGTCATCTGTCTACATGTTCAGATGAACTGTCGGTTACTCGTTGTGTGCCGCGCCGATCCAGTGCAGCAGATCGTGGACGGTGTGGTCCTCCAGCCGGTAGCTGACCAGCCGGCCGACCCGGGTCGAGGTCACCCAGCCCTGCTGACGCAGTACCCGAAGGGCCTGCGAGACGGCGTTCTCCGACCGGCCCAGCGCCGAGGCCAGGTCGCCGACGCAGATGCCGGGAGCACGGTGCAGGCAGAGCAGGATCTCCAGCCGATGTGGATCACTGAGCAGGTCGAAGCGCTGAGTCCAGCCGTGGATGTCGACGTCGGCCAGCGCCGAGGAGGCGCGTTCCACCGTCACCTCGTCGCCTGGCCCGTGCATAGCTAAGGAATCTAGTCGAGCACCGGGCCAATTCTGATCAGCTGGAACAATCGGGCCGTCGTGCGCGACTATTGGATCGTGGACTGCGAGGTCGCCAGAGAGGCGCTGTCGGCTCGGATCGACGGGGAACGCGAGCCCGTGCCGGGCCCCCGTGTCGACGAGCACGTCGCCACCTGTGACGCCTGCCGGGACTGGTACACCCGTGCCGTCGACCAGACCCAGCTACTGCGCCGACTGGCCGGCCGCTCCCAGGTGCAGGCCGTCGCCGCACCCGCCGTCCCGGCCCGACGGACGCTCCCCCTGGGCACGGCGGTGATCTGGCGACGCTGGGCGCTCGGAATCGTCGGTGGCATCCAGCTCGCCCTGGCCGCCGCGCAGGGCTTCGGCGCCAACGTCGGCACCTCGGCCGGTCACCACGCCATGATGAGCGGTCACCTCCTCAACGAGTCGACCGCATGGTCGGCGGCGCTCGGCGCGGTGATGGTGATCGCCGCACTGCGGCCGACGGCCGCCGCCGGACTGGCCGGAGTGCTGACCGTGTTCACCGCGGTCCTCACCGTTTACGTCGTCAACGATGCGATCGCCGGAGCGGTCACCGTGGACCGGATCCTGAGCCACCTTCCCGTCCTGCTCGGCACCCTGCTGGCACTGCTGGTGTGGCGCGATACCCGCACCCCCGGGCCCCAGGGCAGTGCCGAGGCCGCAGATCTGGTACTGCCCGACAACGCCGTTCGTGGACGCCGCCGCGGCCACCTCTACCCCACCGACGGCTCGGCCGCCTGATCTCGGCGGCCTGCCCCACGGCGGCGAGGAACTTTTCGCCCTACGGCACGACTGATTGTCTGTGCGGATGCTGGGAGTTGCCTGTGGGCACGCGCCACAGCCGCATACCGAATGAGTAGCTAGCCACTCCGCACACCCGATCGCGGGACCGCTACACCCTGAACTACTACACACGGTAGTAGTTCTCGACCTCAGGAGCATCCATGCAGCACAGACGAAGTCGTCACATCACACGCCTGCTCGCGGCGGCGCTCAGCGCAGGAGCGCTGACCCTGACCGCGCCCGCCGGGCCGGCGACGGCCCATCCCGGCCACGACCACGGATCCGACTCAGGCAGCGACAGCAACAGCGGTGGCGGTAGCGGGGGCAGCGCGAAGGCAGGCGGCGGCAAGACCAGCAGCTCCGGCAACAGCGGCAACGGCTCGAAGTCGGTGTGCGCCGACGGCACCACCCGCTCCGCCAGCACTCCCTGCGACTCCGCGGCCCGCTGATCCCACCTCAACGAAAGGCATCGAATCCATGACTACCGCGACCATCGCCCAGCACCGCACCTCGCATCGCTTCCTCGTCGGATCCGTCCTGGGCGCCACCGCGCTGGCCACCGCTCTCACAGTGGTCGCCCCGGGCGCAGGCACCGCGTCGGCCCACGGCTACAGCACTCCGTCGGGCGATGCCGTCGGGCGCCCGGGCTTCGGCAGCGAGAGCGCGCCGGGCAACCCGGCTCCCGGTGTCCGCATCGTGCAGGCACTCGGTGACCGGGTGTTCAACCAGAGCACGCCGTTCAACAAGGCTCTCGACGACTCAGCGCTCGGCGTGGGTTACCACACCGCCTTCGGCACACCGAATTACGACCACCCCACCCACGGATCCAACGGGACGTTCGTCAGCCTGCTCAACGGCGGCCTGATCAAGACCGCCTACGACAGCCTGCAGGCACAGGGGGTGCGACTGCCCGACGAAGCAGATCTGGACGCGACCTTGATCAGGGCGTTGTCCGGAGTGTCGGCCAGCACCACCCCGCACCGCACGACCGCGGTCACGCCGGCAGCAGCAGCCGGCAAGTCCAAGGCATGCACCGTCAAGGCGGCGAAAACCACCCTGCGGGCGCAGGGTTCCTGCTAGGACGACGCAGCTGCGGCCCGGTCGGCGACCGGGCCGCAGCGCCTACCGGATCACGAGTGCCTACAGCATCACGCCGAACATGACGGCCATGCCGATCGCCATCATCGCCTGGCTGAGCAGCCCGAGTTGATGCACCGCGTCACCGTCCGAACGCGATTGGCGCGCAGCAAGATAGCGGATCAGCCAGACCACGGCCGCAACGGCGAAGCCGATGGTGCACACCCAGTTCAGCGCGGCGATCCAGCCGGGATGCCCGGTGGCGGCGGCGGTCGAGTCCCCCATGTCCATGCCCGGCATGTCCCCCATGTCCATGCCCGGCATGCTGGCGTGCCCGCCGTGATGGCCGCCGGCGGCCGCGGACGGCGCGGACCCGGCGGGTAGCAGCCGGCCGTTCATCACCGCGTACATCCAGGCCATCGCGAGCATCATCAGCGCGTGGTAGATCGTCGCGATCCGATGGCCGGACCCCGCGGCGGTAGCGGCGATCACGATGAACCAGACCGTCGCGAGCGCAAAGAACACCATCGGCGGGATCGTCGGCAGGGCGGCACCGCGCGGCCACGCCATCACCGCCATCGCCACCGCCATGATCGCGTGTAGGGAGTAGCTGATGACGCTGGGCCACCGCCGATGCCCGACGGCGATCGCGAAGACGCACTCGGCGGCGCTCAGGACGAACAACAGCGTGACGATCCAACGCAACGTCAGATCCTGGATCACCGGGCATCCACTTTCGTCTCGGGAACGTGTCTGGAATTGGTCGAGCCGCGGCGGCCCGAAGTTCCCACCGCACGGGATTGACTACGACGAAGAGTCGTAGACTAGCGGCGATGAAGTCGAGCCGCACGGGCAGCCGACCGGCCGGCAGATGGGTCCTGGTCGGCGGATACCTCGCCATGGCCGCAGCGCTGGCGGGTTATGCGGTGGCGTCCGGAGCCGCCCGATTCCGGGAGACCGGTGACTCGTTCCCCGGCCTGCCGACCAGCATCGGTGAACTCGTGGGTCACTTCACCGCGACCCTGGCCGGTGCCGGGTGCCTGGGCGGGCTGGTGTTCATCGTGATCACCGCACGCCCCGACGAGCGGGGCCTGCTCGACGCGGACTCCTTCCGGGTTCATCTGCTCGCCGAACGCATCGCCGGGCTGTGGGTGCTGACCGCCGCGGCGATGGTGGTAGTGCAGGCGGCCGCCGATTCCGGCATCCCGGTATCCCGCCTGGTGAGCAGCGGCGCGATCGGCACCGCGGTGGGCGCATCGGAGCTGGCCCGCGGCTGGGTCGCGGTGGCGATCTTCGCCGCGGTGGTGGCGGCGGTGCTGCGGCTGACGGTGCGATGGATCTGGCATGTGGTGCTCCTGGTGCCCGGCCTTATCGCGGTGATCGCGATCGCGGTCACCGGCAACGCCGGCCAGGGTCCGGACCACGACTACGCGACCAGTGCCGTCATCGTCTTCGCGCTCGCGGCCGCGGTGCTGGCCGGGATGAAGATCAGCGCCGTGATCGCCCCGCCCCGCGACGACCTGCGGCGCCGGGTGCTCCTGGTCGAGGTGATGGCCGGCGCGGTGGGGCTGGTGTACGGCGGGCTGCTGCTGTTGCTGCTGACCGATCCCGGCTCGCTGCTGCACTCGGACTACGGGCGGTTGGGCCTGCTGGCTGCAGCGGTGCTGCTGATCACCTGGCTGGTCGACGTCACCAGGCTGCGGACGCGGGCCGAGACGCGGCGCGGTCCGGTCGGCGCGGTGGCGATGATCGTGTTCTTCGCCGCGGTGGCGGCGATGGCGGTGCAGACGGCGCCGCGCCTGCTGTCCCACAGGTTCACCGCGTGGGATGTCTTCCTCGGTTACGAGCTGCCGCAGCCCCCGAATGTGGTTCGGCTGCTGACGATGTGGCGCTTCGATGTCCTGCTCGGTCTCGGCGCGGTGGTGCTGGCCGCGCTGTACGTGGTGGCGGTGGTCCGGCTGCGCCGCCGCGGCGACGCCTGGCCGCCGGGCCGAACGGTCGCGTGGCTGTTCGGCTGCCTGGCCCTGCTGTTGGCGACCAGTTCCGGGGTTCGGGCCTATGGCTCGGCGATGTTCAGCGTGCACATGTCCGAGCACATGGCGCTCAACATGTTCATCCCGGTCTTCCTGGTTCTCGGCGCCCCGATCACCCTGGCCCTGCGGACGCTGCCCGCCGCGGCCGCCGACCAACCGCCCGGCCCGCGGGAATGGCTGCTGTGGCTGGTGCACTCACCGGTGTCGAAGTTCCTGTCCCATCCGGCCACGGCGTTCATCCTGTTCGTCGGGTCGCTGTATGCGGTGTACTTCACCCCGCTGTTCGACACCCTGGTGCGCTACCACTGGGGCCACGAGTTCATGAGCGTGCACTTCCTGATCACCGGCTACCTGTTCTTCTGGGGCATCATCGGCATCGACCCCGGACCGCGCCGGTTGCCGTTCATCGGCCGGCTCGCGCTGTTGTTCGCAGTCATGCCGTTTCACGCGTTCTTCGGCGTCGCCACCATGACCATGACCTCGATCATCGGCGAGAACTTCTACGGCCAGCTCGACTTGCCTTGGCTGTCCAGCCTGCTCGACGATCAGCATCTTGGCGGCGCAATCGCTTGGGGTTCCAGCGAATTGCCGATCATCGTGGTGGTGATCGCGCTGGTGGTGCAGTGGACGCGCCAGGACCGCAAGCTCGCCACCCGTACCGACCGGCACGCCGACGCACACTACGACGACGATCTGGACGCCTACAACGCGATGCTGCAGGAGCTGTCCAAGACGCGGCGCTGAGGACGGCCTAGGAGTCGCCCGGTGTGTGTTCGTGCCGCGACAGCGTTGATGCGATCGCCTGCAGTATCTCGGGGGTGGCCTTGCCGGTAGTGGCCTCCAATCCCATGAGCAGCAAGCTGGACAGATTAACCAAACCGGTGATCAGCCCCGGCGCCCCGCCAGGTTCGCTGAGATACTCGTCGATACGGTCATGCATGAAGTCGTCGCGCTCAGCGTGCGCCCAGGCCGTCATCACGTCGATGGCCCAGCGGGTCTTCTCGTCGTCGGCCATGATCAGAAAGCTCTGCCGGACAACGCCTTACACACCATGGCGCATGGTTGCCGCGGTGAACCGTTCCTGCACATCAGCCCAGTTCACCACGTTCCAGAATGCCGTCACGTAGTCGGCCTTGACGTTCTTGTACTGCAGGTAATAGGCGTGCTCCCACATGTCCACCTGCAGCAGCGGTGTGATCCCGGGCGGCACATTGGCTTGCTGGTCGTAGAGCTGAAATGTCAGCAGCCGGGCGCTGGCACTCTCGTATCCCAGCACCGCCCAGCCGGATCCCTGCAAACCGTTGGCGGCCGCACTGAATTGAGTCCGGAAGGCATCGAAAGATCCGAAGCCATCGTCGAGGGCGGCGGCCAGGTCCCCGGTAGGTTTGTCACCGCCGTCCGGCGAGAGGTTCTTCCACCAGATCGAGTGGTTGACATGACCGCCGAGATGGAAGGCCAGGTTCTTCTCATTGAGGAAGATCGCGCCATGATCCTCCTTGGCGCGCGCCTCCTCGAGTGTGGCCAGCGTGTCGTTGAGGCCCTTGATATAGGCCGCGTGGTGCTTGCTGTGGTGAATCTCGTTGATCTCGCCGGAGATGTGGGGCTCCAGCGCGCCGTAGTCGTAATCAAGCTCGGGTAGGACGTACTCGGCCATGAACACCCTCTCATCAGCATGTGGTCACCGTTGGGATCGCTGGCTGAAGTGGTGATCAGCGCCCGACTGCCACAATACCTGTTTATCTGAACAGATGAAGTGATCGATGCTGGATCAGTCCGTGGACTTACAACGCGATGCTGCAGGAGCTGTCCACGTCGCGGCGCGCAGGCCGCGACAGCTGCGCGCGCTCCGATGCCGAGAGACCACCCCAGATGCCGTAGGGCTCGCACGCGTTGAGGGCATGGCTCCGGCATTTGGCCAGCACGGGGCAGCCGTGGCAGAGGTTCTTGGCGATCTGTTCGCGGCGGATACGCGCGGCTCGCGGCTCGTGGTCAGGTCCGAAGAACACCGACGAGTCGGCGGCGCGGCACACCCCGCGGCGCTGCCAGTCCCATTCGTCGGCCGACGGACGCGGAAATCGTTGTCGCCTCACGCTCTATCTGGTCGTGGGGCAACGGGATTCAGTTCCCGGTCAGGCGACGACGGAGTATTCGCCCTCTTCGTCGAGGGCGGCCTGGACCTGCGCGACGGACAGGTCGGAGTCGGCCTGTACCCGCACGATCGACGGCTCGCCGAGGTCCACCGCGACGCCGCTGACGGCGGGCAGCGCCTCCAGCGCGGCGCTCACCACCCGCACGCAGCTCTGGCAGTGCAGTCCTTCGACCTTGAACGTCTGCTCCGACACCATTCAGCCTTTCCGACCGGGAGTCCCGAAGGTGCGCAGCCGCAAGCTGTTCGAGACGACGAAGAACGAGGAGAACGCCATCGCCGCACCGGCGATGAGCGGGTTGAGCAGGCCTGCCGCGGCGATCGGGATGGCCGCCACGTTGTAGCCGAAGGCCCAGAACAGGTTGACCCGGATGGTGCGCATCGTGGCGCGGGCCAGATCGAGTGCCTGCGGGACGATGTCGAGATCGTCGCGCACCAGGATGATGTCGGCCGCCCCGATCGCGACGTCGGTGCCGCGCCCGATCGCCAGGCCCAGATCCGCCGACGCCAGGGCGGGGCCGTCGTTGATCCCGTCCCCGACCATCGCGACCACCTGGCCACCGTCGCGCAGTTGCTCGATGACGTCGACCTTGCCGTCGGGCAGCACCTCGGCGATCACCTCGTCGATACCGACCTGGGCGGCTACCGCAGCCGCCGCCGAGGCGTTGTCGCCGGTGAGCAGCACCGTGCGCAATCCCCTGCTGTGCAGGTCCGCCACCGCTTGGGCCGCCGACTCCTTGACCGCGTCGGCCACCGCGACCGCACCGCACACCTCGCCGTCCACCGCGACGAAAACGACTGTCTCCCCGCGTGCTTCGCCCGCCCGCCAGAACCCCTCGAGCTCGGCACCCAATGCCGAGTCACCGCGCACCCACGACGGGCGGCCGACCGTGACATGGCTTCCCGAGACGTGACCGGTGACGCCTCGTCCGGCAGAGGAGCGGAAGTCTGCAACGTCGCGGTGGTCGGTCACCGCACCGGCGATGGCCACGGCGACAGCGTGTTCGGAGGCCGCCTCGACGGCCGCCGCCATGGCGAGCACCTCGTCGGCGACCCAGCCCGGTGCGGCGCTGATGCCGGTGACCGTGAGGTGTCCGGTGGTCAGGGTGCCGGTCTTGTCGAACACCACGGTGTCCACGGCGCGAATGGCCTCCAGCGCGCGGTAGCCCTTGAGGAAGATGCCGAGCTGGGCGCCCCGCCCCGAGGCCACCATCATCGCCGTCGGAGTCGCCAGGCCCAGGGCGCAGGGGCAGGCGATCACCAGCACCGCCAGCGCCGCCGAGAATGCGCGATCGGCACCGGCCCCGGACAGCAGCCAGCCTGCGGCCGTCACCGCGGCGATCACGAACACCGTGGGCACGAACACCGCGGCGACCTTGTCGGCCAGCCGCTGCGCGTCGGCCTTCTGCGCCTGGGCCTCCTCGACCAGACGCACCATGCCGGCGAACTGGGTGTCGGCGCCCACTGCGGCGGCCTCGACGATCAACCGGCCGTCGAGCACCACGGTGCCACCGATCACCTGACCACCGGGATGGGCTCGGGCCGGTGTTGATTCGCCGGTCATCGCGCTCACATCGATCGCCGCGCTGCCCTCGACCACCAGGCCGTCGGCGGCGATGGTCTCGCCGGGGCGCACCACGAAGCGCTGCTGTTCTTTGAGTTCGTCGGCCGGAATCACCATCTCGGTGCCGTCGGCGAGCAGAACCGTGACGTTCTTGGCGCTCAGCGCCGCCAACGCGCGCAGGGCGCTGCCGGCCCGCGACTTGGCCTTGGCCTCGAAATAGCGGCCGGCCAGGATGAACACCGTGACACCGGCGGCGACTTCAAGGTAGATCGCGTCACTGCCGAGCAGGGCGTCCCAGATCCCGTGGGTCTGGCGCTGACCGTGGCCGCCGAAGATCGTGGCCAGCGACCACAGCGTCGCCGCGGTGACGCCGACCGAGATCAGCGTCTCCATCGACGCGGTGCCGTGTCGGGCATTGCGCAGCGCGACGCGGTGGAACGGCCAGGCCGCCCAGGTGACGATCGGCAGCGCCAGCGCGGTCAATACCCAGGCCCATCCGGTAAATCGGGTGCTGGGGACCACGGCGAACATCACCGACAGATCGGCCAACGGCACGAACAGCACCGCAGCGATCGCCAGGCGGCGCAGCAGGCTGCGCGCGGTCTGCTCGTCGGGGTCGGCCATCTCGACAGGCGTCGCGCTGCGCGGCGCGGCGTCGTAGCCGGCCCTGCGCACCACCTCACACAGGTCGTCGGTGGCCACCGAATCGGCGGCGTCGATGGTGGCCACCCGGGTGGCGTAGTTCACGGTGGCGTGCACGCCGTCGACCTTGTTGAGCTTGGTCTCGACGCGGGCAGCGCAGGCCGCACAGGACATTCCCGAGACGTCGAGTTGGACCCGGCGGACGTCGGTGTCGGCGACGCCGCCGACGACGGATGCCGTCATCGTCCTCCTCGTCGATCGACAGTGTTCGGCTCGAGTCGATTGGTCGGATGCCGACGGCGTTCGGTTCCCGGGAAAAAGAAATCCCTGGTGCCGGGCGGTACGACCCCCTCCAAAGTACTCCCGGGGGTGCCGCGTCCGGTGCGACGGGCCTGGCTGTGTGGGCCCGGCGGCGATCCCCTAGTCTGCTTGTCGTGGCTGAACGCGACGACGACCAGGTGACCTCATGGGCGCTGGCCGCCGGACGCGGTGACAACGCCGCTCTCGACTCGTTCATCCGGGCCACCGAGCGCGATGTGTGGCGCACCGTCGCCTTCCTCGGCGACCCGGGCAACGCCGACGACCTGACCCAGGAGACCTACCTGCGGGCGCTGGGTTCGCTGCCCCGGTTCTCCGGGCGCTCCTCGGCCCGCACCTGGCTGCTATCCATCGCGCGACGCGTGGTGGTCGACCAGATCCGGCGCAACCAGGCCCGCCCCCGCAACGCGGGCTACACCGTCGACCTCGATCAGGTACTCGACACCCGCCGCAGCGCGGCCCGCTTCGAGGACATCATCGAGATCCGGCTGCTGCTCGACGGCCTGGACGAGGATCGCCGGCAGGCGCTCATGCTCACCCAGGTGCTCGGGCTGTCCTATGCCGAAGCCGCCGAGGTCTGCGGGTGCCCGGTGGGCACCATCCGCTCTCGGGTGGCCCGGGCCCGCGATGAGCTGATGGTCGCCGCCAACCGCGACGACCAGGTGGGCTGAGCCGGGAACCCCGACGCCTCGGGATCCGACCAGTGAACGTGCCCACCCGCAGCCACGGCCACCTGGACGCAATGTTCCGGCGTATCGAGCGCCAGGTGCTCGACGACATCTGGATCAGTCGGCGCCGCGCCCGCGCCACCGGCGTGGCGGTTGCGGTCCTGACGGTGGCGGCGCTGTTGGGCTGGTCAGATGTGCACACCCGCGCCATGCGCGCAACGCCGGGCATCGCGATCTGTTCGGTGGCGCTGACACTGTTCAGCGCGACAGCCGTGCTGTCCTCGATCGCCCTGCTGCGCAGGCAATTTCGCTGGTGCACCGGGGCCGCCTACAGTGGCGGGCTGGGCACCGCGGCCGGCCTGGGCGTGGTGTGGTGGCACCAGACCACACCGTCTACCCAGTGCCCGGGCCCGGGTCCGTGGATGGTGGCCGGCGTGCTGTCCTGCGCAGCGCTCACCCTGCTGTGGCTGCGGGCCGTCCTCACACCGCTGGACCGGTCACAGCCCGATCTGCGACTCAGTCCAGGAAGCCGTGCAGCAGCGCGGCAGACCCCGCGACGTGGGCCCGCATAGCCGACTCGGCCGCCGCGACGTCACCGGCGAGGATCGCGATAACGATCGCTTCGTGCTGCTCGTCGGAGTGAGTGATGTTGCGCCGCAACAACGGAATCTGATCCAGCAGCGCATTGAGCCGCATCCGGTTCTCGGCGACCAGGGGCACCAGCGACGGTGAGCCGGCGGCTTCGGCGATCGCCAGATGCAACCGCGAATCCAGCCGCCGGTAGTCGTCGGGGGCGGCGGCTCGCACATCGGCCAGCCGCGACCACAGGCCTTCCCGCTCGGCCGCGGTCAGGGTGCGGCTGGCGGCCATCCGGGCGGCACCGACTTCGAGGATCTCGCGCAGCAGCAGCGCGTCGTCGAGGTCGGCCCGATTGACCCGGACCGCTTCGTCGCTCGGGGCGGGCAGTTCCTCGGCCAGGAAGGTTCCGCCGTAGCGGCCGCGCCGCGACACCAGGTAGCCGGCGTCGGCCAGCGACTTGATGGCCTCACGCACGGTGTCGCGGCTGACGCCGAGCCGGGCGGCCAGTTCCCGCTCTGGCGGCAGCGAGTCCCCCGGAGCGAGCACACCGAGCCGGATGGTCTGCAACAGCCGGCTCACAGTGTCCTCGAAGGCGTTACCGGGCCGCACCGGACGCAGCAGCGCCTCAGAGGCCTGCTGCGGTTCCGGTGCTCCGACCAACTCCGGAGTCGCTTCGCTCCTGCCCGCCGCGGTCACGGTGTCATCCCCTACAGCGGTGTCACGTAGGCCGAGCTGATGCCACCGTCGACCAGGAACGTCGACCCGGTGATGAACGAGGAGTCGTCACTGGCCAGGAACGCCACCGCCGCGGCCAGTTCCTCGGGCTCGGCGAAGCGCCCCAACGGGATGTGCACCAGCCGCCGCGCCGCCCGCTCGGGATCTTTGGCGAACAGTTCCTGCAACAGCGGGGTGTTGACCGGTCCGGGGCACAGCGCGTTCACCCGGATGCCCTGCCGGGCGAACTGCACACCGAGCTCGCGCGACATCGCCAGCACGCCACCCTTGGAAGCGGTGTAGGAGATCTGCGAGGTGGCCGACCCCATCACCGCGACGAACGAAGCGGTGTTGATGATCGATCCCTTCTTCGCGGGCACCATGTGCCGCAGCGCCGCCCGGCAGCACAGGTAGACGCTCTTGAGATTGATGTCCTGCACCTTCTGCCAGGCCGGCAGTTCGGTGTTCTCGATCAGGTCGTCATCCGGCGGCGAGATGCCGGCGTTGTTGAACGCGATGTCCACCGAGCCGTGGGTGGCCGCGGCGGTGTCGAAGAGGTTGTTGACGGCATCCTCGTCCGAAACATCGACCTGGACAAAGGTTCCGCCCAGTTCGTCGGCGACATCCTTACCGGTGGTGGGATCGATGTCGCCGACCACGATGGTGGCGCCCTCGGCGTGCAACCGCCGGGCGGTGGCCAGCCCGATACCGCTGGCGGCACCGGTGATGACGGCGACCTTGCCGGACAGCCGTTGGGTCAGATCGACTTTCGAGGTCATGCTTCTCCGATCGCGAAAAAGACGTTCTTGGTTTCCGTGAAGTGCAGCGGGGCGTCGGGACCGAGTTCACGGCCGAGCCCGGACTGCTTGAACCCCCCGAACGGGGTGTTGTACCGCACCGACGAGTGCGAGTTCACGCTGAGGTTACCCGCCTCCACCGCGCGCGAGACCCGCAGGGCACGAGACAGGTTGTCGGTCCAGATCGAACCGGACAGACCGTATTCGGTGTCGTTGGCCAGCGCGATGGCGTCGGCCTCGTCCTCGAAGGGCAGCACGGTGACCACGGGTCCGAAGATCTCCTCGGTCACGGTGCGGTCGGTGCGCGACGGGGTCAGCACCGTCGGGGGGAACCAGTACCCGGGCCCCTCGGGCGCCGAGCCACGGAAGGCCACCGGGGCGTCGTCGGGGACGTAGGCGGCCACCGAGTCGAAGTGCTTGCGCGACACCAACGGACCCATCTCGGTATCCCGGGCGGCCGGGTCACCGACGACCAGCCCCTTCACCGCGGGTTCGAGCATCTCCATGAACTTGTCGAACACGCTGCGCTGCACCAGGATCCGGCTGCGGGCACAGCAGTCCTGCCCGGCGTTGTCGAACACCCCGTACGGCGCCGTGGCGGCGGCCTTCGCCAGGTCGCAGTCGTCGAACACGATATTGGCGCTCTTGCCGCCGAGTTCCAGGGTCACCCGCTTGACCTGGGCGGCGGCCCCGGCCATCACCTTCGTGCCGACCTCGGTGGAACCGGTGAACACGATCTTGCGGATGTCGGGGTGGCTGATGAAGCGCTCCCCCACCACCGATCCCCGGCCCGGCAGCACCTGGAACAGGTTGGCGGGCAGGCCCGCCTCCAGCGCCAACTCGCCAAGCCGGATCGAGGTGAGCGGCGTCCATTCGGCGGGCTTGAGCACCACCGCATTGCCGGCCGCCAACGCCGGGGCGAACCCCCACACCGCGATCGGCATCGGGAAGTTCCACGGGGTGATCACCCCGATCACGCCCATCGGCTCGTTGAACGTGACGTCGAGGCCGCCGGCCACCGGAATCTGCTTGCCGGACAACCGCTCCGGGGATGCCGAATAGAACTGCAGAACGTCTCGGACGTGTCCGGCCTCCCATTCCGCGGCCCCGATCGGATGCCCGGAGTTCGCCACCTCGAGGGCAGCCAGTTCACCGACGTGGGTGTCGACGATCGCTGCGAAGGCCCGCAGCGCGGCGGCCCGTTCGGCGGGTGCCTGTGCGGCCCAGGCTTTCTGGGCCACCTTGGCCCGCGCGATCGCGTCGTCGACACCGGCGACGTCGGTCAACTCGACGCTGCGCAACACCTGCTCGGTGGCGGGATTGATCAGCTCAGTAGCGGTCACAGGTCAACTCTCTCCGTCGTGTATGCCCGCGCGGCGTCCACCAGTCCGGCGAACACCCGCAGGTCGTCCAGGGTTTCCTCGGGATGCCACTGCACGGCGAGCACGAAGTCGTCGCCGGGCATCTCGACGGCTTCGATCACGCCGTCGGTGTCTCGGGCGCTGACCACCAGTCCGTCCCCAAGGCGGTCGATGGCCTGGTGGTGGTAGCACTGCGCAGTCGTGTCCGCGCCGATCAGTCCGGCCAGCCTGCTGCCGGCCACGGCGCGGATCGAGGACGTACCGAACACGGCGTTGCCCTGCTGATGACGGGCGTGCCCGACGATATCGGGCAGGTGCTGATGCAGCGTGCCGCCCAAGGCGACGTTGAGTACCTGCGCGCCGCGGCAGATGCCGAGCACCGGCAGGCGCCTGCGCAGCGCGGCGCCGATCAGGGCGAACTCCCAGACATCGCGGCCGCAATCCGGCTCGTCGGTGGTCGGGTGCGGATCGTGCCCGTAGGACGACGGGTCGACGTCCCTACCGCCGGTGACGATCAGGCCGTCGATCCTGTCGAGGATGCGGTCGGCGATGTCGGCGTCCACCGGTTGCGGCGGCAGCAGTGCGGGGATGCCGCCGGCCAGCGTCACCCCCTCGAGGTAGATGCCCGGCAGGAAGGCGGCCCGCTTGTCCCAGATACCCGACTTCGCCTGTTGCAGATAGGTGGTCAGGCCGATCACCGGACGTAGCCCGGTCACAGCGGAATCAGAGGCGTTCAAAACCACGTACCCTCTCCCAGTCGGTCACCGCGGAGTTGAACGCCGCCAGTTCCACGCGGGCATTGTTGAGGTAGTGCTCGACGACCTCGTCGCCGAACGCCTCCCGCGCCACCGCGGAGGATTCGAAGAGTGCGGCCGCCTCGGCCAGCGTGGTCGGAAGCTTCTCGGCGCCACTGGTGTAGGCGTTGCCGGCGAACGCGTCCGGGAGCTCCAGACCCTGGTCGATACCGTGCAGACCACCGGCCACCAGGGCGGCCACGGCCAGATACTGGTTGACGTCCCCGCCGGGGGCGCGGCATTCCATCCGCATCGAGTGTCCGTGGCCCACCACCCGCAGCGCGCAGGTGCGGTTGTCCAGCCCCCACGCGATCGCGGTGGGCGCAAAGCTGCCTTCGACAAATCGCTTGTAGGAGTTGATGTTCGGCGCGTAGAACAGGGTCAGCTCGCGCAGCGTGGCCAGCTGTCCGGCGATGAAGCTGCGGAACATCGGTGACATGCCGAGCGGCTCGTCGGCGTCGGCGAACACCGGGCTACCGTCGGTGCCGCGCAGCGAGATGTGGATGTGACAGCTGTTGCCTTCGCGCTCATCGAATTTCGCCATGAACGTCAGGCTCTTGCCGTGCTGGTCGGCGATCTCCTTGGCGCCGTTCTTGTAGATGGTGTGGTTGTCACAGGTGACCAGGGCACTGTCGTAGCGGAACGCGATCTCCTGCTGGCCGAAGTTGCACTCGCCCTTGACGCCTTCGCAGTACATCCCCGCGCCGTCCATACCCAGCCGGATGTCGCGCAGCAGTGGCTCCATCCTGGTCGAGGCGTGGATGGCGTAGTCGACGTTGTAGTCGGTGGATTTCGTCAGGCCGCGGTAGCCTGCCGCCCACGCCTCACGGAAGGTGTTGTCGAACACCATGAATTCCAGCTCGGTGCCGACGAAGGCCTCCAGGCCACGCTGGGCCAGCCGGTCGAGCTGGGCGCGCAGGATGCTGCGCGGCGCCGCGGGCACCGGGCCGCCGTCGACGAACGACAGGTCGGCCATCACCAGAGCGGTGCCGGGCAGCCAGGGCAGCAACCGCAGCGTCGAGAAGTCCGGGGTCATCACCATGTCGCCATAGCCGGACTCCCAGCTCGACATGGCGTAACCGTCGACGGTGTTCATGTCGACATCGACGGCCAACAGATAGTTGCAGCACTCGGCGCCGTGCGCGGCGACCTCCTCGACGAACAGCCGGGCTGCGACCCGCTTGCCGGTCAGCCGGCCCTGCATGTCGGCGAAGGCGACAATCACGGTGTCGATCTCCCCGGCGGCCACCAGGGCCTCCAGGTCGACCTGAGTCAGCAGCCCGGACCGACGGGCACCACCAGCAGGCGTCACGCGCGTCCCCTTCGACGATGAATGTTTCGGAAAGTCAACCATTAGGGCTCATCCACCGGTGCGCCCTGCCACCAGATTTACATAAACGTCACTCCAAAGGTAGGACACCAGACCAATAGCACTCTAAAGTCCCTACCCAGAGGGCGCCGGTCGACGCCTCCCTGCCAGCAACGCCCAGAACGGATCAGAAGGAGAATCGCTGTGCCAGAGGGCCACGAAATACTCGACGAGGACGAACGACACCTCGCGAGCCTCGGTTACTCCCAGGAACTACATCGGTCCTGGTCCAGTTTTTCCAACTTCGCCATCTCGTTCTCGATCATCTCGATCCTGGCGGGTTGCTTCACCTCGTTCGGCCTCGGCTGGAACAACGGCGGTCCGGCCGCCATCGCCTGGGGCTGGCCCATCCTGTCGGTCTTCATCCTGTTCATCGGGTTGTGTATGTCCGAGCTGGTGTCGGCGTACCCGACGTCCGGCGGAATCTATTGGTGGGCAGCCAAACTCGGCGGCCCCAAGGCCGGGTACTACACCGGCTGGCTCAATCTGGTTGGCCTGATCGCCATCCTGGCGTCGGTGGCCTACGGCTCTGCGACGTTCCTGGACCTGACACTGGGCACGTTCAGCGAGAGCTGGCTGGCCGGCTACAGCCTGACCCGCACCTTCATCATCTTCCTGGTGATCCTGGTGATCGTCGCGGTCATCAACATCTTCTCCAGCCACCTGCTGGCGGTCATCAACAACATCTCGGTGTGGTGGCACGTCATCGGCGCTGCCGCCGTGATCGTCATCCTGTGGGCCATCCCTGCGCAGCACGCCAGCTTCTCGACGGTGTTCGCCACCACGGTCAACAACACCGGGTTCTTCGGCGGCTCGACCTCCGGGATCGGGTTCCTGATCTTCGTGCTGCCGATGTCGGCGATCCTGACCCAGTACACGATCACCGGGTACGACGCCTCGGCGCACCTCTCCGAGGAGACCAAGAGCGCCGCCGACGGCGCTGCCAAGGGTATCTGGCGCTCGATCTTCTACTCGGCGATCGGCGGCTGGATCCTGCTGCTGACCTTCCTGTTCGCCGTCCAGGACGTCGATGGCGTCACCAAGGGTGGCGGCGCGGTGGCCACCATCTTCGCCCAGGCGATGGACTCCAAGTGGGTGGCGATCGTGCTCTTCATCTCGACGGCCGGTCAGCTGTTCTGCACCACCGCCTGCCAGACCAGCGCCTCGCGCATGCTGTTCGCCTTCAGCCGCGACCGCGCGGTGCCCGGCCATCAGCTGTGGTCGAAGGTCAACGCCAACAAGGTGCCGGCCAACGCGGTGATGATCACCGCCGGCATCGCCGCCATCCTGACGCTGCCCGCCCTGGTCGAGGTCGACATCAACGGCGCTCCGGTGCCGATCGCCTTCTTCGCGGTGGTCTCGATCGGCGTGGTCGGTCTGTACCTGTGCTTCGCCGTCCCGATCTATTTCCGCTGGAAGGCCGGCGATTCGTTCCCGCTGGGCAAGTGGAACCTGCGCGGTCACCACAAGTGGATGGCCCCGCTGGCGCTGGTCGAGATCATCGTCACCTCGATCATCGCCATGTTCCCGACGTCCATCAGCGGTGCGCCGTGGGATGCCAGCTTCGAATGGAAGTTCGTCAACTACACCCCGCTGGTGGTGGGCGGTGTGCTGATCCTGTTGTGGATCTACTGGCACGCTTCGGTCAAGAAGTGGTTCACTGGCCCGATCAAGCAGGTGGATGTCACCGGTGAAGAACTGGAGGGGGTTTCCTAGCCAAGGAGACGTCATTTCCAGGCCCGCCGTGAGGCGGGCCCCGCGCCCCTCGTGCCTTTCGGCCGAGGGGCGCGGTTTATCTAGGCCACCGTCAGGGCGGTGTCGGGATCAGCGGCCCACTGCTCGAGCGACCCGTCGTAGATGCGGATGTCGGCGATGCCGGCCACCGTCAGGGCCAGCGCATTGAGGCTCGCCGAGATACCGCCACCGCAGTAGAGGACCACCGGGTACGACGAGATTCCCGCATAGGCCCTGCGCAGCGCCTCGGCGGGCAGCAACAGCCCGTCCGGGCCGACATGGGCCCGCGCCGGGACGTTGACACTTCCGGGAATGTGGCCGCGCCGTCGGTAGCGGGACGCGACCGTACCCGCGAACGCCTCGGCGGCCAGCCCGCACACCAGGGTCCCCGGTGCGCGGCCCGCCGCGATCGCGGCGACCTCCGCCTGATCGGCCCAGACGTCGAGGGCCCGCTCCGGGGTCCACGGGTCGGCCGGCTCACGCTGTGGCCCGCTGCGGGATGCCACCGGATACTGCGACAGCCAGGCCGGCAGGCCGCCGTCGAGCACCCGCACGTCGATGCCGATCCAGCGCAGGGTCCACCACAACCGGGCGGCCCACAGCATGTCGCCGCGGTCGTAGGCCACCACCGTGGTGTTCCGGCCGATGCCCCGCCGGGCCAGCCGGGCGGCCAGCTCGGCCGGCTCGGGTACGGCGAAGTGGTAGTCGGCGGTGCGGTCGTGGAGTTCGGCGACCAGGTCCAGGTGGATCGAGCCGGGAATGTGGGTCTGGGCCCACAGCGGGCGTCCGGAATGTGCCTGGTGGTCGCCGTCGAAACGTGGACTCGGCAGGTCCACCGAGGCGTCTGCCACCACCACGTCCGCGTCCCCGTGCCGGCGTAGCGCCGCCAGCTCTGCCACCGAGATCAGGTCGGCCATCTCGGTCACACCGCCGCTTGGAAGGTCGCCACAACCGAAGGCCACACCGCGGCGTCGGGGATGATCCGTTGTCGCGCAAGCCATTGCGCGTAGGGGCCGATGAGCTCGCCGCGCAGCGTCCCCCAGCGCCCGTCCACCAGCCACGTGGTCGACACCGCCCGCGCCGAGGCGAGCAGAAGCCGCCGGGAGAAATACGGGGTGATCGTCTCGTAGAGCTGCGCGGCCGAATCCGGATCCTCGGCTGCAGCCCGGTAGCCGCGTGCGGTGGCCGCCACCAGGGCCTGGACCGTGGCCGCGTCGTCCACCGCGGTGTCATGGCGGACCGCCAGGACATAGTTGTGGTAGCTCACGCCGAGGTGTTCGTCGACGTGCCACACCAGCGAGTCGGTGGCCTCGTCACGGAGGTTGTCCCACACCCAGTACGAGCCGAAGGTGGCATCGACGTGGCCGTCGGCGATCTCGTCGAGCGTCAGCTCCCGGCTGCCCAGGTCGACGACCTCGATACTGTCCGGGTCTCCCCCGTCGCGCTCGACGAGGGTGCGGATCACCGCCAGCCCGCGCGGTGTCGGGTTGAGTCCGACCCGGCGGCCGCTGAGGTCGGCCAGCCGGGTGATGCCGGTCGCGGCGACGGTGCGCACGGTGTCCAGGGCACGCTGGTTGACCGCCGCGACGGCCACCACGGGCTGCCCCGCGCTGCGCCGCTGCAGCAGCCGGTTGAGCGGGACGACGGCCGCCTCGGCATCACCGCGCAGCAGGTAGTGCAGGCCGTCACCAACGCCGGGATCGGGCTGCAGGAACTCCAGGTCGATCCCCGCCTCGGCGTACCAGCCGGCCGCGCGGGCCAGATAGAAGCCCGCCGAGTTGGGCCAGGGGTGGAAATATTCGTTGACGACGCGGATCCTTCTGATACTCAACGCTTTTCCCCCACCTCGATGATGATGTCGGCACGTTCGGCGGGCCGGTGCCGATCGATGAACGCGTCCTCGGCCTGCGCCCACCGGCCCCAGTGCGGGTGGTAGAGCTCGCCGTCCCTGGCCAGCGCCCGGCGCCGGCGCAGATCAGCGGGAGCCTCCAGCCACACCCGCCAGCTGGCCTGCGGTGCGCTGTCCGCCGACAGCGCACCGACGCCCTCGATCAGCACCGGGCGGCCCGGCTGCGCGGTCTGCTGCGGACCCGGCGCATCGCGATGCCAGTCGTAGGTCGGCCACCGTGCGGCGCGCCCGGCGGCCAGCGGGCCGATGATGTCCGCGGCGAGGATTCGAATGGCCTCGTCCAGCCCGTCCCAGCCCGGGTAGATGTCCTCCATGTGGATCAGCTGCACCGAAACACCCTGCCGCGCAGCATGTTCGACGACCTGCTGAGCCAGTGTCGACTTCCCGGATCCGGATCTGCCGTCGATCAGCACGATCGCGTCGGGCGCCAGGACGTGCGGCAGCACCGCTTCGACCCAATGCTGCGGCGCGCTCACACCGTCCGCCAGGTGCCTGCGTACACCGACACCCCGACCGCGGCCACCGCGGTCAGTACCGCGACTGCGACAAGCACCGCATCAGCCCAGGACAGCGGCGACGGCCGCGCCCACGTCCGCTTGGCAGCAGCCCCGAAACCCTTGGCCTCCATGGCCGTCGCAAGCTTGCTGCCGCGGCGGATCGCCAGGATCAGCAGGGTGAAGGCCTGCGCGGCGGTGCGGCGGATCCGCGTCACCAGGTTCCATCCGTCGTCGACACCACGCGCCCGGCGGGCCAGCGACAGGTAACGCCAGTCCTCGACGAACAATCCGACCAGGCGCAACCCGGCCAGGCCGCCGAGGACGAACCGCGCCGGCAGCCGCAACCGCTGGGCCAGCGCGTCGGCCAGATCGGTCGGGTCGGTGGTGGTGAACAACACCACCCCGGGAAGTCCGATGGCCAGGATCCGCAGCGCGGTGGCGACGGCCAGCCGTACCGACCCGTCAGAGACGGTGACCGGGCCCCAGGAGAAGTGCACCGCCCCGCTGACCTGCCCGTACAACACGGTGGTGACAGCCGCCATCACCGCACTGAGCCAGACCGGCCAGGTCATCACCAGCCAGCGCGGGTTGCCCCTGGCGACCCAGCCCAGCCACAGCGCCTCGCACGCCAGTGCCACCGCAGCCGACACCCAGTCGATCGAGAGCAACAGCACGACCGTGACGATCAGCACCGCAACGAGTTTCGCCGCGGGGTTGATCCAGAATCCCGCCGGCCGTGCGGGCACGGCGTGAGCCTCGGAGTAGGAAGCCACGGTTTCACCGGTGTCAGTCATCACGCCGCCGAGGTGCGGGGGTAGGCGGCCAGTTCGACGATGTCGTCGGCCACCGTGCCCACGAAGTCGTCATCGTGGGTGACCGCGACCACCGCATGTCCGTCGGCCAGCAGCGACCCCAACAGATCGACCAGCTCG
The DNA here is from genome assembly GCF_010731855.1 of Mycolicibacterium anyangense. Taxonomy (NCBI): domain Bacteria; kingdom Bacillati; phylum Actinomycetota; class Actinomycetes; order Mycobacteriales; family Mycobacteriaceae; genus Mycobacterium; species Mycolicibacterium anyangense. The sequence continues at coordinate 588,625 of NZ_AP022620.1, read as the reverse complement.
CGCCAGGTCCGCGCGTCCTGCCCGAACGTGGGCTCGTCCAGGATGATCACCCGGGGTCTGCTGGCCAGCACGGTCGCCACCGACAGCCGGCGTTTCTCCCCACCGGACAGCGTGAAGGGATTGGCCTGCGCCAGCGCGGTCAGACGAAGCCGCTCGAGCAGATCGTCGGTGCGGCCCCGGATCTCGTCCTCGGAAAGCCCCAACGCACGCGGACCCACCTCGAGTTCGGCGCGCACGGTGGTGCTCAGGAACTGATGCTCCGGTTCCTGGAAGACGGTGCCGATCCTGGTGAGCAGATCGCGGGCCCGCCACCGGATGGGGTGCGGGCCCAGCCCACCGGCAAGACCGTCCGCAGCATCCAGCGCGCCGGAGGCCGGGCGCAGCAGACCCGCCAAAGTCAGTGCGAGCGTGGACTTTCCGGCCCCGTTCGGCCCGGTGACGGCAAGTGCCCGACCGGCCCGGACCTGGAAGTCCAGCGAATGCCCCAGCGGCTCGCGCCGGGACCGCTCGACACCGAGCCCCGCCGCGGACAGCAGCACCTCGGACCCCGGCGTGCGGTCACGGCGCGGCGGCACGCTGTGCCGGCCCGGGACCCAGACACCGGCGGCGGCCAGATCGTCGGCCTGCGCGCTCAGCACCTGCTCCGGTGGCCCGTCGGCCACCACGCCCGAAGCGGCGTCGACCACGATGACCCGGGTGATCACGTCGAGCCACACCTGCACCCGGTGCTCGACGACCACCAGCGTCGAGGTGGTGTCGTCGAGAATCCGGGCGACCGCGTCGCGCACCTCGACCACGCCGGCCGGGTCGAGGTTGGCGGTCGGCTCATCGAGCAGCAGCAGTCCGGGCCGCAGCGCCAGGATTCCGGCCAGCGCCAGGCGTTGCTTCTGCCCGCCCGACAGTGCCGCGGTCGAGGAGTCCAACCCGACGTCCAGCCCGACCGCGTCCAGGCACTGGCGGACCCGCTGCCAGATCTGCGGCCGAGGGACGCCCAGGTTCTCCGGCCCGAACGCCACGTCGTCCCCGACCCGGGACAGCACGACCTGGGAATCCGGGTCCTGCATCAGCAGACCCACCGATCCGCGCCGGGACTGCGGTGCGGTCCCGTCGATCAGTAGCTCGCCGTGCTGCTCACCCTCCTCCGCCCCGCCGAGGACTCCGGCCAGGGCGTGCAGGAACGTCGACTTCCCCGCTCCCGAGCGGCCCAGCAACAGCACCCGTTCGCCGGGCTCGATCGTGAGGGTGACCTCGCAGAGCGCGCGGGCCTTGCGTCCGGCATGGCGCCAGCCCCATCCGCGCGCCTCGACCCGAACTCCGCCGGTGGGCACGGTCAGACCTCCCGGGTGACGTCCCGCCCGGCCGCAAAGCGGCTCAGGACACCGGCGCGGGCCAGCGCCGCGACCAGATAGAAGCCCAGCACTCCGGCGATCAGTGCGCCCGAGATCAGCGAGCCCACCACGTAGACCACCCGGAACGTCCCGGTGACGCCCGGGTACCACAGCACAAGGTCGTTGATGGCCAGCGCCAGACCGGCGGCGGCACCGGCCAGGGCCGCCACCCGCACGCCGAATCGGCGGTACAGGAACGCGGCGAACACCAGCTCGGCGCCCAGCCCCTGAACCGCGCCGGACACCAGGGTGAGAAAGCCCCACTGGGTGCCGACGACGGCCGACACCACCGCGGCGAGCAGCTCGGTGTAGATGGCCGCACCCGGCTTGCGGATGACCAGACCGCCGGTGACGCCGGCGATGAGCCAGACACCGCCAAGGATCGAGGACAGGCCGGGCAGCACTTGCAGGGGCGTGCTCAGCCCGTTGTAGGCGATGCCCCACGCCCAATAGACGACGCCGAAAGCAACTCCGATGACGCTGGCGACGACGATGTCGACCACCCGCCATGTCGGCGTGGATGCGGTGGATGCAGAGGTGTCCGAAGACATGACGAATTTCCTTTCGACCTGGGATCGGGGACGGCCAGGCCCAACGCGGGTCGGCCTGATTATTCACTCGAACGGGGAACGGCGTTGCACGACGAACGTGTCAAGCCAGGCAACACAGCGGCATCAGACCTCCAGTGAAGTGGTGGTCCCATCCCTTCGACGAGCGGCTCGTAGGCGAGTCTCGGCTCATCCAGGTTCTACGGGTCAGCGAGGCCGTCGATGGCCTGCTCTCTCAGCGGTGCACCCCGTGGGTCCTGCGTGCCGCGAACGCTAACACCGCAACCGGCGCACGCCGGGTGGTCACAGTGCGGTTTAGACCGCCGCGGCGACCCAGAAGACCAGGACAAAAGGGGTGCGCCGATATTGCTCACGCTGAGCACAACGCCAGCCGCCCCACCGGCGCGAGTGTGAGGACCGTCTCGGCGCTGATTGAGAAATCCGTCCCGCGGGTAAATACCAGCGGCACACAAGCGACAGACGGGATGACCGCAACGATGTGTGGAGCGACCGGCGAAGTCCGGCTCGACGGCCAGACGCCAGACGTGGCAGCAGTGGCGGCGATGGCGCAGACGATGTCCCGACGCGGCCCGGATGGTTCCGGGGTGTGGTCGGCGGGGCGGGTGGCGCTGGGCCACCGGCGGCTGAAGATCATCGACCTGTCCGAGGCGGGCGCCCAGCCGATGACCGATCCCGAACTGGGCCTGACCATCTGCTGGAACGGCTGCATCTACAACTACGAGGCACTGCGCGCAGAGCTGACCGGCCAGGGCTACCGCTTCTTCTCGCACAGCGACACCGAGGTGCTGCTGAAGGCCTACCACCACTGGGGGGACGCATTCGTCGAACGCCTGCACGGGATGTTCGCCTTCGCGATCGCCGAGCGGGACAGCGGCCGCGTGGTGCTGGGTCGCGACCGGCTCGGTATCAAGCCGCTCTACCTCAGCAGCGACGCGCACCGGATCCGGTTCGCCTCGACACTGCCGGCCCTGCTGGCCGGCGGCGGCGTGGACACCCGGATCGATCCGGTTGCCCTACACCACTATCTGAGCTTCCACTCGGTGGTCCCCGCGCCGCTCACGATCCTGCGCGGCGTGCGTAAGCTGGCCCCGGCCACGCTGCTGGTCATCGAACCCGACGGCACCCGGACCGAGCGCACCTACTGGCAGCCCGACTTCACCCGTCGCGCCGACCGGTCGGACTGGACCGAACGGGATTGGCAGGACGCCGTTCTCGAGGCGCTGCGCACCGCGGTCAAGCGGCGGCTGGTCGCCGACGTCCCGGTCGGCTGCCTGCTGTCCGGTGGGGTGGACTCCAGCCTGATCGTCGGACTTCTGGCCGAGGCGGGTCAGCACGGGCTGTCGACGTTCTCGATCGGATTCGAATCGGTGGGCGGGGTCAAGGGCGACGAGTTCGTCTACTCCGATATCGTCGCCCAGCGGTTCGGCACCGACCACCACCAGATCCGCATCGACACCGCCCGGATGCTGCCCGCCCTCGACGGCGCGATCGGGGCGATGAGTGAGCCCATGGTGAGCCACGATTGCGTGGCGTTCTACCTTCTGAGCCAAGAGGTTTCACGCCACGTCAAGGTGGTGCAGTCCGGTCAGGGCGCCGACGAGGTGTTCGCCGGCTACCACTGGTATCCCCCGATGGGTGAGCCGGATGCGGCCGCCCTGGACGGTTCGGTGCGCCGCTACCGCGGGGCGTTCTTCGACCGCGACCACGCCGGACTCAATGCACTGCTGTCCGAGGAGCTGGCCACCGACGCCAGCCTGGCCTTCGTCACCGACCACTTCGCCCGGCCCGGCGCCCACACCGGGGTGGACCGCGCGCTGCGGCTGGACACCACGGTCATGTTGGTCGACGATCCGGTCAAGCGGGTGGACAACATGACGATGGCGTGGGGACTGGAAGGCCGCGTGCCATTCTTGGACCACGAGCTCGTCGAACTCGCCGCCAGCTGCCCGCCGGAACTCAAGACCGCCCACGGCGGCAAAGGTGTCCTCAAAGAGGCTGCCCGCCAGGTCATTCCGGCAGAGGTGATCGATCGGCCGAAGGGCTACTTCCCGGTCCCGGCGCTGACCCACCTGGAGGGGCCGTACCTGGACCTGGTCCGCGACGCGCTGTACGCGCCACAAGCCAAGGAACGCGGCCTGTTTCGCCCGGACGCCGTCGACCGGCTGCTCGCCGACCCCAACGCGACGCTGACCCCGCTGCGCGGCAACGAGCTGTGGCAGTTGGGTCTGCTGGAACTGTGGTTGCAACAGCACGGCATCACCGGGGCGGCGGTATGACTCACACTGAGGCCATCACGCTCCGCCTGCACGACGCGTCTCCGCCTGAGCTCGTCGATGCGATGGACAACGATGTGGTGCTCGAATTGGGTTGGGGTCGTTTGATCTTCGGCCAGACCTTCAGTGACGCCGATACGCTGGCCGGTGTGCTGCAGCAGGAGGAGCAGGGCCGCCGCGACATCTGCATCTACGCCCGCGAATCGCACGTCCTGGTGGCCAAGTCGCCGGCCGAGCTGTTCATCGACCCCAGCCACACCTACCGCATGCGCTTCACCGAGGACTCCCCCGCGCCGCGGCCGATCGGCTTCACCGTGCGGCCCCTGCACGACAAGGCCGAGGCCGACGCGATGAACCGGGTATACGTGCGGTGCGGCATGGTGCCCGCACCTACCGACCTGATCTGGGACAACCACCTGCACGCCGAGGCCGTGGAATACCTGGTGGCCGTGCGCGACGACGACGGTTCAGTGGTGGGCACCGTCACCGGGGTCGACCACCGGCGGTTGTTCCATGATCCCGAGGACGGCGCCAGCCTGTGGACACTGGCTGTCGACCCGACTGCCAGTCTGCCGGGAATCGGAGCCGCGCTGACCCAGTCACTGGCTGTCCTCTTCCGCGGACGGGGCCGCGCCTACCTGGACCTGTCGGTGGCCTACGACAACGATGCCGCCATCGGTCTCTACGAAAAACTGGGATTCCAGCGGGTTCCGGTGCTGGCGGTCAAGCGCAAGAACGCGATCAACGAGCCGCTGTTCACCCCGGCGTCGGAGACCGTGGACGACCTGAACCCGTACGCGCGGATCATCGCCGACGAGGCGATGCGCCGCGGTATCCACATCGAGGTGCTCGACGCCGAGACCGGTGAGATGCGGCTGTCCCACGGTGGCCGCAGCGTGGTGACGCGGGAGTCGTTGAGCGAGTACACCTCTGCGGTGGCGATGAGCCGCTGCGACGACAAGCGGCTGACCCGGCGCATCGTCGCCGAAGCCGGGATCACCGTGCCCAGGGGCAGGCTGGCCACCTTCGATGCCGAGGATCACGCCTTCCTCACCGAGGTCGGTGACGTGGTGGTGAAACCGACCCGCGGTGAGCAGGGCAAGGGCATCACCGTCGGGGTCGACGGCCCAGAGGCCCTTGACGCCGCATTGGCCCGGGCTCGCGAACAGCACCCGGAGGTGCTGATCGAGCAGCGCGCCCAGGGCGACGACCTGCGCCTGGTGGTCATCGACGGGAAAGTCGTTGCTGCGGCGATCCGCAAGCCCGCAGAGGTGGTGGGCACCGGGCGCCACACCATCGGCGAGCTCATCGAGACCCAGAGCCGGCGCCGGGCCGCCGCCACCGGCGGTGAGTCCAGTATTCCGCTCGACGCCGTCACCGAGGCCACCGTCGCCGAGGCAGGCTGGAGCTTGGACGACGCGCTGCCGGAAGGACAACGGTTACGGGTGCGCCGGGCGGCCAACCTGCACCAGGGCGGCACCATTCACGATGTGACCGCGCAGGTCCACCCGGAATTGCGCCGGGTGGCGGTGGTCGCCGCGGCGGCCATCGGCATCCCGGTCACCGGCATCGACCTGCTGGTGCCCGACGTGACCCGGGAGGAGTACGTGTTCATCGAGGCCAACGAGCGCCCCGGCCTGGCCAACCACGAGCCGCAGCCCACCGCGGCGGCGTTCGTCGACTTCCTGTTCCCCGGCAATCCGGGAATTCCGCAGGCCTGGACGCCCGACGGGGCGTGAGCTCACCAGGTGCTGGTGCGCAGCACGATCTCGGCGGCCAGCTGAGCGGTGGACTCGGCGGCATTGCGCCGGCCGGTGAACTCGACGACGCGATAGTCGCTGTAGACGTAGCGCTGGCTGGCCTTGGCCAGGGCACGGGCAGCCGGGCTGCTGACCAAGGCGGTGGTGTTGATCTCGACCGGCGGACAGTCCTCGTCGCGGATCACACCGTTCTGATCGGGTACCCGGGGATGACCGCGATCGACGACGACCAGTCCGGTGAACCGGTCCAACCGGGTGGCGGCCAGTTCCCAGGCGATGTCGGCTCCCGCGCGGTCCCCGACGAGCACACCCCAGCGCACGTCGAGCGTGTCCAACAGACCGACCACAGCCTTGGGATGCAATTGAGGGTCGTGGCCGATGACGACGGTGCGGACTGATGCCGTGTGCAGCCGTTGGCAGACGGCGTCGTAGGCCGCGGGCGCGTGCTGGGCGGCACCCAGCACGACCACGTAGGGACCCTTCTCCGGGCCGGTCACGCTGACCTGCACGGGGAACCCGTCGACCGTCACCATTGTCGAAGGCATTTCGACACGCTACTCCGAAATCCGGGGGCGGCGAGCCGTTTCACGAAGCTTCCTCAGCCACTACTCAGGTACCCGCATCTTGGCGCTTTGCTTGGCGAACAGATCCAAGAAGGTCTGTGGCAGTGACGCTTTGACCGGAATGCCGGGATTCGGTGTGGGAAAAGCAGTTCCGAACACCGCAAGCTTGCCGACATTTTCGAATGCCATGTAAACGCTGCTCGAGGCGCCGCCGAGTTTCATCGTCTGCTGATACGCCAGTACACCATCGGGCGCTCCGGGCAGTTCGGTCGTGGTGATCGGAATGCCCGGACCCGCGCGGTCGAACAACGCCTCGAATTGTGCGCACCGCTGCGCGGCTGCCCGCAGCTTGTCCATGTCCAACGGCCACGAGACGACCGTCATCAGGATGCGCGCCCCGTTGTAGCCCACCACGTACTTCAGCGCGCTGCCGGGCCCACGCTCGGCGGACTGCGCAATCACGTTGGTCAGCGCGTTGGCGCAACCCTCCGGCCGCGACAGCATCGACGGCGGCCCGCCGGCGCCGTCGGGCTTGCCCGGATTCTCGGGGATCCGGGCGAACTGGACCCCGGCCGGGACGTCGGCGGCGGTCAGGGCGACCCTGGCCAGAGTTGCGCCCGGCCAGGTAGCCGTGCCGGCCACCGTCGACCCGCATCCGGCGGTCGCGAGAACGACCGCCGCCATCGTGGCCACCATCGCCCGTCGACCCACCATGGCACCAGGCTACCGACGCAGCGCGGTGGTGACGGTGGGGCGCACCGGGGCGCCACCGTCCATCAGTGCCAGCACCGCGTCGATGTCCAGGTGGTCGGCCAGCAGATCGGCCATCACGTCCAGCTGGGCGTCGCGGCGGGCGGGCACGCTGACGTCGTCGGCGACCACGAACCCGTGCCGTCCAGCAGCCGCGGCCGCCTCGGCCAGCCATCGGCGGCGCAGCTCGTCGTTGTCCAACAGGCCGTGCCAGTGGGTGCCGTAGACCGAACCGCGCCGGTAGCCGTGCGCGGTGCCGTCGATGTCGAACCAGGTGTCTTCTGCGCAGCGAGCGAGTCGGCCGTGATGGATCTCGTACCCCGACAGCGTTGTCTCCCAACGGCACAACACCTTGTCGGGGGCGAACACGATCTCGGCGTCGAGCAGGCCCAGACCCGGCGTCTGGCCGGTGCGGGTCTCGACCGGATCGTCGATCCGCCGGCACAACATCTGGAATCCGCCGCAGATGCCCAACACCGCACGTCCGGCGCGGGCGTGTGCGGCGACGGCGTCGGCCAGCCCCCGCTCGCGCAGCCAGTTCAGGTCGGCCACGGTGGCCTTGCTGCCGGGGATCACCACCACGTCGGCGTCGGCCACCTCGGCGGGGTCGCTGGCCCAACGCACCAGCACTCCCGGCTCGCACGCCAGCGCCTCGACGTCGGTGGAGTTGGAGATCCGCGGCAAGCGGATCGCGGCTACCCGCAGCCAGTCCCGGCCACGCGGCGGGGCGGGGGCGCCGACGAGCTCGCGGGCCACCACCGACACCGAGTCCTCGGCGTCCAGCCAGAGGTCGTCGCAGTACGGCACCACGCCGTAGGTGGGCCGCCCGGACAGCGCCTGCAGCTGATGGAGCCCGGGGGCCAGCAGCGCCGGGTCGCCGCGGAACTTGTTGACGATGAAGCCCGCGATGAGTGCCTGGTCCTCGGGATCGAGGACCGCCACCGTGCCGAACAGGTGAGCCAACAGGCCGCCGCGGTCGATGTCGCCGACCACCACCACCGGCAGACCGGCCGCTCGGGCCAGCCCCATGTTCGCCAGATCCGTTGCCCGCAAGTTGATTTCGGCTGGCGAGCCGGCGCCTTCACACAGCACGACGTCGAATTCGGCTCGCAAACCGGCCAGTTCGTCGGCGACCACCCCGGCCAGCTGATCGCGGTGCTCGATGTAGTCGACCGCGCTGACCTGGCCGACGGCACGGCCCCGCACCACCAGCTGGGAGGTGCGGTCACTGCCCGGTTTGAGCAGGACGGGGTTGAACCGGGTACTGGGCGCCAGGCCGGCGGCACGCGCCTGCATCCCCTGCGCCCGGCCGATCTCCCCACCGTCCACGGTGACCACCGAGTTGTTGCTCATGTTCTGCGCCTTGAACGGCGCCACCCGAATTCCCTTGCGCGCCAGCAACCGGCACAGCCCGGCAACCACCATCGACTTGCCGGCATCGGAGGTGGTACCGGCGATCAGCAGCGCGCCGCCGCTCACGTCGCCACACCGAGTGTGCGGTGTCGTACGCGACACGCCGGCGCCGGCGTACGGAAACGCACACCCGCCACGACTACGGGGCCAGGGTCAGGATCTCGGCGCCGTCGTCGGTGACCACCAGGGTGTGCTCGAACTGGGCGGTCCATTTGCGGTCCTTGGTGGCCACCGTCCAGCCGTCGTCCCAGATCTCGTAGTCCAGTGCACCGAGGTTGATCATCGGCTCGATGGTGAACGTCATGCCGGGCTCCAGGATGGTCTCCACCTCGGGCTGGTCATAGTGCAACACCACCAGACCGTTGTGGAATGTGGTGCCGATGCCGTGTCCGGTGAAATCGCGAACCACGTTGTAGCCGAAGCGGTTTGCATACGACTCGATGACACGCCCGACCGCCGAGAGCGCGCGGCCCGGTTTGACGGCCTTGATGGCCCGCATGGTGGCCTCGTGGGTGCGTTCGACCAGCAGGCGATGCTCCTCGGCGACGTCACCGGCCAGGAAGGTGGCGTTGGTGTCGCCGTGCACACCGTCGATGTAGGCGGTGACGTCGATGTTGACGATGTCACCGTCCTCGATGACGGTCGAGTCGGGGATGCCGTGGCAGATGATCTCGTTGAGCGAGGTGCAGCACGATTTCGGGAAGCCCTTGTAACCCAGTGTGGACGGGTAGGCCCCGTGGTCGACCATGTACTCGTGGGCGATGCGGTCCAGCTCGTCAGTGGTGACGCCGGGGGCGACGGCCTTACCGGCCTCGGCGAGCGCCGCGGCGGCGATCCGGCCGGCCACCCGCATCTTCTCGATCACCTCGGGGGTCTGCACCCACGGCTCGGAGCCCTCCTGGACCGTTGGCTTCCAGACGTACTCCGGGCGCTCGATCGACTTGGGAACCGGCAGGGTCGGCGAAACCACTCCGGCACGAAGAGCGCTGCGTACGGTCATGATCAAAGCCTAGCGGCGACGCAACAGTGGCCGCTTGGGGCCGCGCACGTTGACCATGCCCATCACGACCCGGCCGGTGAGCACCACATGCGGGGTGCCTTCGGCGGGGGCATCCTTGCGACGGTCCCGCGCGCTGCCGCCGTAGACGGTCACGTCGTCGATGGAGGCGCTGGCCCCGTCGGGCAACCGCAGGTCAAGCGAGCCCCGCACCAGGTCCAGTTCGATCACCACGACGGGTCCGGCGAACCGGGCGCTGGTCAGGTCGAGTTCGACCGACCCGACCCGGCGAACCAGGGCCAGCCGGGTCGGCACCGTCCACTCCCCCTGCCGCTTGAGCGAGCCCAGCCAACCGCGCAGTTCGACGCGGTCGGCTGCCGAGGTGACGATCGCCCCGGGCCCGGGCAGGTCGTCGACCAGGACATCGAGTTCGGTACGCATGCGGGCCGAGGAGACCTGCGCGGAACGCTCCTCGAACTCGCCGATGTCGATCAGCCCGAGGGCGACGGCGTTGTGTAGCCGCCGCAGGGTCCCGTTGCGGTCGGCGTCGGATACCCGCAGCGCGGGCGTGTTCTCGATTCCGGTCATGACCTGTCCACGGTACCTGCGTGCGGCTGCGCCTGGTGGTGCTGCACTAACCTGACGTGCGATGACTGAACTGAGCCGGCGCACCGTGCTGATCGCCGGGGCCGCCGTACCGCTGGCGGCTTGCGGTGGCGCCAATGACAAGATCCGCCCGGCCACGCCGCCGGTGCCGGGCCAGGCGCTGTCGTCCACCACCGACATCCCGGTCGGGTCGGGCAAGGTGGTCGGCGACACCATCGTCACCCAGCCCACCGCCGGGCAGTTCGACGCCTTCATCGCCCGCTGCACCCATGCCGGGTGCGTACTGCCGTCGGTCAGCGGCGACACCATCGACTGCCCATGTCACGGAAGCCGATTCGATCTGTTCGGTGCGGTGCTGCGCGGGCCCGCGATGGCGCCCCTGACACCGGTGAAGGTGGCCGTCAAGGGTGGACTGATCGTCGCCGAGTGAGGCTCAGACCGGCGTCTTGCTGATCCCCCGGATGAAGATGTCCAGCAGTTGTGTCACGAATTCGGGCCTGATCGGGGCATCGACGAACACCACGTCGAACAGCGAGGCGCCGGAGAAGACTTTCATCGCCTCCAGGACGTCGACGTCGTCGCGCAGCTCGCCGCGCTCGGCGGCCCGGCGCAGCACCACGGTGAGCTCGCCGAGCCGGACCCGCCAGAAGTCCGCGCGGACCTCCGACAGGTCCGCATCGCCGGCGGCGGCGAGGAACCGATGAAGTGCCCGCCGGCCGCCGACGGTCTCGGACAGTTCGATCTGGGATTGCACCAGCGCCAACAGGTCACCGCGCAGTGTGCCGGTGTCGGGAATCGGCACCCGCCGCGCTGAGCTGCTGAGCTGGGCGTCCAGAAGCAACACCCGGCGGTCACCCCAGATCCTGGTGATCACCTCGGTGTCGACGCCGAGCCGCTTGGCGACGCGCTCGACGGTGAAGTTGTCGATCCCGACGGTGATGATCTCGGCCAGCGCGGCGTCGAGCACGGCCTGCTTGTCGAGCGGTGCCGCGTTGTCCATGACGCCATTTAACTCACACCTCTGACGGTATCGTCAACGACAGCTACCGACCCGATCAGAGGCACGACATGCAGGCACGGGCTCAGGCAACCCGCGACGCGATCATCGGAGCGGCCGTCGAACTCGTCAACGGCGTGGGCTACGGCGACACCGGAATCGTGGACATCCTCGCCAAGGCGGGGGTCACCAAGGGTGCGTTCTACTATCACTTCTCCACGAGGGAGTCCGTCGCGTCGGCGATCGTCGCGCAGGGGTCCGAGCGGATCCGTGACATCGTGGCGGCCATCCTGCTCGACTCGGAATCATCCGCGCTGGAAAACCTGATCCGATCGTCGTTTGCGGTAGCCGAGTGCCTGCGGACAGACGAGCTCGTCCAGGCCGGACATCATCTGCGCCTGACGATGCCGGTCGGCAAGGCGGTCGACACGGCGGGATTCGTCTCGCGCAGGGCGCTGTTCGTCGACGCAGTGGAAGCGGCCAAGCGGCAAGGGGACGTCCTCGAGGATGTCGATGCTGTCGAGGTTGCCGATACGATCCGCGCCGCGATCGTCGGCATCTCCGGCATCGTCGCGATCACCGACCGCACCGTGTTCACCTACCTGGCCGAAGTGTGGCGGGTCGTGCTGCGCGGCATCGTCGGCGCCGAGTCGCTGCCCTACTTCCGCGAGTACGTCAGCCGGATCTCGCAGCTCTACCTGGTGGCAGCCGATCAGGCCAGATAGTCCGCGGGCAGTTCGTCGAGCATCATCTTGACCATCCGCACGGCATACTCCGAACTGCCGCCGCCGACGATCAGGGATGCGAACGCCATATCGCCGCGGTAGCCGGTGAACCAGGCATGCGAGCCGCCGGCGAACTCGGCCTCACCGGTCTTGCCGCGGACATCGCCGGAGCCCAGGATGTCCTTGGCGGTGCCGTTGGTGACCACCAGGCGCATCATGTCGCGCAGACCGTCGAGCATCGCCGGGCTGATCTGCGGATGATCGCCCGTCTCGGTGGTCTGCTTGCCGACGATGAGGTGCGGTGTGGGCGTCTTCCCCGCCGCGACGGTGGCCGCGGCCAGAGCCATCCCGAACGGCGTGACCAGGACCTTGCCCTGCCCGAAACCGTCCTCGGTGCGTTCGGCGAGGTTCACCGTGGGCGGCACGGTGCCGGTGACGGTGGTCAGCCCGTCGATGGTGTAGTCGGGGCCGATGCCGTACTGCGAGGCGGCCACGGTGAGTGCGGTCGGCGGCATCCGGCTGGCCAGTTCGGCGAACGTGGTGTTGCACGAGTTGGCGAACGCCTTGGCCATCGGCACCGTGCCCAGGTCGAACTTGTTGTAGTTCGGGATGGTGCGGTTGCCGATGTCGATCTGGCCCGGGCAGCCCAGCAGAGTGTTCGGGGTCGCCATGTTGCGGTCGATGGCCGCGCCGGCGGTGATGATCTTGAAGGTCGAGCCCGGCGGGTAGAGGCCGGTGGTGGCGGCCGGACCGTCGGCGTCGGCCGCCGCGTTCTGCGCCACCGCCAGGATCTCGCCGGTGGACGGCTTGATCACCACGATCATCGCCTTGCGGCCCTGCATGTTGACGGCGTGCTGGGCGGCGTTCTGCACCGAGCGGTCCAGGGTGATCGAGACCGAGGGCGCCGGCTGGGCGGCCACCTCGTTGAGGACGTCGACGTCATTGCCATTCTGGTTGACGCTGACCACCCGCCAGCCGGCCTCGCCGTCGAGCTCGTCGACGACGGACTTCTTGACCTCGTTGACGATCGCGGGAGCGAACGTGTCGTCGGTGGGCAACAGGTCGGCCTGCGGGGTGACGACCACACCGGGCAACGCGTCGAGCGCCCCGGCGACCTTGTCATGGTCGGCCGGCCGCAAGGTGATCAGGTCCAGCGCCTTGCTCGACGAGCTGGACTGCTCGGCCAGGCGCTGCGCGTCGAGGGTGTTGTCGAACTGGCGCAGCTGGTCGGCGACCACCCGCGCGGTAGACATCAGGTCACCACCGGCCCGGGCGGCGTCGAGCTGGTAGCGGTAGAGGTTGCCCGGCACCAGCACGTCGGTGCCGCCGAGCTCGTTGACCGATGCGCGCCGTGGCGGGTCGGTCCGCAGCGCGAAGGTCTGATGCTCACCGAGCTTGGGGTGCAGGTCGCTGGCCAGCCAGCGAACTCGCCAGGTGCCCTCGTCCCGGATCATCTGCAGCACACCGTCATAGGTCCAGGTGCGCTTCTTGGGCAGCTGCCAGGTGAAGCGGTAGTTGATGCTGCCGGTGTCTTCGGCGTAGCGCGTGCTGAGGATCTGGGCGTCCAAATGCTTGGCCTGCAGCCCGGCCCACGCCTCGTTGAGCGCGGCCTGGGCGTCGGACGGCCGGTCGGACAGCTGCGCCGCCGACGAGGTGTCACCCTTGGCCAGATCGGCGAGGAACTGCTGGGCGGTCGGGGCGGGGCCGTCCGGGCGCGGCGTGCACGCCGAGAGCGTTGCGGACGCCACCACCACCGAGAGCACCGACAGCGCGCCTGTGACTCGTGTTGCTAGTGAGGTGCATGTAGCCATTGGGACAGATGTTATGAGTCTGTGACCCCGTCCGGTCGGAGGCGCACCGGAACGACGGCAACCAACCTCAGCGCGGCACGTGAAACCGCTATGGCGCCAACGCCCAAACCGACCGACGGTCAGTCGAGCAGCACGGTCGCGAACGTCCCTACTTCGGCGAAACCCACCCGCGCATACGCCGCCCGGGCCACGGTGTTGAAGTTGTTGACGTACAGGCTGGCGACCCGGCCGCCGTCCACCACCGATGCGGCCACCGCCGCCGTCCCGGCGGTCCCCAGTCCCCGGCCGCGGTACTCGGGATGCACCCAGACGCCCTGGATCTGGCCCACCACCGGGGACTGCGAGCCGACCTCGGCCTTGAACACCACCTGGCCATGGTCGAAGCGGGCGAACGCCCGGCCCGCCGCGATCAGGCTGGCCACGCGGCGGCGATAACCCCGGCCGCCGTCACCGATCCGCGGGTCGATCCCCACCTCCCCGATGAACATGTCGATCGCGGCCACCAGGTAGGCGTCGAGTTCATCGATCCGCACCCGGCGCACCGCCGGATCGAGGGCGCACGAGGGCCGCACACCAAGGGCCATCAAGGGCTGCCGGTCGCGCACGTCGCGCGCCGGACCCCACGCGTGCTGCAACCGGTCCCACATGGGCAGCACCAGTTGGGCCCGGCCCACCAACGAGGAACAGCGCCGCGCGGAGCTCATCGCCTTGTCCGCGAATGCGAAAAGGTCAGCCTGCGATCCGCGTAGCGGGATCAGGTTGGCCCCGGCGTAGCAGAGCGACTCCTCGGCGCGCCTGCGCGTCCAGAGTTCGCCACCAATGGCCTGCGGGTCGACACCGTGCTCGGCGACACGGGCAGCCACCATGCAGGAGCCCACCGGATCGTCGGCCAGCACCCGGTCTACCGCCGCCGCATCACGTGCCACCGACACCCGTCGCTCATCGACCAGGCGGAACAGTGGCGGTGCCGACATGGGCTTACTTTCTGCGGAGGTGAAAGCCGCTGCGCGGGCTACCCGCTCAGCTTACGGTCACCACCGGAGAACCGCTGGCAGATGCATCCGTGCCGCGCTGTTGCTCGGCAAGTCGCATCGCCTCTTCGATCAAGGTCTCGACGATCTGCGCCTCGGGGACGGTCTTGATGACCTCACCCTTGACGAAGATCTGCCCCTTGCCGTTGCCGGACGCGACCCCGAGGTCAGCCTCACGCGCCTCGCCCGGACCGTTGACCACGCAACCCATCACCGCCACGCGCAGCGGCACATCGAGGCCGTCCAGGCCGGCCGACACCTCGTTGGCCAGTGAGTAGACGTCGACCTGGGCGCGTCCGCAGGACGGGCAGGACACGATCTCCAGGCCGCGCGGGCGCAGGTTGAGCGATTCCAGGATCTGGGTGCCGACCTTGACCTCTTCGACCGGCGGCGCCGACAGCGACACCCGGATGGTGTCGCCGATGCCGTCGGAGAGCAGTGCACCGAAGGCGACCGCGGACTTGATCGTGCCCTGGAAGGCGGGTCCGGCCTCGGTCACCCCGAGATGCAGCGGGTAGTCGGTCTTCTCGGCCAGTAACCGGTAGGCCGCGACCATCACGACCGGGTCGTTGTGCTTGACGCTGATCTTGATGTCGCCGAAGCCGTGCTCCTCGAACAGCGAGGCCTCCCACATCGCGGACTCGACGAGCGCCTCCGGCGTGGCCTTGCCGTACTTCTCCAGGAAGCGCTTGTCCAGCGAGCCGGCGTTGACGCCGATCCGGATCGGGATACCCGCGGCGCCGGC
The DNA here is from genome assembly GCF_010731855.1 of Mycolicibacterium anyangense. Lineage (NCBI taxonomy): Bacteria > Bacillati > Actinomycetota > Actinomycetes > Mycobacteriales > Mycobacteriaceae > Mycobacterium > Mycolicibacterium anyangense. The sequence goes on along the minus strand of NZ_AP022620.1, from coordinate 572,997 downwards.
GGCTTTGGCCACCTCGGCAACCCGGCCGTCGAACTCCTTGATGTTGCCGGGATTGACGCGCACGGCAGCGCAGCCGGCATCGATCGCGGCGAAGATGTACTTCGGCTGGAAATGGATGTCGGCGATCACCGGGATCTGACTCTTCTTGGCGATGGCCGGCAGCGCGTCGGCGTCCTCCTGACGCGGACAGGCCACCCGGACGATGTCGCAGCCCGCCGCGGTCAGCTCGGCGATCTGCTGCAGCGTGGCGTTGACATCGTGGGTCTTGGTGGTGCACATGGACTGCACCGAGATCGGGTGGTCGCTGCCCACGCCCACGTTGCGCACCATGAGCTGGCGGGTCGTGCGCCGCGGCGACAGCACCGGAGCGGGCGGGGCGGGCATTCCCAGACCTATCGAAGTCACTGCATCATCTCCACGGTTCGGGCCGACTACTGGAACAACCTGATCGGATTGACCAGGTCGGCGGTCACGGTCAGCAGCATGTAGCCGACCACCACGACCAGGATCACGTAGGTGGCGGGCATCAGCTTGAGGTAGTTCACCGGCGCCGCGGCGACCTTGCCGCGCGCCGATCGGATCATGTTGCGGATCTTCTCGAAGAAGGCGATCGCGATGTGGCCGCCGTCGAAGGGCAGCAGCGGCACCAGGTTGATCGCCCCCAGCACGAAGTTCAGCTGGGCCAGGAAGAACCAGAAGGCCACCCACAACCCGTGATCGACGGTGTCACCGCCGATGATGCTGGCGCCGACCACGCTGATCGGGGTCTCCGGGTCGCGTTCTCCGCCGCCGATGGCGTGCACCAGCGCACCCACCTTGGTCGGGATGGCAGCCAGCGACTTGCCCAGTTCGACGGCCAGGTCGCCGGTGAAGGCGAAGGTCGCCGGTACCGCGGTCAGCGGGTTGTACTGCGTGGGGCCGAAATTGGCGGCGGCGATACCGACGGCGCCGACGTTGGACGGGGCGGACTCCTTGCTGCCGTCCTTGGTGGTCCAGCGCTGGGTGGGCACGACGTCGACGTTGGTGGTGAACTCGTAGACGTCACCGTTCTGGGTGCGCTGCACCACGAACGGCGTGGGGCCCGAGGCCTTGCGCACCGCGGCGACCATCTCGTCGAAGTTCTTCACGGTGGTGTCGCCGACCTTGACGACGGCGTCGCCGGGCTTGATGCCGGCCATCGCCGCCGGGCCGGGGCCGGTGCACGGCTCGAGCTTGCCCTTGGTGACTTCGGCTGCCACACAAGCGGTTTCGCCGACGATGGCCTTGGTCGGCGGGTGCAGGTTGGGCAGACCCCAGATCACCGCGATCGCGTAGATGAGGACCAGGCCGATCAGGAAGTTCATCCCTGGGCCGGCGAACAGCACCGCGACCCGCTTCCAGGTCTTCTGCTTGTACATCGCGTACGGCTCGTCCTCGGGGGCGAGTTCTTCCACCGACGTCATGCCCGCGATATCGCAGAACCCGCCGGCCGGGACGGCCTTGAGGCCGTACTCGGTGTAGCCGATCTTGTTGGGCCGAAAGGTCGACCACAGGGTGGGGCCGAAGCCCACGAAGTAGCGGCGCACCTTCATACCGGTGGCGCGGGCCACCCACATGTGACCGCACTCATGCAGGGCCACCGAGATGAGGATGGCGAGGGCGAACAGCACGATGCCGAGAGCGAACATCATCGGATTGACGCAACCTCCTGTGTGACGGCGGCACGGGCGCGTTGCCGGGCCCAGTGCTGCGCGTCCAGTACTTCTTCCACGGTAGCCGGTTCGGCGGCCCACTGGTCGGCGGCGTGCAGGACGTCAGCGATTGTTCGCACAATCGCCGGGAACCGGATCTTGCCGGCCAGGAACGCCTCGGCAGCCTCCTCGTTGGCGGCGTTGTAGACCGCCGTCATGCATCCGCCGGTCTGACCGGCATACCTGGCCAGGTCGACGGCCGGGAACACAGCGGTATCCAGCGGCTCGAATTCCCACCTGGAGGCGGTGCTGAAGTCGCAGGCGGCGGCCGCTGCAGCCACCCGGTCGGGCCAGCCGAGGGCCAGCGAGATCGGCAGCTTCATATCCGGCGGGCTGGCCTGGGCGATGGTGGAGCCGTCGGTGAACGTCACCATCGAGTGCACGATCGACTGCGGGTGGACCACCACGTCGATGCGGTCATACGGGATGCCGAACAGTAGGTGGGTTTCGATGAGTTCCAGGCCCTTGTTGACCAGGGACGCCGAGTTCAGCGTGTTCATCGGGCCCATGTTCCAGGTGGGATGGGCGCCGGCCTGCTCGGGCGTGACGGACGCCAGGTCGGCGGCGGCCCAACCGCGGAACGGGCCGCCGGAGGCCGTCAGCACCAGCCGGGCGACCTCCTCGGGGCGCCCGGAGCGCAGGCACTGCGCCAGCGCGGAGTGCTCGGAGTCCACCGGCACGATCTGGCCGGGCTTGGCGGCGCGCAGCACCAGCGGGCCGCCGGCCACCAGCGACTCCTTGTTGGCCAGCGCCAGGCGGGCACCGGTCTCCAGCGCGGCCAGTGTCGGTTCCAGCCCCAGCGCCCCGACCAGGGCGTTGAGCACGACGTCAGCCTCGGTGTCCTGCACCAGGCGGGTGACCGCGTCAGGTCCGGTGTAGCTGACATCGCCGACCTTCGCGGCGGCCTCGGGGTTGGCGACGGCGATGGCGCGCACCTGCGTCTCGGCGCGCTGGCGAGCCAGTAGGTCGGGGTTACCGCCACCGGCGGCCAGGCCCACGACCTCGAAGCGATCCGGGTTCTCGGCGATGACCTCCAGGGCCTGGGTGCCGATCGAGCCGGTACTACCCAGGATCAGGACCCGGAGACGGTTGGCGGAGTTCACCGTCCCATTGTGCCGTCTGTGCCCGAGGTTCCTTTCGTGAGCAGACGCGAACTCGCACCGATGAGCGGGCAATCGTGCGACTTTCCGTCTGCTGGCGATGCACCCGAGCCGTAGTTGTATGGTTAGCCAAACCTTATGGACAACCGAAGGGACTGACATGCGCCGGTGCTGGAACTCCGTCCGGGTCGCCGCGGCGCTGATCCTCGCGGCGGTCCTGGCCGCCACAGGCACCGCATGCTCCTCCTCCGCCGGGGGCGACGAGCTACTCGTCTACAACGCCCAGCACGAGTCGTTGACCAAGGAGTGGATCGAGGAGTTCACCAAGGAAACCGGGATCAAGGTCACCTACCGGCAGGGCGGTGATACCGAACTCGGTAACCAGCTGATCGCCGAAGGCGCCAACTCCCCCGCCGACGTGTTCCTCACCGAGAATTCGCCCGCGATGGCCGCCGTCGAGCGGGCCGGACTGTTCGCCCCGGTCGATGCCGCGGTGATCGCCAATGTGCCCACCCCGTTCCGCCCCGCCTCCGGCGCATGGACCGGGGTGGCGGCGCGCAGCACCGTCTTCGTCTACAACCCGGCCAAGCTGCCTGCCGACCAGTTGCCCACGTCGCTGCTGGATTTGGCGAAGCCGGAGTGGAAGGGCCGCTGGGGCGCCCCGCCGCCGAAAGCCGACTTCCAGGCCATCGTCGCGGCCCTGCTCGAGCTGAAGGGGCCGGCCGTGACCAGCCAGTGGCTGGCGGGGATGAAGGCCAACGCGGTGCTCTACTCCGACAACATCGCCACCCTGCGCGCCGTCAACAGCGGCGAGGTCGCCGGCGGAATCATCTACCACTACTACTGGTACCGGGACCAGGCCAAGACCAAGGAGATGAGCGGAAACACCGCGCTGCACTACTTCGGCAATCAGGATCCCGGAGCGTTCCTCAGCCTGTCCGGTGCCGGCGTGCTGAAATCCAGCAAGAAGCAGGACAAGGCCCAGCGCTTCCTGGAGTTCCTGACGAGCAAAGCCGGCCAGGAGATTCTGGAGAACGGGACGTCGATGGAGTATCCGGTGGCCAGCGGCGTGCCGGCCAACCCCGCACTCAAACCCCTCGACCAACTCGACCCGCCCACGGTCGATCCCTCCGCGCTGGAACCCAAGCAGGTATCGGACCTGATGACACAGGCGGGCCTGCTGTAGGTGACCGTCGCACCAGCCCCACCGATCCCGGCGGTCGACCGGTCTGGAGCCCGACGTCGGCCCGGCCCGCTGATCGCCGCCGTCGTCATGGGCCTGGTGGCCGTCACGTTCATCCCGCTCGGCTACGTGGCGTGGGCATTCGTCAGCACCGGGCCGGCCAGGGCGGCCGAGCTGATCCTACGACCCAGGGTCGCCGAATTGCTGCTCAGCACAGTCGGTTTGGTGGCCGTGACGGTCCCGCTGTGCGTGCTGATCGGTGTCGGCGCCGCCTGGCTGGTGGAGCGCACCGACGTTGCCGGACGCACGCTGTGGCGGCCGCTGCTGGTGGCACCGCTGGCCATCCCGGCTTTCGTCAACTCCTACGCCTGGGTGGGGGTGGCACCGGGACTGCACGGTTTCGGTGGCGCCGTCCTGGTGACCACACTGTCCTACTTCCCGTTCGTCTACCTGCCGGCCGCCGCCACACTCAAGCGACTCGATCCCGCGCTCGAGGAGTCCGCGCGTTCGCTGGGCTCCGGGTCGGCCGCGGTGTTCGTGCGGGTGGTGGTGCCGCAGTTGCGGTTGGCCATCCTCGGCGGCGGACTGCTGATCTCGGTGCACCTGCTCGCCGAATACGGGGCCTTCGCGATGCTGCGGTTCGACACCTTCACCACGGCGATCTTCCAACAGTTCCAGGCCACGTTCGACGGCGCCGCGGGCTCGATGCTGGCCGGTGTCCTGGTCCTGTTGTGCCTGGCACTGCTCGTCGCCGAAGCCGCCGCCCGGGGCCGCACCCAGTTCGCCCGGGTCGGCTCGGGTTCCCCACGGCCGGCCGCACCCGTGCGCCTTGGAATGATGCGCCCCGTGGCGGTGCTATCGCTGAGCCTGGTGGCGGTGCTCTCGGTCGGTGTACCGACCTGGACCATCGTGCGCTGGCTGCGGATCGGGGGTGCCGAGGTCTGGGACGCCGCCGATATCGGTGCGGCCCTGGGACAGACGATCGGTCTGGCGACGGCCGGCGCGCTGGCGGCGACCATCCTGGCCTATCCGGTCGCGTGGGTGGCGGTACGCACCCGCGGCCCGCTGGCGCGGTTCGTCGAGGGCGCCAACTTCATCACCAGTTCCCTGCCCGGCATCGTCACCGCGCTGGCGTTGGTGACCGTCGCGATCCGCGTCGCTGCACCGCTGTACCAGACGATCGTGCTGCTGATGGGCGCCTATGTGCTGATGTTCATCCCGCGCGCGCTGGTCAGTGTGCGGGCCGGGCTGGCCCAGGTGCCGGTCGGCCTCGAGGAGGCGTCGGCGACGCTGGGCACCTCTCCGGCGGTGACGTTCACCCGCGTCACCGCGCGCCTGACCGCGCCGGCCGCCGCCTCCGGTGCGGCAATGGTGTTCGTGGCCGTGGCCACCGAACTCACCGCGACCCTGCTGCTGGCCCCCACCGGAACACGTACGTTGTCGATGCGGTTCTGGTCGCTGGCCAGTGAACTCGACTTCGCCGCGGCCGCGCCGTACGCCGCCATCATGGTCCTGCTGGCCCTGCCGGTCACCATGTTGCTGGTCCGACAGTCCTCGAAGGTGGCGGCGCTATGAGCCAGCTCCACATCCGTTCGCTGACAAAGAATTTCGATCATCCAGTGCTGGATGGACTGGATCTCGACATCGCCGAGGGCAGCCTGACCGCCGTCGTGGGACCGTCCGGCTGCGGCAAGACCACGCTGCTGCGGATCATCGCGGGATTCGAGACGCCGGATTCGGGAACGGTGTCCATCGCCGGCCGTGAGGTGGCGGGACCAGGGGGTTGCATGCCGCCACACCAGCGCTCGGTCGGCTACGTCGCGCAGGACGGTGCGTTGTTCCCGCATCTGACCGTCGGTCAGAACATCGCCTACGGACTCAAGGGGGGCCTGCGTCGTGCGGAAGTCCGCGATCAGGTCGCCCGCCTGCTGGCGATGGTGTCACTCGACGAGCACCTGCTCTCCCGGCGTCCCAGCGAATTGTCCGGTGGCCAGCAACAGCGGGTGGCGCTGGCCCGGGCACTGGCACGACGGCCCGCGGTCATGCTGCTCGACGAACCGTTCAGCTCGCTGGACACCGGGTTACGGGCGGCCACCCGCAAGGCGGTGGCCCACACCCTGGCCGACGCCGGCGTGACCACCCTGTTGGTCACCCACGACCAGGAGGAAGCGTTGTCGGTAGCCGACCAGGTGGCCGTGCTGCGGGGCGGCCGCTTCACCCAGGTGGGGTCACCACGCGAGCTGTACCTGAACCCGACCGACCGGTTCACCGCCGAATTCCTCGGCGACTGCGTGTTCCTGCCGGGCAACGTTCGCGCCGGTGTCGTGGAGTGCACACTGGGACAGCTTGGCGCCGAAGGGTATTCGGACGGTCCGGTGACGATCATGCTGCGGCCCGAGCAGCTCTACGCCAGTGCACTGTCCGACACGTCGGCCGATGCGGTAGGCACCGTCGTGGCCACCGAGTTCCTCGGCCCCGATGTGCTGTTGAGCATCGAGCCCAGCGGCGGGTCGGATCTGCTCACCGTGCGCCAGCACAGCTTTGGTTGTCCGGACCTGCACGCCAAGGTCAACATCGATATCGTCGGCCGGCCGGTGATCTTGAAGGGCTGCGGTGCGTGATCTCATCGAACTGATGGCCGGTTTCACCGACCGTCTGGCGGTCGCCACCGCCGACGAAACGCTCACCTACACCGAACTGGCACGCCGCACCGCGGCGGTGGCCGATGCGCTGGGCTCGGAACGCAAGCTCGTCATGCTCGAGGTGCGCAATACCGTTCCCGCGCTCGTCGCCTACCTCGGCGTACTGGCGGGCGGCCATGTGGCACTTCCGGTCTCAGCGGGCGGCACCCACCGCGAACTGTTGGAGACCTACGACCCCGATGTCGTCATCGACGCCGAAGCCACCATCCGCCGGCGTCGCAGGCACAGCCGCCACCGGCTGCACCCCGACCTGGCCCTGCTGTTGAGCACGTCCGGCAGCACCGGCTCCCCGAAACTGGTGCGGTTGTCGGCGGCCAACCTCACCGCCAACGCCGAGGCGATCGCGGACTATCTCGGAATCACCGAAAATGACCGGGCGGCAACTACTTTGCCGATGTCGTACTGCTACGGGCTCTCGGTCATCCACAGCCACCTGCGGCAAGGGGCGGCGCTGATCGTCACCGAGCAGTCCGTCACCGACGACGGGTTCTGGAACCTGGTCAGCGACCACCGCGCGACCAGCTTCGCCGGGGTGCCCTACACCTTCGAGCTGCTCGACCGCGTCGGATTCGCCGCGATGGACCTTCCCCACCTGCGCTACCTCACCCAGGCGGGCGGCCGCATGCACCCGGATGCGGTGCGCCGCTACACCGAACTGGGCAGGCGCCGGGGCTTCGACTTCATCGTGATGTACGGAGCCACCGAAGCCACGGCGCGAATGGCCTACCTGCCGCCCAGTCTGGCCGACGCGCATCCCGAAGCCATCGGGCGTCCGATACCCGGCGGGTCGTTCACCCTGGCACCCCTGGACGGCTGGACCGAGCCGGATGTCGGAGAACTCGTCTACCACGGTCCCAATGTGATGATGGGGTACGCGGACGGTCCCGCCGATTTGGCGGCCGGCGCCGGCCTTGATGCGCTGCACACCGGCGATGTGGCTCGCCATCTGGGTGACGGGATCTATCAGGTCATCGGACGGCTGAGCCGTTTCGTCAAGTTGTACGGGCTGCGCATCGACCTGCAGCGGCTCGAATCCGCCGTCGACGTACCCGGTGTCGCAACCATGTGCACGGAGGCCGACGGCCGGCTGGTGGTGGCGGCGGCCGGGCCGGTCGACGCCGCGGACCTGCAACGGCGCACCGCGAACGCGGCCGGCCTGCCGGTGGCCGCAGTGCGCGCGGTGCCACTGCCCGAGCTTCCGGTGCTGCCGTCCGGGAAGCCCGACTATCCGGCGTTGCGCGACATGGTCCGCGATCCCGGCCCAGGGGGCCCGGCAGACCTTCGGCTGCTCTTCGCCGACGTGCTGCAGGTCGAGGCCGACTCGGTGACACCGCAGAGCAGTTTTGTGAGCCTGGGCGGCAATTCGCTGTCCTACGTGGCAATGTCCATCCAGCTCGAGCGCATCCTGGGCCGGCTGCCACCGAACTGGCAGGACCGTTCGATCGCCGAGTTGCAGCAGATCCCGCCGGCGACCAGCTCGCGGTGGACCGCCGCACTGGAGACCAGCGTGGCCCTGCGCGCGGCGGCCATCGTTCTCATCGTCGGCTCTCATGCCGGGCTCTTCGAGCTGTGGGGCGGGGCACACATCCTGCTGGGCGTGGCGGGCTACAACTTCGCCCGGTTCTGTCTGGCCGACCCGCCACGACGGCGGCGGGTCCGCCACCTGGCCAGCACGATCGCCTGGATCGCCATCCCTTCGGTGATCTGGGTGGCGATCGCCCTGATGCTCACTGATGATTATGCGGCGACGAATCTTTTTCTGCTGCAAAAGGTTCTGGGACCGGACGACAGTATGACGGCGGGCCGGTTGTGGTTCGTCGAAGTGCTGGTATGGACCTTGGTGGCGTTGACGGTGGTGTTCTGCCTGCCGATCAGTGATCGGCTGGAGCGGCGCTACCCCTTCGGGGTCGCCGCGGCGTTCCTGGCGCTGGGACTGGCGCTGCGTTACGACCTGCCGGGGTTCGGGCTGGGCCGCGATGCGTGGTTCACCATGCTGGCGTTCTGGTTCTTCGCCATCGGCTGGGCGGCGGCCAAGGCGACCACGACGGTGCAACGGGTGGCGGTCAGCACCGTCATCGCGGTGGCCACCGCGGGCTACTTCGGCAACGGCCACCGGGAGCTGTTGGTAGCGGCCGGGTTGCTGCTGCTGGTGTGGCTGCCCGCCATCCCGGTCCCCGCGGCGCTGACGTCGGTGGCCGGGATCGTGGCCGAATCGTCGCTGTTCATCTACCTCACACACTTCCAGGTCTATGCCTTGTTCGACAGCACACTGGCCGGGGTACTCGCCGCCATTGTGGTGGGCATCGGCGTCGGCCAGGCGGTTCTGCTGGTGCGCAGCCGCGCCCGGATACCGGCTCTGCTGCGGCGGTAGCCACCTGCTGCGTCGCAAGAACTATGACGCGTTTGTGACCCGCCCGATCTTGACCCGTCCGCGCCCGGCGGCGCGCCGAATGCCTTGCGTACAGCCGATCAAGACGCGGTCGGTCCGAGCAGATACCAAAATGACAAGGGAGTCACTGATGGGATTTCACCGCACCGTACTGACCGCCGCCGGGCTCACCGCAGCCGCCGTCCTCTTCGCGGGATGTTCGTCGAGCAGCACCACCACGGCGGAGTCGTCGAGCACGACGGCGGCCACCACCTCGACCACCACCTCGGCCGCGGCCGCCCCGGCGGGCACCCTGGTCGGCCCGGGCTGCGCCAGCTACGCCGAGCAGGTGCCGACCGGACCCGGTTCGGTGGCCGGGATGGCCAAGGACCCGGTGACGGTGGCGGCGAGCAACAACCCGCTGCTCAAGACACTGACCTCAGCCCTGTCCGGCAAGCTCAACCCGAACGTGAACCTGGTCCAGACCCTCGACAGCGGCCAGTTCACCGTCTTCGCACCGACCGATGACGCATTTGCCAAGCTCGACCCGGCGACCGTCGACAAGCTCAAGACCGACTCCGACCTGCTGACCTCCATCCTGACCTACCACGTGGTTCCGGCCCAGGCCAGCCCCGCTCAGGTCGTCGGCGAGCACAAGACGGTGCAGGGCGGGACGGTCAGCGTGACCGGGTCCGGCAACGAGTTGAAGGTCAACAACGCCAACGTGGTCTGCGGCGGTGTCCAGACGGCCAACGCCACCGTGTACCTCATCGACACGGTGCTGATGCCGCCGGCCCAGTAACTACCCACATGAGCCGGCCGCGGGGTCGCTGATCCCCGGCAATGTCGGCGATCCCGCGCCGGCTCCCCGGTATCGCGCTGAACCTCTCCCAGCGCAACACAACACGAAAGGAAACACTACGGTGCACAACAAGATTGGCTCGTTCGCGGGTCTCACGGCCGCCACCGCCCTCGGGCTGTCCCTCGCGCTCGCCCCGAGCGCCGCAGCCGACGATCCCGGTGCCAACCTGGTCGGCCCGGGATGCGCGGCCTACGCCGAGCAGGTGCCCACCGGTCCGGGCTCGGTCGCGGGCATGGCCGCCTCGCCGGTTGCCGTTGCGGCGTCGAACAATCCGCTGCTGACCACCCTGACCGCTGCGGTGTCGGGCAAGCTGAACCCGAACGTCAACCTGGTCGACACCCTCAACGGTGGACAGTTCACCGTCTTCGCCCCGACCGACGCGGCGTTCGCCAAGCTCGACCCGGCGACCATCGAGACGCTGAAGACCAACTCTGATCTGCTGACCTCGATCCTGACCTACCACGTGGTTGCGGGTCAGGCCGTTCCGTCGGCGGTGGTCGGCACTCACAAGACCGTCCAGGGTGCTGATCTCACGGTGGCCGGTTCGGGCAACCACCTGACCGTCAACGGTGCCAATGTGGTCTGCGGTGGCGTCAAGACCGCCAACGCCACGGTGTACCTCATCGACACGGTGCTGCTGCCGCCGGCCAACTAGGGGCGGTACCACCAGACCGGCCGGCTGCGGCGGCGTGTTTCTCCTTCACGTCACCGCAGCCGGCCTTCTGCTGCGGGCCGTCAGTAGGCTCCTGTGCCGCGCAACATGGCCCGCACCGTCTTGACCACGATCATGAGATCAGCCATCAGCGACCAGTTTTCGACATAGCTGATGTCGAGCCGCACCGACACATCCCACGGCAGGTCCGAGCGACCACTGACCTGCCACAGACCGGTGATACCGGGTCGGACCAGAAGCCGGCGCCGCACCTGTGCGTCGTAACTGGCGACCTCGCTGGGCAGTGGCGGCCGCGGCCCCACCACACTCATGTCGCGGCGCAGGACGTTGAGGAACTGGGGAATCTCGTCGACGCTGTATCGGCGCAGGACCCGGCCCACCGGTGTGACCCGCGGGTCGCGGCGGATCTTGAACAGCACCCCACCCTCGCTCTCGTTCAGCGCACTGAGGTCGGCGAGCATCCGGTCGGCACCACTGACCATGGTCCGGAACTTGATCATCTGGAAGGGTTTGCCATCCAAGCCGATTCGTTCGGATCGGTAGAACACCGGGCCGGCACTGGTGGCCTTGACGAGCACCGCCACCAGTAGGGTCAGCGGCAGCGACAGCACCAGGACCGCCGATGAGAACACGATGTCGAACAGTCGCTTCTCGAAGCCTTTCGCACCGTTGTAGCGCGGCTTCTCCACGTGGATCAGGGGCAGACCACCGACGGGGCGCATGAGCAGGCGGGGGCTGGCCACGTCGGCCATGCCGGGCGACACCAGCAGGTCGACATCATGTTTCTCCAGCTGCCAAGACAGGTCGCGAATCCCGTTGGCGCCCAGACGCTCCGTGGCCGTAACCGCCACCGCATCCGCACCGGTCTGTTGTACAGCCCGCAACAGTTCGGCCCCGGCGTAGACCGGAACCACTCCCACCGAGCCGATGGCCACCGCATCGGTGGCTGGAACGTCGGGCACACAGACACCGACGACGACGTACCCCGAATCGGGTTGGCGGGCCATCGACTCGGCGAGTTCACGCACGGCGTCCAGCTGACCCATCGCGACCACCGGCGTGGCATAGCGGCCGAATTTCCTTCTGCCCCGCGCGATGGAGCGTCGTACCACCCAGCGCCCGCTCAGCAGGAGGACCAGTCCCAGCGGGAAGGCGATGGCGAGGTACCCACGGGCGATGTCCAACTTGAGCAGCATCGACACGATGGCGATCGCGCCGAACAGCGCCAGCGTCGCCGACAACACCAGGCGGTACTCTTCGGCACCTTCGCCGATGATCCGCGCCGACCGGCTCCGGTAGATCGTCAGTGCCGCCAGCCAGGTGAGCACCAACGCCACCGACACAGCGGTGTAGTCGATCGACTTGAACGAATTCCCCCATCCGGCAACCACATCGAAACGCAGCCACTGCGCGGTGCAGACCGCGGCAATGACCGAGGCTGCGTCCACCTTGCGCAGCCGGGACACATACCCCAACCGCCACGGCACACGGGCCGTGGCACTGCCGACGACAGTTGACTCTATCGACATGCGACGCCTGTCCGATCTCCCCGACCAGCACACGCCACTTTGCGACGATTGTTGCAATGAATACTGTCGCACATTTATTTGCGGAGTGCACGATAGAGGCCGCCTTGCCAGAGATGCTCAGCATTCACGCAGTGTGTTCCACAACATGTTTCAGCGAGACGGCCTCCGCAATCGGTCTGCGGCTTAATTGACGCAACCGTTTGCCACTGGCTTCTGGTGGAACCGGTCGACGAGCCACCCGATCTGATCGCCAGCGTCGACATCGGCATGGCCCTTACCGTCCTCCAGCCGCCAGAGCAGCGTGCCACCCCGGGCACACGCCTCGGCGATGGCTCGAGTGGTCCACTCCGGGTCGATGTAGGTGTCGGCGGTGCCGTACACGACAGACAGCGGGGCGGACAACGGTCGCTGCGGCAGTGCCCAGTCGCGTAGCAGACCGGTGAGCGCGGCCGCGGCGCGCGGGCTGGCCGGTGCGAAGTCGAGTGGACCGATATCGGGTGCGACCTCGGCGCGGGTGTGCACCAGGGCACCTGCACACGCCGACAACGCATCCCAGTTCGCCGCGGCCACGCCATGGCGGAAGTCGTCGAGCTTCAGCTCGGGATGAAGTCTGCCCAGCGATGCCAACACCCATTGCATCAGCGGGCGCTGGTCGGTGGTGAGGGTTCCGCGCTGCGCCTTGTCCACCAGGCCCACCATGTCGGCGGCCGGCGACAGCGCCACCGCCCCAACCAGTGTCAGGTCCGGCGCGTACTCGGCCACCTGTTCGTCGGCGGCCCACACCGCACCCCCACCTTGTGAACCGCCGAAGGCACCGAACTGGCGTGACACGTCCGGAAAGGTCGCCCGCAGCGCCCGCACGGCGTCGATGATGTTGCGTCCCGCCGTCCTGGCATCCAGGTACGGATGGTTACCCGCCGCACCGAGGCCTTGGTAGTCGGCGAACGCGACCGCGAACCCGAGCTTGATGAATCCCGCCACCACCGGGGCCTGCCCCAGCAGGTTGTCCGACAACGACGGGGCGCAGGGCTGCTGGATTCCGGTGGTGCCGTGGCCGAACGCGATCACCGGCCATCCACCCTGCGGCGCAGTTCCTTTCGGAACGAAGACCGTCCCCGACACGATCGTCGGATCCCCGGTGTCGCCCTCCGTCGAGTGGTACACCACCCGGGCCGAGCGCACCCCGAGGGACGCCAGTGTGCCGGTGAGATTCGGCATCGTCATGGCACTGACCAAGGTTCCGGGCCCGGACCCGCCGAGCGTGGCCGAACTCACCGCGGCCGGAGCACCGCCGGCACCGCCGCGCAGCCAGCTCGCGCCGGCGCGGTAGGCCACCACGCCGGCCGCCGTCAGCACGAGGGTGGCGGCCACGGCAGCCAGGACCACCGCCACGGATCTGATCCTCATCGACGGTATCGCTTCGCCAGGGCCATCGCCGGTTTCTCGACGAACCGGTGGGTCAGTGCGGCCAGCGCGAGGCTGACAGTGAGCACCAGAGCCACATTGCGGAGCATGCCGGCCAGGGTGTCACCGGCCATCAGACCCCACCTTCCGAGCACCAGCAATACCGGAAAGTGCCACAGGTACACCGACAACGAGATCTCCCCGACATAGCGCACCGGGGCCCAATCCAGGCCGCCGGCGAATCGGGATTGTTCGCCGCGGGCCAGCGGCGCGACGATGAACAGGATCACCAGCCCGGACAGCAGTGCCACCGCGGTGCTCGAGACGTGGGAGTGCACCGCGATCAGCGCCAGGCTGGCCGCCGCCGATACCGCCAGCAGCGGTGCGCAATACCACCGCAGCCGGCGCACGACGTGGCCGGTGAGCAGCCCCGAGGCGATCGCGGCGAACAGCACCGCGGCGACCATCCCGAAGGCGAAGTTGTCGGCAAGCGAGACGAAGCTGCGGTTGTAGACCGCAAGCCAGTTCGGCCCCCACTCGGCGAGATTGGGGTCGAAGACGCCGACCTCCCGCTGCACCGCCGGCGCCAGCGCCTTGCCCACCGCGCCGATGACGACCAGGGTCAGCGGGGCCAGCAGCGCGATACCGATCGGCGCCAGCCCGGTGCGACGGCGCAGTGCCAGCGCGAGGGCCCCGAAGATCGGCAGCGACAGGTAGAACACCAACTCCAGCGACAGTGACCAGGACGGGTTGAGGCCGGTTTGAAAGTACTGCGGCAGATAGCTTTGCAGCAGGGTGAGGTTGGCGACGATGGCGCCAGGAGCTGTCATCCGCCCGGTGCCGGCATCGGTCCCCGGTGGCTGGATGGCCACGTTCTCCAGATAGACCGCCCCGAACACCAGGCTGCTGATCAGGAAGATGGTCAGGTAGGCCGGGAACACCCGCAGGACCCGGTGTACCGCGAAGACCCTGGTGTCGGGTGGCCGGACCGTACCGGGGTCGGCGAGAATCGCACGGACGAACGGCAGGTAGAGCAGAAATCCGCTCAGGGCGAAGAAGAACACCAGTGCCTGGCCCAGCAGTTGCAGTTTGAAGCTGTCCATCACCTTCGGTGAATAGTGGGCGTTGACGTGCAGCACCAGCACCGCCGCGCAGGCCAGACCGCGTGGCCCGTCCAGACCGACGATGCGGGTCCGGGCCGGCTTACCGGCCGGCGCGGTGCCCGGGGCCTCGGCACTGATGGGCTTGTCCTGCAATGTCATTGGCGGGCCTGTCCCGGCGTCTGGTCGGTGGCGCGTGGTGGGCACGCATTCAGCGGGGTGTCGCCGTCGAATCGCTGATGAATCCAGTCGAACGCCACCGCGGCGTCGATGTCGCCATGGCCCTTGTCGGGCTGCAGGTAGTACTCGACGGTGCTGCCCATCGCGCAGGTCTTGTCGAGCGCCTGCTTGGTCCAGGCGGCTGAGATCAGGTTGTCCCGGCCGCCATAGATAACGAGCATCGGTGCGCTGGAACGCTGTTGCGGCACACTCATCCGGGCCAGGTAGCCGCGCAGTGCGTCGGTGGCGGCTGGCGTCGCCGGGCGCAGATCGTCGGCGGTGATGCGTTGGGCGACCTGTGCACGCTGGCCGGCGGTGTCGGGTGAGCAGGAGGACAGCACGGCCCAGTTCTGCGCGACGATGCCGCGGCGGTAGTCGTCGAGATTGAGCTGTGGGTTCTCCTCGGCCAGCGCGTAGAGGATCCACTGCAGGAGCGGGCCCTGGTCAGCGGTCAGCGTGCCGGCCGCTGCCGCATCGGCCAGGCCGGTCAGATCGGTGGCCGGGACCAGGCTGACCGAACCGAGCAGGTCCAGCCCGCTGCCGTAACCGGCGGCCAGCTCGTTGGCCGCCCAGGCGGCCTGGCCGCCCTGCGAGCCGCCGAAGGCCACCCAGCGAGTCGAGGTGCCGGGCACCAGTTTTCGCGCCGCACGTACGGAGTCGATGAGGTTGCGCCCCTCGGTTCCGGCATCGAGATAGGGGTGGTAGGTGCCGTCGAGGCCAAGGCCCTGGAAGTCCGTCACCGTCACCACGTAGCCGGCTTTCACCAGCGGCACCACCACCTCCGAGGTGCCCAACAGCGTCGGAGACAGCGACGGCGCGCAATCGTGTTGGACGCCGGTCGATCCGTGTCCGAAAGCCACCACGGGCCAGCCGCCCTGCGGTGGTGTCCCGCGCGGGACGAAGACCGTGCCCGACACGAGTTGGCTGCTGCCGTCGATACCCGATTCCGAGGTGTAGGTGATGCGGGCGGCGGTCGCCGATACCGCGGTGATGCGGCGGTCGATGGTCGGCAGCGTCGCGGCGGACTTCAGCGTCCCGGGCCCGGAACCGGTGAAGTCACCGGGGATCGCGAGGGCACCGACCTCGGGGTGGGCCGGGGCGGGCGGGTGCGGCAGTGCTGAACATGACACCAGGGTGAGCATCGCCGTCAGCCAGATCGGCATGAGCCACCATTTCGTCTGGTTCATCTCCTACCGTCTCCGATCGCATCGATGACCACGTGGTCGAGTTGTCCCACCGTCAGCACCGTCGCGCTGCGAATCCCCCTGGCCAGCACCAGCACCGAACTCAGCACAGAACCCAGGGCGGCACCGAGTGCGACGTAACGCCCGGCATCGGCCCGCACCTGGGTGGCCGCGGCGCCACCGACCGGGATCAGGGCACCGGTGGGCCCCTGTCCGGACCATTCCAGTTCGCCGGCCACCGCGATGAGGCTGCGGCCCAGCGCGTCCGCAGTCGCGACCGCCTGCCGCTCATCGGTGTCGGTGACGCGGACGGCGAGCAGGACCGAGCCCGGTGTCACCTCGGCGCGGACGTGTTCGGCGAGCTGGCTGGGCGTGGTGGCCAGATGGCGATCGGCAATCGTGCGGGCCAGAACCTGTCGCGAAACAGCGAGAGCCGCATAGCCTTCCATCCTCGCGAGCGCGTCGCGGCTCCCACTGAAAGCGCTGCGGGGTTCGGCGGCACCGGGAACCGTAGCGAACACCGACACCTGTGCGGTGTAGGTCGTCTCCCGGGTGTGTGCCACCCACCAGCCGACGGCTCCGGCCAGAACGGTGGCGGCCAGGATCACCCACCAGGAATCACGCAGGATCGTGACGTAGTCGCGCAGCCGCGGCGGGGATACCGACTCCATCATCGCTGTCCCACACACCCGTCGAAGGGACGCTGGCCGTCGAAACGGGCCTTCACCCACGGCAACGACCGGCTCGAGTCGAGATCGGCGTGCCCCTCACCGATCCGTTCCTCGAAATCCACCACATCGCCCTGGGCGCAGGCACTACCAATGGCGGCTTTGGTCCAGTCGTCGTTGACGAGCGGATCCATGGTGCCGAACTGGACGAGCAGCGGGCCGGTGGCCCGGTGTTGCGGCAATGCCATCTGCCGCAACAGCGCCCGCAGCCGGGCCGTGGCCTGCGGTGTGGCCGGGCGCAAGTCCGAGGCCTGCATACCGTTGACCACGCCGGTGTAGCGGCCCGGATCGGCGGGCGTGCAGTCCAGCAATTCGTCCCAGTGCGCCTTGGTATAGCCCGACACGTAGTCGGCGAGGTCGAAATCCGGATGGGACCAGGCCATCCCCTGGAGGGCGAAAGCCAGCAGCGGCATCTGTTCGCGGGTCAGCGTACCGTTGGCCGCCGCATCAGCCAGGCCCGTCATATCGGCGACCGGCACCAGTGCGGCAGTGCCCACCAGCGTCAGTCCGCCCCCGTAGCCGCCGGCCTGGTCGGCCGCGGCCCAGGCGGCCATTCCACCGAGCGACACCCCGTAGGCCGCCCACCGCTCACCCGCACGCGGGTCGATCCGGCGGGCCGCCCGCACGGCGTCGATCATGTTGCGGCCGAACACCCGCGAGTCCAGGTATGGATGGGTGAAGCCGGGCACGCCCAGGCCCTCGTAGTCGGTCATGGCCACCACGAAGCCGTTCTGCACGAGCGCCGCGATCATGGGCGCGTTG
This sequence comes from Mycolicibacterium anyangense, assembly GCF_010731855.1. Classification (NCBI taxonomy): domain Bacteria; kingdom Bacillati; phylum Actinomycetota; class Actinomycetes; order Mycobacteriales; family Mycobacteriaceae; genus Mycobacterium; species Mycolicibacterium anyangense. Next base: position 555,453 of record NZ_AP022620.1, on the reverse strand, counting down.
CCCAGCAGGTTTTCGTAACTGGTCGGGGCACAACGGTTGAGCACACCGGAGGTGCCGTGGCCGAAGGAGACCACCGGCCAGCCCGCCTTGGGTGGCGGTCCCGGCGGGATCGCGACCAACCCCGAGACGTCGGTGGGTCCGCCGGTCTCCGACGTCGACCGGTAGACCACCCGGAACGCCGTCGCGTCGACCTCGTCGAGATCGGCATTGGGCCCGAATCGCTTCACACTGACCAGCGAACCCGGACCGTCGTCGCTGAGGTCGGGCGGCGGCAGGTCCGGGGCACCGGCGAACGACGGAGAGAGATCACGGATTTCAGTGCCGGGCATGACCTTCGGTTCCGCCGCGGGTGGCGGCGGGCTGCAGCCCCCGACCAGCAGCGCGATCAGAGCGGGGACCGCCGTCCACCGCCGGCGGGCGCTCACGGCTCCCGGTTGCCGACTCGAGACAGCGCGGCAGGTTCGGCCGCGACGTCGGCGGCGTCCGGTGTGCCGGCGTTGTCGGTGGACGGTGCCTGCGCCGAGCTGCGCTGCAGGTGTCGCCGGTGCTCGGCGATCTTGCGGCGATGACCGCTCTCGAAAGTGGCCACGGTACCGACGATGTCGGTGTGGGTGGCCCGCAGTGTGGCGATCGCGCGACGCAGCGCAGGAAGCCGGGTCCGGCCCAATCTCACCACCACGAGCGCACCGTCGCCGGAGCCGGCCACGAACGCACCCTCGGTGCTCAGCGCCAACGGCGGGGTGTCGATCAACACGTAGTCGAACTGGTCGCGCAACACCGCCAAGGCGTCGTCGGCGTCACCGGCGGGCCACCACCGGCTGCCGCCCTTGGGTACCGGTCCGGCGGGAACGAGGCTGAACCCATGCCCGCCCGCGTCGGGAATGAGGATCGTGGCAACATCATGCTGGCCGGCCAGCACCGTGCTCAGTCCGCGCCTGCGCGCCGTCGAGAGCTGCTCGGCCGTCAGTCCCAGTCGCTTGGCCAAGGCCGGGTTGGGCAGGTCTGCGTCGACGACGACGACGCGGTGCCCACTTTCGGTCAGCGCGGCGGCCAGATCGATGACCACGGTGGTGCGCCCTTCCCCGCGCTGGGCACTGGTGACGGCCAGTACATGCGGCCTGCCACCGTCGGCGGTCCGCGCGAACTGCAGGTTGGTGCACAGTTCGGCCAATCGCTCGACATACGGCCCACCGGAATCGAGGTCGGCGACCTCAAGGGTGGCGCGGCCGGGATCAGCGGGCAGCGTCGCCAGCACCAGCGAGTCGGTCGTGGCCTGCGCCGCGGCGGTGCGCCGCAGTCGGGTGTCGAGCAGACCCACCAGGATGGTGAGAACCAGGCCGGCGGCCAGCCCGCCCGCAACGCCCAGCAGTATCCGGGCCAGAACCGTCGGACCGATCGGCAGCTGCGGGTAGGTGGCGTCATCGACCACCACCACTCCGGCCGCCGGGCTGCCCCCGCGCCGTGAGGTCTCCAGCTCGCTGATCACCTCGACGAGTTGGTCGGACACGGCGTTGGCGTACATCTGTGCGGTCGACGGGTCATGATCGCGCACCGCGATGTCGAGCAGCACGGTCTTGTCCACCGGGTGGGCCGAGATCCGCGAGCGCAGGTCGTCGGTCGAAATACCGGTCTTGAGTTGGTTGGCTGCGCGCGCTGCGACCTGCTCGCTGGTCGCCAACCCGGCGTAGGACACCACGCGTTCCTGGGAGAACAGGTTGTTCTGGTACGCCTCGCCCACCGAGGTACCACCCTGGGTGCTCACGAACAACCGAGCGGTGGACTCGTACATCGGAACACTGGTCGCCGCAAGGGCATATCCGATACCGCCACCCATCAGGGTGACGACCACAGCGACCCACCAGTAGCGGCGGACGATTCTGAGGTAGTCGCCAATACCCAAGCCGGATCTCCATTCCCCTTACCTGGCTCCCGACCACCGATAACCTTAGCCGCCCCGCGGCGATCCGGCACAACACGAGTGTGCTCGCTCTGTTGCATCACCCGGTAGAGATGCGAGCATATTCCCGTGCAGCACAACAAAATTACGCTCATGACAATACTTTCGGACGTTGCGATCGTCGCCGTCTGTTGTTTGCTGTCCGGAGCGGCACTGGTCGGCGGCGCGCTACCCGTTGCGGCCCTGCTCGGCCTCAGCAGCGCGGTGGTGGGCACCTATGTCGGCATCCGACATCCCCTGTGGCTGTACTGGTTACTGGCGGGCGCGCTGGCGGCGCTGCCCTTCGGATACTTCCCAGGCGTCCATGCCCCGCTGACGTTCGGCCTCGGCATCGCCGTCCTCTTAGCTTCGTTGCTACATCGCAACGACAACAACACCTTGGCGCCCTTGGAAATTGGCATCGCCGTCTTGGTGGTGGCCTCCGCAGTGTCGGTGGCCGCCACTTTCGAGTCACCCACTGATATCGCGGAATTCGGCAAATGGACGGTGTCGACCGTCCTCGTGATCGCACTATTGCGGCTTTCTCCAGCGGATCTGAGCCGTTTCGGCCGCATCTACGCCGGGGCCTCGGCAGCCGCGGCCCTGTTCGCCATCACCATCGTCGCCGCCGATCCCGAAGGCCGTCTGATCAGCTATCTGTCCGTCGTCGGGTACGGCCGGGAGTCCAACAGCACCCGATTCGTCTACAGCGACAGCGGAAATGCCGTGCGCCTGGCCGGAACCTACATCGATCCGAACACCGCGGGAATCGGCCTGCTGGTGGCGCTCGCCGTCACTCTCGTGGTCTTCAGCGGCTGGCGCCGTGTGGGATTGGCCACACTTTTCGTGGTGTGCGTTGCGCTCACCCTCAGTCGCGCAGCGTTGTTCAGCATTCTTGGCGGCCTCGTCATCGTTGTGCTGTTCCATACCCTGAGCAGCAAGCAACGGCGCACCATCTTCGTCACGCTGGGTGTGGCGGTCCTCGCAGCCGCAGCCACCCCCCAGGTCCGCCGACGGGTGTTCTCGTCATTCGGCAGCGGCGACGCCGGATCATCGGCACGCGCCGATGCACTGGACAACTTCACCTCCGTGATGCACGGTCACTGGCTGTTCGGACTGGGCTGGGGCAGGCCGGAATTCAAGGATCCCAGCAAGAGCTTCGAAGTGAACTACGTCGCCAATGCCCCCCTGCTCACCGTCTACCGCGGTGGCATCATCACCGGGCTGATCTTCGTCGCGATACTGCTGATCGCCGTGACGGTCGCCTACCGGACATTGCGTGGCGGCGATACCCCGCAGGCCGCGCTGGCCGGCATCTTCATCGGCTTCACCGTGGTCGCGCTACAGCTCGACTTCCCGGTCGTCACGATTCCATCGGTGACGATGATGTTCTCGGTGTTCCTGGTGTTCCTTGCGAAAAATGATCCACACCAACAACAATCTGCGGTTCAGCTCGGCTACCGCGATGACGCACTAGTTCAGGGAGTCCGATGACACCGATCAGGGGCCTGCGCATCAGCCGGTTCGGCACACTGGCCACTGCGGTGCTCATCGCCGCAGCCGTCGGCACCGCGCTGGTGCTGTGGCCGAGCAGAACCGACCGCCACGACGCCGTCGCCGAGGCAGCGGTGATCAACCCGGCTCCCACCACAATCGGGTTCTCCCAGCCCGGCGAGTTCCTGTCCATGACCGCCACCGACATCGGCCACACCCTGGACCTGATGGTAGCCACCGGCGCCAGGACTGTGCGCACCGTCATCCCGTGGTCCATCGTCGAGCAGACGAAGGGGACGTTGAACTGGACACAGGTGGACACCGTGATCAATGCCGCTGTGGCACGGTCGATGTCGGTCCTGGGCATCATCGCCTTCACCCCCGACTGGGCCAGGGCTGCCGGAACCGCACCGATGATCGGCAAGCCGTCCTCACCCTCGGACTTCGGCTCCTTCGCCAAAGCTGCCGCCACCCGCTACTCGGGCAAGATCTCGGCCTACGAAATCTGGAACGAGCCCAACTCGTCGCTGTTCTATTCGCCCGGACCCGATCCGGCCGGTTACACCGCTCTGCTCAAGGCGGCCTATCCCGCGATCAAGTCGGTGTCCTCGTCGCTGCAGGTGGTCGCGGGCGCCCTCGGGGCTGACATCACCTCGGCCACCACCACCGATCCGGCGTCCTTCCTCACCCAGATGTACGCCGCGGGCGCCAAGAGCTACTTCGATGCAGTGTCATTCCATCCGTACCAATACAGCCTCCCGTTCTCCTCCGGTGTGGACATCGCCAATTCGCCTGTGCAGCAGCTGATGGACATGCGCACGGTGATGGTGACCAACGGTGACTCGGCCAAGAAGATCTGGGCAACCGAGTACGGCGAACCTACGGCGACGGTGGACGAGAACACCCAGAGCTCGATGATCAACGACATCGTGACCAAATGGCAGGAAATGCCCTACACCGGCCCGCTCCTGGTCTACACCACTCGCGACAAGGCCACCGGCAGCTCCGACCCGGAGGATACTTTCGGTGTCTTCCGGTCGGACTGGACACCGAAGATCGCCCAGCAGGTGCTGCAGTGGCAGATCGCGAACGGCATCCCGAAAACTGCTGAGTTCCAGCGCTTCAGCACGGTCACCAACACCGCCTACGGCACCGTGCTGAGTCCGGTGTACAAGGCGACGCCGACCATCTGGGCGCAAGTGCGCACCAATGCCACGGTGTTCGAGACGACCGCGGCAGGATATCTGTCCTCCCCCAACCCGGTCGCCCTCAAGGCCAGACCGCTGGGGGTGGCACCGACGGGTCCCTTCGCCAACGGCTACCAGGATTTCGACACCGGGGTGCGGATCTTCTACTCCGCGGCCACCGGCGCTCACGCGATCGGCAGTGGGATCGCGGCGGCGTGGACCTCGGCACTGGGTCTGGCCACCACCGACGAAGTGCCGCTGTCCACCGGCGGCGTGGCGGTCGACTTCCAGCACGGCCGGATCACCTGGACACCTGCGGCCGGCGCGGTGGTGACCCTGTCCTAGCCTGCCCGGCCAAGGTCACCAGGTCAGCCACGGCCTGGTGCGGTCGGCGGTCCTGCCAGTGCGCCGCGTTGACCTCGTAGAGGGCAGCGCCGTCGGACTCCGCGGCGCCGCGATCGAGGAGATACCGCCGACAAGCTTGCACGAACGCCCCGTCGGTGTCGTAGACCGGTAGTCGCAGATGGTCTTTCAACGATCCGACGGCCGCCGAACTACCGACGATCGGCAGGCCGGCCCGCGCCGCGTCGAGAATCTTCACCCGGACCCCGCCGCCGGTCTTCACCGGGGCGATCAGCGCCCGACACGTCGCGAGGAGTCCCGGTAGGTCGTCGACGAATCCGACGTCCCGAACGCCCGGGGGGTAGGGCGGGTCGACGGCACCGGGCTTGCGGGCTCCGATGATCACCAGTTCGGCGCCGGGGATCCCGTCGGCGATTCGCGGCCACAACCGGAGCGCCTCGAGAAACGCCTCCTGATTCGGCGGCCAGTCCCGGGTGCCGATGAACGCCAGCCGCGGGCCGGTGGCCCCGAGATCGAGCTGTGCGGCGGGCGGCAGCGTGAGCTCGACCCAGCGCGCACCGGACACTCCGGCACGCTGATACATCTCGGCTTCCTGGGCATCGTAGGTGCCGACGGCATCGGCGGCGCGGGCCACCCGAAGCTCGTCTCGGACCAACCGGGGAGCTTCTACTCGGCCCAGCCGCCCCCTGGTCGCCTGCCACACCTCAGACTCGGAGTTGACAGTGTTGACCACCAGGCCGCGATCGCCGAAATGCGCTGAGCGCAGGAACGACTCGGCCATGTAGCTGTGCTCCGCGAAGAACACGTCGGCGTCGCAGTCCTCGACAGCCGACACCAGTGCAGGGGTGTCGAACCGCACGTGCACCAGACTGCGCCGGGAGCGTAGCGCCTCGACGGCCAGGCCGGTCCGTCGCACCGGCGGCTTGGCCACCCTGACCAACGGCACACCGGCGGGCATCGGTGTCGACGCCGCCGCGCCGGCCCGACCGGACAGGCAGATGCCGTCGACGTACCAGGACTCGGCCACCAGGGACATCACCAGACGTGACAGCGTGAGATCGCCGCCGTGCTCGGTCTCGGGGTCCTTCGACAGCAGGAAGGTCACCCTCGTCATCAACCACCCCTTCGGTACAGGATCTTCAGGTAGAGCGCCAACAGGACCGCGTCGGTCAGCACCGAAGCCACCGCCGCACCGACGGCGCCCAGTGGTGCCAGCCCTGCCACACACGCCAGTTTCACCGGCACCAAACCCACTGCGGCCCAGGCCCGCAACAGATCCCGGTGTTGCATGTAGAGCACCGCGGTGTAGATGTAGTTGGCGGTGCGCATGCAGCAGAACACCGACATCAGGACCATGGCAACGCCCAGCTCGCGCGGCGCGGGTGACACCACCAGGCCGATGCCGACCAGCAGGATCAGCAGCATCGCCACCACCGAGACGGTGACGATGGACTTTCGCGGCGGTCCGCTCGCCAGGTCACCGCCGGACTCCCGCAGCGGTTCGTGGTAGGTCGCGACGTAGGACTGGCCCAGCGCCGCCACCGCCCAGGCCATCACTGATGCCACCGAATACAGACCCGCCACCCGGGAGTCGGTGAGAAACCCGAGCAGCAGCACGTCACCCTGGATATAGAGGGCGTTGCCCAGGTGCTCCATGACCAGTGCCGCGACCAGCCTGGGCGGCCCCGGCAGTTCCGGCCGGTGACCACGGACCGTGAGCACCGCCAGCGCGGCGATGACGGCATAGGGCACGCAGTACAGCAGGCTCGCGGTCAGCAACGTCGGTGCTGCAGCGGCGAAGAGGTAGGCGCTGGCGAGTGCGATGCTGCTGATCTGCCGGACGGTGTCGCGTCGCATCACCCGGTCCGGATGCCCGTCGCGCAGGTCCCGGCTCTTGTAGGCGTTGAACACCAGTTCGCCGCCACCGACCACCAGACCGAACCAGGCGATGTAGTGCACGTCGACGACGGCAATACCCGCGGCCATCAGCAGCAGGCCCAGCCCGACCCGGGTGGTGCGTTCACGCAGGAATCGCTCCTCGGATTCCCGCAGGGCCCGCACGTTGAACGGGTTGTCCAGCGGCGCGCAGATGATCGCTGCCAGGGCGAAACCCATGGCGTACAGGCCATAGTCGGCGATCCCCAGCCGCTTGATCACCGCCAGTGTCCACAGCAGGCCCACGCCGCGCCCGCCGTACATCCACACGGCTGCGAGCACCGTCTTGCCGATCCGGCTCACTGTCGGCGGCGCCGGTGACGACACCTCGCTCACCGGGTGCCCACCATCCGGGACCAGTGCTCGGCGTAGGCCTGCGCGACCCGCTGCGGCGAGCGCCTGTCCCGTTCCAGGATGGCGTTGGCCCCGAGTTGATGCAGCCGCTCGGAATCCTTGACCAGATAGTCGATGGCCCAGCAGAACTGCTCGACGCCACCGGTGCTGTCGGTACTCGGTACCCGCACCACGACGGCACCGTGCCGTTGGTCGAGGTCCACCAGTGCCCCGTGGTCACTGCAGATCACCGGTGTGCCGTAGCCGATCGCGTGGGTCACCACCGCGGAGGACGGGTACGCGGGGCCGTAGAAGGTGCGCCGGCCGTAGGGCACGACGACGGCACGGACCGACTCGAAGAAGGCATCCTCGTCGGCGCCTTCGACACCGCCGACGATGTCGATGCCGGGAACGGATGGCAGCTGTTCGGTTCCGCGGCCGGCCACCCGGATCGCAACATCATCGCTGAGGAGTTCACGGATCCGGCCGATCAGCTCGAAACCCTTTCCGCGATAGACCAATCCGAAGAACCCCACGGCGAGGGGACGCTGCGGGGCCGGCGTCACCGCACGGCGCACCGGCGCGATATGCGGCACCCTGGCCACCCGGGCCCGCGGATACGCCGACGCCAGCGACCGGGCCCCGCTGTCGGTCAGCGAGAACAGCTGCAATCCGGCGGCCACCGATCGCTCGACGCGGCGCGAGACGGCCTGCAGCGGTACATGCACCCCGTGGTTGACCAGTCGATGGTTGGCCATGAAGCGGGTGCGCCACGGCCACCAGATCAGGTTCGGCGGGTCGTGCACCGTAGCGCTCAGGGCCACATCCCGACGCCCGGCGATGGCCCAGAACGGCGTCACCGCACCGCCACTGAGTTCGGCATGCACCAGGGTGGGTCCGGGATACGGTTCGTCGATCAGCGTGCCGACGGCCCGGCGGTGCCGCCGCAGGTCGGCCACGCCGTCCTCGCCGGGGCCGCCGTGCCGGTATTCGACGACGGCGCCGAAGAGCGGGCGCACGGCGTCGAGGAACTGCTGGGCATAATCCCCGACCCCGCCGGCCCCGTCCCGCGGGCCGAGGTAGATGAGCCGGGCGCCGGCCAGTGAGCCGCCCATCTAGTAGAACAGCGGCCGGTACTTGGGACGGTATCGCAACGCGTCCGGGTTACGGGTGCTGAGTACCTTGGCCGGTACTCCGGCCACCACCTGCAGCGCACCCACGTCACCACGCACCATCGAGCAGCCACCGACCACGGCGCCGCGGCCGAGCGTCACCCCCGACAGGATCGTGGATCTGCTGGCGACCCAGACATAGTCCTCGATGACGCATGGCTGAAGGATCGGGGCGAACGACGGGTCGTTGTGGTCGTGATAGCCGCCGATGATGTGGACGTCAGAGGCCAGAACCACGTTGTCGCCGATCGTGATTCCGCCGCGGGCGTCGAGCATGCAGCGGAAGCCGATCGAGCAGGCCTCCCCGATCGTCAGGTTCCCGATATCCAGGATGGTGGTGCCGCGGAAGATCGACGAGTCCTTGCCGATCTTGGCGCCGAACAATCGCAGATAGGCCTGCCGCACATGATGCGACGGGAAGTAGGTGAAGAACAGGTTGAAGCCCAGCAGCCCGACGCGGTTGTACAGCTTGCGGAGAAACGAGATGTCCTGCATCGGCGGTGGTTTCACCGGCTCCAGCGAGGGCGGTAAGCCGTCGTCGGTCAGCAGGGGTTCGCTGGTCATAGGTCTCCTCCTACGGCATGTTGCGGCATTGCGATCTCGTCGAGGTCGTGGCGCACCATCGCGGCCACCATGTCGGTGAAATCCACCGACGGTTGCCAGCCCAGGACGCGCCGGGCGTAGAGGGAATCGCCCACCATCTCCACCGGATCGGTCGGCCGGCGCAGGGTGGCATCGGTCTGCACGAACGAGTGCCAGTCGTCGATTCCGACTTCGGCGAAGGCAGCCGCCACGAAGTCGCCGATCGAGTGCGAGATTCCGGTCGCGATCACGAAGTCGTCCCCCACCCCTTGCAGGGCGATCCGGTACAGCGCATCGACATAGTCCGGCGCCCACCCCCAGTCCCTGCGGGTCTGCAGGTCACCAAGCGTGAGTGAGTCCTGCAGGCCACGGGCGATCCGCGCGACCGCTGCAGTGATCTTCCGCGTCACGAAATGTGTCGGGCGAAGCGGTGATTCGTGGTTGTAGAGGATGGCGTTGGAGGCCGCCAGCCCACGCGAACGATAGATCACACACATCATGTGGCCCAGCGCCTTCGACGCACCGTAGGGCGAGGTGGGCTCGATCGGGGTGGCTTCGGACTGCGGTGATGAGGCCGCCCCGGAGAAGATCTCCGCGCTGGAGGCGTTGACCACAACGATCGGACTACCCTGCTCGTCCTGAACCCGCAGGCAGGCGTCCAGCAACGCGGTCGTGGAGCTGGCGTTGAAGTTCAGTGTCGACACCGGATCGGACCACGACGCGGCCACCGAGGTCACCCCGGCCAGATGGAAGACGTACTGCGGGTCAATGCTTTCGATGAGCCGCAGCACGGCGTGCCGGTTCTCCAGGTCCACCCGGTGTTCGACGACCGGCACCCCTGGCGGGGTCCGTCCCGGCGGTGAGCCAGGCCGCACCGTCCCATGCACGGTGAAGCCGAAGGCATGCAACAACGGGGCCAGGTACTGGCCGTCCTGCCCGGTGACACCGGTGATCAGAGCGGTGCCTGCCGATGGTGGTGGGTAAGCCATCGGTGCCGGCTACAGCGCGGCCGCGCGCATGGCACGCGACTCGCTGTCGAGATCGCTGTACACCATCATCTCGATGAGCTCGCGGAAGCCCACGCTCGGCTGCCAGCCGAGCACCCGCTGCGCCTTGGTGGCATCGCCCACCAGCAGGTCCACCTCGGCTGGCCGGATCAGCGACTTGTCCAACTGGACATAGGGTTCCCAGTCCTCGATCCCCACCGTGGCGAACGCGATGTCCAGCATCTCGCGGATGGAATGGGTACGGCCGGTGCAGATCACGTAGTCATCGGCGACGTCCTGCTGCAGCATGCGGTACATCGCCTCGACATAGTCGCCGGCAAAACCCCAGTCCCGGCGAGCGTCGAGATTGCCGAGGGTGACATGCGACTGACCGCCCAGCGCAATCCGCGCCACCGCTCGCGAGACCTTGCGGGTGACGAATTCGACTCCGCGCCTTGGGGACTCGTGGTTGAACAGGATTCCCGAGCTGGCGTGCATATCGTAGGACTCACGGTAGTTGACGGTCATGTAGTGGCCGTACACCTTGGCCACGCCGTAGGGCGACCGCGGCCACAACAGCGTCGATTCGGTCTGCGGCACCTGCTGGACCTTCCCGAACATCTCGGAACTGGAGGCCTGGTAGAACCGGACCTTGCGACCGGCGATGTCCTGGTAGAGCCGAATGGCCTCGAGCATGTTGAGGACCCCGCCACCGGTGACATCGGTGGTCAACCGAGCGTTGCGCCAGGAGTACGCCACGAACGAGACCGCTCCCAGGTTGTACACCTCGTCGGGCTCGGCAATCGTCAACGCGCGCATCAAACTCGACATGTCGAGCAGGTCGCCGGTGACGATCTGCACACCGGGGACCGTCTCGCGCAGCATCACCTCTTTGGGATTGTTCTGGCCCCGGATCAGCCCGTAGACGGTGTACCCCTTGGACAGCAGCAATTCCGAGAGGTACAGCCCGTCCTGTCCGGTGACGCCGGTGATCAGCGCCGACTTCTTCGGCTCGTCGATTCCTGGAATGAGTCTCATGCCGCTACCCCTATGGTCGCTTGTATTTCGGAACGCAGCCCGTCGATGAATCGGGCTTCGCTGAAGCGCTCCATTGCGCCGCGGATCTCGCCCTCGTCGAATCGCGAGGACTCCAGCAGTCGGACGGCGCGAGCGATCTCGGACGCCTCCGGTCGATCGAAGAACACCCCGGTGCCACCGTCGATCACGGTGTCGACGAAGCCTCCCCAGCGCAACACGATGCTCGGCCGGCCCCAGACCCCGGCCTCGATCGGGGTCAGCCCGTAGTCCTCGTAGCTGGCCGCCACCACCGCACGACAGTTCTGATACAGCCACACCATCTCGCTGTCCGAAAGGCCTTCGAGCATGAGGACATTGGCGGGAGCGAGGGCGCGAATACGCTCGGCCTCGGGACCACGGCCCACGACGATCAGCCGCCGATCCAGGTCGGCGAACGCACGTACCACCTGATCGACGTTCTTGTAAGGCAGCAGACGCGAGACGCACAGGTAGAAGGCGCCGTCGGGCCGTTGCGCACCGGAACGCGCCAGCCAATCCGTCACGTCGTCGATCGTTGTCGCCCGCTCGGCGCCGGTCATTGCGACCGGCGCGGGGAGCACCGGAGCGTCGATGCCGTACGCGTCGCGGATGCGGGTCTGGGTGACCGACGAGATCGCGACGTAACGCTGGCAGGACAGCGCCGCGCGCTTGTCCCACCGCTTGAGGTAGGGGCCGAGGGCGGCCAGGACGGCCCGCTTCATCACTCCGGCCCCCTCGCCCAGATACATGTCGCTGGCGTAGAGCCACCGCGCCGGGGAGTAGCAGTAGACGAGCTTCTCCCCCGTGGTGCGAAAGCCATGCGCCCAGCCGCTGGAGCTGGTGATCACCAGATCCGCGTCGACCGTCATCGCCTGCGCGGCGAACGGGAGTACCGGCAACGCAGCACGATGGTGCCGCCGCAGCGGTCCCACCCGGTTGAGCGGGGAGACCCGGATGTCGCGGTCGGCGAACTCCGGATACGTACCTTCCGGCTCGTATAGCAACGTATAAATGGGAGCTTCTGGGAAAGCTCGGCTAATTGCTAGAACAACCTTCTCGGCGCCGCCGCGTTGCGTCAGATAGTCGTGGGCGATCGCCACGGGGTACGAACCGATGTCGTCCCTCCCAAAGTCGGCCGCCCCCACTACGCAAGCCCTGTGCCAATGGCACCGTGGACTTCGTTGGCGCGGTTAGGTTTCCCGACCCGTGTGAATATTCAAACTTGACCGGGCTGGACCCACAACCCCAGACGGCCGTCGTGTCTGGTTGTTCACATTTCAGTAATTCGTGTAACAGGCACCGGTAGAGATTTTGTTGCCGCCGAAAATGTTGCTCTAGCAGCAAAATGTCATTACCGAATTTACAGACGAGATAGTTAATTTGTGCCGGTTATCACAGCGCTGGCCGCGACGCGAAGATGCGGTCCGCTATGCGAAGGGAACGGGAAAACGCTCGATCCAGTGCCGCGCAATGTCCACCCGGCGGGTGATCCACACCTTGTCGTGCGATTGCACATGGTCCAGGAACCGCTCCAGGGCAGCGGTGCGGGCGGGCCGCCCGGCCAGCCGGCAGTGCAGTCCGATCGAGAGCATCTTGGGCGAGCCGGCCACGCCCTCGGCGTAGAGCACATCGAAAGCGTCGCGCAGGTGCGCGAAAAATTGCTCGCCAGAAGGAAAACCACCGGCACTGGCGAACCGCATGTCATTGGTGTCCAGCGTGTAGGGCACCACCAGGTGGTCGGTACCGTCCACCGTCGTCCAGTACGGCAGATCGTCGGCATAGGAATCGGAGTCGTAGAGGAAGCCGCCGTGCTCGACCACCAGGCTGCGGGTCTGCGGAGAATCCCGCCCGGTGTACCAGCCCAGCGGCGGCGCTCCGGTGAGCTCGGCGATGAGGTCCACGGCCCGGGCCATGTGCTCACGTTCGGTGGCGGCGTCGACCAGCTGGTAACTGATCCAGCGCAGGCCGTGGCAGGCGATCTCGTCTCCGCGCGCCGTGAACGCCGCCACCGCCTCGGGGTTTCGGGCCAGCGCCATCGCCACGCCGAACACGGTCAGCGGCAGGTCGCGCCGGTCGAAGACCCGCAGCAGGCGCCACAGCCCAGCACGTGAACCGTACTCGTAGAGCGACTCCATGCTCATATGCCGATTCGGGAATGCCTGGGCGCCAATCATTTCCGAGAGGAACGTCTCCGATGCGGGATCGCCGTGCAGGACGTTGTTCTCCGCACCTTCCTCGTAATTGAGGACGAACTGCAACGCGATGTGGGCCTGCCCGGGCCACTGCGGATCCGGCGGGTGCGGGCCGTAGCCGACCATGTCACGCGGGTATCCGGCCGCACCGTCGACGGGGTTCATGGCTGCATTCTGGCAGGCAACCCCGACCGGCACCGGGCGGAAAGACAAGGCAGCATGGATGACATGTCGTCCACACTGCTGTGGTTTCGCCGCGATCTTCGCGTGCACGACCTGCCGCCACTGCTGGAAGCCGCCGCCGACAGCGCCGAGGTACTCGGCGTCTTCGTCCTCGATCCGCGGCTCGAACAGTCCTCAGGGCCCCGCCGCCTGCAGTTCCTGGGCGACTCGCTGCGTGCACTGGCGGACACGCTCGACGGCCGGTTGCTGATCGTCCGGGGCCGGCCCGAGACCCAGATCCCGGCGCTGGCCGCCCAGATCGAGGCCGACACCGTCCACATCTCCGCCGATTTCAGCCCGTTCGGCACGCGCCGCGACCGGACGGTCGCCGAGGCGTTGGCCGGCGACGGCCGGACAGTGCAGGCCACCGGGTCCCCTTACCTGGTCTCACCGGGCCGGGTGACCAAGGACGACGGCAGTGCCTACAAGGTGTTCACCCCCTTCCTGGCCCGGTGGCGCGAGGTCGGCTGGCGTGGGCCGGCCCAGTCAGCGCAGGCCGGCGCCTGGATCGACCCGGACACGCTCGCCGGCGTCGACCGGGTCGAAGCCCCCGACCCGGGCGCGACGATGGATGTCGAGGCCGGCGAGGCCGCCGCGCGGCGCCACTGGGACGAGTTCGTGGATACCGGGCTGGCCGACTACGCCGAGGACCGCAACCGCCCCGACAAACCGGGCACCAGCCGGATGTCGGCGCACCTGAAGTTCGGGACCATTCATCCCCGCACCATGGCCGCCGACCTCGACGTGCGAACCACCGGTGCCGCGGCCTACCTGCGCGAGCTGGCGTTTCGCGACTTCTACGCCGCCGTGCTGGCCGAGTGGCCCGAGAGCGCCTGGCGCAATTGGAACCGCAACTACGACGCCATCGAGGTCGACACCGACGCCGCGGCGAAGACGGCCTTCGACGCCTGGACGCAGGGCCGCACCGGGTATCCGATCGTGGATGCCGGGATGCGCCAGCTGCTCGAGACCGGGTTCATGCACAACCGGGTGCGCATGATCGTCGCCTCCTTCCTGGTCAAGGACCTGCACCTGCCCTGGCAGTGGGGCGCACGGTGGTTCCTCGACCAGCTCGTCGACGGGGATGTCGCCAACAACCAGCACGGCTGGCAGTGGTGCGCGGGGTCCGGCACCGACGCCGCCCCGTATTTCCGGGTGTTCAACCCGACCGCGCAGGGCGAGAAGTTCGACCCGGGCGGTGACTACGTGCGCCGCTGGGTCCCCGAGCTGGCGGGGCCCGACGTGTTGGTCACCGACGTCCACAAACTCAAGGGCGGGCGGCCCGCGGCCTACCCCGAACCGATCGTCGACCACGCCACCGAACGGGTCGAGGCGCTGGCGCGTTACGGGCGGATCGGCTGAGCCGGCCGGGGGTGGGTGTGCCAGAATGACGGCAGTTGCCGATCTGAGTCCGACAGGAGCCGCAATGCCCAGCACCGAGGTGGAGCGCTACAACGACGTCGACCCCGCCGACGTGCCCTCGGCCGCCTGGGGTTGGAGCAAGATCGACTACCGCGCCTGGTACACCTTCGGCATCTTCGCCATCGGCTTCCTGCTGCTCATGCTTCGCGGCAACCACGTCGGCCACGTCGAGGACTGGTTCCTGATCGGCTTCGCCATCCTGGTCGCCGGGGTGCTCATCCGCGACTGGTGGGGCCGCCGCCGCGGCTGGCTGCGCTAAGCGCGCCGCACTGCGCCGAGATCGACGATCTGGCGCGATCTACTCGCACAACCGCTGCGAGACGTCGGTTTCGGCGAGAAGAGAGCGGTACCTAGCCTTCGGCGGCAAGCTGACCGCAGGCCGCCGCGATCTCGCGGCCGCGGGTGTCGCGGACCGTGCACGACACTCCCTGGGCGCGCACCCGGCGCACGAACTCCCGCTCCACCGGCTTGGGACTGGCATCCCACTGGCTGCCTGGCGTGGGGTTGAGCGGAATGAGGTTGACGTGGGCCAGCGGCCCGAGGGCGCGGTGCAGCTTCTTACCGAGCAGGTCGGCCCGCCACGGCTGGTCGTTGACGTCACGGATCAGGGCGTACTCGATGGACACCCGCCGGCCCGTCACGTCGGCGTAGTAGCGCGCGGCGTCCAGCGCCTCGCTGACCTTCCACCGGTCGTTCACCGGCACCAGGGTGTCACGCAGCTCGTCGTCGGGGGTGTGCAGCGACAACGCCAGCGTGACGCCGAGGTGTTCGTCGGCCAGCTTGCGGATCGCCGGTGCCAGCCCGACCGTCGACACGGTCACCGACCGGGCCGAGATCCCGAACCCCTCCGGCGGCGCGGCCGTGATGCGCCGCACCGTGGCCACCACCCGGGCATAGTTCGCCAGCGGCTCCCCCATCCCCATGAACACGACGTTCGACAACCGCTCACCGAACTCGTCGCGTGAGCTCACCGCGGCGGCCCGCACCTGCTCCAGGATCTCGGCGGCCGACAGGTTGCGGGTCAGCCCGCCCTGACCGGTCGCGCAGAACGGGCAGGCCATCCCGCAGCCGGCCTGCGAGGAGATGCAGACGGTGTTGCGATTCGGGTAGCGCATGAGCACCGACTCGAACGTCGTCCCGTCGTGGGCGCGCCACAACGTCTTTCGGGTCTCGCCGGCGTCGCACTCGATCTGGCGGGCAGGGGTCAGCAAGGTGGGGAACAGGGCGTCGCCGACGGTGTCGCGCACCGCGGCGGGCAGGTCGGTCATCTGCTGGGGGTCGGCCAGTAGCCTGCCGTAGTACTGCTGGGCCAGTTGCTTGGCGCGGAAAGCGGGCAGACCCAACTCGGTCACCGCCGCCACTCGAGCCTGCGCATCGAGGTCGGCGAAATGCCGCGGCGGCAGTGCGCGACGCGGGGCCTCGAAGACCAGCTCTTGTTTCATCTCATCCAGTATCGCCGCAGCGCGCTCACGCCAGCAGCGTCAGCACGATCCAGCCCACGACCGCTGACGGCAGCATCGCGTCGATCCGGTCCATGATCCCGCCGTGGCCGGGTAGCAGCGTGCCCATGTCCTTGATGCCCAGATCCCGCTTGACCTGCGACTCGACCAGGTCACCGAGCACGCCGGTGATCACCAGCATCAACCCCAGCGGAACGCCCACCCAGGCCGGCTTGTGCATCAGGAAGGTGACCGAACACACCGCAGCGGCGATGCCGAACAGCAGCGAACCCCCCAGCCCCTCCCAGGACTTCTTCGGGCTGATCGCCGGAGCCAGCAGATGCTTGCCGAACAGCACCCCGGCGGCATACCCGCCGATATCGGCGAAGACCACGGTCGCGATCACCGTGAAAACCCGTACACCGCCGTTGTCCTGCCGGATCAGCAGCGCGGTGAAGCTGGCGAACAACGGCACCCAGGTGGCCAGCAGCACGGTGGCCGCGATATCGCGCAGGTAGTTGACCGGCTGCTCGCGCAACCCCTGCCCCACCAGCCGCCACACCATGGCGAGCACGATCGTGCCGCCATAGGCACCGAGCGTGCCCGCCACCCCCCAGGGCCAGGCCAGCCAGATCATCGCCTGGCCGCCCACCAGCAGCGGGATGGTCGGCAGCGTGTAGCCGTGTTCACGAAGGCGCCGGATCACCTCATGGGTGGCGATGGCGATCGCGCAGGCCAGCAGCGGGAACCACCACGTCGGCGCGAACAGCAGGCTGCCGATGGCCATCGCGCCGAGCACCACCCCGACCGCGATGGCGGCCGGCAGGTCGCGTCCGGCACGGGACGTCTTCTTCTCCGGCACGTCGGAGCCGGCGGTACCGGAGTCGGTGTCTGCCACGGTCGGTGAATGCTGAGCGGTCCTCAGACCTCCAGCAGTTCGCCTTCCTTGTGCTTGACCAGCTCGTCGATCTGGGTGACGTAGGTGTGGGTGGTCTTGTCCAGATCCTTCTCGGCGCGGCCCACCTCGTCCTCGCCGGCCTCGCCGTCCTTCTTGATCCGGGCCAGTTCCTCCATCGCCTTGCGGCGGACGTTGCGCACCGAGACCTTGGCGTCCTCGCCCTTGGACTTGGCCTGCTTGACCAGGTCGCGGCGGCGCTCTTCGGTCAGCTGCGGGATGGAGACGCGGATGATGTTGCCGTCGTTGGTCGGATTGACCCCGAGGTCGGAGTTGCGGATCGCCTCCTCGATGGCGCGCAACTGGTTGGACTCGTAGGGCTTGATGACTACCATCCGGGCCTCGGGGACGTTGATGCTCGAGACCTGCGTGATCGGTGTCGGCGATCCGTAGTAGTCGATGACGATGCGGGAGAACATGCCGGGGTTGGCCCGGCCGGTACGGATGGAGGCCAGATCGTCGCGCGCGACGGCGACGGCCTTCTCCATCTTCTCTTCGGCGTCGAACAGCGCCTCTTCAATCATTGCGGTGTCCCTCTAGGTCGTGACCAGCGTCCCGATCTTCTCACCTGCGACGGCCCGGGCGATATTCCCGTCGGTCAGCAGGTTGAAGACCAGGATTGGCATTCCGTTGTCCATGCACAGGCTGAACGCCGTGGCGTCCGCGACCCGCAGTTCGCGGTCGATGACCTCGCGATGGCTGATCTCGGTGAGCAGTTGCGCGTCGGGGTTCTCCCGCGGGTCGTCGGTGAACACGCCGTCGACCGCCTTGGCCATCAGCACCACGTCGGCACCGATCTCCAGGGCACGCTGGGCGGCGGTGGTGTCGGTGGAGAAGTACGGCAGGCCCATACCGGCGCCGAAGATCACCACCCGGCCCTTCTCCAGGTGCCGTACCGCACGCAGCGGCAGGTAAGGCTCGGCGACCTGACCCATGGTGATCGCGGTCTGCACCCGGGTGACGATGCCCTCCTTCTCCAGGAAATCCTGCAGCGCAAGGCTGTTCATCACGGTGCCGAGCATGCCCATGTAGTCCGAGCGGGTGCGCTCCATACCGCGCTGTTGCAGCTGCGCACCGCGGAAGAAGTTGCCGCCACCGATGACCACGGCGACCTGCACACCACTGCGCACGACCTCGGCGATCTGGCGGGCCACCTGGGCGACCACATCGGGGTCGAGGCCGACGGCCCCGCCGCCGAACATCTCGCCGCCGAGTTTGAGCAGCACGCGCGCATACTTCGGGCGCAGCGGACGGGACTCGTTCGCCGACGGCTCGACGCCGTTGGTGCTGGCCGGCTCCCCCATCAGACTCCTCGGATTCGTCGGGCTCCTGGCATGAGAGTGCCATCCCGGCGACGCCCGAGACGGCACTTCCATCCTGCCTCATCGCCGAACTGGGCGAATGGCCGGGTCACGGGGCTGTGACCGGCCCTCACCAGAGCACGGCGACGGCGGCTGCCGCGAACGAGAGTGCACCCACCGAGAGGAAGATCGGGCGCGGTACCGGTTCACCGGTGCGCCGCTGCCGGGCCGCGCCCATGCCGAGGAGTCCACCGATCACGATCAGGATCGCGAGCTTGATGCCAATTTTCGGATAGTTGTGCACGATGCCCGCCGGCCACGGCGCGGCCAGCACCAAGCCGGTGAGCAGCGAGAGCAGCAGCCCATAGTCCATCACCGGGGTGACCCGGAAGCGCCGGGCCGCCGCCTCGGCGACCCACGAACCGAACGTCACGGCGAACCCGGCGATGTGCAGCAAGACGACTACGTTGCGTAGTAGCTCCATGCGCGCCAGCGTACGTCACACATGTGCACCGGGACGCGCCGTCGGTGATCTGTGCTCAGTGGCTATGGCACGCCTTGGGCGGTGACGGGGGCAGGTCCAATGCCGGGTTGCCGTCGAAGAAGCCCACCGGCTTCATCTTGAATCCGGTGTAGTGGCATGGCATCACCGGCCAGTCCTCCGGGCACACGATGTGATGTGCACCGACGGTGTACCAGAGCACGATGTCGGTGTTCTCCAGCGGTGCGTCGTCGGCGATGTACTCCGGCAGCCCCTGGGCGTCGGCGGACTGGTACATGTAGTCCCCCGCCGCGAACTTTTCCGCCGGGTCGTACTTGGTGACCCACAGGTTGTGCTGGACGAAGCGGGCCCGGTCGTAGATGTAGGAGCCCTCCTGCACCATCACCGGCACAGGGTCGCGTGGCATCAGCTTGTAGCCCACCGGGCTGCCCAGCTCGTTCACCTTCGACGGGTTGACCACCTTCCAGTACCTGCCGGTGGACCAGTTCCAGTCCCGGGCGCCGTGGGCCTCCGAGGCCACCAAGGTGTCCTTGGCGATCCAGGCGTTGTGGTGCGGGTTGAGCCCGGGATCGGGTTCCGGGATCGAATCGACCTCGTAGACACTGTTGTTCGGCCCGTCGACGGTCATGTCGAGCCGGAAGTTGAAGAAGTGCTGGTGATTCGGGCCGTAGATTCCCGGCGCCACCAGCTTGCCCCAACGGGGCAACTCGCCCTCGGGGATGGACCCGGTGGTCAGCACCCCGGACAGCTTGACCTCCATCTCGATGGAGGCGTCGTTGTAGAGGTACCAGAAGAACCCGTACTCGTAGTTGCCGACGGTACAGATCATCGAGATCACCAGCCGCCGGGAACGGCGCACCTCGACCTCGCCGGTGCGGAAATCGGTGTGCTTCCAGGAGATCCCGTAGTCCTCCTCGTGCATACAGATCGCGTTCGGGATCACCACGGCATTGCCGTCGGAATCGTGCACCGTGCCGTCGAAATAGAAGATCTCCCCCAGACAGTCACACCCGAGGGTCAGCGGGTTGGCCGAGAAGCCCATCCCGACCTCGCCCATGTCGAACACGTTCTTGTTCCAGTGCGTCGGTGAGGTGTCCCCGTAGGGCACCACCATCTCCGAGAGTGCCGCGCGGTACATCACCGGCCGCACCGTGCCGCGATCGGTGTAGGTGACCTCGTGCAGCGTCAGGCCCTCGCGGGGATTGAAGCCCACCCGCAGCGACCACTTCTGCCACTGCACCTTCCAGCCGTCGACGGTGAAGCTCGGCCCGTCAGGCTGGGTGATCTCGATGGTCTTGACGTCATCGCGGAACTGCGTGAACGCCGGCCGGTTGTCCTCGTCGAACATGTACCGCGCCGTGTAGTTGCCGGCCTTGGGGGGCAACGGCACCACACCGTGATCCTCGATTTCGAGTACCGCCATCGCGTCCAGGTCGAAGGTGACGATCAAGCCCTCGACCGGGCGCGCATAGCCGTGTTCGGACGGGGCGGCCCGCATGAAGGTCAGCGGCCGGCAGATCAACGGCGAGTTCTCGTAATGATCCTGCGCGCCGTAGTAACCGGCCGGCCAGGGATCGATCATCGCGAGATCGAAGTCGGTGACGCCGCGCTTGCGCATGGCCTCCTGCCACTGCGGATCGGCTCGCACCACCTCCTCGACACCGGTCATGTGCTCGACGAGATAGGACGGGAAGCGGCCCGGGATCGGGGTCCACGAATCGACCGTGCGGGCGCCGATGTCGACCACTGCCTCATAGACCATCTTGGCCGCCGGGTCATACATCGTGATGAAGGCACGTCGCGGTACGTCGGCCGCGTCGGCAAATGTCAGCGTTGCCGTCTTGTCCGGTTCAGCGAGCTGGATCATCACGAATTTGACTGTGTCACTGACGAACTCGGACTCCTTGACGATCGTGGCCGCTGCCTCGATCTCGGCGCCCGAGAGCGGGTCGAGCGGATAGCGCACGGCGTCGGCGGTTCCCGATCCGTTGAGCAGAATACTGTCCATCGTCATCGGATCAGCCCTCCTTGGTTTCGGCCTGGGTGAGGTCGAGTACCGCCAGGTGCGCCAGGGCGTCTTCCTGGGTCACCTTGCGTGCGGCGCGGCGGCCGAAGACGTACACGATCCCGCCGAGGGCGAACATGCCCACCGCAAGGCTGCCGGTCCATACCATCCAGGTGGTGTCCGGCACATCCTTGATCCACGACTTGGCGAACGAGTAGTAGATGCCGCCCATCGTGCCGATCGTGCCGACCACCACGGTGATCCACACGCCCACCATGCCGCCCGGGATACGCCAGAACTTCTCCTCGGCGTACCGGTCGGCGTACTTCTTACGGGCCAGGATGACCGGGAACAGGAAGAAGAAGCCCGAGATCAGCCAGGCGATGGACAGCCCGCCCTGCAGGAACACCGTGACGTTGGCCATGCTGCTCTGCGAGTACAGGCCGACGATGAGCAACGACGACAGCACACCCTGGATGAGCACGGCCGTGACAGGGTTGCGGGTGCGCGGGTTGAGGTGGGTGAAGATTCGCGGCAGGTGCCGCTCCAGGCCCGAGACGAAGATGAGCCGCGAGTAGGTGACCTGGTAGCTCATCAGCGCCACGAACACGATGCAGGCCAGCACCACGCCCGCTACCTCCATGACCCCCTTGGGTGCGGCGGTGCCCAGCATGCCGATGACGCCGGTGACGGGATCGACCTGGTCGGCCGGCAACACCATCACGGTGCCCAGGGTGGTCAGCAGGTAGATCAGGATCAACGCGATCGAGCCGTAGACCACCATCTTCGGCCCGCTCTTGCGCACCGAGAGGAACTCCGCGCCCATGTTGTAGGGCGTCTCCACACCGACCAGGTACAGCAGCACGGTGCCGTACAGGAAGCCTGCACCCGCGAAGTCCGGCACCAGGGCGGCGTGCGCGGTGAAGGGCTGCGCCGAGCCGTTGCGTACCGCGTAGATCACACCCGAGATGAAGATGACCGCGGTCAGCACCCAGTACACGACGAAGACGGTGTTCATGATGCGCTGGTTGGCCGAAAGTTTCGCCAGCGCAAGGCCGATGACCGCCCACAGCAGCGCCACCTGCAGGATGATGCTCAGCGTCAGGCCCAGTTCAGCATGGAACGCCAGCAGCAGGAACTGCAGGATGATGGCCGGCGACGAGGCGGAGTTGAGCACCACCGGGATCCAGGACAGGTAGCCGCCGATGAAACCCCAGGTCTCACCCATGGTCCTGGTGGCCCAGATGTAGACACCGCCCTCACCAGGCCATAGGTTGCCCAGTTCGGCGACGGCCATGCCGGCGGGGACCAGGAAGGTCAGGATGCCCAAGATCCACATCGGGATCGCGGTCCAGCCGCCGGCCGCCATGATCGACGAGCCGGTGATCCAGCAGATGATGAAAACATAGGTGGCGGTGAGGCCGAAGGTGGTCATCACCTTCGGCAGCACCTGCTCGGGAACGAGCTCGGTGGTCAGCAGCTTGTCGCGCTGGCTCGCCGGCGAAGCCTCGAGTTCTTGTGTCATGCGGTTTCTCCCGATGGCGGTTGGGCGTTGATGATCTGTCCGTCTTTCATCCGGACGACACGGCTCGCTTCGTCGGCCACCGTGGGATCGTGGGTGCTGGCGACCACGGTGACGCCCAGCGTCGAACACAGGTCACGCAGCATGCGGACCACCGTCTCCCCGGTCCGGTGGTCGAGATTGGCGGTGGGCTCATCAGCCAGCACCAGGGTCGGATTGCTGATCAGGGAGCGGGCGATCGCGGTGCGCTGCTGCTCGCCGCCGGACATCTTGGTCGGCTGGTGGTGCACCCGGTGACTCAGGCCGACCAGGTCCAGCAGTTCGAGGGCGCGCTGACGTAATGCCTTGCGGTCGTAGGGCTCGAACATCAGCGGCAGTTCGACGTTCTCGACCGCCGACAGGAACGGGATCAGGTTGTAGCTCTGGAAGATGAAACCGAGGGTGTCGTGGCGCAATGCCGCGAACTGACTTTCGGTGAGGGTGCCGGTATCGCGTCCGTCGATCCGCACCGTCCCCTTGGTGGGCCGGTCCAGGCCGCCGATGATGTTGAGCAGGGTGGACTTTCCGCTTCCGCTGGGCCCCATCAGGCAGACGAACTCCCCCGGCATGACCGTCAGCTCGACGGCAACGAGGGCCTTGACCACTTCGTCGCCGAGCTTGTGCAGCTTCCAGACATCACTGACTTCGATCACGGGTTGCGCGCCCGGCGCCGCACCGGTCTCGGGTGTGGCGTCTTCGACTGCGGTCACGGTTAACCTCCGGTCAGCGAACGGATGGGCGGACGCGACGCTGCGTTCCAGGTGGGCAGGATGCTGGTGGCCAGCGCGACGACGATACTGACCGCGACGGCGATGAGCACACCGGCGGACAGCCCCGCCATGGACACTCCGGTGGGCACGAATCCCAACGCGCCCAGCACGATCGAGGCGATGACGGCCAGGAGCACGCCGACGAGTGCGCCGAGGGTCGCCGCCACCACGGGTTCGACCAGCAGCGCGGCCACCACGGGTCCGCGAGGCACCCCGGTCGCGCCGAGCACACCGAGTTCCTTGGTGCGGTGGGCCACCGTCCGGGTGGTCGCCACCGCCACCTCCACGACGCCGACCAGTAGGACGGTCACCGCGATCAGGATCACCGCCCTGCCGATCTCGGCGGCATGCCCCAACGATGCTGACTGCTCACGGATTCCGGCCGACATTCCGAACACGATGACGACCAGGAAAGCGCCGGTGGCCGTGGTGACGATCGGCAGGATCATCTCCCCGACCCGCCGTCGCGCGGCGAGCCAACCGTAGGACAGGCCTTTGGCGATCATCACCGGTCTCCCAACAAGTTGACCGGGCGCTGCTGCAGCAACCGGTGCACGGGTATCAGCGCGCCGACGATGGCCATCGCGGGGACGAAGCCGGCGACCATACCCGCCGCCTGCAACCACGCGATAGGCGTCGCGATGCCCGGAATCACCAGTGCCACAGCGACTCCGGCGGCGAGCACCCCGATCACATAGGACGCGACGAAGACCACCGCCGATTCCACCAGGAAGAAGTACAGCACCTCGTCGGCCAGGCCGATGCTCGACATGATGCCGAATTCGCGGCGCCGTTCCTGGACTGCGGCCAGGAAGGAGGACACCGCGATCACAAAACCCAGACCGAGGCCGATGATCGAGATCAGACCGAGCGTCGATCCGGTGACTTTCCCGGAGAACAGCGCGGAGAACTTCTGCTCGAAGGTCAGCGGTCCCGAACCACCCACGGTGTCATAGATCAGGCCGCCGCCGTTGACATGTGGCTTCACCGACGGATCGGACGTCGACGGCAGCCCGACGATACCGCCGAGCGTGGGCCCCAGATCGCGGTTCTTCTCCTGACCGGCCGGTGCGAAGATCGTCCACCAGCCGTTGTCACCCACCAGGGAGTGGGCCAGATCCGTCGACACCGCCAGTGACTCACCTGCACCGGCGACGTCGACCTCCAGGCTCTGGCCGCCCAGCGTGATCCGGCCACCGTTTTGCAGACCGAGGTACGCGGCCAGCTTCGATCCGGAAACGGCTTTCCCCGAGGCGATTTCGTCGCTGCCGCGAACCGAGACCGGAGTTCCGTTGACGTCGGCGACACCGGACAGCGTCCGAATCCCGCGCCACCCCTCAGGCAGACTCAACTGCGGCGCGGGACCGTCGGCGACCAGCGCGCGGACGTCGCTGGTGTAGTGCACACCAGCCGCGGGTACCGCCCACAGCTGGGCGCCGCCGAGCACATCGGTGACCGAATCTTCGCCTGTGAGAGCGAAACTCGACGATATGGTGCGCACGATGGTGACGCAGGTGATCGCGAGGGCGATCCCAAGGACCGACAGCACGAACCGCTCGGGCCTGCGGCGGATATTCGCCAGGGCGAACCGGAGAAGACACACGAAGGTGTTGTTCCCGGAAGTAGTGGCGAGCGCCGATGGTCGCGAAATCGTGGGTGACACAGTGGACTCCACACCGAAGAGCGTGAGCCCGGGTTGTTTCACCCACCGCAGCGGCCGGTGTCTGTCTGGTTAACGGGCACCCTTGGTCGTTACGGCGCTGTATCTGATTAGAGTGCCGTGCCGGCTTGAATTCTCGGAAACGGCTGGGCCGCCTCGAGTTCGTAGGCCAATTCCAGAAGTCGGCGTTCGTGACCGATCGGGGCGCCGAACATCATCCCGACGGGCATGCCGGATTCCGACCGCGCCAGGGGCAGCGAGATGGCCGGCTCACCGGTGGCATTCTGCAATGGGGTGAAGGCCACCCAGTCGACGAGCCGGTCGATGATCTGCTCGTAGTCGGCGGTCGGATCCAGGTGTCCGATCTGGGGCGTCTCGTCGGCCAGCGTGGGCGTCAGCAGGACGTCGTAATTCTGGTAGAACCGGGCGGTCACTCGCCGCAGCCTGCCCAGCCGGGTGATCGCGATCGGCATCCGGTGCAGATTGCGGCTGGCGTGGCGGTCCAGGCCCAGGGTGAGATTGTCCAGCCGGCTGCGGTCGAAGCTCGGGCCGAACGTGCGCTGCCCGGTTCGCACCAGCGTCATCGCCAACAGCGACCAATACAACAGGAAGTCGTCGACGAAATAGCGCGGGATCGGGTTGTGGTCGAGGAGATCGACGTGGTGGCCGAGGCGTTCGACAAGCTCGGCGGTCTGCAGGGTCCGCGCCCGGATACTCGGGCTGCTCTGCCGGTTGACGGACTGCGTCACCACTGCGACGCGCAGCCGCTGGGTACCGGGACCGGTGACCGCGCCGATAGGCAACAGCCGACGATCACGCCAAATACGTTCTGCCTCACGGTAAAACGCCGCGGTGTCACGCACCGAGCGGGTCAGCACACCGTCGTTGACGATGCGCACCGGCATTTGCCGCGACATCTTGTCCAACGGCAGCCGGCCGCGGGACGGCTTGAGACCGACCAGTCCGTTGCAGGCGGCCGGGATCCGGATGGATCCGCCGCCGTCGTTGGCGTGGGCGATCGGCACCACGCCGGCCGCGACGAAGGCACCCGACCCCGACGACGAGGCCCCCGCGGTGTAGTCGGTGTCCCAGGGGTTGCGGACCGCTCCGAGCCTGGGGTGCTCGGCGGAGGCGCTGAAGCCGAACTCCGACAATTGGGTCTTGCCCAACGGAATCAGGCCCGAGGCGAGAAAGAAGCGGGCGAAGTCGCCGTGACCGGGCTGCGGCCGCGGCTCCCAGGCGTCGGTGCCCTGCATGGTAGGCATGCCCTCGACGTCGACGTTGTCCTTGATGAAGGTGGGCACGCCGTCGAAGTAGCCGCTCCCGGGTGCCGCAGCCTGCGCACGGGCCCGCTCGAAGGTCTCGTGCGCCAGGCCGTTGAGGACGGGATTGACCGTCTGGGTTCGGGAGATGGCCGCATCGACGAGTTCGGCACGGGAGACCTTGCCGGTGCGGATGGCGTCGACGAGGGCGACGGCGTCGAGGTCGCCGAGCGCATCGTCGCGAAAGGCATGCACGTGTCGGGTCATCGAACCGACGCTAGCAGGCACGTGTCCAATAGCGGCGACGCTGCCGCCCGGGCGGTCAGGTCAGGGTGGGCGCCGGTTGCGGAAGCGGACTTGCCCCCTCCGGCCGCAGCCCGTCGAAGATGATGGCGAGGTACCGGCGCCAGAGATCAGGGCCAGGATCCGACAGGTTCTCCGCGACGTGGACGGGTGCGCACATCAGCAGGAAGACGTCGGCACCGGTGATGTCGGAACGGATGGCGCCCGCGTCGCGGGCTCGCTCGACCAGCGTCTCGATGCTCGCGTGCAGCGCTCGCGTGGCCTCCACGACTCGCGGGTCTCCGTCACTGACCACCTGCAGAAACGTCAGGTCGTGCTGACGGCGCCGGTCCGCGGCCACCGTCAGGAACTCGAGTAGGGCAGCACCCGGATCCGGTGCCTGCGTGAGCCGTTTGGCAGCGGTCACCAGGGCGGCGATATGGCCACTGACGATGGCTGCGATGAGTTCCTCTTTCGTGGCGAAATGGCGGAACACGGTGCCCTTCGCCACGCCCGCGCGGCGGGCGATATCGGCGATGGAGGCCGCGAGGCCCCGCTCGGCGAATTCGTCCTCGGCCGCAGCGAGCAGCGATTCGCGGTTGCGGGCGGCATCGGCCCGGAGCGGCCGAGCAGGAGGAGTCACCGGGGCAGAGTACCAAGTTGACCGGTCGGTCATATTGTTGTTACGGTCCATCCCGAGACATGACCGATCGGTCATGTTATCCCCCGGGCGCCCGGCCTGGATGCGCGAATCGGAGATCACATGCAGCTCAACGGTGCTACCGCATTGGTGACCGGCGCCAACCGTGGATTGGGCCACCACTTTGCCGCCGAATTGCTGCGGCGAGGGGCGAAGGTCTATGCCGCCGCCCGACGCCCCGAACTCGTCGAGATACCCGGCGCCGAGGTCGTCCGCCTCGACATCACCGACCAGTCGTCGGTCGAGGCGGTCGCAGATATCGCCCACGACGTCGACATCGTGGTCAACAACGCCGCAGACACCCATGGCGGCAATCTCGTGACCGGTGACATGGCCGCGATCCGGTCGACGATGGAGACGAACTACTACGGCACTCTCGCCATGATCCGGGCGTTCGCCCCCATCCTGGCCCGTAATGGCGGTGGCGCGATCCTCAACGTTCTCTCCGCAGCGGCATGGCTGACCGTGGACGGTAATACCGCGTACGCCGCCGCGAAATCCGCTGAATGGGGACTGACCAACGGGGTTCGTATCGAGCTCGCCGGGCAAGGCACCCTCGTGGCCGCCCTCGTCCCCGGACTGATCGGCACCCAGACGCTGTTCGACTTCGCCCAGCAGGCGGGGATCACCTTCCCCGACGGTGCGGTGATCGACCCACCAGACCTCGTTCGGCTGGCGCTCGACGCGCTCGAAGCCGGCGATATCGAGATCCTGGATCCGCTCGGCGCCGAGGCGAAAGCGGCGCTCGCCGGCCCGCCCCGCGCCTTCACCTGGTAGCAGCCGCTCAATGGCAAAACCCCGCGCCTCCGGGATCACCGGATGTGGCGCGGGGTTTTCCAGTGAGCGGATTGGTGTGCCGCTCAAGCCTTTACTGCTGGCCGACCTCGAAGCGAACGAAGCGGGTGATCGAGACACCGGCCTCGTCCAGAAGGGCCTTGACCGTCTTCTTGTTGTCGGACACCGACGGCTGGTCCAGCAGCACGACGTCCTTGTAGAAGCCGGTGAGCCGACCTTCGACGATCTTGGGCAGCGCCTGCTCGGGCTTGCCCTCGGCCTTGGCGGTCTCCTCGGCGACGCGACGCTCGGTCTCCACCAGGTCGGCGGGGACGTCCTCACGGGTGAGGTACTTGGCCTTCAGCGCGGCGATCTGCAGGGCGGCCGCGTGCGCGGCATCCTTGTCCTCGCCAGTGAACTCGACCAGGACGCCGACGGCCGGCGGCAGGTCGGCAGCACGCTTGTGCAGGTAGGCCTCGACGTTGCCGTCGAAGTACTGCACCCGGCGCAGCTCCAGCTTCTCGCCGATCTTGGCCGAGAGCTCGGCGATGGCCTGCTCGACAGTCTTGTCACCGACGCTGGCCGCCTTGAGGGCGTCGACATCGGCGGCCTTGGAAGCCAGCGCGGCGTCGACGATCTGGTCGGCCAGGTTCTGGAATTCGGCGTTCTTGGCGACGAAGTCGGTCTCGGAGTTGAGCTCGATCAGGGCGCCGCCCTTGGCGGCGACAAGGCCCTCGGCGGTGGCGCGCTCGGCGCGCTTGCCGACATCCTTGGCACCCTTGATGCGCAACGCCTCGACGGCCTTGTCGAAATCGCCGTCGCTCGCGGCCAGGGCGTTCTTGCAGTCGAGCATGCCCGCGCCGGTGAGCTCCCGAAGCCGCTTGACGTCGGCAGCGGAGAAGTTAGCCATCAGTGCCTTTCCTTACGAGATTTCTTCAGTGGCGGATTCGGTGGCGACGGGGCCGCCCTCGGCGGGTGCCGATGCGGTGGCGCCGGCGAGCAGTTCCTGCTCCCACTCGGCCAGCGGCTCGGCGGCCGACGAACCGGCCTCAGCCTTGGCGCCCGCGCCGGAGCGGGCCTGCAGGCCCTCGGCGACGGCGGACGCGATCACCTTGGTCAGCAGAGCGGCCGAGCGGATCGCGTCGTCGTTG
Source organism: Mycolicibacterium anyangense (assembly GCF_010731855.1). NCBI lineage: Bacteria > Bacillati > Actinomycetota > Actinomycetes > Mycobacteriales > Mycobacteriaceae > Mycobacterium > Mycolicibacterium anyangense. Next base: position 526,211 of record NZ_AP022620.1, on the reverse strand, counting down.
CCCGGGATCGGGTAGTTGACCTGGTCGGGGTCGCAGTTGGTGTCCAGGATCGCGATGACCGGGATGCCGAGCTTGATGGCCTCGCTGACGGCCAGGTGCTCCTTGTTGGTGTCGACGACCCAGATCGCCGACGGCACCTTCTGCATGTCCCGGATACCGCCGAGGCTGCGCTCGAGCTTGTTCTTCTCGCGGGTCAGCATCAAGATTTCCTTCTTGGTGCGGCCCTCGAAGCCACCGGTCTGCTCCATGGACTCGAGTTCCTTGAGCCGCTGCAGACGCTTGTGAACGGTGGAGAAGTTGGTGAGCATGCCGCCGAGCCAGCGCTGGTTCACGTAGGGCATGCCGACGCGGGTCGCCTCTTCGGCGATGGACTCCTGGGCCTGCTTCTTGGTGCCGACGAACATGATCGAACCGCCGTGGGCGACGGTCTCCTTGACGAATTCGTACGCCTGATCGATGTAGGTCAGCGTCTGCTGCAGGTCGATGATGTAGATGCCGTTGCGGTCGGTGAAGATGAACCGCTTCATCTTGGGGTTCCAGCGACGGGTCTGGTGCCCGAAGTGTGCGCCGCTATCGAGCAGCTGCTTCATGGTCACTACGGCCATGGTTGTGCCTTACCTTTGTGTCGGTTGTCATCCGGCTCGGGTGAGCCGGACCCTGGCGCCCGCTTCGATGCCGGACCCGTCTCGAGGACGGGACCGCCCGGCATACAGGTGACGAACCAATGGGTTCGAGCCGCAGACGCGCGAAGTCAACCCGCTCGCGCGAGTTGCAGGACAAAGCTTACCCGACGCGAAGGGGTGCTTTGTCCACAGCGCCGAGTGCGTGCACAGGCGCCGCCAACCGGCCTACCGCGCCCCGACTCAGTCGGCTGAACTGGGGCGATGCGCATCCTTATCGCCGTCATCGCGGCTCTGCTGGGGTGCGCGGCCCCGGCCGGCGCCGACGGCGGACGGCTGGCCTGGCCGCTGCGCCCGCCACCGGCGGTGACCCGGGCATTCGACGCACCCTCGCCGAACTGGCAGCCCGGGCACCGCGGCGTGGACCTGGCGGGAACGCCTGGTCAACCGGTGTATGCCGCGGGACCGGCGACGGTGGTCTTCGCCGGTGACCTGGCCGGCCGGCCGGTGGTGTCACTGGCCCACGACGGCGGGCTGCGCACCAGTTATGAGCCCGTCGACGCCGCGGTTCGCCCCGGGCAGCGCGTCGACGAGGGCACGGTGCTGGGCCTGCTTTTGGCCGGCCACAGCGGCTGTCCGGTCGCGGCGTGCCTGCACTGGGGCGCCATGTGGGGTGCGGCGTCCCGCGCCGACTACGTCGACCCGATCGGCCTGGTGGCGAGCACCCCGATCCGGCTCAAACCCGTCGCCGGCTAACCCCCGGCGGGCGTGCGCGTCGGTATGCAACACGCCGTCGGTCGCGAAGCGCAAGCGCACCCTCGCGGGTACCCACGTCGATGGGGTGTGCGTACCGTGGTTCGCGATGAGCATTGCGCCGGACCCGACCGTCGTCCTCGGCCATCGATTCGCCGCCGAGCTGCCCGAACTCGCCGTGCAGTGGCAGGCCGCGGCCGCTCCCGACCCGCGGCTGCTCGTCCTCAACGAATCGCTGGCCGCCGACGTGCGGCTCGATCCCGAGTGGTTGCGCAGTCCTGACGGGATCGGTCTGCTGGTCGGGACACAGGTGCCGGCCGGCGCGCAGCCGGTCGCGCAGGGGTATGCCGGTCACCAGTTCGGCGGTTGGGTGCCCCGCCTGGGCGACGGCCGCGCCCTGCTTCTCGGCGAACTGACTGATGGCCAGGGCCGGCTCCGCGATCTGCACCTGAAGGGCTCGGGACGCACCCCGTTCGCCCGCGGCGGCGACGGTCTGGCGGCCGTCGGGCCAATGCTGCGCGAGTACCTCGTCAGCGAAGCGATGTATGCGCTGGGCATTCCGACCACCCGTTCGTTGTCCGTCGTCGCCACCGGTAACCGGGTGCGACGCGAGACCCTGCTGGACGGCGCCGTTCTGGCCCGCGTCGCCGCCAGCCATCTGCGCGTCGGCAGCTTCCAATACGTCAGCGCCGCCGGTGACCTCGCGCTGCTGCGCCGCCTCGCCGACCACGCGATCGACCGGCACTACCCCGCCGCCGCCCGGACGGACAATCCCTATCTGGCGCTGCTCGACGCCGTGGTGGCCGCCCAGGCGAAGCTGATCACGCAGTGGATGCTGGTCGGATTCGTGCACGGCGTGATGAACACCGACAACATGACGATCTCGGGCGAGACGATCGACTACGGGCCGTGCGCGTTCATGGATGCCTTCGACCCGCAGACGGTGTTCAGCTCCATCGACTCCTGGGGCCGCTACTCCTACGGCAACCAGCCGCCGATCGCCGCCTGGAACCTCGCGCGGTTCGCCGAGGCGCTGCTGCCGCTGATCGCCGAGGATCACGACCGGGCGATCGCGCTGGCGACCGAAGCGGTGCAGACCTTCCCGCAGCGCTACACCGCGGCATGGTCGGCGGGGATGCGCCGCAAACTCGGACTGGGCGAGGAGGTGGACGACGCCGCCGCCGGGCAGCTCATCGACGACCTGATGAGCCTGCTCGCGAGCGAGCGCATCGACTACACCTCGTTCTTCGGCCGGCTGGCACGCGGCGACGTCGAGCCCGCCGTCGCGCAGTGGGCTGACCGCTGGCGCAACCTGGGTCCCGACACCGCTGTGATGCGCAGGGTCAACCCCGTCTACATTCCGCGCAATCATCTGGTCGAGGAGGCCCTGACCGCCGCGGCCACCGGCGACATGGCACCGTTCCACCGGCTACTCGGCGCGATCAGCGCCCCGTATGACGAACGGCCGGGATTGGAACGCTACGCCGAGCCGGCGCCCGAAGAGTTCGGGCGATGCTTCCAAACCTTCTGCGGTACTTGACTTTTCAGGCTCGCGGATGGGCCTGGTCGTGCACCGCCCGCAGTCGCGCGACGGTGACGTGGGTGTAGAGCTGAGTGGTCGCCAGAGTCGAGTGGCCGAGTAGTTCCTGCACGATGCGCAGGTCGGCGCCGCCTTCGAGAAGGTGGGTAGCGGCACTGTGGCGCAGCCCGTGCGGCCCGATGTCGGGTGCGCCGTCGACCGCTCCGACGGTCTGGTGCACGACGGTGCGGGCCTGGCGTGGGTCCAGCCGCTTGCCACGCGGCCCGAGCAGCAATGCTGCGCCGGACTGGGCGTTGACCAGTGCCGGGCGGCCCTCGGTGAGCCAGGCGTTCAGCGCCGTCAGCGCGGGCTTGCCGAACGGGACGGTACGCTGCTTATTGCCTTTGCCGAGCACCCGCAGCAACTGCCGCCCGGTATCGACGTCGTCGACGTCCAGGCCGCACAGTTCACTTACCCGGATGCCGGTGGCGTAGAGCAGTTCGACGATCAGGCGGTCCCGAAGGGCCAGCGGATCACCCTGTTCGGCGCCGAGATCGGCGGCGGCCATCGCGGCCAGCGCCTGATCCTGGCGCAGGACCGCGGGCAGGGTGCGGCGCGCCTTCGGCAGTTGCAGACGTGCGGCGGGATCGGTGTCGAGCAGTCCGCGCCGGGTGGCCCAGGCGGTGAAGGTCTTGACCGCCGACGTGCGACGCGCCAGCGTGGTCCGGGCCGCACCGGTGCCGGCTTGTGCGGCCAGCCAGGAGCGCAATACCGGCAGGGTCAGAGCACTCAGACCCGCCCCGGGGGCGCGCTCATCGACGAAGCTGAACAGTGCACGGAGGTCGGCAAGGTAGGCGCGCCGGGTGTGCTCGGACCGGCCCCGCTCCAGCGCGAGGTACTCGGCGTACTCGTCGAGAATCGCGGAATAGTGGTCCTGCTCGTGCACGCCCCTACCGTCGCACCGATTCAGGGCGTCATCGCCGACCGACGCGGAGCCGTGTCCGTGCTGTTACTTACTTCCTGCGCTTGAACAGGTTCCACCGCGACGGCACGATCTCCGGTGCGGCATGGCCCGAGCACCACTGCCCGGCGGACACGCTGCGGCGGACGGCGTCGACGTGCATGCCGCAGCCGGACCAGGTGGTCTTGCCACAGACCCGGCAGTTCACCGCTCGACACATAGATGACTCCTCTCAAGGGTGAGCGGGGCTCAGGCCCGACTCGAGAACAACGTCTCCAGCTCCTCGGCGGTTGAATCCCCGCGATTGCGCTTCGCCCCTTCTGCTTTCAGGGTTTACATCGTGCACTGACACTATACCCCCTATGGTATATCTGGAGTGCCGAGTGCTACTGCGCCGGCCTGAGATTTCGGACGAGGAGATGCGTCGATGCTCGGCTTGATGAAGCGGTTCTGGGTGGTGGCGGTGATCGTCATCGCCCTGGTGGCGGCGGTCGCCGTCGTCGGCCGGTTGCGGACGTTCTTCGATTCCGACCGGCCCTACATCGCCGCCCCGATGCCGGCCGACCCCATCAAGCCGATCAACACCAAGCGGGTGACCTACGAAGTCGTCGGTCCTGCCGAGGCTTCCGGTCGCGTGAGCTACCTGGATGTCAACGGCAGGACCATCGAGTCGGGCTTCACAGCGCTACCCTGGTCGGTCACCGTCAGCACCACCGACCCCGGGGTGCTCGCCAATATCGTCGCGCAGGGTGACACCGATGCACTGGGCTGCCGCATCCTGGTCAACGACAAGCTGGTCGCCGAGGACTACGCCGACGGCCGTGACGCGCAAGCCTTCTGTCTGGACAAGGCCGCGTGAGCGCGCCCGGCGACGACACCCGGACCGGGTTCCCCCGCACCATCCGGTCGCTGGCCGTCCCCATCATCCTGGCCTGGGTGGCCTTCACCGCGGCAGTGAATCTGCTTGTCCCCCAGGTGGAAAAGGTCGGCATGGCCAACGCCGTGTCGATGTCCCCGCAAGACGCTCCGGCGGTGATCGCCGCCAAGCGGATGGGCCAGAAATTCGGCGAATCCACCTCCGACAGCATCGCGATGGTCGTGCTGGTCGGCGATCAACCCCTCGGCGACACCGCCCACCGCTATTACCAAACGCTGATCGAGAAGTTCACGGCCGACCCCAAGCACGTCGAGCATGTCCACGACTTCTGGGGCGACATGATCACCGCCGCCGGGGTGCAGAGCAGCGACGGCAAGGCCGCCTACGTCCAGTTAAACCTGGCCGGCGACCAAGGCAGTACCGAGGGCAACCACTCCGTGGATGCGGTGCGAAAGATCATCACCGACACCCCGGCGCCGCCAGGGCTGAAGGCCTACGTCACCGGTCCCGCCCCGCTGACCACCGATTCACTGGAAGCCAGTGACCGCGGCATGATCAAGATGACCGTGGTGACGATGATCGTCATCACCATCATGCTGGCCCTGGTGTATCGATCGGTCAGCACCGTCCTGCTGATCCTGGCCATCGTGGGCATCGAGATGGGTGCCGCCCGCGGCACCGTCGCGGTGGTCGGCCATCTCGGCGTGATGGACTTCTCGACGTTCTCGGTGCCCCTGATGACCGCCCTGGCGATCGCGGCCGGTACCGACTATGCGATCTTCCTGATCGGCCGCTACCACGAAGCCCGGCAGAACGGCGAGGATCCGGAATCGGCTTACTACAGTGCTTTTCACGGTGTGGGCCATGTCATCCTGGGCTCGGGGCTCACCATCGCCGGCGCGATGCTGACGTTGCGCCTGACCCGGCTGTCCTATTTCAGCTCACTGGCCTACCCCTCGGCGATGGCGCTGATCATCGTGGTCGCCGCCGCGCTGACCGTCGCCCCCGCCATCCTCGTCGTGGCCAGCCGGTATGGCCTGCTCGACCCGAAACGGATGCTGAAGACGCGCGGCTGGCGCAAGGTCGGCACCGCGACTGTCCGGTGGCCCAAGCCGATCCTGGCCGCGGCGACCAGCGTGGTGTTGCTGGGCCTGCTGGCCATGATCGGATACCAGACCAGCTACGACGATCGGCGCTACATCCCAGCCGACGTTCCGGCCAACGTCGGATACACCGCCGCCGAGAAGCATTTCAGCACCGCGCGGCTCAACCCCGACATCATGGCCATCGAGTCCGACCACGACATGCGCAACCCCACCGACATGATCGTGCTCGACCGGATCGCCAAGGCGTTGTTCCGGATCAAGGGAATTGCCATGGTGCAGAGCATCACCCGGCCGCTGGGCTCCCCCATCGCCCACAGCTCCATCCCTTACCAGATCAGCATGTCCTCGGTGCCGATCACGCAGAACCTGCAATTCCTCAAGCAACGGGTGGGCGACATCAGCACGATGTCCGATGACCTGAGCGCGATGATCGCCTCGATGCAGCAGATGCAGACACTCATGGTCAAGGCCTCCGATGCCATGCACGCCACGGTCGGATCGGCCAACGGCATGGTGGACTCCGCGCACCGCAGCGTCGCCGACATGAACACCATGAAGGCCACACTCGACCAGATGCGCGATCACATTGCCGATTTCGATGATCAAGTGCGACCGTTCCGGAACTATTTCTACTGGGATCCGAACTGCTTCAACATCCCAGCGTGTTTTGGCGTGCGGTCGGCGTTCGACGCCATGGACGGCGTCAACACGTTCAGCGACAACATGGCCTCGTTGCAGACCGACATGACCGCGATGGTCGACGGCATGGACAAGATGGTCAACGGCATGGGCGACATCGACACGCTGGGACCCCAGATGGTGCAGCGGTTCGGCCCGATCATCGCCACCGCCACCGCCATGCAGAACACACTGCAGACCATCCACAGCAGTGTCGACGGGCTGATCAACCAGATGCAGCAGATGACCGATACCGCGACCGCGATGGGTGAGGCGTTCGACGCCTCCAAGAGCGACGACTACTTCTACCTGCCACCCGAGGTGTTCGCCAATCCCGACTTCCAGAAGGGACTCACGCTGTTCCTGTCGCCAGACGGCAAGGCGGCCCGGCTGATCATCACCCACGACGTCAATCCGGCTTCCGAGCAAGGCATCTCGGTGGTCGACGACGAGCTGAGCGCCGCGCACGAGGCGGTCAAGGGCACCGCGCTGTCCGGGGCGGACATCTACCTCACCGGCACCGCGGCCACCTACCGCGACGTCCAGTCCGGGGCGAAGTACGACACCATGATCGCGGCCTTCGCCGCGCTGACGCTGATCTTCATCGTCATGCTGGTCATCACCCGCGCGCTGGTGGCGTCGATGGTGATCGTCGGGACCGTCGTGATCTCACTCGGTGCGGCGTTCGGGTTGTCGGTCTTCATCTTCGAGCGAATCATCGGCATCGAATTGAACTGGATCGTGCTGGCCTTTGCCGTCATCATCCTGATGGCCGTCGGCAGCGACTACAACCTTCTGCTGGTATCCCGGTTCAAGGAGGAGATCGGCGCCGGCATCAACACCGGCATCATCCGATCGATGGGCAGCACCGGCACCGTGGTGACCGCAGCGGGTCTGGTCTTCGCATTCACCATGGGCTCGATGATTTCCGGTGACCTGCTCAACGTCGGCCAGGGCGGCATGACCATCGGCATCGGCCTGCTCCTCGACACGCTGATCGTGCGATCGCTGATGACACCGTCGATCGCAGCGATCCTCGGCCCGTGGTTCTGGTGGCCCCTGAAGGTTCGGCAACGTCCGGCCTACAGCGAGCGGATGCCGGCGGTTCCCTCGCAGCAGCAGAGCACTGCTGCCGGTGATGGTGCGGACACCGAGGTGCCGGCGCCGGCCTCCCGCTAAGCTTCGCCCGCCTCGGCGGCGGCCAGTTCCTGCTTCCACTGCCGGAAGGTCTCCTCGGTGCGCCCGCGACGCCAGTACCCGGAGATGGACGCCCACTTGGCGTCCACACCGCGCTCCTTGCGGACATAGGGCCGAAGATTGTGCATGACGGCCTGGGCCTCACCGTGGATGAAGACCTGGACCTGGCCGGGCAGCCACTGCGCGGTGGTCACCGCCTCGACCAATGGGGCGTGGTCACCGGCGCGGTCCTCGGGAACCAGATCGGCTCGACCGCCACGGTAGATCCAGTAGAGCGCGACGCCTTCCGGCCTGATCAGGTCGACCTCATCCTCGGGTCCGGCGACCTCGATGAACGCCTTGCCGATGGCATTGGGCGGCAACGCTTCCAAAGCCGCACTGATGGCCGGCAGGCCCGCTTCATCACCGGCGAACAAGTACCAATCGGCCGCAGGGTCCGGCGCATAGGCACCACCGGGGCCCATCAGGTACACGGTGTCCCCCGGCTCGGCGGACATCGCCCACGGTCCGGCGACACCGTGTTCGCCATGCACCACGAAATCGACGGTGATCTGTCGCGCGTCGGCGTCGACGCGGCGCACCGTGTACGTGCGCACCGTCGGCCGATGCTCGGGCGGCAGCTCGGCGAAGCTGTCCATGGTCAGCGGTTGGGGCAGCGTCGAGACGTCGATATCGTCGCGGACGAAGGCGAACTTGACGTAGGAGTCGGTGAACTGGCCCGGGGTGAACGTGTCGAATCCCGTCCCGCCGAGCACGACCCGCCTCATATGCGGGGCCAGCTGCTCGGTGCTGACCACCTGGAACGTATGCAGTGGTCGACCCGCCATCACGCCTCCTGACGGAACTCGTTAGCCAACCTCGTCGACTATACGGTCCGCCGGGGTGGTCAGGCTGGCTACCTCACCGGCTGGCCACGCGACCGGTCACCGCATCTCGAGCCGTCTCAGCGCCCGGAAGGCGTACGGGGTCACCACCGCGATCAACACGAAGAACATCACGAACACCGCCCAGAAGTTCAGTAACCCGTGCCATGCGAACGGGCCCGTTGTCACGAACGGGACCACGCTGAGCGGAACGTAGACGGCCGCGGTCAGCAAGGCGACGTAGCCGACCCAGCGAGGGAAGAGCGGCTCCTCACGCTGGTCCATCAGGATCGCAACGGCGAGCGCCACACTCTGCAGGAACGAAAACACGAAGGTCAGGTCGAAGAAGAACCAGCCGAAGTCGTACAGCGTCTGGATCGTCTCGGCCGAGCGGGTATCAACCCGGAATGCCGCTGTCTGCCACACCACTGCGGGGACGGCGGTGACGACGCCGGTCATCAGACCGCCGATCAGCTCGGTCATCGACAGCAGCCCCATCGGACCCTCGATGCGACTGATGATCTTCGAGAGCACGATGCTCCAGGTGTAGTAGAACGGAGCTCCGACGACCATGAACACCATGCCGATCTGGATGGATGTTTGATTCTCCCGGAAGTACGCCGCGATGGTGGCGGCGTCGAGGTCCTGACCTGGCGGCGGCCAGAAGCCGGCGAACACAGCGAACCCGAGCAGGCCCAACCCGGCGTAGATACACACCGAATACAGCCCTGCCCGTAGGAGCCGGAAGTCGACGCGGGCCTGGACGGCGTTGGGGTCCTCGACCGGCGCACCGAGAGCTGCTGTCATAGTTACTCCTTGAGATTCCCGACGAGAGACCGCGGGCTGGGCATCGTGTGGCGTGTCCCACCCGCGCCGCTCGAGAATAATCGAATTGCCATTAAAAACTTCTCGAATCGCCGAATCTCCTGGCGATGCACCCATCACGAGTGCCACAGGGCGAGCTATCGCGACGAACGAGCGAGCAGTGCCTTCATCTTTTCATCTGGCTTCAACCGAGGGCAGGTGCCAACCCGCCTGAACTAGACAGCCGAGGTGTCCGCAAGCCCGTTCAGGATCAGCGATTGGGCGGTCTTGACCACGGCATCGACCGAGCCGCGGCGGGGATTCCACCACTCCACCGCCCAGTTCAGCGCGCCCAGCACCAGCATCTGGGCGATGTAGAAGTCGAGCTCGGGACGCAACATGCCGTCGCGGGCCACATCGTTGATGAGCCGCCGCCAGATCTCGCCGTAGCGCTCCTCTTCCCGGATCTGACGTTTGCGGATCGCTTGGGGGACCTGTCCCGCATTGCGGATCGCCGCCGTCGTGTAGTGCGAAATCTCCAGCTCGTGACGGAGGTGGGCTTCCACCGCAACCAAAAGCCGTTCCAGCGCTGGAGTTCCGTCAGGGAGTTCGTCGAGTGCCGCGGCGACATGTTCACGCATGTCGGCGATCCCCGACCACATCACCTCTTCGATCAGCTCATCCCGGGACGGGAAGTAGTAGTAGATCGCCGGCGCCTGAAGCTCCGCCACCGCCGCAACATCGGTGAGACGAAGACCCGCGTAGCCCCGGTCAGATAGGACACGGGCAGCGGCATCCAGGATTCGGGACCTGGTCAACGCCGACTTGGACTCCGCCTCCCGGTCTCCCGACGACGCCTCAGTCGCCCTTGTCGAGGGGCGGGGGTTACGCCTGGCCATGGACAGATGATACGGCCGCGGCCCCGCCATGACGGCGAGCTCGTGACTACCGACCCCGGTCATGCCGGTCCGGGGGGCGTCGCGAACCTCCGATTTTCTAATTTACGATAAACTCTCTCGGCGCTGGGCAGTCCCGCCGAACCTGATCGGCAATCGAGGAGTACCGGCATGAAACAGCAGTCCCGACGCCGATCGATCGCGATGACAGCCACCGAGATCGATGGGTTCCTCACCGAACAACGCACCTGCCGGGTGGCCACCGTAACGGCCGCGGGCCATCCCCATGTGAGCCCGCTCTGGTTCGCCTGGGACGGTGCCTCGCTCTGGCTGTACTCGATCGTCGACAGCCAGCGGTGGGTCGACCTGACCACCAACGGGCGCATCGCCGTCGTCGTCGACGACGGGGAGCTGTACGGCGAACTCCGCGGGGTGGAGATCCTGGGAACCACGGCCGTCATCGGTGCGGTTCCGCGGTCTGGCACACCAGACCCCGCTCTCACCGAGCCGGAGCGGCTCTTCGGCGAGAAGTACTTCCAGGGACAGGATTTCGTTGCCGACGGGCGGCACGCCTGGCTGCAGGTCACCCCGACAAAGATGGTCAGCTGGGACTTCCGCAAGATTGGGCAGCGCTGACCGGCAGCCGGTCACCGCCCGTGCGCGGCGTAGGCATCGACGATCGGCGCGAGTTCCACCGGGGTGGCACCGTGCAGAATCACGCCGTCGGCACCGAGGCCGATCTGGTTGCGCACCGCGGCAGCACACCGCTCGGGTGAACCGCTCGCAGAAGGCGCCAGCCATTCGTCCGGTAGCAGCGTGGCAATGTGTTCCAACTGTTCGACCGTGGTGGTCGGACTGTCGATGACCTGAATGCCGTTGGTATGAAAACTCTGGACCACGGAATCTTCCCGGAAGCGCTTGAGCACGGCCGGATCCCAGTCGTTGGTGCGCACCAGAAGATCTCCATACCCCTGCAGATAGGTTGCCAGGCGCCCAACCGACTTGCGCAACCGTTGCTCGGCAGGGATGTGGTCGCCGATCGTGGCGAAGCAGGACCAGACTTTGACCGTCTCAGGATCCCGCCCGGCCACTTCGGCGGCCTGCTTGACGGTCCGGACACAACGACTGAGGGTTTCGTCGGTGAAGAACGTGTGCAGCACCACCTGATCGAACGCCCGCCCGGCCAGCCGAAGCGAGTTGGGCCCGAACGCGACGATGCCGAGCGGGATCTCGTCGTTGTAGTCCGATCCGAGTTTCAGCGCAGGATAGGAACCCAGAGGGCCTTCGTAGCCGACAATCGTTTCCCCACTGAAGAGCCGACGCATCAGGTGAGCGAAATCCTCCATCTGCGCGGTGGTGACCTCGGACATACCGAATGCGCGCTGCAGGGCCGGGATTCCGCGGCCGATCCCGAGGGTGAATCGACCTTCGGTGAGCCGGCTCATCGTCAAGGCGTAGGCGGCGGTGACGATCGGATGACGAGTGTTGTGGTTGGTCGCCGCCGTCGCGATACCGATGTCGGTGGACACGGCCCCGGCCGCGCCGGACAGGGTGGAAGCCTCCTTGGTGTTGAATCGCTCCGAGATGAATACCTGCCCGAGCCCGATGTCCTCGGCCAGCCTGACCTCGTCGATGAGCTCACGTGGCGACTCCGGTTGTCCGCCAAGGGTGTAGAAGCCCAGCTCCGGAAAGCGAACGGTCACAGACTGAACTCCTTTGCCTCGGGCCAGCGTCCCTGGTCGTGGCTGTTGTTCCAGACCTCGACGATCAGACCGTTCACCACTCGGAAGACTTCGATCGACGCGATCGAACCGGCCGCACCCTCGTGCGTGCGGAAATCGGCTTGGTAGACGATGGTGCACAGCTCTCCGTCGACCACCGTGTGCAGCAGATCGAAAGTGACCGTCCGGACTTCGCTCCACAGATCGCGCACCCGTTGGACGGCCATGTCGTGGGTCAGGACGTGGCGCACGCCGGGTTCGTGCCGAACAACTTCGGCGCCGATGATTTCGTGGGCGATCTCGTACTTCTGCTCGTTCCAGAGTTCGTAGTTGTATCGCTGCACGGTCCGTAATGTCTGGCTGCCCAGATCCACCGGCTGCCGGCCAACATCTTCGGGCCGCCCCGATGCGGACTCACCAACTGATTCCACTGAGACATCCCATCGAGATCGGGCACCGCTGGGTCCGGTACGTGGCTGGGCTCATAAAACATACTTGCTTGTGAGCAAGCACACAAGTACGGTCGGCTCATGTCTACGGCACAGTGGCCCCGCGCAATTGACGACATCACCGCACCGTGGCTGACCGCGAAGCTGCGGGAATCGGGTGCTCTCTCCCCCACCGACGATGTCGTCGATGTCCGCCCTGAGCCGATCGGTGAAGGCGTCGGCTTCCTGTCTCACCTGTTCCGTCTGCATCTCACCCAGTCCGGCAACGGACCCTCGACTGTCGTGGTGAAGCTGCCAACGAGCACCGATTACCTCCAGTTGGCAATGGCCATCGGCGCCTACAAGCGCGAGATCGCCTTCTACGCCGACGTAGCACCCAGCTGTCCGTTGCGGACGCCAGCTGTCCATGCCGCCGAAATCAACTCAGAAGAAACAGAATTCGTGCTATTGATCGAAGATCTCGGGCATCTCGAAAATGGCGACCACCTTGCCGGAATCCCCTACGACCGAGCTCGAGCCATGATCGACCAGCTGGCGATGTTCCACGGCTGGGCCTGGAACCGGACCACCGATCGCCCCGACCTCGCCGCTTTCGAACCCATCGACTCTCCCCGCAACGCGGCGATCTACGGGCTTGGGATCGCGGCAGGCTGGGAGACGTACCGCCCGAAAGCCCGGGTACCCATTCCGGCCGGAGTGCCCGAGCTGATCGCGAACTGGTCCGAGATGCTGCCCACCATGCTCACAGCGCTCGCCGAACCGGCGACGGTGGTCAACGGCGATCTGCGCGTGGACAACCTGTTCTTCGACGCAGACGGATCGGCCACCATCGTGGATTTTCAGATGACCCTGCTTGGTGCGGGTATCTGGGACGTCGCATATCTGGTCGGCCAGGGTATGACCATCGAGGAACGCGGCGGCCGGGAGCGTGAATTGGTCCGGCGCTACGTGGACGACCTCAACGACCTCGGTATCGCATACCCGTTCACGCAGGCATGGCGGCAGTTCCAGCTCTCCGCCATCGTGCAACTCACCATGCCCCTGACCGCAGGGACGTCTTGGGATCAGCTCAACGACAGGGCTCACGAACTCCTGCATGCGCTCAACGAACGTGCGCTGGCCATCATCGCCGATACCGATGCCCTGTCGGCACTCGCCGGCCTGAGCTGAGCCCGGCACACGTGAGACCATGCGGTCATGCGGACACAACGGGAACGAGTCGCGGAATCCTCGCGTCGACTGGCCGCTGCCGCCATCGAACTGATCGCCGAGCAGGGATTCAGCCGGACCACAGCAAAAGACATCGGCATCCGTGCCGGCTACAGCCGGGCGATGCTCGCCGAACGCTTTGGCACCAAAGAGGCACTCTTGGACTATGTCCTCGCCAAGTACTACCAAGAGCGGATTGCCGTACGAACCGACCCGGGCCCCACTGCGCTCGACGCTCTGCTCAGCCCGCTGGACGCGCTGATTTCATTCGCGCGCGATGACCCGGACACCCTGCGCGCGATGTTCGTGATCAGCTTCGAAGCCGTCCACGACGCCGAGGTGATTCGCCCTCGCATCACCAGCCAGTTGCAGACCCTGCGTACAGATCTGGCCGCCGCCGCCAGCGCGGGACAGGCGGACGGGTCCATCGTCGACACCAGGACTCCGTCCGACATCGCCGCCGATCTGATGGCGACCGGCATCGGCCACGCCTTTGCATGGGTTGTCGGCATGGCCGGCGCCGACATTGCCGAAACACTGGAACGGGCACGCGATCAGGCGCGCGCAGCCCTCACCCCAGCGTGAGGGTGTGGTCACGGGCGCGCCGGAGGACTCCTCGCACCGCCTGGGCGACGGCACATTATTTAACATGAAATAAAAACAGCGGTATGGTGCCGTCATGCCGAATCTGCTGACCGAGGAAGAGAACCTGCTCGTCGAGACCGTCCGGTCATTCATCGACCGGGACGTCAAGCCGACCATTCGAGACGTCGAGCACGCCAACACCTATCCGGAGGCGTGGATCGAACAGATGAAGCGGATCGGTATCTACGGACTGGCCGTGCCCGAGGAGTACGGCGGGTCACCCGTCTCGACGGCCTGCTACGTGCTCGTCACCCAGGAGCTGGCCCGCGGCTGGATGAGCCTGGCCGGCGCGATGGGCGGCCACACCGTCGTGGCCAAGCTGATCTCGCTGTTCGGCACCGAAGAACAACGCACCACGTACCTGCCGGCGATGGCGACCGGCGATCTGCGCGCCACGATGGCGCTGACCGAACCGGGTGGCGGTTCGGATCTGCAGAACATGATCACGACGGCGCTACCCGTCGATGGCACCGACGAGCTGGTCATCAACGGGTCCAAGACGTGGATCTCCAACGCCAGGCGCTCCGGGCTCATCGCCCTGCTCTGCAAGACCGACCCCAAGGCCACTCCGAAGCACAGCGGCATTTCGGTGGTGCTGGTCGAACACGGCCCGGGGCTGACGGTATCCCGCGACCTTCCCAAGCTCGGCTATAAGGGGGTAGAGAGTTGTGAGCTGTCCTTCGACGACTACCGCATCCCCACATCGGCGATCCTCGGCGGCGTGCCCGGCAAGGGATTCGGGCAGATGATGAAAGGCCTTGAGACCGGCCGTATCCAGGTCGCCTCGCGGGCTCTCGGCGTAGCCACCGCCGCACTCGAAGACGCCCTAGCCTACGCCCAGGACCGCGAGAGCTTCGGGCAGCCGATCTGGAAACACCAGGCCATCGGCCACTACCTGGCCGACATGGCAACCAAGCTGACGGCGGCCCGCCAGCTCACCCTGCACGCCGCGCAGCGGTATGACAGTGGCGAACGCGCCGATATGGAGGCCGGCATGGCCAAGCTGTTCGCCTCCGAGGTCGCCATGGAGATCGCCCTGAACGCCGTGCGCATCCACGGCGGCTACGGCTACTCGACGGAGTACGACGTCGAACGCTACTTCCGCGACGCACCGCTGATGATCGTCGGCGAGGGCACCAACGAGATCCAGCGCAACGTCATCGCTGCGCAGCTGGTGGCCCGCGGAGGCATTTGATGCCGACATCAGACGTGGGAGGCATCTGATGCCGACATCAGACGTGGGAGGCATTTGATGCCGACATCCGACGCTGGAGGCATCTGATGCCGACATCAGACGTGGGCGGCATGTGATCCCACGAGGCTCCGAAGCCCGGCGCGTCACCCCCATCGGGGTGGCGCGCCGAATGCTCTACGGCCGCTTCGCCAGGTCTGACCTCAAGCCTTTTCCTGTTTTTGATTCTATGTTAAATTAATCCGCATGACTGAGGCTTTCATCGTTGATGCAACTCGAACCGCGGTAGGCAGGCGCAAGGGCGGTTTCGCCGACGCCCATCCCGCCGATATGGCCGCGCACGTCATCAAGACAATCGTCGGACGAAACGACATCGATCCGGCCGCCATCGACGATGTGATCCTGGGCTGCCTGGACAACATCGGCTCGCAGGCGGGCGATATCGCGCGCACCTCCGCCCTGGCCGCCGGCCTGCCGGAGTCCGTCCCCGGCGTCACGATCGACCGTCAGTGCGGTTCGGCGCAGCAGGCCGTACATTTCGCCGCCCAGGCCGTGATGAGCGGAACGTCGGATCTGATCATCGCGGGCGGCGTGCAGAAGATGAGCCAGTACCCGATCCTGTGCGCGTTCAACGCCGGTGAGCCCTTCGGGTCGTCCGACCCGTGGACGGACTGTGAAGGCTGGCAGGCACGCTACGGCGACCAGGAGATCTCACAGTTCCGCGGCTCGGAGATGATCGCCGAGAAGTGGAAGCTCAGCCGCGAGGACAACGAACGCTTCGCACTGGAGAGCCATCGCCGCGCACTGGAGGCGATCGCCGAGGGACGGTTCACCCGCGAGATCACCGAGTTCAAGGGCATCAGCGTCGACGAGGGCCCCCGCGCCGACACCTCGCTGGAGAAGATGGCGACCCTGCCCACCCTGGTCGAGGGTGGTGTGCTGACAGCCGCGGTGGCCAGCCAGATCTCCGACGGCGCCGCCGCACTGCTGGTGGCATCGAAAGCGGCCGTCGATCGATTCGGCCTCACCCCCCGGGCCCGCATCCACCACATGTCCGTGCGGGGAGCCGATCCGGTGATGATGCTGACCGCCCCGATCCCGGCCACCGAGCACGCACTCAAGCGCGCCGGGATGTCGATCGACGACATCGACACCGTCGAGATCAACGAGGCGTTCGCGCCCGTCGTGCTCGCCTGGCTGGCCGACATCGGAGCCGATCCGGCCAAGGTCAACCCCAACGGCGGCGCCATCGCCCTGGGCCATCCGATCGGATGCACCGGCGCCCGCTTGATGACCACCATGCTGCACGAACTCGAGCGCACCGGCGGCCGCTACGGCCTGCAGACCATGTGTGAAGGTGGCGGTCAGGCCAACGTCACGATCATCGAACGGCTCTGAGCCCATGAAGAGATCACTTTACGACGCCGACCACGAGGCATACCGCGAGACAGTCCGGGAGTTCCTGGCTCGCGAAGTCGCTCCCCACCAACACGACTGGGACAACGAACGGTGGATCGACCGCTCAGTGTTCGGTAGAGCGGCGAAGTCCGGGATCTATGCCCTGCAGATCCCCGAGGAGTACGGCGGTGCCGGAGAGAACGACTACCGGTACCGGATGATCGTCTGTGAAGAGGTCGCGCGGATCAATGCGCTGTCCTTCGGCCTGACGGTGAGCCTGCAGGACGATCTGGTGCTGCACTACCTGATCGACCTGACCAACGACGAACAGAAGGCGCGCTGGCTGCCGGGATTCGCCGCAGGTGAGCTGATCGGTGCGCTGGCCATGACCGAACCCGGTGCCGGGTCGGATCTGCGCGGCATCCGCACCACCGCCCGCCAAGAGGGCGACAACTGGATCCTCAACGGGCAGAAGACATTCATCTCCAGCGGGATCATGTCCGATGTGCTGGTGGTCGCCGCCCGGACCAATCCCGAAGGTGGATCGAGCTCGCTGAGCTTGTTCGTCGTCGAGCGGGATACCCCCGGTTTCGAGCGCGGCCGCAAACTCGACAAGATCGGCCTGCCCGCTCAGGACACCTCGGAGCTGTACTTCCGCGACGCGGTCGTGCCCGCGGCGAATCTGCTGGGCGAGGCCGGAAAAGGCCTGCAGTACTTGATGAGTCACCTCCCCCGCGAGCGGCTCGGGGTCACCGCCAAGGCGATGGCCACCACCCGTGCCATCTACCAAATGACCGTGGAGTACTGCCAGAGCCGGCAGGCTTTCGGCGCACCGCTGACCGACAAGCAGCACATCCGGTTCGAATTGGCTGACATGTCCACCGAGATCGACGTCGCTGAGGCGTACACCGACAAGAGCGTACTGGCCTACAACGCCGGCGAGCTGAGCCCGGTCGACGCAGCCAAGGGTAAGTGGTACGTCAGCGAACTGCAGAAACGTGTCATCGACCGTTGCCTGCAGCTGCACGGCGGCTACGGCTACATGCTCGAATACCCGGTGGCGCGAGCCTATCTCGACACCCGCATCCAAACGATCTACGGCGGCACGACGGAGATCATGAAGGAGATCATCGGACGCGAGATCGCGGCAGGCTGATCACCGCGGCTCGGACAAGCGAGGCCGTCGGCGCTGACACCAGCGTCGACGGCCTCGCTGTTTGCCGTTGTTGCGGCAACGTGCCGACACAAAGGACGAACGACCGCGGCCGACGTGATGTATCCGGCCGCGGTCGTTCGTCCCGATGCGGAGTTCGCTAATCCAGGGTGTAGGGCAGGTGCTTGACCGCGGTGATGAAATTGCCGGTCAAATACTCGGGTTCACCCACCCGCAGGTTCGGCGCACGGGTGATCAGCTCGCGGAAGATCGACTCCAGCTGCATCTTGCCCATGAACGCGCCCATGCAGAAGTGTGGGCCGCCACCCCCGAAGCTGAGGTGCGGGTTCGGCGAGCGGGTGATGTCGAAGGTGTAGGGGTCGGCGAAGACTCGCTCGTCGCGGTTGGCTGAGGAGTACACCATGGTCACCCAGTCCCCCTGCCGGATGTGCTGGCCATGCAGTTCGGTGTCTTGGGTCGCGGTGCGACGGAAGGTCATGACCGGCGTGGTCCACCGGACGAACTCCTCGATCGCCAGCTTGATGTGCCCGTCGAAGTCCTTCTGCAGCAACGCCTTCTGCTCGGGAAAGCGATCCAGCGCGATCGTGGAGAACGTGGTCGTGGTCTTGGTGGTGTCGTTTCCGGCGACCGAGAGCAGGACGAAGTAGGGGCCGAGTTCGTCGTCGGTGAGCCTGCGGCCGTCGACTTCGGCCTGCACCAGCGAGGTCATCAGGTCGTTCTCGGGCTTCTCCCGCCTCGCCTGGGCCAGACCCATGCCGATATCGAGCAGGCCGACCAGGGAGTCGGTGAGGACCTCGCCGGGCTCACGCCCGGCCGCGACGTCGGGGTCGGCCCACGAGACCATGCCCTCGGCAAGCTGCGCCGCGTGGTCGCGTTGCTCCTCGGGCAGCCCGAGCATGTCGTAGATGGTCCACATCGGCAGCCGCTTGGAGACCTGCTGGACGAAATCGCCGTCCTTGGTCTCGAGGAGATCGTCGACGATCGACTTCGCCTGGTGGTCGATCTGGTCCTTGATCTTGGCGACCTGGCGCGGGGTGAAGACGGAACTGACCAGCCGGCGCAGGCTGGAATGCGCCGCGCCGTCCATGCCGAGGAAGGATTGCGTGGCGTCGAGCATCTCCTCGGGTACCGCCTCGAAGGTGATGCCCTGACCCGAGCAGAAGAGCTCGGGGTTCTTGCTGACGTAGGCGACGTCCTCGTGTCGGGTGACCACCCAGACGCCGTCGATCTCCGGCTCCATCATCGAGCCCTCGATCGGACGGTGCCAGCTCACCGGGCGTTCGTTGCGCAGGATCTTGAACGCCTTCTCGCGCTCGTCGAAGCTCTGCGCCCAGAAGTCGAGCGACGAGATGCTCACCGGGTCGAAAGGTGGGCGCTCGGTGCTGGTCGACGAAGCGGTGCCGAGTTGGGTACTCATACTGCTGCCTCCACGGGCTTTCGCGATCGGTTGTAGTGGGGTTCGGGGGTTTTCGGGGGTTGTCAGGGGACGCTGGCGGCCGCCAGTAGGGCATCGCGGTCGACGATCTTGACCCGCGGGCGTGATGCCTGCGCCCCCAGTCGCCGCTCGAGACCGTCGATCAGATGCCAGCCGGCCAGATCGACGACGGCCACCCCGCTTTCGCTCAGAGCCTCGGCATCCAGGCGGGCCGGCTGCTCCGGTTCGGGCAGGGCTCCGTTGCGGACGTCGGCGAGCAGGTTGGCGACAGTCTCCCTGGCGCACAACCTGTTCGTGCCGATGACGCCCTTGGGTCCCCGCTTGATCCAGCCGATCACGTAGACGCCCGGCACCACAGCACCGGCATCGACCACGCGACCGCCGTCATTGGGGACCAGCCCGGCTTCTTCGTCGAACGGCAGGCCGTCGATCGGGGTGCCGCGGTAACCGATCGAGCGCAACACCAACGATGTCTCGATGGGGTGGCTACCGCTCCCATCGGCGACCTCGACGCCCTCCACACGATCGACTCCCAGCACCCGCACGGGACGTGTCCCGAACCGCAGCACGATGCGCCGGTTGTCCGGATTCGTTGCGCGCCCGGCATATTCGCTGACGATGTCGAACTTCAGCGCGCGCTCGTGATCATCGGGCCGCTCGCCCAGCTCGCCCTCCACGACGACATCCACACCGGGGATGCCACCGAGCGCCAGCAGTTCGCCGACCGAGAACGCACCGTCGGCGGCACCTCGCCGGCCCAGGATGACCACCTCACGCACACCGCTACCGGCCAGCTGCTGCAGCGCGTGATCGGCGATGTCAGTGGCGGCCAGTTGGTCGGCATCCAGAACCAGCATCCGGGCCGCATCGAGTGCCACGTTGCCGTTGCCGACGATCACCACGCGCGAACCACTGAGGTCCACCTCCAGCCCGGCAAGGTCGGGATGACCGTTGTACCAGCTCACGAAGTCGGCAGCGCCCATGTTGCCGGGCAACTGTTCGCCGGGGATGCCCAGATCGCGGGTACGGGAGGCGCCCACGGCGTAGATCACCGCATCGTGGGTGGCCATCAACTGTTCGTGGGTGACGTCACGTCCGACCGTCACGTTGAAGAAGCACCGGACGTTGGGACTGGCCAGCGCGGTCTCGAACACATCGACCACGTCTTTGGTCCGCTGGTGGTCGGGGGCGACACCGAAGCGCACCAACCCGAACGGTGTCGGAAGACGGTCGAACACATCGACTTCCACGCCAGCGGTCAGCGCCAGGTCTGCAACGGCGTAGCACGCGGCCGGACCGGCACCGACGACTGCCACCCGCAGCGTGTCACGCCCCAGTACAGCGGGTTCCCACTTCGCCGGGTTCGGCCGGACCACCAGCGGTTCGGCGGCGAAGTAGTCGGCGTTGATCGTGGTGAATCGCGCCTGCGACTGCGGAACGTCGTCCTCGTGATAGATCGCGCCTACCGGGCAGACCGCCTCACATGCCCCGCAGTCCACACATGTCGTGGGATCGATATAGAGCATGGGTGCGGCCGTCCCGTCCGGACCGGGAACGGGCCGGATGCAGTCGACGGGACACACCGGGACGCAACTGGCGTCGGTGCAACAGTTCTGGGTGATGACGAAGGCCATGGGCATGCCTCTCTAGCGGGCCGGCGGTTCAGTCTTCGATGGTGATCGCGCCGGTGGGACAGTTGGATGCGGCTTCGGCGGCCAGGCTCGGGTCGGCACCGGCATGGTCATCCGCGGTGGCCAGCACGTGCGACTGGCCGTCCTCGCCGATCTCGAAGAGGTCGGGCGCCAGCATTTCGCACATCCCGATGCCCGAGCACTTGGTGGTGTCGACGCGGATCTTCATCAGAAGACCTTTCGCATGATCTTGATCGCCCGATCGGTGTAGGGCGGGTACGTCAGCTTCAGATCCGGCTTCGCGGTCTTGGCCAGCACGGCACGACGGTGGCTCAGCGCCTCGAACCCCCAGCGGCCGTGATACTGGCCCATTCCGCTGGCCCCCACTCCCCCGAATGGCAGCTGGGGAACCAGACAGTGCATCGCGACATGGTTGATCACCGCACCACCGGAGGGGATCGCGTCGACCAGTTCACGTCCCAACCGCTGTGAGTTCGTGAACACGTAGAGCGCCAGCGGTTTGGGCCGCGAATTCACGAATTGCACTGCCGCATCGGTGGAGTCGACAGCCAGGATGGGCAGGATCGGACCGAAGATCTCATCGGCCATCACCGGGTCGGTGGGCGACGGATCCCTGATGACCGTCGGATCGACTGCCAACGTCGAGACGTCGGTACCGCCGCCGGTGACGATGCGTCCGGTGGTGGCCTGGATCAGTCCCGAGATCCTGTCGAACTGTCGCTGGTTGACGATCCGCTGGCCCTTGTCGGATTCCTCGGAGCGGAATGCCGCGATGGACTCGACGACCTTCTCGGTGAAGGTATCGACGACTGCCCGATCAGCCAGGACGTAATCCGGGGCGATGCAGGTCTGCCCCGAGTTCAGCAGCTTCACCCACGCCACCCGACGGGCGGCAACATCGAGGTCCGCGTCGGCGGTGACGATCACCGGGCTCTTGCCGCCCAGTTCGAGGGTGACCGGGGTCAGGGTGGGAGCGGCTGCGGCCATGATCTTGCGGCCAATCTCCGTTCCACCGGTGAACAGCACGTGATCGAACCCCTGGGCGATCAGGCTCTGGGTGGTGTTGGCGTCACCCTCGACCACCTGAACAGCCTGTGCATCAAGATATTTGGGCACCAGCTCCGCCAGGAGTGCAGAGGTGGCCGGAGCCAGCTCCGAGGGCTTGAGGACGGCGCAGTTGCCGGCGGCAACCGCCGCCACCAGCGGGGCCATGCTCAGATAGAACGGGTAGTTCCACGGTCCGATCACCAAGACGACGCCCAGGGGGTCGTACTGTACCCAGCCCCGACCCGGGAGCTGGGCCATCGGCAACGGCCGGCGGCTCGGCCGCATCCACTTCTTCAGATGCTTGCGCGCATAGGCCGCCTCGCCCTTGGTGGAGGCGATATCACCCAGCCACGCCTCGACTGGCGGGCGGCCCAGGTCCTCGGCCAATGCCTGGGCGATCGCCGGCTCCTGCTCGTCGCACATCGCCTCGATGGCGCTGAGCTGATCGAGCCGCCACTGCAGTGGCTTGGTTCGCCCCATCGAAAACATCTGGCGCAATCCGGGAAGAACCGCCTCGGCTCGATCGTCCACCGGCCGTGGGGTCAGCGCGTTGATTGTCATCGGCCCTCAGATTTCCGGCGCCGCGACCACTCCGGTAGCCACCGCCCCGGAGATCCCGCCGTCGATGGCCAGCGCCTGGCCATTGACCCACCCGGACTCATCGGATGCCAGGAACAGCAGCACCGAGGCAACGTCCTCGGGCTGGGCATGCCGGCCGAGCAGATCCTTGACACCATCAAGGGTGTCCTTGCCCATCGACTCCTCGAAGTCGACCAGGATCGGCGTCTCGACCGGGCCCGGCAGCACGGCGTTGATGCGGAATCCCATCTGCCCGAAGGCCAGTCCCATCGACATGGCGTAGACGGTGCTGAACTCTTTGGAGAAGTTGTAGGCGTTGCCCTGCTGCGGATTCTCCTTGAACCAGGCCGCACCCTCTTCGAACGTGTCGGTTGCCAGCACGTCGCGCAGCGCCTCCAGGCGCAGCGGCCAGCCGAAGCCGGCCGTCGACGACACGATGGTCACCGTGCCACCGGGCACCAGACGCTCGAAGAACGCCTCACTGAGGTGCCGCACCGCCAGGCTGTTGACGGCGAAGACCAGATCCGCCGGCGCCGTCCCGGGAATGCCCGCCACGTTCATCAGTCCGTCGTAAGGTCCCTCCAACGCTTCCAGCGCCGCATCGATGTTGCGCGGGTTCGACAGGTCCACCTCGATGTGCTTGGTGACCTTCGCCGTTGGGGTGTTGCGGTCCAGGCTCGTCACCAGGGCGCCTGCCGCCAGCAACTGCTCGGCAACCGCATGTCCGATACCGGACGCGGCGCCGGTGACCACGTAGTGCTTGCCAGTGAAGTCTGTCATCGTTGTTCTCCGCTCAGTCATGGGGCGCTATCGGGTGGACGCTGCGTATCGCTGCAGCAGTAGCCGCTTGGCCAACTTTCCGGTTGCCAGCCGCGGAAGTTGATCGATGAAGTCCACGGTTCGGGGCGCCTTGTAGTGCGCGATGCGCTCCCGGACGTAACCGATGAGCTCGGCGGCCAGTTCGTCGCTGGGCTCCTGGTCGGCCGCCAGCTCGACAACGGCCTTGACCTGCTCGCCCATCTCGGGGTCGGGCACCCCGATAACCGCGACGTCGGTGATCTTCGGATGCAATGCCAAGACGTTCTCGATCTCCTGGGGATAGATGTTTACCCCGCCGGAAATGATCATGAACGCCTTGCGGTCGGTCAGGAAAAGATAGCCGTCGGCATCGACATACCCCAGATCACCCACCGTTGACCAGTTGTCGTGCTCGGGATGCCTTGCCGCCCTGGTCTTCTCAGGATCATTGTGGTAGTCGAACGGTGCCCGGTCGCGTTCGAAGTAGATCGTACCGACCTCGCCCGCTGGGAGTTCAACCCCCTCGTCGTCGCAGACGTGGAGAATGCCCAGCGCCGCCCGGCCCACAGATCCCCGCTTGCTCAGCCACTCTGCGGTGGTGACGACCGTGGTGCCGTGACCTTCGGTGGCCCCGTAGTACTCGACGAGAATCGGCCCCCACCAATCGATCATCGCCTGCTTGACGTCGGGCGGGCAGGGTGCGGCAGCATGCACCGCCAGCCGCAGCGAAGACGTATCGAAGGAGTCGCGCACCTCGGCGGGCAGCCGCAACATCCGGATGAACATGGTCGGCACCATCTGGGTCACCGTGATGCGGTGCTGCTGGATCGCCGTGAGCACGCCCACCGGATCGAACTTCTCCATCAGTACGACGGTTCCGCCCAGACTGTGCACTCCCCCGCACCATTTCAGTGGCGCAGCGTGATACACCGGCGCCGGCGACAGGTAGCGGTCATCGGCGCTGATGCCGAAGGCGTGGGCAAGCATGCCGACCAGGGGCTCGCCGGGTTCGTCGACCTGGATGCCGAGCAGGTGCGGCTTGACGCCCTTGGGGCGGCCGGTCGTTCCCGACGAGTACAGCATCTCCGACCCGCGGGGCTGATCCTGCAGCGGCTCGAAGGAGTCGTTGATCAGCACCTCATAGGACTGATAGCCGGTCACCTCGCCACCGAAGCAGTATCGATGACCGACGGCCGCCGTGAGTGTCGCGACGTCCTCGGCCAAGTCGCGGACGCCAGCCGAGGCGAACAACACCCGTGCGCCAGAATCGTTGACGATGTAGGCCGCTTCATCGGCGCTGAGGTGCCAGTTGACTGCCGTGATGTAGAGCCCGGAACGGATTGCCGCCCAATACACCTCGAAGACGGCGGGGGAATTGTCCGACAACAGCGCAACCACGTCGCCGGTTCGCAGGCCGGCGTCGTACAGCGCGCGCGCGATCGACGCCGAGCGCCGCTCGAGTTCGGCGTAGGTCAGCACCCGTCCCGACTCGGCCATCACGACGGCCGGTCGGTCCGGAGCCGAAAGGGCATGGATACCGGGGAACATCAGCTCAGGCCAGGAGGTCGTCGCGGCCGTCGGCTTTGAGTCGCTCGACATAAGTGGGATAGAGCTTCTTACCCATCGGCGCGATCTTCAGCAGGCTGGCGACGTTGCCGTCCACCTTGATCTTCTTCTTGGCCATCGCCAAGGGCAGGTTGACCTTGCCCTGCCAGTAGGCGTTGCCGAGGTCGGCGGTCATCGACATGGTCGCCGACGGCGCCGGCCCACCGGCCAGTCCCTCCTGCACCTTCTTGTTGCCCATATCGATCAGCACGACCGAGTCGGGATCGGTGAAGTCGAAGGCGACAACGAGTCCAGTGGCCTCGAGTTTCGGACCGATCTCAGGATCGGTGAACGCTGCCTCGAAGATTCCGCCGATGTACTTCACGACCTCGGCCGAACTGGCGAACCCCATCGTTCTCCTTAATTTACTCTAGATTCAAAACTGCGGTGTAACTATGCTCACACCTTCATCCCGATAAGTCAATCTTGCGGCGAGCGCCTCTGTCCCTCGGGAGCATAAGCACTGGCAGCCATGCCTTTTAGGCAGAAATCTCCGGTCGAAACTAGGCGGTTGGGACAGCAGCCGTCCCGGCCTCTTCCCTACCCTGCTCATCGTCCTTCAGGGCTGCGTTGCGCAGCACCAGCCCCATCGCGATCAGGAAAATGGCGTAGGTGGTCAGCGCCAACCAGAACACGAAGATGCCCCGCCACGAGAACGGGCCGCTGTGGAAGAAGAAGGCCAACGGATCGGGCAGGAAGGACGCGGCGATCCAGAAGTTCAGGTAACCGACCCAGCGCGGCACGGTGCGGTTGTCATCGCGCAGGATGGCCACTCCGATGGAGATGTTCTGGATGATGAACGGGACTATGGGCGTGAGGAAGAGCAGCCAGGTGATGTCGTTGAGGGTGACGGTGATCTCGGGATTGCGATCGGGCCGGAACGTGATGACGGTCATGAGCAACATGGGAAGCAACAGCAGCACCGCGGTGCCCGCGCCGGCGACGAGCTGGATCAGCGCGAGCAACGGGTTTTTCCGATCCATCCGCAGCATGCGATAGCCGATCAGGGCAATCAGCGGGATGACCAGGCACACGCCGAGCCCGGCGATCACCAGCCCGGCGGTCACCCGAGCGCCGCCGCTGTAGAAGCTCACCACTTCGGCGGTGGTCGATGACGACCCGAGCGGGAACGGGAGAACCCCCGATATCAGCCAGCCGATGAACGCCACGATGACCGTGGCCGGACCACACCACGCACAGACAAGCTGGGTCCCACGAGACATGTTCAACTGCATTCCTTCACCCCACTGTTCGATTCGGCGATCTGCTCGCGATGCGTCTGGCCCGGTCGACCACCGGCTTGTCCACCATTCGCCCGTCGACCACACAGACCTCACCGTCCGCGGCCGCCGCCAGCACTCGACCGGCCCACAGGACCTCGGCCGCCGACGGAGCGAAACCCTCGTTGACGCCCGCCACCTGCGCGGGATGGATGCACAGCTTCCCGCCGAACCCCAGCCGCACCGCATGTGCCACGTCGGCGAGCAGTGCGGTGTCACCGCTGATATCGGTGGTGACACCGTCGAGCGGCGCGGCGCACCCCGCCACTGCCGAGCCCAGGACGACTGCACTGCGGGCGTGCTGCAGGGCGTCGGCGGCGTCGGGATCGACCCCGAGTTCGGCGGCCAGGTCGATGCTGCCAAAGGCGGCTCGGACCACTGCGTCGACGTTGCAGACCGACGCGCACGCATGCACACCCGCGGCCGTCTCGATGAGCGCGATCAGTGGCGTATCCGGTCCCAGCGCAGCGGCTACCTCGGTGAGCTGCGCTGCGCTGTGCGCCTTGGGAACCATCACTGCACAGTCGTGTCCGCACACCGCGGCCAGATCGTCGGCACACCAGGGCGTGTCAGTTCCGTTGATCCGCACCACCACCGGAGTTGCCGCGGCACCGAGAAATTCAGCCACCGCCGCCCGGGCGGTCTCTTTGTGGCCCGGGGCAACGGCATCTTCGAGGTCCAGCACGACGAGGTCCGCCCCACTGCGGACGGCCTTCTCGAATCGATCGGGCCGGTCGCCGGGAACGAACAGCAGACTCTTGGCCGACGCTACGCGCTCGGCGAGCGCAGTCAGCTCCGCACCGCCACGCGCTGGCTGGCAACGATCTTGTCCACCACCAGCTTTGCGGTTTCGGCACAGGCGGTGGTACCGCCGTTGGCGTACTCCTTGACCCCGTCACCGACGTTCCACAGGCCCTCGACCGGCGTCTCGTGGGTCAGGTCGTAGCCGGCGACGGCACGCTGCGGGGGCCACTCGTCCCGGGTGGTGGCGACGTTGAGGATGCGAGCACGCCGGTCGAAGTCGCTGATGTTGTCGCGCAGATCCTGCATCAGCAGCTCGGTCTCGGCCGCCTCGTCGAAGTCTCCGGTGGGGTTGTCCGGCACCGAGGTACCCACGTACAGATTCCAGCCCGGCGGAGCCATTTCGGGGCACACGTCGGTGAAGTTGGCGATGTAGGCCAGCCGGCGTGACTTGGCGAAGCTGAGCATGCCCGGCACGTCGATGAGGCGCTCCTGGCTGGCGAAGTTGACCGAGATCATCGACGTCGGCCGGTCCGCCTTGCGGACCTGCTCCAGGTAGTCCGCGGGGACGCCGTCCTCGCCCAGCAACCCGACGGTGCCTGCCGGCCCGATGTCGCTGATGACCACCGGCGCCTCGATCCGGACGGTCTGACCGTCACGGACGGCCTCGATTCCGGTTACCGCGTTATCGTCATTGCGGTGGATCTTGGTCGCGGGCGTCGACAACCAGATCTCGCCGCCGTTGGCCACCACCGCGTCGGCCAGCGCGCGCCAGATCCCGATCGTGCCTTCGGGGTGGAAGCCGAACCGCTTGAACGCGCTCTTGCGGGTGAAGTAGGTCAAGAAGACCCGCGCCGGCAGATCCTGCGACCCCACGGCGAAGACGGATGCGCACATATTCCGGAAGATCCCGTGCACACCTTCGTTCTTGGTGTACTTCGACACCCAGTCGGCGGTGGACAGTTCGTCTTCGGGGAGCCCGGAATCGTTGCGAGCGGCGCCGATTCCCTTGACCAGCTTGGCCCCCTGACGGGTGAGCTTGCTGAGCAACATGCCCCAGCCACCGCCGGTGACGTCGACGTCCTTTCCGCCGATGCGGTACAGGATCGGAGGTTTGGGCTCCCGGATGTCGAACCGCGCTCCCACCTCCTCGCACGTCTCCTGGGTGATACCGCCGACCTCGATGACGATCGCACCGACGTTCACCTTGAACCCGTCGATATCGTCGGTCGAGGCGCGGCCGCCAACCTTGTCCAATCGTTCGACGACCAGGGTGCGGTAGCCCTGCTTGGTCAGTCGGGCCGCGGCAAACAGACCGCCGGCTCCGGCACCGATCACCACGGCGTCGAAGTTGTTGTCGTGTGACGTCATTGTCGTACTCCTCGGGTGCAGGGTCAGTAGGAACGCGGCAGACCCAGCGAGGTCTGCGCGACGAAGTTGAGCACCATCTCCCGGCTTACCGGGGCGGTGCGCATCAGGCGGGTGACGAACCAGAGCTCGGACAGCCCGTACTCGTGGGCCAGTCCGTTGCCGCCGTGGGTCTGGATCGCCTGATCGAGCGCCTTCAGGGCGGCGTCGGAGGCCGCGAATTTGGCGATGTTGGCCGCTTCACCGGCGGGCTGGCCGGCATCGAACTGCTGGGCGCTGAGTGCAGTGGCCAGCCGGCTGAGCTCCACGGCGATGTGGCTTTCTGCGACCGGGTGTGCGACGCCCTGATGGGCACCGATCGGTGTGGACCAGACCTTGCGCTCCTTGGCGTAGGCCACTGCCTTGTCGACGGCGTAGCGGCCGATGCCACCGCACAGCGCGCCGACCAGGATGCGCTCGGGATTCAGACCGTCGAACACCTGACGCAGACCGTTGCCGGCCTGACCGATCAACGCGTCCTCACCCACCTCGACCTCGTCGAGGAAGACGGTGAACTGACGGTCCGGGGACACGATCGAGGTGTCGATCTGCTGGAAGCTCAGCCCCTTGGCATCCGTCGGCACGACGAACAGGGAGAGCTTGGACTTCTCCGGGGTCGAGTGGTCGGCGTCACGAGCCACCACCAAGACGGCATCGCACTGGTCGATCGCCGAGATGTAGTACTTCGAGCCCGAGATCACCCAGCCGTTGGCGGTCTTGCGCGCCGTGGTCTTGACGTTATGGCTGTTGGAGCCGGCGTCCGGCTCGGTGAGGCCGAACGCCATCTTCTGGCTGCCGTCGGCGATGCCGGGCAGCCAGCGTCGCTTCATCTCCTCCGAGCCGTGCATGGCCACGATGCAGCCACAGATCGCCGGGGAGATGACCCAGATCAGCAGTGGCATGCCGTGGGCGGCCAATTCCTCGACGACCACGACGGCCTCGGCCATCCCGCCACCGCCCCCGCCGTACTCCTCCGGAAGGTGAACACCGAGCAGCCCGGAGGCGCCGAGGTCCTTCCACAGTTCCTCGATGTCCCGGCCTTCCCGGCCCCGCTTCAGGAAGTATTGCGCCCCATAGCGTTCGGCGATCCCGGCGACGCTCTCCCGGATGGCGCGGTGCTCGTCACTGTCGGTGATCAGTCCGGTCATCTCATGCTCCTTCGAACGATGCTGTGTGCCGTTCCGCGAAAGCGGCGATGGCGCTGGCTGCATCCCGGGTGTCCCCGGTGGTCTTCGTTCCGCGGAGCTCGCCCTCGAGCTGCCGCGGCAGATCGTTGTTCCAACTCTCCCGCAAGAGATTTCGCATAGTGCCGTATGCCACCGTCGGTCCCTGGGCAAGCTCGCGAGCCAGAGCCGTTGCCCGATCGCGGACTTCGCTGGCCGGAACGATCTCGTTGACCAGACCCCAGTCGAGCGCCTCCTGGGCACTGATCGGCGTATTGCGCAGATACGCCTGTGCCGCACGTCGCGGACCGATCAGCCGCGGCAGGTGATACGTACCCCCGCCGTCACCGGAGAGTCCGATGGCGGCAAAAGCCGTGACGAACCGCGCGTCATCGGCAGCCACCACCAGGTCGGCGGCATAGATGAAGCCCAGTCCACCGCCGGCCACCGCGCCGTGGGCCGCGGTCACGATCGGAACGTGAAGCCGACTCAAGATGTCGAACGTCTCGTGATAGGGAGCGATCATCTTCTCGAACAGGGCACTGTAGCCCTGCCCCTTGTTGTCGAGGAAGTAGCCGATATCGCCGCCGACGGTGAGGGCGGGGCCGTTCCCGCAGATGAGGAGCGCGCGCACCGTGGGATCGGCGGCGACGCGGCGCGCGACGTCGAGAAACTCTTCGGCGAGCCGCAGATTGATGGCATTACGGTGGTCGGGCCTGTTGAGGCAGACCGTGGCCAACCCGTCTTCGACGCGATAGTCGATGGTCTGCAGCCGCTCGTCGCCGTCGAGGGCCGCGCGCCACGCCGCGGTGTCGGTGAGTTGGGTCAGGGTGGCGATGCGCCCCTGGTCGTCGAACGACAGGATGTGCACGAATGCGGCGTCGAGCTGCGCCTTGGATCGGCGCGCGGTGCCGCGGTAGGTGCCGATGACCAGTAGCCGGCCGTCCTCGAGGGTCTGGAAATCGGCAGCTTCGGCACGGGCCTTGAAGTGCTCGCCGATGCGCCACCACAGATTGGCGCGCATGGCCTCGGCGCCGACATGGGTGCCACCCATGTCCAGCGGCAGCCCCTGGGCGGCGTGGCCGACGAAGTCTGGCGCCAAGAGCTGACCGAGTGCGTGGGCATCGCCGGTGGCCAGCGCTTGGTAAAGCGCCTGGGCCGCAGCGGCCTTGGCGTCGCGACTCACCTCAACGGACATAGCGGATGATGGATTCGATCACGGCGGCGGGCTTGGCAGCACCTTCCACCTCGATGGTCGTCACCATCGTGGCCTGTGCGCCGCCGTCGACCGCATCGACCTGGGCGATCCGCGAGGATGCCCGCAGCCGGGCACCGACCGGAACCGGGGTGATGAAACGGACCTTGTTGAAGCCGTAGTTGATCGCCATGGTGACGTTGTCCACCCGGTAGAGGTGGTGCATGAAGCGGGGCAGCAGCGACAAGGTCAGCAGACCGTGCGCGATCGTCCCGCCGAAGGGCCCGGAAGCGGCGCGCTCGGGATCGACGTGAATCCACTGATGGTCATCCGTCGCGTCGGCGAACACATCGACCCGCTTCTGGTCGACCTCGAGCCACTCGGTAGGTCCCAGTTCGGTACCCGCCGAAGCCTCGAACTCCGCCAGGCTGTCGAACACCTTCATACCGTGATCCATCCCTTTCTCCGACACGTCGAGACCCGCTGCCGTCGGCAGTACCGCGCTCACTCACAACACCAGTTTAATCCCTATTCGAATCGCCACTTCACCGCAATGAAGGGCCTCTATCAGGGATGCACTCTCACCATAACACCATTTTCTAGTATGTGTTAAATTTCTTCCGCGACGATCAGGAGGGCTTCCCGGATGTCAGGAACACCGGTCACGGCAGCCGCCAACGGCCTGGAGACCATCACCGACGACGTGGCGTGCATAGCCCTGCCGTTACCCCTGCCGGACCTCCGATCCGTCAACACCTACGTCCTGCACTCCCCTGCCGACGGGGTCACCCTGGTTGATCCGGGCTGGGCATTCCCACCCGCTGAGACCGCACTGACCCAGGCGCTCGACTCGCTGGGATACGTCATCAGCGACGTCGACCGGATTGTCGTGACCCATCAGCATTGGGATCACTACTCACTGGGGGTGCGGTGGCGGGACCGGTACGGCATCGAGCTGATGCTCGGACGCGAAGAGCGCCACAGCATCGAGTCCTTCGCCAGGCTTCCCCACGAGGTGCATCCGACCCAGGTGCCGCAGCTTCGGCGCGCCGGGGCTGATGAGCTCGCCGCCGAGATCGACGCGCTCGACTGGGAGCCCTACGAGCTCGGTGTGCCGTTCACGTTCCCGGATCGCTGGCTCGACAACGGAGATGAAATCGACTGCGGGGTCGCGACGATTACCGTGCGCGCCACCCCCGGCCATACCAGGGGCCATGTCGTGTTCGAGGACTCGGCACGCGGACTGATCTTCACCGGCGACCACCTGCTGCCCCGGATCACGCCGTCGCTCGCGTTCGAACGGGCACCGCAGCAGTTGCCGTTGCGCTCCTACCTCGATTCCCTGCAGCTCGTCCTGGACTTGCCCGATGCCAGGATGCTGCCGGCACACGGGGCCACCGATCGCACCACCCACGAGCGGGCCGAGGAACTGCTTGATCACCATGGCACCCGGCTGCAGGTGGTTGGCGACCTGGTCGCGGCCGGGCGTTCACGCTCCGTTGACGTCGCCACCGAGATGCGTTGGACACGAGAAGAACTGGACCTCGGTGCACTGGGCCCCGTGCACCGGATGATGGCGGTGCTGGAGGTTCAGGCACATCTGGACCTGCTTGAATTCCGGGGTTTGGTGGCCGGTACCGATGTCGACGGTGTCCGGCACTATCGGGTGGCCTAACCGGACATCGCACTGAGCTGCTGTACCAGCCGGAATTTCTGCACCTTGCCGGTCGGTGTTGTGGGCAGCTCATCGGCGGCGAGGAACACCACCTGCTTGGGTACTTTGAAGCGGGCCAGATTCTGCCGGCAGACGTCGAGCACCTCCCGCTCGGTGATGTGACGACCTGCGACCGGGACCACCACCACGCACCCGATCTCGCCCCAGCGCTCATCGGTGAGACCTACGGCGAAGACCTGACTGATGTCCGGATGCGCGACCAGCAGATCCTCGATCTCCTTGGGCATCACCAACTCGCCGCCACTCTTGTAGAGCTCCTTGCTACGACCAGTCACCTGCAGGTAGCCATCGCTGCGGACGCGGCCCAGATCGCCGGAGTGTAGCCAGCCGTCACGAATGGCGAGCGCGGTGTCCGGCGGCCGGTTCCAGTACCCCAGCATGGTGGTGGGACCGTTGGAAATCAGTTCGCCCTCGGCACCCGGCGGCAGGGCGGCGCCGGTCGACGGGTCCACTGCCCGGTAGGTCACCAGTGCATCGGTACCCGGGACCCCGGCTGCCGCCGCGATCTTCGGGCGCCCCACCGTGTCGGTCAGCACCTCCAGCGGATCCTCGGGCAGGGTGAGGGTCATCGCCCCGCCGCACTCGGTCATCCCGTAACCGGTGACGATCTCGGTGACACCGAAGTCACGAACAAACCTCTGCCACAACCACATCGGCGCGGGAGCCGATCCACACAGGATCGCCTGCAGCGAACTCAGGTCGTAGTCCCCACGTACCGGACTTTCCACCATGGCGACGGCCATCGTCGGCACGCACAAGAGATCGGTCGCACCGTGCTCCTGGATCCCGCGAAAGTAGCCCTCGGCACTGAACGTCGGTTGCAGCACTACAGCGCCTCCGACGAACATCACCGACAGCAGGCCTTCGATGTAGCCGAACATGTGGTAGCAGGGCAGCGAATACAGCACTCGCCGACCGTCTTGGTAGGCACGGGTCAGCGCCGACGCATAGGCGGTGCGCAAGACCGCGTCGTGTGACACCACGACACCTTTGGGGGAACCGGTGGTGCCGGAGGTGTAGAGAATGTCACCTGCTTCGAGCGGATTCACCTGCGGAGCAATCATTCCCGGTCCATCCATGGCACCGAGATCCGCGACGTTCATCGCACCGTCGCGGGGCGTACCACCGGTGTCGAGCACCACCACCGCGCGAAGGCCCGGCACGGTGTCCGTGCCGTCAGGTCGATAGGCGAAGGCCGCGGTGTCCCATCCCGGCGCGATGCCGTCGAGCATCTGCTGATAGTCCAGCGTGCCGTATTCCGTCATGGTGACCAGCACCCGGCATCCGGAATCGGCCAGCACAAAGGCCAATTCGCTCTCGCGATAGAGGTAGTTGAACGGCACCGCGATCGCGCCCGCCCGCGCGATCGCGAACTTGATACTGACGAATTCCGGATAGTTGGCCATCAAGATCCCCACCCGGTCGCCGGGCCGCACCCCGAGCGCCGCCAGGCCGGCGGCCAACCGCCGCGACTCATCGCGCACCTGGGCGTAGGTCCACGACACCGCGTCGGCAAGGACGAACGGCCGGTCCGGATACTGCGCCGCGCAGCGATCCAGCCAGTCGGCCAGGCTCACCGGCTGCCAGGAGGCGAACCTGTCCCGCAACGATTGGCGGCGCTGCGGGATCGACGGACAGGCCGTCACAGCTCGTCCAGTTCGTCGGCAAGAGCGGCGGCACGCAGAGCGAAACGCTGAACCTTTCCCGTGGGTGTCGTCGGGAACGCTTCGGTGACAAACCAGCGCGCCGGGATCTTGTAGGACGGCAGCCGGTTCCGCGCGTGGTCCAGGAGGCTCTGGCGCAGCGCATCCCGTTCGCTGCCGGTGACGCGGCAGACCAGCCCGACGACCTCGCCCAGCCGCTCGTCGGGCAGGCCGATCGCCGTCGCCTCTACCACCTGCTCGTGCTCGGCGATCACCGATTCGACTTCGGCGGGGGCGATGTTCTCGCCGCCGCGGATGATGAGTTCCTTGAGCCTGCCGGTGACGGTGAGGTAGCCACGCTCGTCCATCGCACCCAGGTCACCGGTGCGGACGAAACCTTCCGAATCCAGCGCCGCGGCGGTGGCCGCCGGATCGTGCAGATACTGAACGAACTGCTGGTAGCCGCGAGCGCAGATCTCACCGACCTCCCCGGTGCCGACGGTGTCGCCGGTATCGGGATCGATCACTTTGCACTCCACCTGCGGTAGCGGTTGGCCCACCGTGGTCAGCCGGTCGCCGTGGCTGTCGGTCGGCCGGGTCACCGTCAGCACCGGTGCGAGTTCGGTCTGGCCGTAGAGGTTGAGGACGTTCGCCCCGAAAAGGTCCGCGGCCGCTTCGATCAGCTCGGCGGGGACCGGTGAGGCCCCACCCATGATCACGCTCAATCGTGCTGCAGGGAGGGCGGATACGCGTTGCTGACCCACCAGTGCATGCAGGATCGCCGGGACATAGAAGAGAACCGACACCTGCTCGTCGTGCAATGTCTGCAGAGCCGTCTGCGCGCCGAATCGCTCGCACAGGATCGCCGTGCCGCCCACCCACAGCGGGCCGAGCGTGCCGATCACACACCCCGCGGTGTGGAACAGCGGAAGCGGATTGAAACACCGCGCCCCGTTCGCCACCCCGCCGGCCTCCATCGTGAGCTTGGCGACATTGACCAGAGCACGGTGCGTCAGCAGCACTCCCTTGGGCCGGCCGGTTGTGCCCGACGTGTACTGGAGCATGACCGCAGCGTCCGGATCGTGCGGGGCGCGACCAGTGGAGACGGAGTCCGCCGACATCCAGAGATCGTTGTCGGACAACGAGATCCGCCGGACCCCAGGGATCTGTGCGCAGACCTGCGCGGCCACCTCCTCCATCGGGTAGTCGCGGCTGACGTCGGCATGCAACAGCAGCCGGGCCCCGCTGTGCCGCAGCGCATAGTCGAGCTCGTCATCGCGCAGCACTGGGTTGAGCGCCACCAGCAGCACGCCGGATAACGCGGCCCCGTACTGGATGACGGTCCATTCCAGGACGTTCGGCGCCCACAACGCCACCGGCTCACCCGGTTCCACGAGCGCGCTCAGCGCCGCCGCCACCCGGCCCGCCTCCTCGGCGAGCTGCGCATAGGTCAACCGCTCGAGGGCACCGGAACCGTGCCGGACCCCGACCACCGCCTCGCGCTGCGGGTGATCAGCTGCCCGCAGCTCCAGCAGCTCTCCGACGGTATGGTCGACCAACGGCACCGACCGATCCGCGGGCCGCGAGGCCGTCACCAACGTCGGAGTTTCCGACACGGCGCCCATCTGGATACTCAGACCGGGTTGCGGCCGAGTGTCGCGCCGGTCATGTCGCTGATCTGCGACCACTGCGTACCGATCTCGGCCAGGGTCGGGGGCTTGGTGAAGGTGACGCCCTCGTTCTGGAACTGAGCGACACGCTGCACCAGACCGCCGCCGACGACGAAAACCGATGCGGTGTCGGTGTTCTCCTCCGACATCAGGTAGCCGACGGCGGGCGCCACCAGCTCGGGGTCGAGCTTGTCCAGCAGCTCCTGCGGTGCGATGTCGGCGGTCATCCGGGTGGCGGCCAGCGGCGCGATGGCATTGGCGGTGATCGAGTACTTCGCGCCCTCGATGGCCAGGGTGTTGATCAGGCCGACCAGACCGGCCTTGGCCGCGCCGTAGTTCGCCTGACCGAAGTTCCCGTACAGACCACTGGTCGAGGTGGCGACGACGATGCGGCCGAAGCTCTGCTCACGGAAGTGCGGCCAGGCGGCGCGGATCACGTTGTAGCCGCCGTAGAGGTGCACCTTCTGCACGGCGTCCCAGCTCTCCGGCGTCATCTTGTGGAAGGCACCGTCACGCAGGATGCCGGCGTTGCTGACCACACCGTGGACGGCACCGAACTCGTTGAGTGCGGTCGCCACGATCGCCTCGGCGCCGCTCTCCTCGGCGACCGAATCGTAGTTGGCCACCGCCCGGCCACCGGCGCTGCGAATCTCGGCGACCACGGTGTCGGCCGCCTGAGTTCCGGCGCCCGACCCGTCTCGGGCACCGCCGAGGTCGTTGACGACCACCAGCGCGCCGTTGGCCGCCAGGAAGTGGGCGTAGGTACGGCCCAGGCCGCCCCCGGCGCCCGTCACGATGACGACTTTGTCTTCCAGACCCGGCACTGCTACTCCTTTGTTTCACGTTTCCCGGATGGGAATCGGACTGTTATGTGGGTGGACCGATTGGCTCGATCCCTGCCGCTCAGCTGCGGCGCTGTTGTTGCTTGGACACCACTGACACGAAGGACACGCAACCGCCCGGGCGTCCGCCGAGGTTGTGCGTCAGCGCGGTGTGCGGGTCGTCGAGTTGACGCGGGCCGGCCTCCCCGCGGAACTGCAGCCAGGCCTCGTAGAGCATGCGCAGTCCGCTGGCCCCGACCGGGTGCCCGAATGACTTCAATCCGCCGTCGGGGTTGACCGGCAGGCGACCGTCGGCGTCGAAATCGCCACCGAGAACGTCTTTCCAGGCCTGTCCGGTTTCGGCGAAGCCCAAGTCCTCCATCAGCACGATCTCGGTCGGGGTGAAGCAGTCGTGCACCTCGGCCAAGGACAGCTGTTCGGCGGGCCGGTCGATACCGGCTTGCGCGTAGGCGTCCTTGGCCGCCTTCACGACTTCGGGGAATGTGGTGTAGTCGTAGGCCGAGTCCATGTAGCCCCGAGCCGAACCCGCCACCAGCGACAGACCCTGCACGTACATCGGGGTATCGGTGAACTCATGGGCACGCTCGGCGGAAACGATCAGTGCGCACGCCGCGCCGTCGGAGACTCCCGAGCAGTCGAAGACACCGAGCCGCCCCGCTACCTTCGGCGCATTCTCGATGGTCTCGCGCGCCACCGGTGAACGGAATTGGGCTTTGGGATTGCGGGTGCCGTTGTCGTGATTCTTCCACGCCACGTGCGTCATCGCCGCACGCATCTCGTCGGGGTGCACACCATAGCGGTCACAGTAGGCCGGGTCGAGCAGTGAGAACGCCGCCGGTGCGGTCATCGAGATCTCTGGCGCCGTGCCGTCACCGGGGGGATCCTGCCGCAGCAGACCCGAATAGCCGGAGTCCTTGAGTTTTTCCACGCCGACGGCCATCACGATGTCGTAGGCCCCGGCCGCCACCGCGTAGCAGGCGTTGCGGAACGCCTCGGAACCGGTGGCACAGAAGTTCTCCACCCGGGTCACCGGCTTGTCATCGCTGCCGATCGCCCGGCTCAGCGTGAGCCCGCCGAGGCCGGAGCTCAGCGTCCCCAGCCAGTAGGCGTCCACATCGGATCGGTCGACGGTGGGTACCGATGCCAGGCACTCCTGGTAGGCCTCGAGGATGAGGTCGTCGGTGGAGGCGTTCCACCGTTCGCCGAATGCGCTGCAGCCCATGGCCACGACCGCGACCTTGCCGGCGATCCCGTTACTCGGCATCCTCCTGCACCGCCTTCCAGAAGTAATCGTGAATGCCACCCGCGGTGAACAGCCGCCGGAATGAGAACCGCACCCGGCTGCCGACCGCGAGGTCCGCCGGACGGGCGTCGGCGACCTCCAGGGTGCACCGGCCGCCGCCGTCGATGTCGATCACGGCCTGCACCATCGGTGGTGACGGGGAGAACGCCAACCGATCTACCGTGTAGGTGACGACGGTGCCGGCGAGCCGGGCGACAGCGATGTCGCTCATATCGTCGATCGAACGGCATGACCGGCACACCCGCGTCGGCGGAAGGTGGGTGAAACCACAGTTGTTGCAGCGTGTTCCGGTGAAGCCGAACTTCCAGCGCTCGGCGCGGGCCGCCGGCGGCGCCGCCGCGCGGTCGGGCTCCGGCCGCCGGGGCGACTCGAGCGTGACCAGACCACGCCACGACAGGTACGTCAGATGCGGCACCGCCGCACCGGTCTCCCGCTGCACCGCCAGTGCGACGTCCTGGCGGGCGCCGGGCAGGGCCGCGGTGGTGCGGAACAACACCGCATCGCAACCGTCGACAGCCGACAGGAGCAGCACCGTCTCACCGGCGCCTGCGGTGTCGAAGGCTCCGGCCAACG
This sequence comes from Mycolicibacterium anyangense, assembly GCF_010731855.1. Taxonomy (NCBI): domain Bacteria; kingdom Bacillati; phylum Actinomycetota; class Actinomycetes; order Mycobacteriales; family Mycobacteriaceae; genus Mycobacterium; species Mycolicibacterium anyangense. Next base: position 487,481 of record NZ_AP022620.1, on the reverse strand, counting down.
CGATCAAGGGATCGGCCGCACCGGTATGTCCGACAGGTGAGCTGGCCACCGACTTCTGGCCCTTGACCAGGGTGGCGGCGCGCTTGATGATGGCGGAGTTCGGGCAGGTGACCACCACGTGATCGGCATCGGCCACCCCTGCGGCGTCGAGCACCTCGCGGGCTGCCTGACGGATCAGTGCGCTGTAGCGCTCGGCGCCGAACCGCTCCTCCCACTGGTCACCGGTGGGCGACAACGGATCCCGCCAGCGGTCGAGGAACTCCGCCGTGATGGAGGTGGCTGCCAGCAACTCCGCGATGGGTTCGCCCTCACCGAAGAGCAGGGCGGCCGCACCGTCGCCAGCGCTCTTCTCATCCGCCGATCCGGGCTTACCCACCCGGACGTCGGCGGCCACCACCACACCCCCGGTCAGGGCGGCGGCGCGCAGGCCGGCGACAGTGCTGCGGGCGGTGCCGCCGAGATCGGCCGCCAATACGCCCGGGGGCAGCCCGAGCGCGGCATGCACCGCACAGGCGTTGGTCTTGTCGGCATAGGCCGGTGTGGTCGTCGCCAAATACAGCGCCGCCACGGGGGTTGCCGGATCGACGATCTGGCCGGCGGCACTGACCGCCATGGTGGTCGAGTCCTCGTCGTAGGACGCCACCACCCGATCGCCGCGCCGCAATCCGATATCGGCCGCGGCGAGCCGGTGCCGGGGCAGGTAGCTCGCATATCCGAGCACGCCGTAGGTCACGACGCGCTCCTGAACACGGCGGCAATGCCTTGTCCGCCGCCGATGCACATAGTCTCGAGCGCCAATCCCCCACCGCGCCGGCGCAACTCGTACATCATCGTGGCCAGGATGCGCACACCGGTGGCCCCGATCGGATGTCCGAGCGAGATGCCCGAGCCGTTGACGTTGAGCCGATCCTCGACATCGTCCATGGTCAGACCCCAGCCGGCGAGGACCGCGAGGACCTGGACGGCGAACGCCTCGTTGATCTCGATGAGATCCATCTGGTCGAACGTCAGGCCGTTGCGCGCGAACAGTTTCTGCACCGCGCCCACCGGTCCGATCCCCATCCGGGAGGGCTCGCAGCCGACCGCCGCCCAGCCCTCCAGGAAGCCGATCGGTTCCAGGCCCAACTCGTCGAGGCGGTCTTCGGCGACCACCAAACATGCTGCGGCAGCGTCATTCTGCTGGCTGGAGTTACCGGCCGTCACGGTTCCGCCGGCCTGGACGGTGCGCAGGCGTGCCAGGCTCTCCACGGTGGTATCGGGGCGAACGCCCTCGTCCTTGCCGACCTGCACCGGATCGCCGCGCCGGACCGGCACCTCGACGGCGATCATCTCCTCGTCGAACCGGCCCGCGCTCTGCGCGGCGGCGGCCAGTCGGTGGCTGCGGGCAGCGAATTCGTCGGCGGCGGCCCGGTCGATGCCGTAGTCGGCGGCCAGATTCTCGGCGGTCTCGATCATTCCGCTGATCTCGCCGAACCGCCACACCGGTTGCGACATCTGCCGGCCGCGGTCCAACCGGTCGTAGAGCATCTGGTTCCCCGACCGCGCCCCCCACCGTGCGGTAGTGGTGTAGTGCTCGATGTTGCTCATCGATTCCACCCCACCGGCAATGACGACATCGGCCGCGCCGGTCTGCACCGTCATCGCCGCGGTGATCACCGCCTGCAGTCCACCGCCACAGCGGCGGTCGATCTGCAAGCCGGACACGGTGATCGGAAGCCCAGCGTGCAGCGCGGCCCAACGCCCGATGCACGGCGCCTCGGAGTTGGAGTAGGACTGGGCCATCACGACGTCCTCGATGACCTCGGGATCAACCCCGCTGCGGTCGACCAGCGCGGTGAGCACCCGGGCGGCCAGATCCTCGGCGCGTAAAGGTCGCAGACTGCCACCGAACGTGCCGACCGGGGTCCGGACCGGGGCCACGATCGCTGCGCGCCTCATCGGTCACCCCGCCAACGATCGGCCGACGGATCGAGCAACGCGGTCAGCTTCTCCTCGGACAACCACACGATGGTCTCCAGCTCCAGGGCGTCCAGGAAGCGCACCCGGCCGGTGCGCAGATCCTCGACCCGCAGGCGCGGCGAATTCGCCTCGGTGTCGACACTGACCGCCACCTCGGCGAACTCGCTCCCGATCACTGCTCCGACACCCGGGATGGCCGCCGCTGCCGAATCGTCGAATTCGATTCCCATCACCGCCTCAGATCAGGAAACTCAGCGACGGGATCGCCTTGTCCGCATCGACGAGCTGCACCTTCTTGTAGGCCAGTCGGAGCTCACCGCCGACAAGGCGCAACCGATAGGTGGTCCGGCCGGCCCACACATGGTTGCCCCGCGCTCGGGATTCGACTGCGATGAAGTTCGCCCCGACTTCCAGGTCCGCCGAACCTTCGGAATTCGGCCGCGCACCGAGGAATTCGATGTTCGAGATGAGCCGGCGCAGTACCGAGGCCGGCGCCTGCGCGTAACGGCGACCTGTGAGGACCTGCTTGAGCCGGGTCGAGATGCGGCTGCGGTTGTCATAGATCACCGACATCTGACGCAGCGGGTCGTAATCCTTGACGTCGGCGGGTACCCAGTACAGGGCATCGTCGGTCCACAACGCCTCCCAGGCGTCGTAGTCGTTCTCGTCGGCCAGCCGCGCTTCCCGATACAGGAACTGCTCGACGGCGAAGCGATCGAACTCGGCTGGGATACAAGTGGATTCAGCGGACTCGCTGATCGAGGTTGTCACGTGCTCAGTCCTTTTCCATCAGCGACTTGTACTGCGACCAGAAGGCGCGCATACCGGTCTCGTCGGTGTTGGTGCCGATCGTGAAGCCGTTGTCATCGACGGTTTCCCGATTCAGTCCCCGGCGCACGTCGAGCCACTCCGGGTTTCGTGCCGCGATGCCTTCCTGATTGCGCTCGTACATCTCGGTGTCGTCGGCGAGCAGCATCCCGGCCGGCCCGACCGAACCGATGCACTGAGACACCATGCGCCGGTTGAGTTCCGGGGCACCGGCCAGCTGGACGGCGGTTGCGTACTGCGTGCACTCGTCGGCGGCAACGGGCTGGAAGCAGATCACCTGGATCTCGGCGATGAACAGATTGGGGAAGATCATCACGTGCGGAGCACCCTCGACGAGGATCTGCTCGGCCTCGGCACCGTGCTTGGCGCGCATCGCCGCCACATAGTCCGGCACCCGGGATTCGGTCGTGCCGAACCAGCGCATCGGCTGGGCGAACTTGCGGAACTCCGGACGCAGGTCGTTCTCACTGTGGCCGTTGCCGAGGTCACGGGTCACAGCGGTGGAACTGTCGCTGTAGAGCGGGGCGATGGTGCTGCCGGTGACCCCGAAGATCGAGCCGTGGACGAATTGCGGGTGGTAGCCGTCAGTTTCGTTCTCGGCGACCAGTTTCCAGTTGGCGCGCGTCTTGTGCTGCAACCATCCGGCAGTCAGCTCGACCTTGCCCTCCGGCGACAGCCGGGTCAACCGGTCGATCTCGCCGGCAGCGGCACCGAGATGCTCCACCAAGGACGGTCCATCGGTGGCGAAGCTGCCGAAGACGAAGCCACCGTAGGTGTCGACCCGGGGCACCCGACCCATCGGCATGTCGAGCTTGCGCTCACCGTAGCCCTTGAAGAACGGGAAGCCGACGAGGTCGCCGGTGTTCCGGAACGTCCAGCCGTGGTAGGGGCACCGGAAGGTGCTCGAGTTGCCCTTGGCGTCGTCGCAGACCTGACTGCCACGGTGGGCGCACCGGTTGAGCAGCAGATGCAACTCGCCGTCGCGGTCGCGGGTCATGATGACGTCCTGGGTACCGAGTTTCTTGCGCACGTAGTCGTTGGGGTGGGCGACCTCGCTCTCGTGGCCGACGAACACCCAGGTGCGGTACCAGATCTTCTCCAGTTCCTCGGCGAAGATGTCGGAGCTGGTGTAGAGGCTGCCATGCACCCTGTTCGGCTGGATCAGCCGGTCGAATCGGCTACCGGTGCCAGCTGAGGGATCGATGACTGAGGTCATCCGCGTACTCCTTGTCGTGTGCGAAAGGACGGTCGACGTTTCTCGGCGAAAGCAGCGACACCTTCAGCGAAGTCGCTACTGCCGAAAAGCTTTGCCTGATGGGCCGCCTCGATGTCGAGAACCTCGAGCGGGGGCAGTGTGGGCGTCAGTGCCAACAAGGCCTTGATCGTTGCGTAGGCCTGGGCGGGCCCGGCAGCGAGTCGTGCCGCGTCCGCGCGAGCCGCCGCAAGCGCACCGCCCGGTTCGGTGGTGGCATCGACGAGGCCCCACTGCTCGGCCGCCTCGGCGGTGAACGGTTCGGGAAGCAGCAGCATCTGGCGAGTCCGCGCCACGCCCACCCGGCGGGGAAGCGAGGCGAAGGTGCCCATATCGCCGGCCAGCCCGACATTGGTGAACGTGGTGGCAAACCGGGTATCACGACCCGCGATCACCCGATCACAGGCTGCCGCCAGTGCCGCACCGGCGCCGAACGCGGCCCCCTCGACCGCCGCGATGACGGGCTTCGGGGTATTCCAGATAGCCCGGATCACCCGCTGCGCGAGCTGCGCGCGTTCCATGGCCTCGGTCTCGCCCATCACCCGCATCGTCGAGATGTCACCGCCGGAACAGAACGTCGACCCGGAGCCGGTGAGAATGATGACTCGCACCGAGTCGTCGGCGTCGGCCGCCTCGAGCGCATCGGCCAATTCCAGCCGCAGCGGGATGTCGATCGCGTTGCGGACCTGCGGTCGATGGAGCGTGATCGTCCGGACCGCGCCGTCGTCGTCGATGAGGACGTTCATCGGCCGGTGAACTTCGCCGGGCGGCGCTCGATGACCGCGCGCAGACCTTCCAGGGCGTCCTCGGTTCCGGAGAGCTCCGAGACGGTGCGGGACTCCTCGGGCAGCCGTTCCTCGATGGAGGCGCCCACCCCCGACCACACCAGGCGTTTGGTCGCCGACAACGCGCGGGTGGGCATCGCCGACAGCTCGGTGGCGATTGTCTGGACGCGAGTCTGCAGATCCTCATCGGCCACGACTTCGGTGATCAGACCGATGCCGACCGCCTCGTCGGCGGTGATGGTCGGGTTGGTCAGCAGGATCCGCAGCGCCTGGCGCAAGCCCACCAATTGGGCCAGCGTCACCGAGGATCCGCCATCCGGCGCCATGCCGACCCGGACCGCGCCGGAGAAGAACTTGGCCGACTGCGCGGCGACCACGATGTCGGATGCGCAGACCAGGCCGAGCCCGCCGCCCCCGGCGGCGAAGCCCTGCACCGCGGTGACGACCGGGACACGCAACTGGATGAGTGCGGACGTCGCGAGCTGCAACCATGCGGTGGCTTCCCGCAGATAGTCCGGGAGCTTCTCGCCCTTGGACTCGAAGGTCTTCACGTCGCCGCCGGCGCAGAAGTTGCGTCCCGCCCCGGTCAGGACGACCACCTTCACCTCAGGGTCGGCGTGGCAGGTCAGCACGGCGTCGTGCAGCGCCTTGAGCGTCTCGACGTTGAGCCCGTTGGAGGTCTCGGGGCGGTTCAGCCGGATGCTGGCGACGCCGTTGGGCGCCACCTCGCGCAATACGGCAGGCTCGGTGGTCACGGTCATGCGGTGGCCTCTCTGTTCTTGAATGCCGACACCCCGGCCTGACCGGCGTCGCCGCAGATCCGGGCGACCACGGCATCGGTCTCGTCGTCGATGGCGGTCTGCAGGTCGTTGTCGAGTCCGGTGTTGACCAGACGCTTGATGGCGGTCACCGCGGAGCGGTCGCGACTGGCGAGCCGCTGCAGGAAGGCCTCCACCGACTCGTCGAATTCCTCGCCGGGATAGCACTGTTGGGCCAGCCCCAGCCGCAGGGCGTCCGGGCCGCGCAGCTTGTCGCCGGAGAGCAGCACGGTCAGCGCCTGCTGGCGACCGACGATGCGGGGCAACCGCGCGGTACTGCCGCCGCCGGGGATCATCCCGAAGTTGATGTGGTTGTCGGCGATGCGTGCCGACTCGGACACTAGGACGATGTCGACGGCTTGCATCAGTTCGAAGCCACCGGCAGCGGCGACGCCCTGCACCGCGGCGACGACCGGGATGTCGGTACGACTGACCGCGGCGCAGGCCGCCTTGAACGCCGTGAACAGGATCCGCAGCTGATCCGGACCGGCTGCTCGCAACCGCTGCACCTCGTCGAAGTCGCCGCCCGCGCAGAAGTTGCCTGCCGCGCCGCGGATCACGATGACGTTGAGGTCGTCGCGGTGGCCCAGCTCATCGATCGCCGCGCCGAGCGCCTCGGCGAGATCGACACTGATGGCGTTCATCTTGTCCGGACGATTGAGCGTGATCCGCCCGATCGCGCCCGTGATCTCGGTCAGGACGGGACTCACATGTACCTCCCGCCGCCAACCTCGATGACTGTTCCGGTGATGTAGCTCGATAGCTCCGAGCCCAGGAACACCACGGCACCGGCGACCTCGCTCGGTTCACCCGCCCGCTTCATCGGCACGTCGGCCTCGCGCTGGGCGAAGATCTCCGGCGGCATGGCTGCCGTCATCGGGGTGCGGATCAGGCCGGGTTGCACGGCATTGATGCGCACGTTGTGGTGGGCGACCTCTTTCGCCGCGGCCTTGGTGAGTCCGACGATGCCCGCCTTGGCCGCGCTGTAGTTGGTCTGGCCGGGGTTACCCGCCTTACCCGACAGCGAGGAGATGTTCACGATGCTGCCGGACTTCTGTTCCCGCATGACCGCACTGGCTTCCCGGATACCCAGCCAGGTGCCCCGCAGGTGCACGGTGATGACGGCGTCGAAATCGGACACCTGCATCTTCTTCAGCGAAGCATCCCGGGTGATGCCGGCGTTGTTGACGAACAGGTCGAGGCGTCCGTAGGTGTCGACGGTGTCGGCCACCAACGCCTGCATCTGCTCTTCGGAGGTCACGTTGCAGACTGCGCCGCTGCATCCGCCCGCCGGGCCGCCGATCTGCTCGGCAGCCCGTACGGTCGCTTCTTCGTCGAGGTCGGCGAGCACCACCCGGGCGCCGTGATGATGGAGGGTTCGGGCGATTTCCAGACCGATTCCCTGCGCGGCACCGGTGACAACTGCCACCTTGTCGTGCAGCAGCTTTTCCATCCTGGACTCCCTCGCACCGTTGCTCGTAGACAAATCTAATCGATATTTCTAATCTAGGTTAAATCACTGGGGTCGAGCGGGACAAGGAGCCCCGACGAGGAAGGATCACCATGGATCTCGGACTGGCCAACGCCCGCGTCATCGTCACCGGCGGCGCGTCCAACATCGGCCGCGGCATCGTCCACGAATTCGCGGCCGAAGGTGCGCGAATCGTCCTGAACGACATCGACGAACCCCAGGCCACCAAGGTGCGCGAGGAAGCTCTCCGGCTCGGGGCCGGCGCGGTCGAACTGGCCATCGCCGATCTCACCGTTGCGGGAGGCGCCGAGAAGACCATCGGTACCGCGCTCGACAACTGGGGCGGCGTGGACGTCGTGGTCAACAACGCGGGCTGGAGCGTCCCGGGATTCGTGGCCACCGATACCGACCGCGACAAGTGGCGGCGCACCATCGAGGTGAACTTCTTCAGCGCGGTCGCCATGACCCAGGCCGCCATCGGGCCGATGAAGGAAGCCGGCGTCGGAGCGCTGGTCTTCATCGCCAGCGACGCCGCGTTCGGGCAGATCCGTCAAGGCATCTATGGCGCCTCCAAGGCGGCCATGGTGGCTTTCGCCCGCACCACGGCGCGCGAGCACGGCCGGCACGGCATCCGTTCCAACATCGTCTGCCCGGGCCTGGTGATGCCGGAGAGTCCCGACGCTGTCGGCGCATCGAGCCTGTGGGCTGTCGGCGAGGACGAAGTGTTCAACCCCAAGCAGATTGACTTCATGCTCAAGGACACCCCGACCCGAACCCTGACCACCGCGGTCGACGTGGCGCGAGCCGTGCTGTGGTTCTCCTCGGCACGCGCGGCAAGCCAGGTGACCGGCCAGATGATCTCGGTCAGCGGCGGCTACACCATGCCGTGATCACCACCCCCGATCACAACCCGTGGTCGCCATGCCCTCGTGAAACCCGTCTCCTCAAGGAGTGCCATGTCAGCGCAGACACCCCATCCGGCCGATCCGGGCTTCGCGGCAGCATACGGCGATGCCTGGACCACCGACCCCGAGCTGCTCTGTGAGTTCTTCGCCGAGCAGGGCAGTTACACCGACGTGGCGATGGACGCGACCTACGCGGGCCGTGACGGGATCCAGCGATTCCACCGGTGGATGCTCAAGTTCTCCCCCGATTCGCTGATCGTGTTCCGCGAACCCGCGGTGTCCGACGGCCGTGCTTACTACGAGTGGACCTGGAGCGGTTCGATCGGCGGTCCACTACGACTGCCGGGCGGCGCATACATCGACGCCACGGGCAGAGACTTCTCCGTCACGGGCATCGCGGCGTGCCGATACGACGCCGATGGCAAGCTGACCAGTCACCGCGACTACTGGGATATCGGGCTGCTGGCCGCGCAGTTCGATCAGAGACTGGTGCCCGCACCGCAGGAAGCCTGAAATCCTCTCTCCGCCAGCGGGTATCGGCGGCCTCGTGCCGAGGAATCGTCACCGCTTGGCCGCCGCCGAGCGCACCAGCCGCCAGCAGCCCTCGTCACGGCGAACGAGACCGGCGAGCTCGAGCATGGCCAGCGGCCCCAATACCGCGGTGGGTGGCAGACCGGAGGCGACGGCGATCTCGTCGGCAGTTCGCAATCCGCGCGCCGGAAGTGCCTCGTACACCTGCCGCTGTATATCGGTGAGCCCGTCCAACGGGCCGGATGGACGAGCCTCCTCGGCAGCCAATTCGCCGCAGCGCCCGACCAGTTCGATCACGTCTTCGGCCCGGGTGATCACCTCGGCACCGGTGCGCAACAGAAGGTGGCAGCCGGTCGACGCCGCCGAGGTCACCGGGCCGGGCACCGCGCCCACCACCCGGCCCAACGCGCGCGCCCACGCCGCAGTATTGGCTGCCCCACTGCGCACCCCGGCCTCGACGACGACCGTGGCCGAGGACAGCGCGGCCACCAAACGGTTGCGGGTCAGGAAGCGATGACGGGCCGGGCGCACCCCGGGTGGGTACTCGCTGAGCAGCAGTCCGCTCTTACCGATGCGGTGCAGCAATCCCGAATGCCCTGCGGGATAGAGGATATCGATGCCCCCGGCGAGTACGGCCACCGTCGTCCCCTCCGCTGACAACGCAGCGCGATGTGCCACCCCGTCGATGCCGTAGGCCCCGCCGGACACCACGGCGACCTCGCGCTCGGCCAACCCGGCGGCCAGATCGGCGGCCACATGCTCGCCGTAGCCGGACGCCGCCCGGGTACCCACCAGTGCGGCTGCCCGATCCGTGAGATCGTCCAGGCGCGCGGGACCGATCGCCCACAAGGCCAGCGGTGGAAGCCCCTGGGGTTTGCCGCGGACAGTACAACCTCCGAACGAGACGAGTGACAACCTGGGCCACTCCGCATCGTCGGGAGTGATCAATCGGCCTCCCCGCTTATGTACAAGATCGAGATCATCACGGGCACAGTCGTTCTCCCGTCGTGCCAGGGTCCGGTCGACGAGCGCGGGATGCACCGCGCCGCGCCGGATCCGGTCGGCGGTCTCCACCGGCCCGACAGTGCCGACCAGCGCGGCGAGCTCAGCGCAGGGCGGCTCGACCACCCGCGACAAGTACGCCCAGGCACGAAGGGTTTGCTCATCGCTCACGGGATGACCTCGCCCTGCCGGAAACTCAACGCCACGGCCACATCGTCGGCGCTGGGCATGGTGCGACCGGCCAGATCGGACAATGTCCACGCGACCCGCAGCGAACGGTCCACCCCGCGGATACTGAGAACGCCGCGCTCGAGAGCTGTCTTCAGCGGTGCCATCGCCCCAGTCGAAAGGCGGAACTGCCGACGCAACACCGACCCGGTGACCTCGGCGTTGGTGGTGAACCCGTATCGCTGCCACCGGGCCGCGGCGGCGGCGCGCGCCTGCGCGACCCGGTGCCGGACCGTCTCTGAGTTCTCGGCCGCCTCGGAGGTGAAGGCACCGGCCCGCACCATGTGCATCTGGACCCGCAGGTCAACCCGATCCATCAGCGGGCCGGACAGCTTGCCGAGGTATCGGCGCTTCTGCACCGGCGAACAGAGGCAGTCATTGGGGTCGGCGGGTGCGCACGCGCACGGATTGGCCGCCATCACGAGCTGGAAGCGCGCGGGATAACAGGCCACCCCGTCCCTGCGTGCCAACCGGATCTCACCGTCTTCCAACGGCGTTCGAAGCGCTTCGAGCACACTGATCCGGATCTCAGCACACTCGTCGAGGAACAGCACGCCACGGTGGGCTCGGCTGACGGCACCGGGACGCGCCATCCCCGAGCCGCCGCCGACCAGTGCCGCGACGGTGGACGAGTGATGCGGGGCGATGAACGGTGGCCGGGTGATCAGCGGGGTGTCGTCCGACAACGTCCCCGCCACCGAATGGATGGCAGTCACCTCCAGCGACTCGGGTTCGCTCAGCTCTGGCAGGAGATACGGAAGGCGTTGGGCGAGCATTGTTTTCCCCACACCGGGCGGCCCGGTCAAGGAGAGATGGTGGGCTCCGGCGGCCGCCACCTCCACGGCGAATCGGGCATGGCTCTGCCCCACCACGTCAGCCAGATCGACGATCTGCTCCGGCGGTGTCCGTGGCGCGGTGATACGCGCCTCGAGCGTTCCGAAACCGGCGAGCCAGGCCTGCAGGTGGCGCAGCGTGCGGACGCCGAGGACCTCGATGCCGTCGACCAGACAGGCCTCGGCGAGATTGGCCACCGGCACCACCACCGCCTGCCAGCCCTGTTGCTTGGCCGACAGCACCGCCGGTAGCACCCCACGCACCGGACGGACCCGGCCGTCGAGGGCCAGCTCCCCCATCAACACCGTCTTCTCCAACCGATCCCAGGGTTTACGGCCGCTCGCCGACAGGACGGCGGCCGCGATCGCGATGTCGTACAACGATCCGGTCTTGGGCAACGTGGCCGGCGACAACGCCAGTGTCAACCGCGACATCGGCCAGGTGTTGCCGCAGTTGGTGATGGCCGCCCGCACCCGATCGCGAGACTCCTGCAACGCGGCATCGGGTAGGCCCACCAGATGCACACCGGGCAGACCCGAGGTGATGTCGGCTTCGATCTCCACGATCACCCCATCCAGCCCGCGCACGGCTACCGAATACGCTCGCCCCAGCGCCATCAGCCGACCCCCTCGAGGTGGAAGACCTCCGGCTCACGCTGCCTACCGACGCGTACGCCGATCACATCGATGCGCACCGCCGCCCAGCGCTGGTCCTGCTCGGCCAGCCAGAGCCCGGCGAGCCGCCGCAACCGGCGCACCTTCTGTGGTGTCACGGCCTGGGCCAAGCCACCGAACCCGTCTCCCGAGCGGGTCTTCACCTCGACGAAGACCACCGTGCCCGCAGCGTCCGCGGCGATCACGTCGAGTTCGCCGTATCGGCAACGCCAGTTGCGGGCCAGGATGCGCAGCCCGCGCGCCCTCAGATGCTCGACCGCGCGCTCTTCGCCCAGTGCGCCCAACTGGCCACGCGTCAACGTTGTCATGACTGGAGCATCTGCCAATCACCCGACAGGCCGGCACCGCGTCGCAGCGACGAACTGGCCGAACGGGCGAGTTATCCACAGACGCCGGTTCGTCCACAGGCTCAGGGCACGGTGACCGGCTGACCGTTGAGGGTGAACCCGGTCGCGGTGTAGCTGCTCGACGGCGCGTTGGTGGCGAACACCGGCAGCGCCGTGTCGGCCAGCGCGATGTTCTTGAGCACCACGCCGGAGATCCGCCCGGCTCCCGAGTCCTGGATGATGCCGGTGGAACGCCCGGCGTACTGCGGGGTCCCGGTGACCGTCAGGTCGGAGATCGTGACCGTGCTGACCGTGGCGGACGTACTGCCCGAATACACCAGGATCGCGCCCTGGACGACGTCGGTGCTCGTAGCGGTCTCCACCAGCGAGCCGCCCTTGATCGTCACGTTCGACACCGACTGGGAGTACCACGGCGCTCCCTCGGCAGCGACGTACACCGCGGCCGCCCGACTGCGCCACACATAGATGTTGGAGAAGGTGACGTTGTTACCACCTACCACGGCGATGCCACGACCGTCGGATCCCTTGATCACGGGATTGGTGATCACGATGTTCTGCGAGATGGGCTCGCCCGTGTAGGACACCACCGCGACACCGTCGTCCTCGGTCCATGCGGTCGACGGATTGATGACGGTACCGTCGTGGCTACCGCCGGTCATATGGATCCCGTCGGCCCGGGTGTAGCGCACCGTATCGTGATCAAGGGTGAAATTGCCTGCACCGTAAGCGAATATCCCCGCAGCGGCCGAGCCGGTCACACTGACGTTGCGGACGGTGTCGTGATCGCCACTGACGACCAGCTTCTGCTGTTCGAGGGTGCCGTAGCGCAAACCTTCGGTGGCCGCCGTCAGGTTGACGTTTTGCAAAGTGACACCATTGGCCGTGATCTGGACCGACGAGGTCGCATCGTTGGTCGAGTTGATGGTCGCACCGTTGCCGTCGACGGTCACCGACGCGTTGCGCAGATACAGGATCCCCGCAACGTTGTAGGTGCGGCCCCGCTGCAGCCGGAGGGTGCTACCGGGTGCGGCCGCGTCCAGGATCGCCTGCAGGGCGGCAGTGGCGTCGACCGCTCCGGCCGGCACGGCCAATGGCCCTCTGTCCGTGACGGTTTCAGTGCTCGCTGGCTGGGTGTCGACCCGCCACACTCCCGTGGAGGTCGTCACGTAGGCCGTCCCGTCGGTACCGATCGTCACCGCACCGGACGGCAGGCCCGCCATGGTGTGCCGCACCGTCGTGCCGTCGGTCGCCACCACCGTGACCACAGCGGTGGCGACACCGCTGCTGTTGACCCCCGAGCTCGTCTGATAGATCGTGCCGTCGGCAGCGACGACCACCCCACCGACCGCCTGGCCGGACTGCGTGCGGTCGGTCACCGTGCCGTCGGCCCCCCAGGCACGGGTCAACGTGGTGTATCCGCTCTGCGCGTTGCCTGTGACGGTGGTCTGATACACCCGCCCGTCGGCAAGCACCACCAGGCCACCCACCGGCTGGCCGGACTGGCTGCGACTCAGCACGCTGCCGTCGGGCCTGAACTGGTTGACCAGGGTGGTACCGGCCACCGAGTCGTAGCTGGCTGCATAAACGCTTCCGTCGCCACCCAAGACGAGACCTGTTACCGGCGAACCATTTTGCACGCGACTCAGCGCAACGTTGCCATCCGGGCGTACCACCGTCACCGTGGTCTTCCCGTTGGAAACCGAGGCCTGGTAGGCGTAGCCGTCGTTGCCGATCACGACTCCACCCACGGGAGCTCCGGTCCAGGACTTGCTCACCCGGGTGCCGCCGGGCGCTACCACCGTCACCGTCGTCCCGTTGCTGGCCGTGGTCTGGTAGGCGGTGCCGTCGCCGGCGATGACGGTCGTGGGTCGCACCCCGAAGACGCCTGTCCGCACACTGGATGTTCCGTCCGGCCGGATGGCGGTGATCGTGGTGGTGAAGCTTCCCGCGCTCTCATTCCACAAAGATGCTGTCTGGTAAGCGATCCCGCCGGATCTGACGACGACGGGCCCGTCCGGCAGACCGGCCATGGTGTACTCGCGAGTCGAGCCGCCGGGCAGCAGCACGTCCACCACCGTCGACTTCTGCATGTTCGTGCCGTAGACGAAGCTGGTCTGGTAAGCGGTGCCGTCGGCACCCACCACGATGGGACCGGCTGCCTCGCCCTGCTGGGTGTGGGTGGTCGTGGTGCCGTCGGCGCGAACGGTACGCACCACGGTCGTGTAGCCGGGGTTGGCGCTGCCGGCGGTACTGGTGGCGTAGATGCTGCCGTCCGGGCCGATCACCACAGTGCTGCCGCTGCCGATGACGCCGGGCTGGGTGTAGTCGACGACGGTGCCGTCCGGTCGCACGGCCCGCAGCACCGTGGTGTCGGCGCTGTAGTCGATGCTGCCTGGACCACCTGACGAACTGATCTGGTAGGCAGTGCCATTGGCGGCGACGACCACGCCGGTGTAGGCCTGGCCGGCCTGACTGACCGTCGTCGATGTGCCGTTCGGCCGGACGATCGTCACATAGGTCCGGTAGCCGGTGGCGGCAGTGCCGCTGACGCTGGTCTGGTAGATCACCCCACCCGACCCGGTCACCGACGTGCTGAACGGCTCGCCGGGCAGACCGACCACGTCGGACGGGACGGGATTGCCGTTGGCGGAGGTGACAGGCGTGACGTGAACGGTGACAGTGCTGGTGGCCGTCTGGCCGGAACTGCCGAGCAAGCCGAAGGTCAGCATGCTCAGCAGACCGGACAACCCATGGATCTGGAAGCCGTTGCCGGCGTCCGACGCGGTCACGGTGAACGTGTCCTCGTAGGACGTCAGCCCGTCCCACGACGACGGCGGGGTGTAGGTCGCGGTACCGCCCGAGGTCACCAGGGTGCCCCCCGAGATGCCCGTCCCCGCATTGGCCACCGAGTAGCTCAGAGTGTCGCCGTCCGCGTCGGTACCCGCGAGGGTGAACGGCTGACTGGTCTGCCCCGCGGCCAAGGTCACCGGTACCGCCTGCGGTGTCAGGACCGGCGTGGAATTGAAGAACGCACGCCGGAACCAGCCCATGATACCGGAGTCGGTAGTCGTGGTTTGTGCGGACGTGGCGGCGTTGGACGCCGCGGCCGGTCCAGAGACGGTCGCAGCCGCCGGAGCCGGGCCTGCCGGGATGTCGAGGACGCGGCTGCGGCCGACGGCTGCCGATGGGCGGGGCACTGACGTGGCCGCGGTGGGGACGGGAATCTGAACCGCGACCGGTCGGCGTGGGCCCGCGCTCGACTGGCCGCGGGCCGCGGCAGACCGCGGAGCAGGTTTGCCATGGGCTGTTGCGCTACCGGAGGTCCCGGCGCTCGCTGACGAGCCGTCCGACGACGGACTGGCCTCCGCGATCGCGATACCCCCGGCCATGGCGCCGCCGACACCCAACGCGACCGCCAGTGCCCCGACCCTGCCGACATAGCTAGCGTGCTTCATGGTCCCCCCGACCAAAGCCCCAGCGCACCCCCGCGGTGTAGCTCAGGCCGACATTAGCTCAGCCCGAAAACAGTTGCTGGGGTTTAGGGCCACACGCAAAGAAAGAGGGGCACAAAGTCACTCGAGGGATGAGGTCACTCGGGAAGACGGAGCTCCGGCTTCTCCACTTCCTCGATGTTCACATCTTTGAAAGTGATAACACGCACTTGTTTCACGAATCGGGCCGGTCGGTACATGTCCCACACCCAGGCGTCGGTGAGCCGCAATTCGAAGTAGACCTCGCCGTCAGCGTTCCGCGGGACCATCTCCACGCTGTTTGCTAGATAGAAACGTCGCTCCGTTTCTACCACGTAGCTGAACTGCCCCACGATGTCCTTGTATTCGCGGTACAACGAGAGTTCCATCTCGGTTTCGTACTTCTCGAGATCTTCGGCGCTCATCGGCTCAGCGGTCCTCTTGTCTGCTCGTCGTCGGAGTCCATCTTGTCTCACCCTTGTTCGGCGCGCTGCGCCGGTGCGCACTGCGCCACCACATCGGTACCGCCGCCCGCGACCCGCCGGACGTTGATGAAGGAGTACCGGTGCTCACGACATGGTCCCAACGCGGCAAGGGCCGCGCTGTGCGCCGCTGTGCTGTACCCCTTGTGCTCGGCGAAACCATAGCCCGGATGGTCGGTTTCCATCGCCACCATCAGCCGATCCCTGCTGACTTTGGCCAGCACGCTGGCCGCCGCGATACAGGCCGCCGCCGCGTCACCACTGACCACCGGCAACGACGGCATCGGCAGGCCGGGCACCCGGAACCCGTCCGACAGGACATAACCCGGCCGCAGCGGCAGTCCAGCGACCGCCCGGCGCATACCTTCGATATTGGCCACGTGCACACCACGGCGATCGACCTCGGCAGCCGGGATGAACACGATGTGGTAGGCCAACGCATAGCGCTTGATCACCGGGAACAGCTCCTCGCGGGCCTTCTCGGTGAGCTTCTTGGAATCGTCGAGGGCGGCCAGGCTCTCCAGCCGATTCGGCCCGAGCACACAGGCTGCGACCACCAGTGGCCCGGCACAGGCACCACGACCCACCTCGTCGACACCGGCCACCGGTCCAAGGCCGCTGCGATACAGCGCGGATTCCAGCGTGCGCAGTCCCGACGACTTGCGGATGACCGTGCGGGGCGGCCACGTCATCGCGGCCACCGATCAGCCCTGCTGCGGGTCGAACGAGGACACACCACCCCACCGGGACGGCGGCCACGCGATGAAGCGCGCCTTGCCGATGACATTGCTCACCGGGACCGTGCCGGCCATCGGGTCACCCGTGCACAGGATGCCCTTCTGGGCGTCGGCGGGCGTGCTGGTGCAGTGGGCGCGGGAGTCGGCCGAATGGGTGCGGTTGTCACCCATCACCCACAACCGGCCGTCGGGGACCTTGACCGGGCCGAATTCGTTGCCCAGGCAGGGGTAGACCAACGGGTCGGCCATCATGGTCTGCGCGTTGAGGTAAGGCTCCTTGAGCGGCTTGCCATCCACCGTCAGGCCAGTGTCGGCCCGGCACTGCACCGTCTGCCCACCGACGGCGATGACGCGTTTGACCAGATCGTTCTCATCGGGAGGGACGAAGCCGATGAAGGAGAGCGCATCCTGCACCGTGCGGATCGCGGGGTTGTCCGAGCGGATCGACTTGTAGCCGACATTCCAGTTCGGCGGGCCCTTGAACACGATGACATCACCCGGCGAGGGCTCGGTGAACCGGTAGGTGACCTTGTCCACCATGATCCGGTCCCCCGTGCAGCCATTGCAGCCGTGCAAGGTCGGCTCCATGGATTCCGACGGAATCAGGTACGGACGCGCCACGAAGGTGAGCATCACGTAGTAGAGAACCAACGCGATAGCGACCAGGATGACGCCCTCACGCAGGGCTGAGCGCTTCTTGCCGCCCTGCTCAGGATCCTCGTGCGGGT
Organism: Mycolicibacterium anyangense; assembly: GCF_010731855.1. Taxonomy (NCBI): domain Bacteria; kingdom Bacillati; phylum Actinomycetota; class Actinomycetes; order Mycobacteriales; family Mycobacteriaceae; genus Mycobacterium; species Mycolicibacterium anyangense. The sequence goes on along the minus strand of NZ_AP022620.1, from coordinate 470,430 downwards.
CCGTCTGGGTGGACTGCTCCGACGAGGAGTCGGCCGAGTCTGCTGTGTCGGTCACGTGATCAGCGTAGCCAGCCGAACCGGCTGCTCTGCGTCATGCGGAAAGCCCGGAGCTGGGAAGCTCAGCGCTTTTCCTTGATCTTGGCCTTCTTGCCACGCAGCTCGCGCAGGTAGTACAGCTTGGCGCGACGGACGTCACCGCGGGTCAGGACCTCGATGTGGTCGATGTTGGGCGAGTGCACCGGGAACGTGCGCTCGACACCGACGCCGTAGCTCTCCTTGCGCACGGTGAAGGTCTCCCGGATGCCGCCGCCGGAACGGCGGATAACGACGCCCTTGAAGACCTGGATGCGCGACTTGTTGCCTTCGATGACCTTCACGTGAACATTCACGGTGTCGCCGGGGCTGAAGGTCGGGATGTCGTCGCGCAGCGACGCCTGATCGACGAAGTCCAGCGTGTTCATCGGTGACACTTCCTTGCGTTTCGCGGCTGCGGCCGACAACCTGCACGAGCGCAGGCAGCCGTCGAGCCGATGGATTCGGGCACGTGGTGTGTCGCAGCAGGCGGAAGAACGTCCGGCCCGCGCGGGCAACTGCTCAATTGTGCCAGATGGGCCGCGAGCAGTGAAATCGCCCGATCTACCAGCGACCCGCCGAGGTCACGCGGATGTACCGGCGAGCTAACACTGCGGTGTACAAAAGGTACGGTTAATCTGAACGCGCGGGCGGCGGCGCGGCAAGCCCACAGTCTGCCCGATCACTGATTCCCTGCGAGGAGAGGCCATGCGACGGCGCCCGTCGGTGCTGGTCACCAGCACCGCAGCGACACTGGTCGGTGTTCTGGTCGCCTCCTCTTCCTCGCCCCAGGTCAACGCCGGCACCACTGATAGTGCGCCGCAGCGGGTCACCCTGCTCAGCGCTGACCCGAACGCCATACCCGACGCCCCGGTGCTGGCACCTGCCCCGCAGGCCCCGCCGAGCACGATCACCGGCCTGGACGTGCGGGTTAAGCAGGCCGTCGCCGATGCCGCCAACAACGGCGCCGACATCAGCTTCACCGTCCTGGACCGCAAGACCGGTCAGACCGTCTCGGGCGGCGATATGGGTGCCTTCCCCATCGCCTCGGTGAGCAAGCTGTTCATCGCCGACGACTTGCTGCTGCAGGTGGCCAAGGGCCAGCGTGACCTCAGCCCCGAGGAACGCCAGCAGTTCGACGTGATGCTGCGCTCGTCGGACGACAACGCAGCCGAGGTGTTCTGGAGCGAGAGCGGCGGCAACGCAGTGGTCAGCCGGGTCAAGGCCCGATACGGGCTGAGCGGCACCACGCTGCCCTATGACGGGCACTGGTGGACCACCATGAGCACCACCGCCGACATCGTCCGCTACTACAGCATGCTGCTCGACGGCGCCGGCGGCCTACCGCCCGAACAGACCGCGATCATCCTGTCCGATCTGTCGGCCTCGACACCCAACGGCCTGGACGGTTATCCGCAGCGGTTCGGCATTCCCGACGGCTTGTTCGCCGAACCCGTTGCGGTCAAACAGGGTTGGATGCCCGGCTGGAACGGCAACGACTGGCTGCACATGTCCACCGGCGTGATCGGAACCGACCGGCGTTTCGTCATCGCGATGGCCGCACTGCAGCCCGTCGACGACGCGACTGCCCGCAACACGCTGACCCAGGCGATCAAGACGATGTTCCCGGACGGGCGGATCTGACCTACTCCCCCAACAGATCCGGACGACGATCCCGGGTCCGTTGTAGCGCCTGCTCATGGCGCCACGCCCTGATCTTCGCGTGGTCACCAGACAGCAGCACCTCGGGCACCGGCAACCCGCGCCACGTCGGCGGCCGGGTATAACTGGGCCCCTCGAGTAGACCGGCGTTCTCGGGGGAATGCGAATCATCTTGGTGCGACGCAGGATTGCCCATCACATTGGGCAGCAGCCGGACCACCGCTTCGATCATCACCAGGGTCGCGACCTCGCCGCCGGCAAGCACGTAGTCGCCGATCGAAACCTCTTCGACCCGCATCCTGGTCGCCGCGTCCTGGGCCACCCGCTGGTCGATTCCCTCGTAGCGGCCGCAGGCGAAGACCAGGTGCTGCTCTTTGGTCCAGCGCCGGGCAGCAGCCTGATCAAACAGCCGTCCAGCCGGAGTGGGGACCACCAAAAGCGTTGATTCAGTGCAGATCTCGTCGAGGGCCTCGCCCCACACCGGCGCCTTCATCACCATGCCGGGCCCACCGCCATAGGGTGAGTCGTCGACGGAGTGGTGCACGTCATGGGTCCAGCGCCGCAGATCGTGAACGGCGAAATCGACGATGCCCGACTCGATCGCCTTGCCGGGCAGGGATTCCCGGACCGGATCAAGATAGCCCGGAAAGATGGTGACGACGTCGATACGCATCTCAGCCCGCGTCGTCCAGATTCAGCAGCCCTTCGGGGGGATCGATCTCGACGATGCCCTCGGCCAGGGACACCCTGGGGACGATGGCGGTGACGAACGGGATGAGCACCTCGGCACCATCCTCGGTACGCACTGAAAGCAGTTCGCCTGCGGCCGTGTGCAAGACCTCGGCCACCGTTCCGACCGACGTTCCGCCGACGGTGCGCACGGCCAACCCCTCGAGCTGGTGATCGTAGAACTCGTCGGGATCGTCGATGGGCGGCAACTCGGTCGCCTGGACCACGAACAGCTGGCCCCGCAACGCATCGGCGGCCGTGCGATCGGCGACTCCGGGCAGCCGGACCAGAAGCCGCCCGCCATGCGGGCGGGCGGCTTCGATCACGACATCGCGTGCACCGTCACCACGAGCAGGCTTGAGCCGCAAGCGGTTACCGGGCGCAAAGCGCTCGTCGGGATCGTCCGTCCGCACCTCGACCACCAGCTCACCGGTGATGCCGTGGGCCTTGACCACACGCCCGACGACCAGCTCCATGCTCAGCCCAATCCCCGGTCGCGTCGCTCCTGCACGCGGCTACTGGTCAGTGTCCACCACGTCGACGCGGATACCGCGGCCACCGATTCCGGCAACCAGGGTCCGCAGCGCGGTGGCGGTACGACCGCCCCGGCCGATCACCTTGCCGAGATCCTCGGGGTGGACGTGCACCTCGACTGTCCGGCCGCGACGGCTGGTCACCATGTCGACACGAACGTCGTCGGGATTGTCGACGATCCCGCGGACCAGATGCTCCACGGCGTCGACGACGACCGAACTCATTCTGCGGCGGCCTCAGTGGCCTCGGCAGCGGGCTCGGTGGCCTCGGCAGCGGGCTCAGTGGCCTCGGTGGCCTCGGCCTCGTCCTTCTTGGCCGGCGCCTTCTTCTTCTTGAGCTGGGTGGCCTCGCCGCTCGGTGCGCCGTCGGCCGCAGCGAGCGCAGCGTTGAACAGATCCAGCTTGCTCGGCTTGGGCTCCTTGACCTTCAGCGTGCCTTCGGCACCGGGCAGGCCCTTGAACTTCTGCCAGTCACCGGTGATCTTCAGCAGCTGCAGCACCGGCTCGGTCGGCTGTGCGCCCACGCCCAGCCAGTACTGTGCGCGCTCGGAGTCGATCTCGATGAGGCTCGGCTCTTCCTTCGGGTGGTACCGGCCGATGACCTCGATCGAGCGTCCGTCGCGGCGGGTGCGCGCGTCGGCGACGGCGATGCGGTACTGGGGATTGCGGATCTTGCCAAGCCGGGTGAGCTTGATCTTGACAGCCATGAACGACTACTCCTGTTGCGTTGCCACGCTGCAATTCGGCGATACGGGCGGGATGCCCGATCCGGTTTTGCCTCACGTGTGTGACCGCGGTGCGGCGCATCCGAAGAAGCCGCGCGCGGACAGCCGCCCATTGTGCCAGATCCCGCAGGGCAGGTGTTAATCGCCGGAAAGGGCGCTGATCGGCCCAAACAGCGCGCGGGCGTTGTCACCGAACACCTTGCGGCACCACTGGTCGCCGAGGCCCAGGGCGACGATCGACTCCAGCGCATGCTGATAGGGATACGGGATGTTCGGGAAGTCGCTGCCGAACAACACCTTGTCGGACAACTCCCCCAGGGCCGGCCGCAGATCGGGCGGAAAGGGATCGCGCTGCTCGGTGAAGTCGGTGAACACCATGGTGGTGTCGAGGTAGACACCGGGATAGCGCTGAGCGAGGTCGATGAACTCCCGATATTCGGGCAGCCCTAGGTGGGCGATGATCAGCCGCAGCTGCGGATGCCTGCGCAGGATCTCGGCCACGGGTTGCGGGCCGGTGTGCCGGCCCGGTGCGGGTCCGGATCCGGCGTGGATGACCGTCGGGATCTGCTTCTCCTCCAGCAGCGCCCAGACCGGTTCCAGCAGCGGATCCGTCGGCGGGTAGTCACCCACTTGAATGTGGGATTTGAACACCCGGGCACCGGCCTCGATCGCCCGGCCGACGTAGGACGGTGCCGACGGCTCGGGATAGAAAGTCGCGGTGTGCAGGCATTCGGGCACCTGGGCGGCGAACCGGGTGGCCCAGGAGTTGAGCCACTCGGCCATGTCCGGCTTGTGCGGGTAGACCAGTGAGGTGAAGGCGCTGACGCCGAACTCGCGTAGCCGCTGCACCCGCTCGGCTTCGTCGAGTCGGTACTCGATGGGCCAGGGCCGCCCGACCAGTGGTCCAACTCCGTCGAAGTAGGCCCACACCTTGTCCATCACCCGTTTGGGCATGAAGTGGGTGTGGACATCGACGATCGCGTCGAGCCCGATCCGGTCGAGGACGTCGGCGACGGCCGCGACGTCGGTGCCGGCGCTCAGAAGAACTTCTGGATGCATTTGGTCTCGGACCGGCGGCTCATCCGCCAACCGTCGGCGGTACGCACGAATTCGTCGTCGTACCAGAGCCCGCAGAACATGATCTGCCCGTCGTCGCCGAGCTTCATCGGGTTGAAGCAGATGGACCGGGAGGCCGCGGTGTCACCGTTGAGACGGATGTCGACGTTGCCCAGCATGTGGTAGTACGCCGGGAAGTTCGGCATCACCTCGGCCAGCCACGCCTTCACCTCGGGAAACGGGCCGGCGATACCGCCCATCTCGGTGTAGTCGATCTGAGCGTCCGGGGTGAACACCCGGTCGAGGTCGTCGAACCGTTGATTGTCGATCGCGGTGGAATAGTCGATCAGCAGTTGCTGAATCTCCAACCGGTCCGAGATTTCCGCCAGGCTCAGCATCTTCCGATTGAACACCAGACCCGCCGCCGGGAGATCCACAGCGCGGGACTCTGCTGAGATCTGAGCCCATCAGGGTCTGGGGTTAGGCTCGGTCACCATGCGCAGACTCCTGGCGAGCGCGACCACGGCGCTGATACTGCTCACCGCGACCGCAGGAACCGCCACCGCGGACACCGACCAGCCGCCCGGCTCGATTCCGATCCCCGACGGCCCGGCACCGGCGTGGATCATCGCCGATATGGACACCGGACAGGTGCTCGCCGGTCGCGATATGTACGCGGCGCATCCGCCCGCGAGCACCATCAAGACCCTGCTGGCACTGACCGCTCTGGACGAGGTCGACCTGAACGCGACGGTGACCGCCACCGACGCCGACACCCGGGTGGAGTGCAACTGCGCGGGCGTGAAGCCGGGCCGCACCTACACCGCACGGCAACTGCTCGACGCGGTTCTGCTGGTGTCAGGCAACGACGCGGCGAACACCCTGGCCGAGATGCTCGGCGGCTACCAGGCCGCCGTGGACAAGATGAATGCCAAGGCCGCCTCGATCGGTGCGGCCAACACCCACGCCGCCTCGCCATCGGGGCTGGACGGCGCGGGCGGTCCGGGATGGACCACTCCGCATGACCTGGCGGCCATCTTCCGCGCCGCGATGGCCAATCCGGTGTTCGCCCAGATCACCGCGCAGCCGGTGGCGATGTTTCCGACGGACAACGGCGACAAGCCGCTGGTCAATCAGGATGAGCTGCTGGTGCGTTATCCCGGCGCGATCGGCGGTAAGACCGGCTTCACCGATGCCGCCCGCAAGACATTCGTCGGAGCCGCCGACCGTGACGGGCGCCGGTTGGTGATCGCCATGATGTACGGGCTCATCCACGAAGGCGGCCCCACCTACTGGGACCAGGCCGCGATGCTGCTCGACTGGGGCTTCGCCCAGAACCGGTCGAGCAGCGTCGCGACGCTGTAGTTAGACGCTGTCGTTAGCGGTGGCCGCCGCTCCCCGGACCCTCGCCCCCGCCGTTGAAGCCGGGCGTGGCGACGTCACCCTCGGTGAGCTGGAACGGCGGGGCAGCAATGTCATTCGGGGTGGCGACGATGGATGAGTCGCCTTCGGTCGGTACCGCACCCGTTGCCGGCGCCTGCGCGTCCGGCGCCACCACCGACGAGTCGTCTTCGTCCGGCACGATCACGGGCGCCGCGGTGCTACCGGGGCTACCCGGGACCCAGGCCAGCAGGTCGCGAGTGCCGTCGTTGAACACGACGCTGTTCGGGATGTCACCGACGACATCGAAGTAGAGCTTCCCGTTGTTCGAGGCACCCCAGATCGACGGGTAGAAGTCGCCCGACTGGGCACGGGCGCCGAACCGCTCGATGAACGGCGGGAAGCTGCCACCGAACCCGTCGACCACGAGTTTGGCCGCATACAGCTTGCCGCTGTGCGGCACCGGATCCGAACTGGGCTTCAGCTTGCCCACCGCGTAGCCGATGTAGGGCAGACCATTGGGCCCGTTCAGTGTCTCCTGCTCGCCGAACACCCTGATGCTGTCGGTCGCCGACGCCGTCGCCGCATTGACGACACCGAAGCCGAACGTGACAGCCGTCGCGGCAACGACGCCGGCCAATTTCGCGATCTTCACGATCTCTCCTAGCTGATCAAGCCTGAGTCTCCCTGGTGGTAACCAGGGAAAACAATACTGCGTATTGCCTGCAAAGGCGGGGGCAAAACGGGTTCTGACCCCGCAATTCGCTCTCCGCGACCAATCGGAGACGTTGCCGAACCCATACTGCGTCCTTGCCCACCTAATCTCGGCACACATGCGTGTCTTCCTCGGCCGGTGGCAGCGCGCGGTTCTGGCGGTCGCAACAGCCTCGATGACCGCCCTGGCCTCGGCACCACCCGGAGTCTCCGAACCGCTGCCCGGGGCGGCCTTCGTCGCTCCCCCGGACGGGCCGGCGCGAGCATCGCTGGTGGCCGATCTCGACAGCGGGCGCATCTACGGCGCCCGTGATCCTTACGGCACCTACGCGCCCGCGAGCACCATCAAACCGCTGCTGGCGATGGTCGTGATGGATCTGGTCAACCCGGGAGCCGCGATGCGTGCGACAGCTGCCGACAACGACGTCGAGTGTTCCTGCGTCGGCCTGGCACCAGGAGCGGTCTACACCGCACGGCAATTGCTCGACGCCCTGCTCATGGTCTCGGGCAACGATGCCGCCAACGCACTGGCCGATATGGTCGGCGGCTACCGGGTCGCGATCCAGCGGATGAATGTCAAGGCCTACCAACTGGGCGCCCGCAGTACCAAGGCCAGCTCGCCGTCGGGGCTGGACGGGCCCGGATGGGAGACGGTGACGACACCGCACGATCTGGCAGTCATCTACCGGGCCGCGCTGAACTATCCGCTGTTCGCCCAGATCATCCACCAGAGCACCGCTGCCTTCCCGGACGGCAAGGGTGGCGTGAAGCAGATCGCGAGCCACGACCGCCTGCTGGCGAGCTACCCCGGTTTCATCGGCGGTAAGACCGGCTTCACCAACCTGGCCAAGGAAACCTACGTCGCACTGGCGCAGCGAAGCGGCCGGCGGTTGATCGCGGTGATGATGTACAGCGACGATCCATTGTGGGACCAGGGCCGATCGCTGTTGGACTGGGGCTTCGCGCAGCAGTAGCCGTATTGTCGGTGCCCGGGCGTACGCTCTCGAACATGCGTTCGATCATGGCGGTTCTCGAGGACCTCGACGCTGTCGTAGAGGAGCTCGCCGCCGCCGATCTGGACGCCGTCGACGCGATCGCGCGCTATCACGTCCTGGACCGTCTCGAGACGCTCCGCCGCCGCCAGATCGCTATCGCCCACGACCACGTGGCGCGCCTCGACCATGTCCCTGGCTGTCCGCCGCCACCGATCAGCTTGGCCGACGTCTTGCGCATCAGCCGCACCGAGGCACGTCGCCGGCTCCGCGACGCCGGAGACCTAGCCGACCGCATCACCCTGACCGGTGAGCCCCTGGCACCCCTGCTGCCGGCCACCTCCGTGACGTGGCATCGGGGCCTGCTCGACGCAGAACACCTGCGGGTCATCCAGAAGTTCTTCCGCGACCTCCCCGACCATGTCCCACCCGCCGAGATCGAGAAGGCCGAAGCCGCGCTGGCCGAGCATGCGGCGAACCTGCGTCCCGACCAGCTGGAGAAAGTCGCCACCCGCCTGGCACTGACCCTCAACCCCGACGGCACCTTCTCCGACGACGACCGCGCCCGCAAGCGCGGGTTCACCTGGTGCGGCGGACAACGAGCAGACGGCATGAGCGTCGGCAAACTCATCGCAGATCCGGAACTGCGGGCCATGCTCGACGCCTGGTTCGCCAAGTTTGCCGCACCCGGCATGTGCAATCCCGATGACCAAAGCCCCACCGTCACCACAGAACTCACCGATGACATCGCGGCTCGGGATGCCCGCAGCCATGGTCAACGCCAGCACGACGCGTTGAGCGCTCTGGTGCGCGGTCAGCTCGGCAACCCCACCCTGGGGCAGCACAACGGATTACCGGTCACCGTCATCGTCTCGGCCACGCTGCAGGACCTGCAGTCCAAGTCCGGGCATGGCGTCACCGGCGGTGGCACCCTGCTCCCGATGACCGACGTGATCCGGATGGCCATCCATGCCTATCACTACCTGGCCCTGTTCGACGGGGTCAGCGGCCAGGCGCTGTGGCTGGGCCGCACCAAGCGCCTGGCCACCGGCGACCAGCGAATCATGCTGCACAGCAAGGATCGTGGCTGCACCCGGCCGGGTTGCGACGCGCCGGGATACCGCACCGAAGTGCACCATATCGACGAGTGGGCCAAAGGTGGCCTGACCAATATCGACAAGCTGACCCAGGCCTGCCCTCCCGACCACAAACTGCTCGACGAGGGCTGGAGCGTCCGAAAACGGGCCGACGGAACCACCGAGTGGGTCCCACCACCACAGCTTCCGTTCGACGGCGGTGGCATCAACAGCTACCACCACCCCGAACGGCTCATCGAGCACAACGACAACGACGCGGCGTGACGGCTGTCCCCCGATCGGCGGACGTCGGAATCGTCCGCACCCAGGCCCCGACGGTGGACAGACGTCACGCTCAAAGACGCGCATCGTATGCGGAGCAGATCGCCACCACGGGGTGGCGTCACGAGTCGAGGGAAATCCCGATATGAAGCGCACCATGACATCTCTGGCGGCAGCACTCGGCGGGCTGGCAGCATGCTCGCTGATTCTGGCCGGCCCGGCGGCCGCGGCAGGCCATGTCGGTCCGGGAAATCCGGGGCCGGGTGCAGGCACCCACATCGGGGCGGAGCTGCCCATCGCCCCCGTCGGGGCGGCGGGTGTAGGCGAAGCAGCCAAGAGCGCGGCCACTCACCTCAGCGCCCAAACCAACACCTCGAACGATCACACAATCGGTCTGGAATTGCCCATCGCACCCGTCGGCTAGAACACCCGACCGCGCAGGATTACCCGGTCCGGCCGGGACAGCACGCCGGCGCCGTCTCGCGGATCCTGCTGGAAACACAGCAGATCCGCGGGCGCGCCGTCTTCCAGGGCGGGCCTACCCAGCCAGCGCCGGGCGTCCCAGCAGGCGGCACCGAGCGCCTCGGTGGGTGTCATCCCAATCCCGGTCAGCGCGTCGACCTCGTCGGCGATCCGGCCGTGCTCGACATGGCTGCCCGCGTCACTACCCGCATAGATCGGCACACCGGCGTCCCTGGCCGCGGCGATCCGCTGCGGGCAGCTCGCATACAGCTCGCGCATATGAGTCGCGTAGAGCGGGAATTTGCTTGCACCAGCGGCAAATTCGGGGAAGTTATCGATATTGATCAAAGTGGGCACCAGTGCGGTGCCGTGCTCGACCATCATCGCGATGGTGTCCTCGGTCAAACCGGTGCCGTGTTCGATGCAGTCGATACCCGCCGCGATCAAGCCGGGCAGCGCATCCTCGCTGAAGACATGGGCGGTCACCCTGGCGCCCGCCGCGTGGGCCGCATCGATTGCGGCGTGCAACACGGCGTCGGACCACAACGGGGCCAGATCACCCACCGAGCGATCGATCCAGTCGCCGACCAGTTTGACCCACCCGTCCGACCGCCGGGCCTGCTGCGCCAGCGCCTCGGGCAGCTGCCACTCGTCTTCCAGCTCGATGGCGTGGCCTCGACCGTAGCGCTTCGGACGCGCGAGATGCCTGCCCGCCCGGATGATCCGCGGCAGGTCGTGATGATCGTCGAGACCGCGGGTGTCGGTGGGCGAACCGCAATCCCGCAGCAGCAGCGCGCCGGCGTCACGTTCGACCTCGGCTTGGGCGATCGCCTCCTGCAGCGGCATCTCACCGTCCGGTCCCAGCCCCACGTGGCAGTGGGCGTCGACCAATCCCGCGATGACCCAGCCACCGTCCCAGACGGTCTCGGCGCCGGCAACCGGCTCACTGCGCAGTACCCCGTCGGCGATCCACCACTCGACCGGCTCGCCGTCGGGCAGGCCGCGACCGCGAACGTGCAGCACGTTATTGCTTGCCGGGGAACTTCAGCTTGGACAGGTCGAAATCGGCCAGACCAGGCGGCAATTCGTTGAGACCCTCCGGCATACCGGACAGGTCGGGGAAGCCACCGGGAAGACCACCGGCCAACAGCGGGTTGCGTGTCTTGGGCGGCGTCGGCCCGCGACCGCCCTTCTTCTTGCCCGCCTGCTTGTTCTTGCCCTTGGCCGCCTTCTTCGACGACCGGCGGCCGAACGGCATACCCATCGCACCGGCCATCTGCGACATCATCTTGCGCGCCTCGAAGAAGCGGTCGACAAGCTGATTGACCTCCGACACGGTGACGCCCGAGCCGTTGGCGATCCGCAGCCGCCGCGAGGCGTTGATGATCTTCGGGTCGGCGCGCTCGGCTGGGGTCATGCCGCGGATGATCGCCTGCAGCCGGTCGAGCTGCTTGTCGTCGACGGCAGCCAGCGCGTCCTTCATCTGGCCGGCGCCGGGCAGCATGCCCAGCAGGTTGCCGATCGGGCCCATCTTGCGGATCGCCAGCATCTGCTCGAGGAAGTCCTCCAGCGTCAGCTCGCCGGAGCCGATCTTGGCGGCGGCTTCCTCGGCCTTCTTCTGGTCGAAGACCTGTTCGGCCTGCTCGATGAGCGACAGCACGTCGCCCATGCCCAGGATGCGGCTGGCCATCCGGTCGGGGTGGAAGACGTCGAAGTCCTCGAGCTTCTCACCGGTCGACGCAAAGAGGATCGGGACGCCGGTGACCTCACGCACCGACAGGGCAGCACCGCCACGGGCGTCGCCGTCGAGCTTGGTCAGGACCACACCGGTGAAGCCGACACCGGCCCCGAACGCCTCAGCGGTGGCGACCGCGTCCTGGCCGATCATCGCGTCGAGAACGAACAGCGTCTCGTCGGGCTGCACGGCGTCGCGGATCGCGGCGGCCTGCGCCATCAGCACGTCATCGATGCCGAGCCGGCCCGCGGTGTCCACCACGACGACGTCGAAATGCTTGGCCTTGGCCTCGGCCAGGCCCGCGGCAGCGACCGCGACGGGGTCGCCGGGACCGGCACCGGCGATCTCGTCGGCGTCCGGGGCGGTGCCGGGGTGCGGGGCGAAGACGGCGACGCCGGCCCGCTCACCCACGATCTTGAGCTGGTTGACCGCACCGGGGCGTTGCAGGTCGCACGCCACCAGCAGCGGGGTGTGACCCTGGCCCTTGAGCCACTTCGCCAGCTTTCCGGCCAGTGTGGTCTTACCGGCGCCCTGCAGACCGGCCAGCATGATGACCGTCGGCGGGTTCTTGGCGAACGCCAGCTGGCGGGTCTCGCCGCCGAGGATGCCGATGAGCTCCTCGTTGACGATCTTGACGACCTGCTGGGCCGGGTTGAGGGCGGCCGAGACCTCCGCACCCTTGGCCCGCTCCTTGATGCGGTTGACGAAGGCGCGGACCACCGGCAGCGAAACGTCGGCCTCGAGCAGGGCCAGTCGGATCTCACGGGTGGTGGCGTCGATGTCGGCATCGGTCAACCGGCCTTTGCCGCGCAGGCCCGAGAGCGCACCGGTCAACCGGTCGGACAGGGATTCAAACACGTCGTAAGCCTATCTGGACCGTGGCGAGCGATTCGCGGCGACGCTAGCTGGCTTCTTCGACGGGTTTGGCCGGCGCCACCGTCGGAAGCACCGCGTAGAGCTCGCGTTCCAGCGTGGCGCGCACATCGTCGAGCGAGCTCAGCGCCGGCACGGTGATGCCGAACACGTCGACCACCGACGAACCCAGGGTGGTGATCTTGGCCCAGGCGATGTCGACACCGGAGCGTTCGAAAACGTTGGTGAGGATCGCCAGCAACCCGGTGCGGTCGGTGGTGCGGATCTCCACCAGCAGCTGGCCCGGGCCGCTGCCATCGCGCCACAGAACACGCGGCGGAGCCGACACGGAGTTGGCCGGAACGGCCGGCTTGGACTCCCCGACCCGCCCGGTGCCGTACTGCGCGGCCTCCCGATCCCGTTTCTCCAACGATGCGATCACGTCGAGTTCCCCGTCGAGCGCCAGGATGAACTGTTGGCGCAACAGCTCGGCCGCGGGCGGGGAACCGAAGTGTGGCGACACCGTGAATGTGTTGATCGCCGCGCCGCTGGCGCTGTTGATGGCTGCGGAATGCACCCGCAACGAGTTCAGGGCAAGCACCCCCGCCGCCTTGGACAGCAGTCCGCGCCGGTCCGGGGCGATCACCGTGACATTGTAGGTGTGCGCCGTCTCCCCCGGCGTCAGCTCGACGTGCACGCCATGATCGGCTGCCAGCGAAAGATGGTGCGGGTCAACGGGATCGGCTTGGGGCAACGGCTCGCCCGCCATGACCAATCGGCAGCGCCGCACCAGGTCCCCGATCAGGGAGGCCTTCCAGTCGCCCCACACCCCTGGTCCGGTGGCCAGTGAATCCGCCTCGGCCAGCGCATCCAGCAGTTCGAGCAGCAGGGGGTCACCGTTGAGCGCCTCGACCACGTCGGCGATGGTCTGCGGATTCTGCAGGTCACGCCGCGTTGCGGTGTCGGGCAGCAGCAGGTGATAGCGCACGATCGCCGACAGCAGGTCGATGTCCGATGGCCACAGCCCCAGCCGGGTGCCCACCTGCACGGCGAGTTCGGCACCGATCACGCTGTGGTCACCACCGCGGCCCTTGCCGATGTCATGCAGCAGGGCCCCCAGCACCAGCAGATCCGGCCGCGAAACCCGGGTGGTGAAAGCGCTTGCCCGAGAGACGGTTTCCACCAGATGCCGGTCCACCGTCCAGATGTGGATGACGTCGCGCGGCGGAAGATCACGCACCGCTCCCCACTCCGGGAACAGCCGGCCCCACAGGCCGGTGCGGTCCAGCGCCTCGACGCACGCCACCGTCGTGGGGCCGGCGGCGAGTAGCACCAGCAGATCCTTGAGGGCATCGCGCGGCCACGGGGTGCGCAATTCCGGCGCCGAGTCGGCCAACCTGCTCAGCGTCGACCCGGAGATCGGCAGACCGGTGGTGGCCGAGGCGGCCGCCACCCGCAGGATCAGGCCGGGATCGCGTTCGGGGCGGGCGTCACGGGCCAGGATCACCTCGCCCGCGTATTCGATGACACCCTCGTCGAGCGGCCGTCGGACGGGGCGGCGCAGAGCCGAAAGCCCGCGCCGGGGAAGGGCATTGGCGGCCGTACGCAACCCGGCGTCCACGTAGTAGCTGATGGTCCGGGCGGCATCGGACAACGCGCGGGCCAGGTCGAATCGGTCACCGATGCGCAGTGCGGCGCCGATCTCGTCGGCGTACTGGGCCAGCAGTTGGTCACGCCCGCGCTTGGAGATCCGGTGCAGTTCGGTACGAACATTGAGCAACGACAGGTGGGCACCGCCCAGTGACCCTGTCGGCGAGGCCAGCGACGTGCTCGGGTACACGTCGGCGAGCTGGGCGATAGCCAGCGCGTTGAGCAACTGGACGTCCCGCAGACCGCCGCGGCCGCACTTGAGGTCCGGTTCGGCGCGGTGTGCGATCTGACCGCTGCGCTGCCAGCGCGCCTGGGTGTGCTCGACGAGTTCGTCGAAGCGGGAGGCGATTCCGGTGCGCCATTGCCGGCGGGCGCCGCCGATCAGCAGCGACGACAGCTCGGAATCTCCGGCGATGTGGCGCACCTCGAGCATCGCCAGGCCGGCCGAGATGTCCTCACCGGCCACCTGCAGTGCCTCCGACACCGTCCGCACACTGTGATCGAGCCGGATGTTGGCGTCCCACAACGGGTACCACAGCATCTCGGCCACCTGGGTGACGATCTCCGGCGGCATGTTGTCGTGCAGCAGCATCAGGTCCAGGTCCGAGTACGGAACCAGTTCCCGGCGGCCCAGACCACCGGTGGCCACCAGAGCGAAACCACTGGTGGCGGTGATTCCGATCTCAGCGGCCTTGGTGTTGAGCCAGAACTCGTGCAGATCCAGCAGTGCATCGCGCAGCGCAGCCGAGTCCAGCGGACGCTGCCCGCCTTCCAGCAGTTGCTGATTGGCGATCGCGAGGTCTTTGGCGGGCTTGAAAGAAGCCGCCGCCGGCGGCTCCCAATGGGGAGCGCCGGCGGCGGAATCTCTTGTGTGCTTTGTCATTTCAGTCCTCTCGCGGCCGTCGCCAGCTAACGATTACCCGGTGTGGCCGCAAGGAGACTCACATCGCGTGCGTCAGAGGGCGTCAGAGCCCCGCTCGCCCGTGCGAACCCGTACAACGGTTTCCACCGGGCTGACCCACACCTTGCCGTCGCCGATCTTGCCGGTCCGAGCTGCCTGCACGATGACGTCCACCACCTTGTCGACGGCGGAATCATCGACCAGGACCTCCACTCGGACCTTGGGCACGAAGTCGACGGAGTATTCCGCACCGCGGTAGACCTCGGTGTGGCCCTTCTGGCGGCCATACCCCTGGACTTCGCTGACGGTCATTCCAAGGATACCCGCCTGCTCCAGACCGGTCTTGACGTCTTCGAGCGTGAACGGCTTGACGATCGCAGTGATCAGCTTCATTTGGTCGATCCCTTCCAGGTCGCTGTCAATTCTTCCCGATCATGCGAGTTCATAGGCGGTTTCCGCATGCTCAGCCTCGTCGATGCCACTGGCTTCATCCTCTTCGTCAACGCGCAAGCCGATCGTGAACTTGAGGATGTAGGCCAAGATCGTCGTGACGATGAACGAGTATGCCAACACCGCGAATGCACCGACAGCCTGGCGCCAGAGCTGATCGAAACCGCCGCCGTAGAACAGACCCTTGACCGCGGCGGGCGCCTCCGGGGTGGCGAGGAACCCGATCAGCAACGTGCCGGTGAGACCACCGACCATGTGCACGCCGACCACGTCGAGTGCGTCGTCGAAGCCGAACTTGAACTTCAGGCCGACTGCCAGTGCACACACCGCACCACCGATCGCACCGACGGCGATGGCGCCGAGGACGTTGACCGAGGAGCAGGACGGAGTGATGGCGACCAGGCCGGCCACGATGCCCGAAGCAGCACCCAGGGACGTCGCGTGGCCATCGCGGATCTTCTCCACGAGAAGCCAGGCGAGCATCGCGGTGCCGGTGGCAACGGTGGTGGTGACGAACGTCGTGGCGGCGATGCCGTTGGAGTTCAGTGCCGAACCGGCGTTGAAGCCGTACCAGCCGAACCACAGCAGACCGGCACCCAGCATGACGAACGGCAGGTTGTGCGGACGCATCGGAGAGCCCGGCCAGCCCTTACGCCGACCGAGAACCAGACACAGGGCAAGACCTGCAGCACCGGAGTTGATATGGACCGCCGTGCCGCCCGCGAAGTCGATCGCCTTGAGCTTGTTGGCAATCCAGCCGCCGTGCTCACCGGTGAAGCCGTCGAAGGCGAACACCCAGTGTGCCACCGGGAAGTACACGATCGTGGCCCACAGGCCGGCGAAGACCAGCCAGGCACCGAACTTCAGACGGTCGGCAACCGCACCGGAAACCAGCGCGACGGTGATGATCGCGAACATGAGCTGGAACATCACGAAGACCAACTGCGGGATGGTCCCCGCGAGCGGAATCTCTACCGCTGCCTTGGCCGCAGTCCCGGTGGCCGGGTCCGCGGCGACCGCCGCGGCCGCGTTACCACCGATCAGCCCCTTGAGACCCCAGTACTGGGTGGGATCGCCGAAGAGGTTGAACTTGTCGTTGCCGAAGGCCAGCGAGTAGCCGAACAGCACCCACAGCACGGTCACGACACCCATGGCGCTGATGCTCATCATGATCATGTTGAGCACGCCCTTGGCGCGAACCATGCCGCCGTAAAAGAACGCAAGGCCCGGCGTCATCAGCAGAACCAACGCCGAACTCACCAGCATCCATGCAGTGTCCCCGGTGTCGGGGACACCCATTATCGGGAAGCCATCCACTCGCAGTTTCCTCCTTCACCCATGCCGCGGTTAGTCACCGTCGACCTAGGCCAAGACAATGCGCAGTGGTTGTTTCCGCGACGACGCCTCTGTGTTTCGCGAATGTGAACGGATCTGCGGTATTCGTTTCGCGGTTGTTACATCCCGCAATTCGGGCCGCTCGGAAGGGATTTGCGGCTATCCGAGCAGCGCATCCACGAAGGCACCCGGCTCGAACGGAGCCAAGTCGTCAGGGCCTTCGCCCAGGCCGACCAGCTTCACCGGGACACCCAGCTCCTGCTGCACGCGGAACACGATGCCGCCCTTCGCGGTGCCGTCGAGCTTGGTCAACGCCACACCGGTGATGTCGACGACGTCGGCGAACACACGTGCCTGTGCCAGTCCGTTCTGACCGATCGTGGCGTCCAGCACCAGCAGCACCTCGTCGACGGCAGCCCGTTTGCTCACGACGCGCTTGACCTTGCCCAGCTCGTCCATCAGGCCGGTCTTGGTGTGCAGACGCCCGGCCGTGTCGATGACGACGACGTCGGCGCCAGCGGCGATGCCCTTGTCGACGGCGTCGAAGGCCACCGAGGCCGGGTCGGCGCCCTCGGGGCCGCGCACCACCTCGGCGCCCACCCGTGACGCCCAGCTCTGCAGCTGATCGGCGGCCGCCGCGCGGAAGGTGTCCGCCGCGCCGAGCACCACCCGGCGGCCGTCGGCCACCAGGACGCGGGCCAGCTTGCCGACGGTGGTGGTCTTGCCGGTGCCGTTGACGCCGACGACCAGCAGCACCGAGGGCTTGTCGGCGTGCGGCAGGGCCTTGATGGAACGGTCCAGGCCGGGGTTGAGCTCGGCGATCAGCACCTCGCGCAGCACCGCGCGGGCGTCGGCCTCGGTGCGGACGGTGCTGCTGGCCAGCCGGCTTCGCAGCTGTTCGATGACCGAGGCGGTGACCACCGGGCCCAGATCGGCGATGAGCAGGGTGTCCTCGACCTCTTCCCAGGACTCCTCGTCGAGGTCACCACCGCCGAGCAGGCCGAGCATGCTGCGGCCGAGGGCGTTCTGCGACTTGGCCAGGCGGCCCCGCAGGCGCTCCAGGCGGCCTTCCGGAGGCGCTATGGCGCCGACATCAGGGCCGGCAGGCGCTATGGCGCCGACATCAGGGGCGGTAGACGCAGCTGGGGCTTCCGGTGCCGGGGTCTCCGGAACTTCTGGGGCGACCGGCGCTTCCGGCGCCTCCTCCACCACCGGCGGTTCGGGCAGCCGGACCTCGGAGATCGGCCGCTTGACCGAGTCGCGGGGCAGCGCGGCGTCGTCACCGACCCCGGGGCGTCCCACGCCGGAATCGGCCCCCGAATCCAGCGTCGCCGTTGCTGACGATTGTGTGAACGATATGCCCGACGAGGCCGTATAGCCGCCCGACCGGTCAATCGGTGTGGCAGCCTCTGAGCTGCGGCGCAAACTGATCTGCCGCCGCCGATACCGAACCAGACCGATGATCAGTGCAGCGACGACCAGGACGGCGATGACCGCGATAGCGATCCAGAGACCCTCTGACACCGTGCCATTCTTTCAGGGCGCGATGCGGGGCCGTGTCGCGCCCGGACAACCGGGTAGGCCGTGACCATGGACCGCGGCCCGCTGGCGACCCGCAAACTGCGCCACATCGACGCCTGCCTGACCGGCCCGGTCGAGTACGTCGGCGTCACCACCGGCTTCGAGCGCTACGAGCTGCCCTACAACGCGCTCACCCAGACCAGCCTGACCACCATCGACCTCGGCACGCAATTCCTCGGCGCGCAGCTGAGGGCGCCGGTCCTGGTCGGAGCGATGACCGGCGGGGCCGAGCTGTCCCGCACCATCAACCGCAACCTCGCCGAGGCCGCTCAGAAGCTCGGCGTCGGGATGATGCTCGGGTCGCAGCGCATCATGCTCGACAGTGATGAGGCCGCCCGCAGCTTCGAGGTGCGCGAGCTGGCCCCGGACGTGCTCTTGATCGGCAACATCGGGCTCGCACAACTGTCGGATGCGGTCATCCCGAAGCTGGCGGCCGCGCTGGAGCGCGTCGGAGCGAACGCCCTGGCCGTGCACACCAACCCCCTGCAGGAGGCCATGCAGGACAACGGCGACACGGACTTCAGTGGTTCGCTGGACCGGCTGCGCCAGCTGGCCGAGGCGCTGCCCTGCCCGGTGATGGTCAAGGAGGTCGGCCACGGGATCGGCACCGCCGCGGCGCAGCAGCTGCGTGGTCTGCCGATCGCGGCCGTCGACGTCGCCGGTGCCGGCGGCACCTCGTGGGCCCGGGTGGAGCAGCTGGTGCGCTACGGCGAGGTGCGCTACCCCGCGATCGCCGAGTGGGGCGTGCCCACCGCACAGGCACTGCGGGAGGTCCGCCAGACGCTGCCGGACATGCCGCTGGTGGCCTCCGGCGGCATCCGGACCGGGATGGACGCGGCCAAGGCGGTGGCGCTGGGCGCCGACGTGGTGGCGCTGGCCCGGCCGCTGCTGGCACCCGCGATCGAATCCCCGGCCGCCGCGCTGGATGCTCTGGAGGGGTTCGTCGAGGAGCTGCGGATCTGCCTGCACGGCTGCGGGGTGGGTGACCTGTCGGCGCTGCGCCGGCTCGGTGTCACCGCGGTGAGCCAGCGGCTGGGCTAGCGACGGGCCCGGGCGAGGAACCCCCTGGCGAACTCGCGCTGGCCGGCCATGCTCCAGTTGTCGTGGTCTTCGCCGTAGGCGGTGATGCCGTCCCACGTCCACTCGGTCAGGCAATTCCACGTCCACAGATTGGGGTTGATGGCGAACCCCAACCGGTTGAGGGCCGATCCGGTCGCCTCGATGGTGCGGCCGTGTTCGTCGGTCACGGTGAGCAATACCCGGGTGGGTGCCCCCGATGACGCATCCCGGTCCAGGACCTCGCGGCGTCCGCCGGTGAGCTTGCCCCACAACCCGTCCCGGACGATGTAGCCGTGAATCGCGATCGCGCCGCCGTCGCCGAAATCCATGGTGATCGCATGGAACCCGTCACGTTCGGAGGCGGTGGCGTAGCTGTACCCTCCGCGCTTGCTCGGGGTCCCGTGGATACCGGTGCCGTGCTGGGTGCGCCTGCCCCAGGACCGGTCCCGGAAACCGTAGGCGTCTACCGGGATTCGGTCACCGTGCAGGATGATCTCGCCGGTGAATCGCCCCGGCTGGTCGAGGTGGCTCTCACCCAGGAGGTGTGCCTTCGCGACACCGGTGAAGGTCAGATCGACGTGCAGTTCGTCGCCGTCGGGATCGTGGTAGCCGATCCGGTAGCGGTTACCCGGGTCGAGCACCTCGTAGGACGCCCCGTTGGCCAACCGAAGATCGGACAGTGGTTCCTCCGGTAGCGGGAGGTGCCAGAAGTTCTTGGCGTACAGGCAGTTCCAGATCTGGTCACCGGTGTCATCCCAGAAATACGCGCCGGCTGCAAGCACCCCGAGCGTCGGTTTGAAGAACGGGTACAGCTGCCCGGACAATCGTCGTTGTGGGACCGTGAAGGTGAACCAGCAGGTTTCGGCCCACTCCGGGTCGGCCGGATCGGCCGGCGGGTGGAACTCGTCGTCGCTGTCCGCGTGCGGGCCGATGATCACGACGGCGCCCCGTCCGCGAGGATCGCCGCAATGAGTTCGGTGGCGGGATTGTCACGCCAGATGGTGTGGTCGGCGGGCAGCGCGCCGGCCTGCTCCCACTGGTTCATCACGAAGACCACGGTGGTGGCGAATCGGTAGGCCGCAAACAATTCGTACCAGTCGAGTGGGGCCACAAGGTGTCCGGCGGCGGATTCGTAGATCGCCACCTGCTCGGCGCGGGTGGGTTCACCGGCCAGCCGGGCCGCCCCGGAACCCTCGTGCATCCAGCGGTCGGCCATCAGCCACCAGCCCAGGTCCAGCTCACGCTCCCCTAGCGCGGCACCCTCGAAGTCGGTCAGGGCGCGCACAGTGCCCCGCGCCGGGTCCCAGATGATGTTGCCCAGCCGGGCGTCTCCCCACAGCAGCACGACGTCCTCCGCGGCGGGTTGAGCCGGCAACGTCGAGCGCAGCCGATCCAGCGCGGTGTCGAAGATGTGGGCGCCACGACCCCGTAAACCCTTGCGCAGGTGACTGCTCCAGAGTTCGAGCTGACGGGCGGAACCGGGCGCCTCGGTGGCTACGTCGAGAACCGCCAGCTCGCCGTCGCGCCAGGGCACGGCGTGGACGGCCGCCAGCGCCTGCAGCCCGTGGGTGATCATCGCCGTCCGGAGTTCGGGGTCGGCGTCGAGGTAGAAGCCTTCTGCGGTGTACGGCGGAGTCTCCTTGGGCACGACCCCGTCGACGAAATCCATCACCAGGAACGGAGCGCCCAGGACCGCGGCGTCGTGCTCCACCCCGAGAACCGGTGCCACCGGGGCCCAGCGGCCCACGGCCTGCATGACAGCCGATTGCAGGGCCACCCCGGTGCCCAGACCGGCGGACTGCTCCGGATAGGGCTGCGCGTGGGGCGAGTCGACCCGCAACACATGGGTCGTGGTGCGCTCCCCCACGGTCGCGGTGAAGATCAGGTTGTCCGCCGAGAACCCGCTGCCGGGACGACCGCGGGCCGCCAGCTCGAGCGGACCGCCGAGCCGGGCGGCCAGCCAGCCCCGTACCTGATCGAGCGGCACGTCGTCGGTCATCGGTGGGCCGCCCAACGGGATTGATGCACTCCCGGAGTGTACAGATTGTGAAATCCGTCTACTGGAGGTTTCGCGGCCCCGCCAGCCCCGACTAGGTCGGGGTGGCGACCAGTTCCTGGCCGCGCAGGCGCTGCGAGATCACGGTGGTGATGCCGTCGCCCTGCATGGTGACGCCGTAGAGCGCATCGGCGACCTCCATGGTCGGCTTCTGGTGGGTGATCACGATCAGCTGGGACTGGTCGCGTAGCTGCTCGAACAACCCGATCAGGCGGCGCAGGTTGACGTCGTCGAGGGCGGCCTCGACCTCGTCCATCACGTAGAACGGGGACGGGCGGGCGCGGAAGATCGCCACCAGCATCGCCACCGCGGTCAGCGACTTCTCGCCACCGGACAGCAGCGACAGCCGCTTGACCTTCTTGCCCGGCGGGCGCGCCTCCACCTCGACACCGGTGGTCAGCAGATCATTGGGGTCGGTGAGCAGCAGTCGGCCCTCGCCGCCCGGGAACAAGGTCGCGAACACCTGCTCGAACTCACGCTCGACGTCGGCATAGGCCTCGGCGAACACTTGCAGGATCCGGGTGTCGACGTCGGCGATCACGTCCAGCAGGTCCTTACGGGCGGCCTTGACGTCTTCGAGTTGGGTGGCCAGGAAGTTGTAGCGCTCCTCCAGCGCTGCAAACTCCTCCAGCGCCAGCGGGTTCACTCGGCCCAGTTCGGCGAGCTCTTTTTCGGCCCGCTTGGCGCGACGTTCCTGGGTGGGCCGGTCGAAGGGCATCGGCGCCGGGGCCATCACCTGTTCGCCGCGCTCCTTCGCCTGCTCGTATTCGGCCATCTCGAGCTCCGAGGGCGGCAGCGCCACCTCGGGCCCGTACTCGGCGACCAGGTCGTCGGCTGCCATCCCGAACTGTTCGAGCACCATCTCCTCGAGCTGTTCGATCCGCAGCGCCGCCTGGGCCTTGGCCACCTCGTCGCGGTGCAGCGAGTCCGTCAGCGCGGTGATCCGACTGTTCAGAGCGGTGACTTCCTCGCGTGCGGCGGCCATCGCGGTAGCCCGGTCCTGCCGTTCGGCGGCCAGCGCATCGCGACGCTGTGAGGCCGCCGCGACAATCCCCCCCAGCCGCTCGGCGACCGTGCGGCCGGACTCTGCCACCGCAGCGGCGACGGTCGCGGCGTGGGCTCTGGCGGCACGGGCTCGCTGCGCACGGATCCGGGCCTCGCGTTCGGCGGCGGCGGCGCGGCGAAGCGAATCAGCCCGTCCGCGAACGGCATTCGCCCGCTCCTCGGCGGTCCGAACGGCCAGCCGGGCTTCCACCTCGATCGCCCGCGCACCCTCGGCTGCGGCCTGCATCTGCTGGCGGTCCACCGGCCCGTCCTCGACGACGCTCTGCGTCTCCTGAGCCGCGGCGAGCCGGCCCTCCAGCGCCGTCAGCTCCTCGACGGTCTGCACCCGGCTGGCCTCGAGCTCGTCGCGCTGAGCGAGCTGGCGACGCCACTCCTGCTCGGCGGCGCGGGCATCCTGTCCGAGCCTGCCGAGCTGTTCGTAGATCGCCGAGATCGCCGCATCGGACTCGTTGAGCGCGGCCAGCGCCTGCTCCGCGAGGTCCTGCCGGTTGGCCTGCTCGCTCAGCGCACCGGCCAGTGCGGCGGACAACTCCTCAACCTGCGTCTCGGCCGCGGCGAGTTCTGCTTTGGCCTTGTCGATTTCGGAGGCGATCTCCAGCGTGCTCGGCTTGCGGTCCGAGCCCCCGCTGACCCAGCCAGCACCCACCAGATCGCCGTCGAGCGTCGCGGCGCGCAGCACGGGACGAGCCGCCACCAGATCCAAGGCCGCAGCGAGGTCCTCGACGACGGCGACGTCGGCGAGCATTGCGCTCATCGCGCCCTGCAGCCGCGGCGGAGCATCCACCAGATCGACGGCCCAGTGCGCTCCGCCGGGAAGTGGCGCGCTGTCACTTCCGGGCCGAACAGGCCAGTCCCCCAACACGATCGCCGCACGGCCGCCGTCGGCCTCCTTCAGCGCACGCACTGCCGATCGGGCGGCGTCGAAGTCGTCGGCGGCAACGGCGTCGGCCGCCGCACCCAGCACCGCCGCCAGCGCCACCTCGTAGCCGGTATGCACCTTGACCAGCTTGGCAATGGTGCCGAAAAGTCCGGCGCCCCCGCGGTTCTGCACCAGCCAGGCCGCGCCGTCCTTACGTTCGAGGCCCACGGCCAGCGCGTCGATCCGGGCCCGCAGTGAGGCCACCTGACGCTCGGCCGCCCGCTCGGCGGTCTGCAATTCCGCGACCCGCTCGTCGGCCAGTCGCAGCGCGGCGATGCTGCGGTCGTGCTGTTCGTCCAGGCCGACCTCACCCTGGTCGAGTTCACCGACCCGCCCCTGCACCGTCTCGAACTCGGCCTTGGCCTGCTGCGCGCGCGCGGCGGCCTCTTCGATGGCAGTGGTCAGCCGGACCACGCCGTCGTCGATCGACTCGACCCGGGCGCGCTTCGTCTCCACCTGACCGGCCAAGCGCGCCAATCCTTCTCGGCGATCAGCCTCGGCGCGGACGGCAGCCATGTGGGCGCGCTCGGCCTCGGCCGCGGCACGTTCCTTCTCGGTCAGGTCGGCGCGGGCGGCCTCCAGCCGGGTGCGCGCCTCGGCCAGCTCGGCCTGCAGCTTCTGTTCGCGCGCGGCGACCTCGTTGGCCTCGGCCTCCAGCCGGTCAGGATCGGGACCGGTGCTGGCAGTCGGCTCGGTGTCCAGGTACTGGGCGCGCTCGCTGGCGATGCGCACTGTCGCGCTGACCCGCTCGGCCAGCGCCGAGAGCCGGAACCAGGCCTGCTGGGCGGCATCGGTGCGCTCCGAGAGTGTCGCGACCGCCGCTTCGTGGGCGGCCAGCGCCTCGGTGGCCGCGGCGAGGCGCTCGGCAGCCTCGTCGTGCTCGCGGCGCAGCGTGGTCTCGGTGCTGTCGGCGCCGGCGAACTCGGTGCGCCGGGCCACCAGGTCGTCGGCCGCCAGCCGCAGCCGCGCATCGCGGAGGTCGGCCTGGATGGTCTGGGCTCGACGCGCCATCTCGGCCTGCCGGCCGAGCGGCTTGAGCTGGCGGCGCAGCTCGGTGGTCAGGTCGGTCAGCCGGGCCAGGTTCGCCGCCATCGAGTCCAGCTTGCGGACCGCTTTTTCCTTGCGCTTGCGGTGCTTGAGCACGCCGGCGGCTTCCTCGATGAAGGCTCGGCGGTCCTCCGGGCGCGACTCGAGGATCTGCGACAGCCGGCCCTGACCCACGATGACGTGCATCTCGCGGCCGATGCCCGAGTCCGACAGCAGCTCCTGAATGTCCATCAGCCGGCAGCTGCTGCCGTTGATCTCGTACTCACCGGCGCCGTCACGGAACATCCGGCGGGTGATGGACACCTCGGAGTACTCGATCGGCAGCGCGTTGTCGGAGTTGTCGATGGTCAGGGTGACCTCGGCGCGACCCAGCGGGGCTCGGGACGACGTACCGGCGAAGATGACGTCCTCCATCTTGCCGCCGCGCAGAGTCTTGGCGCCCTGCTCGCCCATCACCCAGGTCAGGGCATCGACGACGTTGGACTTACCGGAGCCGTTGGGACCGACCACGCAGGTGATGCCCGGTTCGAAGCGCAGAGTCGTCGACGAGGCGAAGGATTTGAAGCCCTTCAGCGTCAGACTCTTGAGGTACACGAGCAGTGAGATTACCGGCGGTCGGCTCAGCGTTCGCGGAAGCCCACGATCGGCTCGCCGGGTTCGGTCAGGTCGGCGACCACATTGTCCACCGATCCGGGAGTCTGGCCACCGCGCAGCAGCTCGAGAAGCCGCTCACAGTCGGCCCGGGGCCCCTGGGCGACCACGAGCACGCGGCCGTCGGCCTGGTTACTGGCGTAGCCGGTCAGGCCCAGCTCGAGCGCCCGCGAGCGGGTCCACCAGCGAAAACCCACGCCCTGCACGTGGCCGTGCACCCAGGCGGTCAGGCGGACGTCATCACTCACGATGCCCGGTATCGGTGATGTCGAAGCTGACCGTGGCCCCGTTCTTCAGGGTGCGCCCAACGGTGCAGACCTGGTCGATGGCCCGGTTGACCACCACGACCAGGCGCTCCACCTCCTCGGGCGACAGGCCGGACAGGTCGATCTCGAGTTTCTCGGTGAGCACCGGGTATCGCTCCTGCTCCCGGTCGGCCTCACCCGAGACCCGGATGACGGCCGGGTAGTCGTCGCCGAGCCGGCGGCGCAGCGGCTGATCGCTGCTCAACCCGCTGCACCCGGCCAGCGCGATCTTGAGCAGCTCACCAGGAGTGAAGACGCCCTCGTCGGTCTGCGAGCCGATGAGAACCTCGGCTCCTCGGCTGCTGCGCCCCGTATAGCGCCGGATACCGGTGCGTTCCACCCACAGTTCAGTCATGGCACATTCCTACATCCCCCGGCCCGGGGATATTCCACCCACCGTCACAGCCGCGGTGTTTCCGGGGCGGCGCCGCGGCCGAGCAGCCGCCGCAGCAGATGTTTGGCCCGTCTGCCCCAGATGACCTGCAGGCGCAGCGGCCCGGGCAGGTTGGTCCGCACCACGGCGTGTTTGCGGACATAGGTCGGCACGTACCAGGTGGCCCAGGTGCCGGTGCGGAAGATCGCCGAGTCCCCGGCGCGCAACCAGACCGGGGCGATACCCTCGGTGCTCACCTCCACCTCGCCCTCGATGATGTGGACCGTCTCGTCACATCCGAAGTACCAGCGGAAGCGTCCGGCCGTGCAGTCCCAGACGAAATTGCCCGCCAGCCCGTCGGTGTCACTGGACCACCAGGTGCACCGGATCTGCGGGTCACCCTCGATGACCCAGTCCGGGTTGATGGTGTCGGGAGCCAGGTCGACGGGCGCGCCGGGGCGCACCTCGATGGGACGTTGGGTCATGTGACAGTAGTACCAGGCCGCTACCCGCGCGGGCGTGGCCTGCGCGGAACCGGTTGACAGATCGGGCAGTAGAACGACGAGCGGTTCATGAACTTGTCCCGGCGGATCACCGCCCCACAGCGCCGGCAGTTGCGGTCTTGGCGCCCATAGACGTTCAGCGAGCGGTCGAAGTATCCGGATTGCCCGTTGACGTTGACATACAGCGAGTCGAACGACGTCCCGCCCTGGCCCAGCGCCTCCCGCATCACCTCTGCGGCGGCGTCGAGCAGTTCCTCGAGTTGGCGGCGGGTCAGCTTCTCGGCCAACCGTGCCCCGTTGATCTTGGCCCGCCACAGCGCCTCGTCGGCGTAGATGTTGCCGATTCCGGAGACCACGGTCTGATCGAGCAGCTGTCGCTTGATCTCAGAGTGCTTGCGGCGCAAGACCGTTACCACAGCATCGCGATCGAATAGCGGGTCCAGCGGGTCACGGGCGATATGCGCCACCGGGGCGGGCACCCGACTACCGTCGACGGTCACCAGATCAGCCAGTTGCCACCCGCCGAACGTGCGCTGATCGACGAAGCTGAGTGCGGTGCCGTCGTCGAGCAGGGTGGCGATGCGCAGGTGATCGGTGTTGGGTACCGGACCGAGCAACATCTGCCCGCTCATTCCGAGGTGCACCACCAGCGCCTCGTCGTCAGAAAGGTTGAGCCACAGGTACTTTCCTCGCCGATCGGTGCCGAGCACCTGCGCCCCGAGCAGCCGGGCGGTCAGGTCGGCGGCACCGGCTTCGTGTCGGCGCACCGCCCGCGGATGGTGCACCCGCACCGCGGTGATCGTCCTACCGGCGACGTGGGCCTGCAGACCGCGGCGAACCACCTCGACTTCGGGCAGTTCAGGCATCAGCGAATCAGGTTGGGAGTCACGCTGTATCCAGCGCGTTCCACGCCGCCGCGGCGGCCCGCTGTTCGGCTTCCTTCTTGGACCGGCCGACACCGCTGCCGTACTCGGTGTCCATCACGACCACGACGGCGGTGAACTCCTTGTCGTGGTCGGGTCCGGTGGAGGTGACGACGTAGGACGGCGGGCCCAGGTTTCGGGCGGCGGTGAGTTCTTGCAGGCTGGTCTTCCAGTCCAGGCCGGCACCCAGGGTCGGGGCGGTGTCGAGCAGAGCACCGAACAGGCGCAGGATCACGTCGCGGGCGACCTCGATGCCATGGTGGAGATAGACCGCACCGAGCAACGACTCCATTCCGTCGGCCAGGATGCTGGACTTGTCCGCTCCGCCGGTGTTCATCTCGCCGCGCCCGAGGAGCAGGTGGGCACCGAGCCCCTCCCCGGTCAGCCCCCGCGCCACGTCGGCAAGCGCCTGGGTGTTGACCACACTGGCCCGCAGTTTGGCCAGGTCGCCCTCGGTGCGTTCGGGGTGGCGGTGAAACAGTTCGTCGGTGACCGTCAGTCCCAGCACGGCGTCACCGAGGAATTCCAGACGTTCGTTGGTGGGCAGCCCACCGTGTTCATAGGCATAGCTGCGGTGGGTCAGTGCCAGGGTGAGCAGATCCTCGGGCAGCTCGACTCCGAGGGCGTCCAGGACGTGCTGTCGCGGCGCCGTCATGAGCGGCCCGCTTCCGGCCCGGACCCGTCCCCCTCGTCCAGCATCCCGGCCAGCTTGGCCCAGCGCGGGTCGATCTTGTCGTGCTGATGACCGGGTTCCGCGGTGGCCAGCGCCACCCCGCAGTCCGGGCACAGACCCGGGCAATCGTCCGAGCACAGCGGTGCGAACGGCAGCGCGAGGCCGACAGCGTCGACGACGGCCTGCTCGATGTTGACGGTCTGGTCGATGACCCGCCCCACCTCGTCTTCCTCGGTGGTGGACTCGGTGGCGCTGTCGGGGTAGGCGAACAGCTCGGTCAACACGATCTCGATATCACCGGCGGCGGGCCCCAGACAGCGCGAGCATTCGCCGCTGGTCGGGGCGTGCACGGTGCCCGAGACCAACACGCCCTCGGACACCGATTCCAGGCGAAGGTCCAGGTCCATGTCGGCGCCGCGCTCGATCGCGAGCAGGTCGAGCCCGATCCGCGAAGGACTGGGGACCGTCTCGTGGACCTCCATCATGGAACCGGGCCGACGGCCGAGCCGGGACACGTCGAAGACCAGGGGCGAGCGCGGATCGGGGTGCTGCCCTGCACGTTGTGGCGTCGGCATAACTATCGATCTTAGGCCGCGGCAGGACAGGATCCGGACGGTAACCGCCGGCCGGGCGACTCAGTGTTGGACGTCGACTCAGTGTTGGACGTCGACTCAGTGCTGGACGTAGTCGTGCGTTCCCGCGGCGGTGCGCAGCTGGTGGCGGCCGCGACTCACCGAGCGCAGCGTGCCGTTGAGGTAGTCCTCGAACTGGGCCAGCTTGTTGTCCACGTAGATGTCGCACTCGCCGCGCAGCCGGTCGGCTTCGGCGTGCGCGGTGTCGATGAGCCGGGTGGATTCGGCGTTGGCGGCCTGCACGACCTCGGTCTGCGAGACCAGCCGCTGCTGCTCCTTGATGCCTTCCTGCACGGCCTTCTCATACGACATGTTGCCGCTCTCGACCAGGCGGTCGGCCTCGGCCTTGGCCCGGCTGGTGGCGGCCTCGTACTCCCTCTTGGAGGTCGCGGCCAGCCGCGATGCCTCTTCGCGGGCTTCGTGCACCATGCGTTCGCTGTGCTGGCGGGCCTCGGCCACCATGCGGTCGGCCTGCGACTTGGCGTCGGCCAGCAGCCGGTCCGCCTCGGCGCGGGAGTGGCTCAGCAGCGAGTCGGCCTCGGCCGTGGCGTTGGCGACCATGGAGTCGGCATGCTCCTTGGCCTCGCGCAGCAGCGCGTCACGGGCGTCCAGGACGTCCTGGGCGTCGTCGAGCTCGCCGGGGATCGCGTCCTTGATGTCGTCGACCAGCTCCAACACGTCCCCGCGCGGAACCACACAGCCGGCCGTCATCGGCACGCCGCGGGCCTCCTCGACAATTGCGCTCAGTTCGTCGAGCGCTTCAAAAACTCGGTACACGGCGCCGCCCTCCTGGCGTAGTTGGTAGTGACCAGTGTGCCTGGTGTTACGCCTGTGACTGCGGTGCCGTGTCGGTGTGTCGGAATCCGAGTTATGACAGGCCCACTGGTCAGAGGGTGGTCCACCCGCACTGTGGTGTTCATTATGTCGGCCTGAGTGGGCTGGCGGTACCGATGCGCGAGGGTGCGCGGCCGTGCGCGCGCGGCGGTCTGTCGAGGTACCGACGCGCGGCGTCAGGAACGCTGCGCGAGCTTGGCCTGCAGCCGGCGGTTCACCACGTCGGGCAAGAGCGCCGAGACATCCCCGCCGAACGCGGCCACCTCTTTGGCCAGCGACGAGGACACGAACGAGTACTGCGGGGTGGTCGCGACGAAGAAGGTGTCGACCCCGGCGATGTGCTTGTTCATCTGCGCCATCTGCAGCTCGTACTCGAAATCGGTTCCGGTCCGCAGGCCCTTGACGATCGCGGTGAAGCCGCGGTCGCGCACGAAGTCGACGACCAGGCCGCTGCCCGACTCAGCGCGCAGATTCGGTAGGTGGGCGGTGGCTTCGGAGATCATCGCGATGCGCTCGTCGATGTCGAACATCCCCGACTTGTTCGGGTTGACCAGCACCGCGACGATCACCTCATCGAACTGCGCGGCAGCGCGCTCGAAGATATCGATGTGTCCCAACGTCACCGGGTCGAACGACCCCGGGCAGACCGCACCACTCATGCAGCCAAACGCTAGCAGCCCGTCAGTCCACCTCGGCGGCCTCGACCCGGGTGTCGCCGTAGCGGCGCGGCGGCCACGCCGTCCACCCCGGCGGCCAATTCAGCTCGGGTGACGACGCCGCCCGCTCGACCACCACCACGGCACCGGGCGCGAGCCACCCGTTGCGTACCAGGAGGCCGAGTAGAGCGTCCACCTCCGCGGCGGGCACGTCGTAGGGCGGATCGGCGAGCACCAGATCCACCGGTCTCGACGGCGCCGCGTTCAGCACGGTGGCGACCGCACCGCGGCGCACCGTCGCCCCGGCCAGCCCCAGCGCGTCGATATTGCGGGCGATCACCGCAGCCGCGCGGCCGTCGTTCTCGACGAACAGCGCCGAGGCCGCACCGCGGGACAGCGCTTCGAGCCCAAGGGCCCCCGACCCGGCGAACAGGTCCAGCACGTGCAGGCCGTCGAAGTCACGCCGCGCGCCCAGCACGTTGAACAACGCTTCCCGTACCCGGTCGGTGGTCGGCCGGGTTCCCTTGGGCGGCACGTTGATTCGCCGCCCACCCGCCACGCCGGCGACGATCCGGGTCAGGTCGTCGCTCCGTTGACCCCGATCACCACGAGCAGGTCACCGCCTTCGACACCGGCGGTGCTGCCCACGGCCACCCGTGTGACGACGCCGGCCTTGGGTGCAGTGATCGCGGCTTCCATCTTCATCGCCTCGATGGTGGCGATGGTCTGCCCCGCGCTGACCTGGTCACCGACGCCGACCCCCACCGTCACCACACCGGCGAACGGGGCGGCGACGTGGTCGGGGTTGGCGCGGTCGGCCTTCTCGGCGGTGGGCACGGTGTCGGCGATGCTGCGGTCGCGAACCTGGATCGGGCGCAGCTGACCGTTCATGATGCACATGACGGTGCGGACGCCGCGGTCGTCGGGATCGGAGATCGCCTCGAGGCCGACGATCAACTGCACTCCGCGTTCGAGCTGGATGCGGTGCTCGTCGCCTTGGCGCAGGCCGCTGAAGAACTGGTTGGCCGACAACCCCGAGGTGTCGCCGTACTCCTCGCGGTGGGCCTCGAATTCCCGGGTAGGGCCGGGGAACAGCAGCCGGTTCAGCACCGCTTGCCGGGCCGGACCCGGTTCGACGAGGGCCTTCTCATCGGCGACCGCCAGCGGCTGCTCGGGCTTGGCCGGTCCGCGACCCTCTAATGCCTTGGTGCGCAATGGTTCCGGCCAACCGCCCGGCGGGTCACCGAGCTCACCGCGGAGGAACCCGATGACCGAGTCGGGGATGTCGTGACGCGCCGGGTCGGCGGCGAACTCCTCGGCGGTGATGCCCGCGCCGACCAGGGCCAGCGCCAGATCGCCCACGACCTTGCTCGACGGGGTGACCTTGACCAGCCGGCCCAGGATCCGGTCCGCACCGGCGTAGGCGTTCTCCACGTCCTCGAACCGGTCCCCCAGCCCCAGCGCGATCGCCTGGGTGCGCAGGTTGCTCAACTGCCCGCCGGGTATCTCGTGGTGGTAGACCCGCCCGGTCGGAGCGGGCAGGCCGGCTTCGAACGGTGCGTACACCCGGCGCAGCGCTTCCCAGTACGGCTCCAGATCGCAGACCGCGGCCAGGTCCAGCCCGGTGTCGTAGGAGGTGTGCGCGGCAGCGGCGACGATCGCCGACAGCGGCGGCTGACTGGTGGTCCCGGACAGCGGAGCCGCCGCACCGTCGACCGCGCTGGCACCGGCGTGCCAGGCCGCGGTGTAGGTGGCCAACTGCCCACCCGGGGTGTCGTGGGTGTGCACGTGCACCGGCAGGTCGAAGCGGCTGCGCAGGGCCGCGACCAGGGTGGCGGCCGCAGGCGGGCGCAGCAGGCCGGCCATGTCCTTGATCGCCAGCACGTGGGCGCCGGCCTGCACGATCTGCTCGGCTAGGCGCAGCCAGTAGTCGAGCGTGTAGAGCGTCTCGGCGGGGTCCGACAGGTCGCCGGTGTAGGACATGGCCACCTCGGCCACCGCGGTTCCGGTGTCGCGCACCGCCTCGATCGCCGGACGCATCGACTCGACGTTGTTCAGCGCGTCGAATATCCGGAAGATGTCCACCCCGCTGCGCGCGGCCTCGTCGACGAACGCGTGCGTCACCGTCTCCGGATAGGGGGTGTAGCCCACCGTGTTTCGGCCACGCAGCAGCATCTGCAGACAGATGTTGGGCACCGCCTCGCGCAGTGCGATCAGCCGCTCCCAGGGATCCTCTTTCAGGAAGCGAAGCGCCACATCGTAAGTCGCCCCGCCCCAGCATTCGATCGACAACAGCTGCGGCATCATTCGCGCGATGTAGGGGGCCACCGTCAGTAGACCCGACGTCCGCACCCGGGTGGCCAGCAGCGACTGGTGGGCGTCCCGGAAGGTGGTGTCGGTGACGCCGATGGCCGGTGAATCCCGCAACCAGTCCGCGAATCCCTGCGGTCCGAGTTCGACCAGACGCTGCTTGCTGCCCGGCGGCGGAGTGCTCGCCGCGAGGTCGAGGGCGGGCAGCTTGTCCTGCGGATAGACCCGGTCGCGGTCCCGATAGGGCGAGTTCACGGTGACGTCGGCCAGGAACTTCAACATCTTGGTGCCGCGGTCGGCCGAGGTCCGTGCGGTCAGCAGCTCCGGGCGCTCGTCGATGAACGACGTGGTGATCCGCCCGGCGCGGAAATCGGGATCATCCAGAACCGCCTGCAGGAAGGGGATGTTCGTCGACACCCCGCGGATCCGGAACTCCGCGACCGCGCGCACCGCGCGGGCCACCGCGGTCGGAAAGTCGCGGCCCCGGCAGGTCAGCTTCACCAGCATCGAGTCGAAGTGCGCCCCGACCTCGGCACCGAGATGGGTGCCGCCGTCCAGACGGATACCCGCCCCGCCCGGTGAGCGGTAGGTGGTGATCCGGCCGGTGTCCGGACGAAAACCGTTGGCCGGGTCCTCGGTGGTGATCCGGCACTGCAGGGCCGCGCCGTGCGGACGTACCGCCTCCTGGGACAGGCCAAGCTCGTCGAGTGTCGCCCCGGCAGCGATCTTCAGCTGCGAGGAGACCAGATCGACGTCGGTGATCTCCTCGGTGACAGTGTGCTCCACCTGGATGCGCGGGTTCATCTCGATGAACACGTGCCTGCCACGCTCGTCGAGCAGGAACTCCACCGTGCCGGCGCAGGTGTAGCCGATATGCCGGGCGAACGCCACCGCATCGGCGCAGATCCGTTCCCGCAGAGCAGGATCCAGATTGGGCGCCGGAGCCAGCTCGATCACCTTCTGGTGGCGGCGCTGAACACTACAGTCGCGCTCGTAGAGGTGGATGACGTTGCCGTGGGTATCGGCCAGGATCTGCACCTCGATGTGGCGCGGATTGACCACCGCCTGCTCGAGGAACACCGTCGGGTCACCGAATGCGGACTCCGCCTCACGGCTGGCCGCCTCGATGGCCTCCGGCAACGCCTCCGGGTCGCTGACCCGGCGCATTCCGCGACCACCACCGCCGGCCACCGCCTTGACGAACAGCGGGAAATCCATTGTGGCCGCCGCCGCGACCAGGTCGGCCACCGACGCCGACGGCTCCGAGGATGCCAGCACCGGAAGGCCGGCCGCGCGAGCGGCCGCGATCGCACGCGCCTTGTTTCCGGTCAGTTCCAGGATCGAGGCGTCCGGGCCGATGAAGGTGATCCCCGAGGCCGCGCACGCCGCGGCCAGATCGGGGTTCTCCGAGAGAAATCCGTAACCGGGATAGATCGCGTCGGCTCCGCAGGCTAGCGCGGTGCCGACGATCTCGTCGACCGACAGATAGGCCCGCACCGGATGACCGACATCGCCGATCTGATAGGACTCGTCGGCCTTCAAACGATGCAGTGAATTGCGATCCTCGTAGGGGTATACCGCCACCGTGGCGATACCCATCTCATAGGCGGCGCGGAAGGCGCGGATCGCGATCTCACCACGGTTTGCGACCAGAACTTTAGAGATCACGGGCAAACCCTACCCTCACCGCGGAACCGACGCCGCTAGATCAGGGTCGACCAGTAACTCCAAAACCGCACGAGGATCATCAGAATGACGGCGGTGTACCACAGCGTCACGATCGACCATCGCCACGTGTAGAGCCCGCGGGCCACCGCATTGCCGGCCAGGGGCCGCAGCGCGATCGAGGCCACCACCACCCACAGTGGAACAGTCACCGACCAGACCACCATGCAGTACGGGCACAGCGCACCGATCACGTACAGCGTCTGGTAGATCAGCCAATGGATGAACACCACGCCGAGGCTCACCCCGGCCAGCAGGCCCACCCAATACCAGTGCGGCAGGCGCACTTTCGCCACGGCAAGCACACCGGTGACGATCACCACGGCGAAACCGGCGATGCCCATCAGCGGGTTGGGGAACCCGAAGACCGACGCCTGATGCGTCATCATCACCGATCCACAGGACAGCACCGGATTGATGCTGCAACTCGGCACGTAGGTCGGGTTGATCAGCATCTCGACCTTTTCGATCGTCAGCGTCGCGGACGCGACGAAGCCGATCACCCCCGCGATCAGCACCCACCAGGCGCTGGTGGCGCGCACCGGGACGCCGGCCGGCCGGCCCGCCGAGTCGGCGGGTTCGGTCGGGCCGACAGAAGCCGGTGTCGCGACGCTCACGGGGTTGCGGGTGCCGGGGCGGCCGGAGCCGGGGACGGGGCGGGAGCCGCAGCCGGAGCGGGAGCCGCAGGAGCCGGGGCCGCGGGAGCGGCACCCGGCACAGGCGCCCCAGCCGAAGCGGGCTCCAGGCCGGGCACGTTACCGACGACGGCCTTGACCTTCGCGACCAGGTCGTCCGGCGAGGCCGGGCTGATGTCCTCGCCGTTGAGCCGGATCGTCGGCGTGGCGTTGATCTTGGCCGCTGCGGCCAGACCCTCGATCATGCTGTTGTACTTGCCGCCGTTGATGCACGACGAGACCTTGTCGGTGGGCACACCGGCCTGCCGGGCGGTTTCGATCAGCCGGGAGTTGTCCGGGGCGCTCGCGCCTTCTTCGGGCTGCTGAGCGAACAGTGCGGAGTGGAACCGGACGTAGGCGTCCTTGTCGACGTCGGCGACGCAGTAGGCCGCGTTGGCCGCCCGGGTCGAGTAGTTGTCGTTGACCCGCGAGTTGAGGATGGCGACCGAGTAGTAGTCGGCGGCCACTGCCCCGCTTTGCACCAGCTTGTTGATGGTCGGGCCGAAGGTCTTCTCGAAATCCCGGCAGTGCGGGCACTGGAAGTCCTCGTAGACCGCCAGCACCGCCTTCGGGTCGCTGCTGCCGTCCTTCTTGATCAGCGCGCTCGAGGTGATCCGGACTGCCTGCGCGTCACCGGCGGACACCTTCTTGTCGTGGCCCATCACGATGTAGAGCACGAGGGCGACGGCGAAGATGACGACGATGGCCGTCAGACCCAGCTGAATGGCCAGGTTGCGCTTGCGGTCCGCAGCCTTCAGGTCGTAGCGGGGCGTGCTTTTCTTGTTGTTGGCCACGGGTCGGGAGATCCTCGCTGATTCTGGACTGTCGTGTTAGCGCCTCCAGAGTACCGGCGTGCGGTCGCTGTCTCGTCAGGCGCGGGCAAGGTGGGCGCGCAGCGCCGAGATCATCTCGGCGTTGGCCCGGGCCACCTGGCCGCCGAGTGCGTTCAGATTGATGAAGGCATGGGTCATCGATCCCATCCGCCTGACGTCGACGACCACTCCGGCGTCCCGCAGTTTGGCGGCGTACTGCTCCCCCTCGTCGCGCAGCGGATCGAATCCCGCCGTGACGACCAGCGCCGGTGACAGGCCGCTGAGGTTCTCGGCCAGCAGCGGCGAGATCCTGGGGTCGGCGGCGTCCAGCCCGGACCCGTCCAGCAGGCACGCGGTGAAGAAGTCCATATCGCGCTTGGTCAACAGAAACCCGTCGGCGAACAGGGTTCGGGACCGGCTCTGCCCGCGGAAGTCGGTCACCGGGTAGATCAGCCATTGCAGCGCCGGCAGCGGGTCACCGGCATCGCGGGCACGCAGCGTCACCAGCGTCGCCAGATTCCCGCCGGCGCTGTCACCGCCGACGGCCACCCGGTCCGGGTCGGCGCCCAGGTCACCCGCGTGCTCGCGAGCCCACACGTACGCGGCGTGCCCGTCGTCGACGGCCGCCGGCGCCTTGTGCTCGGGGGCCAGCCGGTAGTCGATTGCCAGCACGTGCACACCAGCGTCGCGGCAGATCAGCCGGCAGGCCGCGTCGTGGCTGTCGAGGTCGCCGACGACGTATCCACCACCGTGGTAGAAGACCAGCAGCGGGGCGGGGTCATCGCCGAGGGGGCGGTAATGCCGGGCGGGAATGACCCCGGCCGGCCCGGGGATGGACACCGCACTGGTGGCGGCGACCAGGATCTCGGTTTCGTCGAAGCTGCGGGCGAGTTCGGTGGTCTGGATGCGGCTGGCCACCGGGTCGTCATGGGCGCTGAAACCGGTCAGGCCCTGCAGACGCTGCGCAGTCGCCAGCATCTGCAGCGACGGGTCGAGGGTATTTCCGTCGATCGTCACGGCCCGGCCACCGGAGACCAGCCGTTTGACAGCGCCGGGCAGATGCGGGATCACCTTCACCCCGGCCCGGTTGCCCAGTGCGAGGGCCTTGCGCGTCAGCGGACCGTGGGTCGGTGCGCCGGTTGTCGTCGCTGCCATGGACTCAGCTTTGCACAGCGCTGGGGTTGACGGCTTCGACAAATACGGCGCACCCAGCTCGCGATCCGCCGTGCCGCGCCACCGGGCCTGATCAGACGCCTGTCCAGCCGGGTACTATCCTCACCCGAGGTCGCAGACCCGCCACATGGTGGGTACCCGACTGAAGAACCCCCGACAGCACAGGCAGGTGACATGACACCGGCGGCCGAAATCCCCACCGTCACGCTCAACGACGACAAAACCATCCCCGTGATCGGACTTGGCGTCGCCGAGTTGTCGCCAGAGGAGACCGAGCGGGCGGTGACCGACGCGCTGGCGGCCGGCTACCGGCTGATCGACACCGCCTCGGTCTACGGCAATGAAGAGGCCGTCGGCCGCGCGGTGGCCGCCTCGGGTGTGCCCCGCGAGGAGCTGTTCATCACGACCAAGCTGGCCACCGCCGACCAGGGCTTCCAGGCCTCGCAAGACGCCGTGAAGGTCAGCCTGGAGCGTCTCGGGCTGGACTACGTGGATCTGTATCTGATCCATTGGCCCGCCGAGCAGAACGGCAAGTACGTCGACGCGTGGGGCGGGCTGCTGCGGATCCAGGAGGACGGCCTCGCCAAGTCGATCGGCGTCTCGAACTTCACCGCTGAGCACCTGTCGAACATCATCGATTTGTCGTATTTCACCCCGGCGGTCAACCAGATCGAACTGCATCCGCTGCTCAACCAGGCCGAGCTGCGTGCGGTGCACGCCGAGTACTCGATCACCACCGAGGCCTACAGCCCGCTGGGCGTCGGCAAGCTGCTGGAGAATCCCACCATCGCCACGGTGGCAGCAGCCCACGGCAAGTCACCGGCGCAGGTGCTGATCCGCTGGAGCCTGCAACTGGGCAATGTGGTGATCCCCCGCTCGGCGAACCCGGCCCGGATCGCCGAGAACATCGACGTGTTCGACTTCGAGCTGACCGCCGACGAGGTCGAGGCCATCAACGGTCTCGACGACGGCACCCGGTTCCGGCCCAACCCGGACACCTACACCGGCGCCTAGTTCCCCAGCGGCGGCTGCGCGGGCGTCGGGCCCTGCGGATTCGGGACCAGACTGACCGGGGTGCCGTCCGGATTCTGTGTCAGGTCGATGTCGTGGTCGAGATCCGGAAAGATCGGGACCAGCTGGCACAGCCCAAACGGTACGGAGGCACAGGGGTTCGGATCGGCGCACGCCGGTGCCGCCCCGAGCACTGCAGCGGCCCACAGTGCGGCAACCGTCGCAACGACTCGGCCTGATCGCATCCTGTGACTCCCTTCGCAATCCCTGCATTCAAGCAGATGCGGGCCGGCCCGGTCAGGGCTCAGCCGGCCTCAACCGGTCGGGCAGGTGGTCGTCGCGTCCCGCAGCTCACGGGCCGAGGCCTCGTCGACCGGTAGCCCGTAACCGCGCAGCACCGCGATGAACTGCACGGCGTATTGGCACCAGAAGGCGTGATTGGGCGGCATCCAGCTGGCCGGGCCCTGATCGCCCTTGTCTTGGTTGGCGCCCCCGGCCACGGCGATCAGGTTGGCCGGGTCGTTGGCGAAGCGCAGGCGCAGCCCGTCCGGCCAGTCTCGCGCCCCCATGTCCCAGGCGTAGGCCAGCGGCACGATGTGGTCGATCTGCACCGAGGCACCGACCTGGGCGCCGCGCACGAAGGAGATGGTCTCGTCGGTGTACGGGTCGTGCAGCACGCCGGTGGCCACCGCGTGCGGGCAGCGCTTGACCGACACGTACGCCTTGTCGACGAGATCGCGGTCGAGGATGTCGTTGCGGGTATCGCAGCCGTTGTGCCCCAGCGGCGCATCGTTGTCGTCGTCCCAGGCGTCGCCGAACGCCGAGCGCCGGTAGTCGTAGCCTCGTTGCCGTTGCGGCACAACGACAATCCCGGCCAGCACGTCGGAACCCGGTGCCACCGTCGGCACATCGGCACGGGCCAGCAGTTCCCGGTCGTCACCGGTGGCACCCACCACCTGGACCGCGACGATCACCGTCAGCGCGGTCAGCGCCGCGAGCCACACCAGGTGCCTGGGCGTCACGCCTTGTCCAGGAAGTCGACGCGGTCGGACCCGGTGAACTGTCCGGCCAGCACGGCCATGCCGCGGTCGTCGGGGTTGGCGGCGTAGAGCTGCTGGCACAGTTCGCGGGCCTCGACGATGAGATCGAGGTGCTCGGCCAGCGACAGGAACCGCAGAGTAATCGGTCGACCGGACTGGTTGAGCCCCAACACATCGCCCTCCCGGCGCTCCTGCAAGTCCAGGTCGGCCAGAACGAACCCGTCGAGTGTCCCGGCGACCGCCTTCAACCGCTCCCCCGCCTTGGAGCCCTCGGGAAGGCCGGTGGCCAGCAGGCACAGGCTCGGGTGCTGGCCGCGCCCGATGCGACCGCGGAGCTGGTGCAACTGGCTGATGCCGAACCGGTCAGCGTCCATCACCACCATCACGGTGGCATTGGGCACGTCGACGCCGACCTCGATGACGGTGGTGCACACCAGCACGTCGATCTCACCAGCCCGGAACGCGGCCATCACCGAGTCCTTCTCGTCGGCCGACAACCGCCCGTGCATCAGGCCCAGCCGCAGCGAGCTCAACGGCCCGCGCTGGAGCTTCTGGAAGAGCCTGACGACGGTCTCGGCGGGTGGGCCGGGCTGCTCACCGCCGGTCTTGTCGTCCTCGTCGATGCGCGATGCCACCACATAGGCCTGGCGGCCGGCGGCCACCTCCTCCGTGATCCGCCCCCAGGCCCGGGCCAGCCATTGTGGCTTGTCGTTGATGAAGATCGTGTTGGTGGTGATGGGCTGACGTCCACGCGGAAGTTCGCGCAGTGTCGAGGTTTCCAAATCGCCGTACACCGTCAGCGCCACGGTGCGCGGGATCGGCGTCGCCGTCATGACCAGCAGGTGCGGAGTCAGACCGGCAGGAGCCTTGGCCCGCAACCGGTCCCGCTGCTCCACCCCGAACCGGTGCTGCTCGTCGACCACCACGAAGCCGAGGTTGTGGAACTCGACGGCGTCCTGCAACAGCGCGTGGGTGCCCACGACGATGCCGGCCTCACCGGCGGACACCTCGTCGCGTACCTGACGTTTCTGCGCCGCCGACATCGAACCCGTCAGCAGCGCGATGCGGGTGGCGTTCTCCGCCCCGCCGAGCTGACCGGCCAGCGCTAGCGGGCCGAGCACGTCGCGGATCGACCGGACATGTTGGGCGGCAAGCACTTCCGTGGGCGCCAACAGGGCACACTGATACCCGGCGTCGACCATCTGCAGCATCGCCAGCACCGAGACGATGGTCTTGCCCGAGCCGACCTCGCCCTGCAACAGCCGGTGCATCGGCTTGGTCGCCGCCAATTCACCGGAGATCACGCCGAGCACCTCGTGCTGGCCGGCGGTGAGTTCGAAGGGCAGCCGGCCGATCAGCTCGGCGAGCAGACCGTCAGCGCGGCGAGGGGCGGGCGGTCCGGACTCGGCGAGCTCACTGTTACGCCGCTGGGCCAGCGCCCACTGCAGCCCGATCGCCTCGTCGAACGTCAGCCGGTGACGGGCCTCCTCGCGTTCGGCGTCGTTCTCGGCGAGGTGGATCGCCCGCAGGGCGGCATCCTCGCTCATCAGACCACGTTGGCGGACAACGCTTTCCGGCAGTGGATCGGTGATCGGGTCCAGCACGGCCAGCACCTGGCGCACACAGGCGTAGATCTCCCAGCTCTGCAGCTTGGCGCTGGCCCCGTAGATGGGGAAGAACTCGCGCTCGAACGCCGACATCGACAGTTCGCCGGTCTCGGCCTTCGACACGTCGGCGATGGTCTTGAGCGACTTGCTGCCGAATTGGCGATCACCCTTGGGTGAGCTGAGGACCAGGAAGTCGGGGTGGGTCAGCTGCATGGTGCTGCGGAAGTAGCCGACCTCACCGGACAGCATCAGCTTGGTGTGTTCCACAAGTCCGTGCTTGAGGTACTTGGCGTTGAAGAACGTCGCGGTGACCTTGCGCCGCCCCTGGGTCAGCGTGATCACCAGGTACTCACGCTTCGGGCTGCGATTGGTCCAGCGCACCTCGGCCTTGTCGATCTCGCCGACGAACGTGACGTGTTCGCCTTCCTCCGGGGGCACCTCGTCCTCGCCCCAGACCGTCATGCCGTGGCTGTACTTACGCGGGTAGTGCCGCAGCAGATCGTCGACGGTCTGGAAGCCGAACACCTCGTCGAGCAGGCCGGCCGCCTTGGCTCCCACGATTCCGTCGAGGCGATCGGTGAGGCCGACCACGGCTACTCCACCCCGATCAACAGCACGTCCCCGCGGTGGCCGGTGTCATACGTCGTCAACTCGATGCCGGGGTGCCGGCGGTGCATGTGGGCGGCCAGCGCCTCGGCGACACCCGGGTCGACGCCCTGCCCGAGCAGCACGGTCACCAATTCCCCGCCGGCCACCAGCAGCAGATCGACCAGACCCGCGGCCGCGGTGCTGACGTCCTTGCCGACCACCAGCACCTCGTCGCCGGCGATGCCGAGACCATCACCGGGCTGGCAGGCGCCGGCCCAGGTCAGAGCGTGCTCGGTGGCGATCCGCACCGAACCGTGCCGGGCCCCGGCTGCCGCGCGGGCCATGGTGTACCCGTCGTCGACGGCCTGGCGACCCGGATCGTGGACGGCCAGCGCCGCGAGTCCCTGCACCATCGAGGCCGCGGGCAACGCGACGACGTCGATTCCCCAGCCGATGCCGGCGGTGGCGCCGGCGACCATCTCCTCGGCGGCCACATATCCGTTGGGCAGCACCATGACCTGTGCGGCGCCGGTGTCGACCAGGGCCCGCAACAGCTGCCGGGCGCTGACCCCATGCGGTGATACCGGGGGGCCGGAGCGAAGCGACGGGGGGATCTGGTCGGATTCCGGGCGCAGCACGAACGCACCCTCCTGGCTGAACAGTGCCGCGGCACCGTCGCCGTCGACCACCGCCAGCACGGCGCGCTCGCGGCTCCACCCGCCCGGCGAGACCCGGGCCGGTCCGGTGGTCAGCACCGAGATCTGGATCTTGCTGACCGCCCCGGCGGCCAGCCCGGCCTCCACCGCCGCGCCGGCGTCGTCGGTGTGCACATGCACCGAGTAGCGGTCCGATCCGTCGCCCGAGGCGGCGATTCCCACCGAATCGCCGAGTTCGTCCAGGCGGGAGCGCAGCCCGTCCACCACCGCGGCCTCGCAGTCGGCGAGCAGATACATCACCTCGAACTGCGGTGGTGCCGGCTCGGCGGCGGTGATCTCCAGCGGCGGAGGCGCAGGTTCATAGGGCCGACGCGCCGCGGCGTGGCCGCTGACGGTCGCGGTCAGGGCGTCCAGCAGCACCAGCAGGCCGCGCCCGCCGGCGTCGACCACGCCGGCGTCGGCCAGCACCGTCAGCTGATCGGGGGTGCGTTCGAGTGCCGCGGCGGCAGCGTCCCCGGCTGCGGCGAGCGCGTCGCCCAATTCAGCGCCCTGGGCCGCCTCGTGCTCGACGGTCTCGGCGGCGGCCAGCAGCACCGAGACGATGGTGCCGTCGACCTGCCTGCCACCCATCGACGACACCACCAGCCCGACGCCGTGGCGCAGTGCCGCGCCGAGCAGAGCCGCGTCGACATCGGCCAGTGCGCCGCCGGTGTCGGCGGCCGCCGAGGCGGTCACATCGGCCAGCCCGCGCAGGATCTGGGACAGGATGACCCCGGAGTTGCCGCGCGCGCCGTGCAGCGCGCCCTCCGACAACGCTGCCGCCACCGCCGTGACGTCACCGGAACCGGCCGACGACTTGGCCTCGGCGAGCGCCGAGCGCATGGTGAACAGCATGTTGGTACCGGTGTCGGAATCGGCCACCGGGAAGACGTTGAGCCGGTTGATCTCGTCGGTGTGGGTGATCAGTTCGCCGACGGCGGTGTGCGCCCAGTCGCGCAGGGCGGATGCGTCCAACCGACGGTCCGGCATCTGCACCTCCTCACGACCCTGGCACACGGCTTCCGTCGCGCCAGCCTAGCCAGTCCGGCCGACAGTTCGACGTCACGCGAGCGTCGAATGCCCCCGGGGCTGTGGATGGCCAGCGCAACTCACTCAGCGTGATTTTTTCCCGTGCCGGCGCCACGGCCGCCGTCCCCGTCGCGTCCGGCGGCGCGGATACACCGTGGACGGCGGCATTTCGCGGCGGCGTCGCTCTCCCCTGGCACCGGCCGGGCCAGCGCCCGGCCACCGCAGCCCCGCCAACGGCCCGATCTGCGCGCGATCATGGCTGCGCACGTATCGGCACGTCCAAGGGATCTGATGACCACCTCACCCGCCGCCGAAGCCGGCACCACCCGAATCACCTCGGCGCAGCAGGCACTGGCGGTGGCCGCCGAACTCTCGGAGGCGTTCGCCGCAGGTGCACCGGCCCGCGACGCCGGTCGCGAGCTGCCCCACGAGCAGGTCCGGCAGCTCAAACGCTCCGGCCTGCTGGCCCTTCCGGTGCCGGCCGCCTACGGCGGGATCGACGCACCCGCGGTCGTGCTCGCCGAGGTGTTCCGCCTGCTGGGCCATGGGGACCCGTCGCTGGCCCAGATCCCACATTCGCATTTCACCTTCTCCGAGGCGCTGCGGCTGGAAGGCACCCACGACCAGAAGGCGTTCTTCTACGGGCACATCCTCGACGGGGCGCTGGTGGCCAACGCGCAGTCCGAGCGGGGCCCGCACCCGATCGACGTGGACACCACCGCGCTGGTGCCCGCGGGCGGCGATTTCCTGCTCAGTGGCCGCAAGTTCTATTCGACCGGCGCGCTGTTCGCCGACTGGATCGTGGTCCGGGCGTCATGCGCGGATGGCAGCGGCACCGTCCCGACCGCGCGCACCCCCAAGGCGGTGGCGTTCGTTCCCCGCGACGCACCGGGCCTCGACGTCGTCGACGACTGGGACGGGATGGGGCAACGCACCACCGCATCGGGCACAGTGACGCTGGACCGGGTGCGGGTACCGGCCGCACACGTGGTGCCCTATTCGCCGATCTTCACCCGGCCGACCCTCTACGGTGCCCGGGCCCAGCTGCTGCACGCGGCGCTGGATGTGGGGATCGCGACGGGTGCGCTCGCCGAAGGTGTCCGCCAGGCCGGCAAGGCCCGGCCGCACTTCGAGGCCGCAGTAGCGGTGGCCGCCGAGGATCCGACCCTGATCCAGGTGGCCGGCGAGGTGACCGTGACGGTGCGGGCAGCCCAAGCCCTGCTCGGTGATGCGGCACGGGCCGTCGATGCCGCACGGGCCGACACCACCGAGGAGGCGACGGCCGCGGCCTCGGTGGCGGTGGCGGTGGCCAAGGTCGCGGCGGTGCGCGCCTCGCTGGAGGCCTCCAGCGTGCTGTTCGAACTCGGTGGCACCCGCAGTGCCACCGACGGGGCCAACCTGGCCCGCTACTGGCGGGATGCGCGCACCCACACGCTGCATGACCCCACCCGGTGGAAGCTGCAGCACATCGGCCGGTACACGCTGTCGGGCACCCGGCCGCCCCGGCACGGCCAGCTCTGATCCACCCAGCTCACCGGCCTCGGGGGGACCATTTTGGCGTTCACCGCACGCGACGGCTATCCTTATCAGGTTGTCGGGTCACCCGTCGCTCGGTCGTTGGCCCCTTGACCAAACGTTTACTACAGAGGAGTTCTACATGGCTGCCGTGTGCGAGATCTGCGGAAAAGGCCCCGGCTTCGGCAAGTCGGTGTCGCACTCCCATCGCCGGACCAGCCGTCGCTGGAATCCGAACATCCAGACCGTCCACGCGGTGTCCCGCCCCGGCGGCAACAAGCAGCGCGTCAACGTCTGCACCTCCTGCCTGAAGGCCGGCAAGGTCACCCGCGGCTGATGCCGCACGCCCTGCGGGGCACAGAACGACACATCGGCGGGCACAGGACTGTGCCCGCCGGTTCTGTCACGGCAGGCGCCAGTCGATCGGTTCGGCCCCCATCCCCGCCAGCAGCTCGTTGGCCCGGCTGAACGGCCGCGACCCGAAGAAACCCCGCGACGCCGACAGCGGCGACGGGTGCGGCGACTCGATGGCCGCGCAGCTGGGTTGAATCCCCGAGTC
Source organism: Mycolicibacterium anyangense (assembly GCF_010731855.1). Classification (NCBI taxonomy): domain Bacteria; kingdom Bacillati; phylum Actinomycetota; class Actinomycetes; order Mycobacteriales; family Mycobacteriaceae; genus Mycobacterium; species Mycolicibacterium anyangense. Next base: position 425,809 of record NZ_AP022620.1, on the reverse strand, counting down.
GCTTCGCTCCTGCCCGCCGGAGCCGCCGGTGAGCATCGGCTTGAGTGTCGAGGCGTCCCGGCCCCACAGGATCGCCACCAGCGGCTGATCGCGTGCGACCAGCGCCCGGATGGCGCACTCGGTAACTGCTTCCCAGCCCTTGCCGCGATGCGAGGCCGGGGTGCCGGGCCGGACCGTCAGCACCCTGTTGAGCAACATCACCCCGCGCTGCGCCCACGGCGTCAGATCGCCGTTCGACGGGGGCGGATAGCCGAGGTCGGCGCTGTACTCGGTGAAGATGTTGGACAGGCTGCGCGGCAGTGGCCGGACATCGGCGGCCACCGAGAAGCTCAGGCCCACCGCATGACCCGGCGTCGGGTAGGGGTCCTGCCCGACGATCAGCACCCGCACCGAATCGAACGGGAAGGTGAACGCCCGCAGCACATTCGGCCCGGCCGGCAGGTACCGGTACCCCTCGGCGATCTCGGTGCGCAGGAACTGGCCCATCTGGGTCACCTGGTCGGCCACCGGAGCCAGGGCCTGCGCCCAGCCATCCTCGACGAGTTCGGTCAGCGGGCGGGCGGAGGTCGTCACGCAGGCAAACCTACCGAGGCCGTCAGTCGAAGGATTGCCAACCCGCCGGTCCGGTCCACGGCCGACCATCCACCACCACGCCGGGCTCGCCCTCGCCGACCGATCCGATGACCCGCCAGCCGTCGGGGACCTCACGGTCGAAGCAGGCCACCAGAGCGTGATCTTCACCACCCGAGAGCACCAGGGACCACGGGTCGGTACCGGTGGCGGCTGCCGCGGCGGCCACCGCATCGACATCGGGACGCAGAGCGTCGGTGAACAGGTCGATCACGACGGCCGACGCCCTGGCGATCTGGTCGACGTCGGCAAGCAGACCGTCGGACACGTCAGTCATCGCCAGCGCGCCGGCATCGGCGGCCCGTACCCCCTGACCGTAGGGCGGTTGCGGCACCAGGTGCCACTGCCGCAACTCATCGAATTGACGTATTCCCTTGTCCCACAACATGTATCCGGCAGCCGAGCGGCCGAGCTCGCCGGCCACAGCGAGCACCGATCCGGGCTTCGCCCCGCTGCGCAGCACCGGCGCGCGGCCACCCAGATCCCCGAGCGCGGTCACCGACACCACCCAGTACGGGCTGGCGACGAGGTCACCACCGACCACGCCGGCGCCGAATTTCCCGACCTCGGCCCACATTCCGTCGGACAGCTCCTTCGCGCGCCGCGATGACGTGTCCGAGGGCGCACCGAAGGCGACCACGAACGCGGTGGCGCGGGCACCCATCGACTCCACGTCGGCGGCATTCTGCGCGATCGCCTTGCGCCCGACATCGTGTGGGGTGGACCAATCCAGCCGGAAGTGGCGGTTCTCCACGAGCATGTCGGTGGTGACGACCACCCGGCCGTCCGGCGCGCTGACCACGGCCGCGTCGTCCCCCGGACCCACCGCCACCCCTGGTGGCTGCGGTCGCCCGGTGACCAGTCGGTCGATCATCGGGAACTCGCCCAAGTCGCGCAGCGTCGGATCCGGCCCGTCGGCCACCACGTCTCCCCTTCCACATCAGGCCCGCTCACAACCGCAGCACATCCCAACCTGCGGTAGGTTTGGTGCCTGCCGACGCGCAGCCGCGTCGCCGTCCCGGCCGTTCACCGATGCCGGTCAGGACACCGGGACACGCCAGTGTAAGACGAGGAGACGACGGGTGGCCGAGGCGTACATGCTGATCCAGACCGAGGTGGGTCGCGCCGAGGTCGTCGCCAAGCAGGTTGCCACGCTGCCCGGTGTGCTCTCCGCGGAGTACGTCACCGGGCCCTATGACGTGGTGGTGCGGATCGGGGCGAGTAGCGCCGAGGAGCTCGCCGCCACCGTTGTTCCCACTGTTCAGCAGGTCGCCGGAATCACCCGCACGCTGACGTGCGCGGTCGCCGATGCCGACTGAACCGCTGCCCGCTGCCGCCGACGACGACATTTCCGACGGTCCGCCCCGCGCCGTCCTGATCGCCGCAGTGGCGATCGCCGTCGTGGCCATCGGCGCGGTGCTGGCCATCGCGGCCACCCGGCACACCCCGACCCAGCCGGTGGCCATCGCCTCGGTGCCCGCCCCGCAATCGGACTCCGCCGACTGCCGCACCCTGGTGAACGATCTACCGGACCGATTGGGCGATGTCAGCCGAGCACCGGCGGTGGAGCCGGTACCCGCCGGCGCGGCGGCCTGGCGGGCCGAGCCCGACGGCGACGCGGTGATCCTGCGCTGTGGAATCGACCGGCCCGCCGAATTCGTGGTGGGCTCCCCCATCCAGATGGTCGACCAGGTGCAGTGGTTCCGGCTCGACGACCCGGCCGCGGACCGCAGCACGTGGGTCACCGTCGACCGGCCGGTATACGTGGCGCTGACCCTGCCGTCGGGTTCGGGGCCCAGCCCCATCCAGACGGTGTCGGACCTGATCGCACGCACCCTGCCGCAGGTGGCGATCAGGCCGGGCGCTGCCAGTTAGCGCAGACCCGTCCCGCGGGCCAGCGCCGTCTCGACCATGGTGCCCACCAGTGTCGGGTAATCCATCCCGCTGGCACCCCACATCCGTGGATACATCGAGATGGTGGTGAAACCTGGCATGGTGTTGATCTCGTTGACCACCGGACCCTCGTCGGTGAGGAAGAAGTCGACGCGCGCCAATCCCTGGCAGTCCAGCGCCTGGAATGCGCGAATCGCCAAGCGCTGCAGCTCTTCTGCCACATCGTCGTCGATCTTGGCCGGGACGTCCAACTCGGCGGCGTCGTCGAGGTACTTGGTGGCGAAATCGTAGAAGGCATCCTCGCGGCCCCGCACACCGGCAACCCGGATCTCACCGATCGTGCTGGCCCGCACCGAACCGTCCGGGAATTCCAGTACGCCGCACTCGAGTTCACGCCCGACGATGGCTGCCTCGATGATCACCTTCGGATCGTGACGGCGCGCCTCGGCGATCGCGCCGGGCAGCTCATCGGCATGCATGACCCTGCTCACACCGATCGAGGAACCGCCGCGCGAGGGCTTGACGAACATCGGGAAGCCAAGGCGCTCAATATCATCCAGCGCCGGAGCGGCCTGCTGCGGCCGCAGCACCACGTGGTCGCCGATCGGAAGACCGTCGGCGGCGAGCAGTTTCTTGGTGAATTCCTTGTCCATTCCCGCGGCGCTGGCGAAGACACCGGCGCCGACGTAGGGCACCCCGGCCAGTTCCAGCAGGCCCTGGATGGTGCCGTCCTCACCGTAGGGACCGTGCAGGATCGGGAAGACGACGTCGACGGAAGCCAGGATGTCGCCGGCGCCGTCCAGCGAGACCAGCTCGCCGCGGCGTTGCGGATCGGCGGTCAGCGCCAGCGCAGCACCGGCGCCCTGGCTGACCTCGGGAAGCTGACGCCCACTGATGGCCAGGCTGTCGGGCTGGGCGTCGGTGAGCACCCACGAGCCCTCCGGCGTGATGCCGATGGCAACCACCTCGAAGCGCTGCGGGTCGAGGTTGCGCAGGATGCTGCCCGCCGACACGCAGGAGATGGCGTGTTCGGAGCTGCGGCCGCCGTAGACGACGGCGACCCGGATGCGTGTCACAACCTAGAGAGGCTACAGCCCGGGCGTCTGCCGCACGATCCGATAACGTGACCAGCGGTTTTGGTGGCCGGCACCGGTCACGGCCGGTCGAGGGCCGCCAAGACGTCGGCCAGCAGATCGTCGGTGTCCTCGATCCCGGCCGAGATCCTGGCGAATCCGTCGCCGACCGGATCGCCCCAGCGGGCCCGGCGGTCCACCGAGGTGTGCAGACCGCCGAAGCTGGTGGCGGCCACCAGCAGTTCGCTGCGCCGCACCAGGTCGTGGACGGCGGAGGCGTCGGCGAGTTCGACGCTCACCAGACCGCCGAAATGGCGCATCTGGGCAGCGGCCACGGCATACGAGGCATCCTCGGGCAGACCCGGGTAGCGCACCGCACGCACAGCCGGATGACGACGCAGCGCGGTAGCCAGGGCGAGCGCGTTCTGGCACTGACGCGTGAACCGCAGCCCCACACTGCCGATGCTGCGCAGCACCAGCCAGGCTTCGAAGGCGCCCAGGATGGCTCCGGACAGCAGCCGCTCACGTTCCAGCGCCGCCATCAACTCGGGCTTGCTGCCCGCGGCGTAGCCGGCCAGTACGTCGCTGTGCCCGGCCAGCGCCTTGGTGGCACTGGCCACCACCAGGTCCGCGCCCAACGACAGCGGCTGCTGCCCGAGCGGGGTGGCAGTGGTGTTGTCGACGACCAGGGGGGCCCCACGGCGCCGGCAGATCCCGGCCAGCCGATGCAGATCCACCACATCCAGACCCGGATTGGTCGGGGTCTCGGCCAGCACCGCGTCGGCCTGCTCGGCAGCCTCGTAGATTTCGCCTGCCGACGCTTCGCGCACGACAATGCCTTGGGGAGCAAGACTTTCCGCGGCAAATCGACGCACCTGGTAGTAGCCGTCGGACGGCACCACCAGAACCGATCCGGGTGCGGTGACCACTCGCAGCGCGGCGGAGATGGCCGCCATCCCGGAGCCGAAACTCAGCGCGGTCGTGGCTCCCTCGAGCACGGCAAGCGCCGACTCCAGGCTCCGCCAGCTCGGATTCGAGCCGCGGCCATAGGTGTCCTGCTCGGTGCCCTCGTCCGGGGACAGATGATAGGCCGCGGCGGGCACCGGGGTGGGCCCGACGGGCTGACCCGGAATCGCTTGGCTGTCAACCGCTTTCACCGCGCGCGTCGAGTCTCCGTAGCCGTCGATCATGGCGCTACTCCGGCTTGGTGCTGCGACCGAGCAGCAGGATGACGGCTTGATCCACCGACAGGCCTTTGTGGCAGACCTGCTGCACGGCATCGGTGAGCGGCATCTCGACGTCGTAGCTCGAGGCCAGCGCCAGGATCGAGGTGCACGAGGTGACGCCCTCGGCGATGTGGCCGTCGGTCGCCCGCAGGGCGGCCTCCAGGGTCTCACCGCGGCCGAGTCGCTCTCCGAAGGTCCGGTTACGCGACCGCGGCGAGGTGCAGGTGGCCACCAGGTCGCCGACACCGGCCAGCCCGGCCAGAGTGGCGGGCTTGGCGCCCAGGGCGATTCCGAGCCGCATGATCTCCGCGAGGCCGCGGGTGATGATGGCCGCAGCGGTGTTCTCCCCCAGACCCACCCCGGCCGCCATCCCGCAGGCCAGCGCGATGACGTTCTTGCACGCCCCGCCGATCTCGGTGCCGATGACGTCGGCGTTGGTGTAGGGCCGCAGATATCCGGTGCTCAGGGCCCGCTGCAGCGCTACCGCACGACCGGAGTCGGTGCAGGCCACCACGGTGGCGGCGGGCTGTTCGTCGGCGATCTCGGCAGCCAGGTTCGGCCCGGACAGCACCGCGACCTGTCCCGGGTCGACACCGGTGACCTGCGCGATGACCTGACTCATCCGCATCAGACTGTCCAGTTCGATGCCCTTGGCCAGGCTGACCAGGGTGGCGCCGTCGGCCAGCAGGCCACGCCAGTGTTCGAGGTTGGTGCGCAGCGTCTGGGACGGGACACCGAGCAGCACCGTGGTCAGCCCGTCGAGCGCGTCGGCGGGATCGGTGGTGGCGCGGATCCGCGCGGGCAGGTCGACACCGGGCAGGTACGCGGCGTTGGTGTGTGCGGTGTTGATCTCCTCGGCGACTTCCGGCCGCCGGGACCACAGCCGGACGTCGGCGCCGGCGTCGGCCAGCACCTTGGCCAGGGCGGTTCCCCAGGCGCCGGCGCCCATCACCGCGGCCGTGCCCACCGTGCTCGTCATCCCCATAACCTACCCAGCACCGCGGGGCGCCCGCGCCGACGACCTACCGCGGCGCCGGACCCTCAGCCGGCGCTGGCAGGATGGCACCATGAGCGGCGGACCCGATGTCGGCGTGATCATCGCGGTCAAGCGCCTGTCGCAGGCCAAGACCCGGCTGGCGCCGGTCTTCGCCGACGGTGTCCGCGAACAGGTCGTGCTGGCGATGCTGGTCGACACCATCACCGCCGCCCGAAGCGTCGCGGCCGTGCGCTCGATCACCGTCGTCACCCCGGACGAGACGGCTGCTGCCGCGGTGCGTGCGCTGGGTGCCGACGTGCTGGCCGACCCCACCGCACCCGGACACCCCGATCCGCTCAACAGCGCCGTCACCGCGGCATGGGCTGCCGTGACGAATCACACTCCCAACACCATTGTGCTGCAGGGAGATCTACCCGCCCTGCGTAGCGGCGAACTGGCTGAAGCGCTGGCACAGGCCCGCCAGCACCGGCGCAGCTTCGTCAGCGATCGCCACACCAGCGGCACGGCGGCGCTGTTCGCCTTCGGTGTGGCGCTGGATCCGCGGTTCGGGTCGCAATCGGCAACGTGGCATCGCGACTCCGGTGCGGTGGAGCTGACCGGCACCTGGCCGGGGTTGCGCTGCGATATCGACACCCCCGACGACCTGCAGCGGGCCCGTCAGATCGGTGTCGGGGACGCGACAGCCCGGGCACTGAACCTGAACAACGCCTGAACGGCAGCCGACTTTCGGCGGCTGGCATCCGCCGGTGGTTCGGATAAGGGATGATCGCTGGTGTGACCGATACGGAAGCAGAAGCGAGATCCACGGATGACGACTGGCAGCCGGGTGAGGCGCCGGAAGCTCCGCCCGCGGCCACCGCTGCCGCCGTCGACGATGCGCTGCCCGAGGATCGCTACCTCAACCGCGAGCTGAGCTGGCTGGATTTCAACGCCCGGGTGCTGGCCCTGGCCGCCGATACCTCGATGCCGCTGTTGGAGCGGGCCAAATTCCTGGCGATCTTCGCCTCCAACCTCGACGAGTTCTACATGGTCCGGGTGGCCGGGCTCAAGCGCCGCGACGAGATGGGCCTGTCGGTCCGCTCGGCCGACGGCCTGACCCCGCGAGAACAGTTGCGGCGCATCGGTGACCGCACTCGGCAGATCTCGCTGCGGCACGCTCAGGTGTTCCTGGAGTCGGTGCGGCCGGGCCTCGCCGAAGAGGGCATCTATATCGTCACCTGGAACGAGCTCAGCGAGGACGACCGCGCCGACCTGTCGAAGTACTTCCACGAGCAGGTCTTTCCGGTACTCACGCCGCTGGCCGTCGACCCGGCGCATCCGTTCCCGTTCGTCAGCAGCCTGAGCCTGAACCTGGCGGTCGCCGTCCGCTCCCCCGAGGACGGCGGTGAGCACTTCGCCCGGGTCAAGGTGCCCGACAACGTCGATCGCTTCGTGGTACTCAAGAGCGCCGATCCCGAGGACAAGTCGGTCCGCTTCCTGCCGATGGAAGAACTCATCGCCGCGTTCCTGCCGGTGCTGTTCCCGGGTATGGAGATCGTCGAACACCACGCGTTCCGGATCACCCGCAACGCGGACATGGACGTCGAGGACCGCGACGAAGACCTGCTGCAGGCGCTGGAGCGGGAACTGGCCCGGCGGCGATTCGGGCCGCCGGTGCGCCTGGAGGTGGCCGACGACATGACCGAGCACATGCTCGAGCTGTTGTTGCGCGAACTGGACGTCAACCCCGGCGACGTGGTGGAGGTGCCAGGGCTGCTGGATCTTTCAGCGCTGTGGCAGGTCTACGGCGTGGACCGGCCCGCACTCAAGGACCGTCCGTTCGTCCCCGCCACGCATCAGGCCTTCGGTGAGCGCGAAACCCCGAAGAGCATTTTCTCGACGCTGCGCGACGGTGACGTGCTGGTGCACCACCCCTACCACTCGTTCTCGACCAGCGTGCAGCGGTTCATCGAGCAGGCTGCGGCCGACCCGAATGTGTTGGCCATCAAGCAAACCCTGTACCGGACCTCCGGTGACTCCCCGATCGTCAACGCACTGATCGAGGCAGCAGCCGCGGGCAAGCAGGTCGTCGCACTCGTCGAACTCAAGGCGCGCTTCGACGAGCAGGCCAACATCAAGTGGGCCCGTGCCCTGGAAGACGCTGGCGTGCATGTGGTCTACGGGCTGATCGGCCTCAAGACGCACTGCAAGACCTGCCTGGTGGTCCGCCGCGAGGGTTCGACGATCCGCCGCTACTGCCACATCGGCACCGGCAACTACAACCCGAAGACGGCCCGCCTCTACGAGGATGTCGGCCTGCTGACGGCGGACCCCAACATCGGTGCCGATCTGACCGACCTGTTCAATTCACTCACCGGCTACTCCCGGAAGGTGAGTTACCGCAATCTCTTGGTCGCTCCGCACGGCGTACGCAAGGGCATTGTCGAACGCATCGAACGCGAAATCGAAGCCCATCGTGCCGGCGGCAACGGCCGCATCCGCCTCAAGGCCAATGCTCTTGTCGACGAACAGGTCATCGATGCGCTCTACCGGGCCTCTCAGGCCGGCGTCCGGGTCGAGATCGTGGTGCGCGGAATCTGTGCGCTCAAGCCGGGTGCCGAGGGTTTCTCCGAGAACATCGTGGTGCGCTCGATTCTGGGCCAGTTCCTGGAACATTCGCGCATCTTCCATTTCCGGGCGATCAACGAGTTCTTCATCGGCAGCGCGGACATGATGCACCGCAATCTCGATCGTCGCGTCGAGGTGCTGGCCCAGGTGAAGGATCCCCGACTCACCGGGTACCTGGACGAGATCTTCGAGTCTGCGATGGATCCGTCGACCCGCTGCTGGGAACTGGGCCCCGACGGAAGTTGGACCGCATCACCGCAGGACGGACGCCAGGTCCGTGACCACCAGGTGTGGCTCATGGAACTGCATCGGCAGCGCTGAGCTCGCCTTCCATGACAACCGGCCAGGCCCTGCGCACGCGGTGGCCCGAATTGACTTGTGGGAGTTGAGGTGGCCAAAGGACCGTCACATGACGGCTCGAAGACCAAATCGACCAAGGATGTTGTGGCCAAGAAGGCCAAGCCTACCCAACGCGTGATCGCAGCGGGTGCGGTGCTGTGGCGACCGGACCCGGACACCGGCGAGCCGTGCATTGCCGTGATTCACCGACCGCGTTACGACGACTGGTCGCTGCCCAAGGGCAAGGTGGACCCCGGCGAGAACGAACCGGTGGCCGCGGTGCGCGAAATATGGGAAGAGACCGGCCAGCGTGCACATCTGGGCAGACGCCTGATCGAGGTGAGCTATCCGATCCCGGAAGGCACCAAGGTGGTCCACTATTGGGCGGCGCGGGCAGTCGGCGGCGAATTCACTGCCGGCGACGAGGTCGACCGGCTCGAGTGGCTGTCACCCGCCGATACCGCCGATCGACTCACCTACCCGCACGATCGGGATGTGCTCGCGTCGTTCGGTGAGCACCCTGGCGACACCCAGACGGTGCTGGTGGTGCGGCACGCAACCGCAGGCGTGAAGTCCCGATACAAGGGCGACGACCGGGATCGGCCGCTGGACAAGAACGGTCGTGCACAGGCCGAATCGCTGGTGGCGCAGCTGATGGCGTTCGGCCCCACGGCGATCCATGCCGCTGATCGTGCCCGCTGCACCCAGACCGTCGAACCGCTGGCGCAGGAGCTCGGGGTGCCGATCGTGGTCGAGGCGGATCTCACCGAAGAGGCCTACGCGGCGAATCCGAAAGCCGCCCGCGACCGGGTGCGAGAGATCGCCGGCCACGGCGGTACACCGGTGATCTGCACGCAGGGCAAGGTGATTCCGTACCTGCTGGCATGGTGGCGCGACGGCGAGCGCGGCAAGCCCGACAAGCTCCGTAACCGCAAGGGCAGCACCTGGGTGCTCTCCCTGGCAGACGACCAGATCGTCGCCGCGGAGTACATCGCCAGCCCGTTGGCACTCAAGGGCTGAGCGGCCTCCAGGCCCCAGATACACGAATACGCCGCGGGCACTGGGCCCGCGGCGTATCCGACGGAGAACTTTAGCGACGGCCCTTCTTGGCCGGAGCCTTCTTGGCCGGCGCGGCCTTCTTGGCCGGAGCGGCCTTCTTGACCGGAGCCTTGGCAGCGGCCTTCTTGACCGGAGCGGCAGCCTTCTTGACCGGCGCGGCCTTCTTGACCGGAGCGGCCTTCTTCACGGGCGCGGCCTTCTTGACCGGAGCCTTCTTGGCCGGAGCGGCCTTCTTGACCGGCGCGGCCTTCTTGGCGGGCGCGGCCTTCTTGACCGGAGCGGCAGCCTTCTTGACCGGAGCGGCCTTCTTCACGGGCGCGGCCTTCTTGACCGGAGCCTTCTTGGCGACGGCCTTGCGGACCACCTTCTTGGCGGCGGCCTTCTTGGCCGGACCGCCGACAGCGCCGCGCTTGACGGCAGGTCCCTCAGCCGGAAGCTTCTGCGCGCCAGAGACGACGGCCTTGAACTGCGCGCCGGGGCGGAAGGCGGGAACGGAGGTCGGCTTCACTTTCACGGTCTCACCGGTGCGCGGGTTACGCGCAACGCGAGCGGCACGACGGCGCTGCTCGAAGACACCGAAACCGGTGATGGTCACACTGTCGCCCTTGTGCACCGCGCGCACAATGGTGTCGACGATGTTCTCGACTGCGTCAGTAGCCTGACGACGATCCACGTTCAGCTTCGCGGTGAGAGCGTCGATCAGCTCTGCTTTGTTCATTCAATTCCTCCGAAAACAGTGGTCCTTTCTGGACCGACTGCCAAATACGGTAAACCCAATGCCAGCAGATCTCCAAGTGCCACGCCCAATTTCAGGCATTGCTTAGCGGGATTTCAGCAAACCGCTTGCCGCCCTAGGGCGGTGAATGTCGGGGGCGCGAACCCCCGTTTAGGGGCGGGAATTCGCGCCCCGAGGGCCCTCAGGAGGGTATCGAGATGCGCGGTTTCCAGTTCGGCCTGGTCGCCTCGTATGATTCGATTTCAGCGCGTTTCCGCAGGGTAAGGCCTATATCGTCGAGCCCCTCGAGCAGTCGCCAGGCGGTGTAATCGTCAATCGTGAACGGCACCACTGTCGTTCCGGCGGTGATGTTCCGATCTTGAAGATTCACAGTGATTTCCAGCCCCGGATTCTGCTCGAGCAGCTTCCAGAGCAGTTCGACGTCATCCTGAGCCACTTCAGCCGCCAGCAGACCGGCCTTGCCGGCATTGCCCCGGAAGATGTCAGCGAATCTGGACGAGATCACTACTCGGAATCCATAGTCCATGAGCGCCCACACCGCATGTTCGCGCGAGGAGCCGGTGCCGAAATCGGGGCCGGCAACCAGGACCGAGCCGCGGTCGAAAGGGCTCAGATTCAGGATGAATGACGGATCGTTGCGCCATGCGGCGAAAAGGCCGTCCTCAAAACCCGTTCGGGTGACGCGCTTCAAATACACCGCCGGAATGATCTGGTCGGTGTCGACATTGGACCGCCGCAACGGGACCCCGATGCCGGTGTGGGTGTGGAAGGCATCCATCGTGTTCTCCTTAGCAGGGCTAGTTTTCGAGATCAGCGGGCGAGGACAGCGTGCCGCGAACCGCGGTAGCCGCGGCGACCGCCGGTGACACCAGGTGGGTGCGGCCGCCCTTGCCCTGCCTGCCTTCGAAGTTCCTATTCGACGTCGACGCGCAGCGCTCGCCCGGGGCCAGCTGATCGGGGTTCATTCCCAGGCACATCGAGCAGCCCGCCTGCCGCCATTCCGCGCCGGCAGCGGTGAAGATCTCGCCCAGGCCTTCAGATTCGGCTTGGGCCCGCACCCGCATGGACCCGGGCACGACGAGCATGCGCACGCCGTCGGCGACCGTGCGGCCGCGCAGCACATCGGCCACCACCCGCAGATCCTCGATGCGGCCATTGGTGCACGAACCCACGAACACGGCATCGACAGCCACGTCACGCAACGGGGTACCCGGCGCAAGGTCCATGTATGCCAAAGCTTTCTCGGCGGCCTGACGCTCGGAATCGGGCATCAGCTCCGGATCCGGCACCGCCTCGGACAGCGGCAGACCCTGGCCCGGGTTGGTGCCCCACGTGACGAACGGGCTCAACGTGGTGGCGTCGATGTGGACCTCGGCGTCGAATTCGGCGCCCGGATCGGTCTTGAGCAGCTCCCAGGCCGCCACCGCCGCATCCCAATCCGCACCCGTCGGCGCGTAGGGACGGCCGCGCAGGAATTCATAGGTGGTCTCGTCGGGGGCCACCAGGCCGGCTCGGGCGCCGGCCTCGATGCTCATATTGCAGATCGTCATCCGGCCTTCCATCGACAGCGATTCGATGGTGCTGCCGCGGTATTCGATGACATAGCCCTGGCCACCGCCGGTGCCGATCTTGGCGATGACCGCCAGAATGATGTCCTTGGCCGTCACTCCTGGCGGCAGTTCGCCCTCGACGTTGACTGCCATCGTCTTGAACGGGCGCAGCGGAAGCGTTTGTGTCGCCAGCACATGCTCGACCTCGGAGGTGCCGATGCCCATCGCGATCGCACCGAAGGCGCCGTGAGTCGAGGTGTGGCTGTCACCACAGACGATCGTCATCCCGGGTTGGGTGAGACCGAGTTGTGGGCCCATCACGTGCACGATGCCCTGCTCGGCATCACCCATCGGGTGCAACCGGATTCCGAACTCGGCGCAGTTGCGCCGCAGCGTCTCGACCTGGGTCCGCGAGATGGGGTCGGCGATCGGCTTGTCGATGTCGACGGTGGGCACATTGTGGTCTTCGGTGGCGATCGTCAGATCCGGCCGGTGCACCGGGCGACCGGCCAGCCGGAGACCGTCGAAGGCCTGCGGGCTGGTCACCTCGTGGATGAGGTGCATATCGATATAGATCAAATCGGGTTCACGCGAGGCACCACTGCCGGCACCGGCAACCACGACGTGGTCGTCCCACACCTTCTCGGGCAGCGTTCTGGGCTTGTCGATCTGGGCCATCACTTCTCGATTCCTCCGTCGGCCACCCCGGGCTGGAAAGTGGCCATCTCACATTTCGGGACGTTAGTATCTCGATATGAGACAGGATAGCGGCATCGGCGTCCTCGACAAAGCCGTGGGCGTGCTGCATTCGGTTGCCGAGTCTCCCTGTGGGCTGGCCGAACTCTGCGAGCGCACCGGGCTTCCCCGCGCCACCGCACACCGGTTGGCCGCCGGCCTGGAGACCCATCGCCTGCTGGCCCGCGACGCCGAGGGACGCTGGCGGCTGGGACCGGCGCTCAGTGAGCTGGCCACCCAGGTCAGCGATCCCCTGCTGGCGGCCGGGGCCGCGATCTTGCCCAGGCTGCGGGAGATCACCGGCGAGAGCGTGCAGCTCTACCGTCGCGAGGGAACCGCGCGGGTGTGCATCGCTGCCCTGGAACCACCTGCGGGGCTTCGCGATACGGTTCCGGTCGGCACACGGCTGCCGATGACGGCCGGATCCGGCGCCAAAGTCCTGTTGGCCTACAGCGACGCCGCCACCCAACAGGCCGTGCTGCCCTCGGCGAAGTTCACCGAACGGACGCTGGCCGATGTGCGCCGGCGGGGTTGGGCGCAGAGTGCGGCCGAGCGTGAACCCGGGGTGGCCAGTATCTCTGCACCGGTTCGTGATCGGAGCGGTGCGGTGATCGCCGCGGTGTCGGTGTCCGGACCGATCGACCGGATGGGCCGCCGGCCCGGCGCGCGCTGGGCGGCCGACCTGCTCTCGGCGTCCGAGGCACTCACCCGGCGACTGTGATCGGACTGTGCACCCGCATAGTGAGACGTCCACGCGGCCGCCGATGAGACACCTGCCACACTGACGCCATGGGAACCAGCCAGCGCAACCAGATCGTCATGAGCGACGACGAGATCGCCGACTTCGTCGCCCGCAGTCGCACTGGCACCATGGCCACCGTCGGCCCGGACGGACAGCCGCATCTGGTCGCCATGTGGTACGGCGTGATCGATGGTGAGATCTGGGTCGAAACCAAGGCCAAATCGCAAAAGACGGTCAACTTGCGCCGCAACCCACGGGTGAGTTTCCTCATCGAGGACGGCGAAACGTACGACACCCTGCGTGGCGTGGCATTCGAAGGGGTGGCCGAGATCGTCGACGACCCGGACACCATTTTCGCGGTCGGCGTCAATGTGTGGGAGCGCTACAACGGCCCCTACTCCGATGACCTCAAGCCCGCCGTCGACATGATGATGAACAAGCGCATCGCGGTTCGCATCGTCACCGCACGCACCCGCTCCTGGGACCACCGCAAGCTCGGCCTGCCTGCCATGCCGCTGGCGGGTTCCACCGCACCACAGCAGTGAGCCCGACCGGTCAGGGCCGGTGACCGTAGCGGTCGCCGCCCCACCGGAAGCTGTTGACGTACTTGCCCATGTCCATGGCCAGCTCCAGGTTGGCCCCGGACGGATGGCCGCTGCCGTAGTCCGGACTGAATTCGTGATAGGGGCCGACCGCGGCCGCGATGAGCGCGTAGTCGTGTTTGATCGCGGCCATGACGATGACCCGCAGCCTGGTGAACGACGCCGCCGAGTCGCGCGAATACACGTCGGCGACAACGCCGTATCCCGGCTGGTAGCCGACCGATGCGTTCGGGACTTCGTAGCTGACGACGGCGTCCGGGTATTTCGAACCCAACACCTGTTCGACGATCTGACGGGAGGTACGTCCATCCGCGGGCTCGCCGAACAGCATCATCGTGCCGGTGTCCCCGCCGAGATACGCCAGCTTCACCCCGGCCAATCCGTGCGGCTCGAAGGTGACCTGATACGCCGCACCCTCTTCCGGGTAGGCCACTGAGAACGCCCCGTTGTCACCGCTGTAGCGCGGGTTGGTCTCCACCGGCGTACCCAACGGCGGCCGGCCGCAGTCCGGCGGACACACATAGGCCTTGGCAGGCGGTGTGATCAGTGCCGAGATCCCGGTGCTCACGGCGGCCAGCACGCCGAGAACACCAATCAACGGCACCAACACACCGCGGTAGCTGGCCGTACCCACATCTGACACCCGGCGCGCGACGGTACGCGCCACCACGATCCGCCAGGCGATAACCGCCAACAGCGAGATGCCCAGTTGCGCGGCGATATAGGGCCGCACCGAGATCGGTAGGACGTCCACCAATCCCAGCGCCGTCACCACGATCAGCCCCGCCGCCAGCGCGCCCACCACCGTCGCTCGGTTCCTCCCCGACGGTGCGGCGGGCGTCAACCACAACGCGATCCCGAAGATGGCGCCCACCGCCAGGCACGCCGACGGCCATGCCAGACCCTCGACGATCGCCTCGGCGAGCAGGCTTTCCGCGGATTGGTCGTGGGCGCTCACCCCCATGGCCAATTGCGGCCACAGCAGGGTCGCGGTAGAACCGGCGTTGAAGACCGTCGCACCCCACGCACCGACGGCCATCCCGCTGCGCGGGTCGCGGATCGACCGGATCGTCACCCGGACCACCACCGCCGGCGCCAGCATCAGCAGTGCACCGCTGCCGGGGATGGCGATTCCGGAGAGCAGGATGTGCCGTAGATCGGTCTGTGCGCCCAGCGCGGCACTGTAGGCCTGTGCCATGACCGGGCCGACGACCATCGCCCACCCTGCACCGAGGGCGAGGCCGACCAAGCCTGCGATCGCGACCGCGCTTGCGGGCACGCGGATCTGGCGTGCATAGCAGAGCAGCACGGTGGCCAGCCCGAAGCTGGCCAGCGCGATCATCGGCGCCTGCCAGCGCAGCAGAGCACAACCGGTGAGCGCGATGACGAAGACGGCCATCCCGGCGCCGATTACGGCGCCGTCCCGTGACCCCAACCGCCCCAACAACGTACCCGGTTGGTCAAACAGCTTGTCCGGCAACGACTTACCCACCCACGGGCAGATAATCACCGGCGATGGATCGTGCCGTCTGCGCATCGAGAAGGTCGCTGGCCAGATTGGCGACGTTGGGACTGCCGAGACCGGTGACGAGGTCGTAACCCGGCCCTGGGGTGTCCACCGCGTTGCCGCCCCTGGTGATGTCGCGGAATCCCGGTAGGTGCGCCCCCGTTGCCACCCGGTACAGCAGGGCGTTGATGTCACCGAGTGGTCGGCCGCCGCGGTCGATCACATACTGGTTCATCAAGACGGTGAAGCCCGCCCAGATCGGGGCGGACTGGGAGGTGCCGCCGCCGATCCTGGGCGCCTGCTCGTAGATCAGCTTCACACCGGTGAAGGGATCGGCGACGGCGGACACGTCCGGAACCAGCCGGTGCTCGGCATCCCGCTGCCCGGACAACTCATGCTGATAGGTGGGGCGGTCGAACAGCGTTGACACCCCGCCGCTGGTGCCCTGCGACATCGGCACGTCCACCCAGGCGCTCTCGTCGAGCCACCTGCCCGCCATGTCGGTAGACAGCGTGGTGCCGCCGACCGAGGTGATCTCGGGAAGCGACGCGATCGAGTCCACCCCGATATCGTCCGGCCCGGGGGCGGCCGACCAGTCGGGTCCGCCCTTGCATTCCAGTCCCCCGGCGTCGCCGCTGGCGTCGAACACCGCGATACCCCGCCGGTGCGCCGTGGCGAGCGCATCGCGTACCGGTTCGAGATCGGCTGCGGTGACCAGAGCCTCACAACCCCATCCGATCGACAGACTCCACACCGACCCCGGGTACCGGCGGGCCGCGTTGTCGAACATCGCGCCGATCTTCTCGAATGCGCCACCGCCCACGAGCGTCGGGCCGGCGTTGACCACCACCAGTCGGGCGTCGGGGGCGATGGCGTGCGCCACCTCCAGATCCATCACCGTCTCGCCGTGCGCCTCACCGAGTGGGCCGTCGATCACTACGGGGGTGAACCTGGGCAGCGCGGAGATGTCGGCGAACAGGTCCAGATCGCGTTGGTCGAATCCGTCGAAGGCGAAGAACACGATGGTCTGGCCCTTGCCGGTGTAGCCGGCAAGGGCCAGCGGTGTCGCGTTGTAGGCCGTCAGCAGGTGCTCGGGTCCCAGGCCGGGCCGGGGCACGTCCCGCGGCTCCGGCGGGAGCGCCATCCGGTACGGCAGGTAGCTCAGGATCCGGCCGACGGCGGTGGCCTCGGTGCGGACGGCGGCGGGCACGTCCGGCTGGCGCGGTGAGGCGTAGAACGTCTGGCCGCGCCGGCCCCGGTAGTCGTGGATGGGGACGGCGAAGGCGTCGGAAAGCCGTTGGGCGGGGCCGCTGACGATGGCCCAGTCGTCGCCGTCCCGCCAGCGCACCGTCAAGCCACGGGAGCGGGCCCAGCCGATCAGCGCGACGGGCCGCATGGCGTGGGACAAGGTCAGCGTCAACTGAGCACTCTGCGCGGCCGAGGGCCCGAGATTGGTCGAGGCGGCCAGCAGTGACGCGTACGGCCCGGTAATGGCCGGGCCGTAGGCCGCCAGCCGGGACGGCCACGGGCCCAGGGCGGCCACCACGATCAGCAGTACGGTCGCCGCAAGGATCGCCGGCCGGTCTGGCCTGCGGGTGCCCTGGTGGCCGTCCATCGCCGACATCCTCTCAGCACGCAATGTCAGCGCGAATTATGCGCCTCGATGCGGCCGGCCCGGGGCGTCTGCGAGAACGCCACACAAAGCAAACAACCCCTGGAGAAAATCCAGGGGTTGTCGGTTTGGTAGCCCCGATGGGATTCGAACCCACGCTACCGCCGTGAGAGGGCGGCGTCCTAGGCCGCTAGACGACGGGGCCAGAACCAATCCGTGGCGCGCCGTGCGGCGCACCGGGAAGTCAGCATAGCCCAGGAATTCGAACCAACGAAATCCGGTGCCGTACCGACGAAACTGCTGGGGTACCAGGACTCGAACCTAGAATGGCTGAACCAGAATCAGCTGTGTTGCCAATTACACCATACCCCATTGGCGGCCTATAACCGCTGGTCAGAAGGCTATCACCCAGTGTAGCGGGCGATCAGAGCCTGTCCGGCATCGGTTGCGGGCCGACGAGCACACTATCAAAGATTTCGGCCTACTTTTACCGCCCCCCGGCGTCGGCGTGGGCCTGGCGCAACCGGGCCAGGCTGCGGTCGCGTCCGAGCAGCTCCAGCGACTCGAACAGCGGCGGGCTCACGGTGGCTCCGGTGGCCGCGACCCGGATCGGCCCGAAGGCCTTGCGGGGCTTGAGTTCGAGTCCGTCGAGCAGTGCCGCCTTGAGCGCCTCTTCGATGCTCGCGGCCGCCCAGTCGCCGACGGCGTCCAGCGCGGTGATCGCGGCCTCGAGCACGGGCGCGGAGTCCGGGCCCAGCTCCTTGGCCGCGGCCTTGGGGTCCAGTTCGTAGGCGTCGTCGTTGAGGAACCTCAGCAGTACCCAGGCGTCGGAGAGCACGACGATGCGGGTCTGCACCAGGTCGGCGGCAGTGGCGAAGCCGGCGTCATCGAGTCCGGTGTCATGGCCGTGCTCGGCGAAATAGGCGGCCAGCCGCCGGGCGAACTCGGCCGGCTCCAGGCGGCGGATGTGCTCGGCGTTGACGGCGTCGGCCTTCTTCTGGTCGAAGCGGGCCGGATTGGAGTTGACGTCGACGACGTCGAAGGCGCCGACCATCTCCTCGATGCTGAAGATGTCACGATCCTCGGCAATCCCCCAGCCCAGCAACGCCAGATAGTTCAGCAGACCTTCGGGGATGAACCCGCGTTCGCGGTGCAGGAACAGGTTGGACTCAGGATCACGCTTGGACAGCTTCTTGGTGCCCTCCCCCAAAACTGGTGGTAGATGGGCGAATTCGGGTACCCGATCGGCAACCCCGACGCGGATGAGTGCCTGGTAGAGCGCGATCTGGCGCGGCGTCGACGGCAACAGGTCCTCACCGCGCAGCACGTGGGTGATCTTCATCAGCGCGTCGTCGACCGGATTGACCAAGGTGTACAACGGTTCCCCGGTAGCTCGGGTGAGCGCGAAGTCCGGAACCGTACCGGCGGCGAATGTCGTTGTGCCGCGAACCATGTCGTGCCAGCTGATGTCCTCGTCGGGCATCCGCAGGCGCAACACCGCGTTGCGGCCTTCGGCAGCGTAGGCGGCGCGCTGTTCGTCGGTCAGATCCCGGTCGTAATTGTCGTATCCCAGTTTGGGATTGCGCCCGGCGGCCAGGTGCCGCGCCTCCACTTCTTCGGGAGTGGAGTAGGCCGGGTACGCCTCGCCGGCGTCGACGAGTTTGGCCAACACCTCGGCGTAGAGCTCCTTGCGCTGCGACTGGCGGTAGGGCTCGTGCGGGCCGCCGACCTCCGGGCCCTCGTCCCAGTTCAGGCCCAGCCAGCGCAGCGCCTCCAGGAGGGCCAGATAGCTTTCCTCGGAGTCACGCTGGGCGTCGGTGTCCTCGATGCGGAAGACGAAGGTGCCGCCGGTGTGGCGGGCGTAGGCCCAGTTGAACAGCGCGGTACGCACCATGCCGACATGAGGAATGCCGGTGGGCGACGGGCAGAAACGCACCCGCACAGCACTAGTGGACGTCTGGCTCATCACTTGCCCTTCCGCACCACGGGGTTGGTCAGGGTGCCGATACCCTCGATGCTGACGCTGACGGTGTCGCCGTGCTCGATCGGCCCGACGCCTTCCGGCGTACCGGTCAGGATCAGGTCGCCGGGCAGCAGCGTCATCACCGAAGAAATCCATTCGATGATGGCGCCGATGTCGTGGATCATCATCGAGGTCCGGCTGAGCTGGCGCACCTCACCGTTGACCTCGGTGCGGATCTCCAGATCCGAGGGATCGAGGTCGGTGACGATCCACGGGCCCACCGGACAGAAGGTGTCATGGCCCTTGGCCCGGATCCACTGGCCGTCGGCCTTCTGCTGATCGCGCGCGGAGATGTCGTTGGCGATGGTGTAGCCCAGAATGTTCTCGGCCGCCCTCGCGGCAGGCACGTCCTTGCAGGGACGGCCGATGACCGCGGCCAGCTCGCCCTCATGGTGCACCGGCGAGGCCTGCGCCGGCAGCTGGATGGGCACCCCGGGCCCGATGATCGCGGTGTTGGGTTTGAGGAAGATCACCGGATCCTCTGGTGCCGGCCCCCCCATCTCCTCGATATGGGCCAGGTAGTTCTTGCCCATGCACACCACCTTGCTGGCCAGGATCGGCGCCAGCAGCCGGACGTCGGCCAGCGGCCAGCTCCGGCCGGTGAAGGTGGGGGTGCCGAAGGGATGCTCGGCGATCTCACGGGCAACGAGGTCCGACTGGTCACCTTCGATACTGACGAAGGCGACACCGTCAGGACTGGCAATTCGACCCAGGCGCATTCGGTAAAGCCTAGTAGTGCCCGTGCTGCCCGTTGAGCGAGGAGGCACGCGTACCCGCACCCGCACTCGGGGTGTGGGATTCCGCACCCGATGTATCCCATAATATGAGATATCAATTCAGCATTGTGGGATACGCATGCGACGATGGCGGCATGCCCGCTGCCGCGATCAGTACCGTCCGCCGATGGTCGATGCTCGTCATCGCACTGTTCGCCACGTTGTCGGCCAATGTGTTCATCAACGGCGTCGCCTTCCTGATTCCCACCCTGCACACGACGATGGGCCTGGACTTGGCCAAGGCCGGACTGATCTCGGCGCTGCCCAGTTTCGGCATGGTTGCCACCCTGTTCGCCTGGGGCTACGTCGTGGACCGCATCGGCGAGCGGTTCGTCCTGGCCGCCGGCTCGGCACTCACCGCGGCTGCCGCCTTCGGCGCCGCGACTGCGCACTCACTGGTCGTGATGGGCGTCTTCCTGGTGCTGGGCGGGATGGCCGCGGCCTCCAGCAACTCGGCCAGTGGGCGACTGGTCGTCGGCTGGTTCCCACCGCAGCAGCGCGGCCTGGTGATGGGCATCCGCCAGACCGCCCAGCCGCTGGGCGTGGGCGTCGGCGCGCTGGTGATCCCGCGACTGGCGCAGACGTTCGGCCTCGGCCCGGCGCTGCTGTTCCCCGGTGTGGTGTGCGCGGTCGCCGCAGTGGTGTGCGCGGTCCTGGTGCTCGACCCGCCGCGGCCGCCGCGCGCCGACGCACCCGCCGAGCACCTGGCCAATCCGTACCGCGGGTCGGCGGTGCTGTGGCGCATCCACGCCGTGTCGGTGTTGTTGGTGGTTCCGCAGATTGTGGTCTGGACCTTCGCCCTGGTGTGGCTCATCACTCAGCGCGGCTGGACACCGGAGTCCGCCGGCGTGCTGGTGATGGTCGCCCAAGTGTTCGGAGCACTGGGCCGGATCGCCGCCGGCCGATGGTCGGACTGGATGGGCCTGCGGCTGCGGCCGATTCGGATGATCGCCGCGGCGGCCGCGGCCTCGATGGTGGTGCTGGCGATCACCGACGCACTGCACTCGCCCTGGAGCATCGCGGTGATGATGGCCGCGTCGGCGATCACGGTCAGCGACAACGGTCTGGCTTTCACCGCGATCGCCGAGATCGCCGGCCCGTTCTGGAGCGGTCGGGCGCTGGGCGCGCAGAACACCAGTCAGTTGCTGACGGCAGGGCTGACCCCGCCGTTGTTCGGCGCGTTGATCGGCGCGCTGGGCTATCCCGTCGCGTTTGCGGTGTGCGCGCTGTTCCCGGTCGCCGCACTGCCTCTGGTGCCGACCGATCCGCCCAGCACTCAGACCTAGAGCGACGCGCGAATCCGCTGGCCGACCTCGCTGGTGGAATACGTCGCGTCGCCGCGGGTCGAAAGGTGTTCGGCCACCGCCTTGTCGACCCGGGCGGCCGCAGCGTCCTCGCCGATGTGGTTGAGCAGCAAGGCAACTGACATCACAGCGGCGGTCGGATCGGCGATCCCCTGGCCCGCGATATCGGGTGCGCTGCCGTGCACCGGCTCGAACATCGACGGATTGGCACCGGTGGCGTCGATGTTGCCACTGGCGGCCAGACCGATTCCACCGCAGACCGCGGCGGCGAGATCGGTGATGATGTCACCGAACAGGTTGTCGGTGACGATCACGTCGAAGCGGCCCGGGTCGGTCACCATGTGGATGGTCGCGGCGTCGATGTGCTGATAAGCCACCTCGACCTCGGGGTACTCCGCGGCCACCTCGTTGACGATCCGCGACCACAGGCTGCCCGCGAAGGTCAGCACGTTGGTCTTGTGCACCAGGGTCAGGTGCTTGCGGCGGGACTGGGCGCGCGCGAACGCGTCGCGCACCACCCGGTTGACGCCGAACGCGGTGTTGACGCTGACCTCGGTGGCGACCTCATGCGGGGTGCCGACGCGCAGGGCGCCGCCATTGCCGGTGTAGGGGCCCTCGGTGCCTTCGCGCACCACGACGAAGTCGATGCCGCTGACCCCGGTCAGTGGGCTGCTGACACCGGGATAGAGCCGGCCGGGCCGCAGGTTGACGTGGTGGTCCAGGGCGAAACGCAGTTTGAGCAGCAGGCCACGCTCGAGCACACCGCTGGGCACCGACGGGTCACCGATCGCACCCAGCAGGATGGCGTCGTAGCCGCGCAGCTCCTCGATCGTCTCCTCGGTGAGCAACTCCCCGGTGGCGTGGTAACGCCGCGCACCGAGGTCGTACTCGGTCGCGTCGACCCCTGGCAGCACGACGTCGAGGACCTGCAGGGCTTCGCCGATGACTTCCGGGCCGATGCCGTCGCCCGCGATGACAGCCAGTTTCATGAGAAATCCACCACTTCCAGGGTCACCGCACCCACCGCGTCACCGATGGCCGTCCGGACGTCGGCCGGGACGTCGCGGTCCAGCCGCAGCATCACAGTGGCGGCCGCACCGGTGGTGTCCTGGCTCAACTGCGCCGCCAGGATGTTCACGTCGGCTGCGCCGAGCAGGGTGCCGATCTTGCCGAGCGCGCCGGGCTGATCGGTGTAGTGCAGGATCAGGTTGACGCCCTCGGCGCGCAGATCGAAGTTGCGCCCGTTGATCTGGACGATCTTCTCGGTCTGTTGCGGCCCGGACAGGGTGCCCGACACGTTGGTCGCCGAGCCGTCCGGTCCGACCACTCGCACGTCGACCACGCTGCGGTGGTTGAGGCTCTCACTGGCGGTGGTCAGCTCGGTCTGCAGACCGCGGTCATTGGCCAGGCCCGGGGCGTTGACGAACGTGACCTGCTGATCGGTCACCGTGGAGAAGAAGCCACGCAGCGCCGAAAGCTTCAGTACCTCAACATCTTCGGCGGCCAGCTCGCCGCTCACCCGGACATTGAGGGTGGTCGGCGGCTCCTTGGTCAGCACACCGACGAGCACGCCGAGCTTGCGTGCCAGATCCAGCCAGGGCGACACTTCCTCGCTGACTGCGCCCGCTCCGACGTTGACGGCGTCGGGCACGAACTCCCCCGCCAGCGCCAGCTTCACACTTTCGGCGACGTCGGTGCCAGCCCGGTCCTGCGCCTCCGACGTCGACGCACCCAGATGCGGGGTGACCACGACCTGCGGCAGCTCGAACAACGGGCTGTCGGTGCACGGCTCGGTGGAGAACACGTCCAGGCCGGCCGCACGCACATGGCCGCTCTTGACCGCCTCGGCCAGGGCGTGTTCGTCGATCAGGCCGCCGCGGGCGGCGTTGACGATGATGACGCCGGGCTTGGTCTTGGCCAGGGCCTCCTTGCCCAGGAGGCCGGCGGTCTCCGGTGTCTTGGGCAGGTGCACGGAGATGAAGTCGGCACGCGGCAGCAGATCGTCGAGTGCGAGCAGTTCGATGCCCAGCTGGGCGGCGCGGGCCGGCGGCACGTAGGGGTCGTAGGCGATCACATGGGTGCCGAAGGCTGCCAGGCGCTGGGCGACAAGCTGCCCGATGCGGCCCAGGCCCACCACCCCGACGGTCTTGCCGTAGATCTCGGTGCCGTTGAACGACGAGCGTTTCCAGGTGTGCTCGCGCAGCGTCGCGTCGGCGGCGGGGATCTGGCGGGCGGCCGAGAGCATCAGCGCGAGGGCGTGCTCGGCGGCGCTGTGGATGTTCGAGGTCGGCGCGTTGACCACCAGCACACCGGCGGCGGTGGCCGCGGGCACGTCGACGTTGTCCAGGCCGACGCCGGCGCGGGCCACGATCTTGAGCTTGGGCGCGGCCGCGATCACCTCGGCGTCGACGGTGGTGGCCGAGCGCACCAGCAGGGCGTCGGCGTCCGCGACGGCTTCCAGCAGTTTCGGCCGGTCCGGGCCGTCGACCCAGCGCACCTCGACCTGGTCTCCGAGCGCGGCGACGGTGGATTCGGCGAGTTTGTCGGCGATCAACACAACGGGCAGATTCACGGCGGTCAGCCTATCGTGGCGACCTTCTGGCCTGGAAACGGCCAGAGATTCCCGACGGCCTCGTCCCGGCACCTGTCCCGCTCGGCTGGCCGCCGCCGTCGGCGGTGCGGTGTACTGGGTAGGTGGACGTCACCGTCGTCGGCAGCGGTCCCAACGGGTTGGCGGCTGCGGTCATCTGTGCCCGGGCCGGACTGGCCGTGCAGGTCCTGGAGGCCCAGCCTACGTTCGGCGGCGGAGCCCGCACCGTGGCGGACCCCGAGTACGACGGGGTGCACCACGACATCTGCTCGGCGATCCACCCGCTGGCGCTGGCCTCACCGTTCTTCGCCGAGTTCGACCTGCCCGCCCGCGGGGTGGAGCTGGTGGTTCCCGACATTTCCTACGCCAATCCGCTACCCGGCGGGCGGGCCGCCATCGCCTACCACGACCTGGAGCGCACCTGCGCGGAGCTGGATCACGGTGATTCGTGGCGGACCCTGCTCGGCCCGCTAACCGCCCGCCCCGAAGGGGTGCTGGGCTTCTTCCTCGGCGACAAGCGGTCGCTGCCGCCGGACCTGCCCACAACCGTCCGGACCGGCCTTCGGGTCCTGGCCCAGGGCAGCCCCGCATGGGGGATGCTGCGCGGCGAGGATGCCCGAGCCTTGTTCACCGGCGTTGGGACACATGCCATTTCACCGATGCCGTCGCCAGTGAACAGCGGTGCGGGCGTCATGCTCGCCACCGTGGCGCACACTGCGGGCTGGCCGGTGCCGGTCGGCGGCAGCCAGGTGATCGTCGACGCACTGCTGGCCGATCTCAAGGCCCACGGCGGTCGACTCATGGTGGGCGAGCCGGTGACATCGCCGCCGCCCGGGGTGGTCATCTACGACACCGCGCCGACCGCGCTGCTGGACATCTACGGTTCGGCGGTGCCCGACCGATATGCCAAGGCGTTGCGCCGCTACCGCTACGGGCCCGGCGTCTGCAAGGTCGACTTCGTGCTGTCCGGGGAGATTCCGTGGCGCGATGAACGGATGGCGTCGTCACCGACGGTGCACCTGGGCGGCACCCGGGCGCAGATGGCCCAGTCGGAGAAGGAGATCGCCGCCGGCCGTCATGCGCAGCGGCCGATGACGCTGGCCGCGCTGCCGCATCTGGGCGATCCGTCCCGTATCGACGCTGCAGGCCGCCGTCCGCTGTGGACGTACGCCCATGTGCCGGCCTACTCGTCGGCGGATCTCACCGACACCATCACCTCGATGTTCGAGGAGGCCGCCCCGGGGTTCCGCGACCTGGTGGTGGCGGCGCGCTGTGTACCAGCCGCGGACATGGCCGCGCACAACGCCAACTATGTCGGCGGCGACATCATCGTCGGCGGCGCAACGCTGTTCGGCGCTCTGATCGGTCCGACCCTGCGGTGGAATCCGTGGACCACCCCGATCCCCAAGGCCTACCTGTGCTCGTCGGCCACCCCGCCGGGCACCGGTGTGCACGGGATGTGCGGCTATTACGCCGCCCGCACCGTCCTGAAACGGGAGTTCGGGCTGACGCTGCCGTCACTGCGGCCCTGACCTTGTGATCAGGGCCCGTAGTCGAAGACCGCGACGCCGTCCTTCGTCGGGTAGGAGAAGTAGATCGGCCCCTGCCGGAACGGCGCGATGCCGGTATTGAGGTAATCGCCGGACTGGATGAAGGTCTTGAACGCGCCACCGGTGTCATCGGTGATGGTCGTCGAGTAGAGCAGCGTCGTGCCGTCCGGGGTGTACAGGTTGAACACGGTTCCCACCGGCAGCTTGTCCTTGTTGACCAGATCGGGGGGCAGATACTTGTCCGGTACCACTCCGCCCAGACCGCCGCTGTCGATCAGCGCGTTGTTGGTCACCGTCTGTATACCCGACGACGACCCGGTTGAGCTGATGACCTCGTAGGCCAGGGTGGTGTACCACCAGCCCGGTACGGAGTTCACGGCGGGAAGCGGGTTGGGGCCAAAGGTGATCGAGGTCGACGGGTTGCTCGCGGTCAGGTCGATGAGCAAGCCCTCGGCGAGGTTGCCGGGCAGTCCCTTGACCGGGCTGGCCAGGCCGTCGGCGATTCCGGGGGCCACGCCCATGTCGGTCGTGATCTGGTATTTCGGATCCGACCAGTCCGACGGCGGGATGATCTTCCAGCCGTCGCCGCCGTTGTATTCGACCTGGTAGATGACACCAACGGGTATCGCCGCGGTGACGATGCCGTTCTGGTACGACACCGGCACGTTGTAGACATCGTAGTAGACCCTCTGGAACTCCGGTGTGCCGTAGTGGATTTCGCCCGTCACGCCGGTCGATGGCCCGAGCGTGGCAGGGTTGAGCAGCGTCATGGGGATCGTCAGTCCCGGTGCACCGGTGTCGACTTCGGCGGTGATGGTCGTACCGAACACGGTGATCTGGGTGGTGGAGAAGTTCGTGGTGGGACCGTAGGTCACCGGAACGGTGGGTGCACCACCGCCGGGTCCCGCGGTACCCGGGCGACCGAACAGCCCGGCCGCGCCCCCGGTGCCGCCGGCGGCGGTGACCCCGCCCCCGCCACCCGAACCCCCGGCACCCAGCAGAACGCCGCCGGCGCCGCCGCTACCGCCCTGCGCCAGTGCGCCACCGGCCCCGCCTGCGCCGCCGACGCCGAACAGGCCGGCGTCACCGCCGGTGCCGCCGACGGCCGAAGGGCCACCCGTCCCACCAGCGCCGCCGACTCCGTACAGCAGCCCACTGTGCCCGCCGTTCCCGCCGGGCTGGGCGAAAGTACCTGCGCCACCGGCACCGCCGGTGCCGATCAATCCAGCCCGTCCGCCGGCGCCGGCCGTTCCGCCGGCCAGAGCGCCACTTCCGGCGTCACCGCCCGCGCCACCCGCGCCGAAGAGGGTCAGCAGACCGGCCGCGCCGCCCGCACCGCCAGCACCGCCGGTGCCGCCGGCACCGGTGGCCATTCCCCCGTCCCCTCCGGCGCCTGCGATACCGAAATGTGCCAGTAGGCCGGTATTACCCCCGGCTCCACCGAAACCAGCCAAGCCGCCGGCGCCGGAGGCGATTCCCCCCGCGCCACCGGCGCCGGCAACGCTGAACAGTGACAGCAGACCCGTGTCGCCGCCCCGGCCGCCGGCACCGGCCTGTCCGCCCGCTGATGTGCTGTAGCCGCCAGTTCCCCCGGCCCCACCGGCACCCCACAACAGGCCGCCGTGGCCACCGGCGCCCCCAGCGCCGCCCGAGGCGCCACTGATGCCCGGACCGCCGGCCCCGCCATTGCCGATCAGGAACGCCGATCCGCCGTTTCCGCCGTTGTACCCGTTTCCGCCGTCCCCCCACAGCAGACCGGCTCGCCCCCCGGCGCAGGCCGCCCCCTGGTTACAGGTCTGGGCAGTCCAGCTGTACCCGTTGCCGACCAGGAGCCCGGCATCGGGGTGCGCCGCGGTGCCATCGCTGACGAAGATGCTGACGAACTGCTGGATGGGGTTGGACCCGACGAGCGCCGCGTTGTCCACCAATGGCCTTGTGGCGAGGCGTGATTCATCGCCGGTAAGCGGTTTCGCGACGACGGCGGTCGCCGAACTGCGGCCCGTGACGGCCGATGACGACGGTCGAGCTGTCGAGTCGGCCCGGCCGCGCATCCCAGCCCCGCCCTGCGGGTACCGAGTGGACTGCACCGCAGCGGCTGGCGTAACTCTTTGCCGTACAATCTTATTCACCGGTCCGCGGTTCCGTGGTGCCGATGTCCCGGCCGCCGCATCGTGGGGCGATGGACTACCCACGTCGGCGTGGGCTGTCCCGGCCAACGACGCCAGGCCGACACCGATGCCGAGCGCGACCGCGAGCCCTCCGACTCGTCCCACGTAACGGGCATGGCGCAACGGTGTTCGGGTCATCCGCTTCCTCATCGCGGTCATGACGCGGACACCGACGGTGTGAAATCGAATTCGGCGGTGCCACCATAGAAGTCGTCGGGATTCGGAACGTAAGCGGGCGTGTACGAGAAGTAGATCGGCCCCTGCAGGAACGGGATGATCCCAGTGTTGAAGCCCAGGCTGGTCGGCCACAACTCGGGTGAGTCACCCGCTGCGACCTGGGACTCGGTCACTGTCGTCTGGTAGAGCAGCGTCGAGCCATCGGGAGTGAAGACCTCGATGAGGGTGCCGGCGGGCAGCGAGTCATAGTCGGAGAGACCCTGGATGGTCGAGGGCAGCATGCTGGCCGAGGCGCCGCCGCCGATACCACCGCTGTCGATGGTGGTGGTGGCGGGCTTCGTGGTCGTCGACACCCCGTTGTAGGTGATCTTGACCGTCGCCGTCGTGTAGAACCAGCCGGGCACGCTGGTGACCTTGGGCAATGGGTTGGCACCGAAGGTGAGCTGACTGTCGGGCATGTCGACCAAGAGGCCCTGAGCGAGTCCCCCTGGGAGTGTCAGCACCGGGCTGGAGATGTCGCCTCCGGTATAGGGGGCGACGCCCATTGTCGGGGCCAGGGCAGCCGCGTATTTCTGCTCGTCCCAATCGCTTTGCGGAACCGGCACCCACGTGTCGCCCTGCTTCTCCTCGATCTGGTCGACGACCGCGATCGGCGTGCCGGCGGTCACCATGCCGTTGCCGAAGTCGAGCGAGGCGGCATAGACGGTGTAGTAGAAGCGTCCCCACGTTCCGTACTGGATCATCCCGGTGACGCCGAGCGTCGGTCCCAGCGACGCGCTGTCCAACTTGGTGATCGGAACCACGAGACCTGCTGAGCCGGTGTCGATTTCGACGTTGTTAACCTGCGTGCCGTTGATCGTGAAATTCACTGTCGAGAAGTCCACGGTGGGATCGTAGGTCAACGTGACGGTCGGCGCGCCACCCGTGGCACCGGTTGCCCCGGTGATCCCCACCAGTCCACCTCGGCCACCGGCACCGCCGGTGGCGGACACCCCGCCGGCGCCGCCATCACCACCGATCCCGATGAGGACACCTGCGGTCCCGCCCTGTCCGCCTTGTGCACCCGCCCCGCCGGCGCCGCCATCGCCACCATTACCCACGAGCACCGCATTGCCGCCGGCCCCTCCGGCAGCCCCGGCCCCGCCGGCACCACCATCGCCACCGTTGCCCGCGAGAAGCCCCCCGTTGCCTCCGGCGCCGCCGACCGCACCCCACCCTCCGTCGCCGCCGGCCCCGCCACTGCCGATCAGCCCTGCCGCACCGCCGGCGCCCGCTTGGCCGCCAATTCGTATCCCGGCACCGCCGGCGCCACCGTCGCCGCCGCCGCTGATCGAGAAGGCTCCGCCGCTACCGCCATTGCCGCCGTTGCCGCCGATTCCGTCGTAACCGGTCGCGGCACCGCCGTCGCCGCCGGCGCCGCCATGGCCGAAGACCGCCAAGAGGCCGGTGCTGCCGCCGGCCCCGCCGGCACCACCTTTCCCGGCATTCCCCGAGGCAGCACCGCCGGCCCCACCGCTGCCGGCCACGCCGCCGAGCGATATCAGGCCGGTCGCGCCGCCGGAACCGCCTGCGCCGCCAACCTGGCCGGTCCCGGTGACTGCCCCGCCGGCTCCGCCGGAGCCGCCGTTACCCGCGAGCAGGCCTCCTCGGCCCCCGTTGCCGCCCGCGCCGCCGTCGACACCATCACCGCCGGAACCACCGTCGCCGACAAGACCGGCCGAGCCGCCGTTTCCACCGGCATAGCCATTGCCGCCATTGCCCCACAGCAGGCCGGACCGGCCACCAGCACAGGCCGCACCCTGATTGCAGGTCTGCGCGGTCCAGCTGTAGCCATTGCCGACCAGCAGACCGGCGTCGGGGTGAGCAGCGGTGCCGTTGCCGACCAGTAAGCCGGGGCTGACCACCGATGCAGCGTTGGTAGACCGGGCACCGGTGACGACGGCGGTGCGTGCGGAACGGGCCTGCGGCGCGGTCGGCGTCGCGATGCTGGACGGCCGCAGCAGCGCAGTGCTGTTCGCACCGGCCGCGGCGCTGTTCGCATGAGACGTCCGAGCCGACGCAGCCCCGGACGAAGGTTTACCACTGGAGGCCGTCGACTGGGTGTCAGCGGCCGCAGCTGCCGACATGGCCAGTGCCGTCGTCCCCAATGCGACGGTCAGCGCTCCAGCCCAGCCCAGGGAGCGCACGCTGACGAGCCGGGCGCGACCGGCAGCCGCCTGCTGCCGGTCCGGACCCTTCCCGACAGAATCGGCAACGGACACAGCGACCCCCCGACCTGGTCGTCGAAAACCGAAGTTGTGCGCAGAGACTACAACCAACGCCCCGCCAGTGCGGCCGCGATGGGCAAACATGCGGTCGGGTGCCGGCCTGCGCCGGTCGCTGACACACCCCGCACAAGCCGAAGCCACGCAGGAGATCAACTCCGTGCGTGGCTTCGGTTCGATTGTGCCGAAACGGCGGTCCGTTTAAGCGGTTTCGGTGATGGGCCGGTCCACCCAGCTCATCAGGTCGCGCAGCTTCTTGCCGGTGACCTCGATCGGGTGTTCGGCGTTCTTCTTGCGCAGGCCCTCGAGTTCCTTGTTGCCGCCCTCGACGTTGGCGACCAGGCGCTTGACAAAGGTGCCGTCCTGGATGTCGGAGAGGATGTCGCGCATCCGCTGCTTGGTGTCGGCGTCGATCACCCGCGGGCCGGACAGGTAGCCGCCGAACTCCGCGGTGTCGGACACCGAGTAGTTCATCCGGGCGATGCCACCCTCGTACATCAGGTCGACGATCAGCTTGAGCTCGTGCAGCACCTCGAAGTAGGCCAGCTCGGGGGCGTAGCCCGCCTCGACCATGACCTCGAAGCCGGTCTTGACCAATTCCTCGGTACCGCCGCACAGCACGGCCTGCTCACCGAACAGGTCGGTTTCGGTCTCGTCCTTGAAGGTGGTCTTGATGACGCCGGCGCGGGTGCCGCCGATGCCCTTGGCGTAGGACAGTGCCAGGGCAAGGCCGTTGCCGGTCGGGTCCTGCTCGACGGCGACCAGGCAGGGCACACCCTTGCCGTCGACGAACTGGCGGCGCACCAGGTGGCCCGGGCCCTTGGGGGCGACCATGCCGATGGTGACGTCGGCCGGCGGCTTGATCAGACCGAAGTGGATGTTCAGGCCGTGGCCGAAGAACAGTGCGTCACCGGCGTTGAGGTTCGGCTCGATGTCGTTCTTGAAGATCTCGGCCTGCGCGGTGTCGGGCGCCAGCAGCATGATCACATCAGCCCACTTGGCGACCTCGGCGGGGGTGTCGACCTCCAGGCCCTGCTCGGTCACCTTCTCGCGCGACTTCGAGCCTTCCTTGAGGCCGACCTTGACCTGCACACCGGAGTCCCGCAGGCTCAGCGAGTGGGCATGGCCCTGGCTGCCGTAACCGATCACACCGACCTTGCGGCCCTGGATGATCGACAGGTCGGCGTCGTCGTCGTAGAACATCTCGATGGAATTTGAAGCCACGGTGGCCTTTGCCTTTCTTTGTTTTCTTCGGTCTGTTACTTGGTATTGGTGATTCCGCGCGGCCCGCGGGACAGCGACACCACGCCGGACTGCACGATCTCCCGGATGCCGTAGGGCTCCAGGATGCGCAGCAGCGCCTCGAGCTTCTCCGGGGTGCCGGTGGCCTCGACGGTCAGCGACTCGGTGGACACGTCGATAACCTTCGCACGGAACAGGTTGACCGCTTCGATCACCTGGCTGCGGGTGCCGGCATCGGCGCGCACCTTGATCAGCGCCAATTCGCGCGACACCGAGTTCTCGGTGTCCTGCTCGACGATCTTGATGACGTTGATCAGCTTGTTGAGCTGCTTGGTGATCTGCTCGAGCGGGGTCTCCTCCGCGGTGACCACGATCGTCATCCGCGACATGTTCTTCTGCTCGGTCGCGCCGACCGCCAGCGACTCGATGTTGAAGCCCCGCCGGGAGAACAGTGCGGCCACGCGGGCCAGCACACCGGGCTTGTCTTCAACGAGCACCGAAAGGGTATGGGTGACAGTGTTTCCCGACATCAGGCCCGGCCTTCCTCGTTGTCGTCGAACAGCGGACGGATATTGCGGGCAGCCATGATCTCGTCATTGCTGGTGCCTGCGGCCACCATCGGCCACACCTGGGCGTCGGCGCCGACGATGAAGTCGATCACCACCGGCCGATCGTTGATGGCACGAGCCTGGGCGATGACGTCGGCCACGTCTTCGGCACGCTCACAACGCAATCCGACGCATCCGTACGCCTCGGCGAGCTTGACGAAGTCGGGGATGCGCTGGCTGTGGGTGGCCAGGTCGGTGTTACTGTACCGCTCGCCGTAGAACAGCGTCTGCCACTGGCGCACCATGCCGAGATTGCCGTTGTTGATCAGCGCAACCTTGATCGGCACACCTTCCACCGCGCAGGTGGCCAGCTCCTGATTGGTCATCTGGAAGCAGCCGTCGCCGTCGATGGCCCAGACCTCGGCCTCGGGGCGGGCCATCTTGGCGCCCATGGCGGCCGGGATGGCGTAGCCCATGGTGCCCAGACCGCCGGAGTTCAGCCAGGTCCGCGGGTTCTCGTAGGAGATGAACTGTGCGGCCCACATCTGGTGCTGGCCCACGCCGGCGACGTAGATCGCGTCCGGCCCGGCGATCTTGCCGAGCTCGGAGATGACGAACTCCGGGCTCAGGCTGCCGTCGTGCTGCGGCGCCCAGCTCAGCGGGTAGGTGGACCGGATCCCGGACAGGTACTCCCACCAGTTATCCAGGTTGGCCTTGGGTGAGCCAGCGGAAGAGGTCTTGCGCAGCGCCTCCACCAACTCGACGATCGCCAGTTTCACGTCACCGACGATCGGGACGTCGGCGTGCCGGTTCTTGCCGATCTCGGCCGGGTCGATGTCGACGTGGATCACCTTGGCCTCGGGCGCGAACGAGTCCAGCTTGCCGGTGACCCGATCGTCGAACCGCGCCCCCAGAGTGATCAGCAGGTCGCTGCGCTGCAGGGCCGCGACCGCGGCGACGGTGCCGTGCATACCGGGCATGCCCAGGTTCTGCGGGTGGCTGTCCGGGAACGCGCCGCGGGCCATCAGGGTGGTGACCACCGGAATTCCGGTCAGTTCGGCCAGGTCCAGCAATTCAGCAGTGGCATCACCGCGGATCACCCCGCCACCGACGTAGAGCACCGGCTTGCGGGCCGCGGCGATCAGCTTGGCCGCCTCGCGGATCTGGCGGCTGTGCGGCTTGGTGTTGGGCTTGTAGCCGGGCAGGTCGATCTGCGGCGGCCAGGCGAAGGTGCACTGGCCCTGCAGCACATCCTTGGGGATGTCGACGAGCACGGCGCCGGGACGCCCGGTGGCAGCGATGTGGAATGCCTCGGCGATCACCTTGGGAATGTCGTCACCACTGCGGACCAGGAAGTTGTGCTTGGTGATCGGCATGGTGATGCCGGAGATGTCCGCTTCCTGGAAGGCGTCGGTGCCGATCAGCGCGCGACCGACCTGACCGGTGATGGCGACGACGGGAATCGAGTCCATCTGGGCGTCGGCCAGCGGGGTGACCAGGTTGGTGGCACCGGGGCCCGAGGTGGCCATCATGACGCCGACCTTGCCGGTGGCGTGGGCATAGCCGCTGGCCGCATGGCCGGCGCCCTGCTCATGGCGCACCAGCACGTGGCGCAGCTTCTGCGAATCGAACAGCGGGTCGTAGACCGGCAGCACCGCCCCACCGGGGATGCCGAAGATGGTGTCGACGCCGAGTTCTTCCAGCGACCGCACCACCGACTCGGCACCGGTGAGCTGGTAAGGGGCGACGCGCTTGGCCGCCGGTGCGCCCGCCTTGTGGGCGGCGTTACCGGTGGTTGGCACTGCGGCTTCGGCGCCGTTGGCCGGCGATGCCGCCGCCGGTTCGGGTGCTCGCGTGGTCGGTGCGCTCACGGTATGTCCTCGATGTCCTTGTTGTCGTTTCCTTCGGGCAAGAAAAAACCCCCGTCAGCAGCCGGCTGTACGAGGGTTGCGCGCTGGTGCGGTTGGCTATACCCGGCGGGGGGCAAGCGCGGCACCAACGCGCTGGCCAAGTACTACGAGAATTCCGCCGGACTTCATAACCTGCGACGGTAGCCTCCGCACAGGTCAGACGTCAAATCCCGGCCACCGCAGCGATGGTGGGATGATGCAGCCATGTCCTCCGGTTCCGCCCCCGACCCGATCCCGGCCACCACTGCACCCGGGAAACCCGTGGTGATCAGGCTGTCGCCGATGGCCCACTTCGCCTCGGGGTTCCTGGCGCTGGGACTGCTGGCGCTGGTGGCGATGTTCCCGGCGGGGGGCATGGCGCTGCTGGTGATCCCGGTCGTGTTGTCGGCGGCGATCATCCGACTGCGCACCGTGGCTGACCGCGAGACGGTGACCGCGCGCACCCTGCTGGGCAGCCGCACCGTGCGGTGGGACGAGGTCGCCGGCTTGCGGTTCGAGCGCAGCGGCTGGGCCAAGGCTGAGCTGACCGATGGTGGCGACCTGCTGTTGCCGGCGGTGACGTTCGCCACGCTGCCGCGGCTGACCGCGGCCACCGACGGGCGGGTCCCCAACCCCTACCGGTAGGGGTTTCGCCGCCTCGAGACTGACATCAGGGCGCAGCCGACGGGCGTGTCGCCACCGTGTGTTCGGCCTCGACGAATTAGCCCAGCTTGCCGTGCAGGAAGAACCAGGCGGCGACACCACCGCCGATACCGATGACCAGCGCGATGAAGGAGCCGACGAAGGGCCTGCGGGCCCAGCCCCGACCGGCGTCGAAGCCGTAGCGGCCCGGACCGACCAAGATGATCGCCGCCGCCGCGGTCGCGAGCACCAGCAGGTATTCCACGCCGTTGGCGCCGAACACCGACAGGTAGCCCTCCTGCCGCTGAGCAGAGATGACGGTGAGCAGGCTGTTGACCAGGTAGGCCAACGCACCGGCGGCCGCCACCGGGGTGAACAGGCCGAGCACCAGCAGCACACCCGCGATGATCTGCCCACCGGCACCGACGTAGGTCAGGATGCCGGCGTGCTGATAACCGGCGTCGGCGATCGCGGTCTTGAACCCGTCGATGCCCTGGCCGCCCCACCAGCCGAACGCCTTCTGCAGGCCGTGGGCGATGAAGATGACGCCGACGACCACGCGCAGCAGCAATAGCCCCAGGTCTTGGGTGCCCCGGCGGCCGGCGGCTTTCGCCCGCTCCTCGGCGTCGAAGGGCTCGATCTCCATGGGACCGGCCGCGGTGATCGGTGCGGGTTCGGCGTGGGGTTGAACGTAGGGCAGCGGTTCAGGGTCGTGCAGCAGCCCGTACCCGCTCGACGGCGCCGGCGCGGGGCCGGGCGCTGCGGGACTGTAGGGCGGGATCTTGGTGGTCTCGAAGTCACCGCCGTAGGTGGCCGAGGGGAGGTCGTCTTCCGGGTCGACCAGTTGGGCCGACGCAGGTCGAACCGATGAGTCGTCGGGTCGTTGCCAGCGTGATTCGGGGCCTTGACTCGTCACGGAAGTCAGAGTAAGTGCAACTTCGCCCAAATCGGGGATTTGAGCGGCGCTTCTACCGGCCAATATTGCCTGCCGCCCGGGTTCGGGAGCCGCCCCGGCCCGGTCGTCGTGGCGAGCACGGGTGCGGTGTCCGTAATCTGGCGGGCATGCGAGTGCGCCGACCGGTTCATGGGGTGCTGGCCGCGGTATGTGCGGCGGGCCTGATGCTGTCGGGCTGCGCGAAGTTCAACAACTCGATCTCGCAGCCGTTCACCACGGCCCCTGAGCTTGCGCCCGGGCCGACGTCGACGCCGCCGCCTCCCCCGCCGCTGCCGCCCAAGCCGTTCCCGAAGGCGTGCCCGGCCCCGGGGGTCATGCAGGGCTGCCTGGACAGCACCAGCGGACTGATCATGGGGCCCGACAGCAAGACCGCCCTGGTGGCCGAGCGCACCACCGGTGCGGTCAAAGAGGTCTCGGTGAGCGCCGAGCCCAAGATCAAGACCGTGATCCCGGTCGACCCCAGCGGGGACGGTGGGCTGCTGGACATCGTGCTCTCGCCCACCTATTCGCAGGACCGGCTGATGTACGCCTACATCAGTACGCCGACCGACAACCGGGTGATCCGGGTCGCCGATGGCGACATCCCCAAGGACATCCTGACCGGCATCCCCAAGGGGGCAGTCGGCAACGCCGGATCGCTGATCTTCACCAGCCCCACCACTCTGGTGGTCCAGACCGGCGACGCCGGCAACCCGGCACTAGCTGCCGATCCGAATTCCTTGGCGGGCAAGGTGATTCGCATCGAGCAGCCGACCACCGTGAACCAGGCGGCGCCGACCACCGCCCTGTCTGGCATGGGTTCCGGCGGTGGCATGTGCATCGACCCGACCGACAAGGCGCTCTACGTCACCGATCGCACACCCACCGGTGACCGGCTGCAGCGCATCGGACCCGACTCGAAGGCTTCGACGGTCTGGACCTGGCCCGACCGCCCCGGCGTGGCGGGCTGCGCGGCGCTGGACGGCACGGTCCTGGTGAACCTGGTGAACACCAAGCAAACTGTGGCGGTGCGGCTCGCGCAGGGCACCGGCGCGGTGACGGGCGAGCCGGAGGTGGTGCGCCAGGACACCCACGGCCACGCCTGGGCGTTGCAGGTGTCCCCGGACGGAAACATCTGGGGCGCAACGATCAACCGCACGGCCGGCGATCCAGAGAAGCTCGACGACGTCGTCTTCCCCCTCTTCCCGCAGGGCGGCGGCTTCCCACGGAGCAACGCCGACAACACCTGATCGCGGATCCGCTGGCCGGTTCCGCGGCAAATACCTTGACTCACAATGTATTCAACACGTGGGTCACCGATACGACTCTGACGTGCATCGGTTTCATAACCGCACCCACGTCCCCTTGTCTGCGGCGCACAACCCGATACCGTCTGGTTGACGATTCAAGATCACCAGAGACGGGGAAGTCTTGTCACCGAATCTCGACCGCCCGGCAGTCGTGTCGGTCGGCATCAGCGCGCTGATCTTGTTCGGCTTCTCCCTACACCCGTTGGCCGGTGCAGATACCGCCGCCAGCCCGGGTGTGCCGTGTGGCAGCATCCTCGAACAGTTCGCGGCGTCGCCGGAGGCGCTACCCGAGGTGTTGGGCGATGCGATTCCCGACGCCCCGGCCGCGGCACCGGCCGCCGCGCCTGCGGCTGTTGCCGCTCCGCCACTCGTCCCGGCTCCAGTCGCGGCAGCCCCGCCGGTAGCGCCCGCCCCGGCGGCCGCGCTGCCGGTCGCCGCGGCTCCGGTCACCGACAGCGCACTCGGTCCGGCCGCCGCACCGGCGGCGGTGCCGGTGGTCCCTGCAGCGGTCCCGGTGGTGCCGGCCCCGCTGGGTGTTCCTGTGGTGCCGGTCGCCGCACCGGCGGCCGCACCGGTGCCCGCTCCCCTGGCCGCCCCGATCGCGCCCGTCGCCGCACCGGTGCCCGCGCCCATCCCTGCCGGGGCTGCGGCACCCGTCGCCGCACCCGTGGCCGCTCCTGCCGCCGCCCCCGTGGGCGCACCGGCACCCATCGCCGCACCCGTTGCACCGGTTGCCGCTCCAGCACCCGCACCGGCGTCCGCCGCTGCGGCACCGCCGGTCGCGCCAGCCCCCGCCGCGGCGCCAATTACCGATGTCACCCCGATCGCCGACATCTCCCAGGCTGCACCCGCCGCACCACCGACCCTGCCACCACCGACCCTGCCACCACCGGCTGCACTCCCCGAAGCCGCGGCGCCGCCCGTTGCGGCAGCCCCTCCCCCGCCAGCTCTCGAAGCAGCCCCCGCACAAGCACTTCCAGCGGCAGCACCCCCGGTCGCACCTGAGGCAGCGGCTACCGCCGCAGCACCGGAAGTGGCACCCGCCGCGGCCGCGGTCCCAGCCGACGTCGCGATGGCGGCGCCGATCGAAGACTCCGCACTGGCGCCGGTCGCCGCGCCGCCCGCGGCAGTCCCGGTAGTCGTTCCCCCGGTGGGTGTCCCGCTGGGTGCCCCGGTCCCCGTGGTCCCCGCACCGGCGGCCGCCCTCCCCGCACCGGTTCCGGCCGCCGCTCCGGTGCCGAACATCCCGGCCGCGCTGACCACGCTTCCCGACGCCGCGGCCCTGGCGCCACCGCTGCCGGTGCAGTCGATCGTCGACGCGGTTCCCGGCGGCGCCTTGCTGCCCAACCAGATTCCCGTGCCGCACGACCTGGTGTGTGAAGGCACCGCGTGGTCGGCCAAGGCACCCTCGGCGGCCGACGATCACGAACCGATCGAGCACCGGCCGTTCTGGGCCGACGGCGTCAAACCTTGAGGCTCTAGTCCAGCACCAGCTCCAAGTAGTCGTAACGCCGGGCCACCCGCAGGGTGCTCATGCGCTCGAGCCCGGCCGCTCGGGTGCATAGTCGGGGCGGCCACGATAACGCAGCCACGAGATCATAAAGACACCCATGGAGGCCATCAGCACGATGGCCACCCAGAGGAACACGCACACATCGATCCACGCCCCGATCTCCGGTGCCCCCGGCAGCAACCGCTGCAACGGAATCAACGCGAACAGCAATGCCGCAAACCAACTGGCGTGGGTGGCCTCGATGGGCCTGCGCCGGGTGGCCACCGCCCAGGCCACCGCAGCCGCCAGCGCCGCCATGGACAGCACCAGGAAGACCACCACAGCCACGGCGCCGATCACCGCACCGGAACGCTGCAGGGACAGATCCACCCGAAGCTTTGCGCCATCGGCGACCAGCCGCCACTGCTCGGCCCACCCGACCAGGCCGGCGGGTTCATCGGGACCAGGGCCGACCTTGACCGGGATGCCCTTGCCGTCGTCGCCGACTTCCTCGATTCGCAGGACGGGTGCCGCCCGGACCAGGTCTGCAGCCTGGGTATCGGTGTAGGAGTAGCTGTAGTGGTCCAGTGGATAGTTCTGTGGGTTGCCGACGATGGGCAGATCGAGATCCAGCGAGCCGCCCACCGCCTGACCCGCGTCGATGTCATAGATGACCGAGTCCTTGGGCGCCAGTGAGGTGACCCGCAACGGCACCGCGAACGTGTTGTTCCCGCTGTCGAGGTAGCGGCCCTCCGGAAAGAGCGTGGCACGTAGCGTGATCACGTGCCGCTCGGGATCGATGGCGACCAGATCGAGGTTGACGTTGACGCCGTCGTTGGCCCGCGCCGAGCGTTCCAGGACGCGTGTCTGACCACTGTGGGCGTAGCCGAACAACGTCAAACCGAACAACGTCACAAACGCGACGGCCGCCAGTAGCCCCTTCAGCACGGGCCTACTCTACGTAGGCACGCTCTCCGATTCGGACATTTCCGACATCGTCGGAACCACTAACGCCCGGCGGTGAGCACCAGGCCGGGATCGAACGTCGCGCGGGCGACCACGGAGGCCGCCGCCGCCGAAACCACCAGCGCGGCATCGGCTTCATGCCCCTTGGGAAAGACGATCTCGGCGCTGTCGGGATGCTCGCGGTGCGCCATCAGCCAGTCGTAGAGCAGCCAGTCCACCGCACACGTCGCCGCCAGCGGGTCGGCGTCGGCGGACCGGGCGGCGGACACCACGGCCTGCAGCGCGTCGCGGTGCTCCCTGCGCGCGGCATCCTTGTTGACCCCGGAGCTGTCGAACAACAGCATCGACAGGGTCAGCGGGAAGCGTTGACCGCCTTCGGTTCTCACCACCCAGCGACCACCTTTCCAGGGCCGGTCCGGATCGACCTGGTGGAACTCACCGAATCCGCCGATCACCCCGATCGAGGGGTCGTCCAACTCGCCGTCGAACGGCGCGGGCCCCAGCAGACCCAACGGTTGGCGGGCCCGGATGGAGAACAATGCAGCGGTGCCGACGATCTTGCCGGCGCGCAGATCGGCACTGCGACCCGTCTTCTCCAGAGCCGCGGCGTATTCGAAGCACAGCCGGTCCAGGTTGCGATGCAATTCGACCAGGTCGTCGCGCTCATCGGGACCTGCCGGTGCCCGGCCACCGCCCAGCACGTCACCGAATCGCGTGGCGGCGCTGATCAGAGCGTCGTCGAGGGCTTCCAGATGGGTGGCGATCAGACGGTCGGGTTCGTCGTCGTCGATCACCAGCGCCTGCAACGAGGTGGGGGCGCCCGACGGGGTCGCCCAGTAGAAGCCGATCTGGTCGTCGGTTTGGACGATCCGCGGTCTCACCTAGGCCCTCCCCCACAGCATGACGCGGTTGTTCCCCGAATCGGCCACCGCCAGGGTGTCGCCGCGCAGCGACAGCCCGTACGGCCAGCACAGGGTGTCGCGCTGCACCGAGGTCCACCGGTTCTCGCCGTTGGAGCCGAAATCATGCTGCGCCAGAACATGATCGGCGCCGCGACCGTCGGCGGGAACCCCGTCCCACAGCAGGATCCGGTTGTTGGCGGTGTCGGCCACCGCCAGCCGATTCGAGTCGAGGCATGCCGCGTAGGGAAACCGGAACCGGTCATTGGTATGCGGCCCATAGGGCCACTCGTCGGCGGTGGTGAAATCGGGCTGCCCCAGCACCAGGTCGGCGTCGCGGTCGGAGTCCGGTGGCGGCGCCCAGCCGAGCACCCGGTGGTCACCGGCGTCAGCGATCAGCAACAGGTCGTCATGGCCGGTGATGTCGTGCGGCCAGCGGAAACTGGCGGGGCCGGCAGCACCGCCGCGGTTCTCCTCACGCGAACCGGCATCCGGCTGGCCGAGCACGATGTCGGCGGGCTGGCCGGGCCCCGGAATCCCGTTGCTCCAGCCGAGGACCCGGCGGTTGCCGGTGTCGGCCACCCAGAACGTCGACCCGATCACGGCGATCCCGAACGGCCAGTAGAAGCTCGACGCCGAACACTCACCACCACGGTTCTCCGATACCGAGGAGGCATCGGGCTGGCCGAGGATCAGATCAGGCGCCACATCACTGCTCTGGGGAACGCTGTCCCACACCAGGATTCGGTGATGCCAGGCATCAGCCACGATCAGCCTGCCGTCGTGTACCAGGACACCGGTGGGCAGGTTCATCCCCTGTTCGGGGCCGCGTCCGCCTGCGCCATGGCCCTCGGTCTCGCCGTCGGGCTGACCCAGGACGACGTCGGCCGGTTGCTCGTCGCAGCACGGCATCTCGTGCCAGATCAGCACCCGGTGATTTCCGGAGTCGGCGACCACCAGATGTTGATCGCCGACGAACACCCCACGTGGGGAGTACATCCACGCCATCGACGGCTTCGCCGGCGGAAGCGCCAGACCGCCCGGGGCGGGAGCGCCCAGCCACAACGCCGGTGACCAGCCATCGCTGCGGTCGACGACCGGCGCGATATCGGGCTTGGTGCCCAATCCACTGATGTTGTGCCGAACGGTGTAGCGGCTCATCCGTCGACGCGGACCCAGACGTCACCACCGTCGACCCGCAGCGGCAACTGTTCGAGTTGCGCACCGGGTGCACTCAGGCACTCCCCCGAGGTCGCGTCGAAGCAGAAGCCGTGCCAGGGGCAGGTCAGCGTGTTCGTCCCAAGGTCGAGCACGGCATTGTCCAGTGGCAGCGCCTCATGGGCGCACTCGTTGCGGTAGGCCGACAACCGCTGGCCGGCATTGACCACGATCACGCTCACCTCAGCACCGGTCGCGGTGCTCAACGTCAGGGCGGTCAGGTCGTCGAGCGGCAGATCGGTGACCGCACCCGCCTTCACCCATCCCTCACCCGCCGGGTCGCGACCGATCCGCAGCGATTCCACCGGGATCAACGTCGGCGAGGGTTCGTTCGGCAGCACCTCGACAGCGGTGATCGACGGAACACCGGCAACCAGTGACTCTTCCACCAAGTTGCGCAGCGTCACCGACGACATCGAGCAGCCGTTGCACGCCCCTTCCAGGCGCACATAGGCGATGCCGTCCTGCACCCGCACCAGGTTCACGTCACCCCCGTGGCTGTGCAGCTGCGGCCGCACCTGCGTCAGAACCTGGTTGGCGTGCGTCACCGGGTCG
Organism: Mycolicibacterium anyangense; assembly: GCF_010731855.1. Taxonomy (NCBI): domain Bacteria; kingdom Bacillati; phylum Actinomycetota; class Actinomycetes; order Mycobacteriales; family Mycobacteriaceae; genus Mycobacterium; species Mycolicibacterium anyangense. The sequence goes on along the minus strand of NZ_AP022620.1, from coordinate 383,954 downwards.
GGGCGCACGATCCCGTGCAGCGACAGCAGCAGGTGCACGGTCGGGTCGTCGACGAGATCGAACAGCGCTGCCCGGGCAGCATCGTCGGCGCGCATCCGGCGCACCATCGTCACCAGTCCGGCGCGGTGGATCGCCTCGACCGCCGCCTTGAGTTCCTCGGCCACCGCGCGGGCGGCCGGTTCCAGGCCGGCCAGCGCGGCCACCGCGTCGTCGACGCGCGTGGCGAGCTCCTCGAAAGTGGGCTCGACGACCGGCCGTTCGGTGGTGGTCGACATCGTCTACTCCTGCTCACCGTCGGTGCGGTTCAACGCGGTGTGGCGGGCGATCTCGTCGAGGACGCCGCGCACCGTGCGCATCGCGTCATGATCGCCGAACTCCTCGAAGATGAACCGCGCCTCGTACAGCTTGGCCTTGGCCTGATCGAATACCCCCAGATGGGCGAGCACATTGCCCTGGTTGGCCAACACCCGGGCCCGGCCCAGCGGATCGCTGTCGCGGTCGCGCGCTTCCAGGACCGCCTCATACAACTCGACGGCCTCCACCAGGTTGTCGGCCTGATGCTTGGACGGGGTGTACACCAGCGAATTGGCCAGGTTCAGTTGCACACTGGCCCACTGCTCGGGGTAATCCTCACGGGTGTAGACCTTGAGCGCCGAACGCAGCGACTGTGCGGCCACCCCCAGCCGCAGCTGCCCGGAGGCCTCGGTCATCGGCATCGTCAGGTAGGCGGTGGCCAGGTTGGCGTGCGCGGAGGCCCACAGCAACGGGGCCTCTTCGCGAAGTATCAGCTGCAGAGCCGAATGATAATGCGGTACAGCGGCATTCAGCAGCTCCGGCCGCTCGGTGGCCTGCTCGTGCAGCAGGCCGGCAAGATTCAGGTGCAGTTCGGCGCGGGCGACGCGCAGCCCGTCGGCGCCGTCGAGGGCGGCCAGAGCGGATTCGAAGCGGCGGATCGCGTCGTCGTTGCCGCCGTGTGCGGCAATCGAGGCCGCCGCCCCGAGCAGCACACCGCACAACGGCTTGGAAACCCCGGTGGCCTCGTCGACCGCCTGATCGAGCAGACCGATGGCCAGGATCTCGGCCCGTTCGTTGAATGCCTTGCTGGCCTGCGCCGACAGGACCAGCGCAGCCAGTTCCGCGGTGGCACCGTCGCGGTGCGGCGCGGTGTCGGTACGTCCGAGTGCGAACTGCACCACATCGACGAGGACACCGAATTCGCCGAGCGCCGAACGCAACTCGTCGGCATCGGCACTGTCGGGATCCATCACGAACCGGTTGTAACGACTCACCGGATCAGCACCGGTCAGCGCCGCCAGCGCGCCGTCGCGATCGCCCGCCAGCGCCAGCTCGTGGGCTCGCAGGGTGGCCGGCCAGCGCTGCGGCAGCTGACCGGCGAGCAGCGCCTGACGCACCTCTTCGGTGTCCGGCGCGGCAGGAATCAGCAGGTAGCCCAGCGGGAGCGGGAAAGCACCCAGGGGCTGTGGCCGCACCGCGAGCACAGCCGGATCCTGCAGATCGGTCGATCCGCTGGTCGATACGTTGGTCGATACGCTGCTCGTTAGGCTGGTCACGACATCCCTTCCTTACCCATTGACGGGTCCACGTATGTCACGCTCGGCGGCGCGCCTGATCACGTTGGCCGACAGCTCCGCACGTGCCTTGGTGTGGTGGGTGTCGATGCGCTTGCGCACCACCCCGTCGGCGAACACCACGACGATCTCCACCGCCCACCTGCCGCGCTCCTCCACCACCACGGTCTCGACATGCAGCGCGTCGTCGGTCGAGGTGACCTGGGGAATCCGGGTCTTCGGGCGCGCCGGGGGTTGCTCGCACATCGCGATCACAGACCGGGCCCTCTAGTGCCGATCCAGGGGGATCCGCAGTGCCTTGTGCGCATCATCCCAGGATGCCTCACGGACGCCGACCGGGACACGGTCTGCCAACACCTCCCGGATCAGCACGGCGCGGTCACCGGCGGGGGTGCGCTGCTTGAGCAGCAGACCACCGCTGCGCGGCCCGCGCAGCGGGATCAGCCACAGGTCGTCGTCGCGCGGCACGGCTGCCACGGCGTCGGAGGGGAACCGGCTCGCCGCCAACGCGGCGTCCAGGCGCAGGTAACCGTCGGCGGTGAACTCGACGGTGTGCTCGGCACCGGTCTGGGGCCGCAACGGTGCCAGGTAGTCACGCTCCACCATCTCGATCACCTGCTCCATGGCGGCAGTGACCGGCTCGGACAGCTCCGCACCCAGCTCCACACCGGCCGCTTCGATGAGGAACACCGTGATGTCGGTCGGGCAGGCCTCGCCCAGCGCCCAGCGCGCGAACGCGATCGCGTGATCCCACCGAAACGAGTGGGTGTGCAGGCCCTGCAGCGGTGGCAAGTCCTCGAGTTCGGCACCGGGGACCCGGAAGACCGTGCCGGGTGCCGAACCGGTCGCCGAGGCGTCGACGATCACCACCCGGTCGGCACCACGCATCTGGAAAGCGACATCCATCCCGGCGGTTCCGCCGTCGACCAATTTCGCACCCACCGGGACACCGCGCTCCCACAGGTGGCGAACCAGGACCGGACCGACGCCGTCGTCACCGCGCAGCAGGTTGCCGCAGCCGACGACGAGCACCGCACACCCAGGCGGCTCGATATCCAGAGGAGGGGGTTGGATATCGATACCGCCTGGGTCGCTGTGGGTTTCGGGTGACCCGGGCTCAGCCGCCGGGATCACACGCTGCCGAACGTGGGTGACCGCACCGGTCACACCATTCCGTTGATGACGAACTTCGAGAGCTCCTTGCCGGTCTTGCCGTCATAGGCGTGCACGGTGCAGACCAGGCAGGAGTCGAAGCTACGGGCCACGTGGCCGAGCTCGACCGGATCCTCGGGGTCCACGATCGGCGAACCGACCAGAGCCTTCTCGATCGGTCCGAGGACCTCGTTCCCGTCGCGCGGCCCGATGTTCCACGCCGTCGGGGTGATCACCTGGTAGTTCTTGATCTTGTTGTCCTCGATGACAATCCAGTCGGCCAGGGACCCGCGGGCCGCCTCAGTCGCGCCGAAGCCCTTGCCCTCGGCGTACTCGGTGGGCTTGCTGTAGAAACTCTCCTTGAGGTCGAGCTGATCCAGCCACGACTTGACCCACTTGTAGTACTTCGGGCCCTCGTGCATGCGGGCCAACTGGCGGGTGAACACGCTGGGCCCGATCTTGTTCATGATGTCGACGAACAGCGGGTCGTTGTCCTGGTGCGGGGCGGCGTTGGGGCCACCGGCGGCCATCCGGCGGGCCAGCGGGCCGGCCTCCAGGGGGATGTTTCCCAGGTCGCCGACGGCGTAGCGCGGCGACTTCGCCCAGCTGTACTTGCCCTGCTTCTTCGCATCTTCCGGGTCGAGCGGGATGGTCTCGCCGTCGAACGGGTGCAGCGGCCGGCTGCCCTCGTAGAACGAATGGGTGACATCCTCGCGGACATTGGCCTGGTCGAAGTCGTACCACTGGCCCTGCGCGTAGACACCGCCGCGACCGATCAGCGCGGCGTTGCGCCCGTCGATGGTCGGGTTCTCGTACAAAGTCGGATCGAAGTAGGTGCCGGTGGAGATGTAGTTGCCCACACCCTGGCCGTACTTGTCCAGCCCGATATCGAGCGCGTAGCGGATGAAGAAACCGCAGTCGCTGTTGTAGTGCGACTCGTTCTCGTCCACCCAGGCCAGGACGTCTTCCCAGGTCTTGTTCTCCAGCCAGCGGTCGATGCTGCAGCCCAGCCACTCGGCTTCGAGCCAGTTGTCCTTCCAGTGCTCCAGGATGGCGATCGAACGGGTCACGTCCGACAGCGTCGGGGCACACATCACGCCGCCGGGCACCATGAAGCTGGAGTGCGGCCACTGCCCGCCGAAGATGGCGTAGACCTCGACCGGCTTGTTGGAGAGCACCACACCCTTTTGGTACGAGGTGCCGACATACGGCGCGAAGCGGCGGACGGCCTCGTCGTACATCGTCGATTTGGCGTAGTTCTTGTTGGTCAGGTCGATGGCGAACAGCGCGTAGAAGTAGCGCGGAATCGATTGCAGCGTTTCGCACGCCTGACAGATGTTGCGGACGAGCGTCGCGTTGGGCGGCATGTGCGTACGCCAGGCCGTGTCCAGGGCGTAGGCGGATTTGTACAGGTGGCTGCCGCCGCAGATCCCGCAGATGCGCGGGCAGACGACGAGACCGGCCTGCGGGTCCTTGCCCCGCAGGATGATCTCGAAGCCGCGGAACATCGCGGCTTCGGTCCAGGCCGACGTGACAACCCCGTCGTCGATGGTGACGCGGACGTCGAGGTCACCCTCGACACGTCCCAGTGGACTGACGTACAGGTCGAGCGAGGTCATGTTCAGTTCCTCCAAAGAGTTTGAGCGAAAACAGGTCTGGTGGGCCTAGACGACGAACATGTCCTCTTTGGACCACTGCGGTGCCGCGATGCGTGCCGCCGCGGCGTGGGCCATGTAGGTGAGGTGGTCGGATCCCTCCGGAACCTCCTTGGGGATCACCCCGCCGACCTTCTGGGTCTTGAACAGCGTTCCCGGCGCCAGGTCGAAGTGTGGGAACTCCGGCTCGGTGCAGCCAAGGCATGGCATGCCGGCGCGGGTCTTCGACGACTGCCGGTTCCACAGGATGCGGTTGCACGGCGAGTGCGTCATCGGACCGCGGCAGCCGAATTCGTAGAACAGGCAGCCGGTGCGGGTGCCTTCACCGAAGGACATCGTCGACTGCTTGTATTCGAAGAACTGCACACGGGTGCAACCGGTTTGGGTGAAGGTCTTGAAGAACGTCTCGGGCCGGTGCAGCTCGTCGAGTGCGATGTCGCCGGCGCGGCCGGTGGCCAGCGCGACGATGATCTGGGTGATCCAGTCCGGGTGCGCGGGGCAGCCCGGGATGTTGATCACGGGCAGGCCCATCTTGGAACGGAAGTCCGGTCCCAGGAAGCCGCCCTTGTCGCGCTTGTGGAACTGCAGACCCGTCGAGGCCGACGGGTTGGGTTCCATCGCGGGGATGCCGCCCCAGCATGCGCAGTCACCGATGGCGACGACGATCTGGGCCGCTGCGGCCAGGTCGGTCACCCAGTCCTTCATCGGGCGGTCGGCGAACATGTCCATCCGGCCGGTTCCGTTGGGCGCCTCGATGACGGTGCCCTCGAAGACGAAGATGTCCAGCGGCCGGTCGCCTTTGGCGCAGTCCCAGAACACTTTCTGGGCGTTCTTGCCCAGTTCCAGTCCCAGCGACGGATGCCAGATCAGATCCAGGCCGAAGTCGACGATGAGGTCGACGACGTTGGGTTCCTCGGCGTTGAGGAACGACATGGTGTTGCCACTACATGCCCCTCCCTGAAACCACAGAACGGAAGCCATGGGTGAACTCCTCTCAGATGACGGCCCAGGGCGAGGCCGACGCGGGCTGACGAACGACAGATCGAGCGGTGGACGTACAGGCGGGCTCGGCGGCCACGGCCGAGGTCACTGCTGGCCCACTCGGCGGCCGAAAGACTTGGCGACCGCGAGCAAGAAGCCCAGGCCGCGGGCCACATCCGGATCTTTGGTGGCCTTGTACAGGCCGTACAGCCCCTTCGGCGGATTGGCGGCGCCGGCCTTGCCGTCGACCAGGGCGTCACCGACGGAGGCGAGCAGCTGCGCGGTCTGCGGGTCGGTGAGCGTGGAGGTGAGCAGCGTGTTCAGGGCGGGGGTAGCACCCACGACCGAACCGGAGAGCGTGGCCAGGCTGGTGACCAGGCTCTGCAGATCGACACCCTTGAGGGCGTCGGCGCCCGGGATCGCGCCGACCACCGAGGCACCGCGGAATTCGGAGACCGCCGAGGAGACGCTGCTGGCGATGGTGTCTCCGCGGCGGACGAATCCGTCCAGACCGCTGACCAGCACAGCAAGCACATCGGCATGATCGAGCAGGGTGTTGAGCGCTTCGGCGACCGCGGGATCGTCCAGGCGCTCCCGGACCGAATCAGCGGGGGTGACCGCAACTGCCTGCCCGTTAGCCGTCATGCAAACCTCCTGGGGAGCCACCTACGGCACACCTATGGCAGGTGTGGCTTCTCTCACAAAAGTAGACCTATGGGGTTGGTGTGCCTATCGCTTTCGCGCAACGGCTGTCAGGATTGCGAAGAGTTGCCCGCGCTGAAACGACGCCGATGTTTAGGAGGCTGGACGTGCCGTTTGCAAGCAAACTTGTGCCGGTCATCCAGCAGTGCGGCGACGATTCCGGCAGGTCCCGATGTCGCGCCTGACGCGACTCGGCTACATCGACGTTCGACGCACCAGCAACCCGGTTCGCCGCAAGGTCCGCTCCCGGGGCGTGCCGCCGGCACTAGCAAACAACGAAATCTTCTACACCGAGGATGTGAAGTCCGCGGCCCGGCTCATCGCCAAAACGCTGGGGCCGCTGAACCTCACCGTCGGGCCCGACGAGGCGTCCGGATTCGCCGCCACCATGCACGGTGTGCGCCTGCGCAACGTCAGCCTGCTGTACCTGGACCTGCACGTGGCCGCGGCCGTCGACATCCCGATGCTCGGACCGCATTACGCGGTGCACATGCCGATGAACGGGCGCGCCCTCGTCGAGCATCGCGGCCGAACCTTCGAGGCCAACACCATCTGCTCGGTCGTCAGCAGCCCGGGGGCATCACTGCGGATGGTGTTCGACCACGATTCACCGCAGCTGATCATCCGCATCGAGGAACGCGCGCTGGCCGCGCACCTGACCCGGCTGCTCGGCCGCAGCATGGACCACCCGCTGATCTTCGAGCCCGAGTTCGACCTGGCCACCGAGGCCGCCATGCGCTGGCACGCCGCGGTGCAGCTGATCCACACCGAGGTCTTCCACGAGGGTTCGCTGATCCAGCGGGGCCAGGGTATCGGTGCGGTCGAGGAGTTCGTCATCAGCAGCCTGTTGCACCTGCAGCCGTCGAACTATCACGCGGAGTTCCTCGCGCCCGCCCAGCCAGACCAGCGCCGCGCCGTGGTGCAGAACGCGATGAACTACATCGAAGATCACCTGGCGGAGCGGATCACCATGGAAGCCGTGGCCAAGGCCGTCCACATGAGTGTGCGGTCCATCCAGCAGGGCTTCCGCGAAGAACTGGGGATGACGCCGATGACCTATGTGCGGGAGCGGCGCCTGGAGCGGGTGCACGAGGAACTCACCGACGCCATCCCGTCGGACGGGGTGACGGTGACCCAGGTCGCCGAGCGCTGGGGCTTCCACCATCTGGGCAGCTTCGCCGTCGAGTACCGCAAGCGCTGGGGCGAGGCACCGTCGGACACCCTGCGCCGCTAGCTCCCACCCCCTTACGCCCAAACCGGCACATCGGCGCGAAAGTGCGAGCGCGGAGCGCCATTTCGTCGATCTCGGCGCTAGCCGTCGACGGGAATCGTCACCGTCACCGTGGTGCCCGCCCCTGGCCGGGACCTGACCTTGACCGTGCCGCCCACCAGCTCGGCGCGCTCGGCCATCGACAGCATGCCGTAGCCACCGGAGGCCGACACAGGTCCGGTCTCGAATCCCACCCCGTTGTCGACGACCTCGAGCCGGGCCGCCCCCTCGGCGATGGTGAACGTGACGGTCGCGACCAGCGCCCGGGAGTGTTTGACGACGTTCTGAAAGCACTCCTGGGCAATGCGATACAGCGCCACCTCGATGTGTTCGGGCAACCGCTCGTCGGCCAGGTGAAGTTCCAGATCCACCTCCGGGATGGAGGCGGCCAAGCTGGCCAGACCACCGACCAGACCGAGGTCGTCGAGCACCGGCGGGCGCAGTCCACTGATCGCTGAGCGGGCCTCGGCCAGGGTGAGATCGACCAGGTCCCTGGCCTTTTCGAGTTGCTCGGCGGCTGCCGGCTGATCTCCGTCGTCGACGGCTCGGGCGGCGGCATCCAGGCGGTAGGTCAGCCCGACCAGACGCTGCGAGATACCGTCGTGGATGTCACCGGCCAGCCGGCGACGCTCGCTTTCCTGCGCGGCGATCACCTGCTCGGCGAAGTTCTCGTGGGCGCGTTCACGAGCCGAGAGCTGCCGATGAAGCCGCGCCTGGTGCAGCGCACCCGCGATCAACCTGCCGATCACCAGCAGCAGTTCGATATCGCGCGGGGTGAAGTCCCGGCGCTCGATATTGTGCACGTTGAGCACCCCGACCAGGCCGCCCGGCTCGGTCTCCATGGGCACCGAGGCCATCGAGGTGAAGTCCTTGCCGCGCAACGCCGCGATCGGCATGTACCGCGGGTCGGCTTCCTTGTCACTGACGATCACCACCGGCTCGCGGTGGCTGGCCACCCAGCCCGACACGCCAGAGCCCAGCGGCAGCCGCACCAGCCCCACCTGCTCGTCGAACGGCGGGGTGGCACCTGCCAGCGTCAGCGACCTATCGGTGTCGTCGAGCACGTGTACGAAGCAGACGTCGGAAGCCGTTGCCGCAGTGATCATCTGAGCTACCGCCGCGGCCATCGGCTCGACGCCCGGCCCCGACGACGTCGCGGCGATGATGTCGAGCAGCAACGCCACCTCGCGGTCAGCGTCGACCAATCCGTGGACGGCGTGGGGACTCACCCCGCGGGGCGTGCTCATTGAAAGATGCCCTCACGCAACGCCGTTGCGGCGGCGCTGGTGCGATCACTGACCCCCAGCTTTCGGTAGATCGAACTGAGGTGGGTCTTGACCGTCTCCTCGCCGATCACCAGTTTCGAGGCGATGCCCCGGTTCGACAGTCCCGTCACCACCAGCGACAGGATCTCACTTTCCCGCTGGGTCAGCCCGTGTCGGGCGCCGGGCCAGAATTGGTCGCTCTGCAGCCGGGCGGCCGTCTCCGCGGCGCGCGCGGCCAGTCCGGCGTCGATCGCCGTCGCCCCACCCTGGACGCCTTCGAGTTGTCGGACCAGTTCGTCGCTGCTGATGCCCTTGAGCAGATAGCCCGACGCACCCACCCGCATGGCCTGGAACAGGTACTGCTCGTCGTCGTAGACCGACAGCAGGATCACCTTCTGGCCGGGATCACGCTGGCGGATCTCCCGGCACAGGTCCAATCCGCTGGCACCCTGCATGCGGACATCGCAGAGCACGATGTCGGGGCGCAGCTCGCTGATCACCGCCATCGCCTTCTCGGCGCCGACCGCTTCACCGACCACCTCGACCCGTTCGGCGAAGGGCGCGAGCATCGCCTTGAGGCCCTCGATGACCATCTCGTGGTCGTCGACCAGCACCACCCGCACCGTCATGGGATCACCGTAGCGGTGGGCACCACCGTCGTCACCGGAATCACGGCTGAACATCCCCCGCGCGTCGACCCGGACCACGACTGCACTCGACACCTGTCGAACTCTGTAATATGCTCCGCCGCAGAATATTTCGACGTCGGCGCCAATCAGACCATTGTCGATCTAGAGCGACCCGGGGGACGGCCTCCACCCTGCCATCCCCTGATCGGGGGATGCCCGGGCCAGGCTGGCGGGGCCATACTGCCGTCGTGGTCGCAACTCTGGACACTCTTCCCCGGAGTCGCTCATTCTGGTGGGACCGGGCGCATTGCGCGCATGCCGATGTACCGGTGCTCGAGGCTGTCGTCTTCGACTTCGACGCCCCAGTCGGGGCCAGCGAGCGCGACGCCCACATGTTCCGCGATCTGATCTGGAGCCTGCACTGCGCCGGCATCCGCATCGCCGTGACCGCCGAGGGCCGGCGGGAACGCATCCAACCGCTGGTCCGTGAGCTGATCGGCGACGGCGTCGTGGAAGTCCTGATCGCCGGTGACGACGTGCTGCGGCCCAAGCCCGATCCGGAGGCCTATCACCGGGTGCTGTCCGAACTGGGCGTCGGTGCGGCCAATGTGCTGACCTTCGAGCACTCGATGACCGGCTTTCATACCGCACGCTCGGCGGGCCTGGCCACCGTCGTCGTGATGACCGATCAACTACGCGGGTACGAGTTCACCGGCGCCGCCGAGGTACTCGACCGCTATGACTGGCCCGATCCACTGTCGGCGGCCCGCTGTCGGCGCCTGCACGAACGCTGGTGGATCAGCTCCGGTCGGCTGAGCGCCTAAACCGCCTGGCCGCAAGCGGCCATGACCAGTTCGCGCACCCGCGCGGCATCGGCCTGGCCCTTGGTGGCCTTCATGACCGCGCCGACGATCGCGCCTGCCGCCTGCACCTTGCCGCCGCGGATCTTCTCGGCGACATCGGGATTGGCCGCCAGCGCCTCGTCGACAGCGGCCTGGATCAGCGAGTCGTCACGCACCAGCGCCAGGCCGCGGGCGGCCATCACCTGCTCGGGTTCCCCCTCGCCGGCCAGCACCCCTTCGACAACCTGACGGGCCAGCTTGTTCGACAGCTTGCCCTCGTCGACCAGGGCCACCACCGCGGCCACCTGGGCCGGGGTGATCCCGAGGGCATCGAGCTCCACCCCCACTTCATTGGCCTTCTGCACCAGGAAGTTGCCCCACCATGCCCGGGCCGACTCGCTGGACGCCCCGTGGCTGACGGTCGCGGCGACCAGGTCCACCGCACCGGCGTTCACCAGGTCACGCATGACCTCGTCGGAGATCCCCCACTCCTGCTGAATTCGCTTGCGCGACAACCACGGAAGCTCTGGAATGGTGGTGCGCAGCCGCTCGACGAGCTCCTCGGCGGGGGCCACCGGTTCGAGGTCGGGCTCCGGGAAGTACCGGTAGTCCTCGGCGGTCTCCTTGTCGCGGCCGGGCGAGGTGTAACCGTCCTCGTGGAAGTGCCGGGTCTCCTGATGGATCTTGCCGCCGTCGGCGAGGATCGCGGCCTGGCGGCGCATCTCGTAACGGACGGCCACCTCGACGCTCTTGAGCGAGTTGACGTTCTTGGTCTCGGTGCGGGTGCCGAACTCCACCTGGCCGATCGGCCGCAGCGAGACGTTGGCGTCGCAGCGCAGCGAGCCCTGGTCCATCCGCACGTCAGAGACGTCCAGTGCCCGCAGCAGGTCCCGCAGTGCGGTCACGTAGGCACGCGCCACCTCCGGTGCACGCTCCCCGGCACCCTCGATCGGCTTGGTGACGATCTCGATCAGCGGCACTCCGGCGCGGTTGACATCCAGCAGCGAGGTGGTCGCGCCGTGGATACGGCCGGTGTCGCTGCCGACGTGGGTGAGCTTGCCGGTGTCCTCTTCCATGTGGGCACGTTCGATGTCGACCCGGAAGGTGGTGCCGTCGTCCAGCGGCACGTCGAGGTAGCCGTCGAAGGCGATCGGCTCGTCGTACTGGGAGATCTGGTAGTTCTTCGGCTGATCCGGGTAGAAGTAGTTCTTCCGGGCAAACCGGCACCACGAGGCGATGCGGCAGTTCAGCGCCAGCCCGATCCGAATGGCCGACTCGACGGCAGAGCCGTTGAGCACCGGCAGCGCTCCGGGCAGGCCCAGGCATACCGGGCACACCTGGGTGTTGGGCTCGGCGCCGAACCTCGTCGAGCAGGCGCAGAACATCTTGGTCGCGGTCGACAGCTCGACGTGCACCTCGAGGCCGAGGACCGGGTCGAACCGGGCCACGACGTCGTCGTAGTCGAGCAGATCAACGGCACTGGCGACGGTCATGGGGTCAATCTTAGGGGCGGGCGTGACGCTGTCTCATCGGCCGGTCCTCGCCGCCGACGATGCGGTTACGCCCCTGCCGCTTGGCCCGGTAGAGGTACTCGTCGACCGTGGCCAGGATGGATGCCGCGTCGAAGTGGTCCCGGACGGTCAGCACGCCGATGCTGAGCGTCACCACACCGGGCGAACCCGACGCCGCGTGCGGGATGGCCAGGTCGGCCACCGACTGCTGGATGCGCACGGCGACCGCATGCGCCGCCGCCTCATCGGCGGCCGGCAGCAGGCACAGGAACTCCTCGCCGCCATAGCGGGCGGCCAGACCGCCGACCTCGGTGACGACCCCGTCCACCGCGTGGGCGACCCGGCACAGACAGTCGTCGCCAGCGGCGTGCCCGTAATGGTCGTTGAACGCCTTGAAGTGGTCGACGTCGATCATGATCACTGACAGCGGATCGCCGGAGACGATGTGCGCGGTGATCCGCTCAGCCAAGGCGGCGTTGGCACGGCGGCGGTTGGCGATGCCGGTGAGCTCGTCGGTGTTCGAGAGCCGCGTGATCTTCTGGTTCAGCTCCAGCAGCTGGGCTTCGAATCGCTTTCGCTCGGAGATATCGCGCACGATCGAGCAGTTGTACTGTGCACCTTGGTGTTCGACGTAGTTGACCGTCACCTCGATGGGTACCCGCTCACCGGACTTGGTGGTGTTGACCGTCTCGATGGTGAATGACTTCCGCTCGACGATGTCCTGCCAATGTTCCCGCCAGCGCTGCTCGTCGAACATCGGATCGACGTCGACCACCCGCAGTGTGGACAGTTCCTCCGCGGAGTAGCCGAGCAGCGCGGTGGCGCCCGGGTTGACGAACACATAGCGCCCGTCTGGGTCGAGCCAGATGATCATGTCGGTCATCCGGTCGATGGTGGTCTGGGTCAGATGCAGGCGCCGCCAGGCCGCCGTCCTGGCGGCGACGTCTTCGACCTCGATCGCGAAACGGTCCGGCCGTGGTGTGGGCCGCACGATGAACCGGCGACCGGCGGCGTCGAACACCGCACCGTGCGGACCGCCCGCGTCGAGGTGGGCCCGTACCGGCGCAGCCAGCTCCGACGGGAGCACCGTCTCCACGGCCCGTCCGACAAGCGGCGTCGAGTCCGCCGTGCCGAGGACCGCCCCGGCCGCGGCATCGCACTCGAGGATCACGCCACCGGCATCGACGATCAGCTCGGCGGCGAACGGCGGCAGGATCGACGCACCCATTGCCAAGGGCCTCCTCCCCGAGGCTCAGCCACAGAACGTCAGCCGAAGAAGGCGGCCGCGTCGTCGTAGCGGGTCTGCGGCACCAGCTTGAGCTGGCGGACCGCGTCGGCCAACGGAACCCGGCCGATGTCATTGCCCTGCAGCGACACCATCATCCCGTACTCGCCGGCATGGGCGGCGTCGGCGGCGTTGACCCCGAACCGGGTGGCCAGCACCCGGTCATAGGCGGTCGGCGTGCCGCCGCGCTGCACGTGCCCCAGGACGGTGACCCGCACTTCCTTCTTGATCCGCTTCTCCACCTCGATGGCCAGCTGCTGGGCCACCCCGGTGAACCGTTCGTGGCCGAACTCGTCGACCCCACCCGAGCGCAGCGCCATCGATCCCTCGGCGGGCTTGGCGCCCTCGGCCACCACGATGATGAAGCTGGACTCACCGCGCTGGAAGCGCTTCTTGACCAGCCGGCACACCTCTTCGACGTCGAAGGGTTGCTCGGGGATCAGCGTCATGTGCGCCCCGGAGGCCAGCCCGGCGTTCAGCGCGATCCAGCCGGCGTGGCGGCCCATCACCTCGACGAGCATCACGCGCTGGTGCGACTCGGCGGTGCTGTGCAGCCGGTCGATGGCGTCGGTGGCGATCTGCAGCGCGGTGTCATGCCCGAAGGTGACGTCGGTGCAGTCGATGTCGTTGTCGATGGTCTTGGGCACCCCGACGACGGGCACACCTTCCTCGGAGAGCCAATGCGCGGCGGTCAGCGTGCCCTCGCCGCCGATCGGGATCAGCACGTCGATCCCGTTGTCCTCCAAGGTCTGCTTGATGTCGTCGAGCCCGGCGCGCAGCTTGTCGGGATTGGTGCGCGCAGTGCCCAGCATGGTGCCGCCCTTGGCCAGCAGCCGGTTGTTGCGGTCATCGTTGTGCAACTGGATGCGCCGGTCTTCCAGCAGGCCACGCCAGCCGTCGAGGAACCCGACCACCGACGAGCCGTAGCGGGCATCGCAAGTCCGCACAACCGCGCGGATGACGGCATTGAGCCCGGGACAGTCACCGCCGCCGGTGAGAACTCCGATACGCATGCGCCCTATCTTGCCCGTTGGCGCGTTCTGAGGCAGCGCATCTACAGCGCCGACGGCATAACCCCGCGAGCGGCCTCGTAGGCCGCACCCACCCGGTAGAGCCGGTCATCGGCCAGCGCCGGAGCCATGATCTGCAGCCCGACCGGCAGGTTGTCGTCCGGCGACAGGCCCGACGGGACCGACATTCCGCAGTGCCCGGCCAGGTTCAGCGGCAGCGTGCATAGGTCGAACAGGTACATCGCCAGCGGATCGTCGACCTTCTCACCGAGCCGGAACGCCGTTGTCGGAGTAGCCGGCGACACCAGCACGTCGACCTTTCGGTAGGCGTTGTCCAGATCGTTGGCGATCAGGGTGCGAACCTTCTGCGCCTGGTTGTAGTAGGCGTCGTAATAACCGGCAGACAGCGCATAGGTGCCAATCATGATGCGGCGCTTGACTTCTGGACCGAATCCCGCGGCCCGGGTCAGTGCCATCACCTCTTCGGCGCTGTGGGTGCCGTCGTCACCGACGCGCAACCCGTAGCGCATCGCGTCGAAGCGGGCCAGGTTGCTGGACACCTCCGACGGCAAGATCAGGTAGTAGGCGGACAACGAGTAGTCCAGATGCGGACAGTCAACCTCGGTGATCTCCGCCCCCAGGGCGGCCAACTGCTCGACGGCGGCGTTGAACGAGGCGAGCACGCCCGGCTGGTAGCCCTCGCCACTGCGCAGCTGCTTGACGACACCAATCCTGACACCGGACAGGTCGCCGGCGGCACCGGCCCGGGCCGCGCCGACGACGTCGGGAACCTGGGCCTCCACCGAGGTCGAATCCCGCGGGTCGTGGCCGGCGATCACGGCGTGCAGCAGAGCGGTGTCCAAGACGGTGCGGGCGCACGGGCCGCCCTGGTCCAGGGACGACGCACACGCCACCAGCCCGTACCGCGACACGGTGCCGTAGGTGGGTTTGACGCCGACGGTCGCGGTCAACGCCGCCGGCTGGCGGATCGAGCCGCCGGTGTCCGAGCCCAGTGCCAGCGGCGCCTGGTAAGCGGCCAGCGCGGCGGCACTACCGCCGCCGGAGCCGCCGGGCACACGTTCGACGTCCCACGGGTTGCGGGTGGGGCCGTAGGCGGAGTTCTCGGTGGAGCTACCCATCGCGAACTCGTCCATATTGGTCTTGCCGAGGATCGGGATACCGGCCGCACGCACCCGGGCGGTGACGGTCGCGTCGTACGGCGACACCCAGCCCTCGAGGATTTTCGAGCCGCACGTGGTCGGCATGTCGGTGGTGGTGAACACGTCCTTGAGCGCCAGCGGCACACCGGCCAGCGGCGAGGGCAGCTTCTCCCCCGCGGCCACCGCCGCGTCGATGCGGGCCGCAGTGGTCAACGCCTGGTCGGCGGCGACGTGCAGGAACGCGTTGAAGCGCTGGTCGGTGGCGGCGATCTGGTCCAGGCAGGCCTGGGTCACCTCGACCGAGGACAGTTCCTTGGCGGCGATCTTCTCGCCCAGGGTGGCGGCGTCGAGCCGGATCACGTCGCTCACTACTCTGCCTCTCCCAGGATCTGCGGCACGGCGAATCGGCCCTCGGCGGCAGCCGGCGCCTCGGCCAGGGCTTCGTCCTGGGTCAGGCAGGCCTCGACCACATCGGGGCGGGTCACGTTGACCGACTTCAGCGGGTTACCGGTCGGCGAGACGTCGGTGACGTCGACGGCCTGGATCTGGCTGACATACCCCAGGATGGCGTCGAGTTGGCCGGCGAAATTGTCGACTTCGTGGTCGGTCAAGGCCAGCCGGGCCAGCTTCGCCAGCCGGGCTACCTCGTCACGGGAGATCTGGGACACGGTGGACCAGCCTAGTTGGCCGTACCGACCCGCCCGGACCGCAGGTGCGGCAGACGCCGGAGCGGCAAAGCCGGAGTGCCGCGATCGGATGACTGTGAAAAGGTGTGCGCGTGCCTTCCTATCTCTTGCGGGTTCAGCTTGAGGACCGCCCCGGCAGCCTCGGGTCGCTCGCGGTTGCGCTGGGGTCGGTCGGCGCCGACATCCTGTCGTTGGACGTCGTCGAGCGCGTCACCGGCTATGCCATCGACGACCTGGTGGTCGAACTGCCGCCCGGCACGATGCCGGACATGGTGATCACCGCCGCCGAGCGCCTCGAGGGTGTTCGGGTGGACACCATCCGTCCGCACACCGGGCTGCTCGAGGCGCACCGCGAACTGGAACTCATCGATCACATCGCCGCCGCCGACGGCCGCGACGCAAAACTGCAGGTGCTGGCCGATGAGGCGCCCCGGGTACTGCGGGTGGGCTGGTGCACGGTGGTCCGGTCCACCGAGTCGGGGCTGCAGCGAGTGGTCGGCAGCCCCGGATCCCCGGAAACCCAGGCGCACAGCGCGCCGTGGCTACCGATGACCCAGGCCGAGGCACTGGACGGCAGCGCGGACTGGGTGCCGCAGGTGTGGCGCGATATGGACACCACACTGGCCGCCGCACCGCTGGGCGAACCGACTCTGGCTGTCGTCCTGGGGCGCCCGGGCGGCCCACTGTTCCGGCCGTCGGAGGTGGCCCGGCTGGGTTATCTGGCCGGCATCGTGGCCAGCATCGTGCGCTGAGCTAATCGGCCGGCGCGTCTGTGCGGAACTGGCCGGGCCCGTTCTCCAACAGCGCGCGGAACCCGTCCTCGTCGAGGATCGGCACCCCGAGTTCGACGGCCTTGTCATACTTGGAGCCCGGTGCGTCACCGGCCACCACGAACGAGGTCTTCTTCGACACCGATCCGACGGCCTTGCCGCCGCGGGTGATGATGGCCTCCTTGGCTTCGTCCCGGGAGAAGCCGGTCAGCGACCCGGTGACCACGATCGACAGCCCCTGCAGCGTGGCGGCGACGTCGGTGTCGCGCTCGTCTTCCATGCGAACCCCGGCCGCCCGCCACTTGTCGACGATCGCGCGGTGCCAGTCGACAGCGAACCACTCCGTGAGGGCCGCGGCGATGGTCGGCCCGACGCCTTCGACATCGGCCAGCTGCTCCTCGTCGGCTGCCATGATGGCGTCCAGGCTGCCCAGTGCGGTGGCCAGCGCGCGGGCCGCCGTGGGACCCACGTGGCGGATCGACAAAGCGACCAGGATCCGCCACAGCGGACGGTTCTTGGCCTGGCCGAGATTGGCCAGCAGGCGCGCACCGTTGGCCGACAGCACACCTTTGTTGGTGCGGAAGAACTCGGCGGTGAGCAGGTCCTCGGCGGTCAGATCGAACAGGTCACCTTCATCGTCGATCACCTTGGCGTCCAACAGGGCGGTTGCCGCCTCATAGCCCAGGCCTTCGATGTCCAGACCGCCACGACCGGCGAGGTGGAATACCCGCTCGCGAAGCTGCGCGGGGCAGGATCGCGCGTTGGGGCAACGGATATCGACGTCGCCCTCCTTGGCCGGGGCCAGCGCGGTGCCGCACTCCGGGCAGTGGGTGGGCATGGCGAACTCGCGCTCGGTGCCGTCCCGCAGGTCCACCACCGGACCCAGCACCTCGGGGATGACGTCACCGGCCTTGCGGATCATGACGGTGTCGCCGATCAGCACGCCCTTGCGTTTGACCTCCGAGCCGTTGTGCAGGGTCGCCATGGCGACGGTGGATCCGGCGATGCGCACCGGTGTCATCACCGCGAAGGGAGTCACCCGGCCGGTGCGCCCGACGTTCACCTGGATGTCGAGCAGCCGGGTCTGGGCTTCCTCGGGCGGGTACTTGTAGGCCACCGCCCATCGGGGCGTGCGGGAGGTGGCACCGAGGCGGCGCTGCTGGGCGAAGTCGTCGACTTTGACCACCACACCGTCGATTTCGTGCTCGATCTCGTGCCGGCGTTCGCCCCAGTAGGTGATCTTCTCCTCGACGGCGGCCAGCCCCGCCACCCGGGTGGTGTGGTCGGAGACCGGTAGGCCCCAGGCCTTCAGCGCGAAGTAGGTGTCGTGCAGGGTGGCCGGGTCGAAACCCTCGGTGTAGCCCAGCCCGTGGCAGATCATCCGCAGCTTGCGTTTGGCGGTGACGGCCGGGTTCTTCTGCCGCAGCGAACCGGCCGCACTGTTGCGCGGATTGGCGAACGGCGGCTTACCCTCGGCGACCAGGCTGGCGTTGAGGTTCTCGAAGTCGGCCACCATGAAGAACACCTCGCCGCGGACTTCCAGCACCGCCGGGATCGGGTATTCGGTTGAGGGCGTGAGGGTTTCGGGGATGTCGTCGATGGTTCGCGCGTTGTTGGTGACATCCTCGCCGACCCGCCCGTCGCCGCGGGTGGCCGCCCGTTCGAGCTTGCCGTCGCGATACACCAGCCCCAGCGCGACGCCGTCGACCTTGAGTTCACACAGGTAGTGCGGGGCTGGGCCGATCTCGGCTTCCACCCGGTTGGACCACGCCACCAATTCGTCGGTGTTGAACACGTCCTCCAGGGACAGCATCCGTTCCAGATGCTGGGCCTCGGCGAAGTCGGTGGCGAAACCCGCGCCACCGACCAGTTGGGTCGGCGAGTCGGCCACCTTGAGCTCGGGATAGCGCTCTTCCAGGGCGAGGAGTTCGTTGAACAGCGCATCGAAGTCGGCGTCGGAGATGATCGGCGCGTCCTTGATGTAGTAGCGGAACTGGTGTTCGCGCACCTCGTCGGCAAGCTCCTGCCAGCGCCGCCGCACGGACGGGTCGATCGGATCGGTTTCCGGATCGCCGGAGGGCGTTTCTGGGGCCACCCTCGCAGGCTAGTGGACCGCGCCGACAACGCCTCGACCTGCCGGTGGCGACACCGGATGAGGCTCGATGACGACGTTCCCGCGGGCTCGACTGCGGCGCGAAATCCACCAGATGAGACGGTCGACTTCGCGACTGACGGACGGACTCGACGGCTATCGGCTTAGTCGTGATCAACGTGGCGAGCGGAGTTCTGGCCAGAGACTACTGCCGGGCCGATGACAGCTCCGACAGCACCAATGCCCCGCAGAACAAACCCCACCAGCAGGTCGAACTCGACAGATGCATCGGTAGCACCCTGACGCTGAAAGCGGTTGACAACCGCAGCTTCAAGCGCTGCACGGATGGAGCGTGCGTCCAGTTCCGGGCTGCAGGCCAGGAAGACCCCCTCCGCTTTGCCCCGGTGCAGGATGGCCGCCAAAGCCGACTCCTCAGCCTTGACGAATAGCTCGAGCTCCCGGAAATACCCCGGGGTGCGCCGCATCTCTTCTGAATAGAAGGTCGCCACGCGCTTGCGTCGACGCGGATCCGACACTATCTCGAACAAGTGGGCCATCCACGCCCGAAGTTCGTCTACCGGAGTATCGGCCCGGGCAGCAGCTCCGCGCAGTTCCACCAGGACCGCTTCACGGTCGCGCCGAAACATCTCCAGGAACAGCTCGTGCTTGGTGCTGAAGTTGCGATAGAACGCGCGTGTCCCCAGACCAGTCTCTTCAAGGATTTCACTGATGGACGCCGAGAGCCCGGAGTTGCGGTCCAGACAGCGATACGCGGCATCGATGATGTGCTGGCGCTCCGAGGAACGTTCAACTGCTCTGTTCGAAACCACAGCTCCTACACCGGCATCCTGACGCGTCGAGATCGTCGGGCAATCGTAGCCCAACCCGCCAGCCACCCTAGCGGTCCGCCACTGAAAAGACTCTTTTCAACTTGACAGAACGATGCGGGATAACCCCACGAATGGCGCTGACTTCATTGACATCCTGATGTCGACGACTCTAGTGTTGCTGAAAATTGCTTTTTCAGTGTCGAAGCTCACCATGGAGGCTTTATGTCGAAGATCTGGGCGAACTCTGGCGACTCCCACTTCTTGGAACCAGATGATCTGTGGCAGTCACGCTTGCCCAAGAAACTCGCCGATCTGTGCCCCCGCTCGGAGAAGGACCCCGACGGGGAGTACGAAACCGTTTACGTCGACGGTCAGATCTTTCGGCGCAAGTTGCCCTCGTCGGCATTGGTGGCGTTCGTCGAGATGAGCATGCAAGCCAAAGGCCACCGCGATGCCACGGTCCGTCTTGGCGATCTCGACCAGGAAGGAATCTGGGGAGAGGTCATCTTTCCGTCGCTGGGTATGTGGGCATCGTCGTTCCGCACGCCGGAGCTGCTCAAAGCCTGTCTGCGGGTCAGCAACGAGTGGGCGCTTGACGAGATCGCCTCGGTTTCACCGCGCTACGTCGTCACGGCACAAGTCTCCACTCTGGTTGTCGACCACGCGGTCGAGGAGCTGCAGTGGGCAGCAGACAAGGGATTCAAGGCGGTATTCCTCCCCACTTCGCCTCATCCCAGCGCGCCGGACTGGCACCGCGATGATTGGGAGCCGCTGTGGGCGGCCGCTGAGGAGGCCGGCATGGTGCTCGCCTTCCATATCGGCACCGACCCCGTGGACGTGACGGCCTCCAACAGTGCGACCGGCGGCGCTGGGCTGGTATACCGCGGGCCTGGCGCGGCGATCATGAACTACGCGGAGACGACGTTCTCCGGCCAACGGGCCACCATGAAGCTCGTCGCCTCCGGAGCGTTGGACCGTCACCCCGACCTCAAGGTATTGATCTCGGAAGGCGGCGCAACCTGGGTACCGTTCCTTGGCGACCGCCTCCTGGAGGGATACCGGCAGCACCACATGACGGTACGCCCCAAACTGAAGCGGAGTCCGAAGGAAATCCTGTTCAGTCAGGTGTATGCATCGTTCCAGCATGACGAGACCGCTGTGCAGGCATACGACTACATGGGCTATCGCAACGTCATGTTCGGCAGCGATTATCCGCATATGGAGGGCACTTTCGGCCACACCCAGGAGACGTTGACCTCACTGTTCGCCGGGGTGAGCGACGAGACCCGACTACGTATCACCCAGGGGGCGTTCTTCGAACTGTTCCCGCACGTGCCGCCCGTGGGTGCTGAGAGCGCCTGACGAGTGTCCACTTCGAAGGGTCTTCGCGACTGCGCCATCGTCGGCATCGGCGCGACACCGTACTTCAAACGCGGCGAATCGCTGCCGAGGACCACCACCGAACTCGCGGGTGACGCCATTCTGGCCGCTTGCGAAGATGCTGGCTTGACTGTCCGGGACGTGGACGGTTTCGCCTACTATTCGGGCGCAAGTGCCGGCTATACCGAGAAGATGGATACCGCCGACTTCGTCGAAACGCTCGGTATCCCGGAGATTCGGTTCACCGCATCGCTGACGTCGGGAGGAGGAGGTTCGGCTGGAGCAATCGGCCTCGCACGGGCGGCAATCGTCGCCGGCGATGCCGACGTGGTTGTGACGGTCATGGCGTTGCAGCAGTCCAAACAGCGTCTCGGCTCGGTGTTTTCGGCCATGACCCCAGACCCGATCAACTCGTTCCTGCAGCCGTCGGGGCTATCGGGCCCCGGCCACCTGATGTCAGTGCTGGCCCGGCGCCACATGCATCTCTACGGCACCCGACGCGAGGCCTTCGCCGAGGTCGCAATCTCGACACGCGCCAACGCCATCAACCGGCCCAAGGCCCTTCACCGGAAGCCGCTGACCGCCGAGGAGTATTTCGGCGCGCGGATGATCGCGGACCCCCTGTGCCTGTACGACTTCTGCCAGGAGACGGACGGCGCGGTCGCGGTGATCACCACAAGCATCGAGCGTGCCCGGGACCTCAGACAGCGGCCGGTTCCCATCGTGGCGGCTGCCCATGGCGGCGTTCGGGATTGGGGCCGCGCATTCGCGTGGATGGGCATGCCTGACGAGTACTTCGCATCCTCTGGCAACAAACCCATTGCCGACCGACTTTACCGACAGGCCGACATCACACCCGACGATATCGACGTCGCTCTCCTGTACGACCACTTCACTCCGATGGTCGTCATGCAACTGGAGGACTACGGATTCTGCAGGAAGGGCGAAGGCGGCCCATTCGTCGAGAGCGGCGCGATCCGTTACGACGGGGGCTCGATTCCGGTCAACACGCACGGTGGCCAGCTCTCCGAGGGTTACGTCGTCGGCATGACTCACATCATGGAGGGCGTTGAGCAGATGCGCGGCAGTGCAATCAATCAGGTGCCCGGCGCAGAACTCGCGCTGATCACCGGCGGTCCGGCCAGTCTGCCGGTCAGTGGCCTGATCCTGGGACGCGCAGCATGAACGCCCAGCAGGAGACGCTGGCGACGACCATGCCGACCGACTATCTGCGCATCGTCGTCGACAAGAACACCGAGCCCTTCTGGCAGGCAGCCAGGGAACGTCGGCTGGTGGCGCCACAGTGCTCCGAGTGCGGCACCTTCCGGCTCCCGCCCACACCGTTCTGCCCTACCTGCCAGTCAAAGTCGGTGAACTGGATCGAACTCAGCGGTGCGGCAACGGTTTACAGCTTTGCTGTCGTGTACGGCATGCCAGGGATGCCGGAAGTGACACTGGTGCCCGCGGTGCTCGAACTTCCGGACGCCCCGGGCGCCAGACTGGTGAGCAACATCATCGGAGTCACGCCAGCCCAGGTGTCCATCGGAATGGCTGTGCGAGTGGACTTTTGCCCAGCCAATGACGGCTGGATGCTACCCGTCTTTCATCCTGACCGCCCTGGAAAGGAGTGATTGCCGATGTCGGACGAGGACAACGCGCTGCACGAGAAGCCCTTGGAGTTCTTTGCCAGTATTTCCAGCGTAGGCACAGACTGCGGCGGCCAAGCGATACTGCCTGAAGGCTCACACTTTCGCGCCTGGTGTACCTGTGGCCTCTGGAGCGTCGAAACCGATACGTCTGGCGAGGGTCTTCGATTGGCGCGCTTGCACACCCAGGGCAGTACCGGTTAGTCGGACCGACACGGCTCCGCCGGCATCTGCGGCCACTTCCATGAACGGCCCTGGGCCAGAACACCATCCACGCACCAGCGGCGCATTACCTGACAGGATCGTGAGGACCACTATGACGCACCCGACGCTCGACACTGAGCACCGACAAGTGACGCTAAGAATTGGGGGTGAGAAGCGAACGTCCGCCTCAGGTGGCTGGTTCGCACATATCAACCCGTGCACAGGTACTACCGATGCCGAGATTCCGCTGGCCGGCCCCGAGGAGGTCGATGAAGCGGTACAGGCTGCTCACCGCGCATTCGAGAGCTGGCGTAGCACCAGCCCGGCAGAACGCCGGGGTATCCTCATGCGCTTCGCCGACCTGATCGACGAGCACGGCGAAGACTTCAAGCAGCTCGCCGCCCTCGACAACGGCACGCCGATCGGCTTGGGCGATGGATTCGTCGGTATGTCGGTCGAGTGGACACGCTACTACGCGGGCTGGGCCGACAAGATCAACGGCGACGTCACCTCTTCGCTACGCACGCACGGCGACTTCAGCTACACCCTCAAGCAACCGTATGGTGTGATCGGTGTGATCATCACGTGGAACGGGCCGCTGTTCTCCTTGGCGATGAAAGTTCCTGCAGCCCTCGCGGCCGGCAACACCGTGGTGATCAAGCCCTCGGAACTCACCCCATTCAGCGCCGATCTGTATGCCCAACTGGCCACCGAGGCAGGCATACCCGACGGCGTCATCAATGTCGTTCCCGGATCGGCCGAGGCCGGCGCAGCACTTGTCGCGCATCCGCTGGTCAAGAAGGTGACGTTCACCGGCGGCCCTGCCACCGCGCGCAAGATTCTCGCGTTGTGTGCCGAGCACATCAAACCGGCGGTGATGGAGTTGGGCGGCAAGTCGGCCAACATCGTCTTCGCCGACGCAGATCTGGATCTGGCATGTGGCCTCGGCACGATCATGTCGGTCGGAGTCATGAGCGGCCAGGGATGCGCAATGCCCACCAGGATGATCGTCGCGCGCGAGGTCTATGACGAAGTAGTGTCCCGAGTGGCCGACTTGGCCAAGATGGTCAAGGTCGGAGATCCCCTCCAAGCCGATACCTTATCCGGCCCAGTTGTGAATTACGCAGCATTGCAACGTATTACCGGGATCATTGAACGGGCGCAGCGAGACGGCGCACGACTGGTGGCTGGCGGTAAACGGCTCGGAGGCGAGCTCGCCAACGGGTACTTTCTCGAGCCCACCGTGTTCGCCGACGTCGATCCCCTCTGCGAACTTGCCCAACAAGAAGTGTTCGGTCCGGTGTTGTCGATCATTCCGTTCGACACCGAGCAAGAGGCTGTGGCGATCGCCAACAACACCGAATACGGCCTCTCGGGCTATATCTTCACCAACGACCTCAAACGAGCCCATCGTGTGTCCGAGGCACTCAACACTGGCGAGGTTCTGATCAACGGGGCGGCGAACCTCGCGGTGAACCGGCCATTCGGCGGAATCGGTATCAGCGGAATGGGCAAGGAGGGCGGCCGCGAGGGTCTCGACGAATTCTTGCGCATCAAAGGAGTAGCCATCGCATGAGTACTCCTCATGAGTGACGTCCGACTAGGCATACCCGCCTTCGACCTCCACCCACTCCATGGTCTCCACGACCCCACCAGCTCGACGCCGGCACGGGAGCCGGGATCATTGCGGCGGACCAGTTCCATCGACATGGTTCGCGCCCCTGGTTCACTCGATCCGCTCTACCTACACGGCCGCGCACGGGACCTCGAAACAAGACTCGACGGTTCCGCGACCGAACGAACCACCGCGAGCCTCGAGGCGACGATCGACACTGCCGCACGGGTGGTGACACAACTCGAGGTCTCCCCCGACGTTCCAGAGCTACGCCTGGTCGGCGTACCAGCCATGAGTGGCTTCAGGGCCGCCGCCGACCGGGCAGCTCCGGAGCTGCGTCGGCACCGGGATCTGCGCTACACCTTGCTCGATGACGTCCCGGTCGCAATCCTGATCTCTGGACACGCCATCTCGGCCGCGCGTATCAAAGATCACCCAACGCAATCCGGCTACCTGCCCGTGGCCGACCAGTGCGCAGGCTTCCTGACCGGCGGGCTCCTGATGTCGTCGTTCGAAGCCGGGGACGCAGCTGTGGTCACCGGGCCGCCGGCGCCCGACCTTACCGGCATCGACCCGATCGGTTGGCATCCGATGGATGCACTACCTCTGCACGGAATGCGCAGGCGCCGCAGAGTAGACGTGACACTTGATAGCGGCGGCCGAGAGGTGACTATAGACAGCATGTTTCGTGACACCTACGTCAGGTCGGACAATCTAGAGACGGTCATTCACGAATACACACTCGAAGCACATGTAGACCGCCTGACGGGTGTAGTCCTGTCATCCCGAGCAACACCACGTGTCTTGCCCTGGCAGGAGTGCCCCGGCGCCGTGGCGAGCGCTGCCCGCATCGTCGGTATGCGACTGGATGATTTGCATACCAGAGTCCGACATGAGCTTTCGGGCATATCGACCTGTACGCATCTCAATGATCTCCTCCGGAGCGTCGCCGACGCTTCGGCGTTGATTGCCCTGCTGGACGACAAGTGACCAGTTCTGAGCAGCAAGCAAGAAGTCAAAGGCGCTGCGCGACAAATATTTTCATGGAAGTAGAACATCTACCGCAGGAGTTCGCCTCTGATTGACCTCTATTGAATCCTTCTCACGCACTGCCGAACGATCACGTCTGAATCTGAAATAGACTGTCGATCAACCGACATCATTAGCTCGACCCGACCTCAGGGGCATTCTTCGGTCGACGAGTCTTCGTCACACGGCCCCATCTCCGGTGGACAGCAACCAGTCGGGTGTTGACATCCTGACACGTCAGCACTTGGGCCAGACCCGGACTACGTCTCGAAATCGCCTGTGTTGCAACGCATCTGTTGCTCATACCGGCAAGATTTTTCATTGACACTGGACCGCCCCAGTGCGACACTCATCACACATCAACCCAAGCTGTGGCACAGATCGCCCCGGCCAAGACTACGTACAGGAGCAACGGATGCCCGGCGCTGAAGCCCTTCCACCACTTGACGGGGTCGTCGTCATTGATCTTTCGACAACGCTGGCCGGGGCTCAGGCAAGTCAGTTCCTCGCCGATTGTGGCGCAGAGGTCATCTTTGTCGAGCCGCCGGACGGAAGTCCGCTGCGCCAACTGCGAGGATGGCCGGCGCTTCTACGGAACAAACGCAGCATAACTCTGGACATCCGGAATGATGTTGGGCAAGAACGCTTGTGGAGCCTGTTGGAATCTGCCGATGTTCTGGTCACAACGATGCGCCCTGCCGCGGCGGAGCGACTCGGACTGACTTCCGATCAGATCACCCGACGCTGCCCGCAACTCGTGGCAGCCTCGATCACCGGCTGGGGATCCACGGGGCCCTTTCGCGACTACAAGGGCTGGTCTGCCCTCGTCGACGCGAAGATCGGAGTAATGCGATCCAAGCAAGGTCTGCTGTCACCGCCGCGGCCGGCATTCTGCAGCGCGCCCTATTCGGCGTGGGGCGCCCAGCAAGCTGCAGTCCAGGCGATCCTGGCTGCATTGATCGAACGTGAGAACAGCGGCGTCGGACAGGTGGTGGAATCCAATCTGGTGACCGGCATAGGTGCCATGGACCCGTACAACTGGTTCTATGAAACAGTCGTTGAACGCTATCCTGACGCGTATTTGCCAATGGACACTGTCTTCGACGATGAAGGACGTCCACAGATCTACCTGCTGTACGCACTGCTGACTGCCCCGACCTCAGACAACAAGTGGCTGCAATTCGCCCAAGTCTCCCCGCGCCTCATGCAAGCGTGGCTCACGGAGCTCGACCTTCTCGAAGAACTTGCGAATCCCAAATGGCAGGGATTTCCGATGCTTCCGACTGCCGAGCTTCGCACGCAGTGGTGGGACATCATGATCGAGAGAGTCGGCCGCCGCAGTCTCGATGAGTGGCAGCAAGCCTTCGACAACAATCGTGATCTCGGCGGTGAGTTGTTTCGTAGCCCCGCCGAGTCCCTCGACCACCCTCAGACGGTCTACGAGAATCGGGTCGTAACCGTCGATGACCCGAAAATCGGCCCCGTTCGCCAAGTTTCAACGCTCATTCATTCTGGAACGAAACCTCTCAGGCAGCCAGGTCGCGCCCCGGGCATCGGCGAACATTCTGACACCCCACTGCCCAAGCGGCGCGAGTGCAACACGACAGGCACACCCACCGTTGGGCTCCCACTCGCTGGCATCACCATCCTTGAGTTCGGAACGATGTTCGCCGGACCGTACGGGGCCACGATCTTGACCGATCTGGGTGCACGGGTGATCAAGGTTGAGCCACTGGAGGGTGATCACATTCGCCAACTGCTTGCCTTTCCCGAGGCCGGCGGGGC
Source organism: Mycolicibacterium anyangense (assembly GCF_010731855.1). Classification (NCBI taxonomy): domain Bacteria; kingdom Bacillati; phylum Actinomycetota; class Actinomycetes; order Mycobacteriales; family Mycobacteriaceae; genus Mycobacterium; species Mycolicibacterium anyangense. The sequence continues at coordinate 356,866 of NZ_AP022620.1, read as the reverse complement.
TAAAGTCCTGCAAGGCAAAGAAAGCGTCGCGATCGACTTTACCCAGCCCGAGGGCCTCGAAGTTGTCTACAAGCTGGTTGCCATGAGTGATGTCGCGCTGCTGTGTTTCCGGGGCGGTGCCGCCGAACGCGCGAAGATCGACGAAGACAGTCTTCGGAAGATCAAACCCGACATCGTTGTGCTCCACGCGCCGGGCTATGGGACAGAAGGCCCGTTCGCGCACCGAGCGGCATATGCACCATCAATCGGCGCGGCATCCGGCTTGGCGCAGGTCGACAGCAGGGGTGCGGCCGCGCCACCCAGGGATATCGAGGACATACACCGCCGGGCCGCAACCCTTTTCGCAGCTGGTGCCGTCTCGACGGTGCAGGCCGACGGTATCGCCGCCTTGGGAGTGGCATCCGCTCTGCTCGTCGGAATCTATGCGCAGAAACGGGGTATCACCATCCCGAACATGGCGGCGACGATGCTCGGCAGCAGCCAACAAGCTCTGATCAATCTGAACACGACATACCCCGGCGCCCCAACCGAAGCTGTCGTCAACGACGACTTCACCGGACTCAACGCGCTCTACCGTGCATACCCGGCCTCCGACGGTTGGGTCTTCCTCGCCGCTCCGCAACCGGAAGAGTGGCCCGTCCTGGCGAAGGCGCTGTCACAGTATGCGGACATCGGCGGTGATGAACGTTTCGCGACCGCGGAATTGCGAGGTCAACACGATGCGGATCTGGCCGAGTTGCTAGCCGCCATCTTCGCCACCAAGCCGAAACTGGAATGGGAGCGGGAACTGACCGGACAAGACGTCGGCTGCGTCGAAGTGGCTCAGTCGATTCCGGAGCGGCTACTGCAGAGCGATACGTACTTCGACGCCGGCTACGCTGTCGAGGCCGACAGTCCCATTTTCGGTCATCACCGCCGACTTGCACCGTTGGCTCGGTTTTCCAGGTCCGCGACCAAAGCCGATGGCGGATGCACGATCGGCCAACACACCGACGCGGTGCTCCGGGAAGTCGGCTTGTCAGATGAGGACATCGCCACACTACGTCTGAAGAGCATCGTGGGCAGCCCTTGAGAGCAACGGGATGCCGTTCATCAGCCACTGGTCCGAGGCGCCGCGAAGACCGGCACCTTCGACTCCGGTGGTCCGCTCAGGACGCCCCTGCGACGAAATCGGCACCACGCTGACACAAGCTGACTGCGGCACGCGCCCATGAGGAGGTCGCGCCGGCTAACCCGCAGGTGGGGCTGATGCCCACTCGATCGCGTACCGAACTGCGGGAGAAGCCGACTCGATCAATGATTCGAATCGCGGTCTCAGCCACCTCCTCGGCCGACGGCCAGCTCGCCGGGGTGCTCGTCGGTACCACGCCGAACACCACCGCCCGGCCCGAGTCCAGGAACTCGCCGAGCCCATCCAGATCGGTCTCCGCAAACGTACTCGCATCCACCGAGATGGCATGGATCATGCTTCGCTGCAGCACTTTCCACGGCACTGCTGCGCAGCTGTGCAACACCACATCCGTACCCGCAGCGACAACACACTCGTCGAGCAGGCTGATAGCCACCGCTTCATCGACCGCATGCACCGGGTTCATCACAGTCACCCCGGTCAACTGTCCGGCCAGCGCGGAGGACAGCATGGGCTCGTCGAACTGCACCACGACGGTCGTACCTAGCCGTCGCGCCAGCTCGGCCCGATGTCGACCTACGCCTTCGGCCAAGGAGGACGTCAGGTCACGGACGGCACCGGCGTCCGTGATCGCGCGGTGCCCATTGGGCAACTCCAGCCCGGCCGCTAGGGTGATCGGTCCCGGCGCCTGCACCTTGACCGGCCGTCCCGAGCCTGTCCCACCGGCCTTCTCCCAGGCCTCCTCCAGCGCGTCGATGTCCTCGTCGAGCAGGCTGGTCGCCCGGCGCACCACCGCACCGGGCCGGGCGGTGATGCGGTATCCACGCGGCACGGTGTCGATGGCGATGTCGATGAGCAGGGCACCGGCCCGCCCGATGGTGTCCGCACCCACGCCGCGGGCGGGCAGCTCGACCAGGTGGGGCAGCCTATGCAGCTCACCGACCACGATCTGGGCGGCTTCCCGCGGCGCCGAACCGGGCCAGGAACCGATGCCGGTGGCCGCCGCGAAAACATTCATCGGGCAACCGTATTGGACACCCGACGCAGGGTTGGCACCCGGGGCCCGGGGGGACCGACGGCGGGCACCGTCGTCAGCAGGATTGCGATCGGTTGACGATCGTGGCGCTGCCGATGACCTCGTCGCCGGCCGGATCGGGCCGGTAGAGCACCAGCGTCTGGCCAGCAGCCACCCCGTTCAACGGAGCCCGCAGCCTCACCTGCACATCCTCCCCGACCAGTTCGGCCACCGCGGGCACGATGCCGCCGTGGGCGCGCACCTGCACCTCGCACTCCACCGGACCCTGCGGTGCCACACCGGAGGTGAACACCGGCTGCTTGCCGGTCAGGGCCCAGGTTTGCAGATCGGCGGCCGCGCCGACCCGCACGGTCTGGGTGTCGGCGTCGATCTCGGTGACATAGCGCGGTGCGCCGTCCGGACCGGGACCGGCGATACCGAGACCCTTGCGCTGACCGATGGTGAAGCCGTGCACGCCATCGTGCTCGGCGAGCACGGTGCCGCCGGCATCCACCACGGCCCCGCGGCGCACGCCGATGCGGGCACCCAGGAAGGCGCGGGTGTCCCCGGACGGGATGAAGCAGATGTCGTGGCTATCGGCCTTGCGGGCCACCGGCAGGCCGCGCTCGGCGGCCTCGTCACGGATCTGCGGCTTGGGGGTGTCACCGATCGGGAACAAGGCGTGGCGCAGTTGGGTGGCGGTCAGCACGGCCAACACATAGGACTGGTCCTTGTCGGCGTCCACGGCGCGACGCAACCGGCCGTGTTCGAGCCGCGCGTAATGGCCGGTGGCCACCGCATCGAAGCCCAGCGCCAGGGCCCTGGCCGCCAGCGCAGAGAACTTGATCTTCTCGTTGCACCGCACGCACGGGTTCGGTGTTTCACCGCGGGCATAGGACTCGACGAAATCGTCGATCACATCCTGCTTGAACTGGTCGGCGAAATCCCAGACATAGAAAGGTATTCCGAGGACATCGGCCACCCGACGGGCGTCACCGGCGTCCTCGCGCGAACAGCAGCCGCGCGAGCCGGTCCGCAGTGCACCAGGCGCGCTGGACAGCGCGAGGTGCACACCGACCACCTCGTGGCCGGCGTCGACCATGCGTGCGGCGGCGACCGACGAATCCACCCCGCCGCTCATCGCGGCCAGCACCCTCATCGCAGACCGCCCAGCGTCGAACTGGCCAGCGCGGCCTGCCGGGCCCGCTCGACGGCGCCGGGCAGCACCCGCAGCGCCGCGTCGACGTCGGCCTCGGTGCTGGTGTGCCCCAACGACAACCGCAGCGACCCACGGGAGACATCGGCATCGGCGCCCATCGCCAGCAGCACGTGCGAGGGCTGAGCCACCCCGGCGGTGCACGCCGAACCGGTGGAACATTCGATCCCGTTGGCGTCCAACAACATCAACAACGAATCACCCTCGCAGCCGCGGAACGTGAAGTGCGTGTTGCCGGGCAGCCGGCGCTCACCCAGCGCACCGTTGACCTGGGTGTCGTCGATCGTGTCGAGCACACCGTTGATCAGTCGCTGCTGCAGGGCACGCAGCCGCGCGGCGGTGACGTCCAATGACTCGACGGCGATCCGGGCGGCGGCCGCCATCGCCACCACGCCCGCGACATCGGGTGTGCCCGAACGGACGTCGCGTTCCTGGCCGCCACCGTGCAGCAGCGGCACACAGGCGGCGTCGCGGCGCAGGAAAAGCGCCCCCACTCCGGTGGGGCCGCCGAACTTGTGGGCGGTGATGCTCATGGCCGACAGCCCGGCTGCACCGAAGTGCACCGGGATCTGCCCGACGGCCTGCACGGCATCGCAGTGCATCGGGACTTCGAACTCGGCCGCCACGGCGGCCAGTTCGCTGATCGGCATGATGGTGCCGACCTCGTTGTTGGCCCACATGATCGAGACCAGGGCCACCTGGGGCCCGTGCTCGGCGAGCACCTCACGCAACGCGGCCGGTGTCACCGAACCGTCGGCTTCGGTGGGCAGGTAGGTGACCTCGGCGCCCTCGTGCTCGGCCAGCCAGATGACCGCGTCGAGCACCGCGTGGTGTTCGACCGCGGTGGTCACGATGCGGGTGCGCTGCGGGTCGGCGTCACGACGAGCCCAGTAGAGGCCCTTGACGGCGAGGTTGTCGCTCTCGGTACCGCCGGCGGTGAAGATGATCTCCGAGGGACGGGCGCCGAGCAGCGCCGCAAGGCTCTCCCGAGACTCCTCCATCCGGCGCCGGGCGTCTCGTCCCGAGGTGTGCAACGAGGAGGCGTTGCCCACGGTGGCCAGGGCAGCGGTCATCGCCTCGATGGCAGCGGGATGCATCGGGGTGGTGGCGGCGTGGTCGAGGTAGACCGGAGCGGTCAGGCTCATGGCCTGTCCAGGATACCCGCAGGCCAGCGCCCACCTGTCCGCGACGAAGCTCAGGCGCTAACCAACCAGCGCGTGGGTGTGCTCGAAGTGGGGTGTGATCCGGCCCCGCACGGCCACCTCGCAGCGCGCCGCCAGCTCCCGCCGGCAGGTGCCGGGCAGCTCCAGTGAGGCGACGTCCACGTCGACCACGGTGAGCTTGGTCCGGGCGGTGCGGCTCAGCGACTGCCACAGCGTGTCGTCGCCGATGAACGCCGGCAGGGTCGAGGGCCGACCGTCGCGGTGGTGGTAGGTCAGCCGCAGCGGCTGCACCGGGCGACCGGAGTCGACCGCGGCTTGGAACATCGCCGGACGGAATGGCCCGTAGGCCAGCCCACACCAGGTGGTCCCTTCCGGGAAGGCCACGACGGTCTGACCGCGCCGCAGCCGTTCGGCCACTACCGCCACCACGTGCGGCAGCCGGCGCAGGCTGGCGCGGTCGATCGGGATGATCTTCATGATGCGCGCGGCCAGCCCCACCGCGGGCCAGTCGATCAGGTCCGCGCGGGCCACGAAGGCGCCGGGCAGCACCGAGCCGATCACGAAGATGTCCACCCACGACACGTGACCGCTCACCACTAGAACTCCACGCAGGTTCCGAATGGGACCGCCGGACAACGTAATTCGCACGCCCAAGCTGCGCAGGAACAGCCGGCAGTACAGCCGCTGCACCCGGGAGCGGCCCGGCAGCGGCACCGCCAGCAGCGGCAACGCGGGCAGCATCAACAGCGCGGCGGCGACACGCCTGATCAGCCGCAGGGTGGCCAGGACCGGATCACCCGGCGTCCCGCTGCCGGCCCGCACGCAGCTGTCATCGCAGCTGGCCCTGGGCAGCCAGGCATGTTCGACGGTGCTCATCAGGCCATCCCCAACTCGGCGGCCGCCGATACCGAACGCAGCCGGGTCAGGTAGCGGGTGTCGGCCTGACGTTTGTCCAGCAGGGCCGGGAAGTCGCCGACGCCGAAGTCCGGGTCATGAGCGGGTTCGCCGCAGACTTTGGCGCCCAGCCGCAGGTAGCCGCGCATGAGCGGCGGGATGGTGGGCCGGCTCGGTGGGTCGATGTCGTCGAGGGAGCGGCCGTCGATCACCACCGGCCGGTAGGGCCGGACCGTGAGTTCCGGGGCGGCCGCGTGGCGGCGCAGGACGAAGTCACGCACCCCGCGCAGGTGGCTGCCGGGTTCCCCGTCGCCGTGGGTGGGCACCGAGACGCACCCGGTGACGTAGTCGTAGCCGCTGCGGTCGAGGTAGGCCAGGATGCCGCCCCACATCAGCAGCACCACTGCACCGTTGCGGTGATCACCGCGCACCACCGCACGCCCCATCTCCACCAGCGAGGGTCGTAGTACGTCCAGTGCGGAAACGTCGAATTCGGTTGCCGTGTAAAGACTTCCGGCGGCAATGGCGCCGGGCGGCGGCAGCATGCGGTAGCAGCCGACGATCTCGCCGCTGATGTCCTCACGGACCAGCAGGTGATCGCAGAATTCATCGAAGCGGTCGGCGTCCAGATCGGCGGCCACCCCGTCCCCGCCGGCCGGCAGGGCGAATCCCGGCTCGGTGCTGAACACTAGGTGGCGCAGTCGCTGGGCCTCCTCGACGAGTGCGGGGGCATTGGTCAGCAGCAGCGTGTAGCGGGGGCCGCTCAGGGCGGCGGATTCGGCGTGATCGGGGGCTATGAGTACAGAGGCAGTGCTCATGCCTGCACGGTCGCCGTTGCGTTCAGCGGGAGGCCAACGTGTGCGTGACGTGTTCGTGCACTCTGGATGACGAATAGAAACAGAAAGCCCCGGGACCCGCCGCTAACGGTGGGTGCCCGGGGCTTTCCGGTGAAGCGTGCTCAGCCCTTGCGGGCCTTGACGGCCTCGGTCAGCTGCGGGGTGACGTTGAACAGGTCTCCCACGATGCCGTAGTCGGCGATCTCGAAGATCGGCGCCTCTTCGTCCTTGTTGACCGCGACGATCGTCTTGGACGTCTGCATCCCGGCCCGGTGCTGGATCGCTCCGGAGATGCCCAGCGCGATGTACAGCTGCGGCGAGACGGTCTTGCCGGTCTGGCCCACCTGGAACTGGCCCGGGTAGTAGCCGGAGTCGACGGCCGCACGGGAGGCGCCCACGGCACCGCCCAGCGAGTCGGCGAGCTCCTCGACGACGGTGAACTTTTCGGCGCTGCCGACGCCACGGCCGCCGGAAACCACCACACTGGCCTCGGTGAGCTCCGGGCGATCGCCGGCGACGGCGGGCTGACGCGAGGTGATCTTGGTGGCGTTCTCGGCCGGAGCCGGGACCTCCACGGTGACCTGCTCGCCGGCACCTGCGGCAGGCGCAGCCTCGACGGCGCCCGGGCGCACGGTGATCACCGGCACCTCAGCGTTGACCTGAGCCTCGACGGTGAAGGCGCCACCGAAGATCGAGTGGATGGCCTTGCCACCCTCCTTGACCTCGACGACGTCGGACAGCACACCCGAACCGATCCGGGCGGCCAGCCGGCCTGCGATCTCCTTGCCGTCGGCGTTGGCAGCCAGCAGCACGGCGGCCGGCGAGGCCGACTCCACCAGCGACTCCAGCACGTCGACGAACGGGGTGATCAGGTAGCCCTCTGCGTCGGCCGACTCGGCGACGTAGATCTTGGCCGCGCCGGCGGCCTTCAGGTCGTCGACCAGCGGGGCGGCGGTGCCGGGAGCACCGACCACGACAGCGGACGGCTCGCCCAGGGTGCGGGCGGCGGTGATGAGCTCGGCGGTGACTTTCTTCACCGCACCTTCGGAGTGCTCGACGAGCACCAGTACTTCAGCCATAGCGGTTGTTCGCCTCTTGTTCTCGTTAGGTGGTCTGTTCTAGATGATCTTTTGCGCCACGAGGTACTCGGCGATCTTCTTGCCGCCCTCGCCCTCGTCGGTGATCTTCTCGCCCGCGGTCTTCGGCGGCTTCGGGGTGGAGGCCAGGACCTTCGAACCGGCGTTGGCCAGCCCGACCTCGTCGGCCTCGACGCCGATCTCGGCCAGCGTCAGGGTGGTCACTTCCTTCTTCTTGGCGGCCATGATGCCCTTGAAGGAGGGGAAGCGAGGCTCGTTGATCTTCTCGTTGACGCTGATCACTGCGGGCAGCGACGCCTCGACGGTGAACACACCCTCGTCAGTCTCGCGCTCACCGGTGATCTTGCCGCCCTCGACGGTGACCTTGCGCAGGTGCGTCAGCTGGGGCAGGCCCAGGTACTCGGCGATGATGGCCGGAACGGCTCCGCCGGTGCCGTCGGTGGCCTCGTTTCCGGCGATGACCAGCTCGGTGCCCTCGATGGCGCCCAGCGCGCGGGCCAGGGCCCAGCCGGTCTGGACCATGTCGGAGCCGTGCAGGCCCGGATCGAGCAGGTGTACGGCCTTGTCGGCACCCATGGACAGCGCCTTGCGGATGGCCTCGGTGGCGCGCTCGGGACCGGCGGTCAGCACGGTCACGGTGCCGGCGGCGTCGCCTTCCTTCTCCTTGATGAGCAGCGCTTCTTCAACTGCGCGCTCGTTGATCTCGTCCAGCACGGCGTCGGCGGCGTCACGGTCAAGGGTGTAGTCACCGTCGGAGAGCTTGCGCTCGGACCACGTGTCTGGGACCTGTTTGATCAGGACCACGATGTTCGTCATGAGTCTTCCTACGTCCTCCTGGCAGGCGTCCTGCGCCGAGAGTGGACGCAAGACTTTGGGTCACTTCCGCAACTCACACCATGTTACTCGTCGGTAACTTTGAGTGGTTCGCACGAACACCATAGCTGAGCGAAGTTTGTGTTCTTGCAGCCCATCGGTACCCGAGCGGTTCGCGATCCGCCGAGTTCGGGTTAGCCTGCCTTGCAATGAGCGCATCTGTGACGGACCCGGGCGACGGCGGCTTGCCGCTGACCGGCGAGCGGACCATCCCGGGTCTGGCGGAAGAGAACTACTGGTTCCGCCGGCACGAGGTGGTCTATCGACGTCTGAGTGGCCTTTGTGCAGGTAAAGACGTCCTCGAAGCAGGTTGCGGCGAAGGTTACGGCGCCGACTTGATCGCCGACGTGGCCCGCCGGGTGGTGGCGGTGGACTATGACGCCGCCACGGTGGCCCATGTGCGAGCCCGCTACCCCCGGGTGCAGGTGGTCGCAGCCAACCTGGCCTCCCTGCCGCTTCCGGACACTTCGGTTGACGTTGTGGTGAACTTCCAGGTCATCGAGCATTTGTGGGATCAGCCACAGTTCGTGACGGAATGCTTACGGGTGCTGCGCCCCGGCGGACTGCTGTTGATGTCCACGCCGAACCGGATCACCTTCTCCCCCGGTCTGGACACTCCGGTCAACCCGTTCCATACCCGCGAGCTCAATGCCGCTGAACTGGCCGAACTGCTCACCGAAGGCGGTTTCCGGATGCAGTCGATGAACGGGGTCTTTCACGGCCCCCGGCTGGCGGAGATGGACGCCCGCCACGGCGGGTCGATCATCGCCGCACAGATCGACCGTGCGGTGGCCGACGCTCCATGGCCGGCGGATCTGCTGGCCGACGTGGCCGCGGTGCAGTGCGAGGACTTCGATCTGGCGCAAGAGGCCGATCGGGATATCGACGAGAGCCTGGATCTGGTGGCGATAGCGGTGCGCCCGTGACGACTGCACCGGAGCCCGTCCCCGGGCAGTTCTCGCTCGTCCTGCACACGCACCTGCCGTGGCTGGCCCACCATGGTCGCTGGCCCGTCGGCGAGGAGTGGCTGTATCAGTCCTGGGCGGCGGCCTACCTGCCACTGATGCGGGTACTGCGGACGTTGGCCGCCGAGGGGCGTCGCGGACTGCTGACGCTGGGTATGACCCCGGTGGTCACCGCCCAACTCGATGACCCGTATTGCCTCGACGGGATGCATCGCTGGCTGGCGAACTGGCAGCTGCGGGCGCTGGAAGCAGCGAACCTGCACACCCCGACGGGAGCGGCCGACGGCACCGCCACAACGCCGGAAGCCTTGCGCCAGTTCGGCATTCGCGAATACGACGAAGCCGGCCGGGCCCTGGAGGACTTCACCACGCTGTGGCGCCACGGCGCCAGCCCGCTGCTGCGCGGGCTCATCGAGGCCGGCACCGTCGAACTGCTTGGCGGCCCGCTGGCCCACCCGTTCCAGCCGCTGCTCAATCCCCGGCTTCGCGAGTTCGCGCTACGCGAGGGGCTGGCCGATGCCCGTGCGCGATTCGCCCACACGCCGGCCGGCATCTGGGCACCCGAATGTGCCTATGCCCCAGGGATGGAACACGGCTACGCCGCCGCCGGCGTCGGGCACTTCATGGTCGACGGGCCCTCGCTGCACGGCGACACTGCGCTGGGCCGGCCCGTGGGCGAGTCCAATGTCGTCGCCTTCGGCCGCGATCTTCAGGTCAGCTACCGGGTGTGGTCGCCGAAGTCCGGCTACCCCGGCCACGCCGCCTACCGTGACTTCCACACCTACGATCACGTCACCGGCCTCAAGCCCGCCCGGGTGACCGGCCGCAACGTCACCTCGGAGAACAAGGCTCCCTACGATCCGGCGCGGGCCGACCGGGCCATCGACACCCATGTCGCGGACTTCGTGGACGTGGTCCGCCAGCGCCTCATCTCCGAGTCCGAGCGCATCGGACGTCCCGCACATGTGGTGGCCGCCTTCGACACCGAACTGTTCGGGCACTGGTGGTACGAGGGGCCGATCTGGTTGGAGCGGCTGATGCGGGCACTCCCCGAAGCGGGGGTGCGCGTCGGCACGCTCAGCGATGCACTGGCAGGAGGCTTCGTCGGGACGCCGGTCGAATTGCCGCCCAGCTCATGGGGTTCGGGCAAGGACTGGCAGGTGTGGGCCGGCGAGAAGGTCGCCGATTTCGTGGCGCTCAATGCCGAGGTGGTCGACACCGCACTGACGACCGTCGACAAGGCGCTGGCGCAGAGCGGCACCGCGCCGAGCCGGGACTTCGTCGCCGACCAGCTGCTGCGGGAGACGCTGCTGACCGTGTCCAGCGACTGGCCGTTCATGGTCAGCAAGGATTCGGCCGCCGACTACGCGCGCTACCGCGCCCATCTGCACGCCCACGCCACCCGCGAGATCGCCGACGCGCTGGCCGGGGGCCGCCGTCCCGCTGCCGAAAGGCTGGCACAGGACTGGAACCGGGCCGACGGCCTGTTCGGCGCACTGGATGCGAGGCGGCTGCCGCGATGAAGATCCTGATGGTGTCGTGGGAGTACCCGCCGGTGGTGATCGGCGGCCTCGGCCGGCACGTCCACCACCTGGCCACGGCGCTGGCCGCCGACGGCCACGAGGTGGTGGTGCTCTCGCGTCGGCCCACCGGCACCGACCCGTATACGCACCCCACCACCGACGAAGTCCACGAGGGTGTGCGCGTGATCGCCGCCGCCCAGGATCCGCACGAATTCGACTTCGGCCGCGACCTGATGGCCTGGACGCTGGCGATGGGCCACTCGATGGTCCGCGCGGGGCTGACCCTGCACGCCAAGGGCTGGCAACCCGATGTGGTGCATGCCCATGACTGGTTGGTTGCCCATCCCGCCATCGCCTTGGCCGAATTCTTCGATGTACCCATGGTTTCCACCGTGCATGCCACCGAAGCGGGCCGGCATTCGGGGTGGGTGTCGGGCAAGATCAGCCGCCAGGTGCATGCCATCGAGTCCTGGTTTGTCCGCGAATCGGACTCACTGATCGCCTGCTCGGCGTCCATGTCGGAGGAGATCTCCGACCTGTTCGGGCCAGGCCTGGCCGAGATCAGCGTCATCTGCAACGGGATCGATTCCAGTCGTTGGCCGTTCGCGCCCCGGCGCCGTCACGACGGGCCGGCCGAACTGCTGTTCTTCGGGCGGCTGGAATACGAGAAGGGTGTCCACGAGGCGATCGCAGCGCTGCCGCGCATCCGTCGCGCCCACCCAGGCACCACCTTGACCGTGGCCGGCGATGGTACGCAGCAGGAGTGGCTGATAGAGGTAGCGCGAAAGCACAAGGTGCTCAAGGCTGTTCAGTTCGTCGGTCGCGTCGACCACGACCAGCTGCTGCACCTGCTACACCGCGCCGACGTCGCGGTGCTGCCCAGTCACTACGAGCCGTTCGGGATCGTCGCGCTGGAGGCGGCCGCGGCCGGCATCCCGCTGGTGACTTCCACCGCGGGTGGTCTGGGTGAGGCAGTGATCAGTGGCCAGACCGGGATGTCCTGCCCGCCGCGCGATGTCGCCGCGCTGGCCGCTGCGGTGCGCAGTGTGCTCGACGATCCGCAGGCGGCCCAACAGCGTGCCGTCGCCGCTCGCGCGCGACTCACCTCGGATTTCGACTGGCACACCGTGGCCAGCCAGACCGCTCAGGTGTATCTGGCGGCCAAGCGCCGAGAACGCATCCCGCAGCCGCGCCGGCCGATCGTCGAGCACGCGCTGCCCGGCCGTTCGGACTGACCAGACACGACAACGAAGTCCTTCCCACCCGCAATCGCGGGTAGGAAGGACTCCGGTGGCTGCTACGGGTTGTGTACGGTCTTGGCGTTACCGACAACCCCGACATGGTTGTTGTCGCCCGGCCCGGCGGTCACGGTGTTCAGATTGCCGACCGCAACGGCCGAGTTGTGGCTGGACACCGGCTGATCACCAGTTGCGCCGGCGGTCACGACATTCTTGAATCCGTGCCCCCAGGCGCGGTTGTAGTCGCCGCCACTGGCCGTGGCGGAGCTGTCCGTACCGGCCACGATCGCGAGATTGTGGTTACCGTTCTGGGCGTAGGCATAGTTGTTGTTCCCGCGCGCGAAGGCATGGTTGTAGTTTCCGGCTGCCGCAGTCGCTTCGCTGTCGCCAGTCTCGATGGCCCAGTTGCCGTTACCGTTATAAGCATCGGCGCCTGCCTCGTCGCCTCCACCCAGTGCGGCGATGGCGACATTGTTGTCCCCGTGGTTGGCCTCCGCATACGAGTAGTAACCGCCGGTCAAGAAGTTCAGGGCGGTGTTGAAGTTGCCGCTGTCGGCCTCCGTGAAGGGTTCGTAACCTCCGGTGAGGAACTGGAGAGCCAGGTTGTTGTTGCCATTCTCGGCGTCAGCCTCGCTGTAATACCCCGCAGGCGAAAGGATGTTCACGGCGCGGTTGTTGTTGCCGCCCGTCGCCGTTGCCGATCCATCCCATCCGGCTTCGATGACCGTGGCGATGTCGTGGGTGCCGCCGTAGGCGGACGCAGCGTTGTAGTAGCCGACGGCGGTCGCCCGGTTGAAGTCACCACCGTAGGCCTGGGCGGTCGAATCAGCGCCGATCGCCGTCGCCCAATCGAGATTGCCGGCCGGTGAAGTCGCGTTGTAGGCGGTGGCAGTAGAGCCATTGCCCACCGCGATCGCCTCGTCCGCCGAGCCACCTCCGGCGGTCGCAGAGCTGTTGACGCCGATCGCCCACGCTCCGCTGAACAGACCACTGGCCGTGGCCGAACTGTCGTAGCCGAAGGCCACCGCGAGCGCACCCATCCCAGTCGCGGAACATGTCGAGGACCCGCTGTGCAGGTTGACATTCCCAAACGCGATACACCCGTCCGCACGCGCCGGCGCCGCCGAACCCAATGCCGCCGTTCCGAATGTCGTCGCACACGCCGCACCCCCCAGCGCCAACAATCCGATCCGAATCACGCGATCACGCGTGGACGCCGTCCACCCACCAAACCCTTGCATCGAGCTCCCCAACCTCTCTCCGGAATGCCGCAACCATTGCGGCAATCCGACATATAGCCACACCTTTGCATGAGGAACTATCCAAAAAGGGCACCGTTCAGCGCATTCGCAGTCAATTACCATTCTTTGCCAAGTTCAGACCCGCATGGGCGAACTCACAAGAACACGTTCCAAAAGCACTGTCCAGCAATCTCTTTTCGGCAGGAGAGACGACCACTAGCATCCCGACCACTTAGCTGCAGCACGAGCGGCTGGGACCGCGTCATCGTCGGTGCCAGGAGATCAGGGCGACACGATCAGCATCAGAGCGGCGGCCGCAACGATCTCGACCAGGCAGTAGAACCAGTTGGGGTAGAAGGACGTTCGGTCGCCGCACAGCGTGGAGACCACCCGACCGAGGGCCATCCCGGCCAACGCGAGCGCGACGGTGAGCACGATGCCGGTTCGCAGCGGCGGATGCAGCAGCCCGTAGCCGAGCACGCCCGCGATCGCGACACCGAAGCCGCCGTAGACCGCACGTACCTCGGCGCGCGCCACCGAGCGGTCAAGCGTGATGCCGAACGGTGCGACGAGGCTGGCCGGCGCAACCAGACCGTAGAGACCCATCCCCAGGAAGAACACGCCGACGACGACAAGGACGACAGTGGCCATATCGGCAGTATCGAGTGACACCCCGGCCGCGGTCTACGCCGTGAACCCCACACATCGGGCCAAGCGCGCCGAGCAGGCGCAAAATCGCACGGTCGAGGCCCGATCTATGCGACTTTGCGTCTGTTCGCCGAGCAGACGGGCCACGCGCCGAAGCCGGCCAGCTTAGTGGCTGGCCTTCTTGCGTTCGATGTCGGCCAGCGCAGCCGCCAGCTCGGCCCGCTGCGCAGCTGAGGTCTCCCAGGCCAGTTTGCGGTTCTTGACGACCTTGGCAGGCGAGCCCACGGCGATCGAGAAGTCCGGGATGTCGCCCTTGACCACGGCATGCGCGCCGAGCACGCAGCCCCGGCCGATCGTGGTGCCGCGCAGGATCGTCACCTTGGCGGCGATCCAGGTGTCCGGGCCGATGCGCACCGGGCTCTTGATGATGCCCTGGTCCTTGATCGGCATCTCGATGTTGTCCATCTTGTGGTCGAAGTCGCAGACGTAGCACCAGTCGGCCATCAGAGCGGAGTCACCGAGCTCGATATCGAGGTAGCAGTTGATGACGTTGTCACGGCCCAGCACCACCTTGTCGCCGAACCGCAGCGAACCTTCGTGCGCCCGGATGGTGTTCTTGTCACCGATGTGCACCCAGCGGCCGATCTCGAGCTGGGCGAGCTCCGGGGTGGCGTGGATCTCGACGTTCTTGCCGAGAAACACCATGCCACGGGTGATGATGTGCGGGTTCTGCAGCTTGAACTTCAGCAGCCGCCAGTACCGCACCAGGTACCAGGGTGTGTAGGCCCGGTTGGCGATCACCCATTTCAGCGACGCCTTGGTGAGAAACTTGGCCTGGCGGGGATCCCTGAGCCGCGAGCCTGCCCACCGCTTGTGGATCGGCGCGCCCCACATCGTCGTCATGGCCTGAGAGCCTAACCGAGGGCGGGTACGGGTTACCCTCGCCTGTACTGTCACGTTTCGACCCAGGGGAAGGACCGGAGTGCTGCGGCGATTGCTCGCGTCGGCGTCGGCGACGCTGTTGGTGAGCACGGTTGCCGGGTGCGCCACCACTGATTCGTGGGTGGATGCCACCTCGGCTCAGGGCTGGGCCGCCCAGTACGCCGACGCGGCCAACACCAGCTACACCCCGACCGCGGGCACCCCGGACCTGAAGCTGACCTGGAGCCGCTCGGTCAAGGGTGCACTCGACGCGGGTGCCGCCCTGGGGTCGGGCAGCTACCTGGCGGTCAATGGACAGACCGCCGGCGGGTGTTCGCTGATGGTCTGGGAAATCGACAACGACGGCCGCCAGCGCTGGTGCACCCGGATGGTCCTCGGGGGCGGCTTCGCCAGCCCCCTGTTCGACCAATTCGACAACCTCTACATCGGACAGCCCGGCCTGATGCTGTCCTACCCGCCAACGCAGTGGGTTCGCTGGCGTACCAATGTCATCGGAATGCCCACCACCACAAGGTTTCTCGGCGGCGGCCAGCTTCTGGTGGTGACCCACCTCGGCCAGGTGCTGGTCTTCGACAGCCACCGCGGCGACGTCAGCGGCACCCCGATGGATCTCGTCGAAGGCCTCGACCCCACCGATTCCACCCGCGGCCTCGACGACTGCCAGCAGGCGCTGCCGCAATGTCCGGTCTCAGCCCCGCCAGCCTTCTCGGCGGCCACGAACACCATCGTGCTCGGCGTATGGCAGCCGGGCGCCAAGGCCTCGACTCTGGTCGGTCTGCAGTACCACCCTGGCCAGACCCCGCTGATCACCAAGACGTGGACCAGTGCTGCCGTGGCCGCCGGGGTGATCGCCGCGCCGGTGCTATCCGCTGACGGCAAGACCGTCTACGTCACCGGTCGCGATCGCGAGCTATGGGCGCTCAACGCCTCGGACGGCACCGTGAAATGGTCTGTGAGCCTTGGCTTCCAGCCACAGACGCCGCCGTCGCTCGGCCCTGGTGGGGTCATCGTCGCCGGCGGCGGCCCGGACACCCACCTGGTCGCGCTCAAGGATGCCGGCGACCGCGCCGAGGTGCAGTGGCGCCGCGACGACGTCGCACCGTTGGCCACCTCGAGCCAGGCCGGCGCCGACGTGGCTTACACCGTGGTCCCTGATCCCTCGGCAGGCCTGGCTCTGCTGGCGTTCGATCTCGCCGACGGCCACCCGCTCAAGCAGTACCCGCTCCCCCAGGCCGACGGCTACCCGGTCGGCGTCTCGGTGGGTCATGACCGGCGGGTGGTGGTCGCCACCAGCGCCGGCCAGGTGTACAGCTTCGACCCGTCCTGAGCTCAGAGCGCCAACGGCGGCAACGCGTTTCGCGGAACTGATGCCGAGGTGGCGCCGGCGTCGGACGGCAGCAGTTCACCCTGGCCGAAGAAGAAGATCACCGCGTCGTCGGTGACGGCGAAATTCTGGTAGTGCGACGGGTCCATCCCATCACCGGTGGAGATGACGCCGGTCAGCCCGGTCTGCCGCTCCAGTTCGCGCTGGACGATCGGGAAGATGATGGCCAGCGGCTTGGCCCCCGGGGCGAACAGCGTGTCGAACGTGACGGGCTTGCGCTGGCCGAGGTCGTAGGTGAACGCCTTGTACCAGGTGGTGGGGTGCGCGCCGCCGACGTCCTGGAACAGCTTGAGGACCACGCTCTGGGTCTGCGCCGAGCTGAAGGACTGTGCGGTGACGTCCATCTCGTAGGGCAGATTGCGAGACCCGGGCTGGGCGACGTTGACGAAACCGTCCCGGCTCTGCGCCAGATAGTCCTGCACGGACTGTTCATCGGCGTAGTCGATGGGGAAGCGCACATCCATCGTGTAGGTCGGTGTGGCGGCGGTGATGTGGCAGATGTTGCCCGCCTCGACGGTTCCGCCGAGCCCCTGGCAGTCGGCCTGGGCTTGGGAGACGGCGATCGTGGGTGTACCCAGCAGTGCTCCGGCGGCCAGCAGTGCGGCCAGACTCGGTATGCGCATGCGTCATTCCTCGCGCTGTGGAACGGCCCCGGCGCCGTCGCCGCCAGCGTACCCGTGCTCCGCGGTGGCGGCCGATGCTCTGCACAGGAAGGCCACGGTGCGCTCCGAGGGACCAGCCCCGATGCGGGTGATCACCAGCGATATCGGCAGTGCCCCAGCGGGTCTGAGCCTGCGCCGCAGAGCATCGGGGTCCACATCCACCCCGCGCACCAGGATCTCCAGCGGACCGCAATCGTGCCGGGAAAGGGCTTGACGCAGAACCTTTTCCCGCAGGGGCAGCTCGTCAAGCACCTCGAAGCCCCGCAGCCCGGGTGGCAGCTCGTCACCGGTCAGATAGGCGATGTCGGGGTCCAGTTGCCACAACCCGTGCCGAGCACCGTAGTGGCGTACCAGCCCGGCGCGCACCACGGCGCCGTCCGGGTCGACGATCCAGCGGCCCGGCGGCCCGGCCGGGCAGTCGTCCGGGTCGGCGTCGGTGATCTGCTCGCCGCGGTCCAGCAGCGACGCCCGGCGCCCGACTCCGGGCGTGCCCAGCGGCGCCGACCACAGGCAGGCCTCGCGCACCGACCCGCCTGCCGAGGTCACCTCGATCTCCCCGTCGAACCCCAGGCCGCGCACCGAGTCGAAGTCGATGCCGGGGGCGCACTTGATCACCGTCGCCCGGTCTCGGTAGACGTCGAGGACCTCGTCGAGCGGCGGGGTGTAAGCCCGTGGGTCGAATCGGCGCCGTCCCCCGCTACGCCGGGCGGGGTCGATCAACACCACGGTGTCGCGACTGACCGGTCGCAACGCGTCGGCCCGGCACACCGGCACGTCGGCAACGTTGTTACGGGCCATGGCCAGCCGGACCGGGTCGAGGTCGCTGCCCATCACGAACGCCGTACTGTTGCGCAGGGCGGCCAGTTCGGTGCCGACCGAGCAGGTGGCGTCGTGCACGTCGGCACCGGCCAGTCGGGTGGCACGATGCCGGGCCACCGGCGCCGCGGTGGCCTGCTGCAGTGCCTCGTCGGTGAACAACCACTCCGAGACGTCGGTGAGCCCGGCGAGCTTGGCGGCGGCCTTGCGGCGCAGCAGCGTGGTTTCGATCAGCACCGTGGTGCGCTCGCCGAATCGCCGGCGGATGGCCGCCACGTCGGCGAGCCGATCGGTCAGCGGGTAACCCGCGACCTCGCCCAGCGCGGCGCGGCCGGCGTCGCCGGTCAGATAGGCGACGTCGGCGGCCGTGAAAGTCAGGACGGTTTGACCCCGGTGATCATCACGTTGTAGTACCAGCCCTTGGGCACCACGCGACGCCACAGGTTGTCGTCGACCCAACTCAACGTGATCCAGCTGTTGAACGCGAACTTGGCCCAGCCCCAGCCCAACCGACCGGGCGGCACGGCCGCCTCCAGGGTGCGCAGCGGCCAGCCCAGCATCGCGGCGGTGAATTCGGTGGTGGCGGTGGACACCTCGCGGGCACCGGCATTGCGCGCCATCCGCTCGAGGTCGGCCGGGTCGAAGGTGTGCAAGTCCACCACGGCCTCCAACGCTGCGGCGCGGGAGGACTCGTCGAGCTCGGCCTGCGGCCGGCGCCAGTCGCCCAGGCCGGGCAGCTTGGTGACGTTGGTGGCGACCCGCCAGGTCAGGGTGGACAGCGATCGGGCGTAGGTGTTGCCGACGGTGGTCGGCTCACCGGCGAAGACGAACCGGCCGCCGGGCTTGAGCACCCGGACCACCTCGCGCAGCGACTTCTCCACGTCCGGGATGTGATGCAGCACGGCGTGCCCGACCACGAGGTCGAAAGTGTTGTCCTCGTAGGGAATACCTTCGGCGTCGGCGACCCTGCCGTCGATGTCCAGGCCCAGGTTCTGGCCGTTGCGGGTAGCCACCTTGACCATGCCCGGGGACAGATCGGTGACCGAACCCCGGCGCGCGACGCCGGCCTGGATCAGGTTGAGCAGGAAGAAGCCGCTGCCGCAGCCCAGCTCCAGGGCACGGTCGTAGGGCAGCTCACGCAGTTCCTCGGGCGGCACGGTGGCGTCGAACAAATCGCGGGCGTAGTCCACGCAGCGTTTGTCGTAGGAGATCGACCACTTGTCGTCGTAGGTCTCGGCCTCCCAGTCGTGATACAGGATCTGGGCCAGCTTGCTGTCCTTGAGCGCGGCCTCGACCTGTTCCGCGGTGGCGTGCGGATTGGGGGCGGGGACCCCCGGGTCAGTCGTCGTCATGCAGGGCAGCCTAACCGCCCGCGCCCGCGGAGAAGACCTCACCGTAGCGCTGTGCCTGCTCACCAGCATCGAGTCCACCGTCGATCAGTGCTTTGGCGCCCGCGATGGCGGCCGGCGGAGCATCGACGAACCGGCCGGCCCAGGCGGCCGCGGCGTCGAAGACGTCATCGGGGGCCACCATCTCGTCGATCAGACCGAGCGCCAGGGCCTCCTTGGCGTCGGCGAACCGCCCGCTGAACGCCAACTCCTTGGCCCGGGCTGCTCCGACCGCGCGGGCCAGCCGCTCGCATCCCCCACCGCCGGGCACCAATCCGGCCAGGATCTCGGTGGCCCCGAACTTGACGTTGTCACCACTGACCCGCCAGTCGGCGGCCAGCGCCAGGCTCAGCCCGCTGCCCAACGCGTAGCCGGTGACAGCCGCCACGGTCGGCTTGGGAATGGCAGCCACGGCGTCGATCGCCGCACGGCGCACCCGGTCGGCGGCAACGGCCTCGTCACGGTTGAGGGTGCGCAATTCCGGGACGTCGTCGCCCGTGCAGAACACCTGGTGGCCGCCGTAGACGACGACGGTGGCGATGTCGGCACGCATCCCCACTTCGGCGGCGGCCGCGGCCAGTTCCCGGTAGGCCTGCCGGGTCAGCGCATTGGTCGGGGTTCGGTCCAGCAGCAGCACCCCGACACCGGGGTACTGGTCACCGACGTGGATGCTGACAAACTCACGCACCGCTACTCACTCCCCGCCGCGGACCGGGCTTCGCCGGTTGCGGGCCGCGTTGTAGCGGTCGCTGTCGAAGAACTCGATCTCCCAATTACCCTCGTGCATAGCAAGATTCGGCTGAACTGTGACGATCTGCCGCTCCAGGGCCAGCACCTCATCCACGGTGCGGCCACTCAGCGAGTCCAGCTGCGTCCAGGTCGGGGGCAGCAGGAACGAACGCCCTGCGGCGAAGTCCTCGATCGCCGCCTCCGGGCGAGACCAGGCGGCGTGGTCGGATTCGGTGTTGTGACCATCGGCCCGCTGGCCCTGCGGGAGGGCGCCGACGAAGAAGTAGGTGTCGTAGCGACGGGTCCGCTCCGCCTCCGGGGTCACCCAGTTGGCCCACGGCCGCAGCAAGTCGGCGCGCAGTACCAGGTTCTCCGAACGCAGGAAGTCGGAGAACGACAGGCTGCGGTCCACCAGGTCCGCCCGGGCCCCGTGGTAGACGGAGGCGTCGGCGACGATCCCGTCGGGATCATCAGCCGGGCCGGCGAACAGCACACCGGACTCCTCGAAGGTCTCCCGCGCCGCCGCACAGACCAGCGCCTCGGCGAGGCCCTCATCGATGCCGAACCGTCCGGCCCACCAGTCCGGGCTCGGCCCGTACCAGTCGATATCGGAGTTGCGGTCGCGGTCGTCGACCCCGCCGCCGGGGAACACCATGACGCCGCCGGCGAACTCCATCCCGCGGTGGCGACGCATGAGGAAGACCTCGACACCGCCCTGCGGGGTGTCCTGGATCAGCATCACGGTCGCCGCCGGACGTACCGGGAGCGGTTCGGGCTTGTCGGTCATGCTCGCCTCCTGTGCGCCGCGCGGGTCCGCACCCGCCGCGCGAAGTACCGGCCGTCGATGGTGTCCAGGGCGATGGACTGACCGAACGCCGCCGACAGGTTCTCGGCCGTCAGCGTGTCATGCAGCAGCCCGGCGGCCACCACCTGCCCCTCGGACAGGATCAGGCAATGGCTGAAGCCGGGCGGGATTTCCTCCACGTGGTGAGTCACCAGCACCATGGCCGGTGAATCCGGATCCGCGGCCAAATCGGCGAGCCGGGCCACCAGTTCCTCGCGCCCGCCCAGATCCAGGCCGGCGGCCGGCTCGTCGAGCAGCAGCAGCTCCGGGTCCGTCATCAGCGACCGGGCGATCAGCACCCGCTTGCGTTCGCCCTCGGACAGCGTGCCGTAGGTCCGCTCGGCCAGATGCTCGGCACCGACACTTTCCAGCATGTCGACGGCCTGGGCGTAGTCGACGTCCTCGTAGGTCTCGCGCCAGCGGCCCAACACCGCGTAGCCGGCCGAGACCACCAGGTCGCGGACCACCTCGTCGTCGGGCACCCGCTGCGACAGCGCGGAGCTGCTCAGGCCGACTCGCTGCCGCAGTTCGGACATGTCGACGCGGCCCAGCCGATCACCGAGCACGTAGGCGGTGCCGGACGACGGGTGCTCCATCGCGGCGGCGATACGCAGCAGCGAGGTCTTGCCGGCCCCGTTGGGTCCGATCACCACCCAGCGTTCGTCGAGCTCCACCTGCCAGGTCACCGGCCCGACCAGGGTGCGCCCGCCGCGGCGCAGCGAGACCTTCCGGAAGTCGATCAGCAGGTCGGGATCGGTGTCTTCTACCTCGGCGTCTGGCCTGTCGACTGGCACCCGCTCATCGTAGTCACGCCGATATCGACCAGCCGTGCGCGCCGTTGCCGATCACCCGGTCGGCCACGGCGGCGCTGCTCGCCACCAGCTGCGCGTTGCGTTCGTCGACGGCCTCGACCCAGTCCCGGGCATCTGGGGGGCTCTTGCCGAACTCGACGTGGCGCGCCACCAGCCGGCTGGTTCGCACCGCCTGGTCGGCCGTGACGAGCCACACCTGGTTCATCGTCGCTCTGGCTCGCGACCACAGCGGATGGTCCAGCAACAGGTAGTTCCCTTCGGTGATCACCAGTTCGGCCGACGGCGGCACCACCAGGGCAGCCGACAACGGCTGTTCGAGGTGCCGATCGAAGCCGGGCGCGTAGATCTGCGAATCGGGCTCGGTGCGAACCCGTTCGAGTAGATGGGCGTATCCCAGGGCGTCGAAGGTGTCCGGAGCACCCTTGCGGTTCAACCGCCGCAGACGGCGCAGTTGCGCGTCGGCGAGATGGAAGCCGTCCATCGGCACGTGCGCGACCCAGCCCGGACCCTGCCGGCCTGCGATCCTGCGCAGGAGTTCCTCGACGAGCGTGGACTTGCCGGCCCCGGGACTTCCGGCGATGCCCAGGATCGCCCGCGATGGCGGGCCGGCGATGCCGATCGCATCGTCGGCCAGGCGGTCCAGGACCGCGTCACTGGTCATCCCGCGGTGCTCTCCCTCCGATCGGCCGCTGCGCAGGCATGGGCGAGTCTTACTCCCTCAGTCTGTACCCGGCCGGCTCCGGCGCGGCGCTGGGCCGCGTGCACCGCGGCCCAGCCGCTGACCGCAAGCAGGCGCGGCGGAACCAACCGCAGCACCACCGCAACCAGTGGACCAATGCCGAACGCGTACACGATCGTGCCGACTCCGACGCTGCCACCCAGCAGCCAGCCCAGGCACAGTACGGTGGCCTCGATCCCGGTGCGCACCAGCCGAACCGAAAGCCCGGTCCGCACAACAAGTCCCGTCATCAAGCCGTCGCGCGGTCCCGGACCCAGCCCCGCCCCGACGTAGAGCACGGTGGCCACGGCATTGAGCACCACCGCGGCGACCATGAGCCCGACCCGGCCCGGCAGCGACTGCGGTACCGACAAGATCGCCAGACCGGCGTCGACGGTGACCGCGATGACGATGACATTGGCCACCGTCCCGATACCGGGCCGGTTGCGCAACGGAATCCAGGCCAGCAACACGACCACTCCCACCACTGCCGACGCCATCCCGATCGTCATCGGCGTATGCAGCGACAGGCCCTGGTGGAAGACGTCCCACGGATCCAGGCCCAGGCCGGCGCGGACCATCATCGCCATCGACAGCCCGTAGCAGCACAGCCCTATCAGCAGGGCGCTTGCGCGGGCCAGTGCCGTCATCGGTGGTCGCTGAAGCGCACGCGGATGGCGTCGAGGTCGGCGTGCTGGCGGCGAAGGTCCGCGTCGACGTCACCCCACTCCCGCGATGTCGGGTTCCAGGGGCCGACGGAGGGATCGAGGAGGGCCGCCAGTCGCTCGGCCACTCGGGAAAACCAGGTACTCATGTACACCATGGTTCTGCGGGACTGGCTTGCCAATCAATAGCCAGTTAGCCGATACTGGCCTTCAAATGACGACCTCCATGGCAGCCCGAGCCCTCGATCCGGACCTCTTGGCCCGGGAACTGGGCAACTGGCGTACGTCCAGCCGCAGTGGACCCAGTTATCAGGCCCTCGGCGACGGACTGCGCATGCTCATCGTGGACGGTCGCCTGCCGGTCGGCTCGCGACTGCCCAGCGAGCGCGCACTGGCCGACGCACTGCGGGTATCCCGCACCACGATCACGGCGGCCTACACGGACCTACGCGACACCGGCTACCTGCACGCCCGCCGCGGCGCGCGGGCCACCATCGCATTGCCACACACTCCGGTCGCCATCCCCGCCGAGTCGGCACCGACGGTCAACCTGGCCGTTGCGGCCCTGGCAGCTCCAGCCAGCGCCGTGCAGGAGGCCTTCACTGCCGCCACCCAGCAGGCAGCGGGCTATCTGCAACAGACCGGTCACGATCTGCGCGGCGTGCTGGCACTGCGGTCGGCGATTGCCGAACGGTATTGCGCCAGAGGCCTTCTGACCGATCCCGAACAGATTATGGTGACCAATGGCGCCCAGCACGCCATTGCGCTGATCCTGACCACCTACACCCAGCCCGGTGACCGCGTGCTCGTCGAACAGCCTACGTATCACGGTGCGCTGACTGCGATCTCGACCGCCGGCGCCCGCCCGGTGCCGGTGGCGCTGTCCCGCGACGGCTGGGAACTCGACGCCCTGCACGCTGCGGTTCGCCAACTCGCCCCGACGCTGGCCTACCTGGTGCCCGACAACCACAACCCGACGGGCATGTCGATGTCGGCGGCTGATCGAAAACGGTTGGCGGACATCATCTCCGAGACCCGTACCCGCACCGTCGTTGACGAGACCATGACCGATGTCTGGCTCGACGAACCGACACCGCCGCCGCTGGCCGCGTCGATGCGCTCGCGGACCGATCTGATCATCACGATCGGGTCGCTGTCGAAGTCGTTCTGGGCCGGTCTGCGTATCGGCTGGATCCGTGCCGAGCCGAGCACCCTGGCGACCATCCGCGCCATCCGGCCCGCCATCGACCTGGGTACCTCGGTGATCGAACAGCTCGCTGCTGCATACCTTCTCACCGAACGCGCCGAGGACGTGCTGCCGGAGCGGCGCGAGATCCTGCGGGGCCGTCGCGACCTCCTGCTCAATCTGCTCGACGAACACCTACCGGAGTGGCAGCCACTGCCCGGGGGTGGCGGGATGTCGCTGTGGGTGCGGCTGCCCGCGCCGGTCAGTTCGGCGTTGTGCGCCTCGGCATCCCGGCTCGGGGTGGAACTGCCGCCCGGTCCGCGATTCGGGGTGGACGGCACCTTGGAGCGCTTCGTCCGGATTCCGTTCACCCTGCCCGAGGACCAGCTGACCGAGGCGGTGTCGCTGCTGAGCCGAGCGTGGCGCAGCGTCACCGGATCGGCTACCCCTGATCCGTCGGCTGTGGTCGTGTAGGGCGCTGCGCCCTCCCGCCGAAACCGACACTTCGCAGCGAACGTTCGAGTAACCGCATGCAAAAAGGTCGATCTCGGCATCGTCGACTCGACTACTCCGGACTGTCTCGCTCCTCCTCCGCCTCGTACCTCGGCGGCATCGTCGACTCGACTACTCCGGCGGGATCTCGACCCTGCGCAGCACGCCGTCGACAGCGTCTGCCGCCTCGATCTCGGCGCGGGTGATGCCCAGGATGAACAGCACAGTGTCCAGGTAGGGGTGGCTCAGCGAGGTGTCGGCGACTTCACGCAGCGCAGGCTTGGCATTGAATGCCACGCCCAGCCCGGCGGCGGCCAGCATGTCGATGTCGTTGGCGCCGTCGCCCACGGCAACGGTCTGCTCCATCGGTACCCCGACCGCCTGCGCGAAATCTCGCAGCGCCTTGGCCTTACCCGCCCGGTCGACGACCTGCCCGACCACCCGGCCGGTGAGCCTGTCGTCGACGATCTCCAGTTCGTTGGCGGCGACGAAGTCGAGCATCAGCTCGTGCGCCAGCGGCTCGATCACCTGACGGAAGCCACCGGACACCACACCGCAGTGAAAGCCCAAGCGGCGCAAGGTTCGGATGGTGGTGCGTGCGCCCGCGGTGAGCTCGAGTTGTTCGGCGACGTCGTCGAGCACACTGGCAGGCAGACCGGCCAGCGTAGCCACCCGGGCGTGCAGGGATTCGGCGAAGTCCAGCTCGCCGCGCATGGCGGCCTCGGTGATGGCGGCGACCTTTTCGCCGGCACCGGCCCGATCGGCCAGCATCTCGATGACCTCGCCCTGGATGAGGGTGGAGTCCACGTCGAACACGATGAGTCGCTTGGCCCGCCGCTCCAGGCTGTAGTTCTCCACCGCGATG
The DNA here is from genome assembly GCF_010731855.1 of Mycolicibacterium anyangense. Taxonomy (NCBI): domain Bacteria; kingdom Bacillati; phylum Actinomycetota; class Actinomycetes; order Mycobacteriales; family Mycobacteriaceae; genus Mycobacterium; species Mycolicibacterium anyangense. Next base: position 331,525 of record NZ_AP022620.1, on the reverse strand, counting down.
TCGACGCCCTGCTCGGCGGCTACGCGAGCCAGCACCGTGCGCAGCTCGCCGCCGACACCCCGCGGCACCGACACCCGCAGTTCCAGACCGGTCACCGGATAGTCCGAGACGCCGCGGATGAAGTCGATGTTGACGCCCAGGCCGGCAGCCTCCCTGGCCACCACCCCGAACGCCGCCGCCGTGATCGGCCTGCCCAACACCACGATCGTGTGGGTCGACGGCTCGCCGATGACCGGCACGTCATCGCTCGGCTCGATACTGACATCGAGGCCGACGCGGTGGATCGCCTCGGTGACGTCGGAACGCAATGCCGCGCCGTTGGCCACATCAGGTGATCCCGAGACCAGGACGCCTAGCGTCAACCGGCCCCGGATCACCACCTGTTCGACGTTGAGGAGCTCCACCTGATGCTGGGAGAGCACCTCGAACAGCGCCGAGGTAACCCCGGGCTGATCGACACCGGTGACGGTGATCAGCACCGACACCTTGTGTTTGGTCATACCTGGGGCGCGCTACCTTTCGTGCTAGCTGCGGACGTTCTCGTCCAACCGTGTCACGTCACCGTCAGAGGGACCGTGGGCACGGCCGATGTGCGCCTCGGCGCGCATCCGCTCCACCATATGCGGGTAGTGCAGTTCGAACGCCGGACGCTCCGAACGGATCCGGGGCAGCTCGGTGAAGTTGTGCCGCGGCGGCGGGCAGGACGTGGCCCACTCCAGGGAGTTGCCGTAACCCCACGGATCGTCGACCGTGACGACCTCGCCGTAACGCCAGCTGCGGAAGATGTTCCACAGGAACGGCAGCATCGAGATGCCCAGGATGAAGGCGCCGATGGTCGAGACGATGTTCAGCGTGGTGAACCCGTCGGAGGGCAGGTAGTCGGCGTAGCGGCGGGGCATGCCCTCGTCACCGAGCCAGTGCTGCACCAGGAACGTGGTGTGGAAGCCGATGAAAGTCAGCCAGAAGTGCAGCTTGCCGAGCCGCTCGTCGAGCAGGCGGCCGGTCATCTTCGGGAACCAGAAGTAGATGCCGGCGTAGGTGGCGAACACGATCACGCCGAACAGCACGTAGTGGAAGTGCGCGATGATGAAGTAGCTGTCGCTGACGTGGAAGTCCAGCGGCGGGCTGGCCAGCAGCACGCCCGACAGACCACCGAGCAGGAACGTCACCAGGAAGCCGAGCGAGAACAGCATCGGCGTCTCGAACGTCAGCCGGCCCTTCCACATCGTGCCGATCCAGTTGAAGAACTTGATGCCGGTGGGCACCGCGATCAGGAACGTCATGAACGAGAAGAACGGCAGCAGAACGGCTCCCGTGACGTACATGTGGTGCGCCCACACCGCGATGGACAGGGCCGCGATCGCGATCGTGGCGTAGACCAGGGTGGTGTAGCCGAAGATCGGCTTACGGGAGAACACCGGGAAGATCTCCGAGACGATGCCGAAGAACGGCAGCGCCAGGATGTAGACCTCGGGGTGGCCGAAGAACCAGAACAGGTGCTGGAAGAGCAGGACGCCGCCGTTGGCGGGGTCGTAGATGTGCGCACCCAGATGGCGGTCGGCAGCCAGACCGAACAGTGCCGCGGTCAGCAGCGGGAAGGCGACCAGCACCAGGATCGAGGTGACGAAGATGTTCCAGGTGAAGATCGGCATCCGGAACATCGTCATGCCGGGGCAGCGCATGCAGACCACGGTGGTGATCATGTTGACCGCACCGAGGATGGTGCCCAGACCACCGACGGCCAGACCCAGAACCCAGAGGTCGCCACCGGCGCCCGGTGAGTGCATGGCATCCGACAGCGGGGTGTAGGCCGTCCAGCCGAAGTCGGCCGCACCACCGGGGGTGATGAACCCGGCCAGCGCGATCAGCGCACCGAAGACGAACAGCCAGAACGACAGCGCGTTGAGCCGCGGGAAGGCCACGTCGGGTGCACCGATCTGCAACGGCAGCACCAGGTTGGCGAAGCCGAACACGATCGGCGTCGCATAGAACAGCAGCATCGCCGTGCCGTGCATGGTGAACAGCTGGTTGTACTGCTCGTTGGACAGGAACTGCAGACCCGGTACCGCCAACTCGGCCCGGATGAACAACGCCATCAACCCGCCCATCAGGAAGAAGGCGAAGCAGGCGACGCAATACATGATGCCGATCAGCTTGTGATCGGTCGTGGTCAGCAGCCTGTAGATCAGGTTGCCCTTGGGACCCATGCGCGTCGGAAACGCACGCTTGGCCTCGAGTTCTCCCTGTGAAGGCACAACGGCAGTCAACAGTCCTCCAAAATTCCGTACCCGGTTAGCACCCCGAGAACATGGTGAAGATCCTAACCTCACCCGGGCCTGGACGGAGGGTGGGTCCTACATTGCGTCGTAATACCGTCATGACTACGTCGCGCGCAGCTCAGCGGCGGGTTTGCGGCCAGGTGTTACGGTCGGCGGCGTGCGGTTGCGCAGTCTTCCCCCGGGTGTGGTGATGTCGGCGGCAGCGGTGCTCACCGCCGCCGTGATGACGGTCGTCAGCGGGTGTTCCGGATCCTCGCAGAGCCCGTCTCCTCAGGCCAGTCGCAGCGTGGTGACCAGCACCACCAAGATCGCCAGCGCAGGTGTCCTCGGTAACCAGCGCCGGCCCGACGAATCGTGTGCACCCGACCCGGCCCGGCTCGATCCGGCGCCCCCGCCGCCGGTGCGGCATGCCGCGGGCGAGACGGCGGTGGTGGCCGATCCGCAGCGGATCGTGGTGCTCGCCGGTGACGAGCTGGACGCACTGTGCGCGCTGGGCTTGCAGTCGCGGATCGTGGCCGCCGCGCTGCCCGACGGCGCCACCGGTCAGCCCTCGTATCTGGGGACCGTCATCCACAACGTGCCCGGTGCGGGCACTCGCACCGCACCCGACTTCGCGGCCATCGCCGCGGCCAAACCGGACCTCATCCTGGGCTCGGCGGGGCTGACCCCGCAGGCCTACCCACAACTGGCGGCCATCGCTCCGACGGTGTTCACCGACGCTCCCGGAGCCAGGTGGCAGGACAACCTGCGCACCGTGGGCGCGGCGACGGGCCGCAACGACGCCACGGGCGAATTACTCGCCGGATTCGCCGACCGTGCCCGCCAGGCCGGTGCCGCTAATGACGCGGCGCACTTCCAGGCCTCCATCGTCCAGTTCACCGACACCACGATGCGGGTGTGGGGTGCCGATAACTTCGCGGCCAGCGTCTTGACCGATGTCGGCGTGGATCGCCCTGCGGCACAACGGTTTACCGACAAGCCCTATGTCGAGATCGGGATCACCGATGCCGACCTGGAGCGCTCCCCCGACCTCTCGGCCGCCGACGGCGACATCGTCTACCTGTCCTTCACCTCTCCGGCGGCCAAGGACAGGGCACCCGCGGTGCTCGACAGCCCCGCATGGCGCAAGCTCTCGGCCAACCGGGACAACCGCGTCTTCGTGGTGAACAACGAGATCTGGCAGACCGGGCAGGGCCTGGTCGCCGCCCGCGGGATCATCGACGACCTGCGGTGGCTCAACGCCCCGATCAACTGAGGCGCTCCGCCGTCGAATTTCACGTTTCGCAGGCAAAGTGCGAGTACAGGGCGGCAAACGTGAAACTCGACGGTCCCAGGTAACGTTCGTGTCGTGTTCCATGTGCTGACAATCACGTACGAGAAGCCCCTCGACGAGGTCGACCAGACCCGGCCGGCCCACCTGGCCTTCCTCAACGACGAGGTGGAAGCTGGCCGGCTTCTCCTGGCTGGGCGTAAAGAGGACGGTAGCGGCGGTGTCCTGATCACCGGGGATATCAGCACCGAAGATGCCCAGAGCATCATCGACCGCGACCCCTACACCCTGGCGGGCGTAGCCAGCTATCAGCGGTTATCGTTCAATGGCGGGGTTCGCGCGGCCGGTTTGTAAACCTCGTCACGTCGGGATTACTGACGCGCCCCGGCGGCGTTGTGCACCAAGGTCGCAATGTCGCGGCACCACCTGCATTCACGACGCTCGACTCGATGGTGCTGCCTGAAACGCAAACAAAGAGGACGCGAGGACTACTTATGAGCACAGTTACCGCTTATGCAGCGACATCGGCCACCGAGCCGCTGACCAAGACCACCGTCACCCGCCGCGATGTCGGCCCGCACGACGTCCGCTTCGACATCCACTTCGCCGGCATCTGCCATTCCGACATCCATACCGTCAAAGCCGAATGGGGCCAACCGAATTACCCGGTCGTACCCGGTCACGAGATCGCCGGCGTGGTCACCGAAGTGGGTAGCGATGTCACCGCGTACAAGGTCGGCGACCGGGTGGGCGTGGGCTGTTTCGTCGATTCCTGCCGGGAGTGCGACAACTGCAAGGCCGGTCTGCAGCAGTACTGCACCGGCACCGGAATGGTGGGTACCTACAACGCCGTCGGCCGTGACGGCGAGCCGACGTATGGCGGCTACAGCGGTGAGATCGTGGTCGACGAGAATTACGTCCTGCGTATCCCGGAGGGCATCGGCCTGGACGCCGCAGCGCCGCTGCTGTGCGCCGGCATCACGCTGTACTCGCCGCTGCGGCACTGGAACGCCGGGCCCGGCAAGAAGGTCGCCGTCATCGGCCTCGGCGGTCTGGGGCACATGGGCGTGAAGCTCGCGCACGCCATGGGCGCCGAAGTGACCGTGCTGAGCCAGTCGCTGAAGAAGATGGAAGACGGGCTTCGGCTCGGCGCCGACGCCTACTACGCGACCAGCGATCCGGCTACTTTCAAGAAGCTCGCCGGCCATTTCGACCTGATCCTGAACACCGTGTCGGCAAACCTCGATATGGGCAAGTACCTCGGGCTGCTGGCAGTCGACGGCACGCTGGTCGAACTGGGCATTCCAGAGAAGCCGATGGCGGTACCGGTGTTCCCGCTGGCCGGCGGGCGTCGGAGCCTGTCCGGATCGATGATCGGCGGCATTCCGGAGACCCAGGAAATGCTCGACTTCTGCGCCGAGCACGGTGTCGCCCCGGAGATCGAGGTCATCGAGCCGGACTACATCAACGAAGCCTACGAGCGGGTGTTGGCCAGTGACGTGCGCTACCGGTTCGTGATCGACACGGCATCGCTGCGCGAGGCATAGCGAGTTCTCCTGCCTCGGCGCCCGACGTTCAGCTCAGATCCGGGATCGACGCACCGGTGGCAAGCTCGGCGTACTGCCGCATGAGCCGAAATGCGGTGGTACGGCTCAGTTGTGGATCCCGCGCGACGATTCGGTAGCCGAAGTAGTCCTCCATCGACATCAGCGTCATCGCGATGTCGTGGGCCGGGGCACTGAGGTGAAACACAGCGGCTCGGGCGCCCGCCTCGAGGAGTTCGGCGTAGAGGCCGACCTGCCGGTGGTAGATCCCCTGCACGTCGCGGCGGGTGTCCAGATCAAATCCGGCCGCCAGCACGGCTCGCCAGATGGCCCGCCATTCGGCGTCTTCGGGGCCGGTGGGTAGACCGGCGGCGATGGTCTGGGCGAGTTGGCGGCACGGATCGTCGCTCTCGGTACGCAGCCGAAGCCGGTCGTCGTAGAACCGGACATCGGAGCGCAATGCCAGCTCCGAGAGCAGTTCTGCCATGTCCTTGAAGTAGTACCGCACCGCATTGGTGGTCAGGCCCAGTTCGGCGGCGACATCCGCGAGTTTGAGGGTGGCCAGGTCATGACGTTCGATGAGCCCGATCGCGGCGTCCATGATGTCGCCACGCCGTTCAGCCTGCCGATTCGGACGTGCCATTGCGCGCATCACTCCTGTCGTCGGGCCGATGGGCTCACCTTATTTTGCCTTTCCTCTTGCGTGCTACGTCACACGAGCGCATAGTTCTTTTCCAATCTGGAAAAAAACTATCGGCAAAGCGAGTGTGACCAATGCGTGCCAGAGACCTCGGCGTCGTGATCGGGGACCATCCCACCGGTCCGCACAACGCCATCACCGACGTCATCGGTGTCCAGGTGGGCCATACCACCATCACCTCCGATGACCCCCACACCGTGCGCACCGGAGTGACCGTCGTCATCCCCCATGACCGCATCTGGACGGAGCCGGTGTTCGCCGGCGCGCACCGCCTCAACGGCAGCGGCGAACTGACGGGCCTGGAATGGATTCGCGAGTCCGGCGAACTCACCTCCGCGATCGGGCTCACCAACACCCACAGCGTCGGCGTGGTCCGCGACGAGCTGGTGGCGGCCCAGGTGCGCGCCCGCGGCGAAGGCGCCTACTGGTCACTACCGGTGGTCGGTGAGACCTACGACGGTCTGCTCAACGACATCAACGGTTTTCACGTGCGTCCCGAACATGTGCGGGCCGCGCTGGACAGCGCCTGCAGTGAGCCTCCCGCAGAAGGCAACGTCGGCGGCGGCACGGGCATGATCTGCCACGGCTTCAAAGGCGGCATCGGCACCGCCTCGCGGATCACCGACACCGCCGCGGGCCGATACACCGTCGGCGTCCTGGTACAGGCGAACCATGGCCGGCGGGAACGACTTCGGATCAACGGCGTCCCGGTCGGCGAGCGAATCGACGCCGAAGCCATCCCGCTGCCCGAACTCCCCGCGCGATATGAACCGGGGTCGGGCTCGATCATCGTCATCGTCGCCACCGACGCCCCACTGCTCCCCCACCAATGCCGCCGGGTTGCCCAGCGTTCGGCGCTGGCGGTGAGTCGACTCGGCGGCAGCGGCGAGCAGTACAGCGGTGATCTGATGCTGGCGTTCTCGACCGGCAACCGGGGTATCCCGCCGTACGCGTGGGACGAGGATCCGGCAACCTCGCGCCCCGAGGTCCCGCTGCGAATGGTGGCGCCGCAGTTGATGACTCGATTGTTCGACCTGACCATCGAGGCGACCGAGGAGGCGATCGTCAATGCGATGGTCGCCGCCACCACGATGACCGGTCTCAACGGCTTCACCGCCCACGCACTGGACCATGACCTGCTTGGTCGCGCGATGTCCCCCACTACCCCAACATTTCAGGAGGTCTCATGACCACATCCACCACCACAGAGGGGCGCCGCCTGAGCGGGCGTCTCGGTCCGATCGGCATTGTGTTCATGGTTGTCGCGGCGGCCGCCCCACTGACCGTCATCGGCGGCAACATGCCCCTGGCGATGGGACTGGGCAACGGCGCCGGTGCACCCATGGGATTCGTGATCGCCGCACTGGTGCTCCTGGTCTTCAGCGTCGGATTCGTCACGATGACTCCGTACGTGCCCGAGGCTGGTGCGTTCTTCTCTTATGTGACAGTCGGTCTCGGTGAACGGATGGGCAAGGGCATCGCAGTCGTGGCGCTGATCGCCTACACCGCGATCCAGATCGGCATCTATGGCTATATCGGCTGGGCCATCAACGACACCGTCACGCACTTCCACGGACCGGTAATCCCATGGCCGGTGTACTCCTTCATCGTGCTGGCCATCGTCGCGGTGCTGGGCTACCGGCACATCGAGCTGAGCGCAAAAGTGCTCGGTGTGGCCCTGGCCCTCGAGATCGGCATCGTGGTCATTCTGGACCTGGTGATGGTGTCGCACCCCAGCCCGGCAGGCATCACCTTGAGCTCATTCGATCCCGCCGTGTTCACCGACGGGACGCTGGGCATCGCCGTCCTGTTCGCCCTCACCGGATTCATCGGATTCGAGGCCACCGCGGTGTTCCGTGACGAGGCGCGCGATCCCGAGCGCACCATCCCGATCGCCACCTACGCCGCGGTCATCATCATCGGCGCGTTCTACACGATCACGGTGTGGGCGTTCGTGGTGGCCCTGGGACCCGATCAGGTGGCGGGGGTCGCTCAGAAAACCCTTGCCGGAGAAGGCAATATGCTGCTGGATACCACCGGCGACATGCTCGGGACGATCGGCCGCGACATCGTCAACGTGCTTCTGCTGACCAGTCTGTTCGCCTGCGTGCTGTCATTCCACAACGTGATCGCACGCTACCAGTTCGTGCTCGCCGGAAAGGGTCTGCTGCCGGCCCGACTGGCCGGGGTCCACGACAACCACGAGTCGCCGGCCTTCTCCTCGGTGGTGCAGACCGTCACCGCCGCCGTCATCGTCGGGGTCCTCGCGGTGCTGGGCATCGATCCGCTGGTCGGTGTGTTCGGCTCGATGGCCGGTGTCGCCACGGTGGGCATGGTGGTGTTGATGCTCACCACGTCGATCGCGGTGCTCGCGTTCTTCCTGCGCGGCCGCGCAACGGGATCGTTCTGGGCCACGCGCCTGGCACCGGCACTGGCGGTGCTCGGGCTGCTGGAGAGCCTGTGGCTGGTGCTGTCGAACTTCACCTTGGTCACCGGCGGCAGCGCTACGTTGAGCGCAATCCTGGCCGCGATCCCGTTCGTCGGATTGGTCGCCGGCGCACTGGCGTGGCGGTCCTCCCGACCGTTGGCCTAGCTCTCGGTATCGCCCAGCTCGACACCGGCCAGCGGCCATCCGGCGGCCGCCAGTTTGGCAGCGACCCGCTGGATGTTCTCCGGGCCGGCGTCGTGGTGGGCCACATCCTGGATGAACGTCGCGATCTCGTCATGGTCGATCTCGTGGCCGGCTGGCGCGGAGGCTTCGGCCGCGGCGATCTCGCGCACCACTTCCTTGACCTGCTCCTCGCTTAGCGGGCTGTTACGGAGCAAGGCCAGCAGCGGGACGCGGTCCGGCCCGGGCACACCGCTGGGGTAGCCGGCACGCAGCCAGTTGAGAACCTTCTGGACGAGCGAGGGCGAAGTCACGCTGACAGTGTCGTCGCCGGGGCGTTGGGGCGCCAGCGTCAACCGCACAGTTCGGTGGCGATTCACCGAGCGTTCACCGCGTGTGGGCACCCCGGTCCTCAACGGGAGAAGCACTTCGGCGGCATCACCTGGGGCCGAACGGCCCTAGAGAGTGTTTCCGCACGCGAGGACCTTGAGCTAGGTGGGACGACGACGATCCGCCACGGGCAGGCACCCGTGACCTACCGCGCCGTCTTCCCAGGAGTCGTGCGCGCACTGGAGCGTCCGATGATGGTGTTGAGCCGCATCGGCGACCAGGCGCTGTTCTACGGCAAGGCCATCGGCGGCATCCCTTATGCGGTGCGCTGGTACCGCACCGAGATCATCCGCCTCATCGCCGAGATCAGCATGGGCGCCGGTGTTCTGGCGATGATCGGCGGCACCCTGGTGGTGGTCGGGTTCCTCACCGTGGCCACCGGCGGCACGCTGGCCGTGCAGGGTTATAGCTCGCTGGGCAACATCGGCATCGAAGCGCTCACCGGCTTCCTCGCGGCGTTCATCAACGTACGGATCTCCGCACCGGTGGTCGCCGGGATCGGCCTGGCGGCGACCTTCGGAGCCGGAGTCACCGCCCAACTGGGTGCGATGCGGGTCAGCGAGGAGATCGACGCCCTCGAGGCAATGGCGATCCGGCCGATCGCCTTTCTGGTCAGCACCAGGATCGCCGCCGGGATGACGGCCATCGCACCGCTGTACTCGGTCGCGGTCATCCTGTCGTTTCTGGCCAGCCGCTACACCACAGTCGCGTTGCTCGGCCAGTCGGCGGGCCTCTACGACCACTACTTCTCGACGTTCCTCAACCCGATCGATCTGCTGTGGTCGTTCACCCAGGCCATCCTGATGGCATTGGCAATCCTGTTGATCCACACCTACTTTGGCTTCTTCGCCTCGGGGGGACCCTCAGGCGTCGGAGTCGCCACCGGCGACGCGGTACGCACCTCGCTCGTCGTGGTGGTGTCGGTGACGCTGCTGGTGTCGTTGGCGATCTACGGCCGCGGCGGCGGCTTCAATCTCGCTGGATGAGTCTCTCGGATCGCCAATTGCCGCTGCGCGGGCCAGACTTTGCATACTTGCCAGCCCTGCCCCGGTGGGAGGATCCCGTGAGCCCCAGCAAGCCTGTTGTCGAGTCAGCCGCCGGGACGTTCGTCGGCGTGCAGCACGGACTGATCGCACAGTTCTTGGGCATCCCGTTCGCTCAGCCCCCGATCGGTGAGCTGCGTTTCGCCCTACCCCAGGCGGTGGCGCCGCTGCGCGGGGAATTCGACGCCACGCGATTCGGACCGACACCGCCCGCGTCGATGGAGCTTCCCGAGCCCTTCACCTATCCCTCGATCGAGGGTGACGACTGGTTGACCCTCAACATATGGACGCCGGCGCCGGTGGCTCACGACGCACAACTACCGGTGTACGTATGGTTCTACGGCGGATCCTTCGCGATGGGCAACACCGCGGAAGACATCTTCGACGGCTCGACGTTCGCCCGGGACGGCATCGTCTATGTGTCCGCCAACTACCGGGTCGGCATCGAAGGCTTCACGCACTTTCCCGATGCCCCCGACAACCGCGGGCTCCACGATCAGATTCTGGCGTTGCAGTGGGTGCACGACAATATCGCCAGCTTTGGCGGTGACCCGAATCAGGTGACCATCGGTGGTGAGTCGGCCGGATCGATGAGCGTATCCACCTTGGCGACGACGCGATTCGCGGGAAAGCTGTTCCAGCGGGTGATCTGTGAATCCGGAATCGGCATCGCTCTCGAGCGCGCAGATGCGGCCAAGGCAACCGACTTCGTCGCTGCCGCGTTGCACAAGCTGCCCACCGCGAAATCGGTCGGCACCCTCGAGGCGCGCGAGGCAGGCCGCCGAGTCGCCGACAAGCTGCGAAAGCTGAGTCCGCACAACATCTTGACGGTCTTCGCGCCGGTGATCGACGGAGATCTCCTGCAGGAGTCGCCGGTGGCGTCGCTGTCCGAGCGTCAAGCACCCGTCACGATGATCATCGGCCACAACAAGAGGGAAGCCGACTTCTGGCGGGTGTTCGGCGAGTTTGCGCCTCCCGACGGGGTGCTCGACGCACTGGCACTGGCCCTCACGCCATTTCGGGCCACCCGAGAACTGACCCAGGCCTATGTGGACGCCTATGGCGATACGCTGTCCAAACAGGAGATCTTCGTCGAATTCCTCTCCGACGCAGCGTTTTGCGCACCGAGCCTGGCGGCACAGCGCGGACAGGCCACTACGTGCTATGCGTACCTGTTCACCTGGCCGTCGAGCATCCACACCCGGACCGCGATGCACACCCTCGACCTCGGGTTCGCATTCGACAACATCCACGCTCCCGGTTTCGTCGCCTACGCTGGTCCCGACGCGCCGCAATCCCTCGCCGACGAGATTCACGGCAGCTGGGTCCGGTTCATCAAAACCGGTGTGCCAGATGATGATTGGCAGCCCTACAGGTCGGAGGCAGACCTCAAGATCTTCGGGCCCGCGGGTCAGCGCAATATCGACGTGCTGTCAGCCTGGAAGTATTGACAGCCGCCGCGGACTGAAACCTTAGAAGTCCCAGTCCTCGTCCTCGGTGACCACGGCCTTGCCGATCACGTAGCTCGACCCCGAACCGGAGAAGAAGTCGTGGTTCTCATCGGCATTGGGTGAGAGCGCCGACAGGATGGCCGGGTTCACCTCGGTCTCGTCCTTGGGGAACAGCGCCTCGAAGCCCATGTTCATCAGCGCCTTGTTGGCGTTGTAGCGCAGGTACTTCTTGACGTCCTCGGTGAGCCCGACCGCGTCGTAGAGATCCTGGGTGTACTCGATCTCGTTCTCGTACAACGCGAACAGCAGCTCGTAGGCGTAGTCCTTGAGGTCCTGCTTACGCTCGTCGCTCTGGGTCGCGTAGCCCTTCTGGAACTTATAGCCGATGTAGTAGGCGTGCACCGCCTCGTCGCGGATGATCAAACGGATCAGGTCGGCGGTGTTGGTGAGCTTGGCCCGGCTCGACCAGTACATCGGCAGGTAGAAGCCGGAGTAGAACAGGAAGGCCTCCAGGAACACCGAGGCGATCTTGCGCTTGAGCGGGTCGTCGCCGCGGTAGTAGTCCAGGATGATCTGCGCCTTACGCTGCAGATTGACATTCTCCTCCGACCAGCGGAAGGCCTCGTCGATCTCGGCCGTCGAGCACAGGGTGGAGAAGATCGAGCTGTAGCTCTTGGCGTGCACCGACTCCATGAACGTGATGTTGGTCAGCACCGCTTCTTCGTGGGGCGTCAGCGCATCGGGAATCATGCTGACCGAGCCGACCGTGCTCTGGATGGTGTCGAGCAGCGTCAGGCCGGTGAACACCCGCATCGTCAGCTGCTTCTCGGCGTCGGTGAGGGTGTTCCACGACGGCATGTCGTTGGACAGCGGCACCTTCTCGGGCAACCAGAAGTTGCCGGTCAGCCGGTCCCAGACCTCGGCGTCCTTCTCGTCAATGACACGGTTCCAGTTGATCGCCGTCGCCCGGTCGATCAGCTTCGCACCATCGCTCACCGAAACCCCACTTCACCACGATGTTTTGTCCGTTTCCGGCTGACGCCCAAAACACTACCCCTGGGGTCGGACAACACGTGGCAGCACAACAAGTTGTGTTTCGCCGATCTCGAACGCACAGGTCGGCAGCCCGCCGCGACGACACTCGGCGTGTCGGGGTGGCTCAGTTCGCCGCGGCCCGCCGCCGTAGCCCGAACCGCCGCCGTCGGCCCACCCCGGAGAACCGGTATTCCGATCGTTTGAGCGAACGCGTCGCCAGCCAGTACTGCCACGTCATCCCGCTCCACAGCGTGCGGTTCTTGCCGTGCTCGTCGAGGTACCAGCTGCTACAACCGCCGGTGTTCCACACCGAGCGCTCCAGCGCTTGGTGCAGTTCGTCGTTGAACGCATCTTGGGCCGCGCGCGTCGGCGCCAGCGCCTGAGCGCCGGCCTTGTCGACAGCGGCGATCGCCTGCCCGACATAGCCGATCTGCGACTCGATCATGAACACCACCGAGTTGTGCCCCAGCCCGGTGTTCGGTCCCAACAGGAAGAACAGGTTCGGCATGTCGGCCACCGCGATGCCGCGGTGTGCCTGCACGCCCTCGGTGTTCCACCGATCCACCAGATCCTCGCCGCCGGGCCCCTTGACGTCGACGTAGGTGTAGGAGTCGGTGACGTGGAAGCCGGTGGCGAACACGATGACGTCGACCGCTCGCTCGACGCCGTCGGCGGTGACGATCCCGTCCGCGGTGATGCGGGCGATCCGGTCGGTCACCAGCTCGGACCTGGGCCGGTCAATAGCCCGGAAGTACTTGTCGGAGAACAACACCCGCTTACAGCCGACCCGGTAGTTCGGAGTGAGCCTGCGGCGCAGCTCCGGATCACGGACCTGGTGGCGGATGTTCCACTTGCCGGCCAGCTCGCCGAGGGTGAGTAGTTCGGGCCGCTTGGTCATCGCAAAACCGAGCGCCTCCTGGAACCAGTAGATGCCGGTCCGCAGCGCCGCGCGGGTTCCGGGCACCGTGGCGAAGGCCGCACGCAGCCGGGCCGGGATCGCGTCGTTGCTGCGCGGCAGTACCCACGCCGGAGTGCGCTGGTAGAGCTGCAGCTGGCCGACCTGGTCGACGATCTGCGGCACGATCTGGATGGCGCTGGCGCCGGTCCCGACGACGGCAACGCGCTTGCCGGTCAGGTCGACGCTGTGGTCCCACTGCGCGGAGTGAAAGGCCGCACCACCGAACTCGTCGAGACCGTCGATGTCGGGAATCGACGGGATGTGCAGGGCGCCGGCACCGGAAATGAGGAACTGTGCGACATATTCCTGACCGTCCTTCGTGAAGACGTGCCAGCGGTACTCGGCCTCATCCCAATGCGCCCGGTCGACGTGGGCGCCGAAACGGATGTAGCGGCGCAGTCCGTACTTGTCTGTGACGCCTTCCAGATAGGCCAGGATCTCGGGCTGGAAGGACCACATGTGGCTCCAGTCCGCCTTCGGCTCGAAGGAGAACGAATAGAGATGTGCCGGGATGTCACACGCGCACCCCGGGTAGGTGTTGTCGCGCCAGGTGCCGCCGATCCCGTCGGCCTTCTCCAGGATCAGGAAGTCGACGCCCCGGCGCTGCAGTTCGATACCCATCCCCAACCCGGAGAACCCGGTACCGATGACGAGCGCGCGAGTGTGCACCGGCGCGGCGGTGGACGCGGCGGAATCCTGCGGGGCGACGACGGTCATCCCACCAAAGTACCCAATACCGCCGGTATCGGCTAAGGGTGTGGGTCAGCTGACGGCCGCGCGGCGCGGTACCGCGTCGCGGATGGGCCTGTTCTGGTCGAGTTCGATCCCCAACAGCTCGGCGGTGCCGTTGATGGTGCCCAGCATGATCGTGGTCAGATGATTGACGAAATCCTCCGACGGCATACGGCGAGGACTCGACGGCTCCGGGCCCAGCCACCAATCGGTAGCCGCCGACGCCGAACCGAAGGTCGCCGCGGCGGCCAACTGCAGCGCCGCCGGGTCGAGCTCCATTTCCCGTAGCTCGTGGTTGAACATCTCGGCGATGCCCATGGTGATCTCGCGCCCCTCGTTCAGCGCCCGCACCGTCGACTCGGACTGCTCGGGGAAACGGCCCTGCAGCATGAACCGCAGCACGTTGGGATGCTGGTCGACCAGGTTCACGTACTCCGCGACACTGCGATGCGCCACCTCACGGACCGGATCGGTGGCGAAGTTGACGTTCGGGAAGATCGCGGCCCACAGCATGTCGCGCAGCCGGGCGCCGATCGCGGCGAACAGATCGGACTTGTCTTTGAAATGCCGGTAGATCTTCGGCTTCGCGGTGCCGGCTTCCTCGGCGATCTCACGCAGGCTGACCTCGGGGCCGCGCTTGTCGATGGCCCGGAAGGAGGCGTCGACGATCTCGGCACGCACCTTCTTGCGGTGCTCACGCCAGCGTTCGCTGCGCGCGTCGACCTTGCCCGAATCGCCCCCCGGCCGCGATCGTGTCACTCTGCGCACGTCATGCACTGTACCCGCAGGTATCGGCTGACCAGGACAGACTGTTTGCGAGGTCACCATTTCGTCCGCATTGGGCGGGCTTTCCCCGCGCGAGCAGTTCACCGGTCTCGGCTAGCATCGGACGAGTCGGGCCAAATAGTGAGACGGGGAGTTGTGACCGAGCGATTCGACCTGGTGATTGCCGGCGGCGGTCCGTCGGGATCTGCCGCTGCGTGGCAGGCCGCGCAGACCGGCGCCAAAGTGGTGGTCTTGGACAAGGCCGAGTTTCCCCGAGACAAACCCTGCGGCGACGGCCTGACCGCCCGCGCCGTCAGCTACCTGCAGAAGATGGGCCTGGCCCACGAGGTGTCGCAGTTCCACCGCATCAGCGGCGTGACGGTGTATTCGCCGTCGGAATGGGATCTGTCGTTCCCCAAGCGCCCCGGTATGCCCGATCACGGGCACACCGCCAGCCGCACTGAACTGGACACGCTGCTGCTCAAGCACGCCGAGTCCGCGGGCGCCGTCGTCCGCCAGGGCGCCGAGGTCGCCGGGCCGGAATTCGACGAGCGGGGCCGCGTCGTCGGTGTCGTCCTCAAGAGCGGAGAGAAAGTCCTCGGCGACGCGGTTATCGCGGCCGACGGCGCCTACTCCCCCATCAAGCGCGCGCTGAAGATCGACTCGGACTACAACGGCTACTCCGCGATCGCGATCCGCTCGGAGATGCATGCCAACCGGCCGGATTCCGACCGCTTCGAGATCTACCTCAAGCTGCTGTTCCAGGGGGACCAGCTGCCCGGCTACGGCTGGATCTTCCCGATGGGTGGCGGCCGGTTCAACATCGGCCTCGGCTACGTCAACAGCTACAAGAACTGGCAGTCGATCAACGCCACCCACTTCTTCGGCGACTTCCTGGCCAGCCTGCCGCGCGAGTGGGAGCTGCCCTCGGTCGAGGAGTTGAAGAAGAACAAGACCGTGCGGGCCTGGCGATTGCCGATGGGCTTCACCGCGTGGCCGCCGTGGCGTCCGGGAGTGCTGTTCACCGGCGACTCGCTGGGCGCGGGCAAACCGGTGTCCGGCGCGGGCATCTCCAAGGCTCTGGAGTCCGGCTTGGCCGCCGGCGAGTGCGCGATCGCTGCGCTGGAGAACGGCGGACCCGACGACTTCACCAACTACCAGCTGCGGATGGAAGCCGCCTGGGGCCGGGAGTACAAGCGCGGCCGCTTCTTCAACAAGCTGGCCGGCTACCCCCAGGTCGCCGGGACGGGCCTGAAGCTGCTCGACAACCACACCTTTCGCGATTTCCTGTTGAAGTCGCTGTACAAGAAGCAGCAGAGCCCGTCGCACACCTAAACCGCACACATGCTCGGTGACCGCGGCGAGACGCTGACCCCGGGACTCACCGACGCCGAGTTCACGGGCATCGAAGCCGAGTTCGGTTTCGAGTTCGCCGACGACCATCGGGCGTTTCTGTCAGCTGGCCTGCCGCTCGGGGACTCCTGGCCCGATTGGCGGAATGCGCCGCGGCGGACTCTGCAGCAGCGGCTGCAGTTGCCGGCCGAGGGAATCCTGTTCGCCGTCGAGTGGCGCGATTTCTGGTTCGAGGGATGGGGTGTGCGGCCGGCGCGGATGAAAGACGCGTTGCGCAGCGCGCGCTATCAGCTCGAGCGGGTGCCGCAACTGGTGCCGGTACACGGGAACTGCTATCTGCCTTCCGGTCATGGCAGCTCCGGCAATCCCGTGCTCTCAGTCTATCAATCCGAGGTAAAGTGCTGCGCCGCAGATCTTTTGGCCTATATCGAGGGCGAGGGCGGACAAGCTGAGAAGGTTGTGCCGTTCTGGTCCGAGCTGCTGGGCTGACTGCCGTCAGCTCAGGGCGTACGACGTCATCGACAGTGAGCCCCACTCGCAGCCGTCAGTGAGCACCGTGGCGGTGTCGTCCTGCGCGGCGGCGAGGCCGGCGAAGTACAGCAGCGGGATGAAGTGATCCGGGGTGGGTGCGGCAGCCCGGTAGTCGGCGTCGCCCTGCAGGCGGGCCGCCTGCGCGGGGTCATCGAGGATCTGAGCGCGAGCGACGTCGTCGAACCGCTGAGCCCAGTCGAAACCCAACTCCCCCATCGACGGTTGCATCGCACCGAGATTGTGCACCACGTTTCCGCTACCGACGATCAGGACGCCGCGTGCGCGCAGCGGCGCCAACTTGGCACCGAGTTCGAGGTGGTAGTCCAATGACTTGTAGGCATTGATCGACAGCTGCACCACCGGCACCGAGTGATCCGGGAAGGCGTGCGCCAGCACCGACCAGGTGCCGTGGTCGATACCCCAGCTGTCGACGTCGGCGCCCACCCAGGTGGGCTGGACCACGTCGGCGATCTCGTCGGCGAGCTCCGGCAGACCCGGTGCGGGGTATTGCATCTCGAAGAGCTCTGGCGGGAAGCCGTAGAAGTCGTGAATGGTGCGGGGACGGGCCATCGCGGTGACGGCGGTGGCGTTGATGTACCAGTGCGCGCTGATCGCCAGGATGGCTCGCGGTGCGCCGTGCGACCCAAGTACCGACTGCCCGAACGCGTGCCACGCCTGGGTGTAGCGGTTGGTCTCCAGGGCGTTCATCGGGCTGCCGTGGCCGATGAACGCAGCGGGCATCACGGCGGTCATCCGTTCAGTTAACCGCTGTCGGCCACCAGTGGCCAGTTACGTCACGCAGATCACTGGCTGTGCGTGATCTGGTCTGCGTAAGCCGCGCTGGCATTGCCGGTGAGCTTGGCCGCGTCGAAGCCGTAGCCGACGGCGTCACCGCGGATGGCGCGCAGCGGGTCCTCGAAGTCGCGGAAGTACCCCATAGCCCACGCGCCCTCCTGATAGCCGATCAGCTTCAGCAGGTCGTCGTCGAGTGTGCGAGCGACTTCCGTTGGCACCGAGAGGAATTGGTTCTCCTCCTGACGCACCCATCCGACGCAGTAGTTGACGTTGATCGCGCGGCGCACCGTGTGACTGCGGTTTGCGGCGCCGCTGTGGACGATCTTGCCGGTGTAGAGCAGCACCGAGCCGCGCGACATCTCGGCCTGCAGGCATTCGTCGTCGGCGTAGTCGGTGGGCTTCTGGTCGCCAATCTGGCTGCCCGGCACCACCCGGGTGGCCCCCATCTCGGCGGTGTAGTCCGTCATCGCCCACAGCGTGTTGCACTGCACGTGGTAGTCGTCGGGAAAGGGATAGAAGTCGAAGGCGTTTTGGTCGCGATGCAATGCCTGGTCCGACTCACCGGGTTCGATCGAGATCACCTGGGTCAGCATCAGCTGGAACGTACTGGCGTGCCCCAGGAAGTCCTGGCATACACCGAGGATGGTGGGGTTCTGGATCAGCGTGCGACATGCCGGTGAGCGGGCGACAAGCGCACCGGTACGCCGGGTCTTGGTACCGATCATCGCGTTGTAGCCCGTCGGGCTGGAATCCAGATAGGGGCATAGTTCATCAGTGATGCTGTCCATCAACGACTCTGGGACCAGGTTGTCGATGATGACGTAACCGTCGCGGCGCAGATGGTCGGCGAGGTCGGCCGCCGATGTGGTGGCCGGAACATGCGTCAACTCGGTCATGTCAGCCAGTATCTCGACAACGTGTGTTGACCAGGTAAAACAGCGTCACGCACCCGTTACGCCGATAGGCTGACGGCTATGCCCATGGGCTTTGTGTGCAGGAACCGGATCGCGGTAGCCACCGTAGGCTACGTGACCTACTCGGCGGTGATGCTTCGACTGGATCGTCAGATGCAGGCGACCGGCGGTCCAGGAATCATCCCGTTCGAACTGGCCGGCACCGCCGCCAAAGCCGAGGCCATCATGGCTCAGTGGGGCGAAACTGGGCAACGCGCAGCGCGTCAGTCCATGTGGCTCGACTTCGGATACATGACCAGTTACGGAATTCTGTTGGGCCTGCTGATCGACCGTCGCCGTCGACGTCGCGGTCACCCAGCATGGCTACCAGCCCTGGCCGCCGTTGCGGTGGCAGGCGATGCGGTCGAGGGAGTTGCGCTGATCCGTGTCCTCGACCGGCGAGACATCGCGTTGAACGCGCGCCGTGCCCACGTCGCAGCCTCGATCAAGTTCGCGATTCTCGCCGGGGCGCTCGGTTATCTACTCTGTGGCAAGCAAGCGGAACGTTGAACCAGAACTGAGAGCGAACAATTCGCGGAATTCTCGATCTCAGTTCTGTGTCAACGCACCACGCGCCCGTCCCACACGAATGAGGCCAGGGATGGCGTATCCCTGGCCTTATTCGTCGACTTACTTAGGTCAGCTTACAGCATGCAGCTGACGCAACCCTCCACTTCAGTCCCCTCCAGCGCCATCTGGCGAAGCCGGATGTAGTAGAGCGTCTTGATTCCCTTGCGCCAGGCGTAGATCTGCGCCTTGTTGACCTCGCGGGTGTCGGCGGTGTCCTTGAAGAACAAGGTCAGCGAAAGCCCCTGGTCCACATGCTGAGTGGCCGCGGCATACGTGTCGATGATCTTCTCGTAGCCGATCTCGTACGCGTCCTGGTAGTACTCCAGGTTGTCGTTAGTCATGTAGGGCGCCGGGTAGTAGACGCGGCCGATCTTGCCTTCCTTGCGGATCTCGACCTTGGACGCCACCGGGTGGATCGAGCTGGTGGAGTGGTTGATGTAGGAGATCGAGCCCGTCGGCGGAACCGCCTGCAGGTTCTGGTTGTAGATGCCGTGCTTCTGCACCGACTCCTTCAGCCGCAGCCAGTCGTCCTGATTGGGGATACGGATCCCGGCGTCGGCGAACAGTTGGCGCACCTTCTCGGTGGCCGGCTCCCACACCTGCTCGGTGTACTTGTCGAAGAACTCACCACTGGCGTACTTCGACTTCTCGAAGCCCTTGAACGCTGAGCCGCGCTCGATGGCGATCTTGTTCGACGCCCGCAGCGCGTGATACAGCACCGTGTAGAAGTAGATGTTGGTGAAGTCGATACCTTCTTCGGATCCGTAGAAGATCCGTTCCCGCGCAAGGTATCCGTGCAGGTTCATCTGCCCGAGCCCGATGGCATGAGAGTCGTTGTTGCCCTGTTCGATCGACGGCACCGACCAGATGTGTGTCTGGTCGCTCACCGCGGTCAGGCCGCGAATGGCCACCTCGATGGTCTGCGCGAAGTCCGGCGAATCCATGGCCTTGGCGATGTTCAGTGAGCCCAGGTTGCAGGAGATGTCCTTGCCCACCTTGGCATACGACAGGTCCTCGTTGAACAACGAGGGCGTCGACACCTGCAGGATCTCCGAGCACAGGTTGCTGTGGGTGATCTTGCCCTCGATCGGGTTGGCCCGGTTCACCGTGTCCTCGAACATGATGTAGGGGTAGCCCGATTCGAACTGCAGCTCGGCCAGCGTCTGGAAGAACTCGCGGGCCTTGATCTTGGTCTTGCGGATCCGGGCGTCGTCGACCATCTCGTGGTACTTCTCGGTGACCGAGATGTCGGCGAACGGAACGCCATACACGCGCTCGACGTCATACGGCGAGAACAGGTACATGTCCTCGTTCTTCTTCGCCAGCTCGAACGTGATGTCGGGAATCACCACACCCAGCGAGAGCGTCTTGATGCGGATCTTCTCATCGGCGTTCTCCCGCTTGGTGTCCAGGAAGCGGTAGATGTCGGGGTGATGCGCGTGCAGGTAGACCGCACCGGCACCCTGGCGGGCACCGAGCTGGTTGGCGTAGGAGAACGAGTCTTCCAGCAGCTTCATGATCGGGATGACGCCCGAGCTCTGGTTCTCGATGTTCTTGATCGGGGCGCCGTGCTCACGAATGTTGGTGAGCAGCAACGCCACTCCGCCGCCGCGCTTGGACAGCTGCAGCGCGGAGTTGATCGAACGACCGATGGACTCCATGTTGTCCTCGATGCGCAGCAGGAAGCAACTCACCGGTTCGCCGCGCTGCTTCTTGCCCGAGTTGAGGAAGGTCGGGGTGGCCGGCTGGAATCGGCCGTCGATGATCTCGTCGACCAGCTTCTCGGCCAGGGTCGTGTCACCGGCGGCCAGCGTCAGCGCCACCATCACCACACGGTCTTCGAAGCGCTCGAGGTAGCGCTTCCCGTCGAAGGTCTTCAGCGTGTAGGAGGTGTAGTACTTGAACGCGCCCAGGAAGGTGGGGAACCGGAACTTCTTGGCGTAGGCGCGATCGAGCAGCGTCTTGACGAAATTGCGGGAGTACTGGTCGAGCACCTCGCGCTCGTAGTAATCCTTCTGGATCAGGTAGTCGAGCTTCTCGTCCTGATTGTGGAAGAAGACGGTGTTCTGGTTGACGTGCTGCAAGAAGTACTCGCGAGCCGCCAGAACGTCCTTGTCGAACTGAATCTTGCCGTCTTTGTCGTACAGATTCAGCATCGCGTTGAGCGCGTGGTAGTCAGTCTCCCCCGGCAACGCGTGCGTCGGGGCTACAGGCTCAGCAGCTGTGACCGTTGGTGGCACGTGTCCTCGTCCTTCCAGAATTCAGCCAGTTCCGCACGGACGGCTTCCACGTCCTCTGCGGTTCCCATCATTTCGAAGCGGTGTAGCACCGGCACCTTGCACTTGTGTGCGACCAACGTGGCCGCAAAGCAATACTCGGCACCGAATTGGGTGTTGCCGGCCCCGATCACGCCGCGGATCAGGGACCGATTGTGCGGGTTGTTCAGGAACGCGATGACCTGCTTGGGCACGTACCCCTTGGCGTCGAGGGTCGGGCTGTCGCCACGGCCCTTGCCGTAGGTCGGCAGCAGCAGGACGTACGGGCGCTCAACTTCGATGCGCTCGTGCAGTGGAATCCGGATGGCAGGCAGACCCAGCTTGACCGCGAAGCGATGGGTGTTCTCCGAAACGCTGGAGAAGTACACCAGTCGCGCCGGGCCCTGGTGGAGCGGGCCGCCATCCGGACTCATCACGTTCCCCCAGTAAGGCCCAGGTGGTCAGGCGCTCACCGCGACGCCGGCGAGCGCCTTGATCCGGTCCGGACGGAAGCCCGACCAGTGATCGCTGCCGGCGATGACGACCGGGGCCTGCAGGTAGCCCAGGGCCATCACGTAGTCGCGGGCCTCGGCATCCTCGCTGATGTCGACGACCTCGTAGGCCAGACCTTCTTTGTCGAGGGCCTTGTAGGTCATGTTGCACTGCACGCACGCGGGCTTGGTGTACACGGTGATGGTCATCTTCGGTATGGCTCCTCAGCGAAACGTGGAGATTGACTCAAGTCGGTCACGGGACTGGCTGTGCGCAGGCACTCACGGATATTCAGCACGCCTGCGGACCCCTGGATTCCCGGCTGATGGAGTGGTGCGGATCGGCACTTGCGTCCCGTTTCCAGCACTCCGGCGAACCTGTGAATCTTGTGGCCTTTCGGCTTCCCAGACACTACACCTAGTGGCCGACAACCAGAAGAGCTACAACATGTTCTGAATAACAATTTTGAAATTCCCAGGTCGTAAGCCCTCCGCCACCCTCCCATGCGGCGTGTCGCAGGTCACAACACGCCGATCCGGCAACCCGCACCCCTGGTCTATCACCGGGCACCGACAGATCTGGACGGCCCCGGCAGCCGGGCCCGCACAAACAGCAAAGCCGCCGGCGAGTCGCTGCGACTCACCGGCGGCTTCGGCAGGATCAGGGTCAGCCCACCTCGGCGGCGAGCTTGCCGACGGCGTCACGCACGGCGGCGGCCACCTCGGCGACCTCGCGCGGGTGCTTGCCGTCGAAGGTCGGCGTCGGCAGTGACAGGCTGATCGACTCGACCACGCGGGGGCCGGCAATGCCGAACGACTTGCGGGTCTCGTCATGTGCCCACACGCCGCCGTACTGGCCGAGCGCGGCGCCGATAACCGCCAGCGGCTTGTCCTTCAGCGCGCCGTCGCCGTACGGGCGCGACAGCCAGTCGATGGCGTTCTTCAGCACGCCGGGGATGCTGCCGTTGTATTCGGGAGTGACCACCAGGGTGGCGTCGGCCTCAGCAGCCGCCGCGCGCAGGTCGGCCACCGCGGCCGGAGCGTCCTCGGTATCGAGGTCCTCGTTGTAGAAGGGCACGTCACCGAGCCCCTCGTAGATGGTCAGTGCCACGCCTTCGGGGGCCGACTCGACCGCAACTTCGGCCAGTTGACGATTGACCGATGCCGCCCGCAAGCTGCCAACCAGTACCAGAACCTTGATATCCGCCATGTCTGTTCCTTCCGTAGGTGTTCGGATCTTCGCACGAGTTAACCGGACCGCGGTCCGATTAATTCCACTCTGAGCTAAAGTGGCGGATGTGACAGCGGTCAACGGCGTGGGTGGGTTGCCCATCTCCCCGCCCCAAGAGCGGGGCGATGCCGCGCGCAACCGCCTGCTGCTGCTCGAAGCGGCCCGTACCCTCATCGCCGAACACGGCACCGAGGCGGTCTCGATGGACGACATCGCCTCGGCCGCGGGGGTCGGCAAGGGGACGCTGTTCCGCCGATTCGGCAGTCGCGCGGGCCTGATGATGGTGCTGCTCGACGAGGACGAACGCGCAATGCAGCAGGCCTACCTGTTCGGGCCGCCGCCGCTGGGTCCCGATGCCCCGCCGCTACAACGGCTACTGGCCTTCGGTCGCGAGCGGCTCACGTTCGTTCGGGCTCACCGCGAACTGCTCTCCGAAACCAACCGTGACCCCGATGCTCGCTACAGCGCGCCGTTCGCCGTCATGCGCACCCATATCCGGGTTCTTCTCGAGTCGGCCGGCAGCACCGGCGACCTCGATGCCCAGGCCGACGCCCTGCTGGCGCTGCTGGACCCCGACTACGTCACCCGGGAGCTCGGCCATTCGGGTCGGACGCTGGACAACCTCGCTGACGCCTGGGACAGCGTCGCGACCAAGCTGTGCGGGAAGTGACCGGACCCGAACCTCGCGACTGGGTCCTGCATGTGGACCTCGACCAGTTCCTGGCCTCGGTTGAACTGCGCCGCCACCCTGAACTCGTGGGACTGCCCGTCATCGTCGGCGGCAGCGGTGATCCCACCGAGGCGCGCAAGGTGGTGACCTGCGCCTCCTACGAGGCCCGGGCCTTCGGCGTGCACGCCGGCATGCCGTTGCGCGCTGCAGCGCGACGCTGCCCGGACGCGACCTTCCTACCGTCGGATCCTCCCGCATATGACGAGGCCTCCGATCAGGTGATGGGGGTGCTGCGCGATCTGGGCCACCCCGTCGAGGTGTGGGGCTGGGACGAGGCGTACGTCGGCGCCCGTGTCGCCGATCCGGCGGCGCTGGCCGAGCAGATCCGCACCGAGATCGCCGCAGCGACCGGGCTGGTGTGTTCGGTGGGCATCAGCGACAACAAACAGCGCGCCAAGGTGGCCACCGGGTTCGGTAAGCCCGACGGCATCTATCTCCTCACCGACGCGAACTGGATGGACGTCATGGGCGAACGCCCGGTCGACGCACTCTGGAGCGTCGGGCCCAAGACCGCCAAAAAGCTTGCCGCACTGGAGATCACCACGGTCCGGCAGCTGGCGAACACCGACGCCGAACTGCTCACCACGACCTTCGGTCCGCGCACCGGGCTCTGGCTACTCCTGCTGGCCAAGGGCGGCGGAGACGCGACGGTCAGCGCGCAGCCTTGGGTTCCCCGCTCGCGCAGCCACGTGATCACCTTCCCGCAGGATCTCACCGACCGTTCCGAGATGGACCGCGCCGTCGTGGACCTGGCCGACCGGGCACTGACCGAGGTGGTAGCCGCGGGCCGCGTCGTCGCGAGGGTGGCGGTCACGGTGCGCACCCACACCTTCTACACCCGGACCAAGATCCGCAAACTCGACGAACCCGGCACCGACCGGGACGTCATCACCGCACTGGCATTGCGGGTGCTCGACCTGTTCGAGCTCGACCGGCCGGTACGGCTTTTGGGTGTGCGCCTGGAATTGGCTGCGCTGCAGTGAGATTCAGGCTGGCGGCAGCGGCCGGGCACCGCGCGGCCGCAGCGCGCGGGTGAACAGGACGTTCACCCGCGTCATCGCCGCGCTGTAAGGCCGCCAGGCCAACCGCTTGAACGCGTAGAGGGCGCGGATGTCCGGTGAGGTGTAGATCAGGAATCGATTCTTGGCCACCCCCACCAGGATGCAGGCGGCCACCTTGTCGGCGGTGACCGCGTGACCGCTGAACAGCTTGACCCAGCGCTGCACCGTGGGATGTTCCCGGTCCACCCCGGCGATGTGCACCGTCTGGACCAGCGGTGTGTCGACCGCGCCCGGCACTACCAGCGACACCCCGATGTCGTGGCGGGCCAGGTCGAAGCGCAACACCTCGGACAGACCGCGCAGCCCGAACTTGCTGGCGCTGTAGGCGGCATGCCAGGGCAGCGCCACCAGACCGGCCGCCGAGGAGACGTTGACCAGATGACCGCCCCGCCCCGCGGCCACCATCGGCGGCAGGAACGTCTCGATCACGTGGATCGGTCCCATCAGGTTGACGTCGATCATCGACCGCCAGTGCTGATGCGTCAGCTGTTCGACGGTCCCCCATGCGGAGATGCCGGCGACGTTCATCACCACATCCATCGCGCCGTGGCGGGTGTGGATATCGGCGGCGAAGTGGGCGACGGAGTCGTAATCGGAGATATCCAGGGCGCGGTATTCGCCCACCGTGGCACCGAGCGCACGCACGTCAGCGACCGCCGCCGCCAGCCCGTCGGCATTGATGTCGGTCAGATACAACTCGGCGCCCTTGCGGGCCAGCCGCAGCGCGGTCGCACGGCCGATGCCGCTGGCCGCGCCGGTGACGAGCACCTTCTTGCCTGCGAAATCGCCGGTCATCGGCTCAACCGCCGACCTGTCCGCCCCATAGGGAACGCAGCCACAGCTTCTCCAGGATCCGCACGGCGGCATCCATATCGTGGTCCGGCCCCAGGAACGCGGACTCGCCAGACAGGGTTGACCCGGTGGTGGCCACCAGTGTTCGGACCAGGCGCGGGAGATCGTCGGAGATGGGATCGGCGGTGCCATTGCGGATCTCGGCTTCGACGATCGGCACGATCTGGGCGACGACGGCCTCGTTGTAGTTGTCGAGGATCTCCCGGATCTCGGCGTCGGTGTGGCGGGCGGCATTGCACGCCTTCATCAACGGGTCGTTGTGGGCGTACACCGCCGCCGCGCTGCGGACCATGCGCTCGGCGAAGGCGGTCGGCGTCTCCTCCGGACCGCGCGGGGCGTACGAGTGGGTGAGGTCGTCGAGTTCCTGGCCGGCTTCCCCGACGAGGTGAGCCAGCACCGCGTACTTCGAGTCGAAGTAGAAGTAGAAGCCCGAGCGAGCCACCCCGGCTCGGTCGCTGATCATGCTCACCGACAGCTCGGAGAACGGCTTCTCCTCCAGGAGCTCACGAACGGCCTGGACGATCGCATGCCGCTGCTTGTCGCCGCGGCGACGGGGCGCCTCGACGGGGTGCTGCTGCGTGGTCACCCGTTCACCTTGCACCACGCCGCGCCCGAAGTGAAACTTGACACACGTCAAGTCACGCGGTGAGGATGGTGCTACCCCAGGTACCGACCACACCGGGCGGTCCGCATGATCTCTTCCGACCGTCCTTTCCCTCAGGAGCGTTGATGGCCACGATCAGTACCCCCCATTACCTGCTGGACCAGGCGAAGCGCCGCCTCACCCCGACGCTGAACACCATTCCCGGCATGGGAACGGTGGAGAAGCGCCTGCGGGAGCGGGATTGGCCGCAGTTCGTGCTGGCCGAGCCGCCGGCGGGCAGCGACCTCAAGGCTGTGATGGGCGATTCCGGCCTACCGCTGCTGGGCCACATGATCGAAACCTTCCGCGGTGGCCCCGACTACCTGCTGCAGGTGTACCGCAAGTACGGGCCGATCCACTACGCCTACTCCCCCGCCCTGCCCGCAGTGACCGCGTTGGGGCCGGACGCCACCCAGGCGGTCTTCTCCAACAAGAACAAGGACTTCTCCCAGAAGGGCTGGCACCCGGTCATCGGCCCGTTCTTCAACCGCGGCCTGATGATGCTCGACTTCGACGAGCACATGTTCCACCGGCGCATCATGCAGGAGGCGTTCACCCGCACCCGGCTGTCCGGCTACGTCGAGCACATCGACCGGGTGGCCTCGGCCGTCATCGCCAGCGAGTGGGCCACCAGCGATCCGCGTTTCCTGTTCCACCCGGCCGTCAAGGAACTGACCCTCGACATCGCCTCGGTGGTGTTCATGGGCCACGAGCCCGGCTCGGATCACGAGCTGGTGACCAAGGTGAACCAGGCCTTCACGATGACGACTCGCGCCGGCGGCGCGATCATCCGCACGGCCGTTCCGCCGTTCAAGTGGTGGCGCGGACTGCAGGCCCGCAAGGTGCTCGAGGACTACTTCGTCGAGCGGCTCAAGGAACGCCGCAACGCCGAGGGCACCGACATGCTGACGGTGTTGTGTCACACCGCCGATGACGACGGCAACAAGTTCACCGACGCCGACATCGTCAACCACATGATCTTCCTGATGATGGCGGCGCACGACACCTCGACCTCGACGCTGACCACCATGGCCAACCAGCTCGCCGCGAATCCAGAATGGCAGGAGCGTTGCCGCGAGGAGTCCGACCGGCTCGGCGACGGACCGCTGGACATCGAGGCGCTCGAGAAGCTGGAAACACTCGACCTGGTGATCAACGAGTCGCTGCGGATGGTCACCCCGCTGCCGTTCAACGTTCGCCAAGCGGTGCGCGACACCGAACTGCTGGGCTACTTCATCCCGGCCGGCACCAACGTCAACGTCTGGCCCGGCCTCAACCACCGGCTGCCCGAGCTGTGGACCGATCCTGAGAAGTTCGACCCGGACCGCTTCGCCGAGCCGCGCTCGGAGCACAAGCGGCACCGCTACGCCTTCGCCCCGTTCGGCGGCGGTGCGCACAAGTGCATCGGGATGGTGTTCGGTCAGCTGGAGATCAAAACCGTCATGCACCGACTGCTGCGCCGCTACCGGCTGGAGCTGCCGCACCCCGGTTACCAGCCGCACTACGACTACGCGGGTATGCCGGTGCCGATGGACGGCATGCCGATCGTGTTGCGCCCGCTGCGCTGACGGGTCACCGAGATCGACGAATTGGCTTGATCTACTCGGCTTTTCGCGCCCAATCGGCGGTTTCGGCGGTCGAGAGCAGCCGGTTGGCGCAGGCGATGACGGCGCGCAACGCCGACTGGGTGGCGTCCTCGGCCCAGCCCATCGCCCACTGGTGAGCTCGGCCGTCGCCGCCGCGGACGAAGGTCGCCACCGCGCTACCGGAGCGCAACTGGTGGAAGGACGTCATCTCCACGCCGATACCCCGCTCGTGGAGCATCGCAGTCAGGGCAGCCAGCGGGCCGCTGGCCTGCACGGTGGCGGTGTCGATGCGGTCGCCGACTGCCAGGGTGGCCCGGAAGGTGCACGCCTGCGGGCCCAGCCGGGTCGAGGATCGGCCGGTCTGCTCGGATTCCCAGGCGCCAAGCCGCAACGGACCGCCACTGGGGCTGTATCGCGCGGTGAACGCGTCCCAGGACAGTGCTTCGGCGTCCTCACGCACGCCACGGGGCAACGGGGCGCAGAACTGCGGTGAACGTTCGGCGGCGATGGTGGTGATGGGGTTCATGCTGCGGTCTTCTCGTCGAAGGTGGAGATGACCGACGTCGTCGTAGCTTTCCGACCCACAGCGGGGGGTCGGTCCGGATCAGACCCCGCTGTGGGTTGCTACTACGAGACGCATGCTGTGCACGATCGCCGATGGTAGACCTCGCCGCCGAGGCGCCGCAAGTGAGTTCACCGCCGCCGCGACCTTTATCGGATCTTCATCGAACGTCTAGCGAAAGCCGGGATGACGGTGGCAACCCTCGAGACAAGAGGCACGGCACCTCGTCGTGCGCACCGAGTGAGAGGAAGCATCACGATGAACACCCGTTCCGTGACGGTGGCAGGCGTGGCCATGGCGGCACTGATCACGTTGACCGCATGTGGTGGCGCCGGCAAGACCACCGCGACCGGCAGCGCCCCCGCTTCTGCCAGCGCGGCGGCGAGTTCGACGGCGCCGAACACGGCGGCGCACAACAACTCCGACGTGATGTTCACCCAGCAGATGATCCCGCACCACCAGCAGGCGATCGAGATGAGCGACGACATTCTGGGCAAGCAGGGCATCGATCCACGGGTGGTCACACTGGCCAATCAGATCAAGGCAGCACAGGGGCCGGAGATCCAGCAGATGCAGGGATGGTTGGCGCAGTGGGGCGTGTCCTCGATGCCGATGACGCCCGGGGGCGGAATGGATGACATGCCGGGGATGCCGGGAATGCCCGGCCACGACATGGGCGACATGGGTGCGGGCATGGGGATGATGTCCCAGGCGGATATGGCTGCCTTGCGCGAAGCGCAGGGCACCGCGGCGAGCCGGCTGTTCCTGACTCAGATGATCCAGCACCATCAGGGCGCAATCATCATGGCGCAGAAGGAGATCGGTGCCGGCGAGTACCCGGCCACCGTAGCGCTGGCCAAGTCGATCGCGCAGAGTCAGCAGAAGGAGATCGACCAGATGAACACGATCCTCAGCTCGCTCTAGGACGCGGCCGACTACGAGCTCGCGACGGGAGTGGGGGCCCCCGGCAGTTCGATGGTGAACACGGTGCCGGTTCCCGCTCCGCTGCTGCGGACGGTGATCAGTCCGTCGTGGGCCTCAACGAGTGCTTTCGCGATGGCCAGCCCGATGCCACTTCCACCCTGGGTACGGCCGCGGGCCGGGTCCACCCGGTAGAAACGTTCGAACAGGTGCGGCAGGTGCTCGGCCGCTATCCCTTCCCCGGTGTCGGCGACGGTGATCACGGTCATGCCGTCGGCGGCGCGCACCGTGACGTCGATGCGTCCGCCGGCGGGGGTGTGCCGTAGCGCGTTGTCGAGCAGGTTGCCGACCACCTGACCGAGACGGTCAGCGTCGATCCACAGCCATCGGGCATCGGCGGCGACGCTCGAGTGCAGGCTGATACCGCTGGCGGTGGCACGATCGGCCACCGCCAGCAGCGCCCGGCCCACAAAGGTTTCGGCGTCGACCCGGCCGCGCGAGATCGTCCTGACCTCCTCGGCTTGCGCCAGCGCATTGACGTCCTCGGACAGTCTGACCAGCCGCCCAGCCTGATCGCGCATCACCGACATCGACTCGGCGTCAAGAGGTTTGACGCCGTCTTCAATTGCCTCGAGGTAGGCCTGCAGAACCGACACCGGAGTTCGGATCTCGTGCGCGAGGTCGCCGAGCAGCTGTTTGCGGGTGCTCTCGACAGCTTCCAGCCGTGCCGCCATCGCATTGAAGGCGGCTGCCAGCGAGTCGAAGTCGGCGCCCAGCCGCGGCGGCGACACCGCGACGTCGTAGTGCCCGTCGGCGATGCGGCTGGCCGCCGCCGCAACCTCGGAGAGGGATCGCTGCAGGCGGCGGCTGACGTACCAGGTGACCACCAGCGCGGTCAGCGCCGCGGCGGCGACGGCGACGGCGACCGAAATCGCCGTCGCGTAGGTGTAGGCCTGCTCGGCGTGGAACTGCTCGTGGGAGTCGGTCGGGATGCCGGCGCGCCGAAGGTGTTCGCGGAACAGCGGCGGGCCGACGACGATCGCCACCACCGCGGTCGTCGCGGCGAATGCGACGAGAACCAGTGCCTGGGCCAGCAACAGCCGCCCGGCCAGCCCCCGTGAGCGGCTCATCGACCTGCCCTCTGGGCTCATCAGCCACTGCCCATCCGGTAGCCGACTCCGCGGACCGTCAGCACATACCGCGGACGCCCGGGATCATCGCCGAGCTTGCGGCGCAGATGGCCGATGTGGACGTCGATCAGATGATCGTTGCCCACCCAGTTGTCGCCCCAAACCGCTTCCAGCAGCAGACGGCGGGTGAACACCAGACCAGGGCGACCCGACAAGGCGGCCAGTACGTCGAACTCCGTGCGCGTCAACATGATCGCCTCCGGACCCACCCACACTTCGCGGCCGGCGACGTCGATGCGCAGATCCCCGAAGACCCGCGGCGGCGGTTCGACGGCAGCTGACCCGCCCGATGATGTGCGCGGCCGCCGCAGCATCGCCTGCACCCGGGCAACCAGCTCGCGGGGGCTGAACGGCTTGGTCATGTAGTCGTCGGCACCCACCGACAGTCCGACGATGGTGTCCACCTCGGTGTCCCGAGCAGTCAGCATCACCACGTAGGCGTCGGAGAACGTCCGCAACTGCCGGCAGACCTCGATGCCGTCGATTCCGGGCAGGCTCAGATCCAGGACCACCACGTCGGGGTCGGTCTCCCGGGCCAGCCGCAGCGCGTCTTCCCCTGTCCCGGCCGAGGCGACCTCGAAGTGTTCGCGTTCCAGGTAGTTGGCGACGACGTCGGCCAGGGCGGTCTCGTCGTCGACGACGAGGGCCCGGTGGGCGCAGGTGGATCTAGGAATCACCGAGGGAGTCGATCGCCGACTGCAGTTTGGCGCCCACCTCGTCGGCGACCGCCCGCAATTCAGGCTCGGCGGTGACCTCGACCAGCAGCTGGGGGTTCATCGCTTCGACGACGACCGATCCCTGATGGTCCGGGTCGGTGCGCACCACGACGTTGCAGGGCAGCAGCAAGCCGATCTGGCGGTCGATGCCGACGGCGCGGTGCGCCAGCGGCGGGTTGCAGGCGCCGAGGATGAGGTACTCGCCGAGTTCGTCACCGGCCGCCTCGCCCAGCTTCTTGCTGAACGTGGCCTTCATGTCGATCTCGGTCAGTACGCCGAATCCCTGGGCGGCCAACGCCTCGCGGGTCCGCGCGACGGTGTCGTCGAAGGATCCGCGCACCGTGGTCGACAGCGCGATACCCATGTGTCACTCCCCCTTGAGTTGATGTAGTTCAAGCCAGCGCGAGGAACAGCTTCTCCAGCTCGGCCTCGTTCATCGGGGTGCCGCCGTTGGCCGCGCTTCCGCTGACGCATTCGCGCAGTCCGGTGGCGACGATCTTGAAGCCGGCCCGATCGAGTGCCCGCGACACCGCGGCCAGCTGGGTCACGACGTCCTTGCAGTCGCGGCCCTGCTCGATCATCGAGATGACACCCGAAAGCTGACCCTGCGCGCGGCGCAGCCGGTTGAGCACCGCTGCGATGGCGTCTTCGTCTCCGACCATGACAACCCTCCTGAGGTTCCGTACGTCCAAGCGTACCCGCAGGGGTATAACCGCACGCCGTAGAAATTCATGCCCATGCCGCAACACAGCCGGCACAATACCCCATGGGGTATAATGACCCTACACTGGAGGAGTTCGTGCGACCATTGCCGCGCGTAAAGACACCGCCCACGCATAGCCTTCAGAAGCAGAGGAGTGATCATGTGCTATCCCGTTGAATGCCCGAGTTGCCACAAGACCACCTGGGCCGGCTGCGGCGAACACGTCGCCGACGT
This sequence comes from Mycolicibacterium anyangense, assembly GCF_010731855.1. Lineage (NCBI taxonomy): Bacteria > Bacillati > Actinomycetota > Actinomycetes > Mycobacteriales > Mycobacteriaceae > Mycobacterium > Mycolicibacterium anyangense. The sequence goes on along the minus strand of NZ_AP022620.1, from coordinate 299,373 downwards.
CAAGAGTTCCGTGCCGCCGGCCCAGTGGTGCACCTGCGGCGCCAACGACCCGGCTCGCCACTGAGAGCTCACGAATAAGCACTGAAAGCGGCTGGACCAGATAGCTATTCAGCCGCCGACAGGGCGTTGAGGAATACCGGAAGGAATGGCCGGTGGTTGGCCTCTCCCCCACGCCGAAACGGCATGCTGTCGCGCGAGGCGGCGTACCACTGCGCCCGGCTGACCGTGGAGAGGTCCAGCCGGTGACCGCACAGCGCGGCGAGAGTGTGTAGTAGCAGCGTGCCGGTGCGGCCGTTGCCCTCCCGGAACGGGTGCACCTGGTTGTAATCGGCATACCAGCGGGCGAACTCGTAGGCCAACCGTGCGGTGTCGGGCGGGCCGAACTCCCCGGGCAGGCTGCGGGCGCGGATGTCCAGCTCGGCGACCGCAGCTCCGAGGTCGGCCTGCCAGGCGAACACCGTCTCGCCGCGGCGTAACTCGGTGACCCGCACCCGCCCGGCCCAGGCGTAAACGTCGGCGAACACGTGCTGGTGCACGGCGCAGACGTCGAGGTCCGCGACGCTGGCCGCACCGGAGGCAAGATGCTGATGCCACTGGGCGGTGCGCCCGGCGGTGGCGACGAATTCCAGATCGGCCAGCACCTCGGGGGCCTCGGTGCCGAAGTTGTTGCGCAGCATCGTCGTCCCCGGGATCAGGTAGGGCCGCCGCCGCGCCAGGATCCGCCGCCGCGCAGGCTGCGGCGGCGGATGGTGCGCCCGATACTCGGCGAGATATCCGGCGAATGTGCGCTCCCCCGAGAGCAATTCGGCCAAGGCGGCGAGGTGGGCGTCCTCGGGTCGCCAGCCCTCGAGTCGCTGGGCGGCAACGGTTTGCTCCAGGCCGTGACGAAGGTGTGGTGCGAGCCGGTCGCGAGGATCCATCGTCACTGCGGTATCGAGGACAGGAAGTTCAGCTTGCGCCGGATACCGCTGACCTCACGGGACACCGTGCGCAGTGTGGCCCGTTCCTGGGGCGCCAGTTCCGCCATCGACACCACGTCGTCGACCGGCGTTCCCGCCAGCCAGGGCTGGGTGCGCAGGCGCCAGCGGATCCGCGACAGCGCCACGTAGCAATCCCGCAGGCTCGACGCATCATCGGTCTCGAGTACCGAGGCCGCGGCCGCGTCGTTGAGACGTTCCATGGTCGTCAGTGCGTCGGAGTTCGCCGACAGCGCGCCCCAGCGGGCGATCTTCACGATCGGGTCGATCACCGCTGCCTTGAGATCGGCCCGGTCCACCTGGGTCGCGAAGATGCGCAACCGCGACGGGATCGATGCGCGCACAAAGGTGGCGTCCTGCACCATCGACTTGAGCGCGATCGGGTGGCGACGGGCGGCGGCGATCGCGTGTGGACGCAGTCGCTCGTGGCGCTCGGTCTCGGTGACACTCCAGGCATCGGCCAGCAGGCCCAGCATCACCACCCCACGATCCAGGTCGGGTTCGGCGGCCCACCGTTCGATACCGTCGGCCCAGCTGGCGTCGCGTCGGCAGAACCGCAGCCGACTGGCCAGCACGCCGTTGTCGTCCAGTTGCAGCCCGCACGCCTCGAGCAGCGCGTGCACCTCGGCGGCCAGCGTCAACGCGTGGGTTTTGCCCTCGTCGTCGACATCGTCGGCCAGCGCCACCAGCGTCTCGACATCGGACCCGGGCACCGCTTCCCCGCGGCCCACACTGCCGGAGACGAACCACGTCCAGCGCGGCTGCGGCCCCTCGGCCGTCGTGGCGACCAGCCGGGCGGCCGTGGCGACCGTGCTGCGCATCGCCTCCGACCAGCCGGCGGCCAGCGCCAGGGTGGGCATGTGCCGGGCCAGTTCCGCGCCAACCACCTGTTGGGCGCGTTTCACGGCCGCGCGCAGGGTCGCCTCGTCCGCGGCAGCCTCGATCTCGGCGACGGTCGCGACGATGCCGCGGGTGGACTCCGATTCGGCGGGCATGACCATGATTGTCGCCTGGTTGGCCGCGGCCCGGGTGACCTTGGACTGGTCACGCGAATGTGATGTCGACGAAACCGCCCCGACAAACACCTGACCTAAATTTCTGTCACATGACAGTTATTCGCTCCGGGTCAATGGCGATCCGGCCGTCCCCGATTCCCAGGAGTACCCGCACATGACTAGAACCTTCGATCCGGCGATCTCGTCCCAGGAGGACGCCGACACCCTCTCCGAGCTGGGCTATACCCAGGAACTGCACCGCGGTATCGGCGGCTATGCCGCGTTCGCCTCGGGCTTTTCCTTCGTCTCGATCCTGACGACAGTATTCGCTTTCTTCCCGCTGGGCTTCGCGCTCGGCGGCCCGGCCTTCTTCTTCACCTGGCCGATCGTGTTCGTCTGCCAGTTCTGCGTGTGTCTGGTGTTCGCCGAACTGTCCGGCAAGTTCCCCGTCGCAGGGGCGATCTACCAGTGGTCGCGGCGGCTGGCCGGCAACGCGGTCGGCTGGTTCGCCGGTTGGTTCATGCTGATCGGCTACATCGTCAGCATTGCCGCACTGGCGATCGCGATGCAGACCGTGCTGCCGCCGATCTGGAGCGGCTTCCAGCTGGTCGGCACCGACATCGACCCCTTGTCGGTCGACGGTGCCACCAACGGCATCATCCTGGGCTCCATCACGATCATCCTGTGCACGATCATCAGTGCCGCCGGGGTCAAGTTCATGGCCCGTATCACCGTCACCGGTGTCACCATCGAGATCATCGGCGTGGTGCTGATCATCGCCGCGATGTTCTTCACCGCCGAGCGCAGCCCCGCCAAGGCAGTCCTGGACACCGGCGGCCATGGCAGCGGTATCCACTACCTGCCCGCCTTCCTGGCCTCGATGCTCATGGCGGCCTACGTGATGTACGGATTCGACAGCGCCGCAGAGCTTTCCGAGGAAACCAGGGACCCTCGCCGCACCGCCCCCAAGGCGATCGTCAACGCACTTCTGGTGTCCTTCGTCGGCGGCGGTCTGATGATCCTGGCCGCATTGATGTCCGCGCCGGCGCTCGGTGACGACCTGGCCACCGGCGGGATGGCGTGGGTGATCGAGAGCCAGCTCGACACCTGGCTGGGCAAGACGCTGCTGGGCCTGGTCGCCGTTGCGATGTTCTCGGCCACGCTGGCTATCCAGGCGTCGGCATCCCGGGTGATGTTCTCGATGGCCCGCGACAACCGGCTGCCGTTCGGCACCTTCCTGGCCAAGGTCAACAAGCGCACCGGCACCCCGGTCATCACCGGTATCGCGGTCAGCGTGCTGGCTATCGGCGTGCTGCTGGTGAACCTGGGCCAGTCCAGCGTGTTCGCCGCGATCGCCTCGGTCTCGGTGGTGATCGTCTACCTGGCCTACCTGATGGTCACCGTGCCCGCGCTCATCCACCGGCTGCGGGGCACCAGCCTGTCCTACGGACCGCCGGTGATGGACCTGGGCAAATGGGGCATCCCGGTGAACCTGGTCGCCGTGGTCATGGGCGGACTGCTGGTGATCAACATCGGCTGGCCGCGCCAGGAGGTCTACAACCCCGCCGGTGACTCGCTGTTCCTGCAGTACTTCGCGCCGATCTTCACCGTCGCCACCCTCGTGGTCGGCTACCTGGCCTACCGGGTGGTCAAGGACCGCGACGGCGCACCCGACCCGGTGGATGCCCTGGTCGGCAAGAAGAAGTAGCCACCGCGCGCCGAGCAGACGCAAAATCGCACGAAAACGGCTCTGCCAGTGCGATTATGCGTCTGCTCGCGGGTGGGGGTCACTAGCAGATCCGCGGAAGCTGCTCACCCAGTTCGCGTTCGATCACCCGGGTGGTGCCGAATGCGGTGCGTCCCACCACCATTCCGGGATGCTCCTCGACCGCCCGGCCGATGATCACCGCATCGGCGCCCTCCGGCCGCGACCGCATGGCCGCCAGCACCGCCTCGCTGTGGGCCGGGTCGACGAACGCGACGAGTTTGCCTTCGTTCGCCACCTGCAGCGGGTCCAGCCCCAGAAAGCTGCACGCCGAGGACACCGCTTCGGGAACCGGGACCAGGTGCTCGTCGAGTTCCACACCCACACCTGCGCAGCGGGCGATCTCCACCGTCGAGGCGACCAGGCCGCCGCGGGTCGGATCACGCAGCGTGTGAACGACATTCGGGGTGTCGACGGCCGCCAGCATCGCAGCCACCAGACGGTGCAGCGGCGCACTGTCAGTGGTCACGGTGGTGCCGAAGTCGATGCCCTCACGCACACTCATGATCGCCACACCGTGCTCACCGAGATTGCCGGACACGATCACGTGGTCACCGGGGCGGGCCTGATCCGGTCCGACCCGAACTCCCTCGGGCACCACGCCGACGCCGGCGGTGTTGACGAAAAGCCCGTCGGCGCCGCCCTTTCCGACGACCTTGGTGTCACCGGTGACGATACCCACCCCGGCGGCCGCGGCGGCCTTGCCCATGGTCTGCGCAATGGCGCCCAGAACCTCCAGTTCCAAGCCCTCCTCGAGGATGAAACCGGCGGTCAGGCCCAACGGCTGCGCGCCGCTCATGGCCAGATCGTTGATGGTGCCGTTGACGGCCAGATCGCCGATGTTGCCGCCGGGGAAGAACAACGGGTTGACGACGTAGGAGTCGGTGGTCAGGGCGATCCGGCCGCCGGCGACCTCGAGCAGTGCGGAGTCCCGCGCCGGCCCGCCAGAAGATCCGAACGCCGGCAGGAAGAGATTCTCGATCAGCTCCTCGGACAGGATGCCACCGCCACCATGACCCAGCACGATGCGTTTAGTCTCACGCAGCGGCAGCGGGCAGACCCAGTCGGACGGATCGATACCCACCGGCTCAGACATGGGCAGCGGTCTCCAACCGACGGAACTGGTAGTAGGCGGCGCAGGCGCCTTCGCTGGACACCATAGTGGCGCCCAGCGGGGTGCGCGGGGTGCAGCTCGTCCCGAACGCCGGGCACTGGTTGGGCTTGAGCAGACCCTGCAGCACTTCACCGGCATGGCATTCGGCGGACTCGGCCACCGTCAGGTGACCCACCCCGAATCTGCGTTCGGCGTCGAACTGCGCATACCGCGGCGAGAGCGCCCAGCCGGACTCGGGGATCATGCCGATCCCGCGCCACTGCCGGTCGGTCACCGTGAAGACGTCGGCCAGCGCCTGCTGCGCCACGGTATTGCCGGCATCGCTGACCGCGCGCGGGTAGGCGTTGCGCAGTTCGGCCTTGCCGGCCTCCAACAGCTCGACGACCTGACGCACCCCCTCGAGCAGGTCCAGCGGCTCAAAACCGGTGACCACGATCGGCACGTCGTACTTCTCGACCAGCGGACCGTACTCCGAGGTGCCCATCACGCTGCACACATGACCGGCGGCCAGGAAGCCCTGCACGCGGTTGGTCGGCGAGCTGAGGATGGCTGCCATCGCCGGCGGCACCAGCACGTGGGAGATCAGCACCGAGAAGTTGGTCAGTCCGAGGCGCTGGGCGTGCAGCACCGACATCGCATTGGCCGGCGCGGTGGTCTCGAAGCCGACGCCGAAGAAGACAACCTGCTTGTCCGGGTTGTCGGCAGCCACCCGGGTGGCGTCCAGCGGCGAGTACACGATGCGCACGTCGCCGCCGCGGGCCCGCACGCTGAACAAGTCCTGGTGGCTGCCGGGCACCCGCAGCATGTCGCCGAAGGAACAGAAGATGACATCCTCGCGCCCGGCGATCTCCAGCGCCCGGTCGATCATCTCCAGCGGTGTGACGCACACCGGGCAGCCCGGCCCGTGGATGAACTCCACCGCACCGTCCAGGAGCTGGTCGATGCCGTTGCGGATGATCGAATGGGTTTGTCCGCCACAGACTTCCATGATGGTCCAGGGCCTGGTCGCGGTGCGCCGGATGGCATCGACAAGGGCTTTGGCGGCCACCGGATCCCGGAACTCGTCAAGGTATTTCATGCCGGTTCTCTCCTACCCTGTCCTTCGACACCGTTCAGCTCCTCTTCGAGGATGCCGAGGTCTTCGAACATCTTCAGCGTCTCGTGGGCCGAGACCTCATCGAGGCGGGTGATCGCGAAACCCGCATGGACGATGGTGTATTCGCCGATCTGCATGTCGGGCAGATAGGCCAGGCAGACCGTCTTGGTGGTGCCGCCGAAGTCGACGGTGGACATCCGGGTGCCGGCCTCTTCCCAGATCTCGATCACTTTGCCGGGGATTCCGAGGCACATACGCCATTCCTTTCCGGTACTGCCGCCGCGTCGGGGCTGCCGAGCATCGCGGCGGCGATGGCGGCCTGGCCGAGTGCCAGGCCACCGTCATTGCAGGGGACGATTCGATGGCTGAGGACTTCGAAACCACGCTCGGTGAGCGCACACCGAAGACCTTGCAGCAGAATACGATTGGCGAACACACCACCGGTCAGTCCGATCGTCGGAATACCGGCGGCGCGGGCGCACATGGTGGCCGAATCGGCCGTCGCCCGGATCACCGCGTGGTGGAATCCGGCCGCCAGATCAGCGGTAGGCCTACCGGCCCGCAGCCCTGCGACGATCCCGGTGATCACCGGTGCGGGGTCCATCACGCCGTCGGTCACGGCGAACTCGAGGGCCACCGGTGCGCCGGATCGGGCCAGATGCTCGAGTTCGACGGCGGCCTGCCCCTCGTAGGTGACCAGCTGGCACACCCCGAGCAAGCTGGCCACGGCGTCGAACAGCCGGCCCATGCTGGTGGTGGCCACACAACCGAGTCCGCGGGGTATCTGCTGGCGCAGGATGTGCAGCGCGGTGTCATCGAGCGCCGCAACCGGCGGCAGGTCCTCCGACCAGGGCACCCCGGCCCGGGTCAGCAGATCCAGCGCGATCCTGGCGGGCTGGCGGGCCGCACCGTCACCGCCGGGCAGTCCGAAGGGCCGCACATGACCCACCCGGGTGAACCGTGCCGTATCGGTGACCGCCAGAAGCTCGCCGCCCCAGATGGTGCCGTCGGTGCCGTAGCCCGTGCCGTCGTAGGTGACCGCGAGCGCGGGTGTTCCGAGGCGGCCGTGCTCGGCCAGCAGGGAGACGGCGTGCGCGTGGTGATGCTGGACGGCAAGCACGGGACGGCCCGCCCGATGGCGCCGGGCCCATCCGGTGGTGGCGTAGCCCGGGTGCAGATCGCACGCGACGAGGTCGGGCCGACGGTCGGTCATGAAGGCCAGGTGGTCGAGGGCCGCCTCGAAGCAGGTCTGGGTGCGCGGGTCGGCCATGTCGCCGAGGTGCGAGGACAGGTGGGCATGACCGTCCGAGCCCATCAGGCAGAACGTCGTCTTCAGGTCGCCCCCGGTGGCCAGGATGACCCGGTCGGGGCGCGGTGCCACAACCGGCACCGACACCGGCAGCGGTGCGTAGCCGCGGGACCGTCGCAGCGGCAGTTGCTCGCCCCGGTCGTCGATGGTGATCACCGAATCTTCGCAGGGCACGTGGATGGGCCGGTCATGGGTGAGCACCGCGTCGGCCAGACCGTCGATCCAGGTCAGGTCGGCGTCCCGGAACACGATGGGCGATCCACCTTGGTTCGCTGAGGTCATCACCAGCGGCAGCGGGCCGAGCCGGTCGAACAGTTGATGATGCACCGGCGAGTAGGCCAGCATCACCCCGAGCTCGCCCAAACCCGGGGCGACTTCGTCGGCCACCCCGCCCCGGCGGCGCGGGACCAGGACGATCGGCGCAGCTGGGCAACTCAGCGCGGTGCGGGCGGCGGCGTCGAGCAGCGTCACGGCGTCCGCGGCCGTCAGGTCGGCCACCATCACCGCCAGTGGCTTGGCCGGCCGGTTCTTGCGTCTGCGCAATTCGGCGACCGCGGCACCATCATCGGCCCGGCAGGCCAGGTGGTAGCCACCGATGCCCTTGATCGCGACGATCGCTCCGTCGCGCAGGGCGGTCGCTGCCGATCCGATCGGATCGTGCTCGCTGGTGGTTCCGCCCTGCTGCCAGGCCAGACGTGGCCCGCAGTCTGGACAGGCGATGGTCTGGGCGTGGAATCTCCGGTCGGCCGGGTCGTGGTACTCCGCCGCACACGCCAGGCACATCGGGAAATCCGCCATGGTGGTCAACGGTCGGTCATAGGGCAGGTCGGTGATCACCGTGTAGCGCGGCCCGCAGTTGGTGCAGGTGATGAACGGGTGCCCGTATCGCCGGTCGGCCGGATCGCGCATCTCGGCCAGACAATCGGCGCAGACCGCGATGTCGGGCGGCACCAGGGTGCGCGAGTCATCACCGGTCCGGCTGTCGATGATGCGAAAACCGTTGGCGCCCTGGATCTCCAACGTCCGGGAGAGCATGGTGTCGATCCGCGCCATGGGTGGGTGGCGATGCCGGATCGCCGCCACGGCGGCTGCCACGTCCTGCTGGGGACCCTCGAGTTCGACATGCACCGATCCGGCGTCGTTGTAGACGAAGCCACTCAACGCATGCTCGGCGGCGATCCGCGCGACCGCAGGGCGAAATCCGACGCCCTGAACCACGCCGGTGATGTCGAGGCGCACCCGCACATTCATCGGGTCTCCTGAACCTCAGCCCGCCGGCCGCAGGAGTAGAAAGGTGCTCATGAACCTCCGCAGCGCTGACACGACAACCCGCGACGGTGGGCTGTCCGCGCGGGTGGGTGCCGTCCACGCTAGTCCCGGACCCCTATGACCACAATCACTATTTCGCACCGAAACTCTGCGTTTTTCCGCCCTGAAACTCCCCCGTCCGCGCCCTCGCCGGACGTAGGGTGCAGGCCTGCACAAACCGCGGCAACGACGTGAAAGGCAAGGGGCGCGACGGTGCATGAATTGTCGCTGTGCCAAGCGATCGCCGGGGTGGTCAGGCCGTACGCCAAGGACCGTCACATCGATGTCGTGCACGTCCAGATCGGCGCGCTGCGCCAGGTGGTGCCGGAGTCGCTGTCGTTCTGCTGGAGCATGGTCCGTGAACACGAGAGCATGCCCGAAGCCGAACTGGCGCTGGAGTTCGTCACCGCCGCCGTCGGATGCCGCGAATGTGGCCGCCAGTCCGAGATCACCTCTCGGTGGTCGGTCAGCTGCCCAGAGTGCGGAAGTGCCGATGTCGAGGTGCTCCGGGGTGAGGAGTTCCTGGTGACCTCCCTCGACGTGTCCTGACCGACCAGCGAAAGGTCCTGACCATGGGTCGATTTCACCGCCATGACGACGGCACCGTGCACGCGCACGACGACGACCACGCACACGATCACGGCGATCACAGCGGCTACGGCACCGGCTCCCAGCGCATCGAGGTGCTCGAGTCGATCTTCGCCGAGAACGACACCCGTGCCGACATCAACCGGACCGCGTTCGAGACCAACGGCATCCGCGCGCTGAACCTGATGAGTTCCCCGGGTTCGGGAAAGACCACGGTGCTCGCGGCCACTCTCGACGAGCTCGCCGCAGACCTGGCCGTCGGCGTCATCGAAGGTGACATCGCCACCGATATCGACGCCGCCCGGCTCGGCGGCCGGGGCGCCCAGATCTCGCTGCTGAACACCAACAACGGTTTCGGCGGCGAATGCCACCTCGATGCGCCGATGGTCAACCGGGCGCTGCAGGGCCTCGACCTACCGGCGCTGGACCTGGTCATCATCGAGAACGTCGGCAACCTGGTGTGCCCGGCGGAGTTCGACGTCGGCGAGCACGCCAAGGCCATGGTCTACTCGGTCACCGAAGGCGAGGACAAGCCGTTGAAGTACCCGGTGATGTTCCGATCGGTCGACGTGGTGCTGCTCAACAAGATCGATTTGGTGCCGCATCTGGACGTCGATGTCGACACCTACATCGCCCATGTGCGACAGGTCAACCCGACCGCCACGATTCTGCCGGTCAGTGCCCGCACCGGCGAGGGGATGCCGGCATGGTTCGACTGGATCCGCGCCTTCACCGTGGGCTGACGCCGCTCACCTACCGAAACGAACCGCCACCACGCACACGTCGTCGTTGCGCGGCGCCGGTGCCAGCGTCTGCGACAGCCGCTGGCAGGCCTGTGTCAGCGGTTCGTCATCCGACCAGTCCGCGATGAGCTGCTGGGCCCAGCGCAATCCGGTCTCGATGTCCTGCCCGCGCCGCTCGATGAGTCCGTCGGTGTACAGCACCACGATGTCGCCGTCGGCGAGCCGGGTGTACCCCTGCGCGTAGCTGATGGCCTCGACCGGGCCCAGCACCGGACCGTGGCCGGTGGTCAGCCGGGTCACCGCACCGGTGGCGGCGCTGCGTAGCAGCGGCGGCGGGTGTCCCGCCGAGGCATACGACAGCGACCTGTCCTTGGGATCGAAGATCGCCACGCTCATGGTGGCGAATTTGCCCTGGCTGGCGTACCTGGTGAACGTGTTGAGTTCGGCCAGCAGCCGCGCCGGGGACAGGCCCTGCAACGCCAGCGCCCGGGCCGCGCTGCGCAACTGCGCCATGTCCTCCACCGCGGGAAGCCCGTGTCCGACGACATCGCCGACCGCGACATAGGTCCGGCCCTCCCGCAAGGCCAGCGCGTCGTACCAGTCACCGCCCAGACCCTGGACCGTGTCGGCCGGCTCGTAGCTGACCGCCACGTCCATGCCCTCGATCGCCGACGGACTGCTGGGCAGTACCGCTGCCTGCAACACGACAGCACGGGCATGTTCGTCGGCATACACCTGGGCCCGCACCAGAGCCTGACCGGTCATGGTGGCCACCGCGGAGGCGTAGGCCAGCTGAGCGGTGTCCAGGGGCTGCGGAGTGTCCCACACCAGCACCAAGGCACCGATCGCCTTGCCGCCCGGGGTCAGCGGCCAGGCCAGCAGGCTGGTGGCTCCGCTGGCCTCCAGCCATACCGCATTGTCGGGGTAGCGACGGCGGTACTCCTGCGGATTGCGGATGACGACGGGCTGGCCGGTGCGTACGACGTCACTGGCCGCCGTCGGCTCGTCGAGGGCCACCCCGCGCCCGAATCTGGCGACGACCGCCTCGGGATAGCCGGCCATCGTCACCCATGTCAGCGTGCTGCCGTCCGAGGAGACCAGTCCAAAGTGCACGGCCGTGGCGCCGGCATCATTGATGACCTGGGACTGGACCGCGTCGCCGATCTGGTCCTGCGTCAGCGCCCCGGACAGCAGCTGGCCGAGCCGGGCCAAGGTTTCCAGGCGAAGCCGTTCCCGTCGTTCGGCCTGGCGCTGGCGGATGGCGGTGACGCGGCCGGCGGCCTCCTGGGCGGTCAGCATCGCGACCAGGACCACGACGGCAATGGAAGCCTGCGCCACCGCCAGCCGGCCGGCCGGGGACATGTGCAGATGGGCGAATGCGCCGTATCCACCGTCGGTCATGAAGTTGGTGATGAAGGCCACCACCGCTCCAGCCAGGGCGGCACCGAGGACGTCGAGCCGGAAAGCCGCCCAGGCCAGTACCGGGAGGAGGAACAGTGCAGGCGGCAGCTCGCTGAGGAAGGCCACGATGGACAGCCCCACGGTGGCGAGCAGGGTCAGCACCATCTCGGCCTTGCGAGCTGCCAGCACGCGGGACTGCTTGGGCCACAGCAGGATCGGTGCGGCAACCACCAGAACCCCGATGCCGTCGCCGGCCCACCAGTGCAGGGTGGCGTGTGGTAGCCAGACACCGTCGCGCAAGGCGATGACCAGCCCGCCGATGACACCGCCGACCAGCGGACCCGAGACCACCGCACCGACGACGAAGCGGGCCAGGTCGTCGCGCCGTCTCAGGTCCGGCGGCCCCTTGCACCACCGGCGCACCAGCGTCGCGCCGACCAGGGGCTCGATGGTGTTGGCCAACGCGAAGCCGGTCGCGGCGGCCCAACTGAAGTCGTACCGCAGGTCGACGGCGAATTCGGCGAGGAAGATCGCTGCGACGATCACCGGCCACCGCGAGCGTCGTGTCAGCAGCATGGCCGACACCGTCACACCTGCCGCAGGGAAGAACGCCGGCCCGATCTCGGCGCCGAAGGTCTGCCACGACAGCACGGCGCCGCCGATGTAGGCCAGGGCAACCCAACCGAACAAACCCGTGGCCGCACCGAGGCGGTCCAGACGGTTGGAGCCGGTCAAATAGGTTCACCCCGCACTTCGACGGCTCCGCTACCTGGAGCGCACCCGCCGAGCCTAGTCGGCGCGGTGACGCGCGCGCAGGCGAACTATCCGAAGCACACCCCGCGCGCCACGGCCGTCAACCCAATCATCGTGAATAGCGTTGGAGCCGTTCACTTTTCGGCGACGACGAACGTTGCCTCGACTTCGGCGTCCACGTCCACGTCCTGAGGCCGCAGCGAGAATTCATCGCCGCCGCCCTGCGGCGCCGCCTGAGCGAGCATGGCCGCCCGCGGTGTCGGCGCGGGCCGGTTCAGTCCCGTGTCGCTGATGCTGCGCACGACTACCGTGCCCAAGTCCAGGGCATCGGCGTAATCCTGGGCGCGACGGCGCGCATCCTGCACCGCATGCCGGCGGGTGGCGCGTTCCACCTCCAACCGGCGGGTCTCGGTCAGATCCCATTCGAGATGGCTGATCGACAGTCCCTCGACACCGACTGCCGATGCCACCCAGACAGACAGTACGTCGAAATCGGCGAAGGTCGCCTCGACGGACACCGACGCCGTGTGCACGAGCGGCAGCTTCTTGCCGTCCTTGTGCCAGGGCCGGTGGGAGCCCATCCGGACCTGATCGACCGAATATCGGGTCACCGGCCCCTGGCCGGTCTGGTGCCGGGCCTCCAGGGAGGCCTTGACCTCGGTCAACGCGGTCGTGACCGCAAGGAACACCGGCTCGGGCGCCGGCCCTTCCAACGCCAGCGTGACGTGGACGGTTCCGAGTTCGGGCGGCAGGGTCACCGAGTGCGCACCGCGCACATTGATCTCAACGTCGCTCATCACGACCACCCTAGGCAGGCAGCGCGGTCAATGGGGCCCGGTGAGGAGTCCGGTCGAGTTCACTAGGATCGGGCGGGACCGATCTCGCGGAGGCAGAGCCATTTCTTCCACCACTTCCCCCGACACCGCTGACACCCCGGCCACGGCAACGACCCGGCCGTTGTACCTCGGTACCGGCCACGACATCAGCGCGGCGGCCAACGCACTCGATGCCGACCAGCCGTGGTCGTCCTCGGCGGTCGCCGAGTCGGAGTTGCCCGACTTCACCCCGCAACGCCGATGGACCTCGGCGATGCTGGCCGCGGCGGGTATCGTCGCGCTGGCCACGCTGGTGGTCGCGGTGATCACCACGGCCGACAGCTCGTCGCACCCGACCGAGGAACAACCACCGACGCCGCGGTCGGTGGTCGCCTCCACTACCGCGGTACCCGCTCCGTCCTCGTCACCTGCCACGCCGGAGGCTGCCCCGCCAGTTCAGACCTTCTCAAGCGTGACAGCGACGGCGTCGACACTGGCGCCGCCGCCCGTGAAGTCGGGGTTCGGAGACCCCAAACCCGGTGTGCGCCAACGGCTGCATGACCTGTTTCCCCGGCTGTTCCCCGGCCGGTAGCCTGCTACTTGATTAGCGGATCGCGCGGCATACCCAGGATTCGCTCGGCGATCTGGTTGCGCGTGATCTCCGATGTCCCGCCGGCGATCGCCATACCGCGCGCACCCATCGCGGCCCGGGCAGCCAGCGCTGCTTCACCATCGTCGAGCGCCAGTTCCGTGCCGACCAGACTCGCGGCGATCGCGCCCTGTTCCTGGAACTGTTCGGCCAGTTTCAGTTTGGTGATGTTGCCCTCCGGTCCGGGGCCGGCACCTTCGATGCTGCGCACCACTCGGCGCAGATTGAGCAAACGCAGCGCATGATCCTCCGACAGGAAGCGGCCGACCCGCTGCACCGCGCCGACCACCCGGCCACCGTTGCGCTGGGCCAGATCCACGAGCCAGGCTGAGGCGGGTGCGATATCGCCCCCGCCGCCACCGATGCTGACCCGCTCGTTGCCGAGCGTGGCCCGCGCGACGGTCCACCCGGTGTTGGGCTCACCGACCACGTCCTCGTCGGGCACGAAGACGTCGTTGAAGAAGACCTCGTTGAACTCCGAACCACCGGTGATCTGGCGCAACGGCCGGACCTCCACCCCCGGTGCCTCCATGTCGATGATGACCATGGTGATGCCCTGATGCTTCGGCGCGTCCAAATCGGTACGCACCGTGGCCAGCCCGCGCTTGCAGTAGTGCGCCCCGCTGGTCCACACCTTCTGGCCGTTGATCTTCCAGCCACCGTCGACTCGGGTGGCCCGGGTCCTGACTGCGGCGGCGTCCGAGCCCGCCGACGGCTCGGAGAACAGCTGGCACCAGATCTCGTCCTTGCGCAGCGCCTTCTCGACGAATCGTTCGATCTGCGAGGAGGTTCCATGCTGGACGAGGGTCAGGATCACCCACCCGGTGATGGCGTAGTCGGGCCGTTTGACGGCGGCAGCGGCGAACTCCTCCTCGATGAGCACCTGTTCGATCGGCCCGGCAGCTCGGCCCCACGGCTTGGGCCAATGCGGCTGGATGTAACCGGTCGCGATCAGCTCGTCGAGTTGCGCTTTGCCTTCCAGCTTGGCCAATTCAGCTGCATCCGTGCGGATCTGCTCCCGCAGCGCTTCGGCGTCCGGAGGTAGTTCCAGGGTGTTGGCGCGGCCGACTCCGGCGGCGGTCAGGCTGAACACATCGGTGGCAGGGCCGTCGCCGCCGAGCAGCGCCTGCAGGGTGAGTGCCCGGCGTAGATGAAGATGCGCGTCGTGCTCCCAGGTGAACCCGATGCCGCCGTGCACCTGAATGTTCAGCTCGGCGTTGCGAACATAGGCGGGGAAGGCCAGGGTCGCTGCCGCGGCGGCGAGCAGTTCGAACTGTTTGGCATCATCCCCAGCGGCGCGGGCGGCATCCCATACCACCGCGACCACCGACTCGGAGGCCACGATCATATTGGCGCAGTGGTGCTTGACTGCCTGGAAGGTGGCGATCGCGCGGCCGAATTGCTCACGCACCTTGGCATATTCGACAGCAGTGTCCACGCAGTCCGACGCACCGCCGGCCGCCTCGGCGGCAAACAGGGTCCGCGCGTAGGCGACGGCCACCGATCGCGCACCGGGGAACACATCGATGACGGGCGAGTCGCTGAGTGTGACCCGGCCCGACCGGCGGGTGCGGTCAAGGTTCGCGGGTACGTCGATACTCACCCCGTCGCCGTCGCGGGCGACCAGGACCACGTCGTCACCGGCGACGAGCAACAGCAGATCACCGAGTCCGGCGCCCAAGACCACGCCCGCGTCACCGGAGGCGGTGCCGCCGGCCACGGTGATTGATGGGCTCAGACCTAGTGCGGCAGTGACGCTTCCGTCGGTCAGCCCGGGCAGCAGCCGGGCCTTCTGCTCCTCGGAGCCGACTGCGGCGACCACTGCCGACGCGACGACCGTCGGCACGAACGGCCCCGGCGCCACGGCGCGGCCCAATTCGTCGACGACGACGACGAGCTCGGGAAGTCCATACCCCGAGCCGCCGTACTGTTCGTCGACGTGCAGGCCGAGCCAGCCGAGCTCGGCCAGCTCGGCCCAGAACGCCGGACGGGTCTCCTCGTCGGCATCCAACAGTTCCCGTGCAGCCCAACGCGCTTTTTGCGCGGTCAGGAACGAACGGGCCACGTCGCTGAGTTCGCGGTGGTCGTCTGTGAGTGCGATACCCATCAGTGTCCTCTCGGGGCTGCTACCGGATTTCCTAATGCCTTACCACAGCCGGGACCGCCGGCGGGAGGCCGTTCTCACTTGGGCGCGAAGCGCTGTCCCGCGTCCAGGCGGATGCACTGCCCGTTGAGCATCGGGTTCTCGACGATCGCCGAGACCAGCTTGGCGAACTCCTCGGGCTTGCCCAACCGCTTGGGGAAGGCCGCGTCCTTGGTCAGGGCTTTGGCGAACTCGTCGGGAATGCCCTTGGTCAAGCCGGTCGCGAACAGACTCGGCGCGATCGCCAGGGCGCGGATGCCGACGGGCCCCAGGTCGCGCGCCATGGTCAGGGACATGCCTGCGATCCCGGCCTTGGCCGCGGTGTAGGCCACCTGCCCGATCTGGCCTTCGAACGCCGCGATCGAGGCGGTGTTGATGATGACGCCGCGCTCACCGGTCTCCTCGTCCTCGGGCTCGTTGCCGGCCATATGGGCCGCGGCAAGCCGGCTGATGTTGAAGCTGGCGATCAGGTTGAGATCGATCGTGCTGCGGAAGGTCTCCAGGGAATGCGGGCCGTTCTTGCCGAAGGTCTTCTCGGCGACGCCACCACCGGCAGTGGTCAGGATGACGTGCAGGCCGCCCAGTGCGTCGACGGCGTCGGCCAGCACCTTCTCCGTCCCGGCGAAATCGGTGACGTCGATGGCGAAGAACGGCCCACCGACGGCGGCGGCCACCTCGGGGCCGTCGGTGCCCGCACGGTCCAGGATCGCCACCTTGGCCCCGCGCGAGGCCAGCAGCTCCGCACTTGCCCGCCCAAAACCCGATGCGCCGCCCACGACGATCACGTTCTTGCCCGAGATCTCCATCCGTTCCTCCTTCGAGGCCGTCACGGCACCTGCCGTACGGCGTTCAGTTCCTGATCGGTAAGCACGTTACCGCTCGTCATGAGTCGGTAATGACGAGGGTCACCGGTGCGGCGGTAGGTTGATTTCATGCCCCGAACCAGCATCGGTCTGCGGATGGGCGCCGGCATCGCGGCTGCCGCGGTGGCCGTGGGCGTGGCCCAGTTACTGGCCGCGTTCTTCTCCCCCGCCGCAGACGCCCGCACCGCAGTCGGCACCGCCGTGATCAACCTGACGCCGGGTCCGGTCAAGGAATGGGCCATCCAGACCTTCGGCACCGCAGACAAACTGTTCCTGACGGTGATGGTGATCGTGGTGATCGCCGTACTCGCCGCGGTGAGCGCGATCTGGGAGCGATCCCCGGTTCCGACCGGCACGCTGGCAATCCTTGCCGGTGCGGGCGTTGGCAGTGTGGCGGTCATGGGGCGGCCGGGCGCCCAGCTCACCGACATCGTCCCCACGCTGGTCGGTGCGGCCGCCGGGATCGTGGTGCTGCGCTGGTTGACCTCCGGCCGGATCAGTGACGGTAGGGCAACCGCCTCGACCGAGGCGGCCGGCGTGGACCCCGGGCGCCGGCTGTCCCTGGTGACGCTCGGGTTCGCGGGGCTGGGTCTGCTCAGTGGGGTCGGCGGTGCGGTGATCAGCCGCGGCTTGCGCTCGGTGTCCGGCGACCGGGACAGCTTCGCACTGCCTGAGGTGAAGTCGCCGACCCCACCCATCCCCGCCGGGGTGCAGCCCAGTGGCGTGCAGCTGCCGAGTTTCATCACCAGCAACTCCGACTTCTACCGGATCGACACCGCGCTGAGCGTCCCGCAAGTGTCGCGGGCCGACTGGCGGTTGCGGATCCACGGCATGGTGGACCGCGAGATCACCTACACCTTCGAGGATCTGCAGAAGTTCGAGCCGATCGAGAAGGTGGTAACGCTGACCTGTGTGTCGAACCCGGTGGGCGGCGACCTGATCTCCAATGCCACCTGGACCGGCTATCGGGTCCGGGACCTGTTGAAAGACATCGGCATCCACCCTGATGCCGACATGGTGCTGTCGACCTCGATCGACGGATTCACCGCCGGCACCCCGGTCGAGGCGTTGACCGACGGGCGCGATTCCATGCTGGCGATCGGCATGAACGGCGTACCGCTGCCCGTCGAACACGGCTATCCGGCTCGCCTGGTAGTGCCCGGTCTGTACGGCTTCGTCTCGGCCACCAAGTGGGTGACGGACCTCGAGTTGACCCGCTTTGATCGGGTGCAGGCCTACTGGACCAAGCTCGGTTGGTCCGAGCGCGGCCCGATCAAAACCGAGTCGCGCATCGACGTCCCGCGCGACGGACAGAAGGTGGGCAAGGGCCCGGTCACCTTCGGCGGAGTGGCATGGGCCCAGGACCGCGGCGTGAAGTCCGTGCAGGTTCGCATCGACGACGGGCCATGGCAGCCCGCGCAGCTCGGCGCGTCGTACTCCAATGACGCCTGGAGGCTGTGGAGTTTCCCGTGGACGGCCACCCAGGGCGGTCCGCACACCATCACGGTGCGCGCCACCGACAACACCGGCGCGCCCCAGACCGAAGACCAGGCCCTGCCCGCGCCGGACGGCGCCACCGGCTGGCATGCGGTGACGTTCGAGGTGACCTGAGCCCGCTTCGTTCTCGCCGAGACTGTCGTCACGCAGACCCGCACTCGCAATGTGTCTGCATCCGTTCAATCTCGATGTTGTCAGTCGGTCATGCCACCCTGGACTGATGATGCTCGGCGAGGTTGCGGCGGCGTCGACAGAGGTGTCGGCGACGTCGTCACGGCTGGGCAAGGTCGCCCGGCTCGCCAAACTGTTGGCCACGCCGGCGGAGTCGCGCCTTGTTGCGATCGTGGTGTCGTGGTTGTCCGGGGAATTGCCCCAGCGCCAGATCGGCGTCGGCTGGGCGGCGTTGCGCTCGCTACCCGATCCGGCCCCGGCCGCGTCGCTCACCGTGGCCGCGGTCGACGCCACGTTCAGTGCGATCGGCGCGGTCGCAGGCACGGGGTCGCAGTCTCGCCGCAAAGAGCTACTCGGCGCGCTGTTCAGCGCCGCCACCGCTGACGAGCAACTGTTCCTACGCCGGCTGCTGTCCGGCGAACTTCGTCAGGGCGCGCTGGCCGGGGTGATGGTCGACGCGGTGGCCAAGGCCGCCGATCTGCCCGCGACCGCGGTACGCCGCGCCGCCATGCTCGGGGGCGACCTTGCGGCTGTGGCCGCTGCCGCGCTGACGGGTGGGCTGGCCGCTCTTGATGACTTCACCCTCCAGGTCGGCAAGCCGGTCGGACCGATGCTGGCGCAAACGGCGTCCGGAGTGGCCGACGCGCTCGAACGCCTCGGTGGTGAAGCGGTTTTCGAGGCCAAGCTCGACGGAGCGCGGGTTCAGGTTCACCGCAGCGGGGATGACGTCACGGTGTACACCCGAAGTCTCGACGACGTCACCGCACGGCTGCCCGAGGTGGTCGAGGCCACCCGCGCCCTACCGGTGACCGAGCTGATCGCCGACGGTGAAGCGATCGCGCTACGACCCGACAACCGGCCGCACCGCTTCCAGGTCACCGTGTCCCGGTTCGGCAAAAGCCTGGACATCGTCTCAGCGCAAGCGGCCCAACCGCTTTCGGTGTTCTTCTTCGACATCCTGCATCTCGACGGCGCCGACCTGCTCGACGAGCCCACTCACCGCCGGATCGCCACGCTCGACGCCATCGTGCCCGCCAGTCAGCGGGTGGACCGCCTCGTCACCGCTGATCCTCGAGCGGCGCAGGAGTTTCTGGACCGCACCCTGGCAGCCGGACATGAGGGCGTGATGGCCAAGTCGCCGGCCAGCCCGTACGAAGCGGGCCGGCGTGGTGCGGGCTGGCTGAAGGTCAAACCGGTCCACACCCTCGATCTGGTGGTCTTGGCCGTCGAATGGGGGTCGGGCCGGCGCACCGGCAAGCTGTCCAACATCCACCTCGGCGCACGCGATCCGGCCGGTGGCGGCTTCGTCATGCTGGGCAAGACCTTCAAGGGGATGACCGACGCCATGCTGGACTGGCAGACCGCGCGGTTCACCGAGCTCGCGACGGGCCCTCTCGACGGATACGTGGTGCAGGTGCGACCCGAGCAGGTCGTCGAGATCGCCTTCGACGGTGTGCAGGGTTCCAGCCGCTACCCCGGCGGCATGGCACTGCGGTTCGCCCGGGTGCTGCGCTACCGCGACGACAAGAGCCCGGCCGAGGCCGACACCATCGACACTGTGCGCGCCTTCTACGAGACCGGAGCCTAGACGCGCGCGAATTCGGCCTTACCGCGCTCGAATTCGGCGAGCATCTCCGCGGTGAGTGTGGGCCGGATCTCGCCGATCGCGTTCAGGTAGTCCTCGGTGCTGGCCGGCTCCCCCCGGCCGTGGCGCATCTCGCGCTCGAACGCGGCCTGCGATCCCTTGCGCGCGGCGAACTCGATGTCGGCCGGTGTGAAGAACTCCGAGGCGGCAACCAGCCGGTCCACGTCCACCTCGACACCCGCCTTGCCGAGGTAGCGCTGCCAGACCGCCCGGCGCGCCGGCTGATCCGGCGGGCCGACCGGGATGACGTAGTCGAATCGCCCTGGCCGCAGGAAGGCTGTATCCAGGGAGTGCACCGCGTTGGTGGCGCACACCAACAGCCGGCTGTCCTTCTGCCGGAACGCCGGAATCAGCTTCAGCAGTTCGTTGGTGACACCCAGCTCGGCTGTCGAGGCTCCCGATCGCGCGGTCGCGATCTCCTCGACCTCGTCGATGAACAACACCAACTCGTCGAGTTCGGCCAACTCGGCGAAGGCCTCCCGCAGCGAGGCCGCCAATCCCCCGCTCCCACTGGCCAGCCGCGACGGGAACAGTTCGACGAACGGCCAGCCCAGCCGCGACGAGATGGCCTTGGCGAAGCTGGTCTTGCCGGTGCCCGGTGGGCCGAAGAGGATGACCGCCTTCGGTGGCTGGACGCCGTAGCGTTCGGCAACGTCCGGATGCGCTAGCGGGTCGACGATGCGGCGCTCGATGATCTGCTTCTCCTGCTCCATGCCGGCCATCTCGCCGAGCAGGCCCGGCGGCAGCAGTTGGCCACCGAGTTCGTCGAGCAGGTTGGCCTGGTCCAGCCCCAGGTGTTCGAGCATCTCGAAGTACACCAGCCCGTCGCGTCTGGCGTAGCCCGAGTTCTCCAGGGCGGCGGCGCCGGTGGCGCCTTCGGGCATCACCGCGCAGATACGCCGCACCCCTTGTGCCCGTAA
Source organism: Mycolicibacterium anyangense (assembly GCF_010731855.1). NCBI lineage: Bacteria > Bacillati > Actinomycetota > Actinomycetes > Mycobacteriales > Mycobacteriaceae > Mycobacterium > Mycolicibacterium anyangense. Next base: position 278,621 of record NZ_AP022620.1, on the reverse strand, counting down.
CCGGCGCTCGAGGTCGCTGAGCAGCGCACTGCCGATGCCGCGATGGCGCCAACGCGAGCTCAGCGCGATGAGCAGGATCCAGGCGCGCTCGCCCTGGGTCTGCGCGACGGCCATCCCGACCACTTCATCGCCGACCTCGGCGACCACGGCAGGCTGCCCGGTGCGCGCGGCGGCCATCACCTCCGCGACGGTGAACACCGGCTCACCGGAACCCGGTGTCCGGCTCTGATCCCAGACCTGGATCGCCTGATCCAGGTCCTCGTCGTGGTAGTCACGTAAGCGCCACGGCGGCATCGCGGACCTCCTTCACGGTCGACGTCAGCCTGCGCGAGCCGACAACCCCTGGCATCCCCCAATCGGTGGTTTTCGGGTGTGGTTGCCCAGCACCGCTCCCCCTGCGCCGCAGGCACCGGCGCCAAACGCAGCGCCCGGGCTGGGTGTGGATGCGATGATGTGCACTTTCCGAGCAGAAAGCGAGTCGATGAGCACTACCGAGGCTGACCTGGTCGACGGTGTCCCCCGCAGCCGGATCGTCGTCGCCTCGATGGTGGGCACCACCATCGAGTTCTACGACTTCTACATCTATGCCACCGCCGCGGTTCTGGTCTTCCCTCAGCTGTTCTTTCCCAAGGGCAATCCGACCACCGCACTGCTGGCGTCGCTGGCGACATTCGGCTTGGCCTTCGTCGCCCGTCCGCTGGGATCGATTCTGTTCGGGCACTTCGGCGATCGCGCCGGACGCAAGGTCACTCTGGTCGGGTCCCTGCTGACGATGGGAATAGCCACCTTCGCCATCGGCCTGTTGCCCACCTATCCCCAGGTTGGCATCGCCGCGCCGATCGCGTTGGCCGTGATGCGTTTCAGCCAGGGCCTGGCGCTCGGTGGCGAGTGGAGCGGCGCCGCCTTGCTGGCCACCGAGACCGCCAAACCCGGCCGGCGCGGATGGGCGGCGATGTGGCCGCAGTTGGGTGCACCCTTCGGCTTTCTGTTGGCCAACGGCCTCTTCCTGATTCTCATCCTGTGGCTCGGCAACGGAAGCGCCAAACCCGACCCCCAGGGTGCCTTCATGACGTGGGGATGGCGCGTCCCATTCCTGTTGAGCGCGATCATGGTCGCTGTCGGCCTCTACGTGCGGCTGCGCCTGACCGAGACCCCCGTGTTCCGGCGTGCGCTGGAACGCGGCGAACGGGTCAAGACACCATTGGCCGAGTTGTTCCGCACCAGTTGGCGGCAACTGATCATCGGCACCTTCGTCATGCTGGCCACCTACACGCTGTTCTATGTGGTGACCACGTGGGCGCTGAGCTACGGCACCGGCAAGCGGCCGCCGGGCGGAACCGGACTGGGCTTCGGCTACGTGGACTTCCTGCGCCTGCAGCTGGTCGCGGTGCTGTTCTTCGCAGCGCTGATCCCGGTGGCCGGGCGGTTGGCCGACGTCTTCGGCCGGCGGCGCACCTTGTTGGTCATCACCGGGGCGATCATGGCCTACGGGGCGACGTTCGGATTCCTGCTGTCGCCCGACCGTGCCTCGCACACCACGATGCTGCAGTTCCTGGTTCTCGGCATGGCTCTGATGGGTCTGACCTTCGGGCCGATGAGTGCCGTCCTGCCAGAACTGTTCCCCACCAATGTCCGCTACACCGGCTCGGGCATCGCCTACAACGCCGCCAGCATTCTCGGTGCCGCCGTCGCACCGTTCATCGCGACGTGGCTGGCCACCAGCTATGGGGTCGGCTGGGTTGGTGTGTACCTGATGGTTGCCGGGGCGTTGACGTTCGTCGCGCTGCTGGTCATGCACGAAACCAAGGACGCGTCACTGGATTCCGAGCCGGTGGAAGATCACCTCGGCGACAGCCTGCATCCGGGCTGATCCCACCGTGATGCCGCGCCAAGTGGCCACATGAGACCCGCTTCTCGGCAATCTGGCGTACGCAACTGGCCGCTGGGCCGTACCTGATAAGACGAGAGGCCCGGTCGCTTGTACAGGGACCGAGCCTCTCCGTGTCACGTCTGTCCGCACCCCACGGCTTGTGTGACCATTCCCCGCGCGGCCGCAACTCAAACCCCATTGCGCGCAAAGATAGGTCACGGTTTACCTTCTTCTGATAACGGCCGTGTCCAGATAGGGGTGGTGGATGGATCTGTCCTGGTCAGCTGAGGATCTGGAGTTCCGCGACGAGGTCCGCACCTTTCTGGAGGCGAAACTCACCCCCGAGTTGCGCCAGGCCGGCCTGCTGATGACCAGCGTCTACGCCGACCACGAGGCCAGCATGGCCTGGCAGGCGATCTTGCACGAACGAGGCTGGGCCGCACCGGCCTGGCCGGTGGAGTACGGCGGCTGTGGCTGGTCGTTGACCCAGCACTACATCTTCAGCCGCGAATCCACTCTGGCCGGTGCACCGGCGCTGTCACCGATGGGCATCCGGATGGTGGCCCACGCCATCATCGCCTTCGGCACCGACGAGCAGAAGGACTTCTTCCTGCCCCGGATCCTGACCGGCGAGGTGTTCTTCTGCCAGGGCTACTCCGAGCCGGAGGCCGGCTCGGATCTTGCGGCGCTGTCGATGGCGGCCATCGACGATGGCGACCATCTGGTCTGCACCGGCAGCAAGATCTGGACCACCCACGCGACCGAGGCGAATTGGATTTTCGCCCTGGTCCGCACCTCCCGGTCGGCCAAGAAACAGCAGGGCATCACGTTCGTTCTCATCGACATGACGACGCCGGGTATCGAGATCCGGCCGCTGGTGATGACCTCGGGCGAGAAGGTGCAGAACCAGATATTCTTCGACGCGGTCCGGGTGCCGAAGGCCAATGTCGTGGGCCGGATCGACGACGGCTGGACGGTCGCCAAGTACCTGCTGGAGTTCGAACGGGGCGGTGGCGCGACAGCACCGGGGCTTCAGGTCATGGCGGAGTCGGTCGCCACCGAAGCCCGCAACCAGCCCGGTCCGGCGGGCGGTGTGCTGATCGAGGATCCGGCGTTCGCCGCGAAACTCGCCGACATAAGAATCCGGACGGAGGTTCTCGAGATCCTCGAATACCGGGTGCTGGCAACGGTTGCCGAGGGTAAGAACCCAGGCGCGGCGTCGTCGATGCTGAAGATCCTGTCCACCGAGCTCTCGCAGGCCATCACCGAACTGGCGCTGGAAGCCGCCGGCCCGCGCGGCCGGGTCTACCAGCCACACGCCACCCGCCCCGGCGGACCGGTGCAGGATTTCGAGCCGCCCGGCGACGGCTACGTCAGCGGACAGCCGTGGCAGGCCGTGGCCCCGCTGCGCTACTTCAACGACCGGGCCGGCTCGATCTACGCCGGCTCCAATGAGATTCAGCGCAATATCCTGGCCAAAGCGACCTTGGGGCTGTAAATGGACTTCAACCTGAGCACCGAGCAAGAGCTGTTGCGCGACGGGCTGGGTAAGTTCCTGGCCACCCGTTACGAGCTGGAGGAAAGCCGCACCGCCGCGAAGGTCGGGCTCGGCTGGCAGCCTGAGATCTGGCGCGGTTTCGCCGAGGAACTCGGCATCCTGGGCGCCGCCCTGCCCGAGTCCGCCGGCGGGATCGGCGGTGGACCTACCGAAATCATGGTCATCGCAGAGGAACTCGGCCGCGCACTGGTGATCGAGCCGTTCATCGACACCGCCGTGGTGGCCGCCGGCCTGCTGCAGCGCGCCGACGGACCGGCATCCACCGCCTTGCTGGAACGTATCGTCGACGGCTCGGCGATCATCGCGGTGGCCGCCGCCGAACCGGGCTCCGGGGACCGCTGGAACTGCGTGTCCACCAAGGCTGTCCGCGACGGCGCCGACTGGGTTCTGTCCGGAAGCAAGGCCGTCGTCATTGGCGCGCCCATCGCCACCCACCTACTGGTGACCGCCAGAACCTCCGGGCAACCCGATGAACCCGAAGGGATTTCGCTGTTCCTCGTCGACTTCGATCCGGCCGCTCCACCGCGCGCAGTGACGGTGCACGGCTACCGCACCATTGATGACCGGCGGGCCGCCGACCTCGAGTTCGACGGGTTGCGACTGCCGGTCGACGCCCTGCTCGACGACAACGTCTGGCCGTCGCTGGCCCAGGCCCGCGACGAGGGCGCGGCCGCGGTGTGCGCCGAGGCCGTGGGTGCGATGCGCAAGGTGCTCGCCGACACCGTCGACTACTGCAAACAGCGCCAGCAGTTCGGCCAGCCGATCGGGTCGTTCCAGGTTCTGCAGCACCGGATGGTGGACATGCACATGGAACTCGAGCAGGCGGTTTCCGCGGTCTACCTGGCGGTACTCAATCTGGCGGCCGAGGCACATGTGCGGGCCAGGGCGGTGTCGGCGGCCAAGGTCACCGTCGGGCGCGCCGCCCGCTTCATCGGCCAGAACGCCGTCCAGTTGCACGGCGGCATGGGCATGACCGAGGAACTGGCGATCGGCCACTACTTCAAGCGGCTGACCGCGGTGCAGTACGAATTCGGCTCCACCGACTCTCATCGCAGCCGCTACGCGAAACTGTCTGGCTCCTAAGCCTTTTGGGCAGCCCTACGGACTCGCTCGCGCATGGAGGCGATCACCCCACCGTCGTTGAGGATGTCGGTCCCGGTGAGATAGCCGGCCCGGTCGCTGACGCAGAACGCGAACAGCTCGGCCATCTCCTGTGCACTGCCCCACCGCGGCACCGCGAAATCGGCGACCATCGCGCCGGCGCCGTTGTTCTCTTCCAGCAGCCCCATCTCGGTGTCGACCGAGCCGGGTGATACCGAGACGATGCGCAGACCGCGGCTGTTGAACCGTTCAGCTTGAGCGCAGCTGTACCACCGCACGAAGTACTTGCTCAGGCTGTAGGCCAGCCCGGAGCGCATCGCCTCGCCCGCCAGGTCGCAGGCCGCCAGCATCTCGGCGAGGAACCGGTCCGCATCGGTGAAGGCCAGGTTGAAGTGCTCGATGGGGACGATCTCGTCGGGCAGCATGTGGGAGGCCATCGATGCGACGTTGACGATCGCGGCGCCCGGCGCGGCAGCACCGAAGAACATCTCGTTGACCTGCAGCGTGCCCAGCGCGTTGGTGGTCACGATGTAGTCGGCTCCGCCCATGCTGGGACTCACTCCGGCGGCGTGCACCACCGAGGCGATCGGCCCCAGCGCGGCGGCCGTCTCGAACAATCCGGTGACCGCGCGGCGGTCGGTGACATCACAGCGAACCGCCGTCGCTCTCACGCCGGCCTCGCGCAGGCTCGTGACGGCGTGGTCGAGCCGATCACCCCGCACGTCGCAGAGCACCACCGTGTGGTCACGTCCGATGATCCCGGCGGTGGCCAGGCCCATGCCGCCTGCCGCACCGGTGATCACCGAGACCCGCGTCATGCCAGGAGGGTATCTGAGCACACGCACAGCGGAACTGCGCGCAGGTGCCCTGCGTTAGAAAGTCGTCACCGGCGAGCGCCTGACAGATGACTCACCATTGGCTTGACTGGAGTGGGAAAGGAGAGCGGCCATGCTCAACAAGATTGCCAGTGCGGTCACGCAGGTCGCCGAAGCCGGCGGCTCCATCGTCGGGATCCGGCACGGCACCGAGGAACCTGATTTCACCGTGGTGCGGGAGATCGACGGCATCCAGATCCGTCGCTATGGAACGCGGATCGCCGCCGAGACCACCGTCGACGCCGCGAACGAGGAGTCCAGCCGCAACGAGGGCTTCCGCAGGCTGGCCCGCTTCATCTTCGGGTCGAATTCGGCCAAGGACAAGATCGCGATGACGGCCCCGGTCGCCCAGCAGCAGAGCCAGAAGATCGCCATGACCGCCCCGGTGGCCACCCAGCGCGGGGCGACCGGCGACTGGGTCATCCAGTTCTTCATGCCGTCGAAGTACACGATGGACACGCTGCCAACGCCCAAGGACGAGCGGGTCCGACTGGTCGAGGTACCCGGGGAGACCGTCGCCGTGCTGCGCTTCAACGGTTCCTACAGTCCGGATGCCGTCGCGGACAAGGCCAGCCAGCTGTTGGATACGTTGCGCCGCAATGACATCGAGCCGATAGGTGACACCAGGTCGTGGTTCTACGACCCGCCGTGGACGGTTCCGTTCCTGCGTCGCAACGAGGTTCTCGTCACGGTGGCCGATACCGCGGCCTAAGCTCGTCCCGGCATCCCGGGAATCCCGGCGCAGACGATGTCACAATTCCGGGCGTGCGCACTGTCTCGCCCTGGCTGATCCCCGCCATCCGGCCCTACCAGCTGCGCTGGCTGCGGGCCGACATCGTGGCCGGGCTCAGCACCGGCGCAGTGGTGATCCCGTTGGCGATGGCCTACGCCACCGTCGCCAACGTGCCGGTGCAGATGGGTCTGTACACCTGCATTTTCCCGGTGATCGTGTACGCCTTCCTCGGCGGCGCCCGCGCGGTCAGTATCAGCACCACCTCGACGGTGTCGACCCTGACCGCGTCGACCATGCTCGCCGGTGGAATCCTCATCGGCTCCACCGACCAGCGCGGCGATCTGGTCACGCTCACCCTCCTGGTGGGCGTTTTCCTGTTGGTAGCCAGGGTTTTTCGGCTCGGCATGCTGGTGGACAACATCAGCGACATGACGCTTGTCGGTATCAAGATCGCCGTCGGCCTGACTGTCGCGGCGGCCCAGCTGCCGCGACTGCTCGGCGTGCCACCGCATCCCAACACCACCGGATTCATCCGGGTCGCCTGGGCTGCGCTGGCCCAGATCCGGCAAGCCAGTCCGGTGACCGTCGGCATCTCGGCGGTGAGCATCGTCGTGCTGGTGGCGTTGGCCCGGTTCGCCCCGCGGGTGCCCGGACCGCTGGTGGTGATCGCCGCGGGCATCGCGGCGAGTGGCGCGCTTGCGCTGCCCGCTCATGGTGTGGCCCTCATCCCGCCGGTGCCGTCCGGGTTCCCGCTGCCAGAACTGCCCCATCTCGACCATCACATCGTGCCCTTGCTTCCCGGGGCGCTCGCGATAGCCGTGATGGCATTCCTGGAGTCCATCGCCGTCGCCCGCACCTCGCGGCGCGCCGGTGAGGCACCGATCGAGCCCGATCGTGAACTACTGGCCCTCGGTGTGGCCGCAGTCGCCGGTTCCTTCTTCCACTCGCTGCCACCGGCCGGGGGGTTCGCCCAGACCGCGGTAAATCTGCGGGCCGGAGCGCGCAGCCAGATCAGCGGTCTGGTGCTCGCGGCGCTGGCGGTTCTGGTGGCTTTGGTCGTCGCCCCGATACTCGACCGTCTTCCGCAAGCGGTGCTCGGCGCGGTCGTGGTGGTGGCGGTGTCGCGCCTGGTCGACATCGAGGCGCTGCGCCGGCTGTACCGGATCAATCCGCGAGAGTGCTTGGGCGCCATCGCGGTTGCGGCTCTCGGGCTGGCGTTCGGATTGATCGTGGCGGTCGTCGTGGCGGTGGCGGCGACCCTGCTGATGGTGCTGCACGTGGTCAACAGCCCGCACGTGGTTCAGGTACTCCGCCGCGACAACGGTGCCTGGCAGGAGGAACCGGAGAACGCGCCGCTGACGCCGGCCGAACCGCTGGTACTGCGCTGCCTTGTTCCGCTCTATGCGGCCAACGTGCGACCCAACATCGCGATGATCCGCAATGCGGCTCTGGAAGCCGAGATCACGCCGGCGGTGGTGATCCTGGATCTGGTCCGCCAGACCGTGTTGGAGTCGACGGTGCTGCACATCCTGGTGGAACTCGATCTGGAGATGTCCGGCTCAGGTGTGCGGTTGGTCTTCACCGGGTTGCCGGAGCGGGCCCTGCGTACCGTAGCGCGCACCCGGTGGTGGCATCAGGTCGAGGCCGACGGGCGCTACCACTCCGACCTGCACCGCGCCGTGCAGGCTGTCGAGCAGCACTAGTTGCGTTCCGGTCAGGGGCTGACCGGGGCCTCGGGTGCCGCAGTCGCGGCCGCCGGAGCCGAGGATCCGACCGGACCGGACGGCGTCGCGGACTGGCCGGGTGCCGCAGTCGAGCTCATCGGCCGCTGAGCCAGCAACAACAGCGCGTCACTCATCGTCACGTCCTGGGTCTGCATGGCGTGCCAGATCTCGCGCAGGTAGCCAAGGTTCCGGGTTTGCGGCGGAGTGTCGGTGGTGCCCGGCGGCAGATTGTCGGGGCTGGGCAGGTGCGGCACGCCGTCGGCGAGCTGGGTCGAGGCGGGCACCGGGGCCGCAGTACCCGGATCAGCGGGGGTCACCGGCGCCGTGGGTGCCGGGGCGGGGACGTCGGCCGGCTCGGCCATGGCGGTAGGTGCACCGACAAGGGCCAGCCCGGCCCCCAGCGCCGCCAGTCCCAGGCAGGCGCGACGCGCCAGGGTGTTCGTCATGGTTCCTCCGCGGTCGTTCCGGACGGGGAAGCCTTGGTCGATATCGGCCGGTCAGCGCCCCTCTACCGGTGATTGTCGATAACACGTCCATTTCGTTACATCTGTCACTGCAGTCACGGTGGTCTCACTCCGTGACGCGTCCGCTCGCCGACACTGCACACAGATCGCCGACACGCCGAAGGGGCCCATCCTGAGCGCAGTCTCGGTGCCGCAGGGACGGCAACGAGGCCCCGGCTTGAAACCAGCCTCGGCCGGGTGTAAAACTTCCATGCCCGCAGAACCTGGGATACCGGGGGTTCTGGCGCGCCTGAAGTTCCGAAATTTCTCAGCTGATGCGGCCGTTCCGACTAGAAATGGCGAACAGAATGCTGTTCGGGCGAGGGGTATCGCGATGCAGGTTCCGGCTGACGAGCCACCGACCGGGGATGCTGGCGGTGCTCGCGACGAGCCCGGCGGTCCTCAGCGGGTCGGCTGGTTCCGGTTCTTTTTCGACGACGACCGCTGGGAGTGGTCACCCGAGGTCCAGCTGCTGCACGGTTACCAGCCCGGCACCGTCTCTCCCACTACCGAGCTGGTCTTGTCGCACAAGCACCCCGACGACTATCAGGCCGTCGCCGCCACCCTCGATGAGGTTCGGCGCCAGCACCAGGCGTTCAGCACCCGGCACCGGATCATCGATACCGCCGGCCACATCCACCACGTCATCGTCGTGGCCGACAAGCTGCTCGACGACGACGGCGAGGTGATCGGCACCCACGGGTTCTACGTCGATGTCAGCCCCACCGAGGACCATCAGCAGCAGCGCCTCAGCCAGGCGATCGCCGAGATCGCCGAGAACCGGGCGGCGATCGAACAGGCCAAGGGCATGCTCATGGTCATTTACGGAATCGACGCTGACGCCGCATTCGACCTGCTCAGGTGGCGCTCTCAGGAGGCCAACGTGAAGCTGCGCCTGCTCGCCGAGCAGGTCGTCACCGACTTCGTCCATCTCACCCAGGGCGAGAAGGCCCCACCCCGGTCGGCCTACGACAACCTGCTGCTGACCGCCGACCGGCGGATCGGCAGTTCACCCGAGCCGCAACGGTACTGAACCGCGCCTATGCTCCGGTGATGCCTGAGCGCACCGTCCCGGCGCGGCTGGCCGAGATGCTGCGTGCCCGGCCACTCGTCTGGTTCTTCGTCCTGTCCTATGGGGTGACCTGGCTGCTGTGGGCGCCGCTGGTGTTCGCCGGGGTGCCGGCGTTCTCCGAAACCACCCACACCCCGTCGTGGTACGCGTTGCCCGGCGTGGCGATCGGCGTGACGGGGACGGCGTTCTTCATGACCGCGGTGACGCAGGGGCGCGCCGGCGTGCAGCGGCTCCTGCGGCGCCTGACGCAGTGGCGGGTCGCGCCGGTCTGGTTTGCCGTGGCGATCCTGCTCGTCCCGGTCGGTCAGGTTCTCGTCACCGCGGCGCTGGTGAGTCCTGACGCCCTGCGGGCGTTGACACCGTCGGCACTGGCGATCTACCCGACGTCCTATCTCGCCCACTTCGTCTTCGGTCCACTGTTCGAGGAGTCCGGGTGGCGCGGCTTCGCATTGCCGCGGATGCAGCACCGGTTCGGACCGGTGCGCGCGACCCTTCTGCTCGGATTGCTCTGGAGCGGGTGGCACTTCTTCCTCTACGCCCCGTCCTGGTTTGCCGGCGGAGCAGTCAATGGTGTTGTGGGCGTCGGCATTTTCGTGGTGTTCACCACCAGCATCAGCTTCCTGTTCACCTGGTTGTCCAACAACACCGGAGCCAGTCTGCTGCTGGCCATCCTGCTGCACGGGTCGGTCGACGGCACCGCCACCTATCTGGAGCGGCTGGGCGACAAGGGGGTGATCTCCTCGGATGTCGCCACGTTCTCCGGCCAGTTCGGCGTGCTGATCCTGTGCCTGCTCACGGCCGTGGTTCTGGTGGTGGCGACCCGACGGCAGCTGGGCTATCTGCGGTATCGCGGTGGTCCCGAGCAGCTGGACATCGCCGGGACACGCTGACCGACAGGCACAATGCTGTGATGCGTTCCTTCGCCCAGCGTCACGCCAGGGTGGTCACGGTCACGGGTCTGGCCGTGGCCGCGGTCCTGTCCCCTACCGTGCTCGCCAGCCCCGACGGGGGCGTGCCACCGGTGAGCCCGCAGGCGGCCGCGGCGGGGTTCGTCGACGTCCGCACGGTGGTTCCGGACGCGATCATCGATATGCGGTACGCGACACCGAACAACTTCACCGGCGTTGCGCTCTACCCTCCCGACGCACGCTGCCTGGTTCACCAGTCGATGGTGGCCGGTCTAGCCGCGGCCGCCGACGCGCTGCGCGCCCAGGGCGATCAACTGGTGTTCTGGGACTGCTACCGGCCCCACGATGTGCAGGTCCGGATGTTCGACGTGGTCTCGAACCCGGCCTGGGTGGCCAAACCCGGGCCGTATGCGCGCAGCCACGAGACCGGCAGGTCGGTGGACGTGACGCTGGCCGAACAGGGCCACCTGCTGGACATGGGCACCGGGTTCGACGACTTCTCCCCGCGCGCCACGGCGTACGCCACCGATGGGGTGAGCCCGCAGGCCCAGGCCAATCGGGCCCGGTTGCGCTCGGCCATGACGGCCGGCGGACTCGCTCCGTACTCCGGCGAGTGGTGGCATTTCGATGGGCCCGGCGCCGGCGTGCAGCGTCCGATCCTCGACGTCCCGGTCGACTGATCGCTCAGGCCGAGGAGGCCGATCGCGCGGTGATCGCCGCCCGTCCGGCTTCCAGCCGCGCCACCGGCAACCGGAACGGCGAGCACGACACGTAATCCAGCCCGGTGCGGTGGAAGAAGTGGATGGACTCGGGGTCACCGCCGTGCTCGCCGCAGACCCCGAGTTTGATGTGCGGCTTGGTTGTGCGGCCCTCGTGCGCGGCGATCTCGACCAGCCGGCCCACACCGTCGGCATCGATCGTCTCGAACGGCGAGATGGTGAACACACCCTTTTCGAGATAGGCGGCGAACACCGTCGACTCGACGTCGTCGCGGGAGAATCCCCAGGTCGTCTGGGTCAGGTCGTTGGTACCGAAGGAGAAGAAATCCGCGGCGTCGGCGATGCGGTGAGCGGTGAGCGCGGCCCGCGGCAACTCGATCATCGTGCCGATCGGGGCGCTCAGCGAAACACCGTTCGCAGCAGCGACGTCGGCCAGGATCCGCTCGGCTTCGTCGCGCACCAGATGCAACTCCATGACCGAGCCGACCAGTGGGACCATGATCTCGAACCGGGGGTCCTTGCCCGCGAGGAGCTGATGGCAGGCTGCCTCGCTGAGCGCCCGCACCTGCAGGGCGAACAGACCCGGGGTCAGCAGACCGAGTCGCACGCCGCGCAGCCCCAGCATCGGGTTGGATTCGTGCAGTCGCTCGACGGCCGCCAGCAGCTTGCGGTCGGCGTCCAGTTCCGGGCCGCTGTCACCACGGGCTTCGGCCAGGGCCACCTTGACCGCCAATTCGGTTCGGTCCGGCAGGAACTCGTGCAGCGGCGGGTCGAGCAGCCGGATCGTCACCGGCAACCCGTCCATGGTGTCGAGCAGTTCGGTGAAATCCTCGCGCTGCAGCGTCAAGAGGGCCGCCAGCGCCTCGTCGCGCTCCGCCGCGGATCCGGCCAGGATCACCCGTTCGATCAACACCCGACGGTCCCCGAGGAACATGTGTTCGGTGCGGCACAACCCGATACCTTGTGCACCAAGCGATCTCGCCCGGGCCGCATCGGCGGCGGTGTCCGCGTTGGCGCGCACGGCCAGGCGCCGCCGAGCATCGGCGTGGGTCAGCAACCGGTCGACGGCCCGGACCAGCCCGGCCGTCTCGTCGTCGGCGCCGACCAGAGCGGCTTCGACACCGGATTCGAGGTAGGTTTCGACCGGCGAGGGCACCACGGGCATCGCCCCCAGGAAGATCTCACCCGTCGAGCCGTCGATGCTGATTTCATCGCCCTCGTTGATCACGATCGAACCGATGCGCGCGGTGCGGCTGGTGTTGTCGACGTCGAGTTCCTCTGCCCCGCAGACGCAGGTCTTGCCCATGCCGCGCGCCACCACGGCGGCGTGCGACGTCTTCCCACCCCGAGCAGTCAGAATCCCGTTTGCGGCGATCATGCCTTCGAGGTCGTCGGGGTTGGTCTCGCGCCGAACCAGAACCACGTGCTCGCCACGGTCCGCCCACGCCTTGGCGGTGGCCGAGTCGAAGACCGCGCGCCCCACCGCGGCACCCGGCGAGGCCGCCATTCCCTTGGTCAGCAGATCACGCGGGGCCGACCGATCGAACTGCGGGAACATCAACAACGCGAGCTGAGAGCCCGACACTCGGGACAGCGCCTCGTCCATGGTGATCAGATTCTCGTCGACCAATGTCGAGGCGATGCGGAAAGCCGCTGCGGCAGTGCGCTTTCCGACGCGCGTCTGCAACATCCACAGCGTGCCGCGCTCGATGGTGAACTCGATGTCGCACAGGTCTCGATAGTGCGTCTCGAGCCGGCGCATCACCTTGAGCAGCTGCTTGTGCGACTTGGGGTCCAGCTCCTTGAGGTCGTCCAGCGACAGCGTGTTGCGGATGCCGGCGACGACGTCCTCGCCCTGGGCGTTGGCCAGGTAGTCGCCGTAGGCACCGGTGCGCCCGGTGGCCGGGTCCCGGGTGAAGGCCACGCCGGTGCCGCTGGAGGACCCGAGGTTGCCGAATACCATGGTGCAGATGTTCACCGCGGTACCCAGGTGCTGCGGGATGCGCTCGCGGCGGCGATACAGCCGGGCCCGGTCGGTGTTCCAGGAATCGAAGACGGCATCGATGGCCATGTCGAGTTGTTCGCGCGGATGCTGGGGGAAGTCCTGCCCACAGTGCTGGCGGACGGCGTCCTTGAAGACGGTGACCAGGGCCTGAAGATCGTCGACGTCGAGGTCGACGTCGCTGGCCACCCCCTTGGCCGACTTCGCCTTGTCCAGGGCGTCGGAGAACACTTCGCCGGGGATCTCCAGCACGGTCTTGCCGAACATCTGGATCAGCCGACGGTAGGAGTCCCAGGCGAAGCGGTCGTCCCCGGACTCCTCGGCCAGCCCCTTGACGCTGGCGTCGTTGAGCCCGATGTTGAGCACCGTCTCCATCATCCCCGGCATCGAAAACGCCGCACCGGAACGCACACTCACCAGCAACGGGTCGTGCCGGTCACCCAGTCGGCGGCCCAGGTGATCCTCAAGTTGGCGCAACGCCATGGTGACCTGCACGCGCAGCTCGCCCGGGGCGCTACCGTGGGCAAGGTACTCGCGGCAGGCCTCGGTGGTGATGGTGAACCCGGGCGGCACCGGCAGCCCCAGCTTGGTCATCTCGGCCAGGTTCGCGCCTTTCCCGCCGAGCAGATCCTTCTGATCCTTATCGCCCTCGGTGAAGTCGTACACGTACTTGGTCATCGGGTGTCCTCCTCGCTGCCGGCCCATCAAACGGTAGGCCGCGAAGCCATCCGGTTCGGGCGGTTCGGCGAATAGTCCTGGCTCAGCGGGCCGATGCGCCGCCGATGAGGTCGAGGGCGATATCGACGAGCATGTCCTCCTGGCCGCCCACCATGCCTCGCCGGCCGGCTTCCTCGAGCAGAGTGCGGGCGTCGACGTCATAGCGTGCGGCGGCCGCCTCGGCGTGCCGCAGGAAGCTGGAGTACACCCCGGCGTAGCCGAGAGTCAGTGTCTCGCGGTCGACTCGAACCGGCCGGTCCTGCAACGGGCGCACCAGATCGTCGGCGGCGTCCTGTAGCGCGTGCAGGTTGCAGCCGTGCCGGTAATCCATCCGGCTGGCAGCAGCGATGAACACCTCGAGTGGGGCGTTGCCCGCTCCGGCGCCCATCCCGGCCAGTGACGCGTCGACCCGGTTGGCGCCATGTTCGACGGCCACGATCGAGTTGGCGACGCCCAGCGAGAGGTTGTGATGGGCGTGAATTCCGATTTCCGTTGTCGGCAGCAATGTTTGGCGCAGTGCATCCACGCGTTGCGCGACATCGCGCATCACCATGGCACCACCGGAGTCGACGACATAGACGCAGGTGGCGCCGTACCCTTCCATCAGTTTGGCTTGCCGCGCCAGCGAATCGGGGGGCGTCAGGTGGCTCATCATCAGGAAGCCGACGGCATCCATCCCGAGTTCTCTTGCCGCGGCGAGATGTTCGGCGGCGATGTCGGCCTCGGTGCAATGAGTGGCCACCCGCACCACCGTCGCACCGGCCCGGTTGGCTTCGGTGAGGTTGCGCACCGTACCGATTCCGGGCAGTAGCAGGGTGGCGACTCTGGCCGAACGCACCACGGCGGCAACGGCCTCGATCCACTCCAGGTCGGTGTGCGCGCCGAAGCCGTAGGTGCAGGTCGATCCGGCCAGGCCGTCGCCGTGCGCCACCTCGATGGAGTCGACGCCCGCGGCGTCGAGCGCGCCGGCGATCGCCACCACCTGTTCGATGCTGTACTGGTGGCGGACGGCGTGCATCCCATCCCGCAGGGTGACGTCACTGATGTAGAGGTCGTGAGTCATGGCGCGACTCCGGCAGTCCGGCCGGCGTGGACGGCGATACGCTCGGCGGTGGCCTTGGCCGCCGAGGTCATGATGTCGAGGTTGCCCGCGTAGGCCGGCAGATAGTCCGCCGCGCCGGCCACCTCCAGCAGAGCGGTGACCCGGCTACCGGTGAACGTGCCGGTTTCCGGAATGTAGAGCGGGTTGTGAGTGGTGAATCGCTCGAACTGCAGGCGTTGCTTGAGCCGGTAGCCGGGCACGTAGGCGGCGACCTTGTCGACCATGGCCTGCACCGATTGTTCGACCGCCTCGTGGTCGACGTCCCCGTCCACCAGGCAGTGCACCGTGTTGCGCATGAGGACCGGCGGGTCGGCCGGGTTGAGCACCACCACTGCCCGGGCACGCTGCGCGCCACCGACGGTGCACAGAGCCGACGAGGTGGTTTCGGTGAACTCGTCGATACTGGCCCGGGTCCCCGGGCCTGCCGACTTCGCCGAGATCGCGGAGACGATCTCGGCGTAGGAGACTAAGCCAACCTGGCCGACCGCGGCGACGATCGGCACGGTGGCCTGTCCCCCGCAGGTCACCATGTTGAGGTTGACCGCGTCGAGGTGTTCATCGAGGTTCACCACCGGGATGCAGTACGGACCGATGGCGGCCGGGGTGAGGTCCAGCATCCGCACACCGGTGCGCTCGAGTGTGGCCCAATTGGCCCGGTGACCGCCCGCCGAAGTGGCGTCGAAGACGATCTTGATGTCGGCGAAGCCGGGCATCGCCAGTAATCCGTCGACACCGTGGACGCTGACCGGTACGCCCATCCGCCGCGCGCGGGCCACACCGTCGGATGCCGGGTCGATGCCGACCATGGCAGCCATCGTCAGTGGGCCGTCGCTGCGCAGGATCTTGATCATCAGATCGGTGCCGATGTTGCCCGATCCGATGATCGCGACCGGCCAGTTCTGTTGTGACGTCATGATGTTCCTCAGGTGAAGGTCAACGACACGGTTCCCAGGCCGCTGATGGCGGCCGACGCGCCGTCACCCGGGTGGACGAACGCGGCAGTGGTGAACGATCCGGACATGATGAACTGGCCGGGAAGGATCTCGGTTCCGAACGGTGCGAGGGCATTGGCCAGCCAGGCCACCGCCGCGGCAGGATCGCCGAGCACGGCCGAGCCCACGCCCGAGTCGACTTCGGTTCCGTTGAGCCGCAACGATGCTCGGGCATTGATCAGGTCGACGTCGTCGGTGAACGCTATCCACTCGCCCAGCACCACCGCACCCGAGCTGGCGTTGTCGGCGACCGTGTCATGCAGTGTCAGCTTCCAGTCGGCGATACGGCTGTCGACGATCTCCAACGCGACGGCCACCGCCTCGGTGGCAGCGCGAACGTCGGCGACGGTGACCCCCGGCCCGCGCAGCGGATCACGAAGCAAGAACGCCACTTCCGGCTCGACGCGTGGTGCACAGAACCGGCTGCGCGGTACCGCCGCACCGTCGGCCACCACCATGTCATCGAGGATGTAGCCGAAGTCGGGTTCGTCGACGCCGAGCAGGGTCTGCATCGGTTCGGAGGTCAAGCCGATCTTGTGACCGACCAGCCGGGCGCCGTTTCCGAGCCGCCGGGTCATGTTGAGCTGCTGGACGGCGTAGGCGTCGGCGAGGTCCAGCCCCGGGTACCGCTCGGTGAGCGGGCCGATCGGCCGGCGATCGGCATCGGCGGTGAACAACAGGTCGGCGGCCTCGCCGAGGCTCGCGGCGGGCAGTCTCGTCGGGTTCGTCATGGGGTGTCGTTCTCCTCGATCATCCGCAGGGCAGTGTCGTACAGGGCGCGGCCGTGAATGGCGAAGAGAGCGCCCAGGTCAACGCTGTCTCCGCCGACCTCCTTGGCGATGAACAACCCGTCGGCCCCGGCGATCGCGTAGGTCGCCAGCTGCCGCGTCTGTTCGGCGGACAAGCCCGGGGCCAGTGCGCCGAGGCTCTGGGTCAGGGCTTCGAAGGCTTGATCGCGCACCTGGATGTACATCGCCCGGGCCCGGGGTTCGACGGGCCGGCGCTCGAGCGCCAGCATCAGTCCGAGACGCAGGAAGTCCGGTGAGTCCGCGACCGCCTTGGCCGTACGGGCGGCCACCTCCATCAGCCGCTCGCGGGCGACCAGATCGTCCGGCAGCTGCCAGACCTGCAACCAGTTGCCGAAGCTGCGCTCGATGACGGCGGCGATCAAGTCGTCCTTGTCCTTGAAATGCCAGTAGATGGAGCTGGCCGGCAGCCCACACTTGGCGCTCACCGCTCCGATGCTGGTGCCCTCGTAACCACGTTCGGCGGCAATCTCGGTCGCCGCGTCCAGGATCCGGTTGCGGGACTGCTCACCGTCCGCGCGCCGCTGCCGACGCTTGGGCGCCTCGTTGCCGACCATTCGACCCCTACCTCTTGACTCTGTAGCGATCACTACACTACCGTATCGATCACTACAGAACAAGTCCCCGGTCAACGCGGACACGGACGACGAATGAGAGAAAGTCATGAGTTCAACCGACGACCTCGAGGCGGCTGCTTACGACGTCGCGATCGTGGGATACGGACCGGTCGGCGCCACCGCCGCCAACCTCCTCGGCCAGATGGGCCTTCGGGTTGTCGTCATCGAGCGCGATCCGGACATCTACTTCCGGGCCCGTGCCATCTCCACCGACGAGGAAGTGCTGCGGATCTGGCAGCAGGTGGGCCTGGCCGACCGGCTCAACGCCGACATGCAACCCGGGGCCGGCGCGAATTTCGTCGATCCCGACGGCGTCCCGATCATCCGGTTGCTCCCCGCGGACCGCGGCAACGGCCACCCGCCGCAACAGTTCATCTACCAACCCGCGGTGGACACCGTCCTGCGGGAGGGTGTCGAGCGCTTCGCGGGCGTCTCGGTTCTGCTCGAGCACGAATGCCTGCGGCTCATCCAGCATCCTGACTGCGTCGAATTGATGTTGGCCGACCTGATGCGCGACGAGTTCAAACGAATCCGCGCCTCTTATGTGATCGCCGCCGACGGCGGTTCCAGTGCGATTCGCGGCCAGTTGGGTATCGGATTCGGTGGCCGCACCTTCTCTGAGCGCTGGATCGTGATCGACACCAAGGTCATTCGGGAATGGCCCGGGCATGACAAGTTGCGCTTCCACTGCAATCCGCTGCGGCCGACGGTGGACTGCCCGACTCCGCTGGGACACCATCGCTGGGAATTCCCGGTGCGCGACGAGGAAGACGAGAAGGCTCTGCTGACCGATGAGGCGATCTGGGAGGTCCTCAACCACCAGGGGATCACCGCCGCCAACGTCGAGATCATCGGGTTCGCCTGCTACAGCCACCACGTGCGGTTCGCCGATCGGTGGCGGGTCGGGCGGATCTTCCTGGCCGGCGATGCGGCACACGCGATGCCGCCGTGGATCGGGCAGGGCATGTGCGCCGGGGTTCGGGATGTCGCGAACCTGTGCTGGAAGCTGCAGGCCGTCCTGTCCGGATCGCTGCCCGAGTCGGTACTGGATTCCTATCAGGCTGAGCGGCTTCCGCACGTCAAGGAGGTCACCAGTCGGGCCGTCAAGGTCGGCAAAATCATCGTCGACCGTAATCCGTTGCGCGCCAAGGTACGTCGGCACGTGTTCCGCACGGCGAACAAGCTTCCGGGATTCAGCACCTGGTTGCGCAACCATCGATGGCTCCCGCCGGCACACTATGACGCGGGACTGCTTGCCCACAACGGCAACCCCGCCGTCGGGTGGCTGATCCCACAGCCGTGGGTCATCGACGGCAACGGCGACCGGGTGCGGTTCGACGACGTCGTCGGCGGTACCTGGTCGGTGTTGCACGTCGGCCCGGACCTGTTGCCGCGGGCCTGGCGCTCGGCCGGGGTGCCGGTCATCCAGATCGCGGCCCCGGGCAGCGCTGCGGGCCCCGACCGGATCGTCGACTGCGACGGCACGCTGACCCGGTGGCTGCAGAACAAGAAGACGTCGGTCGTCGCGTTGCGCCCCGACGGGTTCGTCTATGCCGGCGGAACCACCGACAAGCCACTCCCCCCTCCGCCCGCCGGATTCGTCGCGGCGTCCCACCGAGTGAAGGATCACGCATGACCACCGTTGAACTGACCGAGCATGTCGTCACCGTCGGCGGCAGGCAGATCTTCGTCGCCGAGAAGGGCTCCGGCCCGGTGGTTGTCATGCTGCACGGCGGTGGACCGGGAGCGTCCGGGGTGTCCAACTATGGACGCAACATCGACGTGCTGGCCCAGTCGTGCCGCGTCATCGTCCCCGACATGCCCGGCTACGGCCGCTCGAGCAAGCACGTCGACCACAGCGATCCATTCGGCTATCTGGCCGACTCCATCCGTGGTCTGCTCGACCACATGGGCATCGACACCGCCCATCTGGTCGGGAACTCCTATGGTGGCGCGGCAGCGCTGCGGCTCGCTCTAGATACCCCGCACCGGGCCGGCAAACTGGTACTGATGGGCCCGGGCGGCATCGGCACCACTCGTGGGCTGCCCACCGAGGGCCTCAAGGCGCTGCTGTCGTACTACGGCGGTGACGGCCCGAATCGCGCGAAACTGGCGTCGTTCATCCGCACCTATCTTGTCTACGACGGCGCCGCCGTTCCCGACGATCTCATCGACCTGCGCTACCAGGCGTCGCTGGACCCCGAGGTGGTGGCCAATCCACCGCTGCAGCGCCCCTCAGGGTTGCGCACGCTGTGGCGGATGGACCTGACCCGCGACCGTCGGCTCCGCACGCTGCCCAACCGCACCCTGGTGCTGTGGGGCCGCGACGACAAGGTGAACCGGCCGGCCGGCGGACCACTGCTGCTCAACCTCATGCCCAACGCCGAGCTCGTCATGACCTCGCACACCGGGCATTGGATGCAGTGGGAGCGCGCTGAGCTGTTCAACCAGCTCGTCACCGAATTCCTTTCGCCAGAATCACGATTGGCGGTGTCATGACCGACGTCTTCGGCAAGGTCCACCTCGGCTACCTCGTCATCGAGACCGAGAAGTTCGACGATTGGCGGCGTTTCGGCCGCGACGCGATCGGCATGCATCTCGACGAGACGCTGCCCGATGTGCTGCGCTTCCGCCTCGACGACAACGAGTGCCGGTTCCTACTGCAACGCGGACCGGCCGAGGACACCACAGCACTGGGCTGGGAACTCGACGACCACGCCACCTTCGACACCATCGAAAAGCGGATCCGCGACCGGGGTGTCCCGGTCGTCGAGGGCCGTAACGAGGACGCGGCTCTGCGTGGCGTCGAGCGATTCATCCGCTTCCCGGGCCCCAATGGCCTGGCCCAGGAGATGTATGTGCGCGCCCACCGCGCAGCGCAACCGCTGAACCTGGCTGCCCGCGGCGGATTCGTCACCGGCGCCGACGGCATGGGCCACGTGGCCATCGCCACCAAGAAGCCCCACCAGATGCGTGGCTACTACTCCACCGTGTTCGATGCCCGGCTGTCGGACTACATCGACGAGACCATCAGCGGGCTGAAGTTCAAGATTCGATTCCTGCGGGTCAACGAACGCCACCACAGTGTCGCGATCGCCGCGGTGAATCGGCTGCCGATCAACCCCATCCGGACCAGGATCCAGCACTGCAACGTCCAGGTCGCCGAGCTCGACGACATGACGCAGGCCTACCAGCGGGTCAAGCAGCTCGGTTTCGACATGGCCCTGTCCATCGGTCAGCACACCAATGACAAGGAACTGTCCTTCTACGCGGTGACACCGTCGGGCTTCGAATGGGAACTGGGCTGGAACCCGATCGTCGTCGACGAGTCGACCTGGGCGCCGACGACCCACCAGGGCATCAGCATCTGGGGTCATACCCCGGAAGGGCAGACCGTCGTCGAACTGCTCGAGCGGTTCAAGACCGGCGCCCAATCGGTGCTGCACCGGGAAGACCCGGTGCCCGCACTGGCCGGCGCCGGGATCGCCGACACCTGATCGGCTACCGGCGCGGGTCGTGCAGGTAGGTGCTGAACGTCGGCGGGGATGGCCTTGCCGGCCTCAAGCACCCGCGCGGGCCAGGAAGGGCAGCAGGCGGTCGGCGAACCGGCTGGGACATTCGATCTGGGGCATGTGGCCGACACCGGAGAGCAGGTGCACTTCGGCATGCGGGTAGACCCGCTGCGCCTCGCGGATGTGGTGTGCGGGTAGCACCCGGTCCTTGCTGCCCCACATGATCAGCGTGGGTCGCGGATTGGCGGCGACCGCCGCGGCCAGGTCCCGTCGCCATTGTGCTTTGACACCGCGCGGCGTCCCGAGCGACAGGGTGGTTTCCCGCAGCACGGCCCCGGCGTGGGGTTGCCGGGCGACGGCGTAGGCGTGGTCGATGCGCTCCTTGGTGGCCACCGCCTTGTCGGCGTGGATCAGCCGCTCCAGCAGCACGGCGTTGAGCCGGGAAGGCTTGCGGACGGTCAGCTCACCCAGGACGGGCACGGTCAGCATCCGCAGCAGTGGGGTGACCTCGGTACCGAAACCGGCGCTGTTGATCAGCGCCATGCTGGCCACCCGGTCCGGCTGGCTGGCCAGCATCTGCTGGGCGATCGCGCCGCCCAGCGAGTTGCCGACGATGTGCACCGGGCGGGTCTCGCCGAGCTCGTCGAGGGTGCGACTGACGCCGCGGGCCAACACGGCCAGGGTGATGGCCTCCTGCGGGCGATCGGAGAACCCGAACCCAGGCACATCCAGGGAGATCACCCGATGGTTCTGGGCGAGCCGCTCGTGTTGCGGCGCCCAGTCTTCGAGGCTGCGACCGATGCCGTGGACGAGCAGGACCGGTGCGCGGTCAGGGTCGCCGTCGACCCTGACCCGAGTGCGACGGCCGTCCACCTCGATGAAGGCGGGCCTGCTCATGCCGTGGCGAAGTCCGGCTTGGCGGTCACCGGCGCGACCGTGCTGAATCGCAGGGCGGCATTGTCGACCGGGCCCTTGCGCAGTCGTTCGTGGTCGGACTTGTAGTCCATTTCCACGGTCCACGGGCCGGTGGTGCCCTGCTGCGGGAAGTCGTCGAGCGCGCGCAGGATGTAGCCGGCCGGGAAGTCCAGCAGCGGGCGCCGCGGGATCGTCGGATCGTCGACCACCGGCACCACCGTGGTGTAGCCGTGTTGATCCATGTAGGCCAACATCCGGCACAGGTGCTCGCACACCAAGTCGACCTTCAGGGTCCACGACGAGTTGGTGTAGCCGATCGCGAAGGCGAAGTTGGGCAGACCGGACAGCATGAAGCTCTTGTAGGCCAGGCTGTCGTGCAGGTCGACCGACTGTCCGTCGATGGTCAGCTGGATGCCGCCGAAGGCCTGCAGCTTCAGACCCGTCGCGGTCACGATGATGTCGGCCTCGATCTCCTTGCCGGATTCGAGCAGGATGCCGGTCTTGGTGAACCGGGCGATGCGGTCGGTGACCACCGAAGCCTTGCCCGCCGAGATCGCCTTGAAAAGATCCGAGTCCGGCACCGCGCACATCCGCTGGTCCCACGGGTTGTACGTCGGATTGAAGTGGGTGTCGACGTCGTAGCCCTCGGGAAGTGCTTTGACGTTGAGGGCGCGGATGATGCGGCGCACCTGCTTCGGGTACTTCTGGCTCGCACCGTAGATCAGTCGCTGCCGACCGACATTGAGCTTGCGGGTGATCCGGTAGGCCAGTTTCTCGGGCAGCGCCTTGCGCAGCGAGTTGGCGATGGGGTCCTTGCGCGGCAACGGCATCACGTAGGACGGCGAGCGCTGCAGCATGGTGATGTGGGCGGTGTCGTCGGCCATGGCCGGGATGAGGGTGACGGCGGTGGCACCGGATCCGATGACCACCACCTTCTTGCCGCGGTAGTCGAGGTCCTCGGGCCACTGCTGCGGGTGCACGATCACACCTGCGAACTCGCTCTCGCCCTCGAATTCGGGCCGGTACCCGCCGGCGTAGTCGTAATAGCCCGCGGCGGAGAACAGCCAGTCACAGGTGACGACGGTCTGCTCGCCGCCGGTCTCCACGGTGACGCGCCACTGAGCGGTCCCGGAGTCGAAGTCGGCTCCGATCACCTTGTGCTGCAGATAGATTCGGCGAGCCAGGCCGTCTTCGGAGATGACCTCGTGCAGGTAGTCGATGATCTCGTGGGCATCGGCGATCGCGTTGTCCGATGTCCACGGCTTGAACTCGTAACCGAAGGTGTGCAGATCGGAATCGGAGCGGATACCCGGGTAACGGAACAGATCCCAGGTACCGCCGATGGCTTCGCGGCCGTCCACGATCGCGAAGGTCTTGCCCGGCTGCTTGGTGACCAGGTGGTGACCGAGGCCGATCCCGGAGATGCCGGCGCCGACGATCAACACGTTGACGTGGCCGCTGAGCGGCTGCTTCGGGCGGGCCTGGTGGAACGAGGTGACGGTCATCGAGAACACTCCACATCGAGTGAGAAACTATAACGCGAATAGTGTTATAGTTTACCGATCAGCTGTCAAGAGGTTGCGGAGAAGGGACGTCGATGACCACGGTGGCGGTTGCGAGACGGGCTCCGGTGCAGGCCCGGTCTCGGCAGACCGTGGAGCGCATCCTCGATGCCGCCACGGCGATCGCCGATGAAGACGGGATCGACGCCGTCACCACCCGCGCCATCGCCGACCGCGCCGGGGTGGCCTACCCCTCGCTGTACCGGTTCTTCGCCGACCGTGACGCCATCCTCGACGAACTCATGGAGCGGCACTGCGCCGAGATCGACGCTATTTGTGTCGCGGCCGAGCAGACCTGGGAGATCACCTCGTTCGCCGAGTTGTTCACCAACGAGATCGCTCTGCACGTCGCGTATTACCGTCAGCACCCCAGTGCGGCGAGCCTGTGGATGGGCGGGCGCACCTCCCCCACCGTGACCAAGCACATCCACCTGCGGATGCAGACGCTGGCCAATCGGCTGCACGACATCCTGGTCGATCGCGCGTTGATGCCCGCCGCCACCGACCGGCGCAACATGCTGGTGGCCGTCGAGATGGCAGACCGCGTGCTGGAATTGTCCTACCGCGACAACAGCGACTTCGACGAGGACATCCTCGCTGTCGGCCGCACCGCTTTGGTCGCCTTCGGCGAGACACTCGCGCGTTCCTGATCTTTGGCCGAGCCTACACACTCGTAGCTCACTGCCGCTCGAAGTGCTGATAGTCGATCGGGTCGTGCCAGCTGCCACCCCAGGTCCAGCCGCGGTCGGTGAAGGCCCGCACCGCGGGATCACCGGCGTGCAGCAGACCGAGGTCGGCGCGCGTTCGGTCCAGATAGGCGGCGGCCGTTTTCGGCTGCAAGTCACCCGATTTGGTGATGTACGGGTTGATCAGAGGGTTCACGTCGATGGCTCGACCGTAGGCGTGCTGTGACCACGCGCGCCCCGACGGAAGCGGGCGGCAGTTGAAAGCCGAGGTGTTGTTGTCCTCCATCGACAACTCGTCATCGGCATTGCGGTAATGCTCGGCGGTCTGCATCTTCGCAATCGGATAGTGCTGCGCCAGAAGGTCATCGAAGATCGCGACCACGTCGGGCACGAGCGCCTCGTCGATCACCAGGGCGCCGCGATGGATCATGTGATCTAAACCCAGATAGTCGAGCTCGACCCGACGCAGTTGCTGGGGCGCAACCGGACAGTCCGGGTGCCAGGTGGCCCCCAGATCCGCGGCGGTCACCTGGCGGACGACGGCGGGCTGCCACTGCTCGGCCGTCGAGGTAGGCACGGCCGCCGGTGCCGACGTGATCGCGGGGCCGGGCGTCTGCGCGCACGACGCCAGCAGGAGGGACGCGGCGACCAAGCCGAGCGCGGCACGCAATGCTCTCTGCAGACCCCGCGTCTAGAGCGTCGCCGTGAACGGGCCGAGGATCTGACACGGCGGCGATGCGGGCTGCAGCGCCCACGCCGCACAGCCACGCCCGGTGGCCACATAGGTGGTGCCCGGGCGATAGGGCACCACGATCGTCGCCGGATCGGCACCATGAGCCTGGTTGCACTGAATGACCGAGTCCCTGTCCAACGGCTGGATGCAGGCGACCGCCGAGTACGGGCCCGCCGCGGGACCGCATCCGGCGATTACCGCCGTGGCGCTCACCTGCCCGTCCGCGATCTCCGGCGGTGACAGCGTGTAGGTGCACGGCGCGTCCGGGCCGGCCTGCGCAACACCGCCGCCGCCCACGGCGCCGCCAAGGACTGTCAGACAGAGCGTCGACATCACCAGGGCTGGCCGGATCATGGCCGAATCGTAGAACAACACGAACGGCGCGAGGATGGCTTTACACTGACCCGCATGACCATTGTTTCAGCGACGACGGCTCGGCTTCTTGTGGTGGGTGCCGCCGCGGTGGGTACTGCCCTCGCCGGTCTGGCCGGTGCACCGACCGCCAGCGCAGACAGCGTCGGCTATCTGGTGAACGTCACGGTGCGGCCGGGGTACAACTTCCCCAACGCCGACGCGGCGCTGTCCTACGGGTACGGCTTGTGCGACCAGATCGCCGCGGGCACGAGCTTCACCCAGATGGTCAACACGGTCAAGACAGACTTCAACACCGGGGACGACTTCCAGGCGACCTACCTGCTCAGCCAGGCGTCGCAGGAGCTATGCCCCGCCCAGATCTGGCAGCTCCGAAAGTCGGCGGCGGGCTGGGTGCCGTCTGCACAGTGAGGACGGCGTCGATGCCCACCTTGACCCGGCTCACCACCTCGGTCAGCGCTGCCACCGTGCTCGCCGTGGCGTTCGCCCCGGCCGCACATGCCGATAACTCGCGGCTCAACAACAGCGTGGTCGCCAACGTCTATACCGTGCAGCACCAGGCCGGCTGCAGCACCGACATCAAACGCAACCCGGCACTGACGCTGGCTGCGCAGTGGCACGCCGATGACGTCCTGAACAACCGATCGCTGGACGGCGACCTTGGATCGGACGGCTCGACCGCCCAAAGTCGCGCTGCCGCAGCAGGTTTCACCGGCAAGGTCACCCAGACCGTAGCGATCAACCCGGCACTGTCCATCAACAACCTCGATGTGATCAATCAGTGGTACTACAACCCGGTCGATTTCGGGATCATGTCGGACTGCGCCAACACCGCGATCGGGGTGTGGTCGGAGAACAGCCTGGACCGCTCGGTCGTGGTGGCTGTCTACGGCCAGCCGGCCTGAGCGCCCAGCAACCAACCACCGCGCCGACCGAGGACAGTCGTCGCAGCGGCCGTACGCCCCAGGCCAGCCCACCCCCTCCTTACCTTCCACAATCGCCTGGAACCGACGGCGGACTTCTTGCCCCATTCTTTAGTTGAAGATAGATTAAATTATCACCTGGCGCCGGCGCGCGTTCGGTGCATCTGCACGTTGCGTGGCTAAGCGCAGCGGGCGACCCGGTACCTGAAGTGCGGCAAACTCCATCAGCATCTTGAACAACGGACAAAATCTGTTGTACGTTCTTAAAGCCCGAATGGTGCGACCCAGATCACATCACCGACACCAAGCCACCGCCGATCGGAGGTCAGGATGGAGCAAGCCGCTGCTGTATCGCCTCCCCGCACTGCTGGCAGGGCGGCCTCATCGGCACTGAAGCCGGCCGCGGCGGTGGGCGGGTTCGTCGCGATGTCCGTCGACACCTTCATCCTGATGTTCAAGCCGCCGTTCGCCTGGCGTGAGTTCCTGCTGCAGAGCTGGTTCGTGGCCCGAGTCTCATTGGTACCGACCATCATGCTGTCGATTCCCTTCACCGTGCTGACCGTGTTCGTACTGAATGTTCTGCTCATCGAGTTCGGTGCCGCCGACTTCTCGGGTACCGGGACCGCGCTGGGGGCCATCACCCAGATCGGCCCGGTGGTCACCGTTCTCGTGGTGGCAGGAGCCGGCGCGACGGCGATGTGCGCCGACCTCGGAGCCCGAACAATCCGTGAGGAGCTCGACGCACTGCGGGTCCTCGGCATCAATCCCATCCAGTCCCTGGTGGTCCCGCGGGTACTGGCCGCCACTGTTGTTGCCCTGCTGCTGAATTCGATCGTGTCGGTGATCGGACTGGGCGGCGGTTTCCTGTTCTCGGTATTCGTCCAACACGTCACCCCCGGGGCGTTCGCCGCGGGTATGACCATCCTGACCGGCCCCGTCGAAGTGATCGTGGCGCTGACCAAGGCCGCAGTGTTCGGTCTGGCAGCGAGTCTGATCGCCTGCTACAAGGGCATTTCGGTGGGCGGCGGCCCGGCCGGTGTCGGCAATGCCGTCAACGAAACCGTGGTGCTCTCTTTCATGGCGCTGTTCTTCATCAACGTGATCGCCACCGCCATCGGCGTCCAGGTGGCCCAGTGACCGCCGCCGGACCCAGCCGACGACTGAACCGGCTCAATCGCTTTGCGAAGCAGTTCAGCAGAGGTTGGGAGGCCGTCGGATTCCAGATGGCCTTCTATAGCCGGACGATCGCCGAGATCCGAAACGCCTTCGCACACTACAAGTTGGAGATCGTCCGGCTGATCGCGCAGATGAGCCTGGGCACCGGCGCGCTGGCCGTCATCGGCGGAACCGTGGTGATCATCGGGTTCCTCACCTTGTCGGCTGGCGCGATCATCGCCGTCCAGGGCTACAACTCGCTGGCAGGTATCGGTGTCGAAGCACTGACCGGCTTCATCTCGGCCTATGCCAACGTTCGCATCATCGCCCCGGTCGTGGCCGGAATCGGATTAGCCGCCACCATCGGCGCCGGTGCAACCGCTCAACTCGGGGCGATGCGCATCAGCGAGGAGATCGATGCACTCGAGGTGATGGGAATCCGCTCGATTGCCTACCTCGCCTCAACCCGAGTCGTGGCCGGCATCATCGTCGTGATGCCGCTGTACTGCATCGCGGTGATCGCGTCCTTCTTCGCGGCGAGGATGGGTACCACCTTCGGTTACGGCCAGTCCACCGGTGTCTATGACCACTACTTCAACACGTTCCTGCACTCGACGGATCTGATCTGGTCGTTCTTCCAGGCCGTGATGATCGGGATCGTCGTGATGCTGGTGCACACCTATTACGGCTACACCGCCTCTGGCGGCCCGGCGGGGGTGGGCGAAGCAGTCGGCCGTGCGGTGCGAACCTCCCTCATCGCCGCGGCGTTCGTCTCCGTCATCATCACCCTGTCCGTGTATGGACAGTCCGGCAACTTCGACTTGGCCGGGTAGCGATGTTCGACGACCGCATGGACATGCGTATCAAGCCGGCCTGGTGGACAGCCATCTTCCTGGCTCTTGTCGTTGGTCTGGTCTTCATGACCATCGCCTTGTTCACCGGGGCGTTCCGTGACTTCGTACCGGTGACGCTGACCTCGGAGCGCTCGGGTCTGATCCTCGAGTCGGGCGGCAAGGTGAAGCTGCGAGGCGTACAAGTCGGCCGCGTCGCCTCGGTGACCGGCACCGGCCGCAATGTCACCGTGCTCCTGAACATCTTTCCCGACGCGGCCGCCGACATCCCGCAGAACGTCGGTGCGCAGATCAAGGCGACGACGGCATTCGGTGCCAAGTACGTCGACCTCATCTACCCGGATAATCCGAGTCCGCAACACATCGCACCGGGCACGGTGCTGGTCTCACGCAATGTCAGCACCGAGGTCAATACTGTCTTCGAGAACCTGAGCCGGTTCATTTCGAAGCTGGACCCGATGAAGCTCAACTCCACCCTCACCGCACTGGCCGACGGGGTGCGCGGGCAAGGTGAGCGCATCGGTGAGGCCACCGTCGACGCCAACCAGGTTCTGCTCGCGATCAATCCGCGTATGGATACCGTCGCCGCGGACTGGCGGGCACTCAAGGGATTCTCCGACGCCTACGGCAGCGCCGCGCCGGACCTCATGAAGATCCTGGATTCAGCGTCGGCGACCAGCACGACGATCACCGACCATGCCGCGCAACTGGATGCGGCCCTGCTCGGCACCATCGGGTTGGCTCAGACCGGTACAAATGTCCTGGGCCGCAATGCCAATGACCTCATCCATCTGATGGGTGCCCTGGTGCCCACGACGGATCTGCTGCACAAATACGACCCGACGTTCACCTGCGCCCTGCAGGGTGCCAATTGGTTCATGAAGAACGGCGGCAACGTGGCAATGGGCGGTAACGGCAAGTCGGTCATCCTGGACGCTGCCCTGCTGCCCGGCGACGACCCGTACAAGTACCCCGACAATCTGCCCATCGTGGCAGCCAAGGGCGGACCCGGCGGAAAGCCGTCGTGCGGATCGCTGCCCGACCCGAGCAAAAACTTCCCGGTCCGCCAATTGGTGACGAACACCGGTTGGGGCACCGGGCTGGACTGGCGGCCCAACCCCGGAATCGGCCATCCATGGTTGTACAACTGGTTCCCGATCACCAAAGGTGTGCCTGAGTCGCCCAAGGCCCACGGCGACGGACCACCGGCCATCGGCCCGGTGCCCTACCCAGGAGCACCGCCGTACGGCGCCCCGCTCTACGGTCCCGACGGCACACCCCTCTATCCCCCAGGCCCCTGAGCCGACCGAGACGAAAGCTCACACAAGGAGACTTGCGGTGCGAGACAACCTGGCAGGCGCGGTGTGGCGGCTCGCCATCTTCGTGATGGTCTGCCTCCTGGGCATTTTCGCGATCTTCGCGATCTTCGCGCAGCTTCGATTCCAGGACGAGAACACCTATCGAGCCGAGTTCACCGACATCACCGGCCTGAAATCGGGCGACTTCGTCCGGATCGCTGGCGTCGAAGTCGGCAAGGTCAGCAATATCGCCATTCGTCCCGACACCATCGTCACCGTCGACTTCACCACCGATCAGTCAGTCGTCCTGACGCACGGTTCGCGGGCGATCATCCGCTGGGACAACCCGATCGGCGATCGTTATCTTGAACTTCAAGAAGGTGCCGGTGATGCCAAGCGCCTGATGCCCGGGCAGACCATCCCGGTCAGCCAGACCGAGCCCTCTGTCGACCTCGACGCGCTCATCGGCGGATTCCGGCCGTTGTTCCGGGCGCTCGACCCCGAACAGGTCAATGCCCTTACCGGCCAACTGATCCAGGTGTTCCAGGGACAAGGCGGCACGATCAGTTCGTTCCTGAGCCAGACCGCGCAGTTCACCAGCACGCTGTCCGACCGTGACGACCTCATCGGTCAGGTCATCCACAATCTCAACGTCGTGCTCGGCTCGCTGGCCGATCAGAACAAGCAGTTCACCACGGCGATCTCGTCGGTGTCGGAACTGGTCAAGGGGTTGTCCGCCCGCCGCGACGACATCACCAACGGTCTGGCTTACACCGACGCCGCCGCAGCGTCGATCGCCGATCTGATGGCCGCAGCCCGTCCGGCCCTGCACGACACTGTCCAGCAGACCGACCGGGTGGCGGGGTTGGCGATGGCCGATTACGCCTTCCTCGATCACACATTGGCCACTCTGCCCGACGCCTACCGCGCGCTGGCCCGGCAAGGCATCTATGGCGACTTCTTCAGCTTCTACCTGTGCGATCTGTTCCTCAAGGTGAATGGCAAAGGCGGCCAACCCGTGTACGTCAAGCTCGCCGGCCAAGACACCGGGAGGTGCACGCCGAAGTGAAGATGATCTCCGAGCGCAATCCGGTGATCGTTGGTGTCATCGGCATCGCCGTGGCCGCAGCCCTCGTGGTCGGCGCGCTGCAATACAAGAACCTGCCGTTCTTCGACAACGGCAAAACCTACTCTGCGTACTTCAGTGAAGCGGGCGGCCTGGCGGTGGGCGCCCCGGTACAGGTCTCGGGTTTCAAGGTCGGTCAGGTCACCGACCTCGATCTCGATGGGAACCGTGTCCTGGTCACCTTCGACGTGGACAAGGACATGCCGCTTGGCGACCGCACCGAAGCGGCCATCAAGACGAGGACACTGCTGGGATCGAAGATCCTCGAGATCAGGCCCCGCGGCCAAGGCAGGCTTGACGGTCCCATCCCGGTGGATCGAACCACTCCGCCCTACCAACTTCCCGACGCCCTCGGCGACGTCGCCTCGGCGATCAGCGGGTTGGACACCAACCAGTTGTCCGACTCCCTGTCCACCCTTGCCGCGACGTTCAAGGACACCCCGCCCGATCTCCAGGTGGCGGTAGCCGGTGTCGCGAAGTTCTCCGATACCCTGGGCAAACGCGACCAAGAGCTGCGCAGCCTGCTCGCCAACGCCGAGAAGGCGACTGGTGTTCTGTCACAACGCAGTTCCGATATCGCCGGCTTGGTCAACGACACCAACACTCTGTTGAGTAGCCTGCAGAGCCAGAGCGGCTCGCTGGACGCGATCGCCGGTCACCTGTCAGCAGTTTCCCGTCAGCTGTCCGGCTTCGTTGCCGATAACAGCGGCAAACTCAAGCCCGCACTCGACAAGCTCAACGGCGTCTTGGCTCTGGTCAACAAGTACCGGGCGAATCTGACGGAGTCGCTGAAACTGTTGAACGCCTATGCGATGTCCTTCGGCGAGACCTTGTCGTCAGGCCCGTTCTTCAAGGCATACCTCGCCAATCTGCTTCCCGGACAATTCGTTCAGCCCTTCGTCGACGCGGCATTCTCCGATCTCGGGCTGGACCCGAACGTGAAGCTGCCCTCACAGCTGAGCGACCCACAGGTCGGCCAGCCCGGAACACCGCCGCTGCCGATGCCATTCCCGCGCACCGGCCAGGGCGGCGAGCCGAATACGTCACTCCCGGAAGCCATCACCGGTAACCCGGGTGACCCGCGCTACCCATACCGCCCGCCGCTGCCCGCTCCGCCGCCCGGTGGTCCTCCCCCGGGTCCGCCCGCGGTCTCTGCACCTGACCCGACGCCCCAGCCCGTCCTCGTCGAACCGGAGCAGCCATGACGCGGCGCACGGCCAAACTACTGATAGCGGTCCCGCTGGTTCTGGCGTTGATCGCCGGCGCCGCAATGCTGGTCAGATCCACGTTGTCGGCGAACCGACTCCACCTCACCGCCTATTTCGACAACAGCAACGGCATCTTTCCGGGCGACGAGATCCGGATCCTCGGCGTCCCGGTCGGCAAGATCGAGTCCATCCAGCCGCAGCCGCAGGGCGTGAAGATCGCGTTCTGGGTGAACAAGAAGTACAGGGTGCCCGAAGACGTCCACGCGGCGATCCTGGCACCGTCGCTGGTGACCGCACGGGCCATCCAACTGACGCCCGCCTACACCGGCGGTCCGGTCATCAAGACCGGAGCGGTGATTCCGCTGAACCGCACCATCGTTCCGGTCGAGTGGGATGATCTGCGCGAGCAACTCGAAAAGCTCACGCAGACACTGCAGCCCAGCGCGGCGGGCGGTGTGAGCCCCTTGGGGGCCTTCATCAACACCACTGCGGACAATCTGCGGGGCCAGGGCGCTGAGATCCGCCAGGCCGTCATCAAGATGTCCGAGGCGTTCTCCGCTCTCGGCGATCACAGCAAGGACATCTTCGGCACGGTCAAGAGTCTCTCGACGCTCGTCACGGCGCTTCAGTCGAGTACCGATGTGATGCGAATGCTCAATGGCAACCTCGCGACAGTCACCGGCCTGTTCGCCAACTCTCCCAACGAGATCGGCCAAGCGATGGCCGACCTCAATGTCGCGGTACGGGATGTCCGCGCCTTCCTCACCGAGAACACCGAGGCGATCGGAACCACATCCGAGCAGTTGGCCGGGGTGGCTGCTGCCCTGGGTGAAAGCCACGACGAGATCGAGCAGTTCCTGCACATCGGCCCGACCACGATCCAGAACTTCCTCAACATCTATCAGCCCGCCCAGAACGCCCTGACCGGCGTTCTGGCTTTGAACAACTTCGCCAATCCGGTGTCCTTCCTCTGCGGCGCGATACAAGCCGCTTCCCGGCTCAACGCCGAGCAGTCCGCCAAGCTGTGCGTGCAATACCTCGCTCCGATCGTCAAGAACAGGCAGTACAACTTCCTGCCGTTCGGCGCGAACCCGTTCGTCGGTGCCTCAGCTCGCCCCAACGAGCTGACCTACAGCGAGGATTGGCTGCGGCCCGACTATCGGCCCGCACCTGCTCCGGTTCCGGCCGAAACACCCGGGTCGTCCACTCCGTCTCCCGGTGCGGCCCCGCCACCCCCGCTTCCGGCCGAAGCGGTGCCGACGAACCCCGACGCAGGCCTGAGCGGCTTGATGACCCCGCCGGCAGGTGGATCGTGAAGCGCACCATCGTCACCATGGTCGGCACCGTCGTGATCGCGGCGCTGGCCGGCACCACATCCGGCTGCGCGCACTGGGAGGGCGCCAACTCACTACCGCTGCCCGGCACGGAAGGGAACGGCCCCGGCTCGTTCGAGGTGCGGGCCCAGATGCCCGACGTCACCAATATCCAACGCAACCAACGTGTTCGGGTCGGCGACGTCACCGTCGGGCATATCACCGACATCGAGCGGCAAGGCTGGCACGCCCTGGTCACCATGCGGCTCAACGGTGACGTCGACCTGCCGGAGAACGCCACCGCCAAGGTCGGTATGACGAGCTTGCTGGGCACCCTGCACGTCGAGCTCGCGGCGCCGACCGATCAACCGCCCCGCGGACACCTGCACCAGGGATCGCTGATACCGCTGTCCGCATCAGGCGCCTATCCCACCACGGAACAAACCCTGGGGTCGCTGTCGCTGCTGTTGAACGGTGGCGGCATCGGTCAACTCCAGGACATCACCAAGGCATTCGCCACCGCCTTCACCGGTCGAGAAGCCGATCTTCGCAGCTTCATCGACCAGCTCAACATCTTCATCGGCAAGCTCAACGACCAATCCACCGACATCATCGAGGCCAACACCAGTCTCAACAGTCTGGTCGGGCAGATCGCGGACCAGAAGCCGGTGCTCGACACAGCACTCAAGACCATTCCGAATGCGATCGCCGAACTGAGCAGGCAGCGTGACAAGCTGATCGAGGCGGTCGACACATTCGGCAAGTTCAGTGCCATAGCAGCCGACCTGAGCCATCAGACCCGGGACAGCTTGGTGGCTAACCTGCGCAACATCGCGCCCGTGCTCAAATCGCTGGCGGACGCGGGACCCGACATGACCCAGTCGCTGGGTCTACTGGCCACCTACCCGTGGCCGAAAGAGAACCTGCTCAAGTGGTTCCGCGGCGACTACGCGAACCTGACCGCCATCATCGACCTGACGCTGAGTCGGATCGACGCGTCGCTCTTCACCGGCACCCGCTGGGAGGGCAACCTCACCGAGCTCGAAATGCAGTGGGGGCGAACCATCGGACAGATGCCAAGTCCGTACACCGCCGCCAACCCCCTGATAGTTCCCTACCACCTCGACCAAGGACCGTAGATGCACCTGTCCAGAGGCATCAAGATCCAGCTTGCCGTCTTCAGTTTCGTCAGCCTGATCGCCGCACTGATCATGGTGTTCGGCTACATCAGACTCCCGGTGCTGCTGTTCGGGGTCGGCCGCTACACCGTCACTGTGGAACTGCCCCGATCCGGCGGGCTCTACGCCAGTGGCAATGTGACCTATCGCGGTGTCGAGGTCGGCCGCATCGACACTGTGAAAGTCACCCCCAAGGGCGTGGCGGCCACATTGTCGCTGAAGTCGGGGATCGACATTCCCTCTGATGTCAAGGCCGAGGTACACAGCGTCTCGGCGGTCGGCGAGCAGTACGTCGCGCTCATCCCGCGCAGCCCCAATGGCGCTCCCCTGAAAGACGGTGACGTGATACCGATGGCGGACACCTCGGTTCCGCCCGACATCAACAGCCTGCTCGACTCGGCGAATACCGGACTGGAAGCCATCCCCGGCGACGCGCTGAACACCGTGGTCAACGAGAGTTACACGGCGGTAGGCGGTTTGGGACCCGAGCTGTCCCGGATCGTCAAAGGGTCGACAGCCCTGGCCATCGATGCTCACCAGAACCTCGACTCGATCACCTCGCTGATCGACGGGGCGAAGCCGGTTCTGGACAGTCAATCCGACACCGCCCCGGCCATCGACGCGTGGGCCGCCCAGCTCGCCGACATCACCACCCAGCTCAAGACCCAAGACAGCGCCGTGGCCGGCCTGATCGACAACGCCGGTCCAGCTGCCACTGCGGCACAGCAGCTGTTCGACAAGCTCAACCCCACCCTGCCGACAATCCTGGCCAATCTCGCCGGGATCGCCGACGTCGCCGTGACGTACAACGCGAGTGTGGAACAGCTCCTGGTTCTGGTTCCGCAGAGCCTGGCCGTCGAAGCTGCGCTCGCCGTGCCGAACCTCAACACCGAGCAGAAGCTGCGCGGCCTCTACCTGAGCTTCAATCTCAATATCAACGTGCCACCGGCCTGCACCACGGGATATCTGCCCACCCAGCAGCAGCGCACACCGGACCAGCTCGACTTTCCCGCGCGTCCCGCGGGTGACTTGTACTGCCGGACATCACAGGACGCGACATTCGGCGTCCGCGGTGTGAAGAACACCCCGTGCCCGACCAAGCCCGGAAAGCGCGCTCCCACAGCGAAGATGTGCGAGAGCGACGAGCAGTACGTGCCACTCAACGACGGCGACAACTGGAAGGGCGACCCGAATGCGACATTGTCGGGACAGCCGATTCCCCAGCCGCACATCGGGACCACGCCCGACACAGCTACGACGCCGGCGGCCCCGCAGCCCATGGCCGCCGTACCGTACGATCCGGCGACCGGGTCTTATGTGGGTCCTGATGGCAAGACCTACGTCCAGAGCGATCTCGGACAGGACGCCCCGGAGCACAAGACGTGGCAGACGATGTTGACGCCGTCGGGTTAGGCCGGCGGCTGAGAGCCACTCCGCGGCCAGTCAGTCACGGCCCCGCAGGAGCGCTGACTCCGGCGGGCAGGAAGGCCGGTAGCACGAACGACCGCAGCATGGCGCGGTGCCCGGGGTCGTCGGATCGGACGAAATCGAGACGACCGACGAGGATCAACTGGACGAGGGCCAACCACTCCGCTACATCAGCCATCTCGAGGTCTGCACGAATCTCGCCCCGCTCAACTGCCTTCTCCAGGATCGGTGCCCACATCTCACCGGTCAGTGCGGACGCGAGCCCGGCGCCACCCACCAGCGTGTTGGCCAATTCCATCCGTTCCGGACTGACCAGGATTCGGACGATCGGATCCTTGCGGCCGTGATCGACAAGATAGATCAACCCCTCGACGAGTTGCTCGGCAAATGTCTCATGGCTGCCAATAAAGCTACGAGCGCGTTCGAACAGCATTCGCGATCGACGCTCGATGAGCGCGCTCAACAGTGAGTCGCGGTCAACGAAATAGCGATACACGGTAGGGCGTGAAATTCCCACCGCCTTGGCGATGTCGTCCATCGTGGTCTTGTCGACGCCGTATCGCAGAATCACCTCTTCAGCAGCGCCGAGGATCTGCTGGCGCGCCTCGTCGGCATCCGCACTGAGCCCAGTGCCGCCCCGTCGGCGAGCCATCTCATCTCCTGTTCACTGAAGGGCTCGACACAATGATGTCCGACCCCTCGCGTCAATTTTACAATAGTCCTTTATTGTCAGTTGTCAGATCGACAATTATCAGCGAGCGCCGGCTTCGGCGACGGACTGCCCGGGGGCACCTGCGCACCCGGCACCTTCGGTTCGCGCACCTCACGACGCTAGTGCGCCAGGAGCGAGTCACCGCCTGGGTTTTTGTCGGCAATCATGCTGCAGCCCAACCGAAATCGATGGTCGCGGACTTCGCTTTGCGGATAGCAGCCCCGCTGCGCCACGCCGGCCGCCAGGCGATACCGACCGCGTCAAGGCCGGGACACGTGCCCCGAAACCGGGCAGCGTCTCTCGTGGGATAAACGGTAGCCATACAATTGAAATATGGCTAAAAAACCCCGGGGCGCCGCCCGGTCGGAAGCCGAGCCCGAATCCAAGTCGCAGCGAACCCGTCAGCGGATTCTGGACGCAGCGGCGCACGTACTGAGCGTCAAGGGCTTCGCCGGCACCCGACTCAACGATGTGGCCCAGTACGCCGAGTTGCAGGCCCCGGCCATCTATTACTACTTCCCTTCCCGCGAGAGCCTCATCGAAGAGGTGATGTACTGCGGGATCAGCGAGATGCGGCAGTACCTGCAGGAGACGCTGGACGCGCTACCCGACGGAACCGCACCGCTGGACCGAATCCTGGTCGCCGTGGAGGCGCATCTGCGTCATGAACTCGAGCTCTCCGACTACGCGACCGCCTCGATCCGCAATTCCGGCCAGATCCCCGAGCACCTGCGCACCCGCGAGCGTAAGGAGAGCGCCGCGTACAGCCGGATGTGGCAGCGGCTGTTCGACGATGCGGCAACCGAGGGTGAGATCCGTGACGACCTTGACCCGCGAATCGTGCAAGGGTTGGTGCTGGGCGCCTTGAACTGGGCCGCGGAGTGGTGGGATCCCAAACGCGGCACGTTGGACACCATGGTCACCAGTGCGCAGGCACTGGTGCGCAGCGGCATTGCGGCGACGCCGACCAAGCCCGCACGCCGCAAGCGCAGTACCCCGCCAACCGCCTGATCGCGGCAGCCTCGGTCGAGGGCTCCATCATCTCTGACTGGGCTCACAGTCCAGCTTCGGCGCGACAAGAAGCCGGCCCAACAGTCCGACGGTACTGGCGATGCCTCCGACCACCGTGAGGGCCGCGAGGTGGACGAGGACCATCGACGGGTGATCCACCGAATGGCGCACAGACAGGTACAGGATCCCGGATCCGAACAACCCGGCCGCGAAGGCCATCGGCACCACCGGTATCAGGCAAAGAAGGGCGAATCCGCTCAGCATGGGCGCAAGACGATAGATCACGATACCGCTGACCAACGCCGACATCGCATTGGTGAAGCCCAGGAAGAGCGGGTAGCCAAGCACGACGAATGGCTGACTGTCCTGGTATTCGTAGACTTTCAGCACGGCGATGTAGGTGATCTCCGCAGCGATCGCCATCACCACGATGAACCCGTACATCGTCCACACCGTGCGCATCGCCGGGTTCTTGGCGATGGCACGGGCGATGTAGACGGTCGCGCCGCCGTAGAAAGTCAGGTACGCCGCGGGCACCCAGACAGGTTGGTGACTGCCAAAAGTTGTGTAGAGATGCCACTGCCCGGCTTCTCTGAACCACAGCCCGTACAGGTGGTCGAAAAGCGGCTCCATCAGGCAGGTCAGCGTTCCGCTGATCAGTACGACCAGCGGCCAGACGAGCTTTTCACGACGGCACAGGCGCCCTACCGAAATCAGGACGAGGATCGCCAGCCCGAAAGTCAGGGCAGTGGCGATCAATTGACCAGTCGGCCACACCGGCGTATCGATCCCGACGGTCGTTACGGGCGCCATCACATTCTCCGATCAACCGGGCAGCAGGTAGCTGGGCAGGTGGGCGTGCGAGGTGCCGATGAGACCGAGCCAGTTGAACGGCAGGTGATACCCGAACACGAGAGTCACCATGCAGAATCCCAAGACCGCGAAGTTGCGCACGTGGGGACGCAGTGACGGTCGCCAGCGATCGGCGCCGAATTCGATCGGCGACTCTCCCGGCGGTCGTTCCCCGGCCTCCATTCGGGCCCAGGTGAAGACACAACCGACGAATGCCACCAGAACCGACTCGTAGATCGGGAACTGATGCACCTGACCGGCCCATAGCGTAAGCGGCTCATAGGTCTTCGCGAAGGCGTAGGCGTGAGTAGTCCGGATCACGACGTTCTCGACAACAAAATCGAAGATGAATTCGAATATGAAAACACAAACAAATAGTCGAAACTTGGACAGAGCCGGCCACCGACGCCGCACGCGCTTTGCCTCGTGGCAGGCCACGATCGCCACGCCGGCGCAGAAATAGATGTACATGGGCGGGCCCCAGATCAACGACTCCGCATAGCGACTAGGCGCGTCCGGGTTGTGGAACGGCAGAAATCGCACCCAGACACCGCGATTGACGTTCGCACTGTTCCACGCGAACAGATACTGCTGGACGTTGAGGAAGGCATCGGCCACAAAGCAGACGACGCCGCCGATGACGAACTTGCCGTCCAGACTCAAGGTGCCGGTCTCGCGTAACGGCTTGACCACGCAGTACCAGATGAACGCCGCCATGACTGCCAGACTGACCGCCTCGAAGACCCGCAGGGCAATCAGCCGCCAATCCTCCATGACATCGGGACCCACCCTCGGCGCCGGCGTGAACTGTTCACCCGACGTCACCCATCGCACAATGACTTCCACGCAGATGGCGAACCACACGACGCCGACGAGGGCCAGGAAGGTCGCCGGGCCCTGGCGCCCAAGGGGAGGCAGGTCGGACCCCGAGCGCGCTTCGACGACGATCCCACCGGGACCAGGGGTCAAGGACATGGACGACCTCCTTGGTTGACAAAATGGCCACTTTGTAACCACGGCGGCTATGATGACGCTATGACTGGATCTATGTCAACCGTCACCCGTCGCTCCGGCAGGTCGCCGATATGACACCGGAACCACGGTCTGCTGCACGCCGTCGCATCGTGGCGGCCGCGCGAGAACTGTTCCGCACCAAGGGCGTACGGTCGGTGACCATGGCCGACGTCGCCAACGGTGCCGGCTACAGCCGACAGATGGTGTACAAGGTGTTCTTCGACCGTCGCGAATTGGTACTGGCCGCCATCATCGAGCGGATCGTGGAGATCGCCGATTCCGCTGCACCGGACGCGACGGTTCCGGATGCCGGCTTCACCGAGTCGTTCGTCGAACTGTCCGTCCGGATCATCGAAACGCTACGCAACGACCCGGAGTTGTCCGCGCTGCTCGGCGAAGGTAGCCCGGTGACCGCACATGAGGCGCTGTGGGAGCCCGAACTGGTGGAGCGGGCCGTGCGCTTCTGGCAGCCCTGGCTCGACATCGGCCGCACCCGGCACCTGCTCCGCGACGATCTATCCAATCGCGATCTCGCCGATTGGTTGCACACTGTCTACGCGTCGATCATCCTGCGCCGCAACATACCTCAAGAGGAGGAGCGGGTGATGATCGAGCGCTTCGTGATGACATCGCTGGCGATGGCGAGCGCCGCGCACCGCTGACATTCGAGTTTCACGTTTCGTGGCGTGGCACTCGAACTTTCGCTGCACAACGTGAAAACTCGAACGCTCACTTGCCGTAAAGCGTGCCGTTCCACATGGTCACCAGGGGGGCGACCATCGACTCCTCGTCGGTGAGCTCAGGATCGACGCCCATACCGGCGATGTGCAGCACCCGTTCGGTACTCCAGAACAGAGTGGCAGCCAAGGTCCGGCTCGGCAGATCGGAGGTGATGAGGCCGGCCTCCCGTTCGCGATCGATCTCGATGGCGCCGGCGGCGACGAACCGCTCCACCACGGCCAACCAGAGGGCGCGCAGCGACGGTTCGCTGTGCCAGTGCTGATTGGCGGCCTGCAGCACCGCGCGGTGCCGATGCCAGGCCTGGGTCACTGCACGGATACTGCGTTCCAATGCGATCGGCGGGCGATCGGCCGGCGAACGCTCCAGGAAAGGCTGCACCGTCTCGAAGATGTCTTCCATCGCCGATTCCAAGAGACCGGACAGCACGGAGAACTTCGACGAGAAGTAGAAGTAGAACGTTGCCCGGGAAACGTTCGCCTCGGTCAGGATGTGCGCCACGCTGATATCGGCGAACGCTTCGCGCTCCATCAGCCGAGCTGTCGCGGCATACATGGCATCGACCGCAGGGACTCCGTTGAGATCCACCGATCGTGGCCGACGCGTGGGCTCCGTCATCTGAGTCACCTTACCGTCGCTCCGGGCGCGCCCTGCGCAGCGCGGAGACAAATCTAATCCAATTTCAAACAAGGTATACACAATGTCTAGACATGGTGTTAGTGTGACCCGGTACACAGCAGCTGGCAACAGCGCGTACCGGCCGGCGCATAGAAACCACAGGTCTGCGGGCTGTAAGCACGACATCACAAGGAGAGGTCTCTGATGAGTCCCATGTTGAGCGCGACGTGGTCGCCCCTGGTTCAGGGCCAGGGCTGGCCGCCCAATATCCAACCGGCCCCAGGCAACTTCAGCGTCAGTCTGGGCGCCGAGATCGCCTTCTTCCTGATCGCCGGCGCCTTGGTCATGGTCCTTGCACTGCCCTGGGCGATCAGGGCAGCGGTGAAGAGCCGTAACTTCATCCCGCTGATCGTGATAGCCAGCGGTCTGATCTGCAGCCTGCTCGAGCCGATGCTCGACCTGCTCGGCCATCTGCACTGGGCCAACAACCTCATGCCCGCCTTCACCAACTTCGGTATCACTGTGCCGCTGCTGATCCCGCCGTGCTACGTGGCATTTCTCGGGCTCGAGGCGTACTTCTGCTACTTCGTGATCCGCAATGGCGCCCATGCCCGTCACTTTGTGATGCTGCTCGGGATGGGAATCGTCACCGACGCCATCATGGAAACCGCCGGTATCAACCTCGGCACCTACCTCTACTACGGCGTGCAACCGTTCAGCTTCCTGAACTTCCCGTACTGGTGGGGCTTCATCAATGGCGGCTCGTTCGTCACCATCGGCGCGATCCTGGCCTTCGCCGTTCCGAGACTCAAAGGTGCGCAACAACTTCTGCTGCTGCTGGTGGCCCCGTTCGGCATGATGGTCGCCTACTTCGGCGTGGGCTTCCCGCACATCCTGATCCACAACTCCACCCTGCCCACTCCGGTGCGCTGGGCGGGCGCCGCCCTCATGATGGCCATGATGGTCGGCTGGATGTTCATCCTGCACCGGCTCGTCGGCGTGCCCAACGACCAGCCCGCCCCCAGGTGGACCTTCTGGCGGGTGTTCGCCTACGGCAAGTTCACCCCTACCCGCAAAGCGCGCCAAGACATGTGGCGCAAGATGTGCGAGGAGGGCGGCGTCAAGCCGGGTGACGGGATCGCCGTCGACCCCGAGGATCCTGCACAAGCCCTTGTTCTCGGCCCGTCGATCGTCCTGCACGCCGGACCGCGCAAGCACGAGCCCGCGGCGTCGATCTAACCCATAACGCGATGAGCCGGACGCGGGCACGATCGTTCCGGCTCATCGCGTTGTGTTCCACCACAACCCGTTTGAGCACTACCTGCTGAGGATGATTCATGCCTGAAAACGCCCAGACCCCACGTGAAGCCGATGTCGTTGTGGTCGGATCCGGCCACAACGGCCTAGTGGCAGCGGCCTACCTGGCCAAGGCCGGGCTCAACGTCCTGGTCGTGGAAGCAGCCGCCACTGCAGGCGGTATGACCTCGACGAATTCGTTCGCGCCGGAGGCCCCGGAATACACCATCAACGAGGCGTCCATCCAGGCCTCACTCTTCCGCACCACGACGATCAACGACGACCTCGAGCTGTCCACCCGGTATGGGCTGCGGCAGACAGTGATCGACCCCGCACACTTCCAACTGGCTGCTGACGGTAGTTCACTGGGCCTGTGGCGTGATCCGCGCAAGACCGCGGCCGAGTTGGAGTACTTCTCCAAGAAGGACGCGCGCGCCCTCATCGAGCTCTACGAAGTCATCGACGCGGCCGTCGAGATCGGCCTGCCGATGATGCAGACGAATGTCGTGACACCCGATATCTCCGCAATCCTCAAGGCCGCCAAGGGTGTTGCCAAGAACCGCAAGCAACTCACCGCCATCGGGCGGTGGATGGCAAGCTCGCAGACCGAAGCCGTCGAAGAGAGCTTCGAACACGACATGATCCGGGCTCCCCTACTCACGTCGCTGCCGTTTATGCCGTTCGACGCCGATCTCTCCGGCTGGTCGCTGATCTATCTGGGCGTCCTCTCGAAGTACGGCGTCGCCATGTTCCACGGCGGGACCGGTTCCCTCCCAAAGGCACTCATCTCGGTGATCAAGGACAACGGTGGAGACATCATCACGAACTCCCCTGTCGAAGAGCTCATCGTTGAGCACAACCGTTGCACCGGAGTGCGAGTCCGCGGTGGTGCCGAGATTCGCGCCAGACGGGGTGTGCTGACCGCATGCAGCCCGAAGACCACCCTGACCAAGCTGCTACCGCGCGGCATCCTCAAGCACAAGGAGCAGGTCGCCGCCGACCACATCCCGACCCGCAAGCGCGGCATCGCCGACGCGAAGGTCAATGTCGCACTGTCCGGTCGGGTGGACATGTCCAAGCACGAGAAGTGGCGCGGTGACGGTATCGATCTGCGCCTGGCCTGCAACTGCTACCACACCTACGAGCAGGCCAAAGCGGCCGCCGAGGCGTGCGTGCGCGGGCAGGTGCCCGACGCGATCCCAGGCCTGGCACAGGTGACCAACGCCTTCGATCCCTCGATGTCGCCCCCCGGCAAGGATCTCTGGTGGTTCTGGACCGGGCTCACGCCATCCTTCCCTGAGGAGGGTTGGGACGTGGCCCGCAAGAAGATCACTGACAGCATCATCAAGGAC
The DNA here is from genome assembly GCF_010731855.1 of Mycolicibacterium anyangense. Classification (NCBI taxonomy): domain Bacteria; kingdom Bacillati; phylum Actinomycetota; class Actinomycetes; order Mycobacteriales; family Mycobacteriaceae; genus Mycobacterium; species Mycolicibacterium anyangense. The sequence goes on along the minus strand of NZ_AP022620.1, from coordinate 235,469 downwards.
GCCGACGAGTACTACAAGGGTGTCGAGGATCTGCAGGTCGCAGTCCGACCGCTGGTCCTGCCCGACATCGAGGAACGCTTCTGGGCCATCGACGGCTCGGTATACCACGTGGATCCGACCATCAGCAGGTTCGGGCCGAACAAGCCGGTTGCTGGCTTTGCCGGCTACCGCACTCCGGTGGAAGGGTTGTTCCTGACCGGCTCAGGAACCCACCCGGTCGCCGGAATCAGCGGCATGCCCGGCCAGAACGCGGCTCGTACGATGCTCAAGCAGTTCCGCCTCGAGGACAAGGGCGGACGGCTGGGTGCACTGGCCGACCGGCTACGGCGTGAGCGCCGCCGAGCGGCGCTCGTCAGCGATCCGTACTCCAGCGGACAGAATGACCCGTTTCCGGCCGACATCTGATCCGATCGTCTGACAACACACGCGGGAAAGTGTTGTCGGCGGAACGCCTCGGCGTGCTGCCGACAACACTTCCTGCATAGCCGTGCGCACGGCCAGATCGACGAAAGCCCCCTCCGCCAGCCACCCGCGCCGCTAATCTAGTCTCGATTAAATTATGGAAGGGCTGTTCTCATGACCCGTGGCGTTGAACGCACCATGGCGATCTCTGGTGCGGCATTTGCGCTACTGCTGTTTCCTGCGATCCTCATGACCGGCTTGTTACCGCCGATATCTCCGATGAAGACGGCCGATCAAGTCGCGCAGTTCTGGTCCACGAATACCGCGCTCAAGCGCACGGGTCTGGTCGTCATGCTGGCAGCCTCAGGGTTGCAGGCACCGTTCGGGGCACTGATCGCCATCCGAATTCGGCAAATGGAGAACTCCAAACACTCTGCGATGGCCTACACCCAGCTGATTGCGACGGGCATGGCCGTGATGGCGATCGTCTTGCCGACGTTCGCTTTTGCTGCCGCCTCTTATCGGCCCGAACGTGATCCGCAGATCACCCAGGCTCTCAATGACCTTGGCTGGTTGCCCTTCGTGATGAACTGGCCGGCGGCGACGTTACAGTGCCTGGTGATCGGGTTCGCGATATTCGGTGCCGCACAGCCGCTGTGGCCGCGCTGGCTAGGATACGTCAACGTGTGGTTCGCCTTCATCTTCGCCGCAGGAGGGTTGGTTGTCTTGTTCAAGGACGGCGTGTTCGCGTGGAACGGGCTGCTGGCCTTTTGGATGGTCGCACCGTTGTTCGGCGCCTGGTTCCTCCTGATGGCGTGGCAGTTGTGGGTCACTGTTCCGGCGGACTCCGACGAGCCCACCCAGCTGGCAAGGGTCTGATGACCGTCCAGAGCGCAACAGTCGATCACAGCCCCCGCAGACTTCCCGGCGAAGAGGGCATCTGGGTCTTCGTCCTGGGCGACATGACGGTGTTCGCGCTGTTCTTCGGCACCTTCATGTTCTCGCGCGGCAAGAACCCGGAGGCCTTCGCCCACGCCCACACGGAGCTGCACCTAGCCCTCGGCACCGTCAACACAGTTCTTCTGTTGACCAGTTCGCTCCTGGTCGCCATCGCTGTGCATCAGGTGCTGGCCGGCCGAAAGGACGAGGCACCAAGACTCTTCACCGGTGCGTTGTGCTGTGGCCTCGGCTTCATCGTCGTCAAGGCCGTCGAGTGGACGGCCCTGTTCCGGGCGGGCAAGGGTGTCGGTAGCGGCGAGTTCTTCTCCTACTACTTCGTCTTCACCGGCATCCACCTGGTGCACGTCATCATCGGTCTGGTGATCTTGAGCCGATTGATTGTCCTGACGCGCAAGCCCGAGCTCGAGGCAAAGCAGGTACAGCTGTGCGAAACGGGCGGAATCTTCTGGCACATGGTCGACCTGCTGTGGGTCGTCCTGTTCGCACTCTTCTACCTGGTGAGGTGATGATGACAACCAGTCGCCGACTGACGTTGGTATGGGTTGTCCTGCTGGCGTTGACTTTCGGCTCGTTCGCGGTCGGCATCGAGCAAGGAGCCCGCTTCGCAGACGTCGCCGCGATCGCGATCATTGCGATCGCCCTGGTCAAGGTCCGCCTGATCGGCCTGCACTTCATGGACGTACGCGATGCGCCGATAGCGCTGCGAGCCGTGTTCGAGGGCTATGTCCTCGTCGTCTTCGTGGCCCTGGTGGCCCTCGACCTCGTGGTCCGGCCCTGAAACTTCGACACAGCAATGCCCGGAGGTGTTGCCGGGCAGGCGCGTTGGAATGAACGCCTCAGCCGTGCACGACTCCGTAGAGGAAGCTGCGGATCCGCTCGGCGAAGAGTTCCTTGGCGCTGAGCTCGTTGGCCGCCAGCGCCTTGGTGAGGTGCGGATGCTCGACCGGATCGGCAGCCGAGAAGGCGGCCTGCCGGCCCCTCGGCCCGCGCACAGCCTCGACCAGGACCGCACCGATGCACAGCGTCTCGATACCGTCGAGGATCTCGACATGAAGCTCCACCGGAACTCCGGCGTCGCTGAGGAACTGGGCGGCGTCCTCGAAGCTGCCGATCAGCGTCTCCCGGGGGAGATACTCGACCAGGATCGGCGCGGCGTTGCGGTGCCGCAGAACAGACTGCCGGAAGTTCAGTCCCAGCGTGACGAAGTACTCCGGCCAGTCCGCCCCCGGCGCGCGGCGCGGCTTGGTGACCGACTTGCCGCCGATATAGCGCGCAATCGCGTTGAGGATCTCGGTCTTGTCGGCGAAATGGTGGTACAGCGAAGGCGCCTGAACACCCATGTGTTTGGCCAGCCGGGGCAAACTGAAGGCGTCCAAACCCTGGCTGTCGATGATCTCGATGGAGGCTTGAACCGCTGCCGCGCGGCTGATCAGCGGCTTGGATGGTCGCGCCATGATCAGCTCACCAAGCCCGCCCGCGCCATCGGGTCAGTATAGGTGCGGGACGACCGCAACTGAGTCATCGTCCCGGCCGGCCCAGACGACGTCGCCAGTCGTGCGCACCCAGCATTCGGGCGGCTTTGGCGATCAGCCGAGACTTGACCGGCCCCACCGGATACCACAGCGGTTCGGACTTCAGCGCGAAACGTTCCTCCACCACCGACTGCTCGCGGCAGTACTTCAGCACCCCGCGCGCTCCACCGAAACGGGTGCCCACGCCGGAGTTCTTCCAACCCCCCATCGGGATGGGGAGCTGGAAAGTGGCAACCAGAGCATTGTTGACCGAGACCGATCCCGCCTCGATACGGCGGGCCAATCGCTGCGCCTTGCGTGGATCACGGGTCCACACACTCGAACTCAATCCATACTCGCTGTCGTTGGCGAGGGCGATCGCCTCGTCCTCGTCTCTGACCGCCATGATGGCCACGGTGGGGCCGAACGTCTCTTCACGCATACACGCCATCGAGTGATCGACATCGACCAGCACCGTGGGTTCGAAGAATCTGCCACCTGGCTTCATGGAGCCGCCCAACAGCAGTCGTGCACCTTTGGCCACCGCGTCATCGACCTGGCGCTGCACGATGTCAGCCTGGCTCGCCGTCACCATGGCACCGATGTCGCAGCTGAAACTGCCCGGAGCGTCCATGCCTTGACGCAGGCCGGCGGCCTTCTCCGTCACCAACGACACGAATGTGTCATAGACAGGCGCCTCGACATACACCCGCTCCACGCTGATACACGCCTGGCCGGCGTTGGTCATCGACCCCCAGACGGCGGCACTCGATGCTCGTTCCAGATCGGCGTCGGCGAGCACGATCATCGGATCCTTGCCGCCGAGTTCGAGGCTGCAGGGGATCAGCCGTTCGGCACAGCGCACCGCGATGGCCCGGCCGGTGCGCACCGATCCGGTGAACATGACCATGTCGGCGTTGTCGACTACCGCGGCGCCGGCAGCCGCTGCCCCGGTGACACACGCCAGAACCGGTGGCGCCTCGACCTCATCCCGCCAGCCGCGCGTCACCTCGGCCCACGTCAGCGGTGTCACCTCAGACGGCTTGGAGACGACCGCTGCTCCGGCGACGAGCGCTCCGACGACGTCCATCATCGGGCCCCCGAGTGGACCGTTCCATGGAGTGATCAGACCGACAAGTGGATAGGGCCGCACCTGGACCCTCAGCCGGCGTACGGAGTTGGCGATACCGGCGGGTTTGACCACCCGGTCGGCCAGGAACTTTTCGGCGTTCTTGGCGAAGTAGTTGATGACATCGATGGCTACCGCCATCTCCATCGATGCGTCCGCCCAAGACTTTCCGGTCTCGGACTGCACCATCTCCAACAGCCGCTGTTCATTGTCGAGCAGCCAGTCCAGCCACCGCAGCAGCCATGTCGCGCGGCCGGCCGGCCCCATCTCCTCCCAGGCCGGTTGAGCACTGCGCAACTGTGTACACACGTCGCCGATCGCCGCCGCGCCCATGTCAGTAACCGTGCCGACCAGGCGCCCGTCGCCGGGGCAGTACACGTTGATGCCGGTTGGCGTATCGATGCTCGCCGTCATGGCCACCACCTCGTTGATTCAGACCCGCGGACCGTTACCCAGCGACTCTATTACCTACATCGATAAGTTTTGTAGCACTTCGCCATCACCGGATCCGGACACCGTCGTCAACCCCGCTTGAAACCTAATTTCTGTAGGTTTATATTCGCTGTCAACAAGGGAGAGAAGGCATGAGAATCAGCCTGGAATCAGCCAAGTGCAACGGCCACGCACTGTGCCACGCCGCGGCTCCGGACCTGTTCCCGATCGACGACGAGGGTTACTGCACCCTCGAAGCGCACACCGTGGCGCCGGGCGACGAAGAACTCGCCCGAGCCGGCGCGGCGGCTTGCCCCGAGGCTGCCCTGTTCATCTCGGGGACCGATGATTGACGCACTAAACCTATAGGCGTAAGGTTTCTGGGACGGGGTGTCCCAGATCACACCGCCGGACCCAATCCAATCGCGACGGGCGTCGACTCGGCAGAGCGCGACACCGGTCATCCATGAGGAGCAGACCAGGGCATGAGACTCGAAGGCAAAGTCGCCGTCATCACCGGAGCCGGTTCAGGCCTGGGACGGCAGTGCGCACAACTGTTCACCGCCGAAGGCGCCAAGGTGGCCATCATCGATATCGACGGCGACCGCGCTGAGCAGACTCTCAAGTTGGTCTCGGAGGACGGCGGCGACGCCATCGCGATCACCGCCGACGTATCGGACAAGGCGCAGATCACCGACGCCGTCAACCAGGCCGCCGCCCACTACGGCAAGCTCGACATCGTCTGGGCCAACGCAGGCATCGTGTCCCGCGGCGGCGCGGCCGCGCTCGGACTCGAAGAGGAAGTCCTCTTCGAGGACATGACCGAGGATGACTGGAACGCGGTCCTCGGGGTCAACCTCAGTGGGGTCATCTACACGGCACAGGCCGCGGTCCCCCATCTGAAAGCCAACGGTGGCGGCACCATTCTGGCCACCTCCTCAGCAGCATCGCTGGCCGCCTACCCGAACATCCCCATGTACTGCGCCACCAAGGCCGGAGTCAACGGACTGGTGCGCGCCCTGAGCCTGGATCTCGGACGGTATGGGATCCGGGTGAACGCGATCGCCCCGACCCACGGCATGTCCCCCAACTTCCTGTTGCCGCCGGGCTCTCCGGTGGTCGGAATGTCCTACGAGGAGTCCGCCGGTGAGTGGAACCCGACAGTCTCGCCCATCCCGCTCAAGCTCAAGCGGCCGCCGTCGCTCGCCGACAACGCGAAGGTGGCACTGTTCCTGGTCTCCGACGACTCGGCGTACATGTCAGGGGTGACCCTGGGCTCCACCGATGGCGGCACCCTGTCCCGGGTCGGCATGTGGTTCCCGCAGGACCTCAACCCCGAACCGATCGCCTGAGGAGCCCTGGATGACGACGACCGAGAAAGTCCCAGCCCACCTCGTCACCGAATTCGACGTGTACGACCCTGCACTGGCCGAGCCGGTCGACGTCATGCAGGAGAAGATGGCCGAACTCGCAGCCATCGGGCCGGTGGTGTACTCGACTGCGCACGGCGGGCACTGGATCATCACCCGCTACAAGGAAATCCACGATGTCCTGACCGACACGGACACCTTCTCCAGCTATCCGAACAATCTGGTCACACCGGCCGACTTCGGCAAATTCATCCCGCTGGAACTCGACCCACCAGAGCACACCGCCTACCGCCACGCCCTGCAGCCGCTGTTCAGCCCACAGCGGATGAAGCGGCTGGGCGACGAGATCCGCGACGTGGTCAACGAGTTGATCGACGGCTTCGCCGCCAAAGGCCATGCCGAGTTCGTCGAGGAGTTCGCCCATGAGCTGCCCGCCAGAGTCTTTCTGGCACTGATGGATTGGCCCCTCTCCGACGCGCCGATGTTCACCGAGGCCACCGACACAGTGCTGTTCGGCAAGCCGGGTGGCACCAAGGAGGAGTCCGACCAGGCCATCATGATGGCGGCGATGACGATCGCCGGCTACTTCAGCACGATCATCGCCGATCGCCGGGCCAATCCCGGCGACGATGCCACCTCGAAGCTGATCCACACCGAGGTTGAACTTCCCGACGGTACCCGGCTGCTCACCGACGAAGAACTGTTCCGGATGTTCTTCCTGCTGCTCATGGGTGGCCTGCACACCGTTCAGGGATCCCTGGCCTGGTCGATCGTGCATTTCGTCAACAACCCCGACCAACGGCAGGCGGTCATCGACGATCCGGCGCTGATTCCCAAGGCGGTCGAGGAGATTCTGCGCATCGAGGCCGCTGTGACAGCCGGCCGTCGCGTCACCCGCGACACCGAACTGGCCGGGGTCAAGCTGTCCGAGGATGATCAGCTGATCGTGCTGCTGTGTACCGCGAACCGGGACCCAGACTACTTCGACTCCCCCGCCACCTTCGATGTCGAGCGCAGCCCCAACCGGCATCTGTCCTTCGGCTCCGGACCACACCGCTGTCTGGGGTCCCACCTCGGCCGCATCGAGCTGACCGTAGCGCTGGAGGAATTGCACCGCCGCATCCCCGACTACCGGCTCGTCGACGCCGACCCGCCGGTCTTCCACTCCACCCAGGTGCGCGGATGCCGCCGGATGCCGATCACCTTCACCCCCGAGAAGTGAGGCCGCGATGACCACGTCACTGCCCCGCCAGGACCGTATCCGCCGGGCGATCGAACTGCTGCGCCATGACACCACCGACAAGTTCGACGACGTCGTCGGATTCACCGCACAGGAGTTCATCGACCCGGTGCTGGCCCAGGAGGAGCGCGACTACGTCTTCGGGCAGGTGCCGTCGATCGTGGCGCATGGTTCGGAGATCGCCAAACCGTACGACTTCCTCACCGTCACGATGCCCCGTAACAACGTCCTGGTGGTACGCCAGAAGGACGGCAGCGTCAAAGCTTTCGTGAATCTGTGCCGGCACCGTGGAGCGCTGCTGGAACAGAACGAGAAGGGCCGTTGCCGGTTCTTCTCCTGTGCTTACCATCGGTGGTCGTATGACCCCGACGGGTCGCTGCGGATGATCACCCGGGACAACACCTTCGGCGACATCGACCGCAGCGCTCAGGGTCTGGTGGAGCTGCCGTGCGAGGAGCGGCACGGTTTCATCTGGATTATCGACAACGCACACGCATCGATCAACGTCGCCGAATGGCTGGGCCCGGAGATGGACACCATCCTGGCCGGCTACCACCTCGACGAGCTGACATGTTTCCGCGCCGCCGGTTTCGACGAGCCGACGAACTGGAAGATCATGCAGGACGCGTTCCTGGACGGCTACCACATCCAGTACGCGCATCCAAACTCCGCGGGAAAGATCATTCATACCAATGTGATGGCCTTCGAGGACTTCGGGCGGCATTGCCGGTTCATCGCCCCGCGCAAGTCGATCGACCGCTGGCTGGAAGAGGATCCCGGCGACCAGCCACTGGACCCCTACGTCACCGAGACCCACTTCCTGCTGCCGAACAGCACCCTGCTGCGTCAACCGGATCACTTCCAGCTGTTGACGTTCCGGCCGCATCCGACCGACCCCACCCGATCGCGGATGGAGCAGCGATTGATGGTGCCTCCGGTGGAAGCCTCCGGCCTCGAGCAGTCGCACTGGGAGCACCGATGGGACAAGAACTGGCAGATCCTGCTGACCGTCCTGCACAACGAGGACTTTCCCCTGCTTCGCGATTCCCAGCAGGGCATGGGAAGTGCCGATGCCGGCGGAATGCTGTTGGGTCGCAACGAGGTCGCCAATCAGGTGTTCCACCGGGAGATCAGGAAGCTGCTCGCGCAGGGCCGCGCCGCCACATGACCAACCGATGATCAAGTACGAGTGGCGAACCGAACTCAGTGCCGCCGAGGCCGACGAACTGCGCGATGTCCTGCAGCGGGCATCGGAGTACGACGCCGAACCCGGTTACAGCACCATCGATTTCGCGTCGGTAGCGCAATCCATGGCGGAGCAGGACTCGAAGGACTGCCATCTGGTCATCTGGATGCTCCCGCACGCGACGGCGCTCGCCGAACCAGACGAGCCTGAGCGCATTGCTGGCCTGGTCCGCCTGCAGCACACCGGGAGTGGATGCGCCGACGGCACCGCGGTGATCGATCCGAGACTGCGCTCGATCGGCATCATGACGCTGCTGACCGAACAACTCGGCCTGGACACCACCGGTCCGACCGGCTGGGTCGGCACCGGAGCCCACACCATCTCGTGCTGGGCCCGCGGCAACCACCCAGCCGCGGGACGGTTGAGCAACCGGTTCCTCGTCCCGCGAACACGCCAGGTCTGGCAACTGATCCGCGGCACGGATCCGGATCCGGAGCTTGCCGGCGCCCCCGTTCTCGAGCCGGCAGCCGCCACTGGTGCGGGAACCAGCTGGACGCTGCGGGAAGCGGGGCGGGCATTGGGCACGGCAACACTGAGCAGCGTCACCTTCGACTCCGAGGAATTCGGCGTGTGCAGTGTCATCAGCGATATCGAGTTCTCGCCGTCGGCGCCCGCCGGGGCATTGCGACGACTGCTCTACGGCATCAGCGTCATCGCCCACGAAGCGGGCCGAACCGGGGTCGTGGTCAACGTCGATTCCAATGACCCCGCCCTGGTCAACGCCGCCCGGCTGGCCGGCTTCCACCACGACCGCACCGATGTGCGTTACCAACTCGGAGGTACCCCGTGAGCGTGACGCTCGCACCCGACGATCTCGTCGCCACCGTCGAGGCCCACGGTAAGGCCGTCGCCGCTGCCGACAACAAGACCGTGCTGGCCGACTTCATGCCGGATCGGATCGGCCAGCTGATCGCGTCCGCAGACGTTCCGCGGACCCTCAAGGGTTCACACGTGCAGAGCATCACCGCCGTCGAAGAAGGCAGCTACGACGCGGTCATCCGTTACCTCAGGGCCGACGACAGCTGGTTCGAACTGCGCAGCCGCTGGGTGCGATTCGGCGACGGCACCTGGCGCGTCCTATCGGTGCGCAACATCCCGGACACTCCGCCGTGGATCGACCTGACCGGACCCTCCCTCGACGGCCTCGATACCCCACACTGGGACGGGCTGCGTGCGGGAAGGCTTGTGCTGCAACAGTGCGGTGACTGCTCGACCTGGATCTGGTCGCCCCGGCCCATCTGCCCGCACTGCCATTCCTTCGCCATCTCCTGGCATGATGTCGACCCCGTCGGCACCGTCTACTCCTGGACCCGCACCTGGCAACCGTTCTCGCCGCAGAGCACCGGGCACCTGCCCTACGTCGTGGTGCTCGTCGAGCTACCCGCGGCGGGCCTGCGGCGAGTCGTCGGTGTGCTGGCCGACGCCGACGGAGTGACGCCGCGCATCGGTGCCACGGTACGCGGACGGATCGAACAGCCACCGGACGGCGATCACTGGCCACTGATCCGCTGGCATCTCGAGGAGGACGCCCGATGAGCGGCTTTCGCGGCGCGACCGCAGTGGTCGGAGTCGGCGCCACCGATTACTACAAGCGTGGCACCAGCCCGTTCTCCTCGGCCCAACTGGTGTTGCAGGCCATCCTGGCAGCGTGCCGGGACGCCGGTGCCGACCCACGCAGGATCGACGGGTTCGTCTCCTACGCCGGTGATTCCAGTGAGGGGCTGGCCATCGGCGCGGCACTGGGAGTTCACGAGGTCCGCTGGTCGACCCAGATCTGGGGCGGTGGCGGCGGCGCGGTGGCCGCGGCAGTGAACTGTGCTGCCGCGGCGGTCCACAGCGGGCAAGCCGAGTGCGTGGTCGTCTACCGCGGCCTCAGCGAAGCGACCGACGGCCGAGGCGCCTTCACCAAGGGGCACATGGGCCACCTCTACACCGCGCACGGCATGCTGGCACCGCCACAGGTCTGCGCGTTGCGCACCCAGCGGATGCTGGAAATCGACGGTGTCCCGGCCTCCGCGTTGGAGGCGGTGTCGATGGCCGGCTACCACCACGCCCAGAACAATCCCCGGGCCGTCGCCTACGGCCGGCCGCTGGACCACGACCGCTACGCCCGGTCCCGGCCCATCTCCGAACCGCTGCGCCTGTTCGACTGCTCCCGGGAAAATGACGGTGCCACAGCCATTCTCGTGGTGGCTGCCGACCGGGTGGGCGACTATCGCGGCCGTCCGGCCTACATCCTGTCCGGGGTGCAGGGAGCGGCAGCAGGCTGGACCGAATCGGTCGAGAACGAGGACCGCTACACCAGCGCCGGCTTCCATCCTGCCCTGGTCGAACGACTCTGGCAGGGAGCGGGCATCACAGCCCAGGATGTGGACGTGACCCAGGTGTACGAGAACTTCACCGGACCGGCAGTCGCCTCGATGATCGACCACGGACTCTGCCCGCCGGGCCCGGCGGCCGGGGACTTCCTGACGCTGCAGAATCTGACCGTCGAAAGCGGGGATCTGCCGATCAACACCGCCGGCGGCAATATCGCCGAAGGCTTCGTGCACGGTATCGGGCTGGTGGCAGAGGCGGTCCGCCAGATCAGGGGTGGATCACCCAATCCCGTTCCCAACGCCGAGATTTCCCTGCTGATCGGCGGCCCCATGGCACCATTGGTCAGTTCGACTGTCTTCGGCGCCGCTGCCACAGTGTGACCGCGACAAGCGACATCACGTATCGAGGAGAACGATGGCGACGACAGTAGCTTCGGCACTGCGGTGGTGGGCCCGGACTCAGGGCGAGCGCAATGCACTCGTCGTCGGCGAGGACCAGCTCAGCTATCGGGAACTGCAAGAGTGGACGAGTCGGCTGGCCCGCCGGCTCGCCGACGACGGAGTCAAACCCGGGATGCGAGTCGGTCTGCTGGCACCGAACTCGCTGCAGTGGCCGGTGGCCGCACTGGCGATCATGAAGGCCGGCGCGGTTCTGGTCCCGCTCAACTCACGGCTGAAGCCGGCCGAGATCCGCAAGATCGCCGACGACGCCGAACTCACCGTGATCATCGCCGCGGAAGCACACCTGGCCGACGCCCAGGAGGCCGGATCAGCCGGACGCGAATTCGCGGTGTGGGACCTGGACATCGCCGGGGACGTCCGGGCCGGTGCGGCCGACGACTTCGCCGTCGAGCCGGGTCTGGCCGACCCCATCGCGATCATCTTCACCAGCGGCTCGACCGGCCTGTCCAAGGGCGTGATCCTGACCAGTCAGACCCTGATGGGCATGGTGCTGGAGAACACGCTCACCGAAGAGGGATTCCGACCCGGTACCGTCACGCTGCTCGTGCTGCCGCTGGCGTTCACGCCCGGACTGGTCTACGGCGTACTGATCACCACGGTGCTCGGTGGCACGCTGGTGGTCGAACCTGAACTCAACCCGGCACGTGCGGTCACCATGATCGAAAAGCATTCGGTACGAGCATTATTCGGTGTTCCGCTGGTCTTCGAGGCGCTGTCCCGGACCGAGGAGTTCGCCAGCGCCGACCTCAGCTCACTGCAGACCGCCATCGTCGGCGGGGCGGCGGTGCCGCCGGACCTGTTGCGCCGCTGGGCCGAGAAGGGCGTGCTGCTCCGCCAGATCTACGGGATGACCGAGGCCGGCGGCGTGGCGACCGCGACCATCAAGTCCGAGGCCCTCGAACACCCGGATTCGTGCGGTAGCGGTTCGATCTTCACCGAGGTGCGGGTGATGGCCGCCGGCGGGTCACTGGCCCCGCCCGGAGAGCCCGGTGAACTGGTGGTTCGAGGTCCGGGGGTGACTCCCGGCTACTGGAACGATCCGCAGACCACCGCCACCGCATTCCGGGACGGCTGGCTGCACAGTGGGGATCTGGGTGTCGCTGACGACGCGGGGCGGCTGCGGTTCCTGGACCGGATGAAGGAGCTCATCATCTCCGGCGGGATCAACATCTCCCCTGTCGAGTTGGAGTCGACGATCGCGGCGTTGCCCGGGGTTGCCGAGGTCGCGGTGATCGCAGTGACCGACGAGCGCTTCGGTGAGACGCCCGCCGCGATCATCACGGTCGCCGACGGCTCAGATCTCGACGAGCCCGCGGTGATCGCGCACTGCGAGAACCTGTTGTCGGACTACAAGATTCCGCGCTACGTGGTGCTGTTGTCCGATCCGCTGCCCCGGCTGCCCAGCGGAAAGCTGGACAAGAACGCCATCCGCTCGGCCTATCGGGACATTCCCGATCGCTTCAGCAAGGTGCGGTAGATCAGAACCGGTAGATCGACTTGGTGACCTCGTAGGCGGCCAAGCCCTCGGGACCGAGTTCGCGACCGATGCCGCTGTCCTTGACCCCACCGAAGGGCGAGCGCATATCCAGTTCGTAGCCGTTGACCCCGATCGATCCGGTCCGGATCCGACGGGCGATGTCGGTGGCGCGCTCGACGTCCGTCGACCACACCGTCCCCGCCAGGCCGAACGCGCTGCCATTGGCGATCGCGACGGCATTATCGTCATCGTCGTACGGCGTGATGGTCAGTACCGGTCCGAAGATCTCCTCCTGGGCGATCCGGTCGGCGTTATCCACATCGGCGAACACGGTGGGCTGCACGAACCATCCACTGGGCTGGTCGTCGGGTACTCCCCCGCCTGCGACAAGCTTGGCGCCGGAATTGCGACCGATAGCGATGTAGTCGAGCACCCGTTCACGCTGACGCTCACTGACCAGCGGGCCGATGTCGGTGGCCTCGTCGAGCGGATCACCGACGGTCAGGCTGCTGGCCAGATCCGCGATGGCGTCGACGAACTCGGGATATCGGAACCGCGGAACCAAGATCCGCGAGCTCAGGTGACAGGTCTGGCCGTTGTTGACAAACGACGCCGACCGTAGACCGTTGACCGTGTCGGTCAGATCGGCGTCATCGAGGATGATCGCGGCCGACTTTCCCCCCAGCTCAAGCGTGACCGGCCGGATCAATCGGCCGCACGTCTCGCCGATCGCCCGGCCCGCCGCGGTCGAGCCGGTGAATGCCACCTTGTCGACGCCCGGGTGGCCGACCAGGTGGGCGCCGGCGGCCGCACCGCCCGGAACGATGTTGAGCACGCCGGCGGGCAATCCCACTTCGGCGGCGGCATATGCGAACGCCAACGCGTCCAGGCTGGTTTCGGGCGCGGCCTTGAGGATGACCGAACAGCCGGCCGCCAGGGCCGGGGCGATCTTCATGACCGCGAGGGCCTGGGGATAGTTCCACGGGGTGATGGCGGCGACGACGCCGACGGGCTCGCGACGGACCAACGTATGGCCCGCCAGGGCCGGCCTGACCTCCTCGGGCGAGAAACCCTCGACCAGTCCCGCGTAGTAGCGGACCAGAGCCGCCGGGAAGATCCCGTTGACCAGTCGCGAGAGCGTGATCGGCATGCCGTTCTCGCGGGTGACCAGGGTGGCCGTCTGGGCTGATCGCTCGCGCAGTGCAGCGCTGAAGCGCTTGAGAACGGCGGCGCGCTCAGCTGGTGGGCAGCTGCGCCACTGCAGTGCCGGCGCCGACCGCGCGGCGGCCACCGCGTCGTCGATGTCGGTCTCGGTAGCGCACGGGCCTTCGCCGAGCGGACGCCCCGTGGCCGGCTCGATGACGGTGGTGAACTCCACGGGCCGCCAAAAGCTGCCGCCGATGTAGATCTCCGGTTGGACGGTAGTCATGATCTCCTCACGGCGTGGCCATCACCAGACAGTCGACAGCTGCCGTGTGTGCTCCTGCTAGGCAAATCCGGTGTCAGATCCGGACGCCGGCAGTGCACCCAAGCTCTTTGCCAGACAGCGATATAGAAGCATGACCAAGTGCTATCGACAGACTGCTAAACCTTATCTCTATAGATTAATCCACGTCAAAGAGGGAGGCTTCGATTGGGCCCTGGCCGCATACACCCGGCCGAGGCACAACCGGCGACGAAGCATCCGATCGGAGGAGAAGTCGCCGACCTGATCGACGTCCCGGAGAGTCGGGATCGTCAGCGCAGACAGGTAGCTGACGATCTCGACAGATGCCCACTCCAATGGCCTTGAACTGCACAAACCGGGCAGCTAGCCCATAAGGGGTACAAAATAGCCCCCATCGAGGAGCAGCAGTCGCAGCAAAGGTCACGATACGGTTCCGCAATGTACCCGGACGCCAACGCAGACCCCGGGCAGCTGACCATTCCGGCGCTGCAGTCGGTCTCGTGCCAGACCCATCAGGGCACCGCCAGCAACCCTGACAAGCCGTCGGGCGCCCCGCAGTGACCGCTAGCAACACATTCGCCAAGCCAGTACGTGCCTTCGGCGGGTTCATCGGCATGTCCCTGGACACGCTCGTATTGATGTTCCGGCCGCCGTTCGCCTGGCAGGAGTATCTCCTGCAAACCTGGTTCGTCGCACGCGTCTCGGTACTACCCGCCTTGATGTTGACGCTGCCCTACTCCGTCCTGCTGGTGTTCACATTCAACATCCTGCTCGGCGAGTTCGGCGCGGCCGACTTCTCCGGCACCGGGGCAGCGATCGGCACGGTGAACCAGATCGGCCCCATCGTCACCGTCCTCGTGGTCTCCGGGGCAGGGGCGACAGCGATGTGCGCCGATCTCGGCGCCCGCACGATCCGGGAAGAACTGGACGCATTGAAGGTGATGGGTATCAATCCGATCCAGGCGCTCGTCGTCCCCCGAGTCCTCGCGGCGACGACTGTCGCCCTGGCCTTATCGGCGACGGTGATCCTCACCGGTCTGGCAGGTGCCTACATCTTCTGTGTCTACATTCAGCACGTATCCCCTGGCGCGTTCGCGTCCGGAATGACGTTGCTCACCGGATTGGGGGACGTCGTTGTATCTCTCACCAAGGCCACGCTGTTCGGCTTGGCTGCCGGCCTCATTGCCTGTTACAAGGGCGTTTCCGTCGGCGGCGGCCCCGCGGGCGTCGGCAACGCGGTCAACGAGACCGTCGTGTTCACCTTCATGGTGCTGTTCGCGATCAACGTGATCGTGACTGCGGTCGGCATCCAATTCACCGTCTAAGGCAGGCTGTCCGGTGACCATAGGAATTCCAAGCAGACTGCGCCCCAAGCTGACCGCGAGCATCGAGGACCTTGCAGCGGGGTGGAATCGTGTCGGCTCACAAACCCGGTTCTTCGTACGAACTCTCGCCGCCATCCCGGAGGCCGTGACTCGTTACCGCAAGGAGCTGTTGCGCCTGATCGCGCAGATGGGACTCGGCGCCGGCGCACTGGCAGTCGTCGGCGGAACCGTCGCAATCGTGGGCTTCTTGACCATGACCACCGGTGCCCTGGTTGCTGTGCAGGGCTACAACCAGTTGGCCTCAGTCGGTTTCGAAGCGCTGACCGGATTCGCGTCAGCCTTCTTCAACGTCCGCTTGATTGTTCCCGGCACAGTGTCGGTTGCGCTGTCGGCGACCATCGGCGCAGGAGCCACCGCCCAGATCGGCGCCATGCGCATCAACGAGGAAGTCGACGCCCTGGAAGTCATCGGAATCAAATCCGTCACCTATCTCGCGTCAACTCGGGTATTGGCCGGTGTCATTGTCGTGATCCCGCTGTACTGCATCGCGGTGATGATGGCCTTCCTTGCCGCGCGCACCGGAACAGTCGTCATCTACGGGCAAGGATCCGGGGTCTATGACCATTACTTCAACACTTTCCTCAATCCCACCGACGTCATCTGGTCGTTCATGCAGTCGGTAGCGATGACAGTCGTGATCATGCTGGTGCACACCTACTATGGCTATACAGCAAGCGGCGGACCGGCCGGCGTGGGCGAAGCGGTGGGCCGGGCGGTCCGCACATCCATGGTCGTCGCGGCGGTCGAGATCGTGATGATCTCACTGGCCGTCTACGGTCAGTCCGGCAACTTCAATCTGGCTGGCTGACCGTGGAACCCAGACCTGGCGAACAACGCCTGCACGACCGCTGGTGGGCTCTTATTCTGGTCATTGCTATTGGTGTCTTCTTTTTCGTTACCTCAACGGCATTCGCCGGAACCTTCAGGTCCTACGTTCCGGTCACCCTGACCGCGGATCGTTCCGGCCTGGTGATGGAGAACGGCGCGAAGGTCAAGATGCGCGGCGTCCAGGTGGGACGGGTCAGCCAGATCACCGGTGGCGACGGTCCTTCCTCGCTCCGACTCGAGATCGACCCCGACCAGATTCAGTACATTCCGGCCAACGTCGGAGCACAGATCCGGGCCACGACTGCCTTCGGCGCCAAGTTCGTCGACCTGGTGTACCCGACGAACCCCAGCCCCCAACGACTTGCCGCGGGCGCGGTTCTGAAGTCTGACAACGTCACCACAGAGGTCAATACGGTCTTCCAGAACGTCGTCAATTTGCTGAACATGATCGACCCGGCCAAGCTGAATGCCGTCTTGACCGCCGTCGCCGAAGGGGTTCGCGGGATGGGACCTCAAATAGGCCAGGCGACAACCGATCTCGACCAAGTTCTCAAGGCGCTCAATGAGCGTAGCGACACCATTAGGGCCGATTGGCGATCATTCAAGGACTTCAACGACACCTACGCCGCGGCAGCACCCGACATCGTGACAATCCTCAACGCCGGCAGCACCATCAGCGACACCATCGCCAACCAGGCTTCCTCGCTAGACGCGCTGCTGCTCAACACGGTTGGCTTCTCCCACTCGGCACGCGAATTGTTGGAGAGCAGCGAGGATCCGTTGGTGCGCGCAGTCAATCTGCTCGAGCCCACCACGAACCTCCTCTTGAAATACAACCCGGTCTACACCTGCTGGCTGCAGGGGGCGTACTGGACGTTGACCACCGGCGGTGCCTACGACGCGTGGGGTGGCAAGGACGGCAAGTCAGCTAATTTCGACGTCGCTCTCCTACCCGGCAACGACCCCTACCAGTACCCGGACAACCTGCCGATCGTTGCTGCCAAGGGTGGTCCGGGCGGCAAGCCCAGCTGTGGGTCGTTGCCGGACGCAACCAAGAACTTCCCGGTTCGCCAGCTGGTCACAAATACCGGGTGGGGCACAGGACTCGATATCCGGCCCAATCCCGGCCTGGGGCACCCGTGCTGGGGCAACTGGTTCCCCGCCACACGGGCCGTGCCGGAACCGCCCAGCATCCGACAGTGCCTTCCGGGTCCGGCCCCTGGCCCCGATATGGGGCCGGGAATGCCACCTTACGGCGCCGCGTGGTACGGCCCCGGCGGGGTCCCACTATGGCCGGGCGTTCCACCCGCTCCCGCCCCGACGCCGCCACCCGCGCCGCCGGCCGGAACGCCCCCGACACCGTGAACATCGGCATCCGACAGGAGAAACAACCGTGACGAACCAACTGAGGAGCACCATATGGCGCCTCGCTGTGTTCCTCACAGTCTGCTTTCTCGGCGCATTCGCCCTCCTAGCTGTCTTTGCCCAATTCCGGTTCGGCGGCGGCACGACCTACAACGCCCAATTCACCAACGTCACCGGGCTGAAGTCTGGCGACTTCGTGCGCATCGCGGGTGTTGAGGTGGGCAAGGTCGAAGACATCACCATCAATCCCGACGCGACCGTTCGCGTCGAGTTCTCCGCCCGCGACTCGGTGGCCCTGACCGAAGGGACCCGCGCAGTGATCCGTTACGACAACGTGATCGGCGGTCGCTTCCTTGCTCTCGAGGAAGGTGCGGGTGACCTGAAGCGTCTGCAGCCGGGCGCGACAATTCCGGTCAGCCGTACTGCGCCCGCACTCGATCTCGATTCGGTGATCGGCGGATTCAAGCCGCTTTTCCGGGCACTGAGCCCCGAGCAAGTAAATGCCTTGAGCGGGCAGCTTGATCAAGCACTCCAGGGACAGGGGGCAACCATCTCCTCTTTTCTCGATCAGGCTGCGGTGCTGACCAACACCCTTGCCGATCGCGATCAATTGATCAGCGAGGTCGTCACCAACCTCAACGTGGTCCTGGGCACGGTCGGTGGGCAGAGCGCGCAACTGGACAAGGCGGTGACCAACCTGTCCGGTTTGATCGATGGACTCAATGCTCGCCGGACCGACATCGCCCACGCTTTCACGAACGCGAGCGCCGCCGCCGCCACGGTAGCCGACCTCCTGGACCAGACACGTGAGCCCATCAAGACAGTCATTCACGAGACCGATCGGGCCTCCGCGATCGCGGTGGCTGACCATCAATACTTGGAGAAGTTGATCGACACGCTGCCGGACAAGTATCGCGCCCTCAGCCGACAAGGCATGTACGGCGACTTCTTCAGCTTCTACCTTTGCGATCTGGTCCTCAAGCTGAATGGCAAAGGCGGCCAGCCTGTTTACGTCAAGGTGGCCGGCCAAGACACCGGGCGGTGCACTCCGAAATGAAAGCCTTCTCCGAACGCAATCCTGCCGTCCTCGGCGCCGTCGGCGCCGTCGTCATCGCCGCAATAGTGCTCGCCGCCCTGAACTGGCAGAAAGTTCCGTTCCTCAATCCTGGCCGGAACTACTCCGCCTACTTCGCGGACGCCGGCGGGCTGTTCACCGGAGCCGGAGTGGAAGTCTCCGGACTGCCGGTCGGCAAAGTCTCCAGCATCGAATTGGACGGCCAGCAGGTTCTGGTGAAGTTCCGCATCAAAGGTGATGTGCGCCTTGGCGACCGTACCGCTGCAGCGATCAAGACCAAAGGTCTGCTCGGAACCAAGATGCTCGACGTCACACCGCGGGGCGACGGCGCTCTGTCCGGTCCCATCCCGATCGATCGCACCACGTCGCCGTACCAGCTTCCGGATGCATTGGGCGATCTGACCAACACCATCAGCGGGCTGGACACCAACCAACTCTCGGCGTCGTTGGCAACCATGGCAGACACCTTCTCCAGTACCCCGCCGGATCTGCGTAACGCAGTGGCGGGAGTAGCCCGGTTCGCCGACACCCTGGACAAACAAGATGCCCAGCTACGCAGTCTGCTCGCCAACGCCGCGAAGACAACTGGTGTGCTCGCCACCCGCACCGACCAGATCGTTCAACTCGTCCGGCAGACCAATTCCCTGCTCGTCGCCCTCGATGAACAGAGCGCCGCGTTGGACCAGATCTGGCGAAACATCTCCGCGGTATCTCGCCAACTCAAAGGCTTCATCGCCGACAACCAGGCCACACTCAAGCCGGCCCTGGAGAAACTGAACGGCGTCCTGACCATCGTCGACGACCGTAAGGCCAAAGTGCAGGATGCGATCAAGCGGCTCAACAGCTACGCCATGTCACTGGGCGAATCCGTTTCCTCCGGACCGTTCTTCAAGGCTTATGTGGTCAATCTGTTACCCGGACAGTTCGTACAACCCTTCATTGATGCGGCCTTTTCCGACCTCGGCACCGACCCCGCGACGCTCCTGCCGTCCCTTCGCACCGACCCGCAAGTCGGCCAGCCCGCGACTCCTGCGCTGCCCGTGCCGTACCCGCGCACTGGCCAGGGCGGCGAACCCAACCTGAACCTGCCCGACGCAATAACGGGCAAACCCGGTGATCCCCGATACCCGTATCGAGAGCCGCTTCCCGCGCCGCCGGCTGGCGGTCCGCCACCGGGGCCGCCAGCCGCATCACCGCCCGAGATCGCCTCGAGTCCCGACCCGATACCGGCACCCGTTCTCGTGCCGGCGCCGAACGAACAACCAGCCGACGGTCAGACCGGAGGTAGCCGATGAAAACGCTACGCAGGCCACGACTCGCACTAGCGATCGTGTTGACGTTGACGATGCTCGCCGGTGTCGTGCTGGTCGTACGCGCCCTCGACCATGTTGGTCGCAACGAGGTTGTCGCATATTTCGAGAACAGCAATGCGCTGTTCCCGGGTGATGACGTACGGATCCTTGGCGTACCCGTTGGCCGCGTTGCAGCTGTCGAGCCACAACCCGACGGCGTGAAGGTCTCCTTCTGGTACGACAGCAATTACAAGGTCCCGGCCGACGCAAAAGCCGCCATTTTGTCGCCCATGCTGGTGACCGGTCGGGCCATTCAGCTGACACCGGTCTACACCGGCGGCCCAACCTTGAAAGACGGCGCCGTCATCGCCCGCGACCGCACCGCAGTACCAGTCGAGTGGGATGAGGTACGTACCCAGCTCAAACGCCTCACCGAGTTGCTGGCGCCGACCAAGCCTGGCGGAGTCAGCACTCTTGGCGCCTTCATCGATACCACGGCGGACAATCTCCGCGGTCAAGGCGGCAACATCCGCGAGACCATTGTCAAACTCTCACAAGCGATGTCGATAGTCGGCGACCACAGCAGCGATATCTTCGACACGTTCCGGAATTTGTCGATCCTGGTCTCGGCGCTTCGCGGTAGCAGCGACCTACTGACCCAGCTGAACAACAATCTCGATTCAGTGACCGCCGCACTGGCCAGTGATCCAGGCAAGATCGGTAATGCTTTCGTCCAGATGAATTCGGTCATCGGAGACGTCAAGCGGTTCGCCGACGAGAACAGCGGCACCATCGGAACCTCATTCGACAAGCTCGCCTCCATCAGCGCGGCCCTCAACGACAGCCTCGATGACATCAAGCAGACGTTCCATATTGCTCCCTCAACCGTTCAAAATTTCGACAACATCTACGAGGCGTCGAACGGATCGTTCACCGGAGCACTGGCCGTCAACAACTTCGCCAATCCGATTTCCTTCATTTGCGGCGCCATCCAGGCCGCATCGCGACTAGGGGCCGAACAGTCTTCGAAGTTGTGCGTCCAGTATCTGGCGCCCATCATCAAGAACCGCCAATACAACTTCCCGCCGATCGGTGAGGATCTTCTCGTGGGCGCGCAGGCACGCCCCAACGAGGTGACTTACAGCGAAGATTGGATGCGCCCGGACTACGTGCCGCCGGCGGCCCCGGCGGCGGCAACACCCGATGCCACCCCAATGGGTCCGTCCCTACCCGCCGAGACACCTCCTGCGCAACAGACCGATCCCACAACGGGGATAGCCGGGATGATGGCGCCTCCCGCTGGCGGCGGCTCATGATCGCCCGGCGATGGTGCCGCAGAGTGGCTACCGTAACGGTGGTCCTCGGACTCGTCGGCGGCTCGTCCGGCTGCGGTCTCAAAGACTGGCAGGGGCTCAACACACTGCCGCTTCCCGGCACTGTCGGCGACGGCCCCGGATCTTTCGTCGTCACGGCGGAGATGCCGGATGTCAACAATATTCAGCCCAACTCCCGGGTGCGGGTGGGCGATACCACCGTCGGGCACATCACGTCGATCGAACTCCAGGGCTGGCATGCGCTGGTCTCGATGCGCCTCAACGGCGACGTCCATCTGCCCGCTAACTCGACGGCCAAGATCGGACTCACGAGCATCCTGGGTTCGCAGCACATCGAGCTCAGTCCCCCGACCGACGCTGCGCCCCAGGGCCAGTTGCACGAGGGGTCGGTCATTCCACTGTCGCACTCGGCATCGTTTCCGACCGTCGAACAGACTCTGGCGGCCGTCTCGATGGTGCTCAACGGCGGTGGACTCGGCCAAATCCAGGACATCACCGAGGCGTTCAGTACCGCCTTCCGCGGACGTGAACAGGATCTGCGCAACCTGATCCACGAGCTAGACCGGTTCGCCACCAACACCAACGGACAGACCGACGACATCATTGCCGCCACCGAGAGCTTGAACACGCTGGCCGGCACGTTCGCCGCGAGCCAGCCGGTGCTCGACAAGGCACTCAAGTCGGTTCCCGAGGCGCTGGCGGTACTCAATGCCGAGCGCGACAACCTTGCCGAGGCCGCTGATGCCTTGGGACGGTTCGCCGATCGGGTGGTGAGCACCGTAGACCAGACCAAGGCCAATCTGGTCAAGGAGCTCAAAGAGATCGGCCCGGTGCTCGAGTCGTTGGCCAATGCCGGGCCTGCCATGACTCGGGCGCTGAGCCTGATTCTGACTTTCCCCTTCCCCAACGAGACCATCGAGAAGTGGCAGCGCGGGGACTACGCCAACATGACCGCGATCGTCGATCTCACGCTCAGCCGCATCGACCAGGGCCTCTTTACCGGCACCCGCTGGGAGGGCGACCTCACTGAGCTCGAGATGCAATGGGGCCGCACGATCGGTCAGTTCCCCAGCCCATATACCAACGGCAATCCATTGGTCGCGCCGTACCGATTCGATCAGGGGCCATAACGTGCATTTGAACAGACGAATGTTGATCCAGCTCGCGACCTTCTGCGCCATCGCGCTGATCGCGATCGCAGTGATGAGCCTGCAGTTCCTGAAGCTCCCGGCCAAATTGTTCGGGATCGGACGCTACACCGTGACCGTGGAGTTACCCGAGAGCGGTGGACTCTACGGAACAGGCAACGTGACCTACCGCGGTGTCGAAGTGGGAAGGGTCCAGACGGTAAAGCTCACCGATACCGGTGTCCGCGCCGTCCTGTCACTGAAGTCGGGTATCGATATTCCGTCGGATCTCAAGGCAGAGGTGCACAGTCAGTCAGCCATCGGTGAGCAGTACGTCAATCTGATTCCCCGCAACGGGTCCTCACGGCCCCTCAAAGATGGCGACATCATTCCGATTTCCGATACCTCGGTGCCTCCAGACATCAATTCATTACTCGATGCGGCGAACACCGGTCTGCAGGCCATCCCTCGGGAAAACCTCAAGACAGCGATCGACGAGGCCTACACCGCAGTCGGCGGCCTCGGTCCACAGCTCTCCGAAATCGTCAAAGGATCAACAACGTTGGCGATCGATGCACGCAAGAACCTCGACCCGTTGATCAGCCTCATCGACAACTCGAAACCAGTACTGGACTCGCAAAGTCAGTCGGCGCAGGCAATCCGAGCGTGGGCGGCGCACCTGGCCACAGTCACCAGCGACCTGCAAAGCCACAATGACGCAGTCTCGGGCTTCATCGGTCAGCAAGGAATCGTCGTCACCTCCGAGGAAGCCCGTCGACTGGTGGAGCGACTCAAACCCACATTGCCCGTCCTGGCGGCCAATCTCGCCAGCGTGGGTCAAGTGGGTATCGACTATCAGAACAGTATCGAGCAATTGCTCGTGACGCTTCCCCAGGCAGTCGCATCCGGTCAAGGCACCTTCCTCGCCAACGCGAACACCAAGCAGGCCTATAAGGGCGAATATCTCTCCTTCAACCTCAACGTGAACCTCCCACCGGCCTGCACGACGGGATTCCTTCCTGCCCAGCAAGCCAGGGACGCGAGTCTGACCGACTATCCCGACCGGGCACCGGGGGACCTGTACTGCCGCACCCCGCAGGACTCACCGTTCAATGTCCGCGGGGCACGCAACATCCCATGCGAGACCCGGCCAGGCAAGCGCGCCCCCACGGTCAAGCTCTGCGAGAGCGACGAACAGTACGTGCCCCTGAACGACGGCTACAACTGGAAAGGCGACCCGAATGCGACGCTGTCGGGACAGGACATCCCGCAGCTCGCACCGGCGTCCGCCGCACCCCTTCCCGACGCACCGAATACTGCTCTGCCCGCCACCCAGACAGACAAGACGTGGCAATCGATGTTGTTGCCACCCGGCTCCTGACGCCGATAGTCACAACGTGGAGCACGGGGAACGGCAAGAGGCGTCTGGAGTTTGGATCATGGGGCATCACTGATGGCCGGGTTGCCGATGGTCACCGAGACGCTGGCCGGCAGCGACACACGCCGCCAGGGGTGTCGTCGCCAGACCGTGGCGATCAATCCGGCGCTGGCAATCTCGAACGATCGGTCGTCGTCGCCGTGAACGGCAAGCCAGCCTGACCCGGCGGTGTGGCCTCGTCACCAGCGACGCGTCGCGCCCCCAGCCGGACCACGACGGGCCCGAACACGCCAACGGCCACGCCTACCAGGAGACAGTTCCCGCTGTCGGCTGCGGTACCTGCGACAGCCATTCCGAGCCCGACCAGTGCGCACAAGGACGATGTCAGCGCAACAGGAACCGAATCGGCGCCGCGATACCGACCGGCCAGCACGTACGGATCCATCAGAAGACGTAACGCCCGATCATCTCCGCGACGGCGGCGGGCTTGTCGGCACCGTCGATCTCGACGGTGTGTTGCACCGTGAGATTGACTGTGGTGACACCGTCTTCGGTCGGTAACACCTCGACGAGCCGGCACCGCACCCGCAGACGTGAGCCCACCGGCACCGGCGCCACGAAGCGCACCTTGTTCAATCCGTAGTTGATGCCCATCTTGGCCTTGTCAACGACGAAGCACTGCTTGCTCAGAGCAGGGATCAGAGACAAAGTCAGCAGGCCATGCGCGATCGTGGCGCCGTAGGGGCTTTCAGCGCGTGCCCGGACCTGGTCGACGTGGATCCATTGGTGGTCGCCCGTTGCTTCGGCAAACGTGTCAATTCGGTCCTGGTCGACCAGGAGCCAGTCGCTGACCCCCAGCTCGGCACCGGCCAACGCCAGCGCATCGTCGATCGACGCGATCACTTTCATGGTGTCTCCTCAGACCGTGCGCTCGGCCTTTGCTGCCGCCGAGGTCGACTTGCTGCGTTCACGAGCCCGCACCCAATCGTTCTCACTCATCGACGTCAGCGCGGCGAACGTATTCGGACCGGCGAGCCGCTGTCCACCATCCATCGCGATGGTCTCACCGGTCAGATAGTCACACGCATCCGAGAACGCGAAGATCGTCAGATTGGCCAGTTCCTCGATCGTGCCCGTGCGCCCGAGTGGAATCTGTTCGGCCTGAGTTGCTCCCGCTGAACTCTCGGCAGTCGGGTTGAGCATCTCCCAGGCATACTCGGTCGGAATGGGTCCCGGTGCAAGGGCATTGAGCCGGATGCCGTAGCGGCCCCATTCCACGGCCAGCGACATCGTCATCGCGTGAACAGCGGCTTTTGCCATCGCCGATGGCACCACGAATGCCGATCCACTCCATACCCAGGTAGTGAGGTTGGACAGTACCGAACCGCGTAATCCCTCTGCGATCCAACGCCTGCCGACCGCCAGGGTAGTGTTGAACGAGCCTGTCATCACCGTCGACGTGACTGCGTCGAAGGCCCGCGGACTCAGGCTGGTGGTGGGGGCGATGAAGTTCGCGGCCGCGTTGTTCAGCAGTCCTGTCAGTGGTCCGTAGTGAGCCCAAATATCCTCTACAGCAGCGGATACCGCATCGAAGTCGCGGACATTGACCGCCTGGTAATGCGCGACGCCGGGACGATCGGCCGAGATCGCCGCTACGGCCTCGGCGAGGACATTCTCCCGCCGTCCCCAGATGTGCACGTGGGCGCCGTGTGCCACCAGCCGGGCAGCGACGCCGCGACCCAGTCCGGTCCCACCGCCGGTGATGAGGATTCGCTTGCCGGCGAGCGCAGTCGTTGAATAGATGCTCACAGGTCAAGAGCCTTCGCAATGATGTCCCGCTGGACCTCGTTGGCTCCCCCATAGATCGGCGGCGCCAGCGCTTTTCGGACTTGCAGCTCCATCCCGTACTCGACGGTGTAACCGTTGCCACCCATCAATTGCACACCTTCCAACGCTGCACGTTTGGCCACCTCGGTGCATTTGAGCTTGGCGATAGCCCCTTCCCTTGCGAGCTGCGCCTCCAGCCCGGCATCGATCTGTGCCGCCACCTGGTAGACGTAGGAACGACAACAATCGATCTCCGCGACCAGATCCGCTATCCGGTGTCGAACGGCTTGAAACATGCCCAGCGACCGACCGAACTGTTCGCGTTGCTTGACATAGGCGATGGTGTCTTGCACGGAGCGCCTCGCCGCGCCGATCGACATCGCTGCGATGATCAGCCGCTCGACGTTCAAGCCGCGCATCAACCGGTGCCAGGCGTCGCCTACGCCGCCGACGACGTTGGCGGCAGGCACCGACACATCGGTGAAGAACACCTCGTTGACGGTGTGACCGTCCATGGTCTGGATAGGCTTGATCTCGAGACCGGGCGCGTCGGTGGTCGAGTACATCAGCGTCAGCCCTTGGTGTTTGGAACCCTCGCTTGACGTCCGGGTTAGCACCAACAGATGGTCGGCGAGATGGGCGGCGGTGATCCACGTTTTCTGCCCATTGACGATGAACCGATCCCCGTCTCGAATCGCCCGGGTGCGAACAGATCCCAGGTCGGATCCGGCGCCAGGTTCGGATAGTGCGATCGCCTCGAAGCGGCCGCTACACAGATTGCCGAGCACTTCCATCTTCTGGTCCTCGGTTCCGTGCCGCAGATAGGTCTGCGCGGCCGTCAAGCCAGTTCCGTAGGCATGGATCGGCGCCAGTCCACGTGCCGTCTCCTCGAGGAAGATGCACTCCTCCACCATGCCCGCACCACCGCCGCCGTACTGAGCCGGAAGAGACACTCCCAACCAGCCCAACTCGGCGAGCGCGAGAAGCAACCCAGGACTGTTCGACAGCGTGCCGCCGTCGGTCAGCGAATCGCGTTGTTCGACCGTGCCGCAATTGTCCACACAGAACTGTTCGATCGCGTCAGCGAAATCTTGTTGCTCTGCAGTGAACAGCGACACCTCAGTTGCCCCGGTACGGCGCGAAGTCAGGCAACCGCTTCTCGTTGAAGGCCGTCACACCCTCCTTGGCCTCCGGCGTCTCACCGAAGAGTTTCAGGTTGGAGTAGGCCATCTGACCGAGGGAGGCGAATTGTTCAGTGTCGGCGTTGAACGACTGCTTGAGCACCTTCAAGGAGGTCGGCGACAGCTGCAGGATCTCATCGGCCCACGCACGCACCTCAGCCCTGAGCTGGTCAGCAGGCACCACCTTGTTGACCAATCCCCATTCATAGGCCTGCTGCGCCGAGTACCGGCGGCACAGGAACCAGATCTCCCGGGCCCGTTTCTCACCGACCACCCGGGCGAGGTAGCCGGTGCCGAAGCCGGCATCGAACGAGCCGACCCGCGGACCGTTCTGGCCGAAGATCGCGCTCTCCGAGGCGATGGTCAGATCACAGAGCACGTGCAGGACGTGCCCACCGCCGATGGCGAATCCGTTGACCGCTGCGATCACCGGCTTCGGCGCATCCCGGATCACCCGGTGCAGCGAATCCACCTCGAACAAACCGCTGTCCGACGGACCGTAGTCGCCGGTCTCGGCGCGCTGTCTCTGGTCGCCACCGGTGCAGAACGCCTTCTCCCCAGCGCCGGTCAGGCAGATCACACCGACCTCGGAACTGCCCCAGGCCAGCTTGAAGGCCTTGATCAGCTCGTCAACGGTTCGGGCCCGGAAGGAGTTGTAGCGATCAGGGCGGTTGATCGTGATCCAGGCCAAGCCGTTGTCAACCTCGTAGGTGATATCGGTGAAGTCAGTCATGTTGTCGCCCTTCGTCATTGAAGGCCCACTGGCGGGGATTCCCGGTGGGCATCTGGGAATTTTGGTCATACCATAATACCAAAGCCGATGGCGAGCAAGGCGCTCAACGGTCTCGAAACTCTGCCGGGATCGACTCGAGGGCGTTCTCGCGGTCGCGCAGTTCGACACGACGGATCTTTCCCGAGATGGCCTTGGGCAACTCGTCGACGAATTCGATGCGCCGCAGGCGTTGATGGGGCGCCAGGTCCACACCGCCGTTGGCGAGCCATTGCCCGGCCCGATAGGCCCGGCTTGCCGGACTGGATTCGTTCATCGTCGGCTCCTGGAAGTTACTATCTCGGTGTTCGGGATCGTTGCTGCTGAAGGAGGCCTCGAATGGCACGCCGTGAACCGGCGGCGCGCTCGTCGCGGGCCGAAGTGGTGGCCGCCGACCTCGAGCACGAGATCATGTCCGGGCGTCTCCCGGTAGGAGCTCATCTCGGCCGGCGCGCGGAACTGATGGATCGGTTCGGTATCAGCCCAACGGTGATGAACGAGACGTTGCGGATTCTGCGCGATCGGGACCTGGTGTCGGTACGGCCCGGACCAGGCGGCGGCATCACCGTCGCCAACACCCCGCCGCAGGTCCGAACTGGCGCGCTGGACCTGTGGTTCCAGCCCTCCAATCCTCATCCCCTCGACCTCTTCGAGGCCCGGCTCTATCTCGAATTCGGACTGACCAAGGCGGCCTTCGAGCGCGCCGGCAGCGAGGACATCGCAGCGATGCGCGAGGCGATGATGCACATGCGGGCCAGCCGTGAGGCACGCGAGTTCTTCGACGCGGTATTGAACTTTCACGCCGTGGTCGCGGCCGCAGCACACATTCCAGTGCTCGAAGGAATGCACCAGCTCATCATCACCAGCATCAGGGCCGTGTTGAGCCGAGTGACCTTTGTCAGCGATCATGAGCCGATCGTCGCGGCCAGCATTGCCGTCCACGACGACATCGTGGCCGCGATCGCCGTCCATGACCATGTGTCGTTCGTCGACGCCATCAATCGTCACGACCGCGACCTCATCCGGGCAGACGACCCCGGTCGCACGCCGCACACCCCGCAGCACCCCTGATATCAGCCGTACCCACGAGATCCCCACTACGCGTGGGGTTTCGGGCTGCAGCGAACCTGGGCGCACCCTGTACTCCTACCATCGCAGTGATGTGATCCACACCATTCTGCATAAACATCTTGAATTATGGATGCACAATATTCTAGGCTGTCAGCGATCCCCTCCCCCACCCTTCGAGGTCGCGATGAGCTCCCCGCCCCGCACCGCTCTGGTCGACGTGCACACCCACGCCATCGATCCAGACCTTCCTGCCCTCATCGAGCGCTACGGCCTCGACCGCTGGCCGAGCGTGGAACGCACCGGCGAAACCACCGCCTGGCTCAACTATGGTGAGCGCCGCTACCGTCAGATCGACCACCGATGCTGGTCTGTGGACGTTCGCTTGGCCGACATGGATCGTGACGGGGTTGCGCTGCAGGTCATTTCACAGATACCAGTGACCTTCTGCTATGACGCGGACCCAGCCGGCGCGGCGGAGCTCGCCGCCATCCAGAACGACTTCTTCGCCCGGTTGGTCGGTACACACCCGACGCGGTTCGCAGCGCTGGGCGCCGTCGCACTTCAAGACCCTGACCTCGCGGTCGCCGAACTGCGCCGGTGTATGGGTCGTCCCGGCTTCCTCGGCGTCGAGATCGCCACCCAGGTGCAGGGCCGCGAACTTTCGGACGAAGAATTCGACCGATTCTTCGCGGTGGCTGCGGAGTTGGGCGCTTTAGTCTTGGTCCACCCGCGCGACGAGGACCTGCCTAGCCGAATGGCCGGACTGGCAATGGGTTTCGGGGCCGGAATGCCCATCGAAACTGCCACCGCGGCAGCGTCACTCCTCACCAGCGGCGCGATCATCCGGCGACCCGGCGTTCGACTGTGCCTCGCACACGGTGGTGGGGCGCTCCCCGCGATCATAGGCCGGCTGGACAAGGGAGCCGAAATCGGCGGAATGCCAGCCGATTCGGCGCAGCTACCTAGCCGAGTGGCCACCTCACTGTGGTGCGACTCGCTGACCTACAACCGAACCGCATTGTTGGCCGCGATCGAGGTGGTGGGCGCCGACCACGTGGTTTTCGGTACCGACTATCCATTCCCTGCCGTGCCCGATCCCATCGATCACATCGTCGCCGACCTCCCCGACGATCTCACTGACCGCATCACACGAACAAACCTGGAGAGCATCTATGGCGCACTTCCTTGGACTGGGCCTGACCCACTACCCATTGCTGGCAGGAACTGACGACCACATGGCCAGCCTGCTGCGCTGGACACTTGCCGACCCCGACATCCCGGAGACGGCGAAGGACCCATCGAACTGGTCGGGACCGATGCGACGCGAATGGGGCGCTGACAAGGGAGTGACCGCGGCAGCAGAGCATCGAAAGGCATTGGTCGACAACCTTGCTCGCTGCCGCGCCGCCTTGGACGAGTTCGAACCGGACGTCGTGGTCGTCTGGGGCGATGATCAGTACGAGAACTTCCGCGAGGAAGTCGTGCCGCCCTTTTGTGTGTTGGCATACGACGATCTGCGCGTGGAGCCGTTCGAGCTCATGACCGAGCGGGGTAGCCCCAATGCCTGGGGTCTGCCCGACGACACGACCATCACGGTGCGCGGCAGCTCCGACACCGGTCGGTGGTTGACGAGCGAACTCATCGAGCGCGGATTCGACATGGCCTACTCCTACCGTAAGCGTGCGGACGCGGCCTTTCCTCATTCAATCGTCAACACCCAGCTGTTCCTGGACTACCCAGATGCGGGCTCGGCCTTCGGCCATCCGCTGCTGCCGATCACGGTGAACTGCTACGGACCGCACGTGATAGCCCGCCGCGGAGGGTTGGTCACCTTCGCGCAGAGCATAGGAGAACGTCTGGACCCGGTCGGCCCGTCACCGGCACGCTGCTTCGCCCTGGGCCGCGCCGTCGCGCAGGCATTCGCCGCTACCGACCTGCGGGTCGCGCTGGTGGCGTCATCGAGTTGGTCGCACGCCTTCCTCGTGGACAAGACCTGGCGTCTGACCCCCGACACCGACTCCGACCTGAGGCTCTACGGTTTGCTGACCGACGCCGACTGGGAGGCATGGCAGACGACGACGACATCGGACCTCATCGCGTCGGGCCAGCAGGAGATGCTGAATTGGTTCTGCATGACCGGTGCGATCGCCGAACTCGGGCTGGAACTCAGCTGGTCAGAACTCGTCCTGACCAGTGTCTTCAACTCCAACAAGTGCTTCGCGATCTATGCGGAAGAGGAAGGAGGCCCTCGATGACGTTCACAGTGGCCCAATCCCACACCATCGACGCCGGTGGTATCACCACCGCCTACCTGGAGGCAGGCTCGGGGGCTGCGGTGCTGATGCTGCATGGTTCCGGACCTGGAGTCTCCGCGACGGCGAACTGGCAGCTCACTATCGGGCCCGTCGCGGAACGCTTTCATGTCCTGGCTCCTGACATCGTCGGATTCGGTGCTACCGAGCGTCCGGACGACGTCGTCTACTCGTTGCGGACCTGGACCGACCACGTGTGGTCGTTCCTGGACGCGAAGGGCATCGACCGCACCGCCATCGTCGGCAACTCCCTCGGCGGCCGCATCGCCCTGCAGATGGCCACTGACCATCCGGAACGGATCAGCAGAATGGTGCTGATGGGCTCCCCCGGTGTCGGAATGACGCCGACCGAGGGACTTGCCGCGCTACGGGCCTATGAACCCTCACCCGAGGCCATGCGTCAGCTGCTGAAGACCTTCTTCGCAGTGAACCCAGAGCTCATCACCGAGGATCTGGTCACGATCAGGTATGAGGCCAGCGTCGCCGACGGCGCGTACGAGGCCTACCGGGCGATGTTCTTCGACCCCAGGCACAAGGGTTCCGAGTTGGCCATCACAGCTGACGAGGTTCGCACCATCACCATTCCCACCCTGCTGGTGCACGGCCGCGAGGACAAAGTCGTGCCACTTGCGGTCTCGCTGACCATGCTGGACCTCCTTCCCCATGCCGACCTACACGTGTTCAGCCGGTGCGGACACTGGACCCAGATCGAGCGCGCTGACGAATTCTCCGCTCTGGTGGCCGACTACCTGGAGCGCTCATGACCACCGCCGAACGCTCGACAATCGACCGGGATAGACCTGCCGCCGGCAACCCGGTGGTCGTCGACGACCGTGATCTGAACACCTTTCGGGTACACCGTTCGGCCATGACGTCCGAGCAGATCCATCGGGCCGAGGTGGAGCGGATCTTCGGGCATTCCTGGCTCTATGTCGGCCACGAGTCGGAGATCCCCGAACCGGGCGACTTCGTGCGCCGCAACGTCGCCGGCCGGCCAATCTTCATGGTCCGCGGCGCAAAGAGCGGCAACGTCAACGTCTTCCACAACACCTGCACTCACCGCGGCGCGCTGGTGTGCCGCCAAGACTCGGGCAATGCCAAGGTGTTTCAGTGCTTCTACCATGCTTGGTCGTTCGACAGTGAAGGCACCCTCAAGGGTGTACCCGACCGCGACGGATACGCCAACGGACTGAACTTCGAGGAGCTCGGGCTGGCCAGAGTGGCCAGAGTCGAGTCCTACCGCGGCTTCGTGTTCGCCAGCTATGACCACGACATCGTCGACCTCACGACCTGGCTGGCCGGTGCGAGGGACTACATCGACATGGTGATCGACGGCTGCGGTGGCGCCGTCGAGATCATCAAAGGCACCAACGAATACAGCTTCGACGCCAATTACAAGTTACTGATCGAGAACAGCGTGGACGGCTACCACGCGGCGTCCACCCACGACACCTACTTCAAATACCTGGTGTCGCTGGGCACCGATATGCAAGGTGGGGTGCTCGGCGAAGCCGTCAGCCTGGGAAACGGTCACGCCGTCATCGAATACTCCTCGCCCTGGGGTCGGCCGGTCGCCAAGTGGGAACCGCTCTTCGGCGAACAGGCAAAAGTCGAGATCGACCGTATCCGTGCCGAACTGATCGAGCGCCACGGCGCGGAACGCGCTCGCAAGATGTGCGAGGTGAATCGGAATCTGGTCATCTACCCGAACCTGATCATCAATGACATCATGGCAGTCACGGTGCGAACGATGTTCTCCCCCAGGCCAAACCGGGTGGACGTCACCGCGTGGGAATTGGCTCCCAGCGACGAGCCGGCCAGCTTGCGCGATCGCCGACTCGACAGCTTCCTCACTTTCCTTGGGCCGGGCGGCTTCGCCACCCCGGACGATATCGAGGCGCTCGAATCCTGCCAGCAAGGCTTTTCCAGCGGCGGCTGCGAGTGGAACGACATCTCCCGCGGTATGGGTCGGGGGCCGATGGCCAACGACGAGGAACAGATGCGCGAGTACTGGCGACGCTGGCAGCAGCAGATGGGTGAAGCAGCTGATCTGGGCGGTGAGCGGTGACCGCGGCGGTCGTGACTCGGGCCGCGATCGAGGAATTTCTGTATCACGAAGCCGCCCTGCTCGATTCATGGGATCTGGACGGATGGTTGGAGCTGTACACCGTCGACGCCAAGTACGAGGTGCCCTGCAACGACAAGCTCGACGCCGACCCGGTACGCGACCTGCTGCTCATCGACGACGATTACCGCCGCATGCAGGCCAGGGTGGAACGACTGAACAATCGCAGAGCGCACCGCGAGTACCCACATTCGCGCAGTAACCATCAGGTGTTCAACGTCCGGGTGGAGCCGCTGGGTCCGGCTGGTGAGGAGATCGCCGTGAGCGCCGCGTTCACCGTATGGCGGTTCAGAGCGGGCAAGTCGAGTGCCTACGTCGGCAAGTACCGCTACCGGCTGCGTCGAGTCGAGGGCAGCTTACGAATCGCCTACAAGCGAGTCGAGTTGGACATGACCGATCTGCGGCAGGTCGCCGACGTGGCGATCATCCTGTGAGCAGCCGACTCGATGGTCGGACCGCGATCGTGACCGGTGCGTCCTCCGGAATCGGCCTCGGTATCGCCGAGCGACTGATCGCCGACGGGGCAAGGGTTTTCGCCGTCACCCGATCTCAGGCCGACCTTGATCGAGTAACGGGTTCTATCCCGGTCACCGGAGGCTTTGTCGGCGAGCTGCACACACCCGACGTGGCGGCAGATCTGGTGACCGCTGCGGTGCAGTCGCTCGGCCACGTCGACATTCTGGTGAACAACGCCGGTGGTGGAGTCATCGCACCGACGCTGGAGCACACCGAAGAGACCCTGCAGGCGACCATCGACAACAACCTGTGGACCACGATCAGATGTGTGCGGGCGGTCCTGCCGCACATGATCTCCCGGGGCCACGGCAGGATCGTCAACGTAGGCGCCGATTCTGTTCGTACCGGTTTGATGGACCACGCCATCTACAACGCCGCCAAAGGCGGGGTGCACGCCATGGTCACCGGTCTGGCCCGGGAGTTCGCCGACTCGGGTATCACGGCCAACACCGTCGCACCGTGCTACGTCCGCACCCCCGAGCTCTCCGCCCTCTTCGCCTCCGGCGCCGCCCCGGCCCGGTTGCTGCAGGTCGTCGAGCAGGGCACCGCGATGATCCCACTCGGCCGGCCGGGCGACCCGGCGGAGGTAGCCGCGATGGTGGCCTTCCTGGCCGGCGACGACAGCGGGTTCGTGACCGGACAGACCATCTACGTCAACGGCGGCGCCAGTATGGGCTGACGCCCGGAAGGACCGAAGAACCATGCCCCTGCCGACAACCCACCTGCGCAGCGCCGCCGATCGACTGATCGCCGCGGCCGACGCCCGACAGCAGTGTAAGCCGGTACGAGATATCCTCGGCGACAACGATATTGATGCGGCCTACGCGGTGCAGAATCTGATCACCGAGGATTCGCTGAGCCGTGGCCGCACCATCGTCGGGCACAAGATCGGCCTGACCTCGCCCGCCGTTCAGCGCCAACTCGGAGTGGACCAACCCGATTCCGGCGTGCTGTTCTCGGAAATGCGACTCCGCACCGGATCGACGGTCCCGGCCGGGACGCTGTTGCAACCCAAAGTGGAGGCGGAGATCGCCTTCGTGCTGAGCGCCGACTTGGTCGACGACATCTCCCAGTCAACGGTCCGTGCCGCTGCGGGACGGGCCCTGCCAGCCATCGAAATCGTCGACTCACGAATCCGGGACTGGTCGATCAGCATCGTCGACACGATCGCCGACAACGGCTCCTCGGCGCTGTTCGTGTTGGGCGATGGGGCTCAACCCGTTTCCGACATCGACTTCGTCTCCCGGACCATGCAGCTCACCCGGGATGGCGCGCCGGTGTCGCAGGGGCGCGGCGCCGACTGCCTGGGCAGCCCACTGATCGCCTTACAGTGGCTGGCTGAGCGGGCGCGCGACAACGGATCTCCGCTGCGCGCCGGGCACATCGTGCTCTCCGGGGCGCTGGGGCCGATGGTTCCAGCCATACCGGGTAGCACGTACTGCGCGACGATCGACGGCATCGGGTCGGTGGAAGTGTCGTTCGCCTAGCAATCGAAGACGTGCGGCTACCCCAAAGGGGCCACGAGATCACTCCCGAGTGGGGACGTTTTCGATCACGGATGTGGGCAACATCACTGGCACAGAGGCTTTCGGCCCGTCGAAACACGAGGAGGCCCACGTGGCAACCAGTATCGATCCCGGTATCAGCGGAGCCCCCAACACCGCGGTAGCACCGGCACCTTACGGGACGGACTACCGAATGTGGAAGGTGCTGGCGTGGTGTGGGCCCGTCTTCCTGTTCGCGGTGTTCGTGCTGTGGGGGATTGTCGGACGCAACATGCCGCCCTTCCCGCCCAGCGCCACCGGTGAAGAGGTCAAGGCACACTTCCAGGAGTTCCGGACACCGTTGTTGATCGCGCTGAGCGTGTGCCTCACGATGACGGCGTTCTACATGGCGTGGAGCATCGCGGTCTCCCGGCTGATGGAGGCGGTCGAAGGCCGTGGCGGGATTCTGTCGAAGGTCGAATATCTGGGGGGCACGATCACCTGCGCCCCCGTGACGATCACCATGGCGATCTGGCTCACCGCCGCCCACGAAGTCAACAGCCTCAGTCCCGAGATCATGCACATGCTCTACTGGATGGGCTGGCTGACCTTCGACCTGGCATACTTCGTCACCTCATTGCAGATCGCGGCGGTCAGCATCGTGTTCGCCCGCGACAAGCGGCTCAAGAAGCTCGTGCCGAGCCCGGTGGTCTGGTGGGGCTGGGTGACCTTCGCATCGTTCTTCTCGGTGAGTGCCATTCCGTTCGTCACCACCGGACCGCTGGCGTTCAACGGCGTGATCAGCTTCTGGATCGCCTTCTTCAGCTGGTTCTTCTGGATTCCCTCGCTGTCCTACTACGTCATCAAGGGCATCGATCGGGTCAAGGCTGAGGAGGCTGCAGCAGCGCGTGCCGGCGCCTGAGCTGGTGGCAACCCCGACATCGGCCGGATCGCATGCCCGACGTCTTCCCGGTGTGGACGGCGTCTGGGTCGCCATCGGCGCGGACGCGGTCTTCTTCGCGATCCTCTTCCTGACCTTCATGCAGGACCGCCTGAAAGATCCTGCGCTGTTCGAGGCCTCCCGGCACACGCTCAACCCCAACTTCGGCGGCATCGATACGGTCATCCTGCTGACCAGCTCATGGTGCGTGGCCATCGCCATACAGGCGCTCAAGCGAGATCTTCCCGGCGCCGCATCGCGCTACCTCCTCGGCGCGGTGCTGACCGGTTTGATGTTCGTGGTTTCCAAGGGCATCGAGTACTTCTTGAAGTTCTCGCACGGCATCACACCGGCGACCAACAGCTTCTTCATGTGGTACTTCACCCTGACCGGTATCCATCTGATCCACGTAGTCTTCGGCACCGGCCTGTTGACCTTCGTTTGGTGCAAGGCGCGTACCGGCAGCTACCACAGCTCGAATCGGGTGGTGCCGGAGTGCGTGGCGTCCTACTGGCATCTGGTCGACATGTTGTGGGTCGTGCTTTTCCCGCTGCTCTACTTGCTGAGGGCGGGCTGATGTCGGTACTGCGGCTGCGCGCCACCCTGGTGTGGCTGGGCCTCATCCTGGCCACGGTGGTGACGACATGGGGTTTGTCCAAGAACGCATTCAGCCCGGTCGTGGCCGTGGTCGGGACCTTTCTGATCGCCGCGGTGAAAGTCCGCTACGTCATCCTGGATTTCATGGAGCTTCGCACTGCGCCTCGACCGGTTCGCATCGCCTTCGAGATCTGGCCGATCGTGGTGACCACGGTAATCCTGGTCTTCTGGTTCCTCAGCCGCTGACTCCCATCGCGCTACGAAGGCCCTTCTGGTGGTTGAAAAACCCCCCTAAGGGAGACGCAGCTCGACCTGCCCCGCAATTAGCGTGACGCCATGGTTCACGAGCCGACCGCCCTTGCCGACTACCCGCGCCGCTATTTCGCAGCCTGGAATCAACGCGACCTGGCCACCGCACTGGACGTGATATCCGAAACCGTCGAATGGCAGGACCCGTCTCTGCCGGTTCCGATCACCGATCACCACAGCGCCGCCGACTTCTTCACCGCGGCCTGGACCGGATTCCCGGACATGGCCTTCCACCCAGTGGGTGAGCCCCTGGTCGATGCCGCCAACAACCGGGTTACCCAGGAGTGGCGGATGGCGGGCACCCACACCGGCGAAGGATTCCCACCCGGAGTACCCCCCACCGGCCGGGCATTCGACGTGACCGGAATGGATGTCTGGGAAGTCGACGAGACCGGTAAAGCCGTGTCGGTACACGCTTACTGGAACACCGTGGCGCTACTGACTCAACTCGGCCTGGCCTGAGACCCGTGCACGCAGTCGTCATCCGCGACTTCGGTGACCCCACGGTCTTGCAACCCGACTCGTTCCCGAACCCGACCGACAGACCCGGCTGGGTCACTGTCGAACTCAAAGCCGCAGCGCTGAATTGGCATGATGTGCTGGTGCGCGAGGGCCGGTATCGCTCCCCGCTGCCGCACATCATCGGCGCCGACGGTGCCGGAATCCGCCGCGACACCGGTGAGCCCGTGGTGATCGTGCCATCGCTGTACTGGGGTGAGCGCGACGACGCCCCCGGGGCTGACTGGCAGATTCTTGGTGACCACATCTGCGGCACCTACGCAGAACTGGTCAGCGTGCCGGCGGAATGCCTTGCGCCAAAGCCGGCCGGATTCAGTTGGGCTCAGGCGGCGGCCCTCCCGCTGGTGGGGCTGACAACCTACCGTGCCTTGTTCAGCCGGGGCCGGCTGCGAGCCGGCGAATCGATGTTGGTGGTCGGCGCCGGCGGCGGAATCGCCTCCATGGCAGTACAATTGGCCTCACACGCCGGTGCATCGATCACCGTCACATCCTCGTCTACGCACAAGATCGGTGCCGCAGTCGCCGAGGGCGCCGCCGGCGGCGTGCTGCACACCGAGCCCGACTGGCCGGAACAGGCCCGGCAGTTGTCGCCCTCAGGCGCCGGCTTCGACCTCATTCTCGACCCGGTTGGCCGCTGGCCGGAATCGATTCGGGCACTACGGCCCGGGGGCCGGCTGGTGGTGCTGGGAGCCAACGCCGCCGAGGTCGCCGAGATAGACGTCCGCCGGTTCTACTTCGGCCAGTACGACCTGCTCGGGACCACGATGGGCACCGTTCGCGACTTCGCCGGTCTGCTGCGGCTGCTCACCGACTACCGGGTGCCTCCCCCGGTCATCGACCGGACCTTCCCGCTGGACGAAGCAGCCAGAGCACATCAACACCTCGAGACCTCTCGGGGATTCGGCAAGACCGTACTGGAGAATGCATGAGCCACCTTGTCGCCTACGACGTGCGCACCACCGGCCCAGAGCCGGACGCGCCGTCGGCGGCCTACGTGACCCTCGATGATCCGGCACGCCGGAACGCCTTGTCCGACGAGCTGCTCGATCAGTTGTTGGAGGCGCTGCGCCGCGCCGCCACGGACCCACAGGTGCGGGTGATCGTCCTGACCTCTTCGCACGAGAAGGTGTTCTCCTCGGGCGGCAACCTGGACGCGTTCGCCGACACCCGTTCGACGATCACCAAATATGCTGGACTGAAACGCTTTCCAGATCTCTACCGAACCCTGGCGGCGATCGACAAGCCGGTGATCTGCGCGGCCAACGGCGACGTCCTGGCCGGGGCGCTCGGAATCGCCCTGGCCTGCGATCTGGTCATCGCCAAACAGTCCATCCGATTGGGTTGCCCGGAAATCAACATCGGCGCATTCCCGTTCATGATCTCCGCGCTCATCTTCCGCAATACCGGTCGACTGGCCGCCAACGAGCTGATGATGACCGGGCGACTGTTGTCCGCATCCGAGGCGCTCGACCTCGGCCTGCTCAACCGGGTCGTACCCGACGACCAGTTCGACGCGGCCGTACGTGACTGGGTGGCTGCCATCGCGTCAAAGTCGCCACTGCTGCTGGGGCTGGGCAAGAAGGCACTCGATGCGACGCGGGACCTGCCGCTCGATGCCGCCCTGGATTACCTGCAAGCCCAACTAGCTCTGGCTTTCACGACCGAAGACCTCGTCGAGGGAGTGCACGCGTTCAAGCACAAACGCGCCCCCGTTTGGCGCAACCGCTGAGGATGGCGCCGTGATATTTTGGTCTGACCATAATAAGGTTTCGCATATCATCGAAGGGGTGAGCAGCGATGAAGCCTGGTAAATACACCGATCGCCATGCGCCCGAGGACATCGATGCCTATCGCGCCGCGGGTCTGTGGAGCCATGAGACCTTTTACGACCTGCTCTCGCTGCAGGCCGACAGCCGCCCGGACAAGGTGTTCGCCACCGACGGGCAACGCTCGCTCACCTACCGCGAGCTGCACGATTCCGCGCTGCGGCTGGCCGCCGGTTTCCACGCACGCGGTTGGCGGGCCGGTGACACCGTCGCGGTCCAACTCCCCAACTGGGTCGAATTCATCGAAGTGGTGGCGGCGCTGTCCCGGCTCGGGATCATCACCGTGCCGATCATGCCGATCTACCGCCGCGAAGAAGCCAGCTACGTACTCGGGCACGCCGAGGCGCGGGCAGTCATCGCGCCGTCGACGTTCAAAGGCTTCGATTATCTGGGGATGTATCGCGATATTCGCGGTGACTACCCGAAATTGGAGATACTGACCGCACGCGCGGATGCTGCCGGGTTGCTGGCCGCCGGCGAAATGAACAGTGGTGTAACACCTTTGGACTTGGCGCGAGATACCCGTGTGCCGTCCGGATCTGATCTGCCCGCCCAGCCGAGCCCCGACGAACCCTTCGTGATCGTCTACACCTCCGGGACGACCTCGCGACCGAAGGGTTGTGTGCATACGTTCAACACCTATTGCTCGGGAGCTCGTAGCCTGACCAGTGCCTTTGGCTATACCCAGTCCGACGTGCAGTTCGGTCCCTCGCCGATAACGCACACCACCGGTCTGGTGACCAGCGTCTTGCTGCCCCTACTCAACGGGGCCGCAACACATCTGATGGCCGAGTGGGAACCTCGGCGCGGCGCAGCAGAAGTAGCCGAGTTCTCGTGCACTCAGGCTGTCACCGCCACCACATTCCTCCAGATGCTATTGGAAGCGTTCGACCCGAGTCGCCACGACCTGTCCAGCCTGCGGCTGTGGACATGCGCTGGAGCCCCGATTCCACGGGCCGTCGTCGAGCGAGCGCACACCACACTGCCCCATCTCAAGGTCCTGAGTCTCTACGGTCGCAGCGAGAACCTGATGACCACGACCTGCACGGTCAACGACGCCCCCACACGGGCCCTCGATTCCGACGGCGCTGCGATGGCCGGACATCAGGTCGCTGTCGTCGACGCGGAGGGCCACGAGGTACCCCGGGGATCCGAAGGAGACATCGCCTACCGCGGACCGTCCCACATGATCGGTTATCTCGGCGATCCGGAGGAGACCGCCGCACTCCTCACTCCCGATGGATTCTCGCGGTCCGGCGACATCGGGGTCATGGACCGAGACGGTTTCGTCAGAGTCACCGGGCGGCTCAAGGACATCATCATCCGGGGCGGCATGAACATCAGCGCCCGAGAGCTCGAGGAACATCTCGTATCGCACCCCGGTCTCAGTGACTCGGCGGTGGTCGGCTACCCCGACCACCGGCTCGGAGAACGGGTCGCCGCCTTCATCGTCGCGCGCGCCGGCCACCCGGCGCCGTCCGTGGACGACCTGAGGACCTACCTGACCCAGCACGGCGTCGCTATCCAGAAGACGCCGGAGCGGGTCATCAGCGTCGACAGCCTCCCAATGACGGCCACCGGAAAGGTGCAAAAGCACCTGCTTCGCGAACAAGCCGCCAAGATCGTCGAAGCAGGAAAGTAGAGCCACGACAATGGAACTCAAAGACAACTCGGCGGAAGCGGAATTCCGCAGTCAGATCCGGGCCTGGCTGACCGAGACGTTGCCGACACTCGGCGGCCCAGAACCGCACCGGCTCGAGGACAAGCGCGAGTACTGGGGACGCTGGCAGCGTCTGTTGTACGACGCCGGCTACGCCGGTCTGTCCTGGCCCTCCGAATTCGGCGGGGGCGGGGCGGACGCCAAGATCAAGGCGGTCTTCACCGAGGAGATGGACCGCGCCGGTGCCCCGGAGCGGCTGAACATCATCGGTGAGGACTTCGGCGGCCCGACGATCATCGCTTTCGGGACACCGGAGCAACAGCAGCGTTACCTACGGCCGATCCTTACCGGCGAACACATCTGGTGCCAGCTCTTCTCCGAACCGGAGTCCGGGTCCGACCTTGCGTCGTTGCGCACGACCGCAGTGAAGGTCGACGGCGGCTGGACGATCACCGGTCAGAAGATCTGGACGAGTCGCGCCCAACTGGCGGCCCACGCCATCCTGTTGGCCCGCACCGGCGGAGGACCACGACACCGCGGAATCACCTACTTTCTGCTCGACATGGCAGCACCGGGAGTGCGGGTCCGCCCGCTGGAACACATGCTGGGCGAAGCAGAGTTCAACGAGGTCTTCCTCGACGATGTCTTCGTCCCGGACGACGACGTCCTCGGTGCGGTGGACGATGGCTGGCGGGTCGCCATGGGAACACTGGCATTTGAGCGCGTGGCGATCGCGACGGGCCGGGTCAACACCACCGGCGCAGTCAACGACCTGGTCAGCTCAATTGCCGGGCTTGCCGGTGACGACGGCCGACCGCTGGGCGCCGACCCGCTCATCCGGCAGCGCATCGCCGACCTCTATGGCCGCGCACTGACCCATTATTCGATCAGTCAACGGGTGATCAGCGGCGCAGCCAGTGGTCAACCGCCCGGGCCGGTGACGTCGATCGGCAAGCTGTTCTTCTGCCCTCTGGTGGAGGACATCGCCGACTTCGGCCTGTCCCTGTCCCCGGTGGATGGCCAGTTCACACTGGCGGAGAAGGATCCGGTCGGCCGCGACGCCGAAGGCGAACGCTGGCTGCGGCTGGCCAACCAAGCCCGGGGTACCGCGATCGCCGGCGGTTCGACGTTCATCCAGCGCAACATCGTCGCCGAGCGCATCCTCGGAATGCCGAAAGAGTGACGGCGATGAGCAGCTACATCTGGTTTCCCACGACCGATTATGTTGACAACGCCAATGTTTCGCGGCTAGCGCACAAGCACGGCCTGCGGGACATCACCGAGCTGCGGGAGCGTTCGGTAGCCGACCCGGCATGGTACTGGAACGCCGTGCTGGACGATCTCGGCATCACCTTCCCGACCCCGCACACCAAAGTCCTCGACATCACCCGCGGTATCGAGCACCCGGACTGGTTCGTCGGAGCCGAGCTCAACATCGTCGATCTCTGTCTGCGTCGCTGGCGGGACGCCGGCGCCGACCGGGTGGCCGTGCGCCACGAGGCCGAGGATGGATCGCGGCGCAACCTGACCTTCGGCGAGTTGGCCGACAGCGTGGCCAGCGCGGCGGCCGGCCTCCGGCGGCTGGGTATCGGTCGCGGCGACGCCGTAGGGCTCTATGTCCCGATGATTCCGGAGGCGGTGGTGGCGGTCTATGCGGTTGCCGCGATCGGGGCGGTGCTGGTCCCACTGTTCTCCGGCTTCGCGGCAGCGGCAATCGGCGCCCGGCTCCGCGACGCGGACGTCAAGGCCGTGGTAGCCGCCGACGGAACCGTCCGGCGCGGCCGCACCGTTGCGATGCTTCCACAACTGACGGCCGCGCTGGCCGATTGCCCGACCGTCGAACACCTCGTGGTCGTCGACAATGTTGGCGCAGCAACCGATGTCGAATCGACGGTGACCGTGACTCAGTGGTCTGATCTGACTGCCGATCCGGCCGACCTGCTCACCGAGCGTGTCCCCGCGATGCATCCACTGATGCTGGGCTACACCTCGGGAACCACCGGACGTCCGAAGGGCGCGGTGCACACCCATGCCGGTTTCCTGGTCAAGACCGCAAGCGAAATCGCCTACTCCTTCGACATGACCAGTGCCAGTGCCTTCTGCTGGATCACCGACATGGGCTGGATCATGGGACCCCTGTCGATCGTCGGCACCCATGCCAACGGCGCCACCCTGGTGCTTTACGAAGGCTCCCCGGACGTTCCCGACAACTATCGGCTGTGGGATCTTGTTGAGCGACATGGTATCTCGATGCTCGGCGTCTCGCCGACACTGATCCGGACGCTCAAAGGGTCCGACGTAGCTCGAATACACGACCGCGACCTATCCTCGGTCCACGTCCTCGGGTCGACCGGCGAGCCCTGGGATCCGGACTCCTACGACTGGCTGGCCCGAGACGTCTTCGACGGTCGGGTACCGGTGATCAACTTCTCCGGCGGCACCGAGGTAGGCGGCTCATTCCTGGCTCCCTACCCGGTCGAGCCCATCCACAGTTGCTCACTCGGCGGCCCATCTCTGGGAATGGACGTCGACGTCGTCGACCAGGACGGCCGCTCGGTACGAGGACAGGTCGGAGAGCTGGTATGCCGCCACCCGTGGCCGTCGATGACCCGGGGGGTCTGGAAGGACGACCAGCGCTACCTGGACGCCTACTGGTCCCGCTTCCCCGGCGTGTGGACGCACGGGGACTTCGCCATGGTCGACGAGGACGGCCAGTGGTTCATCCTCGGCCGTTCTGACGATGTCATGAACGTCGCAGG
Source organism: Mycolicibacterium anyangense (assembly GCF_010731855.1). Classification (NCBI taxonomy): domain Bacteria; kingdom Bacillati; phylum Actinomycetota; class Actinomycetes; order Mycobacteriales; family Mycobacteriaceae; genus Mycobacterium; species Mycolicibacterium anyangense. The sequence continues at coordinate 191,796 of NZ_AP022620.1, read as the reverse complement.
CAAGCGGCTCGCGCCGGCCGAGGTCGAGGCCGCCCTGGCCACTCATCCCGCGGTGAGCGAGGCCGCCGCCGTCGGCGTGCCAGATTCGGTCAAAGGCGAAGCAGTGTGGGCATTCTGGGTGGCGCGCAATCCAACGGAGGTCGACGAAACGGCAGTATCGCGGGAGCTCAAGGACATCGTCGGCCAGAACCTCGGCAAGCCGTTCGCGCCGTCGAGGGTCTGGCGAGTCGACGCGCTGCCCAAGACCCGGTCGGCCAAGATATTGCGGCGCGCGATCCGCGCGGCAGCGCTGGGGACCGATCCGGGGGATCTGTCGGGTGCCGAAAACCCGGAGACCGTCGACCACATTCGGCAGACGGTCGGCCGTCAGTCCTCGACCGTGATGGAGTCGCGTTGATCGACTTCCAGGGCCGCCGACGCATAGGAGTGCACGTGCCGGCGCATCCGTCGGCCGGCGGCTGCCGCGTCGCGCTCACGGATCGCTCGGGTGATCGACCTGTGCGCCCGAGTCGTGACGTCGCGAACCGACTCGTCGATGAACGAGGCGTTCTCCGTACCGGCGTAGATCGCCTGCGAGAGACCGGTCATGAAGCCGATCAACAGTTCGTTGTGACTCGCGACGGCAACACCGACGTGCCAGTCGAGGTTGGCCTGCAAAAAGCGTGCGAGATCGGCATTCGCATCGGCGATGGCGTCGTTCGCACGCTCCAGGCGCTCCAGATCCTCGTTCGTCCGCTTGGTGGCGGCGAGTTCGGCGCAGAAAGGCTCAAGCGCCTCTCTGGTTTCCATGAGGTCGGCCAGTTTTATCTGTCTACCCCGTATCAGCATGCTCACGGTGTTGGCCATCGAGGCCGTGCTCGGGCGTTGAACGAAGGCACCACCGGCCCGACCTGCCTTGACCCGCACGAGGTTCTGGACTTCCAGGATCCGCAGTGCCTCCCGGACCGTCGCCCGGCTCATCTGGGTTTGCTTGACCAGCTCGCGCTCGGCCGGCAGGGCAGCGCCTTCTGGCAGTTCTCCGCTGAGGATGCGCTCACGGAGTTCACGGGCCAGCACGTCCGGCGCCTTGGGAACATCGACGGGTCCGAGCGTGATCGCCGACCGCATCGGGCTCTCACCGTCCATCACGCCTCCTCTATCGATCCAATGGTCAGACCTTAGCACCTGACATCGCCCACAACCTGCGGAGACATCAATGCACTGGGAACTATCCGACGAGCAGAATCTGTACGTCGAATCGCTGCGCGACTGGCTCGACGGTACCGCAACCTCGGAGCAGGTCCGGTCCTGGTCCGGCGCCGACGACCAGCACAGCTTTGACGAGGCGCTGGCCGAAGCGGGCTGGGCCGGCGTCGGATTCGACGAATCACGCGGCGGCCAGGGCGGCGGCTTGCTGGAACTGGTGTTGACTGCTCGCGAATTAGGCCGTTCTGCAGCGCCTTCCGCACGATGGCTGGCGCGGGCCTTGGCCGACGTGACGCTCGGCGCGGAGCCGGACATCGCCCGAGCAGCCGCCTCGGGCGATGAGTTGAGTGTGCTGGCGATCCGCTGCGACCGAATACCGGCAACCGGTTCCTCGGTGCGGTGGCACAACGGCACGGTCACAGGTGAAATCCCTTGTGTCCTAGCCGCTGATGGCGCCAGGCGATTCATCGTACCGACCGATACCGATGGCCAACAGCTGGTCGTCGTCGATCGCGACGCGCCAGGCGTGGACGTCCGTCCCCGGGCATTGCTGGACCGGACCCGCGCCGCCGCCGACATCCTGTTCCACGAGGCACCGGCACGGACCCTCGAGGTCGGCGGCAGCGCTGACACGTGGTCGCGGGTGGCCACCCGAGCAGCCGTACTGGTGGCCGCCGACACGCTTGGAGCTGCTGAGCGCATGCTCGACATGACGGTTCAATACGCCAAGCAGCGCAAGCAATTCGGTCGGCCGATCGCCGCGTTCCAGGCGGTGAAGCACGCCGCGGCCCAGATGCTGGTGGCCGTTGAATCGTCTTATTCCGTAACGCTTTTCGCGGGTGCTTCTCTCGATGAGCACCTACCCGAGAGCGCGCTGCACGCGGCGGCGGCCAAGGCCCAAGTGACGCAGCAGTGCGCGGAATTGGCCGATTCGGCCCTCACCGTTCACGGCGCGATCGGATACACCTGGGAGTACGACCTGCAGCTGTTCTACAAGAGGTCGAAACTCGATCGCATTCTGTTCGGCGCCCCGGAAGCCTGGAACGAACGCATTGCCAGCCTGCTGCCACTGGAACCGGCCCTGGCCTGACCTGCCCCCGGTCTTCCATTTTGGTCTGTCCATTACTATGATTAGCATCAAGATCCCCTACCTGGAGTGTCACCGTGGACTTCGAACTCACCGACGATCAGCAGACCATCCGTTCAGCCGTGGCCGAACTGGCTGGAAAGTTCGATGACCACTACTGGATGACCAAGGACCACAGCCACGAGTTCCCGCAGGAGTTCTACGACGCATTCGCCGACGGCGGCTGGCTGGGCATCACGACACCCGAGGAGTACGGCGGACACGGCTACGGCATCACCGAGGCGTGCCTGCTTCTCGAAGAGGTCGCCGCGTCCGGCGCCGGGATGAACGGCGCGAGCTCGATCCACATGTCGATCTTCGGCATGCACCCGGTGATCCTGCACGGCTCCGAAGAACTCAAGGCTCGCACCCTGCCCCGCATCGTCAACGGCGATCTGCACGTCTGCTTCGGCGTCACCGAGCCGGGCGCCGGCCTGGACACCACCCGGATCACCACCTTCGCCAAACGCGACGGTGACCGCTACATCGTCAACGGACGCAAGGTCTGGATCTCCAAGGCGATGGAGTCGGAGAAGATCCTCCTGCTGACGCGCACAACCAAATTCGAAGACTCCCCCCGCAAGACCGACGGCCTGACGTTGTTCCTCACCGATCTGGACCGCACCAAGGTCGACGTCAGGCCGATCCCCAAGATGGGGCGCAATGCGGTGAGTTCCAATGAACTGTTCATCGACGGGCTCGAGATTCCGGTCGAGGACCGTGTCGGCGAAGAGGGCGAGGGATTCAAATACATCCTCGACGGCCTGAACCCGGAACGCTGCCTGATCGCCGCCGAAGCGCTCGGAATCGGCCGGGCCGCTCTGCGCGCGGCCGTCCGCTACGGCAACGAACGGGAGGTGTTCGGCAGGCCGATCGGGATGAACCAGGGCATCCAGTTCCCGTTGGCCGACTCGCTGGCCAAGCTCGATGCCGCGGAGTTGATGCTGCGCAAGGCAACCTGGCTCTACGACCAGGGCAAACCCTGTGGACGCGAGGCGAATACGGCCAAATATCTGTGCGCGGAAGCCGGATTCGACGCCGCCGACCGCGCACTGCAGACGCATGGCGGGATGGGTTACTCCGAGGAGTACCACGTCGCGCGCTACTTCCGCGAGGCCCGACTGACCCGCATCGCCCCGATCAGCCAAGAGATGATCCTGAACTACCTGGGCTCGCATGTCCTGGGCATGCCCAGGAGCTACTGATGACAACTCCGGAACGACTGGCGGCCGCATTTCGGTTGGACGGCCGCTCGGCGCTGGTGACCGGGGCGGGCGGCGGCCTCGGCGCGGCCGTCGCGCAGGCATTCGCCGCGGCCGGGGCCGCTGTCCTGGTCACTGATGTCGACCAGGACGCCGCTGCCGCCGTCGCTACCACGATCACTGCATCAGGTGGCCGGGCCGAGTCCTTCGGCTTCGACGTCCGCGATGCCTCGGCGGCAACGGAGGCCACCGGCCGGGCCGCCGCACTGGTGGGCGGGACGTTGCACGTGCTGGTCAACAATGCAGGCGCGATCGCCCCGGCGATGCTCGCCGACCAGACCGAGGAAACGTTCCGCCGGATCGTGGATATCCACCTCGTCGGCAGCTTCCTGTGCAGTCACGCCGCGCAACAAGTGCTCGCCGGCGACGGCACCGGGCGGATCATCAATGTCACCTCGGCTGCCGGATTGACCGGAACCATCGGGCAGGTCAACTACGGCGCCGCCAAGGCCGGGATCGTCGGGCTGACCAAGTCGTTGGCACGCGAGTTGGCCCGCGATTCGGTGACAGTCAACGCGGTGGCACCACTGGCGGCCACCGCGATGACCGAGAACATCCGCTCGAATGAGAAACTCGCCGCCAAGACGTTGGCCCGTATTCCTCTGGGCCGCTGGGCAACTCCGGAGGAGATCGCTCCCAGTTTCGTGTTCCTGGCATCCGATGCGGCCTCCTACATCACCGGCCAAGTGTTGCCGGTCGACGGTGGAACGGTGATCTGAGATGGCCATCGACGTCGAAGGACCCTTCACCCGCTACGGCCGGCCGGTCTTCATCGCCGAGGCGGTGCGCACCCCAATCGGTCGATCTCATCCCGAACGCGGCTGGTTCCGCGACGTACATCCCAACACGATGCTGGCCGCGTGCTATACCGACCTGATAGCCCGCAGCGGGATCGACCCGGCCGTCGTGGACGATCTGATCATCGGCTGCACGGCGCCGTTTGGCGAGCAATCCCGCAATATCGGGCGCAACGCCTGGCTACAGGCCGGCTACCCGCCCGAGGTACCCGCCACAGTGCTGGACCGGAGATGCGGTTCCGCCCAGACCGCCATCGAGATGGCCGCCGCCCTCATCGCGTCCGGTACCCACGACATCGTGATCGCCGGCGGCGTGGAACACATGGGTCACGTCCCGATCGACTCACCGGGCAAGATCAGCGAGCTCTACGGCGATCCCTGGCCATCGGAACTGCGGGAGCTCTACGCCTTCGTCCACCAGGGCGAAAGCGCCGAACTGATCGCCGAGCGCTGGGGCATCGGGCGCGGCGAGATAGACGAATTTGCTGTCCGGTCACACCAATTGGCTACCGAAGCGATCAACGAGGGTCGGTTCGCTGCCGAGATGGTCACCATGACGCTGGACGGAGAGTTGCGCTCCAGCGACCAGTGTGTTCGTCCCGGCACCACAGTCGACACGCTTGCCGGGTTGAAGCCGGCGTTTCGCCCGGACAGTGGACGGATCACCGCCGGGAGTTCCTCGCCGATCTCGGACGGCGCCGCGGCCGTGCTGTTGTGTTCGGCCGAGGCCGCGCAACGGCACGGGCTGGTGACCCGAGCCCGCATCATCGACCAGACCACCGTCGGGGTCGATCCGATCATCATGCTGACCGGGCCCATACCAGCGACCCGAAAACTGCTGGACCGCAACGGTTTGACCGTAGACGACATAGATCTGTTCGAGGTCAACGAGGCGTTCTCCTCGGTGGTGCTGGCGTGGCAGCGGGAACTGAAAGCGGACCCCGACCGGGTCAACGTCAACGGCGGAGCGATCGCGCTCGGTCATGCTGTCGGGGCCACCGGTGCCCGGTTGGTCGCCACCCTGGTCGCCGAACTCGAACGGCGCGAAGCAGATCTGGGTCTGGTCACCATGTGCTGTGGCGGTGGACTCGGTACCGGAACGCTGCTGCAGCGGGTAGCCACTTGATCGCGTTCGCCGAGTTCCTCTCGCGCGGCGACGGGGTTTGGTGGGGCCAGGCAGCTGCCGAGCCCCGGCCATTGGTGGACGCGCTCATCGCCCAGAACGATCTCATCGGGCCGATCCGTACGTTCACCGGATTGTCGTGGAACGACCAACTCGCCGTCACGATGCCGGCGAGGGTGTCGATGGTCTCCTACGGCGGACTCGGAGAACTGCGCGAACTGAGTCGCACCGGCCGCCTCGATGTGGTGCCCTGTCACTACTCGGCGCTGCCCCGGATGTTCGCCGAACACCACCTTCCGCGCGATGTCGGCTTGGTTCAGGTGTCGGCCCCCGATCGAGACGGGCGGTGTTCGTTGGGCATCGGCGTCGACTACGTCGCGGACGCGGTGCCGCACACGCCGGTGCTCATCGCCGAGATCAACGAGCAGATGCCGGCCACCATCGGCTCGGACCGAATACCGTTGGAACGCTTCGCCGCCACCATCACCACGAATCGCCCGCTGCCCGAGGATCCGTCGCGCGAACCCGACGATGTCGACCGCCGGATCGCCGCCCACATCGCCGAGCTGGTCGAGGATGGTGACACCGTTCAGCTCGGCGTCGGATCGCTGGGCTCCGCGGTCCTGGACTCCCTTGCCGGGCATCAGGATCTGGGCTTTCACACCGGAATGATCACCGACGGCCTGATGCGCCTGGTGACCGAGGGAGTGGTCACCGGAAGACGCAAGGAGCTCGATGCCGGGCTCGTCGTCGTGGGCACCGCGCTTGGGTCGGCACAGCTTTACGCCGGCATCTCCGAACTGCCAGTGCGATTCCTGCCGACCAGCTACACCCATTCCCCCCAGGTGCTCTCACAACTCGCCTCACTGGTCTCGATCAACTTCGCCGTCGAAGTCGACCTCTCGGGACAGGTTGGTGCGGAGGTCAGCCGCGGGGTGTACGTCGGCGCGGTCGGTGGCCAGGTGGACTTCACCCGAGCCGCGGCGCTGACCGGTAGGCGTTCGATCATCGCGATGCGCTCGACTTTCCGCGGCTGTTCCACGATCAAGCCGCGCCTCGACGGCGGCATCGTCACGACGGCACGCGCCGATGTGGACGCCATCGTGACCGAACACGGAGCAGCCCACCTTCGCGGGTGCAGCATCGCCGAAAGAACGCGACGGCTCATCGGCGTCGCGGCACCGGAATTCCGAGACGAGCTGGACAAGGAGGTCAGTCAGATATGAGTTCGAAACTCCCCGGCAGAGCCCATATCCGGGAAGTGGGTCCACGGGACGGCTTCCAGAACGAACCGGAGGTGATCAGTACCGCCGACAAGATCAGGCTGATCAACCAGTTGGGGCAGACAGGCCTGGACCGGATCGAAGTCGCCAGTTTCGTGCGGCCCGACGTCATCCCCCAACTGTCGGATGCCGTCGAGGTTCTCAACGGAATAGACATCCCCGAACATGTCTCGCTGACCGTCCTGGTACCCAACAGCCGCGGGCTGGACAATGCGCTGCGGGTGCGGGAGCGGTTTCATGAGGTCGCCCTGTTCGTCAGTGCATCCGAAACCCATAACAAGCGCAACGTCAACCGGTTCATCGACGAGTCGATGGCCGACAACGTGATTCTGGCCAAGCGTATCGACGCCGAAGACCTCAAGCCCACCGCCGTGATCGCCACCGCTTTCGGTTGCCCGTTCGAAGGCAAGGTCCCCATGGAGCGCACCCTGGAGATCGCCGAACAGTTCGCGGCCGCCGGCTGCCGGGAGATCGGCTTCGGCGATACCACCGGAATGGCGCACCCTGCCTACGTATTCGACATCTTCTCCGCGGCCATCGAGCGGCTGCCCGGTATCGAAGTGACCGCCCACTTCCACAACACCCGCGGCCAGGGTCTGGCCAATGCCTATGCGGCGCTGCAGGCCGGCTGCACCAGCTTCGAATCGAGCTTCGGGGAACTGGGGGGCTGCCCGGTGCCCGCGGGTTCAACCGGAAACATCGCGACCGAAGACCTGATCAACATGTTTCACGAGATGGGCGTCGACACCGGGGTCAACCTTGCTGCGGTGATCGGCGCCGCCCGCGCCGCCCAACAGGTCCTGGGCCGAAAGCTCACCAGCCATTGCATCGTGGCCGGTCCGGTGGACTGGAGCCCCGACCCCGACGGCCCCTCCTGCCATTGACCCAACCGATATCTGAAAGGCAAAGACAACCATGACTTCTCGAGTCGCTTTCGTCACCGGCGGCGCCCAGGGCATCGGCGGCGGCATCTCCGAGACACTTGGCGCGCACGGCTTCAAGGTCGCCATCGCCGATCTCAATCTTGACGCAGCCAAGGAAACCGCTGCCCGTATCATCGCCGCCGGTGGCCAGGCACTCGCGGTACCGATCAACGTCACCGACACCGCCTCGGTCCGCGAAGCGGTGACGGAGGTCGCCGCCGGCTTCGGCGACATCGACGTAATCGTCAACAACGCCGGATGGGACGACTTCATGCCGTTCCTCAAGACCACCGAGGACTTCTGGGACAAGATCCTGGACATCAATTTCAAAGGTGCGCTGCGGGTGTGCCACACGGTGGTGCCCGGCATGGTGGAGCGCGGCTTCGGTCGGGTGATCAACATCGGCTCAGATGCGGGGCGGGTCGGCTCATCGCTGGAGGCGGTGTACTCCGGCGCCAAGGGCGGGATCATCGCCTTCACCAAGACGCTCGCGCGCGAGGTCGCCACCAAGGGTGTCACTGCCAACACCGTCTGCCCCGGTCCCACCGACACACCTGCCCTGCGCAAGTTCGCCGACAGCTCCGGTGAAGACGCCGACAAGGTCATCGGCGGCATGGCCCGATCGGTGCCGATGAAGCGGCTGGGCACACCCACCGACGTCGCCGCGGCCGTCGCCTTTTTCGCCTCTGACGCCGCCGAGTACATCACCGGCCAGACACTGTCGGTCAGCGGCGGATTGACCATGGCATGAGCGTCCAGAACCCCGCGGTGTCCTGGACGACGGACGGTCCGGTGCTGCACATCATGCTCAACCGGCCGCCCGCCAATGCTCTAGGACCGGTGATCGTCGACGGCCTGCACTCGGCGCTGGACGAAGCGGACGCCTCGGCACCCAAGGTCCTCATTCTGTCCTCGGAGCTGCCCGGTCTCTTTGCCGCCGGAGCCGATATCAAGCACATGACGACAGTGGACGCAGCATCGTTTCGCGCCTATGGAGACACCCTGCGATCAGGTCTGGACCGACTCGCCGCGCACCCCGCGCTGTCCATCGCCGCGATCGAGGGACTCGCGCTGGGCGGCGGTCTGGAGCTTGCGATGGCCTGCACGCTTCGGGTGGCGGGTGCGGAAGCAAAACTCGGCCTGCCCGAGGTCAAACTCGGACTGATCCCCGGCGCCGGCGGCACCCAGCGACTCCCCCGGCTGGTGGGTCGCGGTGCAGCACTGGACATCATGCTGACCGGCCGTCAGGTCGAGGGCACCGAAGCGCTCCGGATCGGACTCGTCGACCGGTTGGTGCCCGCGGGCGCAGCCCTGAGTGCCGCCCGCGACCTGGCCGGCGAATTGTGCGCCGCATCGGCACCAGCGCAGCAAGCGGTGGTCCGCACCGTCGACGCGGCCTTCGACCTGCCGCTGGCAGCCGGCCTCCGGTACGAGGTCGAGCAGATCCAAGCCCTGTTTGAACTCGGCGAGGCCGCAGAAGGTTTGCGCGCATTCGTCGACAAGCGGCCGCCCAACTTCGCCTGACAACAGGAGCACTCACGATGACTGCATCCACCCACCAGACCCTCGTCGTTTCGCAACCCGCGGACGGTGTCGTTCTGGTGACGCTGAATCGTCCCAGTCGCTTCAACGCCATGACCGTCGCCATGTTCGACGAGCTCGAACGCGTGGCACGAGATCTGAACAGTGACGGCGCCGTTCGGGTGGTCATCCTCACCGGGGCGGGTGACGCCTTCTGCGCCGGATACGACCTCGACGACGCCGAGGGCCTGCCCGAGCTGTCCCCACTGGGCATGTTGGAACGTCAGGATCGCGCCGCGCGCGCACTGACCGCAATACGGGCTCTGCCGGTTCCCGTCATCGCCGCGGTCAACGGCGCCGCCGCTGGGGGTGGGCTAGCCCTGAGCCTGATGGCCGACATCCGGTTGGGATCACCGAAGGCGAGATTCAACGCGGCCTTCGTCAAGATCGGGCTCTCCGCCGGGGATCTCGGTGTGTCGTGGTTGTTGCCTCGGCTGATCGGGCCGGCTCAAGCCGCCGAGATCTGCTTCAGCGGCCGGATGGTCCACGCTGAGGAGGCAGAACGGCTGGGGCTGCTCAACTTCGTCACCGGTGGCGATGACTTGATCGACCGTGCACTGGCCATGGCCGACCAGATCTGCGCCAACTCTCCCGGCGGCATCACACTGTCCAAACGCGCACTGCAGTCAAACCTCGAGATCGGTTCGTTCGCCGCAGCGCTGGAACTGGAGAGCCGCGGGCAAGCCCTGTTGACCCGGTGTGCGGACATGCCCGAGGCGTTGGCAGCCTTCCGGGACAAGCGCGCTCCGCAGTTCACGGGGCGCTGATGTCGGCCTGGAACCGGGTCGCCATGCGGACCATGGCCGACGTCTGCGCCGAACTCGGCCAGGCCAAAACGCTCACCATCGCCGAGCCACGACCCGGAATCGCCGTCATGTCCGTCAACCGCCCAGAACGCGGTAACTCCCAGACCGTGGAGATGTTCGGCGAAATCGCCTGGTATGCAAACACTTTGCGAAAGGCGCCGCTGCGTGCCCTGATTGTCACCGGTGCAGGAGGGTCAACCTTCTGCACCGGTTTCGACCTGAACGAGGTCCAGGCCATCGCGACGATGACCATCCCCGAGTTCAACGAGTTGGTCGACACCGCGTCAGCCGGGACATCGGGTCTACGCTCGCTGCCCTATCCGGTCATCGCCGCGGTCAGTGGACCTGCCGCCGGCGGCGGTCTATCTCTGGCGCTGTCTGCCGACATCCGACTAGCCACTCCCGCAGCGAGTTTCAGCGCCGGCTTCGTGCGGATCGGACTGTCGATCGGCGAGCTGGGCGCTTCCTGGCACCTGGCGCGACTCATCGGTCCGGCCCGAGCTGCGGAGATCTCCTTCACCGGGCGCACTGTCAAGGCCGTCGAGGCGGTGAAGCTGGGGCTGGCCAACCGGATCGTGCCGGTCGAGGGCGAAGAGATCGTCTCGGCGGCCATCGAACTGGCCGAGCACATCAGCACCAACGGCGCCGAGGGCATCCGCGCCACCAAGAACTCGCTGATCCGCAATGCCGAGATCGACTCGTTCGCTCGGGCACTCGAACTCGAGAATCGCAGCCAAGCGGTCGTCCGGACCACCCTCTAGATCGGAGCTCACATGAGCACTGAAACGACACTGCCGTCGCCCAAGGATCTCACCGAGTGCGGCGCGCTCATCATCGGCGGCACGGCCGGTATCGGACTGGCCACCGCCCGTGCCCTCGCCAAGGCCGGGGTGCCCCGGATCGTCATCGTCGGCCGCACTGTGGAGCGCGGTGAAGCTGCCGCCGCTGCACTGCGCGAACTGGGCGCCGAGGCACATTTCCTGGCCGGCAGCCCGCTGGATCCGGCGGCGGCCGCAGATCTGACAGCCCAGGCCGAGCGGCTGCTGGGCGCCATCGACATCATGATGTGCACCACCGCCGCCGACGGCATCGCACCGGAGCTGTTCAAAGACATCCCGGCAACCGAGATCAGCCGCATACTCACCGAAATGGCCACTCCTGCCATGCATATGGCCAGTGCGGTCCTGCCCGGCATGCGCGCCCGCAAGGGCGGCGTCATCGTCAACGTCGCCTCCGACGCCGCGAAGACCCCCACCCCCGGCGAGGCGATGATCGGCGCCGCCAAAGCCGCGATCGTCATGTTCACCCGCACCATCGCCATCGAGGAGAAGCGCCACGGCATCCGGGCCAACGCATTGACACCGTCGCTGGTCTACGGCACCGCCTCCACCGAGCGGATCACGACCGGCGAGGGGTTCAGCGCGAAGCTCTTCGCCAGCGCCGCCAAGCAGGCCACCCTCGGTGTGCCCGACGCCGACGACATCGCCGCCCTGGCGGTGTTCGTGTGCAGTCCTGCGGCCGGGAAGCTGACCGGGCAAGCGATCAGCGTCAACGGCGGCATCTCGGCGGCCTGACCGCCACAGACACGAAGGGTTGGAAACCATGAAGTTCACCGACGTCATCGACATCCTGGACCGCTCGGTCGGTGGCCCGGACGCCGACGTGTCCTCTCACGGTCCGTTTTGGCGTGGTGTCACCCGAGACCGCTTCGTCGCGATGAAGGTGGGCGGCCGCAAGCTGGTGACCCTCGGCGACGGCGCCGAATCCAATCTGGTGAAGTCGCTGCGGGGCGTCGCACCGTTCGGGTCCGACCTCGAACCGGCGCCGGACGGGGCCAGCATCATGCGGATGCCCGCCTACCTAGACCCGATCTCTGACGAGGACATCGATCGCGTCGTCGCATGGATCGACGCGGGCTGCCCGGAGTAGCGGGGCAATACCCCCCGAAAGCGGGAGCAATGACGCCACCTAGTGGTGACGCGGAGGCCCGACAGACCGGTGAGACTTGGGTCACGCATCAACCAACAACGACCACGTCGGAAAGAGGACTGAAGTGACAACCGTCCAGGACACCCGGGAAGCCGTTCTCCCGGACGAGATCGCCCGCCGGATCGTGCTCCCGGAAGGTCACGCCGACCTTCCTTCGCTCTACGCGGCCTACAAGTGGATGCGCGACAACATGCCGGTAGGCAAGGCGGTGGTCGAGGGTTACGACCCGTTGTGGCTGGTCAGCAAGTATTCCGACATTCAGGAGGTGGAGAGCCTGCAGCCGGAGGTGTTCTCCGCCGGCGGCGGCGCCGACCCCGGGGCGCATAACCCCATCTTGGCCAACCAGGCCGGCGACGAGTTCACCAAGAGCCTCCTGGGCGGCAGCCTGCGGTTGATGGACGCACTCCCGTTCCTCGATCCCCCCGAGCACACCACCGTCAAGAACATCGTCTTCGACTACTTCAAGCCGGGCCGGCTCAAGGCCCTCGAGGGCCAGACCCGGGACCTGGCCAACGAGGCCATCGATAAACTCAAGAATCTGTCAGCCGGCGGCAAGCAGATCGACCTCGTCGACGACTGGGCGCTCGGCTACCCACTACACGTGATCATGACGCTGCTCGGGGTACCGTCCTCCGACGAACCGCAGATGATGGCGCTCACCCAGGAGTTCTTCGGCACAGCCGACCCCGAGCACCAGACCGAGAACGTCGACGTCGAGGTCACCCCCGAAGCGATGGCCCAGCAGTTCGCCGCCACCGTGCAGAGCTTCTACAAGTACTTCGACGTCCTCGTCGAAGACCGGCGTGCCAACCCGCGCGATGATCTGGCCACCCTGATCTCGCTGGCCAAGACGCCGGACGGTGAGTATTGGCCGGCCCCGTATGCATACGGTTGGTTCATGGCCATCTGCACAGCTGGCCACGACACCACCTCGGCGACCCTGGCCGGGACGCTGCAGCAGTTGGCCCTGCATCCGGACGTCCTGGCCAGGGTGAAAGCGGACCCGGACCTGATCGGCAAGCTCATTCAGGAAGGTCTGCGCTACGTCGCGCCCGTTAAGCACTTCATGCGCCGCGCGGAGCAGGACTACGAACTCAATGGCCAGCTCATCAGGAAGGGCGACCGGATCATGCCGCTGTTCCAGTCGGCCTGCCGCGACGAGGAGCTGTTCACCGATCCCGACCGGTTCGACATCGACCGTAACCCCAACAACCACATGGCCTTTGGGTTCGGCCCGCACACGTGCGTCGGGCAGCACCTGGCCAAGCTGGAACTGCGGGTGATGTTCGAGCAGCTGCTGCCCCGACTGAACTCCATCGAGGTGCTGGGTCCGGGCAGTGTCACGCACACCAACTTCGTGGGCGGCCTCAAGCACCTTCCCGCGACGGTGCAGGTGTCCTGACCGGGAAAATATGTCCACAGCCAGCGTTCACGAATACACCGCGGACCTGATCGTCCAGCACCGCGGCGCCCCTGCCGAGGGCGTCGTGGTGTTGGACCTCGTCCATCCTGACGGCCAAGAGCTGCCCCGGTGGCACCCCGGCGCCCACATCGACCTCATCCTCGCTGACGGCCTGACCCGCCAGTATTCGTTATGTGGCGATCCCAGCGACTCGACCACATGGCGGGTGGCGGTGCTACTGGACCCGAACAGCCGGGGTGGCTCACAGTACGTGCACGACACGCTCCACGAGGGTCGGTCTGTACAGGTCCGGGGACCGCGGAACCACTTCGCGTTGGTCGACGCCGGGCGCTACCGGTTCATCGCCGGTGGCATCGGCATCACCCCGATCATGGCGATGGCCGAAAGCGTCGAACGTGCCGGGGGCGACTGGACGCTGCTCTACGGTGGGCGCACACGGGCCTCAATGGCGTTCGCGGACGACTTGGCGAACCGTTATCCCGATCGGGTCACCGTCTGGCCGCAGGATGAACATGGCCTGCTGGATCTGGATGCGCTGCTGGGTAGTTCAGAGGAAGGCACCCTGATCTACTGCTGTGGACCAGAGGCGCTGCTGACGGCGGTCGAGGAGCGCTGCGCCCATTGGCCGGAAGGCTCCCTGCACATCGAACGGTTCGCGGCCAAGGCGCCCGCGATCGATCAGCAAGCCAATCCGCTCAGCCGGTTCACAGTGGTGTGCCAACGTTCGGGTGTCACGCTCGATGTGTCGGAGGACGACACGATCCTGGATCTCGTCGAAGCAGCGGGCGTCTCGATCACCACCAGCTGTTATGAGGGTGTGTGCGGAAGCTGTGAGGCGCGCATCGTCGAGGGCGTCGCCGATCACCGCGATTCGGTGCTCGATGCGCAGCAGCGAGAGACCGGTGAGGTCATGCTGATCTGCGTCTCGCGTTCTCGCACCGAGAAGCTCGTGCTCGATCTGTAAACACCTCTCCGACCGGGTGCTGGTATGTCGCCGCGACGGCATCTTCTATCCCGTTTTGGCCTAACCATAATAACAATTGAAATCTCGACCAGTTTCTGGGACAGTATTGCGTGACAGCGATCACAATGCAGCCCAGGAGGTACTGGATGTCACCGATTGACTACCGCCAGCTCTACATCGGCGGCCACTGGCGCGATGCGGCCACGTCGGCGACGATCGATGTGCAGTCGCCCAGCACCGAAGACATCATCGGTTCGGTACCGCGTGGTAGTGAGGCTGACATCGACGCCGCGGTCGCGGCAGCCCGCGCGGCGTTCGACGACCCGGACGGCTGGTCCACCTGGCATCCCAAACTGCGCGCCGAGGTGCTGGAGAAGTTCGCCGCCGAACTCGAGGCCCGCGGCCCGGAAACCGCGGCCCGGGTTTCCATGCAGAACGGCATGCCCATCTGGCTGGCTCAACAGTTCGAGGCCGGCTTCCCCCCGCTGCTGCTGCGCTACTACAGCGAGGTGATGAATGGCGCCCCAATCGAGGAGGAGCGAGCCGGCATGCTCGGCGGCACCGCGTTGGTCTCACGCCAGCCGATCGGGGTAGTCGGAGCGATCGTGCCGTGGAACGTCCCGCAGGGTATTTCGTTCCTCAAGATCGCCCCGGCACTGGCCGCCGGCTGCACGGTGGTCCTCAAGCCGGCGGAGGAAACTGTTCTCGACGCCTTCCTGATGGCCGAGGCAGCTGCTGCGGCAGGCCTGCCACCTGGGGTGCTCAATGTGGTTCCCGGCGGTCGCGACGTCGGCGCCTACCTGGTCGCCCATCCCGGCGTCGACAAGGTGTCCTTCACCGGGTCCACGGTGGCCGGCCGTGCCATCGCCGAAACCTGCGGCCGTCTCCTGCGGCCGGTGACCCTGGAGCTGGGCGGGAAGTCTGCGGCCATCGTGCTCGACGATGCCGACATCGCCGGTTCCATTGAATCGTTTTTCGGAGCGACACTGCTCAACAACGGTCAGATCTGCTGGCTGAACACCCGCGTCCTGGCACCGCGCAACCGCTACGCCGACATCGTCGACACCATCACCGCCCTGGCGAGCGAACTGACCATCGGCGATCCACTCGACCCCGCAACCAAGATTGGCCCCCTGGTGTCCAGACGGCAACGTGAGCGGGTAGAGGGATACATCGCCAAGGGCAAGCAGGAGGCGCGCCTGACCACCGGAGGTGCCCGGCCGGCCGGTATGAGCCGCGGCTGGTTCGTGGAACCGACGGTCTTCGCCGACGTCGACAACAATGCCGTAATCGCCCGCGAAGAAATCTTCGGGCCGGTACTGTCGGTCATCCCTTATTCCGACGAGGCCGAGGCCATCTCCATCGCGAACGACAGCGTCTACGGACTGGGCGGTTCAGTGTGGTCGTCCGACAGTGCACGCGCCGCCAACGTGGCGCGTAAGGTCCGCTCGGGCACCGTCGGTGTCAACCACTACGTCAACGAACCGGTCGCCCCGTTCGGTGGGGTCAAGGACAGCGGTATGGGCCGCGAACTGGGACCTGAGGGCCTTGCCGCATTCCAGGTTTACAAGACGATCTACCTGCCGCCGGCCCAGTGAGGAGGACCATGACAACCGAACAGCCGCAGACCGACGTTACCGAATGCGTCGAGCGCACTCGCGAAATCATCAGCGCCGCTGCGGCTTTGCTCGCCGACGGCGGCCTGGCCGTTCCGTTGGACTGGGACCTCAACACCAGCGACAGCGCGTTGAATTCGGCCCGATGTGCGCTGGCCGAGCGTCTGGCGGATGAGCAGGAGCGGGCGTCGGCGGCTCAAGCTACCGCTCTGATGCTGAAATCCGTTGCCGTCCAAGTTGATGTCAAGGACGCACTCCTGCAACGGCGGGTGGACGTCGCGACCGGAACCCGCGAAGCCGTCTCCGCCCTTCGCAACGCTCCATCGGCCTCCGCTCTTGCCGAGCGCGCACCGGTCGAGGTGCGTCGGATCGGCTTCCGCCGGGCCTTGTTCTCCCGAATCGAAGAAGGCACCTGGCTCGCCCGCTCCGGCTTCGCCATCGACGATCCCGAGTTCGGCGGGGCTCTGGTGGAGATCGGCCGAACGCACCCCCGCCGGCTCAACGGCCCGCTGCTCGAGAGCGAAATGGTGCGTCGGGGCGTACCGATAGTGATATCCGATCCGCAAACCAATCCACGGGTCCACACCGAGTTCATCAAATTCAGCGGCACCACAAGTTACGTCGCCGCCCCGGTACTCGCCTGGGGTGAGCCGGTGGCGATGATCCATGCCGACCGTGATGGGGACAGCGAGGTGGACGAGTTCGACCGGTGCATTCTCGGCACGTACGCCGAGGGCCTGGGCCTCGCAATCGAGCGGGCACAGCTGATGGAGCGACTGCAAGCGGTGCGCCAGGCGACATCAGACTACGTCGCCGGGGTACGGGCGATCGCCGATGATTTCACCGCTGACGTAGTGGATACCGCCGCCCTCAATCTGGAGTCTGTCGACGACCCGGTACACCCCCGCATGCTGATCGACGATCGCGGTGATCGGCTCACTCTTCGCGAGTGGGACGTACTGCGAAACTTGGCCTCCGGCAAAACAAACGCCCAGATTGCCACCGGGCTGTTCGTCACCGAAGGCACGGTCAAGTCACACGTCAAGCACATCCTGCGAAAGCTTGGTGCCACCAACCGAACTGAAGCAGTCGCCCGTTACCATCGGATGATCTCGTCAACCGGCGCGCACGCCGGTTGACGAGACGCATCACTCAAAATCGAATGACACCGCGGATATTGCGGCCCGCGAGCATGTCGTCATAACCCTTGTTGATGTCCTCTAGGCGGTACTCACGGGTGATCAACTCGTCGAGTTTGAGTTCCCCAAGGTTGTACATCTCCAGATAGCGGGGGATGTCGTGGCGCGGGTTCGAGGAGCCGAACAGCGATCCGTGGATGGACTTCTCGTAGAGGGTCAGCTCGAACAGGGAGCCGCTCATGGTCAATTCCGTGGGGTGTCCGATCGCGGTGACAATGACCTTGCCGCGGCGGCCGACCAGGCTCAAGGCCTCGGCGATATAGGCGCTCTCCGCAGTATCTGTGGTGATGACGCAGGCATCGGCCATCACCCCGCGGGTCAGATCGGTGATGAGAGCCAAGGCCTCGGGAACGTCGGCGACCGCATGCGTGGCGCCGAAAATCTTCGCCTGCTCGCGCTTGAATTCCACTGGGTCGATCGCGATGATGTGCCGCGCGCCTGCGCTCTTGGCACCCTGTAGCGCGTTGGCTCCGATACCACCAATGCCCATCACCACTACGGCGTCGCCGGGACGGACGTCGGCCGTCCTCACCACGCTGCCGAAACCGGTTGGAACGCAACATCCGATGACCGCGGCCCGATCCAACGGGCTGCCGTCGTCGACCTTGACCACCGACGCCATCGGCACCACCGTGTATTCGGAAAACGTTCCGAGCAGGCACATCTGGCCAAGGCCTTTGTCTTTGGCGTGGAATCGATAGGTACCGTCGAGCTGGGGTCCTTGGATGATCTGGGCACCGAGGTCGCACAGGTTGGTCATGCCGCGGGCACAGTGCGAACACTTGCCGCAGGCGGGCAGGAAGCTGAGCACCACCGAGTCGCCTACGGCCACATCGGTGACGCCAGGCCCCACCTCAGCGACGACTCCGGCGCCCTCATGGCCCCCCACGTAGGGCAAGGACACCGGGATGTCGCCGGTGACCAAATGGTGGTCAGAATGACACAGACCGCTGGCGGTCAGCTTGACCATCACTTCGCCAGCCTTGGGAGGGTCGAGTTCGACCTCCTCGACCTCCCATTGTCCTCCGAGTTCCCACAGCACCGCAGCCTTCGTCCGCACAGCCACACCCTTTCCCTAGGTCTGGCTAGATCGTGACCTCTGACACCACGACGGCACATCTTCCGAAAGGGTCATTTGCGGGCAGATTTCCGTGTTACCGCTGACCACCAGGGAATCGTCAGAAGTACCGGGGGTACCTACTCCAATCCGGATCACGCTTCTCGAGAAAGGCGTCTCGGCCTTCGACGGCCTCGTCTGTCATATACGCCAACCTCGTAGCTTCACTGGCGAAGATCTGCTGACCGACAAGTCCGTCATCGAGGAGATTGAATGCGAACTTCAGCATCCGCTGGGCCTGAGGCGACTTTCCGTTGACCTTGGCAGCCCACTGCAGACCCACATTCTCCAGTTCCGCGTGGTCTACCACTCGGTTGACCGCGCCCATCTGGTGCATCTCCTCAGCGGTGTAGGGCTCACCGAGAAAGAAGATCTCGCGGGCGAACTTCTGACCTACCTGCTTGGCCAGATACGCACTGCCGTAACCGCCGTCGAAACTACCGACGTCGGCGTCGGTCTGCTTGAACCGGGCATGCTCACGACTGGCCAACGTAAGGTCGCACGTGACGTGCAGACTGTGCCCACCACCAGCGGCCCAGCCGTTGACAAGGCAGATCACCACCTTGGGCATGAATCGGATCAACCGCTGCACCTCCATGATGTGCAGCCGTCCCGCCCGGGCAACGTCGACGGTGTCCGCGGTCTCCCCCGCCGCGTATTGATATCCGCTACGTCCACGGATGCGCTGATCGCCGCCTGAGCAGAATGCCCATCCGCCGTCCTTGGGGGACGGCCCATTTCCGGTCAGCAGCACGACGCCCACGTCCGGCCACATCCGGGCATGATCGAGAACACGGTAGAGCTCGTCGACGCTGTGCGGCCGAAATGCATTGCGGACCTCGGGTCGATCGAAAGCCACCCGAACCGTCGGCTGGGGTACACCGTCAAGCACATGACGGTGATAGGTGATGTCGGTCAGGTCGCCGAAGCCTTCGACAGATCGCCAGAGTGATTGGTCAAATGGGTTGTGGGACATGGTCAATATGGTAGGACCTGTCAGCGGAGAAGTTCGCCGGCACCCGAAAGATCCCTCTTACGAAGGAATGATTTCCGTAGCCAGCGCGGGACCAATTACACTCTGGCCCCGATCTTTTGCACGATCCAACGACACTGCCTCACGCCGAGGGGGCGAGCTGACACTCCTGGTCGGCAGAGCGTTTGAGATCCTGCAGCATGAACCAGGTCGTGCCGGCGATATAGGCACCCCACACGACCACCGGCATGTAGAAGGCCAGCAATCCGTGGTAGGCAAAGGGCCCGCTCTTGAAGAAGGCCGGACCCGACGCAGTGATGATCGACACCGCGCCAGCGAGCGTCAGCCAGGTGAACCAGCGCGGGATCAGCGGTTGCGGTCGGTCGTCCATCAACTCGACAACACCGGTGGCGACCATCTCGAAGGTGAGATATATCCAGCCGAGCAGGAACGCGAACCACGCCCAGTCGTACCAGGATTGGATAACATCAGAACCAGTTTCCGGACGGTAGGCCGCGACGATCCATGCGCAGCAATTGAAGAAGATGATCAACGAGATGAATACACCGCAGACGGCCGTGGTGATCGACCACAACGGATGCCTGCCCTCGACTCGAGACAGCATGATGCCAAAGACAATCGAGCCGGGCGTCAGGAATCCAGCCGCGATGTAGAACAGCGTGCAACCCACGATCACGCCCCAGCGATGCGTCTCGGTGAACCACACCTTGGTGGCATCCAATCCGAGATCGGCCCGGGCAGGAGCGATGAAGTGCGCGATCCCCAACCACCCGATCACCGTCAAGGCGAGGAAGATCCAGTTACACCACAATCCGATCTTGAGCGAGCCCCCTTTGGCGATGGCAGGCATGAAATCTCACTTTCTCAGCAGCGCTGTCAGTTCCAGCCGGAACCGGCATCTCGCCGCGCGCGACCACGAGGCTGTGTCCCGATCTGATCGTGAACGAGCCTTGCTCCAAGGACAACACCCGGAGGTGACGAATTTTCTCCCTCCTCCGGGGGACAGTGCCTCGCCGCCAGGTCATGGCGACCACGAGGAACACGTGAACGTTTCAGCGGCATCAAGGAAGGACTGCGCCAACCGCGAATCGCCGGTCGCGCCAGATCACTTGGTGTCCGCTCAGTGATGACCGCTGCGTCGACGAACTCAGTGCCGACCACAGGCACGTTGAGACCCTCTCCAGCGGAAGCGGTGGCCAGTACTCGCGGGACTGGCACCGACGTGCGCGCCAAGGCAATGACCAACCGCGCCTCGCGGAGCACATCGTGCGCACCAGGGCGGTGTGGGCGGCGGGGTGGGCGCCTCACCACCGCCTGACGTTCGCCGTCGGACACCAGATACGTGAGCGGTCGGCCAGGTAGCAGCCCAGTGCGGACAACTCAGCTAGCGACTACGACCACGTCATCGTTGGTCCGGCGATTCCACGAGTTGATCGAGATAAGCACCGGTCCAGTGTGTTTCGAACTGTTCAGCGCCCAGGACACCATCGATACTCGCCACACAGGCAGCCTCCCGAATCACAGTGCGCGCACGGTCCTGACTGAACAGGTCGACGACTCCGAAGACGTCCAGGACAAGATCCGTCCGTCCCCCTTCGACGTCGATCAGTGCCGCGGATAGCCGTTGTTGCCGCATCGATGCGTCATAGGTGGCGCGTTGATCGATCGAGGCGACGGGTACGACCCGCCCTTCTAGGGCAACATATCCAGCGAATCCCTCTCTCCCTTGGCAATCCAGATCCAGCCGTTCACGGCGAAGCCCGCCGGCGTATAGACAACGAACCACTTCCAGTGTTGTGGCACCGCCCAGTCGCGCACACCCCAGGAGTGATCGCGATGACCGAGTCCGTCCAGCTCAACCCGCCGACTGCCCACGGTGATGTGGCCACGCAATCGGCCGGTCTGCTCCATCCGATTGCGCGCAAACCAGACGGGCAGACCGTCAGGATTGAGGTGGTAGCTGAAAGCGTCGTGGATTCGGTGGAGTTCACATTCCAGTGCGACCTCATCCTGGCGGAACGCCAGCAGACACGACTGCAGTGGCTCGGGCTGACGCAGCGTGAGGCCATCGAAGGTCAGGTCATCGAAGTCGGCCTACACAGGGAGCCGGCCAGACCCCAACTTCAGCACCAACGGATCCGGGTTCGAGCCCCAGACCACGACGTTGTAGCCGACCCGGCCGCTGCCCGTCGCGTAGAGGTACACCTGCACGCCAAGTCGTTCTTCCGGAACCACCATCTCCCAGAACAGGCTGTCTCGCATTCTGCCGCCCGGCTCGGGACGATGTCGCAAGTCATCCTCGGGGCGGAGAAAACCGAGATCATCGGTTACCGGCACCCGCGATGACGTCGCAACCCGATGCTGGACTGCACCGTCGCGCTCGCCCCCCGGTGTTCCCGTCATCGTCCAATCGTCGCCGTGGCGGTGACTTGCGTACGTCGTCCTTGAGAGCACTTGTGCTCACCCTTTCGGAGGAGCGCCGCGCCGCGAACCTCAGCCACGGCCCGGCGTCGGCGTCGTCTGCGCCTCTGTCAGGACTGCGCGTAACCCAGTGTTTCCGCGGCAGGCTGGGCAATCTCTCAGTCCGTCCCGCAAGGTATGGCGACGTGACTGCCTGCTGGCAGCCCTGATCTGGTCTTCCGTACGCCCTGGGTCCTCCTGACCGACGCTTCGACTTCGAAGGTAATGACGCTCTGGCAAAAACTCTTAGCGACCTGTTAGCGCTGCAAGGGCCCGGCCTTAATTTCCGCCCCTACCTTTGACCTCATGTTGATCGATGTTCGATGGCTTCAGTACCTGCTGAAGCGGCCTGCCCACAAGTAAGCCCCACCGTCGCCCCAACGTGGCACGCGTTGATCGCGCCCACGTCACTCGAGACATTTCCTACCCGTCACCATCTCCCCTGCGCCGAACCGCGGTTGTCATGGCGCCCGGCGGGTCAGTCGGTGATAGAGCCCGGCAGCTTCGGTCCGGTTCGAGGCGCCCAACTTGCGCAAGATTCGCTTGACGTGCACCTTGACCGTGTTCTCCGTCAGAAATAGCGCCGCCGCGATCTGCGCGTTGGTTTTACCCAGGGCAATACTGCGCAACACATCCCACTCCCGCAGCGAGAGGCGATCGATGGCGGGTTCGGTGCCGGCCAATGACGACACCGCGGCCAACCGGACCTGGGGCGCCGCAGAACCTTGCTCGTCCACCCGGTGGCCGAACGAGGCCGACGCGTCATTGATCGCCCGCAACCGGTCGGCGAGCTGTGCCCGTTCCATCGCCAGACCCAGGCCGCAGGCGTAGAGCCCGAGTAGGCGCCGGTCGACTTCTTCGATGCCGGGGTCGGGATACCGGTCAGCATGGATCATGCCGATCGGCTGCCCCCACACGAGCACCGGCGCGGCGACGTAATCGGTGGCACAGGTGAACAGGGCCAGTCTGCGGTAGGCCCGCGGATTGGTTTGCGCGTCACGCACCAGGATCGGGGTTCCGGTGAACAGCATCTCGGACTCCATCAGCTGCCCCGACAGCCGACGCGAGTGAGCGGTTCCGAAGGCCACCACCTGGTCGGCGAAATCCGCGTCATGAACCGCATGCGCGTGCTGGGTCAACCAGATTCCGTGATCTACTCGCGAGAACAACGCGCGGCTGAATCCCATCAGGGTCGCCGCCTCTGGTGCCAGTGCACACACGTCGTCAGCGGACGAGGCCGAGATGAGTTTGTGAACGGCCTGCTGCACACCACCGACCGCATTGTTCAGGTCAACGAGCGCCCGCTCAGGCAGCTCCGCCCACCCGGGGTTGGCGCCGCCGACAACGGCCGGTAGGTGGCTGAGCGCAGTTGCGCTGGACGCTTCAGCCACCCCATCGAGACGACCGATCATCGCTGTAAGCCTACTCGCACTGCTCAAATATGTCTATGACCAGTACGTCCGATTGACGCGCTCTTTCTATCATTTGCGCATTAAAACGCCATCTGTATCCCGTATATGTACTCTCGTGATACGTATTCATCTGAGGCACTGGTCGATCTGAGAAGATGTTTGCGGTCGACTGACAGGAAGGGGTACCCCATGCAGACCGACGCCCCGGCCGTCAAACGTAGACCCAAGGACCGCAAAGAACAGATCCTCGAGCAGGCCGTGCAGCTGTTCACCGAACGCGGCTTCCATTCGGTCAAGCTCGAGGACATCGCCGAGGCGGCCGGCGTCACGGCCCGCGCGCTCTACCGGCATTACGACAACAAGCAGGCGCTGCTGGCGGCCGTGATCCGCACCGCGCAGGAGAACTATCTGCATGCCCGCGAGCCCGACGGCCCGCGTGGCGACGTCCCTGCCCGTCCCCTGGATGCCGAACTTCCGGAGCTGATCGCCGCGGCCATCGCCACCCGTGCGCTGACCGTGCTGTGGCAGCGCGAAGCGCGCTACCTCAACGAGGTCGACCGTGCCGAGGTGCGCAGCCGAATCAATGCCATCGTCGCCGGCATGGAAGCCAGCGTGCGATTGGAGTTTCCCGAACTCAGCCCGCGCCATTCGGAGCTGCGAGCATGGGCGGTCTCCAGCACGATGACCAGCCTGGGCCGACACCACCTCACCCTGCCGCGCGACGACCTCACCGAACTGCTGCGCCGGGCTTGCACCGCGGCCGCCCGAACGCCCGTCGTGGGCGAACTGGAACCGATCGAAGACCCAGCCGCCACCGACCGGGCACTGTTCTCCCGGCATGAGACATTGTTGGCCGCCGGTGCCCGGCTCTTTCGCGCCCAAGGCTTTCCGGCCGTGAGCACCACCGACATCGGCAAGAGGGTCGGAATTGCCGGCCCCGGCCTGTACCGGTCGTTCTCCTCCAAGCAAGCGATTCTCGACACCCTGCTCACCCGGTTCGACGAATGGTCGGCCTTGGAATGCATCCGGGTGGCCCGCGTGGATACCGACGTGTCGGAGACCCTGCGCGGGGTGGTCGCGGGTCGGGTGCGGATTTCGCTGGAGAATCCCGACCTGGTGGCGGTATCGATCACCGAGTTGCCCTATGCCTCCGCGGAGATCCGCGAGGTCTTCGTCCGCAACCAGTCCGACCGCGATGCCCTGTGGATCGACCTGTTGCGCAAGGCCGTTCCGGCGACGGGCACCGCTGAGGCACGTCTTCTGGTCTCCGCGGCGGTGGGTTTCATCGAGGACGTCGCGCGGACCTGGCACCTGACCCAGCGCACCGGCGTCGCCGACGAGATGACCGCGATCGCGATGTCGATCCTGACCAGTCAGGCCGAGCAGGGCTGAACGCATCACCACAACGCCGCGACGGTCCCGCCGTCCGCCAGTTGGGCGGTGCCGTTGACCATGGCGGCGTCGTCGGACAGCAGAAACGCCACTACCCCCGCCATTTCCTCGGGACCGGCCATCCTGCCCTGCAGCCGGCCGATCATCCCGGAGGCGCCGCCTTCCCCGAGCGCCTCGTCGAACATCGTCATTGCCGTCTGCTGCATCGTGGTATCGACGAACGCCGGTAGCAGCGCGTTGGAACGGATGTTGGCCGACCGCAATTCGGCCGCGGTGACGCGGCTGAGGTGGATGATGCCCGCCTTCGACATCCCGTAAGCCGATGTTCCCGCCGCGCCCACCAGTCCACCGAGCGACGACATGTTGACGATCGCTCCCCCACCACGCTCGACCATGCGCGGTGCCGCATGCTTGGTGCACAGCCAGGCACCGCGGAGGTTGATCCGCATGATCCGGTCGAAGTCCTCGACCGTGGTCTCCAGCAACGGCGCGAAGTGGACCACGCCGGCGTTGGCCACCAATTTGTCCACACCGCCGAAGGATTCGACGCACGCCCCCACCATGGCGACCACCTGATCTTCGTCGGCGACGTCCGCCCGGTGGGCGACGGCACCGCCGCCGATCTTCGTGGCGGCCGCTTGCGCCGCGTCGCCGTCGATGTCCGCGCACAGTACCCGGGCACCTTCGTCGGCCAGCCGCTGGGCGATCGCCAGGCCGATCCCGGCCCCTGCTCCGGTGACGATCGCGGCCTTGCCGGCCAGGTCGGGGTGGGCCATCCTGCTACCTCATGTCCTGTTGCGTGGGAGCGCTTCTCATCCGGCGGCCGATCGCGCTGGCCGATACGACTCGACACGCAATCCATGCTCGCGTATCGCACCGAATATCAGTAGCCCGAGTTCCGGTGCGTCGTCGTCGAGTCTGACCGTGTACACGCCCAGGTCGCGCAGGATCCAGGCGACCGTCTGCGACACCCACTCCGCGTCTGCTGCCGCGTCGGTGAACACCCCGCACGTGCGCATACCGGGCGGCCGCAGGTAGACGATCAGGCCCGAACCCGACGTCGTCATCCCGGCCACGGCGGCATTGAGGTCCCGGCCGCAGCGGCAGGCCGTCGACCCGAACACATCACCGGTGAGGCATTCAATGTGCACATGCAGCGGCATGGGCGAGTCGGCTCCGGCGGGCCCGGCCAGTATCGCGAGGTGCTCGCCGTCGTCGCGGACATCCCGGTAGCCGAGCGCGCGGAAACTACCAGCAGCGGCCGGTAGCGCGGTCTCCGCGCAACGCATGACCTGCGGTTCCAGCCGGCGCCGGTACGCGGCGATCTCGGCGATCGACACCATCGGCAGCCGGTGCGTCGCGGCGAATGCCGACAGCTCGTCGGTATCGGCCATCGTGGACGGATGGCGTTGCGAGACAAGCTCACACAACACACCCGAGGGTCGCCGACCGGCGAGGGCAGCCAGGTCGATCGCCGCTTCTGCCCCGCCTGCGCGGGCACCGAGGACGCCATGCAGCCCGGCCAGCACCGGCACCACGTGCCCGGGTCGGCGGAAATCTGCGGCAGTGGCGTCGGCATCTGCCAGGGTCGCGATGGTGCGGGCCCGATCGGTCGCCGAGATCCCGGTGCCCACGTCAACGGCGTCGACCGCAACACGGTGCGCCGCCGTGGCTGCTGAGGCCGTCGGCTGCTGGCACACCGGAGGCAGGTCGAGTCGCTCGCAGTCCCCGGCCGGCAGGGCCACCCGGACATAGCCCGAGGTGTGCCGCACCGTGAAGGCGAGCAACGCCGGCGTTGCGGCATCGGCCGCGTACATCAGGTAACCCTGGGCGGCAACCTCGTCGACCACCACCACCGCGCGTCCCATCGCCACTGCCGAGATGGCCCGGCGCACGCGCCCGTGCGCGGTCCTCATCTGCACTCCTCCCCGACGGCAGCCAGCTCCACTAACGCAGCCCACCCAGGAAGTCGAGCAGCAGCCGGTTGGTCTCCTTGGGCTCTTCCTGCTGAATCCAGTGCCCCACATCGGCGATCATGTGGGTGCCGCAGTAGTTCGGCATCACCTCGTGGGCACGTTCGACGGCCTCGGCTCCCCAGATGGTGCCGACGTCATACTGGCCGCCGATGAACAGCGCGGGCGGGGTCAACGGCGTGCCCTCCTGGTCGGCCAGATCATGCCAGTCGTTGTCGATGTTGTGATAGAAGCTCAGCGGCCCGCCGAACCCGGAACGCTCGAATTCGGCTGTGTAGAAGTCCAAGTCGGCCTCGGTGAACCAGTCCGGCATCGGATCGGGATACACGAAGGCATCCTTGAGCCGTGCCCCCTGCTCCATACACAGCGGCCCCGAGCGGATCACCTCGATCGGATCCATCGCCGCGAGGTCGACACTTGCTGCCACCGCCGCCTCGGTGGCAGCGATCGCGGGCTGCCCGGAGACGGTGTAGGTCAGACCCAGCAGCCAGCCGCGCAGGTCCTCCTCGATCTCGGCGATGACGGCATCCTGCTCGGAGAAGTAGTCCTGGTACCAGACCTTGCCCGGGCCGGCCAATTCCAGGTGATAGTCATTGGGCCGGCGCTCGCCGAACGGGCTTCCTGGCAAGCCGATCACCCCGCGACCGGCAAACGGAACGCTGATCCCGACCACACCCCGGCAGCGCTCCGGATGCAACCACGCGAACGTCCAGGCGACCGGAGCGCCCCAGTCGTGGCCGACCACCACGGCCTGCTCCTCCCCGTAGGCGTCGATCACCCCGACGATGTCGCCGACCAATTCCTTGATGCGGTAGGCGGTTTGAACGCGGTACTTGGAGGAGCGGCCGTACCCGCGCTGATCGATGGCCACCACCCGATAGCCCGCGTTGGCGAGAGCGGGGATCTGGTGGCGCCACGAGTACCACGATTCGGGGAAACCGTGCACCAGGATCACCAGGGGACCTTCCCCCTCTTCCACGGCGTGGATGCGGGTGCCGCGGCAGTTCAACATCTGGTGGATCATGTCGTTCCTTGTCTCCTGGCTCTAGTTGCTGCGGGTGGCGGCGGCGCCGGCCAGAACGTCATCGGCGGGCACGACGATGCCGACCGGTGGGACACCACGATCGGCATAGTTGCGCTCGATCAGCGTCTTCTGCCCGGACAGTTTGGTGCGCAACCACTTTCCGACCACCCGCGACGCGACCCGCGGAGTCATCAGCGCCGCCGCCGGCTTGACCAGATGTACCACCGCGAGGAACTCGTTGTAGGTCTCGGGATCGTCGTGCACGAACTCCATCACCCGGTCCATGTACCAGGTGAGCGCCCCGAAGTAGAACGGACGCTTCTTCTCGACGTCCTTGAGCCAGTCGAAACGCAGGTTCTGTTCGCGGATAACGAACCAGGCGGTGTCCGCCATCTTGGCGATGGTGCGGAAATAACGGCGCGGCAGCGTGGGATCGGTGGGTGAGTACTTCTCCAGCAGCAGCTGCATCTCCCGGACTTCCTTGAGCGCCAGCGTCATCCCCAGACCGGACACCGGGTCGGCACTGGTGTAGGCGTCCCCGACCACCAGCAGCGCCCGGGGCAGGTTGCGCTTCTTCTCGTAGTGCAGCCGCAGCATGTTCGGGTAGCGGAAGTTGTAGATCTCCGATGCCGGCTCCAAGCCGTCGATGTTGTCGCCGATCACTTCAGAGGGCATCTGCTTGGCGAATGCGCGGAACTCCTCGGCAGTGCGCGGCGGCGAGTAGCAGTTGTAGGCGACCAGGGTGGTCGACAGCGTGGTGCGAGTGCTGTCGGTGTAGTACTGGGCGGCGTAGGTGTCTTCGAACGGCCGGTAGGCGTAGCAGATCACCATCACCTTGTCGTCCCACTGCCGCTCGGGCGGGACGGTGTGGAACATCGTGGAGTAGAAGCAGTTGATGATGTCCTGCTCGACCTCCGGTGAACCGATGCCCAGGCGTTCCAGGATCTCCGGGACGCGGGTGTTCTTGCCCGACGCGTCCACCACGAATTCGGCAGGGACCACGTCGAGTTCGTCACCGTCCCCGGCGACGGCCACCCCGATGATGGCGTCGCCGCTGCGGTCGTAGACCAAGTCGGCGACCTCGGCGTCATAGCGGAACGTGACCCAGGGTTCGGTGTCGAGCCGGCGCCGGACGCACCACTCCAGCAACGGCCTTGCAGCGCAGACGATCTGGATGTCACCGGTGCCGGGCTTCTTCCACTCACCTCCGAGCCGGATGCGGTACTGGGCGGCCATGTCGACGTCGAACGCACCCTCACGCACCATGTCGTCGATGATGCCGGGGAAGAAGCGCTCCAGTTCAATTCGCCCGGCGGTCAGCAGGTGATGCAGATGCCAGCCCTGGGCCGCACCCGGCCTGCCCTCGCGGCGGGTGTGCGGAGCGTCCTTCTCCAGCACGATGACGCGGTCGAATTTCTCGGTGAGCACCTTGGCCGCGGCGATCCCGGCGATGCTGCCGCCGATCACCACCGCGGTGCCCTTGCCGCGTGACCGCACGTCAGCTACGTCGATGGCAGCGTAGTCCAGACGCGCTGCGCTGCGGCGCCGTGCCGCGCCGCTGGGAACGAACTTCTCGTAGTACAGACCCGTTCCGTGAATACCGTTGTCGGTCAGCCAGTTCCGGGTGGCTTCCACCATGGCCGCCGGGCCGCACAGGTAGACGTCGGCGTTGCCGCCGTCGAACATCGACGGGTCGAGTACGTCGGTGACCCTTCCCACCGCCCCGTCCCAGGCTGCGTTCGGACGGGACACGACGGTATGGACTTCCAGCCCGGGCAACCGCACCTTCACAGCCTCGAGCTCGTCGAGCTTGCACAGGTCTTCGGCATGGGTGGCGCCGTAGACCACATGCACGGGCTGACCGACCTCGGCGTCCAGGCTCTGCACCATCGCCAGGATCGCCGAGATACCGGTACCTCCGGCGACGAAGACCAGCGGCCGCACGACGGGGCGCAGGTGGAAACTCCCCTTGCTGGCACGCATCGCGATCCGGTCGCCCGGCTTGGCCCGATCCCGAAGGTAGTCCGACATCGCGCCACTGGGCAGCAGCCGGACGATGAACTCGACCTCACTGCCCCGGCCAGCCGGGTGGGCATAGGAGTAGTTCCGCCACGCCGTGGTGCCGGGCACCTGCAGCTGAGCGAACTGCCCGGCCCGGTAGACCAGTGTCCCCAGATCGGAGGTGTCGATTCGCAGCAATGCGGTGGTCGTCGACAGCTGCTCCACGGCGGTCACCGTGCCGGTGCCGGCGACCAACCGCGCAGCGTTGTCATCGGCCGGGTACTGCAGGTCGATCACACAATCCGAGGACGCGAACGTCTGACAGGTCAGGATCTTTCGCTCGTCGCGTTCGACCTCCGAAAGACCCTCGGTGCGTCCCATCTCGTAGGCACCCGAGGTGCAGGTGGCCACGCAGGTGCCGCAGATCCCGCTTTGGCATTCGTTGACGATGGCGACGCCGTGCTCCTCCGCGGCATCCAGGACCGTCTGGTCCGGCCGGGCCGGCATCGTCTTGTTCGTGCCGTCCGAATACCGGACGGTGATCTGTCGCGCCTGCATGTCCATGTCCTTTCGGCGTCCCTGTCGGCCCCCGGTGGATGTTGTGCTAGACGATCGCGGCGGCCGGCTTCTTGGCGATCCGCGCGTTGAGCCGCGGCATGACCTCTTCGGCGAGCAGCCGCATCGATTCCTTCCACGGTCCCGGGTTGTCCCGGTAGTCGAACCCGAGGATCAGCAGGTGCCCGAAACCACCGACCTGGTCGTAGGTGGCTTCGAGCTTGTCGACCACCGTGTCGACCGACCCGACCACAAAGGTGTTCTCCGCCAAGTATTCCGGCGTGACGTCCTCATCGGGAACCGACGGGTTGTGCTTGTAGAACTTCGTCATGCCGAACATCCGGAAGGTCGGCAGCACGTACTCGCGCATATTGCGGCCCATCATGCCGTCCACGGCGTAGTGGAACGCCTGTTCGTCTGTCTCGGCGACGACCACCTCACGCACCAGACGCCAGTCCTTGCGGTCGGGTGTACGCCCGGACCGGGCTGCGCCCTCCAGCACCGCATCCCAGTGGGTGGCTACGTATTCGGTGTTGAGGTCCAGGCTCATCGGGAGATAGCCGCGCTCGCCGGCGAGCTTCAGCGTCTCCGAACCCGCGCTGAAGCCGGTGACCCCGATCGGCGGGTGGGGCGCCTGGAAGGGCTTGATGTGCCGCTTCATCAGACCTTCGAACATCGGTGCAATACCGTTGGCGTTCCAGTACTTTCCGCGGAACTCCCACGGCTTGTCCTCGGTCCAGACCTTGAGCATGATCTCGAGCGCCTCGCGGGTCATCTCCCGGTGCTCACCGTTCTGGCCGTCGACGTCGAACAGCGCCCAGTCCCCGGGGATGCCGCTGGCACCGACACCGAGCATGAAGCGGCCCTGGGCCAGGTGGTCGAAGTAGGCCACGCGGTGGGCCAGTTCGACCGGGTGATGGTAGGGCAGCAGGTGGGCGCCCGGGGCCAGCTTGATGTTCTTGGTCCGCAGCAGCGCCTGGGCCAGCAGGAGGTCGGGGGCGCAGATCGGTTCCCACGGGACGGTGAAGTGCTCGCCGACCCATGCCTCCACATAACCGAGCTGATCGGCGAGTTCGATGAGCTCCAGGTCCCACTGGGTCGCGTCGTAGAGGCTGCGCTCCGGCGGATGCGCCGGCATCAGGAACAGTCCGATCTCCATGGTGAACCCTCTCGGTAGTGGCCGAACGACCGCGCGTGGCACATCGGATGCGACGTACACCACAGTACTAGCAAGATACTTCACTCGGCGCAAGTTGCAATTTTCTACGTCATATGTGTCCCATTAGGGCGAAATTGTGTCGTATCAGCTATGGACATAATCGTTGAAGGCCGCGTAGCGTGCAGCTCCAGCGGCGGTGATCCGCGGCAAGGGAAGGGAGCATTCGTGCAGCATTTCGACTACATCTCCTACGAGGTCCTCCACAGCGGGAGGATCGCCGTGATCACGCTCGACCGCCCGAAGCAGCGCAACGCGCAGAACCGGGGGATGCTCGTCGAACTCGGGTTGGCGTTCGAACTCGCCGAAGAGGACGACACCGTGCGGGTGGTGATCCTGCGCGGAGCGGGGCCGAGCTTCTCGGCCGGCCATGACCTCGGATCCTCCGATGACGTCCGGGAACGATCGACCGGCGCCGGCCAGCACCCGACGTATCTCTGCAACGGCGGAACGCTCAGCGGCGCCGACGCCCGGCATCGCCAGGAATGGCACTACTTCTTCCAGAACACCAAGAGGTGGCGCAACCTGCGCAAGATCACCATTGCCGAAGTGCACGGAATGGTGCTGTCCGCAGGACTGATGCTGGCCTGGTGCTGCGACCTCATCGTCGCCGCCGAGGACACGATCTTCGCCGACGTGGTCGGGACCCGGCTGGGGATGTGCGGGGTCGAATACTTCGGCCACCCGTGGGAGTTCGGTCCGCGCAAGGCCAAAGAGCTGCTGCTCACCGGTGATTCCCTGGGTGCCGACGACGCGCACGCGCTGGGCATGGTCAGCAAGGTGTTCCCGACCGACGAACTGTCGGCACGCACTCTGGAGTTCGCCGCCCGCATCGCCAAGGTTCCCACCATCGCCGCGCTGTTGATCAAGGAGTCGGTGAACCAGAGCGTCGATGCCATGGGCTTCTCCAACGCCCTGGACTCCTGCTTCACGCTGCACCAGCTCAACCACTCGCACTGGGCCGAGGTGACCGGTAATCCGCTGGGCATCGGCACCGTGGAGCAAGGCCTCGAAGACTGGCGGCTCGCCCCGGAGATCCTGCCTGCCGACAAGAACCGTCCCTGACCGCCGGAGCGAAGAACACGTGGACATCGACTACCCGCCCGAAGCCGAGGCGTTCCGCGCGGAGATCAGGACCTTCCTGGCCGAGACCCTGCCCGCCGATTGGTCCGGCCCCGGCGCGCTGCCCACCGACGAGCGCGCTGAACTGCGCCACCAGTGGCGCAAGATCCTGTCCGACCGCGGCCTGGCCGCGGTCTCGTGGCCGCGACAGTACGGCGGCGGCGGGCTGTCGGCCATCGAGCAGGCGGTGCTGGCCGAGGAATTCGCCCGCGGCGGGGCACCCGAGCGCGAAGAGAACGACATGTTCGGGATCGACCTGCTGGGCAACGCGATGATCGCCCTGGGCACCGAGGAGCAGAAGAGACATTTCCTGCCGCGCATTCTGTCCGGCGAGGATCGCTGGTGTCAGGGCTTCTCCGAGCCCGATGCCGGGTCGGATCTTGCTTCGGTGCGCACCAAGGCGGTGCTCGACGGCGATGACTGGGTGATCAACGGGCAGAAGATCTGGACATCGGCAGGCCCGACGGCGAACTGGATCTTCGTGTTGGCCCGGACCGATCCCGAAGCACCCAAGCACAAGGGGCTGTCGATGTTGCTGGTGCCCGTCGACCAACCCGGGGTGCTCGTCCGGCCGATCGTCAACGCCGCCGGACACGAGTCGTTCTCCGAGGTGTTCTTCACCGACGCCCGCGCCCGCGCCGGCGACGTGCTGGGCGGTGTCGGCGGCGGGTGGGCCGCTGCGATGACGGTGCTCGGATTCGAGCGCGGCTCTCAGATCACCACCGCAGCAATCGAATTCGGCCGCGGACTGGACCGGCTTCGGACACTGGCCACCGAACGTGGCAAGCACACCGATCCCCTGATCCGCGACGGGCTGGCGTGGTGCTATTCGCGGGTGCAGATTCTGCGCTACCAGGGCTACCGCGGCCTGACCCGGCTGCTCAACGGGCAGCGTCCGGGTGTGGAGGCCGGGGTGAACAAGGTGATCTGGAGTGAGTACTTCCGCCGCTATACCGAACTGGCGGTCGAAATCCTGGGGCTCGATGCGTTGTGCGCCGACGGACCGGGCAACGGGGAGGCGTTGATCATGCCCGCCGCCGGAACCCCCAACTCCGCGTCCGCATGGCTCGACGAACTGGTGTATGCGCGGGCGGCCACCATCTACGCGGGGAGCTCGCAGATTCAGCGCAACGTGATCGGCGAACAGCTCCTGGGACTTCCGAAGGAGCCGCGCTGAGATGGACTTTCAGTACGACACCGACCAGGAAGACTTCCGGCAGTCGGTGCGCGACTTCCTCACCGAGGTCGCGCCACTGCCCCGAGTCCGGCAGATCGCCGCGACCACCGGGCACGACGAACGGCTGTGGCAGCGGGTCTGCCGCGAGCTCGAGCTGCCGGGTCTGCACGTGCCCGTCGAGTACGGCGGAGCAGGTGCCTCCCTTATCGAATCGAGCATCGCCTTCGAGGAACTTGGGCGCGCCCTGACCCCGACGCCGTTGGCCACCCACGTATTCGCGGTGAACGCGATTCTGGCAGCCGGAGACGAGGAGCAGCGGCACCGGCTGCTGCCCGGACTGCTCAGCGGGGCTCGGATCGCGGCGTACGCCGACACCGCACCCGTAACCGCCGAACGCACCGCGGACGGTCTGGTGCTGACCGGCGTGTGCAGCCCGGTGCTGCACGGCCACCTGGCCGACGTGATCGTGGTTCCCGCCGTCGTCGACGACGCGGTGGCGCTGGCCGTGGTGCCCGCTGACTCGCCCGGGGTCAGTGCCGAGGAACTCGCCTCCTTCGACATCACCCGTCCGGTCGCCCGGCTGACACTGCGGGCGGCAGCAGCCGAACTTCTCACCGGGGCAGCGGAAACTCTGGACCGGGTACCGGACAGCGCCCGGGTGCTGCTGGCCGCCGAGATGCTCGGCGGAGCGCAGGCCTGCCTTGATCTCTCCGTCGACTATGCCAGCAGCAGAACACAATTCGATCGCGCAATCGGATCATTCCAGGCGGTCAAGCACATGTGCGCCGACATGCTGATCGAGATCGACGCTACCCGGGTGGCGGTGATGTTCGCGGCGATGACCGCCGACGACCCTGCTGAACTGGCCGTCGCCGCCCCGTTGGTCAAGGCGCAGGCCGCCGACACGTTCAAGCTGTGCGCGGCCAATGCCATCCAGGTGCACGGTGGTATCGCGTTCACCTGGGAGCACGATCTGCACCTGTACTTCCGCCGCGCGAAGACCACCGAGGCGTTGTTCGGCAGCAGTAGCCACAACCGGGCGCTGCTCGCCGATCGCATCGGCATCTAGCCAGCACTGAGAGGACGCAACGATGACCGTCTCGGCGTCAACCGGGATCACGCTGAGCGACGTTCTGGCCCGCCATGCGCGGGTGCGCCCCAACCAGGTCGGTTTCGTCGACCCTCTGCGGCGCAGCACCTTCAGCGCGATGGACGACCGGGTCAACCGGTTGGCCAACGCCCTTGCCGAACGAGGCGTCCGCCGCGGCGACCGGGTTGCCGTGTTCGGATTGAACAGTATCGAGCTGGTCGAAAGCTGGCTGGCTGCCCTACGTCTCGGTGCCATCGCGGTGCCGGTGAAGTTTCGTCTGGTCGCTGACGAGATCGCCTACCTGCTGACCGACAGCGGGGCGTCGGCCGTCGTGGTGGACGCCGCGCTGGCCCCCACGCTCGAAGCGGCCCGGCAGTCGGCCGATTCGGTACACACGGTCATCACCATCGGCGGTGACCTGCAGGAGGTGATCGACAGCGCGAGCGCCGAGGCCCTGCGTGTCGACGTCGGCGATGAGGATCCCGCGTTCATCGTCTATACCTCGGGTACCACCGGCTTCCCGAAAGGTGCGGTGCTGAGCCACCGTAACCTCTACCTGCACGCGTTCAGTTCGATCGGCACGCTGGGTCATCGCGCCGACGACGACTGCTGGATGGGCGTCGCCCCGCTGTTCCATACGGCCGGGGTGTCCGGAATGCTGCCCGCGTTCCTGACCGGCGGCAGGGTCGTCATCCCGCCGTCGACGGGCTTCGACCCCGAGGCGATCGTGCGGACCATCGTCACCGAACAGGTGACCTCCTGCTGGATGACCCCCGCGCAATGGCAACTGGTCTGCTCGTTGGACGGCCTGAGCAAATGGGATTTCTCCCGGCTCCGCCGGATCTGGTGGGGTGCGGCACCGGCGTCGAACACCTTGCTGCAGAGGATGATCGACGCCTTTCCGCACGCCGAGATCGTCGCCGCCTTCGGGCAGACCGAGTGCAGTCCGATCACCTGCCTGCTGAGTGGACCCGATGCGGTCCGCAAGATCGGCTCGGTGGGCACACCGATGCTCAACGTCGAGGTCAGGATCGTCGACGACGACATGAACGACGTGCCTGTGGGCAGCGTCGGCGAAATCGTCTATCAGGGCCCGCTGGTGATGCGGGAGTACTGGAACAAGCCCACCCAGACCGCCGAGGCCTTTCACGGCGGATGGTTCCATTCCGGCGACCTGGTCCGGCAGGATGAGGACGGCTACATCTATGTGGTCGACCGGAAGAAAGACATGATCATCTCGGGCGGAGAGAACATCTACAGCGCCGAGGTGGAGAACGCCGTGGCAGCGCACCCGAAGGTCACCGAGGTGGCCGTCGTCGGGGTACCGGATCCGACCTGGGGAGAAACACCGTTGGCGGTCATCGTCCCCCACGACCCGGACGACCCACCGACCGTCGAGGAGATCGAGTCGCACTGCCGGGTTCACTTGGCGGGCTACAAGCGCCCGCGGCGGATCGCGATCGTCGACGCACTGCCACGAAACGCCGGCGGAAAGGTTGTGAAACACGTGCTGAAGGACACGCTGGGCCAACAACAAACGCCGAGGTCCTACGCGGCCGGTGAGCAGACCGTCGCCCTGCTCGACGAGACCATCGGCGCGAACTTCGAACGCACGGCAGTGCAGTACCCCGGCGTCGAGGCGCTGGTCGACGTGCCCACCGGCAGGCGCTGGACCTACGCCGAACTGGACGCCGAGATCAACCGCCTGGCACGAGGTTTGATCGCCGTCGGCGTCGAACAAGGCGACCGGGTGGGCATCTGGGCGCCCAACTGTGCGGAGTGGGTGATTCTGCAGTACGCCACGGCCAAGGCCGGCGCCATCCTGGTCACCATCAACCCGGCCTATCGGACCCACGAGCTGGCGTATGTGCTGAATCACTCCGGGGTGCGAATGTTGTTCTCCGCCACAGAGTTCAAGGGCTCCGACTACCGCGCCATGGTCGCCGAGGTCCACCCCGAGGTGCCGGACCTCCGCGATGTCGTCTTCCTGGGCACACCCGATTGGGACCGGCTTCGCGAGCGCGCTGACAGCGTCGGCGACGAGGATCTGCGACGCCGGATGGATCTTCTGGCCCCGTCGGACCCGATCAACATCCAGTACACCTCCGGCACCACGGGTTCGCCCAAAGGTGCGGTGCTCTCCCATCGCAACATCCTCAACAACGGCTACTTCGTCACCGAGCTCATCAACTTCTCCCCCGAGGACCGGCTGTGTATCCCGGTGCCCTTCTATCACTGCTTCGGCATGGTCATGGGCAACCTCGGCTGCACCACGCATGGCGCGACGATGGTGATCCCCGCCGCCGGTTTCGACCCGGCGGCCACGCTCGCCGCCGTCGAGCAGGAACGCTGCACCGGGCTGTACGGAGTGCCGACGATGTTCATCGCCGTGCTCAGCCACCCGGACCTGGCCAGCCGGGATGTCACCTCGCTGCGCACCGGGATCATGGCGGGCTCACCGTGCCCGGTGGAGGTGATGAAGCGGTGCATCGACGAGTTGAACATCGGCGAGGTCTCGATCGCCTACGGCATGACCGAGACGAGCCCGGTGTCCTGCCAAACCCTCATCGACGACGATCTAGAGCGGCGGACGGCGACCGTCGGCCGGGCCCACCCGCACGTTGAGATCAAGATCGTCGACCCGGACACCGGCGCGTTCGTTCCGCGCGGCGAACCCGGCGAGTTCTGCACCCGCGGCTACTCGGTGATGCTGGGCTATTGGCGCGACGACGACCGCACCCGGGAGGCCGTCGACTCCGACGGCTGGATGCACACCGGGGATTTGGCCGTGATGCGCGACGACGGCTACTGCCAGATCGTCGGCCGCATCAAGGACATGGTCATCCGCGGTGGTGAGAACGTCTACCCGCGCGAGATCGAGGAGTTCCTGCACTCCCATCCCGACATCGACGACGTCCAGGTGATCGGCGTGCCCGATGAGAAATACGGTGAAGAGATCTGCGCGTGGATCAAGATGCGCGCCGGTGCCGACGCCCTCGACGCCGCGGCAGTGCGGGAGTTCGCCACCGGCAAGCTGGCTCATTACAAGATCCCCCGCTATGTCCGGGTGGTCGAGGAGTTCCCCATGACCGTGACCGGCAAAGTCCGCAAAGTCGACATGCGTACCGAGTCGATCCGCCTGCTCGATCTGTAGAGCGGCGCTGTCTCACAACCAGAGTCAAACGCCACGCACTTTCCTATGATGCGACGATGGCCGTCGACGCTGTCGCGCCCACCAGCGCCGAAGCCGCGCGGTATCGCGCCGCGGGCTGGTGGACCGACGCCACACTCTCGGACTTCGTCACCGCCAATGCCGCCTCAACACCGGACAAGGCCGCCTACATCGACTTCGATGCCGCTGGCCCGGAGCGGACCCTGACCTGGTCACAGTTCGACACCGCCACCACCAACCTGGCCACACAACTACAGGCACTGGGGGTCACCCGGGGTGATCGGGTGGCGGTGTGGCACGGCGACACCTCGTCGATCCACGTGCTGCTGGTGGCCATCGAACGATGCGGCGCGGTGACCGTCGGGCTGGGGGCGCGGGCCGGAGTGCGCGAAGCCAGCCACATCGTGCGCAGCACGACGCCGGCACTTCTGGTCAGCGATGCGCACCGGCGAGACCAGGCCGCCGCGGCGGCTGCCGACACCTCCGTGCCTGCGGTGGTACTCGACTCCCTTGGCCAGCTCCGCATCGACCCAGCGCCCGTGTCAGGAGCGGCGCTGTCCCCCGTCGGGCCCGACGAACCGTTTCTGATCAACTCCACGTCGGGCACCACCGGCCTGCCCAAGTGCGTCGTGCACAACCAGAACCGCTGGCACTACTTTCACCTCAAGGCCGTCGCCAACGGCGAACTCACCGCCGACGACGTGTTCCTGCCGGTGATCCCCATCCCGTTCGGTTTCGGACTGTGGACCTCGCACATCACGCCCCTTCACCTCGGCACGACGACGGTGCGCATCGAACGCTTCGACGCGGCGGCCACCTGCGCGGCCATCGAACGCCACCGTGCGACGGTGCTGTGCTGCGTCAGCACGCAGCTGATGATGATCCTGGCCAGCGATGCCTCCCGCGAGCACGACCTGAGCAGCCTGCGGGTGGTGTTCACCGGTGGCGAGCCGCTGCCCTACACCCAGGCCGCGCAATTCGAGGAGCTCACCGGCGTGACGATCCTGCAGTTCTACGGGTCCAACGAGACCGGCATGCTGAGCGCCACCACCACGCAGGACTCGCTGCACCACCGGCTGCGCACCGCCGGGCGCATCGTGCCTGAGATGGCCGTGCGGCTGTTCGACGGCGACACCGATGTGACGGAATCCGGCCGCGGGCAACCGGTTTGCCGTGGACCTGCGCTCAGCATGGGCTACCTGGGTGGGGTCGACCACGACAAGCTGTACACCGCCGACGGCTGGATGCGGATGGGTGACATCTGCGAGCTGGACGCCGAGGGTTATCTGCGGCTGACCGGACGAACCTCGGACTTCATCCTGCGCGGCGGCAAGAACATCAGTGCGGTCGAGGTCGAGGAGGTGGTGGCCACCCACCCCGCGGTCGCGGTTGCCGCGGCGGTGGCGATGCCCGACCCGCTGTTCGGCGAGCGGGTGTGTGTGTACGCCGAACTCAAGGACGGTTACGCGCTGGATCTTGCGGGGCTCGTGGAGCACCTGCTGTCCCAGGGCATGTCCAAGGAGCTGCTGCCGGAGCGCCTGGAGATCCTCGATGAACTACCGCGCTCCTCGGGCGGCAAGATCGCCAAAGGCCGACTTCGCGAGCTCATCCGGTCAACACTGGAGCAATCATGAGTAACCACGAAGTACGCCAGGGCGGATTGGGCGTATGGGCGCCGTCGAAGGTGCCCCGCATCGGGGTGGACCTGACCGATGAGCAGAAGATGGCGATCGCATTCCGCCACCTCGCCGATATCGGGTTCGCCGAGAACATGGCCGGCCACATCACCTGGCAGCCCGAGGGCCGCAGCGATATGTACGTCAACCCGTGGGGATTGTGGTGGGCCGAGCTCACTGCCTCCGACATCTGCGTGGTCGACCAGAACGCCCACGTGGTCAGCGGCCGTTGGGATGTCACCCCGGCGATCCACATCCACACCGAGATCCACCGGCACCGGCCCGACGCGCGGGTAGTGATCCACAACCACCCCTACTACGTCAGCCTGATCGCCGCACTCGGGGTGCTGCCCGAGCTCGTCCACCAGACCGGAGCCCTGTTCCTCGACGATATGTACTTGGTCGAGAAGTACGACGGAGAGGTCGACACCCCTTGGCGCGCAGCTGAATTAGCCGAGCAGATCGGCCCGGCCAACCTGGTGGTACTGGCCAACCACGGTGTCATCGCGATGGGCCACGACGTGGCGTCCGCGGTGTACCGGGCGGTGTCCATCGACCGGGTGTGCCGGTTGGCCTACGACGTGATGCTGACCGGTCGCACTCCGTCGCAGATGAACCGCGGCGACATGGTGGGCATGCAGGCGTCACTGATCGAGCGGGCGGCCGACGTGTACTGGGCGGGTGCGGCACGTATGACCATCAAAGCCGACCCCACCGTCCTGCACTGAAGGAGCGTGCCCCATGGCGTCCATCGACGAATTGCAGACGAACCTCAACTTCACCACCGCCAAGACCGGCGCCGACCGCACCGTGACCTTCCTGCCCGACCCGCCGCGCGCCACCCGGCACTACACCGTCATCTCCGTCGACGACCACATCGTCGAGCCGCCGGACACCTTCGAGGGCCGGGTACCCCGTAAGTTCGCCGACCGGGCGCCGCGGGTGGTGGATACCGACGACGGCGGCCAGACCTGGATCTATGACGGGCAGTCACTACCCAATGTCGGCTTCAACGCGGTGGTAGGCCGGCCAGTCTCGGAGTACGGCTTCGAGCCGGCCCGATTCGACGAGATGCGCCGCGGCGCCTGGGACATCCACGCGCGGGTGGCCGATATGGACCTCAACGGCGTGTATGCCTCGCTGAACTTCCCCTCGTTCCTCCCCGGCTTCGCCGGCCAGCGCCTGCAGCAGGTGACCAACGATCGCGACCTGGCGATGGCAGCGGTGCGGGCCTGGAACGACTGGCATCTGGAGGCCTGGGCCGGCGCGTACCCGGACCGG
The DNA here is from genome assembly GCF_010731855.1 of Mycolicibacterium anyangense. NCBI lineage: Bacteria > Bacillati > Actinomycetota > Actinomycetes > Mycobacteriales > Mycobacteriaceae > Mycobacterium > Mycolicibacterium anyangense. Next base: position 150,857 of record NZ_AP022620.1, on the reverse strand, counting down.
ATCATCCCGTGCCAGCTGCCGTGGCTGCTGGATCCCGAGGTCGGCGCCACGATGATCTACGAGAACGCCGAACGCGGCTTCCACGCGGTGACGTTCAGCGAGAACCCCGCGCTGCTGGGTCTGCCGACGATTCATTCCGGGTACTGGGAGCCGTTACTGGCCGCCTGCGCCCACACCGGCACGGTTGTGAACCTGCACATCGGGTCGTCGGGAACCTCACCCTCCACCACCGCCGACGCCCCTCCAGACGTGGCCGGTGTGCTGTTCTTCGCCTATGCGATCACCGCTGCGGTGGACTGGCTGTACTCGGGGGTCTGCACCCGCTACCCGGATCTGAAGATCTGTTTGTCCGAAGGTGGAATCGGCTGGGTGGCAGGGCTTCTGGACCGCCTTGACCACATGCTGAGCTATCACGAGATGTACGGCACGTGGAAGGCGCTCGGCGAGACCCTGACACCGGCGGAGGTGTTCAGCCGCAACTTCTGGTTCTGCGCCGTCGAGGACCAGTCCTCGTTCATCCAGTACGAACGGATCGGCGCCGACAACATTCTACTCGAGGCGGACTACCCGCACTGCGACTCCACCTGGCCGCACACCCAGGAGACCATCCGCGAGCAGATCCAGACGCTTCCCGCCGACATCATCCGAAAGGTGACCTGGGAGAACGCTTCCCGGCTCTACCAACATCCGGTTCCCGCGGCGGTTGCGCGGGATCCAGACGCCTACTGACCGTCGAGCCAGTTCGAGATCGCCGCGACCGCATCGCGGAAGAAGATGCGATACGGACGGTCGCAGACATAGCCGATGTGCGGTGTGGCCAGCACGTTGTCGAGCGTCCGCAACGGATGGCCCGCCGGCAGCGGCTCGGTATCGAAGACGTCGAGGGCCGCCCCGGCGATCGTCCTGGACCGCAAGGCGTCGACAAGAGCTGCCTCGTCGACGATTGGCCCGCGAGAGGTGTTGACCAGCAAGGCGGTTGGCTTCATCTGACCGAGCTCTGCTGCTCCGACCAAGCCGGTGGAACGTTCACTGAGCTTCATGTGGATGGTCAGCACGTCGGCGGTGGCGAACAGCTCGTCCTTGGTGACCAGGGTGGCACCGGCCTGGCTTGCCGCCTCCACCGTGAGATTCCGGCTCCACGCGATGACCGTCATGCCGAAGGCTTCACCGATGCGGGCAACCCGCGCACCGATACGCCCCACCCCGAGTACACCCAACGTGCGACCGGACAGCTCGCGACCTACCGAGGTCTGCCAACCGCCACCGCGCACCGACCCGCTCTCGACCACCAGGTTGCGTGCCGCGGCCAGGATCAGCGCCCATGTCAATTCGACGGTGGAGGCCACGGTGCCGCCGGTGGTTCCGACGACGATGCCGCGCTCCTGCGCGGCAGCCATGTCGATCGAGGCGTTGAACGGTCCAGTCGACGCGATCATCTTCAATCTAGGAAGGCGCTCGATAATGCTACGCGGCAACGGTGTTCGCTCCCGCATCACCATGACGGCGTCGAATCCGGACAACCGGGCCACCAGCTCGTCAGGATCCGCCAGGTGATCGGTAAAGACGGTCAGGTCGGCTCGCTCGGTCACCGGGGTCCAGTCGGCCATCCGGTGTGCGACGTTCTGGTAGTCGTCGAGGACTGCCACCTGCATGCGCCTGACATCAACGGTCATGCCCGCAGGCTAACCCGATCAGGACTAGAGTCAACGACCAGTGACCCTGCTCAGCTACTCGGCCTCGACTGCGCTGCTTGCCTACGACAGCGTGGCGTTGCGCGTCGGCATGGTCGTCGGAGCGTTGGTGTTCCCCGTCCTCGGGTTGATCCTGCTGATCATAGGGCTGGTCGAACGGTCGAAGGCCAACCGGCCACGTCCGCCCTACGTTCCAGGGTATCCAGGACATCCCGTGCCACCGAGCTATCCCGGCTATCCCCCACCGCCGGGCTACCCGCTTCCGTATCCGCCCCCGCCGCCTCCACGCTCCACCGCGGGTCGGGGTCTGATCACCGCAGGATCCATCCTGCTCGTCCTCAGCCTCATAGGAATCGCAGGCCGCGCAGCCACCGGAGTCGGCGACCGCACAGCGGCCGAAAAGTTCACTCCCCCAGTCAAAGTCGGGCAATGCATCACCGGCGAGGCCTTGGCGTCCGGCACGATCGGCGCCAGCGACATCATCAGCTGCACCGACACAAATGGTGTCTTCGAAGTCGTCAGCGCGGGCATACAGGACGCGAAGTGCCCGGACGGCAAGCGCGACGATACCGACTTCGCACGCTGGACCAACGATCAGTACACCGTCTGCTTCCTGCCCAACCTTCAGACCGGACAGTGCTACGCGGCGATCCACGGCACCCCGACGCCCACAGAGCCCAATCGGGGCAACACACTCGAGCCCGTCGACTGCACCGCCACTTCCGCCGCCTTCAGAGTGGTCAAACGCGCTAACGCGGCGGATTTCGATCTGTGCCCACCTGGCACGAAGCAACGCATCTGGACCATGCCGCCGCGCACCTATTGCACCGCACCACCATCGTGATCCGCCACGAGGGAATACGACAAACACGACAGGAGTTGAGCAGGCCATGAGTGACGCAGAACTGAGCCCGACTGACTGGGTACGCGAGCAGACCGAACAGATCCTCAAGCAGGGCACCACCGACGGCGTGCACATCATGGAACGCCCGGTCGTGCTGTTCACCACGACCGGCGCCAAGTCCGGCAAGAAGCGCTACGTACCGCTGATGCGCGTCGAGGAGAACGGCCGCTACGCGATGGTCGCGTCCAAAGGCGGCGCCCCCGAACATCCGTCGTGGTACTTCAACGTCAAGTCCAACCCGACCGTCACGGCACAGGACGGCGAGAAGGTGGTCACGCTGACCGCCCGCGAGGTATCCGGCGACGAGCGTGAGCACTGGTGGAAGCTGGCCGTCGAGGCCTACCCGCCCTACGCCGAGTACCAGACCAAGACGGACCGGCTGATCCCGGTCTTCGTGCTGGAGTAATTCCGGCTCACATCCGTAGCGTCACGCCGAGCAGGGCGACCAGGCCCAGCCCGGCGATCATGGCGGCCACGATCGAGGCGATCGAATACGGCATCGGGCCGAACTCGACCTTGAGCGCGCGCAACTCCTGGCGGTGCTGGACCCAGCCGAGGATGAGCGCGGCCAGCCCGATGACGATCATCGCGAAGCCGAAGATCTGCGGGCTGACATACGGGTCGCGAAGACGATCGTTCTCCGACAGGTACCGGAAAATCTGGTAGATCGTGAAGCCGAACGCGATCAGCGAGGTGCTGGTCCGCGTCCACGCCATCAAGGTCCGCTCCAAGGCCAATCGATTGCGTTCGGCCGCAAGCCGCGTATTGGCGTCCACCCCAGCAGTACACACCACGGCGTCTACATTTCGCATGTGGCCAGTGACCGCAATGCTTCAACCACGTCTGATGAATTAGCCGTAGGCGCACCATACTTCGCATTTTGACCAGATACCGCGAGTAACTCTGGTTTCTGGCCATTTGATTGCCGTCGAGATAATTTGCTGAAACGCTAGGCAGACGGCTTGTCGCAACATACTGTAACGATCGTCGGAAATCGCGGGGGCGCCCGACTTCGGGGCGGATGATGCGTGAAAGGAGGCGGGCGTGGCCCCCGGGACATCGCATTCATTGCCTCGTGTCCTCACCATGACCGCGCTCTGGGGCGCTGCGGCGATCAGCGGCGGTTTGTTCCTGGCCGCCACCGCTGCGGCCACCCCTTCGCAGCCCAGTCCCGGCTGTGTCGTGACCACCCACGGCTCGTGTACCGCCGGCCACTCGGCCCGGACCGCCGAAACAGCAATGCCGACAACCACCGTGGCCGCTGCCAGAGCCACGACGGCGTTCGCCGTGGCGAGCAACGGCCCCTTCCTCGGGCTCATCGGTGATGGCGTCGACGCGGCCGCGAACTGCGTCGGCTCAGCATGCAACGGCGGCCGCGGAGGCCTGCTCTGGGGCAACGGTGGCAACGGGGCCAACGGCGGCACCGGCGGGGACGCGGGCCTGTTCGGAAACGGCGGAAACGGCGGCAACGCCAACACCTTGGGCCAGGCCGGCGGCCGTGGCGGCAACGGCGGACTGCTGTGGGGTAACGGCGGCGACGGCGGCAACGGCGCAGACGGCATACCGGGATCCGCGGGCGTCAACCCATCGACGCCGAACGGCAGTTTCGCCTATGTCGGCAGCTCGGGCACGTCGTCGAGTGGGATCGGGGATCAGATCGGCGGCGCGGGCGGAACCGGCGCGCCGGGCGGACAATACAACTTCTTGTTCGTGACGCCCATCGGAGGAACCGGCGGCGGCGGCGGATGGGCATTCAGCTTGAGCGGCAACGCCACTGGAGGCAATGGCGGAGCCGGCGGCGCGGGCGCGTTCGGTGGCCCCGGCGGCCAGGGCGGAACCGGCGGGGTGGCCAGCGTCGGCTCCACGGGAACTGCGATCAGCGGTGACGGTGGAACCGGTGGAACCGGCGGAACCGGGGCCTCCGGCGGACAGGGCGGAACCGGCGGCGTCACCTGGGCGACGACCGGCGTCGCGGGCAACGGCGGAACCGGCGGGACCGGCGGGACGGGTGCCGCCGGCGGCGACGGCGGTGACGGCGGAGCCGGTGGCAACGGCGGCCGCGGCGGCCTGTTCGGCGGTAACGGCGGACAGGGCGGACTGGGCGGTAACGGCGCGAATGGCGGGACCGGCGCCACCGGTGGCCAGGGCGGCGCGGGAGGCACCGGCGGCACCAGCATGTACCCGACCGGGACCACGGGCGCAGGCGGCACCGGTGGAGCAGGCGGGACGGGCGGGACCGGTGGTAACGGCGGCCAAGGCGGCAAAGGCGGTACCGGTGGGCGCTCCTTCCTCTCCGGCACACCGGGCACCAGCGGCGGATCCGGGGTGGCGGGTACCGGCGGCGCGGGCGGCCAAGGCGGCACCGGAGGTACCGGCGGCACCAGCGGATCCGGGTCCACCGGCACCGCCGGCCAATCAGGTCAGAGCGGCCATGCCGCGAGCGGACGTCAGGGCGGTACGGGTGGTACCGGCGGCTCCGGCGGTACCGGCGGCGCCAGCTGATCGTCTCGGGATCGCCGACTTCGCTGGCAGTGGCAGTCGGCGGCGATTGCGGCCGCGGCAGCACCCGCGATCCGAGGCCGCCAGTCCCGATCAGCCGAGCATTCACAGCCACCTTTCACCTAGTCCACATGCTTATGACGCCGACCGGTACCGATGCTTGACTCTCAAATGAGGCCTACGTCACACTCAATTGCTTCGATGAACAGGTGCTTGCTGTCACTGCTAGAACGCACATACCCCGATGTACGGGTGATCGCGTCGACACGCTCGCGTCGTTGCCAGGGAGAAGGCGTGACCGCATTCAAGGAGGTGCCGGCCGTTGACCGCAGGTGTCGATGACGCAACAGCGGCCGAGACGGAAGGCACTGCACTTTCCTGCGTCGAAACCGACGTGGATGTCGATGTGGACCTGGATGTCGCGACGAACGACGTCACCATCCCTGACCACGACGAGCGCACCGACGGCCTCCCCGGCGGCCTCGCCGCAGCGACGCCGGCCGCCGGACTGGCCGCCACGTTGCTACGCGGCCCGCTGGGCAGGCCGCTGCACTACGGCCTGAACCAGTTCGACTCGTCGCTGAAGACGCTGGGCCGATTCTTCGAACTCGGGGTGCTGGCCTTCGCTCACCTCGGCAAGGACCTCATCCGGCTGCGTCATCCGTGGCGCGACACGATCAATCAGGCGTGGTTCATCATCAGCGTCACGGCCATCCCGGCGCTGTTGGTCTCCATCCCGTTCGGCGTCATCGTGGCGGTGCAGGTCGGCAACTTCATCTCCCAGGTCGGCGCCTCCTCGGTGTCCGGCGCGGCCGGTGGTCTGGGCGTGATCCGGCAGGGCGCCCCGATCGTGGCGGCGCTGCTGCTGGGCGGGGCGGCCGGCTCAGCGGTGGCCACGGATCTGGGCACCCGCACCATCCGGGAAGAGGTCGACGCCCTGCGAGTCATGGGCGTCGATCCGATTCAGCGACTTGTCACCCCGCGCCTGGCGGCGATCGTGTTCGTTGCACCCGTGTTGTGTTCCTTCATCATCTTCATGGGATTGGCGGCCGGTTACGCGATCAACGTCGGCTTCCAGTCCGGCACTCCGGGCAGCTACATCGCCTCGTTCGCCTCGTTCGCCAGCGTCACCGACGTCGTGGTGGCCGTCATCAAGACCTGGCTGTTCGGCATCGTGGTGATCCTCGTGGCATGTCAGCGCGGTCTGGAGACCAGGGGCGGTGCGCGCGGTGTGGCCGATGCGGTCAACGCGTCAGTCGTCATCGGTGTGGTCGCCGTGTTCGGCCTGAATCTTCTGATCACCCAAGGCTTGTCGATGTCGATGCCGCTGAGAGTGGGCTGATGGCGACACCGTCGCGCTATGTCCCCACCCCCCTGCGAGCCCCCCTGTGGGTCGCCGGGCGAAGCGACTCGATCATCCAGCGCCTGGGCCACCAGGTCACATTCCTGTCCCAGGTGCTCGGCGCCATCCCCGCGACCATCAAGCATTACCGGCATCAGACCGGGGTGCTGCTGGTGGACATCATGTGGGGCAACGGGTCATTGATCGTCGGCGGCGGCACGATCGGCGTGCTGGTGTTCATGGGCGCCGCAGTCGGCGGTTCGGTGGGCATCGAAGGCTACGGCGCCCTCGACATGGTCGGCATGGGCCCGCTGACCGGCTTCGTCTCCGCCTACGCCAACACCCGCGAGATGGCACCGATGATCGCCGGCATCGGGTTCGCCGCCCAAGCCGGGTGCCGGATGACCGCCGAGATCGGGGCGATGCGGATTTCCGAGGAGATCGACGCGCTGGAGGCACTCGGCATCCGGTCGATCCCGTTCGTGGTGACCACGCGCGTCATCGCCGGCATGCTGACCATCGTTCCGCTGTACGTCGTGACGCTGGCGTTGAGCTACCTGTCCTGCGTGCTGGTGGTCAACGTGCTGCACGGGCAATCCTCGGGCACCTACTACCACTACTTCGACTCGTTCCTGCAGCCGTCGGACGTGGTCTTCTCGGTGCTCAAGGCGGCCATCTTCGTCACCTTGATCATCGCGATCCACTGCTATCACGGTTACTACGCCGAAGGCGGACCCGAAGGTGTCGGGCGGGCGTCGGGGCGGGCCATCCGCGCCAGCATCGTCACCGTCGTAGCCGCCGACATGGTGCTCACCTTGCTGTTCTGGGGCAACACCCCCGGGGTTCGGATCTCTGGATAGCCATGCCCGCTGCTGACCAAGGCTCGCGAGCGCCAAGTATGCGCACGTTGCGCCTCCGCGGCCTCATCGCCGCGGTGGTCCTCGGCATCGCCGGGATCGGGCTCTACCAGCTCGGAACCGGCGGATACACCAAAACCTTCACCGTGACGGTCATCGCCGACACCCTCGGCGAGGGGCTGACCCCCGGCGCGGAGGTCAAGTTCCGCGGCCTGTCCATCGGATCGGTCGGCAGCCTGGAAACCACCGGCTACAACAAACAGAAGATGACACTGCGACTCGAGCCCGACCAAGCCACTGCGCTCGCTGCCGACACCACCGCGAAGTTCGTGTCATCCAACACCTTTGGCCTGGCGGCCGTCGAACTGGTCAGCACCGGCTCGGGCCCCAGGCTGCGAGCCGACCAGACACTACTGATCAACTCCGACGTGCCGCCCACTTCCATCACCGGATTGCTGCGCCAGGGCCAGCGCCTCGGTCAGATCATCGACTCATCCGACGTCGAGCACATCATCGCCGTGGTAAGCCGACATTCGGATCTCACCGAGCCGGTGACACGTTCATTCTTCGACCTGGCCAAGATGCTCGCGGATTCGCAGACGGTGCCGTTCTCGCAATCCCTTTCGGTGTTCGCCTCGGTGATCAACGGGGCCAGTGACGCGGTGCCGTTGATCAACCTGGCCTACGAACTCCTCAACGGCATGTCCTTCTTGGCGCAGCCAGAGGGCGTGCAGCGCATCAACGTGATCCTCGACCAGTCAGCCAAACTGCTCTACAACACCGACGCGGTATTCGCCCGCAACATCTCCTGGCTCGTCCCCCTGGCCGACGCACTGCGCAACATTCTGCTCCCGCGCATGTACATGCTGGGGAGCCTGGCCCCCGCCTACGACCGGCTCTCCGGCCTGATCGACCGCACCAGCGCCGCGTTCCCGATGGTCGACGGGAAGGTTCGGCTGCAGATCGAGGTCATCATGGACACCATGCCGGGACTGCCGGCCGCACTCGAACCGGCCACCGCACCGCCGCCGGGAGCGGGCGGATGAGAAGTGTCAGCAAGGCATTGGTGTGGTTGACGATCTTCAGCGCGGTCGCGGTGGTATGCACGCTGATCGTGGTGACCGCGCTGCGCTCACCCATCAACGGAACGGTGTCCCGCTACACGGCGGCGTTCACCGACGTCTCGGGACTGTATGTCGGCGATGACGTACGTATCTCCGGGGTGCAGGTCGGCAAGGTCGAGACCATCCGGCTTGACGGGCGGATCGCGAAAGTCGACTTCACCGCGCAGGACAACCAGCCGCTGTTCACCAACACCGTCGCGGCGGTGCGCTATCAGAGCCTCATCGGTCAGCGGTATGTGGAGCTCGTCCAACCCGCCACACCGGACAAGCGCCTGCCCGCCGGAGGCGACATCCCCGTGGGACAAACTATCCCGTCGTTTGATGTGGCCAAGCTGTTCAACGGTTTTCGGCCGATCTTCCAGACCGTTGACCCCGCCCAGTTCAATCTGCTCGGCGAGAACCTGCTGAAGTTGATCCAGGGCGACGAGAACGGGGTGGGACCGTTCCTGCACGACCTGGACGTCATCTCCACACTGGCCACCGACCGGAAGGCCGTCATCACCGCGATCATCAGAAACCTCAGTTCGATCTCCCAGGACCTTGGTGGCAAATCGCAGCAGCTGTTCGGACTCATCGCCGTCCTCAACGACGTTCTGACGCAGTTCGGCTCCAAGGCCGCGGAGTTCCGGTCCGCGCTCGATGTCGGACTTCCGGTGCTGCGCAACACCACCCACATCATGCAGTATCTGGAGCGTCTGTTCGATGGCCAGACCGTGCCGATGTATGACCTGACGGCACGGATGTGGCCCCAGACCCCGACGATCATCGCCGGCCTGTCGCTGGTGCCGTCCCTGATCCAGGGAGTGCGCGACACCCTGATCGATGACAAGCCTGCCACGCCGACGTTCATCTGCTCGCACGGTGAGCTCACGCTGCCCGGCATCGGCCAAGTGTCATTCGCGCAACAGAACTTGGTGATCTGCAAATGATCTCTGTACGGAATCGGCTCGGCGCGCTGAGCAGGCGCATCGATCTGTCGGCGTGGCTAGGGCCCCGGCAGGGCATTCCCGACGAGCACACGGCCGCCGCCCGAAGCCGCCGACAGGGCATCATCGGGCTGGTCGTCATCATTGCGGCGCTAGCCGCGACCGCCGCCGCGTATCTGAATCCGAGCGGTGAATCGGGCTATACCGCCCATCTGACCAACTCTGCGGGCATCCGAGCCGGTGATCAGGTGCGCATCGCCGGGATCACGGTCGGCAAGGTGACCGGGGTGCGACTTGACGGCGCACTGGTGGAGATGACGTTCGATGTCGAGCGGTCGATCAAGGTCGGTTCGGATTCCACCCTCGACGTCAAGCTGCTGACCCCGCTGGGCGGCCACTATGTCGCCCTGGATCCCAAGGGCGACATGCCGCTGGGCCGCAATGTGATTCCGCCGCAGCGTGTCTCACTTCCGTTCGAGGTCAACGACATCATCCAGGCGGCGACGCCGGTGATCAAGGAAGTCGACGGCCAGGTCATCCACGACACATTCGCCGAAGTCGCCAACGCCGCCGGCAGATATCCCGACGCCATCCGCAATCTGTTGCAGGCGGCCAACGATCTCACCTCGTCCTTGAGCGGCTCGACCGCCGAATTCCACCGCAGCCTGGGGTTCGTCGCCGACAGCATGGGCGCCATGGTCGCCGGCCGCAAACAACTGGTCACCCTGGTGCAGCAGCTCGACATCCTGGGCAAGGGATACACCGCCGATTCGGTGGACATCATCGAGTTCTTCGGCCTGGTCAAAGAATTGGCCCGGATCATGGACCGGCTCACGACGGTGTACGCCCGCGACCTGGCGCCTGTCATCAACGGAATCGACGACATCATCGACACGCTGTACGCCCACCCGGACCAGCTCGGCAAGGCTGCCGACGCGATGGGCCAGGCGTTGAACATCGTGATGCCGATGCTCAGCGGCAACGGGGTGGTCATCGACAAGGGCAACCAATTGGTGCCCGGTCAGGATCTGTGCCTGCCGAACATCATGAGGAACTGTTGAGATGACACCGATCTCGACGCTTCGAGCCCGCCTGAATTCGCCGCTGCGGGCCACCGCGGCGCTGGCCGTGGTCGCCGCCGTCGCGGTCGCGGCGGTCACCGGGGCAAAGTTCGTCATGCCCACGGTGAACAACACCAAGGCGATGTGCGCCGAGTTGAGCGACGCCGTCGGTTTGTACGTCGGCAACAAGGTCGCCCTCCTGGGAATCGACGTCGGCTCCACCACCTCGATCGAGAACAAGCCCGACCACGTCCAGGTGGACTTCACCGTGCCCGCCGACCTGGATCTGCCCGCGGACGTCGGGGTGGTCACCTATTCCCAGTCGATCGTCACCGACCGCCATATCGAATTGACCAAGGCTTATACGGGCGGCCCGAAGTTCGCCGGGCCCGGGTGTATCAAGCTCGCCAATACCCGGACTCCGATCAGCGTCAGCGAAACCTTCGCCGCGGTGGGCAATCTCGCCGACACGATATTGGGCCCCCATCCGGGCAAAGATGCCTCGCAGGCACCCGGTGTTCAAGCGATCAACAACAGCCTGTCCGCAGCCAGCCGCTCACTCAACGGCACCGGCACGCAGCTCAACGAGACCCTGCGCAACCTTGTCACCATGCTGGCCGATCCGTACCAGGCCGACACCGACTACCGGCGGCTGTTCGAGAACAGCGAGATCTTCACCTCAGGTTTCCTCAAGAACTGGGACACCTTCGCCTCGGTCATCCAGTCGTTGCCCGCGATGGTGGCACTGATCGAGGCGTTGTCGGACAACATTTCCGCCGCCTTGGCCAATGTCTCACACCTGCTCCCGATCCTCGTCGAGGCGTCGACCCGGCTGGCGCCGAGGCTGTACCGCAACATCGGCGACAAGCTGGTTCCGTGGATCCGAGATCTGCTGAACAACCACAACAAGACCATTCTGTCGATGATCAACACCTGGCCGCAGTTCACCCGGTGGTTCACCGATATCTACGAAACATCCTGGGGCACACATAATGTCACGTACATCCCGCCCCAGGTATCGATCGCACCGACGCAGGCCGGAGCTATCTGCGAGGTACTCAAGCAGCGCCGGACCCCCGGTGCGGCCGCTGCCTGCGCGTCGGGCAGTTCCTCGGACCCGGTGACCCTCGGACTCACCGATCTGATCCTGGGGGCGGCACTGGGATGACACGACGTCTGCTACGAAAGCTGATATCGATCGGGTGCGCGGTGCCGGTCGGCCTCGCCGCCACACTGACTGCGGGGTGTTCGCTGGATCCCACCCGGATGCCGGTGCCCGGCGCCTACTCCCCCGCCAATCCGTACCGCCTCAAGATCGAATTCTCCAGTGCGCTCAATCTTCCCGCCCGAGCCAAGGTCGATACCGGCGGCATCCAGGTCGGGGTGCTCGACCACGTGGCACTCGACGGCTCGACGGCCGTCGCCTACGTCGACGTCGCCGGTGACACCACGCTGGCCGACAACACCCGCGCCGAGCTGCGACAGGCCACCCCGCTCGGGGACGTCTACATCGCACTGTTGCCGCCTGCCACGCCGTCGTCCTTGACGCTTCGCAACGGCGACACCATCCCGCTGCGCAACACCGCACCGGCCACCAACGTGGAAGACGTGCTGCGCTCGGTGTCGAACCTGATGGCCGGCGGGGCGATCGGTACATTGCAGACTGCGGTGATCGACGCCAACAGGGCGTTCCCCAAGGACCCCAACGAGCTGACTCACATCCAGCGCACCATTGGTGGGATTCTCAACGACCTGGCCGCCAATCAGGAGACGATGAGCGGAATCCTGTTGAGCCTGGAGAACATCAGCTCCACCCTGTCGTCGAACACCGCGGTGTTCAACCGGCTGGTCACCGAAGGTCCCGCCAAGCTGGGGGGTCTCTCGGCGGTGACCCTCGGGATCCTCAACCTCGTGGCCGACTCCAAGGACCTCGGCAAGCTCGGCGGCGATGTGATCAACCCGATCACCGGGGACGTCATGCAGATGCTGTCCTACATCACGCCTCTGGTCGGGACGATGGCCACCGTCGACACCACGATCCCGGTGATCGCAGACAAACTCAACGCCCTGGTGCGCGACAAACTCATTCCGTTCTTCGGCAAGGGCGGCCCCCGGTACACCATTTCGGAACTTCGGCCACCAGCCGGCAGCGAAGGCGTCGATCCCGCGGACAAGGCTGATCAGGCGGTCTCGGCGATGCGGACGATGGGACTGTTGCCGTGAAGTTCAACGCCCGCACCACCCTGGTGCTGCTGGCGGTGATGACACTGCTCGGCGCGCTCTACATGTCGATCGGGGTGCTCGATATCAGTCCGACCAAGAAGGTCACCCGACTGACATTGCTGCTCAACACTTCTGGCGGTCTGCTGCCCACCTCCGACGTCACCATGCGGGGAATCAAGATCGGCAGGGTCACCGGCATCCGGACGACGGCCACCGGACTGGCCGTGTCGATGGACATCGATCAGGCCAGCCAAGTTCCCGCCGACAGCAGGATCGCGGTGGAGAATCTTTCTGCCGCAGGCGAGCAGTACGTTGACTTCAAGCCGAAAGTGATTGCACCCCCCTATCTTTCCGACGGCGCGGTAATCCCGGCCGATCGGGTGGCGCCAATGGTCACCGGTAGTGAACTATTGACCAAAGTCAACGCCCTGATCTCCGCGCTCAACCCCGACGACCTGCGCACCATCGTCACCAACGTGTCGGAGGCGTTGGACGGTAACGACGGCACCCTGGACTCGCTGGCGACCACTGCCGGTCTGGCCGCCAAGGTGGTCCGCGACGACAAGCAGATCCTGACCACTTTGTTCAGCAATATCTCGGCGCTGACCTCGAATCTGGGCACCGTCGATGCCGGCCAGGTGATCAGTCAGACCGGGACGTTGCTACCGAAGACGGTGCCGGCCTTCCTGCGCCTGGTCAAAGAATTCGAGAATCTGTCCTACAGCGGTTCGGGTCTGCTGGGGCCCGGCGATCCCGGCGGAGTCCTGATCGCCAAGATCAGCGAGTACATGGACGAGTTGGCCGAACCGCTCGGTACCTTTGCCACCGTCCTGCAGCCGGCGGTCGCACCGCTGCACGACGTCAAGGTCGATGGCGGGCACTGGCTGGACTTCTGGGAATCGACCTTCAATGACCAAGGCGCACTACGGGTTCAGCTCAACGTTCCCGAATGGCACCAGGGACAGTGAACGCGCACCCGCGCAGAAAGAATGGCTATGACTACCCCAACAACCGGCGACGACAGCGCCGAAGACACCGCACCGGCCGACACGGCGGTGGCCGTCGAGGAACCGGCTGAGACCACCCCGTCCCGGCAGCCGTTGAAGTGGGTTGCGGCCCTGCTCCTGATCGCTGCGATCGGGGGCGGCGCCTTCGCGTACACCAAGTATCAGCAGGTTAGTCATGAACTCGCTCAAATCCGCCGGTCGCAGGCCGATCACGACGCGGCAGCCAAGCTGGCGAGGGATTACGCGCTCAAGTCGCTGACGTACACCTTCGAAGACCCGGATGCATTCTTCAAGTCCGTCGAAGACGGTGTGTCGCAACCGCTGAAGGACAAGTACGTCAACGCCACCGACCTGCTCAAGAGCATCATGCTGCAGGCACAGGTCAGCTCATCCGGCGAGGTGCTGGCCACCGATGCGGTGTTGCAGTCCGACGGAACCTACCGGGTGGTGGTGTCGGCACATCAGACCACCCGCAATCTGCAGAACCCGACCCCGAAGGTGTCGATCATCCTGCTGCGGGTCACCGTCGCCAAGTCCGGAGACTCCTGGCAGGTCACCGATATCGGCCCCGAGACAGGTAGCCAGCAGGCGACCGAACAGCAGCTACCGGGCGCTCCGCCACCGCCGCCTCCACCCGGCAAGCCGGCGCCCAAAGGTTAGGTGCCGTGAAACGGCTCGCCCTGCCGCTGGCCGCCGTCCTGGTTGTCACCTCGGTTGCATTGTCCCCCAAGGTGGTCGCCGACACTTTGCTGCCGCCGTGCCCCCAGAGCGGGGCCGTGATCACCCCGAGCGGTAGGACACCCAAGGTGGACTGCAGCCTGCATTCCGGTGACCTCGACTTCGCCGTGAACTACTGGAGCGTGCCGGAACTGCCGGAACCGCGCGCGGTGAAGGTGACGGTCACCGACTCGACCGGCGAGGTGGTGCAAACCATCAACGAATTGCTGGAGCCGTCCAGCCCGGGCGGCGTGGGCCTGGAGGACGTCGACGGCGACGGCCGTGCAGAACTGATTATTCCCATGGGGCAGAACCTCTTCAACGGCACCCCCAACACCAGGTTCTCGGTGTGGCGGGCCCCGGGTGATCGCCGCCATTACGAACGCACCCAGATGGTCGGCCAGGCCGTCTATCCCAGCGGCGACGGTTACGCGGTAAGCAACGGCGGCGCATTGACGAGCCGGGATCTCACGTTCTACCTGCCGACCGGTGCCGGTTACACCCTGGTCATCGTCATCACCATCGAGGTCGAACAGGTGGACCCCGATACCCACCAGGTGCTGACGGTGAACTGCCGGGCACACCAGGAAGACGGCTTGCACGCCATCGACATGGATGTCTACCAGGCCGAGGACACGTTCTGTGCGTCACCGGCGGCAATGGCGATCTGGCCTGGGGCACAGCGCTTGTCGCTGCGGCATCGCCCCGCAGGACGGTGAGTCAGGGCGCGCAGTCCGCGCGGACCGCAGCCAGGTCCTGTCGCGCGGTAGCCAGATCGGTGGCCAGCTGCTCCGGGCTGGCAGGCCGGTAGGGATCGGAGTTGTCGATGTCTGCTGCCACCAGAACCGACCGGATCCGCAGGTCGACCGAAGTGGGCGCGGTCAAACCGTACAACGGGGACAGGGCATTGCGGAGCTGGCCGGCGACGTAGAACGGGGTCCCGTTGGGCGACACCATGTTCAGGGCCGTCTCGATCCGGTCGGCCGCGGGCATCATGATGTCGCACTCCCAGGCCTCGACGGCCTCAGCGGGCGCAGCCCGAAACCCCAGCATGAGCCCGACGGCCATGACCGGAAGGCACAGAAGTCGTCGACGCATTGCCGTTAGCTTGGCATCCGCACGGTCGGCTTGTCCGGGATTTATGACGTTCCCGGCCGAAATTGACGCTCTTGACAGATTCCCCGGACAACCTGCGAGCGCGCTGTTAGTTTCCACTCAACTGTCACCGCAAGCCCCGTGAGGTCCTCCCATGTCGCAGTCGGGATCGTCGGATCACCAGCCCTCGGCACCCTGGCTCGCCACCCGATTGGCGGCAGCTGTCGTCGTCACCGGGGTAGCCCTGGCGGGTCCGCAAGCACTCGGCGTCGCGTGGGCCGATAACCCGTCGAGCGACAACGGTTCGACCAGCAGCGCGTCGGCACCGAAGTCTTCGACAGGCGGCTCGGCTCGCCAGGCGCATCAGAGTGCGACGTCCCATTCACCCAAGGCCTCGGCAGGTATCACGCCGCGACCCGCGGCGGCGACCGGCGCGGGTGCCGATGCCGTCTCAGCGGCCGACGTCGCGACGGGCGCAGCGGGGCGCAGCTCTCGCACGGTGACCGCGCCGAAAGTCAGCTCGGCAACGACGCCGGATGCCCCGGTGACCGTGACACCGCCGTCCGCGAACACCGTGCCGCAGGCCACCGCGATCACCAGCTGGACCTCCGGTTCGATCCTCGCGATCTTCGTTTCCAACGGCACCCTGTCGCATCCCGACGCCGGGCTGCTGGTGGGCAACGGGTTCAGCTTCGACGGCATCACCTGCGCGACGGGCGTCAAATGCGACGGTGGCCGCGCCGGCCTGCTGTTTGGAAACGGCGGTGCCGGCTACAACGGTGGCGTCGGCGGCAACGCCGGACTGATCGGCAACGGCGGCGCGGGTGGGCGCGGCTCGAGCATGGTCAACGCCGGAACCGGTGGTGACGGAGGCCGCGGCGGTCTGCTGTTCGGTAATGGTGGCGAAGGCGGCTCAGGGGCCACCAGCGCCAACGGCGGCCGAGGCGGAGCCAGCGGTTTCTTCTTCGGCGTGGGCGGTCGCGGCGGCATCGGTGGGCCCGGCTCCGTGCAGTGCCTGTCGGCGCCCACCTGCGAACCTCCGACGGTGGGCGGCACCGGCGGGCTCGGCGGCCGCGGCGGACTGTTCTTCGGCCGGGCCGGCGCACCCGGATCGGCTCCGCTGCCAACGGACTCATGGTTGTTCCTCGGCTACACGCCGGTGTTCCCTGTCACCGCGCCGCCGCCCTGCACGGTCAACTGCGATGAAATCGGCTCGGCTGGACAGGGATTGATCTACCCGGATGACAGCGACCCCAGCAAGCCGTATGCCATCCCGGGCACTGTGGTCCCCAACATCACCCTGCCTGCCGGCACGCCGTTGGGACGCTGGGGCTATTCGGGTGGCTCGTTCCTGGCTCCGGCGGGTACGCATTTCGCGCAGCTGTCGCTGCCGCCGGCCAGCCAGGTGGCGCCGTACTTCGAGTACGTCGTGGCCAACCCGGCGAACCTGCCGCCCGGACTCCGGATCGAACAGTCCCAGGCCGCACCGTGGTTTGGACAGCCCGGTGGCGGTATCCAGTACCGCATCACCGACGCGAACGGCAAGGATGCACCGGTCCAGGCGTTGCTCGACTCCGGGTTCCTGACCTACCGGTGACAGACCCGGCGGATTTCGAGCGGCTCTCCCGGAACTGGATCCACTGGTCAGAGGTTGCCGGGCTGACCGAGGTGTCGGTGTCGACGGACTGCGCGGACTGCGCAATCCTGTTCAGCTCCAGTGACTCTTCAGTGCACCTTCGGCACGACGGCGACTGGTGGGTGGTGGACACCGTCAACGACCGCCGCCAGCGCGCTAACGACACGGCCAGGTTTTCCAGCTACGAGTTGGCCGAGAAATACTTGGTGTTCATCTGGGGGTCGGCGGCGCGCAGCGTGCAGCGAGCGCCACTGCCCGGCCCTGCGCTCTACCAGCTCGGCTTCAGCCCCGATGTCGAGGCACTGCCGATCAGCGAAGGCGTCTACGAACTGCGATCGGCCGAAGGCCGTGCCGTACTGCCCGAGCCGTACGCAACGATCGTCAGCCGCCTGATCGGCAAGCCGCTAGACGAGATCGAAGAGATACTGCGGGCGGGCTAGGAGGAGTGACCACTCACGATCAGCTCGTCAGCGTGATCGGACCGCTCCGGCTCGTCGTCCTGCTCGATCTCCCACAGGTCGTCCTCGTCCTCGTCGTTCTCGCCCAGGTCAACAGCCGCATCGATGGACATGATGATCGAGAAGGCCTGAGCCAGATTGACCAGCTTGGAGTCGCTGGCTTTGGGCGCCTGATCCCGGATCGCCTTCAGCAGTTCTTTCGCGGTTTCTTCGACCAGCTCGTCGAGGTCAGCCATGACAATCTCCTGTCGCGGTCGTTTGTGTCACGTGCAGCATCGACAGTAGCGCCCGCCTCGACGACCGTTGCCCGCCTTTGCCATTCGGTCTTCTACTAGCCAGCGGAGGTTCACAAGAGAGCGCACCGGAAGACAACCGGTGTCGTGGTTGCCGACGAATTGAACTTCACCCGCGCCGCGGGACGCCTCCACGTCGTGCAATCGGCGCTGTCGACCTCGATCGCGAAACTGGAACGCGAACTCGGTATTGCCCTGTTCGATCGGACCCGGCAGCAGATCAGACTGACGCCGGCGGGTGAACGATTCCGCATCCACGCACGGGAGGTGCGGCGCAGTGTGCGTGCGGCCGTTGGTTCGGTCGACGAGTTTCGCGGAACCCTCTCCGGCACAGTCGAGTTCGGATCCCTGATTTCGTTCGGGCCGATGGACGTCGCCCACGCTCTCGGCGACCTCCACCGCCTGCACCCTACGTGCGCCTGCGACTTCGGCTAAGCCAGTCCGGTGCGTCTGCGTACCTGGCGGCGCTCATCGAAGGCTCACTCGATCTAGCGCTGGTGTCGGTTCCTGACCGCTTCCCACCGCAACTCGACATGCGGTTGCTGTTCGAAGAGCCGATGGTGTTCGTCTGCTGCCGCGATCACAGGATGGCGCACGAAAGACCGTCAACATCGCCGATCTGGCAGACGAGGAATTTGTCGGCTTCCCGCCCGGGTTCGGATTGCGACGTCTCGTCGACGATGCGTTCCGCACCGTCGGTGCCGACCCGCCCGTATCGGAGGCGCGAAAGTCGCCCGACCTGCCGTCGGTGAGGCTGAACGATCCGGTGATATGGCAGGTGTTTCTCGCGTCACCCTCAGCGACGCGGATGTCACCCGCGACGATCGCGCTGACTGACCTTCTGCTCGACGCCGCGGTGCGAGCCCGGGGGCGATGATGAGGCCACTCTGCGAGCAACCGCTCCAGAGTCCGCATCGAGATTCCCACAGCGCGCCGATCCGGGCCCAAGCAAGGACACAGAGATGTCCGAAAAGTGGAGCTAAGGGGATTCGAACCCCTGACCCCCACACTGCCAGTGTGGTGCGCTACCAACTGCGCCATAGCCCCGTCGTGCTCATCGAAGTTACACCACGGGTAGCTGCGCCTCAAAATCGCTGGTCAGCGCGGCCAAGAACAGGTGAATTGCGACAAGAGTGCACCGAGATCGAGCTGACGCAGGCCGCTACTCGCACTACTCCTACGTGAGTACAGTCTCGACGGCACAGCCCCCTACGGGAGCTCGCCGGCCGCCTCCGGGCCCAATGACCGCGCCGGGGTGGGTTCCAGCGGCGGGCGGTCCCTGGTCTCGGGCGCCAACGCCCAGCCCAGCGCCGCGAGCACCAGAATCACCCCGCTGAGCGCGAACGCCCACTCGAACGACAAATGCTGGGCGATCTCCCCCACCCCTAGCGAGCCGACGATCGACCCCAGGTCCGACATCATCTGGAAGGTCGCCACCGCAGTGCCGCCGCGCGACTTGCCGATGATGTCGGCCACCGCGGCCTGCTGCGGCGCGGTGAACACGCCGGTGGCCGCACCGGCCACAAACGCACCGGCCAGAAACAGCGGCAGCGAGGTCGCCGCCCCCACCACCGCGGTCGTCACCCCGGAGACCGCCAGGCCGGGGATGAGCAGTGGCCGGCGCCCCGTGCGGTCGGAGAACCGGCCTGACGGTATCACCGCCGCGACGTTGCCGGCCGCGAAGGTGGCCAGCGCTGCGCCGGCGACACCCGGCCCGCGATGCAGCGCCTCGGTGACGAAGAGCGGCACCAGCGCCACCCGCAGTCCGAACGCCGACCATCCGGTGGCGAAGTTCGACAGCAGCGCCGCCCGGTAGGCCGGATGGCGCAGGGCGACGCGCACCGTGACGGTCAGCTCGTCTTCCGGCGCGGGCGCAGCGAGCTGGGAATGGCGCAGGCTGATGAACACCACCGCCGCCGCGATCAACAGCGCAACGCCGTAGATCAGGAACGGCGCGGCGAGCCCCAGCCCAACGGTCAGGCTGCCCAGCAGCGGACCCGCCACCGATCCGACCAGGAAGGCACTGGAGAACATGCCGGCCACCCGGCCGCGGGCGTCGTGCGGGCTGATCCGGATCATCAGGCCCAGCGCCGAGACGAAGAACATCGTCGAGCCGATCCCACCCAGCGCGCGGAACACCAACAGCTGCCAATAGGTATGGGCGAACGCGCATGCCCCCGTGGACAGGGCCACGATCAGCAGGCCGCTGACATAGATCCGCCGTTCGCCCAGCCGCTGCACGAGCATGCCCGAGGCCGGGGCGAACACCAGGCGCATCAAGGCGAAGGCGGTGATGACGAAGGTCGCCGCGCTGATGCTGACACCGAAGCTGCGGGCGAAATGCGGTAGCACCGGCGCCACCACGCCATATCCCAGGGCGATGACCACGTTGGCCGCGATCAGCACCCAGACCTCGCTGGGCAGCCGGGCGGCTACGTCATCGGCGGGACAGTCCCCTCCGCAACAGAACTCACGAGATGACTGTATTCACCACTTCGCGGGCCGCCTCTTGGACCTCCGCCAGATGCTCGGGACCCTTGAACGACTCGGCGTAGATCTTGTAGACATCCTCGGTGCCCGACGGGCGCGCGGCAAACCAGCCGTTGGCGGTGGTGACCTTCAGCCCGCCGAGCGGGGCCCCGTTCCCGGGTGCGGTGGTCAGCTTGGCGGTGATCGGTTCACCGGCCAACTCGGTGGCGCTGACTTGCTCGGCAGAGAGTTTGGACAGCCGGGCCTTCTGCTCCCGGTTGGCCGGCGCGTCGACCCGGGCGTAGACCGGCGCCCCGTACTCGGCGGCCAATTCGGCGTAGCGCTGCGAGGGCGAAGTACCGGTGACGGCCTGGATCTCCGAGGCCAGCAAGGCCAGGATGATGCCGTCCTTATCGGTGGTCCACACCGAACCGTCACGCCGCAGGAACGACGCGCCCGCGGACTCCTCGCCGCCGAATCCGATTGTGCCGCCGATCAATCCGTCGACGAACCACTTGAACCCGACCGGCACCTCGATCAACTTGCGGCCCAAGCCGGCCACCACCCGGTCGATGATCGACGAGCTGACCGCGGTCTTGCCCACCGCCACGCTGCCTGGCCAGTCCGGCCGATGCGAGTACAGGTAGTCGATCGCCACCGCCAGGTAGTGGTTGGGGTTCATCAGCCCGCCGTCGGGGGTGACGATGCCGTGCCGGTCGGAGTCGGCGTCGTTGCCGGTCGCGATCTGGTAGGCATCGCGGTTGGCGATGAGCGAGGCCATCGCGTTGGGCGAACTGCAGTCCATCCGGATCTTGCCGTCGGTGTCCAAGGTCATGAACCGCCAGGTGGCATCGACCAACGGGTTGACCACGGTCAGGTCCAGTTTGTGCTGTTCGGCGATCGCACCCCAGTAATCGACGCTGGCCCCACCGAGTGGGTCGGCACCGATGCGAATGCCCTCGGCGCGGATCGCGTGGATGTCGACGACGTTGGGCAGATCCGAGACGTAGGCGTCGAGGTAGTCGTGGCGCTGGGCGCTCTGCAGCGCCCGGGCCAGCGCAACCCGCTTCACGTCGGCCAGACCGCCACGCAGAATCTCGTTGGCGCGCTTGGCGATTGCCCCGGTGGCATCGGTGTCGGCCGGGCCACCGTTGGGCGGGTTGTATTTGAACCCGCCATCGCGCGGCGGGTTGTGCGACGGGGTGACGACGATGCCGTCGGCCAGATCGGTGCTGCGGCCCCGGTTGTAGGCCAGGATCGCATGGCTGACCGCCGGGGTCGGAGTGTAGCGGTCCGCCGAATCGATCAGGGCCACAACATCGTTGGCTGCCAGCACTTCGAGTGCCGATACCCAGGCAGGTTCGGACAACCCGTGGGTGTCGCGGCCGATGAACAGTGGCCCGGTGGTGCCCTGCCCAGCTCGGTACTCCACAATCGCTTGCGTGGTGGCCAGAATGTGCGCCTCGTTGAACGCCCCGTCCAGACTGGAGCCCCGATGACCCGAGGTACCGAACACGACCTGCTGGTCGACGTTGTCGGGGTCCGGTTGCACCGCGTAGTACGCGGTCACCAGATGGGGCAGATCGACGAGGTCTTCGGGAAGCGCCGGCTTACCGGCGCGGGGGTTGGCCGCCATGGACGCAATTCTGCCCGCCGCGGGCGATACTGGCTCGCGGATTCACCGACGGTTAAGGGGGTAGCCCGTGTTCGGCCATGACAACCGCGAACTGGCGGCCATCTTCGTCGGCGGCGCGATCGGGACTGCCGCCCGCGCCGCGCTGGCGACGCTCGCCGTTCCCGATCCGGGCCGGTGGCCGTGGCCGACGTTCGTGGTCAACATCGTCGGCGCGTTCCTGCTGGGATATTTCACCACCCGCCTGCTGGAACGGTTACCGGTCTCGAGCTACCGACGTCCGTTGCTCGGCACCGGCGTGTGCGGCGGGTTGACGACGTTCTCCACCATGCAGGTCGAGACAGTCCGGATGATCGAGCATCAGCACTACGGCCTGGCCGTCGGCTACACCGTGGTCAGTATCGCCGCGGGCCTGCTTGCGGTGTATGCCGCGACCGTGATGGTGCGCCGGGTCAGGCTTCGCGCGTGAACGTCGCGGTATGGGCGGGTGTGCTGGTCATCGGCGGGTTCGGGGCGGTGGCCCGGTTCATGGTCGACAAAGCGGTGGCCCGCCGCACCGCGCGGTCGTTCCCCTTCGGCACCCTCGCGGTCAACATCTCCGGTGCGGTGCTGCTGGGGTTCATCACCGGGCTGACATTGAGTCATGAGGCTGCCCTGCTGGCCGGCACCGCGTTCGTCGGCGCCTACACCACGTTCTCGACCTGGATGCTGGAAACCCAGCGACTTACCGAGGAACGCCAGCTCAAACCGGCGCTGGCCAACCTCGTCGTCAGTGTGGCGCTCGGCCTGCCCGCCGTCATGCTCGGACAGTGGATCGCGAGCCTGATATGACCTACCTCAAGCTGACCACGTACTTCGGTGAGCGCACGCGAATGGGCTCACAGTTCCTGGCCGAGGCGATGCTCGACATGTACGCCGAACACCAGGTGGCCGCTAGCGTGCTCCTGCGTGGCATCGCCAGTTTCGGGCCGCGCCATGTGATCCGCAGCGATGAGTCACTGACGCTGTCGGAGGATCCGCCGGTCGAGATCGTCGCCGTCGACACCGAGGACGTCATCGGCGCGCTGATCTCCGATGTCGTCGAGATGACCCCGCGCGGCCTGATCACCCTCGAACGGGCGCAGCTCGTCGGCAGCGACCTGGCCCAGCTGCCGCTACCCGACGGCGATGCCGTCAAGCTCACGATCTACATCGGCCGCCGCCGACGGGTGAACGGTCTGCCCGGCTTCTACGCGGTCTGCGATCTGCTGCACCAGCACGGCTTCGCCGGGGCCACGGTCTTCTTGGGCGTCGACGGGACCGCTCACGGTCGGCGCCGCCGGGCGCACTTCTTCAGCCGCAACGTCGACGTACCGGTGATGATCATCGCGGTCGGCACCCGTGCACAGGTGCAACAGGTGCTGCCCGGCCTGGAGTCGGTGCTCTACGAACCGCTGATCACCGTCGAGCGGATCCAGGTGTGCAAACGCGACGGCCAGCTGTTGGCGCGGCCGCCGGCGCTGCCGGCCACCGACGCCCATGGCCGCGAACTGCGGCAGAAACTGATGATCTACACCTCCGAGTCCACCCACTACGACGGCGTCCCGATCCACCGTGCCCTGGTACGCAAGCTGTGGGAGTCCGGAACTGTCAGCGGCGCAACCGTTTTGCGCGGAATCTGGGGTTTCCACGGTGATCACAAGCCGCATGGCGACAAGATCATCCAGTATGGCCGGCAGGTGCCGGTGACCACGATCGTCGTCGACACCCCGCAGGTCATCGCCGGCTGTTTCGACCTGATCGATGAGGTAACGGGGACGCATGGTCTGGTCACCTGTGAGATGGTGCCCGCCCTGTTGATGCTCGACGGCGGCCAGCGCCGCGGTGCCACCGACTTGGCCGACTACCGTTACTAGCTATCCGCTCAGCAGGAGTACGCCGGCGACCAGCAGAGCCACCACCTTGACGATCTCGAACCCGACGTAGACGAGGTGGGCCCCCGAGCGGCCGGCTTCGGCCTGGCCGGCGTCGGCCAGCACCGCATCCGAGCGCCGGGTCAGCGCCGGGCGCACACCGATCACCTGTACCAGCAGGGCGCCGATGGCGGCCAACGCCGCGGCGATGACACCGCCGCTCGGCGTGCCGGCGACCAGCGCGACCACCAGTGCCGCGGCGAGGACGATCTCGCAGGCATTGAGCGCCCGGAACACCAGCCGCCCGATGCCTAGCCCCAGCGGGATCGTCACGCCCGGCGCGCGGAATTTCAGCGGCGCCTCCAGGAACGAGATGGCCAACACCATGCCCAGCCACACGAAAACCACCGCGACCGCGACCGCCACCGAGGTGTCCACGAGCCCCCTCACTGCCAATCGTGGGATTTCGGCGCGCTTTTCGTCGGCTAGCGACGGAAAGCGCGCCGAAATCGCAACCGTGTGGCCATCATGGCACGGACGGCGTCGGCCAGAACCTCACAGCTGCAGGAAACCGCCGTTCCACCACACGCCCCAGCCCGGCAGGTCGGCGTTCCACACCACCGGCAGCCACGGCGCCCACACTGGTGGCGGTGGCGGCGGCGGAGCCCACACCGGAACGACGCCGTCGATATCGCCGCGATGTCCGGGCGGGGGCAGGTACCCCTGGCCAGGTGGCAGCGGGTTGCCCGGCGCGCCGACATTGGCTCCCGGTCCGGGATCACCGGGCAGCCACGGCGGCCCGGGCGGCCCGTGCGGGTCGGCCTGCGCCACACCCGTCGCAAAGCCGAATGCAGCCACGGCCATCGCGGCGGTGGCGGCGATGCTCTTCCACGTCATGTCAGTTACTCCTGGATCGGGCCTGCTCGGCCGCAGGACACCACACGACCCCCTCCGGACATGGTCTGTACCCAAACGGCATGAACGGGTAAACACGGCGGTATGCGAGGCATCGAGTGGGCCGTGGCCGGGTGTGCGCTGACACTGGCGGCGTGCGGCGGCAGTCCGTACACCACCGCGACGCTCACCCCGTCGTCGTCCACAACGTCCAGCGCATCCACAACGTCCAGCGCGTCCAGGCAATCCGCACCCGCCGCTGCGACGCAACGCACGGTCCGGTGGGTCGACCTGCAGCCCGGGGACTGCCTGGTGGACCCACCGCCGACAGATCCGGCCGTGGTGATGGTCGACCTCGTCGACTGCGCCGCCCCGCACCAGGCCGAGGCGTTCCTGCGGGCACCGATTCCGGTGAATGCCGCACTGACCGACGTCGGCAATGAGCAGTGCAACGCCGGTCTGGCGGCCTACACCGGCGGCGGCCAGTACACGATCAGCTACCTCATCGACTCCGAGCAGGACCGCACGTCGAACAACCCCTACCCGAGCACGGTGATCTGCCTGCTGCAGGCGCCCGGTGGACAGTCGCTGACCGGTTCTGCGCGGCACTGATCCTGGCTGATCTTGTCAGTGTCTTGTCAGTGCCCGTCGCTACCGTTGCGCGATGGCCGAGGTGTTCGAAGCGACGTGGTTCTTCCTGCCGGGCATTCCGCCGTACGCGGTGTGTGACGACCTGCAGGCGTTGGCGGCTTGGGCGCACCACCACGTGCCACGGCAGGGCAAGCGGGCCCGTCCACTCTTGGTGGGCGAAGACCGGAGACTGTGGTTCCTGCAGCCCGACGGCAGCCTCGCCGAGGTCTCCCGGGCACGGCGGTCGTCGCGCTTTCCCAGCGCGAGTGACGCCTACTGGCGGGCCCGGGAGGGCACCGACGCCTGGCATCAGCGCCCGCACCGTCCACACACCCCCGAGCGGCGCACACACATCCCAATAGTGGTCAGCACGCTGAGTGCCGCCGACCACGGCTACCTGCAGTGGCTCGAGAGCACCTGGCAGTCAATCGACTGATATACCTTGTGCAACAAGAGAATTCGTCAGGCCACGGTGGAAAAGAACTGGCCGGTGGCCGCCGAGGCGTTGAATGCCGGTCCGGTGGGCCAGACGTGTCCGCCGCCGTCGAGGCTGACGAATTCCACCCTCGTTCCACCGGCACAGCCGGTCGCGGTGAATCCGGCCGGGTCGGCCGCGGGGTCGCCGGGGCATTGATCGAGCGCACGCCACCGTTGCGCCATCGAGGGTGCGCTGACGACGTCGCTGGGACCACCGCGGCCGACCATCGCCCCGCCGGTGTAGGGCACCACCGGATCCGCGGTGCCGTGCACTGCCAGCACCGACACCGGTCGTGACGGGTTGCACCCGATGCTCATGCTCAGCGTGCCGGCCACCGGCGCGACGGCCGACACCAGGTCGGCACGATCGCACGCCAATCGGTTGGCCATGAACGCCCCGGCCGACATCCCGGTGACGAAGACCCGGCCCGGCGGAATGCCGAAGTCACGGGTGAGCTGGTCGATGAGGGTGGCCAGGAATCCGACGTCGTCGACCCCCTGCCGATCGGGCAGTGAGGCGCCCCGGCCGTCGGCCCAGCTCATGTCGATGCCGTCGGGGTAGGCCACGACGAACCCGTACTGGTCGGCGACGGCGTTGTAGTTGCTCACCCCCGCCTGCACCGCCCCGGTCTGCCCGGCTCCGTGCAGGTTGATCACCAACCCGGCGGGGTGGGCCAGACCCGCCGGGACGTGCAGCACATAGGTGCGCTGCAGACCGCCGAATGTCAGCGCGCCGGGCGGGTCTCCGGGGGCGGCCGAACTGGGGGCCACCGCAAGGGCGGCGGCGGCGAACAGCGCAGCCACCAGTGCTGTCGTGCGGGCAATCACGCTTCCAGTCTGCCCAGTGCGACGCAGAAGTTGGCAAAACGTCGATTTTTCGTGGCCGGAAGTTCGTTCGCCGGTAACCGGATGCGGTGGTTGCGACACGGTCACGGATGGATACCTTTTCGCGCACCACCGGTCACAGAAGTCCCACCAATCCCTATCGTCACATGCATCAATCGTTGGCGTCACTGGGACGTCTCGCCCCTTCGAAAGGTGTGCTGTGGCGCCGCGTCTCCGCATTCCCGCGCGACCGACGGCGTCGGTGCTCGTCCTTGGTCTGTGTGCCTCGCTGTGCGTGGCGCCACCGGCGTCGGCCGAGCCGTGCCAGGGCGCATCGGCCGATGCGCAGCCGCTGCCCAACCAAGCCTTCGAGATTCCGAACCCGTCGCGAATCGCCCCGTTCGACCGTCCGATCGGACACAAACCGGCCGGCGCCAACGACGAGGCCCCGCTGCCCAAACTCGGCCAGTTGCCATTGGCGATCATCAAGGCGCTCATCCCCAATTCGGGTCAGGTGCAAAAGCAGGGCGCCGTCGCACCGGTGAAGCCCGGCACCACCACCCAGACGCCTCCGGCGGCCCAGCAGGCACCCGCCCCCGCACCCGCCCCCGCACCGGCGGCCCAGCCCGCGCCGTCCAATGCCCCGGCCGGCACGTCACTCGTCGGCTGGGTCACCGGTCCGGACAGCCCGAACAGGACCATCCAGCGCTTCGCTGTCACCGGCACCGACCTCGGAATCATGTGGGACAACGGCGATCCCGCCAACCAGCAGGTGCTGATGGCGTTCGGCGACACCAACGGCTACTGCCAGATTCCCGGTAAGCAGTGGCGCTACAACGTCCTCTTCCGCACCCAGGACCGGTCATTGGCGAACACCATCTCAGTCGCCGACGGCGTGCCCGGCAATCCCTACTCCGGCTCGCCGGTCTGGCGCCAGGGCATTTCCAAGCAGGTGATCAACAGCATCAACGCCGCCCCGGAGGAGACCGGCATCATCCCCACCGCCGGTGTCGGCTTCGGCGGCAAGCAGTTCATGAACTTCATGTCCATCAAGAGCTGGGATGCCAACGGCGCGTGGACCACCAACTACTCGGCGATCGCGGTCTCCAGCGACAACGGCGAGACCTGGGGTGTCT
Source organism: Mycolicibacterium anyangense (assembly GCF_010731855.1). Classification (NCBI taxonomy): domain Bacteria; kingdom Bacillati; phylum Actinomycetota; class Actinomycetes; order Mycobacteriales; family Mycobacteriaceae; genus Mycobacterium; species Mycolicibacterium anyangense. The sequence continues at coordinate 123,068 of NZ_AP022620.1, read as the reverse complement.
ATCCCAACACCGTGCGCACCCCGGGCGGCGGCAACGAGAACTTCCAGATGGGCGCCTTCCTTAAGCCCGGCCCCGGCGACCCCTACCTCTACACGTTCGGCACACCGAACGGGCGTAGCGGTTCGGCGTTCATCGCGCGGGTTCAGCCCGCCCTGATCCCGGATCTGAGCAAATACGAGTACTGGAGTTCGGACAGCAACTCCTGGGTTGCGGGCAACCCCGGCGCCGCCACACCGGTCATCCCCGGTCCTGTTGGCGAGATGTCGGCGCAGTTCAACACCTATCTCAAGCAATACCTGGTGCTGTACTGCAACGGCAACAACGATGTCGTGATGCGGACCGCGCCGGCGCCGCAGGGGCCATGGGGACCCGAGCAGATGCTCGTGTCATCCATGCAATTCCCCGGCGGCATCTATGCGCCGTTCCTGCATCCGTGGTCCACGGGTCGCGAGCTGTACTACAACCTCTCGCTGTGGTCGGCGTACAACGTGATGCTGATGCACACCGTCCTGCCCTGATCGGCGTTCAGAGCTCGTTGGTCGGATCGCCGGCCGGGCCGGCCGGGCCGGCCGGGCCTGTGGAGTACTGGGTGTAGAACGCGACCGCGGCGAGGGTGGCGGCGACGCCGATGACCCCCCACAGGATCACCGAGAAGATCAGCGACCCGAACAGGAAGTTGTAGGTCACCGCCAGGTACAGGGCCCACACGACCCGGTAGGCGCACCACAGCGCCGTCAGCCCGGAGCCGATCGCGATGGCGAGGCTCTTCTGACGGTCCACACGGGCGATGTACTGCTCGACGGCGGGGGGCAGGATCTTCATCTGTCGTCCTTTCACGGATACGGCGCCGCGGTGGCGTCGTCCCGCCAAGTCGACTGCACCCGGTCGGCTACCGATACCAAGTTCGCCCGGCTACCGGGGCACGCTTCCGCGCCGACAGCCGCCGGAAAGAGTTGGGCCCTGGGTGATCACGGCACCCAATGACAGGGTGGCTGCGGCGGCGAGATCGGCAACCGGCGGAAGTGACAGCCGAACCTCGTAGGCGACCGGCCCGCGGTCGGTGTCGCGGCAGACCAGGGTGACCCGCTTACCCGCTCCGGCGCCGAATCCGGTGTCCACCGCCGCCCGTATCGCCTCGATCGACACTCGGTCGGTACCGCGGAATACCGGGTCGAGAACGGCGACCGCCTGATCGGCCAGGGACGAGGAGACCCGGAAGTAGACCGCGGGTGGGACCCCCGAGCAACTGCCGTGCGCCTTCCATTCGTGCGGCGCCATGATGCCGACATCGGACATCTTCGACTGCAGATCGGATTGAAGATCCTTGGGCAGGTTCAGCGACGACAGATCCCGCGGGCCGGCCGGCAGCGCGCAGTACTGCTCGCTGGTGGGCTGCGGCCACAGACCGTGCAGGATCAACGCCGGTCCCAGCCCTCCGACGTGGCCACTGCGGCAGCCCGGGTTGGACCTCTCCAGCGAGCACAGGCTCGGACCCCATGTCACGACCAGCAGGCTCGAGGTGCTGCGCGGCGCCGCGCTGGGCGTGGGGCGCGGACGGTTGACGTAGCGGACGGCGACCACGGCGGCGACGAGAACCACCAGCACCGCCACAACGCCAACGAACCGCCGACGGCGTCGGTTTCGAAAATCCATGGGCAGGAGGGTTTTTCCTACCGATCGCTGCGCTTGCAGTTCGGATCGGCGGGCTTGGCCGGCCAGGCGCAGACGTCGATGTAGGTCTTGTCCTGGTAACCACCGCCGTCGACCACGCTGTAGGCCGCACCGTTGGTTCCGGTGTAAGTGGCGCCGCTGTCGGAGGTCACCACGCTGGTCACGTCCCACTTCTTGGCTTCGAGTGCGGCCTGGTAGGCCTTCATCACGTCAGCCGGTGCGCCCGACACCTGAAAGTAGAGGTGAATGCCGTTGTCGGCGAGGCTGTCTGGACCCTTTGTCGTGTTGGTGTTCTCCGGAGTCGGCACCAGGGAGGTGAGCTGACCCGAGTCAGCCGCGGCCGCCGACGAGAGCGAGGACGACGCGGAGGAATTCGACGACGCGGCCGTCTTCCCGGAGTCCGAACTGCCGCATGCAGTTCCACTCAGGGTAATCGCGGCGACAACGACCACCACTGCACTACGCATCATGAGCGCTCGCTTTCTTCTCGGCGCACCGTAGCAAACCATGGGCCGGTTGGGCAGGTGATTCGAAGCTCATCCCTGCCGGGGCCGTGACCCGTGTGGGTCGCCCCCGTCGCGGCAATGCCCAACTGCTGTTCGATGGTGCGCAGCGAACTCACCGCGTCAGGTAGCGGAAGGAACAGTGGCCAGCCGTGAAACTGCCCGTCACGCAACACGAATGTCATGTCGAGGCCCTGGGTGATCGCCCGCTGACGAAGCCGCAGGGTATCCGGGGCCAGCAGGTCGCGCGATCCACTGTAGACCGCAATGGGTGGTAGGCCGTCCAACGAGCCGTAGAGCGGGCTGGCCCGCGGATCGGTGAGGTCGAGCCCATTCGCCCAGGCCAGGCCGAAAGTCTGCAACTGTCTGACGTCGAGCAGCGGGTCCCAGATCAGCCCGCTGGCGGGATCGCTGACGGAGGCATCCAGCCACGGCGAGATCAGGACGATGCGGCCCGGTGTCGCGGCGCCGCGACGCACCAATTCCTGGGTCGCGGCCAGCGCCAGTCCCCCACCCGCCGAGGCCCCGGTCAGGCTGACGTGATCAGCACCGTGGACGTCGACCAGGGCGCTGAGGAGATCGGCCACCGCCGGGACGACCGTGGCTGCCGTCCCGCCCTGCCCCGCCAGCGGGTACATCGGCACCACCACCGTGGCACCGGTCTGCCGAGCAATGGCACCGTTGGCCAGCCATTCGAACACCAGCGGCTGGCTGACGTATCCGCCACCATGGAGTGCGACGACGTAGTCGCCCGAGGGTGTCGGCGGGGCCAGTGTGTAGACCGGCATACCGTTGACGTCGGCGCGGCTCACCGTGAGTCCCACTGTGCTGTACCAGGGCGGCGACTCCTGGTTGAAGACCGTGGGCGCCGGCATCAGCGTGGCGTGGGTGCTGACTTGCTCCAGACCCCAGAGCACGAGGTTGAACAGCCGGTTGAGCAGGCTCGGTCGGCCGGTGAAGAGCTGTTGATCCGCGGCCCAATTGGTATAGGGCACATCAGCTTTCGATGTGTCGACGCTGGGAGTGCTGGACGCCTCGGTGGCCGACCGCGCGGACCGGCCGGCTGCGGCAGGCTTGCGGGTTTCGATCGCCTTGGTGGTCAACGTCGTTCGGCGGGCCGGGGCAGCGGGGCCGGCGCGGTGCAGACGCGGCACCGTGGCCCTAGGGCTGTTGGCTGCCGAGGTCGACGGGCGGGCACTACCCGCGGTGGTCCCGTGATTCGTGTCGGCCGACGAGATGGCAGACCCCAGGAACATCAGGGCGCCAGCACTCGCGACGGCAGCAGCCGACAGCCGCAGCACGTATCCGAACCTGGTCATCCCCCCGGACCCCCAATCCAGTTGAGATCATACGGTGCGAACAGCGCCGCATGACGCGATGGGCCCGGGCGGTCGGGGGAAGGCGCTAAGGCCGGGAGGGTGGCGGATCGATACCGAGCGATCGCGCGATGAACGGTGCAACAGACTGGTGGAATCGCGCGCGGATGTCGTCGGGTTCGGTGGCCGGGCTGTCAAAGAGCGCCACCCCGACCAAGGACAGCACGATCCGGGCATCAGCATTCGGGTCACCGCTTGTGAGGAGGCCCTGGCGAGTGCCCTCTGCCAGAATCTCGGCCAGGGGGGCGGTGAGAGCCCCCAAGCAACGCTCTACCAGCCCAGGGTGTTGCGGGAGTAGTCCGCGGTAGGACGAGGCAAAGAGAGCGGCGGGCTTGGCGAATTCGTCATCAAGGCCCCACGAGATCAGCGCGCCGACGTATTGCCAGATGCGGTCCGGGATCGGTGCGGCGGGATCGATGAGGGATTCGATCACACCGGCCATCCGCAACAAGTCGCGCTCCAGCAGTGCGGCGAGCAGGTCGTCCTTGGTCTCGAACTGTCGATAGAAACTGCGGGTCGACATATGCGCCTGGCGAAGGACACCGCTGACCTTGAAACCCCACCACCCGTTGCGGGCGAGAACGACGGCGGCCGCATCCATGAGTTCAGCGCGCTCGGCTGCCATGACGGCCGCCGAGTCCGCGCTTGCAGACTTCCCGTCGCCGAGTTTTGTCGCCACTGCTACACCGCCTTCGCCCAGGTGATCCACGCAACTCTAAAACGGCAATGGACAACCTTGTCGTCACCTCCGGTGCGAACGCCTCCGGTGCGAACAGCGATCCGCGGGCGCAGTGACCCCACCTCAGGCGATGCCCGACACCCACCCGAGATCAGCCGGCGGCAACGGCCCCGGCGACGGCTCCGGACCGGGCGGAAGGGAAGCGTGGCCGGGCATCGTCGGCCCATATCCCGGCTGCGGACCGTGAATCGAGGTCTGCGGGTCAGGGGTCGAGGTCTGGGGGTCATAGGTCGGGCTCGCCGGACCGTAGCCCGGAGGTGGTCCGTAGACCGTCTGTGGCATTGCGGCCAGGAGTCTGGCGGCCACGAATGCCGCCGCCTGGTCGGTGTAGCCGGGAACGTAGCCCTCGGTATGCCCACTCCACGCATTGCCCGGGCCGGCGTGACAGATCGGGTCGCCCGGGTTGCACAGGTCGATGGCCTTGGCGCCCAGCAGTGCACTCTGGTTGGGCAGCGACCCGCCGGTGCGGTCGGCGACATTGCCGAACGTGGCGACCGCGGCGATGTTGTCGGCGTACTCCGGCGGTAGCGAACTGCCCCAGGTGATACCGGCCATGGGAACTCCGGCGACGATGTCGATCACGCTCGCGCCCTGGGAGTAGCCCCCCAGAACGATCCTGGTGGTCGGACAGCTGGAGACCGTCGACTTGATGTGCGAGATGACGTCGTTGGCACCGTCGCCGCCGTGCAGCTGCAGCTTGCCGGCCTTGTAGTTGACCGGGTAGCTCTCGATGTTCAGACCGGGCACCTGGCTGCGCAGCGAGTCGACCAGGGCGTCGCCGACCCGGCCCATTCCCACCGGCTCGTCGGTGCCGCGGGCGAAGATCACCTCCGCGTCGGGGCAGTCGGCAGCCACCGCCGCGGGCGGCGCAGCAAGCACGGCGCCAGCAATGAACACGGGCGAAGCAACCAGCCCGACCCAGCGACCGGTTGACCAGCCGCCCCCCACCGGATGCCTTCGCGTTGAGCGAAGAGGCATGCGACGAATCTAACCCACTGTGGGCGCCCGCGTACCGGCAGTTGCCGCCATTCGACGCCCTCCGTTATTGACGGAAAAGCAAACGGACCTGGCCTTATCGCCTGCCGCAACACGTGGCTGTGCCCACCGCGCGGACGCTCGGTGCTGGCACCGACCGGGGTCACGGTATCGCCGAATTGGCGAACCTAACATCGATAGTTGTCCATATCGGCGATAGCGAGCGGATCGCTGCGGTTCCTAAGCTAGCGGCAACATCGGCGGAAGGAACGAGTGGATGACGGTTCTCGATACGGCGGTCGGCGGCCCCGAACTGGTCCAGCAGCGCCGACTCGTCACCGAGGTGCCCGGCCCGCGGTCCCGCGAACTGTCGGCCCGTCGTGCCGATGCACTGCCGGCAGGCCTGGCCAGCGGCGCCCCGATCTACGCCGCTGCTGCCGGCGGCGGCGTCATCGTCGACGTGGACGGTAATTCCTTCATCGATCTGGGTAGCGGCATCGCTGTCACCACGGTGGGCAACGCTGCCCCGGCAGTGGTGGCGCGAGCGGCCGACCAGCTGTCGCGCTATACCCACACCTGCTTTCTGGCCACCCCATATGAGCCCTACATCGCCGTCGCCGAAGTGCTCAACCGGCTGGCCCCCGGCACCCACGAAAAGCGCACCGCCTTGTTCAACACGGGAAGCGAGGCCGTGGAGAACTCCGTCAAATACGCCCGCGAGGCCACCAAGCGGCCGGCGGTGGTGGTCTTCGACCATGCCTTCCACGGCAGGTCCCTGCTCACCATGACGATGACCGCCAAGAACCAGCCCTACAAGCACGGTTTCGGGCCGTTCGCACCCGAGGTGTACCGGGCACCGATGGCCTACCCGTACCGGTGGCCCTCCGGACCGCAGAACTGCGCGGCTGAGGCGTTCAGCTTCTTCACCCAGCTCGTCGACGCACAGATCGGCGCCGACGCCGTGGCGTGTGTGGTCGTCGAGCCCATCCAGGGTGAAGGCGGCTTCATCGTCCCCGCCCCCGGCTTCCTCGCCATGGTCGCCGACTTCTGCCGCGAGCGCGGGATCCTGTTCGTCGCAGACGAGGTACAGGCCGGCATCGCCCGCACCGGAGCGTGGTTCGCCAGTGACCACGAAGGTCTGGTGCCGGACCTTCTCGTCACCGCCAAAGGTCTGGCGGGCGGGATGCCACTGGCCGCGGTCACCGGGCGCGCCGACATCATGGATGCTGCCCACCCCGGCGGCATCGGGGGCACCTACAGCGGCAATCCCGTCGCCTGCGCCGCCGCTCTGGGCGTCTTCGAGGAAATCGAAACGCACGACCTGCTGCGGCGCGCCCAGGAGATCGGTGCGCTGATGGTTCGCGAACTCGGCGACATTGCGGCCCACAACGGTGTTCTCGGCGAGGTTCGCGGCCGGGGCGCCATGATCGCCGCCGAGCTCGTCGTGCCGGGCACCCGCATCCCCAACCGCGACGCGGTGGCCGCGATCAGCCGCCATTGCCTCGACAACGGCGTGCTGACGTTGACCGCCGGTACGTTCGGCAACGTGCTGCGCTTCCTGCCGCCGCTGTCGATCACCGATGACCTGCTGATGGACGCCCTCGGCGTGGTCCGCGACGCGTTCGCCACCCTCTGATCCCAGCTCCGACTACCGCCTCAAGGAGAACCCGATGAGCATCACCGCCGCAGCACCGCCGAGCAACGACACCCGTACGCCGTGGGAGTTGTTCGGGATCGACCGTCTGCTCGACGACGACGAACGCGACATTGCCGCCACGGTGCGCAAGTTCGTCGAGACCCGGCTTCGCCCCAATGTCGGGGACTGGTTCGAATCTGCCACCCTGCCCAAGGAATTGGCCCGGGAGTTCGGCGAGCTGGGTGTGCTCGGGATGCACCTGCAGGGCTACGGCTGTGCGGGTACCAACGCCGTCAGCTACGGGCTGGCCTGCCTGGAGCTGGAAGCCGGCGACAGCGGCTTTCGCAGCTTCGTCTCCGTGCAGGGCTCACTGTCGATGTTCTCCATCTACCGCTACGGCTCTGAGGAACAGAAGAACGAGTGGCTGCCCCGGCTGGCCACCGGCGAGGCCATCGGGTGCTTCGGGCTCACCGAACCCGACTTCGGCTCCAACCCCGCCGGGATGCGCACCCGCGCCCGCCGCGATGGCAGCGACTGGGTGCTCAACGGCACCAAGATGTGGATCACCAACGGCAATCTCGCCGACGTGGCCACCGTGTGGGCCAACACCGATGACGGCATTCGGGGGTTCCTGGTGCCCACCGACACCCCCGGGTTCACCGCCAACGCGATCCACAAGAAACTCTCGCTGCGCGCCTCGGTGACCTCCGAGCTGGTCCTGGACAACGTCCGGCTGCCCGCCTCTGCGCAACTCCCCCTCGCCGAAGGCCTGGGTGCACCGCTGTCGTGCCTCAACGAGGCCCGGTTCGGCATCGTCTTCGGCTCCCTCGGTGCCGCCCGGGACAGCCTGGAGACCGCCATCGCCTACACCCAATCACGCGACGTCTTCGACCGACCGCTGTCCAGCTACCAGCTCACCCAGGAAAAGCTGGCCAATATGACGCTCGAACTGGGCAAGGGCATCCTGCTGGCCATCCACCTCGGCCGCATCAAGGACGCCGAAGGTGTACGCCCCGAACAGATCAGCCTGGGCAAGCTCAACAACGTCCGCGAGGCACTGGCCATCGCCCGCGAATGCCGAACGCTGCTCGGCGGCAGCGGCATCACCCTGGAGTACTCCCCCCTGCGCCACGCCAACAACCTCGAATCTGTCCTCACCTACGAAGGCACCTCCGAAATGCACCTGCTTTCCATCGGACGAGCACTCACCGGACACGCCGCCTTCCGCTGAAACTGTTCCGCCACAAACTGATTGGCCACTAGATGACCGCGAGCACGCCTGAAAAACTGCACCACCTGATCGCCGGACAGTGGGTCGCCGGCCGCGGCGACGCGGTGCGCAGCGTCAACCCGGCGCTCCCGGGGATCGTCGTGGCCGAAGGTGCCGCGGCGACCCTCGCCGATGTCGATGCCGCGGTGGGAGCAGCGGCCGAGGCAGCTCGCTCGTGGGCGGGTACGCCGATGCATCAGCGCGGCGCGATCCTGCTCGAGGCGGCCACCGTCATCGAGCGCCATGCCGAGGACTGGGGCCTGGAACTGGCGATCGAGGAGGGCAAGACCCGCGCCGAAGGAGTCGGTGAGGTCCGGCGCGCCGCGCAGATACTGCGCTACTTCGGCAACGAAGGTGACCGGGTCGCCGGGCAGATCTACTCCTCACCGCGTGCCGGCGAGCAGATCCTGGTGACCCGCAAGCCGCTCGGCGTCGTCGCGGTCATCACCCCGTTCAACTTCCCCATCGCCATCCCGGCCTGGAAGATCGCCCCTGCCCTGGTCTACGGCAACACCGTGGTCTGGAAACCCGCCAGCACCGTTCCCCTGCTGGCGATCCGGCTGGCCGAAGCCCTGAGCACCGCGGGCCTACCTGCCGGTGTGCTCAACCTGCTCATCGGCGACTCCGCACTCGGCGACGGCCTGGTGAATCACGAGGGTGTGGACGCCGTCACCTTCACCGGGTCGACCGGTGTGGGTCGGCGCATCGCCGCCGCCGCGGCCGCTCGTGGCGTGCCCATGCAGGCCGAAATGGGCGGCAAGAACGCCGCCGTGGTGCTCGACGACGCCGACCTCGACCTCGCCCTCGAACAGGTCATGCTCGGGGCATTCCGCTCCACCGGCCAAAAGTGCACCGCCACTTCCCGATTGGTGGTCACCGAGGGCATCGCCGACCGCTTCCTGACCGCCCTGGCCGCCCGAGCCGACGCACTGGCGGTGGGTGACCCCACCGACGACGCGACGCAGATGGGCCCGGTCATCACCGGCGGGGCACGCACGAGCATCCAGACCGGCATCGACACCGCCGTCACCCACGGCGCCACGGTGCTCGCCGGTGGCACGCCCTACCGGGACGGACCACTGGCCGAGGGCTACTTCCTGGCACCGACCATCGTGGAGATCGCCGGCCCAGCCGACATCTGGACCGAGGAACTCTTCGGCCCGGTGATCGCCGTACGCCGAGCCACCAGTGCCGAGGAGGCGTTTGCACTGGCCAACGACAGTGAGTTCGGCTTGTCCGCAGCGGTATTCACCCAAGACCTCACCCGGGCCTTGCAGGCCGTCGACCACATCGACGTCGGCGTCCTGCACATCAACTCCGAGTCCGCCGGCGCCGACCCCCACGTCCCCTTCGGCGGCGCGAAGAAGAGCGGTCTGGGCCCTAAAGAACAGGGCCAGGCCGCCCGCGAATTCTTCACCCACACCACCACCGTCTACCTGCGCGGCGGGCAACCACAGTCATGACCGCCGCACTCGACGGGATCACCGTCATCGACTTCAGCCGGGTACTGGCCGGACCCTACGCCACCATGATGCTCGGTGACTTCGGTGCCGACGTCATCAAGATCGAGCGGCCCGGGGTCGGCGACGACACCCGGGAATGGGGACCGCCCTATGACTGTGACGGCGTCGCAACTTATTTCAACTCCGTCAACCGCAACAAGCGCTCGGTGGTACTCGATCTCACCGATCCCGGTGATGTCGCTGCTGTCCGCGAGATGGTGACTCGTGCCGACGTCGTCGTCGAGAATTTCCGGCCCGGCACCATGGAGAAACTCGGCCTCGGCTACGACGCACTGCGTGAACTCAAACCGGACCTGATCTACTGTGCCATTACCGGTTTCGGCCGAGACGGCGGAGCAGCCCTGCCGGGCTACGACCTGCTCGTCCAGGCTGTCGGTGGACTGATGAGCATCACCGGTCCGCAGCCCGGCCACCCCACGAAAGTCGGAGTCGCCGTCGTCGACGTCCTCGCCGGGATGCACGCGCTGACCGGCATCCTCGTTGCACTGGCCCATCGCGACCGTACCGGTGAAGGCCAGCGCGTCGACACCAGCCTGCTCTCAGTCCTGTTGTCCTCCCTGGTGAATCAAGCCTCGAGTTTCCTCGGTGCCGCAACGGTGCCGACCATCATGGGTAACCGCCATCCGAGCATCTCGCCGTATGAGACGTTCGAGACCGCCGACCGCCCGATCGCCCTGGCTGTCGGCAACGACAAGCAGTTCCGGCTGTTGGTCGGCGCCCTCGGGCTCACGGAACTGGCCGAGGACCCGCGATTCGCCACCAACGCCCTGCGGGTGCACCACAGCGACGAACTGCGCGCCCTGCTGGAGGCCGAACTCGCCAAGCGCGGCGCCGACCACTGGTATGACATCCTCACCTCGGTCGGGGTGCCCGCCGGACCCATCAACGACGTGGCCGAAGCGTTCGCCTTCGCCGACAAACTCGGCATCGCCGCCACCGTAGCCGTTCCCGGCAGCCGTACCCCGCAGGTGGCCAATCCCATCACGTTGTCGGCCACCCCGGTCGAATACCGCAGCGCACCACCGTGGTTGGGGCAGGACACCGCCGGATGAGCCGACCGGCACCCATCACCGAGGCCGAGGTCTCGCCCGCCGACCCCATCGTGGACCCCGCGGCACCATTGATCGGTGTCGTCGCACCGCTCAACTACCCCGGCATCGACGCGGAAGTGCGAGCACTCATCGTGGGGTTCGCGCGGACGGCGTTACGCACACTGACCGATCTGGGGGCGCGCTATCGCCTCGTCGATCCGACTGCCGAGACACGGCTTTCGCTCGACGACGACGTCCACGGGGTGCTGTTGCTCGGCGGTGGCGACTTCGACCCCACGCTGTATGGACACCATGAGGATGTTCCCCACCTCGCCGGGGTGGACCGGCGCTGCGACGAGCGCACCGTCGCGGCGATCCGGTGGGGACTTCGGCGGCGGCGTCCGGTGTTCGGCATCTGCCGGGGCGCGCAAGCGATCAACGTGGCCCAGGGCGGCACCCTGATCCCAGACCTCGGTCCGGACAGCCCTCACAAGGGCCACGGCGACGATCCGATCTTCGTCGACGACTCGGTCGCCGTCGAGCCCGGAACCCGGCTGTCGGGCATCCTGGGCCGCACCGACATCACGGTCCGCAATGGCCACCATCAGGCCGTCGGGACCGTCGCGCCCGGACTGCGCGTCGCTGCCCGCGGCACCGATGGCGTGATCGAAGCAGTCGAGCACTGCGATCCCGACATCTGGCTCCTCGGTGTCCAGTGGCACCCCGAGGATCCGCAGGGCTGCGCTGACGACCGCCGGGCGTTGTTCGCAGCGTTCCTCGCCCGGGTCGACGACGACCGTCGTACGGCCGGCGTCGGGTGAAACTCGCGCCGGTGCCCGGCTTGAGCAGGGCCTGGACCTAACCTGGTTCCATGAGCTGGTGTCTGCGCCCGGGCGATGAGCCGCCCCGCCAACGGCGAGCGGACAACTCATGGCGATGACGGTGCGCAGGCTCACGCACGACCCCGCCCTGGGATTGACATTGGTCGCGGGCCAGGACAACGCCGACCGCACCATCGGCTGGGCGCACGCCATCGAACTCGAGGATCCCACCCCCTACCTCACCGGTGGCGAGCTCGTGATGACCACCGGGATGAATGTCGGCACGACCGCCGAGGAACAGTTCGACTACCTTGCGCGGCTCTCGGCCGCCGGGATCACCGCGCTCGCTTTCGACACCGGTACCACCCACCGCTCGGTGCCACCGGGCATCATCGCCGCGGGCGACGCGCTGGGGCTGCCCGTCCTGAGTGTCCCCGCCCAGACACCCTTCATCGCCATCACCCGCGCCATCATCGACGACGTCACCGCCGATCAGCTGCGTTCGGTGCAGCGCGTCGTCGACCAGCAGGAGGTACTGGCCCGGGAGACACTACGAAGCGGCATCCCTGCCGTTGTCAGCTCCTTGAGCAAGATCCTGTCGGCCACCGTCGTCGTCATCGATGTCGACGGAAACACGCTCGCCGCCAACGGATCCGAATCAAAGCACATCGGCGAGATCACCGCCAGTCTGCTGACCGGTACCAAGCGGCTCCGGCACTCCAGCCGCGTGATCGCGGACGGCTCCGGGTATTGCACCATTCAGGCGTTGAAGGCGGCGGCGCCGTTGCGCGGATACCTCGCGGTCAAGACCGAACAGCCCCCGTCGCCGACGGAGCGCTTGCTGATCTCCCATGCGGTGTCCCTGATCTCGATCGAGATGGGCAAGCCGGCCAAGGTGATCGACGCCGAGTATCGGCTACGGGCGGCCGCCACCAGTGCTCTGCTGGCCGACCCTCCCATCGTCGACGACGCGGTTCTGAGGTACTTCCGGATTGACCCCGACGCCGCACTGGTGGTCCTGGCCGTCAGCGATACCGGCCCGATCATGCTTGCCGAGAAGCACGCCGCCCACGTGCTCGAATCCCGGGGGCGGCCGTATCTGATCAGCTCCCGAGCGGACGGGCTGATCATCGTGCTGCATGCCGCCGACACCCCGTCCGCCCCCGATCTTGTCGCGGCGATCGGCGATGAGTTGCACCGGCCACTGCGCAGCGGAATCAGCCAGCCAACCACGGTCGGCTCGCTCGCTACCGCGGTGCGCCAGGCCGGCATCGCCAGTTCGATGTGCAGCCCCGGCGATACGGTTCACTGCTTCGCAGACCTCGGGGTGTTCGATGTCATCCTGGGAACACGCGATGCCGACGAACTGCAGCTCATTGCGGCGCCCATCGCCGCACTGGTCGCCGACCACGACAACCTCAGCGGCACCGATAGTCTGCTGTCCACGCTGGAGGCATTCCTGCGACACAACGGGCACCTCGAGGCCGCGGCAGCCGAACTCGGCGTCCACCGTCACACGATGCGTAACCGTATCGCCAAGATCGGCCGACTCACCGGACGGGACCTGCACAGCGCCGACACCCGGGCACAACTCCTGCTGGCCATCCGGGCTCACGAGATGATGCCGTGACGACTCGCCGCAGGTGAGTGGCGACAGCAGGGGTCAGAAACACCCCACCGGCGCCGGCCACCGGAACCTTCTGCGGTCACGGGCGCGGGCGACCAGATCGGTGAAGAGAGCCGCGTCGGTGGCCGAGCTGGCGTGAAGATCCTCCGGGTGCCATTGCACCGCAACGATATTCGCCTCGCCGTGCTCGACGGCCTCGATGAGACCGTCGGGGGCGGTCGCGGCGACGGTCAATCCCCGTCCCAGCCGGTCGACGGCTTGGTGGTGGTAGGACGACACCTCGACGCTGTCCTGACCCACGACGGCGTGCAGCCGTGAGCCTGGGATCACCTGCACCCGGTGAAGTGCGTTGTGGTGTGGGGTACTCGTCTCGGCCACGTGCTGAACCAGCGTGCCGCCGAAGGCCACATTGAGCGCCTGCATGCCGCGACAGATGGCCAAGGTCGGCACGTGCATGTCGACCACCGCCTTGATGACGCCGAGATCGTAATCGTCTTGGAACGAGTCCGTCTCGACCGTCTCAGGCGCCGGCGATGCCCCATAGCGCTGCGGTTCGATGTCAGCGCCGCCGGGCAGCAGGACCGCGTCGAAAGCACTCAGCCGTGCCGGGAGTTCGGCACACGGGTCGGCAGCGCTGCCGTGGAGTATCGCGGGTTCGCCCCCGCTCGCCCACACCGCCTCACAGATCGCCTCAGCGGCCAGCGTGGCCGAGTAGCGCAGGATCGGAACGGTCGGCGCGCGGCGGCCGATCACCGCGACCAGTGGGCGCTTCATGCCGAGGGTCCACCCAGCGGATAGTCGAGGGTGGGCAACCACCGAGTCCACACCTCGCGCAGTTGTCCCGACTCGATGATCCGTGCGAGCGCGGTGTCGATCTCGGCCAGCACCTCCGGGCGGTCCTTGGCCACGCCGATGCCCCACCGGTTGGCCGTCCGGACCGTGAAGGCCAGCTCGTAGTCAGGGTGGTTGGCGCCCAGCGGCACGAACACGACATCGTCGTCGACAACCGCGTCGACATCCCCTGAGGCGAGCGCCGCCAGCATGTCTGCGTAGACATCGTCCGACCCGGCTCCGAACGCCACCGGGATCGCCCCGGTGAATGTCTCGGCCAGCGCCATGTTGGTGCTGTTCTCGATCGCCGCGACCCGGCGCCCCACCAGATCCGCTGGCCCGCGGATCCCGGCACCGCGACGGACCAGGACGCCTTCATGGAAGATCGCATAGGGACGGGTGAAGTCGACCTGGGAGAGTCGCTCGGCGGTGATCCCCTGCCCGCACAGGACGGCATCGGCATCGCCGCGCTGCACGGCCGGGATCATGTCGATCCACGGCACCATCACCCATTCGACGGGTAGCCCGAGTTCGGCTCCGAGCGCTTCGGCGACCGACGGCTCATAGCCCTGCCGCCCGTCCTTCGGGTTCCACAACGAAAACAGCGGTGGCGCTTCGGAATCCAGGCAGGCCAGCCTGAGTGTGCGCGTCACGGCAGATCATCCCAGTACATATCACGCTCCCAATCGGTGACGTAGCCGCAGAATCGGGCCCATTCGTCGGCGTGGAAATCGACGAGCAGCGCCGACAGATCCGCGCCGAGGGCGTCCCGCAACACCGTGTCGGCCTTGAAGGCGTCGATCGCCTCGCCCAGAGTCAGCGGCAATGCCGGGAACCGGGCGTCCTGCTCGGTGTCGTAGGACGACCCCACCGTGGGCTGGCCGGGATCGGTGCAATTCTTGATCCCGTCTTCGCAGGCGGCCAGGATCACCGCATGCGACAGGTAGGGGTTGACGGCGGCATCGGGCAATTTGTACTCCAGGCGCCCGTTCGCCGACAACCGCACCGTGCAGGTCTTGTTGTCCAGCCCCCAGTTGATACGTGATGGCGCGAATTGTCCGGCATCCCAATATCGTTTGTACGAATTGACCGTCGATCCGTTGACGAGCATGGCACCGGCGGAATGGGTCAGCAGGCCGCCGAGCGCGTGCTTGCCGACCTCGGTCAGGTGCAGTTCGGCCACGGCCGGGTCGGCCAGGACGTTGACGCCGTCGCGCCACAGGCTGAAGTTGTGGTGGCAGCCGTTGCCCATCATCCCCGTTGCCGGCTTCGGCATGAAGCTGGCCTCGATACCCAGCTCGCGCGCCACCTGCTTACAGATCTGCCGGTAGGTGACCAGCCGGTCAGCAGTGAGGTCGGCCCGGTCGAACATGAAGTTGAGTTCCACCTGGAACTCGTCCTCGTAGTCGCCTTCGATCATGTCCAGCCCCAGCGCTTGGGCGTACTGCACCACCTTCTTGACGATGGGGCGGTTCCGCTCGAGGTGCTCGATGTGGTAGGCCGGGCTCGATCCTGGCCGAAAGCGCGCCGCCAAACCCTCTCCCTGCCAGGTCATCTCGGGCTCGCACCCGGTCCGCAGTTCCAGGCCGGTCCGGTCGGTGAAACCCGAGTGCAGGCGTCGCAGCAGACCGCGGCTGTCGCAGGCGAACTCAGCGCCGGGGTTGAGCGGGAGGTGGTCGGGCTCATACAGCCGGCAGAACACCCGGGCGAAGCTGGTGTCCCAGGGAAGGACCGCGAAGGTGTCCAGATCGGGTATCGCGGTGTACTCGGGCGCATTCACCCCGCCGGCGAGCAGCACACCGGCCCGGGTGCCCTGCAGGTTGGCGATCGCCGTCTGATGTTGTTGCACACCCTTGACCGCGAGACGTTCGAAGTGCGCGGCCGGGGCCACCTTGCCGACCACCCGGCCGGTGATGGTGATCGCCTGGAAGTAGACGAACTCCACACCACGCTCGGCGATGGTCGACAGCGCCGCCTGGAGGTTGGGGTCTGTCGCATTCGCCTGGCGGTGCGCGTCCAGTGATGTTGTGGTCATCGGTTCCCCTTCACGGGTCGTGTTGTCATGCGTTGAGGTCCGCGACGGCGAACGCGTCGCGAAGCTGGTGGTGTCGGGCTGGGCTGAGGCACACTGCGACGGTGCCGACGTGGCGGGAACCGCGGTGATACGTCGCGACCACGCCGGCCGTCAGATCCTCGAGACGGCCCTCCTCGATGCACACCTCGTCACCGAGGCCCGGTGCACCGAAACCCTGCAGACGCAGATCGAGCTGGTTGCTCCAGAACGACGGAATCGGCGCAAACGGTTTGTCGCACTGGGCTTCCAGCAGGGTTGCCGCCGCCCGTTTGGCGGTGTCTGCGGGGATCGACCAGTGCTCGACGCGGCGGGCGACGTCGTCAAACAGCGGATTGGGGAACCGTGCGACGTCGCCAACGGCGACGACGTTCCCGGCGCCGCAGACCGCGAGGTGGTTGTCGGCGAGCGCCCCGTCGCTGAGATCAAGTCCCTGCCCCGCCAGCCACTCGACGTTGCAGTGGGATCCGATGGCCTCGACGACGACGTCGGCAGCCAACGTCTGGCCGGTGTCCAGGACCACACCCGATACGGTTTCCGCGCCGCACAACGCTGCGACCCCGGCTCCGATCACGAATTCGATTCCCGCAGCGCAGTGGTGGCGCCGCACTGCCTCGGCGAGCTCCGGCCCGAGGACGCGCTGCATCGGGGGCCCGGCCGGGTCCACCACCGTGACGTGGTGGCCGAGTACCCGCAATGTCGCGGCGACCTCGCATCCGATGAATCCCCCGCCGACCACAACGACGCGGCGCGGCCCGGCGAGCGCGGCACGCAGCTGCACGCAATCCTCGACGGTGCGCAGCACATGGCGCCCGCCATCCGGGCCGGGTACCGACAGCCGCCGCGGCCGCAGGCCGGTGGCGATGACGAGTCCGTCGTAATCCGCACTGCGTGCGTTGCGGTCGAAGAGCCGTTGCGCAGTAAGGTCCGCAGCCACGATAGAGGTGCCCAGGCGGAAGTCGACATCGCTGACGGTGGCTCGGCGGCGAAAGGCCAGCGCACCGGCAAGATCACCGGCTGATGGCCAATTGCCTTCAGCCAAAGCTTCTTTGGATAGCGGTGGCCGGTTGTATGGGAAGTGCCGTTCGGCCCCGAACACCGTGATCGGACCGGTGTGGCCGTGGGCCCGCAGCTGCTCGGCCGTACGAAGGCCGGCCAGTGAGCCGCCGACGACGGCGACGTGGCCTGCGGACTCCATCAGTCCTCGATGAGGATGGCCTGGGCCGGGCAGACATCGGCGGCCTCCTCGACGTTCTGGCGCTCGGAGTCCGGCGGATTGCCGTCGTACTCGAGCTTGCCGTCATCGTTCATCGCGAATACGAGCGGGGCTGCGATGGCACATTGGCCGTGGTCCTGGCATTTGACGAGATCGACGGTGACACGCATGGTGTGGTCCTTCCTTGGCGGTGACGAGGGGTGTTCAGACGGCTGGGGTGAAGCCGATAGGGAGCCGGATCGGGCCGGTGTTGCCGGAGTCGGGCAGCCAGCTGGCCCCGGGCAGTTCATACGGGTCGCGCATCCGGCGGGCCAGCAGGGGAAGCGCCTCACTCATGTCCGAGCGCGCCACGAAGTGGCCGAGGCAGTGATGGGCACCACCACCGAACCCGAAGTGCGGCTTGCGTTCTGCCGTGATGTCGAAGCCAGGGCTGAACACGCGCGGGTCGGTGCCAGCCGACTCGCTGTAGAGGTGGACGGTAGTACCGGCTTCGAGTGTGGCACCCTCGTATTCGAAGGTCTCCAGCACCTCACGAGTGACCCAGCGAACGGTGGGGTTCACCCGCATCACCTCCTCGACGGCCTTGCCACCGAGCTCGGGGCGTTCGGCCAGCAGCCGCCACTGATCGAGATTGGCCATGAAGCTCTGCATCGCCAGCCCGAGCTGATTTCGGGTGGTGTCGAAGCCACCGAATATCAACAGCACCAGGGCATCTCGCATCTCGGTGTCGCTGAGGCGGCCGTCCTCGGGACGGGAGGCGTTCACCATGGCGGTGACGAAATCCTCGCGCGGGTGGCGCCGGCGATCGGCGATCAGCGCGTCGCTGTACTCGTAGAGTCGCTGCAGCGCGGCTTCGATGAGTGCCAGGTCCGAGCGCAGCGTCACCCCCATGGCCAGGCCGATGGTGGACGCCTCGGAGGCGATGACCCGCCACTCGGACTCCGGCAGCCCCAGCATGATCGCGATGACCCGGGCGGCGTACGGTTCGGCGAACTCGCCGACGAACTCGCAGCGGTCCGGCTCGGTGAAGCCGTCGACGAGTTCGGTGGCAAGGGCCTGGAATCGCGGCACCAGCGACCCGATGAGCTTGGGCGAGAATGCGGGGTTCAACAGCCGACGCAGCCGGTGGTGCTCTTCGCCTTCCTTGTTCAGGATCCAGCTGTCCCACCAGCGCGCCAACGGCCCCTCGGTGACGCCGTTGTGGGCAGGCCAGGCGATGCTGCCCTGGCGCAGATTCGGGTGCTTGAGCAGACGATTGACCTGCTCGTAGCGCAGCACCGCGATGCCGTAGGGCGTCGTGGCGTACCAGCTGCGCTCACGGGCCTGGTGGACCTCGTCAGAGGTGATGGAAAACGCCGGATCGGCGACGTCGAAGGCCGGGACGGGCCCGACGGTCAAAGAAGACATGGGTGCTACCTCCACGAGTATGCGACACGGCGGTAGCCAAATACTCTAGAAGTAGATTCTTAATTGTCAATAGCTGCTCGGCAGCGACGTCCCTTCCGTTCCGGCCAGGGGCCACCCGACGGCCAGCGTCCAGCCCACACCCAGTGGGACCTCGACGACCTCGCGGAATGCCGATGGATCCGTGCGCGGACCTGCGACGGGAAGCGTCGACAACCGGGAACCGACCACCCACCTCGGGGTGTTGGCGGCGATCACCCGCCGCTCGGTGCTGACGATGACGACGTCCTCGGGACTCTGGCGAAGGATGCCGACCAGGCGGTGTTCCACCTCGCCGACCGCGAGATCAGCGCCCGCCACACCCAGGAAATCGCCGTCGGCGACCACCGGAATGGTCGCGGTGAGCGTGTACATATCCGAGCCGCTGTAGTCGACGTAGGGCCCGTAGGCGACCCGGGCCTGGCCGCGCTGGGCCAGCTGGTACCAGTCCATCTGCAGGTAGTCGTAGACGTCGATGCTCGCCGGATCGAAATTGAGCCGCAGCCGAGCGACCCGCTCGCCCTCCCGCTGCCACCAGGCCAGATAGCGCTCCCTGGCGTCCACCACCCACGGTGCGGCGATGAATCCCATCCCCCACGCCACCGGCTCCTCGCCGAGGAACTCCACGATCAGCCGTTGCAGGCCGCTCAGGTGCGCCTCGGTGAACGCTGCCCGCCGGGGCCGGGCACCCATCACCTCGGCAGCGAGCCGCTCCAGGCGCTGGTAGATCGGTTCCAGGGCAGCCGAGACACTCGCGGCCAGGCTGTGGGCCGTGCTGTCGGGACTCACGTCTCCGGTCCCGTCGTGGACAGGTCCAGATTGACCTGGGTGAGCCGGGCCAGCTGGCCCATGACGTGCTGTTCGGCCAGCCGCCGGGCATCGTCGGGGTTCTCCGCGGCGATCGCCGTCGCGATGGCGTGCATCTCCTCGACGTAGCGGGCGACGTCGACCTCCGGTTCGGCGGGTAGCCAGATGAGTCCGGCCACCTCGGCCTGCAGGGTGGCCTCACGCCGGGCCAGCCGGGCCGACTGGGAGGCGACCGCCACCTGGATGTGGAACCTGCTGTCGGCGCGGATGCGGTCCCCGAGTGTCCCCGCCGCGCCGAGTTGATCGGTGAGCGCGAACAGCCGGCGCACCGCGTACGGCGCCGCCCGTTCGGCAGCCAGCCGGGCGGCCTGCCCGGCGATCGCGGTGTGCTCGTCGAACAGGTCACGCACGTCCGAGGCACTCATGCGGCTCAGGCGCTGGATCAACTGGTCGACGGGCGGGCTGGCCGGCCGCCGGATGAACGAGCCACCGCTGCGGCCGCGCCGGGTCTCGACCAGCTGCTGCTCGCGCAGGGTCGCCAGCGCCTCGCGGACCGTCATCGGGGCCACCCCGAACTGCGCCGCCAGGTCGATCTCGACGGGCAGGCGCTCGCCGTCGTCGAGCAGGCCCAGGTGAATGGCCTCGGTGATCCGCTGGACGATCTCGTCGGCGCGACCGACCGATGCCTCCGAGGCGACAAGCGGCGACAACGACGACACGATGGCCTTTCTTCCCGGTCTTCCGGGGCCTGTCCTGCGGGCCTGACCTCGGCAATCTACCGCATTTCGAGGCAATATCGCCGTTCCTGTTGCGCTATAAACAATAGGACTGTAGTTTTCCGCCAAACACGAAGCCCGCATCACGGAAGTGAGCAGTCTCATGTCCAGCCCGATCTCCGAGCCCACGTCCACCGACGACGGCTACTACACCTTCCACGACCACGACGACGCCGCGCATCTGCATGCGCTCGGCTACCAGTCGGAGTTCAAACGGGATATGAGCCCGTGGGCCAACTTCTCGCTGGGGTTCACCTATCTGTCCCCTGTGGTCGGCGTGTACACGCTGTTCGCCTACGCCCTGGCCACCGGCGGCCCACCGATGATCTGGAGCTTCCTGATCGTCGGCGTGGGGCAGCTGCTCGTCGCACTGATCTTCAGTGAGATCGTCGCGCAGTACCCGGTCGCCGGCGGCGTCTACCCGTGGGCGCGCCGGCTGTGGGGCCGCCGCTACGCGTGGATGACCGGCTGGGTCTACATCGTCGCCCTGCTGGTGACCATCGCCTCGGTCGTCTACGGCGCCGGGCCCTACATCGCGGCGGCCTTCGGGATCGAAGCCACGGTGAACAACACCATCCTCTTCGCCCTCGGCCTGCTGGCCCTGGCCACCGTCATCAACTTCATGGGCACCAAAGTGCTTGCCACTGCGGCGATCCTGGGATTTACCGCCGAGATCCTCGGAGCGCTGGCCGTCGGCGGGTGGCTGCTCTTCGCCCACCGGGAGCACAACATCGGCATCATCTTCGACAGCTTCGGCACCGGCGGTGACGGCAACTATCTGTGGGCGTTCGCCGCCGCGGCACTGATCGGTGTCTATCAGTACTACGGTTTCGAGGCCTGTGGCGATGTCGCCGAAGAGGTCCCGAACCCGGGTCGGCTGATCCCGAAAGCCATGCGCCGGACCATCTACATCGGCGGTGCCGCAGCGACATTCGTCTGTCTGGCTCTGGTGCTGGCCGTCACCGACATCCCCGCGGTGATCGCCGGAACCGATACCGACCCGGTCGGTACGGTGCTCAACGAGGCGTTCGGCACCACCGGCGCCAGGATCGTGCTCTTCGTGGTGCTGATCTCCTTCCTGTCCTGTGCGATGAGCCTGCAGGCCGCGGCCAGCCGGCTGGCCTACTCCTACGGCCGCGACGACATGATCATGGGCAGCTCACTGCTCAAGAAGTTCTCCCCCACCCGCCATGTTCCGCCGTACGCACTGCTGCTCGCCGCTGCGGTGCCGGCCGTGATCGTCATCGGTTCGAAGTTCTCCACCGACGCCATCACCAAGATCATCAGCTTCGCCGCCTTCGGCATCTACCTTGCGTTCCAGATGGTCGTCTTCGCCGCGCTGCGCGCCCGGCTCAAGGGCTGGGTTCCCAGCGGCAAGTACACCCTGGGCAAGTGGGGTGTGGCGGTCAACGTCGCGGCATTGGTCTACGGCGTGACGGCGATGGTCAACATGGCGTGGCCGCGCACCCCCGACGCGCCCTGGTACGACAACTGGATCGTCGCCCTGTCAGCGGTGGTCGTTGTTGGAATCGGATTGGTGTACATGGTGATTCACCCGCTGCATGACCGCAGCACGGCGCCATACGACGATGCAATTCCGCGCCGCTGAAAGCCGCCGTCAGGCAGACAGTCCTTCGACAACAGCCAGTGCGGTGAGGTAGCGGACTTCCTCGGTGGCGGCCCGGTCGCTGAGGAACTGTCCTGACGCGCCGGCCTGGACGGCCATCATCGCCCGGGTGAAGACCTCGGGCGCGACGGTCATGGTCCGACCGGTCTTGGCGATCAGATCGACGAAGATCCCCTGCAGCCCTTCACGAAGCCGTTCGACCTGGGCATCGAGGGCCAGCGCGATCTCGGGTTGATGGGCGGCGCGAGCCACCAGCGCGGCATGCAGGGCGATGCGCGGCTGGTCGGCGACGCCGGCCTTGAGTAGTTGGCGCACCACCCGATCGGTGTTGAGGACGCCCCTGCTGCGCAGCAGGGGCTCGGCGGTACTCCGCAGCCTCTCGACGAGCCCGTCGTTCTGGTGTCCGTACACCTCGAAGAGCAGATCCTCCATGTCGTCATAACTGGAATAGAAGGCTCCGCGGGTATAGCCGGCCGCCCGGCACACTTCCTCGACACTGAACCACGTCCGGCCGCTGTCCCGGATGAGTTCATCGGTGGCCTCGATCAAACGGGCCCGGGTGTTGCTGCGCCGGCGGGTTTCCCGCGCCTCTGTGACCTTCACGACAAACTGTCCCTCAAACTCGATACATTCCGTATTGGATGCATATCGTATTGAATCATCCACTCGTTGAGACGGCAACCCCAGGAGGCCACCGTGAGCCCGCACGCTGCGGTCCACACTGCGCAGGTACATCCCGGCGCCGAGAGCGAGGCGACCATCGTGGCGCGGGGGTTGACGTTCGACGGTGAGCACGGCCCACTGTTCAGTGACGTCGACCTGGAGCTCGGCAGCGGCCTGCATGCGGTACGGATGCCGGGCGGTCACAGCCAGAAGGCGCTGCTGCTCACCCTGGCCGGTCGGCTCAAGCCGAGTTCCGGCACCGTCGCCGTCCTCGGTGCCACCGCGCCGCGGGCGATCCGGCGACACTGCGCCATCGCGGCCTTCGCCGACATCGACGATCTGGACGAGGCGGTCACGGTGGGCACGGTCCTGGCCGAGCAGCGCCGCTGGCTTGCTCCGCTGTTTCGCCGGCCGCGTGCGGATTCGGACCGCGACGTCCTGGCCGAGGTGTACGGCGACATCGCACGCCCCTCGGAGTCGGACTACGTCGGCGACCTCGGCGACCTGGAGACGTTCCTACTCCAAGTCGCGCTGGCGCAGTGCTCGGACCGGCCGATCCTGGTGGTCGGTGATCTCGAACAGGTCCGCGACAACGGCCGGCGAGTGCAGGCGGCACAGCGCCTGGGCGCGATCGCCGCCGACCGCCTCGTAGTGGTGGGCGTGACGAATTCGCTCGGTGATCAGGCACCCGAACATGACGTACACATCCCGAACATCACGGGAAAGGACTGAGCAGATGGTGGGCGGACTTGCCCTCGGGTCGGAGATCAAACGCTTCGCCCGCAATCGGATGACGCGGATCGCCGTCGTCATCCTCATGCTGATGCCGCTGACCTACGGCGCACTGTATCTGTGGGCGTACTGGGATCCCTTCGGCCATGTGAACAAACTGCCGGTGGCGCTGGTCAATTCGGACCGCGGCACCGAGGTGTCCGGCCAGTCGGTGAACGTCGGCGCCGAGATCGCCAAGAGCCTCACCGATGACAAGAGCCTGGACTGGCACCTGGTCGACGACGCCGACGCGCGTGACGGGGTCGCTCACGGCAGGTACTACTTCATGCTGGAACTGCCGCCGGACTTCAGTGCGGCGATCGCCTCCCCGACCACCGGCAATCCCCGCAAGGCGCAGCTGATCGCCGACTACAACGACGCGAACAACTACATCTCGTCGAGCATCGGCCGCACCGCCCTCGAGCAGGTGCTCAACGCCGTATCGACGCGGATCTCCGGGCAGGCGGTCAACCAGGTGCTGTCGGTGATCACCACGTCGGGCACCGGAATCAAGCAGGCAGCCGACGGAGCGAGCCAACTCTCCGCTGGCGCAGCCCAACTCGACACGGGAGCGGGTCAGCTGGCAGCCGGCCTCGACACCGCCCGCACCGGGTCCGCAGAGCTGACGGCCGGCTCCCGCAAGCTGTCGGACGGTATCAACAGCGCCACCGATCCCCTGCTGAAGATGACCAATCTGTTGGCCCAGATCGGCACCCAGAGCGATCAGGTCAACGGCCAGGTGCAGGACAGCTCGTCCGCACTGACCGAGGCATCGGCCGAACTCGACGCCATCACCGCAGCGCAGGACGCTGCCGCCCAGTCACTGACGTCGGTCATCGACAACCTCTCGGCCAACCAGGATCCGGTGTCGGCGATGGCCACCGCCACGCTGCGCGACACCCGCGACCAGCTGCTGGCCCACCAGCGGACCCCGGCCATCCAGGCCAAGCTGGACAAGGCGCGCGCCACCGCGAGCTCCGGCGGACCCGTCGGTACCGCACTGACCGACATCTCGACCAAGGGCAGGGAACTCACCGACAAACTCAACCAGCTCCGGGATGGTGCGCAGCAGGTGGCGTCCGGTAACGCGCAACTCAACGCCGGCATCGTCAAGCTCGATGACGGCGCCCGACAGCTGAAATCCGGAGCGGCGCAACTGAGTTCCGGGTCCAAGGAGCTGGCGACCAAGCTCACCGAGGGCGCGCAGCAGGTTCCAGACTGGACTCCCCAGCAGAAGGACGCCATCGCTACCGCGATCGGCGCCCCCGTTCAGCTGACGAGTTCTCATGAGAACTCGGCGCCGAACTTCGGCACCGGCATGGCGCCGTTCTTCCTCACCCTCGCGCTGTTCTTCGGTGCCATGCTGCTGTGGATGGCGTTCCGTCCGCTCCAGAACCGTGCCATCGCCGCCGAGATCAGCCCGATCCGTGTGACGCTGGCCAGTTACCTGCCCGCCGTGCTGATCGGGATTCCGCAGGCGGTGATCCTGTACGGCGTGGTGCGCTTCGCGCTGCATGTGCACGCCGAGCATCCGGTCGCGATGCTGGGCTTCATGATCCTGGCATCGTGCGCCTTCATCGCGGTGGCGCAGGCGATCAGCGCCCTGCTTGGCCCGGTACTGGGCAAGGTGCTGCTGATGACGCTGCTGATGGTCCAACTGGTCAGCGCCGGTGGACTCTACCCCGTCGAGACCACCAGCAGGCCATTCCAGGCGCTGCACCGGCTGGACCCGATGACCTACGGCGTCAACGGGTTACGGCAGCTGATCCTCGGCGGCATCGACGGCCGGCTGTGGCAGGCGTTGATCTTCATGGTCGCCCTGAGCTTGGGGTCGATTCTGCTGACCTCCCTGGCAGCGCGGCGAAACCAGTTGTGGAACCTCACCCGGCTGGTACCGAGCGTCAAGATGTAGTACTCGCCGAGTGACGAACTACATTGACGTTCAGGGATTCTTGACTGGAGGTCATCGATCGAATGCAGCTCACACCTCACCTGCTGGGCCCGGTCTTGATCGTGGTGTGCGCTCTGATGGTGCTTGCCGCCGCAGTTCTCTACTGGGCGTCCACCCTGGGTGCGGCGCTCACCGTGCCCAGGGCTGCGCTGCGCGCGGTCCTGCAATTGTCCGCGGCAGCCGCCGTGTTGGCCACGGCACTGAGAAATCTGTGGACATCAGGTCTGGTCCTGGTGGTCATGTTCGTCGCCGCCGCGGTCACGGCGGCGCGACGCAGCAGGTGCGACCGTTCCTGGCTGCTCGCGATAGCCCTGGCGGCGGGCATGGCGTCGGTCCTCCCACTGCTGCTCGGGTCCGGGCTGGTACCGATGAAGGGCACCGCGGTCGTGCCCGTCACCGGAATCATCCTGGGGAGCACGATGACCGCCACCGCGGTCGCGGCCCGCCGCGCTCTCGACATGCTGACAGTCCGAGCGGGTGAGGTCGAGGCCGCATTGAGTCTCGGGTTCGGCGATCGTGAGGCACGGATGGAGATCATCGGTGCTACCGCGACCGACGCGCTGCTGCCCAACTTGGACCAGACCAGAACCGTGGGGCTGGTGACGCTGCCGGGGGCTTTCGTCGGGGTATTGCTCAGCACGGGATCGGCAGCCCAGGCCGGCGCCGTGCAGATACTGATCCTGTTGGCCATACTGCTCTCGCAAACCAGCGCGGTCGTCGTCACGCTGGAGTTGATCGCACGCGGCACGATCTCGCGGTCACGCGAGATTCGTTCGGGGCAAACCTAGGCCAGGCTCGATCGCGCAGCAGCCGCAGTCCATTGAGACCGACCAGGACGGTGGAACCTTCGTGCCCTGCCACCCCGAGCGGCAGCGGCAGGTGGCCGACAAGATCCCAGACCACCAGGACGGCGATGAACGTGGCGGCGATGACGAGATTGGCGATGACGACGCGGCGGGCGCGACGAGCCAGCGTGAGCACCCCGGGCACGGCGGCCAGGTCATCGTGGGTGATGACAGCGTCGGCCGTCTCCAACGTCAGGTCAGAACCGTTACGGCCCATGGCCACGGCGACATGTGCGTGTGCCATCGCGGGGGCGTCGTTGATGCCATCGCCGACGAGCATCACCCGTGCGCCATCGTTCTGTAGTTGCCGCACAGCCGTCGACTTACCCTCGGGCAGCAGCCCGGCGCGGATATCCGTGATCCCCAGCTCCTCCCCGAGCAGTGCCGCCGCCCGGGCGTTGTCGCCGGTGAGCAGTAATGACGGCGTGCCGGTGAGACGGGCGAGCCGGTCAACGGTCTCAGCGGCGCCCGGACGGGGGTGATCAGCCAAACCCAGTACCGCGACACTGACTCCGTCGATCTGCACCACCACGGCGCTATTGCCATGGCGCTCAACATCATCGACGATCACACGCGCCGCATCGTCGTGATCGTCGAGCAAGGCGGGGCTGCCCACCTGCACGCGACAGCCGTCGAGGCGGGCACTGACGCCGCGGCCCGCTGTCGCGATGAAGTCGGTGGTGCCCGGGGCGAGCAGACCGCGTTGGCGGGCGGCCGCCACGATGGCACGGCCCAGCGGATGCTCGGAGTCGCGCTCGACTGCGGCGGCCATGGCCAGCACCGCTGCGTCGTCGTACCGGGTGCCGGATACCGTGCGCACGGTAGTCAACGTCGGTGTGCCCAGGGTCAAGGTACCGGTCTTGTCGAAGGCGACGCGTGTGA
This sequence comes from Mycolicibacterium anyangense, assembly GCF_010731855.1. NCBI lineage: Bacteria > Bacillati > Actinomycetota > Actinomycetes > Mycobacteriales > Mycobacteriaceae > Mycobacterium > Mycolicibacterium anyangense. The sequence goes on along the minus strand of NZ_AP022620.1, from coordinate 96,013 downwards.
CGGTGGCCAGCTTTTCGAGCACGACGGCTGACTTCACCAGGACGCCGTGGCGGCCGGCGTTGGCGATCGCCGCCAGCAGCGGCGGCATCGTCGAGAGCACCAGGGCGCAGGGCGAGGCGACGATCATGAACGTCATCGCCCGAAGCAGCGCCGACTGCAGATCGGCGCCGAATAGCAGTGGGATGACGAACAGTGCGACGGTGGCCGCGACCATGGCGACCGAATACCGCTGCTCGATCTTCTCGATGAACAACTGCGTGCGGGCCTTACTCGCGCTAGCCTGGGCGACCAGCGTGACGATGCGGGCGATCACGGTGTCAGCAGCTGGGCGCACAACCCGAACCCGCAGCGCGCCAGCACCATTCAGGGTGCCGGCGAAGACCTCGTCTCCAACCGCCTTGTCCACCGGCAGAGACTCGCCGGTGATGCTGGCTTGGTCCACGTCGCTGACGCCCTCAATGACCACGCAGTCACCGCCGATGCGCTCGCCCGGGCGGATCAGCAGAACGTCCCCGACTGCCAGGGCCTGCGCGTCCACCACTTCTTCGGCGCCGTCGGACAGAACGCGGGTGGCGGTCTCGGGCGTCAAACGCAGCAGGGATCGAACGGAGTCCTCGGTGCGTTTGGTCGCGACCGCCTCCAACGCCCCGGACGTGGCGAAGATGACGATCAGCAGTGCACCGTCGAAGACCTGCCCGATGGCCGCGGCACCTATGGCGGCAGCGACCATGAGCAGATCGACATCAAGACTCTTGTGCCGCAACGCCTTCAGCCCCACCAATCCGGGCTCCCAGCCCCCAGCGGCATAACAGGTCAGGTACAGCGTCCAGTACAGCCACGCTGGCGCGTCGGCGAGTTGGGCTAGCGCACCTGCACCGAACAGGACGGTGGCCAGCAGCGACCACCGCACCTCCGGCAGGGCCCACGCCGTGACCCGTGACCGGCGGCGGGCGACGCCGGCAGGTGCCGGTCCGGGGAGGCCGACGTGGGTGGCGGCGTCGACAGGCATTCCGCCACCATATGTGCGTATCCATGCATATAGCAATATTGCTGTACAAAATAGCAGTCAGTCAGCGGACTCATCGTTAGAATCGACCCGTGCACACGTCGCTGCCCGACTTTTCGATGCCCACCGACGATCAAGTCGGTCGCGCCGCGGAGGCGTTTCGCATGCTCAGCGACCCCACCCGCATCAAACTGCTGTGGGCCATCGGCCAAGGCGAGACCTCGGTGGCGTGCCTGGCGGAACTGGCCGGGGCCGCACCCGCGGTGGTGAGCCAGCACTTGGCGAAGCTTCGGCTGGCCGGCTTGGTGAGAGCCCGCCGCGAAGGCACATTCGTCTATTACTCCCCTGCCGACCCCGAGATCCTGCGACTGCTCGGGGCAGCATTGGCCGATGAACCGGCCGCGCAGGTAGAGCACTAGCCCCAAGCCGCTTCCCGAACAAAACAGGCCAGGCCTTTCGGCCTGGCCTGCTTCTCGGTGGAGCTGCCGGGAATTGAACCCGGGTCCTACGGCATTCCCTCGAGGCTTCTCCGTGCGCAGTTCGCTATGTCTCTACTTGGATCTCCTGCTCACGCGAACAAGTCAGGATGACGATCCCAGTCGCTGTTTGATGTCCCCATGGATTCCGCGACCGAACCCGTGGGTGGGTCCCTCTAGCTGATGCCAGGGTCCGGGCCGAGGGCGCTCCCGGTCTGACAGACACACCGTCGCTTAGGCAGCGAGGGCGTAGTCGCGCTGATGAGAATCGGCGCTTAATTGGTTGCAACGACGCTTACGGTGGTCATTTGCCTGCACCGGCACGCTTCCCTTGATTCGATGCGCGAAGTCGAAACCGTTCAGCCCCTCGCACCCCGGCCGACGTTCGACCGGACTCTCAATGGTACGCGGTAAGCAACCACGTCCCCAAGCACATTAATCCCGGCCACTGCCAGCCCCGCCCCAAGCCCCGCCGAGATCGACGTTGTGGCGGTCCTGACCTGCAATTCTCCGCCCAATTGTGGGTTTCGGCGAAAGAGACAACAGAAAGTGAGACTTTGTCTACAGTGCGACTGTGTCCAATCTTCGGGTGCGTAAACGACAACAGACCCGTGAGCGGATGGCCGCCGCGGCGGCCCAGCTGGTAATGCAGGACGGCCTGGCCGCGGTCAGCGCGGACCGCATCGCCGCCGAGGCCGAGGTCGCCCGCGCCACCTTCTTCCGGTACTTCGAGTCCAAGGAGTACGCCGTCGCCGAGGGCTTCACCGCCCGGTGGATCGCCGCGATCACCGACGCCGTACGCCGCCAGCCCGACCAGCTCTCCCCCACCGATGCGCTCCTGGGTGCGTTCGACGAACTCGCGGCGGGATTCGACCAGATCGACGGACAGATCGCCGAGATCGAGCGCCAGACCCGCGAGTCGCTGAGTCTGCGGGCCTGGACACTGCTGTGTTACCTCAGCTTCGAGGCGGCCATCGCCGAAGCCGTCGCCCCGCGCCTGCTCGATCTGACCGTCGACGACCCGCGGCCCCGGCTGATCGGGGCACTCACCATGGCCGCGGTTCGCATCTCGCTGGACGACTGGCTGCGCGACGGCGGCTCGCTGCATGACCGGATCTGTCGCGCCATCGCGTCGATGGCGCCTCAACCGATCGACGAGGAAAGGTAGCGGCTGGCCATGGGTGTCGAAAAATCCTTGGAGGCATGGTGTTTCGTTCGTAAGGTGCTCGACGACAGCACAGAGCAGATCAAGCAGGACGCCCGCGACGAACGCGAACTCCTGGAAGGCCTTCGGGTACTCAACCGGGTGACGGCCCTGTGTACCGAGCTCACCATCGACGCTGATCTCGACGACCCCCATTTCGTCCAGATGACCACCCCGCAGCGCTACGTCGGCGGCCCCAACCCGCACGGCACCTACCCGCTGGCCAGTATCAGCGGCGACCGCGCCTACCGAGTGACCGGCACCCGCGGCACGTCCACCTATCTCGGCATCCAGGTACTCGCCGGCACCGGCCTCAACCCGCGCCGGATGAGCAACTACGTCTCCGACCGCGACCTCGCGCTCGACGAGGACGGGCATTTCAGCCTGGTCTTCTCGGCCACCGCGCCCTCCGACGACGACCTCGCCGGAGCCACCTGGGTGCAGATTCCCGACGACGCCAGCTCGATCGTGGTGCGCGAGTACATCGCCGAAGCGACCACCGCAATTCCGGTCCAGCTGAGCATCGAACTACTCGGGCCGCCGCGGCGGCCGCAGCCGATCACCGATGACGTGTTCGCCGAACAGCTGACCGCCATGGACTGGATGATCGTCAAGCTGACCACCCTGCACCGCACCGTGCGACCAGACCTTCTCGACACGCCCAACGTACTGATCACTTCCGAATCCCAGGCGCTGGGCAGCGAGAACACCACCCCCGACAACCTCTACATGCTCGGCGTGTTCGACCTGCGACCCAACGAGTCGCTGCAACTCGAGTTCACCCCGCCCGAAACCCGTTACTGGGCAGTCACATTGGAGAGCCTGTGGCATGAATGCCCGGAGCCGTTGCGCACGTCGAGTTCGGTGACCAACAAGGGCGTGGACTCCGGCCCGGACGGCCTCATCCGGATCAACATCGGCGCGCAGGACACCGGTGACGGCTATTGGCTCGACACCGGCGGGCGCACACGGGGATTCGTCACGCTGCGCTGGCTCGACCAACCCACCGCCCCGGAGGTCAGCACCCGCCTCGTGGCGAAGGAGGCCGTGCGATGACCAGTGCGATCACCGCCCGCCTGGATGCCGACAAGCTGATCGAGCAGGCGTACGAACTAGCCGGCAGCGACGACTTCGGCGACGACGACGGGTGGCGCGAGAACCTGGACCGCCTGCTGGAAGCGTTCATCGAGGCCGACGACCTGTCTCCGATCGGCGTGGAGATTGCGGCAGCCGACGTCATCGCGCCGCTGCGCAACCGCCTGCAGATCACCGCGTGGCGCCGGGAGCATCCCGAGATCGCGCAGGAGAAGATCGAGCGCCCGATCATCATCCTGGGCCAGCCCCGCACTGGCACCACCATCCTCTACGACCTGTTGACCCAGGACCCCGACCTGCGGGCGCCGCTGACGTGGGAGGTCGACCAGCCCTTCCCGGTACCGCAGCCGCAGACCTACGAGACCGATCCGCGAATCGCCCAGACCGAGGCCGCTCTCGAGATCAGTGAGCAACTCAACCCGGGCTTCATGAAGTTCCATCCGATGAGTGCGCGCGGCGGCCAGGAATGCGTGCGGATCACCATGGGCACCTTCTGCAGCATGACCTACAGCACCCAGTACTTCCTGCCCGGCTACCAGCGTTGGCTGATGCACGAGGCCGATCACGCGGCCGCTTACCGATATCACCGGAAGTTCCTGCAGCACTTGCAGTCCGGCGTACCGGGTCAGTGGTTGCTGAAGAGCCCCGCGCATCTGTGGAATCTGGACAAGGTGCTGGCCGAGTACCCGGATGCGATCCTGGTGCAGACCCACCGCGATCCCCTGGTGGTGATCTCCTCGATCAGCGCCCTGATGGCGTACCTGCAGAAGCTGGCCAGCGACAATTCCACCGTGGCGCGGGTGGCCAGGCAGTGCGCCGAGGAGAACGTCCTCGGGCTCGAACGCCTGATGCAGTGGGTCGACGGTGGGCTGCCGGGCGCCGAGCGGATCATCCACGTCCGCTTCGCCGACTTCATGAAAGATCCGTTCGCGACGATCGGCGCGGTCTACGAGCGCATCGGCCGTGACCTCACCCCGCAGGCCGAGAAGCGGATGCGGGCGCATCTTTCGGCCAATCCCGGTGACGGCGGGGGCAATCGCTACACCTGGGCGGATACCGGCCTGGACGCCGGCGAATTGCGGGAGCGGTTCCGCGCCTATCAGGATCGCTTCGACGTCCCCAGCGAAACGCTGCGGTAGGGCTGTAGGGCTAGTGCACGGAGATCATCACCACGGCCGTCAGCGCCAGCACCATGCCCACCACCTGCCAGCGGGTGACCCGCTCACGTAGCACGACGATCGCCAGCAGCACCGTGGCCGCCGGGTACAACGCCATCAGCACCCCAGCCAGCGACAGCATGGAGGCCTGCAACGCCAACAGCATCGCCACATTGGCCCCGGTGTCCAGCAGCGCGGCCGCCACGGCCAGCCGAAGCGGAAGACCGTGCGGCGCACGGAAATTGCCCGTGAAGGCGGCCACCGCGAGCACGATCGCGGTGGCCGACAGCCGGGCGAAGAACAGCGGCCACAGCCCGGCCGCGGCCGGCGCCTGGTGGATCAACACGAAGTTCATCCCGAACGCCAGACCCGAGCCGACCGTCAGCCAGGCCACCGTCGTGGTGAACCGGTGCGGACTCACGTCCTCGTCGGTGGTCTCGCGGCTGACCAGCACGACGGCCAGCAGGGCAAGCACCGTGCCGGCTCCGGCCACCGCGCCGGGGCGCTCCCCCAGCGCCAGACCGACACCCACCGGAACAGCGGCCACCAGCACCGCGGTCAACGGTGAGACCACCGAGATCGGGCCCGACCCGAGCGCGGCGTAGAACCACCAGACCCCGAAGGCCTGGCTGACCCCGCACAACAGACCCCACACGATCGCCGGGGTGGACAACGTGCCGCCGACGACAGCCGCGAGCAATCCGAGCAGAACCATCGCAATCGGATACGAGACCAGCACGACCCGCAGGGCGGCCACCCGCCGGGAGGCGATACCGCCGACGAAATCGCTGACGCCGTACCCGATCGCCGAGGCCAGCGCCAGGAGGATCCCGATCAGGACATGCCCTTGGCGCGCCTGCCCAGTTCCCGAACCACCTCACGCTGCGCGTCGCGGCGGGCCATGTCCTGCCGTTTGTCGTGAGCTTGTTTACCGCGGGCCAGCGCCAGTTCGACCTTGACCTTGCCCTCGGTGAAGTACAGCGACAACGGCACCAGGGTCAGGTTGCCGTCGCGGATCTTGCCGACCAGTTGATCGATCTGCTTGCGGTGCAACAACAGTTTGCGGTTGCGGCGCGGTGCGTGGTTGGTCCAGGTGCCGTGGTGATACTCCGGGATGTGCAGGTTACGCAGCCAGATCTCACCGTCGTCGACGGTGGCGAAGGCGTCGGCCAGCGACGCCTGCCCCTCACGCAGGCTCTTGACCTCGGTGCCCTGCAGCACGACACCGGCTTCGTAGGTGTCGAGGATGGCGTAGTTATGGCGCGCCTTGCGGTTGGTGGCGACCACCTTCTTGCCACCCGGGACATCGCCTGCCTTGTTGGCCGGCGGCTTCTTGGACACCACTACCTCCGCACGTACAGGCGCAACGTGACGTAAGCGGTGATTCCGGACATCGCGACACCCAGCAGGACCAGCCACGGGGTGACGAAATACAGAATGTCCGCGTAGTTGACCTTCGCGATGAGGTTGGCTCGATAGAACTGGTCGAGAGCCTTCTCCAGGAACAGCGCCCGCACCACGATCAGGCCGCCGACCGCGAACACCACACCGATCAGCGCGGCGATCACCGCCTCGAGCAGGAACGGAAGCTGGGTGTACCAGCGGGTGGCACCGACCATGCGCATGATGCCGATCTCGGTGCGTCTGGTGTAGGCCGTGACTTGAACCATGTTGGCGATCAACAGAACCGCACCGATCGCTTGAACGACGGCCACGGCGAACGCCACGCTCGACAGCCCGTCGAGGACGGCGAACAACCGGTCGATGAGTTCCTTCTGGTTGAGCACGTTCAGCACGCCGGGCTGACCCTGCATCGCGGCGTCGAAGTCCTTGTGCTGCTCGGGATTGTCGAGCTTGACGATGAACGACGCCGGGAACGCGTCCTTGCTCGCCAGGTCCTTGAACTGAGGGTTCTTGGCGATCGCGTCGTTGTAGGCGTCGGCCTGGTTGAGGAAGCGCACCGACTTCACGTCGTCGCGGCCTTCGATCTTGGTGCGCAGCGCCTTGCACACGTCGCCGTCACAGGTCGGATCGTTGGCCGAGATGTCGTTGGTCAGGAACACCTGGCTCTCGACACGGTCGAGGTAGATGTGGCGGGACTGGTCGGCCAGTCGCAGCACCAGCAGGCCACCACCGAACAACCCCAGCGAGATCGCCGTGGTGACGATCATCGCCACGGTCATGGTGACGTTGCGGCGAAGTCCGGTGTAGACCTCGTTGATCAGGAAGCCGAAGCGCACTTAACGATCCATTCCGTAGACACCACGCTGCTCGTCGCGCACGAGCCGGCCCAGGGACAGCTCGACCACGCGCTGGCGCATGGAGTCGACGATGTGGTGGTCGTGGGTAGCCATCAACACCGTGGTGCCCGTCCGGTTGATCCGTTCGAGCAGGTCCATGATGTCCTTGCTGGTGTCGGGGTCGAGGTTTCCGGTGGGTTCGTCGGCGAGCAACACCAGGGGTCGGTTGACGAAGGCTCGGGCAATCGCCACGCGCTGCTGCTCACCGCCGGACAGTTCGGCGGGCAGCCGGTTGGCCTTGCCGGACAGGCCGACCATCTCCAGCACGTCGGGCACCACCTTGTTGATGGTGTCGGGCTTCTTGCCGATCACCTCCAGCGCGAAGGCGACGTTGTCGAAGACCGTCTTCTGCTGCAGCAGCCGGAAATCCTGGAACACGCAGCCGATCACCTGGCGCAGTTTCGGGATGTGCCGACCGGAGAGCTTGTTGACGTGGAACTTCGACACCTGGATCTCACCGGAGGTCGGCGTCTCCTCGGCGAGCAGCAGCCGCATGAACGTCGACTTGCCCGAGCCGGACGGACCGATGAGGAAGACGAACTCACCCTTGTCGATCTTGACGCTGACATTGTCGAGGGCTGGTCGAGCCGACGACTTGTACTGCTTGGAGACATGGTCAAGGGTGATCATCACGGCACGCCAGTGTAGCCCGCTGACAGCGTCGGCTACTGCGTCGGCGCGGCGGGCGTCGACATCGGCCCCTGCCCGGGCGCAGGTGACGGGGTGGGGCTCGGGCTGGGCGCGCCGGGTGCGGGCGGCACTCCGGGCAGCGCCGGGGTGGTCGCCGTCGGCGGTGTGGGCGACGTCGGGGTGGTCGGCGACGTCGGCGAGCTCGGAGTCTCCCCGGGCGATGTCGGCTCGGTGGCCGAGGTCGTCGTGGTCGGCGTCTCGCTGGTGGTCGTGGTGGTGGTCGTCGGCGTCTGGGTGCGCCGCTGGACGTCGGTGCGCGGCACCCAGGTGTAGGACGGATCGGGGATGAACCCGGGCGGAACGATCTGGGTGGCCGGGGCCTCGGGTTGGCTCTGCGGCTGGTAGGTCTCGTAGAGCCACCAGATGGCGATGAATGCGATCAGCAGCGCGGCGGTGGAGGTCCGCATGCGCCCGAAGATGTAGTTCGGCCAGCTGCGGCCCTCTTTGCGGCTCGGGATCAGCTTCACTTCTGCACCGGCCCCTGGGTTTCCTCGGCGCCGCCGGCGGTCGCCGGGTGCACCAGCGCCTCGACCATCGGTGCGCTGTCGCCGGGGCTGACGATGCCGGCCCGGTAGAGCGCGGCGATCACCAGCACGCGCAGCTTGCGGCCCACCTCGAACTGCTTACCGGGCAGCGTGCGCGCCACCATCCGCAGGTTCACGGTGTCGAGTTCGATGCTCTCCACACCCATCAGTTGTGGGGCGTCCAGCAGCAGGTCCTTGAGCCCGGGGTCGGCCATCGCGGTATCGGATACCCCGTGCAGCACCTGGTTCACCAGATTGAGGTCGGCGGTGGTCGGCACCGGGATGTCGATGACCGCCCGCGCCCAGTCCTTGGACAGGTTCTGGGTCTTGACGATCTGCCCGTTGGGGATCGTCAGCATCTCCCCCTCCGGCGATCGCAGCTTGGTCACCCGCAACGTGACGTCCTCGACCGTGCCGGTGGCCTCCTTGGCGATACCGGCCACGGTCAGCGACACCAGGTCACCGAAGCCGTACTGCTTCTCGGTGATGATGAAGAACCCCGACAGCAGGTCCTGCACGATGCGCTGGGCACCGAAACCCAGCGCCGCACCCAGCACGGCTGCCGGTGCGACCAACGAGCTCACCGGGATCGCCAGCACGTCGGTGACCTCGACGGCGACCATGACCGCCAGCAGGGCGATCGCGACGTAGGAGATCACCGAGGCGACGGCCTGGCGGTGTTTGGCGCTCTCGGAGCGCACCAGCGCGTCGCTTTCCCGGAAGTCGGCGTCGATGCGGCGGCTGATCCGCTGGGCGGCCCAGTTGATGAACCGCGCGGCCAGCAGCCCGCCGATGAGCAGCAGGGCGATCCGCAGCCCCCGGGTCAGGATCCATTCGCCGATGTCGCCATGCCAGAAGTCATGCCAACGCTGGGAGACGGAGATCGCCAGGAAGCTATTCGTCGTCATCTCGCCGGTTACGCCACCGGATCCCCGCCTCGAGGAACCCGTCGATGTCCCCATCCAGTACCGCCCCAGGATTGCCGACCTCGTATTCGGTACGCAGATCCTTGACCATTTGGTAGGGGTGCAGAACATAGGAGCGCATCTGGTTGCCCCAGGAACTGCCGCCGTCGCTCTTGAGGGCGTCCATCTCGGCGCGCTCTTCCAGACGCTTACGTTCTAGCAGTTTGGCTTGGAGCACGCGCATCGCGGAGACCTTGTTCTGCAGCTGCGACTTCTCGTTCTGGCAGGTCACCACGATACCGGTGGGGATGTGGGTGAGTCGAACAGCCGAGTCGGTGGTGTTGACCGACTGCCCGCCGGGTCCGCTGGAGCGGTAGACGTCGACGCGCAGGTCGGTTTCCGGGATCTCGATGTGGTCGGTGGTCTCCACGACCGGCAGCACCTCGACATCGGCGAACGACGTCTGACGCCGGTTCTGGTTGTCGAACGGGCTGATCCGCACCAGCCGGTGGGTGCCCTGCTCGACCGAGAGCGTGCCGTAGGCGTACGGGGCGTGCACGGCGAAGGTGGCGCTCTTGATCCCGGCCTCCTCGGCGTAGGACGTATCGAACACCTCGACCGGGTACTTGTGCTGCTCGGCCCAGCGGATGTACATCCGCATCAGCATCTCGGCCCAATCGGCGGCATCGACACCGCCCGCACCGGACCGAATGGTGACGACGGCCTCGCGCTCGTCGTACTCGCCGGACAGCAGGGTGCGCACTTCCATGGCCTCGACGTCGGCCTGCAGCGACTTCAGCTCGGCATCTGCCTCGGCCAGCGCATCGGCAGCTCCGGATCCCTCCTCTTCGGCGGCCATCTCGTAGAGCACCGGAAGGTCGTCGAGACGACTACGCAGACCCTCCACCCGGCGCAGCTCGCCCTGGGCGTGGGAGAGCTCGCTGGTGACCTTCTGAGCGTGGTTCTGGTCGTTCCACAGGTTCGGGTCGGCGGCCTCGTGTTCGAGCTTCTCGATCTTGGCGCGCAGCCCATCCACGTCGAGCACTCGCTCCACCGTGGTCAAGGTGGTGTCAAGGGCGGCGATGTCAGACTGTCGATCGAGGTCCACGGGTCCTCAGGTTACCGGCGGCGGCGCGTTGTGATCCACGGCGGTGTTCCGGGCAGTCGGCGGGCTGACGCGTTTACCATCACTGCTGTAACCAGGATGTGCGCCGCGCGACGTTGACGCGACGCTTCCCGACTGCGCCGCGCCAGCCCACTCGCGAGCAGTGCGGGCCGGACAGGAAGTTCGAAAATGCGTCCTTACTACGTCGCGATCGTCGGCGCAGGCCCTTCCGGATACTTCGCCGCGGCCTCGCTGCTGAAGTTCGCCGACGGGTCCGTCGCCGGCGGCGGACCCGACGTTCGGGTGGACATGCTGGAGATGTTGCCGACCCCGTGGGGGCTGGTGCGCTCGGGCGTGGCGCCGGACCACCCGAAGATCAAGTCGATCAGCAAGACGTTCGAGAAGACGTCCAGCGATCCTCGGTTCCGGTTCTTCGGCAACATCACCGTCGGCGAGGACGTCAGCGCGCAGGAGCTGACCGACCGCTACGACGCCGTGGTCTATGCGGTCGGCGCCCAGTCCGACCGGGCCCTGCACATCCCGGGTGAGGAACTGGCCGGAAGCGTCGCGGCCGTCGACTTCGTCGGCTGGTACAACGCCCATCCGCACTTCGAGGAGATGGCCCCGGACATCTCCGGCGGCCGCGCCGTCGTCGTCGGTGTCGGCAACGTCGCACTCGACGTCGCCCGGATTCTGGTCAGCGATCCCGCGGCGCTGGCCAACACCGACATCGCCGACCACGCCCTGAAGTGCCTGCACGACCGCGGCGTCGAGGAGGTGGTGATCCTGGGCCGGCGCGGTCCCCTGCAATCGACCTTCACCACCCTGGAGTTGCGTGAGCTCGGCGAGCTCGACGGGGTGGACGTAGTGGTGAACCCCGCCGACCTCGCCGATATCACCGACGAGGACGCCGAGGCGGCCGGCAAGCTGGCCCGGGCCAACATCAAGGTGCTGCGCGACTACGCCGAGGGCACCCGGCACGAGGGCAACCGCCGCATCGTGTTCCGGTTCCGCACCTCACCGATCGAGATCCTGGGCGACGATCGAGTCGAGTCAATCGTGTTGGGGCGCAACGAACTCGTCACCGATGACGGCCGGGTGGTGGCCAAGGACACCGGTGAGCGCGAGACGCTGCCCGTCGCGTTGGTGGTTCGCGCGGTGGGTTACCGCGGGGTGCCGGTGCCGGGCCTGCCGTTCGACGACCCCGCCGGCACCATCCCGCACGAGGAGGGCCGGATCACCGGGCGCGCCAACGAATACGTGGTCGGTTGGATCAAGCGGGGACCCTCCGGGGTGATCGGGTCCAACAAGAAGGACTCCGCGGACACCGTCGAGACGCTCGTCGCCGATCTGGCGGGCGCGGCGTTGCGTGACGTCGGCCCCGACCACGCCGACGACCTCGTCGCCTGGTTGGCCGAACGGCAGCCGCATCTGGTGACCGACGACCACTGGCAGGTCATCGACGCCCATGAACGCTCGGCCGGCGAACCGCACGGCCGGCCTCGGGTGAAGATCGCCAACGTCGCGGAGATGCTGCGCATCGGTCGCGGCTAGGACGATCGGCTACGCCGACGTGCTGGTGCGGCACAGCCGATCGTCGTCGGAGACCACGCTGGGTGTCACCGAGAGTCCGCTGACCGGTCCGGCGGCCCGAGCGATCAGCGGCGTGCACGCTGCCGCCAGGGCGAGGCCCGCGGAAGCCATGACCACTCCGAACGGTCCGGCGGCGTCGGCGACCACGCCGCCCAGCGCGGTACCCATCGCACCACCGACCAGAGCGCCGCTGTTGAGCCAGCCGAACGCTTCGGCGGCCGACTCCTCATCGGTCTCGTGCGAAACCATCACGTAGAGCGCCGCCAGCGCCGGGGCGAATCCCAGGCCCGAGCCGAACAGTGCGGCCAGCTGCAGCCAGTAGCTGTCGGCCAGGCCGAACATCACGGTGCCCAGCGCCACACCCATGAGGGCGAGCACCAACCCGCGCACGCCCAGGCGCCGATGGCCGAGCACCACGCCACCGATCAGCGAACCGACGCTGGCCGCGGCAAGTGCCATTCCGGCGGAGATTTTGTTCTCGCCGAACAGGGCCAGAACGCCGACCTCCAGCGCCATGAACGAGGCAACCAGCGCCAGGCTGGCCACCATCGCCAGGATCACCGACGGCTGGGTCAGGACCTTGCCGAACGCGGCGCCGCTGCGGGCGATCCGCGGCCGGAAACGGCGGGCGCTGAGCAGGAACCACAACGTTCCGACCACGGTGACGGCACCGGAGAACACCAGCGGGATCGACGTCGACACAGCCGAGGCCAGGAAGGTCGCGGCGACCGGGCCGACCACCCAGATCAACTCCTGGGCGGTGGTGTCGAGAGCGAACAGCGCCCGCAGACCGTCACCGGGCACCATCTGCGGGTAGAGGGCCCGGACAGCGGGCAGCAGCGGCGGCACCGAGGCGCCGACCAGGAAGCCCAGCGCCATGAGCACCGGTGCGGAGGCGTCGGCGAAGGCCAGCACGGCCATCGAGACGCCGTTGACCAGCGCCGCGGTCACCAGGATGGGCGTCATGCCCACCCGTCCGAGCAGACGGGCCGTCACGGGCATGGCCAGGGCCTCGCCGATACTGCACGCGGCGACCACAGCGCCACCGACCGCGTAGGACCCGGTCCGGTCCTGGACGTGCAACAGAATCGCCAGCGACAACAGACCCAGGGGCAGGCGCGCGAACAGCTGTGACGCGGTCACCCCCACCACACCTGGCACTCTGATGAGCTCCATGTAGGCCCGCACTGGTATCACTCCCTCACTCGTTCTGGATGCTCCAACTGTACCGTCCGGACGGTACAGTTGGAAACCGAATAACGCGGTACGCGTGGACGACGAATTAGACTTGCCGCGATGACGACCTCGCGCGAGCGCATTCTCGATGCGTACGCCGACGTGCTCACGGTCGACGGGGAACGTCATGCCACCCTCGAGGCGGTGGCCGCCCGGGCCGGGGTGTCCAAGGGCGGATTGCTCTATCACTTCCCCAGCAAGGACCAGCTCTCCGAGGCGTTGTGCGACCGTCTGGTCGCCCTGGCCGCCGACGACGTCGAGGCGATGCGGACCTCCGCCGACGGACCGGCCCGACACTACATCCGCACCTCACACTATGCCGACACCCCGCTGGACCGGACGTTCGTCGCGGTCGCACGCCTACAGCAGGCCGGTGACCCCAGAGCCCGCGCGGCGATCAGGCAGATCTCGGAACAGTGGCTCGACACCCTCGACGAGGCTCTCGGCGACCGCGACGCCGCCCGCGCGATCAAGCTGATCGGCGACGGCCTCTACCACAACGCGATGTCCAGCACGCTGGGCGGCCAGCACCCGCAGGCCGAGGTCGACGAAGGTCTGCTGGCCGTTATCGACCGGCTCAGCGGCGCGCGTTCGGAGGCCCCGAACCCCTAGTGCGGTTCGGCCGGTGCGAAGAACCAGTTGTCCGGATTCTTCGGCGAGTACACCACCGGGATGAGCTGGCCCATGGTCGGCCAGCTGTTCACGTCGACGGCCATCCGCTGATAGACCACATGCTCGTTGACGGTGGGACCGTTGATCACGCCGCTGATGGTGACGAACTGCTCCCCCTCGGCGTCGGGGCGCGGACTGACGCCGGTGACCAGCAGCGTCCCCTGCGCCATCTCCCCGCGGGGACCCCGGCGCATCAGGCGTGGCCCGAGAACCAGAACCAACGCCCCGATGATCAGCAGCAGCACCGCGAATTCCCACATGCCGCCATGGTAGGACTGCAGCCATGAGCGGCGAGGATGTGCAGGCAGACCTGACAGTGGCACTGGAACTGGCGAAGCGGGCCGATGCGATCACCCTGGACCGGTTCGGTGCGCTGGACCTGCGCGTCGACACAAAACCCGATCTGACCCCAGTGACCGACGCCGACGAGGCGGTCGAGGCCGACGTGCGGGCGGTGCTGGCCCAGCAGCGGCCCGACGATGCCGTCCTCGGCGAGGAATACGGCGGGACCGCAGCCTTTCAGGGCAGACAGTGGGTGATCGACCCGATCGACGGCACCAAGAACTTCGTGCGCGGTGTGCCCATCTGGGCCAGCCTCATCGCCCTGCTGGAGGACGGCGTTCCGGTGGTCGGCGTGGTGAGCGCCCCGGCCCTGGGACGGCGCTGGTGGGCGGGGCGCGGCCTGGGCGCCTACGCGGCCGCCGGCGAGGCGCAGCCGCGGCGGATCACGGTGTCGGGAGTCGCCGATCTGGCCTCGGCCAGCCTGTCGTTCTCGAGCCTGTCCGGGTGGGCCGATCTCGGGCTGCGGGAGAACTTCATCGGTCTGACCGATGCGGTGTGGCGGGTCCGCGGTTACGGCGACTTCCTGTCGTACTGCCTGGTGGCCGAGGGCGCGGTGGATATCGCCGCAGAACCCGAGGTCAAGCTGTGGGATCTGGCCCCGTTGGACATCCTGGTACGCGAGGCCGGCGGCCGGTTCACCAACCTCGCCGGCGCCGACGGCCCGCATGGCGGCAACGCGGTGGCGAGCAACGGACTGCTGCACGACGCGACGCTGTCGCAGCTGTCCGGCGTGTGAAATAGCTAACAGGATCTTCGTACCTTACTCCAGAGTAAGATACGGTGGCGTCAGCGTGATCAGCACCGCCCACCACCTATGAGGCTGCCGATATGACCAACACCCTTCCGTCCAAGCCGAAAAGCGCCCGCGCCCGCGACAGCGCCGTCGGCACCTACAAGCACAAGCGCTCTGCCACCGACATCGGCCTGGCGCTCATCACTCCCCTGCTGGGCCAGGAGTTCCTGGACCGCTACAACCTTCGCGATCCCCTCAACCGGGGTCTGAAGTACGGCGTCAAGCAGGCCTTCTCCACCGCCGGGGCCACCACCCGGCAGTTCAAGAAGATCCAGGGCCTGGGCAAAGAGCCCACCCGCCTGCGCCCGAGTGGGGCCGACTACTTCGACCTGACCCCCGACGACGACCAGAAGATGATCGTCGAGACGGTCCGTGAGTTCGCCGAAGAGATCCTCCGTCCGGCGGCTCACGACGCCGACGAGGCCGCCGCCTACCCCGCCGATCTGATCGCCAAGGCCGCCGAGCTGGGCATCACCGCGATCAACGTCCCGGAGGACTTCGACGGGATCGCCGAGCACCGCACCACGGTGACCAATGCCCTTGTGGCCGAGGCGCTTTCGTACGGTGACATGGGGCTGGCCCTGCCGATCCTGGCACCGGGCGGGGTGGCCTCGGCACTGACCCACTGGGGTAGCGCCGACCAGCAGGCCACCTATCTCAAGGAGTTCGCCGGCGAGAACGTGCCGCAGGCCTGTGTCGCGATCGCCGAGCCGCACGCGTTGTTCGATCCCACCGCGCTGAAGACCACCGCGGTGCGCACCCCCAGCGGCTACCGGCTCGACGGCGTCAAGTCGCTGGTGCCTGCCGCGGCGGAAGCCGAATTGTTCATCGTGGCAGCCCAACTCAACGGCAAGCCCGCGTTGTTCATTGTCGAGGCCTCGACCGCCGGGGTGACGGTGAAGGCGGACCGCAGCATGGGAATCCGGGCCGCGGCCCTCGGCCAGGTCGAACTGGACAAGGTCACCGTCCCGCTCTCGGCTCGCCTCGGCGAGGACGGCGCTGCTGACAGCGACTACTCGGAGGCCATCGCGCTCTCGCGGCTGGGCTGGGCCGCGCTGGCGGTAGGCACCTCGCACGCGGTGCTCGACTACGTGATCCCCTACGTCAAGGAGCGGGAAGCGTTCGGGGAACCCGTCGCCCGCCGCCAGGCGGTGGCGTTCATGTGTGCCAACATCGCCATCGAGCTCGACGGCCTGCGGCTGATCACCTGGCGGGGCGCCTCCCGCGCCGAGCAGGGTCTGCCGTTCGCCCGCGAGGCCGCCCTGGCCAAGAAATTCGGCTCCGACAAGGCCATGCAGATCGGGTTGGACGGCGTCCAGCTGCTCGGCGGCCACGGATACACCAAGGAACACCCGGTCGAGCGCTGGTACCGCGATCTGCGGGCCATCGGCGTCGCCGAGGGCGTCGTGGTGCTCTGAAGTCCTCTAACGAACGGAAAAGACTCTCATGGCAATCAATCTCGAAATGCCGCGCAAGCTGGAAGCCGTGATCGAGATGGCACACCAGGCCGCCGCGGAGATGCTTCGCCCGATCTCCCGCAAGTACGACCTCAACGAGCACGCCTACCCGGTCGAGCTCGACA
This sequence comes from Mycolicibacterium anyangense, assembly GCF_010731855.1. NCBI lineage: Bacteria > Bacillati > Actinomycetota > Actinomycetes > Mycobacteriales > Mycobacteriaceae > Mycobacterium > Mycolicibacterium anyangense. The sequence goes on along the minus strand of NZ_AP022620.1, from coordinate 79,333 downwards.
CCCTGGCGACCCTGTTCGAGGGGCTCTCCGAGGCCGACACGGTATCGTTCGCGGGCACTGACGCCTTCCGCGACAGCGATGCCGGGCCGAAGGGAAACGTCAACGGCGGCAACATGTCCGCGCTGTTGAACTCCTTGGAGATCTCCTGGGGTGATATCGCCCTGCTGCTCTCGGTGCCGCGCCAGGGCCTGGGCAACGCCGCGATCGCCGGGGTGGCCACCGACGAACAGCTGGAGCGACTCGGCAAGAACGTGTGGGCGGCGATGGCCATCACCGAACCATCGTTCGGCTCGGACTCCGCGGCCGTCTCGACGACAGCCGTACTCGACGGTGACGAGTATGTGATCAACGGCGAAAAGATCTACGTCACCGCAGGATCCCGGGCCAGCCATATCGTGGTGTGGGCGACGCTGGACAAGTCGAAGGGCCGCGCTGCGATCAAGTCCTTCATCGTGCCGCGGGAGTACCCGGGCGTCACCGTGGAGCGGCTCGAGCACAAGCTCGGCATCAAGGCCTCCGACACCGCCGCGATCCGCTTCGAGAACGTCCGCATCCCGAAGGACAACCTGCTCGGCAGCCCGGAGATCCAGGTCGAAAAGGGCTTCGCCGGGGTGATGGAGACCTTCGACAACACCCGTCCGATCGTCGCCGCCATGGCCGTCGGGGTGGCGCGCGCCGCCCTGGAGGAACTGCGCACCCTGCTGGCCGAGGCCGGCGTGGAGATCGACTATGACAAGCCGGCACACGCGCAGAGCGCGCCGGCGGCGGAGTTCCTGCGGATGGAGGCCGACTGGGAGGCCGGCTACCTGCTGACCGTGCGGTCGGCGTGGCAGGCCGACAACTCGATCCCGAACTCCAAGGAAGCCTCGATGGGCAAGGCCAAGGCCGCCAGGGTGGCCAGCGACATCACCCTCAAGGCAGTCGAAATGGCCGGAACCACAGGGTATTCCGAGCAGACACTGCTGGAGAAGTGGGCGCGCGACTCGAAGATCCTGGACATCTTCGAAGGCACCCAGCAGATTCAGCAGCTGGTGGTGGCCCGCCGGTTGCTCGGGTTGTCGTCCACCGAGCTGAAGTAGTCAGGCGACCGCGTTCAGTTCCTGGCGGGTTTGCTCGTCGAGTTCGATGTCGGCGACGGCCAGGTTCTCTTCGAGGTGGCCCAGCGAGGACGTGCCGGGGATCAGCAGCACGTTGTCGGCCACACCGAGCGTCCACGCCAGCGCAATCTGCGCCGGGGTGTAGCCGAGCCGCTGGGCGGTCTCCTCGATGAGCGGATGGGTCAGCACCGGATTGACCTCGGTGAAGGCCGAGCCCAGCGGGAAGAACGGCACGAACGCAATGTCGCGGGCGATGCACTCGTCGAGCACCGCCTGCGAAGAGCGGTCCACCAGGTTGAACGGGTTTTGCACGCAGACGATCTCGGTGATCTCCAAGGCGTGCAGCAGCTGCTCGTAGCTGACGTTGCTCAGCCCGACGCCGCCGATCAGGCCGTCATCGCGGGCGGTGACCATCGCGCCGATCTGGTCGGTGAACAGCTGACTGGGTTCGTCCTCGCCGAGCACCCGCAGGTTTACCGCGGCCAGGTGGTCGACGCCCAGGCTGCGGAGGTTCTCCTCGATGCCGGCGCGCAGCCGGTCTGGTTGGGCATCGGGCAGCCAGTCACCGGTGTCGTCGCGGCGCGCCCCCACCTTGCTGACCAAGGCCAGACCGCCCGGGTAGGGATGCAGCGCTTCGCGGATCAGTTCGTTGGCCACGTCCGGTCCGTAGAACTGCGCGGTGTCGATGTGGTCGACGCCCGCATCGACGGCGCGGCGCAGCACCGCCAGAGCCTCGTCGCGGTCCCGCGGCGGACCGAACACCCCCGGCCCCGGTAATTGCATGGCACCGAATCCGACGCGATGGACGTCGTAGCCGGCCAACGGAAAGCGTGTCATGGGAGTCTCCATCCGCCATTAAGAGTTGATGTCAAATGATTTGATATCAAACTATAGTGCCCAGCCGCTAAGCTCCTGTCAACACAGGAGGTGACTACCCATCGCTGACCACCGCCAACGCGCCACCGAGCTTGCCGATGCGTTCGGCCGCGCCAGCAAGACACTCGTGCGAGCCCTCGACGAGCGCCTGGGCGATCAAGGTGTGTCCACCCCGCGTTCCAAGGTTCTGTTCGAGGTGAGCAGGCGGGGCCCGGTCCGTCTCACGGACCTGGCGCGTGTGGTCGGCATCACCCAGGGCACCGCGTCCACCCTCATCGAGGCATTGGCCCGCGAAGGTCTCATCGAGCGGCAAGCCGACGACTCCGACCGGCGCGTGACCCTGCTGCAGACCACCGCCGCCGGACAACGCCAGGCCGAAGCCTGGGCAGCCGCCTACAGCAGCGCCGCGGAAGAAGTGTTTGCCGTCCTATCGGGCGCAGAGCAGGTGATGCTCACCGAGCTGTTGCATCGCCTGGCCGACTCGATCGACGGCTGAGTCCCGCGACAGTAACGCCACGGCGGTCGATCGGGCCGTGCAGCGCCGTGAGGTTACTGTCGGCGAACCGCCAACCGCCCGGAAACACAGAAGCGGGCCGCCGGCTGATGCCGACGGCCCGCTCCTTGTCAGTTGTCTCAGGCAGCGCCGAGAACGCGCTGCAGATCCGGCTTCATGGCCTGCAGTTCGCGACCCCAGTACGCCCAGCTGTGGGTGCCGTTATCCGGGAAGTTGAACACACCGTTGGTGCCACCGGCCGCGAGGTAGTTGTCGCGGAAGGTGATGTTCGTCCGGATGGTCAGGCTCTCGAGGAACGTGGCCGGGACGTCGCCGCCACCGAGCTCGTTCGGCTTGCCGTTGCCGCAGTAGACCCAGATGCGGGTGCCGTTGGCGACGATCTTGGGGATCTGGACCATCGGGTCGTTGCGCTGCCACGCGTTGTTCGGATCGCCGGTGGGCAGCCACATGTCGTCAGCCTTGAAGCCGCCGGCGTCACCCATCGAGATGTTGATCAGGAACGGCCACCAGCCCTCGGAGGGGTTGAGGAAGCCGGACAGCGATGCGGCGTAGACGAACTGCTGCGGGTGGTAGACCGACAGGATCAGCGACGCGGAGCCCGCCATCGACAGACCGACGGCGGCGTTACCGGTCGGCTTGACGCTCTTGTTGGCCTGCAGCCACTGGGGCAGTTCCTGCGTCAGGAAGGTTTCCCACTTGTAGGTCTGGCAGCCGGTCTTGCTGCACGCGGGCCGGTACCAGTCCGCGTAGAAGCTGGATTGGCCGCCGACGGGCATCACGATCGACAGGCCCGAGTCGAGGTACCACTCGAAGGCCTGGGTGTTGATGTCCCAGCCGTTGTAGTCGTCCTGGGCCCGCAGACCGTCCAGCAGGTAGACCGCCGGAGAGTTGGCGCCACCACTCTGGAACTGGATGCGGATGGTGTGGCCCATACCGGCCGAGGGCACGTCCAGGTACTCCACCGGCAGACCGGGGCGCGAGAACGCTCCCGCCGTAGCCGATCCGCCCACCAGACCGACCAGGCCCGGCAGCGCCGCCGTCACAACGGCAGCGATCGCGAATCGACGCGGCCACCCGCGCACCTTGTCGAACAGGGATTTCACCAATCCACCCCAGCTTTCTATGACCCCGGCTTGTTGGGACTGCACAGACGAGTAAAACACGTCGTCGGGAAGCAGTGAAAGTCGGCGGCGTGGCGCTTTCGCGTTTCGGCTCTTGTCAGCGCGTCAAACGAAAACTAATGTCACTTTTAGTTTTCTGCCTGACCGCACCCCCTCGCCCACCTCGGGAGATTCCATGGAATCGTTCACCCACCTGCGCAAAGGTAAGACTCCGCACCGGGTCCACGCCGATCTCGACGGCCTGAAGGACGACGAGCTGGGCCGGGGTGGATTCACCGGACGGACGGCCAATATCTATCGGCGCCACGATCCCACCGAATTTCGGGCCGCAGGCCCGTTACGACCTGTGGATGTGCTGGCAAGTGAACTCACACCCACCGACGCCACCGACCCGGCCGGCACGCCCCTGTTGTTGTTCTCCAACGCCGACTGCCGCATCTTCCTCAGCCGCCGCAGTCACGCCATGCCGTTTCACGTCCGCTACGTCGACGGTGACCTGCTGTGCTTCGTCCACGAGGGTTCCGGGCGCCTGGAGACCGAGTTCGGGCCGCTGGACTACCGCGCGGGCGACTGGATCTATCTCCCGAAGGCGTGCACGTGGCGACAGGCGCCAGCCTCGAAGACAGACCCAGCCCCCAGCACATTGCTGATGATCGAGGCGGCCGACGAGTTCCGCGTGCCGCCGCCGGGCCCGCTGGGCCGGCACTGGCCGTTCGACCCGGCCCAGGCCGTCATCCCCGAGCCGGAGGCGATCGAGAACGACGGCCACGACAACTATGAGGTGCGGCTCTATCACCGGCCGATCGACGACGTGCAGACGACAACACTGATCTACCCGCACCATCCGATCGACGTCGAAGGCTGGCGCGGCGACAACTACGCCTTCACCTTCCACATCGACGACTACAACGTCATCACCTCCGACAGCGTCCACCTGCCACCGATGGTGCACCTCTTCATGGAGGCCACCGGTGTCTACGTGTGCAACTTCCTGCCCAAGCCGGCCGAGACCGTCCCGGGCACCGAGCGCACACCCTGGTATCACCGCAACGTCGACTTCGACGAGATCGCCTTCTTCCACGGCGGCTCGCTCTATGGCATCCCGATGCCGCCCGGATTGATCAGCCACGCCCCGCAGGGCGTGCACCACGGCGCTCCGGAGAAGGCCCGCGAGCGCGCCCGCCGCAAGTTCGACGAGTACGCCCACGTCGACTGGCAGGTCATCGCCATCGACACCCGCCGGCGACTGGTGCCGTCCGCTGAGGTGCTGGCCAACGATCTGGGGCAGCACTGATGGCGACTCCGGTGCAGCGGGCCTACGAGCGGATCCCGTATCTGATTGCCTACCAGAATGATTCGGGCGTCCGCGACGTCTACGGCGGTGTCGCCGAGCTGGTCGTGCTGGAAAGCTATCTGCTCAAGCCGACGACGCCCTCAGATACCGTGCTGGTGTTCATGCACCCGATCGGTGGCGGCGCCTACCTGCCGATGATCAATGCCCTGGCCCGGGCCGGCCACCACGTCATCTACTGCAACAGCCGGTTCCGCGGCACCGACTCCGCGCTGCTGATGGAGAAGGTGGTCCAGGACCTCGGCGAGGCGATCAAGGACGCCAAGAATCGGCTGGGCTACACCAAGGTGGTGCTGGCCGGCTGGAGCGGCGGTGGCTCGCTGTCGCTGTTCTATCAGCAGCAGGCCCAGAATCCGACGGTCACCGCCAGCCCGTCCGGCGACGGCCCCGATCTGACCACGCTGGGCTTGATCCCCGCGGACGGCATCATGCTGCTGGCCGCGCACATCAGCAGGCACGGCACGCTGACGGAGTGGCTGGACGCCTCGATCCTCGACGAGTCCGACCCGTCCCGGCGGGATCCCGAGCTCGATCTCTACGACCCGGACAACCCCAACCAGCCGCCCTACACCCAGGAGTTCCTCGAGCGCTACCGGCAGGCGCAGATCGATCGCAACCGCCGAATCACCGCGTGGGTCAAGGGCAAACTGGCCGGGCTGAAACGCAGCGGCCGGCCGGATGAGGAGTTCGGCTTCGTCGTGCACGGCACCATGGCCGATCCTCGCTGGCTGGACCCGACCGTCGACCCCAACGACCGCACCCCCGGCACCTGTTATCTGGGCGATCCCGCCGTGGTGAACATGAGTCCGGTGGGGTTGGCCCGGTTCTGCTCGCTGCGCAGCTGGCTGTCGCAGTGGAGTTATGACGATGCCCACGGTGACGGTGTGGAATGCGGCCGCGACCTCGCCGTCCCCGCGTTGGTCATCGGCAATCTGGCCGACGACGCCTGCACACCGAGTCACACCCGCCGGCTGTTCGAGGCCATCGGACATCCGGACAAGGAGATGTACGAGATCGCCGGGGCCAACCACTACTACTCCGGACCCGACCAGCGTGAGACGCTGGCCAAGGCGGTCAGCGTGGTGACCGATTGGCTGGTGCGGCACGATTTCGCGAAGGCGGACTAGGTGATACCTGAGCGCAGGACGAAGAGTCGGAACACCACCCCACCGAAAGGTGCGCTCGACGGTATCCGGGTCATCGAGGTGGGCACTCTCATCTCGGGCCCGTTCGCGGGCCGACTACTCGGCGACATGGGCGCCGACGTCATCAAGATCGAACCGCCCGGCTCCCCCGACCCGCTGCGCACCTGGGGGCAGGCCGAGGTCGACGGCCACCATTTCTTCTGGACGGTGCACGCCCGCAACAAGAGGGCCGTCACCCTGAACCTGCGGGAGCCCCGCGGCCGGGAACTGTTCCTCAAGCTGGTGGAGCGCTCGGACATCATCGTGGAGAACTTCCGGCCCGGCACCCTGGAGAAGTGGGGGCTCGGGTACGACGTTCTGCGCCACCACAACAAGGGCATCATCCTGGTCCGGGTCTCCGGCTACGGCCAGACCGGACCCGACGCCGACAAGGCGGGATACGCCTCGGTCGCCGAGGCGGCCAGCGGCCTGCGGCACATGAACGGCTTTCCCGGCGGGCCGCCGCCGCGGCTGGCCCTGTCGCTCGGCGACAGCCTGGCCGGGATGTTCGCCGCCCAGGGCGCCCTGGCCGCGCTGTACCGGCGCACCGTCACCGGCGAGGGCCAAGTGGTCGACACCGCGCTCACCGAAGCCTGCCTGGCCGTCCAGGAATCGACGATCCCGGACTACGACATGGGCGGAGTGGTGCGAGGACCGTCCGGCACCCGGCTGGAAGGCATTGCGCCATCGAACATCTACCGCAGCGCCGACGGCAGCTGGGTGGTGATCGCGGCCAATCAGGACACGGTGTTCCGCCGATTGTGCGCCGCCATGGGTCAGCCGGAACTGGCGACCGACAGCCGCTTCGTCGACCATGGCGCCCGCGGTCGCAACCAGGACGAGCTGGACAAGATCATCGGCGACTGGGCCGCGCAGCGGCAGCCCGACGACATCATCGAGACGCTGAGCGACGCCGGGGTGATCAGCGGACCGATCAACACCGTCGCCGAGGTGGTGCGCGACCCCCAGCTGCAGGCCCGCGGCATGCTGGTCGAGCATTACGACGAGGGCATCGGCCGAAATGTGTTGGGCCCCGGCGTTATCCCGGTGCTGTCCGAGACGCCGGGCGGCGTGCGCAATGCCGGACCGGCCAAGCCCGGCCAGCACAACGGCGAGGTATACGGAGACCTGTTGGGGCTCAAGGCTTCAGAGATCGCCGACCTCGAGTTTCAGGGGGTACTGTGAGCGAGCTGCCCGCACACGTCACCATCCGCGAGGTCGCACTGCGCGACGGCCTGCAGATCGAGGCGCCGATTCCCTTGAGCGCCAAGCTGGATCTGCTCGCCGCGATCGCGGCCACCGGTGTCCGCGAGGTGGAGGCCACCGCCTTCGTCTCCCCCACCAAGGTTCCCGCACTGGCCGACGCCCCCGAGTTGGCCGCTCGGCTGTCGGACTACCCCGACATCGAGTTCTCCGCGCTGGTGGCCAGCCCCAACGGCGCGAAGCGAGCCATCGCGGCGGGTCTGCGCTCCCTGGAGTACGTGGTGTCGGCCGCCGACGGGCACAGCCGCGCCAACGTGGGGCGCAGCAGCGCGGAGGCCACCGAGCAGATCGCCGAGATCGTCGCGATCGCCCATCCCTGCGAAGTCACCGTCGAGGTGATCATCGCCACCGCATGGGACTGCCCGTTCGACGGGCCGACGCCACCGCAGCGGGTGCTCGACATCGTCGACGCCGCATGCGATTACGGTGCCGACCGGCTGGCGATCGCCGACACGATCGGCACGACGACACCCGGCCGGGTCACCGCACTGGTGCATCAGGTCCGGCCACGGATCGGGGATCTGCCCCTGGGTGCGCACTTCCACAACACCCGCGGGGCCGGCCTGGCCAGTGCCTACGCCGCCGTCGCCGCCGGAGTGACCCGGCTGGATTCCTCGGTCGGCGGCCTGGGTGGCTGCCCGTTCGCCCCCGGCGCCAGTGGCAATATCGCCACCGAAGATCTCGCTTACCTGTTGCGGGACAGCGGTATCGACACCGGCGTCGACCTGACGGCCGCCATCGCAGCGGCCCGGGTGGCGCGGGACGCCGTCGGGCATGAATTGCCCAGCGCGCTGTTACGCGCCGGAGACCGGATTCTGTCGTGACGGCGGTGTCGACCCGGGTGGACCGCTGGCTGTGGTCGGTCCGGCTGGCCAAGACCCGGCCGGACGCCGCCGCCGCGTGCCGAGGTGGGCATGTCCGCATCAACGACCGGTTGGCCAAGCCGTCGTCCCTGGTGTCCCCCGGTGACGAGGTGCGCGCCCTGATCGGCAGTACGGCTCGGATCGTCGTCGTGACACGGGTGATCCAGAAGCGGGTCGGGGCCGCGGACGCGGTGACCTGTTATCTCGATCGCACGCCGGCGCCACCGCCGGTATCAGCCGTGCCGGTGGCCGCCCGTGACCGCGGTTCGGGCCGGCCCACCAAGCGTGAGCGCCGCGTTCTGGACAAATGGCGCGCGGGCCTGCGGTGACACGGCCTACCACGGCCGCGCGAACACTGAGTAGCAAGGGCCGCCAGACTCAGCAGGCCATCGAGCACGCTGCTCGAACGTTGTTCGCCGAACGCGGTTTCCACGGAACCACGCTGTCCGACATCACCTCCGCGGCGGGCAAGTCCCCGGCGGTGTTCTACCGCTATTTCGTCGATAAGGAAGACCTGTTGGCGGCGCTGGCCGAAGAGTTCCTGCATGACGTGGTGCTGCCGTCGGGCCTGCGGGTACACCTTCCGGAGTCCCCGCGGGACGACGGCTTCTTTCACGCGGTGGTCCGGGCGTACTGGGAGATGTTCAAGCCGAACATCGGGATCATGGTGGGCATCGACCAACTGTCCGCCACCGACCCACGGTTCGCGGCCCTGCAGAACCAGTTTCGCCAGTTCGGCATCGACATCGTCGCGGCCTCCGTGCGGCGCGCCCAGGAGCAGGGCCACGCCGCAACGCTGAATGCCGACCACACCGCGCTGGCGATCGCGCTGCTGTTCGAACAGTTCACCACCGCGTGCCTGCGTCCGGACACCGCTGGCCTGGGGCTTCGGCTCACCGACGCCGAGGCTATCGCGACCTTGTCCACCATTTGGCAGAAGACCCTCTACGGACCCTGAAGAGCAAGGAGATCACTGTGGATTTCGAACTGCCCGAACATCTTCCGCCGCTACTGGCCGAAATGGACGAGTTCATCGAGGCCGAGATCAAGCCTCTCGAACGCGAGCACATGCAGTACTTCGACCAGCGTCGCGAGTTCGCCCGCACTGACATCGACAACGGCGGCGTCCCGCGACGGGAATGGGAGGACCTGCTCGACGAGATGCGCCGACGAGCCGACAAGGCGGGCTGGTTGCGGTATGGGCTGCCGTCGAAGTTCGGCGGTCGTGACGGCAGCAACCTGGACATGGCGGTGATCCGGGAACACCTGGCGCACAAGGGTCTCGGGCTGCACAACGACCTTCAGGACGAGTCGTCCATCGTGGGTAACTTCCCCCAGGTCATCATGATGGACCGGTTCGGTACCGACGCGCAGAAGAGGGACTGGATCGAGGCCATGCTGACCGGCACCCGCTCCATGGCCTTCGGACTGACCGAACCGGCCCACGGCTCGGATGCCACCTGGCTGGAGACAACGGCCGAGCGCGATGGAAACGACTGGGTGATCAACGGCACCAAGAGGTGGAACACCGGCGTGCACCGCGCCACCCACGATCTGGTGTTCGCCCGCACCTCCGGGGACCCCGGGCAGGCCCGCGGTATCACTGCGTTCCTGGTTCCCTGCGACGCAGAGGGCTTCGAGGTCCCCTTCTATTGGTGGACGTTCAACATGCCCAGCGACCACGCCGAGGTGGAGCTGCGCGATGTGCGGGTTCCCGCCGACGCGATCCTCGGCCCCGTCGACCACGGCCTCGAAGTGGCCCAAACCTTCCTGCACGAGAACAGGATCCGGCAGGCCGCGAGCAGTCTCGGCGCCGCCCAGTACTGCATCGACCGCGCTGTCGAATATGCCGGACAGCGGGTCACGTTCGGCAAGCCGCTGTCGGTGAACCAGGCCATCCAGTGGCCGCTGGTGGAGCTGCAGACCGAGGCGCAGATGGTCCGGTTGCTCGTCCGCTATGCCGCCTGGGAACTGGACCGCAACCACCACCTGGAGGTCTCCGACAAGGTGTCGATGGCCAATTACCGGGCCAATCGTCTGGTGTGCGAGGCCGCCGACCGGGCCATGCAGGTCCATGGCGGGATCGGCTACAGCCGCCACGAACCGTTCGAGCACATCTATCGTCACCACCGGCGCTACCGGATCACCGAGGGCGCCGAGGAGATCCAGATGCGCCGGGTGGCCCAGCGGATGTTCAAGTTCGGCAAGCCGGCCCGCTGACATGGCCGCCGAACAGCTCGCCGCCGACCTGACGGCCGTGCTACGCCCGCTGTTGGGTGACGCCACCGAGGTGGTGAACCTGACGGCGCTCACCGGCGGGGCCAGCCGCACCACGTGGTCGTTCCAGGCCCGGACCGGATCGACCCGCCGCCGGCTGATCCTGCGGACGGGGTCACCCGACGACGTGCATGCGGGGATGGAACTCGAGGCCGCGGTGCAGGCGTCGGCGGCTGCGGCGGGTGCACCAGTACCCACCGTGCTGACGGCCTCCGATTCTGCTGCCGCACTGGGCAATCCGTTCCTGATCTGTGACGAGATCGCCGGTGAGACCATCGTGCGGCGCATCCAGCGGGCTCTGGACGACGACGGCAGGAACGCCCTGCTGCACCAGTGCGCGGCCGCCCTTGCCGCGATCCACCGGGCCCGCACCGACGCCCCTGGGCTGGCCGTGCAGGACCAGCTCGATGAATGGCGCCGTCGCCTGGACGACATGGGCGACACCACAGCCACATTCGAATGGGCATTCCGCTGGCTGGCCGACAACCGCCCACCACGCTCCCCCGCGGTGTTGGTGCACGGCGACTACCGGATGGGCAACCTCATCATCGACGGTTCCACCCTGGCCGCCGTGCTGGACTGGGAACTGGTGCATATCGGCGAGGTCTACGAGGACCTGGCCTGGTTCTGCATCCGCGCCTGGCGGTTTGGTGCACCGGCCCGTCTGGCCGCCGGGGGCCTGGGCGGCATCGACGAGTTCATCGCGGCCTACGAGGCGGCCGGTGGGCCCGTCGTCGACCGGGACGCCCTGCGTTGGTGGTTGGTCTTGGCGACACTGCGGTGGGGGGTGATCTGCCGGTTTCAGGCCGAACGCCACCTGTCTGGACACACCCGGTCGGTGGAGCTGGCCGCAATCGGCCGACGAGTGTGTGAAACCGAGTGGGACGTCCTGGATCTGCTGGAGGGTGTGTCATGAGTGGGCTCAACGGACGGCCCACCGCCGCCGAATTGGTCGCCGCCGTCGCCGAGTTCCTCGAAGGTGACGTGCGGGCCAACACCACCGGGTCGGTCAATTTCCACGCTCTGGTGGCTGCCAACGCACTGCGCACCGTCGAACGCGAACTACTCGACGACACCGCGGACCAACCGCTGAGCGCACTGGCCCGAATCGGCTACCCCGACGAGAGCGCACTGGCCGCGGCGATCCGCTCCGGTGACCTCGATGGCCGCGCCGATGAGGTGCTGCGGTGTCTGCGGGCACTCGTGGGACACCGGCTGGCCATCGCCCATCCCGGGTACGACGGCGCCGACGCCGGGCTGTCATGAGCAAGGACCCGATTCTCGAGGTCGCCGACCGGTTGTTCGCCGCGATCGAACGCGGCGATATCGCCGCGCTGACGGCGATGTGGGCCGACGACGTGATGGTGTGGCGGCAGGGCGGCGGCCGGGAACGCGACAAGTCGCGCGCACTCGCCGTCATCGAGTGGTTGGTCGATGCGACCGCGCGGCGGCGCTACGAGGTGCTGGACCGCCAGGTGTTCGACGGCGGGTTCGTCCAGCAGCACCTCCTGCACGTCACCACCGCTCGGGGCGCGGAAGTGGCGCTGCGGGCGTGTCTCGTGATCAAGTTGAGCGAGCATGGCTTGATCCGGCGGATCGACGAGTACCTCGACCCCGCCGAACTGAACCCGTTGTTGGCGTGATTCACCCGGAGGCGACATGACCGTCCTGCAATCGTTGACCGAGACTCCGGGCATCTGGACGCTGGATCCAGCGCGTTCGACGCTGCGCTTCAGCAACAAGACCTTCTGGGGGCTGGTGAACGTCAAGGGCGAATTCACCGATGTGAGCGGTCAGGGTGAGATCGCGCCGAACGGCGCGGTATCCGGTCATCTCGAGGTGCCGGTGGCGTCGCTGCGCACCGGCATCGGCAAACGCGACCACCACCTCCGCTCGGCCGACTTCTTCGACGCCGACGCGCATCCCACCCTGCGTGTCGTGGTCACCGGCGCCGAACCGACCGATACCGACGCCGTCGACCTGCGCGCCGAGATCACGGTGCGCGGCACCACCGCGCCGCTGCCGTTGACCGCGACCCTCGACCGTGTGGGCGACGACGCTGTGCGGGTGACCGCACAGACCACCGTCGACCGCACCAGGTTCGGCGTGGGTGGCACGCAACTGGGCATGCTGCCGGTCACCACGACCCTGACGGCCGATCTCGTCTTCACCCAATAGTGATTTCGGCGCGGTTGTCGTTGCCTAGCGACGACAACCGCGCCGAAATCACCGGATTCGCAGTAGCATCGGCGGCGTGTCCGGCTCCGTCGCGCGGCCCCTCAGTGTCCTGGTGTACAGCAGCAATGCCCGCACCCGGGAGCAGGTGCGGCTGGCGCTGGGCAAGCGGGTGCACCCCGAACTGCCGGAGCTCACCTACACCGATGTCGCCACCGGTCCGATGGTGGTGGCGCTGATGGACCGTGGCGGATTCGACCTCGTCATCCTCGACGGGGAGGCCGCCCCGGTCGGCGGGCTGGGTCTGGCCAAGCAGCTCAAGGACGAACTCGACCACTGTCCTCCGGTGCTGGTGCTGACCGGCCGTCCGGATGATGCCTGGCTGGCCAACTGGTCGCGAGCCGAGGCTGCGGTGCCGCATCCGATCGACCCGATCCGGCTCGGCGAGGCGGTCGTGGGTTTGCTGCGCGCGCCAGTCCAGTAACCCGAACGCCAATTCAACTGTCGCCCTTGCCGTCTCGATCGAGGCGGACCGCGCTCAGTTCTTGAAGTCATCCTAACGAAAACGTGTAGACCCACGTCACAAGATCGCTACGCTGTGTCTTACCTCACATCGACACCTCGAGCGAGGAGTGGCAAGCGGTATGAGTCTTTACACACCCATCCTGGTGCTGGGAGCCATTGCGGCGGGTTTCGCGGTGGTGTCGGTGGTCATCGCCCTGGTGATCGGTCCCCGGCGGTTCAACCGAGCCAAACTCGAGGCCTACGAATGCGGTATCGAACCGGTCGCCGGTGACGCGAGCGGACAGCGGTTCCCGATCAAGTACTACCTGACGGCAATGCTGTTCATCGTCTTCGACATCGAGATCGTCTTCCTCTACCCGTGGGCGGTGGCGTTCGACCAGCTGGGCACCTTTGCGCTGGTGGAGATGCTGATCTTCATGGCGACGGTGTTCGTGGCCTACGGGTACGTGTGGCGGCGGGGCGGCCTGGAATGGGACTAGAGGAGCAGCTGCCCGGCGGCATCCTGCTGTCGACGGTGGAAAAAGTCGCCGGGTTCGTCCGCAAGGGATCGCTGTGGCCGGCGACGTTCGGGCTGGCGTGCTGTGCGATCGAGATGATGGCGACGGCCGGCCCGCGGTTCGACATCGCCCGGTTCGGGATGGAGCGGTTCTCGGCCACTCCGCGGCAGGCCGATCTGATGATCGTGGCGGGGCGGGTGAGCCAGAAGATGGCTCCGGTGCTGCGACAGGTGTACGACCAGATGGCCGAACCGAAATGGGTGTTGGCGATGGGTGTGTGCGCCTCCAGCGGGGGGATGTTCAACAACTACGCGGTGGTACAGGGCGTGGATCACATCGTGCCCGTCGACATCTACCTGCCGGGTTGTCCGCCGCGACCGGAAATGCTGCTGCACGCGATCCTGACGCTGCACGCCAAGATCGCCGAGATGCCGCTGGGGGTGCACCGCGAGGAGGTGGTCGCCGCCGCCGAGCAGGCCGCGCTGTCGGTGACTCCGACCATCGAGCTCAAGGGTCTGCTGCGGTGAGCGACCCCGAGAAAGAAGTCATCGGCGTGCGCCGCGGCATGTTCGGGATCAACGGCAGCGGCGACACCTCCGGGTACGGCCGTCTGGTCCGGGAGGTCGCCCTTCCGGGCAGCACACCACGCCCGTACGGCGGCTACTTCGACGAGGTTGTCGACCGACTCGCCGCCGTCCTCGGTGCCGATACGTTCGGGGCCGCCGTCGAGCGCGTCGTGGTGTTCGGCGACCAGTTGACGTTGGACATCGAACGCCGGCACCTGCCCGCTGTGGCAGCCGCATTGCGCGATGACGAAGCGCTGCGGTTCGAGTTGTGTTGCGGGGTTTCGGGTGTGCACTATCCGCAGGACTCGGGCCGGGAGTTGCACGCCTTCTATCCGTTGATGTCGATCACGCACAACCGGCGGGTGCATCTGGAGGTGGCCTGCCCGGACGCCGATCCCCATATCCCGTCGCTGTTTTCGGTGTATCCGACCTGCGATTGGCATGAACGCGAGACCTACGACTTCTTCGGGATCGTGTTCGACGGCCATCCCGGGCTGACACGCATCGAGATGCCCGACGACTGGGTGGGCCACCCACAGCGCAAGGACTATCCGCTGGGCGGAATCCCGGTGGAATACCACGGCGCCCAGATTCCCCCACCCGACGAACGCAGGTCGTATCACTGATGAGCGCATCTATCGACGACGGTGACGGCGTGGTCGTCCTGGGCGGTCAGGACTGGGACGAGTTGGTGGCCGCCGCACGCTCGGGTGAGGCCGGTGAGCGGATCGTGGTCAACATGGGTCCGCAGCACCCGTCGACACACGGGGTGTTGCGGCTGATCCTGGAGATCGAGGGCGAGACGGTCACCGAAGCCCGGTGCGGGATCGGCTATCTGCACACCGGGATCGAGAAGAATCTGGAGTACCGGACCTGGACCCAGGGCGTGACGTTCGTGACCCGGATGGACTATCTGTCGCCGTTCTTCAACGAGACGGCGTATTGCCTTGGGGTGGAACGTCTTCTGGGCATCACCGACGATATTCCCGAGCGGGCGACGGTGATCCGGGTGCTGCTGATGGAACTCAACCGGATTTCCTCGCATCTGGTGGCGCTGGCCACCGGTGGTATGGAGCTGGGCGCGATGTCGCCGATGTTCTTCGGCTTCCGCGATCGCGACCTGATCCTGTCGTTCTTCGAGGCGGTGACCGGGCTACGGATGAACAATGCCTACATCCGGCCCGGCGGGGTGGCCGCGGACCTGCCCGAGGACGCCGAGAGCCGGCTCGCCGAATTGCTGGCCGTGCTGCCGGGCCACCTCGACGAGCTCGGCGACCTGCTCACCGAAAGTTATATCTGGAAGGCCCGCACCCAGGGCATCGGCTATCTGGATCTGACCGGTTGCATGGCGCTGGGCATCACCGGGCCGGTGCTGCGCTCCACCGGTCTGCCGCACGACCTGCGCAAGTCCCAGCCGTACTGCGGCTACGACAGCTACGACTTCGACGTCATCACCGATACCGGTGCCGACTGCTACGGGCGGTATCTGATCCGGGTCAAGGAGATGTACGAGTCGATCAAGATCGTGCGCCAATGTCTGGACCGGCTGGAGCCGGGACCGGTGATGATCACCGACAAGAAGCTCGCCTGGCCGGCGGATCTCAAGCTGGGCCCCGACGGGCTCGGTAACTCCCCCGCGCACATCGCCAAGATCATGGGCACCTCGATGGAAGGCCTGATCCACCACTTCAAGCTGGTCACCGAGGGCTTCCGCGTCCCGGCCGGGCAGGTCTACACCGCGGTGGAATCCCCGCGCGGGGAGCTCGGCGTGCACATGGTCTCCGACGGCGGAACCCGACCCTATCGCGTGCACTACCGCGACCCGTCGTTCACCAATCTGCAAGCGGTGGCGGCGATGTGCGAGGGCGGCATGGTCGCCGACGTGATCGCCGCGGTGGCCTCGATCGACCCGGTGATGGGAGGCGTGGACAGGTGAGAGCCCGATGAGCGTCGATCTCGTACTGGGCCCGCGGCCGGACGAATCCGGTCCGCCGATCGGCGGGCGCGACGCCTATCCAGCCGAGGTCACCGAGCGGCTGGCTACCGATGCGGCGAGCATCATCGGCCGATACCCGCAGCCGCGCTCGGCGCTCCTGCCCCTGCTGCATCTGGTGCAGTCCGAGGATGGATACCTCACCAAGGCAGGAATCGCGTTCTGTGCCAGTCAATTAGGGCTCACCGATGCCGAGGTGAGCGCGGTGGCCACCTTCTACTCGATGTACCGGCGCACCCCGACCGGTGACTACCTGGTCGGGGTGTGCACCAACACGCTGTGCGCGATCATGGGCGGCGACGCCATCCTCGAGGCGCTGGAAACCGAGCTGGCGATCCATCCGGGGCAGACCACGTCCGACGGCCGCATCACCTTGGAACACATCGAATGCAACGCCGCCTGCGACTACGCCCCGGTGGTGATGGTCAACTGGGAGTTCTTCGACCACCAAACGCCATCTAGTGCAAGGGATCTTGTTCAGGCGCTGCGGGACGGCCAGACCGTCACGCCCACCCGGGGTGCCGCGCTGTGCCCATTCCGGCAGACCGCACGCACGCTGGCCGGCGTCGGCCCCGATGTCACCGACACCAGCCTGCCCGGTGACGCCACGCTTGCCGGTCTGCGGGTCGCCCAGGCGTTGAGTGAGGACGGAGAGGGCTGATGCTGACGCCGGTACTGAGCCGCTTCTGGGATGAACCCGAGCCGTGGACGCTGGAGACTTATTTGCGGCACGACGGCTACCGCGCGTTGCGCACCGCCCTGGAGATGAAGCCCGACGACGTGATCGCCACGATCAAGGAGTCCGGTCTGCGCGGCCGCGGCGGTGCGGGCTTTCCCACCGGCACCAAGTGGTCTTTCATTCCCCAGGATGCCACCGGCGCCGGGGCCAAACCGAAATATCTGGTGATCAACGCCGACGAGTCCGAACCCGGCACCTGCAAGGACATTCCGCTGCTGTTCACCACCCCGCACTTTCTGGTGGAGGGGGCCATCATCGCGGCGTACGCAATCCGCGCCCGGCACGCCTTCATCTATGTGCGCGGTGAGGTGGTGCCGGTCTTGCGCCGCCTGCAGAACGCTGTGGCCGAGGCCTACCGGGCGGGCTATCTGGGCACCGACATCCTGGGCTCGGGCGTCGACCTGGACCTGATCGTGCACGCCGGCGCAGGGGCCTACATCTGCGGTGAGGAAACCGCATTGCTGGACTCCCTGGAGGGCCGGCGCGGTCAGCCCCGGCTTCGTCCGCCGTTTCCCGCCGTGGCAGGTCTGTATGCCAGCCCCACCGTCGTCAACAATGTCGAGTCGATCGCCAGCGTGCCGCCGATCCTGCACAACGGGGTGGACTGGTTCAAGTCGATGGGCACCGAGAAGTCGCCGGGCTTCACGCTGTATTCACTGTCCGGGCATGTCACCCGGCCCGGCCAGTACGAGGCCGCGCTGGGCATCACACTGCGCGAACTACTCGACTACGCCGGGGGTGTCCGCGCCGGTCACGAACTGAAGTTCTGGACCCCGGGCGGGTCGTCGACGCCGTTGCTCACCGCCGAACACCTCGACGTGCCCCTCGATTACGAGGGCATGGCCTCGGTGGGGTCGATGCTGGGCACCAAGGCACTGCAGATCTTCGACGAGACCACCTGCGTGGTGCGGGCGGTCCGGCGCTGGACCCAGTTCTACGCCCACGAATCCTGCGGCAAGTGCACCCCGTGCCGGGAAGGCACGTACTGGCTGGCCCAGATCTACGAACGGCTGGAGACCGGCCGCGGCACCGAGGAGGACATCGACAAGTTGCTCGACATCTCCGACACCATCTTCGGAAAGTCGTTCTGCGCGTTGGGCGATGGCGCCGCTTCGCCGATCATGTCGTCGATCAGGTACTTCCGCGACGAGTACGAGGCACACCTGGAGGGCAGCTGCCCGTTCGACCCGTATGCCTCGATGCTGGCCGCACCGGAAGGGGTGGGAGCATGACGTGCGCGTGCATTGAGTGTGCGCTGAGGGCGCGATTTCGGCCTATCTCCCACCCTGGACGCACACTCAACGGGAGGCGGCGATGACGCAGGCCCCGGAAACCCAGGTGCCGGCAACTCCGCCGGTCGAGATGGTGAGCCTGGTGATCGACGACGTCGAGGTGTCGGTTCCCAAGGGCACCTTGGTGATTCGGGCGGCCGAGCTGCTCGGCGTGCAGATCCCGCGGTTCTGCGACCATCCCCTGCTCGATCCGGTCGGTGCCTGCCGGCAGTGCCTGGTCGAGGTCGAGGGCCAGCGCAAGCCGATGGCCTCGTGCACCACCACTGTCAGCGACGGCATGGTGGTGCGCACCCAGTTCACCTCGGCGGCAGCCGACAAGGCCCAGCACGGGGTGATGGAACTGCTGCTGATCAACCACCCGCTGGACTGCCCGGTCTGCGACAAGGGCGGGGAATGCCCGCTGCAGAACCAGGCCATGTCCAATGGCCGGTCCGAGACCCGCTTCACCGATATCAAACGAACCTTTCCCAAACCGATCAACCTGTCCAGCCAGGTACTGCTGGACCGGGAGCGCTGTGTGCTGTGCGCACGCTGCACCCGGTTCGCCAACCAGATCGCCGGCGATCCGTTCATCGAGCTGCTCGAGCGCGGAGCGCTGCAGCAGGTCGGCATCGCCCCCGGTGAGGCGTTCGACTCGTACTTCAGCGGCAATACCGTCCAGATCTGCCCGGTGGGCGCGCTGACCGGAACCGCCTATCGATTCCGGGCCCGCCCGTTCGACCTGGTGTCGAGCCCGAGTGTCTGTGAGCACTGCGCGTCGGGCTGTTCGCAGCGCACCGACCATCGCCGCGGCGTGGTGCTGCGCCGGCTGGCCGGTGACGACCCCGAGGTCAACGAGGAATGGAACTGCGACAAGGGCCGCTGGGCCTTCACCTACACCGGGGTCGGCGACCGGATCGCCACTCCCCTGGTGCGCGACGACGACGGTAGCCTTCGCCCAGCGTCGTGGTCGGAGGCCATCGCCACCGCTGTGGCCGGACTGACCGCCGGACGCACCGGGGTTCTGGTCGGCGGCCGGGCCACCACCGAGGACGCCTACGCCTACGCCAAGTTCGCTCGAATGGTCCTGCGCACCAACGATATCGACATGCGCAGCCGTCCTCACTCCGCGGAAGAGGCCCAGTTCCTGGCTGCGCATGTAGCGGGCAGGCGCACGGTGAGCTACGCCGACCTGGAAGCGGCACCGGTGGTGCTGCTGGTGGGGCTGGAGCCCGAGGAGGAGTCGCCGATCGTGTTCCTGCGGCTGCGCAAGGCAGTCCGCAAGCGGGGACTTCAGGTGGTGACGATCGCGCCGCTGGCCTCCCGTGGCTCGGTGAAGCTTGCTGCGCGCGTCATCCCGACCGCGCCGGGTACTGAGGCCCAGGCCCTCGACAGCCTGGATGACGCCCTGCTCACCCAGCCCGGGGCCATCATGCTGGTCGGCGAACGGCTGGCCACCAGCCCGGGTGCGCTGTCGGCCGCGGCACGGGTGGCCCAGCGCAGCGGCGCCCGGCTGGCCTGGGTGCCGCGGCGCGCCGGGGAACGCGGCGGGCTGGACGCCGGCTGCCTGCCCAACCTGCTCCCCGGCGGCCGGCCCGTAGCGGACTCCGCAGCTCGCGAACAGCTCACGGCCGCTTGGCATATCGACGCCATCGCCGCCGAAGCCGGACGGGACACCGACGCCATCCTCACCGCCGCCGCCGACGGTCACCTCGATGCGCTGCTGATCGGCGGCGTCGAACCGGCCGACATGTCCGACCCGCACGCCGCACTCGCCGCCATCGAGGCAGCAGGCTTCGTGGTGAGCCTGGAACAGCGGGAATCTGCGGTCACCGCGCTGGCCGATGTGGTGTTCCCGGTCGCGCCGGTCGCGGAGAAGGCGGGTTCGTTCACCAACTGGGAAGGCCGGATCCGACCGTTCGACCCAGCGCTCGCCTCCAACGCGTTCTCCGATCTGCGGGTTCTGCAGACCATGGCCGACGAACTCGGCGCCGACCTCGGCTTCCGCACCGCCGATCAGGCCCGCGCCGAGCTGCTCGGCCTCGGCGTCTGGGACGGTGAGCGGGCCGCCGTCCCGCAGGTGCCACCCACGCCCGCGCCGACCCTGGACAGCGGCGAAGCGGTGCTGGCCGGTTGGCGGATGTTGTTGGACGACGGTCGTTTACAAGACGGTGAGCCGTATCTGGCGGGGACGGCACGGCCGCCGGTGGTGCGGTTGTCGGCGGCCACCGCGGCGGGTATCGGTGCTGGCGAGGGCGAACCGGTCAGCGTGTCCAGCGGGCGCGGCGCGATCACCCTGCCGCTGGCGATCACCGAGATGCCGGACGGGGTGGTGTGGCTGCCGCTGCGCTCCCCCGGCAGCGCGGTGCACGAACAGCTGGCGGTGACCACCGGCGCGGTGGTCCAGATCGAGCGGGAGGCACAGTGAGGTATCCCGATCCGGCGGTCTTCGGCCACGATCCGTGGTGGCTGATCCTGGGCAAGGCGTTGGCGATCTTCGTGTTCCTGTTGCTGACGGTCCTGGTGGCCATCCTGGCCGAACGCAAGATCCTGGGCCGCATGCAGCTGCGCTACGGCCCCAACCGAGTGGGCCCCTTCGGCCTGTTGCAGTCGCTGGCCGACGGCATCAAACTGGCCCTCAAGGAGGGGCTTACCCCAGCCGGCGTGGACAAGCCGATCTATCTTCTGGCACCGATCATTTCGGTCATCCCCGCCATCACGGCGTTCGCGGTGATCCCGATGGGTCCGGTGGTGTCGGTGTTCGGCCACCGCACCCCGCTGCAGCTGACCGACCTGCCGGTGGCGGTGCTCTACATCCTGGCCGTCACCTCGATCGGGGTGTACGGCATCGTGCTGGCAGGCTGGGCGTCGGGCTCGACCTATCCGCTGCTGGGCGGGCTGCGGTCCAGTGCCCAGGTGGTGTCCTACGAGATCGCGATGGCGCTGTCATTCGCCGCGGTGTTCGTCTATTCGGGCACCATGTCGACCTCCGGGATCGTCGCTGCCCAGGAGAAGACCTGGTACGTCTTCCTGCTGCTGCCGTCATTCGCGGTGTATGTCACCGCGATGGTCGGCGAGACCAACCGGGCGCCGTTCGATCTCCCCGAAGCCGAGGGTGAGCTGGTCGGCGGGTTCCATACCGAGTACAGCTCGTTGAAATTCGCGATGTTCATGCTCGCCGAGTACGTCAACATGACCACCGTCTCGGCGCTGGCGACCACCCTGTTCCTGGGCGGCTGGCATGCGCCGTGGCCGCTGAGCCTGATCGGTGGCGCCAACACCGGGTGGTGGCCGCTGTTGTGGTTCGTGGCCAAGGTGTGGACGTTCCTGTTCGTGTTCATGTGGTTGCGCGCCACGCTGCCGCGGATGCGCTACGACCAGTTCATGGCGCTGGGCTGGAAGCTGCTCATTCCGGTGTCCCTGGTCTGGATCATGATCGTCGCAGTTCTGCACTCGGCCAACATCACCGGCGTCATCCCCGGCCTGATCGCCGCCGCTGGTCTGCTGCTGGCCCTGCTGGCGGTCAATGCGCTGCGCCGCAGGCTCATTCACCACCACGCTCCTGCCCCGCCACCGCCGACTGCTACCGGCGCATTCCCGATCCCGCCACTGCCCGGGCAGCCGGCGCCCAACGCCACGACCGCGAGGGAGACCGCAGATGCCTAAATTCGTGGATGCCGTCAAGGGCTTCGGCGTAACGCTGGGGTCGATGTTCAAACGACCCATCACCGAGGGGTACCCGGAGAAGCCCGGACCGGTGGCGCCGCGCTATCACGGCCGCCATCAGCTCAACCGCTACCCCGACGGGTTGGAGAAATGCATCGGCTGCGAGCTGTGCGCGTGGGCGTGCCCAGCCGATGCGATCTACGTCGAGGGCGCCAGTAATACCGAGACACAGCGGTATTCACCCGGGGAGCGCTACGGCCGGGTGTATCAGATCAACTATCTGCGCTGTATCGGCTGCGGGCTGTGCATCGAAGCGTGTCCCACCCGGGCGTTGACCATGACCAACATCTACGAGCTGGCCGACGACAACCGCGGTGACCTCATCTACGGCAAGGACAAGCTCCTGGCGCCGTTGCAGCCGGGCATGCAGGCACCACCGCACGCGATGGCGCCGGGCACTACCGACGACGACTACTACCTGGGCCGCGTGACCCCGAGCCAGGAGGTGCCCCGATGATCACGCTGCTGGCCGCTGAGACCCTGAACCGCACCTCGACACCCGAGGCGGTGGCGTTCTGGATCCTGGGCACTATCGCGGTCGCCGGCGCGATCGGAGTGGTCGCCGCCCCCAAGTCCGTGTACTCCGCGATCTTCCTGGCCTCGACGATGATCGCGCTGGCCATGCTCTATGTGGCCCAGGACGCGCTTTTCCTCGGGGTGGTCCAGGTGGTGGTCTACACCGGGGCGGTGATGATGCTGTTCCTGTTCGTGCTGATGCTCATCGGCGTGGATTCCTCGGAGTCCCTGGTGGAAACGCTTCGCGGACAACGGGTTGCGGCCATCGTCGCCGGATCGGGTTTCGGGATCCTGCTGATCGCCGGTATCGGCAACGTGGCCACAACCGGCTTCACGGGGCTGGCCGAAGCCAACCAGGGCGGCAACGTCGAGGGCCTGGCCACCCTGATCTTCACCCGCGACCTGTGGGCCTTCGAGCTGACCAGCGCCCTGCTGATCACCGCGGCCCTCGGCGCGATGGTGCTGGCCCACCGGGAACGGTTCGAGCGACGCAAGTCCCAGCGCGAGTTGGTGATCGAACGGTTCCGCACCGGCCAGCGCGCCACCCCGCTGCCCGCGCCCGGCGTCTTCGCCCGCCACAACGCCGTCGACACCTTCGCGCGGCTGCCTGACGGCTCCGACGAGACCACCTCGGTGTCCACGATCGTCCAGCGGCAGAAGGTGTCGGTGCCCGACGGCAGGAACGGTGCGAAGTGAACCCGGCCAACTACCTGTATCTGTCGGTGTTGCTGTTCACCATCGGCGCATCCGGAGTGTTGTTGCGGCGCAACGCCATCGTCATGTTCATGTGTGTGGAGCTGATGCTGAACGCCTGCAATCTGACGTTCGTCACGTTCTCCCGGATGCACGGCCACCTCGACGGCCAGGTCGTCGCCTTCTTCACCATGGTGGTGGCGGCCTGCGAAGTGGTGGTCGGTCTGGCCATCATCATGACCATCTTCCGCACCCGACGCAGCGCCAACGTCGACGACGCCCACCTGCTACGGCATTAGCATGCAGACGCTTCTGTGGTTGACCATCGCGCTGCCCCTGGCCGGGGCGGTGGTGCTGCTGCTGGGCGGCAGGGCCACCAACAGGTGGGGGCATCTGCTGGGCTGTGCCACCGTGATCGGCGCCTTCGCCTGCGGCGCAGTGCTGTTCACTCACCTGCTCGGCCTGCCCGCCGAGGAACGCGGCGTGCACGAAGTGCTGTTCTCGTGGGTTCCGGTCGGGGTGCTCAAGGTGGACTTCGGCCTGCAGCTGGACGCGTTGTCGGTGTGCTTCGTGCTGCTGATCACCGGGGTCGGTGCACTGATCCACATCTACTCGGTCGGCTACATGGCCCACGACCCGGGCCGCAGACGCTTCTTCGCCTACCTCAACCTGTTCGTGGCCGCCATGCTGCTGCTGGTCCTCGCCGACAACTACCTCGGCCTCTACATGGGTTGGGAGGGCGTCGGTGTGGCGTCCTACCTGTTGATCGGCTTCTGGTCGCACAAACCCAGCGCGGCCACCGCCGCCAAGAAGGCGTTCGTGGTCAACCGGGTCGGTGACATGGGCCTGGCGATCGCGCTGATGGTGTTGTTCGCCTCGGTCGGGTCGGTCACCTTCAGCACCGTGTTCGCCGCCGTGCCCAGCATGACCAACGGCGCCCTGACCGCCGTCGGCCTGTTACTCCTGCTGGGTGCCTGCGGCAAGAGCGCCCAGGTGCCGCTGCAGTCCTGGCTCGGTGACGCCATGGAGGGCCCCACTCCGGTCTCCGCACTCATCCACGCCGCCACCATGGTCACCGCCGGGGTGTACCTGATCGTGCGCTCCGGGCCGGTCTTCAACGCCGCGCCGGCCGCGCAGACCGCCGTCGTCCTCGTCGGCGCGGTGACCCTGCTGTTCGGCGCGATCATCGGCTGCGCGAAGGACGACATCAAGAAGGCGCTGGCCGCCTCGACCATGTCCCAGATCGGCTACATGGTGCTGGCCGCCGGCCTCGGCCCGGCCGGCTACGCGGTGGCCATCATGCATCTGCTCACCCACGGCTTCTTCAAGGCCGGCCTGTTCCTCGGCGCCGGATCGGTGATGCACGCGATGGACGACGAGACCGACATGCGCCGTTACGGCGGGCTGCGTCCGCTGCTGCCGATCACCTTCGCCACCTTCGGGCTCGGCTATCTGGCCATCATCGGTGTGCCGCCGTTCGCCGGCTTCTTCTCCAAGGACGCCATCATCGAAACCGCCTTCAACTCCGGCGGGGTCAGGGGCTTCGCGCTCGGCGGCGCTGCACTGCTGGGCGCCGGGATCACCGCGTTCTACATGACGCGGGTGATGCTGCTGACGTTCTTCGGCACCCCCCGCTGGAAGCCCAACACCCACCCGCACGAATCCCCGGCGGTGATGACCTGGCCGATGATCGTGCTCGCGGTCGGCTCGGTGGGCGCCGGGGCCTTCCTGGCCATCGGCCACACCCTGCAGGACTGGCTGGAGCCCGTCGTCGGCAGCCACGAGGCCGGACACACCATCCCGGTCTGGATGATGACCGTCACCGCACTGGGCGTCGTCGCCATCGGTGTGGCCGTCGCCTACCGCCAGTACGCCATGCACAACGTTTCCGAGACACCACCGCAGGACGTCTCGGCACTGACCGTCGCCGCGCGCCGCGACCTCTACGGTGACGCGCTCAACGAGGCCACCGTCATGCGCGGCGGTCAGGGACTCACCAGAGCCCTGCTCGTGGTCGACGACAAGGCCGTCGACGGCGCCGCCAACGGACTGGCCGCACTGGTCGGCCGAGTGTCCGGCGGATTGCGCACCGTCCAGACCGGATTCGCCCGATCGTACGCACTGTCCATGTTGGCCGGCGCGGCGCTGGTGATCGCGGTGGTCTTGATCCGGACGTGGGGGTGAGACGATGACGACCATCCCGTGGCTCACGCTGCTGTGGGCGATACCCGTGCTCGGCGCGGCGGTGATCATCGTGCTTCCCGCGTCACTGCGCCAGTTCGCCAAGTACGCCGGACTGGTCGTGGCGTTGGCGGTGCTGGCCCTAGCTCTGGTGCTGGCGGTGCGCTTCCAGCCCGGCGGCGCGCAATTCCAATTCGTCGAGAACCACCCGTGGATCCCGTCGTTCGGCACCGGGTACATCCTCGGAGTGGACGGTATCGCACTGGTTTTGGTGGTCCTGACCGCCGTGCTGGTGCCGCTGCTGCTGATCGCGGGATGGAACGACGCCGACGACCGGCCGGGATTGTCCGGCCGCGGGACGCACAGCTATATCGCCCTGACGCTAGCCGTCGAGGGCATGGTGTTGATGTCGCTGGTCGCGCTGGACATCCTGCTGTTCTACGTGTTCTTCGAGGCCATGCTCATCCCGATGTACTTCCTCATCGGTGGCTTCGGTGCCGAGAACCGATCCAAAGCGGCAGTGAAGTTCCTGCTGTACAACCTCTTTGGCGGCCTCGTCATGCTGGCCGCGGTGATCGGGCTGTACGTGGTGACATCGGCCAGCAAGGCCTTTGACGCCGGCACCTTCGACTTCCGGGAGATCGCCGACGCCGTAGCCACCGGAAAGTTCGTACTGCAACCCGGCGTGGCCAACGCACTGTTCCTGGGATTCATGTTCGCCTTCGCGGTCAAGGCCCCACTATGGCCCTTCCACCGCTGGCTGCCCGACGCGGCGGTGCAGGCCACCCCGGCGTCGGCGGTGCTGATGATGGCGGTGATGGACAAGGTCGGGACCTTCGGCATGTTGCGCTATTGCCTGCCGTTGTTCCCCGACGCATCAACGTATTTCCGGCCGGTGATCGTGGGCTTGGCGGTGATCGGCATCATCTACGGCGCCGTCCTGGCCATCGGTCAGACCGATGTGATGCGCCTGATCGCCTACACCTCGATCAGCCACTTCGGCTTCATCATCCTGGGCATCTTCGTGATGACCAGCCAGGGCCAGGCCGGCTCCACGCTGTACATGGTCAACCACGGCATCTCCACGGCGGCACTGTTCCTGATCGCCGGGTTCCTGGTCAGCCGGCGCGGCAGCCGCCTCATCGCCGACTACGGCGGCGTGCAGAAGGTGGCCCCGGTGTTGGCGGGCACCTTCCTGGTGTCCGGGCTGGCCACCCTCTCGCTACCCGGGCTGGCGCCGTTCATCAGTGAATTCCTGGTTCTGATCGGCACATTCACCCGCTATCCGATATTCGCGGTGTGTGCGACCATCGCCCTGGTGCTCTCGGCGCTCTACGTGCTGTGGATGTACCAGCGCATGATGACCGGTCCGGTCACCGACGGCAACGAGCACGTCCGCGATCTGGGCCGCCGGGAACTTCTGGTGGTGGCACCGCTGATCGCGCTGCTGATCGGTCTTGGTGTGTACCCGAAAATCGCTCTGGACGTGATCAATCCGGCGGTGACCGCCACGCTGACATCGATCCACCAGCCGGACCCGGCTCCCACCGTCGCGGAAGGAGCACGGCCATGACCGCGCCCAGCGTCGAATACAGCCAGCTGGCACCGATGTTGATCGTGTTCAGTGTGGCAGTGGCCGGTGTGCTCGTGGAGGCGTTCCTGCCCCGTAAAGCCCGCTACCCCAGTCAGGTGGCGCTGAGCCTGACCGGTCTGGTGGTGGCATTGCTGGCGGTACTCCGGCTGGCCCGTGACCTCGGCGACGGCGTGGGGCAGTCGGTGGTCGCCGGAGCCGTCGACATCGACCGGCCCACCCTGTTCCTGCAGGGCACCATCCTGTTGATCGGGGTGCTCAGTGTGCTGCTGATCGCCGAACGGCGCGCTCCCGCCGAATCACCTGATGGCGCAGTGGCATTGGATGCGTTCACCCCGGATGCCTCGACGGTGCCCGGCAGCGTGGCCGAGAAGGTGGCGACCAAGGCGGCGCTGATCCAGACCGAGGTCTTCCCCCTGACGATGTTCGCCGTCGGCGGGATGATGCTGTTTCCGGCGGCCGGCGATTTCTTGACGATGTTCGTCGCGCTGGAGGTGTTCTCGCTGCCGCTGTACCTGATGTGCGGTCTGGCGCGGCGGCGTCGGCTGCTGTCGCAGGAGGCGGCGCTGAAGTACTTTCTGCTCGGCGCATTTTCGTCGGCGTTCTTCCTGTTCGGCATCGCGATGCTCTACGGCTATGCCGGGACGATGAGTCTGACCGGTATCCAGCAGGCCATCGCCAACCGGGCCGGCGACACCACGCTGGCCATGGTCGGCACCGCACTGGTCACCGTCGGTCTGCTGTTCAAGGTCGGCGCAGTGCCCTTCCACTCGTGGGTACCAGACGTGTATCAGGGTGCCCCCACTCCGATCACCGGGTTCATGGCGGCGGCCACCAAGGTCGCCGCGTTCGGGGCGATGCTGCGGGTGTTCTACGTGGCCCTGCCTGCCCTGCAGCATGGCTGGCGGCCGGTACTGTGGGTGGTCGCGATCCTGACGATGGTGGTCGGCACCGTCACGGCGGTCACCCAGACCGACGTCAAGCGCATGCTGGCCTACTCGGCAGTGGCACACGCGGGGTTCATCATGACCGGTGTGATCGCGGGCAACCGCCCGGGCCTCTCGGCGACGCTGTTCTATCTGTTCGCCTACGCGTTCTCCACCCTGGGCGCCTTCGCCGTCGTCAGCGTGGTGCGCGACACCGACGGCGCCGAAGAGACCTCGATGGCCCGCTGGGCCGGCCTGGGCAGGCGTTATCCCCTTGTCGGCGTGGTCTTTTCACTGTTCCTGCTCGCCTTCGCGGGCATCCCGCTGACCAGCGGCTTCGTCAGCAAGTTCGCGGTGTTCAAGGCGGCCGCTCAGGGCGGGGCCATCCCCCTGGTGGTGGTCGGCGTGGTGGCCTCGGCCATCGCGGCGTACTTCTATGTGCGGGTGATCGTGCTGATGTTCTTCACCGACCCGCCCCCGGACGCACCGGAGGTCATCACCCCCAGCGCACTGAGCGTTGCCACGATCACGCTGACGGCCGCCATCACCTTCGCGCTCGGTGCTCTCCCCCAGCCGCTGCTGGATCTGGCGAACGGCGCCGCTAGATTCTTGTCCTGATGACTCTCTTGAGGAACGACCACGGCGCGGTCCGGGTCCTGACGATGAACCGGCCCGAGGCCCGCAATGCCTTGAGCACCGACTTGTTCGAAGGGCTGTATGCCGCTTTGGGCGAGGCCGAGGCCGACGACTCGGTGCGGGCGGTGGTCCTCACCGGCGCCGACCCGGCGTTCTGCGCCGGAGTGGATCTCAAGCAGGCCCAGCAGCTCGGCATGGAGTATTTCGCTCGCTTCGACGCGATGAATTGCATGACCCGCATTGTCGACATCGCGACCCCGGTGGTCGGGGCGATCAACGGGGCAACGTTCACCGGCGGCCTGGAGATTGCCCTGGCGTGTGATTTCCTGATCGCCTCAGAGCGCGCGATCTTTGCCGACACCCACACCCGGGTGGGCATCCTGCCCGGTAGCGGCATGACGGCGCGGCTGCCCCTGACGGTCGGGTGGGCGATGGCCCGACGGCTGTCGATGACGGGTGAGGTGGTCGACGCGGCGCGGGCGGAGAAGATCGGTCTGGTCACCGAAGTGGTTGCCCACGAGCATCTTCTGGATCGCGCGCTCGAGCTGGCCGGTCAGATCGCCGACGTGCCCGGGCCGGTGATGGCGGGCATGAAGGAGATCTACCGCACCGGCACGGCCGCGGTCACCGATGCTGCGCTGGCCGCTGAGCGCGCAGTGGGGGCGACCACCCACGTCAGCACCGACGAGTTGGCGGCGCGCCAGCGTGCGGTGGCCGAGCGCAACAAGCGCCAGATCGACCGCTGATACCGACGTAATCGGCCCACTGCTCGGGCGTTCACGCGCGGGCAGAACGTGTCGGTGGGTGCTGCCATGATGGCGTCATGTCCTCGTCGACGGTGGTGACCACACCCAAGGAGCGCCTCGAGGTGCTCTTCGAGGAGTTGGCGGAGTTGGCCGGTCAGCGCAATGCGATCGACGGACGCATCGTGGATATCGTCGCGGAGTTGGATCGCGACGGGTTGTGCGGCATGACGGGTGCACGCTCGGTAGCGGCGGTGGTGGCCTGGAAACTGGGCACCACATCGACCAACGCCAACACCTTCACTACCGTGGCGGGCCGGCTCGATGTTTTTCCCCGCTGCGTCCAGGGGCTGCGGGAGGGGCAGTTGTCACTGGATCAGGTCGGCGTGATCGCCGCCCGCGCCGCCGAGGGCTCCGACGAGCATTACGCCCAGCTGGCCTCGGTCGCCAGCGTCAGCCAGCTACGCACCGCCGTCGCACTCGAACCGCGGACCAAACCGCGGCCGGACCCACAGCCCTCATTCACCCGGGGCTCTGATGACCAGTTCGCCTGGTGGCGCATCACACTGCCGCACGCCAAGGCGGCCACGGTCGACGCCGCGATCGCCGCCCACCGCGAGGCGCTGATCACCGAGTGGAGGACCACCTGCGATCCCGGCTGCGAGAGCGCCCCGCCGATGCCCGGTGACCTCGAGGCGTTCCTGCGCCTGATCGCCGACAGCTGGGACGCCGAGGCCACCCGCCGCCCCCACGGCCAGCACACCACCGTGATCGTGCACCTCGACATCGACAAGCGCGCCGCCGAACTGCACCTGGGTCCGCTAATGCCCGAGGCCGAACGCCAGTACCTGACCTGTGATGCCACCTGCGAGGCGTGGTTCGAACGCGACGGCCGGCCCATCGGGGCCGGGCGGGCCACCCGTACCGTCAACCGCCGGCTGCGCCGCGCCCTGGAACACCGCGACCGGACCTGCGCCGTGCCCGGTTGTGCGGCCACCCGCGGCCTGCACGCCCACCACATCGTGCACTGGGAACACGGCGGCCCCACCGACCTGACCAACCTGGTGCTGCTGTGTCCGTTTCACCACCGCGCCCACCACCGAGGGCTGATCACCATCACCGGACCCGCCGACCAGCTCGTCGTCACCGACAGCAACGGCGATGTCCTGACTGACCAACCACTGGCACGTCCACCCAGCCACCCACCACCCGAGGTGCGGCCCTACCCCGGACCCACCGGTGAACGCGCCCAATGGAAGTGGTATCAACCCTACGAACCGCAACCCCCGCCAAGCACCAACTAGCCGATTGCGCTCTCGATGTTGGTGAACGGGCTGAAGCTGCCGTCGAGCACGTCGAGGTGACCGATGGTGCGCCCGGTGACGACATTGGGATCAACCAGCGTGAGTTCGACTGCAGCGCGGGCGAACTCGTCGTCCGGCGAGGTGCTGTCGAATTCGGAGCGGTAGTACGAGAGCCCGGGCGTGGGGATCGGCCGCGACGGCGCCAATGCGTTGACCGCGATATTGCGTCGCTGCAGATCGTAAGCCGCACACCAGGTCAGGTGCTCCAGCGCTGCCTTGGAGCCGCCGTAGCCCGGCAGCACACCACCTGCGAAATTCTGGTACGGACCGTCACCGGGCACCCGGGAAGCCACCGAGGTGACATTGATGATGGAACCGTATCCGGCGTCGAACATATCCGGGCACACCAGCTGGATGAGCTCGTAGGAGGCGAACACCCCGATCTCGAAGTGCCGCCGGTAGGCGCCAAGCGGAATCGACAGGAACCCCGGCCAGTCGGCGTTGCCCGCGCGTGGGGCACCCGCCGGCTTGGGTGTCTTGGGCGCGGCATCGGCTTTCGGTGGGCGGCCGGGGGCGGTGAACGCAGCATTGTTGATCAGGATGGTGATCGGCCCCAGGGCGGCGCGCGCTTCGTCGACCAGCCGCGGAATATCCTCCCGTTCAAGGAGATCCGCCTGAATAGGCACGGCCGTTCCGCCCGCGGCTTCGATGGCGGCGACTGTCTCACCGATGGTGCCGGGCAGACGCTCGTCCCACTGCTGGGTGCTGCGGGCGACGACCGCGACCGCAGCGCCCTCGGCCGCCAGTGCCAGAGCCGTAGCTCGGCCCAGCCCGCGGCTGGCTCCCGTGACAATCGCTGCGCGTCCCGCCAACCGTCCTGTCATCGCTTCGTCCTCTCCATCACAGGGCACCCCATCACAAGGCGACACCGTGCACCAGGATCGCCGTCGTCTGGTCCACCCAGTCGTCATCGAGTTCGCCCTCGGGCACCAGCAGTAACCGCATCATCGTCGCACCGCCGATGAGTTCGATGAGTCGGTCGGGCTCGACATCCGGGTGTACCTCCCGGCAGTGCACCGCCTCGACCAGCCGATCACGCACGAGTGCGAAGAGCCCGGTGAAGCGAGCCATCACCCGCGCGTTGAGCGCCGGGTCGGCTCCCATATCGGAGATCAACCCGGGCAGCGCCGCGCGCACCACCGGACTGGTGAACACATCGCGGGTGGCGGCCAGCATGGCCCGCACATCGCCAGGGACATCGCCGGCCGGGGCCGCCAGCGCGGTCGGCGCGGTGGGGAACGCGGCCTCGTGCACCAACTCGGCCTTGCTCGACCACCGCCGGTAGAGTGCAGTCTTAGTGGTGCCGGCCCGCTCGGCGACCGCAGCCAAAGTCAGATTGGCATAACCGATCTCGACGAGGAGCTCGGCCGTAGCACGCAAGATCGCGGCATCGATGCGAGGATCACGGGGACGCCCCGCGGCCCCGGCCTTGTCCACCGACGACGGATCAGCACTCATAACGCTACTCAGCGTATCGTAATCGCTCCGGATTGCGCCGACCAGCAGCACGAGCACCCGAACCCACTGGCCGAGACTTCACGCCGGTGACCCTTGTCTTCCGTCCAACGGTCTGCTTTCATAACGCTACTTCCAGTATCGAAATAGGGGTTGGAGGACAACGGTGACCAACCAACCGAACGTCGAGACCGACGTCGATCACCTACAGCGTTCCGGCCGAGACGTCAGCACGGTGCCCGCGCTGATCTCTGAATGGCTGTCCACTCAGCTGCCCGGCGGAGTCAAGCCGGAGGTGACCGTCGAAAGCGGTATCGACTCCAACGGCATGTCGTCGGAGACGATCATCCTGACCGGCCGCTGGGAACAGGACGGCAAGAAGGTTGAGGAGAAGTGGGTCGCCCGGGTGGCACCGACCACCGACGACGTCCCGGTGTTCATCACCTACCGGATGGACCACCAGTTCGACGTCATCCGCCTGGTCGAGGAATTGACCGACGTGCCGGTACCCAAGGTCCGCTTCATCGACACCAAGGGCGAGGTGCTCGGCAGCCCGTTCTTCCTGATGGACCACGTCTCGGGCATCGTCCCGCCCGACGTGATGCCCTACACGTTCGGCGGCAACTGGTTTGCCGACGCCACCCCCGAGCAGCAGCGCACCCTGCAGGATGCCACCATCGAGGTGCTGGCCAAGCTGCACTCAATTCCTCACGCGGAGAAGACCTTCGGATTCCTCACCGAGGCAGTGCCTGCGGGTGACACCCCACTGCGCCGCCAGTTGAACTGGCTGCAGGAGTGGTACCGGTTCGCCGTCCCCGACATCGGACGCTCGCCGCTGGTGGAGACGTCG
Source organism: Mycolicibacterium anyangense (assembly GCF_010731855.1). Taxonomy (NCBI): domain Bacteria; kingdom Bacillati; phylum Actinomycetota; class Actinomycetes; order Mycobacteriales; family Mycobacteriaceae; genus Mycobacterium; species Mycolicibacterium anyangense. The sequence continues at coordinate 46,340 of NZ_AP022620.1, read as the reverse complement.
CTGGCGTGGCTGGAGGAGAACTTCCCCACCGAGATCGCCGCAAAGGACACCGTGCTGGCCTGGGGCGACTCCCGGATCGGCAACGTGCTCTACGAGGACTTCCGCCCCGTCGCCGTGCTGGACTGGGAGATGGCCACGCTGGGTCCCCGCGAGCTGGACGTTGCCTGGATCATCTTTGCGCACAATGTTTTCCAAGAGCTGTCTGGCCTTGCCGGGATGCCCGGCCTGCCCGAGGTGATGCGCGAGCAGGACGTCCGCGCCACCTACCGGAAGCTCACCGGCGTCGAACTCGGCGACCTGACGTGGTTCTACGTCTACTCCGGGGTGATCTGGTGTTGCGTGTTCATGCGCACCGGGGCACGGCGGGTGCACTTCGGCGAGATCGAGAAGCCCGAGGACGTCGAGTCGATGTTCTACCACGCAAGCCTGCTGCGCCGTCTCATCGAGGCGGAGGGCAGGAGCGAAGCGACCCGGGAATCGAAGGAGAACTGACCATGCTCGGACCCATGGACGAATACCCGGTTCACCAAGTCCCGCAACCGATTGCGTGGCCGGGATCTTCAGACCGCAACTTCTACGATCGGTCCTACTTCAACGCCCACGACCGCAGCGGTGACATCTTCGTCATCACCGGCATCGGGTACTACCCCAACCTCGGGGTGAAGGACGCGTTCTTCCTGGTGCGCCGCGGTGACACCCAGACTGCCGTGCACCTGTCGGACGCTATCGACCAGGATCGGCTCAACCAGCACGTCCTCGGCTACCGCGTCGAGGTCATCGAAGGCCTGCAGAAGCTGCGGATCGTGCTCGATGAGACCGACGGGATTTCCGCCGACCTCACCTGGGAAGGCCTGTTCCCGGTGGTGCAGGAACAGCCGCACATCATGCGGCAGGGCAGCCGGGTCACGCTGGACGCTCAGCGCTTCGCCCAAGTCGGTTCCTGGGCAGGGCATATCACGATCGACGGCGAGGAGATCGAGGTCGATCCGTCGGTGTGGATCGGCAGCCGGGACCGCTCCTGGGGCATCCGCCCGATCGGTGAGCCCGAGCCCGCCGGCCGGCCGGCCGACCCGCCGTTCGAGGGCATGTGGTGGCTGTACGTCCCGATGGCCTTCGACGACTTCGGGATTGTCGTCATCATCCAGGAGGCACCCGACGGCTTCCGCTCGCTCAACGACTGCACGCGGATCTGGCGCGACGGCCGGGTGGAGCAACTGGGCTGGCCACGGGTGAAGATCCACTACCGTTCCGGCACCCGGATTCCGACCGGCGCCACCATCGAGGCCACCGACTCATCCGGCGCCCCACTGCGGTTCGAGGTGGAGTCCAAGCTGCCGGTGCCGATCCACGTCGGCGGCGGCTACGGCGGCGACTCGGACTGGATCCACGGCACCTGGAAGGGCGAGAAGTTCACCGAGCGGCTCACCTACGACATGAACGACCCGGCGATCATCGGCCGCTCCGGCTTCGGCGTGATCGATCACGTCGGGCGTGCGGTGTGCCACGACGGCGGCAAGTCCTCGGAGGGCTGGGGCCTGTTCGAGCACGGCGCATTGGGCCGCCATGACCCGTCGGGCTTCGCCGACTGGCTGGCCGTCGCCCCCTAGTCCGTTCAGTCAGACCTCACGCAGACATCTACTCGCACTTCTGCTGCGTGAGGTCTGACTCAACGCAAGGGCACTAGGTCAATTCGTCGACGATCGCGGCCACCGTGTCCAGGGCGATCGGGCCGGGCTGGTAGAGGCACACCGTGTCGGCTAGACCGTCCACCCGGCCGCGGATGTGCTCGGCGATCTCCTTCGGCGTGCCGCAGGCGGCGATCGTGTGCAGCATCTCGTCGGTGATCAGGCCGGCCATCTCCTGCCATTTGCCCTGTTTGGACATGGCGTTGAGCTCGGGCTGCAGGTCGCCCCACCCGTGGATATCGAGGACCGGACGGTACGCCGGGGTGGACCCGTAGAAGGACAGCAGCCGGCGGGTGGCATCGTGGTCCTCACCCGCCGACAGGATGATCTCGGGAACGATCGTGAAATCGGCCTCCGAGCGCCCCGCCGCGGCCAGCCCGTCGCGCACCGCGGGCATCGTGGATTCCCGCAGGAACTTCGCCGACCCGAACGGCATCACCAGCAGCCCGTCGGCTACTTCCGCAGTGGCCTTCGTCAGGCGTGGCCCCAGTGCTCCGACGTAGATCGGCGGTGGCCCAAAAGGATTCGGGCCGGGATTGAACATGGGCGTCATCAGGGTATGCCGGTAGAACTCGCCGCGGAAGTCGAGCCGTTCCCCGGTCTCCCAGGTGGTGAAGATGGCCCGCAACGCACGAACCAGTTCCGTCATCCGGGCAACCGGCTTGTCGAATGCCGCCCCGTAGCGCTTCTCGACTTGCGCTCGGATCTGAGTCCCGAGGCCTAGCGTGAAGCGGCCCTGGGAAAGCAGCTGATGGTCATAGGCCTGGTGAGCCAGCTGAATCGGATTGCGCGGGAAGGCGATTGCGACGTTGGTCATGATGTCGAGCCCGCCGACCCCGGCCGCCAGCGTCAGCGGGGCGAAGACGTCGTGCGGGCCTTCGAAGGTGAAGACGCCGCTGGCGCCGGCCTCTTTCAGCGCGCGGGCACGATCAACGGCATCAGTGGGCCCGAACAGGGCGGTGAGCACCTTCACAAGTCAATGACAGTAACCGAATTCACACCGAGGTCGACGATTCGTCCCACTCCACTCGGTGTTGTGCGCCGGTTTGGTGGTTTGGGCGAGACGAAGGCGGGACACTGGGAGGTATGGGTTACGACGTGGTGGTGATCGGTGCGGGGTTCGCCGGGCTGACGGCAGCGCGGGAGCTGGTACGCCAGGGCCTGGATGTGGTGGTTCTGGAGGGCCGCGACCGAGTCGGCGGACGCTCGAGCACCACCACCCTGGCCGGTGTGCCCGTCGATCTGGGCGGCACCTTCGTCGGCCCCACCCAGGACGCCGTGCTGAAGCTGGCCGCCGAACTCGGCTGCCCCACGACGCCGACGTACAACGCCGGCACCAATCTGATCCGCTGGCGCGGCCGGGTGCGCTCCTACCGGGGCACCATTCCGCGCCTGTCCATCCTGAGTCTGCTCGACATCGGCCGGATCCAGTGGCAGGTGCAGCGGCTGTCCCGCGGTATCGATATCAGCAGCCCCTGGACCGCGCCGAAGGCACAGCATCTGGACCGTATGTCGATGGGCGACTGGCTGCGATCGGTCGGCGCCAGCTCCTCCTCGCGGGACCTGATGGCCATCATGGCCCGGGTCACCTGGGGCGCCGAACCCGATGACGTGTCGATGCTGCACGCCGCGCGCTACATCAAGGCCGCCGGCGGTATCGACCGCATGCTCGACGTCGTCGGCGGCGCCCAGCAGGACCACTTCCACGACGGCACCCAGCAGATCGCCCGCAAGATGGCCGCCGAACTGGGTGACCGGGTCAGGGTGAACGCGGCCGTGTCGCGGATCGAGTGGTCGGCCGACGCCGTGGCCGTGACGTCGAGCGCCGGAGTGGTGGAGGCCCGCCGCGCCATCCTGGCCATCGCGCCCGCGCACCGGCTGGGTATCGACATCGCCCCGGCACTGCCGATCGAATACCAGCAGCTGTCCCAGAGCTGGCCGCAGGGCGCGTTGAGCAAGGCCTACGCCGTTTACTCCCGCCCATTCTGGCGCGCCGCCGGGCATTCCGGGCAGGCCCTGTCCGACGAGGGTCCGGTGTTCATCACCTTCGACGTCAGCCCTTCTGATGACGGGCCCGGTGTGCTGCTCGGCTTCGTCGACTCCCGCGGCTTCGATGCTCTCCCGCCCGAGCAGCGCCGCGACAAAGCCGTCCAGGGTTTCGCCGGGTTGTTCGGGGTGGACGCCGAGAATCCGATCGACTACCTCGACCACTGTTGGGGCGCAGAGACTTTCGCACCCGGCGGTCCCACCGCCGCGGTGCCGCCCGGCGCATGGACACAGTTCGGTCCGCTGCTGCGCACACCGGTGGGGCCGCTGCATTGGGCGGGCACCGAAACGGCCGACGAGTGGACCGGCTTCCTGGACGGCGCGGTGCGCTCCGGTCAGCGAGCCGCCGCCGAGGTCAGCGCCGCACTCAGGAGCTGATCCGACTGTCGGCCACCACCGACTTGACCAGCGCACGCAGGTGACCGTTGACGGTCTCGGGGTGCTCGAGGATCGCGCAGTGCCCGCCGGGCACCTCGACCAGATCGACCAGATTCGGTGCGGCTGCGGCGATCTTGCGGGCCTGGCACATGGGCAGCAGCCGGTCGTTGGTGGAGCCGATCACCAGGGTCGGCACCGTCAGTCCGGACAGGTCGATGTGGCGCGGTCCCATCTGCTCGACCAGCACCCGCGCCCATGCACCGCGACCCGACGGCGGCGTGGTGGCGAACAGCTCGTGGATGAACTCAGCGACCGCCGGATCGGCGTCGGCGCCGACCGCCATCAGCGTGACGAACCACCGACTGCCGGGCTGCGCACCACGCAACAGCGGCGCCCCGCCGAAGGCCTGGATCATCCGCTTGGCCGCCAGCGAGCGCCCGCCGGCGAACACCGTCGGCACCCGCAGCAGGTTGATCTCCTCGAGCAGGTCACCGGTGGTGGTGTTGATCAGGGCGACAGCATCGGCACGTTCGGTCACGCGCTCGCAGTGCCGTTCAGCCCAGGAACTGATCGCGATACCACCCATGGAGTGGCCGGCGATGACGGCCCGCTCCCCCGGCCGCAGCGTGGCGGCCAGGACGGCATCGAGGTCGCCGGCGAGGTGGTCGAGACTGTAGGCCGAGCGGTGCGGCAGCCCGCTGCGGCCGTGGCCGCGGTGGTCGTAGGCGATGACGCGGTGGTCCCGGGACAGGTCGTTGATCTGTTCGTGCCAGACCCGCAGCGCGCAGGTGATGCCGTGGGCCAAGACGATGGGATAACCGTCTTCGGGGCCGAAGACCTCGGTGTGCAGGCGGGTCCCGTCGGCGGCGCGGACGTTGACGGTCCGCCCGGGCGGCAGCTGAGGGCCACGAACGGTGGCCACTGGTGACGCTGGCATGGTGACTCCTCGCCTGGTGCAGCAACGTTGCCGCACCGGATCCACAGACTAACCGCACCGCGTGCCGGGCAATGCCAGACTCGACCGCGTCGTTACCGCACCGTGCCCCGTCCCTAGGATGGCCAGGTGCCCGACCACGCGTTTCCCACTGAGCAGCGGCGGGCGGTCTACCGGGTGATCGCCGAGCGCAGGGACATGCGCCGCTTCACCCCCGGGTCGACGGTGCCCGAAGAGGTCCTGGCCCGTTTGCTGGCCGCCGCGCACGCCGCCCCGAGCGTCGGCCTGATGCAGCCGTGGCGGTTCATCCGGGTCACCGATGACGGGTTGCGCCGGCGCATCCACGCCCTGGTCGACGCCGAACGCCGGTTGACGGCGACCGCACTGGGCCAGCGGGCCGACGAGTTCCTGGCATTGAAGGTCGAGGGCATCCTGGACTGTGCCGAGCTGCTGGTGGTGGCCCTCGGCGACGGACGCGAGGCGCATGTCTTCGGTCGGCGCACCATGCCGCATATGGACCTGGCCTCGGTGTCGTGCGCCATCCAGAACCTGTGGCTGGCGGCCCGAGCCGAGGGGCTCGGGATGGGCTGGGTGTCGCTGTTCGACCCCCGCGGTCTGGCCGAGTTGCTGGCTATGCCCGAGGGCGCCGACCCTGTCGCGGTCCTGTGTCTGGGACCGGTGCCGGACTTCCCCGACCGGCCTGCCTTGGAACTAGACAAGTGGGCATTCGGACGGCCGCTGGCCGAGTTCGTCAGCGAAAACAGTTGGGATACCGCGACCTCACTGCACGACTGAGAACCGCTCGGCGTGGATCTGCTCGCCCAGATCGGGCACGCTGGTGCTCACAATGTCCTCTCCGTCGTCCTCTCCGTCTTCCGTCCTCCTCTCCGACCCGAGTGAACTGGCCGGGCTCCGCGCGGCCGGCGCCGACCCCGACCGGCTGTTCGGCTCCTTCGCCGCGTGGGCACAACAGCGCGGCACCGCGCTGTACCCCGCCCAGGAGGAGGCCCTGATCGAGTTGGTCAGCGGCGCCAACGTCGTACTGGCAACGCCGACCGGGTCGGGCAAGTCGCTGGTGGCCACCGGGGCGCTGTACGCGGCGTTGGCTCGATCTTCCGAGCAACAAGGCCGCAGCTTTTACACCGCACCGATCAAGGCACTGGTCAACGAGAAGTTCTTCGCTCTGTGCGAGGTGTTCGGGGCGGCCAATGTCGGCATGCTGACTGGCGATGCCGCGGTCAACGCGGACGCGCCGATCATCACGTGTACCGCCGAGGTGCTGGCCAACATCGCCCTGCGGGAAGGTGCCGATGCCGAGATCGGCCTGGTGGTCATGGACGAGTTCCATTTTTACGGCGACCCGGACCGCGGCTGGGCGTGGCAGGTGCCGCTGCTGGAGCTGCCCAGAGCACAGTTCCTGCTGATGTCGGCGACGCTGGGCGATGTCACCTTCCTGCGCGAGGACCTCACCCGGCGCACTGGCCGTCCCACCGCACTGGTCGCCAATGCGCAGCGGCCGGTCCCGCTGTTCTATTCGTATGCGACCACGCCGATGCAGGAGACCATCGGCGACCTGCTCGACACCAAGCGAGCGCCCGTCTATGTCGTGCACTTCACCCAGGCCTCCGCGCTGGAGCGGGCGCAGGCGCTGATGAGTGTCAACGTCTGCAGCAAGGAGGAGAAGGCCGCGATCGCCGATCTCATCGGGGCGTTCCGCTTCTCCTCGGCGTTCGGAACCACGCTGTCGCGGTTGGTTCGGCACGGCATCGGTGTGCACCATGCCGGCATGCTGCCCAAGTACCGGCGGCTGGTCGAACAGCTCGCCCAGGCCGGTCTGCTCAAGGTCATCTGCGGCACCGACACCCTGGGCGTCGGGATCAACGTGCCGATCCGCACGGTGGTGTTCTCCGCGCTGTCGAAGTACGACGGCACCCGCACCCGGTTGCTCAGTGCACGTGAATTCCACCAGATCGCCGGGCGGGCCGGGCGGGCCGGCTACGACACCGCCGGCACCGTCGTGGTTCAGGCACCCGACCACGAGGTGGAGAACCTCAAGCAGTTCGCCAAGGTTGCCGACGACCCGAAGAAGCGCCGAAAACTGTTGCGCCGCAAGGCCCCCGAGGGCATGGTGCCGTGGAGCGAGGCCACCATGACCCGGCTCGTCGACGCGGTCCCCGAACCGCTGACCTCCAACATGCGGGTGTCGACCGCAATGATCCTCGATGTCGTGGACCGCCCCGGCGACCCGTTCGTGGCGATGCGCAGGCTGCTCACCGACAATCACGAACCGCGCAAACGCCAGCTCGCCCACATCCGCGAGGCGGTCGGCATCGCCCGGTCACTGCTGCAGGCCGGAATCCTCGAACGCCTCGCCGTGCCCGACCCCGATGGTCGCCGCTACCGGCTCACCGTCGACCTGCCACCGGATTTCGCCCTCAACCAGCCGCTGTCGACGTTCGCGCTGGCGGCGATGGAGGTACTCGACCCGGCATCGGAAAGCTATGCGCTCGAGGTTGTTTCGGTGATCGAGGCGACGCTGGAAGACCCCCGCCAGATCCTGGCCGCGCAGCTGAACAAGGCCAGGGGTGAAGCCGTCGCCGCGATGAAGGCCGAGGGAATCGAGTACGAGGAGCGTATTGAGCTCCTCGACGACGTGACCTATCCCAAGCCGCTCGACGAGCTGCTGCGCCACACCTTCGAGGTGTATCTGCGCAGCAATCCCTGGGCTGCCGACGGCCGGCTGTCGCCGAAGTCGGTGGTGCGCGAAATGTGGGAGCGGGCCTTCACCTTTCGCGAGTTCGTCAGTGTCTACGGATTGACCCGCTCCGAGGGTGCGGTGCTGCGCTATCTTTCCGACGCTTTCAAGGCCTTGCGGTCGGGGGTGCCGGCAGCCGCGCGCACCGAGGAACTCACCGACATCGTGGAATGGCTCGGCGAGCTGGTGCGCCAAGTCGACTCCAGCCTGCTCGACGAGTGGGAGCAACTCACCAACCCGGACCAGCCCGACGCCGTCGCAGTCTCGGTGCCGAGCCGTCCCCGCCCGCTGACCGGCAACCAGCGGGCCTTCACCGCCATGGTGCGCAACGCCCTGTTCCGGCGCGTCGAGCTGTTCGCCCGGCGCCGTTCGTCTGAACTCGGCGCGCTGGACTCCGGATCGGGGTGGACCGCGCAGCGCTGGGACGATGTCATCGACGACTACTTCGACGAGTACGACGATGTCGGCACCGGAGCCGACGCCCGCGGTCCCGCCATGCTGATCTTCGACCGCAGGCCCGACGTATGGCGGGTGCGCCAGATCCTGGACGACCCGGCCGGCGACCATGACTGGGCCTTCGAGGCCGAGGTGGACCTGGCGGCCTCCGACGAGGAGGGAACCGCCGTCATCCGGCTCCTCGACGCTGGTCGGCTGGATTAGCGGGGCCCGCAGCACACCGGTGCGATTGGCTGTTTGGCATCCGCGGCCAATACCATCAGCACCGTCATGACAGATCACGACACCGAAGTACGGACCGCCCCCACCGGCAAGGCCGCCGACCGCCTGGCCGCCGAAGCCGGTCGTCGCCGAACCTTTGCGGTCATCAGCCACCCCGACGCCGGCAAGTCCACCCTGACCGAGGCCCTGGTGCTGCACGCCCGGGTGATCACCGAGGCGGGCGCCATCCACGGCAAGGCCGGCCGTCGCGCCACCGTGTCGGACTGGATGGAGATGGAACAGGCCCGCGGTATCTCCATCACCTCCACCGCACTGCAGTTCCCGTACACCTCACCGGACGGTCAGGACTGCGTGATCAACCTGCTCGACACCCCCGGGCACGCCGACTTCTCCGAGGACACCTACCGGGTGCTGTCGGCGGTCGACTGCGCGGTGATGCTGATCGACGCCGCCAAGGGTCTGGAACCGCAAACCCTCAAGCTCTTCCAGGTGTGCCGTCACCGCGGCATCCCGATCCTGACCGTGATCAACAAATGGGACCGACCGGGCCGTCACGCGCTGGAACTGCTCGACGAGATCGCCGAGCGCATCGGCCTCAAACCGACGCCGCTGACCTGGCCGGTGGGTATCGCCGGCGACTTCAAGGGCGTGCTGGATCGCCGCACCGGCAACTTCATCCGCTTCACCCGCACCGCGGGCGGGGCCACCGCGGCCCCCGAGGAGCACATCACGCCGGACCGGGCCGAGGAGGCCGCCGGGGTCGACTGGATCAACGCGGTCGAGGAATGCGAACTGCTCTCCGCCGACGGCGGCGATCACGACCAGGAGTCGTTCCTGCGGGGCGAGACCACGCCGGTGCTGTTCACCTCGGCGGCATTGAACTTCGGCGTCAACCAGCTGCTGGACAATCTGGTCCGGCTGGCGCCGCCGCCGGGCGCCCAACGCGACGCCGACGGCAACGTTCGTCCGGTCGAATCCCCGTTCAGCGCTTTCGTGTTCAAGGTGCAGGCCGGGATGGACTCCGCGCACCGCGACCGCATCGCCTACGCCCGGGTGTGTTCCGGCTCGTTCGAACGTGGTGACGTGCTGACCCACGCGGCCACCGGCAAGCCGTTCGTCACCAAGTACGCCCAGTCGGTGTTCGGTCAGCAGCGCTCCACCCTGGACAGCGCCTGGCCCGGTGACGTCATCGGACTTGCCAACGCGGCGGCGCTGCGCCCGGGCGACACGCTGTTTCGCGATGTGCCCGTTCACTTTCCGCCGATCCCCAGCTTCTCCCCCGAGCACTTCGCGGTGGCCCGCGGCACCGACCCCAGCAAGCACAAGCAGTTCCGCAAGGGCATCGAGCAACTCGACCAAGAGGGCGTGGTGCAGGTGCTGCGCTCGGACCGCCGCGGCGATCAGGCGCCCGTGCTCGCGGCCGTCGGCCCGATGCAGTTCGAGGTCGCCAGCCACCGGATGGCCACCGAGTTCAGCGCACCCATCACGCTGGAGTTCCTGCCCTACACGGTGGCCCGCGCCTGCGCCCCCGAGGACGCCGAGTTCCTGCAGAAGCAGGTCTCCATGGAGGTCCTCACCCGCACCGACGGCGTCATGCTGGCGCTGTTCACCACGAAGTGGCGGCTGCAGGGCTTTCAGGAGGACAACCCGAGCGTCACGCTGCGCTCGCTGGTGGCCGCGGGCGACAACTAAGGCACTGAGCACTCAGCGCTCAGCCGACCGACGCGCAGCCCACGTACGGGATGCAGCCGGTGGCGCCGCCCGGGCCAGCCGAGCCGCTGGGGCCACCGGGGATAGCGCCGCTGGCCCCGCCCGGGCCTGCCGATCCGCCGGGCCCGCCGGGAATGACTCCCGAGGCACCACCTGAGCCGGCCTCACCGGCGGGACCACCGGGGATCGCACCCGAGGCGCCACCGGGGCCGGCGGTAGCCGTCGGGCAGGCGGTGCCGTCGGGGTTCACGCAGGCGGGCTCGGCCGACGCCAGCGGCGCGGCGGCGATGGCCGCTGCTGCGGCACCGGCGAGGACAACGGACGTCAGGGACATCTTCTTCATTGCCATGTTCATTGCCATGACAACCGCTTACCCGCATCGCCGCGATTTTCAACCATGACGTGACGCCTGCGGACAACAATTGACGGCCGCGTCTATTCTAGGGCTGGTCCAACCAGAATGAGTGGGACAGGAAGGTCGGGGGGAAATGGCCTCACGAGTGCGTGCTGTGCTCAGCGTCATCCTGCTGCTGGGGGTCATCGCCGGCTTACCAGCGTTGGCGGCACCAGCGGGAGCCGAGTCGCGCACCGTCACGCTGGCCACCCATGATCTGGACCCGTTCGTCACCACCCATGACGGCGTGAAGACCGGCTTCACCATCGACCTGTGGGAGGAGATCACCAAGCGGCTCGGCTGGAGCACCACGTTTCTGGATGCCAACGGTGTGAATGGCGTGCTGGATGCGGTCAAGACCGGCGCCGCCGACGCCGGCGCCAGCGCTGTCTCGATCACGGCCGACCGGGTGCAGACCTTCGACTTCTCCCAGCCGACGCTCAATGCCGGGTTGCAGATCCTCACCAAGGCAGGCGCCACGCAGAAGTCGACGCCCGGACTGATGGACTTCCTCAAGCTCCTGTTCTCCTGGTCGATGCTGGGCTGGCTGGGCGCGGCCTTCATCATCACGGTGATCCCGGCCCACATCACCTGGCTGGTGGAACGCCGGCACACCGACTCGATGGTGTCCAAGTCCTACTTTCCCGGCGTATTGCAGGCGTTCGGGTGGGGCCTGGGAACCCTTGCCGCCCAACCCGATGACGCCCCGCGACATTGGCTGGCCCGCTGCATGGGGTTGCTGTGGGCGTTCGTCAGCATCATCTTCGTCGCCTACTACACCGCGACCCTGACGGCGAATCTGACCGTCGAGCGTTTCGATGCCCAAATCTCCTCGCCCACCGATCTTTTCGGTAAGTCGGTGTGCACGGTCGCGAATACCACCTCCACGCACTTCCTCAGCGATCTGGGGATCAGTTTCACCGGCGCCCGCACTATCGAGGACTGCTACGCCGGCCTGAAGAAGGGCGATTTCGACGCCACGGTGTTCGACGCACCGGTACTGCAGTACTACGCGCGCCACGGCGGCTCGGGTGCCGTCGAGATCGCCGGGCCGATCTTTAAGAACGAGGACTACGGCATCGTCTTCCGCCCCGGCAGCCCGCTACGTCAGCAGGTCGACGAAGCATTGCTCTCGATGCGTGAGGACGGCACCTACGACATGATCAAAGCCAAGTGGTTCGGCAGCGAGGAGGGCAAAGCCGGCGGCTGACATTATTAGGGTAACCTACCCTAAATGAGCAGTTCGCTGGCCGTCGTCGCCGAGACCCTCGAGGTGACTCCGCGAATCCGTCGCATCACGTTGGACGTTCTGGACCCGGCTGCGCTGGCCGTTGCGCCCGGCGCCGACTCAGCAGTGGCGGTGTACTTCGACGCCACCGCACCGGAGGAGGGCCGCAACTACACCGTCCGCCGCCACGACAGGAATCGGGTCACGATCGACGTCGTCCTGCACGAGCGCGGCCCCGGAACCGCCTGGGCCCTCGCCGCGCGCCCCGGTGACCAGGTCGTCCTGGACCACGCCCGCTCCTGGTACCGCCGACCCGGCGGCTGCGATTGGCAGCTGTTGCTCGCCGACCTGTCGGGACTTCCGGCGCTCGCCCGCATCATCGGGGAGCTGCCCGGTGGCCTGCCGACCACCGCCATCGTGGACGTCGTCGACGACTCCGATCTGCGCTATCTGCCGCAGCACCCCGACGTGACCGTGCTCGCCAGCATCGGCGCCGGAAATGGTTGTGCACCAGGCTCCCTGGCAGAGCGGATGGCACAGGTCGACTCCCCCGGCACCGGATACTGCTGGTTCGCCGGGGAGGCCGCCGAATCACGGCAGATTCGAAAACACCTGCGCGCCCGCGGGTGGCGCATCGACCAGTACGACATCACCGGCTACTGGCGCCGGGACTCCGAGACCTGGGATGCCCGCTTCGCACTCGTCGAGAACGACGTCGTCGCGGTCTACGAACGCGCCCTCACGGCAGGCAAGAGCGAGAAGGTGGCCTTCGAGGAGTTCGACGACGCGCTCGAACGAGCGGGCCTCTGAACTCGTGGTCACCACTACCGTGGTCTCCGCACCGTCGGCGACCCACCGACACCGCATGGCCATGCTGTTCGCGGCCACCCTCGTTCTCGGGGTGATGTGTCTGGCGAGCCTGGCGATCGGCACCAACACCACCACGCTGCCGACGGTGTGGTCGGCGATCGTCGACTACCGCAACGTCGGCGACCAGTGGATCGTGCGCGAGCTGAGGATCCCCCGCACCGTGCTCGGTGTCCTGGTCGGTCTCGCGCTCGCCCTGTCGGGCAGCCTGATCCAGGCTGTTGGCCGAAATCCGTTGGCCGACAGCGAAATCCTCGGGATCAACTCCGGAGCAGCGCTTGCGGTCGTCGCCGCGATCGCCTTCCTGGGCGTCCACGGGATCTGGACCTACATCTGGTTCGCCTTCGCCGGTGCACTTGTGGCAATGACGGTGGTCGCCGCGATCAGCATGACCGGGCGGGCCATCACCACTCCGGTTCGGGTGCTGCTCGCCGGGGTCGCGGTCGGTGCGGTGATGGACGGCTTCGGGTACACCATCCGGCTGCGCAACCCGTCAGCCTTCGACAACATGCGCTTCTGGGACAGCGGAGCACTCGACGGACGACCGCTCGAGGTCGCTGCGGCCATCGCCCCGTTCATCGTCGTCGGCGCTGTGCTGTGCCTGACCGTCAGCAGGTCACTCAATGTGACCTCGCTCGGCGACGACCTCGCCCACAGCATGGGCACCAATGTCGGCCGCACCCAAGGGATCAGCCTGGTCGCGGTCACCCTGCTGGCGGGGGCCGCGACGGCCGGGGCCGGCCCCATCGGATTCGTGGGCTTGATGGTTCCGCACGCGGTACGCCGGTTCACCGGCCCGGACTGGCGCTGGATCCTGGCCTATTCGTGTGTCGCCGGACCAGTCCTGCTCTTGGCGGCCGACATCCTGGGACGCGTGCTCATCAGGCCAGCCGAACTGCCGGCCGGAATCGTGACCGCGTTCCTGGGCGCGCCCGTCCTGATCTGGCTGATCCGCAAGAACGGTACGAAAACCGGATGATCCCGGTCGATTTCGGACGCCGTCAGGCGGTTGTGCGCAGCGGGCGCGCCTCGGTGCGGGTGTCCTGGCGCACCGTGGCAGCGGTCGGCACCATGCTCGCGGTGGCCGCGTTGGTCGCGGTGTGGGCGGTCGGCTCCGGCACGTACCCGGTGAGCCCGACGGAGGTGATGCGGGTGCTGCTGGGCACCAACACCTCCTTCGACCGCACCGTGGTGCTGCAGTGGCGGATGCCGCGGATGCTGATGGCGCTGCTGGCGGGTGCGGCACTCGGGATCTCGGGCGCCATCTTTCAAGCGTTGACCCAGAATTCGCTGGGCAGCCCGGACATCATCGGCATCAACACCGGGGCCTACACGGGGGCACTGGTGGCGCTGGCCGCGGCGGGCGGCGGGTATTACCGGGTGGCGGCAGGGGCGCTCGTCGGCGGCCTGGCCACGGCGGCCATCGTCTACGCGCTGTCCTACCGCAATGGCCTACTCGGGTACCGGCTCATCGTCGTCGGCATCGCCGTCGGCGCCGTGCTCAGTTCGGTCAACCAGTGGATCGTCGTGCGATTGGACTTCCACACCGCCCTGACCGCCTCGGTATGGCAACAGGGCACGCTCAACGGGCTGGGCTGGACGCAGGTGCTGCCGATGGCCGCCTGCTTGGGGGTCGTGGTAGCCGTGCTGGCAACCATGGGGCCCGCGCTGTCGGTGCTGCAGATGGGCGACGCGGTGGCCGGCGGCCTCGGATTGCGCCCCGAACGTCTCCGGTTCGGCTATCTGGTCGGCGGGGTGGCACTGGTCGCGGTGGCCTGTGCGGCGGCCGGGCCGATCTCGTTCATCGCGCTGGCCGCCCCGCAGATCGCCCGTCGCTGCACCGCCGGCGCGGGGATCAGCCTGGCACCCGCGGCGGCGATGGGAGCGGTGCTGTTGTTGGTCAGCGATGTCGTGGCACAGCGCGTGCTCCCCGGCGGACAACTTCCCGTCGGCGCGGTCACCGCCACCCTCGGGGGTGGCTACCTGGTGTATCTGCTTGTCGCTCAGTCCAGAAAGGGGCCGCGATGACGGCGAGCCGACTATCCGCCGAACATCTCTCGATCGGCTACGGCGACCGACCGGTGATCACCGATCTGTCCGTGCAGATACTCGACGCCAGGATCACTGTGATCGTCGGACCCAACGCCTGCGGCAAGTCCACCCTGCTCCGCACCCTGGCCAGGCTGCTGCGCCCGTCGGCGGGCAAGGTGATCCTCGACGGTAGCGAGATCGGCACGCTACACACCAAGGAGGTGGCCCGGCGGATGGGTCTCCTGCCGCAGAGTGCCACCGCGCCCGAGGGCATCACCGTGGCCGATCTGGTCTCGCGCGGACGGTTCCCCCATCAACGGGTCATCCGGCAGTGGTCGCGCGACGACGAGGCCGCCGTGGCCGAGGCGATGCGGTGCACCGCCATCACCGGGTTGTCGGGACGACTGGTCGACGAGTTGTCCGGCGGTCAGCGCCAACGGGTCTGGGTGGCGATGGTGCTGGCACAGCAGACCCCGCTGCTACTGCTCGACGAGCCGACCACCTACCTGGACATCACCCATCAGGTGGAGTTGCTCGACCTCTTCACGATGCTCAACCGCGAGCATGGCCGGACCGTGGTGGCCGTGTTGCACGATCTGAACCATGCCTGCCGCTACGCCGACCACATCATCGCGATGAAGGACGGTCGTATTGTCGCCCAGGGCAATCCGCGCGAGGTCGTCGACGAGACGCTGGTCGAATCCGTCTACGGGTTACGGTGCCAGATCATCGACGACCCGCAGACCGGCACCCCGTTGATCGTTCCCCGCGCCGGCGCCCACCTCAGGGAGCGGCGGTGAGGTAGCCGCCACCCCGCCGGAAATAATCGAGCGCGCTGTGGTCGGTGCCGTCGTCGGTGCGGACGACGTCGAGCACCAGCCCCGGCGAGCCGCCGCGGTAGGCATCGGCACCGGCGACGATCACCATGCCACCGTCCTCGTCGACGAACACCCGGCCGGGCGTTCCGCCATAGGTGCACCGCGAGACGTGTGCGCGGATCAGCCGCAGCCGCTGACCGCGAAAGAAGGTGTAGGCGTTGGGATATGGGTCCGATAAAGCCCGAATCAATCGTTCGATGTCGCTGGCCGGCCAGGCCCAGTCGACCAGCCCGTCCTGCTCGGACCGTTTGTGGAAGAACGTCCGGTCGCCCAGATCCTGCGGCACCGGGGTCAGCGTCCCGTTCTCCAGACCGTCCAGTGCCTCCTCGAGCACCTCCGGCACCAGATCCAACGTGGCCAGCACCAGGTCGGTGCCGGTGCTGACCGGGGTGATCTCGACGGCGCGCTGCACCAGGATGTCACCGGTATCCAGGTCGTCGTCCATCAGATGAGCGGTCAGGCCGGTGTGCGAGGCACCACTGATCAGCGACCAGATCACCGGGGAGAAGCCGGTGAACCGCGGCAACAGCGAGTCGTGCAGATTCACCGTGCCGTACGACGGAATGCCGAACAACTCCTGGGGAATCCGGGTGCGCCAGTTGTTGGCCACCATCACATCGGGCGCCAACGCGGCGACCCGCTCGGTCAATTCGGGAGTCGGTCGCTTGGCCAGGAACACCTCGATCCCAGCCGCTCTGGCCAAGTCCTCCACCGAATCCGCCCAAATCGATTCGTAGGCATGATCACTTGTCGGATGCGTCACCACCAGACACACCTCGTGGCGGGACTTCAGCAACGCGGCAAGCGTGCGGTACCCCCATGTCTGATAGCCGAACATGACCACCCGCATCGACCGGACCTCCCTCACGAAAACGTAGCCAACTATGGTTAGCCTAACCTTGATAGCATGCCCAACGGACCGCTGGTGAGCTACCTGGACAGCGGCCCGGGCTGCAACATTCACGGGAGGAACGCCTTGTCCACCAATCCTTTTGACGACCCTGACGGTCGGTTCGTGGTGCTGGTCAACGACGAGGACCAGCATTCGCTGTGGCCGACGTTCGCCGCGGTCCCCACCGGCTGGACCGTGGTGTTCGGCGGACCGGAGGGAACCGACCGCGACGCCGCGCTGCGCTACGTCGACGAGAACTGGACCGACATGCGCCCACGAAGCCTGCGGTTGCAGATGGACGGCGCCGCCGACGCGGTCCAGCGAGCTTGACCGCCAACGCAGGTCACGCCGAAGACCTGAGCACCGCTCCCAGCGCGCCGTGGACCGGTGGTGCGGTATTGCGCCGCACCGTCAGCCGCAACCGGCGCTGGTTGATTCCCGGCTCCGGCCTGATCGGCCTGCATCAGATCTGCGAGCTGTCGGTTCCCGTCCTCATCGGAGTCATCGTCGACCGCGCCGTCAGCACCGGCAGCGTGCAGGCGATCCTCACCTGGGTTTCGGTGCTGGCCGCACTCTTCGTGGTGTTGACCCTGGTGTACCGCTACGGTGCCCGGCTGCTGATGTTCGCCATCGCCCGCGAGTCCCACCTGCTGCGGGTCGAGCTGAGCCGCAAGGTGTTACACCCGCTGGGCATCACCACGGACTTCCAGACCGGTGAACTGTTGTCGATCTCCTCCACCGATTCCGACGAGACCTCCTACGTGCTCGACTACGTGCCACGGGTCACCGGTGCCGTGGTCGCCACCATTACCTGTGGGGCGATCCTGCTCGGCATCGACGTACCGCTGGGACTGATGGTGCTCATCGGCGTACCGATGGTGGTAGCCGGTCTGCAGATCACCGCCCCGCTGATCGCCCGGCGAGTCGAGGATCAGCAGGCCGCGGTGGGCCGGGCCAGCGCCCTGGCCACCGACCTGATCAGCGGGCAGCGCCCGCTGCAGGGCATCGGTGCACAGCGCAACGCCGCCCAGCGTTACCGGGCCGCCAGCCGCCGGTCGCTGCAGGCCACCCTGCGGGCCGCCCGGATCCAGAGCCTGCACGAAGGAGCTGCCGCGGCCGCCGGCGCGGTGGCCGCGATGGCGGTGGCCGTGCTGGCGTCCTACTTCGCACTGCACGGCGCGGTGTCGGTGGGCGAACTCATCACAGTGATCGGGTTGGCTCAGTTTCTGATCGAGCCGTTCTCCCTGCTGGCCATCGTCCCCAGCTGGGTTGCCGAAGCGCGGGCGTCGGCCAACCGGGTGGCCACCGTCCTCAGCTCCCCCAGCCGGCATCGGCAACTCAGCGCCGCGCCCGCGGTCAAACGCGGGCCCTTGATCGTCGAGAATGCCACCCACCACGGGCTGGACGGGCTGCACCTGCGCATCGATCCCGGCGAGTTCGTCGCCGTGCTCGCCGCCGATCCGCGTGCCGCCGCCGCCCTCGTCGACGTGTTGTCCGGCCAGGTCCGCGCCGGCGGAGTCGTCCGCGTCGGCGGCCGCGGTCTCGGCGAGATCGCCCCCGGCGAGCGGCGGCACACCCTGCTGGTCGAGCACCATCACAGCGACTTGTTCAGCGGCACCGTGCAATCCAACCTGGACATCGCCAGCGCCGACGATCGCGCGGTGAGCGCGGCCCTTCAGGCATCCTGCGCCCAGGACGTTGTCGACCTGCATCCCGACGGCCTCGCTCATCCCGTGGTCGAACGTGGCGCCAGCCTGTCCGGAGGTCAGCGCCAGCGCATCGCGCTGGCCCGGGCGCTGGCAGCCGACCCCGAGGTGCTGGTGCTGCACGATCCCACCACGGCCGTCGACGCCGTCACCGAGCAGAACATCGCCGAGCGGGTACGCCGGCTGCGCGCGGACCGCACCACCATCGTATTCACCAGCAGCCCAGCCTTTCTCGCGGCCGCTGACCGGGTGATCGTGCTGTCCGACGGCCGGGTGCACGCCGAGGGCACGCACCGTGAACTGTTCGACACCGACCCCGGGTACCGACGGCGGGTGGCGCGATGACCCCCCGTCCCGTACTCCCGGTCGCCTCGACCGGGCGCACCCTGGCCTGGCTGCGCACCGACCTCACCCACCGGCCCGGCGCCACCGGCGCCGCCATCGGCGTCGGCCTGCTCGCCGCGGCCACTGCCACCGTCCCGGTGTATCTGCTGGGGACGCTGGTGGACCGGGTCCGCGAGGGCGGCACCGCAGGCAGTCTGGCCGGACTGGCCGCCGTGATCGCCACCGCCGCCCTGGCCGGCGGCCTGGGCACCGGACTTTCGGCCTATCTGATCGCCAGGCTGGGCGCCCACACCGTCGCGGACCTCCGTGAGCAGGTCATGCAGCGGGCGCTGGATCTGCCCGCCACGACGATCGAGGAGAGCGGCAGAGGGGACCTGCTCTCCCGCGTCGGCGCCGACGTCGCCACCGTCGCCAAGGCGGTGTCCCAGGTGCTGCCGACCATCCTCAACGCGCTCTTCCTCGGTGTGGTCACCCTGGTGGGCATGGCGAGCCTGGACTGGCGACTGGGACTGGCCGGCGCGCTGTGCATCCCGGCCTACGCCGCCGGATTGTGGTGGTATCTGCCCCGTTCCGGGCCGATCTACGCCGAGGAACGGGTGTCGATCGCGGCCCGCACACAGGTGACCGTCGAAGCCGTGCAAGGCATCAAGACCATCGATGCCTACGAGATACACGACCGGCATCTGGCCCAGATCGAGAACACCTCGGCGCACGCCCGCGATCTGTCGATCACCGTCTTCACCCTGTTCACCCGGCTCGTCGGCAGGGTCAATCGGGCCGAATTCATCGGCCTGACAGCAACATTGGTGGTCGGCTTCCTGCTAGCTCGATCGGGTGCGGTCAGCGTCGGGCAGGTGACCGCAGCCGCGCTGATGTTCCATCGGCTGTTCAACCCGATCGGGATGCTGATGTACAACTTCGACGAAGCGCAGGAGGCGGGCGCGAGCCTGGCCCGGCTGGTCGGGGTTGTCGACATCCCGCCCACTGTGCCCTCTCCCGCCGCGCAGGGAGCCCCCACGCCATCGGGTACCGATGTCGAGATCGACCGGGTCTCCTTCTCCTACGGCTCGGGCTCCGCGGTGCTGCGCGAGGTCTCCCTGCGCATCCCGGCCGGATCGCGGTGCGCGGTCGTCGGTGCCACCGGTGCCGGCAAGACCACCCTGGCGGCCCTGGTCGCCGGGCTGCTCAGCCCGACCCGCGGAAAGGTGCGGATCGGCGGAGTCGGGGTCGATGACATCGATGCAGACCAGCTGCGCCGCTGGGTCGCGACGATCACTCAGGAGGTGCACGTCTTCGCCGGGCCGCTGCTCGATGACCTGCGACTGGTCGCCCCGGACGCCGGTCGGGACCAGATCTGGGCGGCGCTGCGCCGGGTGGGGGCAGCCGACTGGGTGGCGGCTTTGCCCGAGGGTCTCGACACCGCGGTTGGCGAGAACGGCACCGAGTTGACCGCCGCGCAGGCACAGCACATCGCGATGGCCCGGCTGGTCCTGGCCGACCCAGCGGTGGTGGTCCTCGACGAGGCCACCGCCGAAGCGGGTAGCGCCCACGCCACCGAACTGGAGGCGGCGGCGGCGGCCGCCACCGCCGGACGCACCACGCTGATCGTGGCGCATCGGCTCACCCAGGCCGCCAGCGCCGACAGTATCGCCGTCATGGACCACGGCCGCATCGTCGAAACCGGCACCCATGACGAGCTCGTCGCATCCGGCGGACGTTACGCGCGGCTCTGGCGTGCGTGGGCCGCAACGCACTGAATCATCTGCTGCACAGCATTATTCGATCACCGAGAGGCCGCACGTTCGTGACCGCAGAATCGCTGGACATCACCGCATTGCTCAACCAGTGGAACAACCACTCCACCCCCGATGTCACCTCGACGGTGCCCGAGCTGTTCGCTGCCCAGTGCGCGGCCACCCCGGATCACCTCGCCGTCGAGGACGGCGAGGTTCGGCTGACCTACCGCGAACTCGGCGCCCGGGTCAACCAGCTGGCCCGCGCTCTGCGCCGCCGCCACCCGCGACCGGAGACCACCGTGGCCGTCGGCCTGGCACGCTCCGCTGAGATGGTGGTGGCGGTGCTGGCCGCCATGACCGCCGGGGCCGCGTTCGTCCCGCTCGATCCCGGGTGGCCGGCACTGCGCCGCCGGCAGGTGCTCGCCGACGCCGCGGTGTCGGCGGCCTTCGTCAGCCCCGGCGACGAGTCTGATTGGGACGCCGACAGACTCGACGTCAGTCTGGCGAACTGGGCGTATGCCGACTTTCCGGCCACCGCGCCGCAGACCACGGTAGCCCGTGCCCAGCTGGCGTACGTGATCTTCACCTCCGGATCCACCGGAACGCCCAAGGGCGCGATGATCCGCCACGAGGCCATCGCCGAGCGCCTGTGCTGGCAGCGCGATCACATCCTGGGCTTCGGCGCCGACGACGCGACCTTGTTCAAAGCGCCGCTGTCCTTTGACATCTCGGTCAACGAGATCCTGCTCCCCCTGGTCAGCGGTGGCCGGGTGGTGATCGCCGCGCCCGGTGGCGACAAGGATGCCGAATACCTGCTGGAACTCATCCGGGCTCGGCGGGTGACGTTCGTCTACCTGGTCTCCTCCATGCTGGACGTACTGCTCGACATGGACCGGCTGGCCGTCGCCGCCGGCCAGCCGAGCTCGCTGGGTTCACTGCGTCATGTCTGGTGTGGTGGTGAGGTACTCACTCCCGAACTGTTCGGCCGGTTCCGCTCCCAGCTGAGCACCACGCTGTATCACGGATACGGCCCCGCCGAGGCGACCATCGGCGTCTCCCACGTCATCTACCGCGACACCGCCGAACGGATCGCGACCTCGATCGGACGGCCCAACCCACACACCCAGCTCTATGTGCTCGACGATGACCTGCAGCCGGTGGGGCCCGGTGTGGCCGGTGAGCTGTACGCCGCCGGGTTCCTCCTCGGCCGCGGCTACGTCAACCAGCCCAGCCTGACCGCAGCCAGGTTCGTCGCCAGCCCCTTCGACCCGGCGACGCGGATGTACCGCACCGGTGACCGTGCCCGGTGGACCAATGCCGGGACACTGGAATTCCTTGGCCGCACCGACAACCAGGTCAAGGTCCGTGGCCGCCGGATCGGACTCGAAGAGATCGAATCGGTTCTGGCCGAACACCCCGCGGTGCGCCGGGCCGTCGTCGACGTCCACCGGCGCGGCAGCACCGAACAACTGGTCGGCTATCTGGTGACCACTGCCGACGTCACCGGCGAGGAATTCGCCCAGTGGTGCAGCGAACGGCTGCCCGACTACATGGTGCCGTCGGTGTTCCTCGCGATCGACTCGATTCCGTTGACCGACAACGGAAAGACCGACCGCCGGGCACTGCCCGCCCCGGACCTGGGCCGTAGCGGTAAGGCACCGACCACCCCGCGGGAACGGGTGATGTGCCAGACGTTCGCCGACGCCCTCGGTGTCGACCAGGTGAGCATCGACGACGACTTCTTCGCCCTCGGCGGGGACAGTATCGTCGCGATCCGGGTGGTCAGCCGGCTGCGGGCGCAGGGTTATGCGCTGCGACCGCGGGACATGTTCGCTCACCGCACCGTCCGGGACCTGGCCCCGTTGCTGACGGAGTCCGCGTCAGTGCCCGCGCCGAGCAGCACCGCACCCACCGGGGCGGCGCCCGCCACCCCGATCCAGTGCTGGCTCGACGAGGTCGGCTATCACGGTTCGGTGCTCCACGGCTTCTACCAGGGTGCCTCACTGGCCTGCCCGGCCGGCCTCGACGAGGACACCCTGCGCCGGGCGCTGCGCCACACGATCGCCGCCCATCACATCCTGTGGGCCGCCGCCGC
Organism: Mycolicibacterium anyangense; assembly: GCF_010731855.1. Lineage (NCBI taxonomy): Bacteria > Bacillati > Actinomycetota > Actinomycetes > Mycobacteriales > Mycobacteriaceae > Mycobacterium > Mycolicibacterium anyangense. The sequence goes on along the minus strand of NZ_AP022620.1, from coordinate 23,982 downwards.
CGGGCCCGCACAGCTGGATATCCCCGCTACCGCGCCGGAACCGGTGCTGCTGGTCGGCGATCTCGCCGACGGGGTGGCCGCCATGCGGGACCGCTTGGTGACCATTCTGGATCCGGCAGGTGCAGCGATGGTGGCATTCGGCTGGCTGCGCGGCACCGCCGACGATGACCGGTTGCTCATCGTCGCCCACCATCTGGTCGTCGACGGGGTGTCGTTGCGGATCCTGGCCGACGACATCGCGTCGGCCTACAATTCGATGAATAGTGCTGCGGTACAGCATTTTCCGTCGGTGCGGACATCCTGGCGCCAGTGGTCTACCGAGCTGACCGCGGCCACCGCCGCGGGAGTTTTTGACGCGGATACCGCCTATTGGCGGGCCACCTGTGCCACTGTGGCACCGTTGTGGGACGACCAGCGGCTCGACCCGGCCCGGCACACGGTCAGCACAGAACGCCGGCTCACCGTGGAGTTACCGGCGACCGTCAGCGAAGCACTGCTGTCCACGGTGCCGGACCGCATCCACGGACACGTCAACGACGCGCTGGTGGCTGCGCTCTATCTCGCGGTGCAGCAGTGGCGCGCCGACCGCGGCCATGACGGCACGGCTCTGCTACTGGAAATGGAGGGCCACGGCCGCGAGTCGGCCAAGGTCAGCGACCTCGACCTGTCCGGGACGGTGGGCTGGTTCACCACCCTGTACCCGGTCCGACTGGAGGACAACGGATTCGACTGGCGCGACGCGTCTTCCGGCGGTGCACCACTGGGTGCGGCGGTGGCCTCGATCAAGGACCAACTACGCACCGTGCCCGAACACGGGCTCAGCTACGGTGCGCTTCGCTATCTGCGTGGCGACGACACCCTGGCGGCCACCCCGCAGGTGCTGTTCAACTACCTGGGCAAGTTCGACACTGCCGGGGGCGACTGGTCGTTCACCGACGAACACACTGTGCTCGAAGACCGCGATCCGGCAATGCCGCTGCCGCGGTTGCTGGAAGTCAACGCCGAGGCCGTCACCGGCGCCCTCGGCACCGTCCTGCGTGCGACCTTCAGCTGGCCGGGGACGGCGGCGGACGAGGCCGAGATCGCCGCCACCGCACAGCGCTGGATCGACCTGCTGACCCTGATCGCCACCGATGAGCATGTCGGCGGACACACCCCGGCGGACTTCCCGTTGGTGACGCTGCGCCCGAGGATGTCCGGCAGCTGGAAGCCGGGTATCCGGGCCTGTCCGATGTGCTGCCGCTCACAGCCACCCAGCAGGGCATCTATTTCCACTCCACCTTCGATCGCCGCCACGACCCCTACCTGGTGCAGCAGATCGTCGACATCACCGGGCCGCTGGACATCGCGCGATTCCAGCGCGCCATCGAGGTGGTCGCCGCCCGGCACCAGGCGCTGTCGTGCGCATTCACCACGATCGCCGACGGCACCCCGGTCGCGGTACAGACCAGCGGCATCGCACCGGACTTCGACGTCGTCGAGGAACCGGCCGACGACCGGATGGTCAACCGGCTGGCCGAACGCGACCGGCGGCGCCAGTTGGATCTGGCGCAACCGCCGCTGACCCGCTACACGCTGGTCCGCCGTGGCGCCGACCGGTACACCATGATCCAGACGGTCCATCACATCGTCGCCGACGGCTGGTCGGTGCCGCTGGTCCTGCGCGACTTGTTGACCGCCTACGACGGCGTCGACTTCGGCGGCCCTGCACCACAATTCAGCGCCTTCACCGGCTGGCTGTCCGACCGCGACGATGCCGCCGACCGCAGCGCCTGGCAATCGGTGCTGGCCGGGATCGAGGAGCCGACGACGATCGCCGCGGCCGACGGGACCGACGTGCGGGGCGACGGCTTCGGTACCCGGCAGCTGGAGCTCGGTCCCCGCACCGAGCTGTCGGCGGCGGCCGCACGGGCCTCGGTCACGGTCGGCACCCTGCTGCACTCCGCATGGGGCATCGTCCTCGGCCGGCTCACCGCCCGCCCGGACGTCGTGTTCGGCACCGTCGTGTCCGGGCGTCACGGCGACCTGCCCGGTATCGAGGAGATGGTGGGTCTGCTGGTCAATACCGTCCCCGTGCGGGTGCGCTGGTCGCCCTCGGATACCGCGGCGCAGGTGGCCGGGCGGCTGGCCGAGCGGGAATCCACCGTGCTCGATCACCATCATCTGCCGCTGACCGAGGCCCACCAGATCAGCGGGCTGCCCGCGCTGTTCGACACCCTCGTGGTGATCGAGAACCTGGGCTCGGCCGCGCTCTCGGGTGCCGAACTGTCCTTCGGTGCGGTCACCGTGGTCGAAGCCCCGCACTATCCGCTGACGCTGATGATCGCCGTGCACGACACCGTGACTCTCACCGTGACCAACGATCGCGCCCACGTCTCGGACGCATTCGCCGATTCCGTCGCCGCGGCGGTGCGCGACCTGCTGGCCACGGTCGTCGCCGATCCCGGCGTGCCGTGTGGTGCCGTGCCGCTGGGCAGCCCGCTGAGTCGTCCGGCGACCGCGCCGGCCGGCACGGTCACGGCGCTGCTGGCCGATGCGATCAGCCGAAATCCCGACCGGACGGCCCTCGTCTGCGGCGACCGGCGGGTCAGCTACACCGAGATCGACCACCGCGCAGCGGCATTCGCCCACCGGCTCACCGAAGCCGGTGTCGGCCGCGGTGATGTGGTGGCGCTGTCGATGGTGCGGGACGCCGATCTGGTGGCCGCCCTGTGGGCGGTCATCGGGTTGGGCGCCGCTTATCTGCCGGTGGATCCGACCTATCCGCAGGCGCGGGTGAGCTTCATGCTCGGCCATGCCCGCCCGCGCGCGGTGCTGGTCGATCAGATCGGCGCCGCCGCGGTGGCCGGTGCCATACCGGAGGGCTGCACCGTGATCGGTAGCGACACCGTCGACGGTGGCGGCCCGTGGCGGCCGGTGCCCGTCGGACCGCTCGACGCGGTGTCGGTGCTCTACACCTCAGGGTCCACCGGTGAACCCAAGGCGGTGGTGGGCAGCCATGGCGCGCTGGCCCATCGGGTGCGCTGGGCGCTCGCCGACTGGCCCGCCCAGGTGCGGCTCGCCAAGTCGTCGCTGTCGTTCATCGACGGCACCACCGAGCTGCTGGCCGGCCTCGCCGCCGGGACATGCACGATCCTGGCCGACGACACCGCCGCCCGCGACGGCCGGTTGATGGCCGAGCTGATCGCCGCCCACGATGTGGCCCAACTGGTGGCGGTGCCGTCGCTGGCCCATGCACTGGCCGGCGAGCATCGTGGCGAGCTGGCCTCGGTGCGTCGCTGGATTCTCAGTGGAGAGCCGCTGGAGTCCGGACATATCGCGGCCCTGCGCGCCGCCTGCCCGGCAGCCGCCATCGTCAACTCCTACGGCAGCTCGGAGGTCACCGGCGACGTCCTGGCCGGCGAACAGCACGGCGAGGCTGTCACGCTGGGTCACGTGGTTCCCGGCACCACCGTGCGGATCCTCGACCACACGTTGTCCGATGTCCCGGCCGGCGCGATCGGCGAGATCTACGTCAGCGGAGAACAACTGGCACGCGGGTATCTGCACCGCCCGGCCCAGACCGCAACCCGGTTCGTGGCCACGCCGGGGGGCGGGCGGATGTACCGCACCGGGGACCTCGGCGCACTGCGCCCTGACGGCACCGTCATGTTCGCCGGCCGCGTCGACGAGCAGATCAAGGTCAATGGCTACCGGGTCGAGCCCGGCGAGATCGAGTCGGTGCTGTTGAGCCACAACGACGTTGTTGGCGCCGCCGTCATCGCGACTGGATCCGCGTTGGCCGCGTTCGCTGTTGGTGACGCGGTCGACACCGCCGAGCTGCGGGCTTGGCTGGACAGTCGACTCCCCCGTCACCTGGCTCCCGGCACGATCACGCGGATCGATCGGATCCCGTTGCTGCCCAATGGGAAGCGTGATGCGGCCGCGTTGCGATCGCTGGCCCATGGGCAGCTCCCCGAGTCCGTGGGTACGGTGGGTCCGGCCGACCCGGTACAGCACGCGATCGTCGAGGTGATGGCCGACGTCCTGGGCCGCGCCGCCGTGAGTGCCGACGCCGATTTCTTCGCCCTCGGCGGTGACAGCATCGGCGCGATCCGGCTCACCAGCCGGCTGGCGCGCCGCGGCTACCTGCTGACCACCGAGGACGTCTTTCGCCACCGCAGCGCCATGCATCTCGCCAGTGCGGCAACCCCGACGGCCGACCCGGCACCGGCGCCGGTTGAGCGCTTCGTTACGGTCGCGCTGTCGGCGGACGCGATCGAGCGGCTGGGGCCGGATGTCGAGGACGTCTGGGCGATGTCCCCGCTGCAGCAGGGCTTGTACTACCAAAGCACCCTCGATGGTGCCGGGTCGACCTACATCGTGCAGAACACCTTCGACTTCGACCGGCACCTCGACGCCAACCGGTGCCGACACGCACTGCACGCGCTGCTGGCTCGCCACCCACAGCTGCGGGTGGGTTTCGGCACGATCGAGGACGGCGAGCGCACCACTGCGGTGCAGGTGGTCGCCGCCGGACTCCACCCCGACATCGCGGTGGTCGACCTGTCCACCAGCGTCGACCCCGCCGGCGAGTCGGGCAGCATCGCCGACTCCGACCGCACCACCGCCTTCGACGTCGCCGTCCCGCCACTGCTGCGGATCACGCTGATGCGGCTGCCCGACGGACGCGACCGGATGCTGTTCACCTATCACTTCCTGCTTTTCGACGGCTGGTCACGCGAATTGGTGCTACGAGAGTTCTTCGCGCTGTACGCATCCGACGGGCAGCGCGGAATGATCGAGCCACACGGGGACGTCGTGGTCCGATTCCTGCAGTGGCGTGCCGCTCTCGGCGACACCGACGCGACGCAGGCCTGGCGCGAGTTGCTCGCCGGGGTGGAGGAACCCACCCTCGCCACCGGCGCGGCACCGGAGCACCCGACGCCGGTGCCGGTACCGAACCCGGCCGGATCGTGACGACCGTGCCCGCCGAGTTGACCAGGCGGCTCACCGACACCGCGACCGCACTGGGGGTCACCCTCAATTCGGTCGTGACGGCCGCGTTGGCCATGGTCACCGGCTATCACGCCGGCAGCACCGACGTCGTCCTCGGGACGACGGTGGCCGGGCGTCCCGGCGAGCTGATCGGGATCGATGACACCATCGGGCTCTTCCTCAACACCGTCCCGGTCCGAATCGATCTGTCCCCCAAGCGATCAGCCTCATCCTGCATCCGAGCGATCGACCAACAGCGGACGACGATGATGCGCCACGACCATCTCGGTCTGGGCCATATCCAGCGGGCGGCCGGCGATTCGGCCACCGCACTGTTCGATTCACTCCTGGTATTGCAGAACTTCCTCGACGACGACACCTTTACCGACCTGGAAGCCGGCCACGGCATCACCGGCGTGCACTACCACGACACCACGCACTTCCCGTTGACCTGGGTACTCACCCCGGGCCACCAGCTCACCGTCAAGCTGGAGTACCGGGTGATCGACGACGCCAGGGCCCGCGCCATGGTGGAGCAGTTGCTCAGCGTGCTGGATCAGATCTCCGAACGGCCCGGACACGCTGTCGGTGCCGTCGAACTGGTGGGTACCGCCGACCGTACTGCGCTCGAACACGTCTGGTCGCAAACCAGCCACCCCCTCGACGACCGCACCATCGCCGACCTGTTGGCCCGCCGCGCCGAACAGACTCCCGACCTGACCGCCCTGGTGTTCGGATCCCGGCGCCTGTCGTTCGGCGAGTTGGACCGCCGCGTCGATCAGCTCGCCCGATTCCTGCGCCACCGTGGCGCCCGGCCCGAAGCGTTTGTCGCCCTGGCGCTTCCGCGATCCATCGAGATGGTGGTGGCACTGTTCGCGGTGCTGCGGTCCGGCGCCGCCTACCTGCCTCTGGAGCTCGACCTGCCCACCGAACGGCTACGCACCATCGTCGAGGACGCCACGCCGGTGCTGCTGCTGACCGCAGCGACCGACAGCGAAGTCGCCCACTGCGCACGCGAAGCCGGCGCACAGGTCATCACGATCGACGATCCAGCGATCGGCGCCACCGCTGATCACCGCCTCACCGAGTCGGAACTGGCCGGGTTCACCGGCGCGGGACGGCTCGACCATCCGGCCTATCTGGTGTACACCTCGGGCACCACCGGGCGGCCCAAGGGCGTGTTGACCGGCTATGCGGGACTGTCGAACATGTTCTTCAACCACCGCGAGGCGATCTTCGCCCCGACGGTGGCCAGCCGCCGCCGGCGGTGAACAGCTGCAGATCGCCCACACCGTGTCGTTCTCCTTCGACATGTCCTGGGAGGAGCTGTTCTGGCTTGTCGAGGGGCACACCGTCCACATCTGCGACGAGGAGCTGCGCCGCGACGCACCGGCGCTGGCCGCCTATTGCCGCCGCCACCACATCGACGTCATCAACGTCACCCCCACCTATTCCCACCATCTGATCGAGGCGGGCCTGCTCGCCACCGACGGTCACGTCCCGGCCCTGGTGCTGCTGGGCGGTGAGGCCGTCAGTGAGCAAGTGTGGTCGACCCTGCGCAATCACCCGGGCACCGCGGGCTACAACCTGTACGGTCCGACCGAATACACCATCAACACCCTGGGTGCGGGGACTTCCGACAGTGCGACTCCCACGGTGGGAGAACCGATCTGGAACACCCGCGGCTACCTCCTCGACAGCGCACTGCGACCGGTTCCTGACGGGGTGCCCGGCGAACTCTACGTCGCCGGCGTCGGCCTGGCCCGCGGCTATCACCGCCGGGCCGGCCTGACCGCCGCGGCCATGATCGCCGACCCGTTCGTGGCCGGCGGCCGGATGTATCGCACCGGTGACCTGATGCGCCGACGCCCCGACGGCCAACTCGACTATCTGGGGCGGGTCGACGACCAGGTCAAGATCCGGGGCTATCGCGTCGAGCCGGGCGAGATCGAGTCGGTGCTGCGCCACGCTCCCGGCGTGGCCCGGGTGCGGTGGTGGTGCGCAGCACGACCACAACGCCACCGGTCAAACAGCTTGTGGCCTATGCGATTCCCACCGATGACCCGCACGACGTGACGGCGTTCATCGCCACCCTGCGCGATCATCTGGCGGCCCGGCTGCCCGCCTACATGGTGCCGACCCGCTATGGCATCGTCGGTGAGCTCCCGCTGACCATCAACGGCAAGCTCGACATCCACGCACTGCCCGAACCGGTGGCCGCCACCGGCGGTTCGGGGCGCGCACCGCGCACCGCGGCGGAATCGACGCTGCTGCGGATCGTGACGACCGTGCTGGGCCTCGAGCAGGAGGTCGGGGTCGACGACGACTTCTTCACCCTCGGCGGCGACAGCATCTCCTCGATCGCGGTGTGCGGCCGCGCCCGTAAAGCCGGTCTGGCGATCACACCCCGCGACGTCTTCCGGCGGCGCACGGTCGCCGCCATCGCCGCCGCAGCCGGATCCAGCCGTCCGATGCCGCATACCGACTCCGGGATCGGCGATATCCGCGCTACTCCGATGCTCGCCGAAACAGAGTATGCGGCAACACCATTGAGCAACTTCTACCAGTCGATGGTGCTGGTCACCCCGGCCGCGATGACACTGCCACAGCTGGAGGCCATCCTGGGAGCGATCCTGCACACGCATGACATGTTGCGCGCCACGCTGGTGGGACGTGCCGGCGGCTGGACGCTGCGCGTGCCCGAGCACGGTCCCACCGTCAGCACTGTCCTGGCTGTCGAGACCGGCCTGCTGAGTGCGGACACCGTCGCGCAGGCGGCAGCATCAGCGGCCGACGACCTCGATCCCGAGTCCGGGGTCATGATCCGCGCGGTATGGCACCACAATCCCGGCGAAACCGGCCAGCTGCTGCTGGTCATCCACCACCTGGTGGTCGACGGGTGTCCTGGCGCATCCTGACCGAGGACTTGGCCCGGGCATGGGCCGACGTCGCTGCCGGGCGCCCGCTCACGCTGGACGTGGTACCCACTTCGTTCCGCACCTGGGCGCAAGCCCTGGGCGAGAACAGCTTCGAGCCGGAGACCGACTACTGGAACGCGCTGCTGTCGACACCGGATCCGGTGCTGGGCACCGGATCCCCCGACCCGGTACTCGATACCGCCGGGACCGTCATCAGCACCAGCGTGTCGCTGCCCACCGCGGTCGGTTCCGCGCTGCTGTCCCGTGTTCCGGCCGCGTTCCACGGCAACGCCAACGATGTGCTGCTCGCCGGGCTCGTACTGGCGTTGGCGCACTGGCGCCGCCGGCAGGGAGTCAGCGCCGGCAGCGCCACCGTGCTCAATCTCGAGGGCCACGGCCGGGAGGCCGATCTGGTGGCCGGGCATCTCGACCTCTCGCGCACCGTCGGCTGGTTCACCGCCATCCATCCGGTCCGCATCGACCCCGGGGAGCTGTCCTGGGACGAGGTTCTCGATGCCGGGCCACGGCTGGCGGGCGCGGTCAAGGCGGTCAAGGAGCAGCTGCGCCAGGTGCCCAGCCGCGGGCTGGGATATGGAGTGCTTCGGCATCTGGCGGATCCGTCGCCCATCATCGGCCCGGCCCCACAGATCCTGTTCAACTATCTCGGCCGGTTCACCGGCGGCGACGAGCAGCTCTGGCGGCCGGTCGCCGGGGTCGGGGCACTGCGTGAAGGTGTCGACCCCACCAACCCGGCTGTGGCACTGGAGATCAACGCGCTGGCCGAGGACGGGCCCGACGGCACCCTCCTGCACGCCACCCTGTCGTGGCCCGCCCGGCTGGCCGACGAATCCACCATGGCCGAGCTGGCACGGCTGTGGGCACAGGCCCTGGCGGCCCTGACCCGCTGCGCCGACCTGAGCGGTCACACGCCCTCGGACTTCCCGTTGATCCCGGTGACCCAGGACGACATCGACGCGTGGGCCCGCTCCGGGGTGGTGGAGGACGTGCTGCCACTGCTGCCGCTGCAACAGGGGATGTACTTCCATCACATCGTCGACGACACCGCCAGCTATGTGGTGCAGCAGGTCGCCCAGCTCAGCGGCCCCGTCGAACCCGACGTCCTGGCCGCCGCCGCGCAGGCGGTGCTGCGGCGCCACCAGGGGCTGCGGGCCAGCTTCCACGAATTGCATGACGGGCGGATCGCCCAGGTGGTGTGGGCGGATGTCCCGGTCCCGTTCGAAGCCGTGACGGCTCCCGGTGATCAGTGGGAAAGCATTGCAGCACAGGAGCTCTCCCGGACGTTCGACCTGGCCGAGCCACCGCTGGTGCGCTACACGCTGGTGTCGCAGTCGGCCACCGAACACCGGCTGATCCAGACACTGCACCACATCGTGGCCGACGGCTGGTCCTATCCGCTGATCTTCGGTGACATCGTCGCGCACTACAACGCCGCTACCGGAGCAGGTCCGGCGCCCGACCCGACCGGGGTGACCTTGCGCGACCATGTCGAGGCTCTGGCCGCCGGTGACCCCGCAGTTGCGCGCGCGACCTGGGCGCCAGTTCTGGCCGGCAGCACACCCACCCTGCTGTTCGACGACGTCGCCGCGGTCGGTGAGCACCGCAGCGTCGTGCGGCGGCTCTCCGCGGAGCACACCACCGCGCTCGCCGACTACGCGCGCACCCGCGCGGTGACGGTCAGTACCGTGCTGCACGCGGCATGGGGTGTGGTGCTGGGCAGGTTGACCCAACGCACCGATGCCGTCTTCGGATCCACCGTGTCGGGTCGCGGCGGCGCTCTGGCCGACACCGATTCGATCGTCGGACTGCTGATCAACACCATCCCGGTGACGATGTCCTGGGACGAGCAGACCCCGCTCGGCGAGGTCATCGAGGCTGTGCACCGCCAGCAGACCGAGGTACTCGATGCCACTCACATCGGCCTTCCGGAGCTGGCTCGGATGGCCGGGGCACGCGAACTGTTCGACACCCTGGTGGTCGTCGAGAACTTCCCCGCCACACCGGAATACACCGCCTCAGCCCCAACGGCATTGACCTATCGCGGTTTCACCGGGACCGACGCGCCGCACTATCCGGTCGCCCTCGTCGCGTATCTGGGTGCGGAGCTGACGGTGGAGATCAAGTACGACACCGCCGTCGTGTCGCACACGCAAGCACTGCGGTTCGCCGACCGGGTGCACACCGTGCTGGAGGCAGTCACGCTGCGACCCGACGGTCCGGTCGGCGCCCTCGATCTGCGGACCGATGACGAGAAAGCGTGCTCGGCAGGGGCAGTGCGGCCCGGGCCTGCTCGCACCCTCGGTGCCGCGTTCGCCGACGTCGTCGCCTCCCACCCGGACGCCATCGCGGTGGTCTGCGGTGAGATCCGGCTCAGCTACGCCGAACTCGACCGGCGGGCCGCCGCGGTGGCCGCGGCACTGGCCGACCTCGGGGTGGGGGTGGAATCTCCGGTGATCGTCGCCCTACCGCGCTCGGTGGATCTCGTCGTCGCGATCCTCGCCGTGGTCAAGGCCGGCGGCACCTACGTGCCCGTCGATATCGATTCCCCGACCGCCCGGCTCGCCCACATCCTCGACGACGCCGCCGCGGTGTGTGTGCTGACCGATCGCGCCGAACGCATCCCGACCAGCGCCGCGGTGCTGGTGGTGCCGGAGGTGGCCTCCCGACGGATCGATGGCCCGCTGCCGGCGGCCGTTGCGCACCCCGACCACGCCGCCTATGTCATCTACACCTCCGGGTCGACCGGCCTGCCCAAGGGGGTTGCCGTCACGCATCGCAACGTCGCGGCGCTCTTTCACGCCGCCTCGGAGGTGTTCGAGGTCGGCAGCAGCGATGTGTGGACCATGTTCCACTCGGCGGCCTTCGACTTCTCGGTGTGGGAGATGTGGGGAGCCTTGCTCCACGGCGGCCGGCTGCTGATCGTCGAGCAGGAGGTGGCCCGCGATCCGGATTCGTTTGTCCGGCTGCTGGCCGACGAAGGCGTGACGGTGCTCAACCAAACACCGTCGGCGTTCTATCCGCTGATCGAGGCCGATCGGCGGCTGCGGCGCGAGCTGTCGCTGCGGTATGTGATCTTCGGCGGCGAGGCACTGGACACCAGCCGGTTGGCGCCGTGGTACGCCCGCCACACCGAGGATGCTCCCCGGCTGGTCAACATGTACGGCATCACCGAGACCTGTGTGCACGTCTCGCTGCGGCCGCTGACCGCAGCCGATGCGGACAAGGCGGCGAGCGTGATCGGCACCGCACTGCCGGGGTTGCGAATTCACCTGCTGGACAATCAGCTTCGCCCGGTCCCCACCGGTGTGGTGGGTGAGATCTACGTCTCGGGTGGCCAGATAGCCCGCGAGTACCTGGGCCAGCGCGGCCGCACCGCGGGCCGGTTCGTGGCCAACCCCTTCGACGCGCCGGGCGATCGGCTCTACCGCAGCGGGGACACCGCGATGTGGACCGAGGGGGGCGAGCTGGTGTATCTCGGCCGCACCGATGAGCAGGTCAAGGTGCGCGGCTTCCGGATCGAACTCGGCGAGGTCGAGTCGGCGCTGGCCGCCCACCCTGATGTGCACAATGCGGCGGCGACGGTGTGGAGCGACGAGACCGGGCACCGTCGCCTGGTCGGTTACCTGGTCGGGGCGGGTGACCTAGACACCGCCGCAGTACGAGCCGTTGTGGCACAACGCGTTCCGGAGTACATGGTGCCGTCGGCATTCGTCGTGCTCGATGCGTTGCCGCTGACGGTGAACGGCAAGCTCGACCGCGCGGCGTTGCCGGCACCGGTCCCCACCGAGACTGCTGACGCGGGCGAACCGGAACCCGCCATCGGGACGGCCACGCTGCTGTCCCGGCTGTGCGGCGAAATCCTCGGCAGCCCAGTGGCTCTCGACGACGACTTCTTCGCGATCGGCGGAGACAGCATTCTGGCGATCCAACTGGTCAACCGGGCCCGGCGGGCCGGGGTACGGATCAGTCCGCAGCAGGTGTTCACCGCCAGGACCCCGGCGGGTCTGGCGGCGCTGACCGGGCCGGGCACACCGGCCACCGGTACCGAGGACTCCGGGCCCGATCTCGGCGAGGTGATGCTCACCCCGATCGTGCACCGGTTGGCCGAACTCGGCGGCTCGATATCCCGGCTCAATCAGTGCGAGCTGCTGTGCGTCCCGGCCGGCGCCTCCGAAAAACGGTTGCAGATTGCTCTGGATGCGCTCGGCACCCGCCATGACGCGCTGCGACTTCGGCTGCACCGGCCGACGCCGATGCTGTGGTCACTCGAGGTGACCGAACACTGCACCCTCACCTTGTCCGGGTCGACGCCGCCGGTCTCGATGACGACGCTCTGCGGCAGGTGATCGGCGCCGAATCGGATGCGGCGGCAGACCGGCTCGATCCCGATGAGGGCGTGGTGGCTCAGGCGGTGTGGTTCGACCGTGGCAGCGGGCAGTCGGGGCGGCTGCTGCTGATGCTGCACCACCTGGCGGTCGACGGGGTCTCCTGGTCGGTGCTCGTCGATGATCTGCGGTCCGCGTACGAGCAATCTCCACTGGCTCCGGTCGCTACCTCGATTCGTGCGCACGCCCGCCTGGTCAACGAAAATGCCCAGGGCTCCGCCCGATTGGCGGAGTTCCCCCATTGGAGCGAGGTCCTGGCGCCCGGCGCAGATCTGGACCCGACCACGCCGACCGTCGGACTGACGGTGGGTGCCACCCGCGACCACGAGGTCCGGTTGACGGCACAGCAGACGGCAGCGCTGCTGACCGACGTACCCGCACTGGCCAACGCCGATATCACCGAAACCCTGCTCACCGCGCTGTATCTGGCGGTGCGCCGCTGGCGCAGCGCACGGTGGCGAACCGCACGCACCGTTGCTGGTCGATCTGGAACGGCACGGCCGCGACCACTGGCCCGCCGAGGTCGACCTGTCCCGCACCGTCGGCTGGTTCACCACCATCACCCCGGTCCGGCTGCACAGCGAACACGACGAACCGATCAGTGCGCTCAAACAGGTCAAGGAATCGGTACGCACCGCACCCGACGGCGGCCACGGCTACGGCCAGCTGCGGTACTGCAATGCCCGTACTGCAGCGGCCCTGGGCCGGTTCGCAGCCCCGCAGGTGTTGTTCAACTATCTGGGCCGCCAGGCCCGCACCGGCACCACTGCCTGGCAGGTGGCGCCCGAAGCCGACGCACTGCGCGGTGCACCCGACTCTGACCTGGGCACCCCGTACCTGTTGGAGGTCAACGCCTTCTGCGAGGAGGGCGCCGACGGTCCACGACTGCGCGTGATCCTCACCTATCCCGACACCGAACCCGGTGCCGCCAGCGCCGAGGAGCTGGGCGGGTATCTCGCCGAGGTTCTCGTCGACCTGGGCCGCACGGCCGACACCGCCCCTGCCCGCCCGGCGCTGACGCCCTCGGACCTCGCGCTGGTGACGCTGCGCCAGAGCGAGATCGACACGCTGCTGGCTGCCGCACCGGGGCCGGTCGACACCATCTGGCCGCTGTCGCCGCTGCAAGAGGTGTACTTCCAGGCCCGCTACTCTCCCGCGGCGGTCTACATCGTGCAGAACGTGTTCGACGTCGCCGAGCCGATCGACGTCGCCGCTCTGCGCACTGCCTATTCGACGGTGATGCGCCGGCATCCGGTGTTGCGGTCCGGATTCCACGCCGGCGACCTCGCGTCGCCGGTGGCGGTGATCGCCGCCGATCCGGTCTGCGAGCCGGAGGTGATCGAACTGGTGGAGCAGGACCGCTCTCGGCTCGACGAGATCACCGCAGCGGAGCGGCTGCAGACCTTCGACCTGGCCCGGCCGCCACTGGCCCGGTTCACCGTGGTGCGCTCACCGGAAGCGGATCGGCTGATCTTCAGCTACCACTTCCTATTGCTCGACGGCTGGTCACGCGAGCAGTTGTTGCGCGACCTGTTCGCCGAGTACGCCGCGGCGCGCACCGGCCACCTCGCCGACGTGCCCGTCCCGACCGCCGATTTCACCGATTACCTGCGCTGGTTGCAGGGCCAAGACCGGCAGGCCTCGGCCCAGCGGTGGAGCCGGGCCCTGTCCGGGCTGGCCGCACCCACGCTGCTGGTGCCGTCGGCGGTCGGCAGCGAGCCAGTGCTGGCGCTGCGACTCGAGGTCACCCTGACCGAGGAGCAGACGACAGCGCTGACCGACACCGCGCGACATTGCGGGGTCACGCTCAACGCGGTCATCGGCTGCGCCCTGGCTATGGTGCTGGGCTACGAAACCGGAAGCGATGATGTGGTGTTCGGGTCGACGGTGGCCGGCCGTCCCACCGACATCGACGGGATGGACGCGGTGATCGGGCTGTTCCTCAACACCGTGCCGACCCGAGTCCGGCTGGAACCGGGACGCTCGCTGACAGCAGCACTGCGGGCGATCCAGAACGAGCGGCTCGACCTGATGGATCACGAGTACCTCGGGCTCGGTGAGATCCAGCGCGCGGCGGGCCTTCCCGGCGCCTTGTTCGACAGCCTCTACGTGCTGCAGAACTTCCTCGGCGACGACACCTTCACCGACATGGAGGCCGAGCACGGCATCGTCGGCCATGACTCGGTGGACGCGTCCCACTATCCGTTGACCTGGGTGGCCTCCCCCGGCCGCCGGTTGTGGATCAAACTCGAATACCGGCCCGACGTCGTCGAGCGCGATCGCGCCCAGCGACTGCTCGACCGCCTGCAGCAGGTTCTGGTCGCCATGCCCGACCACCGCGACCAGGCACTCGCGCCTGCCGCTGAGGCTGCCCACGGGCAGATGGTGCTGCTGCGCAGCATGTTTCGACAGTTCATCCACTGCCGCCGAGCACGGTGACCGACCTGCTGGCCGAGCATCGACAGGCGACCGGCGCGGCTCTGGTGTGCGGCACCGATCGGATCGGCTACCCGGGCTCGACGACCGGATCACCCGGCTGGCCTGGTTCCTGCACAACCAGGGCATCGGACCCGAATCGATCGTGGCGCTGGCGATCCCCCGGTCGATCGATGCCGTGGTGGCGCTGTTCGCCGTCCTACGCGCCGGTGCGGCCTACCTGCCACTGGAGCTGGACTACCCCGACGAACGGCTCACCGTCATGCTCGCCGATGCGTGCCCCGCGCTGGTGCTGACGACACCAGCCATCGCCGACCGCATCCGTGCCCTGTCGCCTGACCTCACCACAATTGTGCTGGGCGACACTGATCTTCCGGCGGCACCCCCAGCGTGGACCGGAGTGCCGGTGCGGCTCGACGATCCCGCTTATCTCATCTACACTCGGGTTCGACCGGCACACCCAGGGTGTGCTCACTGCTCACCGCGGTCTGACCAACATGCACCTCAATCACCGCGAGGCGATCTTCGGCCCGGCGATCGCCACGGCCGGCAGGCGCCGGATGCGGATCGCGCACACCGTGTCGTTCGCCTTCGACATGTCCTGGGAGGAGCTGCTGTGGCTGATCGAGGGTCACGAGGTGCACATCTGCGACGAACACTTGCGCCGGGACGCGACCGCCCTGGTGGCGTACTGCCACGAGAATGCGATCGACGTCGTCAATGTGACACCCACCTATGCGGGGCTGCTCTTCGAGGAGGGCCTGCTCGACCCGGCCGGGCACCCGCCGGTACTGGTGCTGCTGGGCGGTGAGGCGGTGTCACCGGCGGTGTGGAACCGGTTGCGCGACAGCGACACCAGCTACGGCTACAACCTCTACGGGCCGACCGAGTACACCATCAACACCTTGGGCGCGGGCACCGACGACAGCGCCACCCCGACAGTCGGCCGGCCGATCTGGAACACCGAGGCGCACGTTCTGGATGCGTGGCTGCGGCCGGTCCCCGACGGTACGCCCGGCGAGTTGTACATCGCCGGAGCCGGTCTGAGCCGCGGCTATGTCGGCCAGCCGGGGCTCAGCGCGGCCCGGTTCGTCGCCAACCCGTTCGGCGCTGGCCGGATGTATCGCACCGGTGACGTGATGGTGCGCCGGCAAGACGGCAACCTCGACTTCCTCGGCCGCACCGACGATCAGGTGAAGATCCGCGGCTACCGCGTCGAACCCGGTGACGTGCAGGCGGCGCTGGCCGCCCATCCGCGGGTGCGGCACGCCGCGGTGATCGCCCGGCCCGATCCCGGTCTGACGGGTTCTGATCAATTGATCGGCTACATCGTCGCCGCCGACGACGACCCTAACGTGGTGGCCGACGTTCGGTCCGCCCTGCGAACGAGCCTGCCCGCCTACATGGTGCCCGCGGTGATCTCGGTGATCGACGCGTTGCCGTTGACCGACAACGGCAAGCTCGATCTTCGCGCTCTGCCGGATGTTTCGGTCACCGGCGGCGTCGCGTCCCGGCCGCCCCGCACGCCGGCGGAGGCCGCCCTGTGCGCCGTGTTCGGCGACATCCTGGGCATCGACGAGGTCGGCGCCGACGATGACTTCTTCGCCCTAGGCGGCCACTCATTGCTGAGTATCCGGTTGATCAACCGGGTGCGAACCGAGTTCGGGGTGACGATCTCGTTGCGCGACGTCTTCGACGCACCGACCGTCGCCGGACTGGCAGCCCTGATCACCGGCACCGGCGGGCACGCCCACCGACCTGAGCTGGCCGCCGGTGAGCGTCCCCGCCGAGTCCCCGCCTCCGCCGCCCAACAGCGTCTGCTGGTCCTCGACCGGCTGGCCACCACCGGCACGGCCTACAACTATCCCTGGTGTTCCGGCTGCATGGCCGGCTCGATGTGACGGCGTTGCACGCGGCCGCCGGTGACGTCGTGGATCGGCATGAAGTTCTGCGGACGGTGTTCGAGTCCACCGAAAGTGGTTTCTATCAAAGGATTCTGCCACCGGGAACCCCGCCGCCACTGCAGGTGATCGACTGCCGGCCGGACGAATTCACTGCGCGGATCGCCACCGCGGTCGACTACCGGTTCGACCTGAGCAATGAGATCCCGCTGCGGCTCAGCGTGTTACGGGCCGCTGACGACGAGTACATCGTCGTGGTCCTGCTGCACCACATCTGCACCGACGAATGGTCGGATGGCCCGTTCCTCGACGACCTGAACCGTGCCTACCGAGGCCGGGTGGCGGGTGATCGTTCCGGCCTGCCGCCACTGCCCGTGCAGTACGCCGACTTCACCCTGTGGCAGCAGCGCGTGCTCGACCAGGTCGGCGAGCGGCAGGCGGAGTTCTGGAGGCGCACCCTGGCCGGTGCTCCCGACGAGATGACGCTACCCACCGACCGGGCCCGACCGGCCCGGCCCAGCGGCCGGGCGGCACCGTCGAGGTGGAGCTTGCGGCTGAACTCGTGGCGGCCTTGCGGCAGCTGGCGGCGCACGGCGGGTGAGCATGCTGATGCTGGCGCACACCGCGGTCGCCGTGCTGCTGCACCGTCTGGGCGCGGGCGAGGACATCGTGCTCGGCACACCGGTGGCCGGTCGTGACGAGGCGGCGCTGAGCGACCTGATCGGATTCTTCGTCAACACCGTGGTGTTGCGCACCGACGTGTCCGGCAATCCGGACTTCGACGACCTGCTGGCGCGGGTGCGCGACACCGACCTGGCCGCCTTCGCGCACCAGGAGCTGCCGTTCGACCAGGTGGTGGAGAACCTCAATCCGCCCCGCGTGCTGGGTCGCAACCCGTTGTTCACCGTCTTCCTGGGCTACCACCTGCGAGATGGCGAACCCACCGGGATGTTCGGCCTTCCCACCACGTGGCAGGAATCCGCGACGACGGCGGCGATGTTCGATCTGGGCTTCACGCTCGTCGAATATCACAGTGGCACAGCAACTCTGGTCACCGAATACAGCGCCGACCTGTTCGACGAGTCCTCGGTGCGCACGCTGGCGGACCGGCTAGTGCGGGTGATGGACCAGATGGTGGCCGATCCACACCGCCGGATCGGTTCGATCAACCTGCTCGACGAGGCCGAGCGGCACACCGTGGTCGACGTGGTCAACGACACCGACCACCCGAGTGCCCCGGCGACCCTGGCCTCGCTGGTGACCGGGCAGGCCGGGCTCACGCCGACGGCGGTCGCGGTGCGCTCGCAGGACGCCGAGCTGACCTACCGCGAGCTGGATGACTGGTCAGACCGGCTGACTGCGGGACTGGTCGCACGCGGTGCCGGCCCCGGCACAGTGGTGGCGGTGTCGTTGCCGAGGTCGGTGGAGTTGGTCGTCGCGCTGCTGGCGGTCGCCAAGTCGGGGGCTGCGTTCCTGCCGCTGGACACCGACTACCCGGCCGACCGGCTGGCCTACATGATCGACGATGCCGTACCCGCCGTGATCCTCGACGACATGGCCGAGATCCGCAGGCACCGGACCACCGAGGCGGCTGCGGAGCCGATCCAGGTTCCCGCCGGCACATGGGCGTACGTGCTCTACACCTCCGGATCAACGGGACGGCCGAAGGGTGTCGCCGTGCCGCATGCCGGCATTGTCAACCGGATCAGGTGGCTGCAGCACGCTTACCCGCTGGGGCCGCAGGACCGGATGCTGGTGAAGACCCCGATCAGCTTCGACACTTCGGTATGGGAGGTGTTCTGGCCACTGAGCGTGGGCGCGACGCTGGTCATGGCCCGCCCGGGCGGTCACCGCGATCCGCGCTATCTCGCCGACATGATTGTCGCGCAATCGGTCACGGCCGTGGACTTCGTTCCGTCCATGCTCGAACTGTTCCTCGACGAACCGGCCGCGGCCAGGTGCACCGCGCTGACCCGGGTGACGGTGGGTGAGGCGCTCGGTGCCGATCTGGCCGCCCGCTACACCGCGATGTTCAGCGCTCCCTTGCACAATCTCTGGCCCCACCGAGGCATCGGTGGACGTGCTGGGGTGGACATGCGACGGTTCGGCCCCGGCACTCGGGGTGCCGGGCTGGAATGTGCGGGCTTACGTGCTGGACGACTATCTGCATCCGGTGCCCGCCGGTGCGGCCGGTGAGCTGTATCTGGCCGGTGTGCAGCTGGCCGACGGCTACCTCAACCGCCACGCCCTGACGTCGTGCCGCTTCGTGGCCAATCCGTTTGGCGGCGGGCAGCGGATGTACCGGACCGGGGACCTGGTGCGTCGGCGCACCGACGGCCAGCTGGAGTATCTGGGCCGCACCGACGATCAGATCAAGTTGCGCGGTGTGCGCATCGAGCCCGGCGAGATCGAAGCGGTGCTGGGCACCCATCCCGCGGTGAGCTCGGCCCGGGTGGTCGCGCGCGGAGACCGGTTGGTGGCCTACTGCCTGGCCACCGGTGAGTTGCCGGCCGCCGCGCTTCGGGAACACCTCACCGCGGCACTGCCGGCGCACATGGTGCCCTCGGCGTTCGTCGCGGTGGAGTCCTTCCCGCTGACCCCGAGCGGCAAGCTCGATCGGCGGGCGCTGCCGGAACCCGAGTTCACCACCGCTGCCGGACTCCCGCCCACCACCGCGACCCAGCGGCGGCTCTGCGAGCTGTTCACCGCACTGCTGGCGGTTCCGGTCACCACGATCGACGCCGATTTCTTCACCCTCGGCGGGCATTCGCTGCTCCTGGTCCGGCTGGCGGCCATGATCCGCGCTGAGTTCGGTGCCGGGATCGCGGTCACCGACCTGATGACCGCGGCGACCGTGGCCGAGATCGCTGTCCTGCTCGACGCCCCGGACACAGTGAGCGCCAATGGCCTGGGGCATGTGCTGCCGCTACGGGCCTCGGGGACACAGCCGCCGCTGTTCTGTCTGCATCCGGCCGGTGGCTTGGCGTGGCAGTTCGCCGGACTCAAGGCGCACCTGCCGGCGTCGGTGCCGCTCTACGGCCTGCAGTCGCCGCTGTTCTCCGGACAGCCGCTGCCCGAGACCATCGGGGAGCTGGCCAGCGGTTACGCCGACACCGTCGCCGGTCTCGCACCGCAGGGTCCGATTCGGCTGCTGGGCTGGTCCTTCGGCGGCTCGATGGCGCTACTAGTGGCCGCCGAGTTGCGCCGTCGCGGGCGCGAGATCGGATTCGTCGGCATGCTCGACGCCCGCACCGACGACGCCGTCGTGGCCGACTTCGAGCCGGAGCAGGTGTTGGCGGGCTTGCTGCGGGAGATGGGCTTCCCGGTTGCCGCGGGTACCAGCATGACGGTGGCGCAGGCCGTCGCGCTGGTGCGGGACAGCGGAGATGCCATCGCCGTGCTCAACGATCGCCAGATCGCCCTGGTGCTCGAGAACTACGTCGCCGCGGAACGCCTGACCGCGGGCGCGGATTACGGTCACTATGACGGGGACGTCTTGTTCGTCGACGCCAGTGTGCTGGAGATGGGGCTGACCGGGGTGGCGTCCGAAGGCTGGCGCCGGCACGTGGGTGGCCGGCTGCGGACGGTCGAATTGCCCTGCCGCCATTCCGGGCTGGACCCGACCGCTGTGGACCGGTGGGGGCCGGTTGTGGCCGATGAACTTGCCCACTGAACAGAGCAGGCCCGCCGGGACGTTCCGGCGGGCCTGCTGCCTCCCCTCAGGCGTTGGACAGATCCGCGACCGGTCGCCCGTTGAGGGCATTGGCCAGCTGCGGGGTCAGAATGTTGAGCGCGTACAGCATCGCGTCCGGACCGCTGTAGGTCAGTGCACCACTGAGATTGGAGTCGAAGCCGGTGAAGAGGGTTCGACCGTCGCGGACTACCGCCAGCCGCGCAAAGCCGGCGAGGCCATCATCTGCTCTTTGGTGGCGCCATTGACGAACAACACATCGCGGTCGAGCACGTCGAGACGCTCCTCGCTGACGTCGCCAGTGACATCCTGGGTGGCGAAGCCCAGCGCGGTGAACAATGCCCGGCGGGGATCCTTCTCGGAAGCAGGTAGTGCCCGCCGTTCTCCGGACCGAAGTCGACAACCAGTGTCTTGCCGGCGAATTCGGGGTTGGCGGCGCGGGCCTGGTCCAGGCTGGAGCGCACCTTGTCGACGAGTGCCTTGGCCTGGGACTCCTTGCCGAGGGCCTTGCCGGTGGTGAGCAGCTGGACATCCCAGGGAGTTTCCTCGTCCGGGTAGTCGGCCGACTGGATCACGGTGGGGGCGATCGCCGACAATCGCTCGTAGGTGGGTTTGTCGATCGATTCGTAGATGGCCAGGATCAGGTCCGGCTTCTGCGCCGCGATGGCTTCGTAATCGATGGAGTCCGACCCCCGTGGGAAGCCCTTGCCGCTGGTGGCGGCCTTGACCCACGGGTAGTCGTTGTAGTGGTCGAAGAACGCCCGGGCGCTGACCGGTACCACGCCGAGCGGCAGGACGAAGTCCTGGTCGGTCCAGCCGACGGTGACCACCCGCTGGGGGTTGGCGGGGACCTTGGTCTCGCCGAACTTGTGGGCGATCGTGACCGCGCCGGCGGCCGTGCTGGTCTGGGCTCCGGTTTGGGTGTTGGTGGTGCTCGATCCGCAGCCGCTGAGCAGGCTGACGGTCACGGCGATGACCGCTGCGGCAGCAAGTCCTCCCCGCGCCGCCATCGGTGATTGCGCTTCAAGGCGTTCCCTTCGTTGGAAGCAATAACCGCGCCAGATTACTTTAGGCTTACCTAATTTAGGGTCCTACGTTTCGAGATGCCGCAGGCGGCCTGCAATGCCCGCGTGGGTGTGTGATCCGCTGGGTGACAGCATTTTTGACGCCTCCGATGGCCTGCCGCCGGGCCGGGAGCGTAGCCCTTGTAGAACCTGATTATTAGGTTAGCCTTTCCTGGTAATGGGCGCGCCGGCTTATCCGACGCGTCATCGACGCTGGGGCGGAAGGGTGTGCATGCTGCGAACAATGCTGGGCGGGAAGATCCACCGGGCAACCGTGACTCAAGCCGACCTGCACTATGTCGGGTCGGTCACGATCGACTCGGAGTTGATGTCGCACGCCGGCATCCTCGACGGTGAACAGGTCCACATCGTCGATGTCACCAGCGGGGCACGGCTGGTGACCTACGCGATCTCGGGGGCCGCCGGTTCCGGGGTGATCGGGATCAACGGCGCGGCGGCGCACCTCATTTCGCCGGGGAACATCGTGATCATCATGTCGTTCCTCGGGCTCGACACCGCTGAACAGGACGTGCACAAGAGCCGGGTCGTGCGTCGACTCCGGCAACCGCATCGTCGCGGTGGGATCCGACCCGCCGAGCCGGTGCCGGGCGCGATCGACCAGATGGCGGGTGCGTGATGCCGACCTTCACCACTGACGCGGACAACGACGTACTCGACTTCGTCGGCGTGGGGTTCGGGCCGTCGAATCTCGCCCTGGCGATCGCCGTCGAAGAGTTCAGCGCGCAGTGCCCGGCCGGGGTCGCGATCAATGCCGAGTTCATCGAGGCCAAGCCGGAATTCGGCTGGCACACCGGCATGCTGATCCCCGGGGCAACGATGCAGATCTCGTTCCTCAAAGACCTTGTCACCCAACGCAACCCGCAGAGCGAGTTCAGCTTCCTGAGCTACCTGACCGAGCGCGGCCGGCTCTCGGAGTTCATCAACTACAAAACGTTCTTTCCCACCCGCCTGGAGTTCCACGACTACCTGTCGTGGGCGGCCGAAGGTGACGGCCACGGTGCGTTACGGCTCGCGGGTGGTCTCGGTACGGCCCGTCGGCGATTTCTTCGAGGTCGACATCATCGGGGCCCACGCCGGCCGGCTGCGCGCCCACAACGTGGTGATCGCGGGCGGGCTGAGCCAGCTACCGTCCGGCGTCCGCCGGTCGGCCCGTCAGATCCACAACCACGATTTCCTCAACGACCTGGCGCGGCTCCCCTCTCGGATGCACGACCGGTTCGTCGTGGTCGGCGCCGGCAGAGCGCCGCCGAAGTCACGGCCTACCTGCACGACACGTTTCCCTGTGCCGAGGTCCACGCCGTGTTCGCCAAGTACGGCTACAGCCCCGCGACGACAGCCCGTTCGCCAACCGGGTCTTCGACCCCGGCGCCGTAGACGACTTCTACGCCGCCGAGCCGCCGGTGCGCCGTCGGCTGCTCGACCACCGCAGCACCAACTACTCGGCCGTCGACCTTCCGCTCATCGAGGATCTCTACGCGCGCGAGTACGCCGAACGGGTGGACGGACACCGACGGCTGTTCATGCGCGGCGCCTCCAGCGTGGACGGTACCGAGGAGAGCCGGGATGGCGTGCGCGTGTCCATCCGGCATCACCCCAGTGCCGTCATCGACGAGATCGACTGCGACGCCGTGATCTACGCAACCGGTTTCCTACCCACACCGCTGCGCGACATCCTCGGGGACCTCTACGGCAGCCTGGTCTTGGAAGGCGGCGAACCAGCGGTCTCCCGCGATTACCGGCTGATCACCGCGACCGAACTGACCGGTGGTCTCTACATCCAGGGCAATACCGAACACACCCATGGGCTGACGTCGTCGCTACTGTCCAACATCGCCATTCGAAGCGGGGAGATCCTGCAGTCGATCGTGCAGCAGCGCAGTGCTGTTGCGCTGCAACGGCTGTGACCGCAGCGGCGTAGGTCAGACCGTGGCGCGCCAGGTGGTGGTTTCGTTCACCGACCGGCGCTCGGTGGGCGGCTGCGGGTCAGCACCCTCGGGGGCGATCCCGACCCGGATCAGTGCCTGCGGATGCGCAGCACCGTCGAAAACCTCGCAGGCCAAAGCCAATCGGTTGCCGATGTCATTGAGTGGCTCGGTCAGCGGGCAACTCGCCACACCCATGGCGGTCGCCGTCAGGGTCAGATGGCTGATCGCCTCACCGGCGCGCAGTCGCATATCGTCGCCGTCGCTGGTGGTACCCACCACCAGCAGCACCGCATCGTCGGACGGATCGTCGACCGCATCGGAGGTGTAGTGCAGCACCACGGTGCCGTCGGCACGCCGGGTCCAGCGTGACCGCGGTACGACCGCGAGTTCCACACCCAGCCGGGCGGCCCGGACGTAGAGCGTCTCCAGTGTGCCGGCCGGCACCCGCTCGGCCCGGTACCGCCGGCGGTCGGCTCGGCGTCGGGGTATGGCAGCGGCCAGTTCGAGCTGACCGTCGCGCGCCGGTTGCTCGGCGACGTCGACGACCGCCAGGTGGCTGTGGTCACCGCGGTCCGGGAACCGCTGTACCCGCGGCTGCCAGCCGGCAGCGGCCAGGGCGACGGCGCAGTGATCCAGCACGGCTCCG